>CP034120.1:0-3022500 GCA_003856375.1 Glaciecola amylolytica
GTGCAGCACCATCAGTAGACAAAGACGGAAATCCGGATGGAACAGGAACAACAGGTATGGGCTGGTTCCCGGGTTATGCGATTGATTTGGAAACAGGAGCACGTTTGCACATGGCTTTCGGAGAGAATTCATTCTTGGGAGGTGATAATGGAGCAGACATGGTTTGGAATCCAAGCAGCCGTGAGTTTGACGGAAATGGTTTACCGGTATTCGGAGGTAACCAACCGATCTGGGTGTTCGGAGTGAACATCAACGGAGAAGGTTGTCCTTACTACGATGGAGTAAACACCTGGACTTACGATCAGTTCCAATTGGCAACAACGAACTCATACAAGAGATTGTATACCAGTTTGATGTGGATTGCGAATCCGTTAACAGCAGAAGATCATTCGTTCATAGAATCGAATGCTCGTATCAAGTTGCGTGTGAACAAACAATACACAGACTATACTGCAACAGGAAAGAACGGAGGACGTCCGATGTATTCATGGTCAATGAATGATCTACAGACAACGACAGCAAGCAGAGATGTTTTGGCAAGTGCATTGGATTTGATCAATGTGGTTCCAAACCCTTACTATGCTTTCTCAGAGTACGAGCGGAATAAAGTAGATACACGGGTTAAATTCACCAATTTACCGGAGGTTTGTACGATTACGATTTATACCAGCTCGGGAAAAATGGTGAACCAGTTTAAGAAAGACAATCCACAGACTTACCTGGATTGGACGCTCACGAACAAAATCGGAATTCCGGTTGCTTCCGGAGTTTATCTGGTTCATGTGGATGTTCCCGGAGTGGGCGAACGCGTTTTGAAATCGTTCGTCGCAATGAGAAAGCTGGATGTTGAAGGATTTTAAGATTCTAAAAAGACCAATAGAAACATCAGACCGATAATCAGTAAGAGTAAAAACAATTTCGGGTCTTTGTATAATGGCTTTTTAGGCCGCTTTGCCAAACGCTCATATTTATGAGAAAGCGAGGCAAAATCCTTGTAACGTACCATTTGTTCCTTGGTAGGTTCCTGTGATTTTTCGTTCGTTATTCTTTGAAATTTTCTCATGATTCGCGTTTCCAATTTGTATTGATTTTTTCCAGCAAGCGGTAAATTCTCATTTTGGCATTTGCCTCTGATATTTGATAGATATCTGCAATTTCTTTAAAGCTGAGTTGTTGGAAAAATCGTAATTCTATTAAATCTGCCTGTACTTCATCTAAGTTATTGATTATTTCGATCAGTTGATCCAAATCTTCCTGCTGAAATGAATTCTCGCCGCTTTCTTCCAAAATGGCATATAACTGACGGTCAGAAATTTCAACCGAGTAGTTCTTCTTTTCTGAACGGAAAAACATATTGACCTCGTTCTGAGCGATGCGGTATAACCACGCGCTGAAAGGAAGCCCCCGGTCTTCGTATTTGTGTATGTTTGCCATGGCTTTGATAAAACATTGCTGTACCAAATCTCCGGCAACTTCTTCGTTTCCGCCCAATCGTTTAAAAATGAAACGGAAGATTTGCTCAAAATACCTTTCATACAAAGGTCCAAAATGCCGGTGATCCTTTTTTGCAAGGTCAATTTGCTGGGCTTCGTTGAATGTAGTATGTGTTTTCTTCTTAAACAAAGTCGTGGGTTTTCAGATGTAATGTCGTGTTTTGGAAAAGTAACAAAGAAAATTACGAATGAAGTAATTCGCAATTAATTCAGGTATTTACTCGCCTCTCGCAAAGCAAGTCCTTTTATCGGATTATTTGAAAGAATTTCAAGCACCTCATTGGGTTTGTATTTCGATACTTGTCTGAGCGACCAGCCAATGGCTTTCTGAATGAAGAATTCTTTGTTTCCGTTGAATTGCCGGATCAGATCTTCCAGATAAGCAACATCGACCTCGTCTTTGTACTTTAATTGATAGATTAAGCAGGAACGCTGTAGCCAGAAAGATTCATTGTGGCGCCATTTTTCGAAGGTTTCCCGGGCTTTTTCAGGAAAAAGAAGCGCCCATTTTCCCAAATAGTTGGATGCGATTGCATCTACGCTATCCCACCAGGATTTTTGACCAAGCAGCCATTCCAATTCGAGAGCATCTTCTTCTGAGTAGTATTTTTTAGGCCAGGAATTCAGGTAGTCGATTGCTACATAATGATAATCGCGCTCTTCTTTTTCCCAAAGAGCGCGAATTATCGACCATCTTATTGTACGATCTTCAATTGATTTAAGCGAATCAACCCATCCTTTTTGAGCAGTTCTTCGAATATCAGTCCGCATTCCGATAAATGAAAAATGATTTTTCATATAAGCTCCGGCAGTTTGTGCCCGCTTCGGATTCCGAAAAGGTTCGAATAACTCTTCTAAGTGAAGAATTGTTTCGTCAATCATTCTTAGAACTGATTAATCTGAAAAACAGGTTTCAAATCATTCGAGTTGTTGAAAGTCATTTCCAAATCACGTAGTCTTCCGTCTTTCAAACTGTATACCATCGCGTGAATGTCAATGGAGTTTCCATTTTGCCACTCTTCCTGAATGAAGGAGATTTTTGCCATGTTTCGTGCTTGTTCGATTGAATTCAATTCCACCAAACGATCTACACGCAATTCTTCTTCCTGAATGCTGTCCAACTCTTGTTGGTATTTCATGTAAACATTTTTGATGCTCACCAACCAGTTGTCCAGAAAACCGAAACTCTTGTTGCTCATTGCAGCAGCTACACCACCACAACCGTAATGTCCAACTACCAGAATGTGTTTTACCTTCAGGTATTTCACTGCATAATAAACGACACTCAATAAATTCATATCAGAGTTGATTACCTGATTTGCAATATTTCGCTGCACGAAAATACTTCCCGGAGGAAGGTTTACGATTTCGTTAGCCGGAACACGACTGTCCGAGCATCCGATCCATAAATATTCTGGTGTTTGTCCTTTTGACAAGTTTTCAAAAAATGCCGGGTCTTTTGCCAATGTTTCTTCAACCCATGCTTTGTTTCCTTCAAAGATCTCTTTCATATTCTACTTTTTTGGGAGTTATTATTTCAATTTGAATGTTTTTATCTATAGCGCGTATTTTGAAGTCTTCGATTGACTCAACAATATCGTTTGCTAAGAATTTTGCTTCACTTTGATCGATGACCACTTTGACACCATTCGGAATTTTCAAGAGCGTTTCAATCAAAGAAGCTTTGTTTAAAAATGTCATGTGCTCAGTTAGCCGAATGCGATACACATCTCCCTCTACCGAAAGGTAGTGAGATAATTTATAATTATAATATAGGATTACCAAAAAAGAAACGCCTAATCCGATCGAGATTCCAACAAGCAAATCTGTGAAGAGAATCCCCACGATTGTTGAAATAAACGGGAAGAATTGAAGCCACCCTTCTTTGTAAACTTTTTTAAACAAGCTTGGTTTTGCCAGTTTAAATCCTACCTGTATCAAAATTGCAGCTAAAGAAGCATAAGGAACGTAGCTAAACACACCGGGAATCGAAAGCACAGCGACTGCGATCAGAACCCCGTGAAAAATAGCTGCCAGTTTATTGGTTCCTCCTGCATTGACGTTTGCAGAAGTACGGACAACCACCTGAGTTACCGGTAATCCTCCGATCAGACCCGAAGCAACGTTTCCGAATCCCTGCGCTAAAAGTTCTCTGTTTCCGGAAGTAATCCGTTTCTTATTATCCAATTTATCCGAAGCATCGAGGCTCAAAAGCGTTTCCAGACTTGCCACTACAGCAAGTGTTGCTGCAACGACATAGATCTTGTAATTCCCCAGTTGACTAAAGTCGGGGAAAGTGAATAACTCTTGAAATCCTTTGTCGCTGATTCCCAAATCTACACGGTGTTTCGGAAGTAAATTCCAGGATGTGTTTTCCAGAAAAACAGTAGCCAGAATTCCGATTGCCACGACTACCAGCGGGCCGGGAACGAACTTCAGAAATGTTTTTTGAATCCGTTTCTGCTCCCACATGATCAAAACAAGAATGGAAACCGCACAGATAACAATAGCCGGAACCGTAATGTAATTGAAACTATAAAAGAGCTCGGAAAAGGTGTTGTGTCCGTCAGCTTGCAGGAACGATTCATCACCCTCATAATCGGCGTCATAACCCACTGCGTGAGGAATTTGCTTGAAGATGATTAACAATCCGATTGCGGCTAACATCCCTTTAATGACCACGTTAGGGAAGTAAAAGGAAATGAAGCCGGCTCTGATCAGTCCTAATATAATTTGAAAGATTCCCGCAAAAACAACTGCTGCGAGGAACAATTCGAAAGAACCTAAATCACCGATCGCTGTGGCTACAATAGCCGTTAAACCGGCAGCGGGACCGGATACACCAATTGCAGATCCGGAAATACTTCCGACTACAACACCGCCGATAATTCCGGCGATCAACCCTGAGAATACTGGTGCCTCAGAGGCTAGGGCAATTCCTAAACACAAAGGAACGGCCACTAGAAAAACAACAAGACCCGCAGGAATATCCTGCTTCCAGGTCTGAAATAAATTTTTCATGGAAAATTGTTAAGAAAATAAACTAATAACTAGAAAGTTTAGCTGAGTTCATTAACAATTTCGGGGGGAATTTCTAAGGGGACTTTTTCCGAACCACTTGTTTTGTCCGGAAGCATTGAAAAATGTGTTTTTTCAATCAAAGTCAAATCGTTTTTAAGAGGAGAAAGGGATGTGTTTTCAGCAAGATGAAGTTCTTCCTCCATCATATTAAGCCCTCTTTTGCTGCTGTTATTCTTTTTGTTGGTATCCGAATCTCTTTCCGTTTCATCTTCTTCAGATGACATATTGATAGAGACTTTTCGATCCAGACACGTCCACACAAAATTACCCACCAGGTTACTACCTAGTGCCAGTAAACAGACGAATGAAAAGAATCGAATACTTTTATACACGGTGTAAATATACTCACTTAAAGACGAGTAATCTGGTAAAATATGCTGGTTTTTTTGTTAAAAAAACCATATTGGGTTCGTGAATGACAGTGTTTAATTATTGTCTTTCAACTAATTTAGCTGAAAATTAAGAGGGCTTTAAAGTAAGTGTTTTTTATTGTGGCTGAAAGTGATTTAATGTGTGGAAATAGAATAGAAAATGAGTAATTTAATAGAATCGATGCCCTTTTGTTTTAAAGAGTGCAGATCAAAAAAGAATGTATGACAAAAGCAGATTTGCGTCAAAAATATAAAGAGATGAGGCTGGGACTTCCTCCCGGAGAAATAGAACGACTTTCGGAAATAATTGTTGAACAGACATTGACTCATTTTCAACTGTCCGAAAAAACGATTTCCTTGTTTTTGCCGATTGAAAGACAACGTGAGATAAATACTTATTTGCTTTGGGAAAGAGCAATGGGAATCGGGGCAACGGTAGCCATTCCCAAAACAAATTTTGAAACCATGGAAATGCGTCATTATTTGTTTGAATCGACGGATCAGCTGGAAGTCAACCAGAAAGGAATTCCGGAACCCAAAAAAGGAAAGGTGATTGCTTCGGATCGCTTCGATATCGTTTTTGTTCCGCTTTTAGCAGCAGATGCAAAAGGAAACAGAGTGGGTTACGGAAAGGGGTTTTACGATCGCTTTCTGAGAAAATGCTCACCGGGCTGCTTGTTTGTCGGACTGCATTATTTTGATGTAGAAAGCAAAATTGATGATGTTCTGCCTACGGATATCCGTTTGAACGCACTGGTTACTCCAACGAAAGTGCTGCGCTTTGATTGATTGAATTGAAACGGACCTTGTCCGGAGAAATACGGAATATATTCAAAACCACTGAGCTTGTTTTCATCAAAACGGGAAACAATTTTGGTAGAAGTTGCGTTTAAGAACTGTGAAACATTGGATACTATTCATATTGCTGATTTTTGGCTGTTCATTTTCGGAAGTGAAACAGCCGGCTTCTAAAGTGGTTTTCGGTGTGAAAATTTCTACGGGAGCCAATTCCAGTATGGTTAGCTTTGTTGCAATGAGGTATTCCGACGACGGAGTTTTAAGAGCAAAACGCATTTACACCAGCAAAGACGAATTCATCAAAGTTCTGAGTGGTTACTGGCCAAGCCCGTTCAATCCGCAAAAGATCGATTATTTCAAAGAAAATAATGTGATGGGAGGCGTTTTTGTAAACGATACAATTCGCATTGAAGTCGGTTATTGTCCGGCATTGGATAGTTTGTGGAAAATCCGCTTTTCCGATTGGCCATACAAAGGCTTCAATCAGGCCGGGTGGAGTTTGAATAAATCGCGGCCAAGTCTCAAGCAGGAAGAGTATCTTTCAAAAAGATACAATATCAAACAACTGGATTTTGACTATATTGTAGATACTAATTTTTGGAATCTGTTATACGATGTAACGGATTCTACGTGGATCAGCAATTACAAATTTATAAACTGAAGTGGAGAATAACGAAAGCGGGTTGTTGCATGAGCGGCTGAAGGAATTGAGTTGTTTGTATGATATTGCCAAGATCACATTGGATGCATCGAAATCGTTTGATGAAGTGATCGGTGAAATTGTTCAGCGGATTCCGAAGGCCTGGCAGTTTGAAGCAGATGCCGTTTGTCATATTCAGATTCGAACCGTTTGGTATAAATCTTCCGAAGCGCCGAAATCACATGTGTTTCAGGAACAATTGATCCGGATTGAAGGACAGGGAATCGGCCGGCTTCGCATTTTTTATCCTTCACCAAAGTATACGGAAGCCGATTTTCTGGAAGAAGAATACCGCCTGCTGGAAAAACTGGCACTCGATTTATCGTTGTATATAGAACGGCAGGAAATCAAATCGAGGGAATTGAGATATCTGGAAAGTTTGCGGCATCACGACCGTTTGAAAGTGCTTGGAGAAATTACGGGAGGAATTGCTCACGAATTAAATACTCCACTGGGAAGCATTCTCGGATTTTCGCAGTTGATTATGGACGATTCGAAAGATGAAGCAACACTATCCGATGCGCAAAAGATTATGAATGCAGCAATGCATGCGCGTGAAGTGGTGAAAAAACTGATGTATTTTTCCTGTGAATTGCCGCAGCGCCTGGAATTTATTTCATTCAATCAATTGATCAAGGACACACTTGTTTTGATCGGGCCTTCTTTGGAAATCAAGAAGATTCGCCTGGAAACCCGTTTATCCGAAAAACCGATTTCGATTCAATTGGATACCGTTCAGATTACGCAAGTGGTCTTCAACCTGATCAATAATGCTTTGCATGCATCAGATATAAATGGCAGAATTTTAATTGAAACTTGCGATAAAGGAGAGAATGCAGAGTTGATCGTGCAGGATTTCGGAACAGGAATGGCAGAAGAAACAGTGGCTCAGATTTTCGAACCCTTTTTCACCACCAAAGAGGTCGGAGAAGGAATGGGCTTAGGACTGAGTGTTGTTCATGGAATTGTAAAATCCCACAAAGGAAGTATTTTTGTAAAGTCGAAACTCGGCGAAGGAACCGTATTTCGAATAGTTCTGCCCAAAAAGCAATCATCATGAAAGGAGAAAGTGTTTTAGTTGTTGACGATTCATTGGAAATGTTGGAATTGCTCCAGCGGCAACTAAAGGGAATGCACTTTATTACTTTTCAGGCAAGCAATGTGCACGATGCGATTGAAGTTTTGAAACATACTTCGGTTGATTTGTTGATCACGGATCTGCAAATGCCGGAAGTAAACGGAATGCAGCTGGTTCATTATGTGAAAGAACATTATCCCGAACTGCCGGTTTTGGTCGTAACGGGTTATCCTTCCATTTCAGGAGCTGTTGAAGCACTCAAATCCGGAGTGATCGATTACCTGGTGAAACCCTTCACACAATTGGAGTTGAGTCAATCGGTGGAAAACTGCCTTTTGAAGAACCGCAAAGAAAAACGACAGGTCAAAACTCAGGAAAAATTAGATAATCCGAGTCCTTTTGCCGTTTTGGGGATGATTGGCCGCTCCGAATCAATGAAACGTCTGGCAGAAATTATTCAGCTGATCAAAAATAATATGGCAACGGTTTTGATTGAAGGAGAAAGCGGAACCGGAAAAGAATTGGTTGCCCGCGCCATTCATTACAGCGGACAACGTTCCAAAGCACCTTTTATCAGCGTAAACTGCGGAGCAATACCTGAAAATTTATTGGAAAGCGAATTATTTGGTTTTCTGAAAGGCTCTTTCACCGGAGCAATGGAAAATCGCGTAGGTTTTTTTCAGGCTGCAAATACCGGAACGATTTTCCTCGATGAGATCGGAAATGCCTCGCATAATGTGCAAAGCCGTTTGTTGCGTGTGCTCCAGGAAAAGGAAATCACCATGATCGGATCTTCGAAAGCACAGAAAATCGATGTCAGGATCATTGCAGCAACCAATGCCGGTTTACAGCAAATGGTTCGTCAGGGAACTTTCCGGGAAGATCTTTATTACCGCTTGAATGTGGTAAACATCGAAATGCCGCCATTGAGAGAACGAAAAGATGATATTCCTTTATTGGTTCACTTTTTTCTCCGCAAACATGGTTCTGAATTCGACAGAACACCCGAAATTTCACCACAGGCTCAGGATATTTTGATTCGTCACAGCTGGCCGGGAAATGTCAGAGAACTGGAAAATGTCATCCAGCGATCCTTAATTATGGGCCGGGGAAGCATCGACGTGAAAGATTTATCTGATTATTTGAAAATTCAGGCTCCTAAAAATTCCGGAAACTCCCAAACCGAATTTCTGACCTTAAAAGAACAGGAAAAAGAGTACATTCTGAAAGTACTCGATTCGGTTGATCAGAACAAAACGAAAGCAGCCGAAATTTTGGGAATCGACCGCAAGACATTGGGTCAAAAGATCAAATAATTCCCGGGTAATTTTTACTCACCGGGTAATTTTACCTCGCTTCTGATTTCTTCAATTATTTCTTTTAAGAATCAAATTCCCTTGGTACGTAAGGCTTTGCGTGTCTAACCGAGTGTTTTCTTAAATCTCTGGCACGCTTTCTGAAAACAGCCTGTCAACGATTTTAAGTTGAATCATGAATCGATATGGGAAAGGAATCTGCGAATCCTGTCATTTCGCAAAAAACTGTACTTTGCATGCTCCGGGAGAAACAACCTGGGAGTGTTCTGAATACGAACCTTTGGTCGTTTTTTCAGAAATTCAGAGTATGTTTTTGAAGGCTCCGGCTTATCGGGATGTGGCATCAAACGAAAGTACTTTATGTAATCATTGCGAACAAAAGAATTCTTGTTGCTATTATTCACCGGAAATCTTCATCTTTACCTGCGAAAATTATCAATAATCAAATTATATGATGACAAAAGAACAAAAAGCACCTCGAATGATTGATAGCGTTCGTCAGCAATTTGAGAAAGCTGCGGACGCAATGAATTTGAATGCAGACATTCGCAAGATTTTGGGGCAAACAAACAATGAATTAGTAGTTCATTTTCCTGTGCGTTTAGACAACGGGTCTGTAGAAGTGTTTACAGGTTACCGCGTACAGCACAACAATGCATTGGGTCCATACAAAGGTGGACTTCGTTATCATCCGGAAATCGAATTGGATGATGCAAAAGCTTTGGCAATCTGGATGACATGGAAAACGTCATTGGCAGGATTGCCTTACGGAGGAGGAAAAGGTGGGATTCAAATCGATCCATCGAAGTATTCAAAAGCAGAATTAGAGCGTATTACACGTCGTTTTACGCATGCTTTGGGAGATAACATCGGACCGGAATACGATATTCCTGCACCGGATGTAAATACCAATTCACAAATCATGGCTTGGATTGCAGATACATACATGTCTACAAAACAGCCGAACGAGCGTTCCAAGTATTCACACGTTGTTACCGGAAAACCGGTGAATTCGGGAGGTCTTCGCGGACGTGACCGTGCAACAGGATTTGGTGTTGTTGTTACATTGAAAGCTTGGGCAAACTGGAGAAACACATCACTTGAAGGAAAAAAATACATCGTTCAGGGCTTTGGAAACGTAGGTCAGTGGGCTTCTGTTTTCATGCAGGAGAACGGAGCAATTTTGACAGCTGTTCAGGATGCTTCCGGTTCAATCTACAATGCAAACGGAATTGATCCGAATGAATTGTTGGAGTACATGAAAACCAATAACGGAGCAATTGCAAACTATCCGAATGCAGTGGCTATGCCGAATGAAGATTTCTTCTCAGTTGATTGTGATGTATGTATTCCGGCAGCTTTAGGAAATCAGATTACGAATTTGAATGCAGATTCCATCAAGGCGAAAGTAATCGCAGAAGGAGCAAACGGCCCTACAACGCCGGAAGGAGAAGCAGTTTTGCGTGAGAAAGGAGTTGATATCATCCCGGATATTCTATGTAATTCAGGAGGTGTGATCGGAAGTTATTTCGAATGGCTTCAGAACAGAAGCGGTGAAATCTGGGAATTTGAAGATGTAATCACGCGTTTGGAAAAGAAAATGCTGGATTCTTTTAATCGTGTTGTTCGCACAGCAGAAGAATACAAGGCAGATTTCCGCACAGCAGCTTATATCGAAGCGATCAAGCGTATTGAGTTAACTTATAACGAGCGTGGAGTTTTCCCATAATTTTTAATAAAAAGAATGAAAATAGGAATTCTGAAAGAGCAGGGTGAAGAAACAAGAACAGCAATTGTTCCATCTGTCGTTCAACGATTAATAAAAGAATTGTCTTTCGAAGTTTACTTCGAAAGCGGAACTGGTGAGAAAGCGGGGTTTTCAAATGACGACTACATCAAAGCGGGAGCGGTTTTGATGGGTCGCGATGAAATGATACAATTACTTGACATAATTACGTTCATCAACCCATTTGATTCCCCCTTTCAATCAGATTCTAAAAAGATGTTTGTTTCTGTCATGAATCCTTTGTTTCGGACAGATGAGGTAGAAAAATTAAAGAAACCAAATCTGACTGTTTACAGTTTGGATTTGGTTCCAAGAAGTACGAAAGCGCAGTCTATGGATGTTTTATCATCCATAGCCTCCCTTTCGGGATACAAAGCTGTCATCAAAGCTGCTGAATTGTATGGTTCTGTTTTACCAATGTTTACAACTGCTGCCGGAACAATCCGTCCCGCAAGAGTTTTAATCCTTGGAGCCGGTGTTGCCGGATTACAAGCCATTGCAACAGCAAAAAGATTGGGAGCTATTGTACATGTTTTTGATGTAAGAAGTTCAGCAAAAGAAGAAGTAAAAAGTTTGGGAGCAAATTTCATTGAAGTGGAAGGAGCTGCCGAAAGTGCAAGTGCCGGAGGATATGCCATCGAGCAATCTGAAGCATATCTGGAAAAACAACGTGCGCTGATTGATCAGTACGTTTCCGAATCGTCCATTGTGATTACAACGGCAAATATTCCGGGTAGAAGAGCTCCTTTGTTGATTGAAAAATCAAGTGTGGAGCGTATGAAGAAAGGTTCGGTAATTATCGATCTTGCTTCAGAACAAGGCGGAAATTGTGAATTGACGGAAGATGGAAAAACGATCTCGCACAACGGTGTAAGAATTCTCGGAAATTCATATTTGTCGAGAGAATTGGCTCAAACCGCATCTCAGTTACTTGCAACCAATTACTTCAACTTCTTAAAACATTATCAGCAAGTCGATTCCATTTCGCGTTCGGATGATCCGATTCTGAAAGGAAGCAGGTTGATTGAAGACGGAGAAATTGTGAACGAACGATTAGTATCATTAGTTAAAGAAATAGTATGTTAGACTTTATTACTGGAAATCAGGCGCCGCTTTATTTTATTCTGTTGTGTATCTTTTTAGGAATTGAAATTATTTCGAATGTTCCGGCAATTTTACACACCCCATTGATGTCGGGAGCAAATGCAATCCACGGAGTTATTTTAGCAGGAGCTATTATTACCATGTATCATGTGCCTTCTGATGATTATTTGAATCTCACTCTGGGATTCGTCGCAGTACTTTTAGGAACCCTCAATATCTCAGGAGGATTCTTCGTGACAGGCCGCATTTTATCGATGTTTTCTAAAAAGAAATAAAGACCTGACCACCTTCATACACCCTTTTTCAAAATAAAACATATGACAATTTTACTGGAAGTAAGCTACTTCCTGGCGATGATCTCATTCATTGTCGGGCTGAAATTTCTGAGTTCTCCTCAGTTTGCTAAACGAGGAAATATTATTGCCGGATTGGGAATGACCCTGGCAATTATTGCCACTGTAATTCACGCGTTTTACGGCGGACCGGTAACGATCAACCTGATTTTGATCATCGTTGCAATCCTTTTGGGAACTGTTCTCGGAAAGCGTATGTCCGATAAAGCGGAGATGACGAAAATGCCTCAATTGGTTTCTTATTTCAATGCCATGGGAGGAGGTTGTGCCTTACTGCTTGGAATTATCGAAGGACAGCAATTGGCTCATCCACCTGAAGTGGACCGCACGGCAGCTGTTATCCTGATGACGGCAATGATGATCGGTGCGACTTCTTTTTCGGGAAGTATTGTAGCTTACCTTAAGTTATCCGGAAAATTGAAAGATATCCGTACGCGTTTCGTGTCTGTTTCGTCGCGTCTTTTATTAATCGCAATGGTGGTGATTCCTTTCCTGGTTTCGTTTGACGTATTGCATTTGAGCCTGATTCAGGAAATCGCGGTTCTTGGAGTGTTGGCAAGTGTTTACGGATTGGTTTTTGTCTTCCCGATCGGTGGGGCGGATATGCCGGTTGTTATTTCCCTTTTAAACTCATTGACTGGAGTTGCTACGGCTTTGGCGGGAATTATGTTCCACAACCTGCTAATGATCTCCGGAGGTATTTTCGTTGGTTCTGCCGGCGTTTTATTGACACTGTTGATGTGTAAGGCCATGAATCGTTCGTTATGGAATGTATTGGCCGGAAATTTCAAAGGAGCTTCTATCGGATCACAATCTACGGAAGTTGAAATGGAAATTAAGCGCACTTCGATCGGTGAATTGGCAACCAACCTGGCTTTTTCAAGCAAGGTGGCAATTATTCCTGGTTACGGTTTGGCAGTTGCACAGGCGCAGCATCTTTGTACGCAGCTGGAGCAGGTTCTTGAATCCAAAGGAATTGAAGTCGATTATATTATTCATCCGGTTGCAGGAAGAATGCCCGGACATATGAACGTACTTCTTGCAGAGGCTGATGTTCACTACGACAAATTGAAAGAAATGGAAGAAGTAAATGACCAGATGTCGAGTTATGATATTTCCATTGTGATCGGAGCGAATGACGTGGTAAACCCTGCAGCAGAAAATGACGCTTCCAGTCCGATTTACGGAATGCCGATTATCAAGGCGTACGATTCAAGACAGGTGGTTGTTATCAAGAGGGGAATGAGTAAAGGATATGCAGGAGTTGAAAATCATTTGTTTGGTGAAGACAATTGTACGTTGCTTTTTGCTGATGCGAAAGACGCATTATCCGGAATTATTGGAGAATTAAAAACACTGAGCTTTTAGCTATGAAGTATTCTAGTATTGTTTTAGATAAAAAAGAGTATGAACTCATTTCCGAGTTGATACACCCGATTTCAGAATCCGCCAATTTGATGAACAGCTGTATATCGCGCTTGAAGCAAGAATTGAAAACAGCCACATTGATTGGAGAAACGGAAGTGTTCCCGGAGGATGTTATTCGTTTGAACAGCATTGTTGACGTGAATACACCGTTCGGAATTATGAAAATTCAATTGGTACTGCCTGAAAATTCCAATTCAGAGCAGAAACGCATTTCTATTCTGACACCGATGGGATCGGCTCTGATCGGATATGCCGAAACGGACCGCATCATGTGGGAATTCCCCAATGGAATTCAGGAAGTAGAGATTTTAAAGGTTTCTCATTCTCAATTTTGATAGTTATGGTTGTGGTAAGGAAATGAAATTTCCGTTAGTTAGTTTTTGAGATTTAAGAGCTGCCATAATTAACAAAAGAACCCCGAATTGTATTTACAGTTCGGGGTTTTATTTTATATGACTTGTCCTGAAATTCAGACAAGGATTTATTCGAATAATGAGGTTTAGAACGAATCTTTTGCATAAAGAATTATCACAGTATGAACATCGTTTTTAATATCCCGCAGATATTGACCGTGCTTACCAGTCGCCACAAAACGAGTCCATTTTTAGATGAAGATTAAAAACTGTCTTAAGGCAAAAGTGATATAAACTTTCTCTCTGGATTCCGCGAAGTATGCTTAACGTCTTAATTCTTTCAATGAACTGAAGAATACAATTCCGTATCCGATGGTCAACATCAAATGGAAAGGAACCATTCCCAAATCACCGTAAATCGATCTGTTTACAACCGTGAATCCGAAGACACACATCAGAATTCCTTCACCGATCGTAATCAGGGAAATGCTCTTTTTGTCGTATTTATTTCCTTTGAATTCAGTTTTTTTATTCACGTTGAACTTCGGAGTTCTTACGAATGAACTTTTGATTCCCATAAACCCTTCCAGAACGGCGATGGTGTTCGCCAATGAAAGTCCAAGGGAAACGGTTAAGAACAAGAAGAAACGTCCCACAAAGCGGATAAAAGAAGTGAATTTATTGTCAGTCTTGTCGCGGTATGCCAGCCAGTAATAATACATCAGGAAAACCGTACTTAAGATGAAGATCGAACCGTATTGGATCACATAATTCAGATCAGAGAAACTGTCTTTGATTTGAAGAACCACCAAACTCAGTAAAGACATGGTCAAAATGAACATGAAAACAGATGAATTGAACAAATGCGACAATCCGTGAATTCTGTCTGTCAATCGTACGTTTTTGTAAGTCAGAATCGTTTTCCACATTTTTACGAAACATTCTGCTCCACCTTTCATCCAACGGTGCTGCTGTGCTTTCAATGCCGACATGGTAATCGGTAATTCAGCCGGAGCAACTACGTCTTCCAGGTATTTGAACTTCCAGCCTCTTAATTGCGCACGGTAGCTCAAATCCAAATCTTCTGTCAAGGTATCGTGTTCCCAACCACCAGCGCTTTCGATACACTTTTTGCGCCAAATACCGCCCGTACCGTTGAAGTTGATGAAATGTCCTGCAGCGTTACGACCACCTTGTTCTGCTGCGAAATGTCCGTTCAGACCGAAAGCCTGTAATTCTGTAAGTAAAGAGTAAGTTTTGTTCAAATGTCCCCAACGGGTTTGAACCACTCCGATATTGTCGTTTGTTTCGAAATAAGGCATGGTGCGTTGCAACCAATCCTTTTCCGGAACGAAATCCGCATCAAAAATTGCGATGAATTCACCCTTCACCTTGTTCATTGCCGAATCCAAAGCTCCTGCTTTATACCCGGTTCTGTCTGTGCGGTGAATGTGTTCGATCTGAATTCCTCTTGCAGCAACTTCCGCCACTTTTTTAGCAATCAGATCCTTGGTTTCATCCGTTGAATCATCCAATACCTGAATATCGAACTTGTCTCTCGGGTAATCAAAATTTGCAGCTGCTTCAATGATTCGGTCTGCAACATACATTTCGTTGTACATTGGCAATTGAACCGTTACTGTTCTTGCTGTTTCCGGATTGTAAACCGGCTTTACTTCCAATGCTTTGCGTTTGCGGCTTCTTGCATAAGCAATAGACAAGGAAAGTTGCAACAAGGAATAGATGAATACTAAAACCAAACAAAAACCGTAAACAACCAACACGGCCTTAGCTGTAAAGTGAGACCAGTAATTTTCTTTCCCGTTCCAGGTTCCCCAATCAAACATCCAGGTAACTTTTGTGGATGTTTTGAATGGATTTTTCTTGTCCATTTGGTACTCGCTCGTATGATCCGAGTCGATCTTGATTAAAAAGTTTTCCTGCTTGTATTTCTTGTCAGAAACAGACAAATCGAAAAGAGAAGTATCGGTATTGGCATTCAAAGCAACATCTTTGAACAAAAACTTTCCGTTTTCATCCGTAATGGCTTGATAAGTCTTACCTGTTTCTTTGTTGATCAATTGAACCGGAACCTCTTCAGAAGGACCTTTTGTTCTGTAGTCCTGATAGTAACCTGAGACATCGCGTTTGATCTGTCCGAATGCGGAAAATGTGAATGCCGCACAAAATAAAACAAGTAGTGACCTTGTCATAAATTCTCTTTGTTAATGAATCAACATCCGATGCCATCGAAGCATTGGAATTTTTAGCGCACAAAGATAGTTTTTATTCAATTGAAGCAATTGTTTTTTTTGAGGAGTTTTCCGAAACATTCAACGGCTAAAAGCATATAGCACTTTATTCGTTCAGGTCTTTGATACTCAATGAGTCATTCACCCTTTCCCGATTTCAATCCCGTGAGATATTTCCCCGGAAGTTGGAAGCAAAAAAAACCGACTCTTTTGAATCGGTTTTAATGGAATATTTAAAATTTCAATTGAAAAGTTGTTTTAAACAATACGACTTCGAATTGGTCTTAACTCTGCTTTTCAATTATTGAATGACCTTCAGTTCTTTTCCAACCTTGATGAAAGCTGCAATAGCCTTATCCAGATCTTCCATGCTGTGAGCCGCGGAAATTTGTGTTCTGATTCGGGCTGCACCTTTTGCCACAACTGGATAGAAGAATCCGATTGCGTAAACACCTTCCTGCAATAACTTATCTGCAAATTGCTGAGACAAAGCTGCATCGTACAACATGATCGGAACAATCGGGGAATCTCCCGGTTTGATATCAAATCCTGCAGCAATGATTTTGTCCTTGAAATATTTGGTGTTGGACTCCAATTTATCGCGAAGCTCGGTTGATGTTCCCAAGATGTCGAATACTTTGTTTGCTGCTCCAACGATAGAAGGTGCCAATGAATTGGAGAACAAGTATGGTCTGGAACGTTGACGCAACATTTCGATTACCTCTTTCTTTCCGGTTGTATATCCGCCCATTGCACCGCCAAGTGCTTTTCCTAAAGTTCCTGTGATGATATCCACACGATCCATGCAGTTGTGATATTCCGGAACACCACGTCCTGTTTTTCCGATAAATCCGGCACTGTGACATTCGTCTGTCATTACCAGAGCATCGTATTTATCCGCCAGATCACAGATCTCGTTCATTTTTGCAATATCTCCATCCATAGAGAAAACACCGTCCGTAACGATGATTCGGTGGCGCTGAGCCTGAGCTTTTTTCAATTGCTCTTCCAAATCCGCCATATCTGAATGCTTGTAACGGTAGCGCGCAGCTTTACACAAACGAATTCCGTCGATAATGGAAGCGTGGTTCAATTCATCCGAAATGATTGCATCTTCTTCACCGAACAATGGTTCGAAAACACCTCCGTTTGCATCAAATGCCGCAGCATAAAGAATCGTATCTTCCGTTCCGTAGAATTTTGCAATTTTTGCTTCCAATTCTTTGTGAATATCCTGCGTACCGCAAATAAAACGAACGGACGACATTCCGAAACCATGGGTATCCAAAGCTTCTTTTGCCGCATTGATCACCTCCGGATGAGATGAAAGACCCAGGTAGTTGTTTGCACACATAATCACCACTTCATCTCCTGAACTAACGTTCACGCGAGCTCCCTGAGGAGAAGTAATAATTCGTTCTTTTTTGAAGATACCGCCTTCTTTAATTGCTGTCAGCTCAGCAGATAAATGATCTTTCAGTTTTCCGTACATGACTTTGTTTTATTTTGAGTTGTAAAGATAGTAGAATTACGAATGATATGTTATATCCTGCGATTCGTAATTCGGCATTGGGAATTCGTAATTATTCCACCCACACTTTCGCGCCTTCCGAACAATTGGTGCAAATTTCGATGGAATTCCGGTCTTGCAAAACTGCATTTCTGAATGAACGATAGGCCTGACTTTTCCAGATCGATTCGAATGATTGTTCCTGCAGACTTCCCAATGTATGCTGGGCATCTTTGTCGAAACAGCACGGAACTACTTGCCCGTCCCAGGTCAGTACACTCGACGACCACATTCTCCAGCAGCTGTTTCCACCCTTGTATTTGAATCGGTAGGTTCCGTCTTTTTGTTTGACGTAGCGCGAATAGGCTTCATTATCCGGGATTAATTCGTTCCCGTTTTCATAATCGTATACCTGAGCAGTTTTGAAACGCACTTCATCAATGCCGATTTCGTCTGCCAATTCCTGAACCTGTGAAATCTGATGTTCATTGGCCTTAACGACCAGAAATTGAAAAATGAGATGCGGAGTAGCACTTTGAGCTTCTTTTTTTGCTTCTACCATCGCTTTTGCTCCGGAAATCACTTTTTCCAGTTGCCCGTGAATACGATAAGATTCATAGGTTTCCTGCGTAAGACCATCAATGGAAATAATCAAACGATCCAGTCCTGAACTTACAATGTCGCGGGCTTTTTTCTGATCGATGAAATGTGCATTCGTGGAAGTTGCAGTGTAGATCTTATGTCGCTTGGCTTCGAGGATCAATTCCAGGAACTGAGGATGCAGAAAAGGTTCTCCCTGAAAATAGTAATTGACGTAAAATACGGACCTTGAAAGCTGTGAAAGCCATTGTTTGTGCTGAGATAAGTTCAATTTTCCGGTTGGTCTGCTGAAAGCTTTTAAACCACTGGGGCAAGCCGGACAACCTAAATTGCAGGCTGTTGTCGGTTCGATGCTTAGGGCAAAAGGTGAGCCCCAATTTTTTTGAAGTTTGAAAACCCGTGCAAAGAAGTAGGAAGAACGAAGCAATACGACGTTCCAAACGCGCTGAAAGCTAAGATGTTTGACAATATTTCGCTGATCTTTGAAGGTACTCATTTCGTTCAACGAATTTACGGAACTAAGAGGAAACTTCTTGTTTTTTTTAATTAACTGTAACTTTTTTTGACTTAGTTTGTCTTAGGAACAAGACAATAAAACTATGAGATACTTTTTACAAAGCTTATTATTACTATTACTGCCGCAATCATTTTACGCTCAGCAAATTCAAATTCAGGAAGACATTTCGAAGGCCCCGATTCCTTTTGTAAAAGTATATCCGAAAGTGGGTAAACCGTTTTTAGCCGATTTGGACGGGAGATTTACCAATCCTCCCGGAAATACACAGGTGACTCTGAAAATGATGAGTTTCCGCGATACGACTGTGGAAATCACAGGGGATATGATCGTTTTTATGAAGGAAGAAGCAAGCGCCATCGACGAAGTGGTGATTCTTCCCGGAGTGAATCCTGCAGAACGAATCATGGAAAGAGCTATTGAGAACCGGAAGAAGAACCATCCGAAATCAGACATGGCTTTTAAATATGACAGCTACAGCAAATTTGTGTTCACGATCAATCAGGATGCATTGGCTCAAATTTCGGACACAGTAAAAGATACAAGCTTGCTTGAATTGAGAAAGTTTTTTGACCAACAGCATATTTTCCTTTTGGAAAGCACCTCCACGAAATTCTTCAAACCTCCTTTCAAAGAAAAAGAAGTCATCAGCGCATACCGTGTTTCAGGATTCTCAGATCCGATGTTCTCTACATTTGCCAATGAATTGCAGTCGTTCAATTTCTACGATAATCAATTCGATATTTTGGGCCGTTCTTATTTGAATCCTCTGGCTTTGGGTTCGATCCGCCGCTACTTGTTCATATTGGAAGATACCACGATCACTGCTCCGGGAGATACAACTTATACGATCCGTTTCCAACCGAGAAGAGATAAGAACTTTGAAGCAATGAAAGGAACTTTGTATATCAATACAAAAGGATTTGCCGTTGAGAAAGTAATTGTTGAGCCGGCTGAAAACAAAGGAGGAGTTCATCCTAAAATCATTCAGGAATATTCCTTTTTGGAAGGAAAAAAATGGTTCCCCTATAAGTTGTCTACGGAACTAACTGCTCCGGGCATGAATTTGAGTTCCAAAATAAAAGATGCCTATCTGGTCGGAAAGGGAAATACCTACATCGATAAGGTGGTTCTGAATGCTGATATGAAGGACGAGCGCTTCAATGCGGTCTTTGTGGAAACGGCCCGGGATGCCAATTCGAAAGACAGTACGCACTGGGAACAAAAACGAAAATACGATCTGGATCAAAAGGATTTGAGAACCTATGAGTTTGTTGACAGTCTTTCCGAGAAGGAAAATCTGGAAGGAAAATTGAAAACATTGCAATCGCTTTTACAGGGGAAAATTCCGTTGGGATATTTTCAGGCAGATATTCTGCGTTTGGTAAACTACCGCGATTATGAAGGTTTCCGTTTGGGAATCGGTCTGGAGACAAGTGACAAGTTGTCGACACGTTTTCGTGTGGGTGGATATTTCGCTTACGGATTTAAAGACAAAATGTGGAAATACGGAGGCTATGGAAAAGTGACTCTTGTTCCGAAATACTTCCTGGATTTTGAAGCTCGCTACCAACAGGATATCATTGAACGCGGTGGAACAGGATTGAGCACCGAACCGGTTATTACCAGACTGAATTCGTTCTACCGGGATATTTACATCCGTCAGATGGACAAACAGCGCATCGGTGAAGTGGCTTTTTCAGGATACATTTTCCCGAGAATGAAATTCCGCCTTTCAGGATCTTATCAGCGCATTGAATTTACGGAAGGATACAAATACCAATGGTCGAATTCCGAAATGGGGGCTGCAGATCATTACGATATTGCGGAAAGTTCCCTGGAATTGATTTGGGCAATCAGAGATAAAGTAATGTCTTTGGGAACGAAACGCGTTTCATTAGGTTCGAAATGGCCGATCCTGACTTTGAAAGTAACGAAGAGTCTTCCGGGAGTGACTGCTGCGAAAATCGATTACACACGTTTGACAGGTGGTGTTCAGCAAATCGTTCCGATCCGTGCGGTTGGTAAACTAACGTATGTTTTGATGGGAACTGTTCTGGAAGGTGATGCGCCTTTGCTGCTGCAACAAGTGGGGCAGGGTACAGGAGGAATGTGGAAACTTTCTGCAGCGAATTCCTTTGAAACAATGATTGCTTCTACTTATTATTCTTCCCGAATGACTGCTTTGTTTACCCGTTTTGATTTCAAAGCAATCAAGACAAACAAAAAATGGACAAAACCACAGTTTGCAGTTCATCATGCAATCGGATACGGAAGCAAGGAAGATTCGGACCGCCACACCATCGGATTCCATTCTTTGGACAAAGGCTACGCAGAAGCAGGTTTATTGGCAAACAGCGTAATCGTTCTGAGTCGGATCGGATTTGGAATCGGAGGATTCTACCATTATGCGGGAGGCGTTATTTCTCCGAAGGTAGAAAATAATATTACAGCTAAGTTCAGTGTTAACTTTATGTTTTAGAGATATGGGGTTGAGTAATTTTCAGAGTTATTCAACCCTTTTGTATCCTTTGCTGTAACTGGGGAAATAGATACATGTCTATGCATGTTTTTGTAAGGGAATATCCTTTTAATTTGACCCTCAAAAGAATAAGATCAACTAGCAGAAAGCGCTTCGGTAATCAAAATAGAAACACCGATCAGCAAAACGAAAAGCCCGAAACCTTTTTTGAGGTTTTTGGACTGAATCTTATGATTGATCTTCAGTCCTAGGATTAATCCTCCGGTAGCAATCAACGTGAATCCGAGAAGCAGAGTCCAATCCAGTTGCAAATCGGGTTTGAATAATTCGGCAGTAAAACCGCTCAGAGAGTTGATTGCAATGATCACGATCGAAGTAGCAATGGCATTTTTGATCGGAACTTTCATGAAGATGGACAAGGAAGGAATGATCATAAATCCGCCGCCTGCTCCAACGATTCCACTGATTAATCCGATGATTGCTCCGAAAATAACAAGGACCGTCGGTCTGTTCTTTTTGGTTGAAGGAAGTTCTTTCTGACCTTTTATCATCGGAATAGATGCCAGGATCATCAGGATTCCGAACAAAGACATGATGAAAGTGTTTCGTTCGAAGACGATGTGTTCTCCCAATTGAATAATCGGAGGTAAAGCCGGAACGACAATCAATCGCGTCAAAGAAATACTGATCACCGCCGGAATTCCGAACAAAAGCGCATTTTTCGGGTGAATCAGTTTCGATTTGAAATGCTGAACTGCTCCGAAGAGAGAAGTCACTCCGACAATGAACAAAGAGTAAACGGTTGCGTTTTGCGGTTCAAGCTGGAAAAAGACCACTAAAATTGGAACTGCCAATATAGAACCACCTCCTCCGAGAGTTCCGAGTACAAGCCCAACAAAAAGGGCTAAAAAATATCCGATTATTTCGAGAGCCAAAATAAACTGTTTTAATGTAAGGTAAGATGCTCCGCCACGATCTCATCATTCATCAAGGCCGAAGCCTTTTCATTGAAGATGCGGGCGCTTTCGGTCGTTAAGTAGGTTACAGTACCGTTTTGAGTGCATTTTTCGACCATTTCCGGATGTCTTTCAAGATAACCAGCCAAACTCTCGGCAACGATTTTTCCCTGCGCCAGAACTTCTACATTTGGAGGAAGCAACTTGTGAAGCTGCTCGATCAAAATGGGGTAGTGCGTACACGCCAGGAGAATGGTGTCAATTTTAGGGTCTTTGCTGAGGATTTGCAACAGATCATTTTGAATGAAGTAAATTCCTCCCGGAGTATCAAACTGATTGTTTTCAATCAACGGAACCCACATGGGGCAGGCATGTTGATTGACAACGAGGTCGGGTGCGAATTTTGCCAATTCGATCTCATAACTGTTCGACCGGATAGTTCCTTCTGTTGCAAGAACTCCTACATGTTTGGTTTTGGTGTGCTTATCCAATTCTTCCGTGCTGGGGCGAATCACTCCCAAAACGCGTTTATCCGGGTGAAGTTCCGGAAGTTTCAGGCGCTGAATGTTGCGAAGTGCTTTTGCAGATGCTGTATTACAAGCAAGAATGACCAGCGAACAGCCTCTTTCAAACAAAGCCTGAACAGCTTGCCAGGTATAATCATAAATGACATCGAAACTTCGTGAACCGTACGGAGCACGAGCATTATCTCCCAAATACAAAAAATCATATTCAGGAAGCTTTTCCCGAATTTCTTTCAGAACGGTTAAACCGCCGTATCCGGAGTCAAAAACACCGATTGGACCTTTCACTGACATGAGTCAAAAGTACACAACCTTTCTGTTTTACCCAAATCGGACAGAAGTCATGTTGAGAGAACCACCAACCAACTCATTGTTGAACAAGGCAATATCCTCTTTTTCATTGGATAAGCCCAAAGTATAGATCATCGGATAATAGTGATCCGGAGTCGGGATTGCGAGTTTTGCAAATTCACCAAGTTTCTGGTAATCGACCAGTGCCTGGTGATTTCGATCGAGGATCAGCTTGTTGAATGTTTCGTTGGCTTCAATAGCCCAGTCATAACCGTAATTGGGAGCATTGAGTTTATCCCAGGCAACCATCCGGAGGTTATGAACCATGTTTCCGCTTCCGATGATCAAAACTCCTTTTTTGCGCAGCGATTTGAGTTCTTGTGCAAGGGCGTAGTGATATGCTGCAGGTTTGCCGTAATCAATGGAGAGTTGAATGACCGGAATTTCCGCATCGGGGTACATGTGACGAACAACTGTCCATGTTCCGTGATCCAAGCCCCATTCGTGATCAAGACCAACTTGCGTACTTGTAATCAGTTCTTTTGTTTGCTGCGCCCCTTCCGGACTTCCGGGTGCTGGATATTGAACGGCAAATAATTCGTCCGGAAACCCTCCGAAATCATGAATGGTTTGCGGATTTTCCATTGCTGTAACGTAAGTTCCGTTTGTGAGCCAATGGGCTGAAACGACCAATACCAGTTTTGGATTCGGAAGATGTTCTACTTCTTTCTTCCATTGTTTGGAGAAATGATTGTCTTCAATTCCGTTCATAGGTGATCCGTGTCCGATAAATAAAACCGGATAAGTATAATCTTCCTCACCTAATAGTTTTCCGAGTGATACGGCAGAAGTCAATCCGCCCAGTGCTGCAAATCCTAACATACCTTTTACAAATGACTGACGTTTCATGCTATAAAGCTACGAAATTAATAATTACCATGGTAATTAAAGTGTGTTAAATAAGTAAGGGCGAAAAATCTTCCGCCCTTACTTATTTATAGTATTTCTACTTACTTTGTTTTCTTTACTTCAGCCTCAAGTTTCATCAACTCAACGATAACTTCGTTTGTTACATCAACTCCACCAGCTGAATAAAGCGTTGTGCTTTCATCGATGATGTAATTGAATTTCTTAGCAGTCGCTACAATATTTACAGCTTTTTTAACGCGGTCAAGGATCACAGCATTCATTTCCTGTGTCATTACCTGCAATTGCTGATCGATTTGTTGTTGACGATCTTCTAAATTTTGCTGCATACGCTGAATACGTTGTTGTTCGTATTGATCAACGGTAGGAGAATAAGTTCCCCTTTTATCCATATATATTTTATATGCTACTTGAACAGAACTGTCGATATCTCTTAACTCTTTCAAACCAGCTGCCTCGATCTCTTTGATTTCTTTGATAGCTGCTTTTCTTGAAGGCATTGTATCTAATAACGCCTGAGATTTCACATGACCAATTTTTGTTTGGGCCTGTGTAGTTGCGATTGCACATACAGTAAGTGCCAGGGCAAATAGGATTTTTTTCATTTTTGTTTTTTAGTTATCATTTATTACTTGGTGCTTACACCCATTTCTCTTAAAACCTCGTCACTAATGTCGAATTTACTATCGGCGTACACCAGGTTACTTTGGTTTGATTTGTCAAAGATAAAACTATAATTTCGTTTTGAGGCAACTGCTTGCATTGCTTCGTAAACACGGTCCTGAATCGGTTTGATTAATTCCTGTCTTTTTTGGAAGTAATCGCCAGACACTCCGAAACGCGTTTGCTGCATTTCCATAGCTTCAGACTCCAGGGTTTTGATCTCTTCTTCCCGTTTCGTTTTCTCTTCGGCAGGTAATAAACTTTCTTCTCTCAGAAAGTTCTCCTTCTTTTTCTTGATCATTTCATAGCGCTCTTCAATTTCTTTAGTCCAACGTTCTGCTAACTTGTCCAAGCGTTCTTTCGCTTCTTTGTATTCCGGCATCTTCCCTAAAATGAATTCGGAGTCGATGTACCCATACTTTTGAGCAGAACTGACAAAGGTCATGCCAAAGACCATAATGAAGCATAAAGCAAGAGTTTTCATAGGCGAAATTTGAAAGAACGACGAAGATAACATTTTTATTGTTTAAAGCTCACCAAGATTCATACCGATGGTGAAAGTGAATTTAGGGAAGAACCCTTTTGAGTCAATGGATTGATCTGTAGCACCTCCGTAACCACTTGAATGCGGATCCAATTTGTCGAAGCCCCAACCGTAATCCAAACCGAGCATACCGAACATCGGAAGGAAGATTCGTACTCCGGCTCCAACACTTCGTTTCACGTTAAACGGATTGAACGTTTTGAAACTTGTAAAGGTATTTCCTGCTTCGGCAAATGCCAATACGAAGAAAGTTGCCTGCGGATTCAAAGAGATCGGGTAACGAAGCTCCATGGTATATTTCGCAATAATCGGATCTCCCGCACCGGAAGAAAGTTCGTTGTCATCATAACCTCTCAAAGCGATGATCTCACGACCTCCGAATTGATTTACTCCGGATAAACCACTACCTCCAAGGTTGAAACGCTCAAACGGAGTCAAACCTTTCGCTTTGCTGTAAGCTCCCATGTAACCGAATCCGATACGCGGCATCAAAACCAACTTCTTGTCCGGCGTAAGCGGAAGGTAGTATTCGAAAGTGAATTTCAATTTGTAATACTCCAGGTATTTGAATGTTTCCTGAGCATTCATAGCACTGTAATCCTTGCTTTTGTCAAACATGGAGTAAGGAAGTGTTCCTTTCGCAGTGAAGGAAATTTTTGATCCTTCAGTAGGATAGATCGGCGAGTTGATAGAGTTTCGCTGTAAAGCATATTTCAAACTGATATCATTCGCATATCCGTCGTTGAAACTAGGGAAGAGGGAAGCATAGTTACGTACATCGTAGTACTGATATGCCAATTCGTAGTATGCACTGAAGTAATCATCCGGGAATTTCTTACGTCTTCCCAAACCAATTCCTGCACCCGTGATTCCTACTCCGGAGTAATTCGCATCTCGTTTTTTCAAGGTTAAACTTGACGAGAAAGAAGTGTGATTCAGGAAGAATGTAAAGGAGTTTGGTTTTTTACCACCCAACCACGGCTCTGTGAATGAGAAGTTGTATCCCTGATAGATTCTTCCGTTCGTTTGTGCACGAATGGAAAGTCTTTGTCCGTCACCGGTTGGAAGCGGACTCCATGAATTCGGTTTGAAAATATTTTTTACGGAGAAGTTGCTGAATGTCAATCCAAGTGTTCCGATGATACGACCAGCTCCGTAACCTCCGGAAAGTTCAATCTGATCGGCACTTTTTTCTTCTACTACGTATTCGATATCAACGGTTCCGTCTTGTGGATTCGGAATCGGGTTTACCTGGAAGCCTTGTTCGTTGAAATAACCCAATTGAGCCAATTCGCGCTGTGTACGAATGATATCGTTTCTGTTGAAAAGATCTCCGGGTTTGGTACGGATCTCACGACGGATTACGTGTTCGTTGGTTTTGTAATTTCCTTTAATGATGATGTTTTTCACACGAGCTTCTTTTCCTTCAACCATGCGCATTTCATAGTTGATGTGGTTGTCTTTTACTCCTGTTTCAACCGGCTCCAAATGGTAGAATAAATATCCTCTGTCCATATAAAGCGAAGTGATGTCTCTTCCGTCCTGACTTTGTTTCAAGCGTTGATCTAAAAGAGGTTTGTCGTAAACATCCCCGTATTTGATTCCTAAAACAGTATCCAATAGTCCGGAACTGAATTTGGTGTTCCCGATCCAGGTGATATCCCCGAAATAATATTTCTGACCTTCTTCGATCTTGAAGTAAATCCCCAGGTTGCGGCTGTTTATTTTATAAACCGAATCAACGGCAAATCGCACATCTCTCAATCCTGCCCCTCTGAACTTGTCCAAAACAGCTTCTTTATCTCTTCCGAAAGCCGTTAAATTGAACTTGGAACGTTTGAAAATCCGCATGATGGAACGTCTCTTGGTATCTTTCATCACTTTGCGGAGTTTCCACGGTTTGATGGTCGTGTTTCCGTCAAAGATGATTTCCTTGATCTTTACCTTTTTCCCTTTATCAATATCAATAAAGAAAATTTCGGAGTTGTTGATCAGCGTGTCCTGAACCTGCGTAATGTTTACTGAAATGTTATTGTATCCTTTTTCAAGGAAATGGCCTCTGATTTTACTTTTGGTATTGAATAATAAGTTTTCTGTAATGGTTTGTCCGGATGAAAGATCTACTTCTTCACGAATCTTATCGACTTCGCGTTTGGTTACTCCGGTAAATCTGAAACGGGATAATTTAGGGCGTGGAGTCAATTTGATGACAAGATAAATAACTCCTGCAATTTCTTTTTCTGCCTCAATGGAAATGCTGGAAAACAATCCTTCATTCCAGAGGTTTTTAATGGCATTACTGATTCTGTCTGACGGAATCTTAATTTCATCGCCCTGCTTAAGTCCGGCAATAAGTTTGATAGCCTGTGGGTCGAAATTATCTGCTCCTTCAATCCGGATAGGACCAAGGATATATTTTTCGGAATTTGCGTAATCGAAATTCATCCCTCCACCGATGGTTGTGGAAGTTCTTGTTGAATCAATTTTATCTGAAGGGGTTTTTACGGCTGTTGAATCCCCTGTTTGTCCAAAGGATTGAAGCACACACGTAATAAATAAAATCGATAGTATTTTTTTCATAGAATCAGTTATAATTGCTCGGATACCATTCCGAAGCGTCTTTCTCGCGATTGATAATCAAGAACTGCCTTGTACAGATCATCCTCGCGGAAATCGGGCCAAAGAACAGGAGTGAAGTGGAATTCGCTGTATGCAGCCTGCCAAAGCAAAAAGTTGCTCAAACGATGTTCACCACTTGTTCGAATCAGTAACTCAGGATCCGGAATGTGTTTAGTGGAAAGTGTTTCGGAAATTAGTTCGGGGGTTAAATCCGAGGGCTGCAGAAAACCTTCTTTGACTTGTGTTGCAAGTTCTTTAAAGGCTTCCGTAATTTCCCAGCGGGAACTATAATTCAGTGCAATAACCAAATGAACTCCGGTGTTGTTTTTTGTCGATTCAATAGCATTAAATAATTCATTCTGGCAGTCATCGGGCAAACCGGTTGTATTTCCGATACTTAATAGACGTACATTTTGAGAATTTAATTCATTGACTTCATTTGCAATGGTGTATACAAGCAGGTTCATGAGTCCTTCTACTTCGTCCTGAGGTCTGCTCCAGTTTTCGGTAGAAAAGGCGTACATGGTTGTATATTTCACTCCAATATTTTTGCATGCGGTTAGGGCAGCCCGAACAGAGTCAACTCCGAAGGAATGACCATATAAGCGCTCTTGCCCTTGTTTTTTTGCCCATCGTCCATTGCCGTCCATAATGATGGCAATGTGCTTGGGAACGTTTGTTAAATCTATTTGATCCTGTAGATTCATGATTACAGAACGAAAATAATTAAAGAATCTTATGTTCTAGTGCAAAAATACGTTTTATAACAGACCTTAACAAAAAGAGGGATGTGATTCCACACCCCTCTTTATCTGTTTATTACTACGTATTATTCTGCTAATACGATGATTTTGTTGTTTTGCATTTCCACAACACCACCTTTGATTTTTACATGGATAATTTTCCCATGATTTTCAGCCGTAATGTTCGGATTTGTTTTTCCGGTAACTTTGAAAGCTTCCGCCAGATCAACTTTGATTGTTCCGGCTGCTAATCCGGAGATAATCGGTGCGTGATTATTCAATACCTGAAAAGAACCATCAAGTCCCGGAAATTGAACAGCTGTTGCTTCACCTTTGAAGATTAAAGTTTCAGGAGTGATAATTTCTAATTGCATCTTTTTTGGATATTAGGACTTTAGGATTTTAAGACTTTAGGACTTTAAGATTTTAGGACCTGAATGATACAGTATCCTAAAATCTAAGTCTTAATATCTTGGCGTCTTAATGTCTTATTGTCTAATTAAGCTTCAGCTAACATTTTTTCACCTGCTGCGATAACGTCTTCGATACCACCTTTCAAGTTGAATGCTGCTTCAGGATATTTATCCATTTCACCGTCAAGGATCATGTTAAATCCTTTGATTGTTTCATTGATATCTACCAATACTCCAGGGATTCCCGTAAACTGCTCAGCAACGTGGAACGGCTGAGACAAGAAACGTTGTACACGGCGTGCTCTCAATACGACTAATTTATCTTCTTCAGACAATTCGTCCATACCTAAGATCGCGATGATATCCTGTAGTTCTTTGTAACGTTGTAATGTGATTTTCACACGGGAAGCACAATCGTAATGTGCATCACCCAAAATCGTCGGAGTAAGGATACGAGATGTAGAATCCAATGGATCTACAGCAGGGTAGATACCCAACTCGGAAATTTTACGGGATAATACAGTTGTTGCATCCAAGTGAGCAAAGGTATTTGCCGGAGCCGGATCCGTTAAGTCATCTGCAGGTACGTAAACCGCCTGTACAGAAGTAATTGATCCTTTTTTCGTTGAAGTAATACGCTCTTGCATCGCTCCCATTTCAGTTGCCAACGTTGGTTGGTAACCTACTGCTGAAGGCATACGTCCAAGAAGTGCAGATACCTCAGAACCAGCTTGCGTGAATCGGAAGATGTTATCTACGAAGAAAAGGATATCTTTTCCTTGACCTTCTCCATCACCGTCACGGTAATATTCTGCCATTGTTAATCCGGAAAGTGCCACACGTGCACGAGCTCCTGGAGGCTCATTCATCTGTCCGAATACGAAAGTAGCTTTAGACTCTTTCATTTCGTTCAAATCAACTTTGGATAAATCCCATCCTCCTTCTTCCATAGAATGAAGGAAAGCATCTCCATATTTAATAATTCCTGATTCCAACATCTCACGCAATAAGTCGTTACCCTCACGAGTACGCTCACCTACACCAGCGAATACGGATAAACCACCGTGTCCTTTTGCGATGTTGTTAATCAATTCCTGAATCAATACTGTTTTTCCTACACCGGCACCACCGAAAAGACCAATTTTACCTCCTTTTGCGTAAGGCTCAATCAAGTCAATTACTTTGATCCCTGTAAATAACACTTCTGTTGCAGTTGATAAATCTTCAAATCTTGGTGCTTCACGGTGAATCGGTAAACCATTTGTATTATCAACCTGGTTGATTCCATCAATTGCTTCACCAACTACGTTGAACAAACGACCTTTGATCTGATCTCCTGTAGGCATTTTAATCGCGCTTCCAGTTGAAGTAACCTCCATTCCACGACGGAATCCATCAGTAGAGTCCATAGAAATTGTACGAACTGAGTTTTCTCCAACGTGGGATTGTACCTCTAGTACTACTTTAGTTCCATCTGTTTTGAACACTTCTAATGCGTCATAGATGTTTGGAAGTGACATGCCTTTGTCGAATGTTACATCGACAACCGGTCCGATAACCTGTGATATTTTACCTTGAATTTTGGACATTTTGTTGCCTTTTAAGTGTATTCCTTAATTTGGGCGCAAAGTTACGTTTTTTATTTTTCTATCCAATTTTTATTGAAAAATACTTGCTAAAAATTTAGAATTAAAGCAGTTCAATGTTTGTAAAGCAAAAAAGGTGTCCGCCTGCCGACGAACACCTTTTGGTTGTAAAAGAAAGATTTTAGAATTTATTGAATGTTGATCGGAAGTCTGTAATAACTTTTCACCGCTTCTCCGTTGACTTTTCCCGGAGTCCAGCGAGACATGGATTTAACAACTTTGATAGCTGCTTTTTCACAAGACTTGCAATCATCTGAGGATTTGGTAACTGTTACGGAAGAAATGCTTCCGTCTGTATCCACCACAAATTTCAGGTAAACTTTTGCACTTCCGTCAATTGAATTGATGTCGATGTTTTCTGCAATAAATTGACGTAATGCATTCATTCCTCCGGGATATTGAGCAGGTTCGTCCAAAACTTCATGAATTTTATCCTCCGGTTTCTTTTTATCGATGGAACCATCACCTCCCGGACCTTTTATGTTCGTGATTTTTGTAGGATCAAAAGGATCTGCATTCGGATCTCCCGTTTGATCTACAAGACCTACATTGGTGTTCGGATCAACAATATTGACCTGAGGCTCTGATATTGGATCATCTTCAGGGGTTGGAACACGGAAAGCAGTAATGTCTGCCATAGATGGTGCAGCAGGTTTTTCTAAATCTTGCTTCGGAATTTCCGGTTCCTTTTCGTCATTGCTGAATAGATCTTCTGTCCAGTTCTCAGTTGTGATGACAACCTTTTTTTCCTGTTCTATCGGTCTGAAGAGGCTGGAAGCTGCCCATAATCCTCCGATTCCAACTGAAAAGCCAAGGAAGATCAACAAAATTCGTTTGTCATAATCCCGACGGATTTTATAAGCACCGTATTCCTTGTTGCGATTTTCAAATACGGTGTCGTTTCTCTCTCTGGAAGTAACCATTTGCCACGATCTGGAGGAGAAGTAATCATAGAGCGAAAAGGCTACGATGATTAACATGATTGAAAGTGTAAGTACCATGATTTGGTTTTTTTTAAGTTATTATCTAGCTAAGTGTAATTCCAACAGGCCTTTTTTGGTTTTACTATATTCTAATCTAAGTATTCTTTCTTCTTGTTTTTTGAAAAGAATTTTAACTGTTGAAATGTCTTATTTAAAGGTAGTCTGAAGCAATTCTGTGAATTTAACTGTCTGCGCATCAACAGTTTTTTGGAAATCGGAGTGACGCTTTCTTTTGTTTAACAGGCTTGAAAGCACGTGATTGGCACGAATTTGGTAAGTTTGGCGAAAATTTAAATTAGAATCTATGCGAGCATTAATTGTTGCCGGTTTTTTGGGAAGTATGGCTCTTTCCGGAAATACATTCGGACAATATGAAAAGGTATATTATAACGATACCATCTTTGAAACTGATAACTATAAGGTTGAAATTGATAATGTGGTTGCTTTGCCCAAAGAGGTGAAATTCCGAATGACGATTACCAACAAAACAAATGATTGGGTATTGTATAATTCGGAGGAAAGCAGGGTAGAGCTCGGAGGTAAAAGCCTGGATACAAAAGATAAATACATTTTGATTGCTCCGCACGAGAGCAAGAAAAAAGTGATGCGTGCCGTAGGTGCAAATCTCAATGATGCACGTTCTTTCAATTTTGTTTGTGAAGGATTCTATAAAGTGAGATTGAAAGAAGCTGTTGCAACACCGGAATTCCGTTTGCCGGCTTCCAATAACGAATTTGTTGCAGGAAACTTTAAAGTAACGCTGGTAAATACGCTGAAAGAAACCGGAAGAACGGATGTGAAATTCAAAGTAACTTACAACGGTGAAGGTCTGGCATTCATTTCCCCGGCAAAAATTTCGGTTAAAATGCCTGATGGAAATTTGTACGCGACATCCAGATCAAAAGCAGATGTTGTTGCATTGAAAAAAGGAGAAACAGAATCGATTCAGGCTTCCTGGGAAAGAATGGAAGGCGGAGCTAAAATGGATATGCAGCTGGTTGAAATGCTGATTCATTTTGAAGGAGTGCTTCAGGAAAGTACGCAGGTGAAAATCGACAAAGTGGTTGTTCCATTGCGTTGGAATGATGCTCTGACGATCGGAAAGAAATAGGAGCAAAGGCAGTTTGTGGTAAATGGCAAGCGTTAGCGCGGCCATGAAGAAGATAAAAAAAGCCCCCGACATTTATTGTTGGGGGCTTTTTGTTGTGCTGAATTTTCAAGATGCTTTGAGCGGATTGTATCGAGATGATCTTTCCATCTCATGTCAGTTCGTCGCGATCAATCGATAAGACTTTCACAGATCATCGCAGTATTTCTTTAACCGGATGATATTACTCAGAAACAAAAAAGTCGGGGCGAAAAATTTTTCGCCCCGACTTTCTATAATTGATTCAAAACTTTATTTCTTAAAGTATGCTTTCGCTTGTGCATCGTTCGGATCCAATTCCAAAACTTTGTTCCACATTTCGTCAGCTTTTACCTTGTCTTTCATCGGAGAGTTTACGTAGTAATCTCCCAAATATTTAGAAGCTTCAATGATGTAAGCCTTATATGATCCTGAAGCTAAATCTTCTGCAGAAAGAGCTGCAAGGAAATCCTCATATTGTTGTTTTGCCAGGTAAGTCTTCGCTTTCGGATTGTTGTCCAATTGAACGCGAGCTCTCGCTTGCCAGAAGTGTCCACCAGGGAATGTTGGCGAAGTAGCAACCAAACGTCCGAAGATTGAATCAGCCATTTTGAAATCTTTTGGTCCGAAATAGTAAGCACGACCGAAATCATAGTATTCGATAGCTTGCATCTTGGAAGGATATTGATTCATCTTCGTTGTGTAAACTTCGATCAATTTCGGATAGTTTTTCTTTTCAGCATACAATTTCGCGATGTCGGAAAGATAATCAGCTGCTTTTGCCGTATCAATAGATGCCGCCAGGTAGTATTGCTCGATTGTTTTCTCTTCCTGACCCAACTTGTCGTAAATCAACCCACGGTATTTGTAATCGATAGAAATGATCTTGTCTTTCGAAGCAATTTTAAGGAAGTTGTCGCTTTCTTTCAATGCCTGAACATAACGCAAGCTGTCGCCTGATTCGTTGCATTCGTACAAAGAGTAAAACAACATACGTTTTGTATACAAATTCGTAAATCCGTCTTTCTCGATTTGCTCAATCTGAGGCAATACATTACAATATTGCTTTGCTCCGAACAATGAACTTGCATAACGGTAACGAGCTTCATCCGTATCGTTCAGTTTCAAGTACTTTTCCCAGCATTCGATCGCTGCAGCATATTGGTCGAACAAAATGTTCAACTCTGCATTTTCACGATACGCAGGTGCGTAATTCGGATCAGCAGCCTGAGCTTTTTTGTACTCTTCGTTTGCCAGTTTATAGTTTTGAACGCGTTGGTAAATCTGAGCTTTACGTACAATCACTTTTGCAGAGTTCGGATCGATAGCCAATGCATTGTTGTATTGTTCTGTTGCTGAAGAAGCATTAGAAGCACTCTGAGCTAATAAAACATCTCCCAATAATACGTAAGCATCCAAATTTTTCGGATCCAAACGAATAACGTCTCTCAGGTAAATTTCAGCCAATTTGAGATTTTTCAAAGGACCTGTTGCATAAGTCTCAGCAATACGGTGAAGTACTACCGGGTTTTTGCGTTTCGTCTTTTTGATCAAATCACAAAACTGAGTGCTTGCCGTTGCAGTATCACCAGAGAAATAAATCGCTTTTGATGCAGCAACCATTCCCAGTTTATCTTCTAAATTAAGAGAACCTGCTTTTTTCCACATCATGATAGCAGAATCCTTCTCATCAACGATGGCGTAAAAATTTCCAAAAAAGAAAGCGTTCTCCACACTGCTTGGATCAGCCTGAACCAATTTCTGATATTCTTTACGAGCTAAATCATAGCGCTCATTTTCCGTTTTCTTGTTTGCGTCTTGCAAAGTTTGAGCCTGTGCAGCTGTTCCTAAACCTAATGCAAAAACGAATAGTTTTAACTTGTTCATGTTATTTTGTCTTTTCAACGTATGGATTCATATATACAATTCCTTTGCCAAATTAGTATAAACTGATCAAATCGAGGTGTTTCTTAACGATTATTTCATATAAATCGACTTGAATGTGTACTTCATTGATTGAAGTGAAGCGTATCGAAATTGAACGATATCTTTCTGAAAATCAATCTTAAAAACAATCATTCAAGGGATTCAAAAGTTCAAAGAGTTTAATGAGTTCTGTTTTGGCTTTGGCTTTGAATTTTTCAACTGATTGAACTCTTACTACTCAGTAACGAAATTGATTTCTCTTGGCGTTCCTTTTCCGGGACCTAATTCACATTTTTCCAGAAGCAACTGACCTTGTCTTCCTGAAAGAAAATGAATAAATCCGGTGTTTAATCCGTCGGGAGCTCCTGAATTGATATACCAGACCGGTCTGTAGAACGGGTATTTTTTCTCCGTAATGGAAGCTTTATCCGCTCTCCAATAATCTCCTTCCTGATCCTCAATTCCTACGGTTCGGAATTGTTTCAGACGTTTTTTCACAATCGGGTCATCGAAATCACTAATGAGGTTGTATCCGATTACTCCAAGCGTTAAAGGATGTTCCTGAACGTACTTGATTAACTCCTCTGTAGATTTGGTTGCGTGAACTTCTTTTCCGTAAGGAGCACCTTTCAGCCAATTCAGCATGTAGTTGAAATTGGCAGATTGAACTCGGTCAAATACCACTTCAACCGGTTTTTTCGAAATAGGCCAAAGAGCACTTTTACCTGTAAGGATGTCTTTTAGCTGCGCTTGTGTCAAAAGTGTGTCATTATTCCCCAAATTGACGATGAAAACAACTCCGTCATGGGCAAAGATTCCACTTTCGACCTGAATGTTTGAAGTGCGCAGGCTTTTCTTTTCTTTATCCGTGAAATCTCTGGAAACAAAAATGGTTCGGGTTTTTCCCTGAGCCATCGCGTTCATGGCTGCCGTTTCGCTGGTGTAAACAAAATCGAGCTGCGCTTCCGGGAAATTTCCCATAAAAGTATAACTCGCTGTTTCCATCAAAGGTTGATAAGATTCGTCTGCGTAGAATGTTTTTTGTCCTCTTCGCGGAGTGTCTTTTGTTTTGGATTGATTGTCGCATGCAGAAAACAGCATGCCGGCTCCGATAATAACTAAAAATGGTTTGAGCTGTTTCATCTTTTTTCTTTTCTATCGTTTCGAACACCAATATACAAACGATAACCGCGATAGGATGCGTATAAAAGCAGCATGGCGATCATGATTTGTCTTTTGGTTCCGAACAGTGTTTGCAAAATCAAATCTGTGAAAAGCAGGTAACCGGCGAAAATCAAACACATGATAATCATGAAACCTGAAATAAAATACGTGATGTTTTTGTACATATCGGATGAAAAAAATCCCCCTCGGCAAGGCCGGAGGGGGATAAAATTTGAATAAAGATATTAATTCAATTTGAAGGATACCGGAAGTGAGAAAGTAGAGTTTACTGCTTTACCATTCACTTTACCAGGAGCCCATTTCGGCATTCCTTTTACAACTCGGATAGCTTCCTGATCACATTCAGGACAGTCGGTTACACCCTTCTTCACTTTTACGTTAGAGATGAAACCGTTTTCACTTACTACGAATTGAAGGTAACATTTACCTTGTAATCCCATTTCAACAGCTGTTTGCGGGTATTTGATGTTTTCACTCAAATACTTCAACAATGCAGCACGACCACCAGGGAAATCAGCAGCTTCATCTACGATATCGTAGATGACTTCTTCTTTTTTCTCCACTTTTTCCTCTTTCGGTTTTGGAGGAGTTGGGTCTACTTTTGCAAACGGGTCGCCTTCGTTCTCGTTAGTAACGTTTGACGCTTTTGTATCTTCCAATTCATCAACAGTTGCAGGAGGAGTATCTACTTCATCATCCGTTACTACAGGAGGTAAGAACTGAATGGTTTTCTCCATCGGTGGAATTTCCGGCTCAAGAGGCTCAACGATGTCCTCTTTGTCCATTGGAGCATCCACGGCAAAAGTTGTCAAATCTAAAGGTACTTCTTTGGGTTTTTCTTCCGGAAGAGTCATAATGAACTTATAAATCCCGAAAGTTGTCCCAATGAACAGAATCACACCAGCCATTACAAGTAACAAGTTTCTGCTGTAATTTCTACGAATCTGATACGCACCATATTCGTGGTTACGATCTTCAAATACGATGTCATTACGTTCAGTAGATGTTACTTGCTGCCAGCTTTTAGAGCTTAAGTACTCGTAAATCGAAATACCTGCTACTAATAGAATTACGATTGCTATTAACATATTACTTATTTAATGTTTTGTCTAACAATGCCTGCTCGCTGTTCATAATATCAACCGGAGCAATTACCCCGATGGACGCGATGTACAACTCATCAATTACATCAATGAAGTTTCTTGTTTTCGCCTTCATATCTGTTTTAATCAAGACTTTCAACGCCAACTTATCTTTCTTTGCAGCAATGATCTCTTTCTTGTAGACAGAGTCATTGATTTGCTTGCGTTGCAGTTTTCCGTCTAATTCAGCTTTCTTACGCAAAACGAATTTGTTTTCATCTGCAAGAAGCTTACGGATTCCTGTCGGACCGAAATCCGTTTCAGTCAATTCAGTTGCGGGTTTCCCTTTTGCATTTCCTTCAGGATAATATTCTCCTTTGTAGTAAAACAAACGGTTATCCGAAACAATAAAAGTAATTGCATTATTTACTTTATCTCTGTTATCATCCGGGGGAAGCGGTTCTTCCTCTTTTGCAGGGTAAACCAAGCTCATCACTTTAGGTTTCGCAAATGTTGAAGTCAATACGAAGAATGTCAACAACAAGAAACCTAAATCCACCATGGGAGTCATATCGATGCGCGCAGGACCTCTTTTAGGGCGTTTTTTGCCTTTTTTGCCGCCTCCGCCGTCATCTTGTGCTAATTCTGCCATCTTTCTTGTTATTTTATTAGTGTCGTAATGGAGCTGCCTCTTGCGAGGTAACAAAATTCAAGTTGTTCAACTTCAAGTCACGGAACGTTTCAATCGCGCTTTTCACACGTACGTATTCCGCATCCATTGCTGCCTTCAATACAAACTTCGGTTTGTAATCTTCCGGCTTCAAAGGCTCTGATTTCTTGCCTAACTTAGCGCTTTCTTCTTCAAATGTTTTCTTTCCGTAATCCAGCATTTCGCGATTCGCAAAATTGATCCAGTCTTTCAATTCATTGTGCAAACTGTCTGAAGGAATCCCGACTTCCGTAGGGAAATTCTTTCTTCCTTCGCCATCCAATGAAAGGTATTGCGGAAGTTGGCTCATCGAACAACCAATACTCGTAATTCTTGCGAATTCCTTCACATTGTCTTCGCTCAATGGAACCTTGTACTTAGCAGCCATTTGGGCAAGTACTTTCTTACGAACTTCTTCTCCTGTACAGGAAAAGAAAATACGACCTCCTTTATCAACAGTTACCAAGACCAATGTCTTCTCAGGAATCTCCTGATCTCCGATAGACGATGGAATAGAAACCTCAACTGGTTCATCAGTACGGAATGTTGCTGCAAGCATGAAGAAAGTAACCAATAGGAAGGCCAAGTCAACCATCGGCGTCATGTCGATGGATGGGGATCCTTTGGGTGTTTTAATTTCTGCCATTCCTTAGTATTTTATACCGTTTTAACGGATATTAATTATTAGCATTGAAGTTTTGAACGATAGCAAATCCAGCCTCATCCATTGCATGTGTCATTTGGTCAATCTTCGTGTTAAAGAAGTTGTACATTACAGTTGCAACAGTAGAAGCGAAGATACCAAAGAACGTGTTGATCAAGGCCTCAGAGATACCAATAGATAATTTAGTAGTATCCGGAGTACCAGCACCCATCGCCTGGAATGATTTGATCATCCCCAATACCGTTCCGATCAAACCGATCAAAGTACCAACAGATACACACGTAGAGATGATAACCAGGTTCTTAGACATCATCGGAAGCTCTAATGAAATTGCTTCTTCGATTTCAGCCTTGATGATTTCTGATTTTTGCTCTTTATCTAAAGAAGCATCTTTGCTCACTGACTCATATTTCTCTAATCCTGCACGAATTACGTTCGCCAAAGATCCTTTTTGCTTATCACACTCTTCCAAAGCACCCTGGATATCGTTTGATTCCATCAATCCTTTGATGTTTTCAACGAATTTGTTGATGTTTCCACGACCTTTTGTCTTAGAGATGCTGATGAAACGCTCAACAGAGAAAATGATAACGATCAAGTTAACCGCCATCAAGAAAGGTACGATAATACCACCTTTGTAAATTGTTCCAAGGGTGTTTCCATCGATCGGATGTTCATTCACATCACCGTTTACGAAGTTTGATGGATCACCTAAAATGAAATAATAGATAAGAAATCCAATTCCTAATGCAATTGCAATAGATAATGAGGCAACTAATGATGAAAAACCTCCTCCTGTTTTTGTCTTGCTCATAATTTAGTCTTTATTGAAACTTTTTTACTTGTTTAAGGTTCAAACTTACTAAAAAGGTTTTAATTAGTTCCAAACCTTTTATTGAAATGCATTGCCTTTTTTATCAAAATGTTTCAAATTTCATGTTAAGTACCTTAATTATCAATTAAACGAAAGAAATGATTGATTTTGTGGAGTGTTACCGCTGGATCAATCAAATATTAATTTAATATGAATAATTTTCGTTCAGGTCTTGGTACAACTATCCTCTCAATTCGTTCAACTGAAAAGTCATTTTATGAAAGATTTTGTCCGGATTTGCAACGGTGCTGATTGAGCGTTGTATATTTGGGAAATTGAAATTCGAACACAAACCATTAAACAAATGATACAAGTTAAAAACTACATATGCGGCCAATGGGTAGCAGGTGAAGGTGAGGAACAAAGAATTTACAATGCAATTACGGGAGATCAGATTGGTTCTGTTTCCAGTAAAGGATTGGATTTTGATGCAGTTTTAAAGTACGGACGAACAACAGGCGGTTCCAAATTGCGAAAAATGACTTTTCAGGAACGCGGTCGAATGCTGAAAGCTTTGGCGATGCTCTTGTTGTCGAACAAAGAGAAATATTACCAGATCAGTGCCTTGACCGGTGCTACCAGAGTAGATTCGTGGATCGATATTGAGGGAGGAATCGGAAACTTGTTTGCGAATGCTTCTTTGAGAAGACAATTCCCTGATTTGCCTTATTATATCGACGGTGTTGCGGCCCCGTTGTCTAAAAACGGAACGTTTATCGGGCATCACATCATGGTACCGAAAGAAGGTGTTGCTGTTCATATCAATGCGTTCAATTTCCCGGTTTGGGGAATGCTGGAAAAAATTGCGGTGAACCTGATGGCTGGTGTACCTGCTGTGGTGAAACCTTCCAGTTCAACAGGGTTCCTGACGGAGGCGGTTGTTCAGGATATCATTGCATCCGGAATTTTACCTGAAGGCGCACTTCAATTGATCAGCGGTTCTGCCCGCAATCTGATTGACCATGTAAACGCTACGGATGTAGTTACATTTACGGGAAGTGCTTCCACAGGTTTGATGCTAAAATCAAATCCGGTGATTACGCGTGAGAATGTGCCATTCAACCTGGAAGCAGATTCATTGAATGCTTCGATTCTGGGAGAAAAAGCAGTTCCGGGAACGGAAGAATTTGAATTGTTCGTAAAAGAAGTTGCACGCGAAATCACGGTGAAATCGGGGCAAAAATGTACGGCAGTGCGCCGGATTATTGTTCCGGAAAATCTGATCGAAGAAGTTCAATCAGCCCTGGCTGCTCGTTTGGCAAGTGTGAAAATCGGAGATCCTTCTGTTGAAGGAGTACGAATGGGATCTTTGGCTTCAATGAGTCAGGTGGAGGCTGTGAGAAGCAGCGTTTTGGAATTACAGAAATCACAAGCTATCGTTTACGGTGATCTGGAGAATTTTGAAGTAATCGGAGCTGATAAGAATAAAGGAGCATTTTTCTCCCCGATTTTATTCAGAAATAACGATCCGTTTAACCAAACTGCAGTGCACGACATTGAAGCATTTGGTCCGGTTGCCACATTGATGCCTTACAAATCATTGGATAATGCCATTGAACTGGCGAAAATGGGGAAAGGTTCATTGGTTTCCTCTATCGTTACACCTTGCAACAAAGAAGCAGCAGAATATGTGATCGGTGCGGCAAGTATGCATGGCCGGATTCTGGTTCTGAATAAAGATTGTGCGAAAGAAAGCACAGGTCACGGTTCTCCGATGCCATTGTTAACGCATGGCGGACCGGGAAGAGCCGGAGGTGGAGAAGAAATGGGTGGAAAACGCGGAGTTTTGCATTATTTGCAGCGTACAGCGATCCAAGGGCATCCAACTACTATCACGGCAATTACACAACAATTCCAGGTTGGAGCTGAAATGCCGGAAGCGAATCCGCATGTGTTCAGACAGCATTTTGAAGAGTTGGTAGTAGGTGAAACAGTTTTCACGGCGAAACATACGGTGAGCGATGCAGATATCGTCAACTTTGCGAATGTTTCCGGCGATAACTTCTATGCGCACATGGATGCAACTTCTCTGGAAGGAACGATCTTCGAACGCAGAGTGGCACACGGATACTTTGTCTTGTCGAAAGCGGCAGGATTATTTGTTGATCCGAAAAAAGGTCCGGTTTTGCTGAATTACGGAATTGATGAAGCGCGTTTCACGAAACCTGTTTATCCGGGAGCAACTATCGGAGTGCGTTTTACGGTAAAAGAAAAAATCGATCAGGAGAAACGTTCGGAAGATGATATCGCAAAAGGAATTGTGAAGTTCCTCGTAGATGTTTATGACGAAACAGGAGAAACAGTTGCTTTGGCAACGATCCTGACGATGGTCCGCAAATTGGATCAGTCGAAATAATCCTAGTTAAGAATATTAGAAATAGTCGGGTGAAAAATTTTTCACCCGACTATTTTCGCGTAATCTCACGCGAAATCCACATTTCATTCAGAAGGATCAACAAGTAGAAATTTGGTATAATATTTGTTAAATCTCACAGATTATTACTTTTCATAAAGAATGGATGGGACTTGTTTCTGTCAATAACACCAATAATGATAGCATGAAATTAGCTGGTTTCACTTTAATACTATTCTTGAGTGTATTTACTTTCGGGCAATCTGCCAGAAAAGTAAACACCAGGTTACAGGCAGAGCTGACAAAGGAACAGCAAAAACAGGATTCGGTTCGTCAAGTCTTTTCTCAGTCTTACAATCAATTGGAGAAAACGCAGCATCAGCTTGGAAAACAAAAGGAACGATTTATTACAGAATCAAGTAATACACTTTTTTATCGGGATTCAATCAGCCGGGCACGTTACAGTTTGAAGCTTCTGGGGCAAGCTCCGGATATGAATGACGTGACAACGTATATGGAGATGTCAAACGGCTGGTATTTTCTACAATCTGTGTTGAGTATGAAAAAGAAGCCGGAACAATTTGGTACTGTTTCAGACTCATTGAATTTGGATGGTCTCGAATTGAAGCAGCAGAATGAGCGTTTGGAAACAAGGTTGACAGAATTCCGTGATTTGGCAAAGCTCAATCAGCTTCGAATGAATCAGAATGAATACGGAATCAAACAAGCAGAATTGGGCATTCATCTTTTAGATTCAGCTGCGCTTGTTTATGAAAATGCGACCAGAGTGCTTCTTTCCAAAAAAAGAAGTCTGGACAGTCAGCTCAATGTTTTGCGTGAAAATTATCGTCTCAAAGGTCCAGCCGGTTTTCCGGATGCTTATCGAACCGTTTTTCCTGATGTTCATCCGGTTCCCCGGGAATTGGTTCAGGAAGATGTGCCGGATCACAGAGGGTTTTGGTCTAATGAGGGGGCTGTAGATTCACCTGCACCGGTAGAATCTGAAAGGATTGCTGTTCAGGAGCCTGAAATTTATGCTGTTACTGACGAGCAGGCGGAGTTTCCGGGAGGAATTGCTGCTTTGAAAAAATACATGATGAATAATCTTCAATATCCTGCCAGAGCAAATGAAATGGAATTACAAGGTAAAGTATACCTTCAATTTATTGTTTCCAAAGAAGGTGAAATTTCAAATGTGAAACTGCTGAGAGGCCTTCCGGATTGTAAAGAATGTGATTTGGAAGCTATTCGTTTGGTAAAAGCAATGCCCAAATGGAAACCGGGTAAAAATAATGGCAAGCCAGTGAATTCTTACTTTAATTTGCCGGTGGAATTCAGGCTTAATTGACGATCTTAGATTGTTACCTCAACAAAAACTCCAAAACAGTATTCATAAATTCTTCCGGTTGCTCGGCATGAACCCAATGTCCGGCACCTTGAATGGTGATAAAAGTTGAATCGGGGAATTGATTTTCAATTTCAGGAATATCTTCATCCAGAATATAAGCAGATAATGAGCCGCGGATAAATAAGGTTTGAACCATGATCTCTATATCCGGAAGGGCAAGTAGAATCTGATCCATTTCTTTTTCCAAAACGGCTACATTCATACGCCATGCCAGTTTTCCTTTCTCAATCCAATAAAGGTTCTTTAAGAGAAACTGCCGGGTGCCGATTTCGGGAATGTAGGGAACCAGAATTTCTTCTGCTTTGGATCTGGAATCCATCGGAGTTTGATTTACAGCATGAATTCCGGCTAAAATTTGTTGATGATGAAGCGGATATTGCTTGATTCCCATGTCCACCACAATCATCTTTTCAATGGTTTCGGGATACAGTTGAGCATAGCGCATCACTGCTTTTCCACCCATGGAATGTCCGAGTAAATGCACTTGTTCAAATCCCAGATCGGAGATTAATTCACGCAAATCTTCGGCAAGAATATCGTAACTGAAATCATCACTCCAGTCAGAATGACCGTGATTGCGCTGATCTACTAAAATAACCTGAAAGTATTCAGAGAAACGCTTGGCATGTGTTTGCCAATTGTCAGAAGATCCGAAAAGTCCGTGAAGGATAATTAAAGGTTTTCCTTCTCCAATAATGCGGTGCTGCAGTTTCATGATACAAAACTACAAATAGCGATTGTTTTTAATTGATTAAACGGGCAAAAAACTTGAAAACGTTTGGCATTTCCCAGGAAGTTTCCGGTACTTTGACATCAATTTTACTTGTTTTTGTTTCCGTTACAACTGTTGTGGAAGGACTTTCTGATTTTGTTGCTTCTTCAACATCCGATGAGCTTAATTTACCCGTTTTGAACTGCTTGTCGTTGATGGTTTCAATGATCGAAACGATCTTGTCTGCAGAAATTTTAGACTTATCAAAAGTGATGTAAGCCACGTTGGATTTTCTTCCGGATTCAAAGTCGTAAGAAACGCGGTCTACTGCTCCTGTTTCCTTTAAAGCCATACGGATTGAACCTCCGCATGCGTGCTCGCAGCTCATTCCTGAAACTTCTACAGCTAATTTACGGTTGGCGTGAACCGGGTCCAGTTTTTTGTAAACTACCTTTTTCTCAACCGAGATGATTTTTTTCTCTCCTGATGAACAAGAACCGAGAGCAAATACTGTTGCCAGTCCAATAAATAGTGCGTGTTTCATGGTTTCTTTTTTTTATCGTCGTAAATTTAAATGAAAGGAAAGAGGTGTTTCACCAATTTTTGTTAAAATGAGTAACATGAGACTCGATTTTAACAACTTCAGAAAAGGGAAGGAGAGAAAACCGTAAATTTGTGTTATGTCTGAAATTGTAAATAGAGTAGAGCAAAGCGGATTGATCGCCGTGGATTTGGCGCATTATTGTCCGAAGAATTCAGAGTTTTCGGGATTTGATTTCGAACCGTCTCTTTGGAATGGTTTGGTGCTGAAAGAAAAGGATTTCCGGGATTACGTGAAAAACTTCGATTGGAATCAGTTTGCCGGAAAACACGTTTACCTCTATTGTTCGGTTGATGCGATTTTGCCTTCCTGGGCATTTATGCTGGTTAGTTCGAAATTGGTCGGGATTGCTGAATCGGTGACTATCGGGACCTTGAATGATGCACGGCAAAAAGCGCTCGAATTGAACATTGAAAAATTGGATATGGAGCAATTCGCAGATGGAAAACTGATCGTGAAAGGATGTTCTGATCTTCCGAATCCGGAAGCAACGATGTCTCAGTTTCTGGTAAAAGTACAGCCGATTTGTTCCAGCATTATGTACGGAGAAGCTTGCTCAAGTGTTCCGATTTACAAAAAGCCTAAGCAGAGATAATTTCCGAACGAAACCCGTTTTTTTGCAGCAATTCGAATAAGGGCGGAAGCAAGAGTTTTTGTCTTTCCGTAATTTTGGCGTTATCGTGCAAAACCAGAATATCGCCTTGTTTGATGCGTTTTGCTTCGTCGAGAATGCGCTCGTTGCTGACCGACAGATCGTAATCGTACGATAACCACGACCACATAATAATCTGATGCGTTTTACTGATTTCTTTTGCCGCACTGGGTTTAATTCTACCGTATGGCGGTCTGAAAAGCCTGCTTGAATAAAGTTGTTCAAACTCCCGGAAAGAGTTCAGGTAAGTCTCCTTATCCGTTTTGATGGAATTCAGGTGTTTCATGGTGTGATTCCCGATTGCATGTCCTTCCGAAAGGACGCGCTGAAACAGTTCGGGATGTTTTTCGATGTTTTGTCCCACACAAAAGAAAGTAGCTTTCCAGTTGTATTGCTTTAATAAATCGAGCACGAAAGGAGTGATTTCCGGGTTCGGTCCGTCATCAAAGGTGAGGAAAACGATTTGCTCAGAAACAGAAAACCTCCACCTTAACCTTGGGAGAACCCAATCTGCTAAGCGTGGAGGTTTAAATAATTTCATTTCTGTTTACTACATTGAGTCGTCTGAAGGTTGAACGTTGTTCAATACTTCTTCATTTAAAACAGCGTCACTTCCCGCAGGCATTCCTCCTGTCGGAGAAGGGCTTGGAGCACTCGGAACCTGAGTTCCTGTCAATTGGAAAGTGAAATCGATCGCGTTCATGGTTCCCTGTAAATTCTGTTTACCGGAAATAAGTCCGTTATCATCATTTGCAAGAGCCAATTGATCCAATTCATCATAAATGCGTCTCAAATCAATGTTGTAAAGTGTTTCCAATCCTTTTGTCGTTCTGCTGACAAGTGCTCCGTTCGGATTTCCGGATTGCGGATCTCCAGCAGATTTGTGGATCGTAGCATAATTAACCACTGCAGAAACATAATCGGAATGATTGGCTACTGCGAAATTCGCTTTACTGTGTTTGAAGTAACCCATGATGCTTTCCAACTGACGGGCAACTTCTGCTCCCAATTTTTCAGCACCTTCCTTATCGTTTGCGCGGTACAATAAACCTACGTAATCCTGTAAAACTCCATCACGGTATTGACCGTATTCAGCGCCGTTCGCATCTTTGATCGGTCCGCCTCCTGTTGGTTTTTCTCCGTAATCCAATACCACATCAGCAGGCATTACTTCCAATGATTTATGAATCAATTGAGAAGCTTTCTTGCGTAATTCAGCAGGAGACATTCCCAATCTTCCTTTGAAAGAATTCTCCAATGAATCCGCAACACGTGCTTGTCCGCTTGCTCTTAAATTCTTAATCATCGGAGTGTATTGTTTTTTGCTCATTTCCATTTGCTCAGCTTCAATGATGTAGTTTTCAGCTAACTGAGCAAACATTGTTCTGAACTGAACCGTTTGGCGACGAGCATAGTAATCTGTCAATACATCCGGATCGCTCATTTTACCATAATGGTAAGTTTCCATCAAATGTTTGAACATCAATTTCTCATTTGCAGGAGTTCTTCCCTGAGCCATGATAGGAGTGATTTCCCAAGCCATACCATTGGTACGTAAATGTCCGCTTTGGTACATGGCTGTAGAAACTTCCGTATTACCCGGTGATGTAAAGTACATCGGTCTTTTCCAGTCGTTATTTGCCAACATATCCAAAATCATGATGTCTGATTTTGAAATACCCTGAACAGCTCTGGAATTGAAACGGAAACGAATCTCATTTTCGCAATTTTCAGCTTCTTCCTGAGAAATAATCTTAGAAGTCAAAGCGTTTTTCTTATTAACCGGTAAAATGAATCCTGTACTTGGAATAACACGTAAATAAGTGGTTCCGTACTTGATCATGTTATCATCGTCCTGCATGAAAGCAATAGCATCCTTGATCGGAAGGAAAGACCATGAATCTTCCCATGAAGACATGACTTGCTGAAGCTGCTCTAATCCGTTTACGTCCGCATCGATGATCTGGCTTCTGTATCCTTCGAAAATCTCCAGAATTCCGTTTTCCATGTTTTCAATCACATCCAGGCTTGCAGAATCAGCTGAATAACCGAAAGCCTCACGAATTTGCGAAATACGCGGTTCGTTTGCCGGATCTTTTGCTTTAACAGTAGCAAGAATAGAAGACGCTGTATTGGAGAAAGAAGTAAACGCTTGTTTGAATTGCTGAGGGCTGTTTTTAACTTTCATGTTAAAAATCTTCTCAACAGCTTCGCGCTTGATTCCCTGATTCAATAATTGAGTTGTCGACATGAAGAATGCCTGATCCGTTCCTCCTGCCCACATCAAGATCTGATCTTCTCTGAAGGTAATAGGAAGTGGTTCCGAATCATACATTTTCATTTTCATTTGATTGGTATACCAATCCGTGTCGAATAAGCTGGTGTTACAAACGCGTACGTCTGTTCTTTCACCTTCTACTTCCTGTAAGTACCACAATGGGAACGTATCGTTATCACCAACGGAGAAAATAATTCCGTTTTTCTCACATGACTGCAGGTAGTTGTATGCTAAATCGTGTGCTGAAGATTTGTTTGAACGATCGTGATCATCCCATCCTTGCTGTCCCATCAAATAAGGAACAAACAATGTCAGGATAGTAAACGCCATCGCGGCTACATTCTGATTCGGAAGGGCTTTTCGCAATCCGAAGGCAATTCCGAGAAGTGCCAATGCAATAGCTGCAATGATCAACCAGGTAGCCAGGATAATTCCGCCTCCGCCAAATGCGAAAAGAAGGATCAATCCGGTTAAGGAACCGAAACCGATCAGCATATTCTTCCAGTCGGCTTTATTGAAGTTCTTGTAGGCGTCGTATAAGGCCAGAACACTCAAACCGATCCAGAAGGCAAAGGCATAGAAGGATGCTGCATATGCGTAATCACGTTCACGCGGCTCGAAAGGTTTTTGATTCAGATAAATGACAATCGCAACTCCGGTAAAGAAGAATGTCAGGAATACGATGAATGCATCTTTCGGAGCACGGTAGAAATGGAAGATCACTCCGATCACTCCCAAAACAAGCGGAAGCATCCAGAAATTATTGTGAGCTTTGTTTTCAAGCGTGTAGTAAGGAGCGTTTTCCTGATCTCCCAAACGGGCATTGTCGATGAAAGAATATCCGGAAATCCAGTTTCCGCGCATATCGTCACCATGTCCCTGGAAGTCGTTCTGACGACCCGAGAAGTTCCACATGAAGTAACGCCAGTACATCCAGTTCATCTGATAACTGAACATGTATTCCATATTTTCGCCGAAACGAGGCAGACGCAATCCGTCTGTTCCTATTTCATCTGCATCAGAAACATCTTTCGGATCATATCCCGACCAGCTTTTATACGCGCTGATTTTCGGATCGTTCGGATTATTGGAAGTGTAATACATCCGCGGCAGGAAGGTTGTTTGTTTGTAAACCTGCTTGCTGTTTTTTCTCACACTTTCGTTACTGGAGAAATATTTTTCTTTCACGGAATAACTTCCGCTTTTGGATTTAACCCAATCATTCGCGTCCTTTTCAGAAACAAATGCTTTTGCTTCCAATCCGGTAGCGTTGTTTTCCACAACAAAACGTCTCAGGAAGAACGGGCTTGCATCACCGTATGTAGACTGATCATCCAACGCAGAGTTCCAGTAAGGACCGTTCAAAATCGGCCATGAACCGTATTGCTCACGTTTCAGATAAGCATGAAGTGTTACTAAGTTTTCAGGGTCATTTTCATCAAGTGGTGTATTTGCATTTGAACGAATAACAATCACTGCAAAAGAACCATAACCGATCAATAGGAAAGCCAAACTCCACAAAGCTGTATTCAGGATCGGTTTCATTTTTCTCTTCGCATATCTGAATCCCCAGATGAATCCCGCGATTAGCAAGATAAAGAAGAAAACAGTTCCGGAGAAGAATGGTAAACCGAATGAATTCACAAATGACACCTCAAACCAGGATGCCAATGCAACGATTCCGGGGATAATTCCTTCCTGAACAAAACCAAGAACTACAATCGAGATCAAACCTGTCAGAATAATTCCTTTCAGATTGGTTTTCTCCCACAGGTTGAAGTAAATGACATAAGCAATCGCAGGCACAGCAAGTAGACCCAATAAATGGACACCAATCGCCAAACCAAACATGAACCAAATCAAAATCATCCAACGCATCGGAGATCTTCCGTCCTTGATTTCACCGTGCTTGATGCTGATCATTTCCGCATCCCACTTCAAAATCATCCAGAAAATTGCCGCCGTAAACAAAGATGACATCGCATAAACCTCACCTTCAACAGCAGAGAACCAGAATGAATCAGAGAAAGTATAAGCCAAAGCTCCGATAATTCCCGCTCCCAAAGTTGCAATTTGATCACCTTTCGACCAGTTTCTGTCTTTGCGCTGCATGATTTTCTTCGCAAACATCGTAATCGACCAAAACAAAAACAGAATCGTAAATGAACTGGAAAGAGCGGAAAGTCTGTTGATCCAAACTGCCACCATTTGAGGCTCTGCAAAGAAGGAGAACAAACGTCCCAAAACCATGAATAAAGGTGCGCCCGGAGGGTGACCAACTTCTAATTTATTTGCTGCTGTAATGTATTCCCCGCAATCCCAAAGTGAAACGGTGTCTTCAATGGTTAGGAAATAAACAATCGTTGCGATTAAAAAAACGAACCAGCCTGTAAGGTTATTCAGTTTGTTGTAATTCATGATTTACTTTGAAAGTTTGACTCGCGAAGTTATAAATATATTGTGACGATTCCTCATAGAAATGTTGAAAAATGCTAATTGAATGAATTTCAATGTTTTTTCATTTTTTTGCGTGAAAATTTCAAGTTTTTTTATCGGATTCCTTGTAGGAAAAGAATTTAGTATTAACTTTGCCCTCGCAATTGACCCATGGTGTAACTGGCAACACGTCTGGTTTTGGTCCAGAAGAGTCTAGGTTCGAGCCCTAGTGGGTCAACTCTTCAAAAGCTTCATCGAAAGATGGAGCTTTTTTATTTTCCCCTTACCTGAATGAACAGTTTATCCCGGCAATTGAATGGAAATCTCTCAGAAAATTCCATTAGAGAGCTGATTTCTGTTCCGCTAATACCTGAAATTTGTTAGAAGCTTACCAGAAAGATGGACTAATTCTTAGCAGAGAAAATCAGAAGAACAGGTATGTGTAACATACTTCAGAGTCAATACCTGATTCAATAGAATCAATAGAGTATACCATTGGCTTTTTAGTGTTTGATTACTAGCAGAATATATGTCAAATTAAGAGAATGGAAGCGCTCAGAACTCTACTCGCCATTCTTCTTTTCATGATCTCTTTCGGTGATGGAAACTGCCAGCAAGAACATATGAACTGGTATTTCGGTAATGGTGTTGGTCTCAATTTTAGTTCTGGTACTCCTGTTCCTGTTACGGGAAGTATGATGGTAACGTTAGAATCTTGTTCCTCTATCAGTAATCAAACGGGAAATATCCTTTTTTATACGAATGGGTTAAATGTTTGGGACGCGAGTAATACTGTAATGCCCAATGGATCTGGATTATTGGGAAATGAAAGTTCTCAGTGCATGATTATTCCGAAACCGGGTGCAACCGGAGTTTATTATATTGTGGCAGCAGATGCAACCAATTCGTTAATACCGGAAGGAATTACCTATTCTGAAGTAGACATGAGCTTGAATGGTGGATTGGGTGATATTACAGCAATAAAAAATGTAACCTTGCTTGGAAATGCAACCGAATTCATTACCGCGGTGCCGCATTCAAATTGCGAAGATACCTGGATCATTTGCCACGGAATGGATAATGAAAGTGTCTTAAATGCCTTTCATGTTTCAGCTACCGGAATAAACCCTGTGCCCGTAACAAGTGATTTGGGGTTTTATTTTACACAAGGCATAAGTATCGGAATGATAAGACCCAATCCGGTTACGGGTCAGTTAGTTGTTGCGCAGACTTATTTAAACGGAGCTATTGATTTGATTGACTTTGATAGATTGACTGGTAGTGCAAGCTTAGATCAGCATTTGTTTACTGGTATTAACGCAGATATGAGCTACGGAATAGAGTTCTCCAGATCAGGTAGTAAGCTTTACATTAGTGATGTTTATGGAGGAGGTGTTTTTCAGTATGATTTAACTGCCGCTAATATTCCGGCGAGCAGAACATTAATAGGAAGTGGGTCGTCAGGTCAGTTGCAAATTGCTCCAAACAACAAAATTTATGTAAACAGTCAGTCTTCAATTGGTGTGGATTATTTTTTGGATGTTATCAATAATCCCGAAGCAACCGGATTGGCTTGTAATTATGTAGAAGACGCGGTCACACTGCCAGACACAGCACTACTTGGATTGCCCTGGTATTATAATTCCAATCAAATGATGAGTGGTGCCCCTGATTTGGGAAATGACCTTGTGCTATGCACTGGAACAGTTGAGTTAAATCCTTTTTCTTCTTCTTCAGCGCCAGGTGTTTTTGAATGGTCAGACGGAAGTAATAATCCAACTTTAAGCGTAGCAGAATCCGGAACTTATTGGGTGAGCTATCAAGTTGGATCTTGTGAGATGATAACAGATTCTATTGTTGTGATAATAGACAAATCTACTTTGATTAATCCTTTAACGGATACAACTGGTTGCCCTGTTCTTAAAATTCACTCCTTTGTTGAAAATTTGGGAGAGTTTGAGGAAGTGAATTGGCACGTTAGCAACGGGAATGTTATTGCAGGTCCGATTTTCGATTATTCGTTTCCATATTCCGGAATGTATAGGGTTTACCTATCGGCTGAAACGATTAACGGTTGTATGGTTCAAACGGATAGTGTATGGATTAATGTTCTCCAAAATCCGGATGCAGATTTTTCAGCGAACCCATCTCCGTTTATTGTCGGAGAAACCATTCACCTTACCGATGAATCCGGGGGGAATGTGACTTCCTGGAAATGGATTTATGAAGATGAAATGATCTCTCAACAATCTTATGCAGTAATTACACCAACTGTTTACGATAACGCTGAAGTGACATTAATTGTTCAAAATGAAACTGGTTGTAGTGATACGTTGCGGAAGATAATTCCGCTGAATACGAACGATTTGGTTTATGTCCCAAATTCCTTTAGTCCAAATGGTGACGGAATAAATGATGAGTTTATGCCATCAGACATTTTGGGAAATGTACATGAAATGATTGTTTACAACAGATGGGGTGAAATGGTTTGGAAATCCGATGAAGAATCGAAATCATGGAATGGCACTTATCGCGGAGATGCAGTTCCAAATGGAACGTATACCTGGCATATGGTACTTAAAACCGGTGAAATAGTATCTCAGGAGTTGACAGGCCATGTTAATTTGATTCGTTAAGCGAATGGTATTTATTTTGAATACCGTCATTCATAAAAGAATCGTTTAATCCTTCACAAACTTCTGAATCCGTTTCATGCTCTCCGATTGGTAGTGAAACCAATATAATCCTGAAGAAAGAAAAGATAAATCCAGGTTTAAAAATTCTGTTTCGTTCTTCACTTCAGCGATTTTTGCTCCTTTCGAATCAATGATCTGAATCGAGTAGGGTTTGTTTTCCGGAAGCTGAATCTGAATCATTCCGGAAGACGGATTGGGGCTGATCATTAAGCCGAGGTCCGGATAAATAGGATCGACATAGGTGTAAACTGTTATTTTGTTTGTGTTTGCAGTTCCTCCACCATTGTTGATGAGATAGATTTTCTTTCCGTCGGGAGAAAGAGCGATGTCTCTCAGTCTTCCGTTTGCTTGCTGATCTTCTCCGAAAAACTTTTTGGGATTTGGGTTCTGACTGGTGGATGGAGCAATTGTTCCTTGCGGAGTGAGTTTGAACTGATAGACTTCCATGTCAGTATTGTCGCCGTTTTTTAATGTAACGATAAGAATGCTGTTGGTCCATGCGGGAATTGCCGGGCTGTTATAGTAAATACCATCGGATGGGGCGACGGTGCACCAGGAATTGCCGTTGGAACTGGTAGGAGTGGCTTCTGCACAAAAAGAATAGATTGCTTCCACCAAGTGGTCGTTCGCAATCAGATTATTCGGAACATAATTGGAAATATAAGCCGCCTCTCCTGCAAAATTGTTGTCGTTGTGGTAACCGCGCACGTTTTTCCATCCGTAATTCATTCCTTTTTCCAGGATGTTGATTTCATCATCCGTGCGGTCTCCGTGTTCGATGTCGTAGAGAATGTTTAAATCGGAATTGTAGACAAGCCCTTGCGGATTTCGATGTCCTCTGGTATAAAAAGAGTTTCCCGGAATCGGATTATCTGCCGGAATGCTGCCGTCCATGTTGTAGCGGTGAATTTTTCCGTTATCCCTGGTCGGGTCCTGTGCAAAATTATTCGGGTTGTCGGATTGCGGATTGTAGCATTGCGGGCTGTTTGCTTCAGATGCGCCGTGATCTCCAACGGAAACAAACAAATAAGGAATATTATTTTGCTTAACGCTCAAGAGTCTTCCGCCCAAATGATCGTATCCGTTTGAAATGCCGGAAATGATGTCCTGATGTCCGACAACCTGAGAAGTCGCTGCGTCCCATTCGAGTCTTCTGATTTTATAGCGTGTGTCAGGATTCGCAGATGTTCCGGAGTTGTAAGAATACATGAAATAGATAAAAGAAGAACCCGGAGTACTGAAATCAGGATGTAATGCCAATCCCAAAGTTCCGCTTCCGATTGAAAGTGAGGGGCAGAGAACAGAAGTTTCCAAAGGACTTCCTCCGGAATAATCAGTTGCTATATAAACAATTGTTTTGGCTCCTGTTTGCGGATCAACCCTGCAAATTGTTCCGCCGCTTTCTGTGATCCAAAGCATATTGTCCGGACCGTAAGTGATTTCCCATGGAGAAGAAACCGGAGTTGGAAGTTCGGATCGCGTAAATGTTTGCGAAATACTTTCCAGAGAACTTAAGATCAGAAAAAGGAAGAGGTAGTGTTTCATGATGGGGTTGTTTCGGCAATTATCTAAAAAAGAATCTGACTGTGTTCCGGTTTTTTTTCGTCGTATTTTACGCTGACTTTATTTTGCTTGTCTAAGCGGTTAAGGGATTTTTGAATGCGAATTGTGTTGGGAACCTGTTCTGAGATTATGTATGTTTTGGATTTTACCTGAAATGAATAACGTATGGTGTAGGAATGAACGACTGTCTTGTTTCCTGTTTCGCTCATGCTGATTTGTTCGACCGGTTTAATGGAAAGAATTGTTCCGGTAGTGCTTCCTGAGTATTCTTTTGTTTCTTGATCCCTGTTCCAATCGGGAAAAAGAAATGCGAAGGCAAGAAGCAATAGTAAGGCAGAAAAGAGAAGACTGGCCCTGAAAATGGAGCTCCAATCCCAAAATAAGCACTTAGATGTTTTCTGCATAAGTTGTATGACTGATTTCAAGGTTTTGGTTTGAAGAAAGATAGGAATTAAATAGCTGAAAGCATAAAGTTAGCTGATCTAAGTTCATCCTTCTTATCTTTGTGACATATTTTTTAATACATGTCGGAAGAAAAAAGAACGGATTTAGAATCCCTGGGTGAATTTGGAACAATCGATTTATTGACAAAAAACTTTCTGATTACGAAAGAGTCAACTGCTTTTGGAATCGGAGACGATGCTGCGGTTCTTGAACGCAATGAAGAGCAATACACCTTGGTTTCGACAGATATGTTGGTGGAAGGGGTTCATTTTAACCTGATGTATGTTCCATTCAAGCATTTGGGATATAAGTCGGTGGCTGTGAATTTGTCTGATATCGCGGCAATGAACGGAACTCCGGAGCAGATTACCGTTTCGATTGCAGTTTCAAACCGCTTTCCTTTGGAAGCTTTGGAGGAATTGTACGACGGAATTCGCCTGGCTTGCCAGCATTACAAAGTCGACTTGATTGGTGGAGACACGACTTCTTCCCGTTCCGGTCTGGTTATTTCGGTAACGGCAATCGGTGTGGTGGATAAATCCAAAGTGGTTTACCGTTCCGGAGCTCAGACAAGTGATTTGCTGGTGGTTTCAGGAGATTTGGGAGCTGCTTATGTAGGATTGCAGGTGTTGGAACGCGAGAAAAGTGTTTTTGAAGCCAATCCGGATATTCAGCCTGATTTGGATGGGAAAGATTATATTATTGAAAGACAATTGAAGCCGGAGGCACGATTGGATATTGTTCAGTACTTAAAAGAGCTGGATGTTGTTCCTACTTCGATGATCGATGTATCGGATGGTTTGGCTTCCGAGGTAATGCATTTGTGTAAGGCAAGCAATAAAGGAGTGATGGTTTATAATTCCAAACTTCCGATTGATTCGCTGACATCAACGACCGCTATTGATTTCAATCTGGATCCTTCAACCTGTGTATTGAACGGAGGTGAAGATTATGAGTTGTTGTTTACGATTGCTCAGAATGATTATGATAAGATCAAAGGAAATCCGCACATGACAGTTATTGGTTATATGACAGATGCAAGTGAAGGAATTTATCTGGTTGATACGAATGATTCGCTAGTTCCTTTGAGAGCTCAGGGATGGAATCATTTTAATTCAAACAATCCGGAAGCATAAAAATAAGGCACAAAAAAAATCCCGATTCATTGAATCGGGATTTTTTTATTTATTGTCTTTCTGATCTTTCTTTCTTAATGGATCGGTAATTTCTCCTCCGGCAGGATCGCTCGGATTAGAAGTGCCCGGATCAACAGTAGGGGTCGTACCCGTACTTAATGGATCTGAATTATTGCCATCCGGATTCACATCGGAACCGGCAGATCTTTTTACCTCAAGTGTTTGTTCTGAACCTCTCGTTGTGTTAGGACGGATATCCGCCTTCTCACAAGCTGTGAACAAAATCAATAGGGACGCTATTACTGTTATCTTTTTCATATCGCACAAATGCATACTGAACAAATATAAACTATTTATTCATTAATTTCCAAATTTTCATATGGAATTTTGATTAAAACGCGCGTTCCCTTGATTGAACGGTCAGGATTCGACATTTGAAAGGGCCCGATTAGCTCGTAATCCTGGTTCCACATTTGTCTGATAAGATCAATTCTCTTGGATGTAATTTCCATTCCCTGAGACTTATGATCGCCTTTAAACTTGGCTTTTTTGTTCAAACTGAAATCAATTCCGATTCCGTTATCATCAATGCAAATCTCTAATTGATCACCAATTGCCTTGATCGTTACCAGAATTTCTCCTTTTTTGTTTTCATCCGGAAGAATTCCGTGAATAATGCTGTTTTCTACAAAAGGCTGTAAAAGCATCGCGGGAACATTTACCTGTTCGGTATCAATATTCTGATTTCTGATTTCGTATGTGAAACGGTCTTTAAAACGCATGGCTTCCAATGACAGGTACAACTCAAGCCGTTCCAATTCCTGCTGAAGTGTTACCACATTGTCTCCTTCTGCGGCACTGTCGAGGTTTTTACGGATCAGTTTTGCAAAATTCGTCAGATACCTGTTTGCCGAAATCCGATCCTGCGTATTGATAAAGTACTGAATGGAATTCAAAGAGTTAAAGATGAAATGCCGGTTCATACTTGCATTCAGGGATTGCTGCTCCAAAGCCAATAATCTGGATTTGTTTTCGAGGTTGATCTTGTAGTTGCGCTCCCGCTCCCGCTTGATCTGCAACCTGAAATAATAACGGATTCCTAAAGCAATGAGGATAAAAACAATGATGTAAAACCACCAGGTTCTCCAGAAAGGAGGAGTAATCGTAATGGGTAAAGAGCTTATTTCGGAAACTTTCTTCGTGCCGGAAATGGCCCTGATCCGGAGAATATAATCACCGGCATCCAGATTCGAAAGGATGATGGTCGGATTGAGAGTAGGAGGAGACCATTTGTCTGATTCCCCTTCGATCCAGTATTGAAAAGTGACGGATTCCGGGTCTTCCATTGAAATTCCATCCAAATCTACGATCAGGTTGTTTTTGGAGTAGGTCAATTGTACGCCGCCCAGTAATTCTGAAGGACTTAATTCCTTGTAGTTCACCAAAACGCGCGCAATATTCAGTTTCGGAGGGAAATCCGTGAAACTGTTGTTTTCATTTCCGATATGCAGCTTCGCGAGCCCATCGCTGGTTCCGAACCAAAAGTTTCCATCTTCGAACATGGCCGAATTGATGTTGGATTCCAGGTTGATCAAACCATTGTTGGTTCCGATGTGTTTTACCAATACCTGAGCTCCTTCTACGTTTTCAAAAACATACAACCCGTCATTGGTTCCTACAAAAATATGTTTGTCTACCCGGTGGATGAAATTGATAAAACGCGCCCCGCTTTTAGAGCTGTATGAAATGGTTTTGTACTTGATTCCGTCAAAAATGATCAGCCCGTTCTCCGTTCCGATCCAAACCCTGTTTTCATTGTCGATTTCAATGGATGAGATACTTGCTTTAAAGCTTTTTAGAAGCGTTTGCTTGTTTTTCGACGGATTGATCTCGTAGAGACCTTTAGAGGTTGCGACCAGAATGCTTGAAAAGTAAAAGGCGATATCACGGATATTCCCGTTCTTATTGATGTCGAATTTGAATTTCGAATATTCGTGTAATTCGCCGTTTTCAATGTACCCGATCTGTTCTTCTCCTGCAACGATCAGTTTGTTGCGGAAAGGTCTCACAACCCGGTAAGGACCAACGGCATTGGTGAAAGTGTAACTTTTCGGTTCGCCTTTCATGTCCCAGCTGAAAATTCCGAGATCTGTTGCAAACCAGGCATTTCCGTTGAAATATTCGATATCCCAGACAGTTGTAGCGGGAATCGGAATTTTTTCGCAGGTTCCGTTCAGGTTCATTTTGAAAGCTCCTTTGTCGTACGAACCGAATAAATATGTTTTTGAATTGAGTTTTTTTCCGCTCAGAATCAAATCCGAAGGCATCCCCGTTTTGGTGGAATACATTTGCAGGTTCTGATTGGCAAAACGAATCAATCCTTTTCCGTCGCTGCCGAACCACATATTGCCTTCGTTGTCCTGAAAAGAACAGTTGATGGCATTTACGGGCAATCCTTTGCTTTCGTCGAGGTTGAGCTGTTTGAGCTCTGCCGACATGCGGATTACTCCTTCGGGTGAAACAAGCCACAACTGATTGGATGCATCGCTGTTAATTGCGCCGATATATAAATCAGTTGCTTTAACAGGAATCGAATCGAATTTACTGAAGTTGAAATCGGATCTGAAAAGCCCTTTGAAAAAAGTAGAAATGAACACTTTGTTTTTCGTCAGGGCAATTCCTGAAATGCTTCGGTCTTTAAAAGCTTCAACGCGGTTGAAATTGGTGAGATCTTTGGTGTAATAAAGCCCGTCTCTGGTTCCGATGTATAACTGGTCGTTGATGATTTCGAGATCCCTGCAGGTCGAAGCATCTTCATTTCGAAGCGCGACTTTTGTGATTCGTTTGTTCGAAATAATGTAAAGACCGCTTCCTTCAGTCGAAACAACAATCTTTCCTTGGTAGAGAATGAAATCAGTAATGCTGACCGTTCGATTGTTGTCGCCCAGTGAATAGGTTTGTGCTTTGTTATCGGTAATTTCCGTGATTCCTCCTTCATGTCCCACCCAAATGGTGTTTTTGATATGCTGAAGACAGGAAATCCGGTTATTGAACAAACCGTTTTCGAGCGGAAAGGTGGTGAAGGTTTTTCCGTTGAATTTTGCCAGACCACCCAACGTTCCCACCCAGAGATAACCATTGTCATCCTGAGTAATGCATTGAACCTGTGATTGAGGCAGTCCCTGACTGTTGGAATAGGTTATAAATGAATAATCCTGAGCCATTCCGGCAATTGAAATGGCTGCAAAGATTATCGAAATGAATAATTTCATCCTTCTTTCAACATTTTTACAAAATCAGTTACTCGGTTTCTTGCAACCGGAATCCGCAATCCGTTTTTCAAAACGGCGTAATGTCCGTCTTCGTTGATATATTCTGCGAGGTTGTTCAAATTAATGATATGAGATTTATGAACTCTGAAAAACTTCGCGGGATTTAAAATGTTCTCGTAAATTTTTAATGTCCGGGTATCGAGGTAACGGGTTCCGTCATTGAAATAAATCGTCGTACAGTTTCCGCTTGCTTCCAGATGAGAAATGGTATTGTCTTCTACAATCTTCAATCCTTTTGTATGACTGATCGCAATGCGGTTGTTCGGCTTGTTTCTCAATAATTGATCGGACAAGTTGCGCAAGCTTCTGAAGTAAGTCACGTAATTCTCCGGATCCTGACCGAATACACTATTTGCTTCAACCAGTTTTTCAACCGCCACTCTCATGTCGTCAATGTCTATTGGTTTCAACAGGTAGTAAACGGCACTTGCGTTGAATGCGCGAATGGCATAATCCTTAAATGCTGTAACGAAGACTACGAGGAAATTCTTTTCTTCGACCTCTTCCAGTAGTTCAAATCCTTCTGCGCCGCTGGGCATTCGGATATCCAAAAAAACCACATCCGGTTTGCTGGCTGTAATCAAAGCCTTGGCTTGTTCCTTTCCGGAAGCTTCACCGATCACTTCGATTTCAGGACAAAAGTCGTCCAGCATCATAATTAAATTTTTGCGTGCGTATTCCTCATCATCAATGATCAATGCGCGAAGTCTTTTCGGTTCCATAATGTAGTTCTTTCTTGTTCTTGATCGAATTTACAAGATTTAATAAACTACGGATTCATTTTGCTGCAGAACACATTTAAAATTCAACCGTTAAAAAATCTTGGTCAGGGTTATAATCAAAAGTTTATACCGTTAAAATTATTTATTTTTTGCTTAACATCCCCATCAAAAAATGGTATTTAGCAAATTGATGACTTCGTCCCTGTTTTCTTCGTGAGCCATATGTCCCACATTTGGAAGTACGACGGAAGAAATATGCTGTTCCCGGCAAAAATCGTTTAAAGCTTTGACCTGAATCAATTTGTCTCTTTCTCCGCTGATTACGGAAAACTTTTCCGGGTATTGCTCCATTAGATAAGCGAGGTCTTTCCGGTTTCTCATAGCCAGAGATGCCCATCCGATTGCTTCGGGTTTCATGTGTTCCGCAATGTGAACATAATGTGCAATAGCGCTTCCCATTTTCGCAGGATTGCTGAATAGGTTCGGAATTGCCTCCCGGATGAAAACAGCTGCTTTGGTCTGAACGAGTTCTGCTACGCGCTGCCGGTCATTTTTCTTGCTTTCCGGATCACTCCAGGGGTGGGAATGAAAAAGGACAATATGCTCCAGACTCGGGATCATTCTCAAAAGTTCCAAAGCGACATATCCGCCCATCGAGTGCCCGATGACCAGCGCATGATCGATTTTTTCGTGGGCAATGATTTTCTGTACTTCTTTTGCCATGTACTCGACAGAAGGAGCGATTTGTGTGTCAATCCTGCTTTTTCCGTGCCCCGGTAAATCAATGCAGTAAGCTCTTACCGGAAGATGAGGAATCAATTCGTCCCACATACTCAGATCTTCCATGAAGCCGTGTAAAAAAACAACAGGACTCCCATTTCCGGAAATCCTGTAATTCAAAAGTTGTTGATTGATCATTTTTGATTCATCAATGTTTCTATTTCGTCTACTTCGATCGGAATGTTTCTCATCAGATTGAAAGGTTGTCCGCTTGCCTGAACAACTAAGTTGTCTTCAATACGGATTCCCAATCCTTCTTCCTGAATGTAGATTCCAGGTTCGCAGGTAAATACCATGTTTGCTTCGATAGGAACGTTCCAAAGACCCACATCATGCGTGTCAAGCCCCAGATAATGAGAAGTTCCGTGCATGAAATACTTTTTATATGCCGGCCAGTTCGGATCCTGATTTTTGATGTCCGTTTGATCCAGAAGTTTCAATCCGATCAATTCTGCTTCCATCATTTTACCGACTTCCTTTTGGTATTCCGCCAACATCGTTCCCGGAACCAACAGCTGCTCTGCTTGTTTTTTCACACGAAGAACCGCGTTGTAAACATCTTTCTGTCTTGGAGTAAAACGCCCGTTTACCGGAATGCTTCGCGACATGTCGGAAGAATAGTTTGCATATTCCGCACCAACATCCAGAAGAAGCATATCACCGTCCTGACATTGTAGATTGTTCTCAATATAATGAAGTACGCAAGCGCTTTTTCCGGAAGCTACAATCGGAGTGTAAGCCCATCCTTTGGAACGGTTGCGCAGGAATTCGTGAGAAAACTCTGCTTCGATTTCGTATTCCCAAACACCCGGTTTCACGAAACCAAGAATTCTGCGGAATCCTTTTTCCGTAATATCACACGCTTTCTGCATCAGATCCAATTCGATTTTTTCCTTTAAAGAACGAATCTGGTGCATGATCGGCGCACTTTTGTGAACCTGATGAGCAGGATAATCTTGTTTTACCTGAATAATGAAACGGTCTTCACGCGTTTGTACCGTTGTGTCTGCACGTAAATGCTCATTGGTGTTCAGGTAAATTCCTTCCGCTTCCGCCATCAATTGCTTGAAGATCGTTGGAAATTGCTGCAGCCAGTAAACGGTTTTAATTCCCGAAGTTTCAAAGGCCTGATTCTTATCTAGTTTTGCACCTTCCCAGATTGCAATGTGTTCGTTTGTTTCTTTTAAGAAAAGAACTTCACGCTGAGTCTCATTGCTTGCGCCCGGAAAAAGAACCAGAATGCTTTCTTCCTGATCCACTCCGGAGAGGTAAAAAATATCGCGGTGCTGCGCAAAAGGTAAAGTTCCGTCGGCACTCACCGGGTAAATATCATTGGAGTTAAAAACCGCAAGGGTATTCGGCTTCATTTTTACTGTAAACTTCTTTCTGTTCTCAATAAAAAGCGCTTTGTCTATTGGAAGATATTTCATGTTTTTTCAAAATGTATAAAGAGTCGTGAAATTACGAAAAAGAAGATAGAAGTGAAACGGTAAGAGTAAAAATGACCTTCTGATTTCGATGAACACGCTTTTTACTTTTCATTTTTGATTTTTTTCAGATCGGGGGAGAAGATCGTAAGTACTTTACGAACTACGGGGTGCAAATTTGTATCATCAAAGTCAAACAACATGAAAACAATATTCGACAGCATCCTGGTAAATCGCATTCAATTCGAAAGTTCATCAACAGAAGTTCAATTGGATTGTTGTGTATATGAGAACGGTAGTTCTTATGACAGCCAAATCTTTGTGAGCATGAGTGCTTTTAATCAACTGCTGTGCGAGTTGAGTGTTCGCGGCATCGATCTGAACATGGACGAGGATTTGGACACGATTGTTTTGTCAAATGACGAGACCGTTTATTCGATGGATTTGAGCAAAGATGATGAAAAGCCGGTTTTCTTGCCGTATTACTGCTTTCCTGAACAAAATAAGTTGTTGAGAGCCTAGATCCGTGAGAATTTTACAAATATCTTGGGCATATTAAAAAAAGTTGTATTTTCGAATTGTGTTCTGCGTAGAACACATTGGTTTGAAAAACATTATCTATGAAAAAAGTTATTGCGCTTTTTGTATTTGGCTCGCTGTTTTTAGCTGGTTGCCCGAAACATGAAATCATCCCTGCACCGACACCAAAGGTGGAATTGGAATCACATTTTATTGGAATAGTCAACGGAACGCAAGTAGAATTGACTCAAAATGTAGAAGGGTATTACCTGGATCCAACGAAGATCAAATATATTCTTCCTTCACCGACACCATCCAAAGCAAATTATTTTGCCGACATGAAATCTTCTCAAAACCTGATTTCCATTAAAGTTGGTTTGGGATCAGTAACATTTGACGGAAGTGCTTCCGGAGGAGATCCGAGCTTGTCTGTATTTAACAGCTTCTTTACGACGAATACAACTCCGGCTTATGCTTCTATGGCAGATTCGGGATTTGAGGTAGTTTACAGAGACGGATCAGGTGCTGTCTGGACTTCAGATCCTGCTCAACCTGTTCAGGATGCGGTGTTTACAAATATTGTTCAGGAATCTGACGGATCAGGTGATTACTCGAAATTCACATGTACGTTTAACTGTAATGTATACCGGGAAATACCTGATACAAGCACACCTAACCCGAATGATTCGATAACGCTTTCATTACCGATCCAGAATGCAGTTCTAAAGGGTTGGTTCAAACGATAATTTAGAAAAGCCATTTGTTAACTGACGGATGGCTTTTTAGTTTAGATCTTATGCAACAACTGAAGATTGGCATTATTGGGGATTTTAATTTTACCTTCAATACGCATCATGCGACAAATATGGCTTTGGATCATGCGGGACGTTTTCTGGAGGTCGAATTATCTTACTATTGGATCAAGGTTAATGAAGTCATTAACATGAAACCGCAGCAGCTGTCAAATTTTGACGGCTTTTGGTTTGCTCCGGGACCTTATTTGAATTTGTTTTATCTCAATGGAGTAGTGGATCTGCTGCTGCAGCAGGAAGCCCCTGTTTTTATTACCGGAGAAGGATACAAAGCGCTGATAGATGTTTTGATCCACAGAAATAATCTGAGTGCAAACGGCGAAAAGCTGATCTCGGAAAATCTGGTAGAAGGAAATCACTTTGAACGTGTTTATGTCGTGCCTCATTCAACGGCTTTGATTCATTTGTATGAAACGAGAAATCCGGAAGAATTGACGGCTACACGCTATAGTTTGTATCCTCAGTTGATCGGGAGCTTAACAGCAACTGATCTGGATATCGAAGCTTACAATCAGTTTGAAGAACCGGAAATCATCAGTTTGAAGAACCGGAAATTCTTTTTGGCATGCGGATTTTGCCCGCAAGTCAGTTCCACCAGAGAGTTGCCCCATCCCTTGGTGTATACTTTTGTAAAATCGTGTTTCTTTTCGAATTAATCCTCGTGCTGCTGCACTTCTTCGAAGTAATGATCGATCAGCAGGTTCTTTCCTAAAGCAGCTTCAACTGCCAATACATCACATCGTTCGTTCTCGGGATGCCCGTTATGACCTTTCACCCAAATGAGTTCGATTTTGAAAGACTTTGCCAGAGCAAGGTATCTCATCCAGAGATCTTTATTCTTTTTCTTACTGAATCCTTTTGTTTGCCAGCTGTTTACCCAGCGTTTCTGAATAGCATCGATCACGTATTTTGAGTCGGAATGAATTCTGACGGGAATTTGATTGGTTTTCAGACTTTCTAATGCCATAACAACAGCCAACAGTTCCATTCTGTTGTTTGTAGTTAATCTGTAGCCTTGCGAAAATTCTTTAACCCATTGCTTGTATTTCAGAACAATTCCGTAACCTCCGGGGCCCGGATTGCCGCGGGCAGAGCCGTCTGTGTATATATTGATGTATTCTGACACTTCGCAAAGTTATAAAAATATGTCGTTTTGGTTTTTTATTCTGAAACTCGAAAAAAAACCATTTAATCGTAAATAGTTGTTAAAAATTCACCATGGTTACTATTTTAGGATTCCAATAATGGAAGCAGACAAAACAACCGAAAGTTCTTTTGAACACTGGGTTTTTGGCGACAAAAGGCTTGTTTTTAAATTGGTAATCGTGGGTTAACTTTCAAGAAATGTTGAAAATGTGGGGAATTGGGTTTTGTATTCCGTAATAATTTGAGCAATTTTGTATTCGAAAAGGAGCTGATATCTTCAGTTTCTGATTCAGTGAATAGTGGTTAGGTTAGGTTAACGAAAAGCGGTCAGCAATGATCGCTTTTTGTTTTTTACCCTTTTTTGATACCACCTTCAAACTGATGTAACTTTTTGAAAACTTGATCCTTGTGATGAATGTACTGCTGTGTTGTTGGGTTCGGGATCTAAAAAAGAGCAGTTCTGTGACCAATACATCGCAAAAAAAGCAGCTGGAAATTTCCAACTGCTTTCTACCAAATTTATTCGTAAACGATTGATCTGTTTATCGGAAGAGTTCTAAGAATCCGGTCTTTTCGATCGTTGAATTGTCTTTCAGAATCCCCTTCAGCTTGTAAAAGTAAACGCCTTCGCTGCATGGATCGCCTCCTTGTGTTTTTCCGTCCCAGAAAATTGTTCCTGTGACGTTTTTACCTTCATGAACTACATTTCCCCATCTGTTTGCGATAAGGATGTCAAAGGACTTAAAAATGTCGTGTTTGAACGAGAAAAACTCATTCTTTCCGTCGCCGTTCGGAGTGATGATGTTGGGCATTTGAAAATCTCCCGTCACTTCCACAACGGTTGTGTAAGTATCAAAACAGCCATTTGCATCTTCAATCGTCAGAGTAACGACATACGAACCCGGCGTATAGTAATTGGTGTAAATGGAAATCCCTGTATTATTAACGATTTGCGGATTTGGATTCATGTCCCACACCCATTCGATGATTCCACCAACTCCCGTTGATTGGTCGTCGAATTCTACGGTCGTACCTAAATCGATTAAGCTTGGGTTTACAACGAAGTAAGCGTTCAAACCGACGTCTGGGATGGTGATAGGATTCATAGGATAAATGACCTCACAATTATTGCTGTCGGTAACCGTCAATGTCGGATTGAAAGTATTTACATCGTGATAGGTGTGATTGAAGCTCAGAGAATCATTTACAATGGTTCCGTCTCCGGTGTTCCAGACAATGGTCTCAAGGAAGCTGGTATTCCCGATGTTGAATGTCACATCCTGACCGCAGCCGTTCAGATCCTGTGTCCAGGTCGGATTTGCAACAGGCCCGAAAATCGTCAGATAATCAACGTAAGTGGTATCTGAAGTACATCCGAATTCATCTGTGATGGATAACGTGAGACTGTAAGTTCCCGGGAAAACGTAGGTATTGTTCGGATTTTCCAGAACAGAAGTCTTTCCGTCTCCGAAAACCCAGCTGTAATTAGAGATATTTCCGTAGCTGAGTGATTCATCCGTTAAAGCAGCAAATACCGGCGGACAAAGATAATCTCCGTTTGCGTTCGTTGCGGCTCCGCTGAATGAATAGTCCGGAATGGCTACCGGGGTGGAAATGGTCAATAATTTCGAAAGTGTGTCTTTACAGCCGTTCGCGTCCGTAACGATCAAGACGTATCCGTGATTGAAGCTGGAAGTGCTGTTGTTTAAACTTTCACTGTAAGCATGCGAATAATCTGTTCCCGTTCCGACTTGTGAGCCGTCTACAAACCATTGGTAAGTCAAAGGAGCCAAACCGGAGGAAGTGTTCACAGTACTTACATTTTCCAGATTACAAACAACGGAATCGATGGTGAAAACTGCCACTGGTTTTGTGATGGAAACCGAAGTGCTGGCCGGTGCTGAAATACATCCGAAGCGATCGGTTGCAACAAGTGTTACGGTGAAAGTTCCTTCCGTATTATAAGTGTGATTTACGGTCGTATTCACATTAGTTGTTGTTTGAGTGGTATTGTTGTCGTTGAACGTAAACAAGAACGAAGAAAGGCTTACGCCGTTATTTTGAGGTGTTGAATTATTGGTAAAAGTGACCAGAAACGGTGCACATCCGGCATTGTCATTCGGAGTAAGCTGCGCCAAAGGCAAAGCCAGCGCGGTCATCGGACTGAAAACTTCATTGTCTGAACATCCGACACTGTTTGTTGCCGTCAACACAATCGCAAACGTTCCGAAGTTTGGATAGGAATAAGTCGGATTCGGGCCGCTAACGGATTGGCCATTCCCCATATTCCATAGGTAAGTTCCGAAAGGGTGTGAAGACGTGGAATTATCCAGAAGTGTAATCGGTGAATTGACGCAGACACTGTCATTTGAAATCCCTGCAATTCCTGCAGTTGTAGTGGAAATGTGAACAACCTGAGTGGTACTGTCTGCACAGCCGGTGGTGTAATTGTAAATGACCTGTTTGATGGTATATGTTCCATAGGCCGAATAATTATGAGAAGTGCTTCCCAAATTGGCATCGTCGAAATCCGGATCGTCAAATGTGGTAGTAGTTCCGTCTCCCCAGCGCCAGATCATCAAACAATCGTCGGAAAGCTTCCCGATTTTGGATTGATCATTTACGACCACATTCACAGGTAAACTGGCAGGGTTGCAATAAAGTGTCTGAGCGGGGCTGAATAAACTGATCGGAGCCTTGATATAAACGGCATCCTGAATTGTCAAAGTGTCTTTACAGCCTCTGAAATTTACAATTAAGCTGACATCGAAATAACCGGTATCCTGAGAATAGGAATAACTTGGGTTTTCATCAGTCGATGTGCCGCCATCACCGAAATTCCAGAAGTAAGTAACCTCATCGGAAGTGTGTGGCGCCAGAATAACCGATTCATTTGTGAACTGAATGGAGCGCTTGGCACATTCCGGACTTTGAAGAAGAGTAAAATCGACCAGATCCACTTTTCCAACCTCAATATAAGCCGGAATCGTAACTGTTCCCTGACATCCTGTTTGTGTGGTGATGGTCAAAGAAACGGTGTATACACCCAGGTTGTATGTGTGAGGTGGCGGGTTCTGTCCGTTAAAAGTCGTTCCGTCGCCAAAATTCCACAGCCAGCTTGTAATCGGAATCGTTGCTGATGAAGTATCGATGAAAGTAACGGTAAGTGGTTCGCATCCGCTTGTGTCCGTGCTCGTAAAACCTGCAACCGGCGGACTCAATGTTACAGCCGGCAAGCTGATCGTTCCCGGACATCCGTTTGCTCCGGTCATGGTCAAAGTCACCGTAAAAGTTCCGTTAGTCTGGTACATATGTGCCGGTGGATTTTGTCCGTTAAAAGTCGTTCCGTCACCGAAATTCCACTGGAAGTTTGTTCCTGCCGGACTGGTATTGGTGAACACAACAGATTGCGGAGCACAACCGGTAGAAGGGTTTGCGGTGAAGGCCGGAACCGGAGTAGGGAGGATTGTAATTTGTTTTGTGGTTGAACCCGCACATCCAAGACTCGTATTTTGGGAACTCAAACTGATTGTGTAAGTTCCGGGAGTGGAATAAACTACCGTATTATTCTGAGAAGATGAACTTGCAGGAGATCCTCCGGTGAAAGTCCAGTTCCAGGAATTTGCACCAACTGTTGAGTTGTCGTTTATAGAAACCGGCGTATTCTGACAGGCTGTTGCAGGAGCTGTGATTCCGGCCTGGAAGTTGGAGACCACGATCGGTTTGATTAGAGTGTCTTTACAACCAAAACTGTTTGTTGCGATGAGTGTGACATTGTAAGTTCCCGCAGAAGTATAATTGACAGCAGCCGGGTTTTGCAGTGTCGAGGTTTGAGTATTTCCGAAGTTCCAGGAATAGGAAGTTGCTCCGGTACTGGTGTTGTTAAAGCTGACACTAACAGGAAGGCTGCAGCCGTTTGCCGTAACCGTAAAGTTCGGAGTGGGTTTGGGATTCACTTTTACGTATGCCGATTTTAACTCGAAATCTGCCTGACCATTTGAGGCCTGAACAGTGAGTGTGACGGTATATGTTCCGGGAGCACTGTAAATGTGTGTCGGATTTTGAATTGTGGATGCGTTTCCGTCTCCGAAATCCCACGAATAGGAAGTGATCGGCGCCGTTCCGGCAGTCGACTGGTTGGTGAAATGGATACCTTGCTCTAAACAAACAACTAATGGGGATGCAGTGAATTGGGCATTCGGCGGCGTTTGGGAAAATCCGAAAACGGATACCAAAAATGATAGAAGTAGTAAACGCATATTAGCTAAGTTTCAAGGTTTGAATTGTATCGAGACTGCGAAATTAGCGATGAAATATTAAGCCCACCCAACTAATCTGTTAATTAATCTCTCAATAAAGATGCTAAATTAATCCATTAAGTTGCTTGAAAGCCAGCGTTTCATTTTCTCCAAATCCATTTTTTTCCGTTCAGCTAAATTTTCTGCCTGATCAAGGGTTACTTTTCCGAGTCCGAAATACTTGGAATCAGGATGTGCAAAGTACCAGCCCGATACAGAAGCAGCCGGCCACATCGCCAATGTTTCAGTAAGAGAAACGCCGCTTAATTGCTCCGCATTCAGGATGTTGAACAAGTTGGGTTTTTCCGTGTGATCCGGACAGGCAGGATATCCCGGAGCCGGGCGAATTCCATTGTATTGTTCGGCAATCAAGGCATCGTTGTCGAGTGTTTCATCGCTGGCATAACCCCAGGCTTCTTTTCGCACTTTTGCATGCAGGTATTCGGCAAAGGCTTCTGCGAAACGATCCGCCAGAGCTTTGATCATGATGGAATTGTAATCGTCGTGATCTGCTTCAAAGCGTTTTACGTGCTCATCAATTCCATGACCCGCCGTTACCACAAATGCTCCGATATAATCAATCAATCCGCTTTCTTTGGGAGCAATAAAATCTGCCAGGGAAAGGTTCGGCTGACCTGCTGCTTTTTTGGTTTGCTGTCTGAGTGAATGTTGAATTCCCAGAATGGAAGACCGCGCTTCATCCGCATAAATTTCTATATCATCGTCGATGCTGTTTGCCGGAAAGATCCCGTAAACGGCTTTAGCGGTTAACCATTTCTCAGCTACCAATTGTTTCAGCATGGCCTGAGCATCTTCAAACAATTTGGTTGCTTCTTTCCCTACGATTTCGTCGTTCAGGATTCGCGGGTATTTTCCGTGAAGTTCCCATGTCTGGAAAAACGGTGTCCAGTCAATGTAAGCAACCAATTCCGAAAGATCCTGTTGTTCGATGACCTGAACGCCCAGTTGATTCGGCTTCCGAATGGTTTCATTGTTGAATTCAAGAACCAGTTTGTTTTTCAATGCGTCAGCATAAGTCAGGAGTTGTTTTGCACCGCGATGTTTCTCGTGATGTTCACGCACCCGCGCATAATCAGCCTTCACATCTTTTACGAACTGTTCTTTCTTTTGTCCAAGCAATTGTTCCACAACCGTTACGGAGCGGGAAGCATCCAGTACGTGAACAGTTTGCCCTTTCAAATAGTTTTGTTCGATTTTTACGGCAGTATGTACTTTGGAAGTTGTTGCTCCTCCGATCAATAAAGGGATGGAAAGATTGGCGCGTTCCATTTCTTTGGCAACGTAAACCATTTCGTCCAAAGAAGGAGTGATTAAACCGCTGAGCCCGATCACATCTGCTTTTTCATCAATGGCGGCCTGAATGATTTTTTCAGCCGCAACCATTACGCCTAAGTCTACAATTTCATAATTGTTGCAGCTTAAAACCACCGAAACAATGTTTTTACCGATATCGTGTACGTCGCCTTTTACAGTTGCCATGATTACTTTTCCGGCAGAACTGGAAACTCCGTCTTTTTCCGCATCAATAAACGGAAGTAAATAAGCAACCGCTTTTTTCATCACGCGGGCAGATTTCACTACCTGCGGAAGAAACATTTTTCCGCTTCCGAATAAATCACCTACAATGTTCATTCCGTCCATCAACGGACCTTCGATCACCATGATAGGACGCGGGAACTGGTGTCTGCATTCTTCCACATCTTCATCGATATAATCGACAATTCCTTTTACGAGTGCGTGCGCCAGACGATCATTCACCGGAGCATTTCTCCATTCCTGAGAAACTTCTTTTTTCTTGTCTTCTCCTTTGAAGCTCTCTGCGAAATCCAGAAGCCGTTCGGTAGCATCGTCTCTTCTGTTCAAGAGAACATCTTCCACATGTTCGAGCAATTGCTTGTCGATGTCATCATAAACTTCCAACATGGAAGGATTTACAATTCCCATATCCATTCCGTGTTGAATGGCGTGGTAGAGGAATGCGGAGTGCATTGCTTCGCGCACCGGATTGTTTCCGCGGAATGAGAATGAAACGTTCGAAACTCCACCGGAAACATGTGCTCCCGGAAGGTTTTCACGAATCCATTTGGTAGCCCGGAAGAAATCCAGAGCATTGTTATTGTGTTCTTCCATTCCTGTTGCTACAGGAAAGATATTCGGGTCGAAAATAATGTCTTCAGGTGCGAATTTGACAACGTCAACCAAAATGCGGTAAGAGCGTTCACAAATTTCAACACGTCTTTCATAGCTGTCTGCCTGACCTCTTTCATCAAAAGCCATCACAACGGAAGCAGCACCGTATCGTCTGATCAGTTTCGCCTGACGGATGAAATTTTCTTCACCTTCTTTCAGGGAAATCGAATTCACGATTCCTTTTCCCTGAATGCATTGCAATCCGGCTTCTATGATTTCCCATTTGGAACTGTCGACCATGATCGGAACGCTGGAAATATCGGGTTCAGCAGCAATGAGATTTAAGAATTTCACCATTGCTTCCTTTCCGTCGATCATTCCTTCATCCATGTTGATGTCGATCACTTGTGCGCCTCCTTCCACTTGTTCGCGGGCAACGGAAAGCGCAGACTCGTAATCATTTTCCTTGATCATTCGGAGGAAAGCACGCGAACCGGTAACGTTGGTCCGTTCACCGATATTGGTGAAATTACTTTCCGGAGTAATGGTGATGGCTTCTAAGCCTGATAAACGTAGGAATTTCATGCGTTTGTCGTTTCGATCATTTTTCGTGGGGAATATTTGGAGGCAATTTCAGCCATTGTCCGGATGTGTTCGGGAGTTGTTCCGCAGCAACCGCCAATGATATTGATCAATCCTTGCTGCAGGAATTCTTCGATTTGTGCTCCCATCATTTCGGGAGTTTCGTCGTATTGTCCGAATTCGTTAGGCAAACCTGCATTCGGGTGTGCGCTGATTGCAAAAGGTGCCTGATTTGCTAGAACCTGTAAATACGGGCGCATGGCATCGGCTCCCAACGCACAATTCAAACCGATGCTTAAAAGCGGCATGTGTGAAACGGAAACCAGAAAAGCTTCGGTGGTTTGGCCTGTTAAGGTTCTTCCACTTTGATCGGTAATCGTTCCGGAGATCATGATCGGAATCTGAATTCCGCGCTCTTCGGATAATTCATCGATGGCAAACATGGCTGCTTTCGAATTCAAGGTATCCGTAATGGTTTCCACCAACAGGAAATCAGCCCCTCCGTCCATTAATCCGGTTGCCTGTTCTTTGAATGCAACAACCAGTTCGTTGAAGGTAATGGCCCGAAATCCGGGATCATTCACATCGGGCGACATGGATGCAAGTTTGGTTGTTGGTCCGATCGAACCGGCTACGAATCTGGGTTTATCCGGATTTTTCGCAGTGAATTCATCGCATACCTCCCGGGCAATTTTAGCTCCGTGGTAATTGATGTCGTAAACCGCTTTTTCGAGATGGTAATCTGCCTGGGCGACTGTTGTTGCACCAAAAGTATTGGTTTCGATAATATCGGCTCCTGCTTCGAGGTATTGTGCGTGAATTTCTTTGATGACATCCGGCCGCGTGAGCACTAAAATGTCGTTATCACCTTTTAATTTGTGCGGATGATCTTCAAACCAGCCTTTTCGGAAGTCTTCTTCTTCCAGATTATAGCGTTGAATCATGGTTCCCATTGCTCCGTCGAGAATGAGGATTCGTTCGTTCAGTAATTGCTTGATGTCTTTCATAGCCTTTATATATGCTTTGCAAACTATGAAGTAGGGAAGTAGTCCAAAAAACTACATGCAACTTATCTCTTCCCGACAAAATTGTCCGGATCGGATTTGGCACCTTCTCGTTTGCGATAGCAATCGTAACGGCAGGTTGCCAAGGTTTCACAGGGCCTGTCCCTCCACCTTTCTTCATAAGTTATATCAAAGATCTGGTGCAAAGATAAGCAGTAGATTTGACTTTGAAAAGGAATTGAATGAAATGTCCTGAAATTTAGATGTCCGGGATGATATCTCCCGCTGATTACGCAGAAGAACGCAGATGTAGAGCGATCAATAAGGGCTTTGAATGAAAAATATGCGGAATCTGTGAGATTTGTGGGAACGAATAAACTGCTTTTCTTAGAAATTAAACTTCATATTCCGGTCGTCCAGAACGGCAAAGGATATTTTCCCTGTCCAGCGTGGCGTGATGTGATTTCCATCTGAGAAAACGCCATAGATTCCGATTCGAAGTCTTCTTTTGGAAAACTTGAAATTCCGCTCGATGCCCGCCAACACTTCATAATGCTTCCAGTTGTATTCCGCAACGTAGAGTGCTCCGAACCCGAATACCAACCCGATTCCCGTTTTTTTCATAAAAGGAATCTTGTTCATGATCGATCCGTTGTCGTGGTGAATGAAATGTGCTTCGATGTAATAATTTCTGGAAGGAAGTGAGGAATCCTGATCCTGGAAAGAATACAAGGGATTGGAAAACCAGAAAGGATCACTTCTGCGTTGGTATTTGAAATCGGCGTCCTTGAGGTTTTTAGAGCTCAGGAATTTTCCGGATTTGATGTGATAAGAAGAGGTTCCCAGGGTTCCTAACTGAAAATTCTGATAGATTCCGAGCAATCCGTATTCGTGGTCGACGTCACTTCCGAATAATTTCGGGATTCCCCGCTGGTAATAAGCATAAACGGAAGGCCATTTGGAACCCAGAACCACTTTTCGATGAGGTTCCCGCATGTATTTTTGTCCGGGAGTATAGGTGATGGTAATATCGCCCAGTAATGCCTGATAGCCCTGAAACGGTTTGAAATCATCGTTGGGAATGACCTTGTCCAGAAAGCCCATTTTCTTGTAGCCGTTGATGGATCTTCGTTCACAAAACTCAAAGCCTATATTTACATACAGTCCATTGAAGTATTCCTGTGTTTGCCCGATAGTAAATTTCGTTGCTTCGATGAAATTACTTCGTTTGTAGATCTGGGTGATGGCATCGTAGGAGACAATTGCATCAAAATCATGATCAAATCCAATCAGAATCCGCGATTGTTTGAAGGGATTGTAGAGATAATTCGAATTGATATTTCCTTTGATGTCGTGATTCAGAAATCCATAAGAAATCTCGGCATCCAAATCCAGGGTTCGCTGATCATTCCACTTTTTAAAGTAACCGAAACCGGGAGCTACACGAGGCCCGGCCGGATATAAAGGTCTGAGAATCGCTGCTAATGAATTGATACTCCACTGCACTTTTTTCGGACGATTCCGGTGTTCCACTCCAAACCAAACCACTTTCAGAAAGGTGACTTTGTTGAACACTTTATCGATTGAGTCGAGGTATTCTTTCCGGTTTAAGGCATCGTGGATACTGTCGCGAACCAGAATGAAGCGCTGTTCTTCCGGAGTGAGTGAAACGGTTCGTTGTTCTTTCCAGAATGTGGAATCGCGCTCATAGGCTTCTTCGGTCGTTACGGCAACTTCGTTGTTGAAGAATTTCGGAGGGAAATTGGGTATGAAATTGTAGTTTGAAAACTGGGCCACTGTTTTACAAACGGAAGACTGAGTTTTGTATTTAACACCATAATCGAGTACTTGTTCGCGGAGTACACACATGGAATCTCCCGGCAAATCGAATTCCTGATGGATGGAAAAGTAATCGTACATAAATAAATTTCCCTTTTCCATGGTCAGATCCAGTTTCTGAACCAGCCAAAGCGAGTCGATCACGTAAATGTAGCCGGTAAGCGTAGAAGTGGAACTCATGCGCGGAATGATCTTGATCTTGTGGATTTTCCGTCCGTTTTCTTCGTATTGTGCTTCCAGTTTGTAGCGATAGGAGAGAATTCCGGGCGTGGAGATCGGACTCATGACCGGCGTGCTGTGCAGATCTTCCAAATAGAGCAGGTTCTCAAAAAAGTTGAAATTGGATTTGATCGTAGTGGTGTAGTAAAGCGTTTTGTCGTTTCCTCTTAATTCATAGGCATTCCGAATTTCCTTGACTTTGTTGGCAGATGCATAATGGCGGGTCAGTTGAATTTCTGCAATATTCATGTTGCCGGCCAACTGTGCCATTTTGCGTTTTTCTTCCTCAAAAGGATCTGCGTATTGCTGCCCGCTTTTGTTGGAAGTTTCTTTTTCCTTTCGGGTAATGGTTTCGGTTGCTTTGATATAAACATCCGTGCTGTGAGGATAGGACCACGGATTGATCTTTTCCCGTTTTTTGACCACTTCGAGCATGATTTCTCTTCCGGGATTCGTCCGTTTGACAGAAACCTCAGCTTCTTCCAGTTCGTTGATTCTGATCGGGAAAAGTTGAATGTCTTTTATGGCTCCTTTGTTTGAAATGACGACGTAAACTTCCCGTTCCGTGTATCCCGTGGCATTGACAATAACAAAGTATTCTCCATCGAACAGCTGCAGGGAATATTTTCCGTTTTCGTCCGTTTGGGTTCGCAGATCCGGGTTGTTTTTGACATACACATTCGCAAAGGGAATGGGAAGCTTTTTTTCATCCAATACCTTTCCACTCAAATTCCATTGAGAATGGGCAAAGATTGGAGAGAAGATTAAAAATAGTAGGTAAAAAACCTTCAAAAGCTTCATTTTAACCAGGAGTGTATTGGTAAAACGAAAATACGAAATATGGAACTCTAATTCGTTGAAAATTAGTTGAAAGACCAGTTCTTTTGGTTGAACGGTTATTTCTGTTTTTGACTTTCAAGAAATGCCTGGTGTTTTTCCATGCGCTTTCTCATGAAACGTCTCATGAAATACGTTCCAAGAGCCATCAATGCGAAGATATAGTATACAGCCCAACTGCTGAAACTTTCTTTTAAGCACATAACTGTGACCATGATAATGATGATGATTCCGACTGATAACCAAAACAATTCCATGATGCGATTATATGTTTTCATGCTTCTTTTTTATTTATTGATTGAAATGCGGCCCTGAGGTTCTAAGAATTCATAATAGGAAAAGTCTTGCTTCGCGCGGATTCCTTTTCCGTAGATCAATTCTGTCGGACTTTTGATCATGACCATTTTGTCTGTAAAGATAAGACTATCTTTTTGATCCCAGTAAAGGGCTTCGGTATACATGGTTTGCTGGCGGGCAGGATTGTAAAGCTGAACGGAATCAAGAACGCGCATGGTTCCTTTCGTTTCGTTGATTTCTCCGTATCGTCCTGTGAGAATAGACTCCAGTTCTCCGTCCGAATCAAAGAGATCCACCTTCACTCCTTCCCGGAATTTGGTAATATGTTCCGGTGTCGAATAAGCTTCGGCCAGAGGAGCATACAATTTGAATTGCGGAAATCCTGCTTCCGTTTGAAGAATAAAAAGTTCCTCTGTTTTTTGTTCAGGATCTGTTGATTTGAAGGTGATCTGTTTGATTTCATCCAGATCATTGACGCATGAACTAAACACCATTAAACATGCCAGGCACAGATAAACGAATGTCCGGTTCTTTTTCATTAATCGAGTTTATACTTTTTGAACCATCTTTCGTACGAAGAAGGTGCGATAATAATCCCGAAGTTAATGGAATAGAATTGCTCTTTCAAATCTGCAGCGTTTCCGGTTCCGTTACTTCCGTATTGGAAGCTGATGTTGATCGAAGAGTTTGACTTCTGGCTCAGGAACGGGAATCCTAATCCTGCAGTTACAGCAGTTGTTTTCAGCTGTCTTCCATTGATTGAATTCGGTAAATAGCCGTATTGTCCGCCGATTCTGTATTTGATTTTTGAGAAATACTTCATCCCTTTTGATTTTTTAGTAGGATCAATATTGGGAATGAACTGCATACCCAATTTGGATACGAAGGTGTTTGAAAAGACGTCGTTATTGTTGTTTGTGTGGGCTCCGAATTGCTCTTCGTATGTTTTCCACTGCATCATCGTTACTTCCGCAAAAATTCCCAATTGATACTTCGCCTTATCCGGATATTTTGAAGTGTTCGGAGTGAATGTATAACCTGCTCCAATCGTTTGCTTACTTGGGAAAACAATTTTTCCCTTGTTGTTGTCAATGTAAGAAACCGTATCGGTGTATGAAAGCTGGTTATTGACATCCTTTGCGTAATAAAGTCCGTAATCCAGATACGAATTGATGGAAATCTGAGGAGTATAAACTGCCGAGATAAACAATTGCTGACGTTTGTCAAAATCCAGGAAACGCTGATAATTTACACCGAAGGAGTAGTAAAGCGATTTTAAACGATAGGTCGAAAGATCAACTCCTCCAGCCGGACTGCTTGCATCAAACACGCTGCTGCGCTGATTGGTAACAGATCCGAACAAATAACCCAGATTCGCTCCGACACTCAATGTCGACCTTTCTGATTTGATGATGGAATACGCCAAACCTACGAATAGCAAGTTGGTGGATCCGAAACCCTGATAATTAAATGTCGTAGAATCATCATAAGCATAGCTTCGCTGGCTCAGATTATATCCCTTGCGTGTAAACGGTTTCAATCCCAATCCGATTCCGAAACGCTTTCCGATCGGAATAGCCATCGTAATATTTGAAATACCGGTTGTTTTTCCCTTGAAACTTCCCAAATCGTTTGAGTAATTGGAGAATTTTGAAGCAACTCCGACCGAAAATAACGGCTGACCGAAAGAAAGCAGGGAATAACTCGCAGGGTTATACGTGTTGATCAACGTAGAGTCAAAAACAATACTTGAAATGTTTCCAATTCCTCCGAATTGTGCCTCTGGAAGAGCACCTTCCTCACCAATACCTGTCGTACTGTATGGAGATGATGAGGTGGTTTGTGTCCACGATGTATAGCACAAAGTAGTACTAAATACTAGAAGAAAAAGTTGTTTGAGCATGTAAGAGTGCTATTAATAATCCTTTTAAGGTCAAATTCTCGTCGGCAAATATGCCATATTTATTACCTAATTCAAAATGTTGACTGTCACCCCCGGTGAGAAAAATTGTTAATTCGGGATAAAGCCTTCGGTATTCTTCGATAAAACCGACCATTTCCAGGTGCATTCCGTTCATCACACCACTTCTCATCGCATCGTGTGTGTTTTTCCCGATAAACGGTCCTTGAATCCGGTCTTCGATGAGTGGTAATTTTCCGGTAAACTGATGCATGGCTTTATAGCGCAGTTCAATTCCGGGAGAAATACTTCCTCCTTCGTAAATCTTCGGGTAACGGACAAAATCATATTTGATGCAGGTTCCAACATCAATAACTAACGCATCTTTTTCAGAAATATTGACAGCAGCAATGGCATTTGCCAAACGGTCAATTCCCAGTGTTTGGGGCGATTCGTAATTGTTGACTAGCGGAACAGCCAACTGATGATTGAATAAAATGGCATTTGGAAGCAGTCCTTTGATCCATTTGGTGTTTTTATCCGAACGGACAGAACTGATAATTCCCAAATAATTTTTGTGCTTGAGCAGATAGGATTTCAGTTTATCCAGCTGATCATTGGAAAAAGCATGAACTTCCTGTAAATCATTATTTTGAAATAAACCAACCTTGATGCGCGTGTTTCCGGCATCTACAACAACTGATTTGATTTCTTGTTCCATTTCGACAAAGATAGGATTGATTTTACAAAAAAAATCACTTTTTCTTAGGAGGAATAAATTCTATTACTATCTTTGCACCCACAATTGAGGCGGTGATGTAGCTCAGTCGGTAGAGCAAAGGACTGAAAATCCTTGTGTCGGGGGTTCGATTCCCTCCATCACCACAACCACAGAAGCAGAGAAAAGGCAATCCAAATGGGTTGCCTTTTTCGCTTCGTGGTTTTTGTGGTGATGAGGTCCGTAGTGATTGACGTGTTCCCATAGCGGTTGGAAACCTGCTATGGGAAGGAAATCTACTACGGAGAAGAACCGAACCGCTAAGAGATTCTCTTTGTTCAATCAAAAATGAAGCCTCCATTTTTTGTTTCGGATATATTCCTTAACTTAAAGTATGACACAACCATTGCCCTATTGCACATATGTACTTTTCAGTGAAAAAGATTTGATGCTTTACGTCGGATATTCTTCTAATCTGGAAAACAGAATAATCAAGCACAATGTTGGTGGTGTGAAAAGTACATCCATCCGTCGACCTTTAAAGTTGATTTTCTGCGAGTTTTATCTTTTTGAGAAAGATGCCAGGAATCGCGAGTTATATTTCAAAACTACCTCTGGAAAGAAAGCATTAAAGCTGATGTTGCGATCTACATTACGCACATTGGGTTATGCGGAGAAAGTAGCATTTCTTTTTCAGTGCGAGAGCGGGGAGTGAGGGAAGAGAGTGTGAAATCCCGGTTCGAAGCTTCAATTCCGTCTCCTCCCTTGAGGGAGGATTAAGGAGGGTGGTGAACCCTAAATCTCCTACAAGCACTGATTTCATTCAGTTCCCCGAAATCTATAGCGATTCGATTCTCTTTTGTTCGGAACGTATTGTATTTCAGATTTTTTTTGCTAGTATTGAAGCGTTAACGTAATATATACTATTCGCTGAAAACAAATTTCATTTGTATAAGTTGAAAATTAGATTTTGAAATCAATTTACTTATTGTAATTGGCTGTTTTTATGTGTATAGGCGTTTTTTTGTTAAAAACAGTAGAACTTATATGGAAATATCCACATTAGAATTAGTATCAGAAAATACTATCAAAAAAATAAAAGGAATAAATTTTAAATCAGAGTCAACTGAAATTGATTTTAAAGAGATTTATAAAATAAGTGATACAAAATCAAAGGTTGAATTTGTAAAGGATATAAAATCTTTTGCAAATTCTAAAGGAGGCTATATAATTTTTGGAGTAAATAATAACTCTGAATGGATAGGCTTGGATGCTAGAAGTGATGATGATATAGATGATGCCACGATTCAAAATATTGTAGACGAGTATATAGAAGGGGAGATTGAACTTATCTCAAACATTATAGAGATTGAATCTAAGTCGTTTTTTGCAATCTATGTTTTTCCAAACAAAGAAGTTTTAACTTTTAAAAAGGATGGGCAATATCCCAAAAAAACTTGGGGGAAAGTGAAAAAAGAAACAAATGATTTTGCATTTAGGAAAAATGACGTTTATTGTAGAAGAGGTAGTCGATCAATAAAAGCAGATAAGTTGTTTTTCCAAAAGAAATCTGTAGAATTTAAAATCATTGAAAATGTACTAAACCAAAAAAATATTTACAATGAATTCATAGGTCGTCAATCATACATACATGATTTGTATTCTAAATTACAAAATTCCAATAATAGAATAATTCAAATTGATGGGATTGGTGGAATTGGTAAAACTAGCTTTGTACACTACTTTTGCGAGCAACTAATTAAAAACGAGGATTTTAAGTCTGATTTTGAGTTCATTATATGGACTAGCTCAAAACGCAATCGATATACTCCTAAAGGTATAACTAGCATTACAGAATTTATATCTAATTACTATGATTTAATAAATGATGTATATAAATTTCTTTTAGATAAAAATTTAATTGAAGAAGGTTTTAACTATGAAGACCCAGAAGAAGTTATCGTTAATTTCTTTGAAAAAAACAATGTTTTATTAATTGTTGACAATTTAGAAACCCTAAATGATTCTGATTTATTAAAGTTGTTAGAAAACTTTCCTACAAATTCTAAAGCAATTTTAACAACTAGAGAGACCCTAGGCGATTTTTATATGGCGAGAATAAATTTAGAAGGTTTTAAAGAAGAAATAGAATTTCCTGAATTCCTTGATTCTCAGTATAAGTTTTATTCTACTCTAGAACTAAAGTTTTCTGATATTTATAGGAGTGATTTAAAAGAATTGTATGAATATACAAAAGGTATGCCTTTAGCAGGTCAATTAATCACTCATCAAATTTCTCAAAATACACCAATAGAGGTTGTAATAAAAAACCTGAAAAATGGAGATGCATATCATGATATTCTTACATTTTGTTTTGAGGGATCTATTAGTAAGCTAGATACTGATGAAAGAGTTGTGTTATATATATTATCGCTTTCAGAAAGGGAGGATTTACTTTCGGCTGACGATGTTTCTTATATTTCAGGGTTTAATATTGACGAAATAGGATTTAACATACTACCTAAATTATCTTCAATATCATTAGCCTTATCTTTTAAAAATATTGATCAAACTGTTGGGTATACTTTACCACATTTAGCAAAAATTTATATTAAAAAGTTCTTGAATCTTGACAATGAAAAAAATATTTTGGAAAAATTCGAATCATTTATTCAAGAAAGAAAAGCCTTTTCAAATGGGGATTTAAATAATATCCAGTTATTATCTCGATCTAATGCAACAAATCATAAGGAAAAAGTTGCTTCAAGTGAAGCATTAAGGGCGCTTTCTATTTCAAATTTTGATTATGATGTTGCAATTGATTTGATTAATGAGTTGCTTAAACAAAATAATAAGTTTCCATTTCTTTACTTAATAAAAGGTAAGATACAGGATAATAGTTTTCATCCGGATAGTTATGAATTGGCAAAACAAGAATTTCAAATTGCAATTGATTTAGATGATCATTTTATAGAGGCCTTAGTTGAGCTAGGATATCTTGAGTTAAAGAACCGAGTTGGGAAAAATAAAACTTCAAAGGAAATGATTCAAGAAGCAATTAAATACTTTGAGAAGGTGTTGACTATCGAAAAAGAAAATAATCGAGCTCATTTGGGGTTGGGCCAGGCATTTGCGGCTCAATCAAAAGACATAAATTATTATTACAATAAAGAAGCTAAGCATAATAAAGCTAAACTAGCTAATGTACATTTCGAGCAATCCTATTATTTAGGAGATAAAATTACACCTACACAGGTTCATTCGAATGCTATAACAGCCTTTAATCAATCATTAAATTTTACCAAGAACTTAAGAGATTATATTACCGCTTTTGAAATCGTTTCGAAGGGATTAACTTTCGAGCCTACAAATCGAAAATTATTAAATCTACAACAGGATTTAACCTATAAATTAAATCCTGAAGAATATAGTACAAAATTGTTTGCAGAAAAGGGCTGGTTAAAAAAATAAGAGTTATGTGGTATATGATAGATTACTCAAAAAAATATGACTAAGTAAAAGAGGGATTTGATATAGTAATATTTTTGGGGGGTAAATAATTTGTTGCCTTATTGCTCATTATTTCTCCTTCAAGAAAGAAATAATGAGCATTCTATCTAAATTGGATGCTCTTTTCAGAGTTAAAATGAAAACCCTTCTTCAAATAGTAAGTTCCCCACATCCCATAAAACATACACATCAATAGCTGATCCGCACACAAAACTCAAAATAGTCGCTTTGCAGCCAACCATATCGATATTTTCACTGTTTATAAGTAAAGACTAGAACTCTTTTTATGAAAAAATGGCGTGTGTTATCGGTGGCTTTTATGCTGCTTTCGATCTTATCTTATGGACAGTTGACAGCGACATTTACAACAAACGTCAATACGAATTGTAATGGTAATGCGTGTCAGTATACAGGTCCAACAATTCTGATCAATGAGATCATGGTCACGCCGGATTTTAATGACGGATGTCTTTGCAACTCTGCAAACGGATCGAATTGTGGTGAGTGGATCGAACTTTACAATCCGAACCTGTGTCAGCCGATAGATATTTCATGTTACTATCTGGGAAACGGTACCATTGATGGAAGTGGTGCTCTTCGTATCCCTGCTGGTACGATTATCCCTCCGGGTGGCTTTTGTATTATTCGGGGAACACAAACTGCCGCTGTTCCAGCCAATTTGCTGGTTCAGAATGGGGGAAATGTAGTTGAAATTGCACCTGTTTTTCCAAATCCGGGAGTTTGCACCGGGGGAACCCGTTTCTGGCTTCCGAATACGGGGAGTTGGTTGGGAGTTTATGATAATCAGGGAGTGGCGCAGGATGCTTTGGTTTGGGGAGATGCTGCCAATGCGAATGATCAGCCTTGTATTCCGCCAACATCAGGCGGTTGTAATGCTGTACCGACTTTAAGTTCTTTTACGAATATCCCCGCAAACCGGAAAAATCAGGTGACGATTACACCTTTGCCGATCAATGGCCTTACCTATTCAAGAGTTTTGGATGGGGGAACATGGGCAAATGCTTTCCAGAACCCGACTTACGGAACGTGTAATGCAGTTTGTTTACAAGTAGCAGCATCAACTTGCACAGGTACAGCAACGATCAATGTGGCTGGAGGTTCTGCTCCGTATGCTTTTGAGTGGAGTACTCCGTCGGCGCAAACGACGCAAACGGCAACCGGGCTTTGTGCCGGAACATATACCTGTGAGGTAACGGATGCTGTGGGAATTGTTCAGGTATTTACCGTAGTGATTGCAGATTTTGTACCGGTCGTTACCATGACTGCACCGGATGAGTTGTGTATAAGCGCTCCGGCTGTTGTTTTGTTGGGAACACCGGTTCCTACAGGGCAGGCTACAGGAGTTTTTACCGGAAACGGTGTGCAGGGCAATAACTTTAATCCGCAAACTGCAGGAGCAGGAGTTTCAGGAATAACATATACTTATGTCGATGCAATGGGTTGCACCAATACTGCTGTGGATGCAATTACGGTTCATCCGCTGCCTGTCGTGAATCTTACAAATATTGAGTCGCCCTATTGCATTATGATTCAGGATGCGGGCATTCAGGGAACACCGGCAGGAGGACAATTGAGCGGGCCGGGAGTATCTCAAAATCAGTTTCATCCAAACCAGGCTGGTGCCGGAACCTTTAATTTAATGTATCAATATCAGGATGCTAACGGCTGTGTCAATTCGGTAACAGCTACCGTTGAAGTGAGAGCAGAAGCACCGGATCCTGTCATTACGGCTCCTGCAGACCTGTGTATTGACGGAGAAGATATAATGATTCAGGTAAGTCCTGCGGGCGGACAAATGCAGGTGAATGGTGCCAATACAGGTTTGAACTTTTCACCTCAGACTTATGGTGTCGGAGTGCAGGGACTCACTTATTCCTATGTCGACGAAGACGGATGCATCGGGACAGGAACTGCAAGCATAGAAATACATGAATTGCCCGTTCTGACAATGAACCTGCAAAACGTTTATTGTTCCGGGGCAGAATTTATCCCTCTGTTGCCACAACCTGCCGGAGGAATTCTTTCGGGTGATAATGTGATCGGAGGCCAGTTAAACCTGGATCAGGCCGATGCCGGAACGTATACAATCAGATATGAATTTACAGATCAATTTGGTTGTTTCAATTTCTTAGAGGGAAATTACATCGTGTCTGAAAGCATTACACCAGGTTTTGATCATGTATTGGATTGTGCCCGGAAGTTAACCGTGGATGCAGATCCGAAAGATACCACTTATACATACACTTGGAATTTCGGGGGTGTTGAAGTGATTGGCGGTCCGGCTAATTCCTTTCAGTTCGGGAATCCGGCATCGTATCCGGTTACATTAACAATAACAGATGAATTGGGCTGTAGTCACAGTGTTGTCAATGTGGTAGAAATACCATACAGTGATTTGCTTGACTTTCAAATTGTCACAAATCCGGTGGTGGATGGTTTACCGGTCACATTTCGGAATTTGTTGCTCATGGAAAACGTCGTTTACGAATGGGATTTCGGAGACGGAAATCTGTCCGATGTTTTGCATCCGAGTCATACCTACGATCATCCGGGAACGTATCTGGTGTTGTTGACCGCAACAGATTCGAATGGCTGTAAATTCACAAACTGGAAAACGATCATTATTCCGGAACAGGTTTACATTTATGTTCCGAATGCATTTACGCCCAACGGTGATGGGTACAATAACTATTTCGAAGCAAAGATTACCGGAATCAATGAACTGGAGGTTCAGATTTTCAATCGTTGGGGAGAACAGATTTTCCGCTCTGCAAATCCGGACTTCAAATGGGATGGTACGTATAAAGAGCAAACATGTCCGGATGGTATTTACAGCTACGTAATAACTTATACCCCGCTTACCGGTCCGCGAAACACTATCAAAGGACATGTGAACTTGCTGAGGTAAATTCGACATTTTCAATTCGAATCCATTTCACATATTGGTAAAACACCTTTTCCCGGAAAGACCTCCTGAAAATCACATTTCATGCTCAGGTAAAGCAAGGATACTGTACTGATCAAGTATGGATAAAGCATAGATACTGTATGAGAATATAGGTGATGCTCCGTTTTTTTCTACAAATTAAATGACTCGGCTACCGCACTCGTATAGATAACAGTAAGCGCTGCCGGTAGGAGTGCTAAAAATTTGTGCATTTGTGTTGAATGATGAATTACCTGCTGCAGGTTCTTGGATATCTTTTTCTCAGGAAATCTAAAGACCGGTTTGCCATGTTGAACAGATTCCTCCGACCTGATAATGCATAACAACGGCTACTCGCCATTGATGAGTGAGCCATTTGTTTTTTAGAGATTAAGTAACAGAGTGATTGCGCGTAACATACTTCTGTTTTTCTTCTTAAAAAGCTTCTGGAAGTTTAATCTCCGAATAATCCTCCCTTAACGCCGTTGTTGTCTGTATGGCTGAACTTTACAGTATTACTAAAACTCTGTGATGATGAGAATTTATGTTATACTGATTGCTGCTTTTATACCAATGGTGGCAAAATCACAAACTACGCGTATTTATACCTTGCAGGGAGCAGGAAGTGCCAGTCCGCTGGTTTCACAAACCGTTACGACCGAAGGAGTGGTTTATGCCGATTTTCAGACTTCGGGTTTACTCAACGGGTTCTTTATTCAGGATACTTTGGGAGACGGAAATCCCTTGACCTCTGATGGGGTACTCGTTTATAATCCGGGTGGAATCAATGTGAATGTGGGAGATTATGTGACTGTAACCGGACAGGTGCAGGAATATTTCGATCTCACTGAAATAGGAAATGTGACGAATGTGACCATTCTCGGGACGGTTACAAACATGGTAACTCCAGTTCCGGTAACTCTTCCGGTGGCAACACTTGCAGAATTGGAAGCACTTGAAGGAATGTATGTTACTTTTCCTCAAAACCTGGTTGTGACCGACAATTACAATCTTGGAAAATACGGTGAATTGACACTTGCAACCGAAAGACAATTCATCCCGACGGATGGAATTGACCCCAACGATAATCCTGCTTCAGGAACTACAAGTACTGGTACGTCCAATGTGGCTGCCATTACGGCTCTTTCAGATTTGCATGTCAGAAGCCGCATTCTGATCGATGATGCAAAGACAAGTTCGTGGCCCAATCCGGTTCCATACATTGATCCTGTAAAACGTACATTACGAAACGGGTCAACAGCTCAGCAGGTTACCGGAGCGCTGTCGTACAGTTTCTCTAAATACAGGCTTATGCCAACACAACCTTTGGTGTTCAATTATGCTCCGCGTCCTGCAGTTCCGGTTGTTGGCGGAGATATCAAAGTCGTAAGCTTTAATATTCTGAACTTCTTTTCAACGATCGATGACGGGGCGAATGGAGCACGTGGAGCAGATTCTCCGGCCGAATATGTTCGTCAGCGCAATAAACTCATCTCGGCACTCGATTCTCTGGATGCAGATATTTACGCATTGATCGAAGTGGAAAACAATGCCGTTGCTGCGGATAGTATTTTGTATGCGTTGAATGCTGCGGTTGGATCACCAATCTATGCATTGGCAACGGAAAGTCCGTTTACGGGAACTTATGCCATCAAAAACGTCTTCATTTACAAAACAGCCTCCGTAACACCATTGGATTCAATGATGACTTCTACCGATGTGTTGTTCTATCCTCCGCCAATTGCAAGACAATTCGAAATAAACGCAACAGGAGGCCGCTTTAATCTGATTGCAAATCACTATCGTTACAAAGGCTGTGACGCAGCTGTCGGTGCAGATTTGGATCAGCTTGACGGGCAAAGCTGTTACAATGCAACACGTAGACAGCAGTCGGTTAAAATGCTGGAGTTCTTTGATAACATTGAAACACTAACGAATAACGATAAACACCTTGTAGTAGGTGATTTCAATGCATATTCACAGGAAGATCCGATGGATGTTTTTGTGGGAGCAGGCTACAATATGCTGATCGAAGATTCTTACTCTTATGCTTATATGAGTGAGTTTGGATCGTTGGATCACGTTTTTGCTTCACCTTCTTTAACTCCAATGGTGAATGATGCTAAAATCTGGCACATCAATGCCGATGAACCACCGGCACTCGACTACAACCTGGAAAATATTGTGGATGATTTGTATGAAAGCAATCCTTACCGCTCTTCCGACCATGATCCTTTGGTGATTGGGTTGACGATTGAAAGTGAATCCGCTGGTCTTGCAGAAATGAACCCCGTAACGGCAATCTACCCGAATCCTTTCTCGGAAATGTTGATATTCAAAACAACACAGACGGTGGATCTTCAATTAACAGATCTTTCAGGTCGCATCCTGAAAACGATTCCTTCTGTTAACGGAACATACGAATTGAATACCTCCGATTTATCGGGAGGAGTGATTTTGCTTTCTACTTATGTAAACGGAAAAGTGGTTGCAACACAACGCGTTGTAAAACGCTGATTGATCTTGCTGCCTGCTTTATAAACAGGGCTGAAACAATGTGGGAACGTCTCAGCTCTGTTTTTTTATTTCTTTTGAATAGTCCTGACGAATCGAGATGCTGTTTTAGCAATAATTCAGAACTGGATGTATACGCTTAATGACGCGGTTGTTAGCCACCTGAAAATTCGTGTTCCGATAGCTATTGGAATCGTGGCAACCCTTGGGTGTAACCTGAATTTAATATAAACATTTCTTTTTCAAGCCGTGAGAATGAAAAGTCTGTTATCCTTCTATCCCGAATTCCTTCGGATAGCGAACCGTTCCACTTACGTGTTGCAATGCATTTTCGCTTAATTCGATTGCCATACAATTCTCATCCGGAACATCAAAAGGCAGTTTTATTCCGAAGTTTTTAGCCATTTCGTATCCGAACCGGGGATAATAATTCTGATGTCCCAATAAGATGATCGAGTGAAATCCAAGTTCTTTGGCCTTTTCATGAGCCGCAAGAATCAATTGTCCTCCTACTCCCTTTCCTTGATATTCCGGTAAAATAGCAACAGGGGCCAAAGCAAGTGATTCTGTTTCTTTCAGATCGTCAGCTACGATTTTCAGTTTTGTAAGCAGAACGTAGCCTGCAATTTTTCCGTCTGTTTCCGCAACAAGAGACAGTTCCGGAACGAAAGCGTCTGAATTTCTCAGTCTTTCAACCAAAAATTGCTCCTGATGATCCGTGAATTCTTCTTTTTCAAAGGCGCTTTGGATGAGGTCAAAAACCGTTTTGTAATCTTCCTTTTCCTCTTTCCGGATATTGATTTTCAGATTCATGCTTCAAAACTACGAAAAGGGCTTATTGGAATGAATCTTTTTGCTGTACAATATTTTATCCGGGTTAAGTTAGTTTGTGAAATTTCTGATTTTGAATAACTGATTTAATGAATGATTCATCGGTGCTTAACCACGTTGAAAAGAGGATGGGCTAACTTTGCAGAGTCTGGAAAAGAAAGACCAAACAAACAGAAATCATGAAGGAATACAAATTGAGAATAATGACTTTTTTTGATCGCGCATTTTGGGGAGTGGTAGCAGTCGGATCACTGATTATCTACCTGAGTTTTCGATAAACAGGACTTCATGAAGAAATAGTGTGTCAAATTCTCTTATGCCGGTTTGTCTTGAGACCTTATGCTGAAAAGTACACGACATTTCGCGAAAGCATTTGAAATACTGACTTTCATCCTGTTCTAACATTTTTTAATAGGTTAAAAACTAACGTTCGTTAGCTTTTTTCTTTTTTCTTTTTTACTTTAGCAGTACGGAAACGAAAACAACTTGCAAAAAAATGGCCGGAAGCTCTAAGAAGAAGGTTAGTAAAAGAGAAGTAATCATCAAAGAAGCAGCGCTTTTGTTCAAAGAAAAGGGCTATGGCAGTGCTTCGATGAGAGATCTTGCCGAACGCGTTGGCGTTGAGGCTGCAAGTATATACAGTCATATCAAATCGAAAGATGAAATTTTGGAAGAAATCTGTTTTCGCATTGCCGGAGAATACGTTTCGCATATTTCCAGAATTGAAAACGAGAAAATATCCTACACAGATAAAATCAAAGCAGTGATCAATCTGCACATTCGGCTCATGGTCGAAGATGCAGCTTCGGTAGCAGTCACGAACAACGACTGGAAATCCCTGCCTGAACCCAAACTTTCGATCTTCAAAACACTTCGCAAAGGATACGAAGCACGTTTTGCAAAACTGATCGAAGACGGGATTGCAAAAAAAGAATTTGTTCCCATGAATGTATCGGTGGTTATGTTTACCATTCTTTCGTCCATTCGCTGGGTCGAATTATGGTACAATCCGGAACGGAATATCACAGAAAAAGAATTGGAAAACGATATCACAAACCTCTTATTAAAAGGACTTAAAAAATAATCATGTTACACTTTCATCCCTTAAAAGTAAAAGCATTAAAAAAGGAAACGGCAGAATGTATCTCCGTACATTTTGATATTCCGGAAGACAAAAAAGACCTGTTTGAGTTCAAACACGGGCAATACCTGACTTTGAAAACAATCATCGACGGAGAAGAAGTGCGCCGGTCATATTCCATTTGTACCAGTCCGCTTGATAATCAATTGGGAGTAGCAATCAAAATGATCCCTGACGGAAAGTTCTCGAATTATGCTTATTCAAGTTTGAAGGTAGGAGATATGCTGGAAGTGATGCCTCCGCTGGGAAAATTTACCACGGATTTGCAGGCGGCGAACAAGAAGAACTATTTCTTCGTTGCAGCGGGAAGTGGAATTACTCCGGTTATGTCTATCGTGAAAACAATTCTGATGGCCGAACCTCAAAGTAAGATTACCTTGCTTTACGGAAACAAAAACAAAGGTTCTATCATCTTCAAAGATGAATTTGAAGCGCTGAAGAATAAATACATGAATCGGATGAGCGTGTATTATATTCTGAGCAAGGAAACGGCAGATGCAGAGATTTTGAGCGGAAGAATCGACAGCACCAAACTGGACTACTTCCTGGATAAAATCATTGATCCGGAAATTCTGGACGAGTGTTTCCTGTGCGGACCGGAAGAATTGATTTTGGGAGCAAAAGAATCCTTACTGAATGCAGGAGTCGATTTGAAAAAGATTCACTTCGAATTGTTCACGACTGCAGGTGCTCAACTGGCGAAAAAAGAAATTGCTGCCAAAGCAAAGGTTTCGGATGGTCCGGTAAGTAAAGTAACGATCAAACTGGATGGCGTTTCAACTCAAATGGAAGTTCCTTTCGAGGGAGAAACCGTTTTGGATATCGCCATTAAAAATGGTTCCGATCTGCCTTATGCATGCAAAGGTGGAGTTTGCTGCGCGTGTAAAGCGAAACTGGAAAAAGGAAAAGTAAAGATGGATGTAAATTACGGTTTGGAACAAGACGAGATAGACGCAGGATTCATTCTGACTTGTCAGGCGCATCCGGAAACAGAAGAAGTAATCATCAATTTTGATGAAAAGTAATTGGATTATAAGATTTAAAAATAAAGAGTATGGAAAATATAGTTGATTTGGAAAAGCACTTTCAGGATCGTGTAGATGCAGAACAACGCATTGAGCCGAAAGAATGGATGCCGGATGCTTACCGGAAAACCTTGATCAGACAGATCTCCCAGCATGCGCATTCCGAGATTGTGGGAATGTTGCCGGAGCGAAACTGGTTGACACGTGCGCCTTCGTTGAACCGAAAAGCGGTTTTGCTTGCTAAAATTCAGGATGAAGCAGGTCATGGATTGTATCTCTACAGCGCAGCTGAAACCCTGGGTGCGGCAAGAGAAGATCTGTTAGACGATTTGCACTCCGGAAAGGCGAAGTATTCCTCTATTTTCAATTACCCGACATTGACCTGGGCAGATATGGGAGCAATCGGTTGGTTGGTCGACGGAGCAGCAATCCTCAATCAGGTTCCTTTGTGCAGAACATCATACGGACCGTATGCGCGTGCAATGGTGCGTGTATGTAAGGAAGAAAGCTTTCATCAGCGTCAGGGATATGAAATCATGATGGCCCTGTGCGAAGGAAGTGAAGATCAGAAACAAATGGCACAAGACGCTTTGAATCGTTGGTGGTGGCCAACTTTGATGATGTTCGGCCCGAAAGACGAAGTGTCTTCCAACAGTGAAATGTCCATGAAATGGAAGATCAAACGTTTCTCGAATGACGAATTGCGTCAGCGCTTTGTCGATATGAGTATGCCGCAGATCGAATATTTGGGATTGACAGTTCCGGATCCGGCTTTGAAATGGAATGAGGAAAGAGGTCATCACGATTTCGGTGAGATCGACTGGGAAGAATTCTGGGAAGTAGTAAAAGGAAACGGACCATGTAATCACCAGCGATTGGAAACCCGTAAAAAAGCATACGAAGAAGGTGAATGGGTGCGTGAAGCAGCAATGGCTTATGCAGACAAACAACAGGCATTAAAAGAAAACAACCAGAACGTAGCATAAACATATTGGATGTCAGGACTTCATGACAATAGGATATTAAGACGAAATTGATAATCCTGAAGTCTTAAAATTCTGACATCTTAAAATCGAAAAAGAAATGGAAAAGAATAAAAGAGATTGGCCTTTGTGGGAAGTATTCATTCGCAGCAAACAAGGTTTGGATCACAAACACGTAGGAAGTTTGCATGCTTCAGATGCGCAAATGGCAGTTGAAAACGCACGTGACGTATACACACGTCGCATGGAAGGAGTAAGTATTTGGGTTGTAGAATCCGCTCAGATTCACGCATCCAATCCGGATGAAGACGACGCTTTGTATGAATCTGCAAAGAGCAAAATTTACAGACACCCAACATTTTATGACATTCCCGAGAGTATCGGACACATGTAAACCGGAATATGAAAACAGAAAAAAATAACGTAGATCAGGCGCTTTTCAATACCGTGTTGTCGTTGGCAGATTCTACCTTGATTCTCAGTCACCGGCTTTCGGAATGGTGTGGTCACGGACCAATTATCGAGCAAGACATCGCAATGAGTAATATTGCATTGGACCTGATCGGAGAAGCACGTAATTTCTACGATTATGCAGCGAAATTGGAAGGAGCAGGAAAAACGGAAGACGATTACGCGTATTTCCGCGAAAGCAAAGAATACAGGAATGCACTGATTTGTGAACAGCCAAACGGTGATTTTGCACACACAGTCATTCGTCAGTTTTTGTTCGATTCATGGCATGTTCATTTTTTGGGAGCATTAAAGAATAGTTCAGACGAAACGTTGGCAGCGATTGCTGAAAAATCCTTCATGGAAGTGAGTTATCACATCAAATGGAGCTCTGAATGGGTGATTCGTTTAGGAGACGGAACGGAAACCAGCAAGCAAAAAATAGAAACTGCACTTAAAGTGTTGTGGGGATTTGGCGGAGAAATACTGGAAGCAACAGAAGATGAAAAGATTTTGATTGCAGCCGGAATCTTACCGGATTTCGAGGCATTGAAAGCATTGTGGATGGAACAGGTAACAACCGTTCTGACGCGGGCAACTTTAGAAGTTCCGACTACCAGAAATACAGTTCAAACCGGAGGAAAAACAGGAAGACACTCAGAACATTTGAGCTATTTATTGGCTGAAATGCAAAGCGTTCAAAGAGCCTACCCGGGATTAAAATGGTAAACATGACAACACTCGATAAATCTGCAATTTGGAAAATCCTGGAACGCGTCTGCGATCCGGAAATTCCTGTGATTACAATCGCCGATTTGGGAGTGTTGCGGGATGTCATTGTCCACGAAAACGGGGAAGTCGAAGTGATTATCACACCGACATATTCCGGCTGTCCGGCAATGAATATGATTGCAGTCGAAATTCGTTTGGCCTTAAAAGCTGAAGGAATCGACCAGGTGAAGATCACCACGCAGTTGAGCCCGGCATGGACTACGGATTGGTTTTCGGAAGAAGGAAAACAAAAATTAAAAGAATACGGTATCGCACCGCCGGTCAATTCCTCTCCACATGTTTTACAGCTTTTCGGACAGGAAACCGGGATTCAATGTCCGCAGTGCGGATCAACACACACACAATTACTCAGTCAATTCGGTTCCACTTCCTGCAAGGCCATGTACCAATGTCAGGATTGCCGCGAACCGTTCGACTATTTTAAATGCCACAGATAGAATTTAATGGAAAACGCATATATTATTGATGGTGTGAGAACACCAATCGGAAATTTCGGAGGCGCTTTATCAGCAGTTCGTCCCGATGATTTAGCAACCCTTGTTATTCAGGAATTAATTAAAAGAAACCCGACGATTGCTCCGGAAAAAATCTACGATGTAGTGATCGGATGCGCCAATCAGGCGGGTGAAGACAATCGGAATGTGGCGCGCATGGCTGCATTGATGGCCGGACTTCCGCTGACTGTTCCGGGAGAAACCGTGAATCGTTTGTGTGCTTCGGGTTTATCTGCTGCAATTAGTGCGGCGAGAGCTATTCAGGTTGGAGACGCGGATTTAATGATTGCCGGAGGAGTAGAAAACATGACGCGCGGACCTTGGGTCATTTCAAAAACAAGTTCTGCATTTGGTCGTGATGCTCAGATGTTCGACAGCAGTTTTGGATGGCGTTTCATCAATCCGAAATTAAAAGAACTATACGGAGTGGATTCCATGGGAGAAACTGCCGAAAATGTAGCTGCAAAATACCAGATCAACCGCGAAGATCAGGATGCTTTCGGAATGCGCTCTCATCAAAAAGCAGCGAAATCTCAGGAAGCTGGCCGTTTCGAAAAAGAAATCGTTCCGGTTTCCATTCCACAGAAAAAAGGCGAACCGGTTGTTTTTGGGAAAGATGAATTCATCAAACCGAATACAAACCTGGAAGTGTTGTCAAAATTGCGTCCTGCTTTTAATAAAGATGGAACGGTTACTGCCGGAAATGCAGCCGGATTGAACGATGGAGCAGCGGCTTTGTTATTGGCTTCCGAAAAAGCGGTGAAAGAATACAACCTGAAACCTTTGGCGCGTATCGTGTCGAGTGGTGTAGCCGGTGTTGAACCGCGAATCATGGGAATCGGACCGGTTCCGGCATCTGAAATTGCTTTGAAAAAAGCAGGATTGACGATGGAAGATATGGACATCATCGAATTGAACGAAGCGTTTGCTGCACAAAGTTTGGCAGTTATCCGCGCCTGGGGATTGAAAGACGACGATGCGAGAATCAACCCGAATGGCGGTGCAATTGCTTTGGGGCATCCGCTGGGAATGTCAGGAGCGCGTATTCTGACTACAGCGACAATGGAATTGCAATTACAGCAAAAACGCTATGCTTTGGTAACGATGTGTATCGGAGTAGGGCAAGGTTTTGCAGTTGTGATAGAGCGCGTATAAAAGAACAACGTTTAAGTCTTTTTGTATAAATAGTCATTAGTTGCAATACAGAAAACAGTTATCATGAGTTACTTTAACAAAGACATTGAAACCCTACCTCTCGATAAACTACGAAAATTGCAAAACGAACGGCTGCAGCAGCAGTTGAAGAACGTGTATGCGAAAGTGCCTTTCTACAAACAACTGTTCGATGAGAAAGGATTGACTCCGGCGGATATCAAAGGTGTGGAAGAGTTGTATAAACTGCCATTCACGAAGAAAAGTGCTTTGAGAGATAATTATCCCTTCGGACTTTTTACCGTTCCTGTTTCGGAAACAGCGCGTTTGCATTGTTCAAGCGGCACAACCGGAAAACCCATCGTGGTTGGTTATACGAAAAATGATCTCGAGATCTTTTCTGAAGTCATTGCCCGTTCATTAACAGCGGCGGGCTGCACTCCGGGAATGAAACTGCAGAATGCTTACGGTTACGGATTATTTACCGGAGGATTGGGCTTACACTACGGTGCTGAAAAACTGGGAATGACCGTGATTCCGATTTCCGGAGGTGGAACTGAAAAACAGATCATGCTGCTTCAGGATTTCCAAAGCGAAGCAATTTGCTGCACTCCGTCTTATGCGCTGACCATTGCAGAAACAATCCAGCAAAAAGGAATCGACCTGAAATCCATGAATTTGAAATACGCCATTCTGGGGGCAGAACCCTGGACGGAAAGTGTGCGCATGGAAGTAGAAGCGAAACTCGGAGTTACGGCAACAAATATCTATGGACTTTCCGAAATTATCGGGCCGGGAGTTTCTCAGGAAGATTTCGAAGAAAAAGGAACCGGAAGTTACATCTGGGAAGACCATTTTTATCCTGAAATCGTGGACAAAGATACCGGAGAACCGCTTCCGGAAGGAGAAAACGGAGTCCTGGTGTTCACAACACTGACAAAAGAAGCCATGCCGATGATCCGTTACTGGACAAATGACATCACGAGTTTGTATTACGACAAAAGCTCCAAGCGGACACATGTCAAAATGGGGCAAATTCTTGGTCGCTCAGACGATATGCTGATTATTCGCGGAGTGAATTTGTTTCACACTCAGGTGGAGTCTGTATTGGAAAAATTCATGGAATTCAGTGCAAATTACCAATTGGTGGTCAAAAGATCCGGAACGATGGATGAGGTCGAAGTGAATATTGAGATCAATCAAGACTTGTTCGAAGGTTTGAAACGGGAAACGTCTCAAAGCGACGAAGAAATCCTTCAGCACGATAAAATTCAATATGCGCACAAAGGTTTAGGAAAGAAAATCAAAGACGACATCGGTTTGTCGATGAAAATTCACCTGGCTTGTCCGGGAACCATTCCGCGAAGTGAAGGAGGGAAGTTGAACCGCATTTTGGATTTAAGAGAAAAATAAGCGTTGCCACAGGAAAAGAAATAATGACAAACTGTTAAGGCAAATTGGTCAATATAAGAAGCTTCGGAATGATCCGGAGCTTTTTGCTTTTAAGTATGTGTGATTTTTTATGGCCCGCTGATAACCCAGCGCAGATTATGAACTTAATTTAATATCTGCGTAATCCGTACAATCTGCGGGAAACCCCAAAATTTGCAACTTGCAATTATTTACTCAATTTTCCCAAAGTCAACTCAAACATCAATTTATAGGAATAAGCAACTGTTTTTGTTCCATGACCGACATCACCCATCAGCCCGTTCCGTGCTTCATTGGGTGTGTTGAAATCAACCGTATAATCCGTTGTTTTCGGAAGGGAGAACCCAAATTCAAAAGCAAGTGCAAGGCGTTTTCCGCTTTTCAGTGTATAATTTCCTCCTACGGAAGTCACCAAACGGTCGTACTGTGAAGACTGAATGTTTTGTCTTGAAAAATCGTACACCGGATTCTTGTTGTAATTGAAATCCGTATGCGCACCGCATTGCAGAGCCAATCTTTCCGTCGCCTGGAAATCAAGCCCGAAGCCGACATTTGTTACAGGTCTGTATTCTTCTCCGTAAGAGAGAAAGGTCTGCTCCCCGAAAATGGTCGTTATCAAGGAATCAGTGATGATTTCAGGATAATGCTGCGTTTCATTCTGGTCGTTGTGAATCAGGTAATACTTTTGCCTGAAAAATGTTTCAGCGCTGATATACAGCCAGCATTTGGGAGTGATTTGTGCGCTAAGTCCCAAACTGATGGAAGTCGTTCCCTTATGTTTCACCTTGCTTTTTTGTGCCCGCGAAATCACGGCAAAATCAAGAGGAAGAATATCGTCCATGTTTAAAGTCGAAAATTCACGGTAAAAATTCCCTTTCCCGATGATATTGATCGAAGGAAGAGTAGCCGTTAAACCCAGACGGAATTTCGGATAGTGAATCAAAACAGCAGGTTTGAAAATTGCTTTGATATCCCAGAAGTTGAACGACATGGTCGAAGATAAACGCGTGATCTCAGACGAAGATGTATCGGGAGGAAGCACGGTAAAAGAATAATCATTGTAATACTTCGTATTCTTATAAATCCCCATGTGCGAAACTCCGAAAGCCAGATGCGGATTTGCTTCATAAGACAAACTCAGTCCCGACCAATATTCACTGTTGTGAATTTCATAAGCGAAAGAAGAAACAAAGTTTTCATCACCGGGAAGACTGGTTGCATCGTATCGGCCGGCATAAAATAAATCCAGTTTGTTATTGAAAACACTCTTGGACATGACATTATAGCCGATTCTCCATTTGGGATGCTTTTTGAAAACAAGAACCCCGGCCATCATGTTGGGAATAGTAGCAAAATCAGTGCTTTCCAGATCCTGATCGGGGCCAAGAGCATTTTTCTGTTTGAACGTGCGGTATTGATAAGCGTTAATAGAAAAAGACAAACTGGGATTTTCGAGCAGACACATGGCTGCGGCATTGTAATATCCCATCGAATGATCATCCAATCCTGCGGTAACAGCGCCTCCCAATGCGGTAGCTTTGATTCCGAACTGATCGGTCCAGTAATGATAATCCTGTCCGAATGAAGCGAAGCTGATTACACAAGTCAGCAGTAATGAGAGTCTGCATGTTGCTTTCATGTTTCGAAGTTATAAATTATCTTCATTCAAGCTAACTGTCAAATTGACAGAATAATAAGTTCGGACTAGTTGTTGATGAAACGAGGTGTGAATCAGATGAAACAATTTTCAGGAAGGTCTGCGGAAGCCCTTATCTATCCTTTGCTTTTGGTACTTGTTTGCTGGACAATCTGGCTTCTTGAAAGAACTACCGGAGGCAGCGATTTGATCGAATGGGGAATCCGTCCGAGACATTGGAGCAGTTGGAAAGGGCTCTTCTTTATGCCATTATTACATGATCCGTATAATATCAAGCATATTTTGAATAACTCACTTCCGACCTATTTGCTGCTGGCTGCAGTCATTTATTATTACCGGGAGATTGCCCTGCGGGTTTTCCTCATTTCCTGGTTCGGAACCGGATTCATTGTCTGGTGGGTAGCTCAGGATAATGGAGCATATCACATCGGAATGAGCGGCGTGATCTATGCACTTTTCGGATTCCTGTTTATCTCCGGATTTTTCAGAAGAGTGAGAGCGCTTCAGGGAATTTCACTGGCCGTGATATTTGTCTACGGAAGTATGATCTGGGGAATTTTCCCAATGGAACCATCGATTTCCTGGGAAGGACATTTCGGGGGGTTCGCGGTTGGGGTTTGTTTGGCGGTTGCATATCGGAAACACGGCCCTGTTCAGCCGAAATACCAATACGAGATTGAAAAAGAAATGGGAATTGAACCTCCCGATCTGGAAGGAATGTGGAGACAAAATCAGGAAGAAATTGCTTACAGGCAATATTTGGAACAATTATACCGGGAACAGGCAAATCAATACGGTCCGCAGCCACCGGTTCGGATCATTTATCACATTAACCCTTTGAAGAAGGTGGAAGAGGCAGAAAAACCTCCGGGCGATACTGAAAAATAATTACTCCCGTTCCGCTGATGAGGTGATCCCACGATTCGAATGGAAAAGTGAGAGAGATCATTTCCGAAGTGCGCAGATGAATGGATTCCCCGGAAAGGTAACTGGCAAGCTGAGAAATTCCTTCATTGTGCCCGATAATGGTAACCGTTTTGTCGTCTTTCCCCATGTCTTCAATCACATCGAGAATTTGCCGGTGGGAACAGAGATAGAGTTTTTTACTGAACTCGAAACTGAATTGTTCTGCCAGATGCTGACAAATAACAGATCTCGTTTGCTGCGTTCGGACAGCGCTGGAGCAAATGATCTTTCCGAGGGTAATGTGATGTGTCTGGAGGTAATTGCCGAGAACATTTGCCTGAGATACGCCTTTGTCGAGTAAAGCCCGGTCAAAATCATCACCTGAAGGTGAGACCTGATTGGTCTTTGCATGCCGAATGAGGTGTAATGTTAACATTTTTACGTAATTTCCAACCAATGGTAAAGATATGACGTTATGAATAAAAAACAAGCTTGAAGTTTCAACATTTTATGTTGTTAGTGAATAATTTGAACCCGGGTAAATGCAAGTAACCAAACAGATATTATTGGGATCTGCAGAGAATGATAGACGCTCGCAAAAGCTGCTCTACGAGTATTGCTATAGGCAGTTTATTCGTCTGTGTCTGAGATATTATACCAATCATGAAGATGCCAGACATGCATTGAATAATGGGTTCCTGAAAATTGTGAACGGCTTGCAGAATGTAGATCTGGATGAACTGAACTTCCCGGCCTGGGCGAAGCGGATTATTGTAAATACCCTGATTGATGAGTATCGGAAGAATAAAAATCACAATCAGATAATTGTAGCGAAAGAAACTGAAGGAGAATTGGCATACGCGGCTGAAAAAGTCGAAAATGAAGGAGCATTGGAATTAAGTTATCAGGAAGTTCTTGATTTATTGAAAACCATTCCGCCGATTTCTGCTCACGTGTTTACACTGTATATCATTGACGGGTACAGCCATAAAGAAATTGGTGACCTGCTTGAAATTACGGAAGGAACATCGAAATGGCATCTTTCAACCGCAAGAAAATTACTTAGAGAACGGCTTGAAATGATGGAAAACAGACATGAAAAACGCTTTGTGATATGAAATATTCAAATCGACATATTAGCGACGACGAACTGGATCAACTGTTCAGAGATGCACATGCTGCCGAAGGACAGGAACCTCTTTTCGTTCCGGAATTCTGGACGGAGATGGAAGCGATGCTGCCTGCTGAGAAAAAAAGAGGCGCATTTATTCCGTGGATTTCAGTTGCAGCGACTCTCTTGCTGGTGCTTGGTTTGATTTTTTATCCGATCGGAAAACCCCGAATTGCACGCCTTGAGAACAATCAAACGACTTTAGCGAAAGATAACGAAACAAATAAGGAAAATACACCGGAACACATATCTGAAACAACTCATACGGAATCGATCATTGAAAACGCACATGCAACTGCTGAATCTTCTGTTCAGGTGAACAGAACCAGAGATCATTCAAGAATCCGTACTGGAAACAAACCGGTTCAAACCAATCAAAACCGGAATCTGACAACCGAACAAAACCGAATCTTGGAAAAAGAAGAACCTGTTCAACCTCTTAAGGACGAATCTTTGGCTAATAATCCGGATCCTTCGGAAACAAATCCAATTGATTCGGCGGATGAAGATACAGCCTTCGAACCTTTGGGAACAAAAGAATTTGTAGCAGATAACAATAAAGACATAGATCCGCTTCGCAAAACGAAGAGAAATCAGGATGAAAACTCCTGGTATGTGGAGCTTGGGCCAACTATCGGGCAATCTCCTTATTTGTCTCCGGATCAGAAACGAAACGTCGTTGGCGGAGTAGTGCTTGGTGGTGGTTATACCAAAAAGATCGAGAGAACCTTTGTAAGTTTCGGGTTGCAAGCCAGAATGGAAGGTTTCGGAGGTTTGAACTACCGGGAAAGCAATTTTTCTGAGAATATGGTACGCACCGTTTCTGTGAAGCAATTGTATTCATTGGAATTGCCTTTGCGTTTCGGATTTGTTTTCCAGCGATCAGAAATATCATTCAGCGCTGTGCCGGGTGTTCAGTTGTTTATTCACGGAAAAGAGCAAATTACCCAAAATCAGGTCGTTCAGCGTCAGGGAAATTATACAGGAAAAGTGGAACACTCCAACTCCATGACCATGGAATTCGGGTTTCAATATTACTACCATTTGTCACCAAAATATAGTATCGGGGCAAAATTCCATGCAGATGTTCTGAGACCGTTCCATACAGATTATTATTTGGGCAAATCGGCAGGACTTCCTTTAAACGGACAATTTGTGATAAGAAGAACATTCTCGAAGTAAGTTCGCAAAGTATTTCTATATTTGTTGAAACTACTTTAAAATGAAACATTTGCTACTTCCTTTTTTGGCTTTAAGTACTTTTTCTTTTGGCCAGGTTACCCTAACTGATCAGCATTTTGCCGGACCCGGAGAATCATATGTTTTCAGTACTTTGACCGATCCGACAATTGATTATGCCACAACGGGCACGAATCACACATGGGATTTCTCTATGTTGGTTCCTCAGGATCAACGAAGTTTGATCACTAACCCGATGAGTCAGGTAACAGGATTGTCTTCTTTGACATTCGGAAGTTTTGCTCCTGCACCTTATAAAGCAAGTTATTTTAATGCAACAACCGATTTGCCGATTGCTCAGGCTTCGTCTATTTTGCCGGTTCAAATTGATGAGTTGAACCAGTTTTCCAAAAAAACAACTTCGGCAATTACCTCTATCGGTTACGAAATCGTGAGCAGCGGCCAGGGAATTGGTTTCCGTTCCGATACCATTGAAACGCGCTACGAACTTCCTTTGACTTACGGAGATAATTACGAATCGAGAGGATACACGAACATTGATTTGAACCCGATTTACGATGCAAAATGGAGACAACACCGTCACCGTGTGAGCAGCGTAGATGGTTGGGGAACGGTAAAAACTCCTTTCGGACAGTTTGATGCTATCCGGATTCATCATGTGATTGACGAATTGGATTCCATTTACATTGCCTTCAATGGTTTCACTATGTGGCTTCCGGTTGCAGTTCCCTTAACACACGAATATGAATGGAGATCAACTTCCGATAAAGAAGCAGTGATGCGCATTCGTACCAACGAAATTTTAGGAAATGAAACCGTAACTGCGGTAGAATACAGAGATAATTTCAATGGATTGGGGCTTACTGAAAGCACTGTTTCCGTTCAGTTTTATCCGAATCCTGTTACAACTGAATTGTATGTTTCTACTGCAGAATTGGCGCAAAACTTCTTTATCGTAGATAATTCCGGCCGTGTTTGGAAGCAAATTCCGGCAACGTCAAAAGAACAGGTTCTGGATGTTTCAGAATTGGCATCCGGTTCTTATTCCTTAGTAGTTGTATTTACTTCCGGATATACTGCACAGAAATTCGTTAAATAAGCGTAACTTTGTACCAGCAAGCCGACTGTCGCTTTCCGCTTTGGCGGAGGGAGGAAAGTCCGGGCAGCATAGAGTAACCGTGCTTCCTAACAGGAAGGATTCGTTCGTCTTTGGCGGACGGGTACAGAAAGTGCAGCAGAAAATAAACCGCCTCAACTTGCTTGCAATTTGAGGTAAGGGTGAAAAGGTGAGGTAAGAGCTCACCGTTCCGGTGGTGACATTCGGAAGCTAGGTAAACCTCACGGGCTGAAAGATCATGTAAACCAAGCGAGTAGGGCTGCTCGTTCTCTTCCGTTTCGACGGATGCTTGGAGGGTAGATCGATAGATGCTGACGGTGACGTCAGTACCAGATAAATGACAGTCAGTTTCGGAAATGAATTTTTCGGAATGTACAGAACCCGGCTTATGCCTTGCTTTTTTGAAGATCTTTTTTATAAGCTCTTTTGTGTTCCATAATCACCGTTTCGATGGTTCCGCCCTGCATCGGTTTTCCGCACAGAATGGTGTGATACTGAACTCCGTCAAACTTAAATTTGAGAAAAGTAACCGATAAACCCAAAAGGGAAAAGGAGCGCGCTTTTTTGATGCAGATAAATTCCAGAACGAAAGAACGTTCGGATAGCAATTTGAGAATCACCACATCGTTTTTAATATAACCTGTAGCAAGTGTTACCCGGATGATCTTTACCCAAATGGTAAAAACAATTGCGAGGCATATAGTTGTTACTAACGGAAATGAAAAATGATTGGTCATTTGAATCGAAATTCCCACAAACAAAGCGCTCAATAATAAGTACAAAATGACAAGCAAACTGAATGTTTGCTTTCTGTTGTCTGGGTTTAGTAGTATTCGATCCGCATTGAGTAGTACGGTAGAATTCATAATAGTAGCGTGAAGTTTGCTTAAATGTAAGGCAAAATTAAATTAACAATCAAAATTTTAACAAATTAATTTTGAGTTACTTAGTCTAAATCACTGAATTTCAAGTGTGCGGATTAGGAAATTTGGCTGAATCGTTTTGAAGGTTGAAAGCTGATTCCGGTTCGATGCAATCTGGTATTGAAAACGACTGTAGAACTCAATGAATTGCTCGGAAGCAACTTTGTTTCTGCTGTATTTGTAAAGACTGACACTGGTAAAATTTGTCATGAACCGTTGTTTTTCAACCAGGTAATAAAAGCAATTGTCCTGATTGAAATGAATGTCTTTTTCGGAAAGCTTTGCAAGCTGATCCAGGGTGTAAATTCCGTATTTGGAACCGGGAGAATGATTTGTTTTATTGATCCGGACGAATTTCTCAGTCTTTTTGAGCTTCATCAGGTAAGAACTGAGGTTCGACTTCACTTCTATTTTTGGCCTGATACTGTCTTTGTTCAGCTTATTCCAATTCAAAGGAATGCAAGTAGCACTTGAATCTTTTTTGGTCGTTAAAATAAGCGGATTGTGACACAAGGGAACCCACAGATGGTGATTGTTGTTGAACTGGCGGTCCATATTTCTGAAATAGGAGTGGCCTTTCAGCTGACTGAACAAACTCTGATTGTACAAATCTTCTCTCAGACTGTCGGATGAAAGCAAGAGCACATCAATTCCGGTGTTGAACTTGTTTTTCTGGATGGATTTCGCAATTTCCTCCTGTGTTTGGTAAATGACCTGAACAGAAATATGTTTGGATTGTTCAAACTCACGGATAATCGAACTGTCTCCCGGACAATAAGCATCTGTGTACACAATGATCTTTTCGTGTACGCTCGGTTTTGCCTCGTCCAGCACACAAGAGTTCAGAGCTAAAAAAAAACCCGAAAAAAGGATGCAAATCTTCCAATTCATAATGACCCAAAGATAGTGGTATTTTGTACTTTTGTAAAAAAATAATCAGGTGTCGAAAAGCAATTTGAATAAGCAGGAAAAATTAAAGATCAATCAACTCATTGGTGATTTACAGAGCAAGGATGAATTAAAAATTGCCGGAGCAATCAAGGCTTTTGCAGTTCATGGTCATGCAACAATTATTGAACCGCTTATTGCAGTTTGGAGATCCGGTTTGTCAGCTGAAAATGAAGCTTTAGTGATGGATTTGCTGCAGAGCTTGAAAGATACTCCATCGATCGAACCTTTGATGGAAGCATTTAAAACCCCTGACAATCGTCCGCTTCAACGAAAATTGCTCAGCACATTCTGGAATTCCAAATTGGATTTCTCAGACTATCTGGCTGATTTTGTTCTTTTTGGAATTGAAGGAGACTTTCTGGATGCATTGGAAACCATCACAGTGGTAGAAAACTTTGAAACAGTTGCTCCTGAATCCGCTATTTTGGAATCACAATTATTGCTGACGGAATATTTCGGGCAAACCGAAGGCCGTGATGAGCAAAAAGATGCTATCCTGACGGATCTGGCTTTGTTACTGAAAGATTTCTCTGATCTGGAAGGAACGGACGATCTGTACTTAGAATAATCCGTTTATTTCGGCGTCAATTGACTGAATGATTTTACCCAAATCTTCCTGGTTTTCAGGGAAGCGGTTATTGTCTACGTCAATGATCAGCAACTTCCCGTTGTCGTAAGTGGAGATCCATGCTTCGTATCGCTCATTTAAGCGCTTCAAATAGTCCAAACGGATACTTTCTTCATAATCTCTTCCGCGTTGCTGGATTTGATTTACCAAAGTAGGCACAGATGCTCTGAGGTAAATTAAAAGATCCGGTGCGGAAACGAATGAGTCCATTAAGTTGAACAAAGAAAAGTAGTTTTCAAAGTCGCGGGTGGTCATCAACCCCATAGAATGTAAGTTCGGAGCAAAAATGAAGGCATCTTCATAAATGGTACGATCCTGAATCACGTGATTCTTGCTGTTTTTGATTTCCTGAATTTGTGTAAACCGCGAATTCAGATAGTAGATCTGCAAATTGAAAGACCAACGCTGCATGTCTTCGTAGAAATCATTGAGATAGGCATTGTGCTCAACATCCTCAAAATGAGTCTCCCATCCGTAATGTTTTGCCAACATTTTAGTGAGGGTTGTTTTTCCTGAACCTATATTTCCTGCTACTGCGATATGCATAATTGATTGAGTTTTTTGGGGCTGACTAAATTACAAAATATGGCTACATAATCCGCGGATTGTTCAAAAAATAATTGCCCCTGTGTAATTACCTGAATTGAAGTGACGGATGGATGAAACAAACGATTGGTTATTGCTTGAGAGACGAAATTGCGAATACCGAATGGAAAATGTTTTTAACCGGGAATTGACTATTTAACCATCCTGAAGCACCACAACTTCTTTTGAGTCTGAATATACAAACGATCGCCCGAAACTTCCATTTTGACGATATCCGAATCGATCAGTGAATCGCCGGTGAAAAACACGGAAACAACTTCCGAATTGATATCGAGGGTTTGAATGTTCTTTCCTTCTGCTACTAAAAAATAATCCTGGATAGGATAAATAGGCTTGTTGGGAGGAAGCGTGGCGACATCAATGAAATTCCCGAATTGATCAAACCAGGCCACCTGATTGATCTCGTCAAACAAATACAGGCGATTATCGATTTCCTGCATATTGACGATGGATTTCATGTCCAATAAGCCTTTTACGTTTTGCACCTGCTGCCCCTGACCGTTTCGAAGGGTGATGAGTTCTATTTTTGAATTCGGTTCGTCGTAGACCCAAATCCGGTCCGTTTGAATCGATGCGCTCATACTGGCTGCCAGACTCACGTTCAGATCGCTCAGGTTGATGCATTCGCCCTGCAAAGCCAAAGCATTGTCCAGAAAGCAAATGCGTTGCTGATCTTCCGAAAATAAGGCAATTTTAAGCGGATTCTGAGCATCGATCTTGTGAATGGTTCCCAAGGACTTGAAACTTTCCTGCAGCATCATTTGTCCTTTCGCATCCCGTTTCTGAATGCTTTGATTCTGATAAATAATACTTTGCTGAATCGGATCAATATCCCAGATTGCCATCGGATCGATTTCCAGTGACCACAGCTCTTTCCAGTTTTGTTGCTGAGAATAACCGGTAGTGAAAAGAAGCAAACAGAAGAAACTAAAAATGAATCTAAGCATATTGAATGGTTTCATAATCGGTTTCTTGCAAGATTTGTTCCACGATTTCACGGGAATTCATCAGGCGAGGAACTTTATGTTGTCCACCTAATTTACCTTTTTTTTGCAACCATGCATCAAAACTGCCTGATTTTAATATGTGTAGCAGCGGTTTGCCCAAAGCCATGTTGCTGGTTCTTTTAGCATCGTAATCGGAATTGATACTACGCAATGATTCGTCGAGCAAATACATGAAACGATTGATATCATTGGGCTTTCGATCAAATTCAATCAGCCATTCGTGTTTTCCTTCAGCATTTCCGTCCATGTAGATCGGTGCCACGGTATATTCCCGGATCACCGCATTGGTTTTCAAACATGCTTCCGCTATTGCAGAATCGCTGTTATTGACGATCAATTCTTCGCCGAAAGCATTGATGAAATGTTTGGTTCTTCCGGTAAGTTTAAAACGATACGGGCTTTTTGAGGTAAAGCGGATCGTATCTCCGATGATGTATCTCCAGAGTCCGGCATTGGTTGAAATCACCAGAGCGTATTCCTCGTCCAGTTCAACCTCATCCAATTTGTAAATCGTTGTGGATTCTGTGTCGTTGAAGGAATGCATCGGAATGAATTCATAGAAAATTCCGTAGTCGAGCATTAAAAGCAGTTCGTTTGAACCGTCCTTATCCTGAATGCCGAAGAAACCTTCCGAAGCATTGTATGTTTCCACGTAATGCATATCGTCAAAAGGAATCAATTCCCTGAAAGCCTCTTTGTATGGTTCGAAGCTTACGCCACCGTGCATGAATAATTCCAGGTTCGGCCAAACTTCGCGTAAATTCTTCTTCCCGGTAATTTCCAGCACTTTTCGGGCAAGCACCAGCGTCCAGCTCGGAACTCCTGCAATGATGTAAACATCTTCCTCGATGGTGCTTTTGGCCATTTTTTCGACCTTCTCTTCCCATTCGCTCATCAGCGCAATTTCTTTGGAAGGGGTGCGGCGAATTTCTGCCCACCAGGGCAAGTTTTTCAGAATGATCGCCGATAGATCGCCTTGATAGCTGTCTTCGGAAACAGGCAAAACCTGTGCGCTTCCGCCAACAATCAGGTGTTTTCCTTTGTATAGTTTCCGGTTGGGGAAATTCTCGTAATACAAAGCCAAAAGATCTTTTCCGCCTTTATAATGACAATCTTCGAGGGATTCTTTGGTAACGGGAATAAACTTGCTCCGGTCGGAAGTAGTTCCTGAGCTTTTGGCAAACCATTTGGTTTCCTGCGACCACAGCACATGCTGCTCGCCGGCCATGAGTTTATCGATCCATGGTTTCAGGGATTCATAGTTGTTCAAAGGAACCAACTGTTTGAAATCCGAATAAGAAACGATTTGATGAAATTGATATTCTTTTCCGTATTTGCTTTGACTGCCTTGTTCGATCAGTTTTTCGAACAATTCGCGCTGAACATCTTCCGGGTATTTCCGAAAAAGCTCAATTTGGTGCAAGCGTTTTTTGATAACCCACGCGAAAATGGAATTAAAAGGCATAAGCAATATTCAGTGAAATAAAAAAGGAGGATTAACTTTCCTCCTTATACTATCCGAATGCGTAAATTGATCCTATAATTGCTAATAGAATTACAGTATACACAAATCCAATTCCTACTGTTGAACTTTCAAAGAAAGTATCATTTTTATCGTGGTGATCTGAATGGTGTTCTGACATAACTTCAATTTTTCCTCAAATTTAAGATTTTGTTTGAAAAACAAAAAGAAATTAGTCGTCGTTTATACCAATTAATCGCAAAATATAGTAAATCATCGTTACAATTGCTCCGAGAGCAGCTACGACGTAGGTTGTTGCCGCCAGATTCAAGGCCGTTTTCGAGCGTTCGTATTCGTCTTTAGTCGCTGTTCCGGAATGCTTGATCCAGTTCAAAGCTCTTTTCGAAGCGTCCAATTCTACGGGTAAAGTCACAATACTGAATAGGGCGATAAAACCATAAGCGATCACGATTGCCCAAAGCACCCATTTGATTGGGAAAGATTCAAACAAAACTGCACCACCGATAAAAGTCAGCATCATCAGAATATTGAGAAACATTCCCGAAACATGTTGCAACGGAACCAGTTTGGAACGCCATTGAAGCGGGGCGTATGCTTTTGCATGCTGAACCGCGTGACCGCATTCGTGGGCGGCAACTGCAGCAGATGCCGCGTTGGTTCCGTGATACACAACTTCGGAAAGGTTGACGGTTTTGTCGGCAGGATTGTAGTGATCGGTTAATTGTCCGGGAACACAGGTTACACGCACATCGTAAATGCCATAATCACGTAACATACGTTCAGCTACTTCGCGGCCGCTTAAACCACTTTTGGAGGGAATTTTACTGAATTCCTGAAATTTGCTTCTTAAACGCCAGCTCACCAAGAGTCCAATTCCCATGAAGACTAAACCTATGAGCATAGCCGGGCCAAAAGATATCATTTTGTAAAATTTATTCTCTCAAAGTTACGCACAAAAAAACCTGCTATACTTGAATTTTAGCAGGTTTTAACTTAAAGAATGTTATGCTGAAACTAGTTTCTGTTTCCGAATAAACGAAGCAGAGAAAGGAACAAATTCACAAATAAAACATACAAGGTAAATCCTCCCAAAAGAGCCAGTTTGTTTTTCTCGTCAGCTGAAATTTCAGAGTCGTGAGCGAACTTCTTCAATTGCTGCATATGGTAAGCTGTTAATCCTGTGAAAACAACTACGCCAATAATGGAAATCAAATAGCTCAATCCGTCACTTTTCAGGAAGAAGTTTACAATTCCTGCGATGAAAATTCCCCAGAACGCCATCATCAGGATACTTCCGAATTTTGTCAGATCCACTTTCGTTACATATCCCATAATTGCCATTACTCCGAATGTTCCTGCAGTTACACCGAATGTAATTGCGATGGAAGACATGGAGTAAACAATGAAAATAGTCGATAATGAAAACCCGATCAAAATACTGTAAAGCGAAAACAACCCGAACAAAAGCGGGAATGATAAGCGGTTGATCATGGTTTGAAATAACAATGCAACACCAATCGGTGAGAATACTACAACATAGAATAACGGTGAAAGTTTTGCTCCTCCGTTTGCAGTTGCAGTGATGAAGTATTTAGTGATGAACTCTACGGTTCCATATTGATATGCAATTGCTCCGGATACGATCAATGCAAAGAACATAAATCCGTAAACTTTTGCGAAGAATTGTCTTGCAGCTGCTTGTTTTTCAGCGGTGTCAAAGCTGTAATTGTCGATTATTTCACTCATGTTGTTTGTTTTAGAAGTTTAAATTTACGCAAAATCAGGATTATCCTTCCTTGATAACCCATTTTTTAATGACAATGTTCGCCCATTCCTTTACCAGGTCGAGGTATTCGTTGCTTTCGGATGCGTTGGAAAGAATGCGTTTTTCCAGCTTGATCTCGTAGTTGATTTTGATCTTGTTCGGATCCGTTTGAATGATCTCCGTTTTGACCACACCAACCGAATTCGATTTGACCAGTGTTGTGACGTTGTCCGCAACTTTTATCGGGTTGGGCGACTCGATATAAATGGAATATTTTTGCTGCTTGCTGAAAGGAATAATGCTGTAATCGGCAGTTGGTTCGTTGGTTTCACCTTCAAAGAAAATGAAATTCGGGATCAGTTTTTCGGCATTGAAAGCGTACAAATTCTCGTCGAAATTGGAAAAATAAGTACTTAAAGTATCTTCCTGCTTGAAGCTGACAGGATACGGATAAATGTACTTCACTTCCGAAGGTTTGAGAATTGTATCGTTGATTTGGAGGTTTTTGAAGTAGCGCGACGTGGCAGGATTCCGGAAGAAGATGGAATACTGGCCGCTGAAAGCATCACGTCTGTTCAAGGTCACGGAAGTATCGGACAAATGCCCTGTTTTGATAATGATTGTTGCGGTGTGTTTGTTGTTGTTGAGATCACTTTGCGGCAATAAAACAGCGCTGGTTGCTACTTTGTCGCGGTCTCCGGTAAACAGAATCGATTGGTTTCCTTCGCATCCGGCCGGAATTTCATCCAGATAGTAGAATCTGCTCATGCTGGTCGGTTCGAACAGAAAGTGTTCGCTTCCATCCGTATTTTCAATAATGAGATAGCGGTAATCCAATTGATAAAGCGCCACAAATCCGTGTTCGAAAACTCCTTCGTTCAGATTCCGGGTAAAACCAACGTGATACTTCAGATTGTTTTCCTCCAGATATTGCTGAATCAATCGGAAATAGATCTTGGTGTCGATGATTCTGCGGTCGTAACAGGTGGAAGCTTTGATGCTTTCCGGCATGTTTTCATCTTCATTCCAGGTGAAATTTGTTTCCAGAAAATGAATGATTGCATTCAAATTTTCCAAAGGACCAAGTTGATCGTTCAGAAGTCCTTCCTGTTCGAATACCGGGCCGACTTTTTTGAAGCCTGTGTTCATATGAAACCGGTCGTAATCTCCTGAATAGATCAGGTTGTAGGAAAAGGTTTCATTCGGTTTCCATAAAGTATAGGATACTTTTGACGCATTTGCAGGATGGGCAGAAAACTCGTTCGGAGAATTTTTCCCAACTCCTTGAATATTCCAATAAAAAGTGGGCGAACTGCTTTTGTTCTGTACCACATAATTGTTCAGGTTTTTGGACGGATAAACCGTGAGTTCCAGGCTGCTGAAATTTCTTAAGGACAAGCGGGAATTCAACGAATACAAATCATCTTCCAGGTAAACACAGTTGGAAAGACTGTAGCTTTTGTGGTCGATTTGATACACGACATCAATCACGTCGCCTACTTCCAGATTGGGAAAAATAAACTGAATCCGTTTGAAATAGTTGGACTCGTATTTATTCTTATTATCCATGAACGTTTCCTTCACATTGTCGTCTCCAAGCTCTTTAATCGAACCATCTGCTTTGATGATCCGTGCTTTTTTGAGCGTAATCGATCCGCTGTTGAATTGAAACAGATCGTGGTTGATGAATTTCTCCACTCCTTTTTTTGAAAGCAATTTGATTCGCTTGAAATAAACAACAGAGGTCCCGTAATCGGGCATGAAATCAATGGTGGTGCGGTTTTCCAAATAGATCGCATCTTCAGACTTTAAAGAATCCGGAATGGAAGGATTTGAAAACTCCGGCCATACATATTTATCGCCGGCAAGTGATACATGAGCGAATAGTGAGAGAAATAGGGTAGATAAAGCAACTAGTTTCATTCTATAATAATTGCGGGTTTTAAGAGATAGGTTTTCCAATAGTTGGTCAAAGGACCTTTCTTTCCGGTATTTTCCGGAGTCAGATGAAGAATATACTTGTTTTCGGTGCCATTTGTTTCGAGATCAATTCCCTTAGACGGATCAAATGTCTGCTTGAACTTGAGTTGGTTGAAAGTGATTTGGAAATCGGCATTGAAACGCGCGCTGTCGTTGTTGTATGCAACTTCCATCATTTTGGTAATCTCGGGAAGGCATTTCAGGTCGATATAATACTGTTTGTTAATCAGATTGAAATATGAAGTCGGCAAATCGGAACTGATGAGGAAAGAAGTTTGGTGCTCCGTACTTTGAGTGCTGTCAACGGTATGTGCGTAAGGAATCAGATAATCAATAATCTTTCTGGTTTTCTCTTCTGCATTTCCGTATTGATTCATGTGGCGGAATACCAATCCGAATTTTTCCTGAAAGGTCATTTTTAATTGATAAGCGGGCTGCTGAGTTTTATCATTCAGGTAAAATCGATATTCGAACAAAAGCTTGGGTTGAAACTGAAGAATGGCAGGAACCGGTTGATATTGCTGTTCTTTTTTACCGATCAGGAAAGCTTCTGTTCCCAAAATCTGCATGCTCGGATCTCCGAACAAACATTCTTGCTCCGTACAATCCAAAAAGTACATTTTGTTTTCCCAGACCAATGAGACGATCATGTGATTGGCCATGGCAATAGACGGGAAATCATAGGTGTCTTTTTTGGTGGATGTTTTTGAGATGCTCATGTAAGACTCAAAACCAAAGTTTTTTAAGAGTTGATGCAAAAGCATGGCCATATCCTTGCAGTCGCCGTATTTGTTTTGAATGGTTTGATTGGCCTGACGTGGAATCAATGCATTTAATCCGTTTTCAATATCCAGGTATTGAATGTTTTCCTGAACATATGCGAAACAAGCTTTTGCAAGTTCTGTCGATTTTCCTTTCTTCGCAAGATCTGTCAGGTTCTGAGGCAGAAGACTGGTGTTTAACGCTTCGTGACCTTCCGTTTTCTTGATGAACCAATTGTTGAAATAAGTATTCGGTTCTGCTCCTTTCGGGTGAATCAAAAAGTAGATGCGTTCTTCATTGGTCTGGAAATCCTGATTGGTGATCACAAAACGTCCGGATTTCTTTTCTGTGCGGTGTCGGAATGAAGCTTCCAGATTTGCGGGAAGTGTGACTTCATAGAAAAAATCATCTGCCTGATGAACACCACTTTTTTCAATATCAGACAAGAAAATAGTTTCCTGAGCGGAAGTTTGGTATTCAATTTTGAAAATGCAACGGGGAGGAAGTGTGATACTGTATGTTCTGATTCCATTAAAAACAGAACCCCAGTTAATTGTGGAAACCGTGAAATTTGATTCAATATTGATCTTTTTCGCTTTCCCTTCTATGATAACGGAAGCCTGTTTAGAGATCAATTTTTCCGTTTCAATGACCGAAAAGTAAAAGCGCTGCTGGGCATCTGTTTCATTGGAACCTTCAAAATAATTGGAGGTTTGATAGGAATCGATGGAGTTGACCAGAACAACGGTTTTCTCGAGGGAAAATTTCAATCCTTTTGCTCCAAAAACCGATTGGGCGCAAAAAAGCGAAATAGTAAAAAGGATTAAAAAGGTAGTATTTCTAGTCATATGATTGGTGTTTAAGCTGATTGGTTCTGGTGTCTAATGCAATTTCGCCTGTATTAAATTAATAAATTCTTTTCTGGTTGAATCGTTGTTCAGGAATAATCCGGTGAAAGCACTGGAAGTAGTGACCGAATTTTGTTTCTGAACTCCGCGCATCTGCATACACATATGCTGGCATTCCATCACAACGGCAACACCTTTTGGCTTCAAGGTATCCTGAATACAATCGCGGATCTCGATGGTCAATCGCTCCTGAACCTGCAATCTGCGGCTGAAAGCATCTACCACGCGTGGAATTTTACTCAAACCAACGATCGTTCCGTTTGGAATATAAGCAATATGTGCTTTTCCGAAGAAGGGAAGCATGTGGTGCTCACACATCGAGTAAACTTCAATGTCCTTCACAATCACCATTTCCGAATATTCTTCGTGAAACAAGGCGCTTTTCAGAATTTCTTCCGGCTTGATCTCGTATCCTTGTGTCAGGAATTGCAATGCTTTAGCAACACGTTCCGGAGTTTTCAATAGTCCTTCACGATCCGGATTTTCACCGATTTCGGAAAGAATGGATTTGTAAACACTTGAAATGTTTTGTGTGGTATCGTCGTCGTATTGAAATTCGCTCATGATTTGAATTGAAAATTGAAAATTGAAAAGAAGAGAAAGCAAAGCTTTCAATATAAACAAGCGTTAGCATAGTTTACTTCTCAATTCTCCATTATTAATAAGGTTCTTTTCCTCCGAAATATTCAACATAATTATTTTCTGTTTCAACCAGTTTGATCTTGCATAAATGTCCGCCGGCTTGCTGAATCGGAGCATCAATGATTTTCCAGATTTCAATTGCCAGGTTTTCAGTTGAAGCCAGCTTTCCTTTTAAAAACGGAACATCCAGGTTTAGATTCTTGTGATCCAATTCCTCGATTACCAGATCTTTGATAATGGTACTCAAATCTTTCAGATTGATCACAAACCCTGTTTCCGGATTTGGTTCTCCTTTTACGGTTACAAACAATTCGAAATTGTGTCCGTGCCAGTTTTTATTGCTGCATTTACCGAAAACGGCTTCGTTTTTTTCATCCGACCATTCCTCGCGCCATAATTTGTGCGCTGCGTTGAAATGTTCTCTTCGTGTAATGTATACTGTTTCCAAGTGTTGAAAAATTGGATACAAAAGTAATGTTTTGAAGCGAGAAGTTAAAAAGTAAAAGCGAGAATTGCGGATTCCTTTTACCTTTTCAATTCTGACTTTTACCTTTTTCAATTACTTTGGCGTACTTTTGTGTCAAATTCATTTTTATCATGATCGTCATTACAGGAGCAGCGGGGTTCATCGGAAGTTGTATCGCGGGAACATTGAATAGCAAAGGAATCAATAATCTGGTTTTGGTGGATGATTTCTCCAAAACAGAAAAGGCGTCCAATCTGGACGGAAAGTTGTTTGTTGCCATGGTTCAGCGAAATGATTTCGATCAGTGGATGAAAGAATTCGGTGCGGAAGTGACTTGTGTATTGCACATTGGCGCACGCACAGATACCACTGAGTTTGACAAAGCGATTTTTGATGAATTGAATGTGGAATATTCCAAAATGGTTTGGAAACACTGTACCCATTTCAAGATTCCCTTGGTTTACGCAAGTTCTGCGGCAACTTACGGATTGGGAGAGTTTGGTTACGATGACAACGAAGAAACCATGCCAAAATTGCAGCCTTTGAATCCTTACGGATGGTCAAAACAATGGTTCGATATGTGGGCTTTGGAACAAACTGAAACACCGCCTCATTGGTACGGATTGAAGTTCTTCAATGTTTACGGACCGAACGAATATCATAAATCGAGAATGGCTTCTGTGATTTTCCATACCTTCAATCAGGTGAAAGAGCATGGTGCAATGAAACTGTTCCGTTCTCACAATCCGAACTATACGGACGGTGGACAAATGCGTGACTTTGTTTACGTGAAAGACGTGGTTTCCGTGATCGAATTTTTGATGAAAGGAACGGCAAAATCCGGAATTTACAACCTGGGCTCCGGCGAAGCGCGTACTTTCCTCGATCTGGCAACAAATACGTTTGAAGCTTTAGGAAAAGAAGCTCAAATCTCATTCATCGATACACCGGAAGATATTCGCGATAAATACCAGTATTTTACGGAAGCAAACATGCAGAAACTGATTGCTCAGGGTTACGCTGTTCCGTTTCATACGCTGGAAGAAGGAATTGCCGATTATGTGAAAAATTACCTTGCAGAAAGCAAATACATCTAAGAACAGATGTTGAAATCTGTTCATCATATTGCGATTATTTGCTCGGATTACGAGCGTTCAAAGAAATTTTACACCGAAGTTTTGGGATTCGAAATCCTTGCTGAAAATTACCGCGCTGAACGGGAATCGTATAAATTAGACCTCATCCTGAACGGAGTCTACTGCATGGAATTGTTTTCCTTTCCGGATCCGCCCAAAAGAATCTCGCGGCCCGAAGCAAGCGGACTCAGACATCTGGCTTTTTCCGTCAACAACATAGACGATTCGATCAAGGAACTATTATCGAAACAAGTGGTCTGTGAACCGATCCGAATCGATGAATTTACCGGAAAACGTTTTACTTTCTTCGAAGATCCCGACGGACTGCCAATTGAATTGGTGGAGATTTAGTTATGAATTACGTCCTGATGGCTATCGGGATGATTTGAGTAAGTAATTTGTAATACTTAGTTTTGCAAAAAAATCAACAATGAAATACATATTAACCACCCTGATAATCCTGACAGGTTTTTGTTTGTTTGCCCAGAATAAGCGCGATACCATCTATTTTGATCGTTCCTGGAATGTGACTAAAATAAGTGATTCGATGATGTATTACCGACTCATCAAAGAGGAAGGTCGTCTGTACAAGGTTTCAGATTATTACCTGGATTCAGATTCACTTCAAATGACCGGTGCATTTAAGGATTATGCACAGAAAGTAAGAGAAGGCGAATTTGTTTATTATAAAAAGAACGGAAACAAATCATCGATATACAATTATACTGATGGAAAACTAAACGGGCTTACAACTGTTTTTTATGAATCAGGAGAGCTGTTTTCCACCGAAGATTACAAGAATGGAAATCTGGAGGGTGATTTTATTGTTTACTATAAAGACGGTAAAATCAGACGGAAGGAAACGTTTGCAAATGACAGACGGACATTCAAAGCGTGCTACCTTCCTGATGGAAAGAAAACAAGCTTCTTTGAATATGAAACTGCTGCTGTTTTTCAGAAAGGAAATAAAAGTGTGATCAAATACCTTCAAAAGAATTTGAAGTATCCTCAGGAAGCTTTTGAGAGAAGAATTGAAGGAAAAGTATACCTGCAATTTGTGATATCGGATAAAGGGGAAATCACGACCGTAAAAGTTAAGAAATCTACCGGGCACGACATCCTGGATGAAGAAGCGATTCGTGCCGTTAAAGCAATGCCGAACTGGAAACCTGCAACCATTGACGGACAAAAGGTTAATTCTACGTTCTCTCTTCCGGTTTCTTTCAAATTGCATTGAGACTTCTTATCTTGCTGGCAACAATTTGATTAGCCACAATGAAAACAGTAATTTATTTGACAATTTGTTTGTTTCTTTTTTCGATCAATTCCTGTTCAAAAAGCCCGAAATGCTGGGGAAAAGATAAAAACAAAGGAGACATTTCTGCCAATATGGAAATCCGATGTGAACCTATCAGCGGAGACCAATGGATTATACAGGATGAGAATACTTACCAGCAGACTTTTCCAGCCGGATGTTCTTTACCGTCAATTGATTTCAGCAAATACACCTTGCTTGGAGTTTCTGCCAACGGAGGTTGTGAAACAAAATACATCCGCGAAGTCACCCGGTCGGACAACGGGAATGTTGACTATGTGGTAACGGTTAAAAGTTGTGGAACGTGTAAGAGTCTGGCTCTGTCTAATAATTGGGTAACCATCCCGAAAATTCCTTCAACGGCAACCGTTCATTTCGATGTGAAGAGTAAATAATCGTGTTCGTCACGAATTGCGAAACAGGATCTCAGCATAAATGATGTGCTTTCCGATGATCGTTTCCTCTACCTGATAGAATGCAATGCCGGTTTTGTCTGAAATCGGTACATAATCCAACTCGGTTGTCAGCGAATTCTCCTCCGGCTCGATCTTTGAATCGAAGTGAAGACCGCCCAGAAACTGAAAATTGATAATGAACACTTCTTTTCCTTTGGTTTCATCCAGTTTTTTGACCAGCGTGTCTTTTTTGTAATCGATCCCGAACTTACTGAGCAGTTCTTTGAGTTCCGGCGTGAAAATATCTTCGCTGAACCGGAAAAAGGAACGGAATTCTTTCACATGAAATTCGGAGTAGCCGCATAAAGTATTGGAGTAGATTTTTCGGTTGAGTTTTATAGGGATTTCAAACGTCCAATGTTTGAATTGTATGGTTTCGGTAAACATAAGATTGATTGTTTTCGATGGGTGATGGAAATAGTATGAATTGATGTAGCAATCATCGAACGTAAAAACGTAATTTTTTCTTCATAACAGAGTTTGTGTGTGCAAAAATCAACAATGTCGGATTACCGCTCAAAAAAAAGGGTCGAGACGCGCGGAAATCTTAGTAAATGGTAGTATTTTTAGGGTGAAGATGATTCGTAATTTCCTTCTCCTCGTTTTTGGGTTATTAATCATACCTGCAGCCTTCGGTCAAAAAGACACCGCAACAATTGACGCGCTCAATCTGAAAAGTGAGATTCTCTACACGACCGATGTCGAAAAATCCATTGAGTTAAGCTCGAAGGCCCTTCGTCTCTCCCGAAAGATCAATTACCGTTCGGGAGAAGCATTTGCATTGATGAACCTGGCTGTTGCAAATGATATTCAGGGAAACGCGAAGGTCTCAATCGGTTATTTTCAGCGGGCAATCCACTTGTTCCAATCGGAGAACGATTTGGAAAATTTGAGTTATTGTTATTCTCAATTGGGTATTTGTTACTTTTCCCAATATCAATATGAAAATGCAGATTATTATCATCAGAAAGCAATAGACCTTTGTAAGGAACTTCATCTTGAGGGGGATTTGGCAAATGCTTTGGTCAATCAGGGAATTACATTCACTTATCAGAATAAAACCAAGGAAGCAGAAGCAAATTTTAAGCAAGCGATCAAGCTCTACAAAAAGAATGACCAGTTGGATGGACTTGGGGCGGCATATAATTCACTGGGTAAAATTTATCATGATCAAAAGGATTTTAAAAAAGCGATTGCTTATTTTGAACGCGCATCAGCTAACTTTAAGGAGTATGACAATGATTATAACTTGGAATCTGCTTATCTCGGACTTGCCAATTGCTATTTTGATCTAAAGCAATATCCCATTGCAAAAAGGTACTCGCTCAAAGCTTTGCATTTATCCCAGAAAATCGGAGCGAAGGAACGGGAAGTTTTTGCACATGAGATCTTATCGCGAATTTATTTTGAAGAAGGCGATTACAAAAAGGCATATCAAAGTTTGAATGAGTATACGATTCTAAGCGATGCGATTTTCACACAGGATAAAAGTGTTGCTTTGGCTGAAATGCAAGCCCGATTTGAGGTGAAAGAAATCAAATTCAAGCAACAAATCCAATCTGAGGCACATGTCAGTCAATTGATCGTTTTAATTGTGGTTTTGTGCGTGATTTTGATCATTTCGGTCTTCTTGTTCCTGCTGGTTCGTAACAGAAAGCGGATTCATTTGCTTCTGGAACAGAAATATGAAATGACACAGCTGAATCTGGAACAGAAGGAATTCATGATGGGAGAAATTCACCACCGGGTGAAGAACAATCTGCAGATGGTTCATGCTATTCTCGATTTGCAGGCACGTGATTTGAAAGATCCGGAATCGGTTAAACTCATTGAAGACAGTTTGAACCGGATCAATGCCATTTCCCTGATTCATCAGAAATTGTATCAGACAGATAATATCCGCGCGGTCCGAATGGACGAATATTTGCGCGAATTAGTGGATGATCTGGTTCATCATTTTAGAAAAGAAATCAGTAAGCAGATTCGGGTGCATTATGATCTGGATGATTTGAATCTGGATATTGAAACGGCACTTCCTATCGGATTGATTGTTGCGGAGTTAGTAACGAATTCCTGTAAGTACGCTTTTGCAGACCGGGAGAGTTCGGAAATTGAATTACGCCTGAAAGAAGAGGAAAACAAACTGATTTTATTGGTTGCAGATAACGGAACCGGAAAATCAAATGAACAAAATGGAACACATTTTGGTACAAAGCTCATTCAAACCATGTCTAAAAAACTGAAAGCAGAGTTGGTGGAAACCAGCTCGGATCAGGGATTGAAGACAGAATTATTTATTTCAAACTACAAAGTGTACCATGACTAAACCCAAACTTTTTATTGTCGAAGACGAATTACTTATTGCAGATTACCTGGAACAATGCTTGCTGGATAATGGTTATGAATGCCTGGGAAAAGCAGATACCTTTGAAGAAGCCAGAAACCAATTGAAAAAATGTGAACCGGATTTATTGCTTTTGGATATTAATCTGGGAACAGGCCCCGACGGAGTGGATTTGGCTCATTTTGTCAACCAGCAGATCAACAAACCTTTTTTGTTTGTTACTTCCAGTACGGATTCCAAAACACTTGAACGCGTAAAACTGACCAATCCTGCTGGTTTGCTGATGAAGCCTTTCAAGAAAGAAGAGCTGCATGCCCAGGTGGAATTGGCGTGGCACGCTTTTCAAATCAGAGAACAAAACAAACAAGTCGATTTCTCCAATTCGATCCTGATCAATACCTATTTTTTCATCAAGGACAAGCAAAAGCTGATCAAATTGGCTTATTCGGATATTTTGTATGCCGAAGCCTGCGATAATTACTCGATTCTCTTCACCAGAGATTCCAAATACATTGTGAGCTACAGTTTGAAACACGTGGAGAATAAACTGTCGAAGAACGAATTTTTCCGGGTGCATCGTTCATTCGTTGTGAATTTGAATCACATTCAGCAGATCAATCCGAAGTTCATTTTACTTGACGGAAAGGAAATTCCGGTCAGTGAAGCGCATCGTGCGGAATTGTTGGAACGCGTGAATTTGTTTTAAACGATCCGGATGTATCAGCTGAAACGCACCCAATTGGTGAAAGCAGATTTGGAAACATGCTGGAAATTTTTCTGCGCACCGGAAAATCTGCAAATCATCACTCCGAAATACATGAACTTTCGTGTTCAGACAGAAACTCCTTCCGAAATTTATGAGGGCTTGATGATCGGGTATAAAATTTCCCCGGTGTTGAGAATTCCGCTGTCCTGGTTGACTGAAATTACCGTTGTGCAGCATCAGACTTATTTTGTGGACGAACAACGCCAGGGACCTTATAAAATCTGGCACCATGAGCATCATTTTAAAGTAGTGGAAGGAGGAATCGAAATGACAGATCTGGTCAGTTATTCCCTTCCTTTCGGAATTTTAGGGAAGTTCGCACATTGGTTGTTCGTGCGGAAACAATTGGAAAATCTGTTCGATTATCGGTTTCAAAAAGTGAATGAGCTATTGGTTGACTGAACGAAGTCGAAGGCAACCAGCAGTATTTGAGCCGGAAATCCATGCTGTGATTGGGTAAATAGATACATGTCTATCCGTCTTTTTACAATCCTGAAAACCTAAATCTCTTTTTCTGTAATCGTTTTATGAATCTGAACCGTTTTCATCAATGCAGCAGAGCCATACCACGGATGCAATTCCATCACCAGTCTTCCGGCCTGAATAGCAGGATCTGTTTTGGTCAGCGCTTCAGCTTCTTCGATCGTTTCCACATTGAAAATGTAAATCCCACGGATCTCGGTATTGTCCAGAAATGGTCCGGCAACAACTAATTTCCCCATTTCAGCCAGCTTTCCGATATTGTCCATGTGAGCCCGCTGCAAACGTTCAGCCTCTTCTTTGCTTTGACTTTGGTTTGGGCCGCGTTTCAGAAATGCCATCACATAGTGTTTCATACCGTATTGATCCGCGCCCAGTTCTTTGGCAAGTTCAGGATCGAAGACTTCTTTCTGCTGAGCAGGTGTCTCTTTCTTGGGTTCCTCCTGAGAATGAGAAACGAGCGGCAATCCAACCAACAGGATTCCGGCTAAATGCTTAATTACTTTCATCACAGATCAATTTAACAGCTTTCAACGATTCATCAATATGCGTTGCAGCATTCGTGAGCGAATTATAGATATGGCGAACGATTCCCTTCTTGTCAACAATATATGTCACACGTCCCGGAATCAATCCGAAAAGATTTCCCGGTACACCAAAAGCCTTCCGGACACTTTTCTCCGTGTCGGCAAGCAGGGTAAAACTCAAACGGTGTTTTGCGGCAAATTCGGCGTGTTTTTGAGGAGAATCACTGGAAATACCAATTACTTCACAGCCCAGATCCTTGAAATCCTCGTAACTATCCCGAAACGAACAAGCTTCAGCTGTACATCCCGGAGTATCGTCTTTCGGATAGAAGTAGATCACCAATACCTTCTGTCCAAGGATGGATTGTATATCGAAATCTGTATTGTTCTGATCTTTAAGAGAAAAAGTCGGACACTTGTCGCCAATTGCTATTGCCATGATTGAAGTTTTTGTAATGTAAAGATGCGAAAAGAATAGTTTGATTGATGGAAATATTTTTCGCCCGCGGATTACGCTGATCTCTCAGAATGCTTTTATATAGAAACAAAAAAATCCCGTTGATCATTGACCAACGGGATTTTAAATATTTGAGAAAGGAAAATCTTATTCTCCTACAACTTCAAATTTGAATACTGGCTTCACACCTTTGTGTAAGTTCGCTTCAGCTTCGAATGTTCCAACTTCTTTGATCGGCTCGTCTTTGATTTTCAAAGATTTACGGTCGATGTCAAAACCTGCAGCTTTCAATGCTTCAGATAATTGAACTGTGTTAACAGATCCGAAGATTTTACCGTTTTCACCAACTTTCGTGCTGATTTTTACAGTAACCTCAGCCAATTTAGCTGCGATTGCTTCTGCTTCAGCAACGATTTTTGATTCTTTGTGAGAACGTTGTTTCATCATATCCTCGTGCGCTTTTTTCGCAGAAGGAGTAGCCAAAGAAGCATAACCTTGAGGAATCAAGAAGTTACGTCCGTATCCTGGCTTCACAGTTACAACTTCGTCTTTGTAACCTAATTTATCGATATTTTTCTTAAGAATTACTTCCATGATTTCTTGTCTTTAAAATTAAAACGTGAAGACTATTTCAACATATCGCCAACGTAAGGCAAGATTGCCAGGTGACGAGCACGTTTAATAGCTTTGTTAACTCTCTTCTGGTATTTCGCAGAAGTTCCGGTAATACGACGAGGTAAAATTTTACCTTGCTCGTTTACCAAACGCAACAAGAAAGTAGCGTCTTTGAAATCGATGAATTTAATTCCGCTTTTTTTGAAACGGCAATATTTATCTTTTTTGATCTCGATGTTGATCGGAGTCAGATAGCGAATATCGTTTTGTGACATGTTCTTAAATTTTTAAGGTAAATAATTAAGCTTCAACCGGAGCTCCGCTCATTTTCTTGCGACGTTTCTCAGCGTAAGCAAAGTGATCCTTGTCCATTTTCACAGTCAGGAAACGCATGATGCGCTCGTCACGTTTCATAATCAATTCAAGGTCAGCGATCACAGATCCTTCACCGTCAAATTGAAATAAGAAATAGAAACCAGTTGATTTCTTTTGGATTGGGTAAGCCAATTTTTTTAGGCCCCAGCTCTCAGAATGCGTTAATTTACCACCCATGGCAGCCAATTCGCTTTCGTACTTTTGCACTGCTTCCTTTGCCTGATCTTCAGACAAAACGGGAGTAAGAATGAAAACAGTTTCGTAAGAATTCATAATTAAACTTATTTGTTGTTTATACTAAAATACCACTAAGACACACTTAGCGGGGTGCAAAGGTAGGAATAAAATCTTAAATTGATAAGGGTTGGCTCAATAAATAGCTGAAATTAGTACGATTAACTCATTAATTCATTCACTTTTGCCAAAGCTTCTTTAAAATTCATTGGAATTGATTTGGAAGTGATATAGCTTTTAGAGCAATTATTGATGATTGAATTTATATAGAATAATTCATGGTCATCTTTCTCTTGTAGTGAATCTCTAATCTCAGTTAAGGTAATAACCAACTTAGCATAATAAGTATCGTTTTTTGAAAGATTGTACAGATAGGAATAGAAAAACTCGCTTAGATGATGAAATCTGAACTTGTCAGTTTGAGCATCCCTTTTATAAATGAAGTAGAAAATGTCTTTAATAAAGAGCAAGTTTTTATCTAGAATTTTGTTGTAATTGCTGTAATCATTCTGGTTAACAGAACCAATTAAAGGAAGGTTTTCTATTAGATCTGTACAAAGAAAATTGATTGCAAATGCATCATTCATTGATAACAAGACTTTTAAAGCATTGACCTTGTAATCTTTTTCTTTAATATCTAAATATTCTTTCGCTGTTGCAATGCATAATTCCTTTTCTTCTGAATTTGGTTCTAATTTCAATAATAAGTCGATTGCTGTCCAGCAACTTCTGGTTCTGATATTATGGAGCATCTTTTTTAAAATATCTTTTCCATTAATTTGAATGAATAGCAACAATAATTCATTTTCAGAATAGATTGTATCATCCTTTAATAGATTTGTTTCAATTAAAGAAAAGATTTCCGTGAAGCCCTTTTTTAGGGCATATTTTGCGTGACGGCCATAAACTGAAGGGTAAAGCTGCTTTCTTAGATTTTCGATAATTCTATTTTTAACTGAATGGATATCGTCAATGGAATCTAAAAAGAAATCGAATTTATGATCATTTTGCGCATAATTTTCAATACCGAAGTATTCAATCGCATTTAATAGGAAATCATTGGATAGAGAAATGTTAAATGCCTCTTTATTATAGTATTTAACTATAATTTGTTGCACATCGTAATTGTTTTTTGATTCGCTACCTGTAAAACGAAAAGAATTAGAACTAGTGTATTCTATTAGATTTTGGAAGTCAATATTTTCAGACAACTCTTTTAACCAATCTTGAAAAATACATTTTTGTGGTTCAGATAGTTGTATTTCTAAATAGTTTCGATCGGATATAGTACTAGAAATTTCTGAGTCTATAAAAAAGATATAACTGTTAAGATCATTAATCCTAGATTTAATAGTTTCTATAGTTTGAACATTGTCTTTTCTAGCAAAGAAATGCAGTAGTTGAATAGTCTTGGGTAATCTTTTGAAATAGTTTTCGGTAACATTGAAGAATTCTTGTTCAAGTTCGTATACTTCTTCTCTTGTTAACCTTTCTACATTTTTTTCTTTAAAAAAAGCGGAAATGAACCCAATTGCCCCTGTTTGATCAAAAATTTCATCGAATTCCTTTTGAGCCAGTTCTTGTTCATTTTTTCTTTTCTGTTCCGCGATTTCAGGTGACGGAACAAGTCCATTAAATTCTACTTTCTGTTGTAGTAAAGAATTTTGTAAAAGACCAGATAATTTAAAGCCATGATCATGATTCAGAATATTTCTGAACCCTTCCAAATGAGTTGTTTCTCCCTCTAAAGTTGTTTTCCAATTTTGAATAAAATACTGGATAGTTTCTTCTGTGGAAATCTTTGCTAAAAACCATTTTAAATCGTGAAAAGTTTCTTTATTGAGAAGATGTATAAAGACTTCTTTTTGTATTTGTAGTTTGATAACCATAGTTGCAAGAAAATCTCGACTATCAAACAAACTACTTTGACTCAAATTAATAACTTGATCAATAAGTTCAATTGCAAGGTTTGGCGAATAATCTATTAATTCCTTGGCCTTTTGAATTAACTTTTCCGGGTAACCTTCGTAAAAATCTCTGTTGTTATTCAACAAGAGTTTGCTGGTAAGTGAAATAAAGTTCTTAGGGTCATTTATTTTAAGGATCAATTCCTTTATTGTCCAATCATTTCCCATAAGAACATTGTCTTCTTGATTTTTTCTGGGGATAATATTATAAGCGTAATCAAATTCCTTCAGAATAAAGTCAATACTTTCATCAATTCGTTTGGAGTCATTTATTAATCCTAGAATCCGACTATTTATTAACCGATCAGACTCTGATTTAAATATATCAATAATTCGCGGAATGATTGTAAGATCATTATCATAGTAATTTATTTCCTTAATTGATTCGATAATCTCAGACTTTATGTTTAATGGTTCAGTTTGAGATGTTAGAATAACAAAGAAATGATTTAACAGTTCCACCAAATCTAAATGTTCAAACTCTTGGATTAATTCAAGTGCTGAAATACGAATTCGGAAATGAGCATTTGAATCTATTATATAATTCAAAAGAAAATTGAAGTTTTCAATACTATCTCCAAATCGTGCAAGATTGGAGATGTTGGCTTCTGAGTTATTAATCCACAACGTTGTATTAACACATTCTGAAATGAAGAAGTCCTGAAAAACTTTGTTGCGAAATTTTGAAACTCTATCAAGATCTGCTTGGAAAAGTACTTCTGTGTTGTTTATAATTAGCCATTGGATCAATTGATCGTAAACTGGATCCTGTTCTGATAATAAGTTTAGAAGAAATGTAACTGTATTTGTAAGTGAAGGATGAATTTTTTCAACATCATTTAATTTAATGGTCGAAAGGATTTCTTCAAAGTTCCTCTTCGAAAGGAGCTTTGCAACGAAATATTCTTGGTATTGTCTGTGAATGAATCTAAACCCTTTTGGAATTGTATTTGATTCGGTAATGAATGGATATTCTATAAATTCACTGTAATCGGCTGGTAATATAGAATAGAGATCTTCTTCTGAAGTTTGGTTTGATTGCATTAACTCATTTACTAATGCAGCTTTACTTACGTTATTTAATAGTTTGGGTTTCTCAATTATATACTCTCGTATTTTTTTTGTTTTGTGTTTTTCTATAGAATTGTCTATGATTACTTCCCAGATATCAGAATTATTTGGAGGTAGAGACCTTTGTGATAAATAATAGTTAGCTATTAAATCTACAAAAAATGGAGTTTCCAAGAAGCTTTCAATTTCTTTTAGCTCATCAAGTGTAAGGTTTAACCCATATTTATTTTTTAAAATTGAAACTGATTGAGTATGGGATAGATTTTTCAAGAATAACTTCTCAAAATTGGGTAGTGAGACTAAGTTTTTAAAATAAATATTTGTTCTACAGCTAATAACATATTTTATGTCTAATAACTCATATTTTGCAATAAATATTGAAAATGCAGAGATAAAATCTTGTATTTCAGCGATTTCATCAAGACCATCAAGAAGAAATATTATTTTATTGAAATTCTTCCAGTCATCAATAAGTATTATATCTTCAAAGAGGTTGTTTTTTCTAAAGTTCTTTAAATTTAATCCAATTGGAATACGCCCCGTAATGGCTTTAGAGTCCCATAAAATTTGAAATAGATTGCTTAATTCTTTGGATTTCCCAATACCTGGATTTCCAAGAAGAACAATTCTGTCATGCGAATTTGTGTATTCCTCTAGAGTTTTTCCTTTCTCAAATTCCATGAAAAATTTCGGATTTGCAGACTCGTTTTCCGAATCATAAAATCTTGGCTCATAATAATCAAGATTACTCATCATTCAATTTGTTAAATGTGCTAAAATCCAATTCGTTAGAAGAATTGTGTCGTTGTTTTATTTTCATTAATGGAATTGGAGAAAATTTTTGGCCATGACTAGTATCAGTATCTTCATTAAAACGAATTGAGGGATAATCGTATTTTCTAAAATGTATGTTTGAGATCGAATTTGTTGTCAAGTCAAAATCAAAAATTTGATAACCTGGTTGAAAATCTGCAATGACTTCATCTGGTTTGTTTAATGCAGCTCTAACCCTAAAACCATCGCAATTGTTTAAAGTGTTTTTATAACTTACCAATTTATTTTTATGGTAGTGTCCATAAAGGAAAATATCAATTTCTTTATTGATTAAAATACGTGTAATCTCTTCTTCTTCAATAAAATTTTCTAAGGAATGATGGAAAAGACAAATGTTTAAATATGTGTTTTGTCTTTTCAGTTGGGTTAATCCATTATGTAATTGATTATAACCAAAGTAATGTTTGTCGTTTTCGCCAACAAATTTTCTTGATTTACATCTCCAAGAGTCATTTACTAATATGAAACCGATTTTTTTACTGTTGTAATCATAAGTGAATGTTGATTCATTTTCCGAAAATAAATAATTCGAATTGTCATTATGAAAATCCCTCTCAAAGTCTTTAAAAGCTTTAATTCTTGAAGAATGTTTGAAAGAATTTAGATTATCAGATAAAAATGTATTTATATTTTGATCATCAATGTCGCGTGAAAGATTATTTTCATCAAACCAAGAAATACTCTTCTCATCAATATCATGATTCCCAGGAATAAATATGAATTTTTTTGAATCAATTTGAAGACCTTGAGCAATCGGCAAAATGAATTCTTTTTTGAAAATTTCGTAGGGATTTTCGATGCTTGAAAACTCAGGCATTTCCTTTAAAGAATGCCCGCCCTTGTCCACTAAATCTCCAGTTATGGCAATGATGTCTATTGGTATATCTTTGTGAAAGTTAAGTAAGTCTAGAATAATTGCATCCTTGAAATTATTTCTGAACTCATTTAAATTACCTTTTGATAAGTGAATATCGGATAGGTGAACAATTCTCATTTGAGCCTAAATAGTAATTGGGTTAATCTCATTTAAAACGCTATAAACTACGATAAAAATAATCAAAAAGTATCGAAGAAAACAAGAGTATATTCTTTAATAATCATTGGTTTAATTTAGAACCAATCTGAATAATCTGAAACTACACTTTCTTAGCAAACTTTGTGTTTTAAATTCAATTGCTTTTGGCTAAATTCGCGCATCGAATAAATTGTTAAAAAACAACTTTCAAAACGAATGGTTTCGATTTAAATACGAATCCATTCATTAGTGAAAAGCAAGACTTCCTTTTATGAATACCTATCAAGAATACATCCAAGAGATTGAAGAAAGAAAAACGCAGGGACTTCACCCAAAACCTATCGATGGTGCTGAGTTGGTGATCGAAATCGTTGAGCAAATTAAAGATTTAGATAACGCAAACAGAGAAGATTCTCTTAAGTTCTTTATTTATAACACACTGCCGGGAACGACGAGTGCTGCCGGTGAAAAAGCGAAGTTTCTAAAAGAGATTATTCTCGGAGAATCGGTTGTAAAAGAAATTACACCAGCTTTTGCTTTTGAGTTATTGTCACACATGAAAGGTGGACCTTCAATTGGTGTTTTGCTTGATTTGGCTTTAGGAAACGATGTTTCTATTGCAACGGAAGCTGCAAATGTGTTGAAGACACAGGTTTTCCTTTATGATGCGGATACGGATCGCTTGAAGGAGGCGTTTAAAAATGGAAATGTATTTGCCAAAGAGATTCTTGAAAGTTATGCGAAAGCTGAGTTTTTCACGAAACTTCCGGATGTGGCTGAAGAAATTAAGGTTGTTACATTTATTGCCGGTGAAGGAGATATTTCAACGGATTTACTTTCTCCGGGGAATCAGGCTCACTCACGTTCAGATCGCGAGCTTCATGGTAAGTGTATGATTACTCCTCAGGCACAAGAGGAAATTAAAGCATTGCAGGTACAACATCCGGACAAATCTGTGATGTTGATTGCTGAAAAAGGTACGATGGGTGTAGGTTCATCCAGAATGTCGGGAGTAAATAACGTGGCACTTTGGACCGGAAAACAAGCTAGTCCGTATGTTCCATTCGTAAACTTTGCTCCGATCGTTGGAGGAACAAACGGAATTTCTCCGATTTTCCTGACAACTGTTGATGTGACTGGAGGTATTGGTTTGGACTTGAAAAACTGGGTAAAAAAACTGGATGTAAATGGAGAGCCTGTTCGTAATGAAAATGGTGATCCGGTTCTGGAAGAAGCATACTCGGTTGCTACGGGAACGGTGTTGACAATTAATACAAAAACGAAAAAATTATACAACGGCGATAAAGAGTTGATTGACATTTCTAAGGCGTTTACTCCTCAGAAAATGGAATTCATCAAAGCCGGTGGGTCATATGCGATTGTTTTCGGTAAAAAGATTCAAACATTCGCTGCAAAAACATTGGGAATCGATACTCCTCTGGTATATGCTCCGTCAAAAGAAATTTCTGTTGAAGGACAAGGTTTGACAGCAGTAGAAAAAATCTTCAACAGAAATGCTGTTGGAATTACGCAAGGGAAAGTATTGCACGCTGGTTCGGATGTTCGTGTAGAAGTAAACATCGTTGGTTCGCAAGATACAACCGGATTGATGACTGCTCAGGAATTGGAATCGATGGCTGCAACAGTTATTTCACCGATCGTTGATGGTGCATACCAATCGGGTTGTCACACGGCTTCGGTTTGGGATAAAAAAGCGCAGGCAAATATTCCGAAACTAATGAAGTTCATGAACGATTTCGGTTTGATCACTGCCCGTGACCCGAAAGGTGTTTATTTGTCCATGACAGATGTAATTCACAAAGTTCTGAATGACATTACAATCGATGAGTGGGCAATCATTATTGGTGGTGACTCACACACAAGAATGTCGAAAGGTGTTGCTTTTGGTGCTGATTCAGGTACAGTTGCTCTTGCTCTTGCTACCGGAGAAGCTTCCATGCCGATTCCGGAATCAGTGAAAGTGACCTTCAAAGGAAGCATGAGCGAATATATGGATTTCCGTGATGTGGTTCACGCTACGCAAGCTCAGATGCTTCATACTTTTGGTGGAGAAAACGTATTCCAGGGTCGAATCATTGAGGTTCATCTGGGAACGCTTACAGCTGATCAGGCATTTACGTTTACCGACTGGACTGCGGAAATGAAGGCGAAAGCTTCTATTTGTATTTCGGAAGATGATACCTTGATCGAATCACTGGAAATTGCGAAAAGCAGAATTCAGATCATGATTGATAAAGGAATGGACAACGAGAAACAAGTTCTTCAAGGATTGATCAATAAAGCAGATAAGCGAATCACTGAGATTAAATCGGGCGAAAAACCTGCTTTGACTCCGGATGCAAACGCGAAATACTATGCGGAAGTGGTTGTTGATTTGGATTTGATTGCTGAACCAATGATTGCTGACCCGGATGTAAACAATAAAGACGTTTCTAAACGATACACACACGATACCATCAGACCGCTTTCTTTCTACGGAGGAGAGAAAAAAGTAGATCTTGGATTTATCGGTTCGTGCATGGTTCACAAGGGCGATATGAAAATCCTTGCTCAGATGTTGAAAAACGTGGAAGCACAAAATGGGAAAGTAGAATTCAAAGCTCCGTTGGTTGTAGCTCCACCTACGTATAATATTGTAGACGAATTGAAGGCTGAAGGCGACTGGGAAGTATTGCAAAAATACTCCGGATTCGAATTCGATGATAATGCTCCGAAAGGAGAAGCACGCACGAAGTACGAAAATATGTTGTATTTAGAGCGTCCGGGATGTAACCTATGCATGGGGAATCAGGAAAAAGCAGAAAAAGGAGATACGGTAATGGCAACTTCAACACGTTTATTCCAAGGAAGAGTCGTAGAAGATTCCGAAGGTAAAAAAGGAGAATCCTTGCTTTCATCTACACCGGTTGTTGTTCTGTCAACAATCCTGGGTAGAACTCCGACAATCGAAGAATACAAAGTAGCAGTAGAAGGTATCAATCTGACAAAATTTGCTCCTTCTCATAAGCTGTTGGCGAATTAATTAGTCGTAATAAAATATGAAAGCCCCGGTTCCCGTATGTACGGGATCGGGGTTCTTTTGTTTTAAGCTAACCCTATTTAACTCAATAGATACTACATTACGCATTTTCGCAGCAAAAAAATTCATTAAATACATTTCCTTTGAAATACTAACTATTTAATGAATGATGAAAAAAATTGTAACCTTCTTAATGATCAACCTGTGTTGTAACTTGTCGTTCTCACAAACAAACTGGACTCTTATACATAACGATACCTTATACTATCGATACGATGACGTGTTCTTTTTAGACGATCATGTAGGTTGGGCTGTCAACGGTGGTGGTGGTTCTGTGTTTAAGACAATAGATGGCGGTGAAACCTGGGAATTGAAGTTTCAAACTGCTTATTATTTAAGAAATATTGAATTCCTGAATGAAAACATCGGTTTTTTGGGAACGCTGGACAATAAATTTTATCGTTCTACTGATGGTGGGGATACGTGGGATTCAATTACCATTTCACCAAATCCACCCGCTGTATGTGGCTTGGATGCTGTGGGTAGTTCAACGATTTACGGATGTGGTGCTTATTTTTCTGCTTCACCAAATGTTATAAAGTCGATTGATAGTGGAGTTACTTGGGAATATATTGACATGTCAGCTTATGCAACCGGGTTGGTTGAAATTCTGTTCATTAATGAGCAATTGGGCTATGTCTCGGGTAAAAGCAGTACGGGAGGAATCATTCTAAAAACCGAAGATGGCGGAGTTAGCTGGACGGAGATTTACAATTCTCAAACTCCGGGTGATTATGTGTGGAAATTACAATTGCTTGAAAACAATACACATATTTACGGATCTATTCAGTCAGAAGTATCAGGTAGATTGTTGAAGTCTGCTGATTCTGGGAATACCTGGGAAACAAAACCATTTATTGATAATATGGTACAGGCTGTTGGATTTATTACGCCGGATCACGGTTGGATGGGTGGGCATACAACTGGGTTTTATGAAACTACAGATGGTGGTGATACCTGGAGTTCGTTACTTGTCGGAAGTAATTTGAACCGGATTTTTGTGATTAATTCCCATCTGGCATACGCTTCTGGTGGAGGACTGTATAAGTATGGATACAGTACCTTATCAACAGGAATAGCAGAAGATAAGCCGAAAGATGCATTGTCTGTTACCATCAATCCAAATCCATTTTCAGAAAAACTGAATTTTTCGATTGAGTTTCAGTATGCAGATCATTTGGTTGCTGAAATCTATGATGCAAGTGGGAAATTGTTGAAGGAATTACTCAGTGATAAAGTGGGCAAGGCTCAGAAAAAGAATTATTCAGTCGATTTTCCTTATTCAGCCGGTAAATACCTGTTGAACATTCACACAAACAACGGGCGCCGGTCTTTTACTGTCGTTAAGTTGTGATTTGGCGGATTTGGATAATTCAAATTGCAGGTATTGAATCAGATTTAATGCTCCACGAAGTTAAATTACCTCTAGTATCGTGATGGAATTCCCCTATAATATTGCCTTTCTCATCATAGAAAAACCATGTTCCTGATTTGAATCCATCGACAACTTTTCCTTTCAGTCTGATTTTACCGCTTGGATAACGATCCAGAATTTCCATCGTACCCGAAGATATTTTATAGGATAATCCATTTCTGAAAGAAATAAAAGTCAATCGATCAGTTTCATATTTTTCTGTGCACCAATCTTCTTTTAAACCTTTGAAGCCACTTCTCCATGTTTCAACTTTAAGTCCATTCTTATAAAAATGTTGCGCATATAAAGTTCCATCTTCATAAGCCCAATAATATTCTCCATGGTTCAATCCGCTTTTGGATGATGAACGATGTTTTAATTGACCGTTTTCAAAAAAATTCATTTGAAGATTGGAACTATCTGTAAAATCATTGAAATAATAGTCAGTCATTCCCTTTTTGGTGTAATGAATAGTTTTTAAAAACTTATTGGAGCCTTCCTTGGTTCTATATAAAAAACCACTTTCGTCATAGTAGGACGTATGGATATTTGAATCAAAATCATTAAAAAACACATCCTCAATTCTTTTTTGACCAAGTGAGTCGAAATAGGACCATTTCTTTACTAATCTTGAATTTTTGACTTCTCCCATTAGTCTAATCAGGTTAGAAATAGAATCTACAAAACAATAATTTCCATCAGGTAACCCCGAAATAAATCGGTTATAAATGAAATCAACAGATTCCCCAAGTTCCGTTTCATATTGTCTATAATCGTGATCTAAGTGGAATTGGGAATGAAATTTTGCTTTGACTGTATCCTGGCTCCAACAAGTCATAGCAGTTGAAAAAAAAAGAATGAAAACGATTTGTTCTTTCATTGGTTGAGAATTAGCGTAACTGATTAAGGTGCGAATTACACCGTCTTCTTATGAGTAAATGTTGGGTGGCTTAAATTGTTACAAAATAGCAAGCTTCGAATAAAAATCAATCTCAATCCCTTCATCGAAAAAATCTATGTATTTATAAGAATTATTTAGAACATCTAATTTTTTAAATGCTTAAATTTATACATAACCAAAATTTATGAAATGGCTGTTTTCGATTTAGATATGATTAAGGCAGTTTATGAGAAATATCCTTCTCGTATCGATGCTGCCCGCAAAGTGTTAAACAAACCACTTACCTTGACGGAAAAAATTCTGTATGCCCATCTTTGGGATGGTGTTGCTACTCAAACATATGAAAGAGGAAAAGCGTATGTGGATTTTGCTCCGGACCGTGTAACGATGCAGGATGCAACGGCACAAATGGCTTTATTGCAATTTATGCAGGCAGGGAAACCGAAAGTTGCTGTTCCTTCAACGGTGCATTGCGACCATTTAATTCAGGCAAAAGTGGGCGCTGATGCGGATTTGCAGCGTTCATTAAATGAAAATAATGAGGTGTTCAACTTTTTGTCCTCAATCTCTAATAAATACGGGATCGGTTTCTGGAAACCGGGAGCGGGAATCATTCACCAGGTGATGCTGGAGAATTATGCTTTTCCGGGAGGAATGATGATCGGAACGGATTCACATACTGTAAATGGAGGTGGATTGGGAATGATCGCTATTGGTGTTGGTGGTGCCGACGCAGTGGATGTTATGGCAGGAATGGCCTGGGAGTTGAAATTCCCGAAACTGATCGGAGTTAAACTAACAGGAAAATTGAACGGATGGACTTCTTCCAAAGATGTGATCCTGAAAGTTGCGGATATCCTTACGGTAAAAGGTGGAACAGGGGCAGTTGTTGAATACTTCGGAGACGGGGCAATTTCGCTTTCTGCAACAGGAAAAGGAACAATCTGTAACATGGGTGCTGAAATCGGAGCTACGACTTCAACGTTCGGTTATGACGATTCCATGCGCCGCTACTTAACGGCAACGGGCCGGGCAGAAGTAGTTGCTTTGGCTGATACGATTGCAGAGCATTTAACAGGTGATGCAGAAGTATATGCAAATCCGGAAAAGTATTTTGACGAGTTGATCGAAATCGATTTAAATACTTTGGAACCACATATCAACGGACCATTTACTCCGGATCGCGGAACACCGGTTTCAAAAATGAAAGCGGAAGCAATGAGCAACGGATGGCCGATGAAAATAGAGTGGGGTCTGATCGGATCTTGTACAAACTCCTCTTATGAAGATATGTCGCGTGCAGCTTCTATTGTTGAGCAGGCTGTGAAACACGGAATCACTCCAAAAGCAGAATTCGGAATCAATCCGGGATCTGAGCAGGTTCGCTACACGATTGAACGTGACGGAATCATTGCAACTTTCGAGAAAATGGGAACGAAAGTGTTCACCAATGCTTGCGGGCCTTGTATTGGACAATGGGATCGTGAAGGAGCTGACAAGCAGGAAAAAAATACGATCATCCATTCATTCAACCGGAATTTCTCCAAACGAGCAGATGGTAATCCCAATACACATGCATTCGTAACTTCTCCCGAAATGGTTGCTGCTTTGGCAATCTCCGGAGATTTAGGATTCAATCCGTTAACAGATACGCTGACGAATGATAAAGGAGAACAAGTGAAATTGTTACCTCCTCATGGTGATGAGCTTCCTACAAAAGGATTTGATGTGGAAGATCCGGGATATCAGGCTCCGGCTGAAGACGGTTCAGGTGTTCAGGTAATCGTTAAGCCTGATTCTACACGCTTGCAGTTGTTGGAATCTTTCCCTGCATGGGACGGAAACAACATTACAGGTGCGAAATTGTTGATCAAGGCAAAAGGAAAATGTACTACCGACCACATTTCAATGGCTGGTCCGTGGCTGCGTTACCGTGGTCACTTAGACAACATTTCGAATAATATGTTGATCGGTGCTGAAAATGCCTATAATGGGAAAGCAAATGAAGTCATGAATCAATTGACAGGTTCAATAGGTGAAGTGCCTGCAGTGCAGCGTGCATACAAAGCAGCCGGAATTCCGTCAATTGTTGTCGGAGATCAAAACTACGGTGAAGGTTCTTCCCGTGAGCATGCTGCAATGGAGCCGCGTCATTTGGGAGTTCGTGCGGTGATCGTGAAATCATTTGCGCGTATCCACGAAACAAACCTGAAGAAACAAGGAATGTTGGGATTGACTTTCTCTAACGAAGCAGATTATGATAAGATCAAAGAAGACGATACTTTCAACTTCATTGATTTGGTTGATTTCGCTCCGGGAAAACAGTTGACTTTGGAAATCGTTCATGCAGATGGTTCGAAAGAAAACATCAAATTGAATCATACTTATAATGATCAACAGATTGAGTGGTTTAAAGCAGGATCTGCATTAAATCTCATCAAGCTGCAAAATAACTAAGAGAAATTCTTTTGTAAAATAAAGAAGGGAAAAACCAAAAGGGGACGCGATGTATCGTGTCCCCTTTTTTGGTTTTAGTGCATTTGAATATGCAAGCATAAGGAATGCAGTCAAAAACTAACTGAAACAAGTATTTTACGAATTCAGTTACTCACGTCCGAATTGTAGTTTGACTAATCTTTTAATTTCGTTTCCGTGAAAACTAAAACGCGTAAATCAACCTTCTTTTGAAAAAGAGAAGGTTTTGTTTTATGTGGTAATAAAAACCAAAAACGCTACAATTTATGAAGAGAGCTGCTGCACTTGCGGGGAGTATTATGTCCGTTATGCTGGTATTTAATGCATCAGGACAAGCGAATACTAAGTGGAACATGGTGAATGATCCATATTATGGAGTTCCGAATTACACGAGTTTATTTCCGGGTTTAAAAAGTTCAATCCTTGGAGCTGTGAAGGATGATGACAATATTTCGAATATTGACAGTCGTGGCTCAGGTCCGACAGGTTTGCGGACGGAGTTTTTCCTGAACAATTGGTTTGGGATCGGGGTAGATGCGATTTACAGTGGAAGCAGTGTAACATATGATCGTCTGGATTCGATTGTTGATGGAATTTCCTATACCAATTCGTATGAGCGAAAAATGAGCAGAGTGCGTATCCAGGCTCGTTTTAATTTCCATTTTCCGGTCAAAAACAAACGATTGGATATGTATGGAGGGATCGGAATCGGAAGCAATGCGAAGTATAGAAGCACATTCGTTAACGGAGTGAAAACAGATGACAAAAGTGGTTTCTGGGATGGATTTCCTACCATTCCGATTTCGATGAGAACCTGCTGGGGATTCCGATACTATTTTTCCAAGTTTGTCGGAATGAATTTTGAAATCGGAATCGGTGGGCCACTTATTTCCACCGGAGTTTCTTCCCGATTTGGATTTAAACTGCCTAAAATACCCGGAGTAGAAGAATTGAGTCCGGAGGGAGATAATCTGAGAAAAAGAGCAGAAGATGCGAAGCGAAAACAAGAAGATCTGGAAAAGAAGACGGGTGAACTCAAATCAAAAGAAGAATCCGAAAAGCAAAAGCTCGAAGAGGAACGGTTGAAACTGGAAAAAGAAAAATTAAAACTGGAGCAGGAGCAGTTGGAGTTGGAAAAACGAAAATTGGAGGAGGAAAAAAAGAAGCTGGAAGAAGAGCGAAAAAAAGTGGAAGAGGAAAAACCTTGATAAATAATGGAACGATAATAAACAAAAATGACGAGATGCATCTCGTCATTTTTGTTTTATAAGTAATTCGCAATGTCTTTTATACTGCAACGTTATGTTCTCTCAACGCGTCGTTCAAAGATGTTTTTAAATCGGTTGATGCCTTGCGTTTTCCGATAATCAAAGCACAAGGAACCTGGAAATCTCCTGCAGGGAATGATTTGGTATATGATCCCGGAATAACAACTGAACGTTCCGGAACGTATCCTTTCAATTCGATTGGTTCTGCTCCGGTTACATCAATAATTTTTGTCGACATCGTCAAACAAACATTCGCTCCCAAAACAGCTTCTTTTCCTACACGAACACCTTCTACTACAATACAGCGTGAACCGATGAACGCATCGTCTTCAATAATGACAGGAGCTGCTTGCAAAGGTTCCAATACACCACCGATTCCGACACCGCCGCTCAAATGCACATTCTTCCCGATTTGAGCACAGGAACCAACTGTTGCCCAGGTGTCTACCATCGTTCCTGAATCTACATAAGCACCGATATTTACATAAGAAGGCATCATAATGACACCCGGAGCAACAAAAGCACCATAGCGGGCAATTGCATGAGGAACAACGCGAACTCCTAATTCAGCGTAATTTTTCTTCAAAGCCATTTTATCGTGAAACTCAAACGGACCAACTTCAATGGTTTCCATTTTACGAATAGGAAAATACATTACAACAGCTTTCTTCACCCATTCGTTCACTTGCCATGAGCCATCTTCTTTCGGTTCTGCAACACGCAATCTTCCTTTGTCGATATCCTCAATTACATGTTCAATTGCCTGGCGGGTTTCTGCCTGATCTAATAATGCCCGATTTTCCCAGGCAGCTTCAATAATGGAACGCATATGTTTTGATTTTTGTCAAAAGTAGTAGAAAAAGCAATAGCTTTTCAATGTATAAGGAAGGAGGTTCACGCGCGCATCAAGATACAATTTTCATAGAAATGCCCCTTCTAGGGTTTATAACCCTAGACCGTTTTTTTGACTTACTTTTGTGTCTGATTTTTAAAATAGTTTCCCTTGTCTAAAATTCTCGCAATCGATTTTGGTTTAAAAAGAACCGGTCTGGCACTTTCGGATGAACTTCAGATGTTTGCCTTCGGATTGAAAACGATCGACAGTAAACTCCTGATGGATGAGTTGAAGACACTCGTTGAAAAAGAGAAGGTTACGGAAATTGTTATTGGCGAGCCCAAAAGATTGGATGCTTCCGACTCACACATTACCCAAAATGTACGTCTATTGAAAGAAGCGGTTCAAAAAAACTTTCCCGGATTATTGGTGAGTTTGTTGGATGAGCGGTTCACTTCAAAAATGGCTTCTGCAGCAATTGCTCAAAGCGGCTTGAAGAAAAAGGATCGTGAGCAAAAAGGTCTTATCGATACGGTTAGTGCAACAATTATCCTGCAAGACTACCTTCAAACCCGCATGAAATAAGGAAAAGTATTTTGAATGCATCAATTTTCTAACTTTGTAAAAATGTTTTAATGAGAATTTAGGTGATTCCTGAATTCTATGAATGATATTAAAAAGAATAAAAATGATATTGCCAATTGTTGCATACGGTGATCCGGTACTAAAAAAAGAAGCTGTCGAAATCGATCAGGATTATCCGGAGTTGAATAAACTCATTGAAGATATGTTTGAAACGATGTATGAAGCATCCGGAGTAGGTTTGGCGGCTCCTCAGATTAATCGCTCCATTCGTTTGTTTGTGGTAGACGGAAGTCCGTTTGCAGAAACAGATGATGATGAAGAGGAAGATCCGATGGCGGAAGGAATGGATGGATTTAAACGCGTTTTTATCAATCCGATTATAGAAGAAGAAGCCGGTGAAGCCTGGGGTTTTCACGAAGGCTGTTTGAGTATTCCGAAGATTCGCGAAGAAGTTTACCGAAAAGAAAAAATCCGAATGACTTATTACGATGAAAACTGGCAATTCCACGATGAGTGGTTTGACGGTTACAAAGCACGGATTATTCAGCACGAATACGATCATGTTGAAGGAGTTTTATTCACAGATCACCTTTCTGTTTTGAAAAGAAGATTGCTGGCTAAAAGACTTCAGAATATTTCTCAGGGCTTGATTTCGGTTGCTTACAAAATGAAATTCCCGTCATTTAAAAAAGGAAAATAATGAAGTTCTTATTTCTAATCGGAGTGGCGCTTTTTGCGCTGGGATGCTCTTCAAAAGGGGAAGGCGCAAAGGAAGGTCAAAAAAGTGGCGGAAAGCAGACTTTGGAGGAAGCGGTAAAAGAAATTAAAGCTTTCGAAGATTCTTTGAAATCAGTTTCGGCTTCAGGTAAACTTGAGTTTGATCAGCAGGTTGCAGTGACGTATGCGGAGAAATGTCTGAGTGTTTATCACCGGTTCCCTAAAACTGATGAAGCGCCGCGTTATTTGGATAAAGCGCACATTATCTTTGCTTCCGTTGGTTTGCATCAGCGTTCGGTGATTTTGGCGGATTCGTTGATTGCGACGTATCCGACTTATAAAAACAGAGCCATGGTTCTGGAAAGTCTGGCAGGAGCATACGATGTGTTTGTGATCCCACGACAAAAAACGAAAGTGAAATACTACTACGAAATGCTTCTGAAAGAAAATCCGAAAATGGACGCGGAGCAACGAAAACAGATCGAAAATCGTTTAAAGTACGTGGATTTGACCTTTGATGAATACGTTTCAAAAGCAAATTAGTATTTTGGTATGATTTTCGTTAACTATGTGTTAAAGAAACCAAAAGGCAAAACTTTATAATCTATATTTACAACAACTAAAAGAAACAAAATGAAAAAAGTATTATTTACAATGATGTTGGCTTTCGTAGCTGTGATCGGCGCAAACACTGCGATTGCTCAAGAAGTACAAAACGGAGCTAAAATCGAATTCGCGAAAGAAACGCACGATTACGGAAATATCAAATACGGAGCAAACGGTACTTGTACGTTTTCTTTTACAAATACAGGAAACGCTCCTTTGATTATTTCGAATGCAAAAGGATCTTGTGGTTGTACAGTTCCTGAATGGCCGAAAGAGCCAATTGCACCGGGAGCAAAAGGTGTTATTACTGTGAAGTATGATACAAAACGTTCAGGAGCAATCAACAAAAACGTAACGATTACTTCGAATGCGGTAAATGAGCCTACAAAAGTTATCCGTATCAAAGGAAACGTAGCTCCTCAACCGGAAGGAACAAGTCCTGTTAACGACGGTGGTGCTCCATCTGCACACTAAAAAATAAACAAAGATGCGCTTTTTAACGATCGCATTTCTCATATTGAATTCCGCTTTTTGCATTGGTCAGAAAGCGGAATTTTCTGTTGATAAAGGAGTGTTTACCTTTCCTGAAACCAAGGAAGGTCCGGTTATTTCACATGATTTTGTGATTACCAATACAGGCGATGCTCCACTGATTATCTCCGATTACAAAGTTTCATGCCCGTGCACAAAAGCTGTGCTTCCGAAAGATCCGATTCCACCCGGACAAACAGCGGTGATTCAGGTTACTTTCGAAACAAAGGGTAAATACTATGAGCAGGATCGGGCTATTTTGCTTTTGACAAACACGAAAAAAGGAACTGAAAAACTCCGGATCAAAGTCTTTGTAGTCCCGGAGGGTGAGTGAATTAATGGAATCTTCTTTCGTAATTGATAATATTCAGGTTAACTGATTTGTTACCGCGGACCGGGAAGCTGCTTATAGGTTGCAATTGGGGTAAAGGCATTTTTGCCTGCTTTTTTTGTCTTGGAAAAAAGTAGGGGTAAGATTGATTGGTTGCCTCTTAAAACCACTTTTAACAGCTATTTAAGACTTGAGTTAAGGTCTTGTTAATCCTTGGTTTTACTCGGTTTTGATTGTGTAGATTGCTTCAATATTTAAATTTCTACACATGAAAACAATCATTCTTAAAATCACAATGACGTGCTGTTTGATTCTGGGATTCAAACAACAATTACTCGCTCAGGAAGTAACAGCCGGAGCTCAGATTTCTTTTGAAAAAGACTCGCACAATTTCGGGGAAGTTCCAATTCATGGAAACACCACTTACACATTTGAGTTTAAAAACACAGGAAATGAACCCTTGTTGATTCAGCAGGTGAAAGCTCCGTGCTCCTGCACGGTTGCAGACTGGCCGAAAGAACCTGTGCTTCCCGGAAAAACGGCTTCGATACAAGTGAAGTATGATTCCAACAGAGTCGGGCCGATCAATAAAAGTTTTCTCGTCCTTTCAAATGCGGCAAATGAACCGTCGAAAAATTTGTTCATCAAAGGGAAGGTTTTACCTGCTGTAGAAACAACATCGACCTTGACAAATTAGACGTTAAAACGGTCAAAAAAGCGTGAAAAAATGCATGGATTCGTAATATTGCGAATTGGCATTTTGACCAATTTCGAAAGAAGGAAAATTGCAATTTTTGCTTTACGGATAAAAACTTTCAAAGAATAGGGATGAGTTATTAACAAGGTGCTTTCTTGTTTTTATTCATCCCTTTCTTTTCACTATCTTTATTGTCCCCAAAAAGTACTCACATGTTTTTGATTTTCGATACCGAAACAACAGGTTTACCACGTGATTGGAATGCTCCATTGACGGATCTGGATAACTGGCCGAGAGCCATTCAGATTGCCTGGCAATTACATGATGAATTGGGGAATGTGCTCGAGGCAAAAGATTTCCTCATTCGCCCTGACGGCTTCGATATTCCCTATGATGCGGAACGGATTCACGGAATTTCTACAGAACTTGCTTTGGAGCAGGGAGAAGCTCTGGAAGACGTTATCGCAGAATTTAACGAAGCCTTGCGGAAAGCAAAGTTTGTGGTGGGGCAGAATATCGGTTTCGACCTCAACATCATGGGGGCCGAATTCCTGCGTACGAAGATTGAAACAACGATGCACGATCTTCCGGTATTGGATACCTGTACGGAAGTAACAGCCGAATTGTGTAAGATTCCCGGTGGACGTGGAGGAAAATTCAAGCTGCCGACACTAACGGAATTACACAGCTACTTGTTCAACGTTCCTTTCGGGGAAGCGCATAATGCAACTGCCGATGTGGAGGCAACTACGCGTTGTTTCTTCGAATTGGTCCGCAGAGAAGTTTTCACGAAAGAAGAATTAAAGGTTGAATTAGAGTATTTCGATCGCTTTAAAATTGCGAATCCGGATTACATTCAACCAATTGGTCTGACGCACCTCAACTTAAAAGAAGAAAGTGCGAAACTCAAAAAGCAGACGAGTGATGATTCCGTTTCGATTGACGTTACGGAAGCAAGAGAGCGACTGAAAGACCTTCCGTTTGTTCATTTGCACAATCACACACAGTTTACGATTCTTCAGTCCACAATGGATGTGAAAGGATTGATCAAACAAGCGGTGAAACACAATATGCCGGCTGTTGCCCTGACGGACATCGGAAACATGATGGCTGCTTTCCATTTTGAGAAAGCAATTGCGGGAATCAACAAGGAAATAGAAGCAGAAAGACAACAAGCTGAGGAAAACGGTCAGGTTTACAACAGAGAACCCTTATTGCCGATCATCGGTTGTGAGATGTATGTTTGCCGCGACCGGAAGGACAAAAGCGTTAAAGACAACGGTTCACTGGTTGTGTTTCTTGCCAAAAATAAAAGAGGATATCACAACCTGATCAAACTGGCGTCAATGGCGCATACGGAAGGAATGTACTACGTTCCCCGTATTGATAAAACGGCAGTAGAAGAATACCACGAAGATCTGATCGTTCTTACCGGAGGTTTGAGCGGAGAAGTGCCGAGTTTGCTATTGAATGTCGGTGAAAAACAGGCCGAAGAAGCACTCATTTGGTGGAAAAATATCTTCAAAGATGATTTGTATGTGGAAATCATGCGGCACGGACAAGAAGATGAAAACCGTGTTAATTCTTCATTGATCAAACTGGCTCAAAAGCACGAAGTAAAAGTTGTAGCTACAAATAATACCTTTTACGGAACAAGAGAAGATGCAAATACGCATGATATTTTGTTGTGTGTAAGGGACGGAGAGCAGGTGACAACTCCAAAAGGAAAAGGAAGAAATTTCCGTTTCGGATTGGAGAACGAAGAATACTACTTCAAATCTGCCGATGAAATGAAAGAGTTGTTTCTGGATTTACCGGAAGCAATTGAAAGCGTAGCCGAAATTTTAGGCAAAATCGAACCGTATGCGCTGGCACGGGAAGTATTGCTTCCTGCCTTCGAAATTCCGGAAGAATTCAAATTCCCGGAGGATGAGGTTGATGGTGGAAAAAGAGGTGAAAATGCTTATTTAAGACATTTAACATACGAGGGAGCAGCGAAACGTTATCCTGAAATTACAGAAGAAATTCGCGATCGTTTGGATTTCGAATTGGCGACGGTTGAGAAGACGGGATATCCGGGATACTTCCTGATCGTACAGGATTTTTGTCAGGCTGCCCGCGACATGGGAGTTTCCGTTGGTCCGGGACGTGGATCTGCTGCAGGTTCTGCAGTTGCATATTGTACCGGAATTACGAATGTCGATCCGATTGCTTACGATTTGCTATTTGAGCGTTTCCTGAATCCGGATCGTGTTTCCATGCCCGATATCGATATCGATTTCGACGATGAAGGTCGTGGTCGGGTAATTGATTGGGTAATTGCGAAATACGGGGCCAATCAGGTGGCGCAAATCATTACGTATGGTACGATGGCTGCAAAGTCGTCTATCCGTGATGCGGGACGTGTATTGGATCTTCCTTTGATGGAAACAAACGGACTTGCCAAATTGATTCCGGATAACTTTTCGTTGGATGCGATTTTCAATTGGGAAGAACCCAAATTGGCAGAAAAACTGGCGAATAGCCCTTTGGACTTGGCAAATGTGCAGGAATTGCGTTCGCTTGCTCGTGGAACAGACATGCGTGCCCAGGTTTTGCGTCAGGCACAGCGTATTGAAGGTTCCGTTCGGAATACGGGGATTCACGCCTGTGGAGTTATCATTACACCGGATGATATCACGAATTTCGTTCCGGTTGCTCTGGCGAAGGATACGGGAATGTGGTGTACACAGTTCGATAACTCGGTTGCGGAAGAAGCCGGTTTGCTGAAAATGGACTTCCTGGGTCTGAAAACGCTGACCTTGATCAAGGATGCGGTCAAAAACGTAAAAAAGCGCCACGATATCGATCTGGATCCGGATACTTTCCCGATTGATGACGAAAAGACTTACGAGTTATTCCAGCGCGGTGAAACGGTCGGGATCTTCCAGTACGAAAGTCCCGGAATGCAAAAATACATGCGTGAATTGCGCCCGTCGGTATTTGCCGATCTGATTGCGATGAATGCCTTGTATCGCCCGGGGCCTCTGGAATACATTCCTGATTTCATTAAAAGAAAGAACGGGGAACAAGAAATTAAATACGATTTGGATGCTTGTGAAGAGTATCTGAAAGAAACATACGGAATTACAGTTTACCAGGAGCAGGTAATGCTTTTGTCCCAGAAATTGGCGGGCTTTTCCAAAGGTGATGCCGACGTTTTGCGTAAAGCAATGGGTAAAAAGCAGCGTTACATTCTGGATAAAATGAAACCTCAGTTCGTTGAACAAGGTCAGCAAAGAGGGCATGATCCGGTGGTTTTGGAAAAAGTGTGGAAAGACTGGGAAGCATTTGCGTCCTATGCCTTCAACAAATCGCATTCCACTTGTTATGCCTGGATTGCCTACCAAACGGCTTATCTGAAAGCAAATTATCCGGCTGAATTTATGGCTGCGGTACTTTCCAATAACCTGAACGATATTACACAGGTAAGTTTCTTCATGGAAGAGTGCCGCCGAATGGGAATTGAAGTATTGGGACCGGATGTGAACGAATCTTCCTATGAATTTACAGTGAATCAGGCGGGAGCAGTCCGTTTTGGTTTGGGAGGAATCAAAGGTTTGGGAAGCGGACCGGTTGAAAATATCATTGAAGAGCGCGTGAATGGATTTTTCACTTCGATCTTCGACATGACGAAACGCCTGAATCTGCGTTTGGTGAACAAAAAAGCGCTTGAAAGCATGGCATATGCCGGTTGTTTTGATTCTTTCAGAGGAGCGCACAGAGCACAGTATTTTGCATTGGATGCGGGAGGAAAGACCTTCATTGAAAATGCTTTGAAATACGGAAACAGCCTGCAGGATAACGAAAATTCTGCTCAGGTTTCCATGTTCGGAGAATCTGCCGATGTCAAAATGCCTGAACCGACTATTCCGAATTCGGAAGAATGGAGTTTGTTGTACAAATTGAATCGTGAAAGAGAGGTAGTAGGAATCTTTATTTCCGGACATCCTTTGGATGATTTCAGAGTGGAAATTGAAGCGTTTTGCAATGGAAATGTAGAGTTACTATCCAATGTGAAACATCACCTCGGGCGCGATTTTACCATTCCGGCAATTATCACCGATGCACAGCATTTGACCACAAAAACCGGAAAACCTTTCGGCTTGATTCTGATCGAAGATTATACCAATTCGCACAAACAATACATTTTCGGAGATACTTACCTGAAGTTTAAACATTTGCTGACGAAGGATTTGTTTGTTGCCATTCGGGGAAGAGTTCAGGAAGGACCGTATCCGGATAAGATCACGAAAATGAAACCGATCGAATTCAGCATTAACTCAATCGAGCAATTGCAGGATATGATGGGGACGAAAACGGCTACGATCAACATCACCGTTCCGATCAAATTGTTGGATCAAATGATGCTGAATAAGCTGGAATCGATGTTCAAGGAAAGCGAAGAAGGAGGAAACTGCTCCGTGAAATTCACTGTAATCGATCATTTGGACAATCTGACGGTAAGTATGCCTTCAAAACGTTTGAGAATCAATCCGTCTGCACGAATGCTTTCCGAGATGAAAGAAATGCAGCTGGAAGTTGGGTTTGATACGAATTAAGAGTAATTGAAAAGGTAAAATGCAAAATTGAAAAGTTTTGCATTTTGGCTTCTCCCCTTGAGGGGTGGCAGAATTATCTTTAACGAATAAATCCATACAGTTTTAGCAATACTTTTCTTAATTACTCCGAACAATTACCCGCTTCGTAATCAACTCATTTTTGAAACTGATTTTAAGCAGATAAACTCCTGATTCTGCATTCATCGTAATTGTACTGTGATTGCCAAACTCCGTTTTTGTAAAAGGAACTACTTGTCCCATGGAATTAAGAATTTCCATAGATTCTGCGGAATAATCAGCAAGATCAATTTGAAAATACCCGTTGGATGGATTCGGATAAATTTTGAGATCATTTCCGGAACCGGTAAGATCATCCAAACCTGCAGTCGGGTCATCGAATAAATAAGCAGAACCGGAATTGGTTCCGTTATCTGAATTCTGGTATGCTCCGACAATGGCTAGATTGGAATTCATGCAAACCGAATATCCGAAACGGTCGTTCGTATCTTTGTCTGAGGCAGTCAATTTATCTGTTTCCGACCAATTCGTTCCATTGAAACGAAAGATGTATGCTGCTCCGGATTCTGCTCCGGCATCCGAGTTTCCGAATGCTCCGGCAATCAACATGTTTCCGGAAATGGATACGGAATACCCGAATTGATCACCGGCTGCTTCATCAGATGCTGTTAGTTTTTGAGCTTCAGTCCAGGTAGATCCACTCAATGAGAACAGATACACAGCACCGGAAGAGGCACCATGGGTACTTTCTTCAGAAGCACCAACGACTATTTTACTCCCGGAAATCGCTGTGGAAAAACCGAAATAATCACCTGCAGATGCATCTGAAGCACTGATTTTTTGTGTTTCACTCCAGGTTGAACCGTTAGAAGTAAAAACGTATATAGAACCGGATTCGGCACCATGATCGTCATCGGCATAAGCACCCACAACAATGTGATCTCCTGAAATCGATACCGAAACTCCGAAATCGTCATTTGCGGCTCCATCTGAAGCAATCAGTTTCTGATCAAGTGCCCAATTCGTACCATTGTATTTGTAGACATATGCCGAACCCGAAGAATTACCATTGTCATCATCATATCTGGCTCCGACAACAATACGATCACCTGAAATAGAGACCGAATAACCATAAAAATCGGCAGCAACGCCATCAAACGGGATCAATTTCTGTTTTTGAACCCATTGTGTCCCATTGTATTCAAAAATGTAAGCGGCACCTTTGTAATTGTTGTCTCCGAAAGCTCCGATAACCAATCGGGTGCCTTCTATTGCAACGGAATGCCCGAATTTGCCATTAGTAACGGCATCTGAGGCTGTAAGTTTCTGAACTTGTGACCAATTGAAACCATTTTGTTTGTAAACATAAGCCGCACCCGAAGATGTTCCGGTTCCATTTTTTTCAGGTGAACCCACAATCGAAAATTGACCGGAAACGCCAACGCTGTACCCGAAGTTAGCTCCTGTTGCGGCATCTGAGGCAAGCACCTTTCCTGATTCACTGAAGGATTGAGCAACAGCAAAATTGGAGAGGAAGATGATTGTCGAAAAAAGGAAGAAGGTGTTTTTCATGAGGTTTTATGTTGCTGGTTCTGTTTCAAATGTAGCCATTTCTGCATTACAGTTAATTTGATTTGTATTCATCTCTAATCCATTCATTGTATTTTTCAATAAAATTGCTTGGATTCAGTTTAATTTTCCAAAAATAATGTTCAATATCCGATTTAAATGGAGGAATACATTGTTGAATTCCTACAACTCTGGCGATAGGTATGGGTTTGATCTTACTTGCGATAATAATGGCTATTTCCCCTATTGTTAAGGTTCGGTCATTGATTTTAGAAAAAACCTTGGTTTCGGTTGAATCTGAGAAATGGTTTTGCAAACCGGGAAGTATCTCTATCCCGCTATTGATTAATTTTTCACCGTTTTCACATGATTCAATATCATCAGAATTTGTAATTTCTTTAGGAATCAGAAACAGCGATTCTCTTATTTCATAGTTAATACGCAGAGCTTTATCGGGTTCCGGAAGGCCAAATCTCCCTTCAGAAACTTCTATTTTATTTTCATTACAGGCGGTTAAAACTATTACTAATGCGATACCGAATGATTTTAGGATGTTTTTCATAATTGCAGGAAATGTTTCACAAATAAAGTTCAAACCCAAAAACGGTGTTATTGAGCGATGTGTTTTTTATTTTATCGATTTGATAAGCGTTTCAATGGTTGATGTTTTTTGATTCAATACAATCAATTGACTTTTATCAGCTAAAAGAAATTTGACTGCAAATTCCTTGTCCGGATTGATTTTCCAATTTTTTAATTCGTTGAACTTACTTTTCAATAGTTTTAGTTTTTCCGCACTGTTTTTCGAAATGATGACCACCTTCGTTAATGGTGTTTCCTGCATTTTATCAATAGTGCTTTCCGTAATTTGGTCTTCATATTCTTCTCTGGAACGATAGCGAAATAGCCGTTTTATCACATCCAGATCCGCTTTGTTTTCAGTAAGCACATATCGGTAAGTCATGATGTTATCAAGCTCATTGATCCAGTTCGGAAAGTTTGTTTCATACAGTTGGATATAAGTGTCAATGAAATTTTTATCGATGGGTTTCTTTTGATCAATATATGCTGTGATTAAAGGGTAAATCTGCTTCGCCATCAGATTAATGTATTTTTTATTGTACCAATCTCCGACCTCAATTTTCCCGTCCAGTTTTTCATACACATAACCGTTTCCCAGCGCGGTCGCCAAAACTTCATTCATCAATTGATAGGCATAATTGCTACACGTTGATTTGTTTTCTTTGAAATAGGTGTCAATTGCTTTTTTTATCTCAAGCGATTGTTCATCATAGATGATGTGATAGGTTTCGTGCAGCATGACGCTGAATAAATCTTTGTACGATCCTAAGTCGGTTTGTACAGCGCTGATAAAATTGTTGCAAAATGCTTGTGCTGTAAACCCTTGAGAGTTGGGCAAGGGATAAAAAGCGATTTCGAAGGGAATGGAATTGTCCCAGCTTGAATTGTAGAATAAAAGTCCAATCTCAAAGTAGTTTTCTATATGGTGTTCAGCGGAATATGCTGTAATATCGACCAACTGTTTTTCAAACTTTTCCTTATTTGGGTTGTAAATCAATTCATTGTAAATCGGTGTAAAGGCAGAAATACATTCCGTTAAATCATTCAGTGTTTTACCAGGAATAAAGCCGATCGTACGAAGCTTGAAATCACTCAGGTTTTTCGTTTCAATCAGGTTCTTTTTCAAAAGATCCTGCGTTTGCATACTCTTTTTTGATCCGTAAGGAAATTCTTCAAACCGATAATTATAGTCAAGCGTTAATTGATCAAACGTCGAGATGATATTTTTGTATTTCTCTGTGTAATAGCTTGAATGCTGAAATTCCGTTTTGAATTCATTTTCAGGGTAGTTTCCGGAAAGATGTTCTAAAAAAACAAAAACGGCCAACTGCTCGGAATACTTGATGTTGAAAGTTGGCTTTTGCCCGAATGTCCAGGTAGTTAAAAGAATAAAAGGGAATAAGAGTAAGTTTTTCATGTTTTGTTGTTATAATGTGTGACGATATATCGCCCGCATTCTCCCCTTGAGGGGAGACCGAGAAGGGTGGCACAAGAATTCCGATAGATTTTTGATGAAACTCAGGTGATTTTGATTTGAACATTCGTCTTTATAAACAACGTCCCACCCAAATGTCTCCAACTCTTTCGTAATAGGTTTTACCATACTTTTCATCAATTATTTTAGTAGCATTTTCCTTTATTCGTTTGTAGTATCTCAGGTTTGTATAAAACTGTTTTTGATCCTTGTATTTTTCTTTGGGCCGGCTATAATCAATATACTCATGAATATCATACAAATTTTTTCTCTCCCATTGAAATCTATCGAATTGATCTTGACTTTTTCCGTATGCTTCCTTTATAATTGAGGGATTTTTTTCTGAGTTATCGAACCAATTATCTGAATACATTTCAATTCTCTCACCAAGAGCACAAACAACTTCGGATCTGATAATTTGTGGTTCACATAACCAGATGGCTAAGTAGTAAGGTGTGTTTAATTTTTCGAGTTCTACTTTCCACTTGTCATGTATTTCAAATAACAATTGAACAATTCGTTTACGAATTAACCCCTTATTCGGGTGATTCTTAAAACCATAATGATCTTCGAATTGAAAATTGAAAAAGTGTTCTTCTGAAAGTTGATCTAAATCAAATTGAGAATCTTCCAAAGTTGATTCAAGGCGTTTTAAAAGTGTTTTATTGTTTCGGATTTTGTTCATTGATTGGGTGATACTAATATGTTTGGTTTGTTTCCTGTTGTTTTTATTTGAAATGCTTTTGTTTGATCTTACGTGCAATAATAATGGCTATTTCCCCTATTGTTAATGTTCGGTCATTGATCTTCGAAAAAACATTGGTTTCAGTTGAATCTGAGAAATTGTTTTTCAAACCGGAAAGTATCCCGACTCCACTATTTATTAATTTTTCACCGTTTTTGCATGATTCAATATCATCAGAACTTGTAATCTCTTTAGAAATCAGGAATAGTGATTTCTTTATTTCATAATTAATGCGTAGATCTTTATCCGGTTCCGGAATGCCAAATCTTCCTTCAGAAACTTCTATTTTGTTTTCATTGCAGGCTGTTAAAATGATTACTAATGCGATACCGAATGATTTTAGGATGTTTTTCATAATTGCAGGAAATGTTTCATAAACAGAATTCAAACCCCAAAACCCAGGTGGTTAAAAGTAAAAAAAGTGATTTTTTCATAGTTTTTCGCAATTAAACTTGCCCGTTATCAAATACTCAATTTTTGGATCTGTACTTTTAACTCCATTCCAGTAATTTTCAGCATACTGTTTAACAGTTTCAATATTATCTATAGAACAAGACTCGAACCATTTTGAATCTGCTTCATGTTTAGATGTTATTTCAATTGGAGTTAGTTTGTAGACCATTCCTTCTCCCGGGAGTGATTTCTTCCAGTATTCTAAACTTGCCATACTTTCAACTACAAAAAGGGATTTCATTCTTGATGGTAAATCGCCGAATGTTTTTCTTCTTGTTTCCTCGAATAGAAGTTCAAAAATTACTTTCTGAACTATTTGATTTCCATTCTCTTTGAATCGTGCAATAAGTTTGTCTAGAAAATCAAGACTTAAGTTATTGTCAAAAGGAAAGTCACTGACTTTTGACAAAAGTTCATTGCCAAAGTCTGCTTTAGCTTTTGGATCAGTAGCTAAAGCAAAGTAAAAACGAGTTGGTTTGTTATTGTCGTTTCTGAAGATTTTTTGTGAGTTAATGGTAATGGAGTTTCTTCTGTCAAAATGATAAAAAGTTTGATTTGTCATTTAGATAAGTTTCATTCTTTGGTTAATTTTTTAATTGTTATAGGAATGAGGATTACCTCAACTTCATCAACAAATACGAAAACATCATGGCATTGGCTTTTGCGCCTTGCTCATTGGTAGAAGAACCGGCATGTCCGCCTTCTGTATTTTCATAATAATAGGTTTTGTAGCCCAAATCATTCATTTTGGCAACCATTTTTCGTGCGTGCCCCGGATGAACACGGTCGTCGCGGGTAGAAGTGGTGAAGAATACTTCCGGATACTTCATTCCTGTTTTCAGGTTTTGGAAAGGAGAATATTTTTGAATGTATGCCCATTCTTCCGGAATATCCGGATTTCCGTATTCGCCCATCCAGCTTGCTCCGGCCAATAATTTGTTGAAACGCTGCATATCCAGAAGCGGAACCTGACAAACGATTGCATTGTATAAATCAGGTCTTTGGGTGAATGCTACTCCGACCAACAAACCGCCGTTACTTCCGCCCATTACTCCCAAATGCTTTGGCGAAGTTATTTTCTTCGCAATCAGGTCTTCTGAAACTGCAAACAAGTCATCAAATACGTTCTGGCGCTTTTCTTTGATTCCATCCTGGTGCCATTTCGGACCGAATTCCCCGCCGCCGCGAATGTTCGCCAACACAAATACTCCGCCTTTGTCTAGCCACGCATTTCCGTATTTGGACATGTAGAAGGGCTGGTAAGAAACTTCAAATCCGCCGTAAGCCACAATCAGCGTTGGATTGCTTCCGTCCGTTTTCAGATTTTTTGCAGCTACCATGAAATAAGGAACCATCGTTCCGTCTTTTGATCTCGCTTTGAACTGTTTTACTTCGTATTTGCTTGCGTCGAAATAGGAAGGAAGCGATTTGCTTGCTGTAAAGGTGTTTTTTCCGGCATCTGCAGCATACAAAGTAGTCGGAGTGATGAAGTTTTCATATTGGAAAAAGTACTGGTCGGAAAATTGATCGGTGGTGATCAGTGAAATGGTTCCGAAATCAGGAGCTTTTACTTTCTGATTGCTCCATTTTCCATCTGCGAATGAGTAAATATACAATTGACTCGTGACATTGGTCAAGAGGTTCACAAGTACCTTGTTTTTTGTCGTCGAAACTTCGGAAATACTGGAGAATTCGTCCGGCTCAACAATTAATTGAATGCTTTTGTTTCCTTTTAATAATTGAGTAAAGCTCAGACTTAAAAGTGCTCCGTTTTTATATGTTTTGGAATTGACTGTCCAATCAGATTTCAATTGAATGAGTAATTGATCGTTCAAAAGTCCGTTCAGGTTGCAATCTTCCGGAATGTCCAAAGTCACGATTTTGTTGTCGATCCAGATAATCTTTTGAGAAGTAAAGAACGTTGGTGCTCTGGAAATAAAAGTGTAAACCTTTTCTCCGTCTCTCAATGTTCCGCCCCAGGTACCAACATCTGAATGTTGTCCTTCGTAAATTAATTGCGCATCTTTCAGCAAGGTTCCGCGTTTCCAGATTTTCACCTGACTCGGATAACCGGAACTCGTCATCGTACCTTCGCCAAAATCGGTTGAAACGCACAGCGTGTTTTCATCGATGTAAGTAGCTTCACCTTTTGCTTCCTCGATTTGAAATCCGTTTTCAATAAATTGCTTTTTCTCAACATCAAATTCTTTAATGACTACCGCGTCACCGCCGCCGTTTGAAAGCTGAACCAAAAAGCGATTGTAAGAAGGGTACAAGCCGCTTGCGCCTTTATAAACCCATTTGATATTGTCTTTTTTCGATAATTCGTCAATGTCAAGTAACACTTCCCAATTCGTTTTTCCACTCGCGTAATCGGATAGAAGACATCTTCTCCAGATTCCTCTTTCGTGGTCTTTGTCTTTCCAGAAATTATAAACGTATTTTCCCAGAATTCCCGGGTATACAATCCGGTCGGAGGAATTGGAAATTTCTAAACTTTTCTCGTAAATGGACTGATAGTCCTTTTCCATGCTCAATTTTTCGACAGTAGCTTTATTCTGAGCAGCTACGAATTCCAACGCTTTTTTGCCGTCAACTTCTTCCAGCCATTGGTATTTATCTTCCTGAGCCTGAGTAAATGGAGTTGTTCCGAGAAGTGTCATGAGTAATAAAGTATATTTTGCCATGTTATCTGTTTTATCAAAAGATCCTTGAATTGTGGGTTTGCCGACTTACTTTTCAGCGAATGCAATATACGAAGAAAGAGAATTGGAAAATTAGAAAAGTTAAAAGTGGAAAATGTAGAATTGAGAAGGATTGAAATAGGGATTGTCGGTTTCATCATTTTATTCCAATAACTATCGGGAGAGAATTGAAAAGTCTTTTAGGTTCTCACTCAAAACCTCTGAAAACTCCTTTTTCGTCGCAATTGTCATAAAATTCGTAGAAGTCCATATTCGCAATAGATAAATTGTTTTCAACGGCCCACAATTCAGATGGTATTACGCGAAAAGATTTTCCGGGTTCGTCGAATAAGTCAAGGCATAGTACTGTGTTTTCAGGATCTGAAAATGTGATGCTGTCCGCTAAAAAGACAAAACCATGTCTATACTTTCCGTGTCCGTTTTTAATCAGATAATCCGGATTGAGACCTTCATACTTTTTGTCGCTGAGGAAATCAACGTATGCTTTGAAACCCATTTCGTAGTTTGCACTTAGTCGTGCGGATATGGAAACCCAATCTGCATCGTTTTTGAAAAAGGTTCTTATTACAAGCGGGTCTTTGGAATCAGGAATCATGGTTGTTTCTTTATTGTTCGGAGCTTTCAGATTAAAACTGGTCAATAGTAACAGAAGTGATATAGATATTGCTCCTCTCATAAAATTGAACCAATTCAGTTACTCTCTTTTTGATTTTCCATTTTACTTTAATCCAAAAGGCTTCTCAACTCCGTCAATTCATTCACCTTTTCCAGGTTCCCGACTTGCTGAAAAGAAGCAAGGAGATTGGTCAGCATTCTGCGGATAATGTCCGAGTTGGAACAAGGCTGAAAATGCGAAGCTTGCGGAGGAACCTGAATGCTCGACAAAAACTGAACGATATCATCCTTTTGAAGCATGCTTCCTTTGGAAAAAGCATTGATGTAGAAAAGTACGCCGTATTCGTTTCCGTTGGAAATAAATTGATTGACGCCGTTGTTATCCATGTATGCCAAAACGAAATGATTGGGCAGATTCACCCCGTAAATCGGGAGTTTCAATTCCTGTGCTACTATGCTGTAGAGAATGCTCAAACTCAAAGGATTTCCCTTTTTTGTTTCGATCACAGTGTTGATGAAAGAGTTGAGCGGGGAATTGTAATTCTTGGAGTTTCCTGAAAAACCGTATTGACCGAATAATACTTTGTTGATAATCCGGATGGACTCAAAAGCCGTCATATTCGGATTCAGTTCCAGCCAGCAATCTCTCCGAACACGTTCAATAAATTCATAGATGTGTTTCTGATCCAAACCCGGATATTGATACTTGGCAATGATGATCGCACCTCGTAGCAAATCCTTCGAAGAACTGTGATACCAGGAAACAAGCTGACGTTTGCATTCCTCAAATTGAATTTCGTGAATCAGTGTTTCAATCCGAGACTGAAAGAGTAATCCATAATCTTTTTCTTCCCAGGAAGATTCAAGCAATTGAACTGCATCGGGGCCGAATTCCAGCAAACGATCTCTGACATGCGCATAAATCTGCTCATCCGGATCATCCATGAGTGCAATTAGGGCTTGTAAAGATTTGAAATCTTTCATGAAACAAAGATATGTCATGCCTGAGAGATTTTTTGAATGACTTACCTAAAGTATTAATACTAAAATGTGAACAACGGAATAAAACCCTTAACGGACTCGGATTTTTAAAAATATTTTGGACACGATGTGTATCTTTTTACCATCGAATAGCTTATAAGTGATATTTACTCATTTTCGAAAAAAACGTTTGGTATGTTCTTTAGTATCAACGATATTCGTGTCTCTAAAACTACAACAAAATGAAACAATTTTTGATTCTTAGCCTTGCTATAGCTACGATAGCGCAGGTTTCTTCCTGTAAGAAATGGAAGTATGATGAAAGTAGCGCTCCCAAAACCAATGCGATTGTTGAAAGTACCTTTGCAGAAATGGCAAACATGTCTGATCAGGCGTACAAAGGCGGAACTTTTGTGTATGGAATCGGACAACCCATTATCAAGTACGGAAAGTACGAATCAAACAATGCGTATGAAAAAGCGGATTGTAATGTGATCATTACATTGGATACGGTTGGTTCGCAGGATACTTTGACGATTGATTGGGGGAACAACAACTGTACGTGTGATGACGGAAAACAACGCCGTGGAAAACTGATTGTTTCTTACAACGGATCTTATTATGCGCAGGGAACAATCATCAAGTATACGCCGGTGAATTATTATGTGAACGACAATAAGGTAGAAGGATTTATGACCGTTGAAAACATGGGGCCGAATTCTTCCGGACAACCTTATTACGATGTGAATGTAAATGGAGTAGTAACTTTGAGTTCAGGAGAAATTGCAACGTATGTTTCGCATCAGGTGAGAACGTTTACCAACGGATATACCACTCAATTGTGGATCTGGGATGATGAATACGATATCACGGGAACGGCAACTGCTCAGGTTGTAAACGGAGACGGTTATGACGCAAACATTACCAATGCGCTGCATGTGAAAGTGGGATGTGCTTACATCACCAAAGGAACACTGGAAATTACTCCGACTGGTAAATCAACGCGTAAAATCGATTACGGACAAGGAACTTGTGACGGAACCTTTACGATTGAAATCAACGGACATACCTATACGATCAACGTATAATCAATAATAAAAAACGTATAATGATTACAAAAAAGTAGGGGGCGGAAAATTTTCCGCCCCCTACTTTTTTATCTGCTGATTTTTTATTTGTTCATCAATTCTGTAATGATCTTATCATTCGAATAGCCTTCTGCTTCTGCGCGGTAATTCCGCACGATACGGTGGCGTAAAATCGGCAATGCAACTGCTTTCACGTCATCAATGTCCGGAGAAAAACGACCATGCAATGCAGCGTGACATTTCGCACCTACAATCAGGTATTGTGAAGCTCTTGGTCCTGCTCCCCACGAAATAAAGTCTTTCGTAAGCTGTGGAGCCATCGGATTGTCCTTACGCGTTTTTGCAACCAGTTTCACTGCAAATTCCAATACATTGTCAGAAACCGGAATGCGTCGGATCAATTCCTGATACTCGGCAATTTTCTCTCCTGAAACAATTTGATTCAGTTTGATCTTCACATCTGAAGTTGTACTCTTCACGATCGCCATCTCTTCTACAAAAGAAGGATAGTCTACCCAGATGTTGAACATAAAACGGTCCAATTGCGCTTCAGGCAAAGGATATGTTCCTTCCTGTTCGATCGGGTTTTGAGTTGCCAATACGAAGAATGGGTGAGGAAGCGTGTAAGTGGTGCCTGCAGCCGTAACTCTTCGTTCCTGCATCGCTTCCAACAGCGCTGATTGTGTTTTTGGAGGAGTTCTGTTGATCTCATCCGCAAGAATAATATTATTGAAAAGCGGCCCTTTGATAAATTTAAACTGACGGCTTTCATCCAAAATTTCAGATCCGATGATATCTGAAGGCATTAAATCGGGTGTAAACTGCACACGATTAAAAGAAAGCCCCAAAGTATCGGCAATGGTGTTTACCAGCAATGTTTTCGCTAATCCGGGAACTCCTACAAGAAGACAATGACCTCTTGAGAAAATGGAAATCAATACTTGATCGACAACCTCTTCCTGGCCAACAATGACCTGATGAATTTCGTTTTTAAGTGCTTTATAGTCTTTTACTAGTTGTTCAATAGCAGCAACGTCTGACATGGCTTTATAGTTTTTTCTTTAAGGTGCTTTTGGAATCCATTGATTTTCGAACTGACAATCTTTGAAAGAATCATCGATGCGGACATAAGCTGTGGATATTTTTGCTTTAGTCCAGGCCTTAATCGCTTTTTGTCTTTTGTTTTCCAGGGCCATCATTCTGAAAAGATTGTAATCATCAACCAGATTACCAACGTGAGGTTTGGTTCTTTCTGCAACACGAACGATGCGGATTGCTTCTTTACGTTCGTTAAAATCAAAGTATAAAGTAGGAGAAGTAACTTGATTTAATTCCAATCCGTCCGTTAATTGGAACATCATCGGGTCAACCTGGTTTACTTCTTCAACGCTCCATTTGATTTCTCCTGTGATCGGATTCGTGATGTATCCTTTATTTTCTTTGGTGTTGACATCGTTTGAGTAGATACGTACTGCATCTTCCCAAATGATTTTGTTCTGCTTCAGGTCGTCGTAGCATTTGTCCATTCGTCTGCTTGATGCATCCAAACTGTCCAAACTGAATTTCGGAGCAATCAGAATATGATTTACAATGTAATCATCTCCCTTACGATCGAGCAACTGCATGAAGTGAAAGCCATATTCCGTTTCAAACACTTCACTGACTTCTCCCACTTTCAAACTGTATACTGTTGCTTCAAAAGCCTTCACCATCATTCCTCTGGTTGCTTCATAGCGACCACAGTTTTTAGCACTTCCCGGATCTTCCGAATACATGCTGGCAGCCGAACAGAAACTTGTTTTACCGGATGCAACCTGTTTTCTTAAATCAGAAATGGTCTTGAAAGCTAGTTCTTTATCTGCTTTGGTAATTTTAGGGAAAATAGCAATTTGCTGGAATGAAAGCTGCGAGTTGATGAAAGGTAAACTGTCTTTCGGAATGGAATTGAAAAAGTTCTCAACTTCAAGCGGAGAAACATCGATTGCTGATGTAATTCCTCTTTCAACTTCTTGTCCTTGCATTCTTTTCTTAATGGTACTTCTGAATTCCTCTTTGATCTGGGCTTTCGTTTTACCGTAGAATGATTCGAGTGTAATCGGGTTTCCTTTTTCATCCTTCACATTCTTCATCTGATTTTCATAAATACGAAGACGGTTTTCCATTTCAGCATCTACCTGTTCGTTACTGATTTGGATCGAATCCAGTTCTGCTTGATTCACCAACAGGAAATTGTAGAGCATCTGTTCCAAAAGTGCACATTCATCAATAGCATCCGCTGTTGTTCCGTTTTGCTTCATTGATTGTTTCTGGCCTTCTATTTCAGAGTAAAGAATAATGTTTTCACCCACCTGAGCGATCACTTTGTCAATCATTTTCGGTTGAGCAAAAGATTTTGTTAAAGCCAAAGTGAAAAGTAAACTAAGGAATATGCTGTATTTCATGTTTATATTTATCAAGCGAATGAACCGCTAATTTCGTGTTCTTTTTTGAGATTCAATCTATAACGTCGGGCAAATTACATTATTTTAAGAATTAAAAATTTTCTTAAAAAAGAAAAACCGGACTTAACCGGCTTTTCTGTAGTTATTTTCCAAGACTATAGAGAACTTGTTCGTGAATGACAATCGGATGTTTTTTGGCAATTTCAGCCAGCCACTCTTTCTCCAGGTAATTCTGATAATCGGAAGTTGCTGCTCCTTTTGCCTCTGCAAGTGTTTTTGCACCTGGCTCCAGAATTTCATCCACTTTCACAATGTAGTATTTCCCGTCAACAACATATACCGGATTCACACCTTTCTTCAAGTCGTGTCCTTTCAAATATGGAGTTGATTCCACTTCAAATTTCCCGGTACGAACTCTTAGATTCAATTCAGAATCCTTGTTGATCGTGTTGATTACCGTGCGGGAAGAAATGGTATCGCTTTTCAGCATTCCAGCTACTTTCTTCGCGATATCGTCATTCAGACATTCGTATACATAAGCATTGTAACGTTTCCCCCACTTATAGTTTGAACCGTGATCTGCAAAGAATGTTTTCAAACCTGAAGTATCTTTGATTGCCTTGTTCCAAACTTTGTCGGACATGATTTCATACAACAAAATTCCATCGTGATATTCCTGCATCAATGCTTTGAAGTCCGGATGTTTAGTATCTAATTTGCTTTCTTCGTAAGCCAGGATTTCACTGTTCTGCCAAGCACTGTATTGCTTTTGAACCAATGTTTTGGAATCCATGCTTCTGAAACTTCTGAAATTTTTCTGCAAATAAGCTGCAAAATCTTTTTGAGTGAAAGCTTTCCCATCTAAGGTAAACATTGCGCTGTTTGATTTTAAACCATCTGCAGTCCATGTTCCTTTGAAATAGTTTGTGTCGATATTTTGAACAAACCACTTGCTTGTTTTGCTGTAGCTGTCTTTAAAAGAGTAGCTCTTTTTCAATTTCTCGATGAACGATTGCTGTGTAATGATTGAACGCTCATCTTTGTTCACTTTTCCTTGAATTTCTTTTTTCAACTCATCAAAAGAACGAAGCGGAGTCAAGTCCAGACGTTTGATAATGTGGTATCCGAAAGCCGTTTGAACCGGTTTTGAGATTTCTCCGTTTTCCTTTAATGCGAAAGCAGCTTCTTCAAATTCAGGAACCATACGCGTCGTTGTTCCCGTTCCGAAAAGTTGCAATTCACCACCTCTTTCTGCTGTTTGAGAATCATCGGAGAATTCGCTTGCCAATTTTTCAAACGATTCGCCTTGTTGCAATTTACCGTAGATTTCTTCTACTTTTTTATGTGCAGCCTCCAATTCTTCAACACTTGCATCTTTTCCGGTAGCAACCATGATATGCGCAACTTTGATTGTTCCTCTTGCCGGACGCAAATCCATTACTTTGAGAATGTGGTATCCGAATTTGGTGCGGATAGGATTGGAAATTTTTCCAATAGGAGTATTGTAAGCAGCTTCTTCGAATTGATAAACCATCTGGAAAGCCGTGAAATAACCTAAGTCACCGCCGTTTCTTACAGCAGAAGGATCGTCAGAACCATTTCTTCCTTTGGCAACAGCAGCAAAATCTTCCCCGTTTTCAACGCGTTTTTTCAACGCCATGATTCGGTTGTAAGCTGCAAGTGTATCTTCCGGAGAAGCATTTTCTGAAACTTTTACAAGGATATGCGCCGCATGAACTTCATTTTTCATCCGCTCGTATGCTTGTTTTACCAAAGCACTGTTTTTAGTCGAATCGATCAAATATGGTTGAGACAACTGTTTTCTATAACCCGCAAGTTCTTTTTTTAATTTTGGAATGGTGTCGTATCCAAGGGCTTCTGCTTCAGCTACTTTTAACTTGAATTTTTTGAACAATTCCATGTATTCATCCAACGATTGTTTGTCGTATTTCGGATCGTTATTGTTCTTTAAGTAGATCTGTAAAAATTCGGATTTGCTCACTTTTTTACCGTCAATTTCCATTACTGTACCACCCGATTGAGCGATTGAATTGATGGAGAACAAAATCCCGAAGGCTAATAAGAGTCGTTTTTTCATGTATTGTTATACTTTATTCAAACCAAGAACGCCAAAAATAACACATTGTTTCGGGTTTGAAAGTAAAATCGCATGATTTAAGAAAAATTTAAATTTTGAGGTCAAATGGAAGTCATTGTGAAGCGTATCAGTATATTTATGTGGGGAATGAGATGACTCCGACGATAAAAAGATTTGCATGAATTCGTTGAAATTAATTTTGTGGATAGTAATTGCTGCTCTGATGTCTTGTAAAAAAGGTTCATTTGAGGAAGATTCTCATTATTCCATTCAATTGTCGAAAATCAGAAATGCCTACTTGACTTCCAGAAGTGAGATCTTTAAGCGAAATCATGCAAAGGTTGTGGCTTACTACAATGCGGCGAGTAATTTTTACGGAGTGACAAGCCAAACCAACTTTGTGACAGCCAAATCATCCTATTTCGATTTGAGGTCATCTTACTTGCTGTTGGGGCCATATCTCTACGGAAACGGACAGTTTACACTTCCAGGTGAAGCGGTTTATTCAAGAATAGAATCGTATCCGATCAACCCGGAATATGTGGATTACGTCAATGCAAATCCATCTGCCGGGATTATCAATGATGCGGTAAACTATCCGTTCATTACCGAATCGACGGTGAAGAGCTGGGACAATGTGACGGGAACGAATAACCGTTCATGCGGAATGCACGTGCTCGAATTCTTGTTGTATGGCGAAGATCTGAGCAATGGGGCTCCGGGAAACAGAATGGTGAGTGATTACGACTTTCTGCGCAGAAGACAGTATTTTTTGTTTGCGTCCATGGCTCTTCGGAATGATTTTCTGGGACTGCTGGATCAGGAAGATTTAAAAAATGAATTCATGAAGGCCGAACCGACTGCTGTCTTTGATTGCATGATGACGGGATTACTGAAATACATCAAAACGGATTTGGCGGATAATTGCATTAAAAGACCTTTGGATGCGCAATCGGAGCAATATGAAATGAGTCGTTTTTCAGATTTCACCTTGAATGAGTTGTTCGTGAAGGTCGAAGCAATCCGTTTGTTTCTGGATCCGAGATCGCTGTATATCTCGCAGACAGAATTTTTCCTGAATGATTTTATCAAAGAAGTCGCTCCGGATGCATACGCTCAGATCATGGAAAAACTTGATGAGATCGAAAACGGTTTGCTGAACATTCCAATGGATTTCGATCAGGCAATTCTGGACCCGCAATACCGGCAGACATTGAGCAAAATTCATACTGATCTGATGACGGTTCACAGCCTTTTGTCCGGGTTCAAATCACAGGTGTTGGATTAAGACTTGTTTTATTTCAGTTAGTTCGAGAACGACAGGAAGCCTAAAAATGATAACTCAATCCGGCATTTAGGTTCAAAGAAAAAACATTTTCCCTTCGCAGGTTGTAGAACAAATTATCCAGTCGATACGGATCATTGTCGTTCGTGTTGATTCGTTTTTCCCGGATTGGAAGCGCAATATTGATCAGCGATTTGATCCCGAAGTTGAGTGAGAACCTGCTTCCGAGCGGATAACGCATTTGAACACCGTATTGGACAACGATCGATTTGATGAGCGGCCATTTCTTTTCGAGGTAAAACTTATCCGGCGCAGACCAATAGTTTTCATAAATGCTCTGAGTTCCGAATTCGTTCAAACTGTAATAATATGTTTTGTCGATTGCTTTTGAAAGGGAAAGTCCCAGACCAATCACATGAGCAAGACCGATGGGGCCGTTTCCCAATTTATTGTAGACTTCCAGTCTCGGCATAAACGTATAGCAATTGACATTGAAGGGGTTTGCACGAAGCCAGGTGGTATCCGTCACAACGACGTTTGTGGCATTGTTTGAAATGCTGAAATTCTTTGGGCCGATGACCTGTAAGTTTTTGATGTTTGCTTCAATCCCGAAACCGATTTTTTTGCTTAAAACGCGGATGTAATAAATACTTCCACCTCCGTTCAGCCATTCCTTTTTCTCCACCATTTTTCCATTCTCAAACCGGTATTGAGGAAGTTTGGTGTTGAGAATCAGCGGAGAGTTTCCGAAAAGTTCGATTGAGATCAGGTTTTTCTGATTCAGATATCCCGATTGAGAATAACCCAAAAGGGAAACAAAGCACAAACAGATCAAAAAGATTCTCATAAGCCCGAACTTGTTTTAAAGATAGTCTGAAATGAGTTTTGAATCTTGTTTTTGATAAATGGTCTCGTCAAAGGGTCGCGGTATTTCGAATTTTCGGCAAAGAGCACTTTCCCGGTTCGTGTTTCTATAATGAACGAAATGAACTGGCAATGGTTTCCGCCAAGTACGAGGTCGGTCAGCACAAAAGGAAGCGGAACAATGAACAATCCGGTCAGGTGATAACCCTGGATATTCAGATTGTATTGATTTTCAAAATGAAAGAGCCCCAATAAGCGTTCGTTTCCATTGGTCGAAAGTGCTTTCATTTGACGGAAGTTCAAAGGAAAAACAGTTCGTTGGTAATTGGTTTGATTTCGAATTTGCCGGTCAAGCGTGTTGAAAGTGTATCGTAAGTTGTAAAGCTGTGTCAACGCTGTTTTATCCGTTGTGTCAAAGATCAGGGAATTGATGTTTACTTCATGATAAATACTATTGTTTTCAACGGTATTGGCCAGTAAACGGGTTTTTTCGTCTGTTTTTTTCTCTTTCAGTTTCTTCTTGTGAAACAGAAAAGCAGTCGATTCGACCGTCAGCATGCTTTGAGGTTCTTCCGTTTCCGGATAAACGGGCGTCGCCCCGGTAATTAAACTAAGGAATTCCGGATCAGAAACCAGATCGCTTAATGCATACGCGTAAAAAGGTGAGTCGATCGGTGTTTTGCTGCTGGCAGAATTAGTGATCAAAACCTCAGAATAGCTTTGCTTGTAAAAAGAGTTCGGATCAAATTCCTTGCTTTTCCGGATCAGATCAATCAGATAATTCCGGATCAAACCAAGTTCCGGATTACTGGTGTCTTTTGCCAGATCGGTAATGATTCTCAATCCCAAAGCCATGGAAGCTGCCTTACCGGAATTTAAACGATAGACTCCAAGATAAAAAACAGAACTGGGAGAATCGTAAAGTCGTTTGAGAATAACCGTTTTTCGATAGACCGGATAAAGTGATTTTTGCACAATGGTAAGCCAGGAATGAGCTTTGAGTTTTGCAATGAGTCTTTTGTCCAGATTCCGGGTTTCGAGGATGTATAAATGATAAAGCGCTTCTTCGGGTTTGTTTTCAAGAAGCAGATCTTCCACGTATTGAAAGACGCATAAATTGACGGCTTCTTCAAAATCCGGATGGGCCAGTTGATATTCAATGCGCGCAGTGCCAATAAAAAGTTTGCTCAATTCTTCTTCCCGCTTTAAAATCTGCATGGAATAATTGCTGAAAAGTTCCTTTTCCAAACGGTAACTGCTTCTGTCAAAAAGAATGGTAGGAACGGTCATCAGTTCCGAATTGAAATAATTATTCGGAACAACAAGCTGCTCGATAGGATCGTTTTTCGAACGGAGAATGTTCAAGCCTTCAATCAGAAAGTAAGGATCGAGATTCAGTTGTTCATTCAGTTTCAAAGCGAAGGAATCCGCCTTGCTTGTTGCCGTCGTGTCGTAATTACTTAGCTGAGACAGGCGCGCGTTCAGATTCAGGTATCGATTCAGTTTGATTGGATTGAGCACCGATTTGTTTTTCAGGTGATAGAGCTGTGTGGCAATCAAAAAATAGAGTTGTTCCACTTTGTTTGCCCTTGCGATCAACGCAGTGGAAACATAAATTTTCGAATGATGATCATTGAGAATACTCACCAAACTGGATTTGAAGGGGTAGATTTCAGTATTTTGATTGAGCTCCGGATCTTGTTTGAGCAAATCGCGAAGTAGCCCGGAGCAAAATGCATGAACTTCTTCTCCGTAAACCAATCGTCCGTTGGATGCCAGGCTTTCAAAAACGGACTGGATTTCATCCGGAGTACTTTTTCCGGTTGTGAGGTAAGGAGTCTGCGAATTGTCGAACTTCATGAAGGAACAATTCTGTTGAATGAAATCGGGAATTTCACCCTTCGACTGAAGAGGAATCCGGTTTTCGTATGAAACCTGCGCATATCCGAAAGTTGCATTCAGTATGAGAACAATACAGACGAAAAGTTTCATTCGTTTTGAAAGGTTTATATACAAAAATAAGCGGGTTCATGTAAATGTAACCCGCTTATCAGAATAAACTTGAAATCAAGTCGAAATTATTTTAAGCTATAGTTCGGAGCTTCTCTTGTAATCGTAACATCGTGAGGATGTGATTCCCGCATTCCTGCAGATGTGATTCGAACGAATTCTGCACCTTGCAACTTGTCGATAGAGCCGGCACCACAGTATCCCATTCCTGCTCTCAAACCACCAACGATCTGGTAAACCACTTCGTATAAGTTTCCTTTGTATGGAACACGTCCTGAAATTCCTTCCGGAACCAGTTTTTTGATATCATCTTCTGCATCCTGGAAATAACGGTCTTTCGAACCTTTTTGCATGGCTTCCAAAGATCCCATTCCACGGTAAGATTTGAATTTTCTTCCTTCGTAGATAATCGTCTCACCCGGAGATTCTTCTACTCCGGCAAACATCGAACCGATCATCACCACATCAGCACCGGCAGCAATTGCTTTTACAATGTCTCCCGTATAACGGATTCCACCATCAGCAATTACCGGAACACCTGTTCCTTCCAAAGCAAGGGCTACATCATTAATAGCAGTTAATTGCGGAACTCCAACTCCTGCAATGACTCTCGTCGTACAAATCGAACCAGGTCCGATTCCTACTTTCACTGCATCTGCACCGGCATCTGCCAGGTATTTAGCAGCTGCAGCTGTTGCGATATTTCCTACAATGACTTCCAGAGAAGGATATTTTGCTTTTACTTCTTTCAATTTAACGACAACACCTTCCGTGTGTCCGTGAGCCGTATCAATTACGATTGCGTCTACACCGGCTTCAACCAAAGCCTGAACTCGTTCGATCGTATCGTGGGTTACTCCGACTGCAGCTGCAACACGAAGTCTTCCATATTGATCCTTGCAAGAACTCGGATGAGTTTTTACTTTGATAATATCACGGTAAGTGATCAATCCGATCAAAGTATTTTCTCCGTCAACAACCGGTAATTTTTCAATTTTATTTTCCTGAAGGATATCTTCTGCTGTCGCAAGACTTGTTCCGTCTTTTGTCGTAACCAGATTTTCAGTCGTCATGATTTCACGAACAGGGCGCGAGTGGTTCTTCTCGAAGCGCAAATCACGGTTGGTGATAATTCCTTTTAGCTTTCTATTTTCGTCAACTACCGGAATTCCACCAATTTTATACTCAGCCATTAAGCTAAGCGCGTCATTTACAAGTGCATGTTCGGACAAAGTCACCGGATCTAAAATCATTCCGCTTTCGGAACGCTTTACTTTTTTTACTTCTAAGGCCTGATCGGCAATGGTCATGTTTTTGTGAATCACACCAATTCCGCCTTGCTGAGCAAGTGCAATTGCAAGACTGGCTTCCGTAACGGTATCCATTGCTGCAGAAACAATTGGGGTGTTTACCTCAATGTTACGGGTGAGTTTGCTTTTTAACTGAACGTCGCGTGGGAGAACCTGTGAAAATGCTGGGACTAAGAGTACATCGTCGTATGTGAGACCTTCTCTAACTGAATTAAGATTGGACAGTGCCATGAGTGAACCTATTTTTGAAATAAATTCTCGCAAAAGTAATTATTTTCGCGCAGAAACAAATCGGTTTAGTTAAAGTTTCTGTTAACTTTTTTGCTTTTTCTTGATAATTATTGTTAAACAAGCGAAAAGCCTTCTGAGATTATTCAAAATTCCGTATTCTTGTAACATGAATAATTGGTTGAAATACGGACTTATAGGAATGATTCTGGCGATCTCTTTGAATGCAAATTCTCAAAGCCCGAACAGATTGATTCAATTGTCGGGCGTAGTTGTTTCTTCGGATAGTTTACGGGAAATGCCTTACGCAGCGGTTTACAATAAAACAGTAAAAAGAGGAACAATTGCCGATATCTACGGTTTCTTCTCCCTGGTTGTGCAGCCGGGCGATACTATTATGTTCAAGTATTACGGTCATAAACCATCTTCCTACATTGTTCCTGACAGTTTAAGAGAAGATCGTTATTCGATTATTCACATGATGACGATTGATACTATTCAGCTGAAAGAAGTTGTTGTCTATCCATGGCCGTCGAAAGAGGCATTTGCTCAGGCTTTTGTCGAGATGGATCCTTATGAGGACGCGATGTTGAGAGCTCAAAAACAACTATCCGGAAAATCTCTGGCTACAATTGCTTCGATGGTTTCAAGCGATGCGTCGCTTTCTTTCGGAAATGTTGTGAATCAAAACAATACGAAGCTGTATACGATGGGGCAATCTCCTGTAAACAACCTGTTGAATCCGTTTGCATGGGCGACGTTCCTGCAGAAATGGAGATCCGGGGAGTTGCAGCGGCAGTAGAACCTGAGAAGGGTTAAAATCGAAGGAGTATCTGTGTGTGTTTCTCTGTTTGGTTGCATCCCAATAGCTATCGAGATATTGCGAACAACTCATTATTTATAAGGGATTCGGAGCTGTTTTTGAATGAGAAATCTGACTCAAAAACCAATCAATTCTTGACATTTAATGCCTTCTTGTATCGTTCCAACACACGTTCTCTTGCCCATTTGTGATCTACAATCGGTTTCGGATAAGCTTCCGTATCAAATTCAGGAATCCATTTGCGGATATATTTAAATTCAGGATCAAATTTCTCCTGCTGACTGGTCGGATTAAAAATGCGAAAATAAGGAGCAGCGTCCACGCCGCATCCTGCAGCCCATTGCCATCCACCCACATTGCTTGCCAATTCGAAATCCAGTAATTTTTCTGCAAAATACCGTTCTCCCAAACGCCAGTCGTGGAGCAGATGTTTGCATAAGAAACTTGCAACGACCATGCGAACGCGATTATGCATGTGTCCGGTTTCGTTGAGTTCCCGCATTCCGGCATCAACCAAAGGATATCCGGTTTTACCTTCACACCAGGCTTTGAACAGTTCTTCGTCAAATTCCCATTCGATACGATCGTATTCGCTTCTGAAAGCGCTGTGAACCGTTCGCGGATACCAATACAGAATCATCTGATAAAAATCTCTCCAGATCAATTCGTTCAGATACTTTTCGTTGGATAACAAAGCGGCCTTTACCAAAGCTCTGATGGAAATCGTTCCGAAACGCAGGTGAAGACTTAATCTGGAAGTTCCGTTTATAGAAGGAATGTCTCTGGTGTTTTGGTAATCCTGAATAATGTTTGCCGGAATCTGTGAAGCAGGAAAGTCCTGAGTTTGAGTTTCGCTGAAACCAAGTTCCTGTAAGCCCGGAATAGAGGAGGTTTTGTTTCCTTTGGAGAATCGTTCGAAATATTTTTCTACCGGATAAGATTTCAGGTAGAAATCGTTCAGAGTTTCTTTCCAGCGTTTCATGTAAGGCGTGTAAACACTGTACGGATTTCCATCCGGTTTCACCACTTCTTCTTTTTCAAAAATAACCTGATCTTTTGAGCCGGAAAAAATGCAGTCTAAGTCCTTGAGTTTTTCAAAGACGTATTTATCGCGTGCAATGGCATCCGGCTCGTAATCCCTGTTGCAAAATACTTTTTTGATACCATGTTCTTTTACCAGATCGGGAATCAATGTTGTTGGATCTCCATGAAACACCCATAGTGAAACTCCGATTTTGGAATACTCATCCTGAAGTTTTTGGATGGTCTGATAAATGAATAAAACCCGCTGATCGCTTTGAGGTAAATGGTTTAGAATCGTGGTGTCAAATATGAAAATCGGTTGAATATTTTTACCGTCTTTCAATGCTTTGAAGAGTCCTGCATTGTCTGAAATCCGCAAATCCCTGCGATGCCAAAATAGTGTCAATTGTTCCATCAGAGATTTTTATTGAGGGAATAGTTCAAATGCTTCTTGATTAAGCAACTTCAAACGTTCAATTATTTTGAACCTGTTAGTACCAGGAATGAACAATTCCCATGACAGCAACAAGAACACCTAAAATAGTTCCGATCAATGTCATTCGGGTTCTTTTTTTGAGGTACACCATGGAGCAGAACAAAACGGAAAAAACTCCGACGATAATGCTTAGTGTACTGATAAAGAAGAGTTGCGTCTCGTAATTTTGACGAAGCGTAATGGTGAATTCATTCACACGGATTTCGTCGCTGCTGTTCAAATCAGTCAGAAAGGGAATGACTGCAAATTGGTTGTAGCAAACCAAAAGCAAACCGATAATACTGATTACAAAGCCAATTGCCGAAAGCGCTCTCATGATCTATTTGTATTTAACAAAAGTAACAAAGATTCAAAATTCCCTGTTATGAATTCAATTTTTAGTTCCCGTCGTATTCGACGCCATTTTTGGGAGTTTCCCATAAACGAACTTTTAGTTGCAAGTGCGACGGCAGGTTTTCACGAAGAATATTCCAGCAAACAAGCGCAATATTTTCTGCAGAAGGAATCAGATCTTTGAATTCCGGACAGTCCAGATTCAGATTCCGATGATCGAAACGTTCAATAATTTCCAGTTTGATTGTTTCCGAAAGTTTTTTCATGTCCAGTACATAACCGGTTTCAGGATTGATCGGACCGTCTAATTCCACTTCCAGTTTGTAGTTGTGTCCGTGGAAATTGGGATTGTTGCATTTCCCGAAAACACGGTTATTCGTTTCATCGTCCCATTTCGGATTGAAAAGGCGGTGAGCTGCATTGAATTGTTCTACACGAAAGATTTTCATGGGAAAAGGATTTCTTCGATGTTTTGTTTGTAATCGGCAATAAGTATCTGAAGCCAGGCTGTGTAACGTTCCGGACGAGCCGTAATGTCTGCTGTCAGTTCATTCCAGTCGATCCACTTGTAATCCATTACCTCATCCGGATTGGGATAAACAGCTCCCTGATAGGAACCAAACAGGACGTGATCCAATTCATGTTCAATCAAACCGGAATCCAGTTGGGTGTGGTAGATGAAGTGGAAAGAAGGTTTTAAAGGACAATCAATTCCCATTTCTTCCTTCAAGCGACGGCTTCCTGCATCTGTCAATGATTCGTTCAGTCGCGGATGAGAACAGCAGGTGTTCGTCCACAAACCACTTGAATGGTATTTGTTTAGACTGCGTTGTTGCAGAAGGATTTTGCCTTCATGATGAATGAAAACGGAAAAAGCCCGGTGCAATACACCTTTCTGATGCGCTTCCATTTTTTCCATAGAACCAAGCACCTCATCCTGTTCATTTACCAAAATAACTGTTTCCAAATCCTATAACAAATTCAAGTTATGGCGAAGATAAGAAGTAAAAAGCAAACGATACTTTTTATTATCGGGAATCCGGATTCTTTCTCCCAAAATGACCTCGGCATCTGTTTTCCGGATTTTGTGGAAGAGTTTCACGTAATAGCGGTAAGCCATGTAAACTCCGAAGCGGGCATCTTTTGGCAGGCGTTTGATTCCTTCATAACCGGCTTTGAAATCCAGTTCTATTTCCTGCTCGATTTTTTGTTTCATGGCACAATCAAACAAATCGAAGTTCATGTCCGGAAAATAAGTTCTGCCCAATTGATGATAATCTGCATTCAAATCACGTAAAAAATTGATTTTCTGAAAGGCAGAACCCAGTTTCATGGCGGAATCCTTTAAGTTATTGTACGCTTCTTCATTTCCTTTCACAAATACTTTCAAACACATCAATCCGACAACTTCTGCCGAACCGAGAATGTAACGTTCATAAACGGATTGTTCGTATTGAATTTTTTCCAGATCCATTTCCATCGATTGAAGAAATAGTTCGATCAGCTCCGGATCTATTTGGTATTTCCGGACAACCCATTGAAAGCTGTTCAAGATCGGATTCAGGGAAATTCCGCGTTCAATGGCTTTGTATGTTTCGGATTTGAACTCACTGAGAAGTTCCTTTTTTTCATAGGTGTGAAAACTGTCTACAATCTCATCTGCAAAACGCACGAATCCGTAAATTGCATGAATCGGAGCTTGTAAATCGTTGCTCAGAAAACGAATTCCGATCGAAAAGGAAGTGCTGTACCTTTTGGTTGTCATGGCACTCATCTCCAAAGAAAGTGTGTCAAATAATTGTTTCATAGCGGAGCAGTTTTACAGTTTTTCGATTTGTTTGATCACATATTTTGCAACGACTTCTCCTGAGATAATCGATGGAGGAATTCCTGGCCCGGGAACGGTGAGTTGCCCGGTGTAGAACAGATTGGACAAGTGTTTGTTTTTGATTCTGGGTTTGAGCAAAGCAGTTTGTCTCAGGGTATTTGCCAAGCCATAAGCGTTTCCTTTAAAAGCGTTGTAGTCGTTCATGAAGTCGGATATGCAGTAACTACGCTTGTAAACAATAGTTGGATTGATGTCAAACCCGATTTTTTCTGTCAAACGTTTGGTCAGCAGCTGAAAATAATGTTCGCGTTTCTCTTCGCTGTCTTCCAGTCCGGGTGCAATTGGAATCAGCAGAAACAAGTTTTCAGAACCTTGGGGTGCTGTTGAAGGATCTGTTTTTGAAGGACAGCTGACATAAAAAAGCGGTTTGTTCGGCCATGCCGGATTCTTGTAAATTTCCAAAGCGTGGTTTTCAAAATCTTCATCAAAAAACAAATTGTGATGTTCCAGATTCGGAACTTTGCAATTCAACCCGATGTAAAAGAGCAGGCAGGATGGCGCCATGATACGTTTTTCCCAATATGAATCGGAATAGTTTGCGTTGTTTTCGAGTAATTGCTCCGTATGCCGGTAATCCGCTCCGGAAATAACAAAATCGAAGTTCAGTTCACCTTGCGTTGTGCTGAGGGAATGTATTTTTCCTCCGGAGGTATTTATTCCTGTAACGGATGTATTAAGCATGAATTTGGTTCCCTGTTCTTTCGCGATCCGTTCAAAAGCTTTTACGAACTCAAACATTCCGCCCATCGGATACCAGGTTCCCAGTTGAATGTCTGCATAATTCATCAGCGAATAGAGTGCAGGTGTGTCTTTGGGAGTTGCTCCCAGAAACAAAATCGGAAATTCAAGCAGGGAAATGATCTTCGGATGTGAAAAATACTTTCTGATAAATGAGCTGTAGGAAGTAAACAACTGCATTTTGAATAAACCGCTCAGAATCCGGGAGTCGGCAAATTCACTCAACTTCAAACTTGGCTTGTATACCAGATCCTTCATCCCGATTTGATACTTTTTTTCTGCATCTGCCAAAAACTGACGCAGTTTGATCTTGCTTCCGGGTTCCAGCTTTTCGAAATAGATTTCCAATTCATTGATGGAAGCCGGAATTTTATCCACGTCATCCTCACCCCAGATTACCTGATAGGATGGATCCAGACGGATCAGCTCATAAAAATCGGAAGTAGTGTAGCCGAATTGCTTGTAGAAATTCTCAAAAATATCGGGCATCCAGTACCAACTTGGACCCATATCAAACGTGAAGCCATTGTCTGTTACAAATTGCCGGGCTCTGCCGCCAATGCTGTCATTTTTTTCTATAATGGTAACATCATGCCCAGCTTTTGCCAAAAAAGAAGCACAGGAAAGACTTGAAATCCCCGATCCGATAAGAGCTATTTTTTTTACTGGCATTCTGTTGTTTTTGTTGCGTAGAAAATGAGTTCATACTGGATGCTTTCTTCACCTTTTGTGAAAGGCGTCCTGTTTTAATTGCAAGTGTAGGCAATTACAGGAAAACTCAGATGAAAGTAAGGTTATTAAAAAACAGGAAGGAATGTTTGAGTTTATGTATCCCAATCGGATACTGAAGCGAATTTATTTCCGCTGCTTGGGTCAACGCGCGTCCATTCAGGAACTTTCTTGAAAATTTCAGGGCCGTAAGTTCCTTTTGAAGCATCAAGTGCAACTGTTGTGACAGTACCTCCAACATCAAGGCGTCCGGCAACACCGCTTGGATAGTCTGCGGCATCCGTGCTTTGTGTTTTTGAAGCGTCGGCATCTTTGATCCAGGTTGAAGCACTGGAGCCCGGATATGCGACGTCTACATTAAAATCTACTTTCGCGGATGTTGTTCCGCCATTGTCCGGTACGGCTGCTTTTAGCGCAGATTCAAAGGTGTTCCAATCGGAGTGATGGTTGGCCGTTGCTGTAGTGGATGTTAGATTTTTTGTTACTCCCGGTCCGCCCGAATGTTCGTTGAGTGCATGAAACCGAACCCACTTGCGAGGATTGGAGTTGCCTGATGCGGATAGACCTATTTTTCTCAGGTTGTCATAACCAGCCGAATCCTGAGAGGGTTTGGATCCTTTCTTCACATGATCACCGGCATCAAGCTGCAGGTTGACGTTTTCAGCCTTGGTACTTCCGGAATATGTGGGCGTCTTTTCCGCACGTTGAACAGTGCCTTTTCCAAAAGATAAGACTGATGTATCGGCCATTCGCTGAATGCTTTTCAATGATTCGGAGCCCTTGTCGGTACTGGCCGCGAGTTGCTTCAAATCTGCCTGTGCTTTGAAATCTGGTCGTTGATCACTAAATCCTGTTGCAGGCTGCTCGCTTTTTTTAAGAGAGTTTTCTTTCGTAACCGCATTTTGTGATTTTTGAGCTGAGATAGCCATGTGAAGAATGTTTAGTAGTTCTCTAAAGTAAGATTAATCTGAATTGTGAACAAAATCTTTTTCAAATCCGGTTGTAATAATCTTGGAATGAATCAGTTTGATGAGAATCCGGGTTTTGTAATCGGATTAAATGAAACCGTTAATTTTGGATCAAAATTGATAAAAAAACTATATTTGCCTTAATTACTTCTCCGGATGGAGTTGAAATAAAAAATGAGTATGAAAAAATTTTCAATCTTTTTGTTGCTTTTAGCAGTGTCTTTTGTAGCAGTGCGTTGTGGTGATTCAGAAGAGAGTAAAGAGTTGACCGATGATGAATTGTATGAGTTTCAGGGGTTTTCCATGAAGCCGTATGACATTCCGATTATGATCATGTTGCCGGATGAAACGGCAAATATTGGTGCTTCAACTCAACCGGAAGTGATACATGTGGAAGATGATTTCAAATGGGAATTGATGGTTGGACCGAACTTTCACATGGTAATTGACGATTGGGGTTCTGACCGCGAAATGGTTTCTTCTGAAAAGAAGCGTTTGGCAGGATTGAGCTTTTACAAAGTAAAATACCTGGTGGACGAGCCTGATTTCATCTTGTATGAGCGCGAGTTGAAAGTGGACGGAAAGAAAGGTGCTTCGAAATCGGTTGGTGTAGAACACACAACATATCACGTTTACGGACAGAAAGTGATTGACGATATTACTTATGTGTTCAGAAGCCGTGACGACGGATTTGAAAAGATCATTATCGACTTAATGGCAAAATCGATTAAATCGGTGAAACCGTTAAAAGGAAATTCATAAATGAGAAAGGGGAGTGAAAACTCTCCTTTTTTATTTGATAATCAATTGATTATTGGCGTTGGTGTAATGCTAAGCTTGAGGTCGGTTCGTAATATTGCGATATTGCAAATTTGGGATTGATTCTTTAAAATCAACTGAATAATAAATTAGATTATAACCTTATTTCCTGTAAAAGGTCGCTTCAACTCTCCGGTTCGCTTGCTTGTGTTCTTCTGAATCTTCCACAAACAAAGGTTTTTTATTCCCGAATCCAAGAGCTGTAATCCGGCTTCCTGAAATTCCACCTTCCGATACCAGAATTTGCTTGATGCGGTTTGCTCTTTTTCCCGAAAGATTTCCGCTGTCAGTTCCGCAGCAGACATGTCCCGAAAGAACAACTGACAAAGAATTGTCGCTTTTCAGTGCTTCGATCAGAAATTTGATGTCATCGTAAGAACTTGGAACCATGACATCCTGTCCCATCAGAAAGATAATTTCCAGTTTAATCGGAACACCGAGTTCGACCGTTCTATTCCCTAGTGTGATTTTACTTTTTGCGGCGGCAGAAGAGGAAAGCCCGATAATGTCAACGCGCCGTTTATTGCGATCGGAAAGATTTCTTTGGTCTTCACCTGAGGCAGTTTCTTCCTGAATGGAAAATCGATCGGGATACTGTTCCTGGATGATCTTTTTTACGGATTCCAAACGCTTTTGAGCGAGGTAAAGATTGTATTCCGGAGAACCGATTGTATCGGTATAGGCCCGGATAATGATTTTTTGACTTTTAAACTGATCCAGTTTCAATGTTGTTTTTGCGTTCGTCTTATTTTGAAGTTTCACCTCGTGTTGGTTCAATTCAAAGTAAAACGAAGCCGAATCCGGTTTTGCTCCGGATTGTGCATAGGTGATAACAGGCAACAAGAAGAAAAGTGAATGCAGGATTGTCTTCATAAGTTTCTGAAAGATATAATATGCAGCGCTTGGTTTGGTTACAAAAAATCCCGTCTTCGGATAAAAACGGGATTCTGAGATTATTTATTTTTCATCACCATGCGAATGGTTTGTCTGGTTCGCTGTTCCAGTAAGATATCTTTATCAATGGTCACGCGATCAATCGTTGCCTGGTCATAATGACGAATCGTTACCAATTCGAGTCCTTCGTTGTAGCGCACGGAATACTGATCCTTGAATTTCTCGACCAATTTCATCGGTTCTGTTTTTGACCGGTCGAAAAGAATGGAAAAACTCAAGGCGGAATTCTGCATCAGGTTGATTTTAACCCCGTAGAATGCCAGTTGCTGGAAAATGTCTCCTAAATTTTCTTCTACGATAAAAGAGAAATCTTTGGGTGTAAAAGACATTAAAACCTGATCCATTTTGAAAATGAACGAAGGAACTAAATGATCGTAATCCATGGATTCCTGAATGACAGTTCCTTCGGCTCCCGGATCTATAAATGATTTCACATAAAGCGGAATTCCTTTGTTTTGAAGCGGTTTGATTGTCTTCGGGTGAATGACGCTTGCTCCGTAATAGGAAAGTTCAATGGCTTCTTTGAAAGAAATCTTCTGAAGTTTGATTGTATCGTCGAACCATTTCGGATCGGCGTTCAACATTCCCGGAACGTCTTTCCAGATAGTTACACTGTCCGCATTGGTATTGTAAGCCAGGATTCCCGCTGTGAAATCCGAACCCTCACGCCCCAGAGTGGTCGTGAATCCTTCGGAAGTATGTCCGATAAATCCTTGTGTAATTGCAATTCGTTTGTCCTTGAAAAGAGGAAGTAATCTTTCATTGACAAGTGCTTCTGTTTTTGCCCAGTCAACTTCGCCTTCACGGTATTCGTGATTGGTACGGATGATTTTTCTGCAGTCAACCCAAGCTGTCAGATGTCCTTCTTCCTTCATGAATGCTTCCACGATCATGGTTGATAAAACCTCTCCCAATGAAACGATCTGATCGTATTCGAAGTTGTAATTATCGGAAATCGGCAAATGAAAACGATTCTTCAATGAATCGAACAATTCTTCCATTTGCTGATAGATATAATAGTGTTTCTCGGGGAAAAGTTCCGCAACGATCAATTGATGGAACTGATAACGGTCTTCCACCAGATCCAGATAACGTTTTTCATCGCGTTTCCATAATGCGTCAACAATTTCTTCCATGGCATTGGTTGTTTTCCCCATGGCGGAGATAACAACAATCAATTGGTCTTTAGGGAAAAGAGAGAGAATGTGCGATACATTTCGAACGGCATTGGCGTCTTTCACGGAAGCTCCACCAAATTTGAAAACTTTCATCTGAGATTAATTTTTTGCAAAAATAAAAGGAAATGGAATGCGACAAACTTTTGAATGGAATAATTCACATTAATTTATAAATAAAACAAAATGTGTGAAAATGTTTGTTTTTGATTGTGAGTTGTGAAATGGCATTCGTTGTCATAAACAAAAAAGGCCCGAAATTGATTCGGACCTTTTTGAGAAATTTAGTTGATATTCTCTTATTTTTTTGCTGCTTCAGCTTTCAATACCAGGTTCAATTCGAACTCAACACCCGGCTTCACATATTGATTTGGCTTTTCTTTTTCCATTTCAGCATTTGGTTTGAAACCAGCTACGTCCAAAGAAGAGAAGTCAATCGTGAACTTTCCTTTTGCAGTCAATTCTTTGTCTGTTTTCTTGATCGTAACAGGCATTTTAGCCGGAACTTCTTTTCCTGCAACAATCAAAGTAGCGTCGATTTCTTTGTCAGAAACAGCGTTTACTTTTACTTCAACATTCGGGAATTGAGCGATGTTAAAGAAATCAGGAGCACTTAAGTGACCGATTAATTTATCAGAACCAGTCTCAGGAGTCAATTCACTTTCGATTGTTTTCATGTCAACAGTGAAACTTCCAGCTTCGAAAGCTTCTCCTTTGTAAGTTACGGATCCTTCAGAAACTTTTACAGTTCCGTTATGTGAGTGAGAATCATCTGCGTAATTTCCTTTCCATTTCAATGTAGTCGCTGCTGCGTCCAATTGGTAAGTTACTGCTGTGTCTTCAGATGCTTCTGTTGAACCTCCACACGCTGTCATTCCGAAAGCGATAAATGCAAGTGATGCTGCGTAAAAAAATGTTTTTTTCATGTGATCTTAATTAATGTTGGTGCAAATATACATCTTTTTATTTACCATGGTAATAAATTCATGAAAAGATAAAAATTTGTTCATTTCTTGGTTAATAGCTTCTTAAATTAATAAAAAAGGTTGTAACCAAAAAATAGTAATTTCGTGTCAATGAGTAAAGGAATCGAAAAGACAGGAAAGAAAGGGCTACGAACTAGTTACATTTCAACCGTAATTGGAATTTCGTTGGTTCTGTTTATGATCGGGCTGGTTTTGGCAGGCGTTATCGGCCTGGATTCAATGCAAAAGCAGGCAAGAGAGAATCTGCATGGTGATTTATTCTTTAAATCGGAATACAATGCTGCAGACATTAAACAGGTAGAGCAGGAGCTGAAATCCTGGGATTGTTTTAAGGAGGTAGTGTTTGTTTCACCGGAACGTGCTATTGAAGAATTTAAAGGTTCGGACCAGAATTCAGATGACATTTTAGCCATTTTCGAAGGAGAAAATCCGCTTCCGCCAACCATTAATTTCAGACCGGTTAGTTCCTATGCGACAAAAAAAGGAATGAAAGAAATTGAGACTCGTCTGAATGATAAATACAGCGAGATGCTTGCGGAAGTCAATTACGACAAAGCTGCATTGGAGGAAGTGAATTTGGGTTTCAAACAATTTGCCTTTTTAATTTTATTGGTTGCTTCGCTATTGATTGTGGTTGCGGTTGCAATGATTAACAATACTATTCGTCTGGCGCTTTACTCGAAAAGATTCACGATTAAAACCATGCAATTGGTTGGGGCTACCAGCGGCTTTATCCGCAGACCGTTTTTGAAGCAGGCTATTTATCAGGGCTTGGTTTCCGGAATTATCGGAATGGCTTTTTTGATGACAGTATTCTTTGCTTTGAATAATGTATTGGATGTTGTTGAAATTGATTTGAAATTACTGGACATCCTGCTGCTTTTTGCTTCGCTGTTGATCATTGGCTGTGTTTTAACAATTGTTTCCACCTGGTTTGCGCTAAACAAATATTTACGTGCGAAATTGGATGATTTATATTAATTTAGCCACACATTCATTTATATCATGGACAATAAATTCGACTTTCCAATTAGAAAAGAAAATCTACGAATCATTTTTATTGGTTTAGCTATCAATATCTTGGGTTATATCCTGATGATTGGAGGTGGATCAGATAATCCAAACGAATTTCACGAAGCAGAGTTGTTTTCAAGTGTGAGAATTACATTATCACCGATCTTAATTGTTGCGGGCTTCATCGTGATGATTTACGGAATCATGAAGAAAGCGAAAAAAGATAATTCTCAAGAATAATTCATGAATTGGTTCGAAGCAGTGATTCTGGCTCTTATTGAGGGCCTGACTGAGTTTTTGCCTGTTTCTTCAACAGGACACATGATTTTAGGTTCTGCTGCAATGGGGGTGGAAAACGATGATTTCACCAAGTTGTTTATGATTGTGATCCAATTGGGTGCAATTTTAGCCGTGTTTGTCCTTTATTTCAAACGATTTTTTCAAAGTGTACAATTCTATCTGAAACTGATTGTGGCGTTTATTCCTGCGGCAGTTTTAGGGATTCTGCTCTCGGATTATATTGATCAATTACTTGAAAATCCGCTGGCTGTTGCCATTTCGTTATTGCTTGGAGGGATTCTTTTGCTTTTCGTAGATCGATGGTTTAATAAACCACGAATTCATGAAATGGAAGAAATGACTTATTGGGATGCCTTGAAAGTGGGATTCTTTCAGTGTATTGCAATGATTCCCGGGGTTTCGCGCTCCGGAGCTTCTATTGTTGGAGGAATGAGTCAGAAAATGAGCCGTAAACTGGCTGCAGAATTTTCTTTCTTTTTGGCTTTACCTACCATGCTTGGTGCGACAGCAAAGAAAACATTGGATTATTTCGAAAAGAATGATGCTTTGTCGGGTGATCAGATCAATTTGTTGATTATCGGAAATGTTGTAGCATTTATCGTAGCAATTATTGCAATCAAAGGATTCATCGGATTCCTTAATAAGCACGGATTCAAATTATTTGGCTGGTACCGCATTGTTTTGGGCGGAGTAATTCTGATTTTACTTTTATCCGGTTACCAACTTACAATCCTCTGATTTTATGATTACGGAATTTTCCCAGGGAAGTACCATTTTAGTGGACAAACCTTTTAAGTGGACTTCTTTTGATGCGGTTAATAAACTGCGCTGGCATTTGCGTAAAAGAATCGGAGTAAAGAAACTGAAAGTGGGGCATGCGGGAACGCTGGACCCACTTGCAACAGGTTTGCTGGTTATTTGTATCGGAAAACACACCAAATTGATCGAAGGCCTGACTTCTGATGCTAAAACGTATACAGGAACGTTTCTTCTTGGGAAGACAACACCTTCCTATGATTTGGAAACGGCTTATAATTCTGAAAACCCAACAGATTCGATTTCGCCGGAACAATTGGAAGAAATGAGATTGAGCTTCTTGGGAGTTCAGCAGCAGGTTCCGCCATTGTTTTCTGCCAAGCAGATTGATGGAAAACGAGCTTATGATTATGCCCGTGCGGGAATTGAAAAAGAATTGAAATCAAACACCGTTGAAATCACAGGCTTCAAAATTGATGCATCGCGATTTCCGGAGATTGACTTTGAAATTTCGTGTTCCAAAGGAACATATATCCGCTCAATAGCACATGATTTCGGGCAGAAACTCGGGTGCGGAGCAACATTGATCGCTTTGAGAAGAACAAAATCAGGAGCTTACGATGTTAAAGATTCTAAAACAGTCGATGAATGGATTGCATTCATTGAAGAACAACCTTTGTAAATAGCCCGATTTTTTGTACTTTTGCGCTCTTTTGATTTAAAGCGTTAAAAAAATACAGCTTGTATGAATAAAATGAAGCTTTCCGAATTCAGTTTCGACCTTCCGGATGAACTGATCGCAGAATACCCAAGTGAAAACCGTGACGAAGCGCGATTGATGGTTATCCATCGTGATACCGGGAAAATCGAACACCGTTTGTTTAAAGACATCATAAATTACTTTGGAGAAGGTGATGTGATGATCATGAACAATACACGTGTATTCCCTGCTCGTATGTACGGGAACAAGGAGAAAACGGGTGCTAAGATCGAGGTGTTCTTGTTGAGAGAGTTGAATCGTGAGAGTCTTTTGTGGGATGTATTGGTTGATCCGGCGCGTAAAATCAGAATTGGAAATAAATTGTATTTCGGTGATGATGATTCATTGGTAGCTGAGGTAATTGATAATACTACTTCCAGAGGAAGAACTTTACGATTCTTGTTTGATGGTCCTTACGAAGAGTTTAAGGCAAAGATCACAGAATTGGGAGAGACACCACTTCCTAAATACATCAAACGCGATGTGGAAGATAACGATGAAGAAAGATATCAAACGATTTATGCGAAAGAAGAAGGAGCGGTAGCAGCTCCGACTGCAGGTTTGCATTTCTCCCGTGAATTAATGAAACGTTTGGAATTGAAAGGTGTGAACTTTGCAGAAGTTACTTTGCATGTTGGATTGGGAACTTTCCGCTCGGTGGAAGTAGAAGATCTGACAAAGCATAAAATGGATTCTGAGCAAGTAATCATTTCTGAAAAAGCGGCTTCAATTGTTAATGAAGCTAAGAAAAATAAGAAACGAGTATGTGCAATCGGAACCACATCCATGCGTGCGATTGAAACATCTGTTTCTACAGATAACATGTTGAAAGCATTTGATGGTTGGACAAACAAGTTTATTTTCCCTCCATACGACTTCAGTATTGCAGATAGTTTGGTTACAAACTTCCATACACCACTATCAACTTTGTTGATGATGATCTCCGCTTTCTGCGGTCACGATTTGATGATGGAAGCTTATCATGAAGCAATTAAGGAAAAATATAAGTTCTATTCGTACGGTGATGCGATGTTAATATTGTGAAAAAATCCCCGAAAGTTGTTCGGGGATTTTTTTTTATCCTGAAATTTTGACTAAATTAGTCAATGAAAATTAAGTCAAAATGAAATTGGGAAATATCCTTAAGGAAGCACGAGCTCAGTTTAACTATACGTTGAAAGAACTATCGCACGTATCCGGAATTGATACAGCCTTATTGAATAAGTATGAAAAAGGAGAAAGACAACCTTCTGAAAAACATCTTCAACTTTTAATAGAACATCTGAAATTAGACGAAGATACCGTTCGTGCCAATTGGATAGGTGAACGGATTTACGCCTTGTTTAACGACGATGGACACTTGTTTGAAAAAGCAATGCGAGTTGCCGAAGAACGCGTGAAATACGATCAATTAAATAAGAAGAATTACGAAAAGACTATTTCTTCCGGGTTAAGTGAATTGTTAAAGGAATGTTCGCGATTACTAGATATTTGGTCCTCTAAGAAACCATTGAATCAAACGCAACTGCGCAAGATGGATGAATACTTCAATTTGAATTACACCTATGAGAGTAATCGGATTGAAGGGAATACATTGACTTTGCAAGAAACTTATCTGGTGGTTAATGATGGTATTACAGTTGGCGGGAAATCGGTTCGGGAGCATCTTGAGGCGATTAACCATGCCGAAGCAATCGGTTATTTGGGAGAGATTGTCCAGAATAAAACTGCTTTTTCTGAGCGTGTGCTTAAAGAAATTCATTACTTAATCCTTAAGGGAATAGATCGTGAAAACGCTGGTGTTTATCGTTCAATCGGAGTGCGTATTTCCGGGAGCTCACATTTGCCGCCTGAACCATATTTGTTAATTCCACTCATGGAAGAAGTGTTTGTCTATTACAAAGAAAACCGATCTGTGCTTCATCCGGTTGTTCTTGCTGCTGAAATGCATGAGCGAATTGTTCGGATTCACCCGTTTATTGACGGGAACGGGAGAACCTGCCGATTGATTATGAACTTGATTTTGATGCAAAACGGATATCCTATCGCTAACATCAAAGGGGAACTAGAAAACCGATTGCGCTACTATAACGCATTGGAGACAGCTCCTGAAGACCATAAAAATGCCTTTTCGTCACTGATTGCAGAAACAGTTATTCAGGCTTTGAAAGAGCACATTGAATTGTGTGCTTAATAATTTCCGATCGAAAGCATGACTAAGGTACAGGCGATTTCCGGGTGAATATGATTCGTTCGGAGTTCTTGTATGAATTCAGGATGTTCCGTGCCGGGATTAAAAATCACGCGTTTTGGTTTCAAAGCAATTATTTTATCTCTGAACTCTTCCAAGCGTTGCGGATTAACATATAACGTAACGGTTTCAATATCCCAATCCGGATTCCATTCCGTTTCTATTTCGACATCTTCAACTGTTCCGGGCTTCAGCCCATATGCTACTACCGGATGCTTGTGACTTCTTAATGCGCGAATTGCTCTGTTTGCGTAACGATCTTCTTTTGTTGTTGCCCCGATGACTAATGTTTGTTCCATTTTTATAAACGATTGTATGTTTCTTGAAGTTATGAAATTTCCACAAAAAAAGACGCTCAAATCGAGCGCCTTTCTTGAAAGTTTAACGTTTATTATTTACCTTCTAATATTTGATACAATTCGTTCAGATTCGGAGAAATAATCACTTCAATACGTCTGTTCTTTGCTTTGTCTTTTGCATCCACCGGATGGAATTCACTTCTTCCGGATGCCATCAACTGAGCCGGATTCATTTTGCTGTTTGCAATCATGATCTCAACAACAGCCGTTGAACGCAGAACACTCAGCTCCCAATTGTTTTTTGGGTGCGAGCTGCTTGCCAGTTTATCCGTATCTGTATGACCTTCTACAATGATTTCTAAATCTTTCTCGTTTTCAAGAACTTTTGAAAGATCTACAAGTGCTTTTTTTCCTTCCGGTTCAACGACCGTACTTCCGGATGCAAACAGTAGTTTCGCTTCAAGGGAAACATAAATTTTACCGTTTTTCTCAACTACAGTCAAGCCTTTGTTCTCAAATCCTTTCAGAGCACTGGAAACGCGGGTTTTTAGCTGTTTCATAGCGTCGTCTTTACGTTTGATCATTTCTTCCAGTTCAGTCAAGCGCTCTTCACGCTCGATCAGAAGTTTTTCTTTAGCGATCAATTCGCTTTCAAGAGATTTCAAAGCATCTTCTTTTCGCTGAAGTTCCTGATTTTTTGCGTCAATATCTGCCTGATAAGTTGCGGATTCTTTTGCTCCTTTCATGCGCATCTGATCCAGCTTTTGCTCGTATACTTCGTTTTGCGCAACCATCAAATCGTATTGTGACTGAAGAAAGCGCAGGTTTGAACCCAAATCGAGAGTGTCTTTTTTCAGATTGATCACATCTTTTCGTAATTGATCTACGGTTACCTGAAGGTCTTTTGCTTTCCCTTCGTTTTCTATGCTGGAAGCTTTGTATTTGCTTAATTCCTCACTACAGATTTTTTCTCTTTCAAGAAGTTCGTTGTATTTTTTTGCAGGTACACATGCTGCTAAGATGCAGACAAGTGCAAATATTGAAAGTTGTATTTTCATTGAAAAATGCTTTATCTCTCAAATTTCGGAAGAAATAAGCCGGATTCAGAAGGTGTTACAGATACTTATAAACAGTCGGAATTGAATAGTGATACGAATTAATCGAAATCGGCACAACCGGAAGTACTTTCCGAACGCTGCTTGCAAGGAGAGAACGAAAGCGTCAATTCATGGGAATGGAATGTGTTTGGCCGCATTTTGGAAAGAATGAAATCATAAGAGTATCCCAATTTCCATTTTTCCTTGAACCGGAAACCGACCATTGCAATCAGTGCATCCGTATTTCTTATACCCAAACCGAAATTAAATTTTCGCTGAAACTCAACAATACCGTGAATCTGAAGTTCTACAGGAGTGTTTTTGGTGTAAGCAAAATACATTCCGGGATATAAATCGATTTTTGGATTGATCTGATATTTGTATCCTGCAGTTAACATGGCATGCATTTGGGATTGAGCACTTGTTCCGATGACATTCCATTTTTGAGGAATTAACTCATACATACTGAATCCGACAAAATAATTCTTTCCATTCCACCATGCCCCAAAAGTGGCTGTAGGAAGAATTTGAGATGCGCTTCCGTTAATTGTCGGGTCGGGAGTTAATGGCTTGGCTTTATTCAAATCAAAAGAAAGTTGCCTTGCGCCGACAGCCAGTCCCAGTGACAAACGATTGGTCAAGGAGAAGTTGAAATGCCCGGCGTAAGAAAATTGAACGCGGATATCCTGGAATGGCCCGATCTGATCCAGATAAACCATTCCACCCAAGCCATGTCGGGCACTTAGGAATTTTGTTCTTTTCGCCTTCAAAGGAGCATTCACGCTGACCCAGCCGCTATACGGTGCGCCATCTACTTTGATCCATTGACCTCTGATCGTTGATTGAGCTTCCAAACACGTTTTAATTCCTGTATACGCCGGATTGATCGCATATTGATGATGCATCCATTGCGACATGTGACTCACTTGTTGTGCTTGCAATGATAAAGTCAGCAGAAGAAATATGACAAACAGATTGTTTTTCATCAGCGAATCACGGTAATACTACCTTTTAGGGGTTTGGTGTCGTTGTTTTGGCGTAAATCCAGGGAATAAAAATAAACTCCGTCGGAAACCGGTTTTCCTTTATTTGTTCCGTCCCATGCTTTTGTGAGACTGTAGCCCGCAATTTCTGCAATTTTCTGTCCCCAGCGATCGTAGATCACAACTTGCGCATCCGGATAGAAATCGATTCCTTCAATAACCCATTTGTCGTTAGATCCGTCACCATTCGGAGAAAAGCTTCCCGGAATATTGAGATTATTAGAAACGAATACGGTCAGTTCATCCGAAAGTGAGCAGTTTGCATTCATAGCCGTCAGCGTATAAACAGTTGTTTCTTCCGGAGTGGCATATGTTGAAATGGAATATGGTGTGTTTAATGTTTGCGTCGGATTCCACATAAAATCCGTTCCGTTTGATGTTCCGACCAATTGCACACTTTCTCCCGCCTGAACGGTTTGATCCGGCCCGGCATTAACTGTAAGCGGATCAACACTGACAGGAGGATAAGAGAAGGTGAGTGTGTCCGGACAAATATCAAAACAACTGCAAGCTACAGAAACGATGTCTCCGTTCTGCAATTCACTTGTGAGCCACAAAGAACTTTGTGTAACTGCTTTGAGAACTCCGTTTACAGACCAATAGAAATCACTGGTATCGGTGCAATTTGTAAGATATGTTGTGAAAGAAGCCGGTGTTTTGGGACAAATAGTGATTGTAGGCCCTCCGATAGCAATTGCCGGTGGCGGGCGATCAAAACCTGTTCCGGAACCAAACAAATCAAAAGTAGCTTCTGCGGATAATGTAGCTCCGGCATTTTTTGCTCCGTTTACAACCAAATAATAAGTTGTGTTTGCCGGAAGTCCTGCTGCTGTTAATGTAAATCCTGTGGCAGAACCGGCTTCGCAATTGCTGACCATGGTGTAAGTTGCAGCATCGCATTGTACGAGAGCCTGAACGATGGTTGCCTGTAATTGCGTGCCTCTGTTTGGTTGAACATTGAACAGCAAATTGGTGAAATTGAAATTTACATTTCCACCCGTAACATTGGTCGTGAATTGATACCAAACACTGTTGGTTCCTGAAAAACAAAAAGTGAAATCGTCTTCACAGCTTGGGCAAACCGTTGCGGTTGCTCCAACATTCGAACCGGGAGTGCTGACATTCGGACACAAAGGAGTAGCCGTTGCGCATGCGTCATTCGGCAACTGAGAGAAGGCCTCAATTGCACATAAAAATGAGATTAACAATACTTTAACAGCCCGAAAACACATGCTTCAAAATGGTGTATATGATTGTAAAACTAATACATTCAGGGATATTTTAAACGTTTTTTCGTAGTTTCGCCCCGTCAATTTTGTTAAAGAGAACCGATTTTGTGTTTTTTTGGCACAAAGATGGTTAAGCCTCAAAATAGATTAAACTTAGGACTATGAGATATTTTTACACACTAATTGTAAGTCTGCTATTAACCACTACCTTGTTCGCTCAGAAGGTCGATTACGATAATGATAGTCGTTGGTTTTGGGGACTTAACATCGGGGCAACCTGGACAAAAACAGATATTCCGCATAAATTGGATCTGGGTTACGGATTGATTCTTGGACATCAATTCAATTACAATTACGGAAGACCTGTGAGCTTCGATTTACGGGCAAGATATCTGACCGGACTTTGGAAAGGATACAACACAGATTCTACGAACGTTTCCGGAAACCCGATTTATTCCGATTATAACTCACAAAATGATCCTGTGGCTTTGAACTTCGGAACACGGACGCATGAATTGAGTCTGGAATTGGCAATTCACCTCAACAAACTGAGAGAACGAACAGGTTGGGATCCTTATATTTTCGGAGGAATCGGATATACCTGGTATCGTGCAAAAGGAGATTTGTATGGAAGTGACGGATATACTTATTTGTACGATTCTGTCAAACTGGCAACCGGAACATATACGCAACCGGAAGTTCATGCATTGACGGATAAAAAATTCGAAACGGATTTGAATTCTCCTGCAAATATGGGACGTTTTATGCCGAGTGTCGGAATTGGTTTGGGATACCAGGCGGGAAAATGGTTCTCTTTGGGAATTGAACACAAGACAACGTTTACGATGACCGACAATTTTGACGGTCATGTGCAGGCAAAAGGAAAGTATAAAAACGATTGGTACCATTATACGAGTTTCTATCTGAGATTCCATATCCGAAGACATTACGATAACACGACTTATCAGGATTCAATCCGTCCGCCGGTTGTAACGAACCCGGAGGTAACAAATCCTGATTGGACTCAACCGGTAAGAAATCCTCCGATTGTAGATATTACCAATCCGAGTGTTACAGGAACAACGGTGAATTCAAACAGTTATGTGATCAAAGGACGCATTCAACGCGTAAGTTCAAACTCGAACGTGATTTTCCGCCAGAATGGAAATTACATCACGAACTTCTCTTTCAATCCTTCTACGCAGGAGTTCCAAAGTGTGGTAACTCTGGTTCCGGGACAAAATACGTTTGAATTAACCGGAACGAATGATTTCGGATCCGATATGGATCAAACGGTGATCAATTATGTGAGAGAAACTCCGACACCTCCGGTTGTGACTTATTCCAATCCGAATTCGAATCCGACAACTGTTCAGAATCCGACGTTCAACCTGACGGGAACTGTTCTGAACGTAAGCGGGAAAGATAAAATTACGATGACTCTGAACGGAGCAGCTGTGAATTTCAATTACAACGGTTCAACAAGAGGAATTACTTCAACCTTGAATTTGATTACAGGTTCAAACATTGTAACGACAACCGGAACCAATCAATATGGTTCGGATAGTGAAACGGCTACGATTATTTACCAACCTCAGCAAGTGATTCAGCCGCCGGTTGTTTACTTTGTGAATCCGAATATCAATCCGTATACTGTTAATCAAAATACATTCACGTTAAATGCTGACGTATTGAATGTACAGGATGCGCAGCATGTAACGTTCAAACAAAACGGAACGATTAACAACAACTTTGCTTACAACGCACAGACGGATAAGTTTGCAAGTAATGTGATTCTGAATCCGGGACAAAACGTGTTTGAGGTGATTGGAACGAATGCGGCAGGTTCTGCATCAGCAACCACAATCATTATTTTCAACCGCATTGCTCCGAAACCTCCGATTGTAACGATTACGAATCCGGGAACAAACCCGCTGGAAACTTCAAGCAGTGTATTTAATCTGAATGCAACGGTGTTGAACGTGACACAAAAGAGTCAGATTAAAGTGATTCTGAATGGAACGAATTTGCCGAATTTCAATTACAATGCCGGGACAAATGGTGTAACTGAAACATTGAATCTGGTTACCGGAGCCAATGTTGTGACAGTAACGGGAACAAACGCGGATGGTTCTGATTCGAAGCAAACAACGATTATTTACAAACCAGCAGCGATTGTTCAGCCTCCGGTTGTTCAGTTTACGAATCCGAATGTAGATCCGTATTCGACATCTTCTGCAAGTTACAATGTAGCAGCTTCCGTTTTGAATGTAGCAAATCAAAGCGGGGTGAATGTGAATGTAAACGGAACAAACATTACGAACTTCACATTTGTAAATAGTTCGGCTTCGTTCCCTGTGAATTTGATCGAAGGAGCAAATATTATTACGGTAACTGGAACAAACACTGCAGGAACAGCCAGCGAAACACAAACGATCCTTTATAGAAAACCGGTTGCGGTTCAACCTCCGGTTGTTTCGTTTATCGATCCGAATATGAATCCGGCAATATCGTTCAGTGCAACTTATCTGGTAAAAGCGCGTGTACGTTTTGTATCAGCTGCAAGTCAGATCGTTTTGAAAATAAACGGACAGGTTTCTACGAACTTCACGTATGTTGCATCAAGTGAAATGATGGAATTCACAACAGGATTGGTGAACGGTTCGAATGTGATTGAAATCACTGCAACAAATGCGGCAGGTTCTGATTCGAAAACCACTTTGATCAATTACCGTGCTCCGAATCCGACATTGCCTCCGGTGGTGACAATCACTTATCCTGCGGCTAATCCGCATACGGTGAATGTTGCAAGCAGCAATGTTACGGCAACTGTTTTGAATGTCGATAACCAACAGCAGATTCAGGTATTGGTGAATGGAAATCCTGTAAGTGGATTTACTTATTCTACTGCAACAAAAGTGTTGGAAATGAATACGCCGTTGAATCTGGGATCAAATACCGTGAAAATCACCGCAACGAATTCTGCAGGAACAGCATCCGATGAAACACAGATTGTTTTCAGAAGAGATGAGATTATCAAACCTCCGTTTGTGACTTTCATTAATCCTGCAAGTCCGGGACAAGTTGTTTCGAGCGAAACGTATGTCATGAAAGCGCATGCAACGAATGTCACAATGCAGTCGCAAATTACGGTGAAAGAAGATGGTTTGATCGTAAATCCAAGTTTCTGGACTTTCAATCCTTCTACAAATGAGATTACTTTCAATCATACGTTGAATGCAGGAAACAACATTTTTGAAGTTACTGCAACCAATCTGGGAGGAAGCCATACAGCTTCAACATCGGTGATCTACAAGAAAATCGAAGTTCCTTGCAACAAGCCGGTAATTACCTTTAAAAATCCGAACACACAGAATTCAACTGTTGAAAATGCTTCCTTTGCGTTGAAAGCGACAGTGGCAAATGTGACTTCCGTAAATCAGATCGAAGTGTATTTGAATGGAAGTCTGCAAGCGGCAGGAACATTTAATGCTTCAACTTCTGAATTTGATAAGCCGTTGAATCTGATCGAAGGAGCCAATTCAATTGAGATCAAAGCGACAAATACGTGTGGTTTCACAAGCGTTACTTCTATTGTCATTATGACACCGAAAGTAGAGCCGTGTATCGCTCCGGATATTACTCGTTTGAAACCTGCTTCCGAGCAGTTGGTGACTGAATCCGAAATGATTTCATTGAGTGCTTCTGTGAGTAAAATCACTCAGGCATCTCAAATTGAATTGAAGATCGACGGAGTGATTATTCCGTTCACGTACGATGAAGGATCTCATATGCTGTCAGCAAATGTGGCTTTAACGGAAGGAACTCATACTATTGTTGCTCTTGTGAGAAACGAATGCGGATCAAAACAATTGACATGGACCGTGACCCGAAATGTATGTAAACCACCGGTTGTAATCATTACGAACAGTTCTGCTTCCAATGGTGCAACAGTTACTTCGGATGCCTTCACGTTATCCGGAACGATTTCCAATGTGGAAAATCAGGAAAGTATAGCAGTGCTGCATAACGGTCAGAACATTGCGTTTGTCTACAATCAGCAAACCGGAGTCATTACCGTTTCGAGAAATCTGACATTGGGAACGAATGCAATCACCGTTATGGTCGTTAACAAATGCGGAAAGGATTCCAAAACAATCAATGTATTGAGAAATGACCTGGTAGTTGTGACTCCTCCGACGATTGAGATTACAAGTCCGTCAATTTCTCCGTTGGAAACAGATCAGTCTGCTCAAACCATTTTGATTGCAACTACAGGAGTTACTTCAGCTTCTCAGGTTTCTGTAACCTTGAATGGGGTTGTAACGAACTTTGACTTCAAAGCGTCTTCGGGAGCTGTGAAATTCAATGCAAGTTATGTTTTGGGAGCGAACGTGATTGTTGCTACGGCAGTTACGGCAGGAGGAACAGCAACAGATATGAAAACGATTATTTACAATGCGCCGGAAGTTATTCCTGCACCGGTTATTACTTTGAAAAACCCGATACGCTGCCCGGCAATTTTAGCTCCCGGAAGTGTAACGATCACCGGAACAGTGGAGCACGTTGCGAATGCAGGTCAGGTAAGTATTTTGTATAACGGGGAGAATGTAGAGTTTTCTTCAAGCATGGAAAGTAATGTGTTGACGTTCTCTTTCATTATCAATGTTACTTCTTCTACCGTTTCGATTCCATTGATTATTACAGCAAGAAATGTTTCGGGAACAGACAGTAAATCGTGTTTGATCAGTGTGAATCCGAACAGCAATTCAAATGCAACAAACGGACAGGGAAATAACGGTCATGGAAATAATGCGGATGGAACGGATGAATCGAATCCGGGGAAAGGCTCAGGAGGTCCAACAGGAACTGAAGGAGGAAGTACGGATGATGAAAACAAACCAAAAATTCCACCCCGTATAACAAGACCGGAAACCATTACAACTCCTACAACAAAACCAACAGTAACAACACCGGTGCGAACGACAAAACCGCCGGTAAGACCATAAGTTAAAAGTCCTCTGAATTTCCAGAGGACTTTTTTATTGAATGAAGAATTCATTCTTCCCTTTCGAATCAGTATTTTTGTACCATAATTCAAGAGTATGACCAAGGAAGCAGTTTTGGAGGTGTTGGGAACGATTTTAGAACCCGATTTAAAGAAAGATATCGTAACACTCAACTTTGTTGAAGATTTGCAGATTGAGGATTCGAAGATTACTCTGACAATCTATGTTTCCAATCCGGCCTTGCATGCAAGAAAGCGTATGCAGGAAGCAGTAGAATTCAATCTGAAACGCGTTTTTGGAGAAGAAATTCAAATTACCTGTATGGTGAAAGGATTGCCGTCTGAAGCTCGTGAAACGCATCGCAAAATTCTGCCTGAAGTCAAAAATATCATCGCAATCGCATCCGGAAAAGGAGGAGTAGGTAAATCAACTGTAACGGCAAATCTTGCCGGTGGATTGGCAAAAGCCGGTTACCGTGTGGGAATTGTAGATGCGGATATCTACGGGCCAAGTATCCCGACGATGTTTGATGTGGTAGGAGAAAGACCAACCATGCTGGATGTAGAAGGAAAACCGATGATCAATCCGGTGATGAGCTACGGAATCAAGATTTTATCCATGGGCTTCTTTTCTCAAAATGATGAGGCAATCGTTTGGCGCGGACCAATGGCTGCAAAAGCGATGACGCAGTTGTTTACGGATGCTTACTGGGGCGAATTGGATTATTTGTTGATTGACCTTCCTCCGGGAACAGGAGATATTCACCTTTCTTTGGTACAGACTGTTCCTCTGGACGGTGTTGTGATTGTCAGTACGCCGCAGGAAGTTGCGCTTGCTGATGCCCGGAAAGGAGTGAATATGTTCAAGCTGGATACGATCAATGTTCCGATTGTAGGCTTGGTTGAAAACATGGCGTGGTTTACACCGGCTGAATTACCGGAGAACAAATACTACATTTTCGGAAGAGACGGAGTGAAAAATCTTGCTGCGGGAATGAATGAAACATTTTTGGGACATATTCCATTGGTGCAGGGTGTTCGTGAGTCGGGAGACGTTGGAAGACCAGCTGTATTTCAGGAAAATACGCCAACTGCATTAGCTTTTGAAGAATTAGTACGTATCTTTGTAGACGAGGTAAACGTGATCAAAGCACGTAAAGCAATAAAAACACAAAAAGATGGTGTTAAATAAAACCGAATTAACCGATAAAATAAACCTTTCATTAAGTGAATTAAGACCTCACTTGAATGCCGATGGAGGAGATATGGAATTGGTTGATATCACCGATGAAGGAGTAGTACAGGTAAGATTACTTGGTGCTTGCAGCGATTGTTCCATGAGTCTGATGACTATCAAGGCAGGATTGGAAGAGGCTGTTAAGAAAGTTGCTCCCGAAATCATTGCTGTTGAAGCAGTTGAGTAGTTATTTTTTTAGTTGATTAAATTGGCATAGTGCAACTTTTCTTTGACACATGGCGTCTAGCTCATGTCGAAAGAAATAACCCGTACTATGAAACAGTTGAAATTAACCCTTGTTGTTACTCTCCTCCTTCTTTATTCCAATTTTTCTCATTCTCAGTTGGTTTATTCAGGAGTTCCGAATCTGGAAGTTTTGATAACCAATATCTTTGGAGTTCAATGCCAGGGCATCACGAATGTCGGGGTTCAGGGAACCCAAAATCAGATTGCACGTTTTGAAAATGGCGCAGCCTTAGGCGTTAACAGCGGATTGGTCCTTTCAACGGGATTTCCGAATTTGTCGAGCGTGCCGTCTTCCACTTTTTCAAGTGTGAATATGAATATGCCGGGAGATTACGATATCATTCAATATGGTAATCTGACGGGGCAGGGGGCTTACAGCTTTGATGCGATCGCAGTTCATTTTGATTTCACTCCGATTATTTCCGATACAATCCGTTTCAATTACATTTTTGCTTCGGAAGAATATCCGGAATATTCGAACACAACTTACAACGATCGCTTTTTGTTTCTGGTGTCTGAAAATGGCGGAGTTCCTGTGAATATCGCTCAGGTTCCCGGAACAAGTATTCCGGTCGAGATCAATTCGATCAATCAATATGTCAATTCCCAATATTACATCGATAATGCTTCCGGGCCCAATTCCATGTACTTTGTTTTTGACGCTTACACCGTTCCTTTGGAAGCGAAATTCTATGCGCAGGTCGGAAACACGTATCACATCAAACTGGTGATCTCGGACGTGTCAGACGGTATTTATGATTCTGCCATTTTTCTGGATGAGCAGGAAGCAAACAATGATATTTCGGGAAGTTTGACGGTAAATGGTCAGCCAGCAGAAGGAACTCTGGAAGTTTTCAATTTTATTCAGGATACCTTGGTAGCAGTTCCGGTTGAAACGGTGAACGTAACAAACGGATCTTACGTAGCAGATAGTCTACCTACAGGTTTGTATCATGTTCGTTTCACTCCGGATCCTGTTTTGTTTCCCGGTGCAGTTCCGCTTTACTTTGCAACGAGTTCTACCTGGACTGGTGCCGATGCAATTGGCCTTCCATGTTATCTGAACAATGCAAATATCAATGCAGATACTTTGGATGTGCTTGATGCAACAGGAAGTGTTTCCGGAACAATCGTAGTGGATACATCGTATTTAAAATCGTTGAATGTTCCTTTTGAAGGAGCGCTGATGCTTTTGAAAAATGCGCAAACTCATGAAACCAGAGGATTTGCGTTTACCGCTTCAAATGGTACTTACACCATTGAACACGTAGAAGCCGGCACGTATTATTTGCTGGTTGATGTTCCGTATATTCCGCATTCCGATACTTTGTTCTTTACAGTTCCTGAAGATGCTGAAGTTTTGGGTGCGGATTATGCGATTCTTCCAAGTGGAATAGAAAGCAATGGAACGCCATATCTTGGTTTAAATGAATTCAAAGAAGTTCAATGGAGTATTTCCCCGAATCCGGCAGTAAAGTCTGTTGAGATCGCCGTAGACCATGTCGTGAAAACCATTCAGGTGATTGCGGTCGACGGAACGGTAGTCTTAGAAGTTCACCCCGACAGCTTGAAAACGATTCTGGATATCAGCCATCTGAAACAAGGAGTGTATTTGATCCGTTTGGATCAGTCTGCTCCGAAAAGACTAATTGTTACGAAATAATAATTTCAAGAATGGTTAAAAAAAAGTCGGGGTGAAAAATTTTTCACCCCGACTTTTTGTATTGTAATATGTTGTTTTCTTACTTCGCAGCTGCATATTTTTTAGCTACCACGTTCCAGTCAATGACATTAAAGAAAGCATTGATGTAATCCGGACGACGGTTTTGGTAATTCAAATAGTAAGCGTGTTCCCAAACATCCAATCCAAGGATTGCAGTTCCTTTACAACCTTCACCCATCATCGGGTTATCCTGGTTTGCAGTGGAGCAAACTACCAATTTACCTCCTTCAACACACAACCATGCCCAGCCTGAACCGAAACGAGTTGTTGCTGCTTTTGCAAATTCATCTTTGAAATGCTCGAATGTTCCGAAAGCATCATTGATTGCTTGTGCTAATTCACCTGTTGGAACACCTCCGGCTTTTGGAGCCATTACTTCCCAAAATAAGTTGTGATTCCAGAAACCTCCTCCGTTGTTACGAACAGCAGGTTTGTCTTTGCAGTTTTGCAAAATGAACTCAATGGATTTTCCTTCCAGATCAGTTCCTGCAATTGCATTATTTAAGTTCGTGGCATACGCCTGGTGATGCTTTGTATAGTGGATTTCCATTGTACGAGCATCGATGTACGGTTCTAACGCATCGTATGCATATGCTAATTTTGGTAATTCGAATGCCATAATATTTTAATTTATGTTGTCTAACAAAAATAGGAAACAAAATTGAAAAAGCCGATTGAATCTGTAAGAAGCTTTTGTTAGGAAAGGTTAAAGATCTATCAAATAGTTAGGGACGCGATACATCCCCAACTCCTTATTTTCCATATTTCTTTTTATACTTCTCATACAACCGGGTCTGGAAATTGGAAATCGGAACAAATTCTCCGTTGATTAAAATCACGGATGCCTGATTTCCTTTCATTTCCAAAGCAGATCCGTTCGATCCGAACAAGGTTGCTTTTTTACCGATCTCAATACTTCCGTAGGATTTTGAAATCCCCATGATTTCGCAAGCACTTAAGGTAATGGAGCGAATGGCTTCTTCTTCTGTCAAACCGTAAGACATAGCCGTTCCGGCAAGAAAAGGAAGATTTCGCGCGTTCATAGCTTCCATGTCCCCTTCGTTTTGTAAACAGAATTGAACTCCGGCCTGTTGAAGCAGGAAAGGAAGTTTGTAAGGTAAATCGAAAGGATCATCGTCGCGCTTTGGCAAAGAATGTAAACGGCCCAACATTACCGGAACTTTCTTGATCTTCAGACGATCTGCAACCAGGTAACTTTCGTATCCGCCGACAATCACCGGAAACTTGATTTCCAATTCTGTGATCAAATCCAGAATATCGTTGATTTGCTGTGCTTCTTCCGCGTGAAAATACAAGCGTTTTTCTCCCGTAAAACAATCGCTCAATGCGCTGTATTGAAGTGGTGTTGTTGGATTTTTGGTACTTGCAGCAGCTTTTGCGGCAGTTAAGAACGAAAGCATTTCGCGTTTCTGATCTTCGTACGATTCATTGTGTTTGGTCAGCGGATCTCCCCAGGAACGGCTGTATGCCGGAGGCCATTCGATGTGAATTCCGTCATCTGCTTTTACGGTTCCGTCTTCCCAGTTCCAGCAAGCACTCGTCATTAAACTGGATTGCCCGGAAATTCTTCCGCCTCTCGGTGTGGTTTGAATGATCAGGATTCCATTCGTGCGAACGGTTTCAATGACGTTAGATTCACAATTGTAGGCAATCTGAGCACGAACATGCGGATTGTAAGTGCCAAGTTCCTTAAAATCCTTGGAAGCTTTTACGGCATCTATTTCGGTTAATCCCAACGTGGAGTTTGGTGCCACGAAACCCGGGTAAATGTGATGTCCGCTGAGATTGATTACCGTATCCCAATCCGACTTGTTGTAAGTATAGGCAAGTGTGTTCCGGACAACGGTAATTACTCCGTTTTCAATTCCGATCGTTCCCGTTGCGATAACCTGCCCGTTTCCGATATGAACGGTTGCGCTTTCGAGCAGGATTTTTGAATACTTTTTCTGACCGTAACCAGTGCTCACAAATGCAAGCAGGATCAGGAAAGAATAACTGATTGTTTTCATGCTGAATTTGTTTGAATAATTAGTGTTCATTGGTTTCAAATGATTCTTCTTCCCCTAAAGTATTGCAGTGGAAATGTCCGCGGCGTTTGCGGTTGAATGTTTTAGTCGGTTCGCCTTTTTTACTTTCTTCCGACATTTTTGCAATGATTCGTGCTCTTTCGGCAGCAATTTCCTGCTGCATCAGAAAATCTTTTTGTGCGTCAAACAGGATTTCTCCGTCAACCACGGTGTAAAGTGGTTTGGCAGTGACACTCAACGGATTATTCGTCCAAAGAACCAAATCGGCATCTTTTCCAACCTGAACAGTTCCCATGCGGTCATCCAGATGCAAGAGTTTTGCCGGATTCAAAGTCACCATTTTCCATGCCTGATCTTCCGTCATTCCACCGTATTTGATCGTTTTCGCAGCTTCCTGATTCAAACGTCTTCCCATTTCGGCATCATCCGAATTGATTGCAACAGTCAGACCCATATTGGTCATCATCGCCGCATTCTGAGGAATGGCATCCAATACTTCGAATTTGTAAGCCCACCAATCGGAGAAAGTAGAAGCGCCAACGCCGTGTTCTTTCATTTTGTCGGCCAGTTTGTAGCCTTCCAGAATGTGTGTGAAGGTATTTACTTTAAATCCGAAAGAATCGGCAACGTGCATCAGCATATTGATTTCTGACTGTACATAGCTGTGACAGGTAATTCTTCGTTCACCGCTCACAATTTCATACAATGCTTCCAGTTCCAGATCAGTTGCCGGAGGGACGGCATTTTTGTCTTTTTTTCCAGTAGGATTTTTTGCCTGATGATAAGCCAAAGCGCGTGAAAATGCATCGATGTAAACTTGCTCAACTCCCATCCGGGTTTGCGGGAAACGGTTTCCGGAACCCCAATTCGTTTGTTTCACGTTTTCCCCCAAGGCAAATTTGACAAACTTCGGTGCGTTTTTGATTAGAAGATCCTGTGGATAATGTCCCCACTTCAATTTGATCAAAGCAGATTGACCACCAATCGGATTGGCTGAACCGTGCAACAATTGAGCAGCAGTAACTCCTCCGGCAAGCTGACGATAAATATCAATATCGTCTGCGTTGAGAGCATCTTCCATCCGAACTTCACAACTGATTGCTTTCCCACCTTCATTCACACCACGTGTCAACGCAATGTGTGAATGTTCGTCAATAATTCCGGTTGTTAAGATTTTTCCGCGTGCATTGATCACAATTGCATCGTTGGGTTTCATGTATGTTCCGGAACCTTTGTGAATGGCTTTGATCTTTCCGTTTTCAACAATCACGGTTCCTTCCTGAATAATTCCCTCATCAGTGTTCGTCCAGATAGTTGCCTGTTCAAAAATGATGGTTGTTTGTTTTGGCGGAGTGACGAATCCGAACGCATTGTTGGGGAAACGAATTCCCGGAACGGATACGGTATCCAAAGTCCAGGCTTGTTTTTTTTCATCCTTTGCCTCGTATTTTTTACTGCGGAAAGCACTCCACTTGATCCATTTTCCTTTGTTGTTGGTTCCTTCTCCTTCGAAAATGAAAACCCGCGGGTTAATATCACCCTTCAGACTGAACGTTTGTTTTTCAGAATCGACCTGTTGAACAAAATGAATGGCAATATCATTGTTTATGATCGAAATTTTTGCATTGCTTGTCAGAGTATCCGCTTTGTTTGCTAAAGTCAGTGAATCCTGGATGGTACGGACCAGTTTTACTTTTCCCTCCGGCTGACTTGCGCTTCCCGCAATTTCCATTAAAAATTTAGAACCGTCGATGTTCAGACTATACGTTCCACGGATGTCGGCAATCGGCATGTTTTGAAATACCTTGCGTTCACCTTTCGAATAAGCTTCCAGTACTTTTGCCTGATATAAAAACGGATTCTGGTCGTAAACCGTGAAATTCGCCCATTTGTCAACTTCGATTGTTCCAATTTCTTTCTGAACTCCCAACAAGGTTGCCGGAGCAACGGTTAAGGAGCGAAGTACATCATTGACGCTCCAACCCGCAGCCAAAGCCTGATGAATGTGTTTCCAGAAATCTGCAGCGGCTGTGTGTCCGGAAGCAGAAGTAATAAAAGGAACTTTGTGTTTCATCAGAAAGGCCGGATTTTTCGGAGCCATTTCCCAGATCTTCAATTCGCCGTAAGGAATCTCATGAGCGAGATACGGATCTTTTAAATCAAAGGATTCCGGGAAGTTGATCGGAATAACCAAGGGAACTTTTAAAGTATCCCACGCATTTCCGAGAAATTGTTCCTGCCCGGTTCCGATAACGGTGAAATCGCGTTTGAACTCCCGCATAAATGATTTTACACGGAAAACATCAGATTCATCGTCTAACGTAAAGAAAGCCGGTTTTTTCAATTGCAGTGTCAGGGCTTCCAAACTGTAATTGGCATCTTTTCCATATTCGGAATGCCACTGAGCATCGTAGAAAACTTGTCTCAACAAGGCGATGCAGCCAACCAGTGAACTCGGATATTCCTGCTGTGAACTTCCTCTTCTGAAAGAGTAAAAAGAAGCAGACCGGTTGGCGTAAATTTGCTGATCCGGATTTTTCACACCCAATTGAATCAGTGGAGCATATCCTTGAGCTAATCCGTCGTGGCGGTGAATCAAAACCGAACCGAAGCCCATTTTCTGATATTCAGAAAGCGCTTTTTCATCCGTTTTATACCAATCTACCGCATCAAAATCAGAACGAATGGCATGATTCCAGTAATATGGCCCTGTTTTATTCTCCGCTTTTTGATCGGGAGAAATTCCCATCGTACTGTTGACTTCGATAAAAGAAGGAACCACAACGGCATTATTTCCGTCAATCACAATCAGGTCTTTCGGAGTCGTTAACGAGAACTTTTCTACTGAAACGATTTTTCCGTTTCGAACTGTAATAGTCCCGTTTTCAATGGTTTTATCCGGTGAAATCAGGATCGTGACATTTGTGAGAACAAAGGAGTTCTGATCAGGTGCTTTAATGCCGTTTTGAGGCTTTTCTGCCTGACCGAATACACTTAATGGAAATAAGAGAGCAAGTATATAACGAATCATTTTTTCGGTAACTTCTGGTTTTTAGGGCTGAAAAATAATGATTCTCTGCGGAAATAAGTGATTTAGTGAAGGAATGAGGTCTTTTTTTCGGTAATTTTGCCAAAACTTTCTTATTATGGATGCATTAATACACGGACATTCCGGCTTGCGTTGGCTAGCCTTGGCTTTATTGGTTTTCGCAATTGTGAATGCGATATTGAAATTGAAGAGCGGTAAATACGAAAAAGGCGACAAGATGCTGAATTTGTTTGCCATGGTCATGCTGCATATTCAGATTACATTGGGAATCGTACTTGCTTTTATCAGCGGGAAGATTTCGTATGCTGAAGGCTGGATGAAAAATCCGCAATACCGGTTTTTCGGTTTGGAGCACATTTTGTTGATGGTTTTGGCTGTAACATTGGCTACAATCGGAAGAAAGAAAGCAGAAAAAGCGTTGGACCCGGCGAAAAAACATAAAACAATTCTGATTTGGTATACCATCGTATTGATTGTCCTTTTTGCGGGAATTCCGTGGCCATTCAGAACAGTATTGGGAGGATCATGGTTTTAAAAGTTGCTTTGTTTGGAATAACTTGTTGTTTGCTTTTAGCAGGCTGTGGAGAAACTCCGGCAGAAGCAACAACGAAACCCGTTTCCAATGAACCGATCTCCCTGGAAGCCGCAAGTGCGGTTTATACGCTCAATTGTGCTTCCTGCCATGGGCCCGACGGAAAATTGAAAGCATCGAATGCGGCAGATTTGTCCATTAGCGAGATGGATGAAAAAAAGATCGAGCAAACCATTCGAAAAGGAAATGATAAAGGGATGATGCCTTACGAAGAAATGTTGAGCACGCCCGAAATTAAAGGATTAGTAAAATTCGTTCAAAATTTACGAAAATAGAAAAATGAGTGAAGGTCACGTATTAGTTGATGCAGTTGAAGAAACCTGCGTACTTGTTGGAATTATTACATCTTCTGTTACGGACGAACAAGCTCATGAATATTTAGATGAGTTGGAGTTCCTGGCAGAAACTGCCGGTGCAACAGCCGTAAAACGATTTGTACAAAAACTTCCGATGGCCAATCCGAGAACCTTTGTGGGAACGGGGAAGCTGGAAGAAATCAAGGATTATGTTAAGGAAAACGGAGTAGAGCTTGTCATCTTTGATGATGAGCTTTCGCCGTCGCAATTGCGAAACATCGAAAGAGAGCTGGAATGCAAGATTCTGGATCGAAACATTCTGATTCTCGATATTTTTGCTTCGAGAGCGCGTACATCACATGCGAAAACGCAGGTGGAACTGGCGCAAATGCAATACATGCTTCCGCGTTTGAAACGACTTTGGACTCACTTGGAGCGACAGAAAGGGGGAATTGGTTTACGTGGTCCGGGGGAATCTCAGATCGAAACCGATAGACGGATTATTCAAACCCGTATTGCCCTTCTGAAGGAAAAACTGAAGGAAATCGACAAACAAATGTCGGTTCAGCGCAGCAACCGCGGACAATTGGTTCGGGTGGCTTTGGTGGGATATACCAACGTTGGAAAAAGTACGATGATGAACCTCTTGAGTAAATCGGAGGTTTTTGCGGAAAATAAATTGTTTGCAACACTGGATACAACCGTCCGGAAAGTGGTGATTGAGAATTTACCCTTCCTTTTGACAGATACCGTAGGATTTATCCGCAAGTTGCCACATCAGTTGGTGGAATCCTTCAAATCTACTTTGGATGAGGTGCGCGAAGCTGATTTATTGATTCACGTGGTCGATATTTCCCACCCGAACTTCGAAGATCAGATTCATGTGGTGAATGAAACGCTGGCAGAATTGGATAACAAAGACAAGCCGGTGATTTTGGTTTTCAATAAGATTGATGCCTACAAATACAATCCGGAGAACGAACACGGTGCCAACATGACGTTGGAAGAGTTGAAAAAAACATGGATGAACCGTCTTCCGGCTACCAAATGTGTGTTTATTTCTGCTACGGATAAGGAGAATGTGGAAGAGTTGAAAGAAACAATGTATTCTGAAATCAAACGCATTTTTGCCATTCGCTATCCGTTTAATAATTTCTTGTATTAGGATTTTACTTCGGGTGTTTCGCCAAAAATGCACATATTTTTTATGGCGCTTACCAAAAGCCATTTGAGCGAGACCGGTAATCAAGTACATTTTTGTCGTTATCTGATTAAAGTACATAAATCCCACTGCATCTTTAAAAATCGTGAGTGAATGACTTTCAAATAAGAAGGGTGTTACAAATGTGTAAATGAACCTTTCGGTTGATGTTTGTCCGACTGGAGGAAAAATTTCGTCATAACTTTTTGAAAATTGGTATCTTCGAATATGCGAAGTTGGATTTTTGTGTCAGCCCTGTTTGCTTGTTCTCTGGTTCATGGTCAGACATCCTATCTGGACAGTTTGAAATATTCCCTTCAGAAGCCGGTTTCCTCCGATACCATGCGCGTTTTTCAATACAACGAAATTGCCTGGACGTATCTCGATTATTCACTCGATTCGACTTATTTCTACTTGCAAAAAGGATTGAATCTGGCTCAAAAGAAGAAGTATCCGAACGGAATCATGGATGCTAAAAACACCTTGGGAATTTATTATCGTTACCTGTCGGAATATTCAAAAGCAATCGACACATATAATGAATTGATTGCACTTCGGATACAGAACAATCAGGAAGATAAATTGACAGGAGCTTATGCAAATCTGGGATCTGTTTATTATGAAAAAGGTTCGTATGCACAAGCTCTGAAACACTATCAGAAAGCGATTGATATCGCTAAAAAGTTTCATCAGGATGATAAAGTGCTGGTTTTATACTCAAATTTAGGTGCAGCTTATAAATCTGTAGGGCTTTATGATCAGGCGATATCCACGTTTAATGAAGGACTGAAACTAAATAAACGCATCAAGAATAAAGAACAGGAAGCCCAGCTTTATATGAATTTAAGTACCGTTTATCACGACAGGAATATGATAGACGAATCGGTTAAATATTCTGAAATTGCCAGAAAGTTGAGCCGGGAAGTAAATGCGGTACGAAACAGACAAACCATCCTGTATAATTTGTCATTGGATTACCGCTCAAAAAAGCAATTTGCGAAAGCAAAGGCATGTCTGGACGAAATGTATTCAGTTGCAAAAGAAATGGATGAGGAGGATATTTGGTTGGAGTATTTCTTAGCAAGAGCCAATTATCTGTATGACCTCAAACGCTTTAGTGAGGCGATGAAACTAACTGTAACAGCAGAAAAATATGCCAACCGAGAAGCTGATTTGTTGAGTTACGGTGAAGTACAGCTTACGAAAGCAAGCATTTATGCCGAATTAAAAAAGTTCAAGGAAGGAATTGAAGCTGCTGATCTGGCACTGGATGCATTCCAGGATACGGAAGATGCCAATGCACAAATCCGGACGTTGAAAGTATTGGCGGGGTTGTATAAAGCAAGCGGTGCGCATGAAAAGGCTCTAAAAGTGTTTGAAGAAGCTCAGGCATTGAAAGAAAAAACAGATTTGGAATCAGTAACAAATCAGATTGCGACCTTGAATTCTTTGAATGAACTGGATCGGAAAGAACAGGATCTGGCGCTTTCAAAACAAACCAATCAGCGCATTTCTGCAGAGAATGAACGCAAAAACAACCTGATTTTAGGACTGTTCTTAATCGGAGGATTGATTGTAATCTCTTTGGGAATCAGTTTTAAGTCAAATCAGCAAAAGAAAAAAGCAAATGCCTTGCTGAATCAGCAAAATGAGGAAATCGAAAACCAAAAATCGTTGATTGTCGAAAAGCAAACGGAAATTCTGGATTCGATCCATTATGCGAAACGGATTCAGGAATCGTTGCTGGTTCAGAAAAAACTGTTGGAGGAAGCATTGCCGGATTCTTATATTTTCTTCCGGCCAAAGGATATTGTTTCAGGAGATTTTTACTGGGCAACCAAGCGGAATAACAAATTCTATCTGGCCATTTGTGACAGTACCGGACACGGCGTTCCGGGAGCATTTATGAGCGCTTTGAACATTACTTTTTTAAGTGAAGCGATCAATCAGCTGGGAATTGAAGAGCCGGGACAGATTTTCGATCATGTTCGCAGTCGTTTGGTGGAATCGATTTCCCACGACGGGGCGAAAGACGGAATGGACGGAATCTTGTTCTGCTTTGATGAAAACAATCGAAACCTGACTTATGCAGCAGCATACAATAATCCGGTTATTGTGCGAAATGGGGAGCTGATCAAATTCCCGGCGGATAAAATGCCGGTGGGAAAAAGCGATAGCATGAACGATTTTCAAACGTATTCCATGGAAACAGAAGCGGGAGATACCTTGTTTGCTTACACCGATGGTTATGCCGATCAGTTTGGCGGGGAAAAGGGAAAGAAATTGAAACTGGCAAATCTGAATGCTTATCTGGTCGAAATTTCGGCTAAGAGAATCAGTGATCAAAGCAATATGCTGAAAAATCATTTCGCGGCGTGGAAAGGAAACCTGGATCAGGTGGATGATGTGTGTGTATTTGGAGTTAAACTAATCTAGATTTATGGTTCTGACCAAAAGACAGAATATCCTGTTATTGATTTTAATTGTTTTTTATTCGGTAGGAGTTATCGGATTACATACGAATTTGAGAGGCTCTTTTTTGAGACTGACACCGTTTAATTTACTGTTGTCGTTTGGATGTCTTTACTTGTCTTTTAAGGATCTTTCGTTCAAAAAGCACCTCGATTTTTTGCTGATCGCATTGGCCGGTTATGCAATCGAGTGGATCGGAATTCATACGTCGTATTTGTTCGGAAATTACCATTACGGCTCCGTTTTGGGCTTTAAGTTTGGCGATGTGCCTTTGATCATCGGCTTGAATTGGGTTTTATTGACTTTCAGTGCGAGTGCGCTTGTCAATAAATGGAAGATTCCGCTTGTGTTGAAAGCAATCATTGCGGGAGCTTTGATGACTGCCTTGGATTGGTTGATGGAACCTGTTGCAGTGAAATCCGGATTTTGGTGGTGGGAAAATGGAACCATCCCTGTCTACAATTATATTTGCTGGATGCTTTTTTCCACGCTTTTCAGTTATTGGATTTTGGAACGAAAAACGGTAGAGACAAATAAAGTAAGTGTCGGGTTATTTGTGATAATTGCGCTTTTTTTCGCAATTTTAAACAGATGATTCCAACTTGGTCAGGCATACTTTTTCTGATCGCAGCATTTTTTCTGACTGAACTGGCTGCGTGGTCTGCACATAAATTTGTGATGCACGGATTCATGTGGTATTTCCACCGGGATCATCATCAGGGAAAATCCGGTTTTTTCGAACGAAACGATGTGTTCTTCCTCATCTTTGCTATTCCCAGCTGGCTTGGGATCATGCTTGGATTAATGTACAGGCAATATGCATTTGTCTGGATGGGATTTGGAATCATGGCCTACGGATTCACCTATTTTTTGCTGCACGATGTGTTTATTCATCGCAGGTTCAAATGGATTCGCGAGATCAATACACCTTATTTTCTGGCGATCCGGCGCGCACATAAAATGCATCACAAACACGTCGAAAAAGAAGACGGAGAATGCTTCGGATTGCTCATTGTTCCGATGAAGTACTACCTCGAGTCCCGAAAGGCATACAAACAAAATCAAACGACCAAATGAGTTTATACCTTTGGATTATTCTCGGAACAATCATCTTTCCTCTTTTATTGAGCTTTGATAAGAAAATCCACTTTTACACGCATTGGCGAACCGTTTTTCCGGCAATATTTATCGTCGGACTGTTCTTTTTGCTGTGGGACAATTATTTTACGGAGCACGCGGTTTGGGGATTCAACAAGCGCTATGTTCAGGGAATTTATCTCTTCCGACTGCCTTTGGAAGAAGTTTTGTTCTTTTTGGTAGTTCCGTATGCCTGCCTCTTTGTTTATGAAGTGGTGAAGGGCTATCTCCCGAATTTGAAACTGGATTTGCTGGGAAGGGCTTTTGCTTTTCTGATGGTTCTTTCCGGTTTGCTTCTAACGATTTTTTATCTCCGGAATTGGTATACACTGACGGCTTGTTCGCTGTCTGTTTTGCTGGTTATCGGAATCCATTTCAGAGCAAGAGCGAAGTGGTTTAACCATTTCGCTCTTGCATTTATCATCTGTTTGATTCCTTTTTTGATTGTAAACGGAATTCTGACCGGTTTTGTAACTCCTGAACCGGTTGTCTGGTATTCGGAAGATCACATTACGGGAATCCGCATCGGTACAATTCCTCTGGAAGATATCTACTACAATCTGAGTATGCTTCTGCCAATCGTTTTAATCCATGAGGTTTTATCGACGAAACGAAAGAAATAAACCCGTTCTAGTCGTTGTCTTTTTCTTTGTTCTTGAATTTCAATACGTCGTTATTCGCGTCGTCCATCAACCACATTTCTTTGCTTTTCAATCTGCGGATAGAGTACACTTTACTCAGATTTCCTATTGAAATGCGGATTTTCTCTTTTTTATCTGTGAATTCCCATGTTCCTTCAACCGTTATAAAACCTGATTGGTACATACATTCCATGTCGTCCGTAAGTTCCATAATTTCACCTGAAGTGTCATAGGTAACAGTACCGTCAGCGTGATCCGTTTCCTGTAAATCCCATTCACCTTCTACGCGCTCTTTTTTGGAAAGCATAGAAAAACCAGGTCCGTCGGGATACTTGTTACAAGATGTGAATAGAAGTGTACCGGTTAAAAGACCGGCCAAAGTAAAGGCTGTGATTCTCATAAAAACAATTTTTGATAATTAAATGTAGGGATAAATAATTGAGTGGAAAACATTAATTCATACGAACCATTAAATTTTTCGCAAGTATGTGAAGTTCTTCAATGGGAAAAGAATCGTTTTCGAGCTTGTCCAGATTCTCCATCGCCAAACGATAATATTCCGACATTTTCTCCTTTGCGTGCGTTAAAGTTCCGTTTTCCTGAAACAAGCGTTTGGCGAAATCAATTTTATCCGGATTTGCTTCCATCTCCAAAAGGGTTTTAAAATCCTGCTGGTACGTTGAATCACTTGTATTTCGTGCATGAATGAAGAGCAAGGTTTGTTTGTGAGCTAAAATATCTCCACCGACCTGTTTTCCGAACAATTCAGGATCTCCATACAAATCCAGAATATCGTCCTGAATCTGAAAAGCAATACCGAGAGAAACACCGAATTCATATAAACGAAGGCGGGTTTCTTCACTTTGATGGGCAAGAATAGCTCCAAATTCAAGTGCACAACCTAAAAGAACGGATGTTTTCAGACGAATCATCTCAATGTATTCCGCTTCCGTCACATCGTTTCGGGATTCGTAATCCATATCCATTTGTTGTCCCTGACAGACTTCAATAGCCGTTTCATTGAATCTCTTCAATAAAAGCGGAAGCCGTGAATCGGTATATTTTTCAAGCTGCTGGTATGCTTCCACATAAAGCACATCTCCGCAAAGAATAGCTACACTTGAATTCCATTTGATATGGACGGTTGCTTTTCCTCTTCGAAATGGAGCTGCATCCATGATATCGTCATGAATCAATGAGAAATTATGAAAAAGCTCAATAGAAAGTGCTGCATGAATGCTTTCTTCCTTCGGAACACCAAAAATGTTTCCTCCCAGAATGGTCAGAATCGGGCGGATTCTTTTCCCTCCGAGTGAAAGAAAATATTTTAAAGGGTTAAACAGGTTCTGGGGCTCTTTATCCAGATTTATAATACCTGTGATTTCATTTTCAAGGTATGCTTTGTATTCACTAAATTCCTTCATTACTTATTCAGCAATTGCAATAAATAGGTCCCATATCCGCTTTTCACCAAAGGCTGAGCAATGGTTTTTAATTGTTCGGCGTCAATGAATCCGTTTCGGTAAGCAATTTCTTCGATACAGCCCACTTTTAAGCCCTGACGTTCTTCGATCACCTGAACGAATTGTCCGGCTTGCATCAGTGAAGGGAAGGTTCCTGTATCCAGCCATGCGGTTCCTCTGCTCAGAATGGCAACTTTCAATTGACCTCTTTTCAGATATTCCGCATTGACATCGGTGATTTCATATTCTCCTCTTGCCGAAGGTTTCAGGTTTTTAGCGATTTCAATCACGTTGTTGTCGTAGAAATACAAACCGGGAACGGCATACTTTGATTTTGGATTTTGAGGCTTTTCTTCAATGGAAATGACATTCATTACCTCATCGAATTCCACCACTCCGTAACGTTCAGGATCACTGACGTGATAGGCGTAAACAACTCCTCCATCAGGAGAAACGTTTTCTTTCAGCAGTTCATCCATTCCGACACCATAAAAGATGTTGTCGCCCAAAATAAGCGCTACCGAATCATTTCCGATAAAGGATTCTCCGATGACAAAAGCCTGCGCGAGACCATTTGGTTCCGGCTGTTCGGCATAGGAAAAAGCACAGCCCAACTGACTTCCGTCTCCAAGTAGTTTCTTGAATTGAGGTAAGTCGTGCGGAGTGGAGATAATCAGAATCTCCCGGATACCTGCAGTCATTAAAATCGACAACGGGTAATAGATCATCGGCTTGTCATAAATAGGCATTAACTGCTTACTGATGGCCAATGTCAGAGGGTGAAGCCTTGTGCCCGAACCTCCTGCGAGAATGATTCCTTTCATCGTTTAGTCTTCCTTTTTTTCATTTGAATCGCTATCCGGACTTTTTGTTTCGTCCGATCCATCCAGTTTTTCGATTTCCAATAAATCCCAGTTGATATCTGAGTCTTCATCGTAAATTTCGAAAAGAGGTTCTTCAAACGATTTGGTAGTCAATCGACGTTCGTAACTTAACAACAAACAAGGCAACAAGATCAGGTTTGTGAAAAGTGCCACGAAATAAGTGATTGCAGATAAGTATCCGAGGGCCTGAGTTCCACCGAAATCAGAGAACACGAATACGATGAATCCGAAGAATAAGATAACGGATGTGTAAATGATACTCAATCCGGTTTCACGAATCGAAATGGCGATACATTCTTTCAAATCCCATTTCTTCTGCTTGATTTCGTGACGATAATGGGCCAGGAAGTGAATTGTATTATCGACCGTAATTCCTAATGCAATTGAGAAGATCAACAGGGTAGAAGGTTTAAGCGGAATTCCGAAAATTCCCATGATTCCGGCAGTGATCGCCATTGGAATCAGGTTTGGAACCATCGATACGATAACCATTCTGAAAGAGTAGAACAACACACACATCAAAGCAGCAATAGAAATTACTGCGAAAACGATACTCGAAGTCAGGTTGCTCACCAGGTATTTGGTTCCTTCCGATGCCACAACAGAAGTTCCCGTTAATGTAACATCATAGTATTCGTTATCGATCGCTTTGCGAAGTGTTTTCTTAAAGGTCGGCTTCTTGAAATATTTTCGAACCAGTTCCGGATCAGAATCGAAAGCGTATTGTTTTTCATCGTTTCCATTGGAAAGCAAAGAAGTCACATTGTTGTAAACACCGCTCGACAAATCGAAAATCGAATCAATGTATGCCAATCTTCCCTTTTTGACATTGGAATAATAGTTCTCCAGTTGAGTTTTGTCGGGATTCATGATGCTGTCGATCCGTTTTTGAATCAAATGCACCTCATCTTCCACTTCATACGATCCCAAATCTTTCATGGAAGTCCGCACACGAAGAATATGATTCGTGGTATCTACCAATTCCTTGATTGAGAATGTGCTGTTGTTTGTGGTTGTAGACAGATTTTTCAGATATGCATTCAGTCGAAGTTTATCCTTGGTTGCGAAAATCTTATACTGATCTGGATTATTGTTGTAATATGCCATATTCACCACTTTCACAAAGTCAACAATAGAAAGACTTTTTGCAAACAAAGTGTCTTTATTGAGCATGTCCTGAACCTGCTCTACACTCTGCATGGTGTTTTTTCCGAAAAGGCGTCCTCTTTCTTTGTAATCAATCAGAACTTCAAACGGAACAGCCCCGCCGAAGTTTGTTTCCATAAACTGGATGTCCTTCAGGATCGGATCTCTGGCCGGAAGATCGCCGGTAATGTTCCCGGTTACTTTTATAAAGAAAATCCCGATTCCTGTTCCAACTGTCAAGAGAATGGTAACAGCATAAACCGTTTTGCGGTGATGTGCGGTGATGTAAACCAATTTCTCCAGGAATCTAACTGCTGCTTTTCGGTCGAGGTGTTTTAAATGTCTTGTTTTCGGTTGTTTGGAGAACGACGCAAAAATCGGAATCAAACAAAGTGAAACGACGTAACACAACATGATGTTCAAAGACGAAATTACCCCGAATTCAAAGAATTTAGTGGAATTGGTGAACAAGAACGTCATGAAACCGATTGCCGTGGTTACGTTGGTAAGCCACATGGCAGTTCCCGTTTTACGAATAACCTGCGTCAATGCCTTGATCTTGTTTCCGTGTTGCCGGAATTCGAAATGATACTTGTTGAAGAGATAAATACAGTTCGGAATTCCGATGACAATCATCAGCGGAGGAATAAGAGCCATCATGATGGAAATATTGTACTCAAAGAGTCCGATGGTTCCCATTGCCCAGATTACGGTAATCATTACGACCAATACGCTGATAAGCGTTACGCGAACTGACCGGAAGAAGAAATACATGATTCCGAATGAAACCAACAATGAAATGACCACGAAAATGTACATTTCAGACATCACGCGTTTTCCGATCAAAACCCGCATGTGAGGCAAACCGGCAAAGTGTACCTTGTTGAATTCTTTTTCGTAGGATTTTGCCAGGTTTTCAATCTCAATTACGACTTTCTGTTTGTCTTTATCGACCAAAAAGTTTTCATCCAGACTCACCATCATCAAACTTACGTTCGTGGAATCGTTGTAAAGAACGCCATTGTAGATCGGGTTTCTGCGAATTTCATTCTTGATCTGCTCAATGGATTTTTCCTTGAAAGAAATATCGGAGAAAATCGGTTTGATCGTAAACTGACTATTTGCCGTGTCGTTGATCAGATTGAATAATTTCGCTTCCGAGATCACGGATGTTACCCCGTCAATCTGAAGAATAGAATCCCCCAGATTTTTCCACATGAGGAATTTCTCTTTAGTATATAAATCCTTGTCCTGAATTGCAATAACGAGCGCAGATCCATCTTCCCCGAACATCTTTTTAAAATTCAGATATGTGATCTGAGTAGGACTGTCTTTCGGAAGCATGTTTCCATACTTGTTATCGATTTTCAAACCGGTTAGCGCATAATATCCCAACAAAACTGTCAGAAGCGCCATGATAGCAAGAATAATAAAACGATTTCTTAGAATGATATTGGCAATTCTATTCCACATACCTCTTTGTATTTTATTTTTAATCAGACCGGGTTAACGTGCCCGTCTTTTGTTACTTTTTATGACTGCGTTGACGCTTGTCTTTCGTTAGAAGTAAAACTGCGCTAACGCTTGTTTTTTTCAGAAGCAGTGCTTCTTCTTCTTCCTACTTTAAATATGTATTTAACCAGTCGAAAAATTCTCTGTTCCACAGCATACTGTTTTGCGGCTTGGTTACCCAATGCCCTTCATCCGGAAAATAAAGAAACTTGCTTGGAATTCCTTTTAACTGAAGCACCTGAAAAGCTTGCATTCCTTCGGATTCCGGAACCCGGAAATCTTTTCCTCCGTGAATAACCAACATCGGAGTATTCCATTTGTCGACCAACTTGTGAGGACTGTTTTTTGCATACAGTTCCTTGTTTTCAGGAAGCCAGTAAGGTCCTCCGATATCCCAGTTTGCGAAAAACAATTCTTCTGTCGTTCCGTACCAGCTTTCCAGATTGAACAAACCACAATGCGAAATGAATGCTTTGAAACGGTTTTCGTGAATTCCTGCAAGGTAGTAAACCGAATAACCTCCGTAGCTTGCGCCAACAGCTCCCAGTTTGTCTTTGTTAATTGCCGGAATTTGCGCCACACAACTATCCACAGCTGTTAAGTAGTCGCGCATTGCTTGTCCTCCCCAATCTTTTGAAATCGCGTCGTTCCATTCCTGCCCGAATCCCGGAAGACCTCTGCGGTTTGGAGCGATCACAATGTATCCTTGTGATGCCATCAAGCGGAAGTTCCAGCGGTAAGAGAAATATTGCGAAACGGGACTTTGCGGTCCACCCTGACAATAAAGTAAAGCCGGGTATTTTTTTGAAGCATCGTAATTCGGAGGGTAAATGACCCATGTAAGCATTTTCTTTCCGTCGGTTGTCGTGATCCATTTTTCCTGAACGGTTGGTTCAGCTACTCCGTTTAATTGTTCTTTATTCGCATGAGTTAACTGCTCATTCAAACCTGTTTTCGGAGTGAAAATCCAGATGTCCGTAGGATTGATCATATCTTGTCTTTCCAACAAAATACGGTCTTTCATGACGCTGAAATGAACATAATCGCAACGATCAGAAGTCAATTGCTGAATTTTTCCGCTCACAACATCCAGTGAATATAATTGCTTGGTAGCTTTTACGGTTGCGGTAAAATAGATGATTTCTTTTGACGGATGCCACGCAAAATCGTTTACGCTCAGATCCAGATTTGCAGTCAGATCTTTTTCCTGCCTGCTTGCCAGATCCATGATCCGGATGCGGTTTTTATCCGATTCGAAACCATCTCTTTCCATACTGAGCCATGCAAGGGTTTTACCCGTTGCATTCACGGCAGGATTTGTGTCGTATCCTTTGTGTGCTGAAGTTAAAACAGTCGTGATTTTATCTGCTGTTTTGTATGCATAGATCTCAGAATTGGTAGATTGTGCGAAGTTTTTTCCTGCCAGTTTTTTGGTAGAGTAGAAGATCGTTTGTCCGTCTTTGCTGAAACAAACACCTTCAATTCCGCCGAAAGGACCTGTTGCCGAAGGAAAGTTTTCTCCCTGCATCACATCTGCTTTTTTGACGAATTTCCCTTCAGCAGAAAGCTCGTACCAATACAAATGCATGACTTCCGGAGACGACCATTGATTCCAGTGACGGTAAAGCAAGTCGGTTTCTACCCGTCCGGATGTTTGCGGTAAATCCGGATATTTATCCGAAACGGTTTGTTTGATCTTTAGTAATTCCAGTGTTGCAAAACGCTTTCCATCCGGACTCATCACCAAACCTTCAACAGACAGAGGCCCGAAAGTGTGAAGGGTTTTAACGGCTTTGCTTGCCGGATTCAAACTTTGAAGCTGAAGTTCAGAACCTACGGTTTGAAGAAAAACCAATTGATTTTCCGCATTCCAGGAAAAGTTCCATGCCCCTTCAATTGAAAGAATACTCGTTTTTCCGGTTTTCAGTTCAATTAATCGGGTGCTTGTTTTTCCTTTGTTTACGGTATAATCGTATGTGGTACTTTGATATACGGCCCATTCTTCATTGGGAGATCCCAGAGTTCCTGAAATCCGATTGAGTGACCACATTTTTTCAGGAGTAAATTCTTGAGCTTCCGCCTGAAATTGCACTAGAACGCTTGTAATCAGTGCAAGTAAAATTGATAGTTTACCCATAGATATTTTTCAAGTTGCTCAAAAATACCTAAAAAAGTCAATTAGGGGGCTATAAAATACGATGAAATACAGCTTTAACTAAGATTTAAGCTTTGCTTTTTTGCGTCGGGAATGACTTCGAATGTAACCGTATCCAAAAACGAGCAGAGCGATAATCCCTGTGGAAATGAAGGTGATGGAAAGTGTTTCCACGAAAGGATAGGATTGCGAACTGCAATAAAAGAGCGAATTAATGGCTGCCAACAGAATAATGAGTGTTCTTTGAAAACGTTTTATCGGAATCATTAACAAACTGATTTTGAACGAATTTAATTAAAAATATCATTCAATGTTGTTAACGTGAATAATTACACAAAATAGATTTGAACCTTTTGAGTTCTTTACTGTACTGTCAAAAAAAATAGGTTATGAAATCAAAATCCGTTCAATATTCTATCCAGAATCCATGTCATGAAAACTGGAATGAAATGCAGCCTGAAGTACAAGGTCGTTTTTGCAGTTCCTGCGAAAAATCGGTAGTTGATTTTACCACCATGTCTGATTTTTCGATTGTCAATTATCTGGAGAACCACAAAAGGGATAAAGTTTGTGGAAGGTTTACAAAACCTCAGCTGAATCGCGTTTATCAATTGAATCAAGCGGTTTCATCACCGATGTTTGATTTGCGTGCAGTAGTTTTGGGTTTGGCTTTGACCACTTTTTCTGCTGTTCATAGTTTCTCACAAACGGAACCTCAGGAACTGGTGAAAATCGATACGACCGTTCAGCAGATTCCACCGATAATTATGGGGAAAGTTGCTATGGAAACCTTCGACCACAGAGGTGAAAAAATAGCGAAAGGAACAATCACAAATTCTCTGAGCTCTTTCAAAGGAATTCATGTTCAATTGAAAAATCAGGATGGAAAAGTGTTGAAAACGATACAACCGGATTCAAAAGGGAATTTTGAATTTGAACTGAACTGGAAACAAAATCCGACGTATGTCGAAGTTTCAGGAACGGGATTTGAAACCGCAACGCGTTATTTCCCGGCTATGAATACCTTGTCCGATATCAGAATTGAACTTGCAGAAGTAGAAATCATGATGTTGGGAGAAGTGATTCAGGTGGAATAAAAAGAAAGCATTTGAACCATTTTTGAGAACAACTGTATTCAACCTGGAATTATGAAAATCAAAAAGATTAAGTATACGATCGAAGAGCCTTGTCATGCTGATTGGGATCAGATGAAACCTGAAGCTCAGGGTCGGTTTTGCGAGTCCTGCAGTACGAAGGTTGTAGACTTCACCGTGATGTCTGATTTTTCCATTGTCAATTACATGGAAAGCAAAAAGAATGAATCGGTTTGCGGACGTTTTACGGAAGGGCAGTTGAAAAAGGATTATCAATGGATCAAACCGCAGCAGCATGCTTTATATTTTGATTTGAGAGCGGTTGTTTTGGGTTTGGCGCTGAGTACTTTTTCTGCCTTGCCTTCACAGGCTCAAAATTCGATGGCGACCGAGCAGCATGATTCTGTTGTGAAGATCATTCCGGAACGGGAATTTCAAGGCCGGATCATTAGCGGTTACAATCATACGAAAGATACTTTTACAGGAGGAAAGATTAAACTTTCGGAGAATGGCGGGGACTACAATTTGGTGAGGATTTCTTTGCTGGATAGTTCTTTGCAGGAAATGACTTCTCTTACTCCGACGAAAGCCGGAAGTTTCAAAATTCCTTTGGATTGGTCTAAAAATCCGATCGGGATCAAAGTAACTGCTCCGGGGTATTTGCCTCAAACCATTTATTTCAGCAGTCAGAAGACCATCAGTAATCTGGCGATTACTTTGCACATAGAAGAGCATATTTGGATGGGAAAAGTCCTTCCGAAGGGTTCGCATTGAAATGAAGCATTTATACGTTTTACCAAAACCTCCATATGACAAAAAGCCGGGTGAAAAATTTTTCACCCGGCTTTTTTATTCATTTTCTTATTATTCTACTGTAACGGATTTTGCAAGGTTTCTTGGCTGATCCACGTTACAGCCTCTCATCACGGCAATGTGATAACTTAAAAGCTGAAGTGGAATAGTTGCCAGGATCGGAACCAAATGTTCGTCTGTGTCCGGAATTTCGATCACGTGGTCAGCCATTGCTTTCACGTCTGTGTCTCCTTCCGTAACGATTGCGATAATCTTTCCTTTACGGGCTTTCACTTCCTGAATGTTGCTCACTACTTTTTCGTAAGAAGTACCTTTTGTTGCGATTACAAAAACAGGCATTTCTTCGTCGATCAAAGCAATTGGTCCGTGCTTCATTTCTGCTGCCGGATAACCTTCAGCGTGGATGTATGAAATCTCTTTCAATTTCAAAGCTCCTTCCAATGCAACCGGGAATGAACTTCCGCGACCTAAATAAAGGGCGTTTGTTGCGTCTTTATAGATTTTTGCAATTTCTTCGATCTCAGCATTGCGCTCCAGAATGCGTTTCACTTTCTCCGGAATGATTTCCAATTCAGACAACATGGTTCTGAATTTGGACTCGCTCAAAGTTCCTTTTTTGTGAGCCAATGAAAGCGCCATCAAAGTCAGAACGGTTACTTGTGCCGTAAATGCTTTGGTAGATGCCACTCCGATTTCAGGTCCTGCGTGAGTATAAGATCCTGCATCTGTAATACGCGAGATGGATGAACCTACCACGTTACAAATTCCCAGAATAGTTGCTCCTTTTGATTTTGCAAGCTCCAAAGCTGCCAAAGTATCTGCAGTTTCACCTGATTGAGAAACAGCGATTACAATGTCGTTTTCATTGATGATCGGGTTTCGGTATCTGAATTCAGATGCGTATTCAACTTCCACGTTGATTCTTGCCAGATCTTCAATTAAATATTCTCCCACCTGACAAGCGTGCCAGGAAGTTCCGCAAGCAATCATGACAAGGCGTTGTGCATTGATCATTTTTTGCTCATAATCTTTGATTCCTCCTAAAGAAACCCATCCTTCCGAAGCATTCAAGCGTCCGCGGAAACAATCTTTGATAGAACGCGGCTGTTCGTGAATTTCTTTCAACATGAAATGCTCGTATCCGCCTTTTTCAAGTGCTTCCAATTGCATTTCCAATTCCTGAACGTAAGGAGTTTTCGGCTGGTTGCGCAGGTTTGTAATGTTCAATCCTGTTACCAGGTCAACGACAGCAATTTCTTCGTCCTCCAGATAAACCACCTGATTGGTGTATTCGATGATCGGAGTAGCGTCAGAAGCTAAATAGAAATCGTTTTCCTTTCCGATTCCGACAACTAACGGAGAACTTTTACGCGCTGCAATCAATTGATTCGGGTTGTCAGAAGAAATTACCACGATCGCATAAGCTCCGATTACGTTTTGCAATGCAATTCGAACTGCTTCGGCTAAATCTACGTTTTCTTTTTTCTGAATATCGTCGATCAGGTGAACCAATACTTCGGTGTCTGTTTGACTTTTGAAGTGGTACCCACGAACGATCAGCTCTTCTTTCAAGCTGTTGTAGTTCTCAATGATTCCGTTGTGGATCAAAGCGATTTTCTCGTTGTTGGAGAAATGAGGGTGTGCGTTTACGTCATTCGGAGCTCCGTGAGTTGCCCAACGAGTATGACCGATTCCTGCATGTCCGGCAAGATTTTTACCAGCTGCGAATTCTTCTAAATTGGACACTTTCCCCTGACGTTTGTACAGGTTCACTTTCCCCGAATCCAAAAGTGCAATTCCCGCACTGTCGTATCCGCGATACTCCAAACGCTTTAATCCTTTAATTAAAATAGGATAAGCTTCCTTCTTTCCAATATATGCTACAATTCCACACATGTCTATTTGAATTCAGTATATTTAATAACCAACTTAGGTTTTGTTTTGTAAGGTGATGCCGGACCGTTAAAAATAATACGCTCGGCTGTACAGGTAAAGTATTTCGAAGATTGATTGATATACAAACCTCTGTTTTCTGCTTTCCCTGAAACAATATCCTGGATGTAATCTCTTAAATCGAGCACAAATGCTTTTTGGTTATTGTCATAAGTAGCTGTTCTGAAGGATACAATTTTTCCACTGTCTGTTTTGTATCCGATTTCCAATGTGACACTCGGATAATAATAGTTCCCGGTCTGATAAGCTACAGGAAGGTAAAGAAGTGCATTGTTGATCAGCGAGTTGCTTTTCAGGTTGTTAACCGAAGGAAACTCAATAACTCCCATATTGTCAAAAGACTGAGTATAGAATTGAGTTTGCCCGTTTAAAGGATTTGCAAGAACATCCGCTACATGGTAACCGGTGTGATCAATTTCTACATGGTTGAAATCACCACATGCAGCATTCACTACTAACTCAATTCTACCTTGTTGGGTAGGAGTAGTGGAATGTTTATAGTAAATCGTCAGCTTTGTTTGGCTGTTCCCCAGATTAAAGTACAAAACAGCTCCTTTTCCACTTGTTGGGTTTGTATTTGTAACCTTTATTTTGAATCCTTCAAAGTAATGAGAACTCAAAAAAGCATCGCTGCTGGCAAATGCACCATTTCCGGCAATAATATCGTTTACGAACTGCTGTCCCAAAGCATTGTCCAGTTTTAATCGAAGCTGCGGATTCAACGTATCAATGTCGCCGTCATTATCCGTGTCAATCGTAATTCTGGAAGTGGTGTTTGGTGTTTGCGTAGCTGATCCCGGTTCCACAAGATCTACTCCTGTTGTTGCCTTTGCTGTGTTTCTGTAATAAACAGAGTCTTTATGCAATGCATCTGTAAGCTTATAGACTTCAAAAGTTTGAGGATCTAATTTACCGTAATAACCTCCATAGTTCAAACTTAAAACCACCGAATCAATCGTTGCAGTTCCTGATGGAATTGTGACCAAACCGTTGATGGTAAACTGAGAGTACAAAGAAGCATTTACAATTCCGAATTTCGGATCATGGTAAGCCCCGACAGTTCCGAAAATTTGATTGTCAGTTGGCAGTGTATCTTGCGAAACTGAATATGTTTTCAATTGAAAAGTGTCTTTTCCGCCTGCCGCTAAAAGGTCTTCCACGCTAAGAGCTTCAGTCCCGAATTTAGAGGATTTCTTCTTGCAGGAAGGTAAAACGGAAATAGCTAAGACAAAACAAGCGGAAAGTAAAAATGCTTTCCGCCAGTTGTTATGTAGTTTTTTTAGATTCATCATTGTATCAAAATGCCTTCTTCTATGACTTTGTCAAAGAACTCTGATAGTCCTTTTGTTAAGTGTTCTTCAGGTAAATAATTTAGTTTCAAACAAGTTGCTTCATCGTACACTCTTTGCAAATCAGCCGGAATTGCTTCACTGCTTTGAACAACTCCGTCAGAGAACGTAACAGCAGCTTTAGTTATTGCATCCAGAGTAGGCGATTTAACTAAATTTGTGACTTCGTCATCAAAACCGTCGAACTTCAATTTTTCGTGAAAGCGCTCATCCCAGGAAGATTCGAAACCTTCTTTGTGGTCATAAATGCTGTAAACGACTTTTGTATCGGCGAAATGAGGATCCTTATTGTAGATCTTTTTGATGTACAAAGGCATCAAAGAAGTCATCCATCCGTGACAGTGAATCACATCCGGCTTCCAACCCAATTTCTTAACGGTCTCCAAAACACCGCGGCAGAAAAACATACTTCTTTCATCATTGTCTGTGAAATCAGCACCTTTGTCGTCTGCTACATTGGTTTTGCGTTTAAAGAACTCATCGTTATCGATAAAATAAACCTGAAGACGAGCCGCAGGAATAGATGCTACCTTGATGATTAGTGGATGATCATTGTCGTCAATAATGATATTCATTCCCGAAAGGCGGATTACTTCGTGAAGCTGGTGTCTTCTCTCATTAATACTACCAAAGCGAGGTGTGAAAACGCGTATCTCTTTACCATTCTCCTGAGTCCCTTGCGGAAGTTTACGAGCGTTGTGAGAAATTTCTGTTTTAGCAAGAAATGGATATATTTCCTGAGAAACAAAGAGAATTCTTTTCTTTTCCATAGAATTCGATAGGGGAATTTTTGAATATTACAAGTGCAAAATTAAGAAAAAAACACGGAATCTTCAAGATATTAATATAGTTTTGCCTGCTTGTTTTGAACGAAAGGGTATAAATGTGGAAATAATTAACACGGTTGAGGAGCTAAAACAGGCTTTAAACTCACTCCGAAAAGAAGGTAAACACATTGGTTTTGTGCCAACTATGGGAGCTTTGCATCAAGGTCATATGGACTTGATAAGTCGCGCTGGCGCTGAATGTGACGTGGTAGTGGCAAGTGTTTTTGTAAACCCGACTCAATTCAATAATCCATCCGATTTAAAGTTGTATCCACGTACTCCGGAAGCGGATGCCGAGTTGTTGAAAAAATTTGGCTGCGACTTCGCTTTTTTTCCTTCTGTTGAAGAAATTTATCCTGAAAACTGGATAGTTCCCCGGGTAGATTTGGGGAGTTTGGACCGGGTAATGGAAGGTCAGTTCAGACCGGGACATTTCAACGGAGTTGTTCAGGTTGTTTCGCGCCTTTTTGAAATCGTGGAACCGCATAAAGCATTCTTCGGACTGAAAGATTTTCAACAGGTTGCAGTGATCAAACGAATGGTTTCCGAATTGAAGATGCCGGTTCAGATCGTAGCTTGTGAAACGCTGAGAACCGAAAAGGGTTTGGCGATGAGCAGCAGAAACAAGCGCCTTTCCGATGAACAAAAAGAAGAGGCTCTGATTATCTATCAAACCCTTTCCCGCGCAAAACGCGATGCTCAAACCTATTCGCCTTCCGAAACCTTGAAAAGAGCGAAAGCATTCTTTGAATCCGGAAGTCTTAAGCTGGAGTATCTGAATATTGTTCACCCGGAAACTCTGGAAGATCTGGAAGACGATTGGATTCCGGGAGCAACGATGTGTATTGCTTGTTTTTGCGGAGAAGTGAGACTGATTGATAATATAACCTTGAATTGAAAATTGAGAAGGGAAAAATTGAAAAGCAGATTTTTTGAATAAGCCTGTTAACTTTTCAATTCTACATTTTACATTCTCAATTTTACATTAACTTTGCACTTCGATTTTTACAAACATGTTGATACAAGTAGTCAAATCAAAAATTCACCGCGTACGCGTCACTCAAGCAGAATTAAATTACGTAGGAAGTATTACCATTGATGAAGCATTGATGGATGCATCCGATTTGGTTGAAGGAGAACGTGTTCAGGTAGTCAATATTAATAATGGTGAACGTTTGGAAACTTACGTTATAAAAGGTGACAGAGGAAGCGGAACAATTTGTTTGAATGGTCCGGCTGCCAGAAAAGTTTCCGTTGGTGATATGATCATCGTTATCGGTTACGGTTACATGACTCCTGAAGAAGCAAGATCGTTTAAACCGTCTTTGGTTTTTCCAAATGAATTGACTAATTTGATAGTCTGATGAAAAAAGCAGCGGGTATTCTTCTAAAAACAGTTCTTCCACTGGCCTTAGGTGTTTATCTGATCTGGTATTTTTTTCACTCCATGGAACCCGCGGTGAAAGATGCTTTCTACAAAGCACTTCGCGAAGCCAATTATTTCTGGATTTTCCTGTCCTTACTATTAAGTTTCTTTGCCTTGCTTTCCAGAGCTTATCGCTGGAAGTATTTATTGGAGCCAATGGGATACAAAACTCCTTTCTGGAACCGTTATCATGCAATTATGATTGGTTACATCGTGAACCTGACGATTCCAAGAGCGGGAGAAGCTTCAAGAGCTGCAATGCTGTATCGCTCAGACGGTGTTCCTTTTTCCAAATCTTTCGGAACGATTCTGGCAGAACGCGTTTTCGATTTAATCATGCTGCTTTCCGTTGCGCTTTTGGCGTCTGTAATCGGTGCCGGTGATTTTTGGAAACTTAAGGGATTGATTGAAGCGAATTTTTCCGGTGATCCCGAATCTGCTTCCAGGTTTCAGTTAATCAAATGGATTGTTATCGGATTTTTCTTGCTTGCGTTTGGGATTGTATTTCTCATTAAAAAGATTCGCGATAAAGTATTCGGGTTTGTTAAAGGCTTATTTGCAGGTGTTTTATCCGTTTTCAAAACAAAGCACCCGTTTGCATTTATCGGCCACACCTTGTTCATCTGGATTCTGTATGTCGTCTATTTCGCGATATGTTTTTTTGCACTTCCTGAAACGTCTGAAGTTCCACCTACGGGAATGTTGCTTGCTTTTTTAGCGGGTTCTTTGGGAATTACTTTGACCAATGGCGGAATCGGAATTTTCCCCTTGGTTGTAGGATTGGTTATCGAATACTATCTGAAAGATCAATACGGTGATCAGGCTCGTGGAATCGGCTATGCACTTGGGGCAATTATCTGGTCAACTCAAACACTTTTGCTTATTGTTTTAGGCTTGTTGTCCTTTTATCTCTTACCAAAAAACTATTCAAAAGATGGGGAAATTCGAACAGATCAGGAATAAGATTACTTCATTGGATGAAATGACGAACCGCATTCAGGATTGGAAAAAAGCGGGAGAAAAAGTGGTTTTCACCAACGGATGCTTCGATATTTTGCACGAAGGACATGTGACTTACCTGGCAAAATCTGCTGATTTCGGAAGTAAACTGATCATTGCGATCAACACAGATGCTTCCGTCAAACGACAAGGAAAAGGGGAGGAGCGACCAATCAATCCGGAAGCTTCAAGGGCTTTGATTCTCGCAGCTTTGGAATTTGTAGACGGAGTTGTATTCTTTGATGAAGATACGCCTGTTTCGGTGATCGAAACCCTGAAGCCGGGCGTTTTGGTAAAAGGAGCCGATTACGATGCCGATGAAACGGATTCTTCCAGTAAGAAATACATTGTGGGCCGGGAAGTGATTCTGGCAAATGGTGGTGAAGTGAAAACCGTGAGTTTGGTGGAAGGTTTCAGTACCACGAATATTGTGAAGAAGCTAAAGGCTTAATCATCTTCTGTTTTCTGACTTTTTACGTAAAATTTAATCCAGAAAATCAGGGATAATAATCCGATAACCATCGAAGGATAATAGCTCCAGAATCTGAAACTTGAATAGAAATCCAATTCATCCCTTGAAATACCGATGAGTCTCCGAAGGTGTTTGATTTCGTAATCTTTTTTGGTCAACAGTTCGTATTTCAAATCGAATAATTCCAGTTTTTTCCTGAAATCCGAGGATCTAAAAGCGTTCAGTCCCTTTTTTAGTTTGTTCAGAATCTTGATTTCATCATACAATACCTTGGATTCATTATTCATGAGATCCAGCTTGTAACTCAGTTCACTTTGCCGGATTTCAATCTCTTTGATCTTGTCGGTTGGATAGATAATATTGAACAGGATGGTTCCGATGCACATGGTCAATAGAAATTTGAACACGTTGTCGCCGGATGATAAAAAACTACTTGCTGTTTCCATATCAATGATTCGTTAAGCGGTCAAAAATGGAATCGTTTTCAACTTCCAGATTTTTCCGGATATTTTGAATGGAATCCATGTAAGGAATGTACTCTGTCGGGATCGTTTCCCGGTTTATCTTCATACTGATTTCATCATTGGTGCAGCCATTCAGAAACATAGATAAAATCAAACTGGTTATGATCAACGATTTTCCAACCGGTAACTTGATATTAATGAATCCGGGTGAGTTTAAACTCAGTTTGACTGTGGTCGCATCAATCTTTTCTCCAAAGTTGAAATCGGCGTTTACTTTGGAAATGAGCCCCAAATAATTGTCAAATAAATCCTTCAGATCCGTCAAACTGATTTCCGATTCTTTGTTGATTCTCAAAGACAAAAAACAATCACCATCCTTGATGTACAATTCTTCCATTAAGGAATCAATGAAATCAGCATGCTGTTTAATGGAAACAATCGTGTGGGAATGTTTCAGTAAATAGAACAACGAATTGTAATAGTGGTGTTTGACGGAAGTTTTCAGCCAATTCACCTTTCTTCGTTTGAGATAAGAACCCGGTGATAAATCCGTTTCTGCTGCGTGATAGATTTCATCGTCGGCAATTTCACCGATACTGAATAGATCCGATTCTTCAGATGGAATCAGGATCACATCGCCTTTTTTCAGGTTTTTGAAAGTGAACAGTTTGTTGATGGTTTTGGTAACGGATGATTTTTCTCCGGATCCCAACCAGTCGTAAGGAACATTTCTGTATTTGTAACTGTTTGTGATGACGGATTTTCGGAGATATTCCAGATTCTCTTCCCGAATATCTGAAGCGGAAATAAAATTCCAGTTGATTCCAATATATCCGTTTTGAATAAAATCGGCATAATCTTCTCCGTCAGCCCGGAAATACCAGTATTCCTTTTGGCTGTTTATTTCTGCAACATGGTCGAAAACAGGGATTGTATTTTTTAGATTAAGCATGTGGTGGTGGATTGGTGGTGTTTAGCTGCGATAATTCAAAGTTCAGGATACAGAATCAGATTCCATATCCCGAACTTCTTTTATTCCCGTGTTTTAGGGTCAGATGCTGAATCTAACCACTACAACGGTACTTGCAGTGTTGGCGAAATTTCCCGCTTCAGGAGTTTGACTGACGCTCGAATGTTCCATTGCAATTGTTTCGTCTGTAATCAAGGTTCCATCCAGATTTCTTAATTCATAAGTGAATCCAAGATCCTGAAGGAGTTCTCTTTTAGCTACGGACCAATCTCCGATACTTAAATCAGGAACAACGCGAATGGTTGGGAATGTAAGCACCAAAACGGTATCGGCTACATTCACGAAAGTGGCACCAGGAGGAGCTTGCAATCCGATTGGTAATCCTTCTACGACTGTTTCGTCCGTAATTACGGTTCCATCCGAAGTTCTTAATTCGTAATTAACTCCATGATTCTGAAGGATTATTGTTTTTGTTTCTTCATTCCAGGTTTTTCCACTCAGATCCGGAATGACACGAATTTCTGCAAATTGAAGGGTCAGAATGGTGTTTGTTGTATTGACAACCGTTCCGAACTCAGGGATTTGATCCAGGATCGTTAATCCTTCTACCAGTTCTTCGTTGGTAATCAGATCACCATACATCGTTCTTAATTCGTAGGTAAATCCAAGGTTTTGAATCGTTTCTTTTCTTTCTTCGTTCCAGGTTTTACCGCTTAGATCCGGAACATTTCGGATTTCGGATATATTCTGAGGCGGCGGAACAGGAACGATTTTGAACTTCAGTTTTGCCATCGCATTTGCCTGTAATCCGAAACGATTCACATTTCCTGCATTCAGTGGAGTTGCGTTGATTTTATACTTGGAAAGCGGAGAGCCGCCGATTGGACTGCTCTGTTGCGATTTCAGATCGAGAGATAAGGAAATCTGCGCTTCAACTTCTGTTTCCGGAATGGTGTAAAAAGTCGGTTGATATCCGATTTCACGAATCAGGCTCAGAAGCTTTAATTCGTCTTCTGTTCTTTCTTCGTCTTTACTGATGTCGTAGATATCCAGGGTTTGTTCAAGCGCACCTTGATCAAGTGCTGCCTGCGCATCGCCTACTCCCTGACCGACGGAACTGATCAGTTCTCCCAGCGGACTGCCAAGCAGCTCGCTGAATAATTGTACGGGGTTATTTGTATTGCTCATGTTTACTAAAAATTACGGTGATCAATTGATTTTTATTGATTTTTTCTCCTGCAGTCGGTGATTGTTTGAAGGAATCTCCGTTCATAACAGCCGGATTGTTCTGATAAACCGGATTTAATCTTAAATTGAGACTTTTCAAAACTCTTCGCACAGCTGTTTCGGTCAATCCTTTTAAATCCGGGATAACTAAAACAGGCGCTTGTACTGTCTGATTCGAGGTGATGTCGAAAACGAGTTCACTGATTGCATTTCCATTGACGTTTTCCGAACTGTCCGGATCAAGCAGAGTAGCACTAACGCTTTCTCCGTCTCGTTGAATCATGGCTTTCAGTTTAAGAGATATGTTTGAAAGTTTGAACGGAGAAGAATCGGAAGCGTTTGCTGCGGTCTCGATTTCAGAAACAATATTCGAATACAATTCATTGATCGGAAGTGGAGCTCTGTCTGCCGGAGGAGCCACTTTGAAAGGACTGGTGATGGGCAGGAAATCAGCGAATTTGCTGCTTGAATCCTTCATTAATTCTGCCGGAACTAACCATACGGTGCCGAAATTAATCTCAAAGGTTTCGGTTACTTCATTCAGGTGAAAGGAAAAAGTGCTTGCAATGACCGGCTGTTTGAGAAGGTCTTCATCGACTTCTGCCGGAATTACCCGAATCGGTGGCATTTTATCATTGAGAATTGCGTCAAATAAATCGGCTTCTTCAGTTGGCATTCCTGTTCTGATAATGCTGTTGATAGCCAAACCACCTTTCGTATTGAGTGGTAATTCATAGAGGTTTACCCAACTTTGATCCGTAAATCTGTAATATTGAACAATTACCGGCAGGCTGGGTACTGCATCTCCACTTGTGTCGAGAAGTGTTAGTTTAATGGATAATTTTTGAAAAACTGTCATGATTTACTGATTGAGATTGATGAAAATTGTGATCCGCTATTGGCAACAAAAACAAAGGTTTTCCCGTTGTAAAAGTCTACTGTATTCACTTTGCATTTGGCTTCAAATATTCCGTGAATATTGGTGTATCCGTCTTTGTCACTTGAAAAAACAGGAGTTCCGACTGCCTGATTGGAATTGAAACTGAATGAGGTGTCTTTGTCGAAATTGATTTCTACCCGCTGACCGACTACCGGTTCATTGTTTGCCTGTAAAAGTTTGAATGTGACTCTCAAATAGGTAAATGTCGAATCAGAGCCGCCAACATCACCTGCACCTGTCAGGGAGAATTGAGGTAAACCTTCGTTGGGCATTACTGCAACAAATCTTCCTGAAATGTTGCTGGTGATACTTCCCAGGTTTTTGGAAGTCGTTTCAGTGCTTCGGAAGGGAATAAAGCGAAGTGCACCAACGGGAGGAGCCATTTGTGAAAGGGTTCCGCCTCTTAGAATCGGAGGAGATGGACTTCCTGTTTGAGCTGACTCGAATTGTGAAATAACTTCGAGGTTAAAATCCAGATAGGGAATTTGATAGAGGGTATTTGGTCTTCCGTATTCATCATACGGAGGCATACTGCGAAGCTGATCTTGTGCTTCGTTCAAACTGTCGGCGATGCTGAGAACTATTTCGTGCAAGGCCAGTGAATTGATGGTGGTTGATGAACTCATTTTTAAGTGTATTTTTCGTTTTTGCGTTCTTTCTTTTTACTCGACCGTTCTTCTTCTTTGCGTTCGGCCTTTTTTCTGGATAGAAATTGTTCTTTTCGTTTTTCTCTGCGTTCAGTCTCTTTTTGTTCGGCTTCTTTCTGTTCAGCTTTTTTAGCAGAGGCATTCTCAGAAAGATTATTTTGACGATCATCCAACGACAATTCGTTCTCCAGTTTATCTGTCAGTTCTTTGATTTCAGGAACTTTTGATTCCAGCGATTCCAAAGAATCTTTGACGGCCGATTTTGCGGACTGAACAAAACGCTTCTTTTCCTCCAGTTTGTCTGAGAGCTTTTGAAGTGTGATCTTTTCCTTCAGTTTTTCCTTTATGGTTTCACGTTTTTCATCCCAATCATCTTTGAGTTTGGGAATTTTCGGCGGAATTACTTTTGGTTTTTTTTCCTGATCCAGTTTTTGTTGAAACTTCGCAAGATCCTTCTGTCCGAGTGAATCGAGTTCGGTTTTTAGTTTCCTGATTTGATCCGGAACTTTTGCAACCTTTCTGATTTCTTCGGTAAGCACTCTTTTCTTTCTTTCTATTTCATCTTTCTGTTTCCGTATCGTGTCGGCATTCAGCCTGATTCTTTCGGAACTTTTTTTTGATTTCGGTGCTTTTAGGCTGGTTGAAGGATCTTGTTCGGTTTCTTTTTTAAGCAAAGTTTTCTTTTGGAGAGCGAGTTTTTCTTTCAGTCGGTTCTGATTTTGTTCCCATTTCTCTAATTCTTTGCTCTTTTTTAAGAGCCGCTCTTCGAGTTTTCTCTTCTGAGCGGCTCTGTTTTTTTCCTTCTCGCGTTTATTTTTAAACGATTCGATAGTACCGGCGAATCGAGGATTTTCTTCTACAGGATTAGTCGTTTGAAGTAAATTGCCCATCTCATTTTCCAAAGACTGCCGTTCCTTCAACAATTCATCCAATTCCTGGTTTTGCGCTGCAATTTCATCCAGCGTTAATTGAATACTACTAAAAGAGTTTTCGCTTTCGTTATTTGAATCGAAATCTGTGGTTTTGACGAGTTTTTTCCAGCTTTTTGTCATAATCTTGTTTTGCGGATAGGGTTAGTGTTTAATCTTAGGTGCCTGTTTCCAATGCAGTTTCCATTGCTGATTCGTCCATCAGTTGTTTCAACCGGCTTTCGAACATCGCAGGAGCAGGAACCGTTACGAGTTTGGTACGCATTTCGGAACTTCCGTTTGCTTCGTATTGGTATTTCTGAGAATAACTGGCGTTTACAGAAGCTGCAACTACACCAAACGGTGACCAGGCAGCAGCTTTGATAGAAGTTCCAACAGAAGCCTCTTGCTCAGTTTTCATTGAAATGGCCAATCTGAGTTCAATATATGTTTCTACGAACTGATAGAATGTTGGCGTGAAACCGAGAGCCAGTAAACTGACTCCGTCGTCTCCTTCCCGGAGTTTGATCAGCGAAGTTTCGTCACGTTCCAACGTTCCGTCATCATTCATTTTAAATCCCGCCATTAATTGCGCGATCTTGATAGAAACACGATCGAGTGCATATTGAGCCTCGGCAATCCCTACACCAAGCGTTCGAACTAATTCGGGAAACGGAGCATTTAATAACTCTCTTCCAATATCTGCCATATGCTTATAGATTAAGGGTTAATAGAGCAGCTGTCGCTTTGACAGCTGCCTGGATTGATTGGTTTATGGAATCGGTGCTGGAGTAATGTTGTTGAACTCCTCATCCATCAATCGCTGGATACGTTCTTCCAGAACTGAAGGTGCCGGAACCGGAACCAATTTAGTGCGAAGCAAACTCGATCCTTCTGCTGAGTAGCTGTACTTCTGAGAGTAAGAAGCATTCACTTGTGCAATCTGTACTGTTTTTCCGGATTTGATTTTTTTGAAACCTTTCCCGATGCGTTTTGCCGGAGATTGGTTACTTACAGAAGCATTGGTGCTGACATTTCCTTCCTGTGTGTACTTGATGGAAATCTTCACTTCAATGATCGTATCCACGAATTGGTAGAAAGTCGGTGTAAAACCGCATTCCAACATCGAGATTCTGCGTGGAAGATGAAGAATCGCACTATTGTCATCCGTAGTACTTGTGGTAGATGTAATTGTCAAATCGCCATAAGAACAAGGAGTAGATGCAGATGAACCGCTCCCGCTCAAATAGAATACACCTCCGAAATCGATAAATTTATCTGCTGTTGCAATAACAGCTCCGGCCGTATAACCACCAGGAACAGCTAAAGGAGCTGGTTTAAATCCTGTATTGTTAAGCAAGGAACGGATTTCAGCCTTTTCCTGAATATTGTTCGTTCCATTGTGACGAGCAATTGCCTGAGCTTTTGTCATTTTTTCCTTTCCGAAATAAACGCGGCTGTCTTCAAAAGTGACATTTCCCTGTTCATCTGTAACGGTGGATAAACCGCCCATCATTTCGGCTACTTCGATAGAGTTCTGATCCAGAACAATTTGTGCTTCTGCGATTGCAAAAGCCATTTGGCGAATCATGTCGCCCATAGGCACGTCAAGAAGTTCCTGACCAATGCGTGGTTTGGTGTTTTCAAACATACGTTGTTGTTTTTGGTGATTAAAAGATTACGTTGTTGTGTTTCCTTCTGAGCTTAAATTTTTCAGAAGTGTAACGAGATTTTCGGGTGGAGGCAGTGAAACCATGCGGGCTGCAATACTCGAAGAAGCCGAAGCGGATTGATCGAATTTTCGTGCATAACCTGCACTGATGGTAGTTGAAACTACTTTGGTTTCCACTGAAACTACACCACTTGCGTCGAAAGCAGTTGATTCTGACATGGAGAAATCCATTTTTGCATCAAAAGTTGCTTCTGTAAAAGCGTAGAAACTGGGAACAAAACCTAGATTTAATAGGCTGACTTGATTCCCGCCGATTTCCACTGTGCTGGAAGCGAGGTTTTTGAGCATGGTGATGGAATTGCTGTCCAATGCTGCCTGCGCTGTTGCTATCGAAAGTCCCATGTTTTCAATCATTGATGAAAGCGGGGAGTTCGTCAGCGTGCTTGTTATTGTTTCAATTGCTGGCATTTACTAGGGATTTAATAGGTTAATACTATTCTCCCGTGCCGTAAGTGTCTTCAAGGAATTGTACAAACTTTGTCGGCGCAGGAAGTGAAACCATTCGGGCTGACATGGATGAATTTCCCTCCATCGACATCTCAAACTGACGGGACATTCTGAAATCCACACTCGCGCTTAGGGCAAATGAACTGTCCTGGGATTTATTGCTGACAGCTTCATTCAGGATGGATTTTTGATTTTTGGTTTTTCCAAAGAGATGAGTAGAGCTTTGTTCTGATCCTTGACTCGTGCTTTCTTCGTTGCTTTCAACCTCAATTTCTTCCGATTGATTGGTAAGCATTGTGAACTTAACAATTGCCTCGTCATCCAAAAAGTAATGAAGCTCATCAGAAGTTTTCTCATATGAATGGTTTGCAATCTGTGCTTTAGCAGCGATTACCAATGCACTGAAATCGGCATTTACAGCATGAATATCTAAATTGCCGTATGTAACAGTCAAATCGGTGAAAGCAACTGAAGGTGTTACCGTGTCATCGACATAAACGAATCCGTTTGATCCGCCTTTTGGTACTGCTGCTTTTTTCACATTAGGACCAATAAGAATCAGGTAGTCGGCATCCAACTCGATTTTGGCGTAGCGTTTTGTTAAATCGCTTGCACCTTCCGAATTCGTTACCGCACCAATTGCTACATTGATCGGAGCATCAGATCCGAAGATGTGATTACGCAAATTTTCAGCACGTCTTTTCGCCAGACTTTTGTTTTTCGGATTGTCTCCACCTTTCGGATCTGTCATTCCGGTAATCTTAATAGACGCATCCGGATCTTTCGCTTGAATTAAGCGAAGAGCTTTATGAACCGATAGATGATAACTGTGGTTTTGGTTGGGCACAGCACCCGTCAAATCTGACGAATAGGTTACCTGGGCATTGTCTCCGGGACCATCCTTCAGGTTTTTGAGATAAGTAATCTCATCGCTGTTGTATCCAAAGTACATCGTACTTGAAACTGGAACCCAGACACTTCCGATTTTGGTGATTAAATCCCCGTTTTTGGTTAAAGCAAAAACTTTTGCTCCTGATCCGGTTTTAGTTACGGCATCGTTTAAAGTAGTGTTTGTAAAACTGTCTACCAATTCTATTGGATCTGTCGAACCTCCGGTACCATCGATATCAATTTCTGATGGTACGCTCAAGTCCTGGACTTTAAAAACTCCAACTCCTGATGCTCCGAAATGCAACCCTTCTTCTATTCGAAGGAATCCTCCGTCCATCCAGACATCCACTCCACGACTTTGATTTTCGGTTAGTTTTCTGGATTGAATTTCTTCATAAACCTGATCTACACCGGCGTCATGCTTGATGTCGTATTTGAATTTTTCCAAACGAGTCTTTGCTTGAAGCGTTTCACTTTGTTTAACGAATTTGCTGTTGATTTTCACAGCTTTTTTCTCTTTGGCACGGAAACTAAATTGTCGGGAAGCCTTGTATTCTTCCGTTGTTTCCGAGTAATTGTCTTCACTCAAAAAAGAGTGTGTGTCTTCGGTGTATCCTTTGTTTTTGGCTAGCTGAAGATCCAGTCCGAATCCGAATTCCAATGATTCTCTCGAGGCCATTTTTAAGTAAATGCTGGCGCTGATGTCTGCATATTGGAATGAGTAGAATACTGGAATGAATCCCAACTCCAACAAGGATTCGTTTCCGATCTTTGTTTCTGCCAACTTAATAGCCTGGGCTATCGAATTGTCATCTAGTTTCTCTTGGGCTTCCGCAATTCCGAGAGCGAGGTTTTTAAAGATGCTGCTGACATCAACCTGCTGCAGAATGGAAGCTCCTTCACTGAATTTGGTTAAATCACTCATAAATTAATTGTTTTTAATGTTTCGCACAAAGCGTGCAGACAATCATTCAAAGCGTCCTGGCGAAATGGTTAGGCGTGAATGGTCGGTCCCGGTCTTTCCCGGGATTGATTGTGGTGGTCGGCTATCATTTGTGGAGGCAAATCAGACTGCCCGCACACTTGTGTGAAACGTGGTTAGAACGGATTGATCATTTCCGGCAGTTTAACTGCTATTGTTTCGTTGACATTTTCCTTACGAACCGTAAAGTAGTGATGTCTGTTTTGTAAATCACGCACTTGTTTGTGAGTAACTGCATAGCCTCTTCGAAGCCAATTCAGCAGCTCTTTACTCAAAGGCATAGATAACTCTTTTGCTTCTTTCAGAGCTGAATCGAAAGCTACTATCGCTTCTGCTTTTTCATCCAGGTAGATGCACTGGATGCCTTTCCGTTCCCAGAGCGATGCAAGGTTTTTCCTGAACCATTCATCTGTACGTTCGGCCTTTTTTGGTGTCAGGAAATCAATGCTTTTATCGCAATAAGTGATGATTTCTTCGTGTGCCTCCATCAATTCCAGAGATTCCATTGCACACAAACTGTAATGCTGCAGGAATACTTCTGAATTCTCTACTGTCTGGCACATCCGCATAGCTTCTTTATAGTGGCGCAATGCTTCTTTGTGATCTCCTTTTAAAGCGAGGATTTTTCCGTTTTCAGCGATTTGGAGATGGAGGTTAGGTTTGTTTTCGTTCATAGTGGTTAGTATTCGTATTCAATTTCACATCCAATGGTTTCCAACTGTTTTTCAAGTAGCCGGCTCAAAGTGCTTCCGAGGGGCAGAGGGGCTTTCCAGACATCTGTAGATTTGTCGACATGGACATCTTTGTAAAATTTGCTCAGGATTTCCCTTGCTTTTCCTGAATCGGTAATGTTACTTACTGAGAGGACGTACTTTCCAAATGGAATGAGTTCTTCGGAACAGTCTAAACCAGCTTGCTTGTACAAGGCTAATTTTTCCTGAAGTGTTCCGTAGTTCACCGATTCATCCAGTAAAACCGGAAGATTGGCGTGAATTTCTGCGATTACTTCTTTCGGCATGCCGATTTCACTAACCAAAAAATGGGTCAGAGAAGTATTCGTCAGATCAAAATTCTCCAGAAGAATACGGAATCTGGAATAACTTTGATTGTAGATCTTAACCTCGTGCTGCGAGCGATAGCGCGTGAGAAACTGGTTCATTTGGTCGTAGCTTAGGTTGCGAACCCATTTTGTTTCTCCTTCAGGAACTTTGATTTCCTGGTTTTTGATGAGGTTAATCAACTTCAAGCGGTCACTTTCTGATTCTGCAGTGAATTCAATGGTGTACAAATCCATTTTGGGGTTACTTGCAATCACTTCAGCATCTATGCGTTTTTGCAAGCTCTCTGCTGTGGCCATAGAAACTCCACCCAAAACCACACATGGTTCGTTGAGCAAAAGCTGCAGAGATTCATTTTCAGTACAGCCCAGAAATTCAGACAACTGTTTGTTGACGGTGCTTAGTTTCACCGGATCATTGATATGGACGGCGATATCAAGGGATTCTGTCGGCAGAGGTGCTTTTTCATCCGTACTTTGTATCAGAACTTCCAGCCCAAGTTCTGTTAAAATGGTGAATGCCTTTTCTGCCAGCGCTTCATCTGCATGATCTAAAAAAACAGCAGGCGCATTGTAGAGAATTTTGAATAATAACTCCTGATTGATTTCAAAAGCTTCAGAAAGCGCTTTGATAACTTTAGGGGTTGCCGTACCAACGGAAAGGATGATAATTCGTTTCACGATTCGATTTATAATGGTTAATATTTAAGGTTGTTTTCGCATCGGTTCTTCTACCGATTTGCTACCTTACAAAGATAAGAAATCTTATTCGATAAAACAAATTATTTTAGACATTTTTTGATTAAAAATTAATCTTTTTTGTCATTTTGTCAATAAAAATGGCTATTTATGCATCTGGATTTTTCTTTCTTTTTTTGATTAAAATATAATCAATTGAAAAATAAGCCGTTGCAAAATGAGCTCCTTAAAAGGAAAAAAGGGCAGCTCTTTTTAAGGAACTGCCCGGGTGATTTTTTGATTAAAAAACGACTGATTATCGGATCAATTGAACGAACTTTTGTCCTTCCAATTGTTCTCCCAAAATGCCGGTAACTTTATACTGATAGAAATAAACTCCTTCCGAAGCAGGATCTCCGTTTGGCATAGTTCCATTCCATTGGAAATGGACATCCGAAGATTTGAACATCAGATTCCCCCAACGATTCGTAACGGTTACTTCCAAAGTGGCTACGTTGGAACTTGCAAACTCGAAGAAATCATTGTTGTGATCACCGTTCGGAGTGAAAATATTCGGGAATTCAATGATCATCGGCATGGCAGGCTCAACAACTGTAATGGTTACGTAAGCCGTGTCTGAGCAGCCATTTTGCGAAGCAATCAGCATCACGATATACTGGCCGATGCTGTCATATGTTTGCGTGTGTCCATTTATATTCGCCGTATTCAGTTGCAATCCGTTTCCGAAATCCCAGAAATACGTATTTGCATTCTGACTTCCGTTAGTCAGATTGACAACCAATGGAGCCGTTCCCGTTGAAGGATTTGCATGAACAACCGCTATTGGAGGCGCAATTAAGCTGACCGCGGCACTTGTTCCCGTACAACCGTTTGCATCCGTAACAGTCACCGTAATGGGTGAAGATGAGGTCGTTTGTATCGTTTGTTGGTTTCCACCAATATTCCACGAATAACTTGCATAAGGCCCACCGGCACTTAAAGTTGCCTGATCTCCTTCACAATACCACAAGTTTCCGGTAATGACAGGAACAGGATTCGGATTTACAACCAATGTCACATTCGAAATACTGTCACAACCTCCGGATGCACTAAATGTTTGCGAGTACACGCCCGCAGTTGTTTGAGGAGTTCCATGAATGGAAATGCTTTGTCCCTGGCAAACTGAAACCGTTGAATTGGTCACAATTTGAGAAACTTCATTGACATTTACCGCCGGACTTGTTCCCTGACAGCCATTATTGTCAATGACAGTAACAGTGATTCCGTTTTGAACCGTTGTATTGATTGCCTGAGTCGAAGCTCCGGTACTCCAGGAGTAAGAAGCATACGGTCCGCCGGCATTTAAAGTTGTCTGACTTCCGGTACAATAGCTTAAGTTTCCTGAAATTGCAGGTGTTGGTAAGCTATTCACTGTAACGGTTTGAGTTTCAGAATCCGGGCAAGTTCCGTTTGTGGTATACTGAACGGTATAAGTTGTTCCTCCGACACCGTTGGTGATTGCACCTGTTGAAGCATTGATTGTTGCTCCGTCAGTTGGAACCGGATTGAATGCAAATGTTCCTCCCGGAGTTACAATTCCTGTAGCGCTGTTTGGAGAACCCTGACAGTAATTCGTTAATGTAAATGATGCATCATCGATACTTCCAGGTCCTGTAAGTGTAGCGAATTCCACCGCCGGACAACCGGAACCTCCCGAAGTTACGACTGCAAAATTGTTAATCGCAACGGATGGATCAGTTCCTGCACCGTCGTCATTATTTGTCCATCGAATGGCAATCCGGAGATTGGGAATATTTTCGCAGGAAGCCGGAAGCGAAGTTGAATAAGCAGACCACAATCCTTGGGGAGAACATGCTCCTGTTCCGGAAAATAAAGCTCCGCCTAATTGTGTCCAGCCCGAACCGGTGTTGTACCAAACCGTTGCCTGATCGTTCGGAGCGTCTCCCTGAGCGATGTAATCAAACTGTAAAGTCAGATTGGATTGTCCGGTAGTATTAATCACCGGACTTTCAGCTTGCCGGTTGGTTTGCGGACAGAACAAAATTCCGCACAATCCGCCGGCATCATATGCTGCACCGCCACTTGGGTTGAAAACGCTTGTAATATGAAGTGTTGCATCTCCGTTTCCTGCAAGACCGCAGCCTCCCGGAGCAACTCCACCTTCGTCATCATCGACCTCGAAATAATTCGGATCAGCACCTTCAGTACCTGTTGATACATTTAGGTTCCAGTTGTTTGCTCCGTTTTCGAAATCTTCGGAGAACAATTGGTTGCTTGAACCGTTTGCGTCCGTTACCTGAAGTGAATAAGTTCCTCCGCATAAATTAGAGATTACTGCAGAATTTGTCCCGATCGGATTATTCGACGCATCAAACCATTGATAGGAGTAAGGAGGATTTCCACCTGAAACCGTTGCAGTGATAGAACCGTTGCAACCTGCGCCACAAGTTGGATTCACCGTTTGCATATTATCAATACTTGGTCCTCCTATACTTCCAACAGATTGACTTCCGGTGCTCTGACAGCCCGAGTTGTCTGTAACCAAAATGGTATAAGATCCTGCCGTCAATCCTGAGAATGTTCCCGAGCTTTGAGAAGTTCCACCATTGATGCTGTAACTATAAGCCGGAGTTCCGCCATTCGGTGTAATAGTGATTTCTCCGTCGGCATTTCCACAATTTTCAGGAGTTGCTGCTGATGTGAAAGTGAAGCTTGTTGCAGTAACTGTTTGAGTGGATGATGCCGGACAAGCTCCGTTCGTTGTATATTGAACTGTATAAGTCGTTCCGGCAGTTGCATTTGAAATAGAACCGGTTGAAGCATTAATTGTTGCACCGCCAACAGGAGCCGGATTGAAACTGAACGTTCCCCCCGGAGTAGCAATTCCTGTTGCCTGATTTGTTCCTCCCGGACAGAAGTTTGTCAGCGTAAATGCCGGATTATCTGCCGGATTGATTGTCACGACAATCTGGGCCGTTCCAAAACAAGCCGGATCGTTCGGATCTTCATATCGAACCCAATAGGTTCCGCTTGTGGCTACTGTTGTTGAAATCGGGCTGACATCGTTTTGAGCATTTGCCTGAGTTGCATGATAACTCAGGGTTGCCGGAGCAGATCCTGCTGCGATAGCATTACTCAAATTGACAGTTCCTGGAGCACACGTGCTTAAAGGATTCACATTAACAACCGGAGGAATACATCCGTTGCATGGATCTACAATAATATTGACATTTTCAGTATGTGTAGCACAACCCGGAGTTCCGTTGGAAACGGTCAATACGTAATTTGTTGTCGAAGTAGGGCAGGCTTGTGTATTGATACTGTTCGGATTTGAAAGTCCGGTGGTTGGCGACCAGGAATAGTTTACCGGCGCATAAATCGGTGGATCGTTGAATGTGATTGACCAACCTTGCAGCGTTCCGAATCCAAGTCCAAGACCCGGAGCATTGAACGATAAAGTCCAGACTCCATTCGGATCACAACCATTCAAATTTGAAAACGGTTGATTCGGATTCCATGGACCACCGGTCGGAAAACCTGCTCCGATATTTGTTCCTCCCACGGGAACGAAAACGGTAGAATTGTAGTTTCCACTTGCAGCACCGGCCGGAGCCAATACGATGGAACATCCTCCGGGAGAAGTGAGTGTAACGGTGAAACCACTTGCGGTTAAGTTACAGGTAGAACCAAATCCGATATTCGTTCCATTACAGTTACAGCCTCCGAAAGAAGTGCAAAAGAATGAACCGGAAAAACTGAATCCGTTGATAGTGACGTTTTGAATCAATCCGTTTGTAATGGATGAAGTATTGATTCCCTGAACATTGATGTTTACGGCAGCACTTCCGGAAGCGACAACGGAGAACTCATTGTTTTCATAGGTTTCTATTCCTCCCGGATCAAGAACGATTTGTCCTGTTCCCGAAATTGTTGAACATTCTCCGGAACAAAGAGTTGTCGGATTGGCAGAAACGTTGACATCGTAAACCGGATCAGTGACTATAATCGTAATCGTTGAAGTACAAACTTGTCCCGTTCCGGTTGTGATCTGAGCAGTATAAGTCGTGGTTGTAGTAGGAGTAACCGGAGTAGGATTCACTCCACCGGGATTTCCTATACCGTAAGAATATCCGTCGTGCAACCAAACCACCTCTGCATTGATATCGTTTTGGAAAATCTGCACATTGTCGATTCCCCAGTGATCATAATCAGCACCGGAATCGGCAGTTTGATGCCATCTGATCAAGGTGTTCGCAGTAATTGCAGCAGCAGGAAGTGCGAAACACCAGTTGTTCCAATTGGTCAGCTGCGGATCGTTTCCACCATTCGGATCAAAGTAGTGAATATCAATCCAGGTTGCTCCGCCATCGATAGAATATTGCAGGTAAACGCCTTCATCCGGTTCGTCCGGTCCTTCACACGGAGCAGCATCACCTTGTGAAGCAAAAAGTAAGTCGAAGCAAATTGAAACTCCCGCAGTTGCGGCTGTAAGATTATACGGGGCAGAAGTCAGCGTTCTGGGAACACTGGTGCTGCTTCCCATCCAGGCATGTGGAGTTCCGTCTACACCACCCGGTGAACAGGGGTTGTTGAAATTGGTAGAACCGGGAGTTGCTCCCCAACCAGGTCCGAAAGCTCCGGTGTTGAATGTTTCATTCAGAACCATTTGTCCTGTAGAAGAACCAAATGCAGATAGATTGACACTTTGCCCGCAAGTTATAGTGGTGGAACTTGCAGAAGTGTTGATGTCACATTGAGCGAACAGACTCTCCGCTGCAATGAAGATTGTAGAAATTAGTAGTAGTAAGTATTTCATGACCTAATTGATTGTAACATTCTTGATGTCAAAGCTGACCAGAGAACGTTTGATTGTGTTTTTCTTGTCTTGTGCGAACAGATAGAAAGTCTTATCCTTCGAATTGGAGGAGTTGTATTCGATACTTGAATTTGCAGGAATAGAAACTGTGAAAGTCTTTTCCTGAGGCTTGGCAGTTTCACTGTCAGAGTAAGTAATCATGCGATTGAAACTCAACTGAACTGCCTGATTGGTTTTGTTCTCATACCGAAAAACAATCCGGGCGTGATGGATTCCAAGTTGCGGATCATCAATTTCAGTTAGTTGATACTGAATTGCAATACCACCTTCGTCATAGTAGGTTTGCCATTCCTGAGCTTTTGAGCTGAATGCAAACAGGGTTGCAAAGAATAAAAATGTAAGTGATTTCATTTTGTTGTTGTGTTTGGTTTATGTTCTATTATTGGTCAGCCGCGACTGGCCTCTGTTTAGTTTCTCATTATCCGCCACTGCGGATATATTTATCGAAAGGAGTGCTTTCTCCTACTTTAAAAGGTTGACGTGTCCGGTAATTTCATATCGTTTATCCATATTTCGTTCTTTAAGGGTAATGGCGTAAGTGTAAATTCCTTCTTTGCAGATCATCCCGTTGTATGTTCCGTCCCAGCCGATGTACATGTCTTTTGATTCAAAAATGATTTCACCCCAGCGATCGAAGATGAGGAATGAATAATCTTTGATATCAAATCCGGGACTGAATACTGGCTTGAAGTAATTATTCACTTCGTCTCCGTCAGGAGTAAAGCTGTTCGGAACGAACCAATACAATTCATCGACCACGGAAATAACCATTTTTGCAGAATCGCGACATCCGAAATCGTTATAAGCAGTCAGCAAGACTGTATAAACAGAAGCCACATCGTCATAAGCATGAACAACATTGGTCAGATTGGAGCTGGTTCCATCATCCAGATTCCAGACATAATTGCTTGCACCGCTTGATGTATTGGTAAACTGGAAGATCGGATTCAGAACCGTTTGCTGAATGTAATCAACGGTGAAAGATGCATTTACTTCCGGATGAATCGTGATCATGTCCGTAATCGTTGCCGAATTGGTGCAGCCGTTTGCATCTGTAGTAGTGAGTGTCACATCGTAAATTCCTTCCTGATTGAATGTTTGGGTTACGGAACCACATCCGTTTTGGCTGCCTGATCCTTCAAAAGTCCAGATGCAATTGGAAGAAGCGGGGCTGGTATTTGTAAAAGTGATTGTTTGAGGAGCACAACCTTCTGTTATATTACTTGTGAAAGAGACTTGCGGAGCAGCAAGAACTGTAAACAGGATATTTCCGCTGCAACCTCCATTGGTCAGATAAGTAATAGTTGTTGTTCCGGGAGAAATACCTGTTACAAATCCGTTGTTGTTGACTGTTGCAATGGTCGGATCAGAAGATGTCCACGGATTGGAGGAATCGGGAGTTCCGCTTCCGGATAATTGAGAACTTGTTCCGTTGCAAACGGTTATGTTTCCGGTAATTGTTGCTCCGGAACTAACTGTAAGCTGAACGGTATTGTTGCATCCTCCTGAATTGGTGTAAGTAATGGTGACAATTCCATCGGAAATACCGCTTACCAACCCGGTGTTTGAAACCGTTGCTATTGCAGGATCTGAACTAAGCCACGGATTACTTGCATCCGGCGTTCCGGAACCTGTCAGTTGAGTAGTTCCTCCGGAACAAATGATGAGGTTTCCGCTAATATTCGGCGAATTGACAACGTCCAGCGAGTAAGTGGAAGAACATCCGTTCGAATTCGTGAATGTGATGATCGTTGTTCCAGTAGTCAATCCGTTCACCAATCCGCTAGTGCTTATTGTTGCTATTGCCGGATTGGAACTGGTCCAAGGTGTAGTTGCAGCGGGCGTTCCGGTTGCAGTTAGTTGAACAGAAGCTCCGATACAAACTTCACTTCCTGAAATAGCCGGTAATTCATAGACGCTTACGGTTTGTGTTTCTGAACCCGGGCAGGCCCCGTTGGTTGTGTATTGAACGGTATAAGTTGTTCCGCCAACACCATTTGAAATGGAACCAGTTGAAGCATTGATAGTGGCTCCGTCGGTTGGAAGTGGACTGAAAACGAACGTTCCACCCGGAGTTGCAATTCCTGAAGCAGTGTTTGCAGTTCCTTCACAGTAATTGGTTAAAGTGAAAGAAGGATCGTCTCCGCCGCTTGCTGCAAGCAATGTTGCAAAATCTATGGAAGGACAAGCCGCGGATGCATCCGTGACTTCCAATGAGTAAGTTCCGTCACATAAATTGGTAATGGTCAGAGAATTCGTCCCGATCGGATTATTCGACGCATCAAACCATTGATAGGAGTAAGGAGGATTTCCACCTGAAACCGTTGCAGTGATAGAACCGTTGCAACCTGCGCCACAAGTTGGATTCACCGTTTGCATATTATCAATACTTGGTCCTCCTATACTTCCAACGGATTGACTTCCGGTGCTCTGACAGCCCGAGTTGTCTGTAACCAAAATGGTATAAGATCCTGCCGTCAATCCTGAGAATGTTCCCGAGCTTTGAGAAGTTCCACCGTTGATGCTGTAAGTATAAGCCGGAGTTCCACCATTCGGTGTAATACTGATTTCTCCGTCGGCATTTCCACAGTTTTCAGGAGTTGCTGCTGCTGTGAAAGTGAAACTTGTTGCAGTAACTGTTTGAGTGGATGATGCAGGACAAGCTCCGTTCGTTGTATATTGAACTGTATAAGTCGTTCCGGCAGTTGCATTTGAAATAGAACCGGTTGAAGCATTGATTGTTGCACTTCCTGCAGGAGCCGGATTGAAACTGAACGTTCCCCCCGGAGTAGTAACTCCCGTTGCCTGATTTGTTCCTCCCGGACAGAAGTTTGTCAGCGTAAATGCCGGATTATCTGCCGGATTGATTGTTACGACAATCTGGGCCGTTCCAAAACAAGCCGGATCGTTCGGATCTTCATATCGAACCCAATAGGTTCCACTTGTGGCTACTGTTGTTGAAATCGGGCTGACATCGTTTTGAGCATTTGCCTGAGTTGCATGATAACTCAGAGTTGCCGGAGCAGAACCACTTGCAATTGCGGAAGCGAGATCCACGCTTCCCGGAGCACAGGTATTCAATGGGTTTACATTAACAACCGGAGGAATGCATCCGCCACAAGGATCTACTGTGATAGTAACATTTTCAGTATGTGTAGCACAACCCGGAGTTCCGTTGGAAACGGTCAAAACATAGTTTGTTGTCGAAGTAGGGCAAGCCTGCGTGTTGATGCTGTTCGGATTTGAAAGTCCGGTGGTTGGCGACCAGGAATAGTTTACCGGCGCATAAATCGGTGGATCGTTGAATGTGATTGACCAACCTTGAAGTGTTCCGAATCCGAGTCCAAGACCCGGAGCATTGAACGATAAAGTCCAGACTCCGTTCGGATCACAGCCATTCAGATTTGAAAACGGTTGATTCGGATTCCACGGACCGCCCGAAGTTGGGAAAGTTCCGCCTAAAGCAGTTCCGCCAACAGGAACAAAAACAGTGCTGTTGTAATTTCCGGATGCGACTCCAGCCGGTGCCAGAATAATGGTACATCCTCCCGGAGAGGTCAGAGTTACTGTAAATCCACTTGCGGTTAAGTTACAAGTAGAACCAAATCCGATATTCGTTCCGTTGCAGTTGCAGCCTCCGAAGGAAGTACAGAAGAATGAACCTGAAAAGCTGAATCCGTTGATGGTTACGTTTTGAATCAATCCGTTTGTAATGGATGAGGTGTTGATTCCCTGAACATTGATGTTTACGGCAGCACTTCCGGAAGCGACAACAGAGAATTCATTGTTTTCATAGGTTTCCACACCTCCCGGATCAAGAACGATTTGACCAGTTCCGGAAATGGTTGAACAGTCTCCGGCACAAATAGTTGTCGGATTGGCAGAAACATTGACATCGTATACCGGAGAAACAACGTTGACAGTAACGATCGTCGTGCAAACTTGTCCTGTTCCGGTTGTGATCTGAGCTGTATAAGTTGTGGTTGTAGTTGGTGTCACTGAGTTCGGGTTTACTCCGCCGGGATTTCCTACACCGTAAGAATATCCGTCGTGCAGCCACTCGACTTCTGCATTGATATCGTTTTGAAAAATCTGCACATTGTCGATTCCCCAGTGATCATAATCCGCACCGGAATCGGCAGTTTGATGCCATCTGATCAGCGTATTTGAAGTAATTGCAGCGGCAGGAAGCGCAAAACACCAGTTGTTCCAATTGGTCAGCTGCGGATCGTTTCCACCGTTCGGATCAAAGTAATGAATATCAATCCAGGTTGCTCCGCCATTGATAGAATATTGCAGGAAAACACCTTCGTCCGGTTCATCCGGTCCTTCACATGGAGCAGCATCTCCTTGTGAAGCAAAAAGCAGGTCGAAACAAATCGAAACTCCCGCAGTTGCAGCCGTGAGATTGTACGGAGCAGAAGTCAGCGTTCTGGGAACACTGGTATTACTTCCCATCCAGGCATGCGGAGTTCCGTCTACACCGGCGGGTGAGCAAGGATTGTTGAAATTGGTCGATCCGGGAGTTCCTCCCCAACCGGAACCAAAAGCTCCACCGTTGAATGTTTCATTCAAAACCATTTGACCCGTTGAAGAGCCAAAGGCACTTAAACTCACACTTTGTCCGCAGGTAATCGTAGTCGAACTGGCGGATGCATTGATATCGCATTGAGCAAATATCACCGAATAGTGAGTTAGCAAGAGTAGTAGCAGACATTTTTTCATGTAGCTTTTTTTGGAAATAATGAAATAAATGACCGTGCGAAAAAACAAGCGCAAAGCCATACTCATCTACTTCCTGAGCAGGAAGGGAATACCTTAAATTTTTTTCGAAATCGTTTGGGAGAGAGGCAACGATTCGAGTTTAAACCAATACCGTAGTTGCATTTGGCTTAATACACGAAAATTACTCGCTGCGTTAGCAACAAGTTTGTTAGTAGTAGACCTTAATTGATCAGTCTAGTAGATGTAAGTACATCAAAGTTAACGAAGAGAATGTAAAAAAGGATGCTTCATGTTCAATTATTAACACAAAGTATTTAAAAAATGACAATATTAACTAAAGATGAAGAATCTGTTAGAGCCCCAGGCGGGATTTCAGATCGCTGTATGAAGAGCGGGAAATCGGAATGCTTGTTCCGCTTTTCAAAATGGCTACATAACTGTTTTTCTCATAAGATTCAATCTTCGTAAGCTGATTCACATTCAGGATATACGAACGGTGAATCCGGATAAACTGGTCTTTGGGAAGAACCTGTTCGAAATGATTCATGGTCTGTTTTTTCAGAATGTACTTTTTGCCCTGATAGATCTTCACGTAATCATCGTATGCTTCAATGTAATCGACATCCTGAATCGGAATGATTTTAATTTCCGTTCCGTCTTTCACCACAATTCGATTTTGTTCGTGAATGATTTGAAGCGGAACTTCAATTTTTGAGCTTCCGTTTAGTTCCGAATTTCTTTTTTTACTGATGGCGGTATCAAAACGCTCTTCCGAAAAAGGTTTCAGAAGATAGTCGAGAGCGTTCACCTCAAATGCCTTTAAAGCGAATTCGTCAAAAGCCGTGGTGAAAATAACCGATGGTGCTTCCGACAACAATTCCAACAATTCAAAACCGCTGATCTTCGGCATCTGAATATCCAGAAACAACAAATCCGGTTTCAGTTCCGGGATTAATTTCAATGCTTCAAATCCGTCGCTTGCCTCACCAACAAGGGTAATATCGCTGTATCTTTGTAAATGTTTCTTGACAACTTCTCTTGCCAAAGGTTCATCGTCTACAATAAATGCCTTTATCATTGCGGGATCAAAATTTTAGTAATGAATAGCTTATCTTGTTTTTCTGTAGTGAGTAAGTCGTATTGATTGTACAACAGAGAAAGTCTTCTTTTGACACTGGTGAGTCCGAATCCTTTTCCGGTTTTGTATTGAACATAATCGGGGTCATAAGGATTCCGGACCTCAATCTGCAATCCGTTTTCGGAGTTGGTAACACCAATGTAAATCGTTACTTCTTCCGTTGAACCGTACAAGCCGAATTTGATTGCGTTTTCAATCAGAGGCTGCAGCAATAGTGGAGGAACAGGTGTTTGAAGACATTCTTCCGTGATGTCGAATTCTGTTTTCAAGCGGTGTCCGAAACGGATTTTCTCGATTTCCAGATAGCGCTTTAACTGCTCGATTTCTTCTGAAATGGGCACCAGTGTTTGAATGTCCTTTCGCAAAGTTCCCCGTAAAAAGTCGCTCAACAATAAAATCATGCGATTTGCTTCTTTCGGGTTGATTTCTGTCAATGCTCCTATCGAGTTCAAGCTGTTAAATAAAAAGTGCGGTTGTAATTGCTGATGAATATTATCCAGTTCTGCTTTGGTAAGTGCCCGCTCCTGTTCGATCAGTTGTTGTTGAACCTGAGATTGAATTTGTTTGTTTTTATTGATCCACCAGTAGAGACTGATTGCGATCAGAATGAAAAATACGATGTAAGCCCGTGCGCCTTCAAAAGGTAAAATGTACCGGGTCCAGCGCTCATTTCCCAAAACGAGTTTAAAAGCACTATTGATTAAAACCTGATAGAATACCGTGAGTACGAGAATCAATCCGAAATTGGAAAAATTCACCGGACTTTTTGCGTGGTAGTAAGTTTGAATGAAATAGAGGATTTGAGAAATAAAGGAAATAATCAATCCTGAAAACAAAGCGTCTTTCCATGCAATGTCTATCGGGAAATGATTGGCAAGAAGTAAACAGAAAAGTACAAGACTTGCAACCACCGTCCAAACGATGAAAAGTAATTGAACTCTTGCACTTGCTCTGATAAACATATGGATTGGTTATTGTTTATTTGCTGAAACTATTGACTTCGATTCCTCCGAAAATGCAAGCTCCTCTTAAGACGATCACTTTATTCGGTTCACCGGCTTCTCTTTGATAAACCGGACGTTTGTCTTCGTAAGCTCCAAAAACGCTTGCCACTTCCGAGATCACTTCCCAGTTGTTGGGAATGGTGAGCGTTGTTCCTCCGAAAATGGTGGTGAGATCCACCACTACACGGCCTTCAAAATCTGCCTGAGAAAGGTTTACATCCGTTCCTCCGAAAATGGAAACGATATCTGCTCCTTTGAAGTTTTTGCTGAGAACGGTTTTGGTAATTCCACCGAAAAAACTGACACTGTCGATGAAATCATCCCCGTTGTACTTGTAAGAAGCGTAGCCTCTGTGATGTGCTTCGTGAATGTGTTTCCAGTTTTCCTTGGTGAATCGGTGATGTCTTCGATTGTGTTTTCCGAATTTCCGGCTGGAGAAAACAACAACCAGTCCGATGATAATCAAAGCAACCGGAACAATGAGTTTTACATCAATCAGATCAGGATACCATTGAGTCCATAGAAAGATATTCCCGATCAGAATGAGTACATAACCGTGAAACTTCCTGAATTTGTGTTTGATCAGCACTACAATCCCGATGACGATCAGAATCATTTGCCAACTTAAGAGATAATCCGGAATTTTATATTCCAATTGTTTCAGGAGGTAGACAACGCCAAAGAATACAATGGCTAAACCTCCTGCTATTTTTCCGCGACGATGACTTTTTTGTGCTTTTAGAATTTCGTGTTCGATTTCCGTGCGGATATTTATGTTATCTGTTTCCATAATCTGAACCATTTACAAAACAAAGGTAGGAGAAGGGATAAGAGTTCACCAGTCAAAATCGGTCAACGGTGGACGAAAATCGGTTAACGCCCGTATTTCCACTCTTTTGACTTTCCTTCTTTCAGGTTTTTAAGCATTTGTTCCAGTCTGCGCTGTCTGGTTTCTTCTCTTTTCGCCTCTGCAATCCAAACAATGTATTCTTTTTTGTGGGATGGAGGAAATGCTTCAAAAACGCTTTTTGCCTGCGGGTTTTTATCCAGAAGTGCCTGTAATTCTGCCGGAATTTCCAAAACAGTTTTCTCGGTTTTAGCAACTCTTGCCCGCGGTTTTACTCCTTTTTCGATCAAGAACATTGCTTCTGTAATACCAGCTCCAAGCTGATCATTAGCCGGCAGATCGGAAAGTGAAGTGATTTTTCCCAGGCTTCCCATTCCGCCTTCTTCGGCGCGTTTGAAAATGCCGTATGGGTCACTCATTTCGGATTGCAGCCAAAAACCAAAGGCACAATGATTTTTGAACGAAGCCATGCTGCACAGAATTTTCCCGCGATACATGAAATGCGGAAAACTCCATTTCCAGCCTTCTTCAACCTCCGGACAAAAGGAATGAATGATTTCCCGTAATTGAGTCAGAATTGGTTGTGCAAAGTCGGCAGAATTCGAAATGTAAGTGGTAATCCGCTCATCAAATTGCTTCATCGGTTTTCTTTTTTCGGATCAGGAAATACGCAATAAATCCAAGCGGAATAAAAGTAAACAGACAAGTAACCAGCATCCAATTCGGATAAGCGGCCAATACTGATTGAACCAAAGCCAGAACATTCAATACAACAATGGTAGCGAACATGGGTTTGAAAGAAGTTCTGCCGGAAACGAAGGTGCTGATAATTGCTGCGATGAAGGCCGCAAATCCCCAATTGAAGATAATGACCAATTTGGATCCGAGAGGAACTTCGTTTTCAACAAAATCCGCCATCAGTGAGCGGTCGGTCGGATATGGTTTGTCTAAAGGGAAAAGATATGAGCTTAAACTGTCTCCAAGAGCGACGAAAATCCCTCCGATAATAATTCCAAGTACAATAGCGATCGTTTTTCTATTCATAGCAAGTGTATTTATAGTAAATATAGGAATTGAAACTGGAGAATTGATATTTGGAAAGTGAAAAGATTGAAACCTGCTTGCTCATTTATAATTCCCCGGTTCTTTTCAATTGGATTGAACCTTTTACGCTCTTTTCTGTACTTTGTACCAAAATTGCTTTTTAAGCGTTTAGAACAAAAAAACTGAAAATGACCAGATTGTACTTTATCATCTGTATGCTTATCGGCGGAGCTTGCAGCTTTACCCAATCTCAGGAAACACCATTGAATATGACTGAATCCGAGGCTGTTTCTGTGGAATCGGATTATGATTCGGTGCGGATTTCGAAAGTGCTGCCCCAACAAATCGAAGCAGTGAAAAAATACATTCAAAGTAAGGGAACTGTTTATTCCAGCAGGCGTGCGATTTTGGTGGACATGAAAATTCCGTCTAAATATTTCCGTTTTTTTGTGGTGGATTTGAAAACAAACCAGATTCTTTCGAAAGGCTTGTGTGCACATGGTTCCGGGTCGGAAATAGAAGGAACGGATTCTCTGCAGTTCAGCAATGTTCCGAATTCTTACATGACTTCGCTGGGAATGTACAAGATCGGAAATGCATATCAGGGAAGTTTCGGGAAATCATACAAATTAATCGGTCTGGAGAAATCCAACGATAAAGCCCTGGCGAGAGCCATTGTTTTGCATCGTTATGGCTGTGTTCCGGATGAAGAGCAGTATTATCCGATCTGTAACAGCTTGGGTTGTGCCATGCTGGCGGAAAATTACTTTGAAGAGTTAATTCCGATGATAGACAATGAATCGAAACCGATGATTCTGAAAATTTATTATTGATTCTTCAACGATTCCTTAATCTCCTTCATAAAGTCGGAAGCAAACACAAAATCATTGATTTCCTGATTGTCAGTCGTGATGATTGATTTGCGGTCGCCCTGCCACCAATTCTGTCCTTTGTTAATGAACACAACGCTGTCGCCGATTTCAATTACGGAGTTCATATCGTGCGTAATCACAATGGTCGTGATTTCGTATTCGTAGGTGATCTCGCGGATCAGATTATCAATAATGATGGAAGTTTGAGGATCCAGTCCTGAATTCGGCTCATCACAAAAAAGATATTTCGGATTCATGGAAATAGCACGTGCAATGGCGATTCGTTTCTGCATACCTCCGGAACATTCTGCCGGATACAATTTGTTTCTTCCGGCAAGATTCACGCGTTCCAGACAAAAATTCACACGGTCGAGCATTTCTTTTCGGCTCATTTTGGTAAACATTGTCAGAGGAAACATGATATTTTGTTCCACAGTCATGGAATCAAACAATGCCGATCCCTGAAATAACATTCCGATTTCCTGACGGATTTCTTTTCGTTGTAAACGATCCAATTTGGTGAAATCTCTTCCGTTGTAAAGAATCTGCCCCGAATCAACTTCGTGAAGACCCACAATGCATTTTGCCAATACGGATTTTCCCTGACCGGATTGACCGATGATCAGGTTCACTTTTCCCTTTTCGAAAGTTGCGCTAACGTCTTTCAGTACCTGATTATCACCAAAAGTTTTATTGACGTGGAGAACTTCAATCATTACAACAAGAACATTTGAGTTAGGAAGAAATTTGCGATCAGAATGGCAACACTTGAACTTACAACAGCTTCTGTTGAAGATCGTCCCACGTCCAAAGCTCCGCCTTTTGTATAATAACCTTTGTAAGATGCGATGGATGTGATCAGGAATGCGAATACCACTGTTTTGGTCAATGCGTAAACAATATCACTGTCTCTGTAAAAGAACCGGATTCCATAAACATACGTTTCTGTAGAGGAAAGACCGGAAAGCAATAAAGATAACCATCCGCCCATCAAACTTAATCCGATAGAGAAAATAATCAGGACCGGGAAGAAAACCATTGCAGAAGTCACTTTCGGAAGAACCAGGTAGCTCAACGAGTTTACACCCATGATCTCCAAAGCATCAATTTGCTCCGTCACACGCATCGTTCCCACTTCGGAAGCAATGTTGGATCCTACTTTTCCTGCCAGAATCAAGGAAATAATCGTTGGAGAAAACTCCAGAATGGTAGAAGAGCGGGTAATGTAACCGATCGTGTAGGAAGGAAGCAATGGATTGTCCATGTTTGATGCAGTCTGCAAAGCAATAACAGCTCCCATAAAAGCAGACATCAATGCAACAATCGGAATCGACTTAACTCCAATCAGTTCCATTTCCTCAAAAAAACGCTTACGGAATATTCTCCATTTCTCTGGTTTCGAAAACACGATGTACAACATCATGAAATACTTACCAATGTTTTGTATAATCGCCATTTCGGATATAAAGTTAAAAAAATATGAATAGAGGAATTCAAAATAGTCAATTCAAAATGTAAAAGTGAAATCCAGATAGCTATCGGGAGAAAAGTGAAAATTCTTTTAAAGTCCTTTTTAAACTTTTGTCTTTTCAATTTTACCTTAACCAGGATTATTCACCAATCTTCATTCATAACTTGTTAAGCCGGGGGATACTTCGAAGCAAAAAATCCCGTTCTTTGTGCAATTGGAATTGAAATTGACAAAAAAGGAAAAATACGAACAGCAGTTGAAAGCTTATCTGCCGGCCGGTTTCGAGTCGATGGTGGCTGATTTGCTCCTGAGTCATCCGGTTCGTTTTGCGATCACAAACCCGCGATCGACCAAGTTGGGAGATTACCGTGCGCCTCAGCAAGGAGAAACTTTTCATCGTATTTCGGTCAACGGGAATATGAATCCGTACAATTTCTTAATCACCACGCTGCACGAATTTGCTCATTTGCGGGTTTATGTTCAGTTCGGATTTCGGATCAAACCGCATGGTGAAGAATGGAAAACCGAATTCAGAAAATTACTTTGGCCGGCTATTCAAACCGGATTACTGCCAAAAGACATTGAAGTTGCACTGATGACCAGTTTAACGAACATGAAAGCTTCTTCCTGCACGGATACACAGTTGTCACGCGTACTGCGGCAATACGACAAACGGGAAGGAGGGGAGATTATACTGGAGGAAATTCCAAAAAATGCTACTTTTGTTTTGCAAGGAAAAACCTTTGTGAAAGGAGAGTTGAGGCGAACTCGTTTTTTGTGTACGGAAGTACCTTCGAAACGCCAGTTTTTAATTCATTCGCTTGCAACAGTTCAACTTTTAGAAAACAACCATGAAAAATAACTATTGTGTGATCATGGCCGGAGGAATCGGAAGCCGGTTCTGGCCCATGTCAACTGCTCAGCGTCCGAAGCAATTTTTAGATGTGTTGGGGATTGGAAAATCTTTACTGCGCATGACTTTCGAGCGTTTATTACACATTGCTCCGGCGGAGAATATTTATATTGTTACCAATGCAAATTATGCTTCATTGGTTAAAGAGCAGCTTCCGGAATTAACGGATAGTCAGATCTTGACCGAGCCAGAAAGAAAGAACACCGCTCCTTGCATTACGTATGCAGCTGCAAAAATTCATTCGATCAATCCGGATGCAACATTGATTGTAGCACCTTCGGACCACTTGATTTTAAAAGAAGATAAATTCACGGAAATTGTCAATACGGCAATTTCTAATGCAAATAAAGAAGATCGTTTGGTGACTTTGGGAATCAAACCGACTCGTCCTGATACCGGTTACGGCTACATTGAATTCGTTGAAGACGGAGATATTCTTCCCGGACAGGTGAAAGATGTGAAGCATTTTACGGAGAAACCAAACAGGGAATTGGCTGAGATCTTTTTGCGAAGCGGAAATTACTACTGGAATTCCGGAATCTTCATCTGGCGTGCGAAAACAATTTTGAATGCTTTGGAGAAATTCAAACCGGAATTGTATCATTTGTTTACGGATCAATCTGAGAAATACAATACTCCGCAGGAACAGGCTTATGTGAATGCATCTTTTTCGGCATGTGAAGATATTTCCATTGACTTTGCGGTGATGGAAAACGCGAAAAATGTGGATGTGGTTCTGTCTAATTTCGACTGGTCGGATTTGGGAACCTGGGGAAGCTTGTACTCACATTTGGAGAAAGATTACAATGGAAACGCAGTGATCGGTGACCATGTTCATATGATCAACTCGGAAAATTGTATCGTAAATCTTCCAAGCAATAAGTTGGCTCTGATTCAGGGCTTACAAAATTACATCGTAGTGGAATCGGATAATATGCTGATGATTCTGAACCAGCACGATGAGCAGAACTTGAAAAAGTATATGTCTCCGATGCAGGAATCAAGCCCGGAGTTTTTTCCGAAATAGAGATTAAAACAGCAAGTCGGGGTGAAAATTTTTTCACCCCGACTCGTTTTTGTAAAGGATGGTCTTTACGGTCTATTATTGTATTCGCGAAGCAAGTCGAAGTAGCTCAAAGTCTCCATTACGACAACTCCACCGGTAGTATCTCCATATTTTGCAGGAATCGCACCTGAGTAAACCATGATGTAACCCAAAGCCGCACTCGGCACATTCTGAACATCATTCATTTTCACTCCATCTATGTAGTTGATCACGTCGCCTTTACGGGCACCTCTGAACATCAATTCTCCGTCATCGGAAAGTTTTACATCGGATGAAATTGCAGTAACCATCTGTTTTGCGTCGAATTTGATCGGCATGTGTTTGATGTCTTTTGCTGTCAGCTTCACTTCCGGAGCAACTCCTGTCGTAAGTCTGTAGATTGGAGCAATAATGTCAACTCCCGGAAGGATTTCTGTATTTGATTGAGCGATAATTCCCGTGTTTCCGAAACCGTCAGGAGACACTTCTACCAGTTGTGGTGCATAAGTGGTATCGCCGTCAATAATGAAATATACTTTGTATGAACCTGCCGGAACTCCTGAGATCCGAAATCGTCCTTCTTCATTTGTTACTGCTTTAAAAAACTGGTCTCCTCTGCTGGTTACGACGTAAGCTCCAAATACTCCTTCTTTCTTATCGGGAGTTACGAATGTTCCGATGATGTCTCCGAACGTATTTTGTGCGAAAGTCATTCCTGTCAGAAACAACGCTGCGATAAATGTGATTGTTTTCATGATTGAATTTTTAATTGATTTCTATAGAGATGTCGGACGAAGCAAAATTCCATAAGTAAAATAAAAAAAAATTCAAATGTTAATTTTCAATTAGATACAGAAGTGCAACGTTAAAAAACATTTAACCGGGAATTAACCTAAATCGATTTTGTTCCGGTGTAGCTTTGTAAAAAAAATAATATGAAGCAGATTTTACTAATGATAATGTGTTTTTTAACGCTTTCTGATGGATTCGGACAGACAGTTCATCCTTATTTGCAGGCTCCGACACCAAATTCCATTTATGTGAACTGGAAAACTGCTTCCATTTCAACACCAACGATTGTTTACGGTACAACTGCTGCAAGTTTGACTTCTACCGTAACAGGAGCTCAGTCGCAGTTTATTGATGGTGGCTACAGCGGGACTTACTACTACAACACGGTCCAGTTGATCAACCTGTCGCCAAATACGAAATACTATTATAAGGTAATTTCAGGAACGGCATCTTCCGCTGTTCTCAGCTTCAGAACACTTCCTTTACCGGGTCAGGCAACTACTTCCGACGGGCATTTGCGCTTTCTCATTATGGGAGATAACCAGATAAATGCTACCGGACGCTACGATACGCTTGTGGCGCAGGCAAAGAAGAAAGTATTCGAAAAATGGGGAGGAGAACCATCTGATTTTCTTTCGTTGACATTCATGGTCGGTGATCAGGTCGATCTTGGAAATCTGGATCAATATGAGAACATTCACTTTAAATTGAACCGCGAACTTTCCGGATATGTTCCTATTCAGACAACTGTTGGTAATCATGAAACTTACGGTGCATTGGGAATGAATTCATACTACGCTCATTTCTATCTTGATCAGATGAATTATCAGGGAATCAGTTCAGGAACAGAGAACTATTATGCGATGCAGGCAGGAAATATACTGTTTATCAGTTTGAGTTCCGAACATACGGGAACGTCACAGTTTAACTGGTTGCAGCAAGTAATGAATGCTGCAGCAAATGATGCAACGGTAGATTGGATATTAACCTTCAGTCATCGTCCGTATGAGGCGGAACAATACGTCGGTGATATTTCAGGCTGGGTAAAAAACACGGCGGTTCCGTTCTGTACGGGATTTGATAAATATGTGATGCACGTGGGAGCACATCATCATTTGTACGCTCGCGGTCAGTTGAAAGATGTTCCCGTGTATAATATTATTTCAGGTGGTACGGCATGGGATCAGTATTGGGGACAATCTACCGAACAGGATTTTGATTATGTACAAAAAACGATTCCGAACTGGTGTTACCAAATTGTGGATGTCGATGTAACAAACGGAAAAATTGATGTTGAAACGTATTCGGTAGGTAGTCCGATCAGATATGCCAATAACCAATGGAAGCATAATGAGCTGGTGGACGCGTTTCATCGAACCAAAAATCAGGCGGCTCCGAATCAACCGACCATTACTACGAATTTCGGAGATTCATTGCAATTGCCTTTTGTGATTGAATCCTCTCCGTATACTTCTTCAACAGCTGAATTGCTGAATAGTACGGAGTTTCAGATTTCGCAAACAGCTAATTTCAGTGTGACAGAACTTGACCTTCTGCGCGACTATGAAAATTTGTATGGTCAGGCACCGGGTCAGGCAGCCGACTCGACGAGAGATTTGAACGCAGGTGTCGATATTACCGAATACACGATTGCTGCCGGAGCACTTTCTAATGGAAAACATTACGTTCGGGTACGTCACCGCGATCGTAATTTGGAATGGTCGAACTGGAGTGTTATTGATTCATTCCATGTTTACAATTCGTTTGTTTCCGGCCCTTCGTTGGTGATGGATTCTTCGGAATACAGCTTGGGGACCCCAATGGTTGCTACTTATGTAAACGGTCCGGGAAACAGTACGGATTGGGTAGGGATTTACCATCTTGGAAATACGCCGGGACCAATTGCATCAACCGCATGGCAATATTGTAATGGAAGTAGTGGGACAATGAATTTCTCAGGGAGCGCATTAACTCAGTCCGATATGTATTTTGCTGCTTTTTTTGAGTTGGACGGTTATTCTGAGCTTGCTCCAAGAGATACGTTTTATTACGGGAAAATTCCTGTCATTACTTCTGATACGAATGCTTATGCTATCGGTTCAACTATTCCGCTTTATATCGGGAATGCGCCTGCTATTGCTGATTCTGTTGAGGTTATTAAAGTCGGGCACACACACGGTATTCAACCTTCAGCTTATTGGGGAGCGATAAATCAAACTTCGGATACCATTCAATTAAATGGAATTCCTGAAGGATATTATGCGAGTCGTTATTACTTTAAAGGGGAATACCTGATCGGTGAGCCATATTTCTTCTCTGTCGGAGATACAATTACCAGCTTATGGATTGATCAACCGGTTTATGATCTTGGTCAGGAAATTATTGCAACCTGGACGGATGCTCCAGGAATTGTGAAAGATTGGTTGGGAATTTACAATGAGGGAGATGCTCCGAATAGTGATCCGCTGCTTTCTTATGCTTACTTTGAAGGCGCAGCATCCGGAACGAAAACATTAACGGATAGTTTGTTGCCTACTTCTGCCGGAGATTATTTCATTGTGATGTTTACGAATGATTCCTATACGGAAGTGTCTAACCGGGTACATTTTACGGTTGTAGATCCTTCCTTAGGTGTGGAAGAAATCGGAAATTCGGGAATCAAGGTGTATCCGAATCCGTTGAACGATTCAAATGACCAGTTGACTGTTTTTTCTTCTGAATACCCGATAGAATATATCCGTATTCTGGATATGAATGGAAAAACGGTTTACAAGACTGAAAATGTCAATCAACAAAAATATTCACTCTTGTCTCAGCAGCTTCCGAAAGGAATGTATGAGATCGAAATACAATCCCGCAAATTGTTCAGATACAAATTATTGGTTCAATAAAGACCTCTAAACTACTATTGCTACATGAAGAAAAGCCAGTTCAAAAGACTGGCTTTTTTGTTTTTATGGGGTTCTGTGATGGAGAAAAGTTGATTTTCTTGTAATAAACGTAATTCCGCAATATTACGTCCGGGACTGAGGTTGAGAGTTTTGCTTCAATTGCCTGAAACTGTGTCGTGATAGGCTTTCCCTAGCGTTGTATGAACTATGAGTTGAATCTTTTATGGACGTAATATTGCGGAATTACTCCGAAAAAAGAGGGGGACGCGATGTATCGCGTCCCCCCTCTTTTTACACGTTCTTTTATAATTACAAAGACTCAGCAACTACCTCTTTTACATCCGGTAAATGCTGCTTCAATAAATTCTCAATTCCGCCTTTCAATGTAGCCGTACTGGAAGGACAACCTGAACAAGCACCGCGAAGAGCAACTGTTACAGTTCCTTCTTCAAAACCTACGAAATCAATCGCACCACCGTCACCTTCTACCGCCGGGCGAACGTATTCATCCAACAACGAGCGAATTGCATCATCGTATTCGGACGGAGCATATTCTTTTGCCGGTTTTGCGTTTTCGTCATCCGAAGCTTTTGATTTCGCAACAGGCATTTGGATTAAAACATCTTTTCCTTCAGCAATCCAGTTCTTAACGAATTCACGCAACTCCATTGTCACGAAATCCCAGGAAATGGTATCGTTTTTTGCGATGGTCACAAAATTTGCTGTGATGAAAACGGTTTTTACGAAAGGAAAATGGAACAACTCTTCAGCAAGTGGCGAGTAACCTTTTGCATCTGCTCCTGAATGAAATTCTACAGACTCTCCGTTGATCAATAAATACTTGTTCGCGACGAATTTCATCGTGTTCGGATTGGGAGTCATTTCAACATATACTGTAACTGGGACTGATGTCATGATGTTTGTCAATTTTATTTCTACAAAGATACAGCAAATTGAAAATGTAGAATTGAAAATCGAAAAGCAATTAACATATGTTCGAAAAGTTTAGGAGGGAATCGTTTTTAGATTTTCAATTCTCAATTATTCCGCCGGTTCAACATGAACCAAAACATCTTCAATTTCCGGTAAAACATCCATCAGATGTTCTTTCAGGTTGTGAGCAATGGTATGTCCTTCATGAACACTTAAATCTCCGTCTACATGAATGTGCAAATCCACCCAATAGCGCATACCGGATTTCCGGACCCAGCATTTTTCGGTTGCATGAATTCCTTCTACTTCCATGGCTTTTACACGAATGATCGCAATAAAATCATCGTAGCGGTGTTCGTCCATGATTTCACCCAAAGCAGGTCTGAAAATTTTGTAGGCATTGAAGAGAATGATAAAGGAAGCAATCAAAGCGGCCCAATCATCGGCTTGCGCCCAATCGTCGCCCATGTAAACTGCAATGGCAATTCCCACAAAAGCACAGGCAGAAGTAATTGCATCGCTTCGGTGATGCCAGGCATCGGCTTGCAAAGAGGTGCTTCCGACTTCTTTTCCGGATTTGGAAACAAAGCGGAAAAACAACTCCTTCACGATAATAATTCCTGCGATGAACCATAAAGTATAAGATGCAGGAGCTTTATGCGGAGTTTGAATGTTGTGAATACTTTCAATGATGATCAGCGTAGCGGAAGCAACCAGGAATCCCACCACAACGAAGGTAATCAGAGGTTCAACCTTTCCGTGGCCGTAAGGATGATTATCATCCGGTGGGCGTTTTGCGTAACGAAAACCAATGATCACCAGGATAGATGCAAAAACATCGCCGGTAGATTCAATCGCATCTGCAATCAATGCGTATGAATTCCCGAAATATCCGACCAATGCTTTCACGATGGCCATGAGAAAATTCCCGATCAGACTGTACCAGGCCGTTCTTTCTGCCTTTTCGTGATTTACACTCATTTAGTTGGAATCTTTACAATTCTTACAAATTCCAGAGATCGTAAAGAATGTTTCTTCCGCCTGAAAACCTGCGGGAAGAGAAAAAGATGGAATGACCTGATCGAGGCAAGTCAGTTCACTGCAAACCCGGCAGCTGAAATGAATGTGTTCGTGATCGTGGTCATGTTTGTGGTTGCAGGAGTTACAGGCAGCATAATTGACCACCCCGTTGACATTCACAATTTTGTGGATCAACCCGTCGTCCAGTAATCTTTCGAGAACCCTGTAAATCGTTACGCGGTCGCATAATCCATTCAATTTGTGTTGAATAGCAGGTTGAGACAACGCTACATTTGAATCGTTGATTAATTCTAAAATTGCACTTCGTGCAGCTGTGTTTCTTGTTGTCTTCATTGCGAATCTCCGGATTACAAAAGTACGAAGTTTAATTCGTTGGCATTTCAAGATAAATGTTTTTTATGAATTTGTTCCAAGTTCTTTTTTCGTACTTTTGGTTTCGAATGAAGCGAATGCTGCAAATAGGAATGATAATCGTAGTACTGATGGGAACCATTGGTATTCCGTTCTATCAGCATACTTGCCTGAGCGAAAATCTGGTTCATAAATCCATTCTGGTACCAACGGACGTTTGCGCCAAAGAGCATGAAAAGGTTGAAAAACCATCTTGCTGTTCTGCGGATAAAGTAGTGGTTGATGCGGATCAGGAAAGTGTAGACGGACATTGTTGTGTGGACGAAGTTTCCAACTGGCAGTTTTCCTTTTTCTTCTTTCAGGATATGCATCCGATTTTTGCAGATGCATTTGCAGAGCTTTCAATTCTATCTTTTTTCAATCCCTTTGAAATTATTTGGACAGACGGAGATCGTGAACTCTTTTCAGGTTCGGATCCGCCCACTTTAACTGTCCTCGAGCGATTAACTCAATTGTGTATCTGGCGTTTATAGAAACTTGCTTTTGACCAAAAACAAAAGTGAAGTTGAATTAAACGTTAAAAACAATGAGATATATTCTATTCGGTTTTTTCCTGTTTGTTGTTTCTTTCAGTCATTCTCAATTACAGGGAATTGTATTCGGAATAAAGAACGGCGGAAAAGTGCCACTTAAACAAGCAAAAATTACATTAAGAAAAGCTCAGACACATGTCTACTCGGGAGAGAACGGACGTTTTGAGATGATATTACCTAAAGATCTACCCGATGTATTGGTTATTTCTGCACCCGGTTATGAAAGTGATTCTGTCACTGTGACAAAAGACGATCGTTTTGCAGGAATCGAAATCATTCTCTTTCAGGTAGATGAACTGGATGAGGTTGTTGTAGTATTCAAACAGGACTCCAAGACCTTTTCACGCCTGAATCCGCTTCAGGTAGAAAACCTGGGAGAAGGTGAATTGAAAAAAGCAGCATGTTGTAACTTATCGGAATCCTTCGAAACAAATGCAACGGTTGATGTCAATTTTACGGACGCCGTTTCAGGAGCTAAAAAAATCCAGTTATTGGGATTAGACGGAGTTTATACTCAGCTGCAAATGGAAAATATTCCGTTTCTCACAGGTTTAGAAAGCAGTTTCGGATTGAATTCTGTTTCCGGAACCTGGGTCGAATCCATCCAGATCACCAAAGGAACAGGTTCTGTCGTGAATGGTTACGAATCCATGGCTGGATTGATCAATGTGGAATTTCGCAAGCCTAAAACCATGCAGCGGCTTTTTGTGAATGGCTACGGAAACACGCTCGGAAGAGCAGAACTCAATGTCCACGGAGGACAAATCATCAACGATAAATGGAGTACCGGAACTTTTGCCCATGTTTCAACCTTGCAAAGCGAGTGGGACATGAACAAAGACGGTTTCCGGGATTCCCCTCTGAGTAAATCAGGAGCATTTATGAACCGCTGGGAATATAACGGGAAGAAGTTTGAAACCCGTTTCGGAGTGAATGCTTATTACGACCAGCGATTGGGAGGACAACTATACGGGATTGCCAACCGATACAAAGCGGAAACGAAAAACCAGCATGCGGAATTCTTTGCAAAAACAGGATTCTTGTTTCCGAATAAACCATACCACAGTTTGGGAATTGTTTACCAATTCAAATACCATCAGTCGGACGGTTTGTATGGTTTGAGAAACTTTGGAGGAAGAGAATTACGCGGTTATGTTAATGCGATTTTTGACGGAATCATCGGAACAACAGCGCATAAATACAAAGTAGGATTATCCGCAGTAGGACAGGATTTGAAGCAGCATCTGGATTCTGCGAATTTCGATCGCAATGTCATTACACCCGGAGCGTTCTTCGAATATACGTACACCGGAACACGTTTGGTGTTGGTTGCCGGAATGCGTGCGGATTATCAAACAGCATTCGCAGATCAGAAAGAGAAATTCCAGTTTTCTCCGCGGATTCATGCGAAATTTGCCTTGGATGAATATACGGATCTGCGTGTAACAACAGGTAAGGCGTGGAGATTGCCGACCATTATTATGGACAACTCTTCTTTGCTGGCAACTTCAAAAACCTGGGTGGTGAATGCGAGTAACCAACAGGAAGAAGTTTGGAACTCCGGAATTTCTGTGATCCGCACCATGAGATTGTGGAACAGAGCGGCAAGTATTTCTGCTGATTTCTATCATGCACGTTTCAACAGACAATTTATCATCGATCGTGAACAGTCGACCGATTCGATTTTCTTCGGTTTCCAATCAAATGTTTCCCGAAGCAGTACGTTCCAGACAGAATTAAGTTTTATGCCATGGAAATCCATTACTTTCCGTTTGGCGTATAAGTTCCTGGAAGTAAAAGCAGATTATGCCGGAAGTTTACGTCAGCAAGTGATGGTGCCGCAGCACCGCGCATTGTTTAATGTGGCTTTTGCAAGCAGAAACAAGAAGTGGGAGATTGATGGTACGATTTCTGTATACAGCAGAATGCGTTTGCCGGATGTTACTTTACCGGACGGAACGCGTTTAACGAATGAAAAGAGTCAGGTTGTACCTGTTGGATTGGCACAGATTACGCGTCATTTCAAACGTTGGGATATATATTTAGGAGGAGAGAATTTGTTTAACTTCAAACAGAAGAATCCGATTATCAGTGCAAATAACCCGTATGACCCGACTTTCGATGCAACGCGTGTTTGGGCGCCGGTTATGGGAACGGTAATTTATGCCGGATTCCGATATGAGATAAATAGAAAAGTAGAAAAAAAGTAGGAGAAAGCATTGCTTTCGATGACTAGTTAAAGTGTACCATATGAAAAATAGCTTATTATTATTTGTAGTGCTGTTGGTAAGCAGCTTTGGTTTCAGCCAGAAACCGACAGGAAAAACAGAAACAGTAGTCATTCAGACAAGTGCTGAATGTGGTGAATGTAAAGAGCGCATCGAAGGTGCTTTGAATTATACAAAAGGAGTGAAATTCGCAGAATTAGATGTAGATTCACGAAAATTGACTGTAAAATTCAAAAACGATGTGATTTCCTTGGACGAGATTAAAAAACAAGTCAGTTTATTGGGTTACCAGGCAGATGAAGTGAAAGCGGATCAGGCTGCTTTTGATAAATTGCCGGCTTGCTGCAAACCGAACGGAATGGAGCATAGCGGTCATTGATTTGACTGAAGATTAACATTTGAACCTCGTGTATTTCGTGATCTAAGTGGTTTTTTACTGCAAAGTGCATGAAGAACACGAGGTTTTTTGATTTCTATCCTCCGATTTTAAAAGACATATTGCTGATAAGCAATACGATGAATATTGGAATAATTAAGAGCGCACTTGTCTGAGCCAAATCGATCCCGATGTATTTTGTTTGACCGCTTTTATTGTGTTTTATAACAATGATGATCGTGGTCCAGATCCAGAATAGCAGAATCGAAACGGCGCTCGCCAAAAGATGAACGAATCCGTCCAGGTAATCGTGCTGAACAGCCAATGCAATAAAGAAACTCAGAATAACACTTCCCAAATAGACCAAAACGACCGGAAAGAGCAACTTGTGTTTTGGTGCGTTTATGATCCTGTAAAACCAGAAGAGACACGCAGAGAATGCGATGATGTTTAGAATGACAGCCATGTTACAGATTGTTGCTTTTTTCTTGAATTAATGATTGTCTGGAAAGACTGGAGAGAGCCAAAAGTCCTCCAACGGTTAAGATTGCTCCGCCAACAAATGGAAACCCGGCTCCGACCAAATCAGCAATGTTTGACGAGAATAAAAATGGAAGGCAAAACAGCATTCCGGAAATGCCTGCTGCAACTGAACAAATTGCTCCGTACATGACAAGCCTTTTAAGAGTTAACGGATTGGCCTTTTGGGTTCTGGATTCCATGATTTGTGATCTTAAAGATAAGGTGTTTTGATTTGCATATTTTTCAATAGTCCATTTCCGGATGGTTTGGGCTTTTCTTCCTTTTTTGAAATCCTGATAAAATGTGGACCATTTGTCCGGGAGCATCCAGGCTCCGAACAGAAATATAGCGAAACTGACCGGTGAATAATTCCTGTTTCCAATCATGAACGCCTGCATTCGGATTTCATCGACGGGAGTCATTTTGTAATCGAGTAAAACATGTTTTAAATCGTGACTTTCAAAACCTGGAACAAGTTTGATGTGATTTTCATCCATGCATTTGACAATGTCTGCTCCTATAGTTCCTTCCGGATGACTTCTTAACCAAACAGTTTTTTTCTCATATTTGGACATATCATGAAATTGCTGGATTGTCCAAACCGATAAATTAAATGATTTCTTAATAATGAGTCGGGTAAGTTTCTGAAAGATGTTCATGGATCGGCGATTTAATATAAAGTCAATTTACAAACTATTCATAAGATAAACGTTCCGGACTTCATTTTATTGAAATTGCTAGCTTTGATTTCTGAAATGATTCAATTACTTGCTATCTCCCTAATCTTTGTGGAAGCTTTTTCACTCACTCCGGCTTATTATTTGTTGAGAGGATATTTCCTTTACTACCTGTTTTTGGGGATTTCGCTGCTATTTCCCTGGATTGCCTATGAATTGATGAGTAATGGTTTGGAACCATGTAATACGTCCCTTTTGGTAGCAGCATTTAGTCCATTGCTTTTTATGATTTTGTTTAAATGGTTTGATAAGATTATTCAGAAAAGATACAACAGACATCTTTACTTTCATTTCAAGGGTTACTATTTTGGATCTTTCAGAGAATCCTGGCTGGATCTTATCTTTCAACTGAGTTTGTCCTTTTCTCCGTTTTTGATTGCGTTGATTGGAAAGCTCATTTTTTCCAATTGGCTCGAGTAATCAAACTCCTTTCCTCTTTTGAGATGTCTGCTTTTCTGCGAATCTCTGTACTTCTCAACGAAATAAAAAGCACTATATTAGCCCTAAAGTGTTCTGTATGACCAGTTTTTCTATTTTGCATGCATATGTCTTGTCGCTTCCGGAAGTGACGGAAGAACCACATTTCGAAAAACGCTCGTACCGGGTGAAGAAGAAAATCGTGGCAACCGTGAGTGAAAAAGAAGACTTCTTTGTGGTGAAACTGACCGCTTTGCAGCAATCTGTCTTTTGCAAATGGGATGAAAGTGCTTGTCATCCGGTTCCGAATAAATGGGGATTACAAGGCTGGACAAGAGTTTATTTCGAAAAAGTAGATGTGGATTTTCTGAAAGATATTGTCAAAACGTCCTATCTGAATGTAGCACCTAAGAAATTGGGAGATCTGTTGAATCCTTGATTTATTTCTCTTCTTCTGCTTTCTTAAACATTCCGCCCACTTCTTTGGATAAACGCTGAATGGTTTCAACACCTGCTGCTATCGGACTTCCGCTCATGTCATCGTAAGCGGCGTAGGACAAATCAGAGATGCTTTGCGAAGGATAAACGAAAATGCGATCGAGTTTCGGGTTCTCTTTTTCAATGCGCTGCGGCAAATATTCCATTCCCGGAAAAGCTGAAACTGATCCTGAACGGGCAAAAACGGAAATCAACAATTGGTGTTCATTGAACTCGATGATTTTTGGCAGCGCATCTTCAGGAGATTCGATCTCGTAATGAGTCAGATCTGCACTGAACTTCCGGTGAGTGCGGTAAGCTTTGAATTTTTCAAACGTTTCGCGGGTACTGTACACATCCATGTCGAGATTCAACTCTTTGGAAATCCGCATAACGCGCTCCAGCCACTGTTTGCAATCTTGTTCCAATTCCGCGTAAACCGGACACACGACCGACAATTTCCGGTAACTTGAAAATGCATGATTGAAGCGGCAGAAGAAAACCGTTTTTTCGCAGACATTCAACAAGTGTTCTCTGTCATCACCGATTAAACGTTTCAGGAAATTAATCTTCGAATTGTCATTGATCAAAACGATATCGGCAACCAATTCTTTGGAAACACGGGCAATTCCGCTCGAAAGATTGTGGTCGATTGTCGCCATGGCGTGTACGTTGATCTCTCCGCTGTTGTAATGCGTGATGAAATCATCGATGTGTTTTCTCGAGCGGCGGATCCGCATTTCTGCTTCTTCGTCATTTTCCAGAACACTCACCACAGAAATCGGGTTCATCACGGACTTATCTGTAATCAATACCGAAAAATCAAGAAGCGGTTCATTTCCTTTCAACTCGTTGGCAGCAACTAAAACATGCTGACTGCGCATGGAAGGGCCTTCCAAAGGTTCGTTTTTCGTTTGTGCAATCCGTAGTTTTTTTCCGGCATTTTCAGTCACAAACGAAGCGGTCATACTGGTAATCAGAATCAGGATCACCGTTCCGTTGACAATCTCAATGTTCAGAATTCCCATCGTGTAACCCACGTTGATCACCGCTAATGTTGCCGCTGCGTGAGCTGTACTTAAACCGAAAATAACTTGTCTTTCGGGTCTGCTTAATTTGAAGATCAGCTGGGTAATCCATGCCGCCAAAAACTTGCTGAAGATGGCAAATGCGCTTAAAATTCCGGCAATTGCCCAAGCCCACGGTTCATTCGCCAATGCTTTTACATTGACGACCATTCCGATGGAAATCAGGAAAAAAGGAATGAACAAAGCATTTCCCATAAACTCAATCCGGTTCATCAGAGTAGAAGAGTGCGGAATCAGTCGATTCATGACCAAACCTGCAACGAAAGCCCCGATAATTGCTTCGATTCCGGCTACTTCCGCCAAAAATGCGGCAAAGAATAAGATCGAGAGAACGTAAATGAACTGAGAGGCTTTTTCGGATTCCAGTTTGCTGAAAAACCACCTTGAAATTTTGGGAACTCCCCAAAACATGATCAGACTGAAAATGGAAAGCGTAATGGCCAAATGTGCTAAAACACCGGTATTGATCACGCCGTTGTCGGAGCCCGAAATCACTGCGAGAATAATCAGAACGGCGGTGTCGGTTAAAATTGTTCCTCCTACCGCAATTGCCACCGCTTCCATTTTGGAGATCCCGAATTTGGAAACAATCGGGTAGGCTACCAGCGTGTGGGTTGCAAACATGCTTGCGGTCAGCAAACTGGCCATTTCACTGAGTCCTAACGCATAACGGCATGTGGGATAACCCAAAAGAAGCGGAATGAAAAAGGTCAGAGCACCAAAGGTTAAGGATTTGTTCCGGTAACGTTTGAACTCTTGCATATCGAGTTCCAATCCGGCCATAAACATGATGTATAACAAACCGATTTTGGCAAACATATTCACGAATCCGGTCTTCATATTTGCTTCCGAAATAAGCTGAAAACCATTCGGTCCGATGATTACTCCCGAAATGATCAATCCGATCAATGCCGGAATTTTGACCTTTCTCAGGATGATCGGAGAAAACAAAATAATGAGGAGAAGAAGCGAAAAAGTAAGAATGGGATTTTCCAACGGCAATTTGAATTCACCAATCAAACGTTGAAATTCTCTGGAGAATTGCTCGAACAAACCCGCCATATTCTTCTGGATTAATTCCGACAAAATTAATCGCATTTTTGACCAAGACCCTACAATCGTTTAAAAAAAGACTCAAAATAATTTCTTCCCTGAATCCGGAAAACAGAATTGAACGCAAGTTGACCGAGTGGAAATCCCATCTTGAAACAAGTGCGTTTTTACTATCTTTACGAACTGTTAGAACAACTTCAGGATCTTGAAATTGAGCTTTGGCATCGTTTTTGAAATCCCGCTTAAATTAAATCTTAATTGTATGAAACATTTTTTTACCTTTTTTGCTCTGCTATTTATTTCCCAATTTAACCATGCACAACAGAATACCAACCTGGTTTTCTTTTCCGAGCAAGGTCAGCAATTTTATATCATTTTGAATGGTATTCAACAAAATGCAAATCCTGAAACGAATGTGAGAGTTACAAATCTGATTCAGCCTTTTTACAAGGTGAAAGTGAAATTTGCTGACGGAATTACTCCTGAAATTGATAAAACAATCAATTTTGAGCAGGGAACGGAAACAACTTATTCGATTAAAAGCACGAATAAGGGAGAAATCGTTTTGAGATGGATGAGTGAAGTTCCCATTGAGCAGGCTCCGCGCCCTATTGCAAATCAGCAAGTGATCGTTTATCATACAACACCTCCTGCAACAACGGTTACTCAAACAACTGTTGTTTCCAGTTCTACGACAACAACTCCTGCGAATACAGGGAACATCAACATGGGAATCAATGTAAATGATCAAATGAATGGTGGAGCAAATATCAATATTCAGGTGAGTGAAACAGGAATGAATACCAATTCTCAAAGTACCACGACCACTTATTCCACCACGACTACTTCCACAAACACCAATGTCGGAACGGTTCAAACTGCATATGTGATGCCGGGATATACCGGAAATGTTGGCTGCAACGGTTACCCGATGGACGAGACTCGTTTTAATCAGGTGGTTCAATCTATCGAATCCAAAGGGTTTGACGATTCAAAACTGACGATGGCGAAACAAGTAATCAATACCAATTGCATGAAAAGCAGTCAGGTAAAACGCCTGATGATGTTGTTCAGCTTTGAAGATACGCGTTTGGATCTGGCTAAATATGCTTACGGTTATACATACGATATCGGAAACTATTACCAGTTGAACGATGCATTCAAATTCGAATCAAGCATTGAAGAATTGAATGAATACACCAACGGATTCAGAAGATAAAAAAGAGTGTTAGAAACAGAAAAAAGCCCCGATGGTAAAATGTCGGGGCTTTTTTGTTTCAGATATCGGGATTTAAAACTCCCCTTCAGCCTATTCCAAATGAATTTAAAACTTGCGTATTTTCCTCTAATATTACTTGTTTCGAATCACCAAACTAAGGTTTCAGAATAAGTACTGAAGGGGTGTTAGTTAACCATAGGCTTTGCGTTTCAACTGCTTTTTTCCAGCTGTCGTGACTAATAAGCATCAAATCCTGCTGACTCATAAAATCCTTGTCCAAACGAGGTTCCGTTTGCAAAGAAATATGGTTGGGAGCAACTTGTTCGATCATGCGGATAGACTCTTTTAACTCGGGGTGCGTTTTTACGATCCCTGAGGAATCGATGATTACCACTCGTGCATTGCTGTGATGGATCAGTTTTTGGGCATAAACCAATAAGAAACTATCGTGGATGGAGAAAACAGGTAGAAATACGTTCTCCACTTTTTCCAGGTTTTTATCGATCACAATTCCAACCGGAAGCTTGGCGTTTTTAATCAATTGACGCGTGCGCTCATCAAAAATAGTGTTCTCGAAAAGCGGCTCTTTCCCGGTAATGGTTTCGTACAAACGTTCAGGATTGATCAATTTGGTCGTGAACCCAAGGATTCTTCCCAAAAGTGAACCTTCGAAAACAGATCTTCCGATTCCGATCAATAACAAATCAAAATTCCCTGCGTTGGATGTGTCCGTAATTTCCTTGTCGATGTCTACCGTTGGTTTGAACAAGGTAACAACCGGAATGTGCAGTTTTTGTGATTCCTCGCTGATCGGTGCAAAGCTCACACGTTCGTATTCTTCTGCATTGAACTGATTCAGGTCATTACTCAATGAAACGTGCAGTGCCGTGATGTTTGCATTTTCCGGTGATTTGCGGATAAAGCTGTTTGCCAGTCGAAGTAAGGTTCGGCCTCTTTCCGGACTTCCGAATGACAATAAAATAGAATATTTGGTTGAAAGCTCCTGTGTGCTGTTGATTTGTTCTTCCGTTTTCTTTTCAGGCATAAAATGGTTGATCAGGTCGAGAAGCGGACCGGTCATAAACGTGGTGATTAGCGCCATGATGACGAGCATTGCAAAAATCTCATCTGAAAGAACACCTAAATCGTATCCGATGTTCAAGACAATCAATTCCATCAAACCGCGGGTGTTCATCAGCGCACCGATAATCAAACTGTCTCTCCAGTTCTGACCTACAAATCGGGCTGCGAGTGCAGAACCGAGGAATTTTCCGGTTGTTGCCACGGCAATGATCAGAAGTGCAATCGACCACAAATGCCAGTCGTTCAGTAACCCGATTTGTGTTCTTAATCCGGTGAAAACGAAGAAGAGCGGAAGGAGTAAAAGCACGGAAACATCTTCTATTTTTTCAATGAAAATTTTTCTGAAATTCATATTGGAAGGCATGATTACTCCGGCTAAAAAGGCTCCGAATAAAGCATGAATTCCGATAACTTCTGTTGTAAATGCAGAAACCAAAAGGGTGATAAAGAAGATTGCTACAACCGGTTTGCTCAGACTTTCCTTGTTGGAATGTTTATCTCCCAATCGCTTTAAGAATGGTTGAACAAACTTCAACATGATCAGAACATACGCAATTGCCATGAAAATGATGTAGATGGAGCTTAAAACAGATCCGGCTTTTACAATCGCAATAACAGCTGCCAAAATACACCATGCGGTAATATCATCGGCTGCAGCACAAGTGATTACAATAGAACCCAGTTTTGTTTTACTTAAACCCCGTTCCTGAACAATCCGGGCAAGTACCGGAAAGGCCGTGATACTCATCGAAATTCCGATGAACAAAGAGAAAGAAAGGAAGTTTACATTATCGGGAGCAAATTCGGAATAAATCAGATAAGCCAGACCAACTCCCAATGTGAACGGGAAAATAATACTCGCATGGCTGATAACAACTGCATCGTTTGCTTTGTTTTTAAGGGTTTTAAGTTCCAGTTCCATTCCGACCACAAACATGAAGAGAATCAAACCGATCTGACTTAAGAATTTCAGGTTATCCATCGATTTATCAGGAAACACGAACTGCGAAAATTCCGGGAAGTACATTCCGATGAAAGATGGTCCGAGGAAAATTCCGGCAATAATCTCTCCGATAACGGATGGCTGACCGATCTTTTTACAGAAGAATCCGAAAATGCGCGCTACGACAATGATTGTGACAATTTGAAGCAAGAGAATTGCTAAAGGATGTGTCAGATTGTGATAATACGTTTCTGTAAATTGCTGCCAGGTTGAAGCGGTTACTTCCGGTTTGAAAGTGGTTACTTTTCCTTTTTCCAAACCGCTTCCTGAAACAATGACTCCAAAGATCAAAGTAGCAAAACCGCCGATGGTCAGAATGTAAAACAACAGATTTTTGAGATTACGCATATGCTGGAATTTTTAGCAAAAGTAAATTTGTCTGTCAGGAAGGGAAAATACTTTTTTTAAGAATGTACTGAAACCCCTTTTTATTGTACTGAGTTCAGAACTACTGCTGTTGAAACACTTCCAGAAAGGATTTCCGGTAGTTTTCACTCAGATTAAACTCGATGTATTTCCCTTCTTCATTTCGCAGTTTGCTGATTACAAAATCTCCCTGATACCCCTGAATGAAGTCTTTGGAAATCAATTCTGACTTTGAAATCCGGACGAAGAAAACGGCATCCAATTCCTGCAATAATTGATCGAACGATTTGTTCTTTACAACCAATTGATCTCCGTTTTTCAGCAGCATTAATTTGTCTCTCCGATCGTATGTGTCGGTTGAAAAAGAAACAATATGCGACTGCTGGATGGAAAGTTTTCCTTTACTGGTATTGACCGTCCAGGTGGCCTGAGATTTTAATTGTTCGATCTGAATGTGCACTTTTTCGATAGCGCGGGTCAAACGTTCTCTTTGAACGGGTTTTCTCAAATAATCAATTGCTTCAATGTCGAAAGCATCTGCGGCATATTCGTTGTGTGCCGTTGTGAAAATGATCGGGACTGATTTTAGTTCCCGTGCAACTTCCAATCCGGTCAGACTGGGCATCACAATATCGGAAATACAGAAGTCGAAAGACAGATTTTTGATTTCGGAAAGAAAAAGAACCGGATCGTCGAATGCTTTCACAACTTCAATTCCGGGTATCGAATCACACAAGGTGCGCAAATATGCAAGAGCCAGTAATTCGTCGTCCAGTAATACAACCCGAAGTGTCTTATCCATTTAATTGCAGCTTTAACTGAGCATGAAAAACAGGTTTTTCACTTTTCAGGGTGAGTTGATAAGCATCCGGATAAGCTATTTTCAATCGTTCTTCCAGATTTTTCAGTCCCAAACCGCTTCGTTCCTTTTTCAAAGGAGCTCTTTCGGAAATCCGGTTACTGACTTCCAGAAGAAATTCTCCGTTTTTGATCTCCAAATGAATGGATATAAATGATTCGTTCTTTTGAAAATCAGTGTGTTTAAATGCGTTTTCGATCAAATCGATTGTGATTAAAGGCAAAATCTTCAGATTTCCGATCCGTTCGTCCTCCAGATTAATCGTATTTCGAATCCGCAAATCAAAAAGCGGACTGAGCTTAAGCCGGTTGATCTCGATGAAATTTGCGGCAAAATCCATTTCTTCACGCAAACTGACAAGCGGCTGATCACTTTCATAAAGCACATAATCCAGAACACCCGAAAGTTTGTCCATCGAATAGTACGTCTGATAAGCATGTGATTGAATCGAATTCAATGCATTTTTGAACAGGTGCGGATTCAGTTTGTATCGGATGGAGCTCAATTCATTGGAATGAACGCGTGTATTCAACTCCTGATTTTTCAAGCTTAGTTCACGGGTTATTTTCCGGGAGTCTTTCAATTTCACGTAAAGCATTCTGCAGTAAACTGCAAGTGCCAGAAAGAGTACTGAAACCGAAAAAAGTGCTATTGAAACCATCATTCTAGAGGTCGAAGATATGACTTTTGAGATTTAAAAAGATCATTCGGCTCCGGCTAATTCTATTTTAGTTCTCTTTTAATTGAGTTCTGCTAAGAGCACTTATCACATAGGAATCAAACTATTCAGCGAATATTATTCAATTCTGAAGATCTTTTCCGTAGTTCCATCATCATAAACATAGATCAGGGGCGTATTGGGTTTGTCTTCGGTTTCCCTGCCTGTCAGATCAACGATTTTCACAAGCTGTTTGTCCTTCGTGTTGAGTTCATTTATTCCAAGAAACCGATTGATCCGGCTAATGTGAGAAGCAGGCTGGCTGAATTGACCGCCGCAATAAATCACATTGTCATAATCCTCCAAACAAATGATTGCTTCATTGAATTGTGACCCGATTTGAATCCACGAAGTTCCGTTCCATTTCATTACTGCTCTTTGTGTGAGTGAAGGACTGCTTCCGAATAAACTTGCTGCAATGAACAAGTCGCCGTCAAATTCCCAGAATTCGCTTACGGATTTAATCGCAGGATCTCCCATTGATGTGTAATTAATACCGTCCCATCTGGCAATGCCATTCATGTTGACACCATTAATCGTGTTCCAGACATTCCCGATTAATAAATCACCTTGAAAACTTTTCAAGGCATGCGCCGTGGTAAAAACAATTCCGGGATCAAAACGTTCCCAGTTGACACCATTCCAACGGGCAATGTTTTTAACCGTCGTGTCAGACCCCGAAGCGGTAAAAAGACCTGTTGCATACAAGGTGTTGTTATGTATTTCCAAAAAATCAACGATATCATTCAAACCGGATCCCATTGGATTCCAGGTCGTGCCATTCCATGAAGCAATGTTCTTGATTGGAACTCCTCCGATTGAACTGAATCTACCGCCGGAAATCAACAGATTATTATAGGTAATAAGCTTTTTGGTGGATGACCATGTTGATTGATCGAAAATTCCTCCAACTTGTTCCCACTGCCCGTTCACTAACTTATAAACTCTTGATTGTGATCCTACATATGGGTAATCACCTCCTGTGCAAAGTGTATTGTTATAGATACTGAAGGTTAAAGGTGAGGCAATTCCGAATAAACTGGGATAGTGTGTCCAGGTTAATCCGTCCCACGATTTTACTTCACCGGTAAATTTCCCGCCGACAAAGAGTTCCCCGTCGAATTTGATCATGTCATAAACAATATCATCAACACCTCCACTGACATGATCCCAATCCTGAGCTGTTGAAATGGTTGGTGTTAGAAAAAGTGCGAAGAAAAAAAACAGATTTTTCATAATAGGTTGATTTTGTTTTAGGTTGATTAATTGATTTAGGATGAATGAACTAATTGAATTATTCATTCTGATTGCGCTTTGAAACGGTTCGTTTTCAGATTTATTATTTGGCATGAAGTAATTCATTGTATTTGCCCTGATAAAAATGAATGATGAGTTTCATTTTTAATAGTCTACTTGTTTTGTAGAATATTAACAGCTGTTTTTTCAACATTCGGGAATCTTTTTCTTTTTTTTCACTAATTTCGCACCCATAAATTTTATAATCAAGGACTATGTCATACTTGTTTACCTCAGAATCTGTTTCTGAAGGACACCCGGATAAAGTAGCGGATCAGATCTCAGATGCGCTAATTGATAACTTTATGGCTTTTGACCCGACGTCGAAAGTCGCTTGCGAAACCTTAGTAACGACAGGACAGGTAGTTTTGGCCGGAGAGGTAAAAACGAATACATATTTGGATGTTCAGACGATTGCTCGTGAAGTGATCCGTAAAATCGGATATACCAAATCTGAATACATGTTTGAAGCGAATTCTTGCGGTATTCTTTCTGCAATTCATGACCAATCTTCTGATATCAATCAGGGAGTTGACCGCAAAGTTTCAAATGATGATTTTGAAGCGAAAGCTGAAGCTCAGGGAGCTGGAGACCAGGGAATGATGTTTGGTTACGCAACGAAGGAGACTGATAATTATATGCCTTTAGCATTGGATTTAGCGCATAAAATTTTGCAGGAGCTTTCTCAAATCCGTAACAGCGAACCTCACGTTATCGGTTATTTGCGTCCGGATGCAAAATCTCAGGTAACGATCGAATATTCTGATGATAATGTTCCGCAACGTATCGATACGATTGTAGTTTCTACTCAACACGATGATTTCGGAACAGAAGCTGACATGTTGAAGAAAATCAATGACGATATCGTAAATATTGTAATTCCTCGTGTGAAAGCAAAATTGAAGCCGGAATTGCAAGCGTTGTTTAACGATCAGATTACTTACCATATCAACCCAACAGGAAAATTCGTTATCGGAGGACCTCACGGAGATACTGGTTTGACAGGTCGTAAAATTATCGTTGATACTTACGGTGGAAAAGGTGCTCACGGTGGTGGAGCTTTCTCAGGAAAAGATCCGTCTAAAGTGGATCGTTCTGCAGCTTATGCTACACGTCACATCGCGAAAAACCTGGTTGCTGCAGGTTTGTGTGATGAGGTTCTGGTACAGGTTTCTTATGCAATTGGTGTTGCTAAACCTTGTGGTTTGTTCATCAATACTTACGGAACAGCGAAAGTAAACATCACAGATGGTGAACTTGCTAAGAAATGTGCGGAGATCTTCGACATGCGTCCTTATGCAATTGAGCAACGTTTGAAATTGAGAAACCCGATTTATTCTGAAACTGCTGCTTACGGTCACATGGGACGTAAGAACGAAGTAGTGAAGAAAACATTCAACGCTCCTGACGGAACTCAGGTTGTGAAAGAAGTTGAATTGTTTACATGGGAGAAATTAGACTTTGTAGATAAAGTAAAAGCTGCTTTCGGATTGTAAGAAAGTGCTGAAACAAAATAGAAACCCTGACTCCGGCTTTTCGGACGTCAGGGTTTTTTGTTTGTTACCTTTTTGTAAGATTGTATTCTATAGGAGAATAAGTCCTGTTGGTTTGGATTTATTTGGAAGTAGTTTTTGGTCTTTGGTGAAATCACAGAACAGATGTTCTGTGATTTTTTTGTTTCATTTTGCCATATCGCAATATTGCGAACCCCTTGATTTTATTGGTGCTTCAGAGCGTTTTTTTTGCTACAACATCTTCGATGCCTGAACCAGTTTCAACTCCCCATAACTCACTTTATCACCCAATTCATCTTTGATTGTTCCCAGTGTTTTCCCTTCAGTTCCTTCCAGATATCCTTCAATTTCACTAATGCGTTTCGGATCTAAAATATCCGCGAGATCAATTTTTTCCTGACGGATCAGTTTGGCGAAATGTCCTTCAATGGTTGAAACACCCAGTTGACGTTCACGCGCAATCTCTTCAATCGTTTTGCCTTGTTCATATAATTCAAGGGTGATTTCATAAGTGTCTTTCTTAACCACTTTTTCTTCCTTGACTTTTTTCTGTTTGACCAGTTGAACAACATCGGTGTATTCTTCTTCCATCATTTCATCCATCATGGAGCGATTTGCTCTTAATTCCTGCTGAATGCTCTGGCTTTTTGCAATGACATAATTGGTCAGCTCGGGAGCTTTGATCGTTTCTTTGGTAAACGGCTTTTGATTGGCCACGGCTTCCATCAGCAAGCGCGCTTTCATCAAACGGTGCACAACAGCTACTACTTCCTGTTCCAGTTCTTCCAGTTCATCGTTGTATTGCTTCGTTTTTTTGATTTTGGACAACTCGTAACGTCTTTTCATAATGGAATAGACTTGCGCGTCCAATGGCTTGTAGAAATACAAATAAGCGGCTTGTACGCGTTCGTGAACAAAATTCCAATCCGGATTTTCGTTGGAAAAGATATTTGTCAGCTGATTTTGGAATTTGCGGGCCGCATCAAAAGTCGATTGAACCGTTTGAAGCTGATTTGCTGCCCAGGATTTATCTTTTCCTTTTTCGGTTTTTGGTCCCTGAAGTTTGAAACCTAATTCAAAGGTTGCCCACTTGGTGGTGTAATCATACCAATCGAAGGCCTGAAAAAGACTCGTGTAAATGAATCGTGCGGTTTCCCTGTCCAGATAAAGTTTCATGACTTCTTCCGGAGCTTTGTTGGAAGAATAGGAAACGACTTGCTGATCATTGATCAAGCCATTCATGGAAAGCGGTTTGAGTAATACCAATCCGGAAAGGCTGCGAAGTCTGGAAAGTGCAACATACGCTTGTCCGGGAGCAAAAACCTGAGAAACGTCCAAGACTGCCTTGTCAAAAGTAAGTCCCTGGCTTTTGTGAATGGTAATGGCCCAGGCCAGTTTGATGGGGTAATGCACAAACGTTCCGAGTATTTCTTCTTCGATTTCGCCGGATTGTTCGTTGAGGGAATATTTGATGTTGTTCCATTCGTATTTCTCCACAACGATGCTTCGCTTTTCGTCTTTGAAAAAAACTTCAATTTCTTCGCTGGTCAGGGATTTGATGACTCCCATTTTTCCATTGTAGAAGTTCTTTTCAAATGAAATGTCATTCTTAATGAACATGATTTGAGCTCCGACTTTCAGTTCGGTATCTTTTTCCAGCGGAAACAAATGCGGAGGAAAATCCCCTTTGATTTCAGCGGAATAAGTCATTGATTTTTCCGAAAGAGAATTCAGTGCCGTAGCATTTAACTGATCTGCTTTCGAGTTGTGTGTTGTTAAAGTAATGTATCCGTCTTCTTTTGTCGAATCGAAATGCGGATTGACATATTTTTCCAGTAATTGTTGATCTTCAAGAGTAATTTCGTTGTTTCGTAAGTGATTCAGCAAATCGATAAACAATTGATCATCCTGACGAAAGATCTTATCGAGTTCAATATAAACCGGGGCCTGTTCCTGAAAAACATGTGCGTTGAAAAAGAAAATTCCGCGGTAGTATTTCTGAAGCAAACTCCATTCTTCCGGTTTGATCACGGGAGGAAGCTGCAATAAGTCGCCGATAAACAACACTTGAACTCCTCCGAACGGATCGTTGTTTCTGCGCACATTTCTCAAAGTCCAGTCGATGGCATCCAACAAATCGGCACGCAGCATGGAAACTTCGTCGATGATCAGGAGTTCAACACTTCTGATGAGGTTTTGGCGTGTTTTATTAAAGTGGAAATGACGTTTTAAAGTTTCTTTCGATTCGAACTTGATATTTCCGTTGACCAGTCCTTCTGAAACAAATTCAGGAATGAAGGAGCTGAAAGGAAGCTGGAAGAAGGAATGGATTGTAACTCCGCCGGCATTTAAAGCTGCAATTCCCGTAGGAGCGACGATCACCGTGTTCTTGTGAGTTGTTTCTACAATCTTCCGTAAAAGGGTTGTTTTCCCTGTTCCGGCCTTTCCTGTTAAAAAAACAGGACTATTTGTTTGATTGATAAATCGTTCAGTGAATTCCGCAGGATTACTAATTGTTTCGTTGTTTTTCATGACTTACTTGAAGTTAAGCAAAATTAGCTTTATCTACAAGTTGAAGTGCAATCTTTCTTCAGGGTTTTGTTAAATGCTGTTTGAAGATGTAGTGCATACTCAGATCCAGATAGTCTTTGTAAATGTAATAGATGAAATCTTCGCGAATTTGAATGTGTTCAGGATAAATGTGTTTTTTGATCTGAACTTCATTTTCTGCTTTTCCGGTTGTCAGATTTACTTTCTTTAAATAGGTAATTCCATCACTCTCGAAACGGGCATAAACCTGTGTTTTTTCAATGTTCGGAATAAGCTCATTTTTCCAGCCTTTAAAGTACTGATATGAAATGGGGAAACTTCTGACGCGGAGCCCGGATTTGGTGAAAACAATGGCAGAATCGTTGACGTGATCAAAAATAAACAGAGAGTCATTGAGCTCGAATAAAGGAGCGTATAATGGCTTGAAGACCACGAAATTGTAGAATTGTTGCGTGTTCCATCTTTCCCGTTCTTTTTTCAATTCATCGTTTCGGTTGGAAACCTTGTCGGAAAAGTAATTGTCTCTTAGAATCTCGCTGACGGTTTGCTTATTGTCTTTTTGATAATCTTTTAACTGCCGGCTTTTTTGACGGTCCTGACACACGTACAGGATTTTGGTTTTTTTTGTCTTTTTGGTGATCAGACGATAATCCAGATATTGATTCTGGTACAAATACGACCGGATAATAATGGAAGTATCATCAGAATAGGAACAGTTGTCCAATAACCCGATAGCTTTGCAATATGGCAGGGGAGAGAAAATTCCTACTGATTGCCCGACCACAGAAGTTTCATAAATACTGTCTTTGTAAACCAGATGAACTCTCCCGCCGCAATCCTGACGCAGTTGTTTTGGATGTTTTCGGATGGTTGTTTCATAGATTTTGTCCCCCATCGGATTCAGATGTCTCAGAAAGTAACGGTGTTCATCGCTGCAGCAAAGCAGCATGTTTCCGTCCGGTTGAATTTTAAAATCCAACACATTGGCTTGTTTTCTCGGATATACCCAGAAGATATTGTTTGCTTTGATGGTAACCTCTTCCAGTTGCGTTTCTTTTGATGTCATGACGACAGAAACCATCAACGTATCTTTCCATTTTTCCGGAAAAAGAAGAATGTCTTCGAATTCATTGTATAATCCGCTTTTCACGGTAATATGTGCTGGGAAATTCTGATTCCTCAAAACAAAAATACCATTGGAGTTGGTTCGCGCATTGTGAATGTCAATCTGAACGGAAGCGTTTTTAACTGGAGCCCCTAATTCATTGACTACCTTTCCCTTGATGATAATCTCCGATTGAGACCAGCACAGACCGCTGCACAGAGCGGTAACCGTCAGAAGAAAAAGAGCTTTGTTTTTTATGAACAGAAACATAGGGTTATATAATGAGTCGAAAGTTACTTAAAAAATGGAATTCTAACAATGATTTACCTCAGTTCTTGTTTAAAGAGGTAATGCATGCTTCGGTCGAGGTAATCATCGTAGATATAATAGATAAAATCATCACGAATTTGAAGATGTTTCGGGAAGATATGCTGTTCCAACTGAATTTTATGTTCTATTTTTCCATTTTTCGGATTGATTTCACGCAGTGTCGTAAGCCCGTCGATTTCGTAGCGTGCATAGATTTTGGTTTTTTCCAGGTTTGTAACCAATTCACTTTTCCAACCCATGTAGTGGTGATACAGGATCGGGAAAGCCCTTACACGAACACCGGCTTTAGTAAAAACAACAGCAGAATCATTTAAATGATCAAAAATGATGAGTGAATCATTTAATTCAAATAAGGGAATGTAAACCGGTGTTGCTAAAACAAGCTCAAAAAACTGTTTATTATTCCATTTTATACGTGCGTCTTTCAGTTCTTCTACGGTTAAGCTATGGAATAGCTGCTCTCCCGAGATGTTGTTGTCCTGCGAAAATTCACGGAACTCCCTGTTTCGTTTGCGGCTTTCGCCAACATACATTACCTGCTTTTTTTGCGTTTGAATGTTATATTTGACGAATTCAATGCGTTGATCCAGCTCGGAATAATTGTATTTTACCAGCGTTTTTTCGTCTTTATAAACACAGGATTTCAGGAGGTTGTAAGCAAATATCTTTGATGCTGATCTGAGTTGAAAAGCTCCTAAAGAATTACTGATGATAGAAGTCTCGTAAATACTGTCTGAGTAAACGAGGTGAATTCGTTCCATGCAATCACGGAATAATTGCTTTGGGTGTCTGGGAATGGGAGTTTCATACATTTTTTCTCCCTGGGCATTCAAACCACGCATGAAGTATGTTTTCTCGTCGCTGCAACATAGGATGATTCCATCATCGGGTTGTAAAATAAAATCCAGCACATTGGCTTGTTTTCTGGGATATACCCAAACCAGTTGCTTGTTTGTGACGGTCACTTCTTCCAGTTCTGTTTCTTTTCCTGTCATGATCACAAAAACTTCAAGAGTATCTCTCCATTTTTGAGGAAAAAGAATCATATCAACATATTCTGAAAACAAGGGATGCTTTACTGTGAGTTGTACAGGAAATGTACTGTTCTTAAGAATGAAAATACCATTGGAGTTTGTACGCCCGTCTGCACTTCCCAATTTTACAGTAGCATTTTTAATAGGAGCTCCCAGTTCTGAAACAACCTTTCCTTTCACAGTTACTTCCGCCTGAGACCAAGTGGCATTACTTCCGCTCATCCATGAGGTGAAGAAGAATAAAAGTAAGATTGTAATAAGGTAATTTTGTTTCATAGTGCGTTATTTGAGCATAACTAATTGTTCCTTAGGACCTGTTTATACAGGTAATGAATGCTGTTGTCCAGGTAATGTTTGTACAAGTAGAAAGCGTAATTACCCCGAATCTGGATTCTCATCGGGTAGATGTGCTTTTCAAGAAGGGTTGTGTTCATGATTTTTCCGGTAGAAGGATTGATTTCACGCAGTGTTACCAACCCGTCAATCTCATATTTTGCATAGATCTTTGTCTTTTCTTCGTTGATGATCAGTTCGTTTTTCCAGTTTTCAAAATAATGATAACTGATTTGAAAAGACCGGATCAAATGTCCATTCAAATTAAAAACCAGTGCACTATCTGTGAGATGATCAAAAATGACGACGGAATCATTGATTTCAAAGATCGGAGTATACAATTCCTTTGAAAGAATTTGCCTGTAAAATTGCTGATTCTGCCATTTTTGCCTGTCTGTTACACTACTTGGCAGACGATTTCCATAGATGTAGTTCGGATTGTAAAGCGGAACCGGAATGTCATTTGCTTTGGCATAATCGTCCAGGGCGCTCATTTGTTTTCTGTCGGTGGTGATATAAAGCAACTCGGGGCTCTTAGTGCTGCGGTCAATTTTTGTGTATTCTACCAGTTTATTATGTGGTCCCAATCTTTTTACAATGAAATTGTTTTCGCTGGAAATAACACAGGGACTTAAAATATCCATCGCCTGAATGTAAGGGTAGCCCGCCACCAGACTTATGGATTTCCCCCAAAATTTAAATTCGAAAACACTATCGGTATAGACCAAATGAGTTCCAGCGGTGCAATCTTCAAACAGTTTCTGCGGATTTTTTTTGATCTGAAGGTCTGTGATTTTCTTGCTGAGAGAATCCAGTCTTCTTAAAAAGTATTTGTGATCTTCCTGGCAAAGCAATAGAATTTCGTCATCCATTAAAACAAAATCAATAATATGCGTATTTGGTTTCTGATAAGCCCAGATAACGCGGGAAGAGTTAATAGTGACTTCTTCTAATTCGGTTGTTTTGTTTTCCAGTGTTACATCCAGAAAAATAGTGTCTTGTTGATTGATCGGTGTACGCACAAATCCAATATATTCTTTGTAAAGATTATGTTTAATGGATAATTGGGCGGGAAATTTAGCCAGTTTAAATGCAAAGTGCCCCTTCGAATTTGTTTTTCCGTTTTGTTGTCCGAGTCTGACTTCGGCGCCAACCACTTTTTGATTTTGATCGTTTGAAACAGTACCGATAACAACGATGTTCTGGGCGGTTGCAATGGAACCAAACAAAAGCATGAAAACCACCATCACAATGGATTTCCGGAATCTATCTGATATGAATAAGTAGCTCATAGTGAATTCAAGATAGACAAAAAAGAATTGAAAAATAAACCGATTGATTAAAGTGTGGGCTTGGTTGATTTTGGTGGAATTAGGAGGTGTTTTGCGGGCTGGCCGGGGGAGTGGGTTTGTGTTTGTGATTTTATTTTATTGATAATCAGATATTTGAATCTGTTTTTGTAATGTTTGACTTGAAGTCGGTTCGTAATATTGCGATATGGCAATTTTGCGAATTGAGACAGGGAGTTGCTGGAAACCTTGAATGGTTTTTAATGACGCCCCCGGAAATTTCAACCTTCGAAAATGCATTTTAAAAATAAGCCACATACCCGAAATGCACTTTCGAATCCCGAAACAAAATCGGATTTGAGAACTGCTGCCCCAATGCATAAATCAAAGAAAAAATCCCGATGTTCGTTCCGAAACAAAGCCCGGCTCCAAAACCTTTCGGAGCGTCATGAATATAGCTTTGAAGATTCCGTTCATACCAGCTTTGATCGTAAAAAACAAACAAATACGAATTCTGATCCAGGATAAACCGTGGTTCGATCGTAAATGTTGCGCGATAAGTGCCGAGTAATTCATCCTCCATAAAACCGCGCTGGGAAAGATTTCCTCCGAAACGCAGAAGCTCATTTTGCTGAATGTTGTTGGTGTAAAACGTTTCGCTCATGAGCCCGCCTTTGATTACAAAGCGCTTTCCGAGCGGTTGGTAGTACTCAATTTGCACTTTTCCTCCGTAGATCAGGTAATTGAAGGTTGTTGAATCCTTTTTGAGAGAGCGTTTCCCAACATTTCCTTCCAGATACCAGATAAATCCTTTTCGGGGATTGGGTAAATAATCAACCGTTTGATTTTTGAATGAGAGACCGTAAACATTGCTTTTGGTTGTACCGTATAAACTGGTGACAGTTGAACCCAGCAGGTTGGACTGCTGATTTTTGTAAAAACCTGTAAGCGTTTTTCCGCCCGAAACAAAATAAGTGACTCCGATGCTTGTTTTCAATTCCAGGAAAGTAGAATCGCGTTTGAAGAGCGAAAACTGACCATCCAGTCCGAAAGGAGTATTGAACAGAAAAGGATAAGCTGCCTGAATTTTTAATTGTGGACTTCCCGGCTGGATTGAACGCCAGTTCAAATCGAAGAGTTCGCCGTGTTTAAACGCATTTTGAAGTTTCAAACGCAAATCTCCGGTCAATTGGTATTTCAATTTTATCGGATCCTGCTGAAGACCGATTGTTCCGTTAAAGAGCGAAACCGGTTTCGTTTCAATGTAGAGATACAGATTTGCTCCTTCCGGAGTGAAGAGAATTTCTGCCGGTTTGATCTGTTTCACAAAAGTGAGTTGGGTGAGTCGCGTACCGATTAATTTCACCTGTTCCTGATTGTACCAATCGCCTTTTTCGATGTGAAGAAAATTCTCCAGGTATCTTTTTGCGAGTTTCACTTTGTTTCCGCTCACAATGATCTCATTCCATTTTACCCGGGAATTGGGTTTGATGATTAACTCCGCAAAAAGCGCTTCTTTTTCGGTGCGCAGATCTTCGAATGAAATCCGGGCAAAAGGATAACCCGCAATTTCGAATTGATGAAGAATGTTCTCCAGATTTTTTGAAATATCGAGCGGAGTAGGTGGCAGCGTTTCAATGGTTCGCGGACTGATCCCGATTTCTCTCAAAGCGCGCCGGCTTTCGTCGCTGATCGATAAATTGAGTTTCTTATAGCGTAAACCAAGAGTAAAGAATGCTTCACTGTTCAAACTGTCTATTCGTACAATAGAATCTATCCCGAAACTTAAATAACCTTTTTTATAAGCCAAAAATTGAATCTCGGTAAGTTGTTTCTTGAGTGCGAAAGTATCCTGATAAGTAAAACTTTTTCGTTTGCTGATTTCTTTGAAATCCGGATCAGGAAAAGTGATTTTTTTTTGTGCGTGAAGAACCGGAAGGGCAAATAAGAACAGGTTGACCAAAAGGACAAGTCGCAGTTTTTGTTGAGAAAGCTTCACGAAATACTTCAATATCAATTATTTCCTTTGGTAATTATCAAGAATATTATTTATATATAACGATGAAAGTAGTAAGTTTGTATAGAAGTTACAATTTAGTATTCACTGTTAAACAACCGGTCATGAAAAAAATACTCGGAATTCTTGCCATTGCTTTGTTCATTGCACTTGCCGGCACATCTTGCAAAACAAAGGCACATTGTGATGCTTACGGTTCTATGTCAGACACGAATAAAAACACAGAGACAAATAATCGTTAATCCGGCAACGGTATATTTTCAATCTTGCGTAGAGGTAAACCACTGGTTTATCTGAGGGTTTTGTTTTAAATGTTAAAAAAAGATTCTCATTTTCGATTAAATCACATTTAATCAACAGGATAAAAAACGAAATGTGAATAATATTTTGTGCCATATTTCGTTAAAAGTGATAGATTTGTACCCAAGACAACAACTAGTAAACTAAAAACAAAGCGGATAACTATGAAGAAATTTTTTGCCTACGCAGCAATGGCTGCTCTTTTAGCTGTGGTTATAGCATCTTGCGGATCATCCAGAGGACATTGTGATGCATACGGAAGTGTTGATAACACTGAAAATGCCGATTTAGCATCTAAATAAACCAAACAAACCAAAAGTCTCTTCCCACGGAGGCTTTTTTTATGCCTAATGGTTTTTCTTGCGTAGAATGAAATTCTGACCCAGGTATACTTTACGAACTTGTTCATCCGAAGCTAATTCTTCCGCTGTTCCGGATTTCAAAATACTTCCCTCAAACAATAAATAAGCACGGTCGGTAATCGATAAGGTTTCCTGAACGTTGTGATCCGTTATCAGGATTCCGATATTGCGTTTGCGCAGATCCGAAACAATGCTTTGAATATCTTCTACTGCAATCGGGTCAACTCCGGCAAATGGTTCATCCAAAAGAACAAACTTCGGATTTGTAGCCAAAGCACGTGCAATCTCAGTTCTCCTTTTTTCTCCTCCGGAAAGCCGGTTTCCTAAGTTTTTGCGAACTTTCGTTAAGCTGAATTCTTCCAGCAGCTGCTCCATCTTTTCTTTTCGCTCGATTTTATTCAAATCAGAAAGCTCCAGAATGGATAGAATATTGTCTTCTACACTGAGTTTTCTGAAAACCGAAACTTCCTGTGGAAGATACCCGATTCCCAATTGAGAACGTTTGTACATCGGATAATGCGTGATTTCCAGATCGTCCAGAAATACATGTCCTTCGTCCGGCTTAACCAAACCAACCATCATGTAGAAAGATGTGGTTTTTCCTGCTCCGTTCGGACCAAGCAAACCGACAATTTCTCCCTGGTTTACCTCAATGGTAACACCTTTTACAACATTTCGACCTTTATAGGTCTTTTTGATATCGTGCGTATGTAGCTTCACCCTGCGAAAATACGATATTTTTTAGAGCATGAATTACTTTGCATCAATGCCCTTTTCGAGTTCCTTTATTTTTGCAATAGATTGACGGATCCAGAAACTATGATTTCGCTTTTCTTTATGGGTCATGTTTTTTGACTCGTCAATAGCTGTGCTCAAAAGCTGACTTGCCTCTTCAATTCGGTTTTGATTTTCCAGAAAACAGGCATAAACATATTTTCCCTCAAAATCTCCGTACCGTCTATCGAACTTTTTGTATTCTGTTTCGGCTTCTTTGTTCTTTCCCATTTGCTCTAATGATTTCGCATAGGATAAATGAGCTTGCGAACGGGTGAAATCCGAATGATTATATACGAGATCAGCCAACTCACACACTTTTTCATAGTTACTGAGTGCATAATATGAAGACATCAGGGCGGTAATTAACTCCGGAGAATTTGAAAAAAGCCCTTGACGGTTTTGCTCATATAAAACAAGTGCTTCCTCATCTCTGCCTAACGCTTGATAACAGTCTGCCAATAGCATTCTGTTTTTAAAGGTGTCAGAGAATTTTAAATTGCGTTCCAGTTGTTTCACATTACCATGAGGACGAATGATTGTATTCACATTTGTTGTTGCTGAACTCAGTTTGTCCTTGGTAAAGACAACGGTAAAAAGATAGATCAGACTACCAATGAATGGAAGGAAAATAATAAGCCATAACCATTGATTTGAATGACCTTTGCGCATACAATGAAATACGCAAAATCCTTGAAGTATTAAGGATACAAAATAATTGGAATAAAGAAGGTGGATTAAATTCACGACTAGAAAAAACAAATTAAAAGATAAACGACCATCTTGCACGGATTCCCAACGGAAGGATTCCTTTCTCCAGATGAGTAATTCGCCATACGAGATCAACGCGACCCAGCTTGAAGATGTTTTCAATTCCGACCGATGCTTCCGCATAAGGAATGTGCCCGAATTGCTTGGTAAATGACGGAACGATCATCACGTCATTGTGTCTTGGGCTGATTGCTCCGTAGGTAATTCTTCCTCCGGTTACCAAACGCCATTTCAGTTTTTTGATCAAAGGAATGCGGTCGAAAAGCAAACCTTGCCAATGATGTTCGAGGAATCCACCCACATAGCGGTCGGAAATGAACTCGAAATAAGACATGCGGTTGAAGGAATTGGTATAAAGCCAGTAAGATTGGCTTCCTTCATGAACTTTCAGGAATGGATAAGCAACCGTTCCCAGTACAACTCCGGCATTTACACCATAACGAAGACGGCCTAAAACACCGATATTGCGGCTGTGTTCCATCGCAAATTCGATTTTCTGATAGTTGTAATCACTTCCGAAAACTCCTTTGATCCCGAAAATGCCCTGAATAGATAAAATAGGGAATTTGGAAGGAAGGGTTGTGCGGTCAAAATTCCCCGATATAAACTCTTCGTCCTTACACCATCTGAAGCGCAGAGTCACTTCCGAGCTTTGAATGTGTCTCAGTGTGTCTAATCCGCCGTATTCGTTCTTGCGCTCATAAGTTGCCAAACCTAAGGGTGTGTATTCTTTCCATTCGAAACCACCGAACACAACAAAATCTTTCCCCAGATCTTTTTCAAGGTTGATTCCGGCTTTGTCTACAAAGGTTAGTTTGTCCAAAGGTCCTGTTCTCAATAAAGAGCTGAAAGTAGATCCTACGGCAGCGGCGGTGGGCGAAATACCGATTTGTTCGATATCCCGGTTTCCGTAAATGATCAGAAGTCCGCGTTTCTTCGGAGTGATATTGATCCGGGTTGTTAATCCGTATTTGAATCGTTTATCGCCGAAACCGTAATACAATCTTCCTCCGAATTCGATTCGTTTTGAAAAAGCATTTGAAGTTCGGAGAGCTAATCCTGTCCGGAATTTTTCGACCGGATTCACGGAAATCAATGAATAGATCGAACCGATTTCAACTTTCCCGACCGGATAATAACCGGAAGCCAGCATGTAAGTCGAATTCTTCAGGAATTTGAAAAAAGGATCCTGATTCAGGGAGTCGACCATTTGATCGATGCCGTTTTCCTGCTCGTTCAATGGAATGTGCCGGTGTGTTACCCAGTAATTTTTGTCACGGATCTTGGCACTGTCTGCAAATTCAACCGTAAAGTCACTTTTGTAGTAATCATCGGGGTGTTCTTTATTGATCACAAAATTCTTGCGCGAAGAATACTTTCTTCCGTAAAAACCATAAAGTTTGGTTCCTTTGGTGACTTTCAGATCCAGGATCATTTTTTCTTCGGTCAGCATCCATACTTCCGGAATCACCTGATCGAAATGATGTTCCATATACAAGTCCTGAACGTAGTTGATATTTGCTCCCGGTGATAATTTGGCCTTGAATGTCTTAACGGCGTAGGTCGTATCATTGATCCACATTTCGCCTTCAAAAGTCATATCTCCGGTTCTTTTCGGGGTGAAACGCAGTTTGTAGCACCAATTGTTGTCGATGAACATACTGTCGTCCAGATAGAACTTGTAGTAATTGCGCGCAAAGTTGGCTGTCGGACTGATGAATGCCTTCTGGAAAATATTCAAGTAATTATCGTAGATATTGAAATCCAGATACATTTCTCCGAGGAATTGATTCAACTGAAGGTTTTCGATTCCGGAAATTCGTGTTGCAGATACGAGTTCGCGCTTCTTTTTCGGATTGTTCTTGAAGCTGAACTGGGAAATATTTTCCGAAAGAATAACGGGCAGGTATGTTTTTCCACCGTCGATTGAATCGAGGTAATCCATCACCACATCCAGCCGTTTCACAATATCCCGGTCCTTGAATTTGTCGCCGATATTGTTCAGATCGATCTGAATCTTGTTGTATAATTCGTAATCGTAAGAATTTAATTTCTCCTTGTTGTTGATGTGTTTGTGTGCAACTACCTTTTTGTGCAAAGTCGTCGACGGGAATTCATCCGGAGGCTTAATCGTTACTTCGACAATGTCGACGACCATCTCTTTTAAAGCGACATCAATCGTTTGTTCTTTATCCCGTTTCACAGCTCGCGTAGCCATCACGAATTCCGGCATGAAATACGTGATGCTGTCCGTTGCATAATAAGTCTGCAACGTATAGAAACCAAGACTGTCAGTTAAGGTTCCTATTTTGGAAAGTTGAAACTGCACTCGAACATCAGGCATACCCTCGCCGGTTGCAGCGTCTACGACACGTCCTGAAACTTTCGTCTGTTGTGAGAAGACAAAGTTTTGGATCAGGCAGAGTAGAAATAGAATCCTTAGTTTGAACATAGATGAGGTAAATCTACGTAAAACTTGAACAAAAACAAGAGAAAGCATCGCTTTCGATAAGGTCAAATGTTAGTGCAGACATGAAGAAAAATAGATTATTCCTCTGTGAGACGTGATTTTTCAACACGTTTTACTACAAAGATCCCGATTTCGTAAAGAATTAAAATAGGAATACTCACGATCACCTGAGAAATAATATCAGGAGGAGTAATGATTGCAGCCAGGATCAAAACGACCACAATTGCGTGCTTGCGGTATTTGCTTAAAAAGCCGGATGAAACAATTCCCAGTTTCCCCAGGAGGTAAGCAACGATCGGAAGAAGGAAGAATAAACCTGAATAAAAAACCGTCGATAAAACCGTACTCATGTAAGAACTGATCGTAAAGTCATTCTTGATTTCACGCGTAATCTGATACGTACCGAAGAACTGAACACTCATCGGAGCAACAATGAAATATCCGAACAAAATTCCGATAAAGAACAGGATGCTCACATAGAAAACGATTCCTTTCACCATCTTCTTTTCGTTGTGTTTCAGTCCGGGTTTTACAAAAGACCAAAGCTGCCAGAAGATAAAAGGGAAACCAACTACAACACCGCCTAAGAAACTCATCCATAAGGCGTAAGAGAACTGTCCGCCCATGGTGGTGGATTGAAAGTTGATCGGAATTTCATCCACGCACATGAAATTCATGGTGTGGCAGAAAAAGTCAAACGTGAAGAAGTCCGGTTTGCTCATGGAGAGAAAAATGTGCGTCATAATCCAGTCCTGATTCCACCAAATAACTACTGCAAGTGCGATAATAACAGCAGCGCATCGAACCAGTCTCCATCTCAATTCCTCGAGATGCTGTAAGAATGACATATTTTTTTCCTCTTCCATAATGTGGGTGCAAAGTTAATAATTCATCAAAAAAATGAGGTAATGAAATGTTAATAGTTGTTTTTTATTCATTTATCTTGTATTTTAGTGTAGTTGCCGATTTTATAGCGCCTATGCGTTTTATTATCAGTAATTTCGGTATTTAGTAAAATTTAGGTAATCCTCTAATATTCAAACTTTATGGATCAGAATGATCTGAAAGAAGCGCTTAGGAAATTTTTTGGTTTTGATCAGTTCAAGGGACAACAGGAAAACATAATCACCAATGTGTTACAAAAGAAAAACACGTTTGTAATCATGCCGACCGGTGGTGGAAAATCCCTTTGTTATCAGCTTCCTGCATTATTATCAGAAGGTACTGCTATTGTAGTTTCCCCATTGATTGCATTGATGAAAAATCAGGTAGATGCCATTCGCAATGTGAGTGATCATAACTCCGTTGCACATTTTTTAAATTCTTCCTTAAGCAAAACAGAAATAAATCGTGTCAAGGACGATATCCTTGAAGGAAAAACAAAACTGCTTTACGTAGCCCCGGAATCGCTTACAAAACAAGAAAATATTGATTTCCTTACTTCCGTCCCTATCTCGTTTTTCGCTATTGACGAAGCCCATTGTATCTCCGAGTGGGGACATGATTTCCGACCGGAATACAGACGTCTGCGCGAAATTTTTGAAAAAATCTCCAATGTAGCGATCATCGCGTTGACTGCTACTGCAACACCGAAAGTTCAGGCTGATATTCAGAAGAATCTCAATATGATGGACGCGGACTTGTACAAATCGTCTTTCAACAGAGATAATTTGTATTACGAGATCCGCTCGAAACAAAACGTTGAAAAAGAAATCATCAAATACATTCGCCAACGCCAGGGGAAATCCGGAATTATTTATTGTCTTTCCAGAAAAAAGGTGGAAGAAATGGCCGAGTTACTTCAGGTAAACGGAATAAATGCTTTGGCTTACCATGCAGGTCTGGACGCAACAACCCGCGCAAAACACCAGGATATGTTCCTGATGGAAGAAGTGGATGTGATTGTTGCAACGATTGCCTTCGGAATGGGAATTGACAAACCGGATGTGCGTTTTGTGATCCACCACGATATTCCGAAATCACTGGAAAGTTATTATCAGGAAACTGGTCGGGCTGGACGTGATGGCGGAGTAGGAGAGTGTATCACTTTCTATTCTTATAAAGACATTGAAAAACTGGAAAAATTCCTTCAGGGGAAACCGGTTGCCGAACAGGAAATCGGAAAACAGCTTTTGAGTGAGATCGTTTCGTATTCCGAAACATCTGTTTGCCGGAGAAAATTTATCCTGCATTATTTCGGAGAGACGTTCGATGAAAAGCAGTGCAATGAAATGTGCGACAACTGCAAGCATCCGAGAGAAAAACTGGAAGGAAAAGAGTTTGTTCATCAATTGCTTCAGGTGGTTGATTTCCTTCAGGAACAGCAAAAATCAAAACATGTTTGTGCCTTTTTATCCGGTGGAGTTACCGCTGAGATCAAAAGCTACCGACACGATCAGGCTCCGTTGTTCGGAGTTGGTAAAGACCGGGATGAACATTTCTGGAATGCGGTGATCCGTCAAACAGTTGTTGCCGGTTTGCTCTACAAGGATATTGAAACTTACGGAACCTTGAAATTCACCGAAAACGGAAGAGAATTCCTTGCAAATCCGGTTTCATTCACCTTGTTGAAACAACACGATTATTCCGCTTCGGACGACGACGATGCGATGGTTTCTCCCGGAAAAGGAGGCGCTTTCGATGAAGTTCTTTACGACATGCTGATTGATTTGAGAAAATCACTTTCCAAGCAGAACAATATTCCTCCTTTTGTGATTTTCCAGGAACCGTCTCTGAAAGATATGTGTTTCCAATATCCGATTACGATTGATGAGTTAACAAACTGTCAGGGAGTTGGAGCCGGAAAAGCACAGCGTTATGGAGAACCGTTCATTGCAATGATTGAAAATTATGTGGACGAGAACGATATCGACAGACCACAGGATCTGGTTGTGAAATCCCTGATCAATAAGTCGGTGTTGAAAGTGCAGTTGATTCAGAATATTGACCGCAAACTACCGCTTGAAGATATCGGAAGAGCTCAGGGCAAATCGATGGATGAAGTGATTGAGGAAATTGAAGCAATTGTTTCATCCGGAACAAGGGTAAATATCAATTACTACATTGATGATATTCTGGATACGGATAATCAGGAAGAGATCTATGATTATTTCTCAGAAGCTGAAACAGACGATCTGGCGACAGCTTATCATGAATTTGACGGTGATTATACCGAAGAAGAATTGCGTTTAATGCGCATCAAGTTTATGAGCGAAATGGCTAACTAGTAGATTTTAGGATTTTAAGACTTTTATAACCTATAAAAAGGAGATTTGTTCAAATCTCCTTTTTTAGTTCTTGATTATCTGATCAGTTAAGAGATATTAAGTCTTAATATCCTGATGTTCTAAAGTCCTGATGTCTAAACGGCTACTGCAGCCTTAATATGCGGATGCGGATCGTAATTCAATAATTCGAAATCTTCAAATTTGAAATCGAAAATGTTTTTCACATTCGGATTGATCTTCATGGTCGGCAGAGGTCTGAAATCACGTGTTAATTGCAATTTCGCCTGATCCAAATGATTGGAGTACAAGTGAGCGTCTCCCAATGTATGAATGAATTCTCCCGGTTTCAAATCACAAACCTGTGCCACCATCATGGTCAATAAGGCGTAAGATGCGATGTTGAAAGGAACTCCGAGGAAAGTATCTGCTGAGCGTTGATACAATTGACAGCTTAATTTTCCGTCAGCAACGTAGAATTGGAACATTGTGTGGCACGGAGGTAAAGCCATGTTGTCGACATAAGCCACATTCCATGCATTGACGATTAATCTTCTGGAATTCGGGTTTTTCTTGATTTGTTCAATCAGGTTGGAAATCTGATCAATCGAACCACCGTCCGGAGTTGGCCACGAACGCCATTGGTAACCGTAAACCGGTCCCAGATTTCCGTTTTCGTCAGCCCATTCATCCCAGATGGAAACATTATTTTCTTTCAGGTATTTGATATTGGTATCACCTTGCAAAAACCACAACAATTCATGAATAATCGAACGCAGGTGTAGTTTTTTAGTTGTCAAAACCGGAAAACCGTCTTCTAAATTGAAGCGCATTTGATATCCGAATGTCGATAAGGTTCCTGTGCCGGTTCTGTCTCCTTTAAACGTTCCCTTGTCTAAAATATGCTGTAATAAATCGTGATATTGTTTCATTTTTCTGTTGGAATGAGCTTTGGAAAATTCTCTTCGAAGGTAGGGATTTTAATGACAGACTCTTTGCTTTGGTTGATAATTCGGTTGCTTTGTTGATTCCTTTCTCTATTTTTGTTCAAAACTAAAAGATGCGTTTTTTGTTGTCTGTATGGGTGTTATTAATCTCATTGTCTGCTAATTCTCAGGTTTTGAAGAAAAAGAGTCTGGGTGTTTATCAGGGCGAAATCCCTTCCTATGCTTTGGAATTGGGTGAGGAGGTTTTGCAGGTTCGCCAGACTTCTGTTTCGGTCGAACTTAAAGCGGACGGAGTCCTGATCGAAAAAATCGATTCGAAAGATACGAAAGGAACGTATCTGATTCTGAATGAAGATAAATATGCCGTTTACCTGGAAGTCAAGCTGGACGGACAATACATTCCGGAGAGCTATGTTCTGTACAAAAAAGACAAGCGTTTGGAGCGAAAAGGAATCTATCCTCAGCCCGATGTATTTCTGAAGAAGATTTAACACGACCTTTGTTGTGGGGCTCGTGGTAAAGCATTACTACAGATATGAACTGTTTTCGTACTTAATCCATACTTAATCAGTGCTTCACCAACTTGATTCGGCTGATAGAAGTTCCTTCCTGAATCTCAATCCAATAAATTCCACTGCTCAAAGCAGGAAAAGAATCCAGTTTTACTTCGTTCATTCCGTAAGCGGATGGTTTTTCAAACGAACTGATCTGATTTCCCTGAAGATCGAATAGTTTAATCAAGGTATTGTTCATTCCCGCAGAAAACCATGAAATTGTAAGGTTTTCATTGAACGGATTCGGATAAACGGATAAAGAAGCAATTTCCTGCTGAATCAATCCCAAATGACAGGTTCCGATAATGTTGTTGTCGATCCAGGCCGCTCTGTTCAAAATCCAGGATTTGATTGCTGTGATTTCCTCGGAATAACCTGCTGGAATCGGCTCCGGATTTGGCCAGGTGTAGATTCCTAAAAGAGGCCACTTATCAAAATGACGGTTTTTTGCCTGATCAATGTATTGCGCAATGGAATCAACTTTTGCATGAAGTGAATCGGTTGAAAGAAAGCTTTGACGAAGAATGGTCCAGCGGCATTTTAGTTCGTCCTGAAACCAGGGATCTTCCGTCATTCGTGTCCACCAGGTTGGAAGCTGATGGTTTCCAAGACAGTTGTCCGATAATTCATATTGCCATCCGGTGTAATTGTCTCCGTTGCAGTAATCAGCATTCCACCAGGCCAAATTGAAATCCCACATGGGGCCCATTCTCAGCTTTCCGCCTTTGGAATCTTTTTCCTTGTGAATAAAGGTGCTCAAACGATAGCCGTCTACGTTTTTGCCGATCTCGTTCAGAATCAGGAAATCAATGAATGTTTCCGGAACGGTATATTTCCGGTATCCGCTCACCGGATCTGCAAAAGAAGGGCTTGCAAGTGCTGTTTCAAACGAATCGATGTATGCCTGAATGTACTCTTTCTGCTGTGGCTGAATCTCATCTGATTTCGGATAGTGATACAGGAAGTTGATGTCCGAGTTGTCTTCCGACTGATAATTTGAAGTCCAGCCATCGCTGTTGGTTCCTGTTGTTTTGTCGATTTTGACAATGTAGCCGCCCGTCAGATCATCTCCTGAAATATCTGTAGGAAGTAATTTGGCAATATCAACCCGGTTGGCGTCGCGCTTAATTTTCTCCATCAACACATAAATTCCCTGATATTGGCCGTTCAAAACCAATTCGCACAAAATGGTCCGGGAAGCGTAGTGCTGCATCTGATTGGCCAATTCATAGGTCAAAATATTCCGCATACATGTTTTGTCGTTATACGGAGCATAGAGAATCCAGTCATGTTCTTCCGGAAGACCTAACAAAACGGTGTCTTTGACAGTTCCGTTGATGTCGCGTGTTTCAAAACCGTAGGATTTTTGAGGAAAATCTGCCGAAGTAGATCCGCGTCGTTCGATTCCGATATTGTTGTTGTAAGCGTTCGGGAAATCGGTAATGGTATTGATGTTTCCGGTTCCATTATTGATTATTTTCATGTGAGCCTGAATCTTCGGTTCATCCGGAATCGTTTGCCCGTTTGTGTTTAAAAGAACAATGGGCAGGTTGCTGTTTGTGAAAGGCTGATAAGTTGCAGGATCTGATCCGAAAGTAATCGACCAGGAATCGAGTGTTCCGTCGTCTCCATTGGCAGAATCGTAAATGCGGAGTTTCCAGATTCCGTTCGGGTTTTGATTGTTATTAGCCATTCCCAGCGGATTCATGGCTTTAAATGTTCCGCTGAAAGGAGGGTTTTGTGTCACAATAGCAATATTTGCGTCTCCACGGAAACAAGTTCCGTCGAAATCATTTCCATCCCCGCCGATGGCCTGAAAAAGAATGATTTGAGTACCGTCCGGAGCTTCAAGAGTTGCTTTCAGATCCTGATCCCAGGTGTGGGAAATGGACAGGCAAACCTGTTCCAGTCCGAATGTTGTTTGATTGAGATTTGCAGGAAGCCCGCTGACGGTAATCGATTTTACCAATTCCTGATTGTCCTGGATGTTTCCGGAAGTTCCGTTAAAACTTTGGGCGTGTGAAATCACACTTAGAGTAAGCGCTAATAGGGAGAGAGTCGTTTTCATTCAATGTTATTGAAACATTAAATTAATATTAAATCAATTAGAAAACGTTTAGTGCGAAATTTTTTCGGATAATTCTTCCGGATTGTGCTTGTGTTTGAAGAAGATCGCAAATAGAATTGCAATCACTAAAGCGTAAGCAGCAAAGCTTAACCAAATAGGACTCCAGTCAAATAAGGTGATTGCGTTTGAAAATTTGCCATCCGGGGAGATTTTTACATATTGGGTCAGATTTGCAAAAACCGGATTGGATTCTTTGATCCCCAAATATTCCGTCAAACTTGAAGTGGTCTCGAATTTCAGGGTGAAGAATCGCTGAATGATAGCCGCACTTGCCAAACTTCCGATTACAGCTCCGAATCCGTTGGTCATCATCATGAATAAACCTTGAGCAGAAGCGCGAATTTTGTAATTGACGGTTGTTTCAAGATACAAAGAACCGGAGACATTGAAGAAATCGAAAGCCATTCCGTATACAATGCAGGAAGCGATGATCATCCACAATCCATCTGCCGGATTTCCGTATGCCAATAAGCCAAAACGAAGTACCCATGCAAGCATACTGATGAGCATTACTTTTTTGATTCCGAAACGCTTTAAAAAGAATGGAATTGCCAAAATGAATAAGGTCTCGGAAACCTGGGAAATCGACATAACAATTGTTGATTTCTCTACGATTAAAGAGCCCTGATACTTTCCGAAATAGCCGAATTCACTGACGTAAACATCACCAAACATATTTGTTAACTGCAATGCAGCTCCCAGCATCATGGAGAAAAGGAAAAACAAGGCTGTTTTGTAATTCAGGAAGAGTTTGAATGCATTCAGACCGAAAGCTTCAATCAGGGATTTCTTTTCTGATTTTCCGAGTTGCGGAGGACATTTGGGAAGTGTAAAGGAATAGATTCCCAATAAAATACCTGCGATTCCGGCAATGATAAACTGATTGTAGGAAGCTTTGTTTCCGGTAAGGTTTACAAACCACATGGCAGCAATGAATCCGATTGTTCCCCAAACACGAATCGGAGGAAACACCTTCACAACATCGTAATCGTTGTTTTTCAATACGTGGTAGCCGATTGTGTTTGACAAAGAGATTGTGGGCATATAACAAACCATTGCCAAAAGGATGATCCAGAAAAATTCATTGGTATTGCCCGCCAGCGGAATAAAACAGAGGGTTATTCCTCCCAGAAAATGCAGAATCCCGTATAAACGTTCGGCATTGACCCATTTGTCGGCAATAATTCCGGTAATAGCCGGCATGAAGAGAGACGAAAATCCAAGTGTACTGAAAACAGCTCCAAAGGCAACTTTATCCCATTGCTTTGTGGTAAACCAATAATTTGCAATTGTAATCAACCATGCTCCCCAAACGAAGAACTGGAGAAAACTCATAATGGTCAATCGAACTTTGATGGATTTCCCCATAATAGTAAAAGCTTAGTGTTGATTACGCGTCGCGCTTATTGATTTCATCTCTGATTTTGGAAGCTAATTCATAATCTTCCTGATCAATTGCAATTTGAAGTTGTTCCTCTAATTCCGCTTTGGTCATTTTGGTGAACTCATTGTCGTCTGAATCTGCGATTTCGATTTCATCTTCTTCATCCAAAAACTCATCAGAAAGAATTCCTGCAGAAGAGAGAATGGATTCAAAAGTGTAAATAGGGCAGTCGAATCGAACGGCTAACGCGATTGCGTCGGAAGTTCGGGCATCAATATCAGAATAAACGCCATCTTTCTCACAAACCAATTTTGCAAAGAAGATTCCTTCCTGCAAATTGTAAATCACCACTTCTTTGAGTTGAATGGAAAATGTTTGTGCGAGAGATTTGAATAAATCATGAGTGAGTGGTCTGGTCGGAGTCATTTTTTCCAATTCAATGGCGATAGCCTGAGCTTCAAAACCGCCAATAATGATTGGTAAACGACGCTTTCCGCCTGATTCAGCTAAAACCAAAGCATAAGCACCACTTTGAGTTTGACTGTATGACAGTCCGATAATATCGAGTTTAATCTTGTCCATTCGAACGTTTTCCTTACGAAGGGTTTAAATAAGGAGGGAAGCATTGTACGTGCTTCCCTCCTCGGATTTACTTCCGTAAAAATAATTAAATTGATGAATCTTAGTGTGGTGTTGAACGGAATTTTTTTACAGCTTCCGTTAATTTCGGCAATACATCGAAAGCATCTCCCACTACACCGTAATCAGCAGCCTTGAAGAAAGGTGCTTCAGGATCCGTATTGATTACTACAATTACTTTTGAACCGTTTACTCCTGCCAAGTGCTGAATCGCTCCTGAAATCCCTGCAGCAATGTACAAGTTCGGACGAATTGCAACACCTGTTTGACCAACGTGTTCGTGATGAGGTCTCCAACCGATATCAGCAACCGGACGGGAACATGCTGTTGCAGCACCCAATGCTTTTGCCAAGTCTTCTACGATTCCCCAGTTCTCAGGACCTTTCAATCCGCGACCAGCTGAAACAACCAATTCTGCCTCCGGCAATGGAATTTCACCTTCCGGCATTTTTGTTTCAACTACTTTGATCGCTGATGAACCTGCTGCTCCGTCAAATGCTTCTACTGCACAAGCCGAACCTGTTTTTTCAGGTTGGAATGAGTTCGGAAGCAATGAAATGATTTTTTTAGCAGATTTCACGGAAACGAAACCAAATGCTTTTCCGGAGAATACATTTACTTTCACTACGAAACCGTTTGATGTATTCGGAACGTCAACTGCTCCGGAGATCAATCCTGCTTTCAAACGAACAGAGAGGCGAGGAGCAACTGCTTTCGCTACCAGGTCGTGAGAGAAAATAATGATTTCAGCACCCGTTGTTTCTGCTGCTTTAGCGATCAAACGTGTTACCTGTTGTGAATCTTCGGTAGCAACACTGCGGTCTACCAATACTTTTTCAGCACCGTATTCTCCTAAGTTTGCCAATGTTGCATCGTCTACTGAACCGGTTGCAACAACAGTAATCGAACCACCGATTTTCTTTGCGTAAGTAACTGCTTCAAAAGCACTTTTCGCCAGGTGATTGGATGAATTGATATAAACTAAAATATTCATAATTTCCTTGTAAATTAAATAACTTTAGCTTCGTTGTGTAACAAAGCAACTAATTCGTCCATGTTGTTCGGATCGATCATTTTCACAGCTGATTTAGCTGCCGGTAATCCGTATTCAACATACGCAGTAAGGTCTTCAACAGCTGTTGGTGCAACCACTGTAAGCGGTTTTGTACGAGCTGCCATAATTCCGCGCATGTTTGGAATGCGTTGTTCTGCCATTCCTTTTGCACAAGAAACAACCAATGGTAAGTTTGCTTCCACAACCTGAACACCACCAACGATTTCCTGCTCCATACGAGCTGTTGTTCCGTTGATATCCAATTTCGTTGCCAACGAAACAAACGGAAGATCCATTGCTTCAGCAATCATTCCGGCAACCTGAGAACCATTGTAATTGATCGTTTCTTTACCAGTCAGGATCAAATCAAAGCCATTTGTTTTTGCGTATTCTGCGATTTGAACAGCTGTGAAGTAAGCATCTTTCGGGTCAGCATCGATGCGCACTGCATCATCAGCACCAATTGCCAATGCTTTTCTGATAATTGCTTCGTCAGCTGCATTTCCAACAGTGATGATCGTCAAATTACCACCCAGAGTTTCTTTCAATTCCAATCCGCGAACAAGTGCATACCACTCGTCGTATGGGTTGACAATGTATTGAACCCCATTTTCATCAAATTGCTTATTCCCGTCTGTGAAGGCAATTTTAGATGTAGTATCCGGAGATTTACTGATACATACAAGAATTTTCATATCTTTTTTATTTAAACGTAAAACTGTGAGCGTGTAAAATTTTACAAGTACAGTATTTGCTTGTTAAACTTAGTTTCGGAAACAAAAATAATCAAATCATGCTAGGAAATAAAATATTATGCATACATAATATAGAAGGGTTTTAAACAATTTGTTCACTATTTCTTGAAAATGTGTGTTCTTACTCCCTGTTTTAATACGCCAGAAACGAATTTTGATTAATTTTGGTGCTGCTTTTAAGCGAAATAAAAAATAAAAAGAATGAAGACTGTTCAATTTAGAGAAGCCCTTCGTGAAGCTATGTCAGAAGAAATGCGCCGTGATGAAGGTGTTTTTTTGATGGGAGAAGAAGTTGCTGAATACAATGGGGCTTATAAAGTGTCTCAGGGAATGTTGGATGAATTTGGTCCAAAACGTGTGATTGACACCCCGATTGCAGAGTTAGGATTTGCTGGTATTGCTGTTGGAGCATCGATGAATGGTCTTCGCCCGATTGTTGAGTTCATGACATGGAACTTTGCAATTTTGGCTGCGGATCAGATTATCAACTCTGCTGCAAAAATGCTGCAGATGTCGGGTGGACAATATGGTTGTCCGATCGTTTTCCGTGGAGGAAACGGAACGGCAGGTCAGTTGGCGGCAACTCACTCTCAAAGTTTCGAGGCGTTTTATTCGCATGTTCCGGGGTTGAAAGTAATTACTCCATCCAATCCATACGATGCGAAAGGTTTATTAAAAGCTGCCATTCGTGATAACGATCCGGTGGTTTTTCTGGAATCAGAGAAAATGTACGGAGACAAAGGTGAAATTCCGGAAGGAGAATACATTATTCCGATCGGAGTAGGTGATATCAAGCGTAAAGGAACAGATGTAACGATCGTTTCTTTTGGTAAGATCATTAAGGTTGCTTATGAAGCTGCCGAGCTTTTGGAGAAAGAAGGAATTTCACTTGAGATCATCGATTTGAGAACAATTCGTCCGATCGATTATCCACTGATCGTTGAATCAATTAAGAAAACAAACCGTTGTGTTGTATTAGAAGAATCGTGGCCTCTGGCATCTATTTCTTCTGAGATTGCTTACCATTTGCAGCGTTATGCATTCGATTATCTGGATGCTCCTGTGATGCGTGTAACACAAACAGATACGCCATTTGCATTTTCTCCTACATTGATCGATGCGGCATTGCCAAATGTTGAAAAACTGGTGAAAGCTGTGAAGAGTACTTTGTACAGAAATTAAAAAATACTGTAGTTAATAAACAAAAAAGCCGGGGTGAAAAATTTTCACCCCGGCTTTTTTTATGGATATTGAGTTTGATCTGTTGGGAACACGATGCATCGCGTTCCCTCTTTTCTCAGATTTCTATTGAGGATATGACTTGTTGATTTCGCCGTTGGTTACATAGATCGTATCCGGAGTTGTTCCGTTACTAACCAACATACAGTTAAAAGTCGCCTGAATTTGATTGTTTTGAAAATCATGACTTACGATCGTTCCTGTTCCGCTTTCTGAAGTGTATGAAGTGACATAATTATCAGGAGTATAGAACATGCGGAATGCTGCGGAACCTGACGGAGAGAAGTTGTAGCTTCCCGGAGTCAATGTGTCGCTGACAGTGATCGAAATGGATTCATTCGTGTTTGACGATGTTGAAAAAAAGATCTTCCCACTTGTATGTTGAATGCTCTGAGTTGCCGGATTATAGCTTAGGCCGTCCATTTTAAAGAAAAGACTTTTCAGTGGTGCCGGGCCGCTTTCCGTTGGCTCTTTCTTTTCTTTTTTACAAGATACAGCTGTCAGCAAGAACAATGTCAGTATAGCAAAAGTCGTTTTTTTCATAAAGATCTTAGTTCAGTTCTGCACTTGAAGCAGGGAATGCGCGATCCACTTTTTTGAAAAGACCCTGAAGTACTTTTCCGGGACCAACTTCGATTGCTTCCGTTGCACCGTCAGCAATCATTTGCTGCATAGTCTGTGTCCAGCGAACCGGAGCAGTTAACTGATCAATCAGATTTTTCTTGATTTCATCCGGGTTGGTTACCGCAGAAGCAGTTGTGTTTTGGTAAACCGGACAAATCGGATTATTGAAAGTAGTCGATTCGATTGCTTTCGCTAATTCTTCTCTTGCAGGTTCCATTAGCGGTGAATGGAAAGCTCCACCAACCTGAAGGATCATTGCGCGTTTTGCACCTGCTTCCGTTAATTTAGCACAAGCTTCCTCCACAGCAGGAATTGCTCCGGAAATAACCAATTGTCCCGGGCAGTTGTAGTTTGCCGGAACAACTACTCCATCAATTGATTTGCAAACGTTTTCTACCACTTCATCTTCCAGGCCAAGAATAGCAGCCATTGTTGAAGGAACAGCTTCGCATGCAGCCTGCATTGCTAAAGCGCGTTTTGAAACCAGGCGCAAACCGTCTTCGAAAGAAAGTGTTTTGTTTGCTACCAATGCTGAAATTTCTCCCAAAGAATGTCCTGCAACCATGTCCGGTTTAAAACTGTCGCCTAAACATGCAGCAAGAATAGTTGAATGCAGGAAAATAGCAGGTTGCGTAACTTTCGTTTGTTTCAGCTCTTCATCAGATCCTTCAAACATGATTTTTTGGATGTCAAAGCCAAGAATTTCATTCGCCTGAGCAAAAAGTTGTTTTGCCAGATCAGAAGAGTCGTAAAGGTCTTTTCCCATTCCTGAGAATTGAGCACCTTGTCCGGGGAATACGTATGCTTTCATAAATTGTTTTTTCAACTAGGGGGCAAATATAGTAACAGTTTCTGAAGGTTCAAACAGTTTAAAGAGTTCAAAGGGATGAACGGTATCTGGCTTTAACTTTTGAGTTTTTAACCCTGTTCGAATAAACCAAAAGACCCCGAATCTATTCCGGATTCGGGGTCTTTTGGTTTTATAATGAGTTATTAGTTCTGAACAAGCATTTTCTTTGTAATTGTTCCTTTTTCTGTTGAAATATTTACGGTGTAAATTCCTGCTGCGAAGCCGTTTGTGCTGAAAGTTACTTTAGAAGTTCCTTCGGAAACGGTTGTCGTGTAGACTGCTTTTCCCGTGAGGTCAACAACAGTGATCGTTGAAGCAACTGCTCCGTTTACTTCGATTGCAGCTTCGCCAACTACGGGATTAGGGAAAATGTTTACATGTACATTTGCCGCGTTTTCAGAAACAGCTAATGAAGGGTCTTCAGACAGGCGAATCATGATAGCTCCGGGATCTGTCAATCGGAATCTTGCTCCAAGTGCGGTGTAGCCCAGTACCGTTCCTACAACAGTGGGTTGAGCATAGGCGAATGCTACTTCATTCGGTCCGCCCAGGTGGTGAGCCATTACAAGAACTACGCTTCCCTGAGGAAGGATTATATTTCCTTCCGACATAGGCATGGTAATGAAGTTGTCCAAATCTCCTGTTTGAATTTGATGGTACTCCGTTTCTCCCAGATAATCGTATGTCTGTGTATTCGGATTGTAAATCTCAATGGCGCAGTTGACTTCTTGTCCTACTGCTGAGGATTGATCTGTTAAATGAACCTGAATTCCGGTTAATATCATCGGATTAAAGATCTCCATTAAGTTTCCGATTCTCAATTCGGCACCATCCTGACTGGTGATTTGAGAAATTGACCCTCTCTTAAAGTTGTCATCACGACCATATAAATACGGATCACGAACGAGAGTCATGGTTTCTTGGTTGTTTGCCGGGAAGCCATCCGGTGCACCCAGATTCGTTGTCAGGTTAATGGTGCTTGATCCTACTGCAGCAGGAATCATAAATGGTGTGGTAATTTCCACGGTATCCGCTGTGCCTACAGGAATGTTGTAAACGCTGCTGCTTTCACTATAAGAAGGTCCTGTTACTTCGAAAGTAACGTTTGTTTGATCGGTATTGCCATTGTTAAAAACGTGCGCGCCGAAGGTAATTCCCGGGAATGACGTTTGTGAAACCGGTACGCGGAAATAATCCAGCCCTCGCGTGTTGAAGATGTCTGTTGCCTGGAAAATACCTGTGAACTTAGCATCGTCGTCGAATGCTTCAACTAATTGCACGTCGTCGATTGCCCAAAACCAGTCGTATTCGCCATTATACAAGAAACGAATCCGAACGTTATTGCTCCAGTTTCCTCCACCTGATGCAGCAGAGATATTTACGATTTCTGTTTCGGGATCGGCGGAGTTTGTATTTACAAGAACTTCAGACACCGGGTTTACCTCAATAGTTGTCCAGGTTGTGCCTCCGTCATTTGAAATCTGTACGAAGTTTCTTTCATAAAAATGGCGATAAATTTCTGTGAATTTCAAATACATGACGGTTGTCAAGGGGCTTCCGTTGGCCGTCAAACTATCTGCCAAAGCAATGGAGACAGTGTTTTGGATATAAGCATTTTGAGTTTGACCGCTTCCGGCACCATCCGAGTTAATTAATGCAAAATTTCCTCCTGAAGCTGAGTTCATGGCCGTTGGGAAGCCATAAGTAACGGCTTGCGAAGTCAAAGATGCTGGCAATGCATTTACAATTGTCCAGTCGCCCAAAGTGTGAGGAGGATTTCCTCCGGGGCCGTGGTTTCCCATTGTCCAGTCGGAAGGAGTGGAGAAATCACTCGACCACAAAACATCTGTTTCAGCTTTTAGGAATGGAGTTTGTTTTTGCGGCTTTGCGCTTGTTTGAAAGTTATCTGAGCGATTATGTTGTGCGCTGACGATTGAGGTGTTAACCTGAGCGCCTGCTAAAGATGTTATGAGGATTGACAATAAACTGAAGTATAATTTTGTCATAGTTGTTTGTTTGACGTAAAATTAAGGAATTGAAGATGAAATAAAAAAACTGAGCCTCGAAGATATTTGGGGATTTGTTTTTTAGTGATGATGGGTTCTTGTACGGGTTGAAGGGGGAGTTTGTGCTGAATTGTTTAAAATGAAAAATCCCGCTGATGTAAACACCAATGGGACTTATATTTCCTTGTAGATTGTTCCGATAACATCGGAATAAACTCACATGATGTTATTGATCCTTCGAATTTATCTTTGTGCTTACTGTTTTAACTTTTTCATCTCTAATTATATATGTTTTCATGGTTTTTAATTTTGATGATTTATGTCTAAATCATCAATCCAATCTTTTACTCTAAGTTGATGAAGGATTAGTCCGATATTGATTCGATATAGCATTTGATTGCAGCGTAAGAGCTCGTGCTCAGAGTATCCTTCAGTACTTCCATGAGTGATTGCATCGCGTACCGATTTTATCGTTGCAAAATCAACCGTGAAGTCGTCTGGTTTAAATCCAATTGATTCTAAATATTGAACAAACGGACTCCTCATGGGTTTTACAATTATTTTCTCGATCGAGCTCGACCACTTGCTGGTAAACTCATCCTTTTCTGTTTCATTCACCTTGTCTAAAATCAGATCTCTGGCTTGAGTGAGCAACTTAGTCCTGCCTTTCTTTGACAGAATTTCACCATTCTCAATGAAATTGAATCGTTGAGGCTTTGAGGTCTTTTTATTTGCGCTGTTGCAAATTTCAAGGATGGCAAACCTCAATAGAATAGAAGATCGAATGTCTACAAGATTAGCCTGATAGAACTTTCGGACGATTAACTCAAGCCGTTTTAAGTGCTCATCTTCTATCGCTAAATAGGTGGGGAGTTTTTTGTAAAAAGCGTCAATATTACGGACCTTATAAACCGGCCAAAGCCCCATTTTGTCTGACTTATCGGTTAAATCTGAACATTTCTTCCTTATTACAATTGTATTGTTGTGTAGATGAATACGAGCCGTTGTAAAATCAATAACTCTTTTATAGTAAAAGGAAGAGCTCAAAGAGAGCCATTTAAAGGCTTTCAGAATTTCTTCATCGGTTTTATCCCCGCTAAAGGATAACTGAAATTTCGGTTCCTTATGGATTGTTGACTGGCTTTCATCCCGAGAATCATGAGAATAGAAATTGAATTCGGGATTGAAAGTAATATCTCCTATCCGGTGTGAATCACTGACGTCTTGCATTCTTTTGTAAGAAAAGGTCTCTTCCTTATCCTGCCAAAGAACTGAATAGTATTCTTTGACAAGACTGAATCCATTATCGTTGAGATAAAACTCTGCCGATCCTGTTTTTTCCTCGTTTGGCTTCCGTAAGAATTTTATCCAATCTAATTCGATAGCTACATATTTTTCAGCATTTATGTATTGATTGGAACCCGACTTAAATCCAATAACGTTAGATTGTGAAAAATCGAGATTATGTATATCTGACTCTTTGATTTTAGTTGCTTGAAAATGTTCGCCTATGTTTGACCAGTTAATTCGTTTTAACCATTCAGAAAAGATGTGTTCAAAATAGAAATCATTGGGATCAAAGCAAATTCTCAATTCAATTGTTTTATCATCTGTAATTAAATGAGTGTGGAACGCATTTATTTCTTCATCATTTCTATTTGTTAGAATTGGTTCTTTAAATTCAATTACGAAGCAGTATTCGGGCATGTTGAAAAGTCGGATTTTGAGGCTGTTAATTTAAAGAATATTATGGTTGAGAATTGAATAAAATCAAAAAAGCCTCAACTTTCCGAAGAAAATCAAGGCTTAATCTCATGAGCTGGAAGCGCTCATTGTACTCGAAGCGGGTCCCGATAGCTATCGGGATGAACTCGCACGACCAAAATTCCTAAAACCAAAAAAGCCTCAACTTTCCGAAGAAAATCAAGGCTTAATCTCATGAGCTGGAAGCGCTCATTGTACTCGAAGCGGGACTTGAACCCGCACGACCAGATGGTCACAGGATTTTAAGTCCGGCGTGTCTACCAATTCCACCATTCGAGCATTCTCTGCGTGGCTAACATCCCGATAGCTATCGGGACCACCATTCGAGCGGACTTTAATCCAATCCTCACAGACTGTGAAGATTTGAGCGAGAGACGGGATTCGAACCCGCGACCCCGACCTTGGCAAGGTCGTGCTCTACCAACTGAGCTACTCTCGCATATTTCATTTTATTCTTCCCTTCGAAAGAAAACCGTTCCTCTTTTGGAATCGGGTTGCAAATCTAACAATTCCTTTATTCAATTTGCAAGATTTGCGCGACTTTTTTTTGTTTTTTTTGATTTCGATCCGGATCGTTCAGCGGATTCGTTTCTTTGAGTATGTCTAACTGATTGATTTCGTATCGTTTTATCCGGAGTGAAATCAGGGATGAAAATCAATGAAATCCTCCACGACCCTGATACAAATCCAATGGAGCATTCAAGGTGATTTTGATAACCGTTATTTCAGAATCCAATGATTCTGCCGGAACTTTCAGAAAGACAGTTCCCGGAACCCAGCTCCAGGATATTTTACCTACTGTTTTTGTAGGAACATCCACATTGGTTCCTAACACTTCGACAGCTGTGATTTCATTTTTTAAGCCTTTTAGCATTAAATCGATCGTGACATTTTGAATCGCGCCATTCGGCCGGATCTGATTCACAAAGAGGTAAAGTGTTTTCCGATCCTTACTCAAAGTGGAATTTCCATGATAATGCCCGTATGGCAATCCGGCAGTTGTTCCATAAATTGCTTCGGAATGTTTCGTTGTCCATCTGCCTACTTCTTTCAGAAGTTTGACTTGTTCTTCAGGAATTGTTCCGTCTGCTTTCGGGCCAATATCCAGGAGCAGATTTCCGCCCATATTCAGGCATTCCGTAAAGATTTGAAGGACTTCATTCGTCGTTTTGTAATTCGTGTCCGTAGGTTGGTATCCCCAGCTTTCATTACTTGTCAGACACAATTCCCAACTCTTTTTTTCGGGATGAATGATGGGCATGTTTTGTTCCGGAGTAGAATAATCTCCATAGGAGTGCAGTCTGCCGTTTAAAATGGCTTTCGGATTTGAAGTATGGATGATGGAATCGATTTTTGCAGCGTCCCATTCTGCTTCTGTGTGTTCCCAATCGCCGTCAAACCAATACAAATCAGGAGAAAACTGCGTGTTGATTTCAGCAATTTGATGGTGCATGAAGGTCAGAAAGGATTTCCAGCGCAAAGGATCTTTTTCGAGTTTATAACGGTCTGTTTCTTTCAGAAATTTGGGATAATCGGGATGCGACCAGTCGAGCAGGGAATAATAAGTCCCGAATTTAATACCGCTTTTGCGCAATGCATTTGAAAGAGGGGTGATCAGGTCTTTTGCAGCCGGAGTCTGATATACTGTGCTTAAAGGTTTTTTCGGATTCCAAAGAGCATTTTTCTTCGTCGGATAAGTTTGATTCGGGAAAAAAGTGCTCCAATCGGTTTTTGAAGGATAGGGAGTCAGCTGTTTGGTGTCCCAAAGAGCCAGGCCGTCGTGATGCTGAGTTGTAATAACGGCATATTTCGCACCGCTTTCCTTGATCAAATCTGTCCATTGCTGAGGATCAAATTTCGCAGCCGTGAATCCTTTCATCTGACTCATGTAAACATCATAAGGAACCCGCCCGTTGTGAAATGCCCAACTTTCGGAAGTTCCGTTCACGGCATACATTCCCCAATGAATGAAAATTCCGAGTTTCGCATCGTTGAACCATTGCAAACGCACGGAATCTGTTTGTGCCTGAAGATTGAACGACAAAAGCAGAAATAAAAAGAAGCTTTTTTTCATGAGTTTCACTTGAGAGTTATTCTTTCACTAATCCTGACAAGGGACTGATTTAGCCGCCAGTCAATTTTTTGATTTCATTTAATTTCATCAAAGCTTCAACCGGAGTGAGCGTATTGATATCGATGGAAACCAATTGATCGTGAATTTGCTCTAAAACAGGATCGTTGAGCTGGAAGAAACTCAATTGCATGTCTTGCGAATTTCCTGCCTGAACCACGACATCTTTTACTGATTGAACTTCGCTCGAACGATGATTCAATTCCAGCTGCTCCAGCATTAATTCGGCTCTTTGCACCACTTTTGCAGGCATACCGGCTAATTTTGCCACATGAATTCCGAAACTGTGCTCACTTCCGCCTTCGACTAATTTTCGAAGGAAAATAATTTTTTGTCCCACTTCTTTCACACTCACGTTGTAATTGTGGATGCGCGGAAATTGAACTGCCATTTCATTCAATTCGTGGTAATGTGTTGCGAAAAGCGTTTTTCCTTTCGACTGCGGAAATTCGTGAATGTACTCGGCGATTGCCCAGGCAATGGAAATACCGTCATAGGTACTGGTTCCGCGGCCGATTTCATCCAGCAAGATCAAACTACGATCCGAAAGATTATTCAAAATGCTCGAAGTTTCATTCATTTCCACCATGAAGGTCGACTCTCCGGAAGAAATATTGTCCGACGCTCCGACACGGGTAAAGACTTTGTCTACAATCCCCAAAATGGCTGTGTCGGCAGGAATAAAACTTCCCATCTGAGCCATCAGAACGATCAAAGCCGTTTGGCGGAGAAGCGCACTTTTACCCGACATATTTGGTCCGGTAATCATGATAATCTGCTGTTCGTCTTTATCCAGATAAACGTCGTTCGGAACGTAGTTTTCACCGGGTTTCAACTGTCCTTCAATCACCGGGTGTCTTCCGTTTTTGATATCGATTACAAAACTGTCGTTCACGGTAGGTTTCGCGTAGTTGTTCTTCGTTGCAATTTCGGAAAAGCCGGTCAAGCAATCCAACTGCGCGATGAGGTATGCGTTTCGTTGAATTTCTCCGACGAAGGCTGCCAGTTTCTGAATTAATTCAAAGTATAATTGAGCTTCAATAGCCGCAATTTTGTCTTCCGCTCCGAGAATTTTTGTTTCATATTCCTTGAGTTCAGGAGTGATGTAGCGTTCCGCGCTTACCAATGTTTGCTTGCGGATCCATTCTTCCGGAACTTTGTCTTTGTGAGTGTTTCGAACTTCGAGGTAATAACCGAAGACATTGTTGAATGCAATTTTCAAGCTTGGAATTCCTGTTTTTTCGGATTCGCGTTCCTGCATTGCTTCCAGATAATCTTTTCCGCTTTCTGAAATAGCGCGCAATTCATCCAGTTCCGTATGAACTCCATCTGCAATCACAGGGCCTTTTCCAAGCATGACCGCAGGATCTTTTTGAAGAAATTTCTCCACCAGAAGGATGAAGTCTTCGCAAGGTTCTATGCGTTTTGATAGTTGTTGCAACAAGTCGCTTTCACTGTGCGAACAAGCGTCCCGCAAAGGCGACATATGTTCCAGAATACGCGATAGCGCGCGAAGTTCTTTCGGGTGAATCCGTCCAACGGCAACTTTCGAGATCAGACGTTCCATGTCGCCGATTTCGCTCAATTCGTGATCAATTTCTGCCCGAAGAGCGTGTTTTTGAGTCAGATCAGCCACCGCATCAATACGCAGGTTGATTTGCTCGGTATTTTTGAGCGGCATCACTATCCAGCGTTTCAACAAACGATCTCCCATTGGAGTTTTCGTGCCGTTGATCACATCAAAAAGCGTTTTTCCGCCTTCGTTCAAAGGGGAAATCAATTCCAGATTCCGGATGGTGAAACGGTCCAGCCAAACGAATTTTTCTTCTTCGATGCGTTGGATTTGGGTAATGTGCCCGAGTTTATCGTGTTGGGTTTCTCCCAGGTAGTGCAAAATTGCTCCGGCAGCAACAACTCCGTATTCGAGATTATCAATCCCGAAACCTTTCAATGAATTGGTCTGAAAATGAGAAGTCAATCGTTCCTTTCCGAAATCGGAAGTGAAAACCCAGTCTTCCAGACGGAAAGTGTAATATTTGGTGCCGAAAAGTTCCTGAAATAATTGATTCTTATTTTTCTGGAAAATAATTTCGCTTGGCTCAAAGCCCTGAATTAATTTGTTGAGGTATTCCGTGTTTCCCTGAGCCGTGAAAAACTCTCCGGTTGTTACATCCAGGAAAGCGATTCCGTGAGTTTCTTTTCCGAAGTGCACGGCTGCAAGAAAGTTGTTTTGGTGCCCGTCGAGAATTTTATCGCTGAAAGCAATTCCGGGAGTCACCAATTCCGTAACACCGCGTTTCACGATGGTTTTGGTCATTTTCGGATCTTCCAGCTGATCGCAGATCGCTACCCGGTGTCCGGCACGAACCAGTTTTGGAAGGTAAGATTCCAGAGAATGATGCGGAAATCCTGCCAATTCGATTTCTGAAGGAGAACCGGCTCCACGTTTGGTAAGAACGATCCCCAACGTTTTTGAAGCAGTAACAGCATCTTCTCCGAATGTTTCATAAAAATCTCCGACGCGGAAGAGCAACAAAGCTTGCGGGTGTTTTGCTTTAATTTGGTTGTATTGCTTCATTAAAGGCGTTTCCGCCGGATCTTTTTCTTTTTTTGACACGTGAATGAGTTTCGTTCATGCCAAAAATACAAAGCGAACTTTGAGTTTGATGAATTTTGACAGAAGGAGTTTTCAACATAAACAGAATGGCGAAGCGAGAACTATTTCCTGATTCACCGGGGTTCTGATGCAAAAAGTCTTTTGCGAAAATTAATTTTTGATAAAGCGCCGGAATTGTCTTTCACCGTTTTTGTCCACTACCAAGACATAAACACCTTGTTTTAAATGTGAAAGATCAAGGGTCGGGCCAAAGGGTTTAGAGCGTGTGAAAACGGGATGACCGGCTGTTGAGTAAATCACGAGATGGTCGGGCTGCGCTACATTCAGTGTGATCTTGTCGGTAACAGGATTAGGATAAATCAGATTGTTATTTTCATAGCCTAATTCAGCTATTCCACCCGTCCAGCAGTTATGAATGTTAATCGTGAATTTGGCTGAATCCACCGGACAACCGGTGTCGGAAACTTTATAATAGAAAGGAAACTGACCGGGGAAAGGAAGGAAAAGACTACTGCTTGTCATGGTGTCTCCGGAAAAATCAATGAACAGACCATTTGCTGAAGCATCGCTGGAAAGCAGGTCTGCCAAGTCAAATAATTCGTTTTTACAATATACAGCGGACGAATCTCTTCCGGCTGTTGGACACTGAGCAAGCAGCAATTGTGAAAATATCAGAAATACGGTAGTTGTTATGATTGTTTTCATGAAAATGAAGGTAAAGTATCCGGATGAATCATCCAAATAAATTGGAAGTCGTGCTTGTTCTGCAACATGGTGAAAATCGGTATTTTTGCCGAATGAATCGAAAATTGAAATTGTGGGAGCTCGACCGTGTGGATGAGCAGACATTTAAAGAACAGGAAAAGTTTCCGCTTATTATTGTTTTGAATGACATCCGGAGTTTGAATAATATCGGTTCATTTTTCCGTACGGCGGATGCTTTCAATGTGGAGAAGATTTATCTCTGTGGAATCACTGCACAGCCGCCACATCGTGAAATTCATAAGACAGCACTTGGAGCCACTGAAACCATTGAGTGGGAATACCGGAAGGATATCAATGAGTTGGTTTCGGAATTGAAAAATGCCGGAATAGCAGTTTGCAGTATTGAGCAAGCTGAAAAAACGGTGCTTCTTCACGAAATTCCTTCACTGAAAGACGAAAAATTTGCCTTGGTTTTCGGAAATGAAGTAGACGGAGTGGATCAGTCTGTGATCGATTCATCGGATTATATTCTTGAAATTCCGCAATTCGGAACCAAGCACAGCTTAAACGTTTCTGTTTGTGCCGGAATTGTGATGTGGGAATTTGCCAAAAAGTTTATCAGCGCTTAAGGTTCTTCAAAGGTTTCACTCAAAGCATAAACGATCGGGTTGTCTTTTCGGTAAATGATCTGAAAAGATACTATTTGTAAGGGTTTTCTATCCCGGTTCCAAATATAGGTGCTCAGAAGCGGTTTGTCGAACTGTTTGTATTTCAAATCGATGAATTTCATGGATTGAATCAGTGTAATGGTGCTGTCTGCACGATTTAAAACACCGTTTTTCACTTCGCTTGCTTTGAATTGAATGACCGAATCATTCGATTGAGCAGTCATAATCAGCAAAGGATTCTGATCGAAATCGGAAAGCTTCAGTTTCACAATCACATCTACCAGGTCCGACGGTTTTTGAATCAATTCCGACAAAGGTTTGGAATAACCCGGCCCCCATTCTTCATCCTGATTGAAATGGTAGGTATTGTTGTACCATTTATTTGGGTCGTAGCCATTGAATAGTTCGTGGTTTTTCGATAAGTCGGCAAGTGCTTTTTCACTTGGTGAACCTTTTGCAGCTAAAAGCGTGGAAGCTGAGAAATAGTTTCGCTGCCAAACGATGTGCGGGTATTTTGAAAGAACAATTGCCCGGTAAGTTGCAGGCATCAATGAAGTAGAGCCCAGGTAAACACGGTCGAAGTTTTTAAATTGGTCGTTCAGTAACTCGATTAGTTGCTTTTCGGTAAATGTCGGCGTGTTGATGAACAGGTAAGATTCCGGAATGTTCAGGTTTTGATGTTTCTGGTAAAAACGCGTTTTCGGTTCATCTGTAAACAGAATCGTCAATGTTTTCGGATTTTCTTTATTTGCATCATGAGCATCCGTCACAAACTGCTTGAAAATCGGGACGTAGAAAATGGAATAGTAGTTTCTGCTGAAAATCAAGGTGCTTACCAAACCAATGCAGATACAGCCTACGTAAACAGTGTTCACGATTTCGGATTGCTCTTTAATCCACCCGAAAATGAACAGAAGTAAGAACGGAAATACAAAAATGAGAACCGAATATTGCAGAACCGCAGAACCGTAAATGGAATAGAAGTAGGCGATGAAATAAACGGAGAAAAACAAGATTCCTGAGAAGTAAAGCGGCTTTCGCTGCTTGAGTGTATTTTTACCGTAAACCCGACTGTAGAGCCAGATTCCGGAAAGCAGAATAACCAATGCGGTGGAAAAGTGGAAAACGTAAAACAGGAAGTTGAACAAAAAGTCCGGTTCCGGTTTTCCAAGCCATTCGCCAACGCCGCCATCACCCAATTGCTTGAGGAAAATATTCAAATGCGGAAGGTAGGCCACAACGGCAATCAGGCACAGAAGCAGGTATCTCCAAAGGTGTTTTCTTCCCACAAAGAACAAGCCCAGCAATCCGATCAGAGCACAGGTCAGTAAGCTGAAATGGTGATTGTATGAGCAAAGAATGATTGCAAGAACAAAATAAAACTGGTGTTTCAAGCGGTAGTTTTTGTAGAAAACCAGTTCGCTCCAGTGATAAACCAGAAGTAAGGTGAAAAACAATCCGCTGCTGTAAGGTCTGATAATCTGACTGAACATGATGGTGTATTCCGAACAGGCAATGATGGATGCGACAATCAAAGCAGCTGTTTTATTCGACCAGCGCAAACCAATTTTGTAGGATAAATAAATACTTCCGATTCCGGTGAGAATAAAAGGCAGTTTCACAATCCATTCCGAATAGCCGAACATTCCTGTCCAGTAATAGAGAAAAACCTGAACTAGCGCAGGATGCGTGTCGCGGTATTTGACCCCGAAATTGATCAGGTCGTGCAGGTTATCGAAATCTGTGCGGACCAGAGCACTCAGTTCGTCGTGCATGTAAGGGATTTCTGTCCAATTATAAAGCCGGAGAATTGCTGCAATTATCAGAATCAGAACAAGGAGCGAATTTTGCTTTAGCTTTTGAAAAAACAGATTGATTTTTGATTGAATCATGAATAACCCTTTCAAACAAAGGTAATAAAGCTGTTGAAATCGTGAAGGAAAAACTGGAACTGACTTTGCTCTGGTTTGAAACGTAAAATTGCCATATCGCAATATTGCGAACCGACCGCTATGACTGGGTTGTAGAGCGGAAATGTGCCCGTTGATGATTTTAATCGTGTCCGAAATGTCAATTTGTTAATCTGCCATTTGGCAAACCGTAGTCTATCAGGCCAAAATTACCAACAGCTATTACTGAAATAATCGATTTTCATGACTGATCCCCTGCTTCCAAAATTGACTCTTATGATCTAATCGGATGAAAAGAAGGTCTTCAAGGATCAACCGATTTTACCGCGTTTTAGCGATAAGAATCTGACAAACAATCGTTATTTTTGCAGCACTTTTTTATAGAAATAATGATTGAAACTGATATAATAATAATTGGTGCAGGTCCGGTCGGACTTTTCACCGTTTTCGAAGCAGGGTTATTGAAGTTACACTGCCATTTAATAGATTCATTACCGCAACCGGGAGGGCAATGTTCGGAGATTTATCCGAAAAAACCCATTTACGATATTCCGGGATTTCCATCCGTTTTGGCGGGTGATCTGGTTGATAATCTGATGGAGCAGGCTGCTCCGTTCAAGCCGGGATTCACTTTGGGTGAAGCAGCAATGACCATCGAAAAAACGGAAGACAACAAGTTTATCGTAACAACTGTTAAAGGAACAAAGCATTTGGCTCCGATTGTAATGATTGCAGGAGGATTGGGAGTTTTTGAACCGCGTAAACCACCTATTTCGAACATCGTTGATTTCGAAGATAAAGGAGTGGAGTACATCATCAAAGATCCGGAATTTTACCGCGGAAAACGTTGTGTAATTGCCGGAGGAGGTGATTCTGCGTTGGATTGGTCGATTTTCCTTGCTGAAAAGAAAATTGCAAAAGAAGTGGTTTTGGTACACAGAAGTGCCTCTTTCCGCGGACATTTGGATTCCGTTCAGAAAGTAATCGATATGGCAGGAAGCGGTCAGATTACTTTGATTACAGAAGCTGAAGTTGTTGGTTTGGAAGGAGCTGATTCGTTGACTCACGTGAAAATTGAACACAATTCACAAGGAGAAATTCTTCGTGAAACGGATCACTTCATTCCATTGTTCGGATTGAAACCTTCTTTGGGGCCAATTGCAGATTGGGGGCTGGAAATCGAAAAGAATGCAATCAAAGTGAATACCTTGGATTATTCTACAAATATTCCGGGAATATATGCAATCGGTGATGTCAATACCTACGAGAACAAACTGAAATTGATCCTGTGTGGATTTCACGAAGGAACCTTGGCTGTTCAGTCTGCGTTTGCACGAATTCATCCGGATAAGAAAAATATTCTGAAGTACACAACCGTAAACGGAGTACAGGGATTTTAAGGTTGAAAATAAATTATTTGAAAAGCAGGGGTGGGAAATTTTCCGCCCCTGCTTTTTTTGGTATAATTTTTAGTGTTACTAAACGTTAAAAAAGAAAAGAGCTGCTAAACCTTTCTTTGTTTTGTAGTTCCTATTAGCAATGAATTAAATCTCAAAATATGAAAATCGTTATCGCAATTGCATTAGTTGTCAGTACAGGTTCTTTGACAAATGCTCAAACCCTGGGAAAAGTCCTTTCAAAAGGAAAAGAACAACTGACTACCACGCCTGGCAAAGGTTCACTAACAAACGACGAAGTAATCAGCGGTTTGCGCGAAGCGTTGACAACAGGCGCGAAATCCGCAGCGAGTTCAGCAGGTTTGACGGACGGTTTTTATAAAAATCAAAAAATCTTTATTCCATGGCCTGCAGAGGCGAATGAAATGAAAGACAAATTGGTGAAATTAGGAATGCAAAGTCAGGTGACACAATTTGAAGAATCAGTGAATCGTGCGGCTGAAGAGGCTGCAAAAAGTGCTTACGATGTATTTGCTGCTGCAATTACAGGAATGACGGTTGGCGATGGTTTTGCGATCCTGAACGGAAGTGATACGGCTGCGACACATTATTTGCGTGAAAAAACAACGGCTACATTGACAGAGAAATTCAGACCGATTGTAAAAACGGCAATGGATAAGGTGCGTGTTACCGAATATTGGAATCCTTTGGTTACGAAATACAATAAAATACCACTGGTTACAAAGCAAAATCCGGATTTGGAAGCGTATGTTACCGCGAAAGCAATTGACGGATTGATGTTGCTGATCAGCGAGCAGGAAGCGAAGATCCGTAAAGATCCGGCAGCTCAGGTAACGGCTTTACTTCAAAAAGTATTTGGAAAAAAATAAGAATCCAACGAAACGGGCTGAGAAAGAAAGTTTTCCAGAACAGTTTTCCGTAATTTTGTAAAGCGATCAGTTTGGTCGCTTTTCTTTTTAATTTTAATCTAAAAGAAACCAATGAAAAGTATTACAGTTACAGAATTGAAGTCCTGGATGGACTCAAATGAAGATTTTCAATTGATCGATGTGCGTGAGCCATACGAAAATGATATTTGTACCTTAAGCGGAGTCTTGATTCCGATGAATAATGTTCCTGCTGAATTCGGACAGATTGACCAAAACAAGAAAGTAGTTGTTCATTGCCGTTCAGGAAAACGAAGTGCAAATGTGATTCAATTTCTGGAGCAGCAGCACGGATACACAAACCTATACAATCTGGAAGGCGGAATCCTTGCATGGATCGAAGAAGTGGATCCTTCCATGGAAGCATATTAATGTAAAATTGAAAATTGAGAATGGAAAAGTGAGCAGCAAAGCTTTTCAGTTCTTCAATTTTCCATTCTCAATGATCGTTGAATCGCAAAACAATTAATACCGTTATTATTCTTGGGATACTCTCATTATTGAGTGTTCTGAGTATTCAATTGTTCTGGATTCACAAAACAACGGAAGCGCAGCGGATTACTGTTCAGATTCAGGCACGCGAAGACAGTTTGAACCTGAAACAGTTTTCGGAAAGAGCACATATTGCTTTGAGAGATGTACTCAAGGAACTCAATACGCATGATGATATCAGCGCCAATCTGTACGGAGCAGTAAAACAGATTCGCTCGAATTATTTTTCGGTGGATATTGAAGAAGAATTACATCCTTATTATCTGGAGCAATTGCTCAAAAGGGAATTTGATAATCAGAGTCTGAATCAGGACTTCGTTTACGGGATTTACGATTGTTACTCCGATTCGATTGTCTTCGGAAACATGATTAAATACACGAAAGATTCTTCTTATTCCGTGATGGCAAATGATTCGATCAGAAAAACGTCGAATCAGCTGAAATGGAAAAACGACGGGCATTATTTTACGGTGCTTTTTCCAAAAGTCAGGTCTTCATCTATCGACATTGAACGAACGAATGTTTCTCCCTGGATTTACCTTTTCGTGATTTTGCTTTTGCTCTTCCTGTTCTTTTTGTTTACACTGAATGTGATCTTGAAGCAAAAGCGTTTGTCGGAAGTGAAAACCGATTTCATCAACAACATGACACACGAACTCAAAACACCGATTTCAACCATTGGTCTTTCGAGTGAATTGCTCTTGCGGGGAGATTTCAAAGAAGATCCGGATCGTTTGAAGCGTTATGCCGAGATTATTTACAAGGAAAATAAACGTCTTGAAAATCAGGTGGAGCGCGTTTTGAATGTGGCAAAACTGGATAAGGAAAAGCTTGCTTTGAAAAAAGAATCCTGCTCGATTCACGATTTGATCCTGGAAGCAAAAGACAGTTTTGATATCAATCAAACAGATCAGGGAGGTGAAATCGATTTGGTGCTGGATGCTGAAAAAGATGTTCTGATGGTGGATGAGGTTCACATCACCAACGTGGTCTACAATCTGCTCGACAATGCGGTGAAATACTGCAACGTGATTCCGCAAATAGTCATCCGAACGTGGAATGATTCGCAATCCTTTTATTTATCGATTTCTGATAATGGAATCGGAATGAAGCGGGATGACATTAAAATGATTTTTGATAAATTCTACAGAGTCCCGACCGGAAACATACACGATGTAAAAGGATTCGGGCTTGGCTTGTATTACGTGAAGCTGATTGTGGAAGAACACGGCGGAACTATTCAGGTGAAAAGCCAACCGGGAAAAGGAACTACTTTCCAGATGAAATTCCCGTTGAAGTGAGAATCGGTTATAGTTGGTGAAGTCTGAGTCTCAGTCCGGGCAGAAAGCCTGTAAGGCGTATTCCGAAGGAAAAACAATCTATCTTTGTACTTATGCAAGGGCTTAGTAATCGCATTTTTTCCATCCGAACAGAAGAGGATTTCAACAAGTGTGCACTGGAAGTGTTTCATTTCCAAAAAGAGCATGTTCCTGTTTACAAAACATACCTGGAGCTGATTCGCAGGCCGGAACCAACGCATTATTCAGAAATCCCGCATTTACCGATTGCTTTTTTCAAAACACATCAGATTCTTGCTGAAGGAAAAGAAGTGGAGCAGGTTTTTAAAAGCAGCGGAACAACCGGAATGGTTCGCAGTGCGCATTTTGTAGCGGATTTGTCTCTTTACGAGCGGTCTTTTGTTCCGACGTATGAACAGTTTCTCGGAAAACTGGACGATCAGATCATTTATGCTTTGCTGCCGAATTATGTTTCGCAGGGAGAATCCAGTTTGGTTTACATGGTCGATAAATTGATCGCGAAAACCAATCACACCTTGTCCGGTTATTATTTAGACAGCTCAGAAAGTTTATTGGAAGCAATTGCGGAAGGAAGAAAAACCGGAAAGAAACTGGTTTTGTTTGGTGTTTCGTATGCTTTACTGGATCTGGCAGAACTGAAACCTGATCTGCACGATGTAACGGTGATCGAAACCGGCGGAATGAAAGGGAAACGCAAGGAAATGACCAAAGAAGAAATGCATCGGGAATTGATTGCAGGCTTTGGTTGTGAATACATTGCCTCCGAATACGGAATGTGCGAATTACTCTCGCAAGCTTACAGCGATAAGGACGGATTATTTGAATTACCTCCGTGGATGCATATTTCACTGCGTGAAGTCAATGATCCTTTCGAGCGTCTGACCAAAGAAAAAACCGGCGGAGTAAATGTCATGGATTTGGGAAACTTGTATTCCTGTGCTTTTATAGAAACCCAGGATTTGGGCCGGATCGAAAACGGAAAACTCCGCTTGATGGGGCGTTTTGATCATTCAGACATTCGTGGATGTAACCTACTCGTTGCCGAGTAAAGTTCAAAGGAGTTTAAGCAGGTTTAAAAGTGAAATATTCCTTCATTGAATAATTTGAACTCTTTCAGGGATCTTGTTATCCGTAATTCAGCATTCGCAATTCATCATTGATAATTGTTTCGTATTTTTGAATAAAGTCACTCAGAATAAAATGGATTCGACCATTCATCATATCATCCGTACACGTTCCAGCGAATTATTTGATAAAGTCAAAGGATATCGGGAGCACATGCATCGTTTTCCCGAATTGTCGTATGCGGAATACAATACCATGAGTTTTGTTGCACAGCAACTGGAGAAAATCGGAATTCCATATCAAAAGGAAGTGGCCGGAACCGGAATCTTAGGAATAATCCGTTCCGACAAGCACACAGACTCTGCATCTTGTATCGGTTTGCGTTCGGAATTGGATGCTTTGCCGATTACGGAACAGAATAATTGCGCTTACAAGTCGACGAACGAAGGTGTGATGCATGCCTGCGGACACGATGTGCATACGGCGATTTTACTTGGAGCAGCTGAAATCATTTGGGAAAACAGAGCTTTACTGGAGCATCCGGTTAAATTGTTTTTTCAACCCGGTGAAGAGAAAAATCCCGGAGGAGCTTCTTTGATGATTGCCGACGGAGCTTTGCAAAATCCACCTGTTCATGAAATGTATGCACTTCACGTATTTCCGGAAATGGAAGTCGGGAACGTAGGATTCAGACCAGGTTTGTACATGGCTTCCTGCGATGAAATTTATATTACCATTAACGGAAAAGGTGGTCATGGTGCAACACCGCATCAAACCATTGATCCGATTATGATCGGTGCACAACTACTTACCGGACTGCAGCAAATCGTCAGCCGGAAGTGTGATCCGAAAGTTCCCTGCGTTTTGTCCTTCGGGCATTTTGAAGCACTTGGAGCAACGAATGTTATTCCTGAAAAAGCAATTTTGAAAGGAACCTTCCGAACCATGAATGAAGCTTGGAGAAAAGAAGCGCTCGAAATGATTGCCGGACATGTTCACGCAACCTGTCAGCAATTCGGAGCTACGGCAGATCTGGAAATTTCGAAAGGATATCCTTATCTGGAAAATGATCCCGTTTTGACCGAGAAGATGATTCACAGAAGTGAAAAATTCTTTGGAAAAAGCAATGTGGAAGCATTACCGATCCGCCTGACATCTGAAGATTTTTCGTTCTATGCACAGGAAATTCCGGTTTGCTTCTTCCGTTTGGGAGTTCGAAATGAGGATTTAGGCATCATTTATGGAGTGCATCACCCGAAATTTGATATTGACAGTAAAGCATTGATTGTTGGAATGCAGGCAATGTGTTTAGCAGCATTTGAATCATAGCCTATGAAAAATTGGTTGTTTTTTATTCTGGTTTCCTTTTTAATCGTTTCCTGCGGGGAAGATAAAGAGGTGCATGAAACAGAAGTGTACCAGATCCGGTCGATAGGAACGCTTTCCACCACGGAGTATACGCTTGGAAAAATCATTAAATGGAATGATGATGGCGAATGGTATAAGTTTGGCGACCGGAAAATTTTATTGAGCTGTAAAGCTACCGTGAAAGCCGGAGTGAATCTGAATGCGATCAAAGATTCCGATATTGAAGTGAAAGGAAAAAAGATTACCATTCAGCTTCCACCTCCTGAAATTGTTTCTTTTGAAATGAACCCGGATTTGATTCGCACAGAAATGACTGAAGTGAACGGATTCCGGTCAAACTTCTCACAGGACGATAAGGCAAAGGCTTTGCAAAAAGGAGAGGAATCCATTCGGAAAGATTTGAAAAAACTGAATATTTTAGACGAAGCAGAACGCAATGCAAAAACATTTCTTGTTGATTTTTACAAGAACCAGGGATTTGAACAAGTAATCGTACATGAAACTCCAAAGGATAAAAGAAATACGAACACTGATCGTTAGATTGGCACTTGTTGCACTTATAGTATTTGCAGGATACTGGATCTATAAGTTGTTTTACAAGGGAGAATCTAAAGATGAAATAGTGTTGGACGAAACACCGTTGAAGGTGGAGCAGATTCGTTCCATTTTGCAATTGAACACCCTGAAGTTTCAGGATGAAGCAGTTGTGGATACGGTCGAATATTACAAATCGGATACCGAAGCACTTTTCGGTTCTCTGGATAAAATGATGGATGTAGATCAGTTGAAACACGGTTTGAGCGGAGACGGAATCAGAAGACGCCTCACGTTGATCATGAAGGGAGAGCTGCTTTACGGAGTGGATTTACAACGAAAAGATTTTCAGTTTATATCAAAAGAAGATTCACTGATCATTCTCATTCCTAAACCCGAATTGCTTTCCATTGCACTCAATCCGAAGGGAACAGAAGTGTATATCGAAAACGGGGAATGGAAAGATTACGAACGGATGTCTTTGCAGCGCAAGGCCAGAAACAAGATGATTGCATCTGGAAACCGTTTGAAATTGGCGGAACGCGCAAAAGCTCCTTTGGAGAAAGCGTTGAGAGCTTTGGTGAAAACGGATAAAGTATTACTAATCAAATTTGAAAAATAGATGAGAAGTGTTTTGGGAATTTTAGTTGCTGTTTTTAGCTTCTCGCTCTCTTTTTCTCAAGCCGATTCAAGCAAATTGCAATTCGTGTTTGTGGGAGATATCATGCAGCACGGCGGGCAAATTGCCGGAGCTTACCATGCAAAGAAAGATGCTTACGATTACCGCGATTGCTTCCAATTTGTGAAGCCGATTATTCAAAAAGGAGATATTTCGATTGCCAATCTGGAAGTAACACACGCCGGAAAACCGTACAAAGGCTATCCGCAGTTTTCTGCCCCTCCTGAATTGTCTGAAAGTTTGGTCGATGCCGGATTCAATGTGATCGTCACAGCAAATAATCACAGTTGTGACGGCGGATCAAAAGGTGTTGTCAAAACGCTGGATGTATTGGACCGATTGGGGGTGGCGCATACGGGAACGTTTCGGAACAAGGAGGAACGAAACAAGAATTATCCTTTGCTGGTAAAGAAAAACGGATTCAAAGTAGTGATACTGAATTATACTTACGGAACAAATGGTTTGACCGTTGCGGCTCCTTTGATTATCAATTACATTGACAGCGCTGTGATGCTTGCCGATTTCAAAAAGGCTCGTGAAATGAAGGCCGACTTGATTGTCTGCACGTTGCATTGGGGAACGGAATACCAATCACTTCCGAATGCCTATCAAAAGAATTGGGAGAAATTCTGTTATGAAAACGGAGCAGATATGGTCATTGGCGGCCATCCACACGTATTGCAGCCGGTAGAAGTGAAAGAAGTGGGAGGAGAAAAGAAATTGACTGCCTGGTCGCTTGGAAATTTCGTTTCAAATCAGCGCGACCGATACAAGGATGGTGGAATGATCCTGATGGCAGAAGTTGGGAAGAAAGAAGGAAAAACAGTTTTAGGAAATGTGGAACACGTGTTCACCTGGGTTTATCCGCGTCAGGAAGCTGTTGTGAAACCGTTCTATATTTTGCCGGAATTCAATTACGCAGCTTATCGTTCCGATTTCTTTGACCCGGCTTCCAAAGAAAAGTATGAGTTGTTTTTTGCAGATTCGAAAGCTTTGTTTAAAGAACATTCCAAAGGAATTACAGAATATTCCGTGAGTAAGGATGACGTGATTGCCAAGTATTACGGAAAGCTGTTGAAAGGATATTACGCCCAGGAATATCCGGTTGAAGTTTATAAGAATGCAGATATTATTGAGCCGGGTTTCAAACCTTTGATTCATAAGGTTCTTGGAGCTGATGGTGAATACCATTGGGTTGTAGGCTATTTTGAAACTGAATCGGATGTGAAAAAAGCGCATGTTCCCGAAGCATTTATTGCTCGGCCTAAATGTGTGTTTATTTCACCAACAGAATATAAAATCATTCCATGAAAACAGCATTAATCGTTGCAATGGACAACGAACGAGGAATTGGTAAGAACAATGATTTGATGTGGCATTTGCCGGCTGATATGAAGTTTTTCAAAGAAACCACAAGCGGTCACATCGTAGTAACGGGTCGAAAGAATTACGATTCCATTCCGGAAAGATTCCGGCCCTTGCCCAATCGGGAAAATGCGGTTCTGACCAGAAATGCCGGATATGAAGCCCCCGGAGCATTGATTTTCTCTTCCTTACAGGAATGTTTGAAGCATTATGAAAATGAAACGGAAAGAACGGTTTTCATTATCGGAGGAGGCCAGATTTACAAGGAAGCAATGAATGCCGATGTAATTGATGAGCTATTGATTACGCATGTGGATCATGTTTACGGTGCAGAAACCTTTTTTCCTGCGTTTGATGAATCGGAGTGGAATGTGGAGACGATTTTTGAGCAGGAGAAGGATGAGAAGCATGAAGTAGGGTTTGTGGTGAAAAAGTATACGAAGTAGTCTTGGAAACTCTTCGTTAATTCGCCATATCGCAATATTGCGAACCCCTTGTATTTCCGATAGATTTCAGTGGTTTTTTTCAGATTGAGGTATCGAGGGAAGTGAAGCATTTTCCTTTGTTTTAACAAAAATCATCATATTCGGCTGTTGCGTATGTGTGAACTTTTTCGTTATGATATTTTAGATCAAAGTTGTACTTTTGGTAAAGTAAGAACTAAGAAGTTGGTTTTTTTGTTTGACTGACTCCTTGATCTGAATGTTGTTATCTACAAAACTTAGCTTATGAAAAAGATCTTAAATCATTCTTTGTTGTCGTTTTTTCTATGCGCCTTCGTTGCACAATCCGGCAATGCACAATCGACTTTAGCAGTAAATTGTTATGATACAGATACTCCTTTTAATTCTGTTTCCCTGGATGAAAACATTGTTGAATATGGATTGGTAACTCCTGAACCCGGATTTTATGTGGTCGTTTTTGACCAAAGTTCGTGTGCAGCCTGGGGAACCAATTACAATGGCGCAAATCCGGATCATTCCTTCGGAAACTATAACGAAGCCAACGGACGTTCAAGAGTGGAATATTATTTCTACTTCAAGTATTCGGATTCTGTTCAATTGGCGGGAATGTTAAACATGCTGCAACAAATTCCAAACGGACATGCGATCGTAATCTATACACCGATCAGTTACGATTATGCAGTGGTGAACGCTGTGAATTCGAATTTGACTCTGGAGTTGAAGAATCGCTGGACTCCGAATGTTATTGAGGGAAATCAGGTGATGATTCTCTATGGAGAGCAGGGTTCGCCAAATTCGTATGTGGAGGAAACAACCTTGAACGCACAACAGATTTCATTCAGTACAACGATTTGTGATCCGTTAGGTATTGACGAATCGCTTATTTCTGCCAAACTCTTTGTAGCGAAGACCGGAAGAACTTTTGAGTTAAATCCGGAATTGGGTGTTCAGGAGTTAGGAGTTTTTGATGCTATGGGAAAACAAATTCCATTTACTCAAAACGGAAATAAATTGCAATTCGGTGAAGAACTGAGCGATGGAATTTACCTGTTCAGGGGTCGTGCAGGAGGAAAAATGTTCCAAAGCAAGCAGTTGATTTCCTTCTGATTCTGTTTGACTATTCAGAACTTGGGATTTTTGTTCAAATCTCCCTGTTGTTAATGCTTGTGTTTTCCCTATAAAAAGGTGAACTTTGTCCGTTATGATATTGTGTATTGCCGAAAAGCCCTCCGTAGCCAGAGATATCGCAGAAGTGATTGGAGCCAAACAGCGCCATGACGGTTTCTACGAAGGAAACGGATATTGGGTAACCTGGACTTTCGGGCATCTTTGCACGCTCAAAGAACCACACGATTATCACGAAAAATGGAAATACTGGAAGTTGGAAGACTTACCGATCATTCCTGAAAAATTCGGAATCAAGCTCATAGATGATTCCGGAGTCCGGAAACAATTCTCTGTGATTGAAAAACTGGTTTCTGCATGCGATGAGGTTATCAACTGCGGCGATGCCGGGCAAGAAGGAGAATTGATTCAGCGCTGGGTACTTTCCAAAGCGAAATGCAAGGCTCCGATGAAACGTTTGTGGATTTCGTCGCTGACGGAAGAAGCTATCCGGGAAGGTTTTCAGGCTTTGAGAACCGGAGAACAATATCAGAATCTGTACGCAGCAGGAAGCGCAAGAGCAATCGGTGATTGGCTTTTGGGAATGAATGCAACGCGTTTGTTTACGAAGAAATTCGGACAGGGAAAAGCAACTTTGTCAATCGGAAGAGTACAAACCCCGACTTTGGCGATGATCGTAACCCGGCAAAAAGAAATTGAGGCGTTCCGCTCAGATGAATACTGGGAATTGAAAACCCTGTATCGTGAAACGGAATTTTCTGCAACGATTGACCGACTTCAATCTCAGGAAAGAGCTGATAAAGGTCTGTCATATTTGCTGGAACATCCTTTTGAAATTACCTCTTTCGAACAAAAAGAAGGGAAAGAAGGAAATCCGCGTTTGTTTGATTTGACTTCCCTGCAGGTTGAATCCAATAAGAAAATCGGAAACTCTGCAGAAGAAACCTTGAAGATTATTCAAAGTTTGTACGAGAAAAAATTGGTTACTTATCCAAGGGTTGATACTACTTATCTGAGTGAGGATTTACATCCGAAGATCGACGGGATCATGAAAAGAATGACCCATTATTCGCGTTTCACGGAATCCATTCTGGCAAAACCAATTCCAAAACTCAAAACTGTTTTCGACGATAAAAAAGTGACGGATCACCACGCGATTATTCCTACAGGAGTTCAACCGAGTGGAATCAGCCATCCCGAACAGCAAATCTATGATATGATCGCACGTCGTTTCATCGCTGCGTTTTATCCGGAATGTAAAGTTTCGAATACAACAGTTCTTGGAAAAGTAGGTCAGATCGAATTTAAGGCAACCGGAAAACAGATTATTGAACCCGGGTGGCGCGTTGTTTGGGAAGAAACCAAAGAAAGCGATTCCGAAGGGAAAAAAGCTGTTGAAAAACCGGAACAAACGATGCCTCATTTCGAAGAAGGTGAAAGTGGTCCGCATCAGCCGTTTATTCATCAGGGGAAAACGAGTCCGCCGAAACCATACACCGAAGCAACCTTGCTCAGAGCAATGGAAACTGCCGGAAAGATGGTGGATGATGAAGAACTGCGCGACATGATGAAGGAAAACGGAATCGGTCGTCCGGCAACGCGTGCGAATATTATCGAGACCTTGTTCAAGCGGAAATACATTGAGAAAAAACGAAAGAACCTCATTGCAACAACTACCGGTGTTGGCCTGATTGATACGATTCAGAATGAATTATTGAAAAGTGCGGAACTTACCGGGCAATGGGAACGAAAACTGCGTTTGATTGAAAAAGGAGAATACGATCTGGAGCAGTTCAAACGCGAACTGATGGTAATGGTTCGTGAATTGACTGATGAAGTGATTTTTTCTCAGGCTCCGGTCAGAATTCAACTGCATACCGACCAACCGGTTGAGGTCGTGAAGGAGAAAAAGGAACGTAAAAAAGCCGAGAAGCAAAATATTTCCGATCTGGATTGCCCGAAATGTAAAAGCAACAAGTTGATGACCGGAAAAACGGGAGTTGGCTGCAGTAACTTCAAAGTTTGCGGATTTATGATTCCGTTTGAGATCCTGGGTAAAAAACTGACGGATAAACAAATGATTGATCTCCTTTCCAAAGGGAAAACCACCAAAATGAAAGGATTATTGATTCCCGGATCACATCAGGTAATAGAAGGTTCGATTGCCTTGGATGAAAGCTTTAACGTAACGGTTGTTTAAACGTGCATCAATCGCTGCATCAGCAAATCTTTCCGTGATTTGGATACGGGAATTTGCGCTCCGTTTTCCAAAACCAATGTGTTGTATTCCTTCTGAAACTTTTTAATGTATTTCAAATTCAGTAAAAACGAGTGGTGAACCCGCATAAACTTTGATTCCGGAAGCATCGTTTCGAACACTTTCAGATTCTTGGAGCTGGTGATGTGCTCCGTCGTGGTTTGAATCATCGTATATTTTCCGTCTGCCTTGAGGTAAATGATATCTTCGATCTTTAAGAAAATAATGGAATCCAAACCGGTGATTCCGATCAGATCCGGATTGACGCGGGGATCGTCATTTCTACTATTTCCTGATTCCGTCATCTGTAGATCTACATCACGAATCCGTTGAATGCAATTGCGCAGATCCGATGAATTGATCGGCTTTAGCAAATAATCAAAAGCTCCCTTTCTGATTGCCGAAATGGCGTGTTCATCATAAGCTGTAATAAAAACTACCTTTGTTTCGAATGGAATTTCATCCACCAGATCAAAACTGGTTCCAGCCTGTAATTGAATGTCTAAAAATGCAACATCAATGGCCATTTCATCGAAAACTTGTCGTGCTTCTTCGGTTGTGGCAACGCTTGCTGCTATTTCGATGTCCGGGTCGATTTTATTTAGCAAGGCAGCCAGACCTTCTCTGCTGATTCGAATATCGTCTAAAATTAGAGCTTTCACGTGTTTGAGTGTTGAATTAGATTTCTATCATTTCTTCATTAATCAACGGAATCTTAAAAATGACCGTTGTTCCGCTGTTTTCAGGTTTGTCAATGATCTCAAAGATAACGGAATAATGATATTTTGCTTTCAATAAATTGATCTTGTCCAGAACCATGTTCCAACCATGCGAAATGTGATTTGCACGATAGGTATTGATTCGTTTTGCTTCTTGTCGACCAATTCCGTTGTCTTCGATCCGCAGGATAATGAGATCGTCTTCCAGTTGACCTTCAATGATTAATTTTTTAGCGCCTTTTTTATGTGTCAAACCATGAACAATAGCATTTTCTACTGTCGGCTGAATCAGCAAGGTCGGAATTTTCAGATGAAGCAGGTTTTCGGGAATATGAACCTCCACTTCGAGACTTTCTTCAAAACGGAAACGCTCCACCGAAATGTAGGATTTCAGCAGTTCGATCTCGTCCCGTAAAGTAATAAAGGAATTGTCGCTTTGCTGCAGAAATTTCCGAAGCAAAATAGAGAAATCGCTCAATGCATATTCTGCTTCTTCCTGTTTGCCCATTACAATCAGGTATTGAATGTTATTCAAACAATTGAAGATGAAATGCGGATTCATTTTGGCCTGAATTGCTTTCAGTTTCAACTCAAACATGGTGTTTTTGTGTTCACTGTCTTTGAGCTCCTGATCTTTCGATACCTGAATCCGTTTGTAGGTCAGCAGGAATATCAATAGAAACACCAACCCGAAAGCCAGTAGCCTGAACCAAAGCGTTTCATAAACGTGCTTCTGAATTTTAAATTCATAAACCACTTCATTCGGATTCCCGTCATTGAAACCGTCGATTCCGCGCATATACACTTTGTACTCGCCGGGAGGAAGCATTTTGAAACTGATCATTCCCTGTCTTGTTGGAGTACTCCATTCTTCTTTGATATCGGGCCCTACAAGTTTGTACTGGTAATGGAGATTATAGAATTGGGTGAAATTCGGACAGTAAAATTGAATATTAATGGTGTGTGTATTCCGGGGGAAAACATGATTGGTCAGTTTTTGCACTTCGTCATTTACGATCACTTCTTTTAGAAAAGGTTTCAATTCCCGGTACTTCGGAATCTCAAAAAAACTGGTTAATACTCCCTGAATCGTTGGAAAGTAAAAATGCTTTTGATCCTTCGTGTAATAGTTGTTCTGAAATCCGCCATTGAATTCCGTATTCAGGATTCCATCGTCCTGACTCAGGCGAAAGGGGATTAAAAAATTAATTTTCTGAGTAATGAAGTCTTCGATCTTTTGCTCGTTGATCACGTAAAGACCGTGATTGGAAGAAATATACAGATTCCCTTTTTTATCCGGAGCCAATGTGAAAATATCGTTGTCCAACAGGCAGTTTTTCATTCTGTTGAGAGGAAGCAGGCGTTTGAAATCCCAGTAATACAATCCGCCGCCATACGTTCCGATCAAAACAGTTCCATCCTTTTTTTCATAAAAGCAACGCACTTCTTTTCCGTTCAATCCGTTGCGAATACTGAATTGCCTGATGAGTTTCAGTTCTTCTGAAAAGATGTAGAATCCGTGCTCCCCTCCAACCAGGATGTTTCCGTTTTTCATTTGGTAGAAACAAACAATCAGTCCCATTTTTAATGATGTGAAAAGCGGATGAATGCTGTTTTTCGTTTCTCCGAATGCAATTCCGTTTTCTGTTCCGATCCAGATCCGCTTCTTTCTGTCTTCGAAGATTGCATGTACGATCGGACTTGGAAGCTGCTGCCGGATGTGTCTGATTAAGCGCTTGTTTTTCAGAATCTGGATTCCTTTTCCCCATGTTCCGGCCCAAATCTCACCATTGATCTTGGACAGACAGGAAAATTGAGTCGGATCCTCGTAGTAGGGAGAGATTTTGCCCCATTTGAAATTGAAAATGGTCGAGTAGGTTCCACCAACCAACAGATTGTTGTTGTATTCGATGATTGAATTTAAGGATGATTCCTTCAGCACATCTTCATTATAAAAAGTAATGCAATGCTTGAGTTTTAACTGCAACAACCCTTTATCATTGCTTCCGGCAAAGAGGAAATTTTCTTCTTTATTAAAAAATAAGGATAAAATGATCTTTGAAGGCAGATTGGAATTTAAGGATTGATAAATCGGATGGTATTTGTTTTGATAAAGAATGCCTTTGTGCGAAGAAAGAAAAATTTCTCCGTGCGGACTGAAAGCCATATCGGTGAAGTAATAGCCATCGGTTACTTCATTGAATTTTTCAAGAGTCAATTTCCCTTTTGAGTAAGTGGCAACATGGTTAACTCCCAGTAAATAAATCTTTCCGGTATATGGGTTTACCTTGCAGCGATTGTAAACTTCCGTGCTGATTTGAACCCATTTGTTGCTTACCAGGAGATATGTTCCTGTTTTATTCGTGAAGAATGGTTTTTGATCCATGATTCCGATTCCACAAAAATCATCATCGACTGGAACTTTTGAAATAAACCTGCTTTTCGAAGAACCAATCCTGGCAATTCGGATTTCACCTTTCAGATCGGCATAAATGATCGAGTCATGGTAAAATGAGGCGTGAATAAAATTTTTACTGATGCATTTGGTTACCGGTGAAATCTGATAAAACTCCGATTTATTATTCAGGCCATAGAGTTTATTTGTTTTTTGATCAAGATACAACTCAATGCAGAGTATTTTCCGGCTTTCATCCGTTGGATTGATATCGGTGAAAGTCTGACCATTGAATTCAACCAATCCATTTGCAGTTGCTATCAGCATGTTTCCTGTTTTGTCGGAAATCATGGTGGGAATCTGATGCTGGGGAATACCGTCTTCCGTTCCGAAAACACGAATAGTGAAAGGAGCATCTGATTTCAATGTGGACTCAACCAATTTTCCAAGTGATTGAGAATAAATGAAATGACCATTGTGTATGATGAATACCGACAGAAGCAGTGCTCTAATTGACTGCTTTTCAAGTAGGTATTTCAGAATGGTTCCCATGCTGCTAAGGTAACACTACTAAATTAATTTTCACGAAATCTATAGTTCGTTGATTTCTGTTGAATCATTGAAAGTAGACTCGATTAAATTTCGCGCAACGGTTGAGGCATGAATACTTTTGTATTTTTTCGCTTTCCCGAATAAAAACGGATTGATCAGGAAGCTTAGAGCTGTGAGTATTTTCTCACTCGCCCGGAATTCTTTTCTGGGACCTACTAAAAATGAAGGCCGGATAAAAATCGTGTGAGGAATTTTCAGCGCCATAACACCTTGTTCCATTTCGCCCTTTGTTCGTAAGTAGAAATTGGACGACTGCGCATTTGCTCCGATAGATGAAACAATCCCGATTCTTTCTGCTCCGGATCGTTTACAAAAATCTGCAAATGCAATCACATAATCGCGGTCGATTTCCTGTTGTTTGGCTTTACTTCCTGCTTTGCGAAGTGTTGTTCCAAGTGCACAAAATCCGATATCAATTTTTTCCGCGACATTAATTTGGTGTAACTGATCAAAGGAGATAATGACAAGCTGCATTTTCGGATGTCCGAAACCAAGTGGATTCCGACTTAAGACCAATACTTTTTCGACTTCAGTCTTATTTAGAAGTTGAATCAGAAGCTCATTTCCGACCAAGCCGCTTGCTCCTGAAATACAAATTGTCATAATCCGATATTAGTTTGTTGCAATGAAAATTGAAACCTCAGATTCATCTCCTCTTCGTGAGCGGTGATCATACACCTCGTAATCATAAGTATAACTTCGATTGAGTGTTTCATCCTGTTTCCAGATATTTTGCCAGGTGTCAACAATAGCTTGAGGCAAATCACCTTTCGCCAGAAAAGGCTGAAAACTTCCTCCTTCAAATTCTCTTCCTGTAAGACCTTCCGGAATATCTTCCAAAGAATTCACTTTTAAGCCAAGCAGACAAGTGTATTTTCCGGTGTGATCACTTTCATAATCGGTATAAATACAAACAATATCAGGATTGAGTTGATGAGGAATTTTGGAAAGCAGATCTTCAGAAATAAATTGTCCCCAAAGTGCCCCGATGGCTGTGGAAGCCTCTCCGTTTTGATTAGAGGTTTCGGCAGAAATACCGATGAATTTGAATCCTTTTTGCTGAATCATGAAACGTTAGTTAATTGAAGTTTTGAATATAATCATTTTACGGAATGAATAAATAAGAGACCCTTTTTTATTTGGTTATCATCTTTTTACTGGCAGACACATTCCCAAAATTCAGATTCAAAGCAGAATTGATCCGATTTTTTTTGCGGAAAAACAAATTTGATTAATGAGTATAAAATATTGATAATCAGATTTAAAAACGATTACAATTGATTGTAAACGAAAAACATTCGACAGTAATTAGTTAATAACCGAAAATGATTTTTGACCTGTTTCAACTTTGCAACATCAAATCGGTTGAAAATCAATCGAATCAAAATTTTACAAACGTTTAAAACAAACAAAGATGAACACGCTAAAAAACAAAGTGAATTTAATTGGCCGCATCGGGGCGAAACCCGTTGCCCAGGTTTTCGAATCGGGAGCAAAGAAAATCCGCTTATCGGTAGCAACTAATGAGCGATTCAAAGATAAAAAAGGTGATTGGGTGGATAACACACAATGGCATACTGTTATTGCATGGGGAAAATTGTGCGATCGGGTGGAGAAAGTATTAGACAAAGGTTCCGAGGTCGTGATTGAAGGTAGAATAGTGAATCGTACTTATGAGACGAAAGAAGGTGAAAAGCGTTTTTCGACAGAAATTGAGTTAAATGAATTCGTTTTGCTGAGTTCAAAAAAACAAGAAATTGCTAATTCTTAAGATTATGGATACTACTATTAAACAAGATCAGATTCTGCATATGAATCACGTGAATATTATCGGTAAAATCAGCTCCGACCCAAAAGTGAGTCTTTTACCCGGCGGACGGAAAGTGGTGAATTTTTCACTTGCGACGAAGGAACATTATCTTGATAAAGAAGGAAATCTTCAGGTAAAACAAGATTGGCACCGGTTGACGGCTTTCGGAAGATGGGTAAGTGTTTTGGAAGAGTTGTGCACAAAAGGAATAAATGTGGCGGTGGAAGGTAGATTGGTGAGCCGTTTTTATAGAACGGAGTCAGGTGAACGGAAGATGTTTTCGGAGATCGAAGTGAACGACTTAATAATTCTGTAGAACATGCTTAGAAACCAAGTTACCCTGGTGGGGCGTCTGGGATCAGACGCCACCATCACCACTTTTGAAAACGGATCTATGGTTGCCCGATTTCAGTTTGCAGTGGATAAACAAAAGAAGCAAGTTGAATCCGACCCTGTTGCGTTGTATCGCATGTTTGCCTGGGGAAATACCGCAAGTTTTTTAACGAATTATTGTCGGAAGGGAAGCCATCTGGCTGTTTCCGGGAGATTAGTCAACAGAACGTATGTAGATAGGGATGGGAGCACAAAACGCGTTACTGAAGTGGAGGTGAGGCAAGTCGTTAAGTTTTAGATGCCCATAATGAATAGTTTCTTAACGATATGCAGTAAGCGGGGATCAATTTGGTTCCCGCTTTTTATTTCTTCCGCTGAACTACATTCTTAGCCATTCATCTCGTTTGTGTAACGTTTCGCATTTTTTTTATTAAACCCAAAAATTTCCGTCTAATTTTGTGTCATCTAATACCTTGGACATTGAAAAAAATTGTACTTCTATTTTTCTTCCTGATTTCTTATCTGGGATACTCCCAAAACATGCAAATCAAGGCAAATGTAATAGACACGAATTCGCAAACTATTGTACGAAATGCAGTGGGAGTTGTGAAACGGGTTCGTGATTCTGTTTTACTGGATTTTAAGCGATCGGATAAATACGGTCATATCGAATTCAATCTTCCGATCGATACGATCGAATTTACCGTTATTCACCCTGATTACGGAGTTTTCAGGTCTTTTTTCTTCGGGTCGAAAGAAAACAACGCCTTTATTCTCGATACTTTGGCAATGCCGGATAAAAGTACGGCTTTGGATGAGGTCCTCATTTACGCCAATCGAAATCCTATTTATTACCGGGGAGACACCTTGGTATATGTGGCCGATTCTTTCAAAGTGAAAGAAAATGCGGTTGTAGAGGATTTGATCCGGAAACTTCCCGGAATGACCATTGATGAAAATGGTAAGATTAAAAATCAAGGAAAGGAAATCGGGCAAGTGCTTGTAGACGGAGATGAATTCTTCGGAAACGACCCTACGATTGCAACGAAAAACCTTGCAGCAAAAGGAGTTCAAACCGTTGAGGTTTATGAAAAGGATGCTGAAGACGGCAGTGATGAAAAGGTTCAGGTTCTGGACTTGAAACTGAAGGAAGAAGCCAAGAAGGGATATTTCGGGAAGGCCAGTCTCGCCGGTGGACTCGATAAATTTACTCCTTCCAATCGTGGGTTTTACGAAGGAGAAATGCTCTTCAATTCCTATAACAAAAACCAGAAACTGGCGGTGTACGCTTTAGGTTCAAACACACCTAAAACAAATATCAACGGAAGCGATTTGTTTAAGTTCGGATTGTCAGAAGGTCGTGATTGGATGGCTGAAAATGATGATTTACAATCATACAGCGGAGACGGTCAAAATGAGAATGAAGGAATTCCGAATACTTTTAAAGGTGGATTCTATTTGGATCAGAAATTTAAAAAAGGAGCAAAAGTCCGTTTGAATTATGCCTTTTCTCAATATGAAGTTAAAACACAATCAAACAGCCGTTCGCAATATTTATTGACGGATACATCTTATACAACTGATTTGAACAGCTATACCAAAGAATCGTACATGCAGCATCAGATTGGAATTAAGTATTCTCAGCAAATCGATTCCCTGACTCGTTTTGAATTGGAGCCAAAACTGCAGTTGAATAAAACGGATCAGAATTCTTTGTCAAGAACAGATTTCTTGTCTCAAACGGATACTTTAACACGATACACATCGATTGACAATGGAAGTGAGGCTACCGGAACAAACCTGAATACAACGTTCAGATTGTTTAAGGATTTCAAAAAGAAAAACAGAAAGTTGATTGCGCGCTATAACTTTGTTGGGACAGACAATAGATCGGATGGTACATTATTATCCGGTGGACGAAATGTATTGGCTAATGAGGTAGATACTACTGTAACCTTTAATCAGGAAAAAGAAAACAGAAGTAATTCAATGGCTCATACGGCTTATGCAGATTACATCGAACCACTTGGAAAACGATTTAAATTGGAATTTGATTATGAATTTTACCGGAATAACAATAGTCAAAGAAAAACAACTTTGAATCCTGTGAACGGAGAATTTGTTGAAGTAGATACACGATTTTCCAATCAGTTTAAAACAGACAGACAACAACACAGAGCCGGTGCATTTTTGATTTATGAAAATCCGAAATTGAGAGTTTCTGTAGGATCAAGATTCAGAACAATTTCAATCGACAACAGAAACGTATTCACCGATTCTTTAATCAAGCAGGATTTGAATAACATTTTACCGAGAGTTGTCTTCAGATATAAGTTCAGTCAAACTACGCGATTAATGATTCAGTACAACACCAACTCCAGTTTGCCGTCGATTGATCAGTTGCAGCCGGTTTTAAACAATGCAAACCCGAACTTTATCCAAATTGGTAACTCAGGGTTGAGACCGAATTACACGCATACGATAACGGGTAATTTCAATACCTGGAAAGGCTTATCAGGATTCTATATGTATTCAGGATTCAGTTACTCACACATTAAAGATAACTTCAGTACGAATACTGTATTTACTCCTATCGGTGGATCGATTTCTCAGGCCATTAATGTGAAAAATTCTGATTTTCTTTATTACTGGGCCGGAGCAGGAATTCCGATCAAGAAAGTGAAAGATTTGAATTTGCAGGTTAATGCAAACGGAAACTTTACTTCTACGATGAACCAGATCAACTTCCAGGATAACGATACGCGAAATACCGGAATCGGATCAGATGTGTCTTTGAATTACAATGGTGATACCCTGCGTTTCGAAATCGGTGGAGGAGTAGACTACAACATTCCGTATAACTCGTTAACAAAACAAACATCGAATCAACCGTACACAACGTATAATTTCAGAGCTCAGGTTGATTGGACTTTACCGTTCAGATTGGTTATCAAATCGGATGCGACTTACAACATCAATACAGGTCGAACAAACGGTTACAACATTAACTATGTGATTTGGAATGCTTCTATTCAGAGATCTTTCCTGAAAACAGGAAACTTATTGTTTGGAATTGAGGCTTACGATATCCTGAATCAAAACATCAGTAACTACCGTACCGTGAATAACAACGTGATCGTCGATCAGAGAACAAACATTATCCGTCGTTATTTCATGGCAAAATTAACGCTTAGATTCAATAACTATAAAACAAAAGAAGATGAAGGGAATGGCTGGTATTAGAATAATCATCCTTCTGGGAATATTGTTTCTGGGAGGAACCGCACAAGCTCAATTGGTCCGTGAAGGTAAGATTACTTACGAGCGAAGAACGAACCTTTGGAAGATCTTTGAAGACGACCGTATGCGGCAGTTTGTAGGAGAGAAGAACAAGATCAAAGTCGAAGAGTTTTCTCTTTACTTCAATGATAGTGTATCGTTGTTTTCATACATCACTCCTGAACAGCCGGATCCTCAGAGTTGGTTAACGATGAAAAACACCGTCTACAACTTGTTTACAAAAGGACAACGTTTTGTATACATGGATATGATGGGAAATTCAATGACTGTTGGTGATTCTCTGGTAAAACATCGCTGGAAAATCACGGATAAAACCCGGAAAATTGCAGGATATGAATGTACTCGTGTAATCTGGCAAAAGAATGATACCACCCGCATTTATGCCTGGTATACAACGGATATTATTCCGACTGTAGGACCTGAGAATATTCAGGGCTTACCGGGAGCTGTTCTCGGATTGGCTACTGAAGACGGAAGTATCGTTTATTTCGCTAAAAAGGTAGATATTATTGCTCCGACTCCGGAACAAATTGCACAACCAAAGAAAAAAGGAAAGCAATATACCGAAGCGGAACTGATTGCGGAATTAAAAAAGAAATTGGAAGGTCAGCCTTTCGGAGATCAGATTATTACCGGAATGTTCTATTGGTAGATTCTTCCTTACAAAGGAACAAAAAAAGCCGGGGTGAAATTTTCGCTCCGGCTTTTTGTTTTAGTCAATATCAATAACTGTTAGTTTGGCAAATTTGAGAAGCAGTGTCTTCGCTCCTGCATGGGGAAAGAAGATTGTAGCTTTTCGATCAACTCCGCTTCCTTCCAGTTTGGTTACTTTTCCTTTCCCGAATCGTTCGTGTTCTACGTTGTAGCCCACTTTAATATCGATGTTAGCATCACCGGTACCGCTCTTTGAATTCAATTCAGACATGCTTTTCAAGCTTTTTGGAGCAGAAGAAGCTGCATTTCCTGGCATTCTGTTCAATCCGCCGGTGAAAGGTCTGTCAAAGCCACCTCGACCGGAATTCAATGAACGTCCGCCGGCTTGCGGAGCACCATAAGCTGTTTCAAAACTCAGATAATTCGGATCGATCTCTGAAATGAATCGGCTCGGTTCGGAAGTAATCAGATTTCCCCATTGGAAACGGGAAGCTGCATATGAAATCGTGCAATTTTTCTCCGCACGTGTTACGGCTACATAAAACAAGCGTCTTTCTTCCTCCAATTCCGTTCGGGAATTAATGGAAAGTTGTGAAGGAAAGAGGTTTTCTTCCAATCCGACCAAATAAACGTGTTTGAATTCAAGTCCTTTACTGGAGTGAATGGTCATCAAACTGATCTTGTTTTTGTCTTCTTCCTTTTCGTTGTCAGCATCTGTCAAAAGTGCTACATCAATCATGAAGTCGGATAAGGTTGCGGGCTCGTCTTCTCCTTTTTGAACCGTGAATTCCTTGATCGCAGCCAATAATTCCTCGATGTTTTGGTAGCGTTCCACTTCTTCCGGACCTTTGTCTTTTTCGGAATATAATTCCTTCAGAATCCCGGAGCTTTTTGCAATGGTTTGAGCCAATTGATAAGCATTCTGAGAATTCAGCTGGGCAGTGAAACTTTGAATCATGATTACGAACTCGGAAATCTTCTGTTTTGTTGCACCCGGAATTGACACCGGATATTTTCCAAATTCGGAGATCACTTCCCAAATGGAAATATCGTAGTTGTTTGCGGCAATGATGATATTTTCCCAGGATGTTTTCCCGATTCCTCTTTTCGGATAATTGATCACACGTTTAAGAGCCTCTTCGTCTTTCTGATTGGCTGTTAAACGGAAATAGGATAAGATATCCTTGATTTCTTTGCGCTGATAGAAAGAAAGTCCGCCGTAAATTTTATACGGAATATTCATCTTTCTCAAGGCTTCCTCAAATGCACGCGATTGGCGGTTTGTTCTGTAAAGAATAGCAAAATCCGTCCAATCTCCGCTTTCCTGATGTTTCACATCAAAAATCTTATTGGCGATGATTTTACCTTCTTCGTTATCGGTCATTGCGCGGATAACACGAATCGGGTTTCCCTTGTCATTATCCGTCCAGACACTTTTCTTGATCTGTTCCTTATTCTTTGAAATCACACTATTGGCCGCCTCAACAATACTTTGGGTGCTTCGGTAGTTTTGCTCCAGTTTGTAGAGTTTGTAATCCGGATAATCGTTCCGGAAATTGAGGATATTCTGAATGTTTGCGCCGCGGAATGAATAGATACTTTGCGCATCGTCTCCAACCACACAAATGTTTTCATAAACAGCCGCAAGTTTCTTCACAATCAAATACTGAGCGTAGTTGGTATCCTGGTACTCATCCACCAAAATGTATTTGAATTTATGCTGATAGTAAGAAAGTACATCCGGAAAATCGCGTAAGAGCACATTGGTTTGGAACAAAAGGTCATCAAAATCCATTGCTCCGGCTTTAAAACATCTTACGGAATAAGCTTTGTAAATTCTTGCCAAATCAGGCCGCTGACTGCTCTTGTCTTCGTCCATGATTTCAGGATTTCGGGCGTAATCATCCGCAGAAAGCAGGTTGTTTTTCGCTGCAGAAATCCGTCCGTAAACCATGCTTGGTTTGTAGATCTTATCATCCAGATTCAATTCCTTGATAATATCCTTCAGCAAGCTCTTGGTATCTTGTGTATCGTAAATGGTAAAATTCTGTGGATATCCCAACCGGTCCGCATTGATCCGGAGAATTCGTGAGAAAACGGAGTGGAAAGTTCCCATCGTAATGTTTTTAGCCTCACTTGAACCCACAATCGACGCGATCCGCTCAGTCATTTCTTTCGCAGCTTTATTGGTAAAGGTCAAAGCCAGAATGTTGAATGGGTCTACTCCCCGGTCGATCATGTAAGCAATACGCATTGTCAGAACGCGTGTTTTTCCCGAACCAGCTCCGGCAATAACCATCGTTGGCCCTTCAAAATTCTCTACCGCAACACGTTGACTTTCGTTTAATCCGTTTAGATAATCCATAAGAACAAAGATAGCAACATTGCTTTATTATTCCGATCGGATGTTTTCCTCAGGATACAAATTGCGTCATTTTTATTCCTGATTGCGTCAGCTTGTTCTCGTATCGTGAATCTAGCTTTGCCGGCATAATACTTTTAAGTCAAACAAAGATGATTGACACACTATTCCAACATTGGACGGATGTTAAAACAACGAATTTTCTGAACAGAGATTCGGGAGATGAATACCGGGAGCAAATAGAAAAAGCAGTTTCTCTGGTTCTGGGATTTTTGAATAATGAACAGTTTCTCAGCGGGGAGTCGGCAGAGTTTTACCATTCGCTTAAGAATGAGCTGGCATTGAACCCTCATGAAAATGTGAGTCTGGAAACGGCACTTTCTGTTTTGAAAGAGTCTTTTCTGGATCATACGGTTGCTTATCATCATCCGAATTACGTAGCACATTTAAATTGTCCGGTTTTGCTGCCGGCTTTGGTTGGTGATGTCATTTCCGGATCTGTAAATACTGCAATTGAAACCTGGGATCAGGCTACAACAGGAGTTTATATCGAGAAAGAAGTCATTCAATGGACAGGGGCTACTTTGGGCATGAAAGCCGATTTTGACGGAATTTTTACTACCGGCGGAACCCAATCTAATTTAATGGCTTTGCTGATGATCCGGGATCATTATGCGTTGACAAAATTCAATTGGAATGCAAAAGAAAAAGGCTGGAATCCTGAAATTTCCAAGTTTCGCGTTTTTTGTTCGGAGAAAGCACATTACAGTTTCCGTAAAAATGCTGCTTTGCTTGGAATGGGGTATGAATCGATCGTTCCGGTTAAAACGGATGATCGTTTTCGAATGGATGTTCAGGAGCTTAAAAACGCCATTGAATTCGAAAAGTCTCAGGGGAATATTCCGGTAGCTGTGGTAGCTACATTGGGAACAACTGACTTTGGAAGTTTTGATCCGTTGAAGAGTATTGCAGAGATAACAGGAGAAAATGAGCTTTGGCTTCATGTTGACGGGGCATACGGAGGCTTTTTCGCACTGGCTGATCAATTTGAATCCAAATTCGAAGGGATGGAATATGCCGATTCCTTAACGGTAGATTTTCATAAGTCGTTGTTCCAACCGCTTTGTGCAAGCGCTTTCCTGCTCAAAAAACCGGAATGCTTCAAGTACGTTTCTTACTATGCGGATTATCTCAATCCGTTGGAGAATAAAAATGACCTGACACCTGATTTGGTGGAGAAATCTCTTCAGACAACCCGCCGCTTTGACGCCTTAAAAGTTTGGCTTTCCCTGAAAGTGGTCGGAGAAAAGAAACTGGGTGAATACTTACTGAGAGTACATGAAATTATTCAGGAAACCTATCATCGGGCGAAACTCGATCCCAATCTGGAATTCATTCATGAGCCGGAGTTATCGACACTGGTTTTTCGCTTTGTTTTTCAGAATCAGGAAGATGAAAACTGTCCGGATATGGTAAATAAATTCATTCGCAGTTCTCTGTTTAACGAAGGCGCGGCTTCTGTTGCAAGCACCCGCGTGGATGGGAAATTGTATCTGAAATTCACACTGTTGAATCCGGAATCTTCGGCGGATCATCTTCTGGGAATCCTGGATCTTATCAAACAAAAAGGCTTCGAATACCAACAAAAAAACTGATTTATGGAACAAAATAATTCTTACGACTTTATTGCAATTGGTGTCGGACCATTCAATCTGGGACTTGCAGCGCTTACTAATCCGATCAAGGAACTGAATGGACTTTTTATTGATCGGGCAGAAACCTTCGACTGGCATCCGGGAATGATGCTTGAAAGTACCACACTTCAGATTCCGTTTCTGGCAGATTTGGTGACTTTGGCAGATCCTACGAATCCGTTCAGCTTTCTGAATTACGCGAAGGAAACCGGTAAAATCTATTCGTTTTACATCCGGGAGAATTTTCTCTTGCTGAGGAAAGAATACAATCAATATTGCAATTGGGTGATTCAAAAATTGCCGAATGTCTGCTTCGGGATTGAAGTTTCTCATATTGAATTTGATCAGCAAAACAACATCTATGTCGTTGAAACGCGCAATGTCTCTACGAATGAGTTGAAAGTTTTTCGCACAAAAAAAATCGTGTTGGGAACAGGAACAACACCTTTTATACCTGAAAATTGCAGAGATCTGAAAGACCGCCTGATTCATAATGCGCATTACCTTCATCACAAAACCAGGATTCAAAGTAAAAAACGGATTACGGTTGTTGGTAGCGGACAAAGTGCTGCTGAAGTTTTTTACGATCTGCTTCAGGATTCGGATACTTACAACTATGAGTTGAATTGGATTACGAGATCTGCCCGGTTTTTCCCCATGGAATATACCAAATTGACACTGGAAATGACTTCTCCGGAGTACGTGGATTACTTCTATCATCTTCCGGATGAAACACGTGAGAAACTCAATAAAAATCAGAAGAATCTCTATAAAGGAATCAATCAGGATCTGATAGCCGAAATATTCAATCTCTTGTATACGAAACAACTCGACGGGGATTTAAAAGTAAGTCTTCGCACCAATTCCGAATTGTATCAGATCAATGAAAAAGACGGAGTGTTTGAACTCACTTTTCATCAGCAGGAACAAAACAAGTTTTACCGTCATGAAACGGATGAGGTTATTCTTGCTACCGGTTATCATTACCAACAGCCGGCTTTTATTGAAGGAATCAAAGACCGAATCAATTGGGATGAAAAAGGGCGTTACGCGGTTTCGCGCGATTATACGATTGACTTAAACGAAAATGAAATCTTTGTTCAGAATGCGGAACAGCATACGCATGGATTTGTGACTCCGGATCTTGGGATGGTTGCTTACCGCAATTCAATCATCATCAATCAGCTTCTGGGACGGGAATACTACGCTGTGGAGAAGAAAATTGCATTCCAGCAATTCGAAGTGAATGCAGAAGAAGAGGTTTTTATAGATGCTTTACAACTGCAGCATGAGTCTTAGAACTTTTTTGGTTTCAATGACCTTCATTGCGGTAGTCAGTGATTATCTGCTGCATCCGTTTTATCCTCATTTCTTTGCTTTGCGCTTTCAGGTTGAAGACAGCAGGCATGTTGGTTATTATTTTTCAGCACTTTGTCTGGTCGTAATGATCGCGTTTCCGTTTTGGGCTTTTATTGCCAAATGGATTACAGAACTCTGGATCTTGATTTTCACACAGTTTTGCGCCGGAATTCTGGCTCTCTATTGTTTATGGACCGATTCACTGGTGTTGTTCTGGGTTGTTTCGCTGGTGATGGTGTTTTTCAAAGGAAGTTATCTTTTGGTTTATCCCTATACGTTGAAAGTTGTTCCTGAAACGGAACATCACAACACGATCGGATTGTTGTCCGTGATTGTTCACATGGGAAGTATTCTGGGAGCATTGATCGGTGGTTTTGTTGTTGGATTTGTACATCCTGCAAAAGCTTTTCTGGTAATGGCAGCGGGCGATTTTATCCAGATGGGAATGAGTTTTTACCTCTTGCGCAGCAAGCGTTTTCAATTGGATAATCTGCAGAAAGAAACACAGGATTCGGTTGGTGAAGGAAAATCGCACCTGAATTATTTTCTTTTGAAATTGGCATTGGTTACGATGCTCCTGTATTTCAGTGATTACCTGATCCGGCCATTTTTTACCAGATACTGGGAAAGTGTTTCCGTTTACAATTCAAACCTGATTTCAGGGTGTATTTATGCCATTCCGGGATTTATAGCCCTGATTGCCCTGTGGTATAACGCGAAGTCGGAAAAACCGCTGCTTCTGAACAAACAACTCCTAACAGCGCTGATGTTGGGAATGATCGGTTTGGTACTGCAAGGAATTCCGAATGAATGGACGCTGATAAGCGGAAGAATGATTTATGGCTGGGCGCTGTTTCAGGCAACGGTCAAATTCGACGTGCTTTTATTCCAGAATACCACTCCGGAGCGCTATGCTCTGGATTACAGTAAGGTTTATTTGGCTCAAAGTTTCGGAGTTCTGGTAGCTTCTTCCATGAGTGGAATTCTGGTTTCCCTTGTCGATTATTCGATACCGTTTCCTTTTGCAGCTTTGGGGTTTGCACTCACATTGACGCTGTTTTTAGTGTTTTTCGTCCGGTTTAAGAATGCAATCGGTAAAGAAGTGAAGATATGAAAACGCTTTATTCAAAAATAGAAGGCTTGGGAGAAATCAGGATCCGGCCATTTGACCCGGAAAAGGATACGGATTTTCTGCATCAGTGGGCCAATCAGGAATATGCTTATTTCTGGGGACTTCAAAAAACCACCCGCGAGGAAGTGTATCTGGAATATCAGCGTTTGACGGAACAGCAGGAATACGAGATTTATGTCGGTGAGTGGAATCAGAATCCGTTGTTTCTTTTTGAAAGCTACAATCCTGATTTTGATCTGATCCGGGATTACTACGAAGTTCAGTCCGGAGACCGAGGAGTACACATCATCGTTGCTCCGGTATCTGTTCGTGTTCCCAATTTCACCTGGCATGTATTTACAATCATTGCAAAATTTCTTTTCACGGATGCATCTACCCTAAGAATCCTGGTTGAGCCCGATATCCGGAACAAGAAAATGTTTGCTCTTTGCGAACGAATTGGTTTCAGATTGGGAAAAGTGGTAGAGCTGCCGCATAAAACCGCTCAACTGGCTTATCTGGAAAGAAGACATTTTCAACAAATTATTTCAACAACAATTATTCAAAAACGCAGTAGCATGAATACCATCGATAACTCCTTGTCTCCACAAACGGCTGCAAAACATATTCAGCAGCATTTTTCGGAAAAGGCCAATATTGCTTTGATCAAAAAAGCATTGACAGAGTTTAGCCACGAACAATTGATAAAACCTGTTCTACAAACAAATAGCGGAATCCTGAATGAATACATCGTTCAGAGCGATGACCCGGAAATCACTTATCAATTCACAGCAAAACAAATGCTGCTCAATCATTTGCAGATTCGCCCCGATTCAATCCGTAAGATTGAGAAGGGGGTTGAGAAAAGTCCGGATGCGGTGCTTTTTATCAAAGAATTCCGGAAGCAATTGGGTTTGTCCGATAAGCAATTACCGGTTTATCTGGAAGAAATCATCAGCACCCTTCACGGCAGCATGTACAAATTAGCCAAGGGAAATCCACCGGCTGAAGAACTGGTGCATGCTTCGTTTCAGACAATTGAGCAAAGCATGACGGAAGGACATCCGTGTTTTGTAGCCAACAACGGACGAATTGGTTTCGACAGTGGAGATTATCGTGCCTACGCTCCGGAAGCAGGAAATTCTTTCTCACTCTTATGGCTGGCAGGAAATGTGTCGCGTGTAAAGTTTAGCGGTTCGGAGGAATTAACGTATGATCAGGTGATTACTCAGGAGTTGAGTGAGCATGAGATCAGCTATTTCAATGAAATAATACGAAGTAAAGGGTTGGATCCGAAGGATTATCTTTTTCTGCCGATTCATCCCTGGCAGTGGTTTAATAAACTGGTACACATTTACACTCCTGAACTTGCAGCCGGAAATCTGATTTGTCTGGGATATGGTGAAGATCAGTATTTGGCGCAGCAGTCGATCCGAACGCTTTTTAACACCTCGAATCCGCATAAGTTTTATACAAAATCCGCATTGTCTATCCTGAATATGGGCTTTATGCGCGGGTTGCCGCATTATTATCTGGGGACGGCTCCGGTGATGGCGCTTTGGCTGGAAAACCTGCTTTACAACGATTCTTTCCTTGCAGAAAACGGTTTTCGAATGTTGAGTGAAGTTGCCTCTGTAAGTTACGTAAATCCTTATTTCGAAGAGTTTGGACCGCACAATGATTATAACAAAATGCTGGCATCGCTTTGGAGAGAAAGTCCGGTGAAAGACCTGAACGAAAATGAGCAGCTTCTTACCATGGCGGCGCTTGTTCATGTGGACCAGAATGACCGGGGCTTACTTCCTGAGTTGATTCTGGCTTCAGGATTGAGTGTTGAAAACTGGCTGAGCGCTTATTTTGATGCGTATCTGATTCCTTTGCTGCATTGTTTTTATCAGTATGATCTTGTTTTTATGCCGCATGGAGAAAACATTATTCTGAAATTGGAAAACCATATTCCGAAGCATATTTTCCTGAAAGACATCACGGAAGAAGCATGTATTTTGAATAAAGAGGCCGTATTACCGGAAGCATTGAACCGAATGATAACGGATGTGCCGGAAGATCTGAAACTGCTTTCCGTTTTTATAGATGTTTTCGATGATTTTTTCCGTTTCATGACTCCGATTCTCGATGAACAAATGGGCTTTCCGGAAAGTGTTTTCTGGAAAACGCTGGCCGATTCTATCAGAAGCTATCAATCGCGTTTCCCGGAGTTGAAAGAGAAGTTTGAGCAATACGATCTTTTTGCGGACGAATTTCTTTTGTCTTGTCTGAACCGCTTGCAGATAAACAATAACCGGCAAATGATTGATCTGGATGATCCGGTTGCACGACTACAATTTACAGGAAAATTGGAAAATCCGCTTTCAGCATTTAAACAGGTATTTATTCCGGTTGAAAACTAAGAGTTTATAGTTATGACGACGTTATTTTCTAAAAAAATAAAAACAATCGGAGAACTTACCATCAGACCGATAAATCTGGCGGATGATGCTTCATTCATCTACGAGTGGGTGACGCAACCATATGCAGAATACTGGGGAATGCAGCATTACTCGAAAGAAGAGTTTTTGGAGTGTTACGAAGCGCTTTTATCTCCGGAACATTACAATGCATACATCGGAGAAAGGAACGGGATTCCTGTTTTTTTAGTAGAGCAGTACGATCCGGCTTACGACCTTCTGAATGAACACATACATATTCAAAAAGGGGATACGGGAATGCATATTTTGCTTGCTCCGCCGGTGGAATACATTCCCGGATTCTCCTGGTTTGTGTTTCGAACGGTAATGGAATTCCTGTTTTCGGATTCGGGAACGAAAAGAGTAGTGGTTGAACCGGATGTCAGAAATGATAAAATTCATAAACTCAACAAAAAAGCGGGATTCATCTATAAAAAACACATTTCATTTCCGCATAAAACTGCCTGGCTTGCCATTTGTAATCGCTTTGATTTCGAGGCTGCTCTTCAATCGATAAATGATTTGGAGACAGCGGAATACCTTCCTTCGTCCTTGGCGTGGAATAAAGTCAACCGGAATCTGATTAGAAAAGCCATCAGTGAAACGGCACATGAATTGATTCTGGAACCGGAATTAGTGGAAGAGCATACGTTTGGAAGTCAATACCGTTTGCAGGTAGCTGATGGAGTAAGTTATTATTTTGATGCCATTATTCGCTCTCTTGAACATTGGGATGTGGACTCTTTGAGTATTTCCCGGATAGAGAATGGTCGGGAGACGAAGCTGGATGCGCTTCGGTTTATTCAGGAATTTCAGCATGAATTAGCTATTCCGGATGAATTTTTACCGACGTATCTGGAAGAAATTACCAATACGCTTCAAAGCAAAGCCTATTTGTCAGAACACGAAAAGTTCTCAGTATCGGAGCTTGTTGATCGCGATTTTCAGGAGATTGAACATGCAATGACAGAAGGGCATCCGTGTTTTATAGCGAACAGCGGGCGCATCGGATTTGGTAATTCGGATTTTTTCAATTACTCACCGGAAGCATCCGAATCCTTTCGTTTGGTTTGGCTTGCTGCGCACAAAGATTTCACCACATTTACAGCTGTGTCAGAATCCTACGTGGATTTTATAAAACGCGAACTTTCGGAAGAAGATCTGGCTGCTTTTTCCAGGCAGCTTCACGATAGAGGGTTGGAAGAAAACGAGTTCTGGTACATCCCTGTTCATCCGTGGCAGTGGGACAATAAGATCAGCAGGATTTACACCCCGGATTTATGTTCGGGGCGTTTGATTTATCTTGGAGAAAGCAGTGATCAGTATTCTCCTCAGCAATCTATCAGAACGCTTTTCAATACCAGTGATTCGAAGAAGCATTATGTCAAAACAGCACTTTCAATTTTGAACATGGGTTTTCTGAGAGGACTTTCTGCTCATTACATGAAAAGTACTCCTGCAATTACCCAATGGATAACGGACTATTTGCAGGCCGATCCGGAATTGAAGCTTTGTGGATTTCAAATGCTGGATGAGCTTGCTACGATCGGCTATGAAAGCGAAGTATATGCTCCGTTGGGTTACCGTCATCCGAATAATAAAATGTTGGCAGCATTGTGGAGACAAAGTCCGGCTGAAAAATTAAAACCGGGACAAAAGGCTTTTACGATGGCTTCCTTACTTCATCTGGATACCAATAATCAATCATTTCTGATGCAGCTGATTCAGCGTTCCGGAAAATCTGCCGATGAATGGATTGAAGCATATCTGAATGTTTACCTGCGGCCATTGATTCACTGTTTGTATCAATATCATCTCGTTTTTATGCCACATGGAGAAAATTGCCTGCTTGTTGTGGAGGAAGGGCTTCCTGTTGGTTTGTTGATGAAAGATATTACCGAGGAGATTATGTTGTTCGATGAAGAACTTCCATTGAATGCATCCGTTGAACGCGTACGAACCAAAGCAAGTGATGAAATGCAGGTGCTTGCAATTTATACAGATGTATTTGATTGTTTTTTCCGCTTTTTGACAGCAATCCTCGAAGCGCATGGTGCTTATCCTTCGACGTTGTTTTGGAACAAAGTCTCCGAATGTATCCTGAATTACCAGAAAGCACATCCGGAATTGGATTCTGAGTTTAAAAGACTGGATCTTTTCCGGGAAGTTTTCAAACGGGTTTGTCTGAACAGGCTGCAATTGAGTAACACCAAAAACATGCTCGATTTGTCCAATCCGATAGAAAGTCTAAAAGCGGAGGGCTTCCTTTTGAATCCGTTGTATGCAGCAATAACTGAAACTGTTTAAGAAATGAATAAAACTCAGCCAACCCGCATTGAGGGAATCGATTTTGCAAGAGGGATCAGCATTTTTATGGTCATTCTGGTTCATACACTCTGGATGAACGGAACCATTCCGGTTCAGGAAGGTTGGTTGGGGAATATCATCCATTTTATCGGTAAAGGAACAGGAATGTTTCTGATAACGATGGGAGTTTCTTTCATGGTTTCCCGCAATAACAGCGCGCTTCGCTCCATACGAAGAGGAGTTTTGTTGCTGTTGACGGCATATACCATGAATTTTCTGAAGTTTGTGCTTCCGGTTCTGGTGAATGTGATGCCGGAAGATTTTATCCGGGCTTACGGCTGGCACTCTCCGCTGAATTCGGATCAATACATTTACTTGATAACTACCGGAGATATTTTGCAGTTAGCCGGATACGCTTTATTGATCATGGGACTGATGCGGAAATTCTGTTCAAACAAATATGTGTATTTGATTGCTGCAGGTGTCGTAATTATCTCACCGATTTTTCTGAGGGGACTGCACACAGGATATGTTGTGACGGATTATTTTTTGGATTTGCTTTGCAGCAATAACTGGCATATTTATTTTTCACTTTGCCCCTGGATGTCCTTTATTTTTGTCGGGATGTTCTTCGGGGCTTTGTATGTGGAGAAAGGAAGAAGTCTTCGAGCGTTTCATTCCATGCTGCCGGTCGGATTGGTTTTATTCATCGCTGGAATTGGCTTTCTATTGATGAATTTCGATTTCCATTTCGGTGATTTCTATCATTTAGGACCCGGTGGAAGCATTTATTTGATTGGGTTTAATTTACTGCTGATTCGTCTGGCTTTTTTCACTGTAAAAGCGATGCCGTTCAACAAACTCAAAAGAGTTGTTTATTACATGAGCAGCAGGGTAACGAGTTTATACTTCATTCAATGGGTATTGATTTGTTGGGGAATGGCCCTTTTCGGATACCAGAAACAGCCTGAAATGATCGTTATTCTGTTGATGATTTTCTATGCTGTTCTGACATTTTCGGTTCAAAAGGTAATGGACAGAATACTTTTGTGGATGAAGAGGAAAAAACAGATAGAAACACCGGTAATCGTTCAATAAGTTCTTCCCCTGAGAATCAGTTTTGATCTCTGAACTGGCTTGGAGAAATCCCGGTGTGTTTGCGGAAAGCACAGGTGAAATGCGTTGCGTTTTTGTATCCTACTTTTTCCGCAATGAGATAAATCGGGTCCTGAGAGAATTGAAGAAACTCTTTGGCCTTTCGAATGCGCTGTTCCATTCCGTAAACAGAGATCGTCATTTTAAACACGCGTTTGAATTCGCGTTTTAGTGTGTTTTCATTTTGCCCGATTTTACTTGCCAGTTCTTTAATGGTCCAATGTTTATCCGGGTGCTGCTGAATCAGACATCGTACTTCCTGTAATTGTTTCAGAATATTCGATCTGTAAGAAACCGAGGAGCAAAGCGGCTTTTGTTTTTGATCAAAATGAAGCATCAGCAATTCCAGGATTTTGCTTTCCAGGAAAATGCGTTTGAATATTCCCATGTGCTGATCCTGCAGAATCTCATTGAGGATGGAATACTTTTCAGGATTGATGTATGAAGTCATGTCAATAATCTGCTGATATTCGGCTAAAAGGATTAATTGATGCTTGATCAGAAATTGAAGGGAAAGCGTAAACTTGATTTCAAACCAGTTCTGACCGGGAGGAAAATGGATTGTTCCTCTGGCTTTTTGAAAATATCCCCAGTAAGTATCCATCGTTTCCAACACACAGGATGCTGCTTCATCGTCTGCTGAAATGATCTGTTCTCCGTCAATCAGGTAGGAAAGTACAATGGTGGCTTTGTCATAATTGAAGACAGCCGTCAGCGGATTTTTAAGAATTGTTCGGGTGATTTCAACCGCAACGCCCGGGAAAAAATAGGCGTGCTGCTTTCCTGTTCCAAAAGCAGGATTCAGAGTGAGTTCGTCATGATCTAGTCCGGGATAAGAGTTCCGGACGTTCAGCAGGAAAATTTCATCCGGTTCTCTTAGTACTTCTTTTGTTTCAAGAAATAGTGAGTGGTTTATCGGTTTGGAAGATTGTATCGAATAGTTTTTTGAAATAGTCATAAAGCATCTACAATCGTACTACAAGGTTATAGTAAGAAGAATTGGTATGCAATACGATCTTTTTGGTATTTAACAGCGAGAACTACCTTTTGTTAGGTATTTCACCTTTCAAAGAATAAATTAAGAAATTGAAAAATAAAATCTGCAATCGCAGGGATAGATAGGAACGTAAAAGAAGATTCCTGTTATTTTTGACTTCAATCGAAGAAAAAGATCATGAAGAAATTCCTTTTCCCTGCATTTGTTTTCCTTTCCGTTTCCTTGTTCGGACAAAACGATGGAATTCATCCGGTTTCAAACACTTACCAGAAACCGACGGATCCCTTGGTATTGAAAAAACTGGAGCAGTGGCAGGATCAGAAATTCGGTGTGATTATTCACTGGGGTTTGTATGCTGTTCCCGGAATAGTGGAATCCTGGTCGATTTGTTCTGAAGATTGGATTACCAGAGATTCAACGTCAGATTATGACGCGTATAAACGTTGGTATTGGGGTTTGAGTAAGGAATTGAATCCTGTGAAGTTTAATCCGGAAAAGTGGGCGGATATTTCGAAGAAAGCAGGAATGAAGTACCTGGTTTTTACAACCAAGCATCACGACGGATTTTGTATGTTCGATACCAAACAAACGGATTTTAAGATCACCGCCGGACCTTTTGCTTCAAATCCTCAATCGGATGTATTGAAACATGTGTTTGATGCTTACCGGAAAGAAGGATTCATGATCGGAGCTTATTTTTCAAAACCCGACTGGCACAATGAAAATTACTGGTGGCCTTTGTACGCAACGCCAAATCGCAACAATAACTACGATACCAGAAGGCATCCGTGGCGTTGGGAACAGTTCCAGAATTTTACCTACAATCAGATTCAGGAAATTGTCACCGGATATGGAGGTGTAGATATTTTGTGGTTGGATGGAGGCTGGGTGAGACCCATGAATACGATTGACGAGGAAGTTTTGATGTGGGGAGCACCGATTCCGCAATGGGATCAGGAATTGAATATCGGGAAAATTGCGGGAATGGCACGTTCACACCAACCGGGAATGATTGTGGTTGACAGAACAGTTCAGGGACCGTATGAAAATTACCAAACTCCGGAGCATACCATTCCAGAAAAACGTATCGACAATCCGTGGGAAACATGTATGCCGCTTTGTACGAATTGGGGCTACGTGCCGAATGATGAAATCAAGTCGATGGAAAGAGTTATCCGGACCTTGGTAGAAGTGGTTGCCAAGGGCGGAAACCTGTTGCTGGGTGTTGGCCCGAAAGCAGACGGAACGATTCCTGAAAATGTAGAGCAGCGCTTGCTCGAAATCGGAGCGTGGATGGATACAAACAAGGAAGCAATTTATGAAACGCGTTCACTGGATTACTATCAGGAAGAATCGGTTTTCTTTACTGAAAATCTGAAGAAAAAGAAAATCTATGCTTTGGTTGTTTCGAATGAATCATTCCTGAAAACCAAAACGGTTTCCTGGTCGGTGCATCTTCCGAAGAAAGGAACCACGATGATTTATCTTCCGACGGGAGAAAAGGTAAAATGGAAAATCAGTGACGAACAGGTTTTTGTTCAACTTCCGGAATCGATCATCCGTTCGAAATCCGGAAATCCTGTCTGGTCTTTCGCTTTTGAGGCGGAATGAGGGTTATTTGACTTCCAGATCAATCTTCAAAGGCAAATCTCTGGAGGAAGATCCGATCATAATCCGGAAAATTCCGGGTTCTACAATAGGCTTCAATTCCTCATTCAATTGTTCCAGTAATTCGGGAGTGATTTCAAATACAACTTCTTTCTCTTCCCCGGCTCTCAGATGAACACGTTGAAACCCTTTCAGTTCCTGAACCGGCCGGACAATTGAACTCAGAACATCTTTGATATACAACTGAACGACTTCGTCACCATCGTGTCTTCCGGTGTTTTTGATTTTGAATCGAACACTTGCTTTTTCGGTTCCTGAAATGCTTGAACGATCCAGGCGCATATCGGAATATTCAAATTGAGTGTAACTCAAACCAAATCCGAAGGGGAAGAGTGGTTGACCACTTAAATTATTGTAATCGTTTCCACGTCCGGTTGGCTGATGGTTGTAAACCAAGGGAAGCTGAGCTTCATTCATGGGAAAGGTAATGGGCAATTTTCCGCTTGGATTCACTTCACCGAAAATGAAATCCGAAACAGCCCGACCGCCTTCTTGTCCCGGATACCAAAGCATTGCGATCGCTTCCGTTTCATTCATCCAGTTTTCCATCGTAACGGCGCTTCCTCCTACGATCAATACAACAACCGGTTTTCCGGTAGCATTCAGCGCTTGAATCAATTCTTCCTGATGTCCGGGAAGTTTCAATGATGCCCTGTCGAGAAATTCCCCTTCTGTAATTCCGGCTACAACGATTGCCACATCAGCCTTTTTAGCAAGCTTGACACTTTCATCAATCTTTTTCTTCCAGTCAGTATCGATCGTTGCATTCCAGATCAGTTTGATCTTTCCTTCTCCCTGAGTTTCAAGGAACTCAACGCGAATGGCATATTTTTCTCCTTTTTTGAATTTGTAATCAATCAGATCGGCGTGGTAAGATTGTTTGTTCCAGCGGTCGATCAGAAGTTCGTCATTGAGATACAAACGGAAGCCGTCGTTTCCCTCTAGCCCGATTTGAAATTCTCCGCTTTTCGGAGCCGTTAATTCCCCGGTCCAGCGCACACTGTAATGATCTGCATTCAATTTTTCGTGAGGAGAATACAAAGTCCAGTGAAAATCGATTGCTTCGTTTCTTGTTTCATGAACCGGTTCGCCATTCAATGCCGTATTGTTGAAATAGGCCGCTTTTAAACCCGGTTTTCCGTTTGACGCCAGGTGGTTGGCTGCAATGGTTTCAAAGAGGTCCGAATTTCTGCTTGCACCTTCAGAATAAAGAATGGTTGTTTTCTTTCCGGCATGTTCAATAATTTCATTCAGGATTCTCTTTTTTTGATAACCCGGCCCGCTGTATCCGCCCAATCGTGCTTCCACGGCATCTGCTCCAAAAATGGCGATGGTTTTTGTATTGTATGAAAGTGGAAGCGTTTTTTGCTCGTTTTTCAATAGAACAATCGATTCCCGGGCAACCTTGCGCGCCAGCATTTTTCCTTCCGAGTGAAGAGCTTGTTCGTCAATTTGTTCTGAGATATAAGGATGCTCAAACAATCCGAGTTCAAATTTTGCCCGGAGTACGCGTGCTACAGCATCATTCAAACGGTTGCTGTCGACCAGGCCATTTGCGAAAGCAGGATAGAATAAGGACGAATGATTGACATCTGTTTGAAAAATCACATCCATTCCCGCATTGATGGCGTGAGCGCCGCTTTCGGCATAATCTTTTGCTGTTCGGTGTAATACCAGTTCGCCGCCAACTGCGTTTGCATCTGAAATGACAAAACTGGTGAATTTCCATTCGTTCTTCAGTTTTTCTGTCAGAAGCCATTTGTTGGAAGAACAGGCTGTTCCGTTCAATGAATTATAGGCCGTCATAAGGGAACGGGCATTTCCGGTTTGGATCACTTGTTTGAAAGGAACAAAATGCGTTTCCTCTAATGAGCGCTCACTTAAATGAATCGGATAACTGTCGCGGCCTCCGTCACCGACATTTGCTACGAAATGTTTTGGAGTAGTGATAATTCCCTGCGATTCGAATGAACGAACGAAGGCCAATCCCATTTGTGTTGTCAAAAAAGGATCTTCACCATACGTTTCTTCTGTGCGTCCCCAACGAACATCAGTAGCAAGATTGATAACCGGCGACAGAATTTGTTTGATTCCGCGAACACTGCATTCTTTGGCAATGTGTCCGGTTGCTTGTCGGATTAATGTGGTGTCCCAGGTCGCAGCCATTGCAATCGACTGCGGAAAACTGGTTGCATCGCTTCGCACCAAACCGTGCAATGCTTCATCAAAAGGAATGATTGGAATTCCCAATCGGGTCTTTTCTATAAAAAAGCGTTGAGCATTGTTGATTTTTCGGGCCAGAGTAGTGGCATTATCAGAAGTGTTGTAAGAAAGAAGCTGTCCGCCGGCATCTCCCTGAGCAGCAGCGCTGAGTTGAATGCCGAAAATTCCGTGTTGAAACAAAGGCGCATTGCTGGAATCCAGATCAGCGGGAACCATGAAGACCTGCCAGAACTTTTCTTCCAAAGTCATGCGGTTTAGCAAATCATTTACGCGGGTCTCAAGTGTTTGAGTTGAATCTTTGTAAAGTTGCCCGAATGCAGTTGAAACAGAAATTGCAAAGAGAAAAAATAGGAGATGCTTCATAGAACAAAATTACATTATTAGAATGGAAAGCGATTATACGGAATGATGAATTTAAACCGGATGAAATTAGATGAGAACTTCCTAAGAAGGGAGGTGTTTAAACAGCGGATTTATTTCCGTCTTTCAAAAGAAAATCATACATTCAATGAGTTAAACGGAATACTGTGAGAAATCTTTTACTAAGCTCCATTCTTTTCTTGTTGGCTCCATTAAGCTTTTCGCAATTAATGCGGAGTGAGGTGTATGATTTCAGTATTGGGGATTACTTTGGTTTGGAGAATAAAGCAGATGGCCCAAATTCAGGAATGATGACCGTGCGTTATCAAATGATTCATATCCTTACGAAGGAACTTTCGGTTACAGGTGATTCCGTTACCTATTCCGCTCAAAGACAATTGTATGTTCCGGAACTACCGGATGGAAGTGGCGGAACTATTCCTCCAAGTTATTCAATAGATACTTTCACCTTTATGCATAAACAGTTAAACACGCCCTATTCACCGGAAATCTGGGATGATGTTTTTGGAAATACTGTTACGCAATTTTGGGATAGCGACACCAATGAGTGTTACAATTCAATGGATACGATCATTCCTTCTCCTTTATGCATAAATAATTCCGGGCAAGCGTATCATTTCGGAATGCACATTCATAACATGGATTCTTGTAGTCTTGAACCGTACATTTCTGATTACTATGCCTATTCACACGCAGGTGGCCCGTATGGAGGATTTGAACAACCGGGTGATCCATCGCATTGGAGTTATTTGATAGATATCTTTTATGTTTCACATAATGGAGTTGCGTGTGGTCAGTTTCCTGAATTCTTTTTAAGTACCACTGAACTTTCAGTCCCAACGCTTACCATCTATCCAAATCCTGCCTCCGATGTATTGAACATCGAAGGCTTAAAGACTCAATCCACCGCTCGTATTTGTGAGTTGAACGGAGCCGTTTTACGTGATAAGATTCCGGTGATCAACAACCAGATAAACATTGATTTTTTGCAACCCGGATTTTATTTACTTCATCTTCAGGGCGAAAATAGTGCCTCCTTTGTTAAGAGGTTTTCTAAATTATAAATCCGATTGTTTTACTCCAGAGTCATTTTTGCATCACAACAAATTGAGTTTGGTATATTTGAAAAAAACAACATCAATGAGTACCTTAACCAAACGCGAATTAAGAAAAGCAGCTTATCAAATGATCTTTAAGGAAGGGAAATCCCATCAGGAAACATTTGATAAGCTGCGGGAAACGAAATCAATGGCTTCAGATGATCTTGCGGAGTTGATTGCAAAAATTCCATCGCGTCAAAAGCTGAAAGAACAGAACGTTTTGAATTATGCTTTCATTGGTTTACTCTCTGCTATAATTATTTTGAGAGGTCTGTCTTTAGCAGGACTTGGCAGCACGGATATGGGCATCTTGTCAATTGCCCTTCTTATCGCATTCATCGTTCCCGGAATTGGAATATATGGAGCTTTAGCGGGTAAAACGGAACTTTATTTCTCCACAGGCGCACTATTGTTGATTACAATTATACGAACGATCACCAATCAGAATTTTTCGAATGATCCATTAAATTATGTTTTCACCATTCCGATTGTTCTTGCTTCCGTATTGGCATTTTATCTTCCTTCAAAATTGAAGACTTCATACAGAAAAACAATAGAACGAAAGGAAGTGGACGGTGTTGTGAAGCCAGTAGCAATTTATCAATTTGAAGAAAACCGATTCTTCAGAGAGGATCTATTGGATAGCTAATAAAAACCTTCCACAAAAAAGATTAAAAAAAGAATTCGGCATAGAATAGTTTCTATCTTTGTTTAAGTGCCCCTTCCTCCACAGGAAAAACAATATCCCCAAAAAACTCCTGTAATTAGTTAATTAACAGTTAAGTTAAAAATGAAAAGTGTAATTACAGGTATCGGGCGCTACATCCCGTCTATTGTTAAAACGAATGCTGATTTCATGATTCATCAGTTTTATGATGAGCATCAGAATAAAATCAACCTGAAACCTGAAGCCATTGCCCAAAAATTTGAATCCATTACCGGAATTGAAGAACGACGCTACGCAACATCGGATTTGAATTGTTCGGATATGGCAACGATTGCTGCAGAAGATGCCATTCAGGATGCAGCTTGTGATCGTGAAACAATTGATCAGATTATCGTAGCACATAATTTCGGAGATGTTATCAAACATACCATTCAGACGGATATGATTCCTTCCATTGCTTCCAGGGTAAAACATCATTTAGGAATCAAAAACCCCAATTGTGTAGCTTATGACCTGATATTTGGTTGTCCGGGTTGGTTGCAGGGATTGATTCAGGCGCATGCATTTATTCAGGCAGGCATGGCCAAGAAATGTCTGATCATTGGAGCAGAAGCATTGAGCCGTGTATTGGATCCGTATGATCGCGACAGTATGATCTTTTCGGATGGGGCAGGAGCAACGATTCTCGAACTGCAAAATTCCGATTCAGGAATCTTGTCATTTAGTGCACAAAGCCATTGCGAAGATGAGGTAACTTATCTGAATCTCGGCAAATCAAACTTTCCTGAATCCGATCCGCGAATTCGCTATGTGAAAATGAAAGGGCGGAAAGTATATGAGTATGCAATCAGAAATGTGCCGCTTGCGATGAAAGATTGTTTGGATAAAGCAGGTGTTTCGATTACGGATGTGAAAAAGATCTTCATTCATCAGGCAAATGAAAAGTTGGATGAAGCCATTGTCCGCGAATTGTTCAAATTGTATGGTATTGCTGAAATGCCCGAACATTTGATGCCGATGAATATTCATAAACTGGGAAACAGTTCGGTTGCGACTATTCCTACGCTTTTGAGCATGGTGAAACGCGAAGAAATGAACGGATACAAAATCACGGAAGGAGATATCGTTCTGTTTGCTTCTGTTGGAGCCGGAATGAACATCAACGCCGTTTGTTACCAGGTTTGATTGCAACCATTCAGGTTTTTTTTCGTCATAAGATTGTATATTAACTACTTGCTTATGAAAAAGATCCTGCTATTCCTGTTTGTCTGCATCAATTTTTCAACTTTTTCTCAAACGAATTGGATTAAAGGAAATGCAGTTTGGCATTACGAGTATTTTAACACCATGCAAAATGGGGCTTTAAGAATAGAGACAATTGGAGATACAATCATTCAGGGACATGTTTGTAAGGAATTGAAATGTGACTTGCATTCTAAATTGTCAGGCGCAAATGGAAGTTTTACGCACTTAATTGATACAGAATACAAGTTTATTTATTTCGAACAGGATACCGTTTGGTATTTGAAAGACAATGTTTTCTTTGTTTTGTATGATTTTACAGCAGTTCAGGGGCAGTTCAGACAATTGGAATTATCCGATTTTGGTACTCCGCCTGAATGCAACGACAGTTCCTATCTCTTTATTGATAGCGTGTATTCCGGTTTTTTGAACGGACAAAGTGCCATGTTCTATGAAACACGTGATTCCAGTCTGAATTCAAGAGGACATGGAGGGTTAGTAAATTCGCGTTTTGGTATGATGTCATCAGATTTTGCACCTACTCATATTTTCTTTCCTTCTTATGGTTGGTGTGATCAAGAATCCTCATATGAAGGAGCTATGTATAGATTGCTATGTTTTCAGGATGATTCCCTGATATACAATCCTGGAAATGTGGATTGTGAATATTATACTTACCTCGGTTTGGATCAGTTATCAATGGAAAAAACAACGATTTATCCGAATCCGACTACCGGTAATCTGAATATATTATCGGATGTACCCGTTTCGAATATTGAAGTTTTTGATTCTTACGGAAGACGTTGCATCACTCAATCTCCGAATCTGACATTAGTAGAACTGGATTTATCGGGATTGAATTCAGGAATGTATCTGCTGAAGATCACAACCAACACCAATGAAGTAACAATCAAAAGAATCCAACGGAACTAAATAGAAATAGAACACAATATTAAAAAGCAGCATCAAGGTGCTGCTTTTTTGTTTGGATGAAGCAAGATTTTTTTTTCGCAGCTCTCTGATGTTTGTCTGGTGACTAACAGCAAGTTTAAGAGATAATCGTATTTTTGCCGGCATACTTTTAACACTTTCCTCAATCATGAAACTAATCACACTTTGGTCAATTATCATCAAAATCTTCGGAGTTTACTTTGCGTACAGCGCCATCATGATGCTCATTTTTGGTTTGGCAGCATTTAATATGGATCATGTAGGTCCTGCCGGATTGGTTGTTTTTATTGTCGAGGCGATTTTTGCTTACCTGTTTTTGCTCCGAACAGATTTTGTTATTCAGCGGTTTCGCCTGGAAGAATCCATTCCAGAAAAGAGAATCGATGCAACTATTGAAAGTAGCAAAATTTTACAGATTGCGATTGCAGTTATTGGAATTTACTCTTTGACTCAAAGTATACCGGAGTTTTTTGGGAATTTAGAGATGTTTACGTCTAAGATCACATTGTTGTCGTTGTTGAAAGTAATTCTGGGTTTTCTGTTGGTGACTAAAAGTTCTGCGCTCGAGCGATGGGTTTCTGAACATCAGAGAAAGTAGAAGATTAAGATAGCGCTCATTAAACGCTATTGCGATGAAAAAGGCCGGGTTTTCTGTTTTCCCGAATCCTTCTGAGGGAAAGATAGAAATCAATGTGCCCGGAACAACACTAAAGGAGTTTAAAACGAATCTGACTTTAATGGAAATTGATTTATCGGAATTGCCTTCTGGAACCTATTATCTGAATATTGAAAATTCGGATGGTAAGCAAGTCATCAAACCGATTCAATTTTCAGGAAGACGATAGAGAAAAATGATTAAAAATTGTGGGCGGCTTTTTTGAGCCGTTTTTTCATTTTAAGTTTTCTCAATATTATTTCATCAACATTAATTTGTTCAAAAACAGCACTTTTTTAGCGAAACTCTTGCATTGTAAGTTTTTCTATCTATCTTTGCACCCCTCAAAGTGTGTTCTTTGGGGAAAACTATATTTATTAATTATCAAAATTTGAGTACTGTATGCCAACTATACAACAGTTAGTGCGAAAGGGAAGGACTGCGGTAGTAAAGAAGTCAAAGTCAGCGGCTTTGGATTCTTGTCCGCAGCGCAAAGGAGTATGTGTACGTGTGTACACCACTACACCTAAGAAGCCGAACTCTGCAATGCGTAAAGTAGCGCGTGTTCGTCTTACCAACGGTAAAGAAGTGAATGCTTACATCGGTGGTGAAGGTCACAACTTACAAGAACACTCCTTGGTTCTTGTGCGTGGTGGAAGGGTTAAAGATTTACCGGGGGTTCGTTACCACATCGTTCGTGGTGCGGAAGATACTGCAGGTGTTGAAGGCCGTTCACAACGTCGTTCTAAGTACGGAACAAAACGTCCAAAAGCTAAGAAATAATAAAACTTTGAAGAGATGAGAAGAAGAAAAGCGAAAAAGATAGCCATACTCCCAGATCCAAAGTTTAATGACGTTGTAGTAACGAAATTCGTTAACAACTTAATGTATTCTGGTAAAAAGAATTTGGCATTTAAAATTTTCTACGATGCGTTAGAAATCGTAGACAAGAAATTAGAAGATCAAGAAGGATTGGAAGTGTTCAAAAAAGCATTGGAAAACGTAACTCCATCTGTGGAGGTTCGTTCCCGTCGTGTTGGTGGAGCTACTTTCCAGATCCCTACTCCGGTTCGTGAAGGACGTAAGCAATCATTAGCTATGAAATGGTTGATTGGTTATGCTCGTAAACGTAATGAGAAGTCAATGGCAGGTAAACTTGCTTCAGAAATCATCGCTGCTTCGAAAGAAGAAGGTGCTGCTTTCAAGAAGAAAGAAGATACATTGCGAATGGCTGAAGCAAACAAGGCGTTTTCACATTTTAGATTCTAAGAAATGGCAAGAGATCTTAAATACACAAGAAATATTGGTATCGCAGCTCACATTGATGCTGGGAAAACTACCACTACTGAACGTATTTTATACTACTCAGGTGTAAACCACAAAATTGGTGAGGTACACGACGGTGGTGCTACAATGGACTGGATGGAGCAAGAGCAAGAGCGTGGTATTACCATTACTTCTGCTGCTACAACAGTAAATTGGAAATATAGAGGAGATAATTACCATATCAATATCATTGATACCCCGGGACACGTTGACTTTACAGTTGAGGTGAATCGTTCGTTACGTGTATTGGATGGTTTGGTTTTCTTGTTTTCAGCAGTTGATGGTGTTGAGCCTCAATCTGAAACAAACTGGCGTTTGGCAAATAACTACAACGTTCCGCGTATCGGGTTTGTAAACAAAATGGACCGTCAGGGAGCTGACTTCCTGAATGTTTGTAACCAGGTAAAAGAAATGTTGGGTAGCCACGCTTTGCCATTGCAAATTAACATCGGTGACGAGGATAACTTCAAAGGAGTTGTTGACTTGATCAACTTTAAAGGAATCGTTTGGAACGAGGCTGACCAGGGAATGACTTTCCAGGAAGTTGAAATTCCTGCTGATATCGTTGACGAAGCAAGACGTCTTAGAAGCGAATTGTTGGAAGCAGTTGCTGAATTTGATGAAACTTTGATGGAGAAATTCTTCGAAGATGAGAATTCATTGACTGAAAGAGAGATTTTGAATGCATTACGTGCAGCTACAATCTCAGGAAAAGTAGTTCCGATGATGTGTGGTTCATCTTTCAAAAACAAAGGTGTACAAGCAATGTTGGATATGGTAATGGAAATTCTTCCTTCACCTTTGGATAACGGTTCTATTGTTGGAACTAACCCAAAGACTGATGAAGAAGAAGTTCGTTTGCCGTCTTACGATGCTCCGTTTGCTGCATTGGCGTTTAAAATTGCAACTGACCCATTCGTAGGTCGTTTGTGTTTTATCCGTGCTTACTCAGGTAAATTACCTGCTGGATCTTACGTTTACAATACTCGTTCTAATAACAAAGAGCGTATCTCTCGTATCTTCCAGATGCACGCTAACAAGCAAAATCAAATTGATGAACTAGGTGCTGGAGATATCGGTGCAGTAGTTGGATTTAAAGATATTCGTACAGGAGATACATTGTGTGCTGAAGGGCATCCGATCGTATTGGAATCTATGAATTTCCCTGATCCGGTTATCGGTATTGCAATTGAGCCTAAAACTCAGGCAGATGCTGACCGTTTATCAAATGGATTGAATAAATTGGCTGAAGAGGATCCGACGTTCCGTGTGAACACAGACGAGGAGTCAGGACAGACAATTATCTCAGGAATGGGTGAGTTACACTTGGATATTATCGTTGACCGCTTACGTCGTGAGTTTAAGGTTGAAGTAAACCAGGGAGCTCCTCAAGTAACATACCGTGAGGATATTACAGTTCCTGTTGAACACCGTGAGCAGTACAAAAAACAATCTGGTGGACGTGGTAAATTCGCGGACATTTTGGTTAAAATTTCTCCGCAAACGGATATCGAAAAAGTTGGTTTGGAATTCGTGAACAGCATTAAAGGTGGTAACATTCCTCGTGAATTTATCCCTTCTGTTGAGAAAGGTTTCAAAGAATCTATGAAGAATGGAGTTTTAGCTGGATTCCCTGTTGAAGCAATGAAAGTAGAGTTGATTGATGGTTCATTCCACGCGGTCGATTCAGATTCATTGTCGTTCGAGATGGCTGCTAAAATGGCTTACCGTCATGCACTTAAGAACTGTAAACCAATCTTGTTGGAGCCAATCATGAAATTAGAAGTGATTTGTCCGGAAGAAAACATGGGTGACATCGTAGGTGACTTGAACCGTCGTCGTGGTATGATGAAAGGTATGGATGACAAAGCAGGAGGTAAAGTTGTTAAGGCTGACGTTCCTTTGTCTGAAATGTTCGGATACGTAACACAATTGCGTACGTTGTCTTCAGGACGTGCAACATCTTCAATGGAATTCTCGCATTACGCAGAAGCTCCTAAGAACGTTGCAGAAGAGGTTATAGCTAAAATCAACGGAAAAGTTTCCGCTTAATACAAACGAGTAATGAGCCAAAAAATTAGAATTAAATTAAAGTCGTACGATCACAACTTGGTTGACAAATCGGCGGAAAAAATCGTTAAAACGGTTAAAGCAACAGGAGCAGTAGTTAGTGGTCCAATTCCACTTCCAACTCACAAACGTATTTACACGGTATTGCGTTCACCACACGTTAACAAAAAAGCGCGTGAGCAATTCGAATTGTGTTCTTACAAACGTTTGTTGGATATCTACAGTTCTTCTTCCAAGACTGTTGATGCGTTAATGAGATTAGAACTTCCTTCTGGAGTTGATGTAGAAATTAAAGTGTGATGAAATACTCAGTTGGGGCGAGAAATTTTTCGCCCCAACATTGAGATTTACATCACTTTAATAATTTATAATTTATAATTAGTAAAGTATGCCTGGAATTATTGGTAAAAAAATCGGGATGACTAGCATCTACAGTGTCGAGGGTAAGGCAACACCATGCACAGTAATAGAAGCTGGTCCTTGTGTAGTGACTCAGGTTAAAACACAAGATCGAGATGGGTACGAGGCAGTTCAATTAGGATTTGGAGAGCGTAAAGAAAGAAACACTCCAAATGCATTGAAAGGTCACTTTAAAAAAGCAAACACGACACCAAAATCTAAATTGGTGGAGTTTAAAGGCTTTGACGGACTTAACCTTGGAGATGTTGTTGACGCAACAATGTTCGAAGAAGGAGAATTTGTTGGAATTGCTGGAACATCTAAAGGTAAAGGTTTCCAAGGGGTTGTAAAACGTCATGGTTTCGGTGGAGTTGGTCAATCAACACACGGTCAGCATAACCGTTTACGTGCTCCGGGTTCAATTGGTGCTTGTTCATATCCGGCACGTGTATTCAAAGGAATGCGCATGGCTGGACAAATGGGTAACAAACGCGTAACTGTAGAGAACTTGGAAGTATTGCGTATTTTGGCTGACAAAAATTTAATCGTAGTTAAGGGTTCTATTCCGGGACCTAAAGGTTCAACCGTAACAATTCAGAAATAATGGAAGTAAAAGTAATTGATAGCAAAGGAAAGGCTACTTCCAAAAAGGTAACCTTGTCGGATGGAATTTTTGGAATCGAACCAAACGATCACGCAATTTATTTAGATGTTAAGCAACATTTGGCGAATCGTCGTCAAGGAACGCACAAATCTAAAGAAAGAGCTGAGATCGCTGGATCTACCAGAAAACTGAAAAAACAAAAAGGTACGGGTGGTGCTCGTGCTGGTAGTGTTAAATCTGGTACACGTGTAGGTGGTGGACGTATTTTCGGACCACGCCCTCGTAACTACCACTTCAAGTTGAATATCAAGTTAAAGCGTTTGGCACGTAAATCTGCGTTCGCTTATAAAGCAAAATTGGATTCAATTTTAGTTGTGGAAGATGTAGCTATTGCAACACCAAAAACAGCAGAATTCAAATCGATGTTATCGAACTTGAACTTGTTAAACGAGAAGGTGTTGATGATCGTTGGAGCTGGTAACGACAATGTTTACTTGTCTTCACGTAACTTACAACGCGTTAAAGTTGTATCTGCTGATTCCGTTAACACATACGATGTGTTGAACGCGAAGAAAGTTGTATTAACAGAAAGTTCAATCGAAGTAATCGAAAAGATTCTAAACTAATTGATGATGAGCACAATTATCAAAAAGCCAATCATTACTGAAAAAGCAACTGCCGCTAATGATAACGGTAGCTTCGCTTTCGAAGTAGATCGCAAGGCGAATAAATTGGAAATTAAAAGCGCTGTCGAAAAGATGTACGGAGTTCACGTTGTGAATGTACGCACACTCACTTATGGCGGTGGAAAATCCTCTACGAAATTTACGAATAGAGGTGTCGTTGAGCAAAAAAGTCGCGTATGGAAAAAAGCCATCGTAACTGTTGCCGAAGGAGAAACGATTGATTTGTTTAATAATTTTTAAGTAAAAACTGATGGGTCTTAGAAAATTTCAGCCTATTACTCCAGGGCAAAGACACAAGATCAACAGTACTTATGCTGAAGTAACAACGAACGTTCCTGAAAAGAGCTTAGTTGCGAAGAAAAGCAAGTCTGGTGGTCGTAACAATGATGGTCGTATGACCATGCGCTACATCGGTGGTGGACACAAGCAAAAGTATCGTATTATTGACTTTAAACGCGAGAAGCACGGAGTGCCTGCGGTAGTTAAGACAATTGAATACGATCCAAACAGAACTGCTCGTATCGCATTGCTTTATTATGTGGATGGAGAGAAACGTTATATCGTTGCTCCTGAAGGATTGAAAGTAGGTGATACTGTTGTCTCTGGTGCAGGTGCCGCTCCAAATGTTGGAAACGCATTATTTTTATCCGATGTTCCTCTTGGATCTGTGATCCATAACATTGAGTTGCAACCTGGAAAAGGTGGAGCAATTGCTCGTGGAGCAGGAACATATGCTCAATTGAACGCTCGTGATGGTCGCTTTGCGATTATCAAATTGCCTTCTGGTGAGACTCGTATGATTTTGACTACTTGTATGGCTACAATCGGAGCTGTATCGAATGGAGAACATTCATTAGTAGTTTCTGGTAAAGCTGGTCGCTCACGCTGGTTGGGTCGTCGTCCACGTGTACGTGGTGTTGTGATGAACCCGGTAGATCACCCGATGGGTGGTGGTGAAGGGCGTAACGCCGGTGGTCACCCTCGTTCTCGTAACGGTATGCCTGCTAAAGGATACAAGACGCGTTCGAAAAAGAAGTATTCAGATAAGTTTATCATCGAGAGAAGAAAGAAATAAGGTATGAGTCGTTCGTTGAAAAAACCACCTTTTGTACACTATAAGTTGACAAAAAGAGTGGATGCAGCACAAGAAAGCGGAAGCAAGGCAGTAATCAAGACTTGGTCTCGCGCTTCTACAATCACACCTGACATGGTTGGGTTGACGTTTGCAGTGCATAACGGGAATAAGTTTATTCCTGTGTTTGTAACAGAAAACATGGTTGGTCACAAGTTAGGGGAATTTTCTCCTACACGTAACTTCCGTGGGCATGGTGCTAACAAAAAGGATAAAAAAAGATAGTAAAATTCAAGTGACATGGGCGCTAGAAAGAAATTAAGAGCTGATCAGATCAAAGAAGAGAATAAGTCAATAGCTTTTGCTAAGTTGAACGATTCTCCGATTTCACCTCGTAAAATGAGATTAGTTGCAGATCTTGTACGTGGATTAGAAGTAAACAAAGCTCTAAACATATTGCAACACAATGCGAAAGACGCATCGTTAAGTTTATCCAAGTTATTGCGTTCAGCAATTGCTAACTGGGAAGCTAAAAACGAAGGTAAGAGCATTGAGGATGAAAAATTAGTGGTGAAATCTATTGAAGTAGGTAGTGCTGGTATGTTGAAGCGTATTCAAACTGCACCTCAAGGTAGAGCTTACCGAGTTCGTAAAAGATCAAACCACGTGACTATCGTTGTTGATGGTTCTAAATAATTGTAAAGGAAATGGGACAAAAGACGAATCCAATTGGTAATAGACTAGGTTTCATCCACGGATGGGAATCTAACTGGTACGGTGGAGATAATTACAAAGACAAAATCGTTGAAGACGATAAAATTCGTAAGTATCTGCACGCTCGTTTATCCAGAGCAAGTATTTCGAAAATCATCATCGAGCGTACCCTCAAGCTCGTTACTGTAACAATCAACACGGCTCGTCCGGGTGTGATTATCGGTAAAGGTGGTCAAGAAGTAGACAAACTGAAAGAAGAGTTAAAGAAATTGACGAAAAAAGAGATTCAGATCAATATCTTCGAAGTGAAACGTCCTGAATTGGATGCTCGCTTGGTAGCTGATGGAATCGCTCGTCAAATCGAAGCTCGTATTTCATTTCGTCGCGCAATCAAGATGTCTATCGGTTCAACCATGAGAATGGGTGCTGAAGGGATCAAAGTGAAAATTTCAGGTCGTTTGAATGGAGCTGAAATGGCTCGTTCAGAAATGTACAAAGATGGACGTACTCCGTTACATACGTTCAGAGCTGATATCGATTATGCAGTAGGTGAGGCATTGACTACTTACGGTTTGATCGGGATCAAAGTATGGATCTGCAAAGGTGAAGTTTACGGTCGTCGTGATCTTTCTCCAAATGTTGGAATGGCTGCTCAAGGAGCGAAAGGTGGTGCGCCATCTGGAGACCGCGACAGAGGAAACCGTCGTCCGGCAGGTGGAAAAGGTGGAAACAACCGTAAAAAGAAGTAAAAACACATTAAAATTTTCAGAAGATGTTATCTCCAAAGAGAACCAAATTTAGAAGAGTTCAAAAAGGTCGTAATCGTGGTGAAGCACAACGCGGAAGCACAATTGCATTCGGATCTTTTGGACTAAAAACATTGGAGCCAGGATGGATTACATCACGCCAGATCGAAGCTTCCCGTATCGCAGTTACGCGTTACATGAAGCGTGAAGGTAAGGTGTGGATCCGTATCTTCCCTGACAAACCGATCACATCGAAGCCTGCAGAGGTTCGTATGGGTAAAGGTAAGGGAGCTCCTAGTCACTGGGTGGCAGTTGTTAGACCAGGTCGTATTATGTTCGAGGCAGACGGAGTACCTTATGAAGTTGCTAAGGAAGCACTTCGTTTAGCAGCTCAGAAACTTCCAGTGAAATGTAAGTTTATCGTGCGTAACGATTATGTTATACCAGGAAAATAATTGAAGCATGAAAAAGGAAGATTTAAGTAAACTTTCAGTTGAAGATTTGAAGAAACAAATCGCAAGTGCAACAGAAGCGTTAGGGAAAATGAAAATCGGACATAAAGTTACTCCATTGGAGAACCCGATCGTAATTCGTAACAACCGCAAGGCAATTGCACGTTTGAATACTGAATTAACAAAACGTGAGAATCAAGCATAATGCTTGATTCGTTAAAGAAGCTTGAAATGGAAAAGCGTAATTTAAGAAAAGAACGTATCGGGACTGTTACCAGCGATAAGATGGAAAAATCTATCGTAGTTTCTGTAGAAAGAAAAGTAAAACACCCGAAATATGGTAAGTTCGTCAAAAAAACTACTAAATTTGTGGCCCACGATGAAAATAACGACTGTAACATTGGTGACACCGTTAAGATCATGGAGACTCGTCCCTTGTCTAAAAACAAGAATTGGAGATTAGTAGAAATTTTAGAAAGAGCTAAATAATAATTAGTTGCAATGATACAACAAGAATCAAGACTTGCAGTTGCCGATAACTCCGGAGCAAAAGAGGTGTTATGTATCCGCGTATTAGGCGGTACAAAACGTCGTTATGCTTCTGTAGGAGATAAAATCGTCGTAGCTGTTAAGAGCGCAATGCCCTCTGGAGCCGTAAAAAAAGGATCGGTTGCCAAGGCGGTTGTTGTAAGAACACGTAAGGAGGTTCGCCGACCAGACGGTTCTTACATTCGTTTCGATGATAACGCTTGCGTTATCTTGAATCAGGCGGGGGAGATGAGAGGAACCCGTATTTTTGGACCAGTAGCTCGTGAGCTTCGTGAAAACAATTACATGAAAATTGTTTCACTTGCTCCCGAAGTACTTTAATCAGTGAAGTCATGCAAAAGAAATTACACATCAAAGTAGGCGACACTGTTAAAGTATTGAGCGGTGAGTCTAGAGGTCAAGAAGGAACAGTATTGACTATTGACAGAAACAAAGAACGTGCTACCGTTGGTGGAGTGAACATGGTGAAACGCCACACGAAACCAAGTGCGTCCGAGCCACAAGGCGGGATCGTCGAAAAAGAAGGAACTATTCATATTTCCAACTTAATGGTGGTTGTTAAAGGACAAGCTAGCCGCATCGGACGTAAGGAAAATGCGAAAGGTAAATTAGTTCGTTATTCTAAAAAATCAGGAGAGGAGATCAAGTAATGAGTTATTCACCAAGATTAAAAAAACAGTACAGAGAGGAAATTATTCCTGCACTTACTGAGAAATTTGGGTACAAAACCATTATGCGTGTACCTAAGTTACAAAAGATCGTAATCAGCCAGGGATTGGGTGATGCGGTTGCTGATAAGAAAGTTGTTGACAATGCGATTGCAGATGTATCTCGTATCGCAGGTCAAAGAGCAGTAGCTACGATGTCTAAAAAAGACGTATCGAACTTTAAATTACGTAAAGGAATGCCAATTGGTACTAAAGTGACTTTGCGTGGTGATAAAATGTACGATTTCTTAGATCGTTTTATTGCTGTAGCTTTACCACGTACTCGTGATTTCCGTGGAGTTAATCCAAAAGGATTTGACGGACGAGGTAACTTCAATTTAGGAGTTAAAGAGCATATCATTTTCCCTGAAATCGATATCGATAAGGTAAGCAAGATTTTAGGAATGGATATCACTTTTGTTACATCAGCTGAAAGCGACGAAGAAGGAAGAGCATTGCTTGATGCATTCGGATTCCCTTTCATTAAAAAATAAGAAGATGGCTAAGGAATCAATGAAAGCGCGTGAGCGCAAAAGAGAAAAAATGGTAGCAAAATACGCAGCTAAAAGAGCTGAGTTGAAAGCTGCCGGAGATTGGGATGCATTACAACAATTGCCTGCGAACTCATCTAAGGTTCGTGTACACAATCGTTGTGGGTTGACTGGTCGTCCTCGTGGTTATATGCGTCAGTTCGGTGTTTCACGTGTTACTTTCCGTGAAATGGCATTGGCTGGTAAAATCCCGGGAGTTAAAAAAGCAAGTTGGTAAAAGTCTCCCGATAAAGGTTATCGGGATTGAAACTCTACCGAGTAATTAATAAAAGAAAAGGACATGTATTCAGATCCTATTGCAGATTATCTAACACGAATTCGTAATGCGAATATGGCTCGTTTGAAAACGGTAGAAATTCCGGCTTCAAAAACGAAAAAAGCTATTACAGCAATCTTGTTTGATCAAGGTTACATCGCGAATTACAAATTCGAAGAAGATGGAAAACAAGGTGTGATTAAAATCGCATTGAAGTATAACCAATCAACAAAAGTTCCGGCGATTACCAAGATAGACCGTGCGTCTCGTCCAGGTCTTCGTAAGTACTCAAGCGCGACAGAAATGCCACGTGTATTGAATGGTTTGGGAATCGCTATCGTTTCCACTTCAAGAGGGGTGATCACTGACAAAGAAGCAAGAAAAGAAAACGTGGGCGGAGAAGTTCTTTGCTACGTATATTAAAATGCAAAATTGAAAATGGAGAATTGAGAAGAAAGCCTTGTCATTTTTCATTTTCAATTATCAATTAAGTAGAAACTAGAATGCAGATTTCTGAGCGCTAGGCAAGCAAAAAGATATGGGTATTGACTCGTATCTTTTATTGTTGTATTTTTGCGCTCGTTTTCGTAATTCGTAATTAAAATAAATAATGTCAAGGATAGGTAAATCCCCAGTAACAATCCCGAGTGGAGTTGAAGTAAAGGTGGACGGATCAGTTATTTCCGTAAAAGGAAAGCAAGGTACATTAGAGCAGTTGTTTGATTCAAACGCTGTTTCTTTGACTATCGAAGGTTCCGTGATCACTTTAAGCCGCGCGTCTGATGCGCCGGACCATCGTTCTAAGCACGGTTTATACCGCGCGTTGATTCAGAACATGGTTGTTGGTGTATCCGAAGGGTACAAGAAGGAATTGGAAGTAATCGGAGTAGGTTACCGTGCTACAGCAACTGGTCAGTTGTTGGAATTAGCATTAGGTTACTCTCACCCGATTATGATCGAGTTCCCGAAAGAAATTAAGGTATCTGCAGATACTCAAAAAGGTAAAGCTCCGGTTGTGACTTTAGAGTCACACGACAAGCAACTTTTGGGCCAGGCTGCTGCCAAAATTCGTTCCCTTCGTAAACCAGAACCGTATAAAGGAAAAGGTATTCGCTTCATGGGCGAAGAGATTAGAAGAAAAGCTGGTAAATCTGCAGGTAAAAAATAATTTTAGAAGTTATGGCATTTAGTAAAGTAAACAGAAGAGCAAAAATTAAGAGAAGAATCAGAAAGAAAATTTCTGGTACAACTTCGGTGCCTCGTCTATCTGTATTCCGTTCAAACAAGCAAATTTATGCTCAGTTGATCGATGATACGAAAGGCATTACACTTGCGGCTGCATCTTCATACAAAAACAAAGCAACTGATAAGAAAAGCAAATCTGATCAGGCAGCTGTTGTAGGTAAAGAGATCGCTGATAAAGCAGTTAAAGCTGGTGTAGAGTCAGTTGTGTTCGATCGTAACGGGTACTTGTACCACGGTCGTGTTAAATCATTGGCTGATTCAGCTAGAGAAGGAGGACTTAAATTTTAATCATCATGGCAGCAATTATAGGAAATAGAGTAAAAGCCTCAGATATTGAGCTTAAAGATAAATTGGTAGCTGTGAACCGTGTGACCAAAGTAACAAAAGGTGGTCGTACATTCAGTTTTTCAGCTATTGTAGTTGTTGGGGATGAAAACGGTATCGTAGGTCACGGTCTTGGTAAGGCAAAAGAAGTAACAGAAGCGATTACAAAAGGAATCGACGATGCGAAAAAGAACCTTATTAAAGTTCCGATCCTGAAAGGTACAGTTCCTCACGCTCAAAAAGGAAAATTCGGTGGAGCAGAAGTTTTATTGAAACCTGCTACAAATGGTACAGGAGTTATCGCTGGTGGTGCGATGCGTGCAGTTTTAGAATCTGTAGGTATCCACAATGTATTGGCAAAATCTCAAGGATCATCCAATCCACATAACGTTGTTAAAGCAACTATCAATGCATTGGCGTCTATGCGCGATGCAGCAGCTGTTGCTCGTCAACGAGGAATTAGTATGGACAAAGTGTTTAACGGTTAATAAAAAATAGTATGGCAACAATTAAAATCAAACAAGTTCGCAGTGCTATCAAAACTCCGCATGATCAAAAAGCAACGATCGTGGCGTTAGGATTTCGCCGTTTGAACCAGGTAATTGAGAAAGAAGCAACTCCACAAATCCTTGGCATGATCAAGAAAGTTGGGCATTTGGTACAAGTTGTAGATTAATACTTTAAAACGAATTATCCATGAATTTAAATAATTTAACACCTGCGAAAGGATCCGTTCTATCTGACAAGAGAATCGGTCGTGGACACGGTTCTGGTGGTGGTGGTACTGCTACACGCGGACACAAAGGAGCGAAATCTCGTTCCGGTTATTCTAAGAAAGTTGGTTTCGAAGGGGGACAAATGCCGTTACAACGACGTGTTCCTAAATTCGGATTCAAAAATATCAACAGAGTTGAATACAAAGCAATCAATTTGGATGCGATTCAATCTTTGGTTGAAAGAAAAAATGTAACTGATATTACTATCGAAGTACTACGTGAAAACGGTTTGGTATCTCGCAATGACCTGGTGAAAATCCTTGGTCGTGGAGAGCTTAAATCAAAAGTAACCATTAGTGCTCACAAGTTTTCTTCTTCTGCAAAAGCAGGAATTGAAGCTCAAGGTGGTAGTATTTCAGAAATCTAATTAACTTTGCCGACATTTTTTTTATGAAACGGTTTATACAAAACATAAAAAACATCTGGAAAGTAGAAGAGTTAAGAAAGCGTATCTTATTGACGCTTTTCTTAATTCTTGTGTACCGTATCGGATCGTTTATCATGTTGCCCGGTGTGAATGCTGACGCTGTATTGGCGAATGCATCCCGCAAAGGAGGCGACAATGTACTAGAATCTCTACTATCGATGTTCTCCGGAGGAGGATTCACCAACGTGTCTATTATGGCACTTGGTATCATGCCTTACATTAGTGCATCGATCATTATGCAGTTATTGGGGATGGCAGTTCCTGCTGTTCAGAAAATGCAGAATGAAGGAGAATCTGGTCGAAAACAAATCAATACGTATACACGTATACTGACAATTATAATTTGTGCTGTTCAGGCACCAAGTTATATTTCATTGTATGCTTCTAGTATCCAAGGTGCATTACCTGCTGATCAATCCATGCTATGGTGGACAACAGCAGTGTCTTGTATGGTTGCCGGTTCAATGTTTGCTGTATGGTTAGGTGAACGCATTACAGATAAAGGAATTGGAAACGGGATCTCCTTGTTGATTACTGTAGGTATCTTGTCAAGACTCCCATCTTCTTTCTTATCTGAAATGGCTGCTAACAAAGACTTTCCATTAAAGATTGTTTTGGAGATCATTGTCTTCATGTTGATTGTACTAGGAACAATTTTAGTTGTTCAGGGAGTTCGTAAGGTTCCTTTAAATACAGCAAAAAGAGTTGTTGGTGCAAGAGCGGTAGACGAGCAGGGAGCAAGAAACTATTTGCCTTTGAAAGTAAATGCATCCGGTGTAATGCCGATCATTTTCGCTCAGGCAATTATGACTATTCCTGTGATGATTTTCTCCCAGCAAAAAGAAGGTGGAATGATTCAATATGCTTTGGGAGATACACATGGTGTACCTTACAATGCATTGTTGGCGCTTTTGATTATCGTATTTACGTACTTCTACACTGCTATTATGATCAACCCACGTAAAATGGCTGATGATTTAAAGCGCAGTGGAGGATTTATCCCTGGTGTTCGCCCGGGAGATGAGACTGCCGAGTATATTGACTCGTTGGTATCTCGTATTACATTGCCGGGATCTATGTTCCTTGCTTTGATTGCGATTTTACCATCCATAGCATATGCTTGTAATATTACTTCTGGTTTTGAGTATTTCTTCGGAGGAACTTCGTTGTTAATCATGGTGGGAGTAGTTTTAGATACCCTTCAACAAATCGAATCTTATTTGTTGAACCGTCACATGGATGGTTTGATGGAAGGTTCCCGCGTTAGAGGAAGAAGAAGTATAAACGAAATGTCATCAGGTTTCTAGATTATGGCTAAACAGGCATCAATAGAACAGGACGGAACGATCATCGAAGCATTGTCTAATGCAATGTTTCGTGTCGAATTGGAAAATGGACACGTGATTACGGCACACATTTCAGGTAAAATGAGAATGTTTTACATTAAGATTTTACCAGGTGACCGTGTGAAGGTAGAAATGTCTCCATATGATTTAACTAAAGGACGTATTTCTTTCCGCTACAAATAAATTGTAAGAAAGAACTCCGATAAAAAAGCAAAAGATGAAAGTAAGAGCTTCAGTAAAAAAACGTACTGCAGATTGCAAGATCGTTAAAAGAAAAGGAAGAGTTTACGTGATTAACAAGAAGAATCCTAAACTAAAACAAAGACAAGGGTAATTATGGCACGTATCGCAGGTATTGATCTACCAAAAAACAAGAGAGGTGTAATCGGTTTGACGTACATCTTTGGAATTGGTCGTAGCACGGCTAAGAAAGTATTAGTTAACAACGGAATTGATGAGAACATCAAAGTACAAGATTGGAATGACGATCAGATTGCTTTGATTCGTACTTCAATTTCTGAGATTAAGACTGAAGGACAGTTGCGTTCTGAAATCCAATTGAACATTAAGCGTTTGATGGATATCGGATGTACACGAGGAATTCGTCACCGTGCTGGTCTTCCATTGAGAGGTCAACGTACGAAAAACAACTCTCGTACTAGAAAAGGTAGAAGAAAAACAGTTGCTAACAAGAAGAAAGCGACTAAATAATAGTTAGAAATGGCAAAAGCAAATCAAAAGAAGAAGAAACAAGTCAAAGTAGACGCAGCGGGTGAAGCGCATATTCAAGCTACCTTCAACAATGTGATTATTTCTTTGACAAACAACGCTGGTCAGGTTATTTCTTGGTCATCGGCTGGAAAAATGGGCTTCAAAGGTTCTAAAAAGAACACTCCGTATGCTGCACAAGTTGCTGCTGAGGATGCATCTAAAGAAGCACATGACTTCGGATTACGTAGAGTGCGTGTATTTGTGAAAGGACCAGGAGCTGGTCGTGAATCAGCAATCCGTGCAATTCACAATCATGGTATCGAGGTAATCGAGATCATTGATGTAACTCCACTTCCGCACAATGGTTGTCGTCCACCAAAAAGACGTCGCGTTTAATATTCAGTATTTTTTAATCAAAAGGGGACAATGATTATCGAAGGAAAGCCTTAATTCATAATCCCCCTTTTATATTTTTATAGTATGGCAAGATATACAGGTCCAAAATCGAAAATTGCTCGTCGTTTCCGCGACCCTATTTTCGGTCCAGATAAAGCATTGGACAAAAGAAGCTACGGTCCGGGACAACATGGTCCTTCGAAGCGTAGAGGAGGAAAACAATCAGAATACGCAATCCAGTTGGGTGAAAAGCAAAAAGCGAAGTACACTTACGGGATTTTAGAGCGTCAATTCTCGAACTTGTTTAAGAAAGCATCTCGTATGAAAGGTATTACAGGTGAAAACTTGTTGCAATTGTGCGAAATGCGTTTAGATAACACAGTATACCGTTTAGGAATTGCTCCTTCTCGTCGTGCTGCTCGTCAGTTGGTAACTCACAAACACATCGTAGTTAACGGAGAAGTGGTAAACATTCCTTCTTACACATTGAGAATTGGTGATGTTGTTAGCGTTCGTGAGAAATCAAAATCTTTGGAGGCAATTACATCTTCATTGACTGCGTCAAACAAACGTTACGACTGGTTAGATTGGGATGCTTCTTTGAAAGTAGGAAAGTTTTTGAGTGTTCCTTCCCGCGACATGATTCCTGAGAATATCAAGGAACAATTAATCGTCGAATTATACTCTAAGTAATAATTATAATCATTGAATCGCAGCCAAAGGGTTTGATAGACTTTCTTCAATCCTTCAAGCCGCGCAACTGCGAAACAATTAAAAAGAAGAATATCAAATGGCAATTTTAGATTTTCAAAAGCCTGACAAGGTAATTATGATCCAGTCGGACGAGCGTAAGGGACAATTTGAGTTCCGTCCGCTTGAACCGGGATACGGTATCACAGTAGGAAACGCATTGCGTCGTATCTTACTTTCTTCATTGGAAGGTTATGCTATTTCTTCAGTGCGTATCGAAGGTGTAGACCACGAATTCGCAACGTTGAAAGGTGTGGTTGAAGATGTTACTGAGATCGTATTGAATTTGAAACAAGTTCGCTTCAAGCAACAAATCGAAGGAACGGATAATGAAACAGTTGTTGTTTCTATTTCCGGACAAGATAAGTTGACAGCTGGTGACTTGGGTAAATTCACTTCAGGATTTCAGGTGTTAAACCCGGATTTAGTGATTTGTAACATGGAGTCTTCAGTGAAACTGGAGATGGAATTAACAATCATCAAAGGACGTGGTTACCTTCCTGCAGAGGAAAACAAAACTGGTAATTCTCCGTTTGGAACGATTTTCATCGACTCCATCTTTACACCTGTTGTAAACGTAAAATATACGATTGAAAACTACCGTGTAGAGCAAAAAACGGATTACGAGAAATTGGTTTTGGAATTGACAACTGACGGATCTATTCATCCGAAAGATGCCTTGAAAGAAGCAGCAAAAATCTTGATTCATCACTTTATGTTGTTCTCCGATGAGCGTATCACTTTAGATAGTGAGGTGAAATCAGAAACAGAAGAGTTTGATGAAACATCATTGCACATGCGTCAATTGTTGAAAACAAAATTAGTAGATATGGATCTTTCGGTTCGTGCTCTGAATTGTTTGAAAGCAGCAGACGTTGAAACATTGGGTGATTTGGTTTCTTACAACAAAAATGACTTATTGAAGTTCCGTAACTTCGGTAAAAAATCATTGACGGAGTTGGAAGACTTAGTGGATTCTAAAGGATTGAACTTTGGAATGAATGTAGCTAAGTACAAATTAGATAAAGATTAGTATCGCAAAATAAAAGTAATAATGTCGTAATAGGTGGTAAGAACGACGCGATTATAGTTCTTACTAACCGTTACTTACGAAATTTAAGAAAAAATGAGACACGGTAAAAAATTCAATCATTTAGGTAGACAAACTGCACACAGAGCTGCAATGTTATCTAATATGGCTTGTTCGTTAATCGAACACAAACGTATTTCAACTACTATCGCTAAAGCAAAAGCTTTACGTGTTTATGTTGAACCTATTTTGACAAAAGCGAAAGACGATACAACTCACAATCGTCGTACAACTTTCTCTTACTTGAAAAGTAAAGAAGCTGTATCTGAACTTTTCAGAACAATCGCTCCGAAAATTGCTGACCGTCCGGGAGGATACACTCGTATTATCCGTACAGGTTACCGTTTAGGAGATAACGCTGAAATGTGTTTGATCGAGTTGGTTGATTTCAACGAAGTTTACACTGCTGGTGAGAAAAAGACTACAACACGTCGTTCTCGTCGTGGTGGTGCAGCTGCAACTAAGAAAACTGACGCGGCTCCTGCTGCAGAAGTTGTTGAAGAGGCAGTAGTTGTTGAAGAAGTAAAAGCTGAAGAAGTTGCTCCTGAGGCAGCAGCTCCGACAGAAGAAGCAGATTCAACTGAAGAAGAAAAAAAGGATGAAGAGTAATCATTTTTGTCTTTCAAAATAAGAAAAAGGGTATCCGTTTATTAACGAATACCCTTTTTTTATAAACGATATTTTTGAAGTTGGAATAGAAATCCTAATTTTGCAAAAACATTTTAGTATATGGAAGAACGCAAGCCTGCGCTCCTGGTCCTGGAGGATGGAACAGTTTTTTATGGCAAAGCAACCGGAAAGATAGGTACAACAACCGGAGAGATTGCCTTTAACACCGGAATGACCGGTTATCAAGAGGTGTTCACCGATCCTTCATATTACGGACAAATACTAGTCATGACGACATCCCACATTGGGAACTATGGTGTAAATCCGGAAGAAGTTGAATCGGAATCGGTGAAAATTGCCGGACTAGTTACCAAAAAATTCGCAAACAACTTTTCAAGAGCTTCTGCTACATCCGGTTTACAGGAATACCTGGTAGAAAACGACAAAGTTGGAATCACGGACATCGATACAAGAGCATTGGTTCGTCATATTCGCCATAAAGGTGCAATGAACGCCATTATTTCATCTGAAATACTGGATGAGAAAGAACTTCTGAAACAAGTAAAAGAAGTTCCGTCGATGGATGGTTTGGAATTGTCTTCCAAAGTGGCTACAACAGTTGCTTACGAAGCAGGAGATTCCACTTCCCCAATGAAAGTAGCATTACTTGATTTCGGAGTGAAGAAAAACATTATCCGTTGTTTGGTTGAGCGCGGATGTTTTGTGAAAGTCTTCCCGATGAATACCAGCGCTGAAGAACTGAAAGCATTTAATCCGGATGGATATTTATTGTCTAACGGTCCCGGAGATCCTTCTGCCATGCCAAACGAGATTGCTTTGGTAAAAGAATTGGTTGAATGGGGAACACCGGTATTCGGAATCTGCCTTGGACACCAGATCTTAGGATTAAGCCAGGGATTGAAAACAGAGAAAATGTTTAACGGCCACCGCGGAATCAATCACCCGGTAATGAACTTACTGACCGGAAAAGGAGAAATTACTTCTCAAAATCACGGGTTCGTGATCGCGAAAGAAGGAGTTCAATCCAATCCGCGAATTAAAGTAACTCACGAGCATTTGAATGATCAGACAATCGCAGGAATCATGTTAACGGACAAACCGGTATTCTCGGTTCAATATCATCCGGAAGCATCTGCAGGTCCACACGATTCAAGATATTTATTCGATCAATTTATTTCTAATATGAGAAGCAATGCTTCGAAAGGGACAAACGTTAGTGCGGACCAAACAAGCAACAACTAATATTTTCAAAAACAAAACATGAGTTATATCGCGCGCATTGTCGGAAGACAAGTTTTAGATTCAAGAGGTAACCCTACTGTTGAAGTGGATGTTTACACAACAAATGGAGCAGTTGGAAGAGCTGCGGTTCCTTCCGGAGCTTCAACCGGGATTCACGAAGCAGTTGAATTACGTGATGGTGATAAATCAATTTACTTAGGTAAAGGAGTTTTGAAAGCGGTAGAAAATGTGAACACGATCATCGCTGAGGAGTTGATGGGAATGGACATTTTTGATCAAAAGCTGATTGACCGCGTATTGTTGGAATTGGACGGAACTCCGAACAAATCAAAACTTGGGGCAAATGCAATCCTGGGAACATCGTTGGCTGTGGCTAAAGCAGCAGCGCAGGAAGCAGGTTTGAGCTTGTTTAAATACGTTGGTGGAGTAGGAGCAACTACGATGCCTGTTCCGATGATGAACATTTTGAACGGTGGATCTCACGCGGATAACCTGATCGATATTCAGGAATTCATGGTAATGCCGTTTGGCGCTTCCTCTTTTTCTGAAGGATTGCGTTGGGGAACTGAAATTTTCCACCACCTGAAATCCGTTTTGAAAGACAAGGGATTGTCTACAAATGTTGGTGACGAAGGAGGTTTCGCACCGAATTTAGGTTCCAACGAAGAAGCAATTCAGGTGGTTTTACAAGCTGTTGAAAAAGCAGGATTTAAACCGGGACACGATGTGTACATCGCATTGGATGCTGCATCTTCTGAATTCTACAATGCAGAAAAAGGGTTGTACTTGTTCGAATCAACAGGAGAATCGCGTACATCTTCAGAAATGGTAGATTTCTGGGCTGATTGGTGTCAAAAATACCCGATTGTTTCGATTGAAGACGGTTTGGCGGAAGACGACTGGGCTGGATGGAAAGAAGCAACAGTGAAACTTGGAAACAAAGTTCAATTGGTCGGAGATGATTTATTTGTAACCAATACAAAACGTCTTTCTCAGGGAATCGAGCAGGGAATTGCAAACTCCATTTTGGTGAAAGTAAACCAAATCGGTTCATTAAGCGAAACGATCGAAGCAGTTCAAATGGCGACGAGAAACAGTTATACTTCAGTAATGTCACACAGAAGTGGTGAAACAGAAGACAACACGATTGCAGATTTAGCAGTTGCTTTGAATTGTGGTCAGATTAAAACAGGATCTGCTTCAAGAAGTGACCGAATGGCAAAATACAATCAATTGATCCGAATCGAAGAGGAATTAGGCGAAACCGCTTATTATCCTGGAAAATCATTCCGATTTTTGTAATCAGATATTCTCATAAAGAAGGAAAGGGAGCTGTTTGGCTCTCTTTTTTGTTTTCAGACTGTCCTTTCGGTTGATGTTTTTTTGAATGTCTTGCAGGAGCGAATCAATTTCAGGTAGTTACCTATCGGATGTTTGTCGGATGAAATTGAGGAAACAAGCGTTTTTGCCCACTGATTCACAGAAAAACATAATTTTAACAAAATGTTTATATTCAGTTTGTTTTTGTTATCGGTAAGCAACCATATTGTTTTTAAATCGTTTACAAACCAAAGCTATGAATTATGAAGATTTTACTATTAAGTTTTGTTTTTGTGTTGAGTTCATTTTGGGGTAGTGCCCAAACTGGCGGGAATCAGACAAATGCGCCGACTTTCTTTGCGCAATGTATGGTAAATGTGACCGATCAAACAGAATTAACAACACTGGAAAACCAACTACGCGCAATACCTTATGTTCAGGTAGCTCGAGTTGATATTCCAACTCACCGTCTGTTTCTGATTACAAAAGATATCACTTCGTTTACAGTAACCGAATTCACTTCCTGGATGGGAACCTACTCTTCTTCTTATAGCTGCCTTCAAATCGGTTTACAAGGAGTTGACCCTATTAATCCGTATCCATTTACTAACTGTTCAGAAAACTAATCCGATGAAAGCACTTTTATATACTTTATTGCTGTTCTGTTCAATTGGAGCATCTGCTCAATTAGCGGTGAATTGTGATTTGGCGATACCGGGTTGTTCAAACCCTGATTTTGATATTACGGGAACTCAACCGCCATATAATACACCGGATTTCGGAACAGGAACAATTTCAAATCCAAGTACCAATCCTCAGGGAGTGAACAGCGGATGTTTGTTATCCGGAGAAACAGTTTCTACATTCATTACAATTAATATTGTAACCAGCGGAACATTGGAATGGTCGATTATTGGATTGAACTCAGGAACTACGATACCTTCAAATACAGGATGTTTTGACTGGATTATGTGGGCAGATAGTCCATTAAGTACAACAGATGGTTGTGCTGGAATTAATGGTAACACCCTGCCTCCGGTTGCTTGTAACTGGAATGGTAGCTGTAATGGAAATACAGGGATGTCAGCTCCCGGGAATTATCCTCCTGGAGCTTCTGGTACAAGTTACCAACCTCCGTTGATTGTAACAGCAGGACAAACATTTATTTTATGCTTGTCAAATTACAGCTCGGTAGGTCAGGATATTAATTTTAATTTCTTTGGAACAGCTTCTGTTGTTTGTGGAGTTTCTGCAGCAAATCAAACAATTTGCTTGGGGAACCCTGCTTCAGTAACTATTGCAACTCCGGGGTATACTGCTCCTGTTTTTAACTGGTTGGTTACTACAGGCGTAACGAATCCTTCTGCAGGTACAACAACCGTTAACCCAACAGTTACAACTACTTATACTGTAGTGGTAAGCCAACCTCCAATGGGTGGAAATCCGGCAATGCTGGATACAGCAACCTTTACCATTACGGTAGTGAATCCTCCGGCACCGAATGCAGGCCCGGATCAGACGATCTGTTTGGGACAACCTATTTCATTGACAGGATCGATAGGAAGTGCAGGAAATACAGCCAGCTGGCAGGCAATTGTTCCTCCGGGAATGGTTCCTCCGGCTACAGCCGCATTTTCACCCAACTTTAGTTCTTTAACTCCAACAGTTACGGTTAACCAACCGGGAATTTACAAGTTTGTCTTAAGAGAAACGAGTACCGTTTGTGGAATTATCCGGGATACGGTTGTTGTGACGGTTTCACAGCTCCAACTTACAGCAGCTCCAACAAACCCGGTTTGTAATGGTTCCGTTGATGGTTCAATTACGATTACAAGTGCTGGGGCTACTCAGTATAGTTTCAATAATGGAACAACCTGGCAGGCTTCCAATATTCAAGGTGGACTTGCTGCAGGACCTTATACCGTTTGTGCGAAAAATGCTTTAGGTTGTCAGAAATGTACAACAGTGACTTTGACAAACCCGCCGCAAATTGTCATGACGGTTTCAAATGATACAACGATTTGTCAAAACGGAACAGCAACAATCTGGGCTTCTGCAACAGGTGGAGCAACTTATTCTTATCATTGGGATCATAACCCGGCATTGGTAGCAATCACTCAGGTAAATCCAAATGTGAACACATATTATCCGGTTCAGGTTGAAAGTAACTTAGGATGCTGGTCAAACAGAGATTCGATTTATGTGATGATGAATCCTGTTTTGACAGGAGTTATGTCTCCTGAAGCATTTACTTGTCCGGGCTACATGGATTCTATCATGGTGGCAGCTTCCGGTGGTATCGGAGCACCTTATACAATTACGTGGTCTACCGGTCAAACGGATATTGGAACTGTAAGTACTTTAAGAGACAATCCGCAGCAAACTTCAACATACACAGTTACAATTGAAGATGTTTGTGAAACCACTCCGATCACTTTAACAGGAGTGATCAATGCCTATCCGGTTCCGGTTCCGCAAATTTCAATTGATATGACACCGAAGTGTGAGCCAGCGGTTTTTGTTCTGAAGAATACAACAGATCCGAACATGTCTCAAAGCACCATTTGGAGAATTACTAACGGAGATGAGTTCATCGATGTAGATTCACTGAGTACTTCAGCTACGATGCACGGAACATATGATGTACAGTTGATTGTTACATCTCCTGACGGTTGTATCGATTCAACCACATTCACGGATACTCTGGTTGTGATGCAGACTCCGATTGCAGATTTCAAATGGAGTCCGGATCCGATAACGATGTTTAATACGGAAGTACTTTTCACCGAGTATTCACTTTATGCAGATAGTTATCAATGGAGTTTCCCGGGAGCTTCTCCTGCAAGTTCCACAAACGATGATCAGGTGGTTCTTTACCCCGATGGTCAGACAGGAACTTATTATGTGACATTGATTGCAAAATCTTATTTGGGATGTACCGATACGGTAACCAAAACAGTCGTAATTCTTCCGGAGGTGATTCTTTATGCGCCAAATACATTTACACCGGATGGAGATGAATTCAATCAAAGCTGGAGAGTATATATTGAAGGAATTGATGAATTTGACTTTGATCTTCAGGTTTACAACCGATGGGGTGAAATTATCTGGGAATCGCATGATTCAAATGCTTCATGGGATGGAACCTATAATGGAAGTCCGGTTCCTCAGGGAGCTTATACCTGGGTTATCAGAGCCCGTGAGTTTATTTCCGACAAGAAATATGTTTGGAATGGAACCATCAATATTATCAAATAAATAATTGATCCGAATGATAAGGGGCTGTTTGAATTTCAAGCGGCCCCTTATTGTTTTAATTCGGATTTCACCACAGATTTCTTAATTTCGCAGGATAACTGGATATTTTATGAATTTGAACGATTTTCAAAACGATATAAGAACAGGGATTCCTGCAATTTTACCATCAAAGAAAGAATACGAATCAGAGATCAATCACGCGCCAAAACGCAAAGAGATCCTTTCTGATGACGAAAAAATTCTGGCTTTGAAAAATGCACTCAGATATTTTCCGAAAAGTCAGCACGCTGAATTGGTGGGAGAATTTTCCGAAGAGTTGGAGAAATATGGACGAATCTATATGTATCGTTTCAGACCGGATTATAAAATATATGCCAGACCAATTGAGGAGTATCCGGGAAAATCGCTGCAGGCAAAGGCAATTATGCTGATGATTCAGAATAACCTGGATTATGCAGTTGCGCAGCATCCGCACGAATTGATTACTTACGGAGGAAACGGAGCGGTTTTTCAAAACTGGATTCAGTATCGCTTGACGATGAAATATTTATCTGAAATGGAAGATGACCAGACTTTGGTCATGTATTCCGGGCATCCGCTTGGGTTGTTTCCGTCTCATAAAGATGCACCGCGTGTTGTTGTAACAAACGGAATGATGATCCCGAATTATTCGAAACCAGATGATTGGGAAAAATTCAATGCTTTGGGAGTGACGCAGTACGGCCAAATGACAGCGGGTTCTTATATGTACATCGGGCCGCAGGGAATTGTTCACGGAACAACAATTACGGTTTTGAATGGATTCCGGAAAATAAAGAAAAGTCCAAAAGGTTCTCTTTTTGTTACTTCGGGTCTTGGTGGAATGAGTGGTGCTCAGCCGAAAGCAGGAACCATTGCAGGTTGTATTACTGTTTGTGCGGAAGTGAATCCTAAAATTACTCGTATTCGTCATGAACAAGGTTGGATTCATGAGGTGATTGAAGATTTGGATGCTTTGGTTCAAAGAGTCAGATTGGCGCAGGAAAAAGGAGAAGTTATTTCGATTGCTTACCTCGGAAATGTGGTTGAGGTTTGGGAGAAATTCGATCAGGAAAATCTGCATATTGATTTGGGATCGGATCAAACATCCCTGCATAACCCATGGGCGGGAGGATATTATCCGGTTGGAATTTCTTTTGAAGAATCCAATCGTTTGATGGCTGAAGATCCTGAATTGTTCAAAAAGAAAGTACAGGAAACCTTGGTTAAACACGCTGATGCAATCAATGCACATACGGCAAAAGGAACGTATTTCTTTGATTACGGAAATGCATTTTTGTTGGAAGCTTCGCGAGCTGGAGCTGCTGTGATGGCTGAAAACGGAATTGATTTCAAGTATCCGTCATATGTTCAGGATATCATGGGACCCATGTGCTTTGATTTTGGTTTCGGACCTTTCAGATGGGTTTGTGCTTCCGGAAAGCCGGAAGATTTGCAAAAAACAGATGAGATTGCCTGTTCGGTATTGGAAGAGATTATGAAGAATAGTCCGGTGGAAATCCAACAGCAAATGGCCGACAATATTCAATGGATTAAAGGAGCTCAGCAAAACAAACTGGTTGTTGGTTCGCAAGCACGTATTCTTTATGCAGATGCGGAAGGACGTACCAAGATCGCGATGGCATTCAATGAAGCTATTCAGAGAGGAGAAATCGGACCGGTTGTTTTGGGAAGAGATCATCACGATGTTTCGGGAACGGATTCTCCATACCGCGAAACATCCAATATTTACGACGGTTCACGCTTCACGGCAGATATGGCTATTCAGAACGTAATCGGAGATTCTTTCCGCGGCGCAACCTGGGTTTCGATTCACAATGGTGGTGGAGTAGGCTGGGGAGAAGTAATCAATGGTGGTTTTGGAATGCTATTGGACGGATCTGAGGATGCTTCCCGTAAATTGAGGTCAATGCTTCACTGGGATGTAAATAATGGAATAGCGCGTCGTAATTGGGCTCGAAATGAAGGGGCTATTTTTGCAATCAAACGCGCAATGGAAATAGAACCGAAATTAAAGGTGACCATTCCGGAGTTGGTAGATGAGGAATTGCTTAAGACGCTTAAGAAATAATTAAAAACGGAGAATTGAAAAGTGAGAAGAAAAACTTTTCAATTCTTCGTTCTACATTTTCAATTTAAAGAACTTTAATCTCAACCCTTCTGTTTGCCTGTTCTTCCGATGCAAATTTAGCATTTGGAAATAGCGGATTTGTGTTTCCGTATCCGACCGTAACCAAACGATTTTTATCGATTCCGTTTTCAATCAGGTAATTGTAAACACGCTTAGCGCGGGCTTCTGACAGCTTCTGAGCCTCAAAAGTATTGTCTCCGTTGGAATGGACATGTCCTTGAATTTCAATTTTGACACCGGCATTCAGCGCCAGAAAATCTTTGAGTCTTCGCAGTTTCGGTTCTGCACTTTGAAGAAATTCCGAAGTTCCGGGAAGGAATTCGATTTCGTCGATCTGCATGCTTTTCCCCTCTCCAAGAGGTTCGATCCAAACAACGATTTCGGTTTCTGTATTGGCTGAAACGGGTTCTTCCCGGTCAATAAAGAAATAACCTTCTGCATCTACTTTCAATTGTACTTTTCCCGAACGTTCGATGGAAAACAGAAAATCCGAACCCTGATAAGCAGCTGTGATACCTTTGACTCCTTTTATTCCGGTAATGGTCATATTTGAGATCACCGGTTTTCCCGTTTCATAATCACGGATCAGAACCTTTAACGCGGATTCGTTCTTCACAGTTCTCACATCGATCAGCTTCCCGCCTTCCGATGTTTCCTGCAATTCGCCATTTGTGGGTTCGAAAACAAAATTGACTTCCAGAAATTCTTTCACCTTAGGAGCTGCAATGAAACAAATGATCAATTCCTGCCCTGCGACCAGATCAATGGGGTAAAGTGTCCGCTCGGAAACAATCAGACTAAGCCCGGGTTCCGTAAAAGGTTTGGAGATAATTCGTTTGATTTCTGCAGCGCCTTTGCTCATTTCTTCGCACGGATACTTGGTTTCTCCTTCGAAAATAATCATCTGAACAGGCTGCGGACATTTTGCATTCAATGAAAACCGACCGTTGAAAGAAGCCTTAAAAGAACAATAAATGGTGTTTTTTTCCGGAATATCTTTCAAAGCGGCATAGGCCTGAAAATCATTTACAGCGCCACCTTTTCCCGGAAATTGCATACGGTACTCTCCTGTTTTTAAAATATTGACTGCACCTGTGCAATCTGAGATCGCATCAGAGCTTTCAAGTAATTGTTGCCCGAATGCGTCCATGGAGAGAATGGACAGAAACAATAGGAGAGTAAATTTCATTAACAGCAAATATAGGTTTTTCGCAAATTAACTAAAAATAACCTGAATTTCTTCTTTCTGAATGGATTGAATAGACTGACTAAATGTACTTCTTAATTACTGTTTAACATTTAGTTGTGCTTTCAGACAAGTTCTGAGAAATAAATTCCCGATTGTGGGGAAAATATGGACGACTTCAATTTCGTGCGTTTTTCCGGATAAGCTGAAATCCCCGACTTTCTTTTGAAGGTTTTTATCGATGGATTTTTTTAACGCATCAAACTCTTTAGACAGATTGATTTTCGTCGATTTCTGAAGTTCGTTGTAAATCCGGTCCGAAAACAGCCATTTGGCGCTTTTAAGAAGTAAACTTTTTGTTTTCAGATCGTATTCGAGATTACTCAGTTCAAGGGTTTTGGTTTCGTTATCAAAAACAGGAACTCCCTGAAGATACAAAACTCCTTTTTTTGTTCCGCTGAACTGAATTTCAAGGGAAATTCTTTTTTGGTCGAGACCACTTGCTTTCACCGTTTCAAATTCAAAGCGATTCTTTTCAACCTGAACTGATTTTCCTTTGATCTGATCCGTGAACAGATGAGAAATTGAATCATAGCTCAACTCAAAATCCGTGAAAAGCTCAAAAGTGTCTTTCGGTGCTTTCGGAATAATGGAAAGCTTCGGGAGTTCGGGTAAAGTTGTTTTAGCGGAATTCTGATTCAGATATGTTTTGCAGTTCAGAACAAGGGTGGTGTAAAGTTTATTGTCTGCCAAACGCGGTTTCACAAGTGATAGGGAAGTGGGTTCGAAATGAATAATTCCCAGATATGGAATCGGCATGGTTTGATTCATGTTTTTCCAAAGTTCAGCGGCTTCCTTCTGAAAAGAAATGGTTCCAAGTTGTTTGTCGGTTGCCTCACATTGTTTCTTCAATGTTTTCCGCACTTCTTTGATCACCTCGCTTGTAGCGTCAAATCTGAAAAGAGTTACTTCGCAAGGATTTAAAGGTTTTAGCTCATTGATGCTTGTTTTTGTGTCCAGGGCATAGTTTTCATTGATATTCAAATCCGTTGAAAAACGGATTCTCAATGACGGCATCTTCTCATTGATTCCGCAGGAAAAGGGAATAAGCGGAGAAAGGCAGCTTGGTTTTGAACTGAAGAGGTCGGAACATCCCGCGCAATATTCCATTTTAATCCAATAAGATCCGATTAACTCGGAGAGCAATTGATTGTTTGTGGTCGATATTCCGAAGGAGTCTTTCTGAAATTGAAATTCGTAGCGGATACCGCTGCATGGTCTGTCAGATCCGGAAGTAATTTCCGGAACAGTTTTATTGGCTTGTTTGAAATAATTCGTAAGACTGATCTCAACCGGAACAACAATCGTGTTTGTGATCGAATTGACCGGTGGTGGCGTCTCGGATAAATTTCCACTGGTTGGTGCTTCCGGCTGAATGGAACGACAAGAGTAACTGAGTAATAAAAGAACGATGATGCCGACTTTCAATTTTAGGATATGCACAATGACCTGAATTTCATGATAGAAATTTCAAAATTAGTATTAACTTCAATTCATGAAGCGGATTTTTTATTTTGTTATTCCTTTGTTTGGATTTTTGTCTTGTCAGAAAGCAACTACCTGTAAATGTACTGATGGACATAGTTATAGCGTTGAAGCATCAAAGAAAACATTGAAAGAAGCGTGTGACAAATATTCAACAGAAGAGATTAGTTGTAAGACCAGCTAAATGAATTCTAATTTTTATTGAATAACCTTGTTAGGTTCAAAAAAAAGTATATATTCGCGGTGTTAATTTATATTTTTTAACCTTCATCTCAATTATTGTATGAAAAAATTTGTATTATTTGTTGCTGCAGCTGCAACTTTAGGATTGACTTCTTGTAAGAAAGATTGGACTTGTGAGTGTACTTACGATGGTGAAACTACTTCAACTCCAATTAACGGAAAAACTAAGAAAGATGCTGAAGCTCAGTGCGAAGGAAAAGCTTCTATCGGTGGAATCACTGTTTCTACAGGTTCTAACTGTACAACGAAAAAGAAATAATAATTTTTTTAAATTATTGTTAGGGAGCTTCGGCTCCCTTTTTTTTGTGGCAATTTTTTAGATCAATATAGTAGATCATCAAAAAAGAAAAGCCCCGACATTTTATGTCGGGGCTTTCGAATTCTATAAATTATCGGGATTCTTTAAATAGAACGGATGATTTCGTTTAACGTTTCACTCGGTCTCATTGCTTTTACAGCTAATTCGGCATTCGGTTTGTAGTACCCGCCGATGTTAACCTCATGTCCCTGAGCTCCGATCAATTCCGAATTGATTTTCTCCTCGTTGTTCGTCAATGAAGCTGCAATAGGAGTAAAGATTGCTTTCAGATCCGCATCGTTGTTCTGATCTGCCAAAGCTTGTGCCCAATACAATGTCAGGAAGAAATGACTTCCCCGGTTATCGATCTCACCAACCTTACGAGCAGGAGATTTATCGTTTTCCAGGAATTTCTCAGTTGCAGCATCCAATGTTTCAGCCAATACTTTTGCTTTTGCATTTCCGGTAGTTTGTGCCATGTGTTCGAAAGAAACAGCCAAAGCCAGGAATTCACCCAATGAATCCCAACGTAAATAACCTTCTTCCAGGAATTGCTCTACGTGTTTCGGAGCAGAACCTCCGGCACCTGTTTCAAACAAACCACCACCGTTCATCAACGGAACGATAGAAAGCATCTTTGCAGAAGTACCAACTTCCAGAATCGGGAACAAATCGGTGTTGTAATCGCGCAATACATTACCTGTAACAGAAATAGTATCCAAACCTTTGACAATTCTTTCCAGTGTGAATTGAGTTGCTGCATCCGGAGAAAGAATACGGATATCCAATCCGGATGTATCGTGATCTTTCAGGTATAGTTCAACTTTGGAAATCAATTCTGCATCATGCGCACGGTTTTTATCTAACCAGAATACAGCAGGAGTGTTGCTCAAACGTGCTCTGGTAACTGCTAATTTCACCCAGTCACGGATCGGAGCATCTTTTGTTTGACACATTCTCCAGATATCTCCGGTTTCAACAGCATGCTCCAAAAGAACTTTTCCGTCTGCGTCTACAACGCGAACCGTACCGTCTGCAGGAATTTGGAATGTTTTATCGTGTGAACCATATTCTTCAGCTGCTTGTGCCATCAAACCGACATTTGGAACAGATCCCATTGTTGTTGGATCCAAAGCTCCGTTTTTCTTGCAGAAATCAAGAACCGTCTGATAAACTCCGGCATAAGATCTGTCCGGAATGATCATCAAAGTATCTTGTAGTTTTCCTTCTTTGTTCCACATTTTACCGGAAGTTCGGATAGCTGCAGGAACAGATGCATCCACAATCACATCACTTGGAACGTGCAGGTTGGTGATTCCTTTTTCAGAGTTCACCATCGCAATTGCCGGATTTTTAGCGTAAACGGCGTTGATATCTGCTTCAATTGCTGCTTTTTTATCTGCCGGAAGCGCTTCAATTTTAGCATATAAATCTCCCAAACCATTGTTTGGGTTGATTCCCAATTGAGCAAACTCAGCAGCGTGTTTTTCAAATACATCTTTGAAATAAACCGAAACCACGTTTCCGAAAATGATCGGATCGGAAACTTTCATCATGGTTGCTTTCAAGTGAACGGAAAGCAAGAGGTTTTTAGCTTTGGCTTCTTCGATTTCTTTTGCAATGTATGTACGAAGCGCTTTTTGGCTCATGACAGATGCATCGATAATCTCACCTGCTTTCAAAGAAGTTTTCTCCTTTAAAACCTGAACGCTTCCGTTATTCTCAACCAATTCGATTTTTACGTCTGTAGGAGCAGGAATAACCACGGATTTTTCACTTCCGTAGAAATCACCGTCCGGCATACTTGCAACCTTGGTTTGGGAATCTGCTGTCCAAGCTCCCATGGAATGCGGGTGCTTCTTCGCGTAGTTCTTCACCGCTTTCGGAGCACGACGATCTGAATTTCCTTCGCGAAGTACCGGGTTCACGGCGCTTCCTTTGATTTTATCGTATTTCGCTTTCGCTGCTTTTTCTTCTTCTGAGCCTGGGTTTTCCGTATAATTCGGAACATTGAATCCCAAGGCCTGTAATTCTGCAATAGCATCTTTCAACTGTGGAATGGAAGCTGAAATGTTCGGAAGTTTAATAATGTTTGCTTCCGGAGTTGTAGCTAATTTACCCAATTCAGACAAGGCATCAGGAACGCGCTGTGCCTCTGTTAAACACTCAGGAAAAGTTGCAAGGATTCGTCCTGCAAGAGAAATATCTCTCGATTCGACATCGATTCCGGCTGTTGCTGCAAAAGCTTTAACTATTGGTAAAAATGAATACGTAGCCAAAGCCGGAGCTTCGTCCGTGAGTGTATACAGAATGGTTGAATTTGAGTCTGCCATAATTAATTTAGTTTGTGTTAAATCGGTTTTTTTCAGAGTGAAAAGAAACCATGTGCGCAAATTTAGCTCTTGAACCTTGTTTTGTCAATAAAATAGTTGCTTAATTGCGATATTCGGTTGAATTCGACCTGAAAATCGAATATACTGAATTTAAGGAGTACTGAATGACCACAATTTTTTGTGGTATTGTATAAGATACGGATTACCTGACCGGATTGGAATCAATGAATAACACGCTTCAGATATTCGGTCATTTTAGCAAGAGATCTGCCTCTGTGGCTCATTTCATTTTTCTCGTCGGCCGTCATTTCTGCAAATGTTTTGTCACTTCCTTCGGGAACAAAAATCGGATCGTAACCGAAACCATTGTTTCCTCTTTTTTCGGTGATAATGGTACCGTCGATCCGGCCTTCAAAAAGATGCACTTTGTGATTGATGTACAAAGCGATAACTGTTGTGAAATATGCTTTTCGATCCGACTGACCGTTCAACTTTTCCAAAACCAGATCCATATTGTCGTGAGCATCCCGCTGAGATCCGGCATAACGTGCTGAATAAACACCGGGTTCTCCGTTCAGAGATGGAATAACAAGACCTGTATCGTCTGCAAAACAAGGAATGTGCATTTTGTCTGCTAAAAACGTTGCTTTTTGAACGGCGTTTTCTGCAATGGTATCAGCAGTTTCCGGAATTTCATCGTGAAACTGAATTTCTTTCAGGGAAATTAATTGTAAACCGTGCGGCAGAATAGCCTTAATTTCAGCAATCTTATGCTCGTTTGACGAAGCGAAAAGTAGTTTCATGCATTGAATTTTGTGTTAATGTACGTTTTTTCTAGGAATTCAGCACATGTGAAGCGTTGTATCCGAAGTGATTTTTGAAGGCATTTGAAAAGTGCGAAAAATTTTCAAAACCAACCTGAAGATAGATGTCTGAGGGTTTTCTTCTGGTAGACAAAATCAGGTTTTTTGCTTCCTGCAAGCGTCTTTTCCGGAGCCATTTCTCGGGTGTTTCCTGAAAAATCTTTGAAAAATCGCGTTTAAATGTCGAGAGACTCCGTCCGGATAGACGGGCAAATTCTTTCATGGGAATGTTGAACAGGTAATTCTTCTGCATAAAAGCCTCCAAATCAATTTTAAACGGTTCGCTGAAATCGAAGAGAAAGCTGTAAAATGACTTGTCCAAACGCTGTAAAAGTTCTACGGCTTCTTCTGTTTTCAACGCAGCCATTTTCGGAGAGAAAAATTCCGGTTTGTCAAAATAGGGAAGGAGTGATTGAAAAAAGCCGCTAACGAATGATTCGGGAGGAATTTCATAGAATGGATTTCCTGAAAATCGTTCCTGCGGTGGAATATTGTTTTGCAAGGCAAATTGCTGCAGGAATTCTTCAGTTAAGAAAATGGTAAACGATTTAAACGCTCTTCCGTCCGGAGCAGGGTGTTTCCGAGTTTTTAAAAGTGTATTTCTGCGCATGATTCCCATTTTTCCTTCTTCGAAGAAAAGCGAACCTTCTGAGGTCAGGATTTCCATCTTTCCGGAGATCACAATGCTTAATGCATGATGAAGAACCAATTGTTCCGTACCGAAATGCTGCTCGTGAACGCAGGAGAAGAGCATGTTTTCCTGTAGCTGATCTGCCATTGATTTTTATTTTTAGAACTGTACGAGAATTTAATTGATGCATTATTATTTCCCACAAATAGCGCGGATACGCAGATATTAAATGAGTTCAATCTACGCTCACCGAAGGTGAGTCTGTGTTATCAGCGGGTTATTAAAAATCACCTGTTTTATCGATCACTTTGGAAGCTGACTCAACAAAATTTTATCCATGGTTCGGTCTCCAGCCCAACGGCGAAGGAATAAAGCAGGTTTTGCCATATAACCTCCGGAATAACGCGTTTTTGGATTTTTTGAAGCAATGGCTTTTGAGATCAGGCGTGAAATAACCTGCGGTTCTGCATTTTTGGAAATGGTTGTCCCGAATGCTTTTTTGAATTTGTTCGCCATTTCACTGTACGCGGTATTCTGTGTCGTTTTGATGAGGTTGTCATAAGCGATTTCTGCCCATTCTGATTTCACACCTCCCGGTTCAATAACGACTACATTGATTCCGAATGGTTTTACTTCCGTTCGCAAACTGTCGCTCATTCCTTCAACTGCAAATTTACTGGCGTGATACCAGGCTCCGAATGGTGTTGCAATTTTTCCTCCGATGGATGAAATATTGATAATTGTACCGCTTTTCTGCTTGCGCATGGAAGGCAAAACGAGCTGTGTCATTCGGGCCAAACCGAATACATTTACTTCGAACTGGCGTTTTGCTTCCTCCATCGAAACATCTTCAATCGTTCCATAGGATCCGTAACCTGCGTTGTTGATCAATACATCGATTTGTCCTTCCTGATCCAGAATTGCCTGAACACAATGTTGCATCGATTCATCATTGGTGACATCCAAAGCAATTGTTTTGACGCCTTTCTTTTCCAATTCCTGTAATAGATCTGTTCTTCTTGCTGCTCCGTAAACAATGTGTCCTTCCTGAGCAAGATCTTCTGCAAATACTTTCCCCATTCCGGAAGAAGCACCTGTTATTAAAATCACTTTTTTCATAGTTCCTGAATTTGATACTGCAAAGATCAACTGAAATAAGGTAAGAGATTTTGCTGAAAAGCTCAAATTGTTTTGTTCAGGAGTTCAAAATATGTCTCCCCCTTTGGAGGGGGATTAAGGGGGAGGACATAAATGATTTGCTGAAATAATAAAGTTTGAATTCTTTTAAGGAGAGTGTTTTTTGAAGCTTTTAACTTGTCAATTCACCACTTCCTCTACCTGTCCCTCCAAAGGGAAATGAATTTCTTACTGTTGATTCTCGTTGAAGCTCATCATCCAGTTTACACCGAATTTGTCTTCCAGCATTCCGAAATAATCGCCCCAAAAAGTGCTGGCAAGCGGCATGGATACTTTTCCTCCGGCAGCTAAACCATTGAACAAACGATCTGCTTCGTCTTTGCTGTTTGCAGTAATTGAAACGGAAAAATTATTCCCGGCTTTGAAGTATTGAGCCCATTCACCTCCGGTATCGCTTCCCAGCAACGAAGTCTCCTTACTGATCGGAAGGGAGACGTGCATGATTTTTTCGGCCATGGATGCATCCATTTTGCTCTTTTCATCCTGAGGCATGTCTTTGAATCGTCCCAGGTAAGTAAATTCACCGCCAAAAACAGATTGATAAAACAGAAATGCCTCTTCGCAGTTTCCGTTAAAATTCAGATAAACGTTTACGATTGCCATATTTTAGTTATTTATTGGTTTCACATAATTCTTTCAGCTTTTCCAGACCTAAAGGGAATTTCTTCTTCATGAATTCGATGTGAGAATCCGTTACATCCACTTCGACCTCTACTTCTGTTGTGTTCGAATTGATTTCCATTAAACGATAAACCTCAAAACAGCCGGTCCATCTTCTGCTTTCATCATCCAGTGGCTGTTCTTTGAAATCAATCACATCTCCGATATGTTTGAATACGATCAGTTCATTCTCCCGGCAGAAAACCACATCGCTGTACATTCCGCTTCCTCCCGGTATCAGGAAATGAATCCGTGCGTTCGGAGCTAGTTCGCCTTCGTAATAAGATCCGTCGCAAAAAGGCTGAGTCCATGCCGTATAACTTTGTTTTCCCCACAAGGTTTCCCAAACCCTTGCTTTGGGAGAATTAATGTTGATGGAAAAGTGCAGTTTCTCAATGAGGTACAAATAATTCCGCAGGGATGTTTTAATAATGGCATCCCAACCCATCTGATAATTCTCCGGTGTGAACTCTGCTCCTGCATCTGCAAAAGATTCCAATCCTTCATGTCGCAGGATCAATTTCGAATGATGCTCGTCGATTGGTTCTACCAACCAGGTTAAAACAGAAGATCCTTTTGATTGCTCCGGATGTTCCCAGGTATGAACAAATTTTTCGCCTTTCTCAAATTCAAGAACGGTGCAGTGATGCAAGTATTTGCGGGCTTCAGATTCGTAAAAGTCGAAACTTTCGCCAACGGTTGTCGTGAAGTGCGGTACATGAAAATACCATTTTTTAAAGTTTGCAGGATTTGTAATAGCTTCCCATAAATCTCTTGCCGGAACATCGAAATCCATTACAGTTTCAATTGCTGTATTCGTCATAGTTCTTTTTTTTAGATTTCAGGACTGCAAGATTTCAGGATATTAGAACTTAAATTTCGTTATGAGTCCTAATGATTTAAATCTTCATGTCCATTTAATTTTTATTTCCACCCCATCTTTCATACCACATCATGAAAGAAAGAAGATACCAGATTTTTACACCAAATTCTTTTCGTCCGTTTAAGAATGATGTTTTCAAGCGTTCAATTTCAGTCCAGTGAAAAAGCCCTGTTTCGCTTATTCGTTGTTCTGAAAGGTACGTTTCAAGTAAATCGCGAAGTTCATTTTTCAACCACGATTCTATCGGAATTGCAAATCCCATTTTGGGTCTGTCCATAACAGACTTCGGGATGTATTGATGTACAATTTCTTTCAAAAGCCACTTCTTGGAACCGTCTCTGAATTTGAAATGATCGGGAAGTTGGGCGGCGTATTCAATGATGCGGTGATCCAGAAGCGGTTCTCTGCTTTCAAGACTGACAGCCATCGATGCGCGGTCTACTTTCTGGAGAATATCATCCAGCAAATATGTTTGATAATCCATCGCTTGCGCAAAAGCTAAAGGACTGTAGTTTTTGAGTTCGGTGCTGTCAAAATAACTCGTCAGCTTTTCAAAAGGTTGTGTACTCAGCGCATTGATCTGGTCGTCCGTAAACAATTGGCTTACGCTCAGCATGATATTTCGATCACTTGCATTGCGAAGGATCGACTTGGTCTTTTCGTATCGCTGGGCAAAGTTGTATTTGCTTTTCAAAACCGGAATAGAATTGGCTGGAACCAGATCCATGATGCCGGCCAGTCTTTTTCTTGCAAATGAAGGGATTTTGTTGAGCTTGTCGCCATATTTCAAAATCATCTCATAGCGGTTGTACCCGGCAAATACTTCGTCACCTCCGTCGGCGCTCAAAGCAACCGTTACGTGCTGCTTGGCAATTTTAGAAACAAGAGTTGTCGGAATGGCGCTTGAATCGGCAAAAGGTTCGTCGTAGAAAAACGGAAGTTCTGCAATGAGATCAATGGCTTCTTTCGCGCTGCATTCGGTTTCGGTGTGATTGGTCTGCAGCAGTTCCGAAATTGTTTTCGCATAAGGAGCTTCATTCAGTCCGATATCGGGAACGGAAATAGTAAACGTGCGTAAAGCTTCCGTTCGTTCTTTTTGAAGCAAAGCCGTAACACAGGTACTGTCATATCCTCCGCTCAAAAAAACACCAACCGGAACATCTGAAACCATGCGGTATTCACAAGCTGATTTCAGCAGGTTTTCCGTAGTTGTTTTTGCTTCTTCAACCGAAATATCCAGTTTGGGTTTGTTGTAATAATCATATACATTCCAGTATTGAACCGGATTGGGTTGAAAATTGCGCAGAGAAGTTTTGATGAAATGTCCCGGATTTAACTTGGTGCAATATTCAAAAATACAATGCGGGGTAGGTACGCTTCCATACTGTAAGTATGCTTGAACAGCGGAAATACTGATCTTTTTTTCAAAATCCGGATGCTTGTGAAATGCTTTTAATTCGGAAGAAAACAGGATAAGTCCTTTGTTTTGGTAGATAAAAAGCGGCTTAATTCCGGCGCGATCTCTTGCCACAAAAATTTCTTCTTTCTCAGAGTCGTAGATCACAAAAGCAAACATTCCGATGAAACGGTGGAGGCAAAATTCACCCCATTCTCCGTAAGCGTGCAGAATCATTTCGGTGTCCGATTCAGAAATAAACGTGTGACCCAGTTTTTCCAGTTCAACTTTAATTTCCGAAAAGTTATAGACTTCACCGTTAAAAACAATGGTGAATTGCTTCCAGTTCATGGGTTGTTTTCCTAGTTCGGAAAGCTCCAGAATGGAAAGTCTGCGGTGTCCCAGCCCGATTTTATAATGAGCCGTTCCATGAATAAAAGTGCCGAATCCGTCTGGTCCCCGATGCTCTAATGAGTGAGTCATTTGCTCCAGATCGTATTCTGAAGAAGCACCGTTAAAGTCAATGAAACCAGTTATTCCGCACATATATTTTTCTAGTTGTTTTACACTTTTCTGTGACTAGTAAAGATATGTAAAAACTAGTTGATATAACAGAATTTTCACCCCGACCGAAGTAGAAATAATCGCTGTTCAAAACTCTTTTCATAAATCACAGACCCCTTGCTGTAATTGAAAAAGCATAATTTACTAACTTGCAAGAATCATTTTAAACCCTTCAAAAATGGACAACAAACAAAAATTACAGGAAGAAATCACAGTGCTTGAGGCACAGTTGACGGGTGACATGTTTGCAGATATGGACATCAAAGACAAAATCCACAATCTGAAAATGCAGGTAGAAGGTGTGCGTCCGATGGACAGCTACATCGAATGCGTTGGTTGCGGATCTTAAGATCAGAATTACTTACCTGAAGTGAAAAAGCATACTAAAAAGAAGTATGCTTTTTCTTTTTAACGTTTTTCTCTTATCATACTGCTGCTCAAACGTATTGCTTTCTGGGATTCCAAATGGCTTGTTTTTCAGACTACGGAAGCCTTTAATCCGGGAACCCGGACTTCAAGCGGAGATTTTTCCGTAAATATTGCGATTCCTGCAACCGCATCTGTGAGTTCAACCCGACTGAGAATTTTGAAATCCGGATTGTATTTGGTGGTATTGAAGAATGAATCGGGGACTTCCACAAGGAAGATTCACAAAGAATAAGTGTTTTACTTTTGAAGAAGCTGAAGATACTCTTCTTTCCATGCTTCGATGCTCCAGCTTGTCTGAATCGTTTTGCGGGCATTCTTTCCGAGTTCTTTTCTCAAAGCTTCATCCTGCAATAACTTTCTCAGATTCATTTCCCATTCTTCTGCCGAATCGGCAATCAATCCGTTTTCAAGATGCTGAATGATTTTGGTGTTGACTCCAACCGGAGAAACAATACTCGCCATTCCGAGACTCATGTATTGGAGCGCTTTAAATCCGCATTTTCCTTCCGACCAGGCATCTAAAACAAGTGGCATGACTCCGATCTGAATTTCTGCCAGATCATCAATTTCCGTATCTTCTTTCCAATCCTGATAAGCCAGTGATTTCAATTGATAATCCGGTTTTCTGTTCGAAATGACCTTGAAGGTAAATTCAAATTCCTGTTCCAGTTTCCGGAGAATGGGAATAACGAAATCCAGATAATGCATGGTGGAATGAGTTCCTGTCCAGCCGATCACAAGCGGTTTTTGTTCCTGATCAACTAATTTCGAGTGTTGGTTTTCCGTGTCGATAGTTGTAGGAATGATTGTCACGTTCGGATTAAACTGTTTCGTATAATTCGCTAAGAAATCATTTCCGGCACTCACTTTTTCCGCCCAGCGAATCAGGTAACGGACTTTCCAGTAGCATTTCAATTTCTGAAACCGGGCATTGACGGAACTGTAGTTTGGAATCCAGATCGCATCGTCAAAATCGTAGATATACTTTTTGCGCATGATTTTTACCAGAATCCACTCGAATACGGGCGGCCCGACATGAGCCATTTCCCGGTGCATGAAAATGTGTTTTGCGCCGATTAGTCTGAAAAGCAAAACCCAGCGGCGCAGGAAATTGTAGTTCAGATCGATGAATTTTTGAAAAAACTTTCCTTTCTGGTACAAGCGATTCCAGCTTTTTTGGGTGTGAAAAGCATGGTAATGAATTTCGAAACCGTGTTCTTCCAGAAAAGGCAGATACTGTTCAAATCTGAAACGCTGTGATGGAGCTTCTCCTTTCGGATAGGGAGCAATAATATGGAGTTTCTTCAAATTCACGATAGCAAATGTGGGCTTTTTTTTTGAAATGCGATCAGCGAATTCTTATCCGACAAAACGGTCATAAATAGAGAAGTAAGATTCAACCCCTCGTTCCAATCCGAAATACTCTCTGGCTCCCAGCATCGTACTTTCCTTATTGAAGTCCGGAAAATCAAGGTTGAAAGAAGATATCGTTTCGTCTTTGGTGTTTTTTAAGACCAGCCCGGCGTGATATTGATGCACGATTTCATCCGTATCACCGACACCTGCATTGCAGATAAGCGGAATTCCCATGGCCATGATTTCACCTTGTTTGGTTGGCGATGATGCCTTTTTGGAAAAAGTAGGACGGATAAAAAAGATCGAACAATCAAAAAGCGAAATGAACAAAGGAACATTTTGATGCTGCACGGAAATCACACGGATCGAATCCGGATTGATCTCCAGTTTTTTAGCTTCCTGCATAATGGAAGTGGTAGATTCTTTCGTCACAAAGAGAAAAACAGCATTTGGTTTCAAGCGCTTGATATGCTTGAATGCCAGAAGCATTTCCGGCAGTTGATACCAGGTTCCAATCGACCCGACATAGCCGACAACGTATTTATCTGTTAGTTGGTGTTCGTTTTTCTTTTTAAACAGAAGTTCCTCGTTGTTTTTTTGAGGATTGAAAAGTTTTAAATCAACACAACACGGAATCACGGTGATTTTTTCCGAAACAACGGATTTCAGATTCCAGGTCAGGATTTCCTGTTTACCAAGCTCTGTTAAACTCACGATCGCGTCGCTTTCTTCAAAAAAACGCTTTTCCTGCTTTTTGAAATAATTATAGATGGATTTGAACAAAGGATTGCTGATTTTCCAGATTCCTCCTTCAATCCGCTCATCGGCCCAAAAACCACGCATATCGAAAAGCAATCGAAGACCTTTTTTATGTTTGAGTTTCAATCCGATCAATGCGCTGATATAACTTCTGCAATGAACGAGTTGAAAATGTTTCTCCTGATGCAGTGAAAAGGCAGCGCGGCTCATTTTTCGAATATCAAACAGGGTTGATAATACCGGAGGACGTTTGGTGTAAGCAAGTGGTTTCCAATGAATGTTGTTTTCATCGCAAAGAGCCTGAATTTTGGCGCGATCCTGTTCAAAACGTTCCGGTTTTTCAAAGCTTATCAGCGTGAAAGAGATTCCTCTCTGACTCAATCCGATCAAATAGGGAAGAACCTGACTTTGTCCGAGCGGATCCGTCATACCATCGTATGATAAGTAAAGAACATTTTTCATTTCAGACTTCGCTTAAACAGGAAAAAAAGAGTGATTTACAAACGTCATTCAACTTAACGCAGATTATTCAGAATAATCTCAATTCCCTGCTCCAAACTCATAAAAGGCCGCCCCAATAATTCATTCATTTTTGAAACATCCGGTTGTCTTCTGGTCATATCGCCTTCTTCCAATGGCGGCAAGTATGCAATTTTGGATTGAGAATTTGTCAGTCGGATGATGGTTTGTGCCAGTTCCAAAATAGTCACAATGCTTCCGTTGCCGATATTTGCCACGTCGTTTACCACCAAGTCGGATTCCATTGCTTTGATACAAGCATCCAGGTTGTCGTCGATGTAGCAGAACGTGCGTGTCTGAGATCCGTCGCCGTAAACAGGAATGTCCTGATTGGCAAGTGCCAGTTTGAGGAAGCGAGACATCACGAAATCAGTGCTTTGTTTTGGTCCGTAGGTATTGAAAAAACGGAAAAGGGTATAATCCAAACCGTATTCCTGCTGGTAAGACCGAAAATAAGATTCACCGACATTTTTAACTACCGCATAGGGAAGGCGTGAGTTCAACGGAGTAATGGTTTCGTGCTGTGGTAAATGAACCGGTTCTCCGTATACTTCGGATGAGGAAGCGTAGAATACCCGTTTTACACCTGTACGTTTGGACAAATCCAGAATATTCCGGATTCCATGAATATCGTCCAGAACCATAATCGGATTTTCAAGTGTTCGTTTCACACCGACTACAGCGGCGTAATGGAAAACATAGTCAAAGTTGTATAAACTGAAAACGGGAGCAATGTCATCAAAGTTGTTGACATCTCCATGAATGAATTTACATCGCTCGTGCTGAGGAATATTTTCTTTCTTCCCGGTTAGAAAATTGTCTACTAAGACTACAAAATAATCAGGGTTTTGAAGCAGTTTGTCGGCAAGAGAAGAAGGAATAAATCCAGCTCCACCGGTAATAAGAATATTTTTTTTTGATTGAGTCATTGTCATTTTTTTGGAAATAAAAAGCGATAAGTCCGGTATACGAATTTAATAGCCTTTTTTGAATTAGGAAAGTCTTTATATGTCAAAGGCTTTGTTTGAAGAATCTGATCGAATTCTTCCGGAGAAATTTGCAGCTTTTTACAGATGAAAACCTTTTCATTTTCAATGGTTTCCGGATTGTATGGAAGTGCTTCCAATTGTTTCAAAGCCTCTTCCCGGGTTATCTGTCCGGAGCTGATTTGCGTTGAAAAAGTTGCTAAACGATAGTCGAAACCATGTTTTACCGGCATAATGTAAGATTGCCAAAAACTGGTGTAGCGCGATTCATGGTGTTTTCTTGTTGGAAACTGACAACCGAGTTCTTTTTCCAGGAGAAGCCTTGCTTCATCTTTGTTGTAATTGATGAAGTTGAGCGGATAATAGGTTTTGATTCCCTTGAGCATTTTGTAGTTGAATTCCTTCCAAAGTCCGAAATCAGGTGTTTTTTCCCGCTGAACACTGCTGAAAGTCCGAACGATGTGCCGGTACAATTTCATGTCTTTCATGACATGGTATCCCCATTGAAGCGGCAAAATACCTTCAGAGGAGTAATTTCCACCGGAAAGAATTGTTTTTACCCGATACTTTTTTGCCAGTTGATGCAATGCAGCCGGAATTGCCAGATCCGTTGGAATTTCGATATCAACAATGGACGATCGGAGAAACGCGAGTTGTATTTCCCTGAACTCGGACCAATCCAATACCACGGTTTCCAGATCCAGATTCAATTGAGAGGCTACTTTTTGGATATTCTGAACCGCGAATTCGGTGTTCCAGCCATTATCCAAATGAACCAATAAGGGATTCAAACCCATCCGTTTTGCAAAGTATGCCGTGTAACAGCTGTCAACACCGCCGCTGATCCCGATAATGGAATCATACTCTTTCCCTTTTCCTTTTGATTTGATCCGATCGATGAGGTGGTGAATATGACTTTCGTTTTTCTCAGAATCGTTGAAAAGTGGACTTATTCTCAATAAATAATCCGAGCAATGATTACATATTCCATCTTGATTAAAGATAATGTCAGGATCACTGGTATCCATTACACATCTTACGCATTGTTGATATCGAGGATCAAGCATTCTACAAAATTAATAGAACGATTAAGGAAACGGCAAATTTTTCAGGACTAAAAAATAAGTAGAAGAAATGAACGAATATTTGATACGATCAGGTGAACGTTTCAGGAATACACTAGAGAATAATGTGTTTGATCGTTGCCCAAAAAACCCGTTGAAAAAATGCTTTTTGACTATTCCGCACGGCCTTGAAGAGGTATTTTACAGCTTTGGATTTATGTCCGTTGGATGCTAAGTCTACGGCAAGAATCAGGTAGTTGCGCATTTTGAAATAGCCTGATTTTCCTGAAAGAAATTGTATGACTTCTTTGTTTGAGGTCGTTGTATCTATGAACGTATTGAATCTGTTTTCAAGTTGTTCCATCTGATTCATCGTCAATACGCTGCGTTCCGGATGATGAATGATCACAGAAGTAACTTGGTTGATTGCAATCATGGGGTATTTTGCTGCCAGCCGCAACCACAATTCATAGTCTTCACTGGCGCTTAATTTTCTGTTTTCATTGAATTTGTTTTCCAGTGCAATACCTGATTTAACGATCACTGCATTACAGGAGAAACAATTACCCTGAATCAGCCGATGTTTGATTTCATTTTCCTTTTCAGGAAGAATAAAACCGGGAGTGTAGGTGTTGCTCTTCGGGAAGTAATTTTTATAACCAAAGATCAAAATTTCGGGGTTTCCATTTTTGGCTACGGCTTCCTGAATATCTGAAACATGATTGGGCAGAAGAAGGTCATCACTGTCGAGCCAGTTCACATACATGCCTTTTGCTTTCTGAGTTCCGAAATTTCTTGCCGCACCCCGTTCACCGTTTTTGATCACGTAGTACTGAACCTTTTCAGAAAGAAACGGCGCTACGATTTCTGATGTGTTGTCTGTGCTTCCGTCATCAACAATGATTACTTCAAAATCTCCACAAGTCTGATCCAAGACACTTTTTAAGGTGTTCTCAATTAAATGAGCACGATTATATGTTGGAATAACAATGGAGAGAAGCATGCTTAATCAGTATAGATTTCGTTTAATTGCGCAATGTATCCGGCAAAACTAAACATTTCGCTGACGCTTTCCGGACCTTTCAGTTTTAATTTTTCATTAAGCGTCTGATCGTCCAGCAGAAGCAGCATTGCTTGATGGATTGCAACGGAATCCTGAAAGGGAACTACCAGCGCATTTTCTTCGTGAACAATGAATTCTCTGGCAATGCCGCTTAAGGTGAAAATGGATGGAATACCTGCCGCAAGTGCTTCTACATATGTTTGCCCGAAAGCCTCACAACTCGGATTGATCGGCACATGAACGTACAAATCGAAGAGTTGATACAAGTCATAGACATTGTTTTCAAAACTGACGACACGCACATTTTGCGGTGGAATAGTTTGCACTAATTCGTTGATTTCTTTCGAATAATCTGCATTGTCGGAAGCCCCGAAAAGACACAGTAAGGCATCGGGATGTGTTTTCAGTAATTGCTGAAATGCATCGATGGTATATTGGATTCCTTTCAATTCAAGCCAGCGGGAAATAATCCCGACCACCGGAAATTGGTTGTTCGGATTGTAATCCTTTTTGATTCGGAGCACTTCCTCGTTTTGCGGATGAGAAAAACGCTCAAGATTGAATCCGTGGTGGATCAGGATGCGTTTTTTAGCCGGAACACCTTGTTTTTCCAATAAATCATCAATGTTTTTGGAAATGGCCACAATGCGTGTCGCAAGTCTGTTTTGAACTTTATCAATGATGCGCTCTTTCCAATGGATGTTCAAAGGTTCTCCGGAATGTCGGGTATAAATGCGCGTTTTGACTTTAGCCAGTTTTGCTGCCCATAACCCGATCCAGTTGGCCTGAGCCAAATGACAATGAACATGCGTAACCTGCTGTTCTTTCAGAATTTTCTTACAGGCAAGAATGACTTTCCGTGATTTTAAAAGACTTCCTGCTTCAAGAGTCGATACCGGGAACTGATTCTCCAGCAAAAAACGGTGTAATTCTCCATGAGTGCAATTGATCAGAATATAGCAAACATCCAATTTTTGAGCTCGTAAAGACAAAGCGGTTTGTTCGAAGTAAACAGCCTTATTGATATCTGATATAATGAGAGCGATTTTCAGAAACAGAAATTTGGTCTAAAATTATGTTTTATTTCTTGCAGATCTGTTGATTTAATTAAAATTACCTGTCGGGTTGCTTTCTTATTCGTTTCAGCAGGCTGGATTTTGTAACTAAAAGCGTATTCAAATGAATTCAAGTACACGGTTATACTGCTTTGACAACACCAAATCAATGCTTTTCAATGAGAGACTGAATGAAACGAAGCAGCCTTTCTGATTGATTTTCTCTGGAATAAAATGAAATGGACGAATCGTTTCCTTCATAGTTAATAAAACCGTTTGTTTCCCATTCGTTATACTTATGAAGCATGTAATCTGAAATTTCCTCACTTGAATGAAAAGACTTGCCTGCTCCGGTTTCTTCCAGAAGCCGGTCCAAAACATCACCGATTGAAGGTGCAACAAGAATAGGTCTTTTTGCTCCCAGGTATTCGAATATTTTCCCCGTATACATTCCGGTATATCCTTTCATTTCCGGCTGCCATAACAAATGACTTTGCTCCATGTATTTAACAGCTTCGTGTCGTGGGATTCTATCGGTTAAAACAATTTTATCAGTCGGAAGAGCCTCTTTGATCCGAAGGCCTGTTTCAGGAATTGAATTGGTCCCGATGAAATGAAAGCGGATTTTTGCCAACGGCTTCTCGTTCAGAATTCTGTTGAAAGCATCCAAAAAAATGTCCAGATCCTGATTGGGGTAGATTGTTCCGATTATTGAAACGGAAAAATAGTCAAGGTCTAATTGTTCAACAGGAATAAAGCGGTTGAATATGCTTTGCTCAAAGCCGTTAAAAATCAATTCGGAGGGTTTGTGTAAGTCTTTCCGGAAATACTGAATAATCTCCTCATTTACGGCCGTAATTCCTTTAGACTGCTTAAGTTTTTCTTTAATATGTCTTGACTTGAAATAGAACAGGATTCGCTCCTTCAGGTCAGAGGTTCTTTGAGTATTCAGAATCATGTGATTCTCAAAATCCCGAAAATCAGCAACGAATGGAAGTTTATGCAGTTTTGATAACTGATGCGCCAGTGTAATAATATTGAGGGGCGGAGAGCTTACCAGCAAAATATCCGGTTTCCAATGAGAGACTAACTCGGATACTTCGGATAAAAACTGCAGACTGTCAATTTCAGAATCGGTTTTTCCGGAAAGCAGATCCAAAAAAGTTTTCACAGCATTGTTCTTTCTGAGTTTTGCCTTATAAGGAAGTCTGATTACTTCCAGCCGCTCGGAGATTCGTTCGTTTTGTTTCGGAGTATCATTGCTGATGAGATAATCTGTCCATTTATTTTCATCCCCGGTCCAATGACGTGTTATTACTTTTACCTCATTTTCTTTGGAGAAATCCTGAGCAAAGGCCGCAGGTCTGTTAGCGGCAATTCCCACGCAAGGCGGATAATAATAAGCAATGATCAGAATTTTCATTGTTCAAAATATTTCAGCAGAGAGCTGCTCCAGGTTTCATTTAAATTTGCTTCATTCATCCATTGATTTTGAGGAGGTTCGAATCCGACCTTTTCTTTTCTCCAGCAAATTTCCTTTGGTAAGATCTCTTCAAATGTACTTCGCATGATGTATTTCGTCCAACCCAGCTTTAGTTTGTACTCATCGGGAAGGGAGAAGCAAAATTCCACCAGTTCGTGAAAGAGAAAAGGCAAGCGCACTTCCCGGTGATGTGCCATGGAATTTCGATCTGCAAAACGCAGTAAATCCTGCAGTGCTCCGCGCATAGTGCTGTTGTATAACTGTTCATTGAGTCTTTTCGAATCTTTGCCCGAACTCATTCGCCCTCTGATTTCATAATAATGAAGGCTTTTAACAGCCAGCTTTTTGAGTGAATGATGCGGTGTGTGAAAATCGATAAAACGGTATTGTTCTTTTAAACGCATCAGCGAGAAAAATGGCTTTGTGCGAAACAACGATTGCAGATATTCCGGATAATAAGAAATGTATCCTGCCAGAATTTCATCTGCTCCTTGTCCGTCAATCAGCACGGTAACATGGTGTTCTTTTGCCAGTTTCTGAACGCGGTACTGCGCATAAACACTGGCACTTCCGAAAGGTTCTTCCTGATGATAACACAGAGATTCCAAGTCGGCAATCATTTCCTTTCCTGTTGGCCACGTAACATGGCTTTCGAAGCCGGTTTTTTCGATTACTTTTTCGATGAAATAACCTTCGTCTTTTTTGAAATCCTTGAATCTGGCAGAGAAAGTGAGTGGTGTAACGTTTTGCTGATGAGCATAAGGCTTCATGTTGCAAACAATAGAAGAACTATCCAAGCCACCGCTCAGACTTGTTCCAACCGGAACATCCGAACGAAAACGCCGGGTCAGACTCAATTGAAAAAGACGGTTGAACTCTGCACAAGCATCTTTAAAACTCAAGGTGCAGTCCTGTTTTTTCCAATCGATGTCGTAATATTTTTGAATCTGATAAGATCCGTCTGTTTTGATTTTCATCCAATGCCCGTGCTCCAAACGCCAGATATCTTCATAGAAGGTTTCGTTGATACTTTCCGGAAGATGTACGGATTTCGTTTCTTCGAACCAGTCAAACAAACGTTGATTTTTTCTCTTCGGGACGGAAGCTGCCCAAAGCGCCTTCATTTCCGAGGCAAAATAGAATTGATTGTTGTGAAAGCAGTAGTGAAAAGGTTTTTCACCAAAACGGTCTCTGGCGCAAAACAAACTTTGTTCTTTCGAATCCCAGATCGCAAAAGCAAACATTCCGTCTAAGTCTTGCAGGCAAGCTTCTTTTTTCTGGTCGAAAAGAGCAAGCAGCACTTCCGTATCGGTATCTGAAACAAAGGAATAACCGGCTTGCACCAATTCTTGTTTCAGCTCAATGTAATTGTAAATTTCTCCGTTAAAAGTAATGGTGTACCGGTTGAGGTAATGCATGGGCTGTTTCCCCTTTCCCGAAAGATCAATAATGGAAAGTCTTCTATGCCCTAAAGCAACCTGATTTTTTTCATCGATCCAATGACCTTCACCGTCCGGTCCCCTGTGCTGAAGGCTGTCGGTCATGAGCTTAATCCCGGAAGCAAGTTTATCCGACGGAGCAAAAGATACGATTCCGGAAATACCACACATGTGTTAAACGCTTGAATGAAATTATAAAATTATACTTTGTTTTTTCTGGTTTTCAAATTGTCGTAAAACCGTTTGATTGCTTCAAATGATTTTCTATCCCAAAGATAGAGTGTTACAAAGCTTGAGATAATGTATCCGATGATTAAAATTCCCTTGATCAATACATTGATATAACTTACATCGGTTTGAATGAGCAGATACAATAGGTAAAGACCGAAGGAAAGGCCGCACAACGCCAGTGCAAGAATTATTTTGTAGGGAATATAGTACCTCTTTTGAGCTGAAAAGTATACATACACAGGAATAATCAGATTGCCGATAATCATGCTGACAGCAGTTCCCGTTTTCGAGTACATAGGAGTCAGTACGAGTAACAAGCCGGTTGTCACCAAGGCAGATAATAACACAGATACGGCCAGAGGTTTATTGTCTTTAACAATTCCGTTTCCTATCCCAATGATGTAAACATAACTGTATATGGTCGAGTTAAAAGCAAGTAATCCGGCAACGAGATAAGCACCGTAATAATTTGGAGTTGTGAAAACAACAAGCAATTCATAGGCGAACAAAGCTACTAAAAGAGCAATGAAGTTTGCAATAATTGCATAAGCAGTCAGAACAGCGCTGTAAACTTCTTTTGCGTTGTCCTTTTGGATAATGGAATAGGCAAATGGTCCCCAGGCCATTTGAAAGGAACTGGTGAAAAGTGTTACGGCGGATGAAATCGTTAATCCGAGCTGAAAAATTCCGACCTCGTCCAGATCGTAAAAATAATCGAGTACAAAGGTTGACGAACTGTTGATGACCCAAAATGCGATAGATGTTGGTATGAGTGGAAGGGCAAAACGGAGCATTTCCTTCAATCTTTTCACAGATAAATATTTAATCGCAATCCATGATTTGAGTAGAAAAACACAGTAAATACTTGCGGCTGTATTGCTAATTACAACAGCATAAAAGACACCGATAACTCCGGATTTTTCCAACAAAACGAAATAGATGGTTAAACCGATCGTCAACAAAGAATAGAGTAAACTGAAGACAACCGTATGAACCGCTTTTCGCTGCATTCTGAGCCAGTTCTGTACTATAATCGGCAGCGCTCCCGTAAAGACACTGATTGCAGAAACAATAAATAAATCGGGATCGTTTACATGCAGCAGTTTATGACTGAGAATTCCGGAAAAAAGAATAATTCCCGTACAAACTATTGCTGTGAACGTAAGTTGAAACCAAAACCAACTGGAAATGGTTTTTTTGCGATCTTCCGGATCTTCTGTGTCGTAAAACCAACGTGCTGCGGAATTATCTAAAGCGAAAACCACCAAAATTCCCACGAAAAAGAAAAAGGAATTAATAATGTTGATCATTCCATAGTCAGAAGGCTCAAAGACATTGGTGTATAGCGGAACCAAAAAGATTCCGATAAATTTAGTGATGATCCCGCTGATCCCGTAAATGGCACTTTCGCCAACTAATTGTTTTAATAAGGATTTCATCGGATAGCATCATTAAAAATGTTGACCAGCTGAGAGGCAATTTTGTTGGAATCGTGATATGTTTCAACAAAGTTCCTGCTTTTTATGCCCGTACGGTTTCGCAATTCCGGATCGGACAACAGATGAATCAGATTTTCTTTCAGATTGGATGGATTGGTATTTACAATCGGGCAATCGGAGGGTAATCCAAGTTCGAATAATTCAGGAAGTAAGTAACACATAACTGGTTTTCCGAAAGCCATTGCTTCGCAGGATGCCATACCATAACTTCCGCAAACAATCTGATCTAAAAAGATATCGGCAGTTTGGATTTCTTTCAAAACTTCCTCGCGGGACATTCCTGTCAAGTAAACAAAATCGAAGTCCTGCGTTTCTTTAAGTTCTGCGATGACTTGTTCAATATATGGAGTGCCTTTTGCAATCGGGGCTGAAGGAGAATGAACAATTTTTGGTTTTCGATTAGAAATTTCCGGAAATACCGGTTGAAATTCCTTCGGATCGATTCGTTGAAAGAGTGTTTTCGGATCAGGAAATAAATCACCTCGTACGTACAGCTTCATTTCCGGAGCAGAAAGTACCTGAGCCTTGTATTTGGAGAATTTGATCTGAACGGCGTTTTTCCGGTCAGAAGATTCCATATTCTTGTATTCGTATCCCTTATCGAACGTTTCGTCAAACCACGGGTTTATTTTTCGTAGCTTTTCCGGATTCCGGATATCACTGCCGACCCATTCTACAAAAATCGGTTTCCCTAAAGAATGTGCAAACTTCAAATCTTCTTCTTCCAATAAACTATCCCATAAATAATAGATGACATCTGCCCATTTTATGAGTTTTTTGATTCGTTTTTTGAACGTCAGTTTATGAAGAATGAATGCAAAGGGTTTCCTTTTGGTGACATAAAGCGGGATGTGATAAGCAAATTGATTATCAGAAATATATGGATGTTTGGATGTTGTGATGTATTTTGCCGATATATGTTCCAATTTGTTCAACGAATTGGCAAGTGTTGAGTGAAAAGACGCAACGTTGTTTATCAGCAAAATGTTCATTGCGTGATCTTTTTAGCCGGATTTCCAAACCAAACTTCTGCATTTCCAACAGAACCTAATACTGTGCTTCCCATTCCGATCAATGAGTCAGAACCAATGCTGATTCCGTTTTTAATGTTGGAACCGGCTCCGATGTAAACCTGAGATCCGACTTCGACATTTCCTGCCACCAGTACGTTTCCGCAAACGATACTTCCGTTTCCGATGTGTGTATCGTGGTGAATGGTTGAGTTTGCCAGTATAATGACGTGGTCGTCAATAATCGCATTCGGACCGATTGAAACTCCTGCTGAAATGAACACATTCTTCCCGATGACAGCGTATTTTGAGACAACAGCACTTGGATGAATGATTGTTTGCCATAAAACACTGTTTCCGAATCTTTTGATGAGCTCCAGCCTGTTTTGATACGAGGCAGTACTTCCATGAACAGAGATCAAACGGGGAGAATCAATTTGTTGAAACTCAGCTCCGGAAATAACCGGAACTCCATGAAAGTTTTGACCGATGTGCTCCGGATTATCGGATACAAAAACGACATTCGAAGGATCATTGAGACAATCAAGAACTTCCAATCCCGATCCGCTGTATGGAAAGATGTAGAGCTTATCCATTCGTTGCTTGTTTTAAAATAGCACAAACTTGCTTCAAGTCAGAAACTTTCAGGCGTTCATACAAAGGCAAAACCAATCCTTTTTCATTTGCTTTCAATGCACCAGGAAATAATTCCTTACAATTCAGCTGATATTTTTTTTGGTAGAATGTTTCATTGGGAATGCATTGCGCTCCCAGATTAACACCAACACCTTTTTCTTTCATGTAATCGATCAAAAGATCCCGGTCTATATGAGCAGGAACCAGAATGTGGAAGGATTGCCAGGTATGAATGTGTTTTTCCGGTACGGAAGGCAAAACAAACTCCGAATCCCGAAGTTCTTCGAAATAGACTGCTGCAAGGGTTTGTTTGTAAGACAGGATTTGCTCAAACCGTTGAAACTGGCTTAATACCAAAGCTGCCTGAATATCTGTCATTCTGTAATTGAAACCTGCGGCAACAAAGTCCATTTTTCCATTCCGGTATTCGATTCCGTGGTTTCGTAATACACGAAGTTTTTGAGCAATGTCGACGTCATTGGTCACTAAAAGTCCTCCTTCACCGGAAGTAATTGCTTTTCGGGGATGGAAGGAAAAGGATCCCAAATCGCCCTGAGTTCCCGCAAAAAAATCTCCGGATTTAGCACCTAAAGCACAGGCTGCATCTTCAATTACCGCAAGCTTGTATTTTTTTGCTAAAGAAAGAATCATTTCCATCTGGCAGGCAAGCCCGAATTCGTGAACCGGAATAATCGCCTTTGTTTTTGGAGTGATTTTCTGCTCAATAAGATTTGGGTCGATGTTGAACGTTTCAGTTTCAATATCAACAAATACAGGAGTTGCACCCACTAATTCAACCACGTTTGCCGTGGCAACATACGATAGGGCAGGAACAATGACTTCGTCTCCCGGACCAATACCTGAAACGATCAATGCCAAATGCAGTGTTGCAGTTCCGTTTGAAACGGCAATGGCATGTTTTACGCCAAGATAAGCTGCTATTTGCGTTTCTAAAGCTTCTACTTTCCGACCTTGAATGAGCATTCCCGATTGCAGTACTTCAGTAACTGCATCGATATCCTGTTGTTGGATATCCGGAATCATCAAAGGAATAAAAGAGGGCTTTTCCATGTTTTAAAGGGATTTGAAATACTCGGCAGTGCGAATGATTCCTTCTTCTAAGTCTACCTGAGCTTTAAAGCCCAGCACTTCTTCCGTTTTCTTTACAGATGGAATGCGTAGTTCGATATCTGCAGAAAGCTGGTCGCGAAACTTAATTTGTGACTTTGAATTCAATACTCTGCAAACGGTTTGAGCTAAGCCCAAAGTCGTAATAACTGCCCGCGCATTGCCTAAATTAAAGCTTTCACCGATTGCTTTCGGATTTTCCAGACAGCGCATCAGGCAATCTACAAAATCATCCACATAACACCAGGCTCTGATTTGACTTCCGTCTCCATTGATGAAAATATCTTCACCTTTCAATGCTTTTTTGATGAAGATCTGCATCGCGCCTTCTCCGGTTTGACCCGGTCCGTAAACATTAAAAGGTCTTACCGTTACTGTTGGTAAGTGATATTGCGAATGATAAGCATGCGTTAAATGTTCTCCCGCAAGTTTACTCACTGCATAGGTCCATCTTGCTTCTCCGGCAGAACCGGAAACTGTTTCATCACTTTCGGTGGATTTGAAAGCCATTGAACCGAAAATTTCGGACGTTGAAAAGTCGATGAAGCGGTCGCCAACCTGATTGATTCGAGCAGCTTCCAAAGCATTTGCCGTTCCGATCATGTTTACGGTCATTGTTCTTACAGGATCTTTGATAACTGTGTCAATTCCGGCAATACCTGCAGCATGAACCACAATTTCGGCACCTTTCATCGATTCCGTTAAAAGGTCTTTGTCAAGAACATCGCCTTTTATGATTGTCAGATTGGGGTGTTTCGCAAAGGGACTATTACTGATCGTATCGCGATGGAAATTGTCAAAAACAACAATCATGTTGTTTTCAATCAAATTTGAAATAAGCGTATTGGCAATGAACCCGGCACCTCCGGTAATAAAAATTCGTTTGTTTTTTATCATTTTTTAGAGTAGAAATGTGTTCCAACCGGATTCGTTTGAATCTGCACGAATTGGAATGCCAAATTACATAAAAATCTGCACTTTGTATTGCGGAAATATTAATTCGGGGTGCAGATTAAATCCGTTTGATAGTTTAACGAGAGAATCGATTTTAAATCACTAAGACCTTCTTTTGTACTTATTTTATAGTTGTTTTCTAAAATCTGGTTCAGAGCTTCTTCAATATTTCCGTTTTGAGCCTGAATATTTTCAATACCATATTCAAATACAAGAACAGGTCTGAATTTTTGAATCGTTTTTCTCGCTCCTTTGAGAACTTCCATTTCAAATCCCTCCACATCAATCTTGATAAAGTGAATGTTCTGAATATGTTGCTCTTGAACAAAAGCGTCGATTGTTGATACCGGAATATCTACCGAATCAGGAACCTGAACCGGACTGATCCGGTAACCGCCGCTGTTGGCTTCACTATGTTTGATCATGGGCAAAATTCCGGCTGCCGAACCAATTCCCAAGCTAACACAGTGTATTTCGTTTTGTGCCTTGTTTTTCTCAACGTTGCGGCTCAATTTTTCAAAGGTGTCGGGGAATGGCTCAAAAGCATAGATCGCAGGAGAAATTCCTTTTGTCATCTGAATCCTTCGCATATTGAGTGCTGTTTGTCCGATATTCGCTCCGACGTCCAGAATCGTCTGAGATTGCCCCAGATAATCCAGCAGATAAAGACTGGAATCACTTTTGCAGCGAAAATAGATCAGCCATTCCTGATAGTCCGAAATGTCTAATTGATAGTGAATACCACCCCGTTTAACATTTCTGATACTTCCTTTGGGAAATTTTGTGTTATCGGGAATGAACTTGAAGATTTTTGGATGTCCATTAAAGATCAATCCCAGCAAAAGACCTGTTTTTTCACGCATTGCTTTCAGATAATGGAGTTGTGATTTTTGTTGAGCTGTAAGTAATCAAAATTAAAAAGAAAGGGATAATCGGACCTTTTAAGCGAACCAGAGTTCCGAAAAGACCGGAAGTAAGTCCGACGAAAAAGCCAAGGATCAACACGAACAAAAATGCATAGAGTAAAAAATCATTTTTCACGATATTAGTGAGAACCCGGTTGTTTTTGTAGTTCCAGATAATTCGTATGCTAAGAATCAAAATAACCAGGTTTTCGATCCCGTTTAAAAGCATGAAAACACTGTCGGCTTCCCAGATAAAAGGCCTGTAGAGAGCGGTTGCAATGGCCAGAGGAATCACCTTAATTAAGTTTGATCCTGTAAACTCCGTAATTCCAAGATCATACTTTTTCCCGGTATAACTGGTGTTGTTTAGCATGTCTTTTTGAATCACTTCTGCTGTTTCAAATACCGATTCTGCAGAGAATTCGCCAAAAGTTCCGCTGCCTTGAAAATAAAAGGCGACTAAGCCTACGGCAAGAGAAATACTTGCAATCCGTGAGAGGAATTTGACGACAAAGGGTTTGTCCCGGTTCCATTTAAACAAAAGGATCAGCGAAAACGGAATGTAGGTTGCCAGAAGAAGGAAAGGTCGTGTGGAAAACAGGGTGTAGGAAGCAAAAAAGATGGTAATCCCCAGATAAAAGAGATTCTTATAATCTTTTCGAATGAATCTGAAAAAAGCAATGGTGAGAATAAATATGGCAGAAAGTGCTACGGTGTCTTTGATAATTCCACTACACCAAAAGGCCACAGATGGTACAAATAACAAGGCGATTGCGTTGTACTTCATGGGAGTTTTGAGGTAGGAGTTTACAAACCGGAAAAAACGCCAGGAAATCCAACTGGAAATGACTGTAAAAAACAAGTTTAGTGTCAGATAACTTCCGAAGGTGAAGAAAGAAAAGAAATTGGCCAACTTGCAAATAAACCAGGAATTGGGCTCATGATAGATCCAGGAGGGAGGTTGACCGATGTGATTGAAATAATTCGGAATAGTATCTTTTGATGGCGTGGAAAACAACTCGTGAAAATAAGCACCGGGATTATCAAAAAACAACTGATTCAGTTTGAGTGCCCCTTGCCAGTAAAATACGGTGTCACCGTGTCGTGCATAGTAAAAAATATAGACCAGAGCGAAGCCGAATCCAGCCAGAATTTTAAAATAGAAATGGTAATAGTAATATTTAAATTCTGGTTTTTGTTTGTTGTTTTCGTACACAAAAAAGGCACCGATAATGAAAATCAACAGCCATCCAATAAAGGAAATAATATCCACGATACCGAAAAACTCAAACATACCTACTGATGATGATAAGGTTCGTTACGCAAAATGGTCATTGCCCGGTAAACCTGTTCGATAAAAAACAAACGGATCATCTGATGGGAAAAGGTCATTTGAGACAGGGAAATCTTTCCGTTTGCCCGCTGATAAACAGCATCACTGAAACCATAAGGTCCGCCGATGACAAAATAAAGGTGTTTTCCTCCTCTGTTGAATTGTTCCTGAAGATATTGGGAAAATGCCATGGAGCTGAATTCCTTTCCACGTTCATCCAACAAAATGAGTGAGTCGGAAATGCCTACTTTTTCAAGAATCAATTCACCCTCTTTTTGCTTGATTTGCGCTTCAGATAAACTTTTGGCCTGCTTGATATCGGGAATGATTTGTAATTGAAAAGAGATATAATGGCGAAGCCGCTTTAAATATTCCTGCTCTCCTTCTTCCAAAAATTTCTTTCCCGTTTTACCGATACAAAGTAGTGTTACCTGCATGCGACGAATATACAAAATTTGTAGATAGCCTTAAATTATTCTTTCTCAGAAGCGCTATTTGACCGATTGTAGTCTATAAAAACAGTAGAATTTTCGGCTTGTCTGAATTTAGGCATTATATTTGTTGCCGTGGGTTCAAATAACAATTGAATTATGGGTTTTATTTTATCATTGATTGCTTCTTTCGTTTTATCCTTTCACTCGGTGATGGACGCCAGCTTTGTGGCTGTTGAACAGGCATTTAACAGAGAGGACGCGGCTAAGATTGTATCTTACGGAAAAGATAAAATCTTACTTCAGATTCAAGGAAAGGAAGGAGTTTACGCCCAATCTCAGGCAACTCAGCTTTTGAAAGACTTTTTTAACCGCAAACCTGTTTCAAGTTTTCGTTTCACCTTTAAAGGAAAAGAAAGCGATGATTCTCCGTTAACCACCGGAACGTATACCTCTAAAAACGAATCATTCCGCGTAACCATTAAGTGGAAACACATCGGTTCGGAACTGAAAATCGAATCACTCTCAATCGAGTAAGGTAAAAGGAAGAAAACTAACAGCATTCTTCCATTCCTAATTTTACCTTTTCAATTCTCACTTTTCCATTTTCAATTAACTTTACATCATGTTTGATGAAATTGTAAAAAACGCTCTACGTGAGGATTTGGGAGATGGCGATCATTCTTCTTTGGCTTGTATCCCCGAAAATGCTTCCGGAATTGCTAAATTATTGGTGAAAGATACCGGAGTTCTTGCAGGTGTGGAAGTAGCAAAGAAAGTGTGTGAATTGGTAGATTCCAACCTGGTTTTCGAAGAACGATTGCCAGACGGAACCTGGGTGAAACCGGGAGATGTTGCGTTTTACCTGAAAGGAAGTGCCCGTTCGATTTTGGCAGCTGAGCGTACTTTGCTGAATTTTATGCAGCGTATGTCAGGTATCGCCACTCAAACAAAAACATATGTTGATTTGCTGGAAGGTACTCAAACCAACTTGCTCGATACGCGAAAAACAACTCCGGGAATCCGTTATATGGAAAAATGGGCTGTGCGGATCGGAGGCGGAATGAACCACCGTTTTGCATTGTACGACATGATTATGCTGAAAGACAATCATGTGGATTTTGCCGGAGGAATCAAACAAGCCATTCAACGAACTCAGGAATATCTGAAAGCAACAGGCAAGCAGCTGAAAGTGGAAATCGAAGTCCGTAACCTGCAAGAACTGGATGAGGTTTTGGAAACAGGAATGGTCGATCGCATCATGCTGGATAATTTCACACCGGATTTACTCAAAGAAGCACTTGCAAAAATCGATAAACGGTATGAAACGGAAGCTTCCGGAGGAATTACCAAAGAAACGCTTCGTGCTTTTGCTGAAACGGGTGTCGATTATATTTCGGTCGGAGCATTGACGCACAGTTTCAAGAGTCTGGATATGAGTTTGAAAGCTGCGTTTTAATTCAAATCAATCAGCATCATACAGATATCGTCCAATTGTTCTTCGTTTCCCATCCATTTTAAGAGTCCTTGTTCGATATTCTGAAGGTGGTTTTTCGGGTCCGGATGGTATTTTTCGAGAACCATTTTTTTCAAGCCGGGAGTTTTCAATTTCTTTCCGGTAGTTTCACCGAATTGGTCGATACAGCCATCTGAAAACAGCAGAATCCGTTGGTTTTCCTGATAATGTAACTCATGAAGTTCGAATGCCAGACTGGATTCTGATTTTCCTACCGGTCTTTTGGTAGGAGGGATCACTTGAATTTCCTGCTCATTCAAAATCCATAACGGATTGTTTGCCCCGCAGAATCTCAGAACCTGCTTTTCCGAATTGTAGCATGCTACTGAAATATCCATTCCATCGGAGAGTTCCAGCCCGTCTGTCAACAGATAGTTTCTTAAATAAGCGCTGACGCGTGTCAACAGGTCAGCAGGATCGGCATCTTCGAGCAAACGGGCAGATTCATTCAGCGCATTCATACACAAAACACTCATCATGGCTCCCGGAACACCGTGACCGGTACAATCTGCAACCGCTACGAACTTCCAGACATCTTCTCCGATCCGAATGCGTTTTATCCAGTAAAAATCTCCGGCAACAATGTCTTTCGGGTGATAAAATACATTTAGATTCGGGACGAGTTTGCTGTAATAGGAACTACTCGGAAGCAAGGCGTTTTGAATGCGTTTTGCGTACAAAATACTACTCGTGATCTCTTCATTCTTTTGTTCCAGTTCATTTCGCTGCAAAATAACTTCCTTGGTGCGCAATTCAACTTCCGATTCCAGTTTGATATTCATGGATTGCTTCAGTTCGTTTGCTTCAGCCAGCACAGAGATCGAAGCATCATTCATCAGTTTGAAACGCAGCAAGATTCCGAAAGTCAGGATGACCATCTCTACTGCAAAACCGATCTGCAGGCCGTTATCTGCCAGAAAACTGTTCGGAATGACTCCAAAATTCCGCAGTACAAAAGCAAATACTGAAATTTGCAGCACAGAAAAGGCTATCAGGTAGGATTTAGCGGTTTTAGAGCCCGTTCTTAACGTAACAATCAGCGGATAGATGATGAACAGATTCAGAAAGAGTGTCATTGCATTGACCGTTACAGCCGAAATATTCATAAAAACCGTTCCGGGAAGAAGGCTGACAACACAATTTGTGAGCAGAACAATCTGAAAGAAACGGATGATGGGTTTTATTTTCGGAGTATTGACTGCCAGTTCAAGGTAGCGGTAGGTAAAATTGAGAAAGAAGAATACACCGAGTGAGGCAAAGAAAGGATTTGCCCGGTTGGAAATAAAGTATTGATCTGTCCACAGCCAGGTTGTCCCGAAACCCAGCAGAGATAACTGCAAGAGGGTGAAAGAAAGGCCGTAGAAAGTGTAAATGTAGGCGATTCGCTGCCGGAAGAGAATTCCAAGTGACAAGTTCAGAATAATCACGAAAATCATAATTCCGAACAGAAGTCCGTAGAAAACCTGTTTGTTGGCGTGTTTGATTTGAATCGATGAGCCTTTTTCGATGGAACTTTGAAAGTAAAATTGTTCTCCTCCGTTGTTGACGCGGAAAAGAAAGCCGTTTGTGCTGTGAGGATCCAGTTTTAAGGGAAAGATCAGTTCGCGGCTTCCGTTATAGCGCCAGGAAAAAGGTCGTTGATCCCCGCTTTTTGCAATGGGAATGAACGTGCTGGTTCCGATACGTTTGTAAACATCGACTTCATCAATAATCGGATTGCTTAATTTGAGCATCCGGATCAGCCTTGAATCGGAGATGTTTTTTGTTTCGAAGTAGAACCAAACGTCTTTGGTCTCAAAACCCAGATTGACCATCCTGGAGTTGATCGGTTTGAATTGATCCAACTTTGATTTGACAGACCGGATATCGGATTCCGCTGATTCTGCGATAAAATATTTCAGCTGAGATCCCTGCAGTTCAACAAAATCTGCCTGAGGAGTGATGGAAACCTGAGTGTTCGAAAAAAAGTGAACAAAGGAGAGAAGAAAAACAATCAGATACTTTTTCACCATACGCGCGTTTAGTCCGGAATTTCAGTTCGTTAAATACGCAATTCCACATTGATTGGATTTGTATTCGGTGATAAAAATACAAGGAATAATGAAAGATTAACGCGAGTTGTCCAGAATGTCGTCGTCTTCCTCGTTGTTTCGCCTGAAAGGATTGATGAAGTAAGAGATTCCTGTGATTGCCAGACCTAAAATTAAAATGTGGGAGGAGTATTTCAAATGCATCGTTTGAAAAATAAAACCAATGAAAATGACAACCGAACCGATCCAGAACAGGAGATTGAACTCTTCCCATTTATCTTCCGGAAGAAACTTAAACTGCAGAAGACTGAGAAGTAAACCCAAACCTCCAAAGACATAAAACCCGATGCGGATTGTTGCCGGATAACCAAAGGTGTTTTGAGTATAAAGCAATACAGCGCAAACTATTCCAAGAATGTACGAGATATTTGAAATACTTTTTAGCTGTTTTGCGGTCATGCAGTTATAACTCAGTAGTTTCGTAAAAGGTACAAATATCTTCGCAAAAAGGTTCCAAGCGCTCATGATTTCCGTTCGAAAAAATAAGTTTCTGGCATTTTGGTAAACTTTCGGAAATTCTTCTGATTGTTTGAAGAACCAACGGGTTTTTGCAAAGGGTTTCCATTCCGTCAATGATCACAAGCGTCAATTGATTGATGTGAAATCCGTTCTGATTGTATAATTCGAGTAAGCGTTTCGGATTTCCGATGATGATTTCAGCTCCGTCGAAAATGGCATTTCGCTGTTCGATGATCTTTCCTTTGTCGTCTGCAATTTCCACTGTTACATCCGATCGTTTCATCAGATGGTGGAATGATTTGACATATTCCCGTGCATTGTCGGTAGTAGGAGTGAACCACAATACCCGCGGAGATCCTTCCAGCATTTCCGGAGCTCTCATGAAAGAGATATAAAGAAGTGCGTAGATCAATTCCTGATCAAGGGAAGTGTGGATCAGCTGGTTTTTTCCTTGTTTGGCAAGTTTGATTAATTTTTCTTGTTTTTCGGTATACTTATCAATCCCTAATTCGATCAATGTATTTTCCAGACGCGTATTTAATTCTTCAAACTTCATATTGCAAAATAAGGGATTTTATTTTGTTTTGGGACGTGTAAGTGTAAAGACTCCGTCTTTTATCCGATAATCCCATCCGCTGAGTGTTTTGAAAAACTGAACATACCGCAAAAACAGGATCGATCTCCGGTTTGAAAGCTGATCGTTTTCTGAAACAGGAACAAATTCAATGCTTTGACAATAAGGTGTTTGTTGAATGAAGTCGATCAAAATGGAGATCACCGTCGCCATTACTTTATAAACGTCTCCGGTATTCATGGTTTGATATTCATCCTGATCCTGATTTTTCAGACTCAGATCCACAATGTAATCCGTCAGGTGAATGTTTTTCTGAACAAATTGTACGCTGTATTGATCGCCAAGGGAATTGATGAAACTGTATTCCCGTACTCCAATGAATGCCGGTCTTTGAAATGGATACGGAGTAGCGAATGTAACGTTTTGGTTCATAAAGTGAAAATACTAAAAAACGGTTCAGATCGCTATTGATTGAAATAAAAAATCCTCCCGGCTCTGCCAGGAGGATTTTTTATATATAAGTTGAATCTTAATTAGTAAACTACTACACGGTGAGTAGATTTAGCTGCACCTTGAACTGCATTTAAGATATAACATCCTTTTGCAACATTCATAGGAATGTTCACTGTTTGAGTTCCTGAAGAAGCAGGAACATCAGTTGTAGAAACAATTGCACCGTTCAAATCCATCACGATCAATTTCATTCCGATTTCAGTATTCGGAACTTCAATTGTCAAGTCAGATCCGGTAGCAACCGGGTTTGGAGCGATCGAAACAGAAGAAGTTAATCCGTTGTCTTCGATTCCCAAAGTTCCTGAAACATTGAAGTTGTCAAAGTAGAAGTTAGAAGAGAAATCAGATGCGATGAACTCAAATCTGAATTTCGTTTTGTTATCTGCAGCAGAAGTTGTGTAGTTGAAGCTAGCTGTTTTCCACTGTAGGTCATTGTTCGGAACGTAATCAGTGTTTCCTACATATCCTGCAGTTACCAATGTAGCCCCAGACAAAGAAAGTCTTTGTGTCCATGTTTTTCCACAATCTCTTGAAGAGTAAACGATCAATCTTTCAGTGATTTCAGCAGTTGAAGTTCCTTTTGTACCATAAGCATAGTCAAAAGAGATGCTTACATTGGAAGTGCTTCTTAAATCGATAGCAGGAGAGATCAAATAATCTTTACCGTTTCCTAAACGATCATTGTAGAACCACTCTTCTGTGAAAGGCAAAGCAGCTGAAATATCTCTGTAGTTGTTCAATTTGAAAGCTGCTGTGTTTCCTCTTCCTCCTGTTGTAACACGGTGGAAAGAACCATCGTTGTCTTCAGGGTTGTGAGAAATCCAGAAATTTGCATTCTGATTGAAATCTTCTGTTCTTGGACCTGTGTATTCTGCCCATTCACCTTGAATGTAAATCATGTTCTGGATTGTTCTTGTATCAGAACCAGCACTGTTAGTAACCTTTAAAGTTACAGCGTACCATCCCGGAGCAGCATAAGTTACAATTTGGTCTTGAGAGGTAGATGTTGCAGGGCTTCCTCCAGGGAAACTCCATTCCCATGTACTGATACCTGCTTTCCATGAAGCGTCTTTGAATGAAATCGGATCGTTCACACAAGCTGTCATAACATTTGCGTTAGCTCCTGTGTTTCCTTGCATACCATTCACGTCAACATAAAAATCTGCTACAGGAATACAAGTTACCGGCGTAATCGTGCTTGTTCCGGTTTCAACTAAGTTATCGGCTGTGTATAAGTTGTTACGACCACTTGTTTCCTGATCCAATACGTTGTGCATGAAATCACATTGTCCTCTTGTAAACATTACAGAACAGTAAGAGTAATCCATGTAGTTTTGAGCATTGTCAACCACATTGTTCGGATACCAGTAGTTTGTTGGTGTTGCACCATCAACACAAGAGTTCATTGTCAGGTTACAAGAAGTCATACCGATACAATTCGGAGTGTCTTCAATGCCGTCATCCTGACCACAGCTGCTTGCATTTCCTGGATCGTTGTCATTCCCCCAAGTGTGAGCCAAACCTAAGTAGTGACCAATTTCGTGCGTAAGTGCACGGGAGTTTGTTAAGTTACTTGTTCCTGTACTTCCAACATAGTTGTGAAGGATGATAATTCCATCTCTCCAGAACAAAGTACCTGTAACACCTGTTGGGTAATATGCATATCCGGCAACACCTGCAGAACCGATTGATTTAACCAACCATACATTTAAGTATTCGTCTCTGTCCCATTGGTGTAACTTGGAATAATCATCACCTTGATTGGTGTTGTGATTGTAGATGTGCTCGATTCCGTTAGTACATTTCCCGAAAGGGTCGATAGTTGCTAAGCGGAATTCGATGTTTGCATCTCCGATAATCGTGTCAAATGTCGGGATAACAATCGCTGTATCCGCGTTTAATTTTTGAAAATCGCGGTTCAGGATCATTACCTGATTTTGGATTTGCTGATCGGTAACATTCTCTTCACCATATTCGTGAACGATATGGAAAACGATAGGAATGATACGAACGGTGGTTGATTTTCCATTGACAATTCGGTTCTCTTTGTAGCGATTCACCAATTTTTTATAATCCTCTTCCAAACCTGGATTTTCGGCATATAATTTGCGAAGTTGCGTACTGCTCCCACAATTGAAATGAGTTTCCTGAGCAAATGAATTCCCAGTTGAAATCATTCCAATTAAAGAAAATACACCCAAAAGTAATTTTTTGCGCATGTTTAACAATTTAATAGATTCAACATTGTTTTTTTCAACTTAATATACACTTTACGATGAATAAATGTGTAGTTGTGAACGTTTTGAATTTGAGAGTTTTTTGGCTTTGTTACTTAATTAATGTGCTTTAGATCAGTTTGTTAAGACATGTCTAAAGACACGAAACTCCTAGTTTTCTCAGTTCGCAATGGGTAAATATAATTCAATTATTTTAACACTAAGATTAAATAACAGATCATTTAGTGAAGTGTGTTTGATGCTGATTGAACGGTATAAAAAATGTTAATCGTTTCGAAATGAGCTTTTTTGATAGGCTTCGATATCCAATAAAAAGTCCATGTTTTCTTCGATCTTGTTTCCGATTACAATCACATTGGCTCCCGCATTTTTGAAGGCTTTTATTTGCTCCAGGGATTTGATTCCTCCTCCAACGATAACGGGCGTGTCGATCTTTTCTTTCAGCTCTTTAATAAGTTGAGTGGGAACGGAATGAAGCGCTCCGCTGCCGGCATCGAAATAAGTTAGTTTTTGCCCCATTAAATATCCGGCAATTCCTGTTTTCAATGAAATACTTTTGTTCTCTCTCGGAATAGGAGTGGTCTGACTTACATAAGCTACAGAGGTCATTTTTCCGCCGTCGATCAGCAAATAGGAGGTAGGAATAACTTCTATCTTCATTTCCAATACTTCTTCTGCACAAGATACGTGATGACCGATCAGAAAATCCGGGTTTCTGCCTGATAACAGGTTTAGAAACAACAGTGCGTCAGCGTGTTCGGATAATTGATTGCTGGATCCCGGGAAAAGAACCACCGGAATGGTAGAATGCGTTTTCACGAAGGATACAACGGTTTCCATTTCTTTTCGTGTAACAGTACTTCCCCCGATAAAAAAGAAATCAATGGCTGCGAATTCTGCTTTTTTGATCAGTTCCCGCAGCAAATCTTCATTTTTTGTTTTTTCGGGATCGATCAGAAGTGCCAACTGGCCTGTTCCGGATTGTATTTTAGTGAGAATGTTCATGAATCAGTTTTCCTTTACCCGAATTGAAAGTTATTAAAATATTCCGGAATTGCTCCACATGAAGCTCGTATTCATAAATTCCATCGGTTTTTAGAATGCTCCCGTAAAATTGATCCGACCGTTTGTAAACGAGGATGTCTTTTTGAAACAAGAGCTGATTTCTGTCGGAGAGTTTGTAGAGACATTCCTTTAAAGACCAGAGTGTTGACATGTCTGTTTGGTCGGTCTGATCGAAGAGGAGTTTTTCGTTATCGGTGATGAAACGGGGAGAGGTGATCACGGATTTTTCACGGATTTCTTCAATATCAACGCCAATTAAGTGCTCGGAGCAGACCGCGATTGCGATATGAGAATTGCAGTGAGATAAGGAGATAAATCCGACGTCTTCGATAAAAGGAGATCCGGATGAATCGTACTGAATGTTTTTGGAGCCGAAAATATGGTGTTTAAGGTATCTTGAAGCGGCATACTCCAACTTTTTCTCAGGGTGTCTGATTGTTTCAATTTTTGCTGTTTCAGCCGGTGTAAAGGAGTTTTGATAGCTTTCAAACTGCGAAAAATCAATTTCCATTAAATAAATAGAAACCGCATTTAAATTAATAATAGAAATGTTAGACATAGCGCAAAGGTATGTCAGAAAGCTTAAAAATGATGCTTCAATAATTTATTATTCTGTCACAATTCCTTAAAAATAAAGGCTTTTCGTGAATCCAAAAGTTAATAAAGAGTTAATCTAGGTTAATTTGTTACAAATGAGAAAAGTTTTTTAGGAAATGTTAACAAATCGAAAATTACTATATTTACACGCTTTGTTACAATAAAAATGATGTAAAATTAAACTGTACTTATGTTACGTAAACTCAACTTGTTATTTGCAAGTATCTTGTTGACAGTGACTTACGGTTATTCCCAATCTGGTTTGGGGACTATCCGTGGTAGCGTTGTTGATAAGGACAGCAAGGAGGCTATATACGATTGTATCATAGTCATCAAGCAAAATGGAACAGTTAAGGGGAATACTACCACCGACATGGATGGTAAGTTTCAACTTAACTCGTTGACGCCAGGTTCCTACGATGTTGAGATCAGTAATCCAGGGGAAGGTTATCAGCCAACAGCTATTAAAGGAGTTGTTGTCAATGCTGACCGTATTACCTTCCTGGACAATACTGCTCTGGGACTTCCAACCGATGCGAAAGAAATCGAGGAAGTTGTCGTTGTGGCCTACAAGGTTCCACTAATCAATAAGGATGGAGGTCCGTCAGGAGCCACTGTTACGCGGGAGGATATCCAGCGCATGCCAACTCGTTCTGCAGCAGGTGTTGCAAGTACTGTAGGTGGTGTACAAACAGATGAAGGAAGTGGAGACATTTCTGTTCGTGGTTCTCGTTCTGATGGTACTTACTTCTTCATTGACGGTATTAAAGTACGTGGATCTTCCAACTTGCCAAAATCAGCAATTGAAGAAGTTTCGGTTATCACGGGTGGTTTGCCTGCAAACTATGGTGATGCAACCGGAGGTATTATTGCGGTTACAACTCGTGGACCTTCTGCAAAGTATTTCGGATCGTTGGAAGGTGTAACTTCCGGATTCTATTTCAAAGGAAAAGACCCGAACGGGTATGACGGAAAAGTAATCGGATTGGATAAATTCGGATACAACCTTGTGGAAGGATTGATCGCAGGGCCGTTATTGATGAGAAAAGATTCTACAGGTAAAAAAACAAAACCAATCTTAGGATTCTTACTTTCTGTAAACTACACCAACGAATTGGACAGCCGTCCGGTAAACGGAGGAACTTACAGAATCAAGAAAGAAGCAAGAGATTATTTGTTGGAAAACCCTGTTAGAGCAAGTGCTACAGGAAACGGAACATTCCACAATGCAAACTATTTGCGTGCGAGTGATTTCGAGAAAACAAAATGGAGAATGAATGCTGCGCGTTCTACGCTTTCAGCTTCTGCTAAAATTGATGTGAATACAGGACCATCTGTGAACTTAACATTTGGTGGATCATTGAACTACTCTTACGGAAGTAACTACGATTACACGAATTCATTGATGAACTTCACGAACTTCGGGGTGTTCAACCAATTGGATTACCGTGTTTATGGTCGCTTTACGCAACGTTTCTCTAACAACAAAGAGGGATCAAGTTCAAAAGTGAAGTCGGCATTCTACTCATTGATGGTTGACTACTCTAAAACAAAAGTTGAAACTTATGACAAAAAGCATAAGTACGACTTGTTCAGCTACGGACACGTAGGGAAGTTCACAAGAAATTTCAGACCTACTTATGAGTTCAAAAACGGAGATTACTATCAAACTGCAACTCCTGAGGAGTATTTAGTGCAATTTGAAGCGTCTCAGACGAATCAGGCTTTGGCTTCAATCACTCAAAACTATTTTGATTTATATGCAAATGATCCGGTAGGAAACTATCAGACATTGTTGCAGGTTCAAGGTGGTCGTGCATTGAGAAATGGTGACGTTCCTACATCTGTTTACGGTATCTGGAATAACATCGGTACACCAAACAATGGTTTTGGAAAACAAGAACAAGATCAGTTCCGTATTACAGGTTCTGGATCTGTTAACGTAGGTGATCACTCCATTTCACTTGGATTTGAATATGAGCAACGTTGGGATAGAGGTTGGACTAACGGAAACGCTGGACCAATCGAATTGTGGACAGTTGCACGTTTGTATGCAAACAACCACTTGACAGAGTTGGATTTATCTAACCCGCATGTTGTTGATTTCGGATCTTACCAACAATACAGCTATGACCGTTTGAATACAGGTTACGCTTATACTTCCGGAACAGGACAGTATGGAGGTCAGGAAAATAACGATAAGCAATCATTCTTTGATTACAACCTTCGTCAAAAACTTGGATTTGATCCGGCTGGAACTGATTACGTTGTAATCGATCAGTACGACCCAAGTACTTTCTCTTTGGATATGTTCTCTCCTGATGAATTGTTTAATCAGGGTAATAACTATGTGAACTACTTCGGTTACGATCACACAGGTAAGAAAGTAAAAGGAAACACAGATATCAACAAGTACTTCAACGAGTTTGATGAAAACGGAAATTACAAACGTTTTATCGGAGCATTCCAACCGGTTTATATTGCTGGTTACATCATGGATAAGTTTGCTTTCAAGGATATCGTATTTAACGTTGGTGTTCGTGTGGATGTATTTGATGCGAACCAACCGGTTTTGAAGGATAAATATTTGGTTTATACAGCAAACAATGTTTCGGAAGCAAGATCTTTGATCTCTGGTGACCCTACGAAGTTTGCAAACATGGTGATCCCTACATCAATGGGTGATGATTATGTAGTATATGTTGATGATGTTACGAATCCTACAAAAATCAATGGATTCCGTAATGGAGATCAGTGGTATGATGCGAGTGGTATTGCAATTGAGGATCCTAAATTGATCCGCGGTGTTACAGGTATCTCTCCTTGGTTGAAAAATCCTTCTGCTGCTGCAAATTCACGTGTGAATGCAGATGCATTTGAAGATTACAAACCACAGATCAATGTGATGCCTCGTATCGCATTCTCATTCCCGATCTCAGATGAAGCATCATTCTTTGCTCATTACGATATCTTGACAAAACGTCCGACTTCAGGTGTTCGTTTCAACCCGATCGATTACCAATTCATCGAAGCTCGTACAAATACAATCAATAACCCGAATTTGAAGCCGGAGCAAACGATCGATTACGAGATCGGATTCCAGCAGGTATTGACTAAAACGTCTTCATTGAAGATTTCAGCATTCTACCGTGAGCAACGTAACAATGTTCAGTTGATGAACGTGTTTGAAGCTTACCCGAATACGTACCGTACATTCGGTAACCGTGACTTTGGTACAGTTAAAGGTTTAACGGTTTCTTATGACTTACGTAGAACAGGTAATGTTCGTATGACAGCTGCGTATACATTGCAGTTTGCTGACGGAACTGGTTCTGATGCAACATCTGCTGCAACTTTGTTGACAGGTCTTCAAACAGCTGGTTTGCCAAACTTGAGAAGTGTGTTCCCTTACTCTTATGACCAACGTCATAACTTCGCGATCACATTCGATTACCGTTATGGTGAAGGAGCTGATTACAACGGACCAATGATTGGTGATGCTAAAATCTTAGAGAATACAGGTTTGAACTTGATTACAAATATCTACTCAGGATCTCCTTATACTTCTCAGACTGGTGTTACAGGTGATGCATTGATTCAACCAAATTCATCAGGTATTACTGGAACTGTGAATGGTTCTCGTTTGCCATGGCAATACCGTTTGGATCTTCAGTTAGACCGAACATTTGGGATTGATTTTGGAAAAGACGGTAAAAAGAAATCAACATATTTGAATGTTTATTTGCGTGTTACCAACCTTTTCAACACAATGAACGTTCTTGGAGTTTATAGAGCGACGGGTAACTGGAATGATGATGGATATTTGGCTGCTGCTCAATACCAAACATCTATCCAAAACCAGTTGGATGAGCAGTCTTTCAGAGACTATTATGCAATGAAAGTAGCTAATCCGTTTAATATTAGTGCACCAAGAACAATTCGCTTAGGAGTTAAGTTTGATTTCTAAGAAAGAAAAAAATTAAAGTATGAGACGAACATTTAAATACTTATCACTCGCACTCACGATGTGTTTCGTTGGTCAAGCCAGCGCTTACAATCATGATTTTGAGAAAAGTGGGAAGCCGGGAGGAAAACCGAAGCCCACGGTAGCAGCGAAGGCCGCAAATTGTGCCCCAGCGAATTACCGTTTAACGATGGACTTTAATGATGTTAGTTGCCAATTAGAAACGGGAGGGCTTTTGTTCCTGGATCGTGCTAATGGACTTGCAACATATACAGTTCCAAAAAAGAAAGGAAGTGAAACTGCTGTAACAACAATTTACGCAGGAGCACTTTGGATGGGGGGAACAGACGTCAACGGTCAGTTGAAATTAGCAGCGGTTAAATTCCGTCAAGATGGAAACGACTTCTGGCCTGGACCTTTGTCAATTGATTTCGGAACAGGGAATTTTAACCCGGGAGTTCCACAGGGAGATACAGCTCGTCGTGATTACGGTGCTGGTACAATCGACCCGGATCAATGTTTGTTGTTTGACAACATCTTCACAACTACCAAAGCTGGAGTTATCATGTTCGTTACGTACATGGAATGTACTACCGGAGACTGTCCGGTACCAAGTAATGAGACAATGGCTCAAATCAATGCTTGGCCAGGAAACGGAGACGTTAGCCGTGGACAGGATCAATTCCTTGCTCCATTCTATGACAACAATGATGACATGATTTACGAACCATTGGATGGAGATTATCCTTGGTACGATGATATCTTAGGTCGTGATGACATTCAATGTGGATCTGACCGTCGTGTATCATTATTCGGAGATCAAAACCACTGGTGGGTATTCAACGATAAAGGAAACATCCACACGGAATCTCAAGGAGAACCAATCGGTATGGAAATCCACGCACAGGCGTTCGCTTTTGCTACGGATGATGAGATCAACAAAATGACGTTCTATAACTATGAGTTGATCAACCGTGGTACTCAAACATTGTACGATACTTACTTCTCTCAGTATGTTGATGCCGATTTAGGAAACTACAATGATGACTACGCAGGATGTGACGTTACACGTGGATTAAGTTACATGTATAACGGAGATTTGAATGATGAGCCTAACTCAGGACGCCCTGGATTTGGTCAGAATCCTCCTGCAATCGGAATTGACTTCTTCGAAGGTCCTTACCAGGATGCAGACGGAATCGATAACCCGGGACCTGTCTTTAATTCATCTACTGGTCAATGGGATGTTCCAACTGTAGCAAATGCTCTTGCAAACAAAGGAATTGTTTATAGAGGTTTGGGAATTGGTTACGGAGATACAATCGTGGATAACGAGCGTTACGGGATGCGTAACTTTACAATCTATACAGGGGTAAATGCACCAGCAGGACAATCAGATCCAGGTTCAGCGGCTCAATTCTACAACTACATGCAAGGATTGTGGCAGTTTGGAGATCAGTTGTACTACGGAGGAACAGGTTTCCCTGGAGCACCATGTGTAGGATCTATTCCAACAAACTATATGTTCCCTGCTGATTCTGATACATTGCATTGGGCAACTGGAGGAACTAACCCAGGATTTACTTGGTCAGAATTCGAACCATGTGGTTTGGGATCTACATCTAACCCTTCAGGTGACCGTCGTTTCGTACAGTCTGCTGGACCATTTACATTACGTCCGGGAGCAGTAAATAACATTACAGTTGGTATCGTTTACGCAAGAAGTTTCGAAGGACAAATTTTCTCTTCTGTTAACTCTTTGAAAACAGCAGATACGAAAGCTCAGGCTTTGTTCGACAACTGTTTCCGTATTTTGGAGCCACCAAATGCTCCGGTTATGACGATTCAGGAAATGGGTAATGAGTTAATCATTATGTTGGATAACCCTGTTAACTCAAATAACTACAAAGAAAAATATATCGAAGAAGATAAGATTAACATCGTTGATCCATCTACAGGAGGTATTATCTACGACAAATTCTACCGTTTTGAAGGATACCAGATTTATCAGTTGAAAGATGCATCTATCGGTATTACTGATTTGGATGATCAAACAGTAGCTCGTCCGGTAGCACAATGTGATATTAAAAACGGAGTGAAGCGCTTGATCAACTTCGAATTTGATGAAGAAATGGGGTATTCTTTCCCTGTTGAAAAAGTGAAAGGATCAGATCTTGGAATCAAACACACATTCCGTGTTACTGAAGATTTGTTCGCAGCGGGAGACCGTCGCTTAGTAAACTTCAAGACTTATTACTTCATCGCAGTAGCATACGGATACAACAGCTATAAGCCTTACGATCCAAGTGATGCACAATACCTGGATGGACAAAAGAAACCATATTTGCGATCTCGTATCAATGCAGATGGTTCACCATTAGCTGGTATTCCTGCAATTCCACATCACGTGGCACCTGAGTTAGGAGGATCTTTAGCGAATTCTATCTACGGACAAACTCCACGTATTACACGTTTGGATGGAACCGGAAACGGAGGTCGTGAATTGCAATTGACAACCGCATCAGAAAATGCGATTGTAGCAAACGGTTTCAAAGATGAGTTGGAATACGACTACAACGGTGGACCAATCAATGTAAAAGTGATCGATCCATTGAACGTTGTGGGAGGTTACTACGAATGTGAGTTCCGTGACTATGTCGGATTATCCGGAGTTGGAACAACACCTGCAGATATCAAAGGAATCGACACGGCAAGCTGGGTTGTTTACCGTTATGATGCAAAAGATGGAAACCTATTGGATTCCGTGACTTCAGATGTAACAATCCGACAAGGAAATGAGCAGGTTGTACCGAAATGGGGAGTTTCCATCGAGATTTTCCAGGATAAGTACTACTTCCCATCGGGAGTGAATCCGGCGGTTCACTTGTATGCAGACCCGTTGTCAGCGAGTTTGTCTTACTCAGATTCTACCAAGCAATGGTTAGACTTTGTGAAGGATGATGCTTCGTTAACACCGCGCAACTGGCTTCGAACAGGAACTTACAGTCCGGATAATGCAACGGAATGTACTCCATGGCAGGGAGCAGCTTATCTGAATCCATGTTGTTTCCCTGATGAGATCGGTCGTGATCCGAAAGAGAAATACAACAAATTACTTGGAGGAGGAATCGGACCGCACAAACTGACAGGATACCAGTGTGATTTCATGCCGTTGGCTTACCCGAGCAACTACTCCGGTGTTGCGGTAGCTCGTTTGAATGCATCGATCAAGTATTTACCAAGTGTGGATATCGTGATTACTTCTGACAAGTCTAAATGGACACGTTGTGTGGTTGTTGAACTAGGTCGTGATGCAAACCTGAACCAAGGAGGCGGACAACCAGGAAGACTGCGTGCAGCACCATCAGTAGACAAAGACGGAAATCCGGATGGAACAGGAACAACAGGTATGGGCTGGTTCCCGGGTTATGCGATTGATTTGGAAACAGGAGCACGTTTGCACATGGCTTTCGGAGAGAATTCATTCTTAGGAGGTGATAATGGAGCAGACATGGTTTGGAATCCAAGCAGCCGTGAGTTTGATGGAAATGGTTTACCGGTATTCGGAGGTAACCAACCGATCTGGGTGTTCGGAGTGAACATCAACGGAGAAGGTTGTCCTTACTACGATGGAGTAAACACCTGGACTTACGATCAGTTCCAATTGGCAACAACAAACTCATACAAGAGATTGTATACCAGTTTGATGTGGATTGCGAATCCGTTAACAGCAGAAGATCATTCGTTCATGGAATCGAATGCTCGTATCAAGTTGCGTGTGAACAAACAATACACAGACTATACTGCAACAGGAAAGAACGGAGGACGTCCGATGTATTCGTGGTCAATGAATGATCTACAGACAACGACAGCAAGCAGAGATGTTTTGGCAAGTGCATTGGATTTGATCAATGTGGTTCCAAACCCTTACTATGCTTTCTCAGAGTACGAGCGTAACCGAATCGATACACGTGTTAAGATTGTAAACTTGCCGGATCAATGTACGGTAACGATCTACAACGTGAGTGGAAAACTAATCCGTCAGTTCAAGAAAGACAATCAGGTAACATACATTGATTGGGATTTGAAGAACACGATTGGAGTTCCGATTGCTAGTGGAGTTTATTTGATCCACGTAGAAGTACCGGGAGTTGGCGAACGCATTGTGAAGTTCTTCGGAGGAATGCGTCAGGTTGACCTTGAAACAATTTAATCATTCTGTTAAGCAAAACGTATGAAATCGATTAATAAAATTATTAAATATACAGCGATTGCTGGGGTAGTGATGAGCTACTCCAGTGTATTCGCCGGGAACGAAGATCGTGTTGGTTCTGCTGGCGCTACACAATTATTGGTGAATCCATGGGCTAGAAGTATTGGTATCGGAGATGCAGGTGTATCCCATGTCAATGGATTAGAGGCTACATTCACAAATATTGCTGGTTTGGCTTTTACAGATAAAACTCAGATTAAGTTTAACCGCACGAACTGGATGGGAAGCGCCGGAATTGCTTTGAATTCTGCTGGGATTGCTCAGCGAATTTCAGCATCAACGGTAATTGCTGTTTCAGTTCAGTCTATGAACTTCGGAGATATCGACAAAACGTCGGTAGATTTGCCGGAGCCTACTCAGGGAACTTTCTCTCCTCGTATGAATGTGTTTAACGTAGGTTTTGCACACAGCTTTTCATCAAGCATTTATGGAGGGGTAAACTTCAAAGTAATCTCTGAGAGTATTTCAAACTTGAGAGCGACAGGTGTTGCTTTTGACGCTGGTATCCGTTACGTTACAGGGGAACAAGATCAAATTAAATTTGGTATTGCCCTTAAAAATGTTGGACCGGTGATGAAGTACAAAGGTGATGGATTATCTGATCAGGTAAATTATTTACAGAGCGGTAACCTTGCTACTTTGGAGCAGCGTTCTGCAACGTTCGAATTGCCTTCTTTATTAAATATTGGAGCTTCTTATGACTTCAACTTTAATGAAAAGAATAAGTTAATCTGGAGTGCAGCTTTTACAGCAAACTCTTTCCAAAAAGATCAATACCGTATGGGATTGGATTATGGATTGACAATTGAAAAAGCAGCTTTCAATATCCGTGTTGGTTACATTGCTGAAAAAGGAATCTTTAAAACAGAAAACCGTTCAAATGCATTGACAGGACTTACTGCTGGTTTCTCTGCTGACGCTTTGGTTGGTAAAAAGAAATCTGCTTTAGGATTGGAATATGCTATGAGATTGGCTGGTCAGTTTGGTGTGATTCACACATTTGGAGCTACCATCAGCTTGAAGTAATAGACACTACTTTAGTAGAGAATATCATTTAGTGAAGGAGGACTTATTTAAGTCCTCCTTTTTTGCGTTTATTTTTAGTGGAAAAAGTGCTTTTATCTTTGTTTTTCACGGATTTACGCCAACCTTTAATTAAGAGTATTCGTTCTTTATTTTATACAACCTAAGAACCTTCTCGTTTTGGAGTGACTAACCGGGAGTCGCATCAATCAAAAGAGTTTGAGTTTTCTGGAAAGAAAAAAATGAAAGTATGAGACGAATATTAAATTACTTATCGCTCTCATTCATGATGTGCTTTGTTGGTTATGCCAACGCCTATAATCATGATTTTGAGAAAAGTGGGAAGTCGGGTGGAAAACCGAAACCCACTGTGACAGCGAAAGCTGCAAACTGTGCCCCCGCGAGTTACCGTTTAACGATGAACTTTAATGATGTCAGCTGTCAGTTGGAAACGGGAGGATTGTTGTTTCTGGATCGCGCGAACGGTTTGGCAACATATACGGTTCCGAAACAAAAAGGCAACGAAACAGTTGTAACGACTATTTATGCCGGAGCTCTTTGGATGGGCGGAGTTGATACGAACGGATTGCTGAAACTGGCTGCTGTAAAGTTCAGAGAAGGAAATGATTTCTGGGCCGGACCATTAAGTATCGATGTGGGAAGTGGAAATTTTAACCCTGCTGTGGAGCAAGGACCCAACGCGAAACGTGATTACGGAGCGGGTACGATTGACCCGGATCAATGTTTGTTTTTTGACAACATCTTCACAATTACCAAAGCCGGAGTAGTGACCTTTGTTAGTTACATGGAATGTACTACAGGAGATTGCCCGAAACCAAGTAATGAGACCATGGCTCAAATCAATGCCTGGCCTGGAAATGGGGACGTCAGTCGTGGTCAGGATCAATTCCTGGCCCCCTTCTATGACAAGAATGATGACCTGATTTATGAGCCGCTGGATGGTGATTATCCCTGGTATGATGATATCTTAGGACGTGACGATATCCAATGCGGATCTGACCGTCGTGTATCCTTGTATGGAGATCAAACACACTGGTGGGTATTCAACGACAAAGGAAACATTCATACGGAATCTCAAGGTGATCCGATCGGAATGGAAATTCATGCGCAGGCTTTTGCTTTTGCAACGGATGACGAAATCAACAAAATGACGTTCTATAATTACGAGCTGATCAACCGGGGAACTCAAACATTGTATAATACTTACTTCTCTCAGTATGTTGATGCGGATTTAGGGAATTATGCTGATGATTACGCAGGTTGCGATGTTTCCAGAGGCTTGAGCTATATGTACAATGGAAAATTGGTGGATGAACCTAACGCAGGTCGTCCCGGATTTGGACCCAACCCACCTGCAATCGGAATTGACTTCTTTGAAGGGCCTTACCAGGATCCGGATGGAATGGATAATCCCGGGCCGGTTTTCGATACAATAACTCAACAATGGGTTGTTCCAACGGTGGCAAATGCTCTTGCAAACAAAGGAATTGTTTACAAAGGTTTGGGAATTGGTTATGGAGATAACATTCCGGATAATGAGCGTTATGGGATGCGCAATTTCACGATTTATACAGGAGGAGGTCAGGACCCTCAGGGAGATCCGACATCTGCAGCACAATTCTACAATTACATGCAAGGATTATGGCGCTATGGAGATCAATTGTACTATGGAGGAACCGGTTTTCCGGGAATGCCGTGCGTAGGTTCTATTGAAACAAACTACATGTTCCCGGCAAATTCAGATCCTTTGGATTGGGCAACAGAAGGTGTTGATCCGGGGTTTGATTGGTCGGAAGTAGAGCCATGTGGAGCAGGATCGCAATCAAATCCTCCGGGCGACCGTCGTTTCGTACAGTCTGCAGGACCATTTACATTGCGTCCGGGAGCTGTAAATAACATTACAGTGGGGATCGTTTATGCAAGAAGCTATGAAGGACAGATTTTTTCTTCCGTGAACTCATTGAAATCCGCAGATACGAAAGCGCAGGCTTTGTTTGACAACTGTTTCCGCATTTTGGAACCGCCAACAGCGCCGGTAATGACAATTCAGGAAATGGGGAATGAGCTGATCATTATGCTTGATAATCCGAGCAATTCAAACAATGAAAATGAGAAGTATGAGCGTGAAGATGATATTAATATCGTTGATCCGACCGGAGCAGGAGATACTTTGCCGAACGGTGACCCGATTATTTATGATAAATTCTATCGCTTTGAAGGATATCAGATCTATCAGTTGAAAGATGCTTCTATCGGGGTTACGGATCTGGATGATCAGACAGTGGCTCGTTTGGTAGCACAATGTGATATTAAGAACGGAGTGAAGCGTTTGATCAACTACGAATTTGATGAGGAACTTGAATTGACTTTCCCTGTTGAAAAAGTGAAAGGAGCAGATTTAGGAATCCAGCACACTTTCCGTGTCACGGAAGATCTATTTGCAGCAGGTGACCGCCGTTTGGTGAATTTCAAAACGTACTATTACCTTGCGGTTGCTTACGGATACAATAACTACAAAACATATGCTCAGAATGATCCGCTGTTAATGGACGGGCAAAAGAAACCATATTTACGTTCCCGTATCAATGCAGATGGTTCGCCGCTATCGGGAATTCCTGCAATTCCGCATCATGTTGCGCCCGAATTAGGAGGATCTGTCGCAAATTCCATTTATGGACAAACTCCGCGGATTACCCGTTTGGACGGAACAGGAAACGGCGGTCGTGAGTTAAAGCTGACAACTGCTTCGGAGGATGCGATTGTAGCAAACGGCTTCAAAGATGAATTGGAATACGATTACAACGGAGGACCGATCAATGTGAAAGTAATCGATCCGTTGAATGTGGTTGGTGGTTATTTTGAATGTGAATTCAGGAATTATACGGGCGCATCCGGAAACGGGAATGCTCCTTCTGAAATCAAGGGAATTGATACGGCAAGCTGGATCATCTATCATTACGATTTCAAAGGTCCAGGCGCTACTGTACTGGATTATGTGACCTCGGATGTAACCATTAACCAGCAGAATGAACAGGTGGTGATGATTCCGAAATGGGGAGTTTCCATTGAAATCTATCAGGAGAAGTATTACTTTCCAAGTGCTCCTGGCGGTGCCTTAGCATTATACACCGATCCGCTGTCTGCATCAATCTCATTTTCGGATTCTACCAAACAATGGCTGGGCTTCGTGAAGGATGATGCATCTTTTACACCGAGAAACTGGCTTCGAACAGGATCATACAGTCCGGATTCATTAACGGAATGTGTCAACTTCGGCGGCCCCAGATATTATAGCCCATGTGGTTATCCGGATGAAATTGGAAGGGATCCGAAAGAGAAATACAACAAATTACTTGGAGGAGGAATCGGACCGCACAAACTGACCGGTTATCAAAGAGATTTCATGCCATTGGCTTATCCGAGTTCATATCTTCCGGCAGCACCTTCTGCACGAACGAATGCATCGATTAAGTATCTGCCAAGTGTGGATATCGTGATTACTTCCGACAAGTCTAAATGGACACGTTGTGTGGTTGTGGAACTGGGGCGTGATGCAAACCTGAATCAAGGAAACGGACAACCGGGAAAACTGCGTGCAGCACCGTCAGTAGATAAAAACGGAAATCCGGATGGAACAGGAACATCAGGTATGTCATGGTTCCCGGGTTATGCGATTGATTTGGAAACAGGAGCACGTTTGCACATGGCTTTCGGGGAGAATTCATTCCTGGGAGGTGATAATGGAGCAGACATGGTTTGGAATCCGTCAGACAGAGAGTTTGATGAAAACGGTCTGCCTGTAGTTGGAGGTAACCAACCGGTTTGGGTGTTCGGAGTGAACATCAACAATGAAGGTTGTCCTTACTACGACGGAGCAAACACCTGGGTGTACGACCAGTTTCAACTAGGAAGCAATGCTGCATACAAGAAATTGTATACCAGTTTGATGTGGATTGCCAATACCATTACCGCGAGCAATCACTCGTTCATGGAATCGGATGTTCGGATCAAGTTGCGTGTAAACAAGCAATATGCAGACTATACTGCAACTGGAGAGAACGGAGGGCGTCCGAAGTATTCCTGGTCAATGAATGACTTACAGACAACGACAGCAAGCAGAGATGTTTTGGCAAGTGCATTGGATCTGATTAATGTGATTCCGAATCCTTACTACGCATTCTCGGAGTATGAGCGTAACCGGATCGATACACGTGTTAAGATTGTGAACTTGCCGGATCAATGTACGGTGACGATCTACAACGTGAGCGGAAAACTGATCCGTCAGTTCAAGAAAGACAATCAGGTAACATACATTGATTGGGATTTGAAGAACACGATCGGAGTTCCGATTGCAAGCGGGGTTTATTTGATCCATGTAGAAGTACCGGGAGTTGGCGAACGCATTGTGAAGTTCTTCGGAGGAATGCGTCAGGTTGACCTTGAAACAATTTAATCTGTTTTTCTCCATAAACGGAAAACAGGTTTAAGCGAAAGTTCCCTTGTTTCGGATATCGATTTAGTTGATTTAAATCAGATTCTTACCCGAATAAAGAGACCTAAATAAGCTATTTGCTATTGTTTCGATAGATAAAAAAACATATATTTGTTGCAACAGGAGAGTCCATTGGGCTCTCTTGTTGTTATTTATAGCTTACAACAGAAGAAAGAATTATGTCAGATTTCGCATATTATACAGAAGAGGGACTGAAGAAGTTGAAGGATGAGCTGCATGAGATGAAAACTGTGCAACGTCCTAGAATATCGGAGCAAATTGCTGAGGCAAGAGATAAAGGAGATTTATCTGAAAACGCTGAATATGATGCAGCAAAAGAAGCACAGGGATTGTTGGAAATGAAAATTGCCAAAATGGAAGAATTGGTTTCCAAGGCAAGAATCATTGATAACTCTTTGATGGATAATTCAAAGGTTTTCATCCTGTCTCGCGTGAAGATTAAAAATGTAACGAACAACATGGAAATGGAGTACACACTCGTTGCAGAAAGTGAGGCTGATTTGAAAGAGAAAAAGATCTCGGTTGATTCTCCTATCGGAAAAGGACTTTTAGGAAAGAAAGTAGGAGATATCGCAGATGTTCAGACACCGAACGGTATTATGAAGTTTGAAGTAATGGATATTGCAAGATAATGGCAACCATTTTTTCGAAAATAATCGCAGGAGAAATTCCATGTTATAAAATTGCTGAAAACGATCAGTTTTTGGCCTTTTTGGATATCATGCCTTTAAGAAAAGGGCATGCTTTGGTGATCCCTAAAAAAGAAACCGATTATATCTTTGATATGGATGATGCGGAATTGGCTGCCATGATGGTATTTGCCAAAAAGGTTTCGCACCAAATCAAAAAAGTATTTCCTTGCCGGAAAATCGGCATGACCGTTATCGGATTAGAAGTTCCGCATGCACATATTCATTTGATTCCGATCAACGGAATTGCAGATATGAATTTTGCGCAGGAAAAATTGACTTTAAGCCATGAAGAACTGGCTCAAATCGCGGAAGACATTCAAAATGCATAAGAATAAAGTGAGTAAAATGGCTATCGGCTGTTTTACTCTTCTTTTAATGTTGTGTTTTTCCTGTTCGGAGAACAAGAAGACCACACGCATCCTTTTTGTCGGCAATAGTTACACTTACAGGAATAACATGCCGAAACTTTTCGAAAAGATCGCAGAATCGAAAGGTGAACAATTAAGTGTTACCCACATTACCCGCGGAAAATACACGTTTTATCTTCAGTCAAAAAGACAAAAACTTTATCGTGCACTCAGAAATCAAGACTGGGATGTCATCGTATTGCAGGGATCGTCCAGAGACATGCTGAGGGATTCAATCCGCTTCAGAAAAAGAACTTACCCGGCTTTGGACAAAATGCTGGGAATGATTCAGAAAAATCAAAAGAACGCCCGGGTTTATTTTTACATGACATGGCCTTACAAAAAGGGAGACCGCACCAATAAGCAATTCTCAGATCCTGACTCCATGTTGAGAGCAGTGGCAGCCGGTTACCGGAATCTCCGGAAAAGATACAAAGTACCGGTTATTCCTGTGGGGAAAGTCTGGAGAAACTATAACATTGCTTACCCGGAAACGGATTTGTACACCGAAGACAACTCTCATCCTTCGTATGAAGGTTCTTATCTGGTGGCTTGCACCATGTATTCCGCTATCTATGGAAAAAGCCCTGTGGGAGCAGATAAACTGACCATTCTGAATACTCAGGAATATGCAAGAATCCAACGCTTCACAGCAATTCAGCTGGATAAACGATATTTCAAAGATCTGCTGAAAGATTCAATCTGATTTGCCAGAGATTATTGTTGTCCCGGAATCGAAATTCCAGCTTGTACTGATCATTGTTGGAAATCAAGATTCCTGAAATTAGCAGCTAAAATATCATCAGGTATTAAGATTGCCAAAGGTTATTTCTTCACCTGATTTGCGCGTTTTACCTTATTGGAAACAGTTACCAATTTCTTCAACGTGAAATTGTTGCAGTGTTGTTTCATGTGTAAAGTAACGGTGTAAGTACCGGAATTTTTGTAATAGTGCTTCGGATTCTTTTGAGTAGAAGTTGTTCCGTCACCGAAATCCCAATAATAATCTCCCGTATTTTTAGTCAAATTATTGAATTGTGCAGATAACCACGTTTCTTTGATTTTGAAATCCATCAGCGGAGTTTCCTTAATGTCGAAAACGCGCGTTTGGTTCAGTTTGTATTGATTCAGGTTTTTAAGAACGATGTTTGCCGCCGCTTGTTCGATGACTTTCCAATAGGTGCTGTCAACACGTTTCGGAGCCGTTCCGCCAACCGGTGATTCTTTGTAAATAGAAGCGAAAGCTGTGCAGGCCGCAGTAAAACTTCCCAATGCATTCGGGTGATAACGATCGGTAAAATACAAATCAATATCGGGATGTGTTTCACGAATATTCTTCCAAACCATTCCAACCGGAATGACCGGGTAATGCAATGAATCACTCATCAACATGTAACCGTTCCAGATACGTTGCTGCATTTTCGGATAAGTGTCGTTTGCAGGCTGTTCGGGATAACCTTTTTCGTAGCCCCAGGTCATATAGAAATAAATCTGAGCGCAAGGACTTGTTTTCAATACACTGTCGATCAGAATTTTTGCATATGGAATGGATTCTTTTAAGATGACCGAACTGTCTTCTGCAAATTCTCTCGAAAATCCCTGGATTAAAACGTAATCCCATTTGCGGGATTTCATTTTCTTGTACGTACTCGGACGCTCGCTGTGAGCTTTCAGAGTACTTCCGCTTACTGCAATTGAATCAGCGAACACATTCTTGCCTTTTGATTTTGCCAAATGTTCAAAAATCTTCGGCATGTTGTTCATATGCGTGAAGCTGTTACCGATAAACAATACGTTGGTTGGCTGTTGAGAAAATGAAATTCCGGTGATCAGGGAAAGAAACAGGGCTAATTTATTCATTGCGAAGTTTTTTTCGTTTAGGATAGAAAATACCAAATACTTTATAATACAATTCTGTTAACGGTTCGATGTATTTGACCATGATGACAAAAACGGTAATGAAGAATGCCGAAATTGAAATAGCAACCCACGGGTCAAACTGACGATGATACCAAACAGACGGATCAAGTCCTATGCCAATAATTCCTCCATACAGAATAATCACGTGAACAATGTAGACCGGGAAGGTTGTTTGTCCCATTTTCAGGAACAAAGGCGCATTGATCTTGAAGTTTGCGTCTACGAGCATCAACGTTCCCAAAAGGATTGCAACTTGTCCCATGCGGGCAAAACCGGTTGTGTTGTTCTCAAAGCAGCCATGCGCGGTCAAACCGATCCAATCGGTAAATTGATCCAGTTCGTGGAAAATAGATTGTCCTGCTACATTGAAGAATACCCCGATTGCAATGAAGGTTAATCCAAACCACCATTTTCGCACGTTTTTTTCGTAATGTCTGATAATTGCACCGATCATTCCACCCATCAACACGTAACCGGAATAACGGACAAAACTGAAGTCGGAGAATTCACCGTAGATCATGTTCTGGATGAATTTCGGCGCTCCTTGTGGAATAAAGGCGCTTGGATCTTTTATCGTTTTGATTCCTTCAGAAACACCGTAAAGTTTGATGTGTTCTTTCAGGTATCCGTAAATGATGAAAATAATGAGTGCTGCAGTCAGATAATAAAGATAAAGCGGACCTTTTTTGATCAGCTTGTAAATTCCGAAAACTAACAACAGGAAGAAGATTCCAAATCCGATTGACTGCAAGACGTGGAAGGCTTGAAACCAGCTGAAATGGTAGGTGAAAATCCAGGCTTTACCGGCGCTTGCTGTCGGGAAGAAAGGAACTAAAATATCATGGAACCACGATCCGATTAAATCCAGGAAATTGGCATTTTTCAATTTTCCATAGAACTCAAAACCATATTTGGTGTCACGGATAAATGTAATGAAGTCGAATTGAATGAAGTAGCCCCAGAACAAAAGCATTTTAACGCGGCCAAAACCTTTTTTCACGCGTTCATTCTGAAAATACGGTTCGTCTGTAGATCGGCTTAGAAGATAAACAAACACCACACCGGTTACGGCAAAGAACAAAGGAGAAGTTAAACCGTGCAGGTTATGCCAAAAGCTAAACAGCCAGTTATTGTCATCCCGGTATTTGTCCGCGAGTGCAGAACCGGTGAAATGACCTTCAAGCATCATCAGAATGGCGATCGAACGCGCCATATCTATAAACTTCAATCTGGGGCGAGCAGTGAGCGGTACCCCAGCATTTTCTCCTGACATAGTTTGATTTTACAGGCAAAGATACATTTTATACCAATTCAATTCAAGAAATTCTACTTGGGTGTTTCTCCCAGCATCATCAAACGAATCGGAGTGCTATATCCTTCAAAATAAATCAGAATCGGAAGGGAAAAAATACCATCCGGAAGTTTTTTCACGGTGTTTGCCTGAACCAAAACACTTCCTTTTGGGGGAATACTGTTTCCGAAGCTGAAATTCACCAAATCACCTTCCGTTTTGATGGAACTGATTTTTAGCGGTTTGCTGTGGTTGTTGTAGATCGAAAACTGAAATTGATTTTCTCCCTGCTGAATCTTTCCAAGCGTGATGACATTCGGAACGCAGTCCACGAAGAAGAAAATAGAATCGGTTTCAAGGTAACTCACACTTTGAATTTCGATCTTGCGTTCTCTGGCTGCCGATCTGGAAAAAACAGAGTTTTTAACGTCATTCGGATTATCGCTCGTAATCTGATTGGCGGTGTACTCTCCATATGGAATGCCGACCAATTCCAGTTTTCCGCCGTTCTTTGCCGTTCCGTCCAAATACGAAGCAAAAACTCCGTTGTCGAAAGCACGCAGGTAATTGTTGAGCGACATGATTCTTCGCTGAGTCAGGGCAACGTTGTATTCCGTTTTTGCAAGCGGTGATGCGAATCCGCGTACGTTCAATCTGATTTGAAAGCCTTTTTGCAATTCTTCCAGCAAGAGGGTTTGAAACAAAACGAGATCCTTTACACCTTGTTCCACATATTGCAGGAAGAAACTCTCGATATCTTCTTCAGCCTCCACAATTTTTTCTCCGCTCAATCCTTTGGAATATTCTTTTTTGTATTCCGGAAGCATGGCAACGTAATCGCTGTAGCTGTTGATGTAATTGACTTTAGTGGTCGTTTCTTTGGAACGCGGATCGGGAATGTCGTTGTGGAAATAAAGCGTAACCGGTAAGCGTTTGTTTAATTCGGCAAGGGTTTCCTTTTTCGTTTCCGGAATGATGATACGCGGATGCTTGTAGGCAAAAATATCGCTGCAGCAAGTCGGGTTCTTGACATATTGAACTCCCAATCTGTTGCTGGAAACAAACATGCTGTCTCTGTCTTCGAAGTAGTACAGATCATTCGCAGGGCTGTTGATCGGCAAACCGAGATTTTGAGGCTCTCCGAATCTTCCGTTTTTGAGTTCCGTGTAGAATACATCATATCCTCCGAATCCGTCGAACCAGGAAGAAGAAAAGTACAGACGTTTCTTTTCAGCATTGTAGAACGGGCTGATATCATTGTCTAAGGAATTGGCAGCGTTCAAAGGTCTGACTTTCGAAAACTGATTTCCGTTGTTTTTAATGATCGAGTAATACAAATCCATTCCACCCTTGCCATCTTCGCGGTTGGAAGAAAAAATCAGCCATTCTTCGTTTTCAATGACGGCAATCGTCGGAGTAGTATTGTTTGTATTCGGTTCATTGACAATTTCTCCCAGTGGATTGGGGCCCGACCACTTTCCGTTTTGATAGGAGGAAACCCAGATCTGACAATTAAACTGACTTTCCGATCCGCCGCAATGGCTGTAATAAAAACGTTTTCCATCCGGAGAAAAACAGCCATTTCCGGTATTGATTTCGGGACTGTTCAACGATTCCAGAAGGGAAGGACTTACTTCCTTCAAACTGTCTTTCCATGCGGTGAAGTAAAGCCGGTTCTTGTAATTATCGTCGAGCATTTCTTCGCCCACATTTTCCTTTTTGCTTCGCATGGAAGAAAATACAAACTGACCTTGTGAAATGGTGTGTCCGAATTCCGAATTGACGGTGTTCAAACCTTTCGGGAGTTCAATTTCATCGAGATTGGAAGTATCTTTCAATGCCGCCTGAGCCCACAAACAGGATTCAAGTTCACGTTTGGACTTCAGGTAATTGTAAGTTCGTTTGTCTTTGGAGTATTTTTTCTTGGCACGTTTGAACAATTCAATGGCCTCGTCGTAATTTCCGTTTTGTTTTTCCATGAGCGCCCATTGCAATAAGCTGGAAGGATACATCGAAGTTTCCTCTTTTTCATAGACTTTTTTGTAGTAATAACTTGCTCTGCGGTAATCCTTGTAAGCTCTGAGTGATTCAGCGTATTTCCAGAGAATGCTTACGCTGTTTGAATCCAGTTCCATGGCCTTTTCGTAAAACTGAAGGGCGTAGATGTAATCTCCTTTTGCATATTGTTCATCAGCAAAATCCAGATATTTCCCCAGCAGATTCTGACCGAAACCTGTGAATGAAACGAAGAAGAAAAGGATTAGATATAATCTGGACATATGCGGTGAATGACTTTTTTGGGTTTGAAACGGGTAATGATGTATTCAACGGAAATTTCCAAACCTCCGCGCGCCGTACTGGCCGGAATTAACTTGGAAATATTGGTGTCGTAGCTTGCTGCCACGGACCAGTTTTGCATCGCTAATCCGAGACGTACAACAACGGCATCTCTGGATCTGAACCACAATCCGCCATCCACGGCGCGGTAGGTTCCCAATTTGTTGACCAGCGTATATCTGACCTGCGAACCAAGAATCAACTCCCGGTATTTCCCCTGAATGTTAAACCCGATTCCGGGAATAATAGCCAGTTCGCGATTGATGGCGTGATCCAATTGTGAGAAAAGACTGATTCGGATATCGCGCGGCACTTTTACGCCATAAAATCCCTGATTGGGTCTGTTGAGGTTATGCCCGCTGATTCCGGTTTTGAGTGAGTTTCCTTTTCCGTAGTAATAGCTGTGAACGATTCCGGCAGCGCTTGTGAGATTTGCCCTGCTGTCGTTTTGATAGGCTTCATTGGTTGGAAGACTCGCGTCAAAAATGATCCCGTTAAATTGATTGTCAAAATAGAATTTATCCATGTTGACCTTGCGGTAGTTCAAACCAACCTGGATTCCCACGCTCAGAGTTTGAGAAGAATCGCTTGTCAGTTTTAAGTTCTTGGCAACACTCCCCAGAAATTCGAAAGTTTGATAAAAACCGTCGCCCACATTGTCGTGAAAAAGAAGTGCTCCGAAATTGATTCCTTTTGCTTTCCATTTCATATCTCCGGCAAGGGCAAATGTTTGAAAAGGGACAGTGACACTTCGCCACTGATCTTTGTAGTTTCCGGTCAAACGGATATCGCCTCTGAATAAACCGGTATTTGCCGGATTCTGATAAATCGGCTGCCGGTTAAGATGAGAGAAATGGATGTCCTGAGCAGCAACACGCAAAGCACAAACTGCTGTGAAAAGTACTGAAAGTAGGAAGTAGCCCGATTTTCTCATTGAATCAAATATACAATAAAATCAATCAAGCCCGAACTACAGTCAAGCGAGAATGAAAGATGAAATAAATTGGGTATTTTCGTTTTATGAAGCAAAAGTGTGTTTTATTCATTGGTATTGCCTTGTTTCTTTGTTCGTTTAAAGGAGACGGATTAATTGAAAACGTCTACCCTGAATTATTAGGAGACTACAAATTTTACAAATCGGTTGCAGATCGTTCAGTTTCGTACGCAAAAGATGAAAAAAATGATTTTTCGGTGACAATTAACCGGAAGGATCAGATTCTCTTTTTTAAGAACGGAAAGAAAGAACGCAAAATGAATTTTACCGAAACGAAAATGCCGTTTCTGGATGATGAAAATCATGTGCTTTTCGGGATAAAGAATAATTATGAACCTATGTTTTATCGCGGAGATACAATCGTTATTCAAAGTTACCCGATAGCGTATCAGGAAAATTACTTCATTAAGAAGAAGCCTTAAGGTTTTTGAATTTTGACAGATGTTTCGGTATGATACAACAGGTATTCACCGTTTAGAAGGTGAGTAGCTCTTTTTTCAGTTCCTTTTGAGGTAATGACTGTTGCTTTCGAATCTTTCCCTACATAGTTCTTCGGAATCCGGAAAACATTCTGATCGCGGTTCACAATAATGTGTCCGGGCAAAATCCGTGCAGTAATGGGTTGATTCAATTTCAGAAGATACGTGATCTGATGTGCATTTCGTTTTACGACTTGCTGGGTGTCGATCGGAATTCGAACGATAAAATCGGTGTGGATTTGCTTCTGAATGTTTTTTGTCAGCGGAAAAGCAGCACTTGCAGTCACTTTCAGGTTTGCCGGATGATAAGAAATCAAGGTCTGATTTTTCTTGACATTATCATCTGATTTGGCAAATCGTTCCATGATAAAACCATTTTCTTTACTCAACTGAAAGTAATTCCCGATTTCAGCTTCTTTTTTCAGCAAGGCGTTGTATTTACTGACCAGGTTCATTTCTTCCAGGATTCCGGCTTCTTCTTTGTATTGAACTTCGGGAAATGCGGGCAGCATTTTGTCCGGACTCAGTTTGTTTGCAAAATCCCGCCATTTCTTTTCGACCGGTTGAAGTGCTTTTGAAAAATTATCGACTTTGCCGAGCAATTCTTCTTTCAGACTTTCTTTTTCTCCGCTCAATTCGACAAAAGAATCATAATCGTCAAATTGCACCAACAAATCATTCTTTTTGAATTCCGGAGTTTCAATCAATCGTTCCAGTTTTCCGGTACGCCGCGCCCGGATGGTTTTTTGAGTGAAATCAAATTTCAACAGAACCGTGTCACGCTGCTGTGTTCCGGTAAGTGTAATTGTTTCGGGTAAATCATCGGGCGTATCCTTTTCATTTTCAGTTGAACAGGATGTTGTAAGGGTTGACAGGATGGATAAAAAGACAACAAATCGGATAATCTTCATAATGTGCTTTTCATAAATGTACAACCAAAAACGGAATTCGTTGAAAGATTGTGAATACTTGAACAGAGAATGTTAATAACTTAGTTAACATTTAAATAACATGACTTAAAAATAACAAAGACTCACCACCTAAATTTGTAAGAACGAATAATGCAGGCCTATGCTAGGGACACTATTAAAAAAGAGATTGTCGGATAATCAGTTAGCGAATGTTTTCCTGAATGGAATCTTCGAAATTGTTGACAATGGCTTCGTTGAGGTTGTGGATCTAATCAATGAAGATTTAGCTTTCGTTTCTTCGCCTTCAATTCCTGTTGATCGTAACGGTGAATTTACGATGATCGTGGTGGTAGCTAATATTTCTACTTTGGAAACGACCTTTGAAACCGTTCAGGCAAATCGGATTGAGCGAATCATTTTTGAGCAGCTGGGTTCCCTGATGGGAGTTTCTGCAAATGATGCGGAAGCAAAAGTGAGAGAATATCAAAAGTTTATGCAACGTGTCAATCATCCTTCCAAAAACATGATTTACGCAATGTCTAAAGCTGTTTTCCAAAAATACAATCTGAATGATTTTCAGGATGAGTATTTTAAACGTTTGCAGTCGCCGAATCCGCTCTTTTTGAAACGGATGGATCAGGTGATGATCAATTTCCTCTGGGATTGGGATTCCTTCTTTAAGAAATATAAAATTGACGAATAAGTAAAAAACCTGACGCTAAGTGTCAGGTTTTTTTTTGTCTTATTTGTACCTTGCTGGAAATAACAATTCGCATAAAAGGAAACCGATGAATAAAATGCAAATTAAAAGCCTGGAAGAGTATCATGAGAAATACGCTTTGAGTGTTTCGAATCCGGAAGGATTCTGGGAGGAAATTGCGAATGAATTTCAATGGATGAAAAAATGGGATAAGGTTCTTGAATGGAACTTTACCGAACCGGATGTGAAGTGGTTCAAAGGAGCTCAACTCAATATTACGGAAAATATGCTGGATCGTCACCTGGAAAAACGCGGAAATAAACTGGCGTTGATCTGGGAACCGAATGATCCGAAACAGCGCTTTGTGCGTTATACATACCGCGAGTTGTATGAACAGGTTTGTGTGTTTGCAAATGCCTTGAAAGCGCAGGGAGTGAAAAAAGGAGATCGCGTGTGTATTTATATGCCGATGATTCCCGAACTGGCCATTGCGGTGATGGCTTGTGCCAGAATCGGAGCAATTCACTCAGTGATTTTTGCAGGCTTTTCTGCAAATGCGTTGTCGGATCGGATTAATGATGCGCAGGCAAAACTGGTGATTACGGCAGACGGATTGAATCGCGGTCCGAAACAAATTCCGCTGAAACGAGTCGTGGACGAAGCTTTGGAAGGTGAAAACAGTGTTGAAAAAGTGATTGTATACGATTGTTTGGGTTGGCTTCCTCATATGGAAGAAGGACGTGATATCCGGTGGTCGGATGCAATTGCCGGACAGGAGAAAAAATGTGCTCCGGAACCAATGGATTCGGAAGATCCCTTATTTATTTTGTACACCTCCGGATCTACCGGAAAGCCGAAAGGAGTTGTTCACACTTGCGGCGGATACATGGTTTATACCGCTTATTCCTTCCAGAATGTCTATCAATACGAAGAAAGCGATGTGTTTTGGTGTACGGCTGATGTTGGCTGGATCACAGGACATTCGTACATTGTTTACGGTCCTTTATTGAGTGGAGCAACCACGGTGATGTTTGAAGGAGTTCCGACCTATCCGGATGCCGGGCGTTTCTGGCAGGTGGTCGATAAATACGGAGTGAATCAGTTTTTAACTGCGCCTACGGCCATTCGTTCTTTGATGGCTTACGGAGAAGATCACGTGCTTTCCTATAGTCTGGATTCCTTGAAAGTAATCGGAACGGTAGGAGAACCGATCAATGAAGAAGCATGGAAATGGTATTATCTGCATGTCGGAAAAGGCCGCTGTCCGGTGGTTGATAACTGGTGGCAGACAGAAACAGGAGGAATCATGATTTCCGGAATCGGGAATATTTCACCTCAGAAACCAACCTTTGCAGGTTATCCTTTGCCGGGAATTCAGCCGGTTTTATTGAATCAGGAAGGAAAAGAGATTGAAGGGCCGAATGAAGAAGGTTATTTGTGTATCAAATTTCCGTGGCCGTCGATCTTACGAACAACATACGGAGACCACGAGCGCTGCAGAATCAATTACTTCTCCCATTACGACGGATATTACTTCACCGGAGACGGGGCAAAGCGCGATGAAAACGGCATGTACCGCATTATCGGCCGGATTGATGATGTGATCAATGTTTCCGGACACCGTTTCGGGACAGCTGAAATTGAAAATGCGATCAATACGAATAAATTGGTCATCGAATCAGCCGTTGTTGGATATCCGCATCCGGTGAAAGGCCAGTCGATTTATGCATTCATTGTGTGTGAGCACGAAGTTTCGGAAGAAAACAGTGGTTTTACCAGAGGAGAGATCATCGAATCGGTTGTAGCGGAAATCGGAAAAATTGCAGTTCCTGAGAAGATTCAATTCGTTTCCGGTTTGCCGAAAACCCGCTCAGGAAAGATTATGCGGCGAATTCTCCGGAAAATTGCAGAAGGAGATTTGTCGAATCTGGGAGATACTTCGACACTTTTAGATCCTTTGGTGGTTGATGAAATTGTAGAGAATAAATTGTAAGTATTTTTTTATAGTTTAAAGAGCCTGTTCCCTTAAGAGCAGGCTCTTTTTTTGATGTCTTAATAAACTAGTTGATTTGGGGAATTGGGCTAAACATCAGCTATTTAATGTGATGTTTTTTTTAACAGTTAGTTGTTTTTCTGGAAAAAGCAGTTAGCTTTGGAGCACTATAATACTTAGTGAACACCATCTTAAATCAAATTTAAGTTATGAAAACTAACTTTACCGGAATGCCTAAATTCCTTTTAGCTGCTGCTATCCTTTTTTTCAATTTCGTTACATTTTCCCAAATTATCGGAGGGCGGAATAACTCTGAAATGACTCCCAAAGTTTCCGAACCCGCCAAGATCAGTTCCGGTGGATATGCCGGAGACGTGAATTTGTTTTCGGGAGCATATAGTTCATCGATTCCTTTGGGAGAGGTGTCTACTCCTGGAGGACTTTCTTATGCTCTGAGTCTGAATTACAACAGCTCATTTTCGATTGGTAATACCTCTCCGATCTCCAAAGGAATTCCTTACGGAGATGGCTGGAATTTAAATATTCCGACCGTTTCTATCGAATCCGAAGTGTTCAATGTGTTTAATTATGTTGCTTACTGCCAGGAGAATATTACCGGTCTGGCAACTCCGCTTAAATATTCGGATGCAGGTGATAAAATACTGAATGAAGGAGATTTGTACTGGTATTCCCCATACATCAATATTCCGGGAGTGGCGAGTGGTAGAGCTGTTTTCAAGTACATCGATGACAGTGATAATCAAACGGTTGTTTTTGAATTGAATACGTTCGAAAATCACGTGGAAATCCGTTACAATAAGAGTGGATGGACAATCATTACTGCAGATGGAACTATTTATGAATTGAGTACAGCGATTCAATCCTATAATGCTCCGGCTAACAAGCGGGTTTTATACTATCCACCGGCGGCTAATCCACCAGGAAATGTGGCATTGAGTGTCGCTGCAAGCGGCTATGCAAGCAGCTCTACTCAAAAACTGGTAGAAAACTCTGTTTCTCCCAAGCAGCAGTATAATTTGTGGTATTGTAATGCCATCAGACATAAAAACAAACCGTTGCAAAGCATCACATTTTTTTACAAAGGTTTTGGAAAGTTTAATTATTTCAAGGAATTTGAACAGGAAGCTTACAGACATGCAGCATCTAGTCAATTTGCAAATACCACTTTTGCAACGGAGCAGGATTTTTCCTGTTATAAAGATTTGTTGTTGATGAAAATAGAATCCTATTCAGTCAGCGGTTTGGTTAACCGCCTGGAGTTAAAGTATGAAACAGACAGGGATGTTCTTTATGCGAATCCAAACGAATTAATCAAATATAATTTTCCGAATAATGGGCGTTTGGATAGTCTTTACAGCTATCAGAGTGTGTTTAAAGATAACTTAAGTGATGGCACGGTTTATAACTGGAAAAGATATCAGCATACCAAAGCAAGTTCGATTACAAATGCTGACCCTGTTCATCCGTCGAATCCCTATCTGACGAATTACGGTTATCTCAGAACTTCAGTTGCGGGAGCGAACCCAATCCCTTTTGATCACAGTTTCCTGGAATCTCCGAGAATCTTGGATGGAACGCTTATCGCTGGAGATATCTACGAGGTTAAATCATCGGTGAGCAGAACAAACGGAGAAGATTTAAGGTACAGTAATTCAACCATTGATATTTCAGTTGTTACGGGTAATCTCGGAAATCAAGTGCTCGGAACCAATAATGCCTTTAATCAGTTTGATAATAATGTAGGAGCTTATTATGATCATGTTCAAGCCTTTCCGAAAACACGTGGAATAAACTTGTTCTCAACATTCAATATGGCCTTGAAATGGACGCTCTCCTATACTGAAAATTTGAAACAAACATCCAATTTGTTTGTAATGCCGAATTTCCCGACAAATTTTCATGGACTCAATATTCAGATTGGTCCGGGTAACTCAGATATGAATTACTCAGCTGCACCTTCAGATGTTTCTACAGGTGTGAGACCTTATACCGACAAGGCGTATTATTTCCAATATCCGAGTGCCGTCAATTCTGCGGCAGATATTAATTCCAATTTTGGAATCGGGATGCCGTGGGCAATGATGCTACCTATTTACAAACAAATGGCAACGACTTTGAATCCGATGGTTTCAACAAGTGATGCGTTGTTGACTGTCCTTGATCTGTGGTGGAACCTGAATGATCCGTCAGGAACAGGGTACACACACCTTAACAAGCCAACCAAAATGGATGCTTCGGTAAAATTGAATGAAGTCGAAGTGATCCGTTACAGCAAAAACCCATACATGCTTAGATATGTAGAGTTTTATAATGTGAATGGAGATGTCGGAGGATTGATAGAAACAGGATTGCATTTAGTTTCCAAGAAAAAACTGGAGTATACCAGTTCTCGCGAAAGAATCCTGGAAAATTACAGTTACGAATTTGCCGATAGCTTGCGCTATAAATCCAACGTGATGCAAGTATTTGTCTTGTTAAGTAAAGTGCGTGATATCCCGATCGACGACCAAACAGACACCACTTTTTTCCCTACGACCTTTTTGTCTTATGAGACATTCAAAAGTTCAACTCCTTATTACGATATCAGCAGCCCGTTGAACGGATATGCCGGTAAAGTATTGACTAAAATTGTGGACCATTTGGGAGGAATTACCAAAATTGAATATTACCCGGTGTCTGATTTAAGAACCTATTACAATTCAACATTGACCTTTAAAAAGGATTGCAACGGGGTGTCAACAAAACCTATTTATGGTTTGTCGTCTGCTGTTACTGTAAATCCGGTGGTTAAAACGATCCTGAAAAATGATGAGGATGATTTGGTGAAAACAAACGTGTCAAGCACGAACACCGGACATAAGAAATGGACGTATGATTTTGTGGCCTCATCGAAAGCTTATAAGCAGACGCAATTTGAAGTTCAGATCCCTAATTTTTTCAATAACCGAACTGCGTCTTATGATGTCGGATTCAGAACCGTTTCGGTTTATGGACCAACTTTGGTTGAGGGTGGAACGGAATACGTGAACAAAACAGTGTATGAACATCATGGATACAAAAACAGTTCAGGAACAGGTACTCCAACCAGAGAAGACTATTTGTATCATGGTAAATTAAAGTCCATCAAAGAGTATGATGTGAACAACAAGTTGTTTAGTGAAAAGCTGATCAATTACGAGTACACATTGGCTTATAAGAACGGATATGAGCGTCCTAATCCGGTAAAAACCAACCTGGTTTGGGAACAGCAGTATGATAATCCGGGAGGTAATTATGAATACAAGGATTACTATTTGAATCAGCCTTTTACATACGTGTATCAAGGAACTACATTGGTGGGAGAGCAGGCTTACAAATATTTGGATGTTCCTGTCTTTCATGGAGGAGGAGGAGTGATGGAGCTTCCGAAATCATTGGAGTTTTATTTTTACCCACAATTGAAGGCAGATACCACTATTAACCCGGACTACTTGTTTCATTCATACTTCATCAAGAAAAAAGAAGAGATCAACCGGAAGTATGATGATTATTTGTACAAACAGGCAATAGTAACAGGAACAACACTGCCGAATCCGCATATAAATACAAATTGGAACCCTTTTGGTCCGGGATTCACCAATCCGGAAATATACAATCCGGTTCGTGTGGCTGCTCAGATCACATTGATAGATAATCAAAGTGCTTCAGTGATTGTTGATTCATTATTGAATCAGTCGCCCTTATTGGATACGGTATTGTATCACGTAATGACCAGCGGAACGCTTTCACGTGCTCAGAAAAATGAAATTTTACTTGCGCAGGGAGATCTGAGTAATGCAACCCTGATCGAATTTTTGAATAAACTGGATTATTTTGCTCCGGAACCTTACGTAGCGATCATCAGACGCCAGAAATACATTGCAGATGAGGTATTATCTGCAGTAATACCAAGAATAAAATTCGACTGGGATCCGCTGATTGTGGAAGAATTGTTTTTTAAGAACGATTATCTTTCCAATCAGATTGTGGAGGAACTAACCGGCCCGAATCTTGCTTATTTTGATCCGGCCATGTTCACGAAATTAATGGCCCGCGAGCCTCAATTGACAGAAAGCGTTATTGACGGTATCATTAATTCGAAATACCTGATACCTGAAGATTTAAGCACAATCCTGAGTAATCAGGTTATTACGGAAGCCAATTATGCAACGATTATTGCAAATTCGAGCATTTCGGATGTGACCATTGTTGAAATTATTGAAACAGGAGGGAAATATCCGGATGCTGCAACTTTCGATGAGTTAATCAGTCGCGGGATGAGAGTAGAAGAGATGGAACGCGTAGTTGCGGCTGCCGATCGGGATCTCGAATCAAGTATTTTGAATGCTTTAACCTTGTATTATGGATTAAGACCCTTCATCATTAATTTTAACTTCAGAGGAAATCCCCTGGATGCTTATTGTAACACTCCCACTTTAAGTAATTGGAATTACATTGAAACAAAAACCACCTATGAATATTACGAAGCAGATTACCGTGGAACTTCTAACGGAAGAGCATACAAAGTATTAATGGGTCTGGAAGATATTCCGGGACGTGTGGTTTCTTTAACCGATATTTTTAATTCAGGAGGAACCAAAACAATCAATTCACTCCGCCTAAAACATGAACCGTCCTGGCAGGTATTCAGCATCACCAATTCATCTCCACATTTGCCAACAGCAAAAGATGAAAAGCAATACTTCTATCTCTATGATCTGAAAAACCGCTATGATCGCTATTGGTATAACTTTGATATCAAAGAGATTAATGGTGAAAGTGGTGATTTCTATCCTTTAATCAAGGGAAGTGATACGTTGATGTATACTTTCCGCTGGGATGATGAATATTCAAATGCTTACATGGAAGAAGTACCTGCCTCACCTAAATACGATGGAATGACAAAAAGCCGTCAGTATGGGATGCGTACAACTGCTTTCCAGCAAACATTCATCACCAAAAACCAACGAGATAGCAAGGAATTACGCAGAAGTGAGTATTACTTCTATGATTCAAGATGGAAAATTGATCCGTTCTCTGTTTTGGAAACCGTTCCTTACTCCGGTCCGTCATGTCCTGAAACAGGAACACCGCCGGTAGATCCGGTTGGTTGTGAATCCTGTTTGCGTTGGAAATATGGAACGGAAGAAGAATTTATTTATAACCTGCCATTCAATTATTGTTTGTGGAAAGACCCTGTCGTAGGATATTACGCCTGTCCGTCATCAATCAATTATGCCGCGTGTTATCCGGGAGTTGAGTTGATTGCTTGTTATCCGGATATTGTAATTCCGGAAGAAGAAGATGGACCATTGAAAATGATCATTTTAACAGATGCATTGAAGAATTCTTTGCAATTGCGATCAACGATTGTTCAGGTAGATACTGTTTTTGACACAAGAGGAATTAGTGAGGACTTTAACCGCATGCGCTTTGACCGAAGTAATACACAGGTGGCAGAATTCTATATCGGTGGTGCAGATGAGCACGATGATCAGGATTTCATTTATCCTTACCGAATGGTGTTCCCTTATGATACACTTACCAATGTGCGGATCCACAAAAGAAATGAGCATTTGCAGCCGGCTTTGATTTCTAACGAAGTAGGTTTATTGACGAAGTTTTACTACAATACCACCAGGAATAAGTGGAATGTCGATACCAATTGTACGAATTCACATTACAGTTTCCTTTATAATTATACCTCTGTAGAAACGTTCAATATTGGTTTGCCTATTCGTGTAACGGTTGGTTATACCCGCCCGGATTCTATGAGTACAAGATATAGTTATACGAATGATGGTCAGATAAAGGAGGTGATCACACATTCAGGGCATACAATGGAATACTCTTTTGATGGATTTAACCGATTGAGAAGTGTAACAGAAAATGGATCGCGTTTACTTTCCCGAAATAAATACCATTTGTGGGAGCATGATTTTTCGCAAACATTCAAAGAACGGGCTGGTGAAAACTATGTGTATACAGAGTTGTATCAGGATGAAATGAATGGATCGAATGATGTACGTGAGTTCCAAAAATCATTCATAGACCCGATGGGAAGAACATGGGGGACGGTCCGCGCATATCAGGGAGAAGGAGATGTTAAAATTTCGAGCGGTGCCCTGCAATATGATAATTGGGGGAGAGTAATCCTTGAAAGTAAACCGATCAGAATGGTGAGCACATCAGCAGCAGCAGATCAGGTCGCTTATACCGAGAATTTATCTTCAGGATTATACAACCGAACAAAATACGATCATGATCCGGGGTCTTTAGATACCAGACTTTCAGATCCGGGAATTGATTTGACAGACATTCATACCGTCAAAAAACAAACCTGGATAACGAATAGCATTTATATGTCTTGTGAATTAGGCTTGAACGGACCTGAACTGAGATTGATCATGAATTCAGGTGCTACAGGTGCATTCCGCTTCACCCGTGCTTCTGTGAAAGATCAGGATAACAAGGAAATGATTACCTATGCCAATGCAATGGGGCAAAAGGTTGCAACGCTACAAACGACAATCGAGAATGGAAAAATTGTGACTCTTTTTGTATATGATTCCTATGGTAATCTGATGAAGACAATCAACCCGTCACGTCAACATAGCGACTATCAATACAATATGTTGGGGCAGTTGATTCGGGAGAAGGATATAGATGGTGGTGAAAAGCGTTATATCTATAATAAACAAGGAAAAATCAGCGGTGTTCAGGATCAATTGGATCGGACCAATATAATTTATTCTAATCGTCCTGCTCTACGATTCCGCAAATTTGAATATAATATTTATGGAAATTTAACGGCACAATCCCTGGTAACAAATCCATATCACATTGATCCCTTCTGTTTTGAGAATAAAGTATTGGGAGAGATCGATATTCCTTACACTGATGTGAATGGTTATGAGCATTATTTTGATTACGTATTTTCGAATCGTATGTCATTGGATTGGTTGAATACCTATAAAACGTTGGATCCAACCAATGAGGATATTGAAATAGAAAGTTATGGTTTACCTGCCAATAGTCAATATTCGGCTGTACAATTTGAAAAAACGATGAATTATGGTGTCTCTCAGCTGTCACCGGCTACTTTAGGAAAGTTGATCGAATCACGTTCTTACAACTTAGAAGGAGATGCAATTCAGAAAATCCTTTATGAATACAATTCGGAAGATTTATTAAGACGACAAACGATTACTCAGCATCCTGAAAATGTGGATTGGAATGATCAATTTACAGTTTTGGCAACGATCAGTTACCCGGTTTATAATTACAGAGGTTCTTTGCTTGAAGAAACATTGGATATGGGAAGTGACGGAAGTGTTGATATGAAGTATTTCTATACTTATGATCAGTTGAACCGTTTGACATACGTACATGCAGTACAGGGGAATCTCGATATTTCGAATGCTACTCAAATGGCTTCATACTCGTATGATGACGAGCGGGGAGTAATTATGAAGAAAAGCCATCATTTGGATACCGGTACAGGAAATGAAGAACTCACAGCTACTCATTCTTATGATGACCGCAATCGCTTAGTGTCTATTTTCAGCAGTTTGTTTGCAGAGCAGATGTATTATGATGGAAATACCGTTCCTGGCTATACGGCACAAGGACCCAATGTCCTGACACAAGATTATTGCTTCAATGGAAATGTAAACGGTACACGCTCATCGTATAATTTTACGGGAGCGAGTAATTACAGCAGTATTTCTCCTTTTGCAAAACCAACTACTTACGGTTATAAATATGATGCTATCAATCGATTGACGTTTGCAGATGCTTCAGTAGGAGATTATATAGATGCCAGCTATGGAAATAGCTCAAACTCAACTCCTGAGACATCTTATCGTATTGGAGATGAGAAAATGACTTATGATAAAATCGGAAATATCCGCACATTAACACGATTAAAACCTTCAGGGACTATTGGGGGGAATATTGAATGGGATGCTTTCGTTTATACTTATGCGTCAGGAAAAAATCTCCTGACTAAAGTAGATGAGCTGAGTACTGCAACAGATAGAAATTATACTTATGATGTGAATGGAAACCTGTTGTCGGATGATTTCCGTTTGATGGATGGAACAACCTATGGACGATCTTCTTATCCTTATGAAGTGATGAGAAGTTCACCAAATGGAAACATTTCTTATCTGTATGACGGAGTGGATCAGCGGATCTATAAAAAAGTAGTAACTTCAGATCAGACAACACAGGAGATGTATATCAAAGATGCTCAGGGCAGAGATTTGGGAATCGTGACGTTTACGACTAATAGTGGTGGTACTACTCAGACTAAGGAGTATTATGTTCATGGTATTGATCGGATAGCTCGTGTGGTAACAGCAAGTGGTGGGAATGCCCGCATCTATACGAATGAAGCAACGCTCTTTATCTATGATCATTTAGGAAATACGCGTGTTTCTTATACACTGATGAATAATGCTGTTCCATACATTGTGAACGCAATGGATTATTATCCGTATGGTAAAATTCTCCGTGAATTTGATAACGGTGCGGGAGATCGTTATCTGACTACAGGACATGAACGTGATAAAGAAACCGGTTTGGATTATCGTGGGGCTCGTTATTACGATAGTGATGTGGCTAGATTCCTTTCTATAGATCCTTGGGCAGAAAAATACCCGAGTTGGAGTACCTATAATTATGTGATGGGGAATCCTGTGCGTTTTATTGATCCAACAGGTAAGGGTGTAGAGTCTACTCATCTTGATAAAAACGGTAGAGTTTTACATAGCGTTGATGATGGGGATAATGGTGTTTATCTTCATGAAAATGCATATACGGATGCAGATGTAAAGAAAAATTATAAGTCAGATAATACGAGTGCAGGAGGAAAAAAAATTGGTGAAATTGGAGGTACAATTAATATAGATAAAATATATGCTAATATTATCGAGACACATGTGAGCATGGCCAAAGAATTATATAATCCGTTTGAGTTTAAAAATTTAGTAAAAACAGGAGGTGACTGGGATTTGAAAAGTAATATGAAAACTATTTTTGGAGTAGCAAATGATGGCAAAACTACCTTTTCTTTCAAAGGCACATTAATGGAATCTCAAGATGTGGGCAACCACCATTTTGGGATAGTTGCTCTGGCGTTCGGACTTTTTCCTAGCGAAACATTCATCTTAAAACAAGCCGGGGAATATCAGATTAAATCAAAAACGTCGAAGCCAGAATGGAGAAAAGACCCTGATAAACCTCCCTATGGGGATGATCCTAGAGATCAAAAGTTTATAAAAGCAGGCTTTCAATATTACAAGAAAAAATGGGGGTAAATATGAAAAATGTAACTAGTTATTATCTGTTTCTTTTAAGTGTTTTCTTTTTAAGTTCAGTGTTCAGTTGTTCAATTATGGATGATCCTGAGTTGAAACTGTTAAAGGAATTTAATATGTCGGATAGGGATTTAAAAATTAAAGTTTATTTAGTTCCACCTAATGCATCGAATTCATGTTTTATACAAATCAAACGAATATGGAATAATAAAGAAGAAGTCATTGAAAACTTTGAAAACTATAATCAAATTGATAATGCATATTTCATTGGAAAAGATTCATTGAGATTGTTTTTGAGCGATGTTGACCATAAGAATCGTGTAAAAATAGATACCGTAGTTTATGTTTTGAAGAAAGCCTGGTAATGCTTAATACCAACTATGGAATCAGACAAGTAATATCTAAAAACGTCCTGAATATTTGGGACGTTTTTAGGTTCGGAAATCGCCAATTTCACAGAAAGTTATTAATAATTGCATTTCAAAGGGAAATCATTGAATCAGTTTTTCAAAAGTTGATCAAAGTGTGCTGCAACAATAGTTGTAGAATACTTTACTTATAAAAAAGGCACAGGATAAAATCAAAGTGCATTGGGTGATAAATGTCTTTATCTGCTTAATTCCAAGACAAGCGCCAAAATCCCAATCAACAAACACAGGGGAGAATAAAACTTGCTGTCGCTTTTTCCGAATTGGGTGTGTTTGTGCTTTTTGAAAAAACCAACATAGTTGAATTCGCCAATTGCACGAACAATGAAAATACCTGCAATGATCCAAAGTCCTGATTTGCGCAGCCAAATAGGCAGCGGGAAATGGATTGTTTCACTGATGATCAAAGGAAGAAGTCCAAATGCGAGCAGACCCAGAGCTACAATGAGCGTTACTGCAATTCCCGGGTTCATAACTGCTTCCGTGTCATTTATGGTAGGAATTGCTGTGCTGGCTCCCCATTTTCCACCAAAAGCCCAGTAAAAATGAATTCCGGACAGAAACAAAAAGATCAGGAATAAAATGCTTGCAATGAATGTGATCATGAGTAAACGATTCTTTGAGTTAATCTGATAAAGTCGGAGCGAATAATTATTCACCCCGATTCATGTTATCCTCTTCTTCTTTCCAATAAGATCATCATCATCAAGGAAAGTACGATGCATTCATCTTCGCTTGCGTTATGCGTATCGCCGATTTTCTCAACGGTAAACTTTCTCCCGAAAAAGGAAGGGTCTTTCTTCAGACGCATCACTTTTGTTCCGTCCGGTCTTCCCACAATGTATTTCGGGTTGAACACATAGCCGGTAAACATTCCCAGAACCGGAATATCACTGAACAAACCATCCATTACTTTTGTCCAGGCGTTTTCCTCCATGATATGAAATGCCAATTGATGGTTCTGGTCGTATACATCATAGCGGGCTTTCCAGATGGAAGCCCAGCCTCTGCGGGCAACGCGGCCTTTGTCATTTCCGTATTTATCCGTGAAAACATAAGTCGCGGAAAAATCAATCCACTTGTTGGCTTTGATCGTAAATTCCAGATTTTGCTTGCTGGTATCTGCGAAAACCTGAATTTCATCAATGAACTTGAATAATTTCTGACGAACGTAGGCCAAAGTGTTGGAACTGGAATCTTCAATGACGAAATCACTGGAAAGTGTTCCGATTTTGAAGGTCAATTTTAAAGGGTAGTTTAGATTTTTTAAGTCTACATTTTTGTGAGCAAAAAAGCTCATGTTGTCCAGAATTTCGCTCATAGGTTATTTGGATTTAAGATTCTTTTCGTAAAGGGCAATCCATTCTTCCGGCTTCACTTTTGAAACCAGTTTTCCGATCAGGTCGAATGGAATCTGATCCGGTTTTTTAAAGCGCACACAGCTTTTTCCCATGTCCAGTTTGGTTTTACTCACTTGTTGGTATTCCGAAACGAACCAGTCCAGTAATTCCGGATTGGCATACAATCCCATATGATAGAATGCGATGAAATTCTTTTGTGAAGTAAAACTCAAAAAGGGAAGAGGCAGCTTGGGATCACAGTGATAGCCCGGAGGATACAATGAGTGAGGAACCACGTAGCCGATCATTCCGTAATTCAGGCATTCCTGAAATCCTGTGGGAAGATTGTCCAAAATGGTTTTCCGAAGCCTGTTCAGCGCTTCTTTGCGTTCTTCCGGAGCGTTATTGATCAATTCGTCGGGTGTAGTGCCTGGAGTTTGCATACAATTAAATTTTGCTCCAAGTTAGAAGTTTTTACTGAATAGTTTGTCCGGAATCCGATTGAAAAAAAGAATTTACAAAACAAAAAAGACCAATGTTTTATTGGTCTTTTCATTTGAGTTTCTATGATTGAATCATTCGATGATGATTTTATGTGTCGAGATATTTTTCCCGTTCTGAGAGATCGTCAGCAAGTAAAACCCGTTTTGAAAACCACTCACATCAATAGAAGTAGAAGAGATTCCTTTTTGAATAGTTTGATTGCTGTTAAACACGCTTTGTCCATTCAGGTTGGAGAGAACTAATTGATAAGCTGTTTCCGTTTTTGAAGTGATAATGACATTCAAGTCATTGGCAGCAGGATTCGGATACGCTTTTACGATTTCCAGATCATTGATGAATTGTTGTTCGATAGCCAGAGTATTGGATGTAGCCGTGTTTCCGTTATCGTGCACCAATTTCACCCGATAGTATCCCATATTATTGATGATTGGCTGTAAATCTTCGAACTGATAACTCAGTGCTTCCAGACTCAGACCTTGCGCATCCACAGAACCGATTTCAAAATAAGAGCTTCCGTCTTCGCTTCGTTCAATAATGTATCGATCTACGTTGAATTCACTGGAGCTGACCCATTCCAATTTGTTGTATCCGGATTCATTTTGACCCGTCAGATTGATTGTTTCCGCACCGAGAGGAGAACAGCTCACAACGGCAGTTCCGCCAAAAGATAAAGGAACAGTAGTGATGGCCGAAGAATAATTGGATAAACAGATTAAGAATTGAGTATAAGATCCCGGATTAAGCGGGTCTTCCCAATTGGTCATAGAAGTGGCTCCGGCAGGTAAAGTAGTTGCCAAACCGGTAAATTCTTCACAGGAACCATTGTAATTACAGCGAATCGGAGCCTGGGTACCGGCAAGAATGCTGGCGCAGGTAGTTGGTGAGTAGGCCCACATAGACCAATCCAAACAGTTGAATGTTCCGGAACTCGGTGTTCCCAGTTGGAAGGTCAAACTTCCACCCGTTAATACATTGACAATCATCCAGGTGCTGTTTAGTTCCTCGGATAATAAACATCCCGGATTGGAACCTACCACATTGACATCCGGATTTGCGGTACAGGTTCCTGCATCACAAATTTCATTGATAGCTCCGAAACCATTCGGGTCGATAGCGAAAGAAGCGTTTGAACAAACATTGGCGGCAACGTTACAGTCTCCGGCAACGGTTGGTCCTGCTGAAGGACAAGTCAGTGAAAATGTGATTCCGGATGCAGCCGTAGAAGTTGCATCCATCAAAAAGTAATATGTTGAGCCGGCTGTGAGTGAAATGGAACCAACAGATCCTGCCGTTGTCGCAATCCCAGCGCAATTCCATCCGGTTGCGGAACAACCTCCGGCATTTGTCATCCATCCGATGGCATAGCCACCTCCGGTAACGGATGTTACGTTAAAGGAATAAGTTCCGGTTGTCGTTGCAGTGTAAGTATAGATTTGTTCCAGACCCGGAGTGGCTGTTGCGCACAGAGTAGAAACAAAAGAAGATGCTCCGGTTGTTGTGAGATTGAAGGCCTGCCCGCATCCGGGAATGTTTGAGACGCTGGCACAAGGACCGGTGCCGCAGGAGTTACAGGTAATCGTTGTTGTTATACAAGTCATTCCGGTACCGCAGCCACTGCAATTTGAGCTAATAACCATGTAATAAGTTCCGGACGTGGCTGCTGTAAAGGTAACAGACGACGTTCCGAAAACAACCACGGGTCCGTTTGATGAACCGGTGTGGATGGTAATACAAGCAGCAGGGCTGGCTGTAAGGGTGTAAGAACTTCCGGCAACAATTCCGGTAATGGTATTGAAGTCTCCTGCCCAATTACAGGAAGCGACTGTTACCGGAGCGCTTCCCGTAGGAGCTGGAGTTGTGTTGAAGGAAGCTCCTCCGGAACATTGTCCCCAACTGTTGTTTGATTCCGAAATAGTGATTGAAACGAGTAATAGTAAGTAAGAGATTCTCATATACAGCAGTTTAATCGATAATTAAATATTCCATTTCACTCAGGATGATGTTGCGTCTGGGTTCTGCCAGATTTTTCCATTCATTAAAACGGATGTGCATGCGATTTGTGCTCGAAGTTATTTGCAGATAGGCTGCAGGATAATCTTTGGCCCAGTCCCAAACTTGTTCTTTATAGCTTTGAAAGTCAGATTCCATAAAGCTTGAACTGGTCCATTGCGGGAAAGGTCTTTCCGGTAACTCGTTGATCAGAGAGTTCAGGTTGTATCCCTGAAGGAGATTGTTCAGTTCGTTGCTGGATTTTAAGGTGATCTGGATACTTCCTCTGAAAATGAACTGAACTGCTGTGTTGTTTTGTCTCAGATGTTCGTATTCGGTTACATCGAAGTGGTGAATATTCAGGAGTTCTTCTATTGAAATACCTGTTTCGTTATTGGCGTAGGTATAACTGGTTGTGAAGTAATTCCAGAGTACTTGCAGCCGGGTTGGATCGATTTGAGAAATTTTCGCAATTCTTTCCGGTAGATGGTGTTTTTGAATAATCCTATTGGAGGCAATAGTTGTGTAATTTGTTTGGGCATAAGCCACAGTGAATGAGCCCAAAATCAGGCCGAGTAGTAGGTGCAATGTCTTCATAATCAATAGTGTTTGCGACAAGTATACAAAATAACACAATGTTAAGGAACTAACAAGTCATTTAAATGTATAAACAGGTACTTCTGTCGATTATTAAGCGGGTTTTGATGAATATTTATGGGTTTTGAGAAAATGTTTCGCTTTGTGAATGAGTTTGTTACGTGTTTTTGTGATCAGATTATGACCTCATTGTTACGTGAACAACTGCTTTTGTTTCGAAAAATTCTCCGGGGAAAATTGTTTGAAGAGAGTAGATTGTATAGGCTTGTTTTACCGGGGATAATTCTTCTTTCAGATCGCCTCCTTTGAGGTATAAAATTCCGTTCGGAAGCGGATTTTTATTCTCAGAAAGAAATTTCCCTTTTGTCCATGGAAGGAATGCCGGCATGGCTGTAACTGCACGACTCACAATGAAGTCAAATTGCTCCTTGATTTCTTCTGCACGGGCATGTGTTGCACGAACATTTTTCAATCCCAAAGCCTCGGCAACTTCTTTTACCACTTTGATTTTCTTCCCGATTGAATCAACGAGGTGAAACTGAACTTCAGGAAATAGAATTGCCAGCGGAATTCCCGGAAAACCTCCTCCCGTTCCGATGTCCAGAACGTTCGATCCCGGAGTAAAGAGCATCACTTTTGCAATTCCCAAAGAATGGAGTACATGGCGTTCGTAGAATTCATCCATATCCTTTCTCGAAATCACATTGATCTGAGCATTCCAATGTTCATACAAGTCTTTCAACTGCTCAAACTGTGAACGCTGTGTATCTGTGAGATCCGGGAAATATTTGAGGATTAGCTCCATATGGTTTTTTGCCCCCTCCTTAGTCCTCCCTTGAGGGAGGATATTGAATCAGTCTCCCCCTTTGGAGGGGGAATAAGGGGGAGGACTGACTTAATTATTATCCTTCAATTAGTTTACCTAAAGCATTGTCAAAAATCTCTTTTGCTTCAGAGATAAATCCGAAATGCTCGTCGTCAACCATCATTTTTCCTTTTGTTACGTGACCAAGCAAGGTGTAAGTTACGCCGCTGCTCATCATGTATTCGATGAAGTCTTCTTCAGTTTCTTCCGAAACAGTTACTACCACACGGCTTTGAGCTTCTCCGAACAAGAATGCATCTTCACGTACTTCAGAATCCGTTACGATATCGAAACCAAGTCCGCGAGGCATTGACATTTCAACAAGTGTAACGAACAAACCTCCGTCAGAACAGTCGTGTGCCGCATTGATCAACTCCATTCCGATCAATCCTTTGATTGATTCCTGTAATGTGTATTCCTTTTCCAAATCGAAATGAGGAGCAGGCGATGCTTCAATCTTGTGGTATTTTGCTAAATATTCAGAAGATGAAATGTCGTTTACGTTATCTCCCAAAATGAAGATCAAATCTCCTTTTTGTTTGAAATCCAAAGACATGATTTTTGATTTGTCTTCCACCAAACCGATCATTCCGATCGTTGGAGTAGGGAAAACAGGAATTTCTTTTCCTCCAATATTGCTTTGGTTGTAGAACGAAACGTTACCACCCGTTACCGGAGTTTCGAATTTCAAACAAGCTTTTGACATTCCTTTGATCGCTCCGACAAACTGCCAGTAGGATTCCGGATTGTAAGGATTTCCGAAGTTCAGACAGTTCGTAATCGCACTTGGAATTCCTCCTGAAACAACAATGTTTCTTGCTGCTTCGGATACTGCAATTGCCGTTCCGATTTCAGGATCAGCATTCACATAACGGGAATTACAATCCACAGTCATAGCCAATGCTTTCTCAGTACCTTTCAGGTTCACGATTCCAGCATCTGTCGGGCGGTTGGTAGACATGGTCTTTGTACCAACCATTGAATCGTATTGCTCATAAACCCAACGCTTGGAAGCAATATTCGGCTGACCCAACAGGAAGAATCCGATTTCTTTCAGATTCTCAGGCTGCTCAACTGAATCGATATTAAATTTCTTGTATTCCTGGTAATAAGCAGGTTCAGAGTATTCTCTCTGGTAAACCGGTGCTCCGCCTCCAAGTACCAATGACTCAGCAGGAACGTCTCCAACCAATTCGCCGTGCATGTAGTAACGAACACGACCGTCATCCGTAACAGTTCCGATTTCTTCTGCGTGTAAATCCCATTTCGCAAAAATATCTTCTACGATTTGTTCTTTTCCTTTTTGGATTACCACCAACATACGCTCCTGAGATTCAGAAAGCAAGATTTCGTATGGTAGCATATTTTCCTGACGAGTTGGTACGCGGTCCAAATGGATTTCCATTCCGACACCACCACCTGCGCTCATTTCACAAGTAGAACAAGTGATTCCGGCAGCTCCCATGTCCTGCATTCCGACAATAGCGTCTGTGTTTGACAATTCCATGGTCGCTTCCAAAAGCAATTTTTCCATGAATGGGTCACCAACCTGAACAGATGGCAAATCCTGTGCGGATTCTTCCGTAATATCTTTTGATGCAAATGCTGCTCCCGCGATTCCGTCTTTACCTGTAGATGAACCTACAATGTAAACCGGGTTTCCTGGTCCTTTTGCTTTTGCTGAAATAACTTTTTTCGTGTCGATGATTCCTGCTGAAAAAGCATTTACCAACGGGTTTTGGTTGTACGACTTATCGAAGAAAACTTCTCCACCTACAATCGGAATACCGAAAGCATTTCCGTAATCACCAATTCCTTTTACAACACCTTTTACCAACCATTTTGTACGCGCTTCTTCAATATCTCCGAAACGCAAAGAGTTTAACTGAGCAACCGGGCGGGCTCCCATCGTGAAAATATCACGGTTGATTCCTCCAACTCCTGTTGCAGCACCTTGATAAGGCTCCAAAGCGGAAGGGTGATTGTGTGATTCGATTTTGAAAACACATCCGATTCCACCTCCCAAGTCAACTAAACCTGCATTCTCTTCTCCTGCTTTCACCAACATGTGGGGGCCGTCTTTTGGTAATTGTTTCAACCAATAAATGGAGTTTTTGTAAGAACAGTGCTCAGACCACATCACGGAATAAACAGCAGTTTCAGTGAAATTTGGTGTGCGACCCAAAATTCCTTTGATCATTTCAAATTCATCAGCACGCAAACCTAGTTCAACTGCTTGCTCAAGTGTAGCTTCTTGCTTAATGGAAGTACTCATTTTGTTATAACTTTGATGCAAAAGTAATCATTTCGTAGTTCAAAACAATTGCGAATTGCGAATTCCGAATTCCAAATCGAAAATTAATTTGTGGAATAGAATGACTGATTCGTTTAATCGGCAATTAGCATTCCTTTTGCTCTTGGAACGATATTCGTAAATTATGAGTTGTGTGACGTTTTTGCATTTTCGAGAAATGAAATCAATGGTGAATTGGTTTGGAAATGAGGCGTTTTTTATGATGTGTTTTGATGTGAATATGCCCGGTATTTGGCAAAGCGGTTGTTAAGTACAGAACAGTTTGGTACTGAATCCATGCTTAACCCATACTTGACTTACAATGTATTGAAGTTTATGGAGTAAACATGTTTATTTCGAATTCTTGTTTTTGAAGGGGGTGACTATGAATTCGACATTCATAATTCGCAATTATGAATTAACTTAGAGCCCTCATGGTATTCTCACTGGTCCTGATTGTTTTAACCTGGTTTGTCTGGAAATTCAAAACAGACGGCTTATCACGAGCGAATTTGCTGATTGGCTGGGGAATAAAACTGTTGTTTGGAATCCTGTTTATGGTGATTCACACTAAAATATACGGGATCGGCGAAATTACGGTCGACTGGGAAGAATACATGGACGACAGTGTTACTTTAAACGGAGTAGCCTACCAATCGATCGGTGATTACCTCAAATTTCTCTTCGGATTGAATTCGGAAGCAGATGTTCAACACTATTTAGCACATACAAATCACTGGTCGGCCGGTGATCTGGATCTGATGAATGATTCCAGAAACGTACTTCGCGTAAATAGCCTGATCGTCTTTCTTTCACAGGGAAATGTGTACGTGCACGTGATGTTCTTTTCCTTCTTTTCCTTTGTGGGATTGCGGGAAATCTTCATGGCTTTTAAAGAGCGGATCTTTTACGATAAACGCTTGTTCTGGTATGCGCTTTTCCTTTTTCCGACATTGAGTTTCTGGACAAGTTCTGTTTTGAAAGAGCCGCTGATGATCACCGGTCTGGCGTTTATTTTGAATGCTTTGCTGGGAGATCTTTCCCGGAAAGGGCGGCTTTGGAGGATTGTTCTTGGCTTTTGCCTGATGCTTTCCTTTAAGCCATACGTACTGGGCTGTTTATTGTTGAGCTTGCCTTTGTTTTTACTCGGTAAGTTTGTTTTCAAAAAGCGGGTTTTACTTGCTCCGCTCACAGCTTTGGGAGTATTGATCTTCGTTTTTTGGATTTCTTCTGATTTCAGAAAAACGGTTACGCATCGTTTGACGCGTATGCAGTTTGATTTTATAAATGTTGGCCGCGGAGGAGTTCACGCTTATGCCGATTCCTGCTTTTATTATTTTGGTACAGATCAATATTCCGACCTGGAATTTTTGGAGAATCAGACGATCAGGGTGAAGAAGCCACTTATTGCCAAAGAAGTGACTTTTGGAATGAGTTACCCTTTTGAAGATGTGTTGGTGAAGCCTTCAGATGGGCCGTGGAATGTTGTTTTCAAAGGAGAACCGTGCGGAAGCTATATTGAACTTACGGCTATCGGAAATGATTTCGGGCAATTGATAAAAAATATTCCGGAAGCCCTTGCGAATGCTTCGTTCAGGCCTGCGCCATGGGATCCGGGAGGAAGATTGAAATATGTGAATTTTCTGGAAACCTGCGGTTTGTTCGGTTTGGTGATCTTTGGTTTGTGGTATAACCGCGGACGGAGAACCCCGGAAGAAAAAAACATCCTTCTTTTCCTTTTCACATTTGCCATTATTCTGCTGGTATTGATCGGTTGGACAACTCCTGTTTTGGGAGCGCTCGTCCGGTATCGGATGCCGGCATATTTAGCCTTATTTTTAATAGCGGTAATGGGTTCCAGACCGTTCAAATTTAAATTATGAAAAAGTACGTTTTTATCACAGGAGCAACTGCAGGTTTTGGAAAAGCAACTGCACGCATTTTTGCGGAAAATGGTTGGAATTTGATTTTAACAGGAAGAAGAAATGAACGTTTGGAAGAACTTCAAAAAGAATTGCAGGAAAAACAGGTTGATATTGTTTTGCTGAATTTTGATGTGCGTTCCGAAGAAGAAGTGAATAAAGCGGTTGATTCCTTGTCGGAAGAAGTGAAATCGAATCTGAGAATTCTGATCAACAATGCAGGATTGGCTGTTGGACGCGGCCCTATTGATTCGGGAGATACCGATGACTGGAACCGGATGATTGATACGAACGTCAAAGGCTTGCTTTATGTGACAAGAGCCGTTTCGCCGATTTTGAAGAAAAACGGAGGAGGCCATATCGTAAATATTGCCAGCATTGCAGGAAAAGAAGTGTACGGTGGCGGAAATGTTTACTGTGCTACCAAACATGCGGTTGATGCTTTGTCACGCGCTATGCGGATTGATCTGGTTCACGATCAGATAAAAGTCACGAATATTGCTCCGGGAGCTGCGGAAACAGAATTTTCATTGGTACGTTTCAAAGGAAATGAAGACACGGCAAAACTGGTTTACGACGGATATGATGCCTTGATGGCAGAAGATATTGCGGATGCAGTTTACTATGTTTGTTCCAGACCAAAACATGTTTGCATCAATGATTTGGTTATTATGCCTACAGCTCAGGCAAGTTCAACAGTATTTCACAAAACACATTAAAAGATGAAAATTACTTCGATTTTTTGCGCCTTGATTCTGCTTTCTGCTTCGTGCATGAAAGGAAAATCCGTGGATTTGGTGATTCACAATGCCAAAATTCATACGATGAATGATCAGAATTCGGTGGTGCAGGCCATTGCGATCAAAGATGGAAAAGTGGTCGAAGTTGGTCCGGATCGTCAGATCATGAATAAATATTCGGCAGATGAATTTATCGATGCGGAAGGAAAAGATATTTTTCCGGGCTTTGCAGATGCTCATGGGCATCTGATGAGTTTGGCGAGAATGAAGCTTTCGGCAGACTTGTTCGGATCTGTTTCCATGGAAGAATTGCTTGTTCGTGTGGAAAAATACGAACAGCGAAAAGAGCGCCCGGTCATTGTGGGTAGAGGCTGGGATCAAAGCTTGTGGGGAAGTAAGGAATTGCCGACGAATGATCAGTTGAATGAACGTTTCCCAGATAAACCGGTTGTGCTTTACAGAGTCGACGGACACGCTGTTCTGGCAAATGACGCAGCGCTGAAGAAATATGGAATCAACGAAAATACACACGTGAATGGCGGTGAAGTTCTGAAAAAAGAAGACGGAAAGCTTTCCGGAATTTTGTTGGATAATGCGATTCCGTTGATCGGAGACAAATTGCCCGATTTTTCAGATGCGGAATTGTCGAAGGCTTTACTGGAAATTCAGGGAGAGCTGTTTTCTTACGGAGTAACGGATGTACACGAAGCCGGATTGACACCTCGCGATTTTAAGTTGATGAGAAGCCTGGTAAAGAGCAATAAACTCACCATCGGAATTTATGGAATGCTTTATCCTGTGAAGGAAAACGCTGATTTCGCTAAAAAGCATGGTTTTTTGAAGGAGAAAAATTTATTGGTTCGTTCGTTTAAAGTGATCGGAGACGGAGCTTTGGGATCGAGAGGAGCTTTATTGAAACAGGCATATTCGGATGATGTGCACAATCATGGTTTGCTCACAACCTCGCTTTCCGATATGAAACGTTATTCTTCTTTGGCGGAATTGACAGGCTACCAATTGAATATTCATGCAATCGGAGATTCGGCAAATCGTTTGGTGTTGGATTTGATCGCCGATTATGCGAAAAGAAAACCGGATCACCGCTGGAGAATCGAACACGCACAGGTTCTGGATTTGAAGGATTTTGATTTATTGGCAAGTTCCGGAGCATTTCCTTCCGTTCAGCCAACGCATGCGGTGAGCGATCAACGCTGGGCAGAAGCGCGTTTAGGGAAAGAGCGTCTGAAAGGAGCTTATGCGTATAATTCATTACTGACCAGAGCGGGAATGCTGGCAATCGGAACTGATTTCCCGGTGGAAAGTCTCAATCCATTTTTAACCATCCACGCAGCGGTAAATAGAAAAAATGCAGACAATCATCCGATCGAAGGGTTTTTACCTGAAGAAGCGTTGACAGAGGAAGCGTGTTTGCGTGGAATGACTATTTGGGCTGCTTTCGCAAGTTTTCAGGAAAAAACGAAAGGAAGTCTTGAAAAAGGAAAAGATGCTACATTGGTGGTTTTAGATCGACCGTTCTCTTCGAAAGGGCTGTATCAGCCAAATTTCTCTTATATGACTTTTATTAAAGGAAAAATCGCTTTCTCGATGGAGTGATTTAAATCCTCCCCCTTCATCCCCCTCCAAAGGGGGGAACCAGAGATCCATCTTTCAAATTGAGATGAAAGTTCTTTATGATAACTGAATGAGCCACTTCGAAAACTAAGACAGATCAATAAACTGTTTTTTCAATTTTTAATTCAAGGCATTCTAAAAATGATATGGCTGCGAATTCAATTTTGTAGGTCAGAGAAATTCTTTTTTGATTCTGATTTTTTGACAAATAAAAAAGGGCTCGCCGGCAAACGAACCCTACAAACCAAAAAACCAAAAACGATCAAATACAAGTCATTATTTTTCGTAACTTTCCAACTAGTTCATGAACTGCACTTGATCGAAGTTAGAAACTATATTCCCACAATGTAAAAGTAGGAACTAGTTTCTTAACAAGGGGGTGTGAAAAAACAAACACGGGGTTTGGATGAATATTTTTGCGCTATTGCTTAATTTTTAATACATATAATTGTGAGTGCTATTACAACTGATATGAATGAAGTAAGACGACTGTTTGACGTGCCTACTTATCAATTGAAGAATTTTCCAAATGCCTCGATGTTTGTAACGAAAATGGAAGGCAAATGGATACCTATGACGACCGAAGAATTTGTAGCACTTACAAATCAAATCTCCAAGGGATTGGTAGAATTGGGCGTTTCAATTGGTGAACGTGTGGCTCTGGTTTCACCCAACAGGGTAGAGTGGAATATCATGGATATTGCCATTCAGCAAGTGGGAGCAATTGTAGTTCCCGTGTATCCGAATATCTCGGAACATGATTATGTGTACATCTTTAATGATGCCGGAATTCGACATGCTTTTGTCGGAGGGGCAGAGTTGGCGCATAAGATCAAGGGAGTTTCTTCCCAGATCAAAAGTTTGGACAAGATCTTTACTTTTGATAAGCTGGACGAATTCCCGCATTACAGGGATCTGGTTGATCTGGGGGAGAATGTTCCTCAAAACAAGATCACAGAGCTCAAGGCGAATGTCCGTAATGAAGATCTGGCGACAATTATTTACACTTCGGGAACAACCGGAAATCCGAAGGGTGTAATGCTTTCGCACAATAATCTTCTGTCCAATGTGCTTTCGTGTAAAACAAGTATTCCGGCTGATGAACATTCACGTGTACTGACATTCTTACCGGTTTGTCACGTGTATGAACGTATGCTGCACTATTTGTATATGTATTGTGGTTCTGCTATTTATTTTGCGGAATCAATGGATACGATCGGGCCGAATCTGGTAGAAGTAAAACCTCATGTTTTCACGGCGGTTCCCCGTTTGTTGGAAAAGGTGTTCGATAAGATCATGCTGAAAGGAGAAGAACTGACGGGAATTAAACGAAGAATCTTCTTCTGGTCGGTTTCCGTTGCAGAACAATATCATACCGGAAAATTAGGCTTTTGGTATAAAATCAAATTGGGAATTGCCCGCAAACTGGTTTTCTCGAAGTGGCAGGACGCTCTGGGAGGTGAAGTAAGAGCGGTAGCGTCCGGATCAGCTGCATTGCAGCCGCGTTTGGCTCAGATCTTTTTGGCGGCAGGAATAAACGTGTTGGAAGGTTACGGATTGACGGAAACTTCCCCGGTGATCTCTGTGAATTGCTTGAAAAGAGGAATCAAGATCGGAACAGTAGGTCCGTTGATTGACGGAGTGAAAGTGAAAATCGCAGAAGACGGTGAAATTTTGGTGAAAGGTCCGAATGTGATGATGGGATATTACAACCTTCCGGATAAAACTGCTGAAGCGATTGATGCACAAGGCTGGTTTCATACGGGAGATATCGGAACATTTGAAGATGGGATTTTCCTGAAGATTACGGATCGTAAAAAAGAGATCTTTAAAACGTCAGGAGGAAAGTATATCATTCCGCAGGCAATGGAAAACACCTTTAAAGAATCGCGATTTATTGAACAGATCATGGTTTTGGGAGAAGGTCAGAAATTCCCTTCAGCGTTGATTGTTCCTGCGTTCCCGTTCGTGAAAGAATGGGCGAGCCGCAAAAATATTCAGATTGGTACCACACCGGAAGAAATTGCAAAGCATCCCGATGTGATTGCAAGGGTTCAGAAAGAGGTGGATCGCATCAACGAAGGCTACGGAAGTTGGGAGAAGATCAAAAAGTTCGCTCTGCTTTCCCAGGAATTCGGAATTGCAACCGGAGAATTAACTCCGACTCTGAAACTGAAACGAAAAATCATCTTAGAAAAATACAAAGGAGTTATTGATGAGTTCTATGCAGAACATCATGAGTAATTGAAAATGTAAAATTGAAAACAAAACAATAAGGGCGAAAAATTTTTCGCCCTTATTGTTTTTATATGATTGAGTTTTTTTAAATAGCGTCTTTCGTCTGCTCCATCATCTGAGCCAGGAAATCCCGTGCACGGAATAATTGCGCTTTTACTGTTCCCAAAGGAAGATTCAGTTCCTCGGCAATCTCTTCGTAGCTCAACTCTTCGAAATAACGCTTTTCGATCAATTCACGGTAGCGAGGTTTCAGTTTGCTGACCAATTGGCGCATGTGTCTCACTTTCTGGTTGTGAATGATGTGTTCTTCCGGGTCGCGTGTTTCCGATCTGGCATCAATCCCGATCGATTCTCCGTCTTCATTGGTGTAGCCGCTGTCCATGGAAGTCAGTTTGATTCGTTTCTTGCGGATAAAATCAATACAGTTGTTCGAAGCAATTTTAAAAAGCCAGGTAGAAAATGCAAAGCTTGGAGAGTATTGATCCAAACGGCTGAATGCCTTTCCGAAGGCTTCGATCGTCAAATCATCTGCGTCATCCGTATTGCGCACCATTTTCATCATCATGAAATAGATGGATTCGCGGTAACGGTCCATGAGCTGCGCATAAGCACTTTGGTCGCCGTTTCGGGCCTGATCCACTAAGGCCAGATCGATGCGGGCTTTGTCCGATAAGTGATCTCCAACTACTTCCATTTCGAAGAATTTTTTTGCAATGCTGAGTAATAAAAAAATGGAAGTATCAAAACATATACCAAGTCCGTTAAAGGCAGTAAAGCTATAAATCCGGGCGACTTGAGTTTCTTAAAACAAACTCCCAGCAACCACCATTTTATAATCGTTACGAAACCAAATCCGGCCAAGGCATGTATCCACCATCCACTTTGTAAGATCAAAAGAACAAAAGATATAAGCATCAAAATCAAAGTCATGGGATATATTCCTAACATCGCTCTTTTGAAAACCTTGTAACGCGGAGATGTGGTGTAGTGTCTGGATTTCTGAAGAACAAAAGATTCCCAGTTTTCTTTGGCTTCGCTGTACTGAAAACTATCCGGATCCAATTGAATCGTGTAGTTGTTTTTTTGTGCAGCTTCCTGAATGAACAAGTCATCATCGCCCGACATCAGGGAATAATGCGATTTGAATCCGTTTGTGGATTGGAAAACACTTTTGGTGTAAGCCATGTTTCGACCAACTCCCATGTAAGGAATCCGGTTGATAGCCATCGAAAAGTAGTTTACGGCAATCATGGTGGTGTCAAAACGAATGATCTTATTCAGGAAGCCTTTGCGTTTGTTGTAAGGACCGTAACCCAATACAATTTGCTTTTTCTCGCTGAATTTCTCAACCATTTTGCGCAGCCATAAATCACTGGCAGGTGTGCAATCCGCATCTGTAAAAACCAGGTGTTCGTAGCGCGCTTTTTTGATTCCCATGGTCAACGGAAACTTCTTACTTGGCTTCAAATGCTTGCTTCGCTCCACTTCCATCACAACCAGATTCGGGTACTGACGGCTTAATGCGTCCAGTAAATACTTCGAATCATCCATCGATTGGTTATTGATGACAACTACTTCAAAAGGTGCCGGATAATTCTGATCCAGAATTTTTGGAAGATTCTGGTATAAATTGTCGGATTCATTCCTGGCGGCAATCACAATGGATACCGGCGGCAAGTCTGCAAAAACGGGTTTGCTTTTCCAAAAAGCCAATCTCCCGAAGAATATCACAGCGTAAATTAACTGTACAGCCGCAAGTCCGGCAAAAATCCAAAAGATGTAAAATACGCTTGTGTCCTGTAATTCGGGGATTATTTTCATTAAAGTGTCTTCTTCGCATACAAAGATGGGGCACTTTCCGAAATCCACTTATCTTTGCATCGTTTATTTTTCAACAGAATTATGCACTTTGAGCTAAAGCATACCGATCCGCATTCCAAAGCAAGAGCCGGACTGGTTCATACTGACCACGGTACGATTGAAACACCAATTTTTATGCCGGTCGGAACACAGGGAACGGTAAAAGGAGTTCATCAGCAGGAATTGCGCGATGATGTTGAGGCCCAAATTATTTTAGGGAATACCTTTCACTTGTATTTGCGTCCGGGATTGGATGTAATTGAAGGTGCCGGAGGTTTGCATCAGTTTATCGGTTGGGAACGACCGATTTTAACGGATAGCGGCGGTTATCAGGTATATTCTCTTGCGAAAAGCAGAAAGATTACGGAAGAAGGAGTGCGTTTTCAATCACATCACGACGGAAGTTATCATTTTTTTTCTCCGGAACGTGCAATTGACATTCAACGTACCATCGGTGCGGATATCATCATGGCTTTTGATGAATGTACTCCGTATCCGTGTGATTACAACTATGCGAAACGCTCCATGCACATGACGCATCGCTGGTTGAAACGCTGTATTACTCAAATGGATTCCACCGAGCCGAAATACGGTTATTCGCAAGCCTTGTTTCCGATTGTTCAGGGAAGTGTTTACCCGGATTTAAGAAAGGAATCGGCTGAATTTATCGCTTCACAAAATGGTGTGGGGAATGCAATCGGCGGCTTGTCGGTTGGAGAACCGGATGAAGACCTGTACAGCATGACAGATTTGGTTTGTTCGATTCTGCCTGCTGATAAACCGCGTTATTTGATGGGAGTCGGTACTCCGGTGAATATTCTTGAAGCAATTGCTTTGGGTGTAGATATGTTCGACTGTGTAATGCCTTCCCGCAATGCACGACACGGAATGTTGTTTACTTCCGAAGGAACGATCAATATCAAAAATCATAAATGGAGAATGGATTATTCTCCGTTGGATCCGAATGGCACGGCTTATGTAGATCAGGTTTACACCAAAGCATATTTACATCATTTGATCAAGGCGAAAGAAAATTTGGCAATCCAAATTGCAACCATTCACAATTTAGCTTTTTATTTGGCGTTGGTTAAAGAAGCCAGAAAGCGTATTCTGGATGGAACTTTCAGAACCTGGAAGGACGAACAAGTGAAAAAACTGGGGAGAAGAATTTAATGCTCAAAATTTTAGATCGATATATCATCCGGAAGTTTCTTTCAACATTCTTTTTTATGTTGGGAGTGATCATGCTTTTGGCAATGGTTTTCGATGTAGCCGAGCGTTTACCTGAGTTTATCAATAATCAGGCGCCGTTAAAAGCAATCGTTTTCGACTATTATTTCAATTTCCTGCTCTATTACGGGAACACCTTTTCCTCGATGATTATTTTCATCTCTGTGATCTGGTTTACGGCTAAAATGGCACAGGAAGCGGAAATAATTCCGATGCTGAACAGCGGAAGACCTTTTACGCGGATTCTTCGTCCGTATATGATTGCAGCAACGATTCTGATGTTGATGTCGTTGGTTCTGAATCACTTTGTGTTGCCGCGTGCCAACAGGGTGCGGCTTGATTTTGAAGAGTCTTTTTACCGCGACCGTTTATTGGTTGAAAACTATCATGCTGAATTTCCGGGGAACGAATTGGTGCATTATGCGAGTTACAATTCCCAGGAATCGATCATTAATGACTTTGTGATTGAGCGCTACGATAACAAAAACCGCTTGATCCACTTTTTGAAAGCCCGGACTGCGATGGTGGATTCCGGAAAAACGAATTATTGGCACTTGACGGATGTATTTGAGCGGAAGATTACGTATCTCGACAGCTTGAAACCGAATCTGAAAATTCAGTCCAAAGTATTTGATCAAAAGATTCAACTGATTGAAGAGCATCAGAAAGACACGATTCTGCCTTACAAAATAGAAGACATGGCAATTCGCGATAATATTGCCGAAGCGATGACTTATACCGAATTGAAACAGTTTATCCGGAAAGAGAAGGAGAAAGGAAATTCAAACGTTCCGACTTTTGAGATTGAGCTTTACCAGCGGACAAGTTACCCTTTCGCAACCTATGTTCTGACCTTGATCGGAGTGAGTGTGTCGAGCAGAAAGAAAAGAGGAGGAATCGGAGTCAATATTGCAATCGGTTTGCTGTTTGTTTTTATCTACATTTTCGCCATGAAAGTGACGACTGTTGCGGCAACCACGGTTGGTTTTCCTCCTGTTGCTGCCGTTTGGATTCCGAATGTGATTTTCGGTATTTTAGCCATTTTCCTATATCGAATTGCGCCAAAGTGATGAGGTTAGTCAGCTTGTTTCTATTTTTAGCTTGCGGTGTTGGTGTAAATGCACAAATTGTAAATATTGAAAACCGCCGGATCTACGAAGATACTTCAGGCTGGAGCGGATCCCTTGATGCCGGAATGTCGGTAACCCAAAATTCGGCAGATGTACTGTATTCTGGAAATTTCAGACCCCGGGCTCAATATAAAACCCGGAAAAATCATTTCCTGATTATTTCCGATCTGAACTATACGGCTTCTAATAAAACGACATTCGCGAATTCGGGAATGGCTCACTTCCGATATGCGAGACGGATCAAAAACAGCGCCTGGAAATGGGAGGGCTACACGCAAATCCAATACAATCAACTGCTGAATCAACGGGTTCGATATCTGGTCGGAACCGGGCCACGCTGGAAATTTATCGATACGAATAATGTCCGTTTTTTTGTTGGAACATCTACTTTCTGGGAACACGAGGAGTTAACCGAAGACGGGGTTGTCAACGATAATTTCAGGTGGAGTAACTATTTGAGCTGGTTCATTCGCACCAAAAGTGGTTTCAGTTTTTCGGCAACAACCTATTATCAACCTCGTTGGGACAAAATCAAAGATTTTCGTTTTTCCGGACAGTACCAAATTGCACAGGCAATTACCAAACGGCTGGATATGCGGATCGAGTTTAACATGTTTTATGACAGCGAACCACCTGTCAATGTAAGGAAAACAGTTTTCAGCTCATCCGCCGGATTCAGGGTTCGATTGGGGGAATAAGCCATTTTCAGTTCTATACATTTCCCCTTGTTTTTTATCTTTCTGAATAATTTTTAACAAAAATTGACTCGTTTATTGGTTTATTTCTCGTTAAATTGAAGAGAATTAGAAACTTAAAATTGTAAGTATGAAGAAGGTAATGTTTGGGGCTTTAGCAATTGCTTTGCTGGGCTTGACATCGTGCAAGAAGGATTACAACTGTGAGTGTACTTATCAGGATACTGGTAATGCGACGATCATAGAAAACAAAACAATTAAGAATTCTACTTTGGACGATGCGAAGAGAACTTGTGACGGTTACGAAACCGATGGGGCTATTACGAGAACGTGTACGCTCTTATAAAAGTGTATTTTTTTTAAAACAAACTGGCTAAAGGCTGTCGAAAGACGGCCTTTTTATTTTTAGGTCTTGTACGAGAATACTGCTGATTTCAGTGTGAACCCGACAGGACAGGCTGAGAAATAGTTTTCCTGATTTTTATATAATCACAACTGTGTCAGAACTCGTCGAGGTGATTGTGTGTTGCGTCTTTTTTCTTCGTGAGCAAAAACAAGATTAATGTCACGAGCATACAAAAGAAGAATCCGATACCTGATACCAGGGTCATGATCCGGTAATTTCCGTCGCCGATATTGTCGAAAAGTTTGTTTGCGATGAAAAGGGATAAAAAACCAAAGGTAGATAAAGCCAAACCGCTGAATGTCGCCATGAGTTTTTGCGGAGAAAACTGCAAAATGAAACTCAGTAAAGTAGGAAACAACATGATTTCACCAATGAAATTCAAGGCAATAAAACTGGTCATAAAAGCAGGATTGTCTGTCTGACTGTTTGCCATCGTTACAATGGCTGCCAAAATGGAAATGGTTGCTGCTCCGAAACCAATCACAATTTTCAACAACGGAGAGAATTTGAAACGATTCCAAATGATTCCGAAAATGAGATAGCCCACAATCGGGATCAGGGTAGGGATAAAACTGATCAGGCGGTCTACGCTTCCGGATCGGAAACCACTGTAGTTGAATTCATCCATGGAGCGGGTTAAGAGCCGTTGGAAAAGCCAATAGAGGAAAAGTCCGAGTATGGACAGGAAAATGGTTTCATTCACACGATTACCTGCATCTAAAGGAGTTGAATGCGATTCCGGATTCACTTTCTTGATCAAAAAACTCAACCCTGCAATTATGACCAAACAAACAATACAGGATGTGAACCCGCGTTCAAAAGTTGCCGAAAGCTCCAGATAGTAGAACGACAGCGGAGCCAGAAAAGAACCTAGTGCGATGGTGAATAGGTTGATGCTTAGAGCTCCGTCCAATTTGTGTTTTCGTTCGGTGTAAAGCAATCCCACTGATTTCATAATGGCGGGAGAAAAAAGTGATTGTCCTAGAATGAAAACAAACATTCCCAGGTAAAACATTCCGAGTTGTTTTTGCATGAAAAGGACAATTCCCAAAATCTGAAGAGCACAGCTCACAACGATGGATAGTTTGTTCCCAAAAAGAAAATCGACCATCAGGCCTCCGAAAACTCTGGCAAAAAGCAACGCCGAAGAGAAGGTGATAAGCAGTTCCGTAGCGTCATCGCCATATAGATTCATGGCTTCACTGATCAGATAGCTGTAAGTGAAAGTCTGCAATCCGTAATAGGTGAATCTTTCCAGAAAAAGCATGCTGTTGAGCACACTGGATTGTTCTAAAAAGTAGTATTTGTTAGCTGACATTTTTTTTCTGTTTTGTATGAAGGAAGAAGAAGGTGCATTGTTTTTATCATTTGAACCTTACTTAATCCACATGAGTTTTTCGCGTTCTACTTTTAAACGCATAAATCCGAAAACAACCGTCAGCAAATGACCTTTGATTTCTTCCACCGTTCCGCTTTGTTTGGTTTCGATCATTTTAACGGTTGAACCGACCACAATTTTATCACGTTGGTAAGTATCCTGTTCCGGTTGTTGTGTTTTGCGTTTTTTTGCCGTTGGTTTTTGAGGCTTTTGCTGCATCAGTTCCACTTTGCGTTTCGCTTCTTCGATTTTCGATTTCTCCACCATCAGGTATTTGCGAACATCCTCCAGCAGCGGATTATTTGCATCTTTTTTGCGGGTTTTGGTTTGGTAGCGGTCAATGAACGATTTCATTTTCTTACCTGAATTGATGAACAGGTTGTTCTTTTCCGCTAAATCCTGCTGAGAACGCAAGCGTTCGTCGATTCGTTTCTTTTTCTCTATGAATTCTTCGCGTGCCGCATTTGCCAGTTCCTGTGCTTCGATGTGCTCATTGTTCAAGCGCTGCAGATACATTTTCTCCCGGTTCAATTCGTTGAGCAAATGATCCATTTTTACGCGGTTCTGATCCAGTTTTCCTTTGGCCTGTTCAATCAGATCAAGTGGAATTCCGTTCATCTGAGCCACTTCAAACGTAAAGGAGCTTCCCGGCTGTCCTATCGAGAAACGATACAGCGGTTCCAGTGTTTCTGTATTGAAAAGCATACAGCCATTCACCGCATTAGGAAGTCTGTCGGCTTTTAGTTTGATATTGGCGTAGTGAGTCGTAATGACTCCATACGACTTGCGATTGTATAATTCCTCAAAGAAAACTTCTGCCAAAGCTCCGCCCAGTTCCGGGTCAGAACCCGTTCCGAATTCGTCCAGAAGTAAAAGTGTCCGCCTGTTGGCGATCTTCAGGAAGTATTTCATGCGTTTCAAACGATAGGAGTAAGTACTCAATTCGTTTTCGATTGATTGGTTATCTCCGATGTCGGTCAGGACCTGCTGGAAGAAACAGAATTTACTGTTTTCATGTACCGGAATCAACAAACCGGCTTGCAGCATGATTTGAAGCAATCCGATTGTTTTCAAGGTAATCGATTTCCCTCCTGCATTCGGTCCCGAAATCACCAGCATGCGGTTATTCGGATCCAGAATCAAGCTTTGAGGAAGGGTTACTTTTCCCAACGATTTATTGGTTTTCCATAGAATCGGATGAAATGCATCGATCAGTTCGATCCGCGTATTTCGCACAATTCCGGGTAAATTTGCGTTTAAGTCGAGGGCCAGTTTGGTTTTGGAGTTGATAAAATCAAATTCCGTCAGCAAACTTTGATACGCTTCGATCAAGGGAAGATGGTGCGCAATATCGCGCGTTAATTCCTGGAGAATGCGGAAAATTTCTTTGCGTTCATCATCCAGCGACATTTCCAACTCGTTGTTGAGCGGAATATTGATTGCCGGTTCGATAAAAGTCAGACTCCCGGTTTTGGAAGAGCCAACCACCATTCCGCCAATTTTTCGCTTGTGGCTCGATTGTACCGTCAGAACTCTTCGTTCGTTGATAAATGCTTCTTTGGTGTCGCCCAGCAAACCTTCTTTCAAGTAACGCCGCATTTCCTTGTCAAAATTGCGGTTGATCTGATTGCGCAGTTTTGCAATTTGTTGACGGATCACGAATAATTCCGGAGAAGCATCGTCTTTGATTTGTCCGCGGCGGTCGAATACTTTTTCAATCGCTTCGATCAGCTCTCGTGTAAAATAAACCTGATTTAAAAGAGCGAATAGATTCGGAAAATCCTGCGAGCGCTTGTCGAAAAAGTGAATGATGTGATTTGCCAGTTCGGAAGCTCTCGTAATTCGAACAAAGCCTTCCTGCTGTAAAACGGCATTCCGGATCGGAAGCAATTTGATCTCAGCCAGCAATTCTTCAAAATCCAGCGCAGGAAAGGATTCTCCTTCTACCCGAATGCGTTTGAATTCATTGAGACGAAGCAATTCGAATTCAATGGCGTCAAAATCATTGTTGGGAACAAGCTCCTCCAATCGTTTTCTTGCTGTATCACCAATGCTGAATGCAGCCAGCCATTCTCTGATCTGATTGAATTCCAGGTCATGAAGTGTTTGCTGATCAAATCCTTTCATAATGTAAAAATAGTGGCAATTTGGAAGTTGACAAGAGACTACTTCGGATTAATTCGAAATGAGACGTAAAATAATGGAAGTCGTTATTGAATGTAATGGGGATAAAATCAGAAGAATTAAATGAATCACCAAATGATCGTCCGTAAAAAACGTAAAGGCGAGCCGAAGCCCGCCTATGTGTTTTGATGATTCAAAAAGAGTTAATCTTGTTTAATAAACTGTACCATTTTCACGGTTTCGTTGTCTTCTACGGCGATGAAATATGCTGCAGACGGAAGGCTTGAAACACTCACTTTGCTGTCTGTGATTCTTCCTTTGAAAATCATTTTTCCGTAAATGTCATAGATGGTGTATGTAGCTTGTGCGGAGACGTTAGAAATGTTTAGTGTTTCCATTGTTGGGTTTGGATAAACTACCAATTTCTCTTTTGCAATATCCGTAACACCCAAATCCGTATGATTGATCACATTCGAAATTCCTTCGCAGCCACTTGTGTTTGTAACATGAACGGAATAATCGCCGTTTTGTGTTGCAGTGTAAGTGTTAGAAGTTGCTCCGGAAAGGTCTGTTCCATTTCGCATCCATTGATACGTTGCAAAACCAGCATCCGTAGAAAATACACTTCCGCTTACCGTAATGATTGGTTCGGGAAGTGCATTCACCGTTACTGTCATGGTTTCTGTCGTCGCGCATTCTCCCGCAGCTGGTGTAAACGTATAAGTCGTTGTTATAGTGTTATTAATCGCCGGCGACCATGTTCCGGAGATTCCGTTGCTGGAAGTAGTCGGTAATGTAAATGCTGTTCCTTCACAAACCGCTGCTACTTGCGTAAACGTTGGTGTTGTTTGCGCATTCACTGTTACTGTCATCTGTGCCGTTGTAGCGCATTCTCCCGCAGTTGGTGTAAACGTATAAGTCGTTGTTATAGTGTTATTAATCGCCGGCGACCATGTTCCGGAGATTCCGTTGCTGGAAGTAGTCGGTAATGTAAATGCTGTTCCTTCACAAACCGCTGCTACTTGTGTAAACGTTGGTGTTGTTTGCTGATTCACCGTTACGGTCATCTGTGCCGTTGTAGCGCATTCTCCCGCAGTTGGTGTAAAGGTGTAAGTCGTTGTTGCTGTGTTATTAATCGCAGGGGACCATGTTCCGGATATTCCATTGCTGGAAGTCGTTGGCAGTGTAAATGCTGTTCCTTCACAAACCGCTGCTACTTGTGTAAACGTTGGTGTTGTTTGCTGATTCACCGTTACGGTCATTTGTGCAGTTGTAGCACATTCTCCTGCAGTTGGTGTAAAGGTGTAAGTCGTTGTTGCTGTGTTATTAATCGCAGGGGACCATGTTCCGGATATTCCATTGCTGGAAGTCGTTGGCAGTGTAAATGCTGTTCCTTCACAAACCGCTGCTACTTGTGTAAACGTTGGTGTTGTTTGCTGATTCACCGTTACGGTCATTTGTGCAGTTGTAGCACATTCTCCTGCAGCTGGCGTAAACGTATAAGTCGTTGTTGCGGTGTTATTAATCGCTGGCGACCATGTTCCTGAGATTCCATTGCTGGAAGTTGCTGGCAGTGTAAACGCTGTTCCTTCACAAACTGCTGCTACTTGTGTAAACGTTGGTGTTGTTTGCTGATTCACCGTTACGGTCATCTGTGCCGTTGTAGCGCATTCTCCTGCAGCTGGCGTAAACGTATAAGTCGTTGTTGCGGTGTTATTAATCGCAGGGGACCATGTTCCGGAGATTCCATTGCTGGAAGTTGCTGGCAGTGTAAACGCTGTTCCTTCACAAACTGCTGCTACTTGTGTAAACGTTGGCGTTGTTTGCGCATTCACTGTTACGGTCATTTGTGCTGTTGAAGCGCATTCTCCCACAGCTGGCGTAAAGGTATAAGTCGTTGTTGTGGTGTTATTGATTGCCGGCGACCATGTTCCGGAGATTCCATTGCTGGAAGTTGCTGGCAGTGTAAACGCTGTTCCTTCACAAACCGCTGCTACTTGTGTGAACGTTGGCGTTGTTTGCGCGTTCACAGTTACGGTCATTTGTGCTGTTGTAGCGCATTCTCCCGCAGTTGGTGTAAAGGTGTAAGTCGTTGTTGCCGTTGTGTTAATCGCTGGCGACCATGTTCCGGAGATTCCGTTGCTGGAAGTCGTTGGAAGAGTAAATGCTGTTCCTGTACAAACTGCTGCTACCTGTGTAAACGTCGGTGTTGCCGGAGATGTATTTACATTCATTGTAATGCTGTTGCTGGTAATTGGCGATCCTGATACAGTCATCACACACGTAACCACATCGCCGTTTGCAGGCGTGTAGGTATAAGTAGTGCTGTTGGTTCCAAAATCGGAGCCATTTACTTTCCATTGGTAAGAGGGGCTAGTAGCTCCTGTAGGTGTTGCAGTAAAGGTTACATTTGTTCCAGTGCATAGATTATTTTCTGATGCAGCAATGGTAACCGACACCTCCGAAAGTTTTACTAAAAAAACATCATCACCACCGTTTGAATATAAATTAGTACCTCCATTCGGATTAAAATCTGTCATTCCTGCAAATGATCCGGTTAGGTAAATATTTCCTGAAGCATCCAAGGCAATTCCTTGTCCGTAATCATAATTTGATCCGCCCAAGCGTTTTGCCCACACATAATTTCCGTTGGTATCGAGCTTACTCACAAAAATGTCGTTATATCCGGCTGAGGTTAAATTGGCAGTGCCGGCAGGGTTGAAATTTGCGGTCCCTGGGAAATATCCTGTAGTATACACGTTTCCGGTAGCGTCTAAGGCTATGGAAGTAACATAATCAATGCCTGTTCCTCCCATTCTTTTTGCCCAAACGTAACTTCCGTTGTTGTCTAATTTGCTCACAAAAATATCATAAATTCCCGCAGAGGTTAAATTGGCTACGCCTGATCCGGGATCAAAGTCACGGGTTCCTGAAAAAATCCCGGTGGTATAAATATTTCCTGCGGCATCTACAGCAATAGCATAACCTCTGTTTCCTCCGAGAGCCTTTGCCCAAACGTAATTTCCGTTGTTGTCGAGTTTGCTCACAAAAATATTAGATCCGGAATCAGGTGTTAAATCAGCTGTGCCCAATCCTGGATCAAAGTCAACGGTTCCCTGAAAATATCCGGTAATATAAACATTTCCGGTAGCATCCAGGGCTACGGAATTGCTTAGATCGTTATTGGTCCCACCGATGTTTTTTGCCCAAACGTAATTTCCGTTGTTGTCGAGTTTGCTCACAAAAATATCGGTACCTCCGGTAGAGGTTAAATTGGCTACTCCCGCTCCGGGATCAAAGTCCACCGTATTCTCAAAATATCCGGTGGTATACACATTTCCGGCGGCATCCAGGGTTATAGAATAGCCATAATCATCTTTTGCGCCCGTTCCGGTCATACTTTTAGCCCAAACGTAATTTCCGTTGTTATCCAATTTACTCACGAAAATATCTGTCCATCCTCCGGAAGTTAAATTGACTACTCCTGCTCCGGGGTCAAAGTCTACCGTAGTCGCAAAAAATCCGGTGGTATACACATTTCCAGCGGCATCTACGGCTATGGAGTTACTCATGTCATTACCATTTCCTCCCATGCGTTTTGCCCAAACGTAATTTCCGTTGTTGTCGTATTTGGCTACAAAAATATCGCCCAGGTCGACAGCCGTTAAATTGGCTACTCCCGTTCCTGGATCAAAATCAGCTGTTCCGTAAAAAGTTCCTGTTACATAAACATTTCCGGCAGCATCTACGGTGGTAGAAGAGCTCAAATCAGAACTCGTTCCACCGATGTTTTTTACCCATTGCAGGTTCACCTGGGCATTTACTGTTGCTGAGGTTATCAACAGTGAACCACCTACTAATACACTTTTTAGAAGGCTTCTGAATGTTCTTTTTTTTGCGGCATGCGGACTGCCTTTTGTATTGCTCATAGATTTATATGTGTTAAAAATGTATCTTGTTTTTTTGTTCGATAGATATCAGATGAAAGGTCTGTGAAGGAATGAAGATTTTTGATTCGCATTTGATTTGAGGAAAGTGTCATTGGTGTTTCCGGAACATGTGTTTGCATAAAGTGCACACCAAATGAGGTTTGTATCGCTTTGATAATTAATGGGTTATTTGTTTTTTTTTAGAATTACAGTCTGATTAAATTGTTGCCTTTTGGTAAAACTTAATGGGTGAAAAACTGTTTTTTTGGTGCAAAACTAAGCAATTTCCCTGTTCTGTAATTCGCCGAATTCATATCCGCCGATACTTAATTGGCAAGCGTTTTATATCCAGATAACTCCGAATTTCGGCACGAATAAATGGTATGAAACGACCCTTGCTGTTCCCGCGCATTTCAAGCCCGAATTCTCCTCCATCAAATACTCTTTTTTATATTTATACTGAATCATCCCGTAAAATTCTATTTTTACAATCAGGTAAAATGAAAACGCAAATCGGGTCGAAACCTGATCGCTTTTCATTGTCCTCCACAATTAAAACGCAGATATGAAACTTCTTTCTTTTAACGTAAACGGAATCCGTGCAATTGCAGGAAAATCATTTATTACCGATATGCAGCAAGCCGATGTGGATGTGATCTGTCTTCAGGAAACAAAAGCAACGGTGGAACAAGTGAAGGAAACGGTTGCTCCTTTGGGTTATCCGTTCGTATATGCGAATGAAGCCGGAAGAAAAGGGTATTCAGGTACGGCTGTCATTTCAAAAACAGAACCGATTTCGGTTGTTTACGATATGGGAGTTCCGCATCACGATGAAGAAGGAAGAGTGATTTGTGCCGAATACGATCAGTTTTACCTGATCACGGTTTATGTTCCGAATTCCGGGAGTGAGTTGTTGCGTCTTCCTTACCGTAAAACCTGGGATGCAGATTTTCTGGCTTACCTCAAAAGATTGGAAGCAAAGAAACCGGTAATTGTTTGCGGAGATTTCAATGTGGCGCATAAAGCAATTGATTTGGCCCGGCCAAAAGCAAATTACAACAAGTCTGCCGGATTCATGCAGGAAGAAATCGATGGAATGGATGCTTTCACAGGAAATGGCTTGGTAGATTCCTGGAGAGTTGCGAACGGAGATGAGGTAAAATATACCTGGTGGAGTTACCGCGGAGGAGCAAGAGAGAAGAATGTAGGCTGGAGAATCGATTACTTTTTGGTTTCAGATAGTTTTGTTCCGAAGATTAAAGCAGCAACAATTCATAACGAAATCATGGGATCAGATCATTGCCCGGTTGGAATTGAATTGAGCTTATAAATAAAATATCAGGCGCGTGTTGGTACGCAATGCATCGCGTACCAACCCCACGTCCCAATTACCAGCCTGCCGAAAACCACTTCCCGCCAAAATGAACCTCCTTTTTTCAAATTGAAATAAATCCAGGATTGTTGGCATAAATGTTGTTTTCAGAAATCCCCTTCTGGAAGCATTGCTATGACTGCTGTTTAAGTTTTTTTGGGAGCTCAAAAACCCATTGGGGACATATATTTGGGCTTGATGGTTTCAAATGACAAACTATCAATCATGAAAAAATTAACATTATTGCTTTTGGCAAGCTGTTCAATATTCGGGATGAATTTGAATGCACAGGAAGACTACAGAGAAAATTTAAAATTCGGGATCAAAGCAGGGGCGAATTACTCCAATGTTTGGGATGAACAACGGGAAGACTTTGAAGCAAACGGAAAAGTGGGGTTTGCAGGAGGAGTTTTCTTACATGTTCCGATCGGGAAATTTTTAGGGGTTCAGCCTGAATTGTTGTTTTCTCAGAAAGGATTTAAAGGATCCGGATTATTTTTAGGACAATCCTATTCGTTTAAACGAACTACTAATTATCTGGAAGTTCCGTTGTTATTTACCATCAAACCGGCATCCTTCTTCACGATTGTAGTCGGACCGCAATACTCGTTCCTCTTGAGTCAGCAGGATGACTTCACTTCCGGGCCTTACACTTCTTCCGAATTTAAAGAAATTGAGAATGACAACATCCGTAAAAACACCTTGGGTGCTGTGATCGGATTTGATGTCAACGTAAATCATTTCGTGGTGTCTCCGAGAGTTGGATGGGATTTCCAGACGAACCATGGTGACGGTTCCTCATCCACTCCACGCTATAAAAATCAATGGATTCAATTGACCTTGGGTTACAGATTCTAGTGAATTGACCGGTTGATTTGGGAAGAGTCCGTCATCGATAACTATCGGGAGGCGGACTCTTTTTTGTTCATAACATGTTCATTAACTTTTGGTAACTAAATCTTGAACTTTCATCCTGAAGGCAAGTTTTGATTCTGTATCTTTGTTCCATGGAAGAACAACAACCAGGCAATTCCCGTCGCGTCGGCGCGCGTACAAAGAACACCATTTTACCGCTTGCAAATGAAATGGGGAAAATTCCTCCTCAGGCAGTTGACGTAGAACAGGCGGTTCTCGGAGCGATGATGTTGGACAAAAATGCAGTTACAGATACCATTGATATGTTGTCGGCGGAAAGTTTTTATGATCCGAAACATACATTTATTTATGGCGCAATTCGTGAATTGTTCGGTACTTCCAATCCGATTGACTTATTAACGGTTGCAGAAAAATTAAAGCAGCGCGGAGAACTTGAAGCAGCTGGCGGAGTGGTTTATTTATCTTCTCTGACTCAGCGCGTCGGTTCCGTAGCGCATATTGAATACCACGCCAGAATCATTTCACAGAAACACATTCAGCGTGAAATTATCCGCATGTGTTCCGAAACATTGAGAGATGCTTACGATGAAACGACTGATGTATTCGAATTGCTGACAAAGGCGGAAGGGCTTTTGTTCGGAATTGCGGAAAACAACATGAAGAAGACGGTTTCGACCATGAATATTGTGGTAAGTGAAGCGATCAAGGAAATCGAACAGGCGGCAAAAAACAGCGACGGACTTTCAGGAGTTCCGACCGGTTTCCGGGGATTGGACGAATTGACTTCCGGCTGGCAGCGTTCGGATATGATCGTAATTGCGGCTCGTCCGGCGATGGGAAAAACGGCATTCGTACTTTCCATGGCACGAAATACGGCGGTGGATTTCAATATGGGAGTTGCGATCTTCTCTCTGGAGATGTCCTCTGTGCAGCTGGTGAAACGTTTGATCTCGGCGGAAAGTATGATTTCTGCGGAGAAATTGAGAAAAGGGAAGCTTGAAGATCACGAATTTCAGCAGCTTTATTCACGAGTAACAAAATTGGCGGAAGCGCCTATTTATATTGATGATACACCCGGTTTGAGCGTCTTCGATTTACGTGCAAAATGCCGCCGATTGAAAATGCAGTACGATATTCAAATGGTGATTATCGATTACTTGCAGCTGATGTCAGCAGGTGGAAAAGGAAACGGAAATCGCGAGCAGGAAATCTCCACGATCTCCCGTTCCATTAAGGAAATCGCTAAAGAATTAAACGTTCCGATGATTGCCCTTTCCCAGCTCTCACGTTCGGTTGAAACCCGTGGAGGTGATAAGCGCCCGGTACTTTCGGATCTTCGTGAATCGGGAGCGATTGAGCAGGATGCCGATATCGTAGGATTCCTTTACCGACCGGAATATTACGGGATTACAACTGCGGAAGACGGATCTTCGAATGAAGGAGTCGGAGAGATTATCATTGCAAAACACCGGAACGGTGGATTGGAAAATGTACGTATGCGTTTCGTTGGAAAATATGCCCGGTTTGAAAACATGGAAGATCAATACAATTCGATCGGAGGAGGAGATTTTAACCCGAATTCGGCGAATGCCGGTATGTCGATGAACAATAGTTTTGATGAGATGCCGCGCACGATCACATTGGGAAGTAACATGAACAATGTTCCGGATGAAGACTTTAACGGCCCGGATGAATCTCCATTTTAATGGAATTCACAATTTATGTTGTAAACCAAACGTTATATAAAAATTGAACTAACTTAGTGTTTATCACAAAAGAACTATGAGATTTTTCCTTGCACTTGCATTTTTAATTCTTGTTAAATCAGTTTCGGCCTCTTCGATCTTAGTTCCGATGGACGAAAGACAGGCAAATCACTTGAAAGCCTACGGAGTTTCCTTTTGGGTACTTGAAAACGGCGTGGTGATGGAATGGTTGTTGAATTATCGCGGAGGTTCATTTTTGTTTCCGCATCTGCAGGCTATTGAAGAAGAATTGATCATTCGTGGAGTGACTTATGAAGTTGTTGCCGACGGACAGGTAAATGCGATTCGCAGTGAAATTGCCAACCCCGAAGTAAACATGGAAGTGGTTCAGCTGGAAAAAGCTCCGAAAATTGCCGTTTATACTCCGAATAGTGCGCTTCCCTGGGATGATGCCGTGACAATGGTTTTGGATTATGCAGAAATTCCTTATGACAAGATTTATGATTCTGCCATTGTAATGGGAGTTTTGCCAAAATATGATTGGCTGCATTTGCATCACGAAGATTTTACAGGACAATACGGGAAATTCTATGCTGCTTTTCACCGCGAATCCTGGTACATCAATCAAGTGGCGGATGCGGAAAGAGATGCGGCGAGTTTAGGTTTCGCAAAAGTGTCACAATTAAAACTGGCTGTTGCCAATAACATTCGCAACTTCGTCATGGGCGGGGGATTTTTGTTTACGATGTGCAGCGGAACCGATAGTTTTGACATTGCATTGGCTGCACACGAAACCGATATTTGCGAACGAATGTTTGACGGAGATCCGAGAGATCCGAATTGCCAGAATAAACTGGATTACAATTTGACCTTTGCATTCAAGGATTTTGTGCTCTTTCAGGACCCGATGGTTTATGAATATTCCAATATTGACGGAACGGATTTACATCGAATTCCTGAAAATCAGGATAAATTCACCTTGTTCGATTTCTCTGCAAAATGGGATGTCGTTCCGGCTATGCTGACGCAATGCCACACAGATGTGATTGACGGTTTCATGGGACAGACAACCGATTTCAGACGTGATTTGATCAAATCAAACGTTTTGGTAATGGGTGAAAACAAAGCATTGAATACTGCGCGTTACATTCATGGAGAATTAGGCCAGGGAACATGGACATTCTATGGCGGACATGATCCGGAAGATTATCAGCACCGTGTAGGAGATCCTCCGACAGATCTGAATCTGCATCCGAATTCACCGGGTTACCGTTTGATTTTGAATAATATTCTATTTCCGGCTGCGAAAAAGCAGAAGCGCAAAACATAAGAATTCTCAAAAGTACACCGAGCAAAATCGAAGTGCACTCTTCTATACGATATTAAATAAAGAGGTGTCTGAGCAGAGTCGAAGACACCTTTTTTGATTTTCAAAAATCCAAAAAACCATTTCCTTTGTAAGTGATTCCGGATTAAGATTCCATTGATTGCATAGGTTGTAGCGACAGATGTAAAATGATAAATTTAGGGGGTAGGTTTAATTTTGAAAACTCCGGATACTGTCTCAAGTGCCGGAGTTTTCTTTTTTTGTGAAAATTTCAAGTCTTAAAATCCTGAAGCCCTAATATCTTAATATCGTAAAGTCTTTGTACCTTTGCACCACTTTTTACAAAAAACAAACATAGCATGCAACTGTGGAATACATTTAGTAAAGAGGAATTGGAGCAAAAATTGCGTGAAGCAGGTCATGAATTCGTGACTATCTCGTTCTATAAGTACGCTAAAATTGCCAATCCTCAAATTTTCAGAGATTATTTGTACCAATTATTGGATACCCTTCAGGTTGTTGGCCGGATTTATGTGGCTAACGAAGGAATCAATGCTCAGATTTCCGTTCCGACCAATCGTTTGAATGACTTCCGGGATGATTTATACTCAATCGACTTTTTGGAGAATGTTCGTCTGAACATTGCCGTAGAAGAAGAAGGAGCAGAGTTTCCATTCCTGAAATTGAAGGTAAAAGTCAGAACTAAAATTCTGGCAGACGGACTTTCGGATGAATCGTTCGATGTGACGAATATCGGGAAGCATTTAAAAGCCGAAGAGTTCAATGCCTTGACGCAAGATCCGAATACAATTCTGATCGATTTCCGGAATCATTACGAACATGAAGTAGGTCATTTCAAAGGGGCAATTCTTCCGGATGTAGATACTTTCAGAGAATCACTTCCGATTATTGAAGATGCTTATCTGAAAGGAAACGAAGATAAAAATATTGTGATGTATTGCACCGGAGGAATTCGCTGCGAAAAAGCTTCTGCGTGGTTCAAACACCGCGGATTCAAAAACGTACATCAGTTGGAAGGCGGAATCATTAAGTATGCCAACGAGTGCAAGGAAAAAGGTCTCGAAAACCGCTTTATCGGGAAGAACTTTGTTTTTGATGAACGAAGAGGGGAGCGCGTAACGGATGATATCGTTTCATCTTGTCACCAATGCGGAGAACCTGCGGATGTTCATACAAATTGTGCTAACGAAGCATGTCATTTGTTGTTCATTCAGTGCGAAAAATGCAATGCGAAATACGAAAATTGCTGTACACCTGAATGTCAGTCAATTATTCACTTGTCTTTTGAAGAACAAAAAGAGTTGAGAAAGGGCTTGAATAACAGCAATAAAATTTTCAAAAAAGGAAGAGCAGAGCATTTATTACAGAAATTGAATCAGTAAGTGTTTATAAATAAGAAATAAGCGCCGGGTGTTAGCCGGCGCTTATTTACTGTTGCACCTATTTGATTCTTAAAACACCAATGATTTAACATTTCCGATATTAAATCCCATTGTTTTAACATCATTTTCAGTATACTTGATAGCTACCACATGATGATTGAAGGCATATTCAGGTAAAGCTTCCGTGCTGATTATTCCCGAAATTTTATATACCGGTATAAGTGCCCGTTGTAACTCTGTTGGTGACACGGCAAAATATCCAAGCTCGACTTTCTTAATAGTTACTTTTGCAGCTCCTTCTTTTAAACTGGCAAAGCGGAAGTTTTTTGCGTGTATTTCCAGTGCTAATTCCGGATCAATCAAATCCCTTGTCTTTTTCTCTTGAGTTACTTCCCTCCAAAAATGATAGACGCCGGAGTTAATTTTATCTGACACAAAACTGACCCTTGTTTTTGCTCCCGGTCCAAATACCGGCAACCCGTCAAGCGAATAGCGAAAATTAACATGTACCTCGGTATTGTATTCGTCTCCTCTTTTTTCATCGGGTTTTGTTGCAACAATTGTCGTGTGTGTAACAGAATGGAAAGCTGCGTTATTAAGCAGCAGTCCATTTTCTCTTAAAAACTTCAGTGCTTTTTCTTGTGCGTTTTTTGCATCGGGAAGTTTTTGACTGAATTTTTTATCTTCTCTTGCAAAAAAGTCATCGTCCTGATACCAGAAAGAATTACTTGCCTGGTAAATTGAGACGGATTTGCTTCTTTCGGCCAGGATCATTTTTTCACCATCATTGGCAGCTTGTCCGCTTATGCCAAATATTTTACTTAATGATTTAAGGCTTTCTGCTGTTTTCCGCTCTCTGGTTTCCGAATCGGTTGCAGAAGTGAAAATATTGATCTGTTTTCCTACTTTTGGCAACTTTGCCTCCAGTTTAAAAATCTTTGTATTCATACAATTAATTTTAGAATGTTAGCAAGATGTTTTTAAATAAAAAAGGCTTACGGAGCCAGTAGGATCGGCACTTACAGAACCTTTTCCATGCCAGTGATCAGAAAATGTATCCGTACCGCTGCTGTCTGCCCGAAGGTAAGCACATTCGGTATCACTGTCTTCCGTTTCAGCACATGCATTTATCCAGGCGTTACGTATCCTTTGGCCATCATTCAGCTTGGAAGCAAACTTTTCTCCCCGGTCTTTAACATCCAGACAAGTAGTATGAAAACCAAGAATATAATGCAAGCCTTTAAATGCGCCGCGTAAGCGGTTGCCAACATCGGTTTGGCTTAGAAATTGGCAGGCATCTACCACCAGCCATTCACATTCTTTGTTCCCTAGCCCCAGTTCAGAAGGACGCGCTCTGCCGTCATCCTTGTCACTTTTCCCAAAGAGCATTCCTGAGCTTGAACCATGACCTGAGAAAAAAACGATATCAACATTGTCTGCATAACTGGAGTCTGTGCCGGTTGATGGAGAACCGGTTCCGGATTGTTCAAAATCCTGATCCCATGCAAGATCATTCCCATAGTCAAAACTCTTTGTTCCGCTGAGACGGTTGTAAAAACCTTGCGCATTGTTGTCGTTGTTGGAAAGATCAGAAGCCCTTCCGTGGTATTCATTTACCCATTCAATTCCTTTTGTTGCCATAAAACAAAATTTATTAATTAAAGCCTACTCTGTTTTGGATTTTTGGCTTACTCCGTTCTATTATGGTTTAGCTATTCTTTTCGTTCAAACTAAAGGAGCATTGAGTATTTGAAATACAATGACACACAACTTGTTTGTTTGCAAAACATCACAAGCGTTTAACAACCATTACTATGAATGATTGGAACTCTGAAAATCAACAAGAAAAATTTTTGAAGGTTTTCAGTGAATAGTTATGGGGTTACCCCTGACAATAATACATAAAATTTTATTGCGCCATCTTTTTTAAGCATGGAAATTTTTGAATATCAATTGGTTGTGTTGTTTTATGCGCAAGGAAGGACTTGTGATATAAACGCATTCTATGCTGCCAAACAAGAATTTTTCATGTCAATGAGTCGTCTCATTGATTTCAGTTTCGTTCCTATACGTTTCATATAAAATCCTATCTTTGGGCAACAAAATCAACGCACGTGAAATTAGCGATAGACTGGAAAGTAGACTCACAATTAGTAGACGGATGGTCTACTCCAAACCTATACGGATTGTTGTTTGTGGGAGGAATGATCTTCGGATATTACATCATCAAGAGAATGTTCAAATCCGAGGGAATCTCCGAAAAGTATTTGGACAAACTATTGTTGTATGTCGTTCCGGCAACGATTATCGGTGCACGTTTAGGTCACGTTTTCTTTTACGGACCTTATCACGATGGATTTAATGCAAAAGGACAATTCGAGAAAGGATATTTCGATCACCCGATGGACATTTTCAAAGTCTGGGAAGGTGGCTTGGCTAGTCACGGAGCAGCTATTGTGATTTTGATCATGTTGTATGTTTATTCCCGGAAAGTCGTTCATCGCCCGATGTTGTGGATTTTGGACCGCATTGTAGCGCCCATTGCCATTGCAGGATGTTTTATTCGTTTGGGAAATCTGGTAAATCATGAAATCATCGGAGTAGCAACCGATTTGCCTTGGGGATTCAGATTCTTTAATGCAGGACCAGAGTATTTAGTGAATGGAGAGGTCGTTCCGCGTCACCCGAGCCAGTTATACGAAGCCATTTGTTACTTGATTTCATTCATTGTATTGTACCGCATGTACTGGAAAACAAAAGCAAAATTCCAGCCGGGTAAATTATTCGGAATGTTTATGATTTTGATCTGGACCGCACGTTTCTTCATTGAATTTATCAAAGTAGGACAGAACGATAATGACGATCTTTGGATGTTGAAAACCGGACAATGGCTGAGTATTCCGTTTGTTTTGATCGGATTGTATCTCACATTTCGGAAAGTGCCTGAAAAAGAACAAGCCAAATTTGACGAAGCAGTTGCAAAGCCGCTTCCTTTAAAATAACTGAAAGCCTCGTCATTTGATGAGGCTTTTTTGATTTGTAAAATCGTTTATTTTGCAATTCGCAATATTACGAATTGCCTATATTGAAAATTGGCAGAGACACGGTTTGTGATCGCTGTTTTGGCTTTTTAACTTTTCAGAAAATCCCCTTTCCTGAACTTCAAAGAATTTACCGTATCTTTGTGCCCCTTTTAGTATTGAATCGATTTCATGAAAACAAAAACACTTCGAAAGAATAAAGTAAATGTCGTAACACTTGGATGTGCAAAGAACACCTTTGACTCTGAAGTTATGATGGCGCAATTGAAAGCCAATAAATTTGAAGTGGAACATGAAGCAAAACAAGACGATTCGGAAATTGTCATTATCAATACCTGCGGATTTATCGACAATGCCAAGCAGGAATCCATTGAAACAATTCTGAGATATGCCGACGCCAAAAAAGAAGGTTTGGTAGATAAGGTATATGTTACGGGTTGTCTGGCACAGCGCTACAAAGAGGATCTGGAACAGGAAATCCCGGAAGTGGATGCTTTTTTCGGAACGAGAGAATTGCCGCGTTTACTAAAAACATTAAAAGCAGATTATAAGCACGAATTGGTTGGAGAACGTTTATTGACAACTCCTTCTCATTATGCATATTTCAAAATAGCAGAAGGCTGCGACAGACCTTGTTCATTCTGTGCTATTCCGTTGATGCGTGGAAAACACGTTTCCACTCCGATGGATCAATTGGTGAAATCAGCAAAGAGCCTGGCTGCTCAGGGAGTGAAAGAAATCCTGTTGATCGCACAAGATCTGACATATTACGGTTTGGATATCTACAAGAAGCGAAATCTGGCAGAATTGCTGGATGAACTGGCTGCTGTAGAAGGAATCGAATGGATTCGTTTGCATTATGCTTTCCCGGCAGGTTTCCCAATGGATGTATTGGATGCAATGGTGAAACACCCGAATGTATGTTTGTATCTGGATATGCCTTTGCAACACGGATCTACAAAAATTCTTCAGTCGATGCGCCGCGGAATTACACGCGAGAAAACAGAAGCATTGGTAAATACTATTCGCGAGAAAGTTCCGGGAGTTGCTATCCGCACGACATTGATCGCCGGTTATCCGGGAGAAACGGAAGATGATTTCGAAGAAATGTATGAATTTGTGGAGCGTATGCGTTTCGACCGTTTGGGAATTTTTACCTATTCGCACGAAGAAAATACCCATGCATATTCGTTGGAAGATGACGTTCCGGAGGAAGTAAAACGTGAGCGCGCAGATGCAATCATGGAATTGCAGTCGGGAATCAGCTACGAATTGAACCAGGAAAAAATCGGAAAAACGTTCAAAGTCTTGTTTGACCGTATTGAAGGAGATTATTTTATCGGAAGAACCGAATTTGACTCTCCGGAAGTGGATAATGAAGTTTTGGTGAAGAAATCTGAAGGATATGTAAGTATCGGAGATTTCGCTGAGGTTGAAATCATCTCTGCCGATCATTACGACCTGTACGGAAAATTTGTATAATCCGTCTCTGTTTTAAAATCTTATACGAAACTTCATTTGATTTGGAGTTTCGACCCGAATCTTGTCAACTTATTGAGAAAAGGGCATGGGATTTGGTTCAATTTTGAACTGAATTTCGAATGATTTTTTAATTGTTGACAGAAAGTGATAATCAGCTGTTTTTTTTGAACAAAATGCAGTTTTAATCAACTAACTCCTTCTGTACAGGGGGAAACCCCTGAAAATTCCCTCGTTTTAACTTTTTCTTAATAGTTTAATTGTAAAGACTTATTTTTGAGCGTATTAATACTATTACTATGAGAAAAAAGTTACTATTCGTAGCGTTGTGTTTAACGGCAACGGTGCCTTTTAGTTATGGGCAAACTCAAACTAAAAATTCTGGCAAAACAACAACTTTAGTTGTTACTTCAAATTCGGATTTGAGTGCTCAAAAAGCAAAATTAAATGCGAAAGAGCAGCAAATAAAAGAAGCTGCTAACTCTTCAAGAGCTGTTATGGGTCAATTGAATGAAGAATTCAGAGTATTGAAAGAAGAATACCTTCAAATGCTTTCCATGGAATTGGAAAAAACCAAGGATTCTCAATTAATCATTCAATTGAAAGAAGAGATTGCTCATTACAGTCAGACTACAAATTCACAAACACGCTAATCACCGGCTTATGAAAACAAGATTTTTAACAATTACAGCGTACTTGTTTGGTGCGCTAATGCTGTCCGGACTGTCTTCAACGTCTTTTGCACAGTCGTATACAGAATCATTTGATGACATTTCATTACTGGCAGGGAATGGCTGGTTGATTCAAAACAACAGTACACCTGTTGGAAGTATCAGCTGGTTTCAAGGAACTGCAACAACTGCAACTCCGACTCCCGGACCTTTCAACTCTTATACAGGGGCGGCTAATTCGTATATCGGAGTAAACTTCAACAGTACAGGTAGTACAGGAACGATCAGCAACTGGCTGATAACTCCGAACCGTACGCTGCGCAACGGAGACGTATTTACGTTCTATACCAGAAAACCAACCATCGGTGCCGGACAAACAGATTATCCGGATCGTTTGGAAGTGCGTTTGAGTACGAACGGAGCTAGCACGAATGTAGGATCAGGTGCAGCAGCAACCGGAGATTTTTCAACGCTTTTGTTAAGTGTGAACCCTACATTGGTAACGAACGTTTATCCGCAGGTTTGGACTCAGTATACAATTACCATTTCTGGTCTTCCTGCACCAACATCCGGAAGAATTGCTTTCCGTTATTTTGTTACAGGTGCGGGTTCATTGGGGACGAATTCAGATTACATCGGTATTGATCAGGTAGTTTATACACCATATGTATGTCCTGCATTTACAATGACTCCAGCTGGAGCTTTGACAGGAGGAACGGCAGGATCAGCTTATTCTAGCTCATTGACTCAAACAGGAGCATTGGGAGCGCCGGCTTATGCTGTTACAGGGGGAGCTGTTCCTCCGGGAATGACATTGTCTGCAAGCGGAACAATTTCAGGAACACCAACTGCTACAGGAACATTTAACTTTACTGTTACAGTGAGTGATGCCAGCGGATGTTCAGGATCTCAAAGTTACTCAATCACTGTTGTTTGTCCGGCTAACCCGGTTACTTTCTCGGCAGCACCAACTTTATGTGATAATGCTGCAGATTATACATTGATTCAAGGTTCTCCTGCAGGAGGAACGTATTCCGGAACAGGAGTGACAGGAGGTGCTTTTGATCCTTCGTCAGGAACTCAAACGATTACATATGATATCACCGACCCTTACGGTTGTGCACACAGTTCAAATTATACGATCACTGTAAACACTGCTCCAACGGTTACGCAAAGTGCTTTTGCATCAACGTGTGATAACATTGCAACAGTTGCATTGACAGGTGGAAGCCCGGCAGGAGGAACTTATTCAGGAACAGGAGTAACAGGAACGGATTTTGATCCTTCGGCGGGAACACAGACTCTTACTTATACGTATACAGATGCGAATAACTGTACAAGTAATGCAACTGCAACAATTACAGTAAACACGGCTCCAACAGCTTCTCAAAGTGCAATTGCAGCAGTATGTGCAGATGCAGGAACAGTTGCATTGACAGGTGGAAGCCCGGCAGGAGGAACGTATTCAGGAACAGGAGTAACGGGATCAAACTTTAACCCTGCTTCCGGAACACAAGTAATTACTTATAGCTACACAGATGCAAATGGTTGTATCGATACAACAACAACGACGATCACTGTAAATCCACTTCCTACGGTTACGTTTACTTCTCCGGTTACAACTCTTTGTGAGAACCACAGTCCTTTGACTTTGTCAGGAGGAAGCCCGACAGGAGGAACTTATTCCGGAACAGGAGTTAGCGGAGGTGTATTGAATCCTGCAACGGCTGGAGCAGGAAACCACGCGATTCTTTATTCTTATACAGACGGAAACGGATGTGAGGATGATGCAACGTTTACAATTGTTGTTGATGATTGTTTAGGGTTGAACGAAAACGGACAAGATTTCGGATTGGCAATCTACCCGAATCCGACGAATGGTAAATTCACGATGAATACACAATCAGGAGTTGACTTCTCGATTGTAAATGTAGTGGATGTTCAAGGAAAAGAAGTGCGTTATGAATCGTCAAAAATTTCAGCACAAACAATAGAAGTTGATTTCTCAAATCAGGTTAACGGAGTTTATTTCGTTAAAGGATTAATCGACGGACAACACGTAGTTTTACGTGTACAAAAATATTAGTTGAATATAACACAGAGCTGTTAAAAAGCTGCTCCTTTTCGGGGCAGCTTTTTTTTGAGAATACTGTATTTTCGATGAGATCAAGTGTTTGCTGATTGGTTTCAACGAAATGATAATTAAGCGAATACCACTTTTTATCTGCAACTAAATTTACAGGCAACTAAACTTAAGCGTAATGAGACATTCACTGAAGGCGATTTTTATCGCTTCACTACTACTTTTTGTATCTACTACTGCAATCCATGCACAAAAACCAGTCAGATATAGAATCTCTGTTCCACAGAACTATCTTTCAAAAGAGAACCTTTCTTTAGCTCTTGATCAGATTCCCAACAAAGGAGTTTACCTGACTGAAAATGCCTTTGAGGTAGTTTTGGAACAGGAAAATGCCGGAGATTATATCCGGTCTGTATTCGAATCAGCAGGAATTCCTGTGTTGAGTGTAAGCGGTTCAAAGTATTTGATCGTTTCGTCTGAAAAAGCAGGAGGAAATGATTGTGAGGCCGCAGGTTTGTTGTGTTCGAACACGTCACAAACGGCAAACAGCGGCGGTGCGGGAGCTCAGGAATTGACGGGCGCAAACAGAGGTTGTTTGAGTACTGAACATCAATCATCCTGGTACTATTTAAATGTCCAGACAGGTGGAACCTTAACGATGAATATTTCGCCGTCTAATTCCGGTGATGATTATGACTTCGCGATTTGGGGACCGTTTACAGCTGCCACAGCGGGGGCTAATTGCCCGCCAACAAGTGCTCCGATCCGATGCAGCTGGTCGGCTGTTACAGGAAATACCGGAATGGTGATTCCTTTCAACGGACAAACATCTTCATCAGGATGTGGTCCGTGGTATTGGCCGTTTGATCCATGTTATGGTATGATCACAACTACAAATAATCCTGCAGATGTCAGTGAAGGATCAGGAGGAGACAGCTGGGTGAGTAATTTAACCACTTCAGCGAACCAGATCTACATCTTGCTGGTTGATAATTTTTCGAACTCAGGACAGCCTTATTCGATGTCATTCGGAGGAACTTCCGTTTTGGGATGCACTCCTGTTGTTTTACCGATTGAATTGACCGAATTCTACCCTAAGAAAACTACCAAAGGAAATCTCTTGAACTGGACAACCCAAAGTGAGGATCGATCAAATTATTTTACCATTGAATGGACCATTGATCCTGCTTCGGATGATTGGAAGGAAATAGCTCATGTTCCTGCACAAGGATATTCTCAGGAAATTTATCATTACAACGCACTTCATTCCAATCCGTCTTCAACGGAGATCAATTACTATCGTCTGACTTCAACGGATCTGGATGGTTCCAGAAAGGTTTACGATTCTCATGTTGTTTCCGTTGATAATTCTCAGGAAGCCAAAAAGGTGGAAAAGATCTTCAACCTGATGGGGCAGGAAGTGAATGAGAACTGGCCGGGAGTCGTCATTTATTATTACTCGGACGGATCGACCGAAAAAGTATACAAGTAGTTTTTCAATTCGGTTCAGGTCAATCGATCCTGGCCGATAGAAAGAAACTCAGCAACAAAAGTCGTTCTATTCAAAGAGCGACTTTTATTTTTTTCTTATTTTGCGCCCATGGATATTCAAAACCGACTACTTGAACAGCTAAAAGCAAAGTTACCTCCGGACACTTCATTGGGAAAATTACTGATGGATGATTTGGAATTATCCCGTGATTCTGCCTATAGAAGAGCAAGAGGAGAAACTGCCCTGAAACCGGAAGAGATCAATTTACTTTGTCAGAAATACGAATTGTCGATCGACAAGATTATCGGTGTTTCAGGGAAAAGTGTCACTTTTCAATACAATCCGATTCAACGTACGGAATTTTCATTCGATACCTATCTGAATGGAATCATGGACGGTTTTAAACGCATGGTTGCTCAGAGAACACAGGAATTGTATATGTCTAACCTGGATTTGATCATCTTCCAGTTATTGAATTCTCCGGCACTTTTACGCTTCAAGTTACTTTACTTCGGGAAGTGTTATTTGAAATTGGGGCAATTAGAAAGTGTGAAATACCACAAAGGGTGGAAAGGAGATATTTCGGATGAACAATTGCAGCAAATGGCCAATTTCTACATTCGGGTCAAATCTACGGAAGTGATCGGTTATGATGCCGGAAAAGGATTGATCCGCGAGATTGTTTCGTTTTACGAACTGGGTTATTTCGAAACTCCGGAAGATGCCTTGTACCTGATTGATGAGGTTGCGGGATTGGTGGAACACATCAAAAAGCAGGCTGAAATTGGCCGGAAATTTATCAAAGGACAACCTGTCATTACAGAAGAAGACAATTTCCATTTATACCTTCACCAAACGTATATTCAGGATAACACCATCATTTCTGAAACGAATGCCTACCGCATGTTGTATATCACTCACAATATGCTGAATTACCTCTATACGATTGATCAGGATTACGTGAACAAATCGTTTGCGGTGTTTCATTCGATGCTCAAAAGCTGTGTGAAAATTTCGGAAGAAAATCAGCGGCAGCGAAATGCTTATTTTGACAGTTTAAACGTGTTTATTGATCGCGCAAGAATCAGGATTCAGGGAACGGATTTGTTTTAAGTGCGAATTTTTGAACTTTAAAACACCTGAAATCAATTCAATGTTCATTGTTTCTCGGATGATAGGTCAGGATTGCATCGCGCAGGAAACGTTGATCTAAATGCGTGTAGATCTCTGTTGTAGTGATGTTTTCATGTCCAAGCATATCTTGAACGGCCCGGAGATTCGCACCACCTTCAATTAAATGCGTGGCAAAAGAATGCCGGAACGTATGCGGACTGATGTTTTTATGAATACCAGCTTTATCTGCCAGTTGTTTGATAATGGTAAAGATCATTACGCGCGTCAATTGCGCACCCCGGCGATTGAGGAAAACATACGCTTCATTTCCCTTTTTTATCTGTAGATTTTCCCGGTCCGTTTTAGCGTAAAGATTCACTTCTTCGACCACACTCGGACTCACAGGAACCAAACGTTCCTTGTTTCCTTTTCCGATTACGCGAACAAAACCTTCTTCAAAAAAACAATCTTCGAATCGGAGGGAAACGAGCTCACTGACCCGCAAGCCGCAGCTGTAAAGTGTTTCCAGAATAGCTTTGTTTCGTTGTCCTTCATTGGTACTTAGATCAATGGCTGAAATCAGTGCATCAATTTCTTCAATAGTCAGAACTTCCGGGAGTTTCCGCCCGATTCTGGGCATTTCCAAGGCTTCCGAGGGATCGTCTTTCCGGATTTCTTCCAAAAGCAGAAAATCGAAAAATTGTTTCCATCCGCTGATGATCCGCGCTTGTGTGCGGGCACTTAAACCCATGTCGAATAACTCCGCAACAAATTGTTTGAGATGTCCGGCCTGAACGTGTTCGGGAGAAAGTGTGTAAGATTCGCAAAAGTCGCGTAACTTAGCAATGTCTTGTTGGTAGGCGAAAATGGAGTTTTCAGCCAGGCTTCGTTCAATCTTCAGATAATGAACAAATTGTTTAATCGTACGTTCCCAATTTTTCAATGATGCGAATTCTAATTCTCAATGGCCCGAATTTAAATCTTTTAGGCACACGCGAGCCTGAAATTTACGGAAATCAAACGTTTTTGAAGTATTTCAATCAGTTAGAAGCTCATTTTCAGGGAGAACTGGAATACATTCAGAGTAATGTGGAAGGTGAGTTGATCAATGCACTTCACCAATCGAATCACGACGGAATTGTTTTGAATGCAGGCGGATACACGCATACCAGCGTAGCTCTTCGGGATGCCATTGCAGGAATTCAGGTTCCGGTAGTGGAAGTACATATCAGCAACCTGGCTCAACGGGAAGAGTTTCGTCATAATTCATTTATCACGGCCGTTTGTGCAGGTTCTATCATGGGCTTCGGAATGGACGGATATCGTCTGGCTTTGGAATGGTTTATAGGAAATGAACGCGGAAAGATCGGGTATTGATTTTATCCTCCCCCTCCAAAGGAAAGCCAATAGATACTCATTCTTTAGAAGGATAAATCCTTCTTTAAAACGGAATTTTCTGAATCAATTATTCCTGTTCTCTTTTTGGAAGGAAAATCAAAATTCCCCCTTTGGAGGGAGATAAAGGGGGAGGAATCAGGTTAAAACCAAGAGAAATTTAAAACTTATCCTTGTTGCTTAATAATTTTCTCTACAACATCTTTTTTGTGCTTCAGGATATTTACCAAAGCCAGAGAAATCACAGAATTGACTTTTTCATCAGTTGATTTAAGCAGAACATAATTTTCCATTCGGGGATTTTCGGAATAAACAACTCCCCACTCGTTCAGTGTCACTTTAAAAGCCTCTTTGTTATTGATTGCATATCGGGAAGGACCATAAAATTCAAGTGTATTGATCTTGTTCGATTCATCTTTAAAATTGATCGTGAGAAAGAGAGAGTCTGAAAAATCGGCTTTATTGTTTGTCTGAATAGGAAATGGTTCGCTTAATTTTCGACCTTTAGAATCTACCAGATAAACATCTTTAGCATGAGTTTGGGAATGAAGTGGAGCTTCAGGAGCTTTTTCACACTTCATATCACACTTTCCAGGAGAAAACACCAATAGTCCGATTCCGACCAGCGCGGGTAAAGCCTGAACGAAGAAAATCTTCTTATCTGCCGTGAGTGCCCCGTAAATTCCGGCAATAGCAACACATGACAGGAAGAAAATACTGATGTTGAAATGCCATTCCTTGTTGCAAATGAAAAAAGTCCAGATTAAACCTGCGGCGAGAAAACCGTTGTACAAGCCTTGATTGGCTGCAAGTGCTTTGGTTTTTGGAAACAATTCCTTTTCGAATTTTTTGAACGACTTAGGACCCTTTGTGGTCCAGGCAAACATTTCCAGCCACATGATATAAATGTGGAACAAAGCCACGATTCCGATAACGATTTTAGCTGCGATTTCCATGGCTTCTGAATTTTAAAGTGATTTTGTTCCAACAATGGAATACATCATTGGAATGTTGTTTCCTAAATGCTTGATTCTGAATTTTCCGGGCTCAAATTCAACGGTATGTGCAAAACAGTCGTAATTTGCGAAATCGTACTCCTTCAGATCCTGAAGCTGAATCCCGTGTCTCATTAAGCTTCCGATGACTTCCGACATACCATGATTCCAGGTCACAGAAGTCGTTTGAATGGAAGCATCGCGGTCTGCATAGGTTCCGGAAGCTGTCTCCACAATCGGGTCGGATTTGAAATAACGGTAAGCTACTTTTTGAAAATCATCGTCGAACATCCAAACCACCGGATGAAACTCTACGAAAACAAACTTTCCGCTAGGTTTCAAAAAGTGCTGAATCACGGAAGCCCAGCGATCCAAATCGGGAAGCCAGCCAATAGTTCCGTAAGAAGTGAAAACCAAATCGAATTGTCCTTCCAAATGCTGCGGAAGATCAAACAAATCACAGCATACAAAAGTTGCATCTGTCTGTGTTCGCTCAGCCAGTTCACGCGCTTTCCCGATCGCTTTGTCGGAAAGATCTGCACCAACGACACTTGCGCCCATGCGAGCCATTGAAATTGAATCCTGCCCGAAATGACATTGAAGATGTAAGATTCGTTTCCCTTTAATATCTCCCAGCAACGCGATTTCAGTTTCCTTCAGTGAGGTTTTCCCGCTTAGGAATCCCGCTACATCATAGAAGTCAGATTCGACGTGTGGTTCTACGCGATCATTCCATTGTTCTCGGTTGATTTCCTTGTAATTCTCCATGGATGTGTTTTTTTCTGTTTTTCACTTCATCAAATGCCTCATCGTAATCTGGCCGCAAGGTTCCCATCCAGCGATCCCAAAACAGGAAATACAAACCGTAGTTTCCCTTAAAGTGCTTGTGATGCTGGTTATGGGCCACAGAAGTATTGATCCATTTTCCGATCCAGGTTCTCTGAAAACCAGACGGAAACAATTCGAAACCCAGATGGCCGTAGACATTGATGATAAATTGTCCGAACAAAAATAAGATAAAAGCGCTGGGATGCACCGGTAAAGTAAAAGCAATAATGGGAATAATCAGGCCTTCCAGAATACTTTCCGTAAAATGAAAGGAGTAAGCTGCTAAGGGTGTTGGGTTTGTGGATTGATGATGTATGAAGTGAATGTGCGGGAACAATTTCGGATGATGAATGACTCGATGCATCCAGTAGAAATAGGTATCATGCAGGATAAACATGACAGGAATGGTGAACAAATAATAGGCTATTCCGTAGGTGCTGATTTCCGAATACAAATTGGTGTAAGGTCGCAAAACCACAACAACTAAGAGAAACAACGTTGAAAAAATGACGGTTGTTTGAACCGAATGCAAAACCTCCGATACCAGTTGTTTTTTCTTCGGGAATACCTGCTGAATTTTTTGCCGGAACAACTGACTCCGGAACAACACATAAAATACAAAGTATGCACCTCCTGCAATCAGTAAATAGCGAAGAGAAATGTAATAAGCAATTCGCGCCCAAACGTCATAAAATGCTTCCATGAGTTTTTGAATTCAATTAAAGGTCGGAAAATTATTTGAATTGAGATTCATGATCTCGGTCTGAGAAAAAGGAATTTGCACTAAAACGAATTAGTTTAAAAACTTGAATACCACTTTTTTAGTGATACAAAATACTCTTTGAAAGGTATTTTTATATGGGATTACGCTAGAACTGGGTATTGATGTTAGCTTCTATCCCGGCGTATTTTTGCAAAAAAAATTCTGTAAAGAAAAGTAAAACAGACAATTCGTGAAAAATTTCATTTTCTTCATTTCCCTGATTTTTAGTTCGGTCTCCATTTCCCAAAATGGGGTCATAAGCGGAAAAATCAGTGAAAATAACCAGCCGGTTCCTTTTGTGACAGTTTCATTGGAGGGAACGGAATTGGGTGCTATTACAGATGAAAATGGTCAGTTTTCCATTCAAAATGTGCCCTACGGAAAGTATCTTCTAAAGACACAAAGTGCAGAACATAATCCGGTGGAAAAACAGTTGAGTCTGAATCAGCCGAGCTTGAATGTAGGAGTTGTTCCGGTAAAAAAAGTTGCTCAGATAGACGAAGTAACCATCCTGGCGAAATCGAAAGTTCAGGAAGTAAAAGAACAACCTTTTGCAGTGGAATCTATTGATATGAAACCGATTCAGAACTTAAATCTGAATGTCAATCAGGTATTGAATCAATCAACCGGAGTCCGCATTCGTGAAAGCGGTGGCCTGGGATCTGATTTCGTGTTCTCTTTGAGTGGTTTCACGGGAAATCAGGTGCGTTTCTTTTTAGATGGTCTTCCGACCGATGTGATGGGAAGATCTTTCAGCATCAATGCCATTCCGGTAAACAACGTGGAACGTGTAGAGATTTACAAAGGTGTTGTCCCGATTCATTTGGGAGCTGACGTTCTTGGAGGAGCAGTAAACATTGTGACCAATAATGCGGTCAAAAACTTTTTGGATGTTTCATACGGTTTTGGCTCGTTCAATACACATCAGGCAAGTGTTGTGGGGCGCTACACAACGAAAAAAGGATTTATCGTGAGTGCAAGTGCTTTCTACAATTATTCCGACAACAATTTCAAAGTAGATGTGAACCTGTTTGATAAAGCAAGCGGAAAAATTGATGAACAAACCACACGAGTTCCACATTTCAATGACGCTTTTAAATCCGCTACGGGAATGGTCGAAGTGGGATTTGTGAATAAAAAATGGGCAGACCGCTTGTTGATCGGATTGATCGGAAATACGACATACAAGGAAGTTCAACAAGGAGCAAATATGACGATTGTAGCCGGAGAAGTACGCCGCACGGAACAAAGTTTGATTCCTACATTGAAATACGAAAAATCGAATTTGTTTGTCAAAAACCTGTCCCTTCGGGTTTCAGGGTTATACAGCTCCGTGAAACAGCAATTGGTAGATACCAGCTCCCGTATTTACAACTGGGAAGGTGGATACACCAACAAGTTATTGTCGAATACTTCCGGAGAGCTGAACTGGTATAAAACACTGTTCACTTTTAATGACCGTGCAGGATTGGCTGTTGCTACGCTGAACTACAAATTGGGAAAATACCATCAGTTTACAATCAACAATACTTATTCAACCATTACAAGAGTTGGACACGATCCGATCAAACAAGGACCTTTGGCATTTGAAGATCCGAATACGCTGACGAAGAATTTTACCGGAGTCGCTTACCAACTGAAATTATTCAAAGACAAATGGACCACTTCTGCATTTGCGAAAATGTTCAACATGTGGTCGGAATTATCGAAAGAGAACGAGGAAACAGGCGGAATTGACCGTATTCAGAATCGCTTTCAACTTCCGGGATACGGAATCGCGACGAGCTATTTCGTATTGAGTTATTTGCAGTTGAAGGCATCCTTTGAAAGTGCATACCGCTTGCCGGAAGGATATGAAGTATTTGGTGATGGATTGCTGCTTCTGCCTAATCCGGATTTGCAGCCGGAGCAAAGTCAGAATATCAATGCAGGATTTTTGTTCGGAAAACGTTTCAAAAAACACCTGGTCAATGTGGATTTCAACTACATGTACCGCTTGCCGGAAAACCTGATTCGAAATGTGGCGATCGGAATTACTTCCCGTTACGAGAATTTGGCGCAGGCTAAGGTGAATTGTTTCGAAGGAGCAGTGAGTTATTCCTACAACGACATGTTCAAGATTGAAGTGAACGCAACATATCAGAATATTCTGAATGCTTCTTTGAAAGCAAACGGAGAACCGGATGATTTGTACGGAGACAGACTTCCGAATGCTCCTTATCTCTTCGGAAATGCATCTTTTACCTTCAACACCAAACAATTCGGTAAATATAAACAACGAATCGGTTTCAACTGGACAACATCTTATGTGGAAGAGTTTTACCTGAAATGGTCGAGTTTGGGATCTGTCAACAGCAAATTCGTTATTCCAAGACAAATCTACAGCAATGCTTCCGTAAGTTTTACCAGTCATTCAGGACGCTATAATGTTTCTGTTTCCTGTATGAACCTGATGGATGCATTATGCTACGATAATTTCCGGATTCAGAAACCCGGAAGAAGCTTTAATATCAAACTACGCTACTACCTGCAAAAGTAAGAGGAAGCACTGCTTTCAAAAAGTATCCGCAGTAACGGATCGAAAAAAAAGTTAAACGCAAAAAAAAGTTACATGAAAACAAAAAGCACGTTAGTGATTGCTGCAATTGCCCTTTTAGGGATGACAACAATTACTTCTTGTAAAAAGAAGAAAAAAACGGGAGAAGAAGAAACTGTTCCGGCATCGGGATATGTTTTAGGTTTGAAAACAACCAGTGCTGGTGCTGATGCCGAGTATTTGATTACTTCCGAAGATTTGATGTCGGGAACTCTTTCAGCATCCGGAAACGGAATCGAGCAAATGGGGTGGATGTATTACCACAAAGTAGGAAGCAAATACCTGGCAATGGATTACACCAACAATATTTGTACAGGTTACAAAATTGAAGACAATACCTTGTCGTCTGCGGGAAGTTTTGTGTTTGACCGTTTGGATGTATTGACAAATACTTCTGATGGAAATGTATTCGCAATCAGTGCTCCTTGGGGAGGTGGTTCATACGATTGTAAATTCATGAATCTGAACCCGAATTCCATGTCGATTACATCTACTCAAAATGTTGTGTTCAAAGTATTGTACAACGATACCAATGCGCAATTGAACATGTGGCCTACAGGTTCTTATATCGCTGACGGGAAATTGTATGTTTCTTATTATCCGTTGCACGGAGCTTCCTGGGATACTCCAAGAACGGATACAGCTTACGTGAACGTTTACACTTATCCTGGATTGAACTTCGTGTCAACCATGAAAGATACGCGTACAAGTCCAATCGGATATTACGGAGGTTCTCCTGCAATTATAGAAGATGAGAACGGAAACCATTACACGATTTCAACAAGTTCTTTGGCAGCAGGATTTACTCAGGCTACAAAACCTTCCGGAATTTTGAAAATCAATGCAGGAGACAATGCATTCAACAGCAGCTACTTCTTCAATACGGAAGCATTGGGATATAAAATCTTAACGGGAGCTTATATTGGAAACGGAAAAATGATTGCTCGTGTCATCCCGAATTCAGTAGATGCAACAGCAGCAGCATGGGCTGCTTTCGGAATTGATGTTCCGATTCATCGGATCGCTATCCTGGATTTGAATGCACAAACATTGCAGATCGTGAATGATGTTCCTGCTCATGGCGGGCAATATTACACGCCGTTCCACATTGAAGACGGGAAAGTATACATTTCTGTAAACACAGGTTCAAATGCATGGATTTACCGTGTGGATCCTGCAGCAGGAACTGCTCAGCAAGGGGCAACCATTTCAGGAAAATCAATTCAGTGTTTCTTCAAGTATTAATCCTTGTTGATTCGCAATAATCAGAACAGCCATCGGGAAACCGGTGGCTTTCTTTTATCTCAAAATTTAACATGGAGAGCAGAAAAGATTTCTAATTTTGCATCCAAAATCCGACAAATGAAATCTGTAGTTCTCCTTTTTGCGATCGTTCTTGCTTTTCCAGTTTTTTCTCAAGATAAAGTTGAGATCTGGAAGCCGAATAAAAAAGGCTCGTTTTACATCTATTGGGGATGGAACCGCGGGGCATATACCAAGTCGGATATTACTTTCACGGGGAATTCCTATAATTTCAAATTGAATAACGTCATTGCAAATGACCGCCAGTCGATTTTCCGCGCGAATTTGTACCTGAATCCCGCTACGATGACCATTCCTCAGTATAACCTGCGTTTGGGGTATTATTTCAAGGACAAGTACGAAATCTCCATAGGTTCCGACCACATGAAGTATGTGATGAAAAATTTCCAGACGGTAAAAATGGACGGACATATTGAAAACTCAGGAACTCCTTACGACGGTGTTTACAACAATCAGGATATGTATATGGACACGTCGTTTTTGCTGTTCGAACACACAGACGGATTGAACTATCTGAATGCTGAAATTCGCCGCTCAGATGCGTTGATCAATGTGAAGCATTTCAACTTGAGTGTAAACGAAGGAATTGGTTTTGGATTGTTGGTTCCGAGAACCAATACCACTTTGCTGGGAAATCCGCGCCACGATGAGTTTCATTTGGCAGGATACGGATTAGGTTTGGTTGGAGCAGTAAAACTGAGCTTTTTCAAGTATTTCTTCATTCAAAGTGAAGCGAAATACGGATTCATCCACATGCCTGATATCCGCACCACCAGAAATCCTGATGACAAGGCGAAACAGCATTTCTTTTTCATGCAGTACAACATCGTTTTCGGAGCGCAGTTTCAATTGACAAACCGCGTAAAAAAGCACTGATTACTTTCGGTTCTTCTCTGAAAAAAGTAAGATTTTAGGATCTCCGGTTTGGCCTTCATTGGAAATATACAAATCTCCATTTGGCATAATGGCAATTCCTTCCGCTTTATTGAATTTCAAAGGATCAAGGACTTCCAGGTGCTTGATTGCCCCGGCTCCGTCAAACACAAACAAGTAATAATCCGAAGCGCTCAACACATAAAGCAATTTGGATTTGGGATGAAGATAAATTCCCGAGATCTGGAATTTTAATGCAACATCCAGTTCATTCGGGTTTTTCTTGCTGGGTTTTGTGGGAAGTTCGATCTTGTTCTTTTGTGCAAAATCTTTGATCACCTGAATGTCATAAACGTAAAGAGGTTCCTTTTGCAAAGTCTTGCTTTGAAGGTCAAAAGCATAAATCGTTCGCAGGTTTTTATATTCAGCTCCTTTGGCAATTTTACTTTTCGACCCGATCAGTAAGCGTTTGTTCACTTTGTCGTAGCACAGTCCTTCGTTGTCCTTATTCGGAATTCCGGTCTGAATGGAATCAATCTGCTGCTGTTCCTTTTCGAAGTTATGAATCCGGAACAAAACACCGTCACTGCGAAGCACATATAAATCGTTTCCTGCCGGAGCAATTCCTTCGTAATCTCCCGGTCCGGCGAAAACAATCTTCCGGGCCACTTCCTGTTTTTTCAGGTCATAAATGAACGCAATTCCTTCTTCATCCTGAATGCAAATCAATGTTTTTGAATCAACGATGCTGAGACCCGAAACTTCTCTTAATTCGGGCGGAAGAATGATGAGCTTGTCTTCTTGTATTAAATGATACGGAAGACTGCTTTGAGCATCGGTAAAATAAACCGCTCCGATAATAAAACAAAGACTGATTGCTAAAATGCGTTTCATAGCTTAAAATTAAAAAAGTGCTTGAAGAGGAGCGTGTATTTAGGATGTATTAACGAATCCTATTGACCGGAAGTCATTTCGTGGTAAAGTTTGGCATTTCGGATCAATTCCCGAAGCTCTTTCTTTTTCAGGAGCGTTTTGGAAATTTCCACATAACGGGTTTTCTTTCCGGTTCCGGTCAGTAAACCATGCTTGTTTGCAAGCTCGGCTCCTTTACTGAAAGAAAGTTTGAGACCTTTTTGGGATGGAAGCAATACGCAGACCATTCCTTTGTATCCGGGGCCGTAACTGAATGCAAGCATTTTGGCCGCAATATCTAATTCCTGCTGGCTGTTCGGCAACTCCTGTTCAAGCAGGAATTGAGTTTCAAGAAAAAGTTCTTTTACTGTTTGTGAGTAAGCTCCCAGAAAAATGGCTAAAGAAGGATTCATTACAAATCGAATTTCCGTTGGTTTAAGTCTTTGAATTTACTAACCTTTTGGATATAAAGTGCCCATAAAATACTTCCTCTGTAAAAACGAATCGGAGCTTTGGTATCCAGCTTCTTCCATTTCCTCCGTTCCTTAGTGCTTGAAGGGAAATGCTTGTAGAAAGACATATGCGCCCTGAAAACCGCCCAGAAATGCGGAAATTGCCCTCTGAGTAAAAATACGAATGCAGCCAAAGCATCAAAACAAAGCCTTCTGAAAAGAACATAGGCCAAGCCCTTTCGCTGGTTTTTATGGATCATTAAAAGACTGTTTCTGAAATTCAAAAAGGTCTTTTTAGGGTTCATGTAATTCAAAGTACCACCTCCAACATGGTAAACCACGCTTCCCGGGTTTACTTCAAAATGAAATCCCATGCGTTGAATTCTCCAGCACAGATCAATTTCTTCCATGTGCGCAAAGAACCGCTCGTCCAAACCTCCGGTTTCCCAATACAAATCTGCACGAATCATTAAACAGGCACCTGTTGCCCAGAAAATCCGGGCAGGATAATCATACTGGCCTTCGTCTTTTTCCACGTGATCCATGATTCTACCACGGCAAAAAGGGTAGTGGTACTTATCGAGAAAACCTCCCGAAGCACCTGCATGTTCGAAATTCCCCTTGATTTTGAACGAATGAATTTTGGGCTGACAACCTGCAACCTGCGGATTTTTCATCGTTTCAACCATAGGCAGAAGCCAGTCTTTGCTTACTTCAACATCGCTGTTGAGCAACACATAATAATCTGCCTTTACCTGTTTCAAGGCGTCATTGTAGCCTTTGGCAAAACCGCCGTTTGATGCATTGACAACAATTTCCAGATCCGGAAAGTGCGTTTTTGTCCATGAAACGGAATCATCCGTTGAGGCATTGTCTGCCAGGACTACCCGAAATGGTTTCGAGTACTCAATAACTTGCGGAAGAAATTGTTCTAAAAAGTGTTTACCATTCCAGTTGAGAATGACAACGGCGATGTCAGGATATTGCACAGATGGTTTTAGTCTTGTTTGTAATAATAGCCGCTATTTGTACCATATTGACTGGATCCGTTAGAGCTGTCAACACCCTGGCCTGAATTGTTTCGTTTAACGAGCATTTCCTGCCATTTGTAGTTTTGCTGTTCTCCAACCATATCGGAATGCAGTAAGCGGTAAGCGTTGTTTACCAGATCCGGGTTGTAGAATACAAAACGCTTGTTGCTGAAATTTTTGATTTTGTAGTAATGCCAGATCTCATAAGGATATTCGGAAGGAGAAGTTTCCCTTACGATAATGGTATTCGGCTGTCCGTATTGCAGGTAAACGCGTCCGCGGTCGGTTTCAAAACCACTTTGGAAATTGTTTCCGTAATTAGCTTCAACCAAAACCACATTTTTCTTGTAAATCATCCATTGATTGTAGGCATCGTTTCCGGAAGTCTGAACCCAGAACTGCTGAATGTGCTTACGGCACAAGTCAGGGCTGTTAGCCTTCAATGTTTTGATGATCGATTTTACTTCTGCCGGTCTTGCAATCGGAATTAAACTTCCCAGATAATACTTCAAAGAATCGTCTGTGATAGAAGCCTGAAAAGCCGGATTTAAGACAATGTCTTCTACATTTTCATCCTTAATTTCAATGTCGTTGATGCGTTCAAAGAAGTAATCTGCGGTTTGCCCGATCGTCTTATTGTTTTTGTCAATGATCTCTAAAGTCAGGTGATAAGATCCTGATGGCAGTTTGGAAATATCCATGTTTCTGAAAACAGGAACTACCGGCCCGGGTTTGATCTTCGTGAAACGCGAAAAACCGGGCATAATCTGATTGGTTTGTGAAGAAACAACCTGTTGTCTTAAACCAAAAGTACTGTCCTGAATAAGGTTGGTATTGTACAATTCCACATAATATGGAATTCTGGTCATTGCCTGACTGTAAAAGTTCGAAATCCGTGGGATAATCTCGTATCCGCTTTTTTGGAACGGAGACTCCATATTGGTACTTGGTGTGGCAACTTCGGCAATCAAAATATCTGAAGTAGCTACTTTGGATGTGACTTCTGCAACATGGATTTCCAGTTTTCCTTCCAGAGATTTTCCTTTTGCCAGAATATCCATTAAGTTCAGGTGAGCAGTATAATTTCCGGGTTGAAGCGGAATGTGTACATTATCGAAGAAATCTTCCACGATCGAATCGCGCATTCTGGGACTTTCCAAAACAAAACCGTCTACGTAAACAGTGTCGCCACTTGGCTCACTGGTAATGATCGTCGATACGGCAATTTTTGCTTGCAAAACGGAATCAACCGGAGCAAATTGAATAGTATATGCAACGAATTGAAACTGAAGATCAATGTACGGACCTTGTTCGGGTGAGTAATAACTTTTGTAATCAATAAAAGCTTTCATTTGATTTTTCTGTCCAAACGAATTTGAGACCAGAACAAATAATGGGATTATCACCAAACAGAGTTTTTTCATAGTACAAATATGTAACGTAAAGTTAGTGAATTTGGCTGGGTTTACCGAAAATGATTCTTCATAAAAGGAAAATTATTGATTAAACGGTACTGATTTTCAGATAACAAGTAAATAACTTTTATTTTTTTTTCAATTAACACTTGCCAAAAAGGAAAATAGCACTACTTTTGTCGCGGAGAGTTGGCAGAGTGGTCGATTGCGGCGGTCTTGAAAACCGTTGTACCGCGAGGTACCGGGGGTTCGAATCCCTCACTCTCCGCAGGAAATTGAATCCTGATCTGTGCAGACAGATCGGGATTTTTTATTTATGGCTTTACGAAATTAATTTCAGTAAAGGCATAAGAAAAATCCCGGAAGTTTTCGTAGAAAATGAAAGGATTCAGTTTGATAAGCGATTCCCTAAACGGGATCTCTAATCCCTCACTCTCCGCAGGAAATTGAACCCATTTCAGCATTGCTGGAATGGGTTTTTTTATTGGATAAAATCAAACCGAATTCTGAGATTTTTGATTAATCATCCTTCTTCTGACTTCAGATTCCTTCTCTTTTTTTATCTTTAAAAACATCCGGATAAAAAGTATCGAAAATGAAACCCTCAGAGTTAATTGCCTTCATTGAGCAGCATCAATTGATTGAGAAGACTATTACGATTGAGCGAAATGAATTTCTGAAAACAGCGGGAACCAACGATACCAATATTTATTTGGTGGAAGAAGGAAGTCTGCGCGTTTTTGTGGTCGATAAACCGGACAGTCACAGGGAAGAGGAACGCAATATTCGTTTCGGCTACAAAAACAATATTTTGGTTTCACTCGATTCTTTTTTGACCGAAAAACCTTCTGAATTTACCATTCAGGCAATCAAAAAAACGAAGCTGAAGATCATTCCGAAAGAACGTTTTATGAATTTTCTCAATCAGGATGAAAACCATCTCCGGATTTGGGTCAAAATTCTGGAAGATCTGGTGATTCAGCAAATCGAACGTGAAAAGGATTTATTGACCTCATCGCCCAAGGAACGTTTTGAGCGTGTTTTGAAACGGAGTCCGCAGCTGTTTCAGGAAATTCCCAACCGGCACATCGCAAATTATCTTCGAATGACACCTGAAACTTTGTCGCGTTTGAAAAAGTCTTGATTTCAATCAATGTTTTCAGGGTTCAGATTCAGGAACTTTGTCGAAAATTAAGCAAATGAAAATTTCAGCAGATACATTGATCGCGGATTTGACAGATCGCACACAACGTTGTCTTTCAAAAGGAGAGGAGTTCAACAATTTAACGGGAAAAGCTCTGAATTTTAAACAGGATGAACTTAGCTGGAGTGCTTTGGAATGTCTGGAGCATTTGAACTTATACGGACGGTTTTATCTTCCGGAAATAGCAAAGAGAATCAAAAGTGCGGATCCGAAAAATCAGGAATTGTTCAAGAGCGGCTGGCTGGGCAATTATTTTGCAAACAGCATGCTTCCCAAAGAGAAATTGAACAAGATGAAGACCTTTAAAAACATGAATCCGTTGAACAGCCGCCTGAATAAAGATCAGGTTATTCATGAATTTCTGCAGCAACAGGAAGAAATGCTTCGCTTATTGAATGAAGCCCGAAGAATAGATTTGAACAAAACGAAAACCAATATCAGTATTTCCAAATGGATTAAGTTGAAACTGGGAGATACTTTCCGTTTTGTGATCTTTCACAATCAACGACATTTAATTCAGGCGGAAAAAGTTTTGGGAATTCAAAATTGAAAATGTAAAACTGACAAGGTTTTTATTGAGCCTTAGGAGCATTTTCAATTATAAGAATTACCCGATTCGTGTTCCGTTTTTCACCGCTCTTTCCGGCTGCAGCAGCGTTACTTCCTTGTTGTCTCCGATTCCGCCTAAAATGAGGCATTCGCTCATCATCGTGGCAATTTGCTTCGGAGGGAAGTTGATGACCGCAACGATTTGTTTTCCGATCAGTTCTTCGGGCTGATACAAAGCCGTTACCTGAGCGGAAGTTTTACGGATTCCGAACTCTCCGAAATCGACTGTGATTTTGTATGCGGGGTTGCGCACTTCTTTAAAGATTTCTGCGGAAATGATGGTTCCAACGCGCATTTCCACGTGCATGAATTCGTCCCAGGTAAGTGAGTTACTCATTGTTTATGTTTTGGTATTTCTTGATTTAATGCTTCAAACTTGTTTTTACTTCCTTTCCGGTTTTATCAATGTAAAACCATTCCGTACTTTCCCAGGAATGGTGTTCCAATTCATCTTTAACCGTTTCGCAATTCAAAGCCACTTTAGCTTTTCCGTTCTCAAAAGGATAGGCGCAGCTATATTTTGCTTCAATGACTACTTTTCCGGTAGGATCTGCGTAGCCAATTTTTCCGTTTCTTTTGATCCGGAACAAACCATCTACGATGTAATCCGGGCCATTGTCAAAAAGGAAGGCTTCAAAAATGATCTCTTTGTTCCTGTTCACGGCAACCATTCCTTTGTCTTTGAAACGCGCATCGGAAACGTAAGCAAACGTGGTGAAAATATCGCTGAAACAGTTGTCAAATGCTCCGGCCGGAATAATTGTGTCCCCGTTTTTATCAACATACGCATAAGGGGCGCCATATTCGAATTCTCCATTGGAAGTACAATACAAGGTGTCTTTTGAAGAAATGATATCTGCGTATGCTTGTTCTTTGGAGTCGGAAACCGGGGTGGTTTCTTTCTCTTTCGGTTGAGTTGTACAAGCTGCGGTAAGTAATAACAAAGAAAAAAATGTGCGTTTCATAGTTGCTTTTTTTTGTTTCAGGATGATTTGACAAAAATTGCTTTAAAGTTTTCTGCCTGAAATCGGCTCCTGAAATTACAAAAGTTCCCGTATTTCCTGTTCAATTTGTTACTAAATCCTAAATTGAAATAGGTGGTAGTTAAAATACGTGAAAGCTTCCGTTTACTTCCTGTTTGAAAAGATATGTTTGTGCAAACGTAAAATTAAATCAATGAAATCAATTGAACTAGCTAAATCAACCGTGGTTGTTTGTGCCCTTTTTTTAACAAGCACCGGATTTTCCCAAACAGAAGAATCACCCATCAAAGGTAGATGGGGACTAAATACCGGAGTAACTTTGACTCCTTACAGATCAGATATATTACATGGAAGTTTGGGTAAAAAACTAGGGGTAATGCCTATGCTGACTTACACCTACGGTAAAAATCAATTTGAGTTGGGACCCCAATTTTCTCTTTACCGGCCAAACGGTGCGGGATCGTACAGGTTTTTGGGAGTCAACGTGAACTATAAGCGTTATTTCAATGGTTTTGGAAATCGTTTTGTACCATATTTGTATAGCGGAATTGGTTTTACAACAGAGAAGTCAACTACGGTGCATTATGCAGGAAACGGAATGATGTATTCAACGGGACTTCCATATAACTATAGACGAACGGGAGTCAATATGAGTATTGGTTATGGAATTGAATGGCAGATGGGTAAGCATTTTTACCTGGGATCTGCTGTGAGCCTTAATCCCGGATTGTATTCTGTTAAAATGTACGATTTTATGGGAGGTTTTCAGGGAACAAACCGAACAACACAAAGTAATTTCCGATTGGACTTTAATGTAAATATGCAGGTTGGTTACCGTTTTGGTAAATAACGCAAACAAGATGATTATTCATACGCCATTCTCAGAATGGCGTTTTTTGTTTCAGGACTTTAAATTCAAGAAAAACCAAACTGAGTATCAACACAATTTCACCCAGAAAATAACCGAAACCGATTGGAGTCAGCTGTTCATAAACCCGGATGATCATTCCGCCGGTTACAAGGCAGTAGATGATATTTGAGAAGGCAATAATCCGGAGAAAACGCTGTGGATTTCGTTTTACAAAAAAGTAGCACGAAAAGGAATAAACGGCAAAGATTGCTGCAATGAGCGAAAGAGGAATCAGGATACTCTTGGGCATTCCGAAAAACGATTCAAAAGTGGTGAGTATGATTCCCAAAAAAAATGCAGAAGCAGCGGCTCCGATTCCGTCGACCAGAAAAATTGTTTTTGCATGTGAAGCCAATCGATTGGTGAGCTTTTTGAATAACATCCTGTTTGGGTTCTGATTCGCCAACTTTCTTTTGAAGTTCTAAAAGTAGAAATTATAGACTTGAAACAAAAATCCCCGGCATTGATCGAAGTCGAAATGCCGGGGATTGTATTTTAATATCTGTATCGGATTATCTTCCTAACAGGACGTCGACTGCTTTTTTCAATTGAGCGTCTTCGCCTTTCAGCATCGTATTGTAATCGTTTACTACTTTGAAATCAGGTTCGCATTGGTTGTTTTCGTAGTATTTTCCGTCCATCGTCATAACTCCGACCTGTGGAATTCCGAAAACCAATGAATTGTCCTGAAGAGTTTCCCACCAAACGGCAGTTCCCGTTCCCGGTACCGGCATTCCGATCAGTTTTCCGATTCCCAGTGTTTTGTAAACTACCGGGAACATATGCGCATCGGAGTAGTTTCCTTCTCCCATCAGTACACAGCTTGGCTTGGTCCATTTAGAACCCGGTTCCAAACCAATTTTCTGACCTCTCGGCACGAAGTTGATGTATTGTTTTCCGGAAAGGAAAGTTGCCAGATCGTCGTGTAACCAACCACCGCCGTTGAATCGCGTATCCACGATCAAAGCATCTTTGTTGATGTATTTTCCCATTACCTGGTTGTAGAACTCGCGGTAGCTGCGATCGTCCATTCCGCGAATGTGCATGTAACCCAATTTTCCTTCGGATAATTTTTCGGTCATTGCCTGCATACGTTTCACCCAGCGTTGGTAAAGCAATTCGTTTTGCATTCCTGCTGAAATCGGCTTAATGATTTCTTCCCAGCGTTTTCCGCTTGCCGGATCGTAAATAGAAAGCAATACTTGTTTCCCGACTTTGCGGTTTAACAAGGAATAGTAATTCAATTCAGGCTTGATTTCCACGCCGTCAATTTTTTCAATGATAGCACCTGCTTTGATTTTCGTGTCAGAACTTACTAACGGGCCTTTATCCAGAATCTCAGCAATTTTAAGTCCGGTTCCTGTGAAGCTTTCGTCTAAAATTGCTCCGAGTTGAGCTGTTTCATCTCCGTTTTCTTTTCTTCCGAAGAAGCGGCAACCTGTGTGAGAAGCGTTTAATTCACCCAATAATTCGCTGCACATTTCTGCAAAATCGTAATTGTTGTTGATGTGCGGAAGGAATTTCGCATAGGTCGTTTTGTAATAATCCCAATCTGTTCCCTGCAAATCAACAACGTAAAACTTCGCTTTAACCTGACGCCACATGTGTTCGAACAAATAAGCGCGTTCTGCATATCCGTCCTGCGTTCGTTCCGCTCTGAAAGGAATGTCTTTTTGTTCTCCTTTTTCCAGATCCAGACGTGTTAACCTTCCGTTGATAATCGCATAGATATTCTTTCCGTCCTTATCCATCGAAGCACCCCAGAAACCATTTGCTTTCAAAGGAATCAACATTTTGGTTTCGTGTTCCTTGAAATCGCGTACGTATAAGTTCACACCGTCTTCATTCGGAGTCAGGTAATACAACTTTTCGCCTTTCGGATCCATGAATGCATCGTGCAGGAAGGAAGAATTTTCAGTCAGACGAACCTGACGGTCTGCCAATCCTGTCAAATCAATTTTTAAAGGATCTGTTTTCTTAACGGTATCTGCTTTTTCGGTTTTCCCTTTCTTGGCAGGTGTTTCCGTTTCCTTCGGTTTTTCCTTGTCGTTTTTCTCTTTTTGTTCCTTCCAAAGTTCGTAATCCGCCTTTTTCATTTTAAACAGGTCAAAGGCATTCTGATCTAAGAAAAGACCGTAAGCATCCTGCTGAGATCCGTGGCTTGCCACATTTTTCATTCCGTCTCTTTCGGAGAACCAAAGAACCATTTTTCCGTTCATCTGGAATTTCGGTGCGCCGTTCGAGAACCCGTTTTGGGTCAGTTGCAGCATCGGATTTTTTCCTGTCACATCAATCAAACCGATCTGATCGTGCCAGTTTCCATCCACTAAGAAGGATACCAAAATGTATTTGCTGTCCGGCGACCAGTTGAATGTTTGATCTCCGTCGCTGTATGAATAGTTTTTAGTCGTAGGTAATACATTGCGGATTTTTTTACTCGCGATGTTGTAAACGCTCACACCGGTTCTGTTTTCCAAAAATGCAATTTCCTTCCCGTCAGGAGAAAATTGAGGCTGGAATGATTCGTTTTCCGTTACGATCAAAGCTTCTTCTTTCAAAAGGGTAGAAGCATAGAAATAACTTTCTTCTTTTCGGATTAAAGTTGTTTGGTAGATTCCCCAAATATTCTTTCTCTCGGAAGCATACAAAATAGCTTTTCCATCCGGTGAAAAACTCACGTTGCGTTCTTCTTCCGGCGTATTGGTAATTTGTTTTGTAACTCCGTTTTCCAGTGAAACTGCAAACACATCTCCATGATTGATAAAGGCAACTTCTTTTCCACTTGGAGATACTGAAATCTCGGATGCATTCCCCGTTTCAACCACATTTTTGATGTCGGCATTGCGGTCTTCGGAGTTTATCTGGATGCGCACTTTTTCCGGATTTGCTCCTTCTTTCTGTGTATAGATTTCGCCATCGTATCCGTAGCAAAGTGTATTGTCGTTTGAAACGGAAAGGAAACGAACCGGATTTTTATCGAATTTGGAAATCTGTGTGCTCGAATTCGGGCTGCCTGGATTCATTTTCCAAACGTTGTATGATCCGCTTTTCTCACTCAGGTAAAACAAAGCTGATTCGTCGCCATTCCAAACCGGATTCCGGTCTTCACCAGCAAAATCAGTCAGTTGTGTAAACTTATCGCCGCTTTTTTCATACATCCATACATCACGTGCAACAGATGATTGGTGATGCTTTCTCCATGGATCTTCGTATCCTTTTTTATCGTGGAAAACCATTTTGGTTCCGGCTTTGTTCCATTTGATATTTTCAGCCGTGATGGATAATTCCTGTTTTTCGCGGCCTCCGTCAATTCCAACTGAATAAACTTCACCCAAAGCACCATATGGAAATTGAGACATTGCTGCATTGTCTAAACGCGCAGCGGTGAAGATGATTCTTTTGCCGTCTGCTGAAAGACATTGCGGAAAGTCATTGCTTGAGCACAGTGTCAGTCGTTTGGTATTTCCTCCCTGAAGCGGAATGGAAAACACATCAAAGTTTCCGTAGCGGTCCGAAGCAAAATAGATTGTTTTTCCATCCGCTGAAAATACCGGCATGAAATCGTATGCATCACTGAGTGTAATCGGAGTTGCGGTTCCCCCGCTTGCAGCAACCTGGTACAGATCACCCTTGTATTCAAATACAATTGTTTTCCCATCGGGAGAAATAACCGGATATCTCATCCAAAGCGGAGCGTTTGATCCTTCTTCCGGAGGCGTTGGCATTCGGAGGCTCATAACCATCGCACCGATCATGACCCAAGCAAATAGTTTCTTCATATCTTGATTTTAGAGATTTAAAAATAGCGAAATATTACAGAGCGGACTCTCTTCTTGTGAAGGACGGAAGAAAAAGGGGATAAAGAAGCAATGTAATCAATGAGATCAACCATTTGACTAATTTTTTGAAATTTATTTACAACCCCGGGAAAAGGGTTGTATCTTTAATTAAAACAGATGCTTATGAGAAAAATTACTCAACTATTCATGATGTGTTTGGCTCCGGTTGCTTTCGGACAAACAAATCACCAAATTAATGCCCAGGCTTCATCCTGGTCTCCAAATGACATCACTATTAATCTCGGGGATTCCGTGACATGGGTGAACAACAACAACGGATCTCACAATGTAAACGGAACAACGGCGACTTATGCCTCCAATCCGGAATCGTTTTCGATGTTGACAACCGGTTCAAACTGGACTTTCGGAAAACGTTTCAATATTCCGGGAATTTACATGTATCGTTGCGATGTTCATTCAGCAATGATGACTGGAAAAGTGACCGTTATTGATCCGAGCTTAGGTTTGACAAATAATCAGGTTTCAGGAATTGTGTTTGGCCCCAATCCGGCGAGTGACCTGATTACCATTCAGGCAAATTCGGCAGATTTCAACGTGGTTGTTTACGACGTGCTTGGACATCAGGTTTTGTCAGAACGTTTGGTGAATCAGAACCAATTGAATGTTTCGGCATTAAATAAAGGAATGTATTTGATAGAAATAAGTGTGGAAGGAAAACTAATTCAAGAGCGATTGATAAAAAATTGAGATGAAATTAGTTTTGGAAGCTCATCATTCAACCGATTGATGAGCTTTTTTGTTTTTCATACCATTCAACCCCGGCTTTCAGCCTTTGAATCATTTGTTGCGTTATTTTAACCAGATTTTTAAATATCCCTCCATATTTCCTGTAAATAGTGTATATTTTTGCAACAACAATTTAAAAATGGTCATGGATACAAAAAATGAACTTTCAACTCCTTTGGTTTCCAGGTTGGCAGAACACATCATTGGTTCTGAAATCATTAAGTTAGCTGCAGAAGTCAACGAGAAGATCAAACAAGGGGAGAAAGTATATAATCTAACCATCGGAGATTTTAATCCGAAGGTTTTTCCTATTCCTGCTGAACTGAAGCAATTTATTCAGGAGGCTTACGAGGACGATCAAACAAATTATCCGGCAGCCGACGGAATGTTGGAATTGCGTCAGGCAGTTTCTCAATTGTTGAGCAAACGCGGTGATTTGGAGTATGCAACGGATGAGATTGTGATCACCGGTGGTGCCCGACCTGCGATTTATGCGATTTTCAAAGCAGTTGTCGATCCGGGAGATGCCGTTATTTTCCCTGTTCCATCCTGGAATAACAATCATTACACTTATTTGAATAATGCCCGCCCGATTCTGATCGAAACGAGTGCTGATAATAATTTCATGCCGCGTGCGGTGGAGATTGCTCCTTTTCTTCCGGAGGCAAGCTTGTTGGCTTTATGCTCACCTTTAAACCCGACAGGAACTGTTTTTTCAAAGGAAGATCTGGAAGAAATCTGTGATTTGGTATTGGCTGAAAATAAAAAACGTGCAGCAACAGGTGTGAAGCCTTTGTATGTGATGTATGATCAGATTTACTGGCCTTTGACTCACGGATCTATTGAGCATTACAATCCGGTTTCACTTCGTCCGGAAATGCGCGAATATACCTTGTTTGTGGACGGGATTTCAAAATCTTTGGCTGCAACAGGAGTGCGTGTCGGATGGACAATGGGACCAAAATTCCTGATCAATAAAATCAAATCCATTTTAACACATGTCGGGGCGTGGGCTCCGAAAGCAGAACAGCTTGCTACTGCAAAATACCTGAACGAATTGAGTTTGTATGATACGTATCTGAATCATATCAAATCGGAAATCAATAGTCGTTTGTTAGGTTTCTATAATGGTTTTCAAACCTTGAAATCTGCCGGACACAAAGTGGATGCGATTGCTCCGGAAGCAGCAATTTACCTGACAGTTCAGTTTGAATTACACGGTTTGAAAACTGCTTCGGGAGAAGTATTGAAAACCACTCAGGATATTACCAAGTATATTTTAGATGAAGCGAAAGTAGCAATCGTTCCGTTTTATGCTTTCGGTTCTTCCGCTGATTCAAGCTGGTATCGCTTGTCGGTAGGAACATGCCGCCTGGAAGATGTTGACGGAGTTATTTCGAATCTGAAATCAGCTCTTGAAAAACTAAGCTGATTCATTCGATCATGTATATTATTGAAGGAGGAGAGGTCGGAAGGCTTCTCCTTTCTTTTTTAGTATCCATTATTCTGAAATGGATGAGGATCTGTTTTTATGCAGATTAGATAATTTTATTCATGTGAAAATTACATGCTAATCACCTTGATTTTGTTTGAAAAACATGGTTATTAACGATTGAAGGTTGGCTTTTCGTTCAAAACTATCTGCTTATAAAGAACCGTTTTAAATAATTTTTTGTCTAAATTTCACTCCAGAACTATATAATCTTTATTTCTAAACAAACTATGCTTATGAAAAAATTGGTCTTTTCCATGACCTTGCTCAGCGGATTTATGTCCTTTGCGCAGGTCACCCAATTAAAAAAACACTCTATTGAGACTTCTCACGGAGTTGAGAAATGCAGCCAGCATATCCGGATGAAGGAAATGCAGCAGAAAGACCCGGAACGTTTCGCAACGGTTTCCGGGGCTAACACCGATCCAAAATCAAAAGGTACTCCAACCGATACTGAAAAGGCAACCGGTATCGAATATACCATTCCGGTGGTGTTTCACGTTTTGCACAACAACGGAAGCGAAAATATCACGGATGCTCAGATCGTTGATGCTTTGGCGATTTTGAACCGCGATTACAGAAGATTGAATGCAGATGCAAACAGCGTTTATACGACTTTTCAGGGAATGCCGACAGATGCTGAAATCAATTTTGTGTTTGCAACGGTTGCACCAAACGGGGCGTGTTTTTCCGGAATTACCCGCACTGCGAGTACGCAAACCAATAACGGGGACGACGGAGAAGCTCAGATTGCTGCAATTACTGCCGGAAACAATGTTTATCAGGGAATCTGGCCTCACAACCGCTATCTGAATATTTACATTTGTAAAGATTTGGGCGGTGCGGCTGGATATACTTTCCTGCCAAACGGAAATTCCACAGCGAATGCTACGAACATGTACTACAATGGTGTTTTTCTTCTTCACGATTATTGTGGTTCGATCGGAACTTCTGATGTTAATTCCAGTCGTGCTTTAACACACGAAGTTGGTCACTGGCTGAACCTGTCGCATGTTTGGGGTGATGACAATAACCCCGGAGTGGCTTGTGGAAATGATGGAGTAGCTGATACACCACTTACGGAAGGATTTACTTCCTGCCCGAATCCCAATTCTGCGAAGATCTGTAATGCAAGTATCGTAGAGAACTACGAAAACTACATGGATTATTCTTACTGTTCCAAAATGTTTACACAAGGACAGGTAACAAGAATGCGCACTGCTATTGTGAGTACAACCGGTGGAAGGAGTAATATCTGGACATCAGCTAACCTGAATCTTGTTGGGGGCGGAGCAGGAACTTCGCTTTGTGCGATTGATTTCTCCGCGACACAAACAACAATGTGTACCGGAACAACGGTTACTTATTCTGCAAATATATCGACTGGTATTTCGGCTTATTCCTGGACTTTCCCGGGTGGAACTCCTGCGACTTCAACAGCTGCCAATCCAACAGTGACTTATAATACTGCCGGAACATACAATGCAAGTTTGACCGTAACCAGCTCTTCGAATGGAAATACATTTCCGAAGTCTAAAACGAATTACATTACGGCAAGTTCGGGAACTTCTGTGAGCTTGCCACTTTCTGAAGGATTTGTTTCAACGACTTTCCTTCCGGCAGGCTGGATTATTGTGAATACGAACAGCAGTGCAACATGGGCAAGATCTGCTACCGTTGGAAGAGCTCCTACTACAGGGAATTCCGTTTGGTTCAACAATTACACGGTAGACGATGCGACGAATGACGAACTTCGTTTACCTAAATTAGATATCACAGCTTATTCAAGTGCACAATTGGTGTTTGATGTTGCATATGCTCCATATGATGCGACTTATATTGATGGATTGGAAGTATTGGTGTCCACGAACTGCGGCGGAACATTTACCAGCGTTTATTCCAAATCATATACTACTTTGGCAACAGCACCTGCAATGACTTCTTCTTTTGCACCGACAGCTTCACAATGGAGATCTGAAACCATTGATCTGTCTCCATACGTGGGGAACGGTTCTGTCTGGATCGCATTCAGAAATCTTGCAGGAAACGGAAATAACCTGTATATCGACAATATCAATGTAACAGGTGTAAGCGGAACTCCTCCAACTCCGGTTGCTTCTTTCTCTGCAACAGGAACTTCTGTTTGTGCCGGACAATCGGTTACTTACACAAGTACTTCTACCGGTTCACCAACATCTTACAGCTGGTCATTCCCGGGAGGAACTCCTTCATCGTCTACATCTGCAAGTCAGGTGGTAACGTATCCAACTGCAGGAACATACAATGTTTCGTTGACTGCAACGAATGCAGGTGGATCGAATGTGGCAAACCAAAGCAATTACATTACTGTAAATGCGGTACCTTCTGCGCCAACGATTACAGCAAGCGGAGCAACTACTTTCTGTCAGGGAAGTTCTGTGACTTTGACTTCTTCGGCAGGTTCCGGAAATACCTGGTCTAATTCTTCCAGTGGAACGTCGGTTTCAGTCTCCAATTCAGGAACATATACCGTAACGCAAACCGTTGCTTCTTGTACGTCTCCGGCATCGAACAGTATTACGGTAACCGTGAATCCGAATCCTTCGGTGACTTTCGGAAACTTGCCGGTTGTTTGTGTTTTTGACAGCCCGATTACGCTGAATCAGGGAAATCCGTCAGGAGGCAGCTATTCAGGAACAGGAGTCAGCGGAAATCAATTTAATCCGTCAGTGCCGGGAATTGGTTCTACTACGATTACGTACAATTACACCAACTCAAACGGATGTTCAGGATCTGCTCAAACAACAGCAACAGTTGATGGTTGTGCTTCAATCGATGAGAATGATCTGAAGCTTGTATCGGTTTATCCGAACCCATCGACAGGAATGATAACGGTTTATTCCGGAGAAATCAATTTGAATGGAATTCAGGTGTTCAATGCACTTGGTCAGGTTGTTTATGAATTAAACGGAATTCAAACCGGAAAACAGGATTTGAATTTAAGCAACATGGCAAAAGGAGTTTATACGATCCGAATTTTAACAGAAGCGGGAACGCAACATGTTCCGGTTGTTCTGGAAAAATAGGAGATCAAATATTAAAGAAAGAGGCTGGTATCGTTTGATATCAGCCTTTTTTGTTGATAATCAGCTTGCTTTTTTCAATTTAACAACTTCGGAATCAGTACGGAAAATCGCAACTGGTCAAAACCGGTATGCGTTATTCCGTTTTCCAGTATTATGCATACCTAGCAAATTTGTCCTGAAACTTAAAATTGAAACCATGAAAAAAGTATTGATAGTTTGTTTGGGACTTTGTGCCTTTCAAACAATAGCCCAGACAACGCAATTACCATCGATGGTTATTGCAGGAATCGAAGTCAGGAATATCTCTTCCAGCGAAGATATTCTTCGTTCGGTCATCTATAAAAGTTTAGTCAATTCCAAGAAGTATGTGGTAAACGACCGTTACGATGTTGCTGAAAAATTGGGCGACAAAAAGATGGAATCGTGTTTGGGTAAAGAATGTTTAGGTCGTGTGGGGACACAATTGAATGCCGACTTTGCGATGAGTGCAAGCTACGAAGGTTTGGGCGACCGCATTTTGATTTCCATGAAGATTGTGAATGTGAAAACGGGAGTCATTGAACGGAATGAGATCGAGCAATTCGAAAATCAACCGCGCGAATTGAACCGGATGACCGATATCATGATCTACAGATTATTGAAAATGGATGTCGATTTTTCGGTGTACAAGGCCTTATTCTTTAAAGACGGACCAACGGCGAGCACCGGATTGGGGAAAATGAACAATTCCGGTCCTAGAATCGGTTTTGCGGTTGCAACAGAAGAAAACGGAGAATTTTTCACCCGAAATGAACGGGAAGGTGGAGTAGGAACCGTTCCCATTTTGTTTAACATCGGATATCAGCTTGAAGTTCAGTATGCAGGAAGCGAAAAGTTCAGCGGTTTATTCGAGTTTTTAGGAAACGTAGCCGGAATGGAACACGGAACTCCGATTCCTTCGCTTGCAATTATGCATGGAGTCCGTTTTGGAAAAGGAGCCTGGGAAATTGCCATGGGGCCATCTTTCACCATGAAACGTTTGGCTTCCGGAACAACGGATTTCGACGGGAAATTCAGAACCTTCCAGGAATTGTATGATTTGGGAGTTCCCAATGCGGAACACATGGCGTATTTCAAACGACCGGATACGCGCGGAGCAACTTATTTCTCCACCAATTTCGTTTTTGCTTTCGGAAAAACCTTCAGACCCGGAGCTTTGAATGTTCCGTTAAATCTTTACGCGAGTATGAACAAGTATGGAACAACCTATGGAATTTCCTTAGGAATTAATATCACCCGATCCCGAAAATACACCTACACCAAATAAATAAGTAAACAAAGAGAGAGATCCCCGGTCATTGAGCAAAGTCGAAATGCCGGGGATTTTTGTTTTACATTTTCAATCGTCGGGTGAAACTCATGATTGCCGCGAGTACCATGAAAAGTCCGATACAGCCTACAATCAATGCGTATGTTTCCAAATTCACAAGCACATACAGGAAGCAATAAAGCAGAGATATTGCGACGAGCACTGTGAGCGCGAATTTGAGTGAACCCAAAACAGAATAGGCATACCAGCAGAGCAGCGTCAGAATTGCCAGACTGGCAATCAGGTACGATTTTGCAAATCCGAACTGTTCGGAAAAGGACAAGAGAATAGCATAAAATAGAATCAGGGATAAACCGATCATCAAATAGTGAATCGGGTGAATCAGCATTTTACCGATCAATTCGATCAGGTAGAACACCGTGAACGTGAGCAGAATTACCAAAATGGCATATTTTACCGTTCGTTCGTTTAACTGATAATGATCCACATTTTCCAGAAAGTCAACGGAAGCCTGGTTGATCGTTCCGTAGTGTCCGGGTTCAAAGACTCCGTTTTTGGCATTTTGGGTGATGTTCATCATGTTCCACGAACTGGTGAAACCGTGATTCGCCTTGAAAGAATTCGGGTCGGGAAGTGAGTTTCCTGAAAAAGAAGGATTGTCCCAGTTTGACTTCATGTTGAAACGATTCTTTTTGGCGTGACCTTGCAGGATAATTTTCCCGGAACCGTTTACGGAATAATTCAGATCGACTTTGATTTGGGTGGTTGATTGGTCAATAGTGAATGGAGCCGTTGCGTAGAATATCTTGGAGTTTCTCGGTGTAGAAAAGGTTTCTTCTTCAATGTCCAGAGCCTTTCCATTGATCATGATCTTTCCGATATCCGATATCCGGGTTTCAGGATGAGCCAAAAGTCCGATTTGAACATGATTCAGGTCGAGATTCGGATTGTTGAGAAGCGGAGTGAAAAGCGATTGGGATGAAACCTTGCATTGAAAAACCGGGAAATGATAAATACCTCTTTTCTTGGTGTTCACCTGAACATTTAAATTGTTGGTTTCTGTTTCCGGGAAGTAGAACAGATAGTTGGTTTCCTTTCCTGTTTTGATCGGAACACGGATTACAATGCCGGAGTATTTGAAGTTATTTCCCCACTCGGTACGAATTTCCGTTTTGATTTCTTCCGCCCGTTCTCTCCGTTCCTCGATCAGGACAATGACCCGAACCAAAGGAGCGAGTAGAAGAAGCGTTATGAAGCCTATGAGCAAAAATCTTCCGAATGAAGAGTTTAGAAACTTCATGAAGTTGCTCGTTTCTTTTTTGTCTGCCTGTCCCGGATTTTCCGGGGATGTTTCTCGTTGATTTTCCATTTTGATTAGTTTAAAAGAACTTTGAAATTCAAAGTAAATGAATAAAAAAATAGCTATTTACTGGTGTTGATTAATTGCTCAAGCGCGGCCAGATGCTTGGCAAAGGTTTGTTTTCCAAGAAGAGAGGCTTCGTACGTGGTATTGGGCTTCTTCCCGATGAATTGTTTTTTGATAATGATGTATTCCGATTGTTCCAGGGCTTTGATGTGAGAGGCCAGATTTCCGTCCGTCACATCCAGTAATTCTTTCAGACGATTAAAGTCCACAGAATCGTTGACCATCAGGATAGACATGATTCCGAGTCTTATCCGGTGATCGAAGGTTTTATTGATATCTGAAATAATGCTCGTCATTGCTTTTTATAATCGTATTTCAGATACATGAACGTGCCGTAAATGATATGACAGACTCCGAAACCGAACATCCAAAAGTACAAACCATATCCCACAAACAGCGTGTTGACTAATCCCAAAATGATGAAAATGAATCCCAGATTTCTCAATGTTTCAAAGGAATATCTGCTGGCATTTACCAAACTGATTCCGTAAAAAAGAAGGGTAACCGGAGAAACGAGTCCGAACTCCCGTTTGCTTACCAGAATAATAGCAAACAAGCCGCCGGTGATCAATGGAACCATGAAGCTCATTAAGAACAGTTTAGAAATCTTGTTCCAAATCAATTCCTGCTTTTTCTTTGCTTTTCGAAGAGATAGAATAATGCCGGTGATGAATGAAAGAACCATTACCAGAACCGCGATGATCGTAACGGTTAGAAATTCCGATGAATTGAAGCGAATGGGATAAATGAAATCTGCCCGCATCAAATAAACGATCCCGGAACCGATCAAAGCATAGACTCCTGCAAGAATTCCCGAAAGCCCCGACAGAGATAAAAACTTCGATGACTTTTGCATCATGTTTTGGATCTCTTGTAACTGCGCTAAATATTTTTCACTCTCCATAAAAGAACTTTGAAATTCAAAGTAAAAAAGAATAAATGAATCGTACAACTAATTTTGGGATTTTTTTTGAAATTTCTTTGTGCTGGAACAGAAGGATTAGAGCGGTGTATCACTATTTCCCGCTGAGGAATGTAGAAAATGAGTTTTATTGAAGCGCAAAGGTGCAAAGGCTTGATTCATCAAACAACTTTTCAATTCTCAATTGAATGTTAGTCTTTTTTACAGGTGCATTTCTTTTCCGGAACAGGATCGTAACCATGTCCGCCCCAGGGATGGCAGCGGCTGATTCGGCGTGTTCCCAGCCACAAACCTTTGATTGGCCCGTGAACCCGGAGTGCTTCAATCATATAAGCCGAACAGGTTGGATCGTAACGGCATGAATTCGGGAGAATAGGGCTGATGATCCACTGATAAATTTTAACAGGGACAATCAGGATTGAAACGAAGAAAAGCCGGATGTACTTCATACTAGTTCGTTGCACAAATTTACATAAGAAAGGGAGACGGATTTGCTTAAGTGATGTGAAGTAACACAAAATATGTTATTGCGCAAATTGAATTAATTTTACCCCACGGGTATGGAAGAAATTCAAAAGAGACGAAATAAAAGTATTGCATTTCGACTGGGAAATAATTATTTGAGTAAAAAAACTGCTGCGATCCGCCTGGAGGAAAAGCATGGCTATGTGCTGAATGCTGCTCAGAAAAGACAGTTGAAGCGGCTGGAATGGCGTGTTTATCTGATTGCGGGAATCGTTGGGGCCTGTGCCGTATTGGTGGTTATTTTTCCGTTTCATTTTTCTCATTTGCTGGATGCGCAGCATCTCAATTTTTTCGGTTATGAATTTGATGCGGAGTTGTATTACATGGCGTATGCTGTTGTGATGATTTTTCCGGAAATCTGGTTGTTGAATATTCTGAATCTGTATGCTGTGCGCCGGATTTGTGAAATCTACCGGTTTCCGTCTTCCACGAACAAAGATTACAGAGAGCAGGTTGCTTTGCTGACGGAAGCTGGGTTGGAAATGCCAGCAAGGCACATGCAGCTGCTGGAGATCAATCCGTATATTGGGCTGACGAAGTTTTCGTATTATTCACTTTTGATCGGAACGAAACTGAGAGCGACGCTTTCCAATGTACTGATGAAGTTTTTGGTAAGACGACTTCTGGGGCGTTATGCATTGAGAATTGTAACGGATTTGTTCGGGATTCCGATTTTCGCTTTCTGGAATGCCTGGGCAAGCAGGGGAGTGATGAAAGAAACCCGCATGCGAATTGTTTCGAATGCCACGACGACTGATTTTCTGCATGACTTTTCGATCGAAGAGTTGAAGCAGGTGGAGAGCAAACTGACTCTTTTGGTTCATTTTGTGGCTCAACAGAAACGACAATACAATTTTGCCTTGTATGCTTTTGTGAAGGGTTTATTGGAAAAAGTTCCGGATTTGAATTTAAAATACACGGATGAAGTGAAGATCGAAGAGTTGTTTGGTTCCGATTCAAACGAAAACCGGCTCGTTGTGCGTTTATTGATTTTCGGCTTGCTGGTCGACGGAACGTTATCTGTTAAAGAGCGCCTGACAATCCGGAAAGTGGTCAAAGAAGACTGGTTTCCTCTCACGATGGAACAAATGGATGCGATTCTGAAATCGTATGTAGAAGGCGAAGGATTGAAGAAGTTCTGAAATAAGTTGTAACGTTTCACTTTCATCGGCGTTATACGCGCTAAGAAACAAGGAAATGAAAACCGGATTGTTCATTAAATCTGAAAGCGTTGTTGTATTTTTCACATGCTTTTTTTAATTTGCAACATCCAAAAACCCACAACAATAATGAAACGCAAAACTCTCCTTACGCTTCTTGCGAGTATTCCCTTCTTATCGTTTTCGCAGAATTCTACCTGGGAACCGGAAATGATCTCCATTACCGAAGGTTCGGCAGAGCATATTATTATGGGTTCGGCCGGAATTCAGGCGGCTCAGTGGGATCAGTTACAACATCCGAAATTCTGGCAGCAGATTATGATTCTTTCTCCGGATTCTGTTTTGGTGAATGTGGGCGCTACCAGACAAATTATCGCAAAAATGTCGAATAAAGACTGGCATACGCAAACGGAGATTCAGAAAACGGTGTTTAAGGACAGTGTGCGGACTTTGTTGGGATTGAATGCCGATGAGCGGATCAATGTGACAACCGGAAAGAACGATTTTTACCGTTTTGACCTGGTATTTGAAAGCCTTCCGAAAGGAGTTTCTGCTTTTGAGCAGTTTGGAGTAGATCCGTGGTACGCACAATCCATTTTGTTGATCGAAAGTCCGGGAAGAATGCAAAAATCCTCCGTAGGAGCTTACGGACCTTTCCAATTGATGCCTTCTGTGGCGCGTTCCATGGGATTAACAGTCAATCGTTCGGTGGATGAACGAAAGGATTTCATGCGTTCTGCTTATGCTGCTTCTCAGCTTTTAAAACGCGTGTGTATTCCATCTGCCCGCCACATTGCGGAAGGAGCAGGATTAACCGTTGACGAACAGGCTATTTGGTTTCGATTATTAACCATGCACGTATATCATGCCGGAGCAATGAATGTGAAAGCAGTTGTGAATGCCATTGGACAGGTCGCTTCAGGTGAAGAATTGATTCAGAAAATGTGGGTAACCAGCGCAGCGAGTTTTGGAAATGCTTCTCAAAATTATTCTCAGCTGGCTTTGGCGGCTCACATTCAGTTAAGTCAAATTATCCAACGCAAGGGAAGCCCGGTTTACAATTGCAGTACAGCCTATTGATTTTTACTAAGCTTTCTTGAAAAGAATACTCAGTGAGTTAACGCAATGACGTGTATCTTTCGGAGTGAAACGTTCACCTGTAAATACGTGGCCTAAATGTCCTTCGCAATTAGCACAAATGATTTCTACCCGTCTTCCGTCCGGATCGGGAATGTGTTTCACAGCACCTGCTATTTCATCGTCGAAGGAAGGCCAGCCGCATCCTGAATCAAATTTGTCGGAGCTATTGTATAAGGGAGCTTCACAACGGCGGCAGACAAACATGCCTTGTTCTGTCCATTTGTTGTATTGACCTGTGAAAGGGTATTCTGTTCCTTTGCGGACGATGATTCGTTCTTCTTCAGGTGTTAGTGGATTCCAATCGTTTTTATCTTTTTTCATAACCTTTTTTGATAAGTACAAGGTACAAAAAAACAGGCAAAAAAAAGAGGTTATCGTTCGTGATAACCTCTTAAAAAGTATTTGGATCTTTTACACTCCCATGGAGTCAATTTTACCCATAATTTGTTTTGCGTAGAAATCAGTTGCCTGCTTCAGGATATTCACCTTCTTGTTCTTCGCTGCAATGACCATTTTTGCTCCGTCACGATTCGCGTTGATGGTTACGTATTGCAGGATTTCGAGCACTTTGGCTTCGTCATCCAATTCCATGCTTGCAATGTCCATTTTCTCGAATGCAATGAACATGGAGAAGCTGTCTTCCCCGAAATTCTTGACATAAGAAGGTAAGTTCAGTTTCCCTGAATTTTCCTTTCCGCTTGAAGCATAAATTCCCTTTTTGGTAGATTTAACACGCAATTCACCTAAAGTGTATGTATCACCTTGTTTTGTTCCGAAAACAGAAAACTGCTCATCAATCAATTTTTGAAGAATATCACCTTTAGGTCCTAAACCAAGGAAACTGTTGTATTCCAATTGCATTCCCATCGTTGATTTGGCATCTCCGTTGAAAATAGCTCCGGTCTGACCTGAGAACAATTTAGAGAATGGGTTTTCACCAAGAGCCAGAAGTGCAAATTTTGCTTCGCCCGGGAAACCTTCCATCATACGTTTCTTCGCTTCTGGTAAATAAGTACCCAGAAAATCTTCTCCTTTTCTCAAATCGAGGTTCATGGCAATACCCATCCATGGAGTTCCGCCTCCTAATTTGCTTACTAGCGTATTTCCGTTTTTGTCTTTAAAGAACAATTTGTCTTTCAGTTCTTCCGAGAAGATGTTTGTTGCTTCAATTGTTGCTTCACCGTTTTTGAAGTTTGCAACTGTTTTGATGAATGCATTGTCAACCAGATTTTCCAATTCTTCTTTTTTGTCGGAAGGTAATTTTGCCAACTCCGTATTGGAAGTCTTCAATAAGCGCTCAATGCTGATTCCGGAAACGATATCACCGCTTTGTTTTACGATTCCATCTGCTGTTTCCTCGGAAAGATCTCCCGTTGTCTGTTCGAAAGCTTCTTTGATTTTTGCTTTCCCGTCGTAATCTCCGTGTTTGCTGATGATGATCAGGATTTTGTTGCGGATTCCGAAAGTTACTTCGTCTTCCTGGTGGAAAGAAATATCGCCTTCTTTTTCCAATGCATATCCCATTTCGCTGATAATGGAAGACAAGCTGTCCTGATTTTTGATATTGATCAATGCATAAACGGTTTCAGGAGTTGCATCGTGTCCGAAAGGAGCCTCTAATGCATAGTAGATCGGTTTGTCAATTTCCAGACCTTTTTTCCAGTTGCCCAAAACACTTCCCAAAATGGTATTCACTTTCGGGATGCTTTTGTAATCGGCATTGGTTAAGAGACTCATGGCGTTGACATGGCCAAAGGCAACGATCTTTTCATTTCCTTCGACTAGTGCTGAGGTTGCTTCCGCTGCATCGCGTTCTTTCGAATCGGATGAACAAGAGCTGAATAGTAAAATACCACTAAAAGCAAAAATGCTGAATATTAGTGTTTTATTGTATTTTTTCATAGGTAAATTTTTGTTACAAAATGAGCCTCAAATGTAGACTTTCTTTTTAATTTCGAAGTTCATATTTGCAATTTTTATTCCAAAATTAAAACGCTGATTTCGTGCATTTTATTGAGCCATATTTTAATTGGAGACATTTATACATCGCTTCTGAAGATTCTCTTTCGCCATTTTACGATCGGGAGTACAGTGAATTCGAGTTTACGGACCGGATTTACAATTTCCTGATTCATCCTCAATGGGACAATATCGGTTCACGAACGCTGTTTACGAAAATCCTTTTTGTGGATTACGAAGAAGGTTATGCGATTATGGAATTCATTGGCGAGTGGAATGACGCGATCGAAAATGATATCATGACTCTGAAACGGAATGTGATTGAGGAAATCATGGGGCATGGGATCAATAAGTTTATTCTGATTGGTGAGAATGTTCTGAATTATCATTATTCAGATGATTGTTATTACGAAGAATGGTTTGATGAGGTGGAAGATGGCTGGATTGCATTGATCAATTTTCACGATCATGTGATCAGTGAATTTGAAAAGGCGCGGGTGGATCATTATTTTGTAATGGGCGGCGATCTGGAAGATATTGAATGGAGAGCCAGTACTCCGACTCAGGTTTATGAGCGTGTGGATGAATTGGTGCAGAGAAGGATTGGATAATTGGATCCGACACATCGGGAATTAATCACAATTCACACTCACTCTTATTTTTATACCGCAAATGCACAAATTGATCGCTCGGCTACCGCACTCGCTTTTCTAAGTAAGATGACTGCTTTAAAAGAAAAAGAGGCACTCGTAAGTGCCTCTGAAAATGTATGTATTTGTGGAAAAAAGAGATGGAATCTCAATTGGTATTCATTCTTGATGTATCAGAATAAAATGTCTATTTTGAAATGAATACCCTTTTGGCAATCATATTATTGTCTACAGCCACATTTACCATGTAAATTCCGCTGTTTAATTCCTGCTCCAAACGAACCGAAAGCGAGCTTTCACCGGCACTTACATTTCCGAGATTTTCAGTGAAAACAGATTTACCGTTTAAGTCAACCACATTTACAAATGCGATTCCGTCTACTTTGCTGTTCAATTGAATGTTCAATGAGTTGGTGTTTGCCTGGTAACCGATGCTTGTTTCCACTTTCGCAGTACTTTCCTTGATTCCGGCTTGTGACCCGAACGGATGCTGTGAAGTGCGGATAATGTCTCCGGTATCTCCGTTGTTACTGTTTGTTTGATTGGTTGCCAGATAGAATGTTACCGCTCCTACATTTGTTGCCGGGGATGTCCAGTTGAAACTCCAGTTTGTTAAAGACGTTCCTGCAGACTTATGTGTTACACGTGTTTTTCCAAGGGCAGAGATTGTTTTGGTATGCGTTGCATTTGTAATGGCAAAAGTTCCCGCCATTGCATTGTTTGGGTTTAAAGCAACGATTTCAAATCCGTTTTTAGGATTGGCTGTCGACATGCTCACATTTACCGTATACGTTGTATTTGGCTCGTATTCCGTAACAGGATTTCCTCCTTCTGTTAATGTTACGTTATTGAATCCTGAACCGCTTTGTACGGATCCGGAATGACATTGCGTGCAATTTGCATCTCCGGGAGCTCCGGTTTTACCACCAACGCTTCCGTTAGCGTTCAGCAGGTGAAAATTCTTTGAGAATTTCTTTACGTTTTGGATGTTTTCCTTCCCTGAAAAGCTCACAAGAATTCCTGAAGCGAGAAGTAAACCAATAAAAAAGTAGTTTTTTTTCATAATGTTTTAATTATTCATTTTCCTTGTTGAATCCAACAGTCAAACGGTTGAATCAAAGAATCTCTAAGGTTGGACCTCTACGAGGCATTCATTGGGGTGTTTCGATACATCCGGCATTGAATTATCTGAAAGAGGAATTTAGCTGACATAATATGAGTTAGTTTTCCTTATTGATAATCTGTTAGTTGTAATCGTATAGTTCCAAATTTAGGGATGTAAGTGCTGTTTGTTGTTATGAAATTGCCGAGATAAATTATGAATTTCCGAAACCGGTTTCTTTTAACTCTGAAACTTCAATCCATTCAGGATAGATGTCGTGTTATTTCCTCATTGTTAGTTGTTCATTTTTCCTTGTTGAATCCAGCAATCAAATTGTTGAATCAAAGAATCTTCCAATGCCGGGCCTCCCTGAGGCATTAATTGAGGAGTTCCGTGCAATGCGTTCAGGATATTTTGTGCATGTTCGGCTATTTCTGCATGGTTCGACAAAACGGGGGTTGTTCCTGCTCCGCTGTCATGACAACTTGAACATTTATCATGAATGAAGGGGGCGATCTGTTCACTAAACGAAATTGTGTCCGAACAATTTGCACCGATCATTGGTGCAGGAGCTTTGGCTTTGGTACATCCGCTTGTGAAAACCAATGAAAGTATGATTGTGCTGCTTAACGTAAGTATGATGAATGTGTTTTTTTTCATTGTGCTTATTTAATAAAAAGAGGTTTGAATGTCAGCCACGAAAGTGCAGGGATGAATGTGAAAGGAATGAGATATCCCTTGAAATAATCGATCATTGCCATTGCGTCTTCGTTTTTGAAAACGGGATCATCCATTTTGAAAACATAAAAAACAAGTGAAAGGGAAACTCCCGAAAGAATCAGATGAATGATAAATGACGCGAGCGATTGATTCTTTATCAAACGGTAAACAATTGCTCCGAGAATGCTGACTCCAATGGTAATCATCATTGAAAAGGAGAGGAGTTGAAAATAACCGGAATGTTCCGTGAAGTCAGCGATTTGAGTGTACATGTACGAATAAACCCACGAAATCAATGACGAAAACAAACCGGCCGTAATCCCTAAGAAAAAAAGTCGTTTGAACATAAAAACTTATTTTGAAGTTACCGGAATGGAGTAAGAAATGTTCATGATATCCGGAACAGCATCGCTTTTGTGTCCTACGCCGTAATCAATGCGGTTTACTGTGAATTTCCCGGAAAAAGTCAGATCGTTTCCTGATTTGGTAACGGTTGCCGGAATTTTTTTCTCCTTCGTAACTCCTTTCATGGTCAATTTCCCTGTGATCGAATAAGCGTCACCGGATTTTTCCACTTTCGTTGAAACGAATTTAATGGTCGGGAATTTGGATGCTTCAAACCACTCGGAAGTCTGTGCTTTTTTGTTTTGCATGGAGTTTCCGGTGTTGATGGAATTCACATCAATGGAGATGTCAAATTTTGAGTTGCTTAAATCGTCCGCATCAAATTTGATTGTTCCCTTTGCCTTTTTGAATTCACCTGAAGGATCCTTACTCTTAAATGCAATGGTGAAATCTTCCTTGAAAACATAGTCGTTTACGGAGGAAATTGTTACGAATGCCGAGCTTACAAAGATGCATGCTGCTAAAGCGGGATAAAGTATCTTTTTCATAATCAAGTGTTTTTAATTGTTAGTATTATTACGAATTACGAATTACGAATTACGAATTACGAATTACGAATTACGAATTACGAATTACGAATTCATTGTTTTACTGTCCGAATTCGAACTTTCTACCGATACAAAAACCGATCCTGAATTGTCCTTTCAGCCAATTTTCATAGGTATTGGTAATGAACTGAGATTCTCCGAATCCGCGGGAATTTGTAAGGTAAACCGTGAAGTTATGTCCAAAAGTCAACCATTCAACTGCAAATCCAAGGCTGTTAAAATTGGTTGCACGCATTCCTTTGTCATGGAAAACCTGATGGTATTCGACCATGATTCCCAGACGTTGCGTAATGGACCAGCGCATCGCTCCGCCAAGTGCAAACAAAGTGTTTTGATCGTCTGCGGCTACATAATTCCGGTGAACCAAAGTCGGCATCAATGCCAGGCTCACCAGATTCCCAAACTTACGTGCAATGTTCAGCTGTGCCGAGTAAGAAAAACGGTGTTCTTGTTTCGGGAAGTGTGCAACGGCGTAAATATCCGGCAATGCCTTCATGTAGGTGTAGAACATGCTTCCTGTAATAGCCAGTGAAATGGGCATTCCTTTTTTCTTTTGCTGTAAAATGCGGTATTTCCCGAAACCGTCAATCAATGAACGATACGGAGTTCCGCTTCCTTTGCTTCTTCCGACTCCAACCATCAAATGGTCGGTAATTCCGTATTCAAATCCCAGGCGAATATCACTTGAGTTGTCAAACCCGAACCAGTTTTGAACGCCTCCGTTTGTCCCTGCGACGTCGCCAAAGCGGTGTTCCACTCTGAATTCCAAAACACCTTTGCGCAAACATTCCACCGAATGCGCACTCACGATGCGCGTGGATTGAAAGGTCTGTTCAACCAGATTATCGTCTACCGAAGTTTCTGTTTCTTCCGCCGCGGTAGTGTCCGTTTCCTGTGCGGTAGAATAGTTTGTAAAGCTCAGGGCAGCACCTATAAAGAGTATTTTATGAATCATATTTGTCAGTTTCTTATTTTTTGCAAGATAATATTTACCCTGATATATAACTAACGTCCTAATGCGGGATTAAGTAGATGGTTGGAATGCTTTATTGCAAATAATCTACTTTATCGATAGGGAATAATGGTTATTCTGGGATTCCTAAAATACGTCATTTACAGTATTTTCAACATGGATTTAATGACTAAGTTTGTAGTAATGAAATTGATATGAAACTACGATACCTATTAATTTTCTTTAGCGTACTTGTTTTTCTGAGAACCTATTCAAGAGACCGATCTGTTGTGCTTGAATGGAAATTTAATGGAATAGAAGAAGGATACGATCATTTGAACAGATGCCGAGTGTTTGTGGACGGGGAAGAATTAGCGATTTCCAAAACCTGTTTGCAAAGTGTTTGGGGAGTTTACAAATTGCGTCTTTCAAAAAAGGAGCATCGGGTCCGTTTGGTAAATGAGGCTTATTACGATGGAAAATGGGTTGAACATTCGTTTGAAAATGAATTCAGTATTGATGCCATTTGCGAGTTCGATCTGAATGCGAAGGAAATTTCCAAAGTGCAGATTCAGTTTGATCTGAATGCTTCCGAGGTTTCACTCGTTCGGTTCGATCTGAAAGGAAATGAATGGTCCAAGCGGCCGCCGCGATTTAAAGGAAAACATTATTCTTTGACCGTTGACTGGAAGTTTGTGAATATTGAAGCCGGCTATGATCATCCTTCGAAAATGCGCGTTTTTGTAGATGATGTTGAATTGGGAGTTTCTCCCGAGTCGCTTGAAAGTGAAGGAGGAATCTTTACCGTCCGCATTCCGAAAGGAGAACACCGCATCCGGATTGTGAATCAATCGTTTTTTGAAGGGAAATGGCAGGATCATACCATCGTGAACAATTATTCGGTTGAAGCGATTTATGAGAAAGCGCTGGATGTTAAAAGAGCCGTGAAAGTGAAATTGATCATTGACCTGAATAATGAGAATACGGTCAATACATGGGAATAATGCTGCCTGAATCGAAACCGATTACCAATAAAAAAGACTGCCAGAAAAAGCAGTCTTTTTTATTATTTGAGTTTCAGTTTACCCGTTCCAAACTCCCATTGAGTTGAATTTCTCAATGCGTTCTTCGACGCGCTGCTCCGGATTCTTAGGATCCAACTCAGCCAGGTATTGAATGATTTTTGTTTTTACGTTTTGGAAACTTGCTTCCTGATCTCTGTGAGCACCTGCTAAAGGTTCTTCAATCACATCATCAACCAATTTCAAGCGTTTCATATCCGAACTGGTCAATTTCAAAGCCTCAGCTGCTTTCTCTTTGTATTCCCAGGATCTCCACAAAATAGAAGAACAGGATTCCGGAGAAATAACCGAATACCAGGTGTTTTCCAACATTACTACTTTGTCTCCGACACCAATTCCCAATGCACCTCCTGAAGCTCCTTCACCGATGATGATACAGATTACAGGAACTTTCAACTGCATCATTTCATAAATGTTGCGAGCGATTGCTTCTCCCTGACCTCTTTCTTCTGCTTCAAGTCCCGGAAAAGCTCCCGGAGTATCGATGAACGTTACGATCGGTTTGTTGAACTTTTCAGCCAGTTTCATCAAGCGCAACGCCTTACGGTATCCTTCCGGATTCGGCATTCCGAAATTACGGTACTGACGCATTTTGGTGTTGATTCCTTTTTGCTGTCCGATAAACATCACTGTTCTTCCGTTCAACAATCCGAAACCTCCGATCATTGCCTTGTCATCCTTTACAGTTCTGTCGCCGTGAAGCTCCTGAAAAGTATTGTTTGTAATAGCATTGATATAAGCCAAAGTATATGGTCTGTCCGGATGACGTGACAATTGCACACGTTGCCATGGCGTCAGTTTTCCGAATATTTCTTTGGTTTTTTTTGTAAGAGTTTCTTCCAGGGCGTGAATTTTATCCGCCATATCGACACCGGTGCTGACACCAATTTCGCGAGTTTGTTCAATTTGTTCTTCTAAAGCCTTTAAAGGTTCTTCAAAATCTAAATATATAGACATAATTGCTATTTTGAGGGGCGAAATTTACGAAAATAGTTCGCATCTATTATTTTTACGGTATGATTAATTTTCCAACAGGCAAAATAAACCTGGGTTTGCACATCCTGCGAAAGCGGAATGACGGCTACCACGATATTGAAACTGCCATGTTGGAACTTCCCTTTTGCGATGTGCTTGAAGCGATTGAAAGTGAAGAATCTGCCTTTAATACTTCCGGTCTGGAAATTCCTGGTTCCGGGAATTTGATTCTGGATGCAGAACGCGAGTTCCGAAAACATGAGCAGATTCCGGTTTTGTCTTTTCATCTGCACAAAATTATCCCGATGGGAGGCGGATTGGGAGGCGGTTCTTCGGATGCGGCTTTCGCCTTGAAATTGATGCGCGATAATTATGCTCCTCAAATCACCAATGAAGAGTTGAAGGAAATGGCTGCTGAAATCGGTTCGGACTGCGCTTTCTTTATTGACGGAGGTTTGCAGTATGCAACTGGAAGAGGAGAGGTGTTGAACCCTTTGAATATCGATCTGAAAAGTTATTCCGTTGTTTTGGTAAATATCGGGATTCATGTTTCGACTAAGGAAGCTTATGACGGTGTTGTTCCGAATGAAAGCCGTCTTTCCCTGAAAGAAATTCTGGAAAAACCAATCGCTGAGTGGAAAGAGGTACTGGTGAACGATTTTGAAACTTCTGTTTTTAAAAAGTATCCGGAATTGGAGCAGATAAAGTGTGATTTGTATGATCAGGGAGCGATTTATGCATCGATGACCGGTTCAGGTTCGACGATGTTCGGGATTTTCGAATCAGAGATTACAGCGATTCAATGGTCGCAAAAAGTGGTGTACGAAAAGTACGTGAAACTTTAGTTCCGGATGAAATTCAGGTGTTCTATTTTCCCGTCAACTTCCAGTACGAAGTAGTACGTTCCCGGATTGAGTCGGGAAACATCGATTTGCGATCCGATCAGTTCCAGAGATTGTTTCTGGCCTAATACATTACATGCATGGAGCAATTTGATGTTTGAAGCATTCCCGTTTTTAGAAAGAATCGTCAGAAGCTGATTTCCCGGATTCGGAAACAAAACCAGTTCTTTTTCAATGTGAAGTTCATTAATAGAAGCTGTGCTCAACGGATCTGCTTCGAAAAGGAATAATCCGCCCAAATCCTGCCCGACAAACAGATTCAAAAAACCGTTTCCGTTAATGTCATCCACAAAAACTGCACTGTATAAACCAACGTCCATATTCAGGAAGTGATCGGAATACAAACTGAAGGTATCGCCATCCGTTAAATGTCCGTCGATGTGGCGGAAATAATTCAGTTTTCCATTGTATGCGCCGACAAATAAATGAGTGGTATCATTTACGCGGAAAAAATGAGGTGCTGCATATCCGTCGGGAGTTGAGGAAATATCTGCCTGACCAACATTGCTGCTAATCAACGTAAAAACAGGAGAAGCGGCAGTTCCCGTGTTTTTATAGTAAGCAATTTCGCCGGTTTTCCGCCCCACAATCAGGTCGAGAAGTCCGTCTTTGTTGAGATCAAACAATTGCGGATAAGAATAGGAAACAACATTGATAGCCGCTCCGGTATGATCCGTAACGGCAACGGATGCTCCGAAATTCATCGGATTTCCTGTTCCGGCCGTATTGGTAAAACGTCTTAAATTCCCGCTTTCCATCCCGACAATCAAATCCTGATCGCCGTCGCCGTCCAGATCCCCGAAAGTAGGCACGACACGCAAACCCAATCCGAGTGAAGACAAACTCAAATAATCATTGTTAACTAAGGTGAATTCAGGATTGGAGTTGGTTCCTGTGTTTCTGTAAAGTTGAAAAACGGATTCAAGACTCAATACCGGCTTGTAGCGGACGAAATTTGCCACGAGCAGATCTTTCAAACCGTCACCGTTTTCATCTACCAAAACGGGAATGCTTCCCAAACCATGATCGATCATGTCTTTCTGAAGAAAATTGTTTTCCTGATAAACAAAATTCGGAAGGGCATTTGTTCCGGTGTTTTTGAAGAATTGAACACTGTTTTGGTTTTCGGAAACCGTTCTTGCATTCGGAGCAATGATCAGATCCTTTTTACCGTCAAAATCGACGTCTTCCCAATAGATAGCCGGAAACAATTGCATTTGCGCAGGATTGGCCACCGAAGGATAATTGTGATTCTGACTGATCATCACGGAATTCGTGTTGGGAGCAGTTCCACCGTTCATCAATAAAGTAATATTCGGGTAGGCGACATCGCCCAGAATCAAATCCATTACTCCGTTGTTGTTGATATCGATTGCCAGCGTTGTTGAACCGGAATGTCGTGTAATACTTTCGTTTGCGGGATCTTCATCCGCATTTGCAGGTCTCAAAGGATTTGCAATGTCGCCGTTTTCGCAAGGATACGCCGTTTGATTCAGATACAAGTCATTGCTGTTCGGATCTTCACTGAATTTTCCCCAACATTGGTTTTTCAAAACGAAAATGAGTGAATCCGGAATACCGTACAGTTCCATGCTTTGATTCTGATGGTATTCCATGTTTTGCCCGCCGATATGAAAAGTCAGCACATCAATATCGCCATCGAAATCAATATCCGCATATGCCGGAATATCACTTGCGCTTACATATAAGTTGGAAATGTCTCCGGTGTAATCGGTTTGCAGAATAGGAGTGATCAACTGCCATTGAAGGCCTTGTGTGGAATTGCCAACGTTCCGGTAAACTTTAATTCCGCCGATTCCGTAGGTAAACAGATCTTTTTTTCCGTCAGCGTCATAATCCACGAATGCGGCTCTGTATCTGCAATCATCCGGAAAGTAGTTGTATCCTTTATATACGTATTGGTATTCGTGTGTGGGACCATTGACAACATGTTCCATCAAAACGAATTCATCTCCGCTTCGATCAAAGATAACGAGGTCGTCCAAACCGTCAAAATTGTAATCAATGGTAGAGAACTGGCCGTAATTTATACCGCCGGCCCAGGGATTTTTCAATGTTGTACTTCCAACCTTTACCGGAATGTTCGGATTGTATTCAAAACCCAAAAAAGTCTGAGAATTACCAAAGTGATAAACGCAAAGAGTCAGGATTAGTAATGAAAGCACTTTTTTCATTGAACAATAGGATTGCAATACTTCTTCCAAATTACGGTAAAATTACGGGCAACTGCAAAGGAGTATCGCTGTTTAGTTATTAAAACGCTAAATAATGAAAAAAATTCTCCTCACACTTCTTTGCCTTCCAATGACGGTTTCTCTGGTTTCCGCTCAGGATTCCATATCGGTTCTTTTTATCGGAAACAGTTATACCTACGTGAATGATCTTCCCGGGATGTTGAGCAACCTTGCAACAAACCTCGGAAAAGAAATTACCATTGATTCGAAAACAAACGGTGGCGCTACTTTCCAGACTCATGTGAATGATCCGTTAACTTATACGAAGATTCACTCCAAACCGTGGGATGTTGTTGTGATTCAGGGGCAAAGCCAGGAACCTAGTTTTCCGGATGCACAGGTAAATAATAACACACTTCCTTTTGCTGTGCAATTATCAGACAGCATTTGGGCAAATAACACGTGCAGCAATGTGATGTATTATATGACCTGGGGAAGACAAAACGGTGATCCACAATGGGTCGGGATCAACACTTTTGAGAAGATGAACACGCGCTTATACAATGCTTATATGCGGATGGCAGATTCAAGCGATCGCTCGATGGTTTCTCCGGTAGGAGCGGTTTGGGCTTATGTTCGGGCAAATCATCCATCGATCAATTTGTATAACCCGGATGAATCCCATCCGTCTGCCGAAGGAACGTATCTGGCGGCTTGTACTTTTTATACTTCCCTTTTTCAGCAGAGTCCGGTAGGGGCAACGTTCCATGCCGGATTGAACGCAACAACAGCCGGAATTTTACAACAGGCTGCTGCAACGGTCATTTTAGATTCCTTGGCTCACTTCAATTTACGTCCGGCAGATGAAGCTACACTGGCAGGATTTTCAATGGTGCAAACCGGAGCAACAATTACTCTGACAAATGAAAGCTCAAGAGCAACGACTTATACCTGGTTGTTTGGAGACGGACAAAGTGCAACGACAGAAAATGCACAATATACCTTTACATCGAATGGAGTTTATACCGTAAGTCTGGTTGCGTCTTCGGCTTGTAATTCAGATACGGTATCGCTTCAGGTTGCAGTTGGAGGAACTTTGAGTCTGACGGATCTGGATTTTGCTTCCGTTGAGATGAGAACAAAAGAAGAGTTTATTGAAATTTCCAGCAAAGAATCGGGGTATTCAATGGAAGTATTCGGAACTGACGGAAAGCAATTAATGAAAGAACAGGCATTGGGTACTGAATCTGTATTAGTTCCTCGAAATCAAATGGTTCAATTGGTGAAGTTGACTGCTCCCAACGGAATGGTTCGAATCGTACGTTGTTTTTAAGTAGACTAAAAAATTAAAATTTAGTGAAAGGTGTCGGATAGACACCTTTTTTGTTTAACGAATTTGTTAAAAAAGTGAATTTTAAAATTTTAGTTCTAATTTTTAACAAAAAATCTGTATCCTAACACGTTAAAGGGTTTAAGATGTACATAAAATTAAGCTTGCATAAAATTTCAGAAATTATTACGTTAAATAATTAACAACGAGCTATTTTGTTTTTTTAACCTTTTTTATGGCTTCTTTCCTAGATTTTGCTAGGACTAAACTATTTTTTAAGTTAAGCCATTTTTGTGCTAAATCGGTTTATCAAATCAATTATTGTTCTGTCAACCTGTGAATCAATTTTGTAAGTATCTAGGATAGTAACATTTTTGTAGTGTTACTTAAATTATAGATTATGTTGAAAACACGACCGTGATTTTCAAAATCTGAATTTTTTTCAACTCATTAATTACATTTTACCTATGAAGAACAATTCCTTTAAAAAATGGTTGGTTCTTTCTGCTCTGTTTGGGCTTATGTGCTTTTCGCCACATATGCTCCTCCGGGCACAAAGTACGGCCAACTACGCTTTTTCTACCAATACAACCGGATCGCTTGGATTGGATATGAATGGCAACGTCGTTGATATGTCGACGGGGACTACTCAGGTTTTGGCGACGAATACCAGCCAGGACCAGGCAATTAATGCCGCTGCAATTACTTTTCCGGCTGCTTTTGAATTTTATTTCGGAGGAAATCGATTTACTTCTTATTATGCAACTTCGAATGGAATTGTACAGTTAGGGGCTCCGGCAGTTATTGGTGGTGGAACCTATACGATTGCCGGAGGTACACTTGCGGCACCTCGATTTTCTGCTTTTGACGGAGATTTAGGTACGGGAACTACCGGCGGTATTTTCGGAAAATTAATCGGAACCGGACCTAATCGTTGTTACGTGATTGAATTCCGCAACATGAATTTGATGTGGGATACTTATACCAATGATGGAACTTATCAGGTACGCTTTTATGAGTCTACGGGAGTAGTTGAGTATGTGTACGGAGCAATGTATTGTAATACAATCAGTGAAACTGCTGATGAGACTCCAGAGGTTGGTTTCTCCTGGGGAGGTGCTGCTAATCAATCGTTGAGTATCGATATTACTACTTCAGCTATCGATTTAAGCGGGACAATCACTCAGAATGTTGTTGCTCCAGGTGCAAATATTCCTAATTTGAATTCTGCGGCTGAAGGTTCGAGAAGAATTTACCGATTTACACCACCAGTACCAGCTGCTGCTGCTGCATTAACTTTTACAGCTGTCAGCGGAAATGGAATGACTTTAAATTGGACTGATAATGCGAGTAATGAATTAGCTTATTTAATTCATCGTTCTACTGATGGGGTAAACTATTCATTTGTAGCCTCGATTGCTGCAAATAGTGTCCTATATAATGCAACAGGTCTGTCATTTGGCACATTGTATTACTGGAAAGTAACTCCTGTGACTGAAGGGGCTTTAGGACTGCCTTCTGTTTCAGGAAACCAAGCTACAAATGCAGGTGTACTTTCGGGTATTAAAACTGTCGGATCAGGAGGTGATTATCAAAATTTGACTACAGCTTTTGCTGATATCAATGCGCTAGGTTTGACGGGTAACGTGGAACTTCAATTAATTACTGGTTATCCTGCAACACCTGAAACGTACCCTATTGTAAGTTGTAATAGTATTGCAACTGCAGCATACAACGTGAAAGTATACCCGACAGTTTCCGGACTTTCTATCACCAGTGCAAATGCAACTGGTACCTTGAATCTGAATGGAGCTACGAACCTTACTTTCGATGGTCGTGTGAACCAGGCGGGAGCAAGTGACCTGGTAATTTCGAATACAAATGCAGGGGCAAGTTATGCCGTGCAGTTTGTAAACGATGCAAAATCCAATACACTTCAATATTTGACTATTCACAGTGCGAATAACTCTACTTCTTCAGGAACGATTGTTTTTGCAGGAAGTACAGGGACGACAGGTAATGATAATAACCTGATCGACTATTGTGACATCAAGGACGGGGCAACTACTCCAAATAATGGTATTTATTCTGCAGGTACTTCAACGACTGTAGACAATAGCGGAAACATAGTAAGTAATTCAAATATTTACAATTACTTTAATTCTGCTAATGCTTCCAATGGTATTGTGTTGTCCAGCAATAGTTCTGCATGGACTATCAACGCGAACAAATTCTACCAAACAGGAACAAGAACAGTTACTGCAGGTAGTCAGCACAGAGGTATTAATATCATTACCGGAAGTGGAAATGGGTATGTAATTACGAATAACGTAATCGGATATGCGAACTCTACGGGGACAGGTGTTACGACCTATACAGCATCAGCAGGGCGTTTCTTTGGAATTGAACTGACTGCATCGAACACCGGAACGGCATCATCTGTTCAGGGGAATACGATTTCCGGAATCTCGTTGACAAGTACAAGTGGAACAACAACTGCTCCCGGTATTTTTGCAGGAATTTCCATTTTAGGCGGAACTGTTTCAGTTGGAAACGTTACACCGAATACTATCGGAGCTTCTACAGGAACAGGTGCGATTACAGTTTCAAATTCGAATAATGCAAATATCTTCGGGATTCATGCCAATTCTTCCGGAACGTTGAATATTGTAAACAATGTGATCAGCAGTATTTCTGCTGCGGGGAGTGCTGCAGGAGTTTCTTGTGGAGTTACAGGAATCAACACGTCAGGTGGAGGTACGGCATTAACAATTACCGGAAACACAATTGGTAGTGCAACAGCAAACGCTGTTACTTCAGGTACTTTAGGAACAACAACAGCAACAACAACAGTTGCAGGTATTTCGGCGGGAGCTTTTACAACGCTTACAATCAACGGAAATACCATCAACAATGTGAAGAGTAACTCCAGTGGTACTTCTTCAACTTTGAAAGGTATTTATGCTGACGCATCGCCGACTACACTTGTGATGAATACCAATACAGTGTCTAATTTGTCGATGGTGGCAGGAGTACTTACAAATATTGAAGCTATTACACCATCTACGTTGACATCAAACGGAAACAACGTTTCCAATGCATCTGTTACAGGGGCTACCGGTACGATTTATGGAATGCGTTCCAGTACTACTCAGTTTACCTATAATAACAACGTGATTCACGATTTGGCAATTACGGCAAACTCGGGAAGTTCGTCTTCTGTGGTTTATGGTATTTATAATGCGGGGTCACCGACACTTGAGAATATTACGAACAACCAGATTTACAATTTGTCAATTGCCGGAGCAACTACTGCAACATCTAATATTGTTACCGGTATTCTAACAAATACAACGGCTTCATCTGTTAAGAATTTTTCAGTAAACCTGATCAATGGGTTGAGCTTTGCCAATTCCTCAACAGGAACAGCTACTGTAACAGGTATTTCGTCTTCTTTGGGTGCTACCATTTCGATCTTCAAAAACAAGATTTACAATTTAAGCTCTGCAGGAGCGGGATCTACGGTAAATGGTATTGTTACTCCTAGCGGATCAATGGTAAATATCTATAATAACCTGATCGGAGATTTGAAAGCACCTACAGCTTCAGCTGCTGATGCGATTCGTGGAATCTCGATTACGTCTACGTCTACTTCAACTACTTACAGAGTTTATTACAATAGTGTTTACTTAAATGCATCTTCAACAGGTACAAATTTCGGTACATCCGGTATTTATCATGCGGTAAATGCTACGGCAACTACTGCAGCGTTGGATATGCGTAATAACATTATCATTAATGAATCTACTCCGGCAGGTACGGGAATCACAGTAGCTTTCCGTCGTTCAAATACGGCGTTGAATAACTTTGCTGCTACATCAAATCGTAATTTATTGTACGCAGGTGCTCCATCGGCTACACGCTTACTGATGTATGATGGAACGACTTCTTACCAAACGATGGTTGCTTACCAAACGGCGGTTTTACCTCGTGAAGCAAACTCATTTACAGGAGAAGCTGCATTTACCGGAACCGGTTATGGTACTGCCGGTAACTTCTTTATCAGTACGACACCATCAAATGCAGATTATTTGAAACCTGTTGTTGGAGCTTCAACTCAAGTGGAAAGTGGTGCTGCGAATACTACAACACCGGTAGTTGCTGATGATTATGCTGCGGTTGTTCGTCAGGGTAACGCGGGTTACACAGGTACAGGAACAGCACCGGATTTGGGAGCGTTTGAATTTGAAGGTACTCAGGTAACGCCTGTAATTACTTTGAACTCGGTAACTCCATCAACGTCTACGTTGTGTGTGGCAACCGCTCGCCTGGTATCTGTAAATATTACTACTACTTCCGGTACAATTACCGGTGCAACAATCGGATATTCCGTGAATGGTGTTCCGCAAACGAACATTGTAATGACGAATACTTCCGGTTCTACCTGGGAAGGAACGATTCCGGTACCAACACCTGGTAATGCAATAATTGCGTGGGGAGTTGCAGCACAAAATTCACTTGGATTAACAGCTTCTTATACGGGAACATCTTACTCTGATGAGCCTTTAACAGGAGTTGTTGTAGCGGCTACCACTTCTGCAAGTCCGGTATGTAACGGAACACCAGTTACTCTTGCTGTAAACATGACCAAGTCAGTTACGGCAACAATTGGAACGGCAACAACACTTACCGGAGCAACAGCTCAACCAACTGCATTTTGTAACAGATGGTCTTCGTACCGTATGCAAACAATTTATACTGCTGCTGAATTGACTGCTGCAGGTTTGAGTGCTGGTAGTATTCATTCAATGTCTTTCAATATTTCAACATTGGGAGATGCTGCGATAAATGCCAACTTTACTGTTAAGATTGGTACTACTGCACTTACTGCATTTACAGATTTTGTATCTACAACAGGTTATACAACTGTTTTCCCGGCAGCAACTTATACACATGCTGTTGGTGTGAATGTGATCAACTTCTCAACTCCTTACATTTGGGATGGAACATCCAATATCGTTGTTGAAGTAAGTCATGACGGAGCAAATGCTACCAATAATGCTCAGACATACTATACGGCAACAGCCGCAAATACAGTGGCTTGGTCTACAGGTGGATCAGCTACAGGAACACCTAGTCAAAACAGATTGAATGTGGTCTTCTCTGCGAATACAGCACCGGTTATTCAAACCATTTCCTGGTCAGACGGAGTAGCTACAGTAGGAACTACAAATCCATTGACAGTTTCTCCAACGACAACAACTACCTATACTGCAACAATTACAGCAGCTGGTTGTACGGTTTCACCGGCACCAACTGTGAATGTTACAGTTAATCCGCTTCCAGGTACACCGACTGCAACAAACTCTGCTCAGTGTGGCGTTCAGATTCCTACAGCGAATGTAACTTCTACATCAGGACTTCCTACACCAACATTTAACTGGTATACGGTATCAACAGGTGGTACAGCAGCTCAATCGGGAGTTTCAACGACTTATACATCTACAGTAGCTTCAACTACTACGTTCTATGTAAGCGAATTGAATACTGCTACAGGTTGTGAAAGTGCAAGAGTTCCGGTAACTGTGAATGTTTCAACTCCGGATCAGGTTTCATTGACACCTTCTGTAGCGACGATTTGTGTTGGAGAATCCTTTACATTGACTGCTGCAAATATTAATCCTACACCTTTCCAGAGTTATACATACTCAACAGAATGTGCAACAACAGGAAGTGGAGCAGAAACTCCTTTGGCTGGTGCTTCGGTAACTGTTACTCCAACTGCGTCCGGGTCATTTACCTATACGCTTACAGGAGTTGACGGAGGTTGTGCAGCAACAGCAACAGCAACGGTTTTGGTAAACAGTCTTCCGGTAATCTCTTCCGCGACTGCGACACCTGCTACTGTTTGTTCTTCTGATCCGATTACATTAACAGGTTCAACTGCGATTGCTTCTCCAGGAGTTACTACTATTGGAACTCAAAGCTCAACAGATATGGGGAGCGGTGTTTACCGATACGGTTACGGAACAGGTGATTTCAGACATCAATTGTTGTTTACAGCAGCTGAATTAGATGCTGCAGGATTGCAAGCAGGAAATATTACTTCTATTGCATTTAATGTGACTACAGTTGGTGCTGGTGCAGGAAATAACTACACCATTAAAATGGGGAATACGAATGCAACTGCTGTAACAACGGCGTTCCTGACAGATCCTACATCAACAGTTTATACGAATGCTGCATATACTGCTGTCAACGGTGTGAACACACATACATTCTCAACACCATTTAACTGGAACGGAACATCCAATGTTTTAATCGAGATTTGTTATAATGTCTCTACAACGGGTACTTCCTCTACTTTGGCTGTATCTTCTCCGGCTTCAACACGAAATGTAAGCCTTCTTGGTACTGCTAACGCGTGTACGAACCCAACGGGTAGTACGTACACTGTTAGACCTTTGATTACTTTAGGAGGAGAAGTTGGAACCAATTCCAATGCTTCAATGAACTGGTCATGGGCTCCGGGAACTGGTCTTAATACACGAGTTGCAAATACTTCAATCAGCAATACAACCGGTGCGCCTGTTACTCAGGTGTTCACGGTAACAGCAACGAATGCAACTACAGGATGTGCGGCAACAGCTACAACGCCTGCTGTAACAATTAATCCTGCTCCTGCAGCTCCGGTGGCTAACAACGGAACGCAATGTGGAACTGGAGTGCCAACAGCGTCTGTTACAGGTTCAGGAGCACCAGGAAATACTTATTTCTGGTATTTGACTGCAACAGGTGGTACGGCTCTTCCGGGACAAACTGGAAGCTCACTTTCTACTTACAGCATTTCTGCGACGACAACTTTCTATGTGTCTGAAGGGAATGGAACATGTTTAAGCACGAGAACACCTGTGACTGCTACAGTTACACCTCCTCCGGCAGTGACTATTGGAGGAACTGCAGTTGTTTGTAACGGAAGTTCAACAGCATTGACAGCTTCCAGCCCTAATGATCCGAACTATACTTATACATGGTCAGGAGGTTTGGGAACAGGAGCTACGGTGAGTGCGTCTCCAACAGTTAACACCACTTATACGGTTACAGCTACTGATGCCAGTGGTGGTGCAAATAACGGTTGTGTGACAAGTGCTAATATCTCCATTACTGTTAATCCATTACCTCAAAGTTTCCCGGTTGTTCCAGCTACAGCTACTATCTGTAACGGAACGGTTCAGAACTTGACTAGTGGACCTGCGACAAGCAGTGGTACGGCAATTTTGGGAACAGGTACAACTGCACCAAGTACAACATCTTATCCGAATCCGTTTAGCGCTTTCTATGGAGGTGTAAAACACCAGATCCTATTTACTGCGGCAGAACTTACTGCTCAAGGATTGGTTACAGGAAGCCAGGTTAATTCAATTACATTTGATCTGAACGCATTTGCAGCAAATGCTTGTGCAAACCTGACAATTCGTATGGGGAACACTTCAAATACTGCTTTGACAGGATTTGTTACTGGTACTTCTACGGTTTACGGGCCTACAACTTATACTCCGTCTGCAACAGGATTGGTAACCTTTACATTGACCACTCCTTTTACCTGGAACGGAACATCCAACATTGTTGTTGAGACAGTTCATAACGCAGGAAACTCAGGAAACGGTTCAGGTACTCGTACCAATACAACGACAACACCGACAAATACTGTTTATTACGGTGCTACTGATAACGTTGCCGGAGGAATTGCGGGTTACGATGCTTTGAGTGCATGGGGAACGAGCGGTGCCAGCGCCTTAAGACCAAATGTACGTTTTGCTTATACAAATGTTGTTCCTACATGGTCTCCTGCAGGAACGCTTTATACCAATGCGGGAGCTACAACTGCTTATACAGGGACAGCAACATCCAGCGTTTATGCAAAACCAACAACAACTACGACTTATATTGCAACATATACGGGAAGTAACGGTTGTACGGTACAAAGCTCAGCAACGATTACGGTGAATCAACCATCGACATCGACAACAGCTATTACAGAGTGTGATTCTTATTTGTGGAACGGAACAACTTATACAACTTCCGGAACTTACACACACACAACTACGAACAGCTTAGGATGTGATTCTGTTGCGACATTGAACCTTGTAATTAAAAACAGCACTGGTTCAACTGTTCCGGTAACAGCTTGTACTTCTTATACATGGCCTCAAACAGGTTTAGTATACAACACAAGCGGATTGTATCGTGATACGGTTCCGAATGCTGTAGGTTGTGACTCGGTGATTACATTGAATTTGACAATTAATCTGCCAAGTACAGCAACAGTTACAGCAACTGGTTGTGGATCGTATGTTTGGGCATTGAATAGTCAAACGTATACAACATCAGGTTCTTACACGCATACAATTCCGAACTCAGTTAACTGTGATTCAGTTGTAACATTGAACTTGACGATTGGTCAGCCGAATACCGGAATTGATACGCAGGTTGCTTGTGGATCGTTTACATGGATCAATGGAGTAGTGTATACTGCTTCAACCAATACTCCGACATTCACAGTGACGAATGCTTCGGGTTGTGATTCAGTGGTTACGTTGAACCTGACAATTAATCAGCCTACAACGTCATCCGTTACGGTGTCTTCCTGTGGTGCGTATACATGGCCTTTAAACGGACAAACGTATACTGCTTCCGGAGCATACAACGATACGCTTACGAATGCTGCAAACTGTGATTCTATTATTACATTGAATCTGACAGTTATTCCATTCTCTGTATCTGCAACTGATAACGGAAACGGAACGTTTACTGCTTCTGCAGGTACAAGCTACCAGTGGATTAATTGTACGACAAACACTCCGGTTGCGGGAGCAACAGCACAGACCTTTACGCCATCTGTAAATGGATCTTATGCGGTTATTATCACAACAGGAATTTGTTCGGATACATCGAATTGTATCACGATTACAAATGTTGGAATCAAGGAAAATTCAGTGTCTAATATCTCTGTTCACCCGAACCCGACTCATGACTTCGTAGTTGTGACAATGGATGAAGGAACTGCAACAGTGGATGTATTCGATGCTCAAGGTAAATTGGTTCAAACGTCTCAAATCAAATCCGGAGATCAAATTGATCTTGGGGCTTACGAAAGAGGTGTTTATACATTGAAAATCAAAACTGAAGTTGGAACTTCCGTTGAACGAATCGTGAAGAACTAATAGATTGATCAGAATCTTCTGATTGCGAAAGCGGACATTCGAAAGAGTGTCCGCTTTTTTGTTTGTAGGGATTTTTGAATGGATGAAAGATGCATGGATTGACATTTGTGTTTTGTCCTTTGTTATGTGCTCTTGATACATCCCGCATGTGTCAATTCGAGTAGTCAGCTTTGCTGACGTATCGAGAATATGAGCCGGGATACTCGAACTGACAATGGCAAAACCACCCGAACCGATTAAATGGTTTTCATTGAATGGATGAAAATGACGAAGATGCTCGAAGGTTGGTATTTTGAAGGAAACACCTTGGCTTGACTGTTTGATAATAAGGATCACCTGAAATCCCATGCGCGGTGCAAACAAAAAAAAGACCGTTACTATGAACGGTCTCTCGGGTAAATCGGATTATTGATTTTTCACTTTGTCAAAAGTGTTTTGTCTTTAAAAGGTTCGCTTTGGTTTTCGAAAACATTGCTTTATCATTCGGTTTACGCCTTAACAGGCTAACCTAAGTCTTCGAAAGCGATACTTTTCCTTCGCATGACGCTTGTGCCCAAGCTATGCTCAGTCTTCGAAAGCGGTGCTTTTCCTTCGCATGACGCTTGTGCCCAAGCTATGCTCAGTCTTCGAAAGCGGTGCTTTTCCTTCGCATGACGCTTGTGCCCAAGCTATGCTCAGTCTTCGAAAGCGGTGCTTTCTCTTACTTTGAGAGATGCTGTGTTTCTCCTTCCCCGACAGTGTTTGTTTTTTTATGTTCAGCCGGAACAAATTGCCGGATTACATCAAGAATGTCTTTTACTTCAAGCCAGTTTTCATGACTTACGACTAATTCGTTCTGCGGTGTCAGGGTGCAGGATACGTAGCCGTCTTTTTGTTCCATCACAGCAGCGATCTGCATCAAATGTGAGTTGGTGATGGTTGTTGTGGAGGTGAAGCCTGTAGAAACGATCTGAGAGACGTTTTTTGTCTGATTGTAACGTGCTTTTTCCTGATTTAATTCAAAAGTAGCTGTTGTTTGAGAAAATGCTCCACCGGATAACAAACACAGTGCAAGAACTGAAAGGATCTTTTTCATGATTAATCAAATTTAATAATACGTTGTTTTTGCGATGAACTGCTGCTTGTAACCACTAAAGTGTAAACACCATCTCTAAGCTGGGAAATATCTCTGTAAAGGTTGGTTATGCCTTCTTTCACATCGATATTTTCACTCATTACCTGAACTCCTTTCTGATCAAGAACGGAAATGCTGATGGTTTCGCTTTTAGCGCTTTGAAGCTGAATGGTTAATTGATCTTTTGCAGGATTGGGATATGCGCTGAACAAACCGTCCGAATCATCTTTTGAATTAATGGAAATGATTTTGGAGTCTGTTCGTTCACCATCCAGATTTACTTGCTGCAGTTTGTAAAAACTTGTTCCGGATGGAACTCCCTGGTGAATAAAATCATAGGATTGCTGCTGGGAAGTAGTACCTGCTCCCTCAATAATTCCAACTGGTTCGAAATGCTCGGCATCGCGAGAATACATCACTTCGAAATGATCGTTTTTGTATTCTCCTTCGGTAGTCCACGAAAGAAAGTTACCGCTTGAAGTCGGGTTTCCATTGAATTCGGATAATGCTACGGGAAGAATTCCTATCGCGGTCCAGCCCGAAATAGTGAACTCGCAGCCATCTCCGGAATTTCCGTCGATCATTAATAAGTATTGATTTCCGATGGTTAATCCGGTTGCTGTTACAGTACCTAATGTTGTGTTTCCGGGATTGTAACAGTTCGACATAGATGTGAATCCTGTACAACAGCCTGAAGCGTCGTAAGTGACACTGTATACATGCGCCTGAATTCCCCAGTTGCTCACACAACCAAATACACTTGTAATAGGAAAGGTATGAGTGGTGCTGGCTGCTGTGAACTGATACCAGGAGTTATTTTCGATGGAACCGCAAAAAACAGAATTTACGTTTCCGGGTAAATCAGGTGTAAAAGTAACATCCGTTGATGCAGAGAATGTCCCGGGTCCTTGAGTTAAGGTTGCCGGTGATGGGCAATTGTCGTTGGTTGCAGCGCTTCCGCATGAATTCGTCGGGCCTCCGGCAACAGCGCAAATGGAAAAGGTTCCTGATCCGCCGCTAAAATCCCACATCCGGATATACAAGGTGCTTCCGGGTGTTAATCCTCCGCGGGTGATCATGGACATTGCTCCGTTTGGAGAATCATCGTCGTCACATTCCAAAAGTGTCAATGAACCACAGGTTCCGGTATAGAAAGCCAATCCGCTGTCAGTCATTGTGCCGGAATTGGTGTTTACCATAACTGATCCTGTTGGAGGAACAATGACTGTAAACCAAACATCTTCTCCTACATAGGAAGCACAACCCGGTGCCGGAACTCCGGCAGTTGCAGTTGCACCAATATTGCTTGTTGAGGAATACGAACAAGACGCATTTGCAGTCAGCGGTGTAGCCGTACAAGGATCGTCATTTGTCATGGGAAGAGGCGCACTGGCGCAAATCTGAAAAGTACCGTTATTGTCTCCTCCGAATTCCCAAACGCGGATAAAGATGGTACTTCCGGGAGTTAATCCGGTTCGGTTGATCATCGACATGTTTCCGTTGGGAGAGTCGTCATCGTCACATTCCAACAAGGTTAATGCTCCACAGGTTCCGGTATAGAAAGCCAATCCGGAATCCAGGATAACTCCTGTTGCCATATCTACATTCAGGATTCCGCTTGCGGGAACAACCGCTGTGAACCAAACATCACCACTGGAATAACTGGCACAACCCGGAGCAGGAACTCCTGCAGAAGCAGTGGCTGCTGCATTGGTGTAAGTTGCATAAGAACAGGAAGTTCCCACTGTTAAAGGTGTTGCTGAACATGGATTATCGTTGGCAGGTTGGGCAAAACAGGTAGAAAAAGGTAAAATACTGATTACCAGTTGTAGTAGTAGCTTCATAAAAGATCATCATTAGTTAAAAGAATATTAATAATGATTTTCTTTTTTTTGTTAAGAAAATGAACAGATTACTTAGTTGAATGTACGAAATGGAGTTTGAAATGAATAAAAAAGACAGGCTGAAACAACCTGTCTTTACTAAATCAGTTTACTAAATTTATTGCTTAACTAATTGAATTTCACCTCTTAGTTTTACGTCTTCTCCTACCAAAACACCACCTGTTTCAAGGGCAGAGTTCCATGTTAAACCGAAATCCTTGCGGTTAATCTGTGATTCGAAGCTGAAAGCAGCTTTTTGATTTCCCCATGGATCTTTTCCTTCTCCGTGGAATTCTATTTTTAAAGGAAGTTCTTTCGTTACTCCGTGTAAGTTGAACTCTCCTGTAATATCTCCTGACTTTAATTCGTCTGCAGTTGCTTTAAATGTAATAGTAGGGAATTGTTCCACATCAAAGAAATCCCCGCTTTTCAAATGTCCGTCTCTTTGCTCATTTCTGGTGTTTACAGAACTTGCATCAATCTGAGCGTTGATTGTAATGTTTTTGAATCCTTCTTCTGCTTCAACGCTTGCTTCTACCTGATCAAATGTTCCGTTTACTTTAGTGAACATCATGTGTTTTACGCTGAAACCTACTTCGCTGTGTGTCGGGTCGATTACCCATTTAGTTGTACTCATAACTGTTGTTTTTTTAGATTACTTAATTGTTACTAATTGTTCTATCGTCTTGCGGACTTTCTTGTTGTGTTGTGTGTGATCTTCATTTGAACGATATCCGAAGGTCAGGACCAATACGGAATGATCATCTTCCAGACCAAGAATTTCGTCGTATTTATCTTTTTGAAAGCCTTCCATCGGAGTGCTGTCAATTCCTAAGTGCGCAGCCATCACCAAACCGAATCCCAATCCGATGTAAGCCTGCTTGGTATTCCATGCAATCAGTTCTGCCGAACTCAGGTTCCCCAATACTCCGGCAATGTTTTGCTCGAAGCGATTGAGTTTTTCCCTTTCCACCTGTCTTACTTCCACAATTCGCTTCATATATGAATTGATGTGTTCGCTGTCCATATTGCGGTTCACGGTGAAGACAAGCAATTCGGATGCATCTGTTACCGGTGACTGATCGTAAGAAGCTGCTCTCAATTGTGTTCGCAATTCGGGAGACTTCACGTGGATCAATCTGAACGGTTGCAAACCGTAGGAAGTAGGAGCACTGTTAATGGCTTCCAGAATTTCCTGCATGTTTTCCTCGCTGACTTTTTGAGTCGGGTCATATTTTTGTGTGGCATAACGCCATGTTAGCACATTTTTCATTGTTGTATCCTTACAAGTTCACATCCATCGGTACCTCCATCAATAGGAGCGTGGAACCTTTGGTTATGTGCAAAGTTACGGAGGAAGTGTCAACAATTCCTAATGCATCCCGTCGATTTAACTGCTGACCGTCGATCACTGAGCTTCCTTCAACCTGCATCACATACAGACCGTTTTTAGCATCTTTGAAATCGTATGTTACAGTTTTATCTTCTGTAAATTTCCCCATATTGAACCAAGCATCCTGATGAATCCATACACCGGCATCGTCTGGGTTCGGAGAAAGAATCTGAACAAATTCGTTCGGATGCTCATCTACCGTGATTTTTTGCTGGTCGTAACGCGGTTCTACATTTCGTTTGTTGGGGAAAAGCCAGATCTGAAATAATTTCAGGTCCTTGTCGTCATTCGGATTAAACTCCGAGTGCTGAATTCCTGTTCCGGCACTCATTACCTGGATTTCTCCGGTCTGAATGGTAGAACTGTTCCCCATTGAATCTTTGTGTGCTATTGCTCCCTCCAACGGAATGGTGATGATCTCCATGTTGTCGTGCGGGTGTGTTCCGAATCCCATTCCCGGTGAAACAGTGTCGTCGTTCAAGACACGTAAAGTACCGAAGTGGACTCTTTCCGGGTTGTACCAGGAGGCGAAGCTGAAAGAGTGTTTCGCATTCAACCAACCGTGGTTGGCATGGCCTCTTGAATTTTCTGAGTGGAAGATTGTTTTCATGTGTTTGTTCTCCTTCTTTGGATAATTTGATATGACAAAGGTAATACAACTTTTGAAATAATTACCATGGTAGATATTATTTTATCATTTTTTTTGAAATTAAATTGGAGAGTCCGGAATCGGAAATCAGGAAAACTCACTAAAACCGGACTTTTTACATCCTTTGATGAATTGACAAAATTTCAGGAAGGAGACAAGCGTTGTGTTCAAGGCTTCAAAATGCTGTGATGTGTGATTTTAATCTGTTTTTATCAAATTATTAATCTTTTGATTTCGAGCAATAACGGGCTTTGACGAAAATAAAATTCACTTTTTTTTCAAAAATCGCTTGCAGGAATGAAAATTGAGTGTATCTTTGCAACGCTTTTAACGGAAAGCATTACACAATTCGAAAGTTAGCTGTTGCTAACTCCTGCAAAGGAAAAGAAATTGGTTTGGTAGTTCAGTTGGTTAGAATACATGCCTGTCACGCATGGGGTCGCGGGTTCGAGTCCCGTCCAGACCGCAACTGTTAAAAGTAAAGAAAATAGCTTATATGGCTGTAAGCTTAGAAAACCCTGGAGTGTATCAAATGCTCCAGGGTTTTTGCTTTTTAATCAATACTCATCGATTATGGTGACTCGTATCTATTTGTTACTTACATTTTTTACAATTATTTTATTTGCAGCTTGTTCTTCAAATGAAAAAACATCTGTTTTTTATTTCCCACAATTAAAACAAACGCAGTATTTACTTACGAATGAGATTAGTATAAAAAAAAGAGGATTTGTGTATGGAGGATCCTCATATTTGCTGGATCTTGATGGATCAACTTATCTGGTTACAGCAAAACATCTCACGGGGGATGCCATGGGATTTGATCCGGCACTGGATTTGAAAACGTATTCCGATAGTGCCAACTACTGGCACGGTTTTCCAAGAACGGAAACTCTATCGGAAGAAATTGTCGAAACCACAGATTTATTATACGGAGAGGACATCATGGATGATGTAATCTTGTTAAAGATCAAAAAACAGCCAAAGGAAATCGGGGTTTTTCAACCGAATTTTGAACGCTTGAAAGCTGGAGACCGGGTGTCCATAATAGGTTGTGAGTATGGCGATAGTGATTGTAATCAAAAACAGTTTTTCGGAACTTTTCAGCAATATACCATCGCTGATCAGATGGAGATTTTTATGGACTCTTCCAATATTCAACCTGCTGGTATGAGTGGAGCTCCGGTTGTAGATAACGAATTCAGAGTGGTTGGACATGTTTTGGCAGGAGGAGTATTTGGAGAAAAGAAGATTTTGAAAATATACCTTGCCCCAATTGATCTTGTGAAGAAAATTAAGCGGTAAAAGATTTGGCAAAGATTGTTTGAAAACGGATCGAAAGCATAAATGCTATTCAAAAATCCTGATTGAAAAGTTTCGATTCTACTTTTGATCTTAACTTACACAAAGGTTCTAACAAAAGTTATATTGTTCCATCTGGAATACCCAGTATAAAACAGCATTAAATAATCACTTATGCAAATACTCTTAATTATCATAGGCTCCATAATCGGAGCAACGATAGCCTGGCTTTTCATGAAGCAAAAAAGCACCGGTGAACTGGCTGCTTTGCAAAACGAGATTAAAAATTCGGAAGCCAGAGTTTTGGAAACAAGTGCAGCGTTAACAGACTTGAAAACGGAGTTGAATAATGAAAGAGCGCAAAAAAGCGAGTTGGAGCGAAGTGCCTTAAAACTCGAATTGAGTGAAGCTTCCCTGATCCGTGAATTAGAAAGCATCAATGACCGATTGAATAAACTAAACTCGGATTTTGAAAAAAAGACCGCTGAATTCAATGAGATAAACAAGCAACTTGCTACAGCTGGGGCGACGAATGATTCCTTAATGGAAAAATTAGCGGTGCAAAAAGAGGAAATGGAAAAGCTGAATGAAAAATTCAGTACGGAATTTGAGAATATTGCGAACCGCATTTTGGAGGAGAAAACAGAGAAATTTACTTCCACGAATAAAACCAATATGGAATCGCTTTTGAAACCTTTGGGTGAAAATTTGGACAAATTCAAAACGAAAGTAGAAGAGGTGTATGACAAAGAATCCAAAGAACGCTTTTCTTTGGGTGAAAAGGTCAAAGAGTTGACCGAACTGAATCAGGTGATTAGTCAGGAAGCCAAAAACCTGACGAATGCCTTGAAAGGAGAATCAAAAACACAAGGTTTGTGGGGTGAAATGATCCTGGAAAGCATTTTGGAGAAATCTGGATTGGTAAAAGACCGCGAATATTTCATGGAGCATCAACTAACGGATGATCAAGGTAAGCCCATTGTCTCCGATTCAGAAGGAAAGAAAATGCGCCCTGATGCGGTGATCAACTATCCGGATAACAGAAGTGTGATTATCGATTCCAAGGTTTCTCTGATCGCGTTTACGCGCTATCTGGAAGCAAACGATCCGGAAATACAAAAGGCTGAATTGACAGCGCACATTACATCTATCAAAACACATATTCAGGCTTTGAGTGCTAAAGGATATGATGATTACGACAAAGCGCTTGATTTTGTAATGATGTTCATTCCGAGTGAACCGGCTTACATTGCAGCTATGCAAGGAGATCCGAATCTCTGGAATTTTGCTTATGACAAACGGATTTTGTTGCTGAATCCCACGAATTTGATCACCTCATTAAAGCTGATCGTTGATTTGTGGAAACGGGAATATCAAAATCAAAATGCATTAGAAATTGCAGAGCGCGGCGCCAAATTGTATGATAAATTCGTTGGATTTGTTTCCAACATGGAAGATATCGGGACGCATTTGGGCAGAGCACAAGGCAAATACGAAGAAGCATATAAACAGCTGCATACAGGAAACGATAATCTGGTTCTTCAGGCAACAAAGCTCAAAAATCTCGGATTAAAGCCTAAAAAGGAATTACCCAAACAAATCGAGAATCAGGCATCCCAAAGTGATTTGGACTCGTAAACAGAAAATTTTAGTACGAATCAATCGCGTAGAAGAACCACTTTTTGATTGAATGTTTTCTCCGGAGTACTGATTCGGATGACATAAACTCCATTCGGCATTTCATCGAAACGAATCTGCTTGTTTTGAAGATCAATCGGGATGTTTTCCACGGTTTTTCCTTCCGGATTCATGACACTTATTCCGGTTATATGTTCATCTGTAAGAATGGTCACGATGTTTTTCGCCGGATTTGGGTAAATACGGAGTCCGGTTTCCGCCATTTGACAATTTTCGAGATAAACGATGTTGTGTGTTGTTGTTACAGCACTATTATCAGTTTGCAATAAGCGATAATACACATTTCTGATTGGAGCTGAAGCATCGGTCCAGGAATAATTTGTCTGCATGGAAGTTGTTCCTGTACCGTCAAGTGTTGCAATTGCTGACCAGTTAAGGGCATCAAAACTGCTTTCGATCGTGAAAAAATCATTGTTAAACTCACTGGCTGTGCTCCAGCGAAGAACCACTTGTTCGTCCTCACATTGGGCTGTGAATCCCAGAAGTTCTACCGGCAAAGGATTCATCGGAGTGCTGGATGCCAGGGTGAACGGACTGAATGCGGTGACGGGTGCTCCGGAAATGATTGTTCCGGCGGTAGTGGTACCCATCGTCCCGCTGTTTCCCTTATCAGTCCATTGAGTACCATCCCAGCGGGCTATGCGCAGGTCGCCCATGAGTGTAATGCCACAACTGCGCGGAGTGTCCCAACTAAGAGTTACGGATACATTCGAAGAGCCCGTTGTGCGGTCAAGCATCCAGTATTCACATTCCGACACGTGATGGAGTGTGGGCTCGAGACTCCAGGTAATATAAGGTACTGTGTTTGGTGATACCTGAAAATATTCTGCCGTGAATTGATCCGTGACAACTGCCGGTGCTGAAATGGCAATTGGTGCGTAAACCACATTTTTTCCTACAGGAAAGATGAAGCTTGAATTTCCGGTTTTAACTGCCGGACCCGAAACAAAGCTGTTGTTGCTCGCTCCGGTAACAGCTGAAGTGGATGTGAGTGTCAGAATATTTGCAGCTGTTGTGTTGAGATATCCGTCCGCAAAAGTCAATGTTCCGTTTACATTCAATGCTTGTGCAAGTGTAATGCCGGCAGTACTGCTGTTATTCAAACGGAGGTTTTTTAAAGTGCTTACCACACTGCCTCCAAAAGTTTGCAGATTGGAACCTGCAAGTGTAATCAATGTACCAGAATCGACGATTGCGCCATTGTTGGTTACGTCTCCGTAAATAGTCACATTCGCTCCTGTAAATGTCCGGATGTTGCCTGAATTGGTTAACTGGGCATTTGCCTCACCGGACCCGGTAAGAATTACCAACGTAATGATGATGAACTTTTTCATAATGCTCCGGTTTTATTCCATGGAAAGATTCAGAGTCTGGACAGTTACACTGGTTGTTGCAGACTGATTTTCTACCCATACTTCAACATAATCATTGGGAGCGAGTGTTGCCCAGGCGGAAATTGCCAGAGATACCTGATCTGTGCTGTTGATGACTTTCACATCCTGGCGGGATTCCGGGATTATCACTCCGTTCTTTGCGATGTAAAATGAAAAATAGCGATTGGAACTCGGCTGTGTAATACTTAATGAGCTCGAGATCATAAATGAACGGGTTTTGCTTCCGGTATATGTGAGCCGGTTATTGGTGGGATGCGTCATCCGGTATAGGTTTGTTGAAGCGGTTGTTCCCAATGCTTTTACTGCTACACCTGCAGAGGCAAAGGTTGTGGCAACCGGCACGGTGACGTACATGTTTCCTCCGGCAACACCGTCTTTCTGCGTGTTTAAACCAGTCGCTTCAACTTCCCATGCATTGGTAAAAGTTCCGGTTACATAGGTTCCTGTACCTACAAACATGATTACTTTGGCAGATCCTGCATTAATACTTGTGATTCCACTGATATGAAGCGCAGTTGCAGAGTTTACGGAAGTTGTAAGCCGATCGCCGCCAAGTAGTTGAATGACGTTAAAAGTCCCGATAAAACGTTCGTAAATATTGGAGTTGGATGCATCCCAAAGCATGTTGTTCAGTACTACGTTGTTGTCATTTTGAAACGTAATTCCGTTCGTGTTGGAGAAGTAAGCGACAGTTGAAAAGAAAACCGTTCCGCCCACGCCAGTAATGGTTCCGACACTGCTGCATCCCAGAATAAAGCAATTTTGGACAAGCATGTTCTGAGCAGTTGCCAAAGCGTTGATATTGAAAATACTTCCGGAAGCTGCTGTCAGGGTAAGGAAACGCAGGTTTCCCGTTTTATCGCCTGTAAACAGCGAACCTGCGCCGGTATAAACGAGTTTGTCATTGGAAGAATCGTCTCCTTTTACAGTACAGCCATTCAGATTGATTGGGGTTGTGAGTGTAATGGTTCCATTGATTTCGTATTCGATCCCGCTTACAAGGGTGATGACACCTGCTACCGGAGCAGGAAGATCAGCAACTGATTTTACAAGGACATAATTGTCCCTTCCTATTCGAAGCATAACCCATCTGGCAGAATTCCAGTAATAGTATCCGTCTGGAAGTGTTCCACCGTCACTGTAAACCAGTGTTCCTTCGGCAACTGTGGCGGTCATTGGAGCTGTACTTGTGTAGCTGTTCAGCGCCACTCTCGGAGGTAAAAAACCTTTATTGGTACTTTCAAGCTCCAACATGGAATTGGCGTTGATGGTATTGGGATTGTCCCCGATCTTCACTTGAGCTGCTAATGGAGCAATGCTGCTAATAACTACAGTAATTAAAAGAAATAGATTTTTCATAACTCTGATGTTTTATGATTTGACATAATAAACATGATACCAGATACAGGCTTACACACTTGAGTTATGAAGTATAAGTGATAGCGAATTGTATCCAAGTTACAAAAGTGATTTGTTAAATCCAAAAAATGTTGAGTGGTGTTTATAGGCGAAATATTCAATTTTTTTGAGTAGGGAGATTACATATTAAACGTATCTCTTACAATACATCCTTAATTTTTCCTGAGTTTTTTACCTTTGTAATATCATTACAGATTATTTTTATGATGTTTCAACAACTTACACCATTACTTTTTATCGCCTTTAGTTTTTTTTCTTTTGCTCAGGAATCTAAATTGATTACAAAGGGAGCAGAAATGTTTAGCAACGGAGATTATAAAGGTGCCCTTAAATCGTTTAACAAAGAATCAGAGCAAAATAATTCTGCCAGGGTCAAATTTTGGATTGCCAGCTGTTATTTTAAAATGGAAAAATTTGAAGTAGCAAAAAAAGGATTTTTGGAAATTGTCAGACGAGGAATCCTTGACGAAGAGCAAGAGATGTCGCTGACAAATTTAGGAAGTTGCTATCGTGAGTTGAATCAAATCGATAGTGCTTTTTATTATTATGATCAGGCAATAGATGAATTTCCGGCTTCAGCAGATGCTTATTTTAATAAAGGACAGTTGTTGTATTTTCAGTCTAGGTTTAATGAGGCAAAAGATGTTTTTACAGCGGCTATTTCAATTGATTCTACAGATTGGCTTTATTATATCAAAAGACAGGAAATTTCATTTATCCTGAATGAATATGATGATGCTTTGAATGATATGCTGAAGGCTCAGAAGTTAAATCCGAAATTGAATATTAGTGTTAATATCGCTTATTGCTATTCCATGCTTGGAAGATATCGTGAAGCGGATTTAATTTACAAGCAAATCTATGATGAAAAGGATTTTATAATCCTCAATAATTATGGATTAATCAAACACAAATTGGGAAATTCCAAAGAAGGTGAAGAAATGATCTGGAAATCACTAAAGCTGAATCCTGGAAACTCATATGCCTATCGAAATCTTGCAATAATAGCAATTGATAGTGATGATATTGTGAAAGCCTGCACTTATTTGAAAAAAGCAAAAGAGTTGAATTTTTCCTCGGATCATGGTGCGGAAGTTGATAATTTGCTATTGAAACATTGCAATTAAGAGTCTTTACGAGTTGTGAGTTTTGTGATTTCAATCAGGATTATTGTTCTATAAGATTTGAGTTCGATGGCCTTTCGTTGAGCACTGCCTTTTGGATTTGAAGGATTGAGTTTTCTGAAGTAAATCACTGCTCTGATATGAAATGCAAAGGAAACTTTTCCGTACTTTTAAATCGTGAAATACTTAGTCACCGTTTTGTTGTGTTGCTCTTTCCTGACGCTTTTTGGTCAGCGAAATCGTCAGCAGATCTCTTCTGCGGATCTGATTTATGGTTTCCGTACTTTAAATCGCCCGATGTTCGGGGCAGAAGTGAGACAGAAATACAGCACTTTTTCCGATTTTCAATGGTCTCAGCCTTTGCAGTATGTAGGAGCGGGGATTACAGTTCTGGGAGATTCGATTGATACGAGAGGGAAGTTCTTTATCGGAAATTTGCAAATTGTGGCTTATCTGCCTCAACGCATTTCTATCAATGACAGCTTGACGGCAAAGTCGGGAGGATTCAATTTCGGATTGACCTTTTTGGGGTTGGATGCCTTTCCGAATAGTAAGTATTTTGATCTGGTTTTTAATTTTGGATTTGATGCAGGACGCATTTTATTGACCAATCCCGGGCTTCATCAGCGGAATCTGTACTTTGCTCCGAAAATTTCCATTCAGCCGAAAGTGAGAATGGGACCAGTGGCCTTGTCCATTGTTGCTGAATACGGATACGATCTCACAAAAGATAAATGGCAGAAAACCTGGTTCGGACCGCGAAATCAAAACAATCTGACACCGTATTCGAATAAAATCGGAGGACTTTCCGGACTTTCCTGGTTCATTACTTTGGGTTACGTTTTATAGGAAACCCCTTATTCCTGTTGGGCTAATAGATGATATCTATCCGTCTTTTGAAGTGTGTTTTTTACAAAATAATGTCCGGGAGTTTAAGTGATTTTTGAAATTTCCCACAGATAGTATGTAAATTAAATCTACGCCCCTCTGCGTAATCTGCTGGAAATAATACATCACCTACGTTTTCGTACAGTACCTTTTACAAAACCACCCCTAAATCAATTCAAGGCAATCGTCTTTACCTCCTTCTGAAATGCAATCACAATACTTTCCCGCTTAATGGATTTTACCGTCAATCCGTCAAACAATTCCTCATTCGGGTAAATCTTATACATGATTCCGTCAACAGAAATAAGTGCCCGGGGTTTCTTTGAACTTGTTTTCTGCACAATTCCGAAGTATTTGATGGCAGGCCAGTAAACAATCGGCTTTTCCTTTTTCGGAGGTGGCGGTTTCGGGATATTCTCATTGAGAGCATTGAGATTGGGCGATTGAGGCGTTGTACTCATTCCTGAGTTTTTCAAAAACGGATCCGGGTAATTTGCTCTTAAATGAAAATCTTTCTTGGGTTTGATGTTTTCTACCTGAAGCTTGTCCGTAAGAGGAGCAGGGATGCTTGAATCATCCCCAATATTGGAACTGATTCGCACAAACAACTTGAAGTAGATAAAACCTACAACTGCAATTAAGACATATGTAAAACGCTTGTTTTTCACTGAATGATGACGCTGAAATAAGTAGTTGGTATTGCGCCCTGATTCCCGGCTACATCACTTACGATTACTCGCCAGTAATACGTTCCGCTTCCGTTGCTGAATGTTACATTCGCAGTGTTTGCTGTCAAATTGGGAACAGTCTGAACAATGTTGGTAAAAGCCGCATCAGTTGCTATTTCGATACGGGATGTTCTGGGAGACTGAATATTTCCCTGATCTGTAGGAATTGTCCAGGAGAAAGCAGAACCATTTGTTACGGTTGAGTTATTTGCCGGAGCGGAAAGAGCTGCAAATCCCGGAGGAACGGTTTTGTCAATATAGAAAACACGTTTGGAGAAATTGATCTCAGTCCCATCCGTAAGAAATGCTTTGGCTCCCCAGCAATATGGTCCCTCAGTAAGTTCTGACCCGGCAGCTTCGGGAATAGTTATATCAGTTATTCCCAATTGATCTATGGGTGGAATCACATTTGCTCCGGCAAATGAGTTCGTTTTATGTAATTCAAAAGTGTAACTTGAAACAGCTACAGACGTGAGAGGACTCCATTTGAATTTACCTTCAAAATCTTCATTGAAATATTCTCCAGCCAAAGGACTAAGTAGCGAGATTTGTGAATTGGAATTTCCGGCAGAAGTTCCTACCCAAAAACGTTTAATATCAGATGGTTTTGATTTGTATCCCGCATTCACGGCTGTGATTCGAATCTCATATTGGGCAGAGTCCAGTCCGAAAAAGAAATTGGTTCCGGCAACAACGGAATCCAGCGGATAACTTTGAATGTTTGTGAACGAAGGACTCACAATTTCAATATGGTATTTGGTTGCTCCTTCCAGCTCTTCCCATTTGATATGGACCGGATTTGCAGGAATCGTATCCTGATTTGCAGGAAGAATCAATACCGGAGTTTCATCCGAAATGTTTTTCTCAATAAAATCCTTGCATCCGAAAATGCTGAGAGAAATAAAAAGCAGTAACAGCTTATTGATATACTTTCTGGACATAATTCTGAATTAATAAGGTTGTTGTTAAATCTGTTTTATTCGTAACAAGGTCTTTTTCTGAATTCATTTCAAAATGAATCAGACGGGCATCATCAAAAGACTGTTCCAGTTCGTTGATGAATTTCAAAACCGAAATGAAGTCTCCCTGCAATTCAATCTTAAAGGTATTGATTTTAAAATCGGGATGCTCAAAACCATAAACTTCATCAATTTGCTTGACTTGTATTTTAGAAGATTTACGTGCCAGAAAATTGAGAAATCCTTGTTGTACCTGTTCTACCGAAACATTTTCTTTCCCAAGCAATTTGTTGAGCTGCGAAACATTTTTTTGAAGCTGGCGAATTTCCTTTTGAGAATTCAAAGCCTCCTGTTTTTTGATCTCCAATTCGTTGATATACGTATTGGTTTCGATGGTTTTACTGAATGCCCGTTTGTAGGATACGGCAAACAACAACACCGCGATCACCAGTAACGCGAAGTTTTTTTGTTTATAGCTGTATTTTTCAAATAAGGTCATTGCCGTATGTGTATAATAATGTGAAAGAGTGAATTCTTATCATTCAATCGGGAATAATTGATAACCTCCACACTCTGAATCCATTCTTTTTTTTCCAGATCTTCCATCCAATCGTCCAGAACTTTGCTGTTGGCCGTGAGACCGTGAATCGTAATCTTTGAATTGTCCGTTTCGACCTTGTGCTTGGGTTTCAGCGGTTGAATCAGCGGAAACAATTCCATTTCGGTAAACTGAATGTTTTTAGGAACAGTTACTCCGATATCATCCGAATAGTAAGACAAGAGATTACCGGATTGAATTCCGGAATTTTGAAACAAGACCAGTTTGCGCTGTTTTTCCTGTTTGATACGGTCGATGATGGCAAAATTATCCTGATATCCGGAAATTTCCTGTTCATAATCTGCCGCTACCTGATTGAGGTGATTGATATAGAAGTAATTTCCGGTCAAGGTAATCAGAAAGAAAGCCAGAATACTTAAGCTGATGACTTTGAAGCGGGAATAATCCTTGTAATTGGATTTTGTCTGATTCAGTACTTCTTCCGGAATTCCCTGATGGAATACATCGTCGCGGGTGTGTTTCTGAAACAACTCATTGATAATGGCCTCGAGGTAGCTGCTTTGAATGTGCTTCTCGGAAAGCTCCTGCTCATTTTTAGTCAATGTGACCTGTTCTTTGGAAGGAAAAGATACCACGTAATCCGATTGAATGCTGGTGGGATTTTCCATCTTGAAGGGCAAAACAGCTGGCCCGATGTAAATTCCCCAGATAAATCCTTTAACGGCTTCGATCGGACTTAAAAAGTCATCCACGACATTCTTGCGGGCAAAGGAAACCAAAATAGATCCGGATCGTTCGTAACTGTTGAAATAGAACTCATCTTCCCGTCCGGAAACAAGCAGACGTTCCTTGTAATTCGGCACGTTTTCAACGCTTCTGGCCAAAACACCTGCTCCGCGGATATGAATGATGAATGGAATTGTTTTCGTTGCTTTTTTGAGAATTTCTTCCATTGATTCATAGCTGTCCAATTGCTGCGCAGTAGATGTTTCATCGATACAGGCATACTGAAACAGACTTCCGTTCGATTGATGATGAATCGAAATGAAGTTGAACTTTTGAGGACCGCTATTTTTGAATGGATTTCTCATTAATACGTAACCGTTGGACGGACAATGATATGCAATTTATATTTTCTTTTCGCTTTGCTTCTGCTGCTGAACAACCATTTGATCACCGGAACGCGTGAAAGTAAAGGAACTCCTTTTCCGCTGTCGTTGTTTTGTTTTTTATCCAAACCACCCAATAATACCACGTCTCCGTTTTGAACCCGGATCATGGATTCGAAAGTTTGCTTGGTGGCATTTGGCGGAGCGGTCAAATCAACGCGGCTTCCGTCGAAATCATCGTTTGTCAGCGTAATTTCCATCGTTACATTTCCGTCGGAAGAAACGAAAGGCTTGATTTTCACGGTCAGATTCGCATCCACGGATTTCCAGATTTTGGAAGTGAGTACTCCCTGATTGACAACCGTGTTCTGGTAATTGACCTGTTGTTCCTGATAATATGTTGTTTGACCGATCGAGACTGTTGCCAAATGGCTGCTCAAAGTGGTGATTTTTGGAGTGCTTTCCACGTCGATCATTCCGTTGGATTCAAGTAACTGAAGCGACATGAAGAAGTTTTCAGTTACTGCTCCCAGATTCACAACTCCGAAACCGTTGATGGCATTCAGAATATTGTTCAGGGCATTTGCTCCCAGCTTCACATCCAGCGTTGGGAAAACCGTTCCGCTGGTAACTGTAGGTTTACTGCCTAATCCCATTTCAACACCGGAAGTAACCGTGCTGCTTCGATCCGAAATCAGGATCATCACATCAATCTGTACCAAAGGAACTACGATGTCAATGGAAGAAAGAAAGGCTTTTAATTCGGAAACTTTTCTTGCAGGACCGGTTACGATCAGGGCATTCAGTTCCGGGAATTCATTTACGTCCAAATCCTGTGTGAGTTCTTTTGGTATTGAAGTTTTCACATTTTCAATCGTACGGTTTTCCATACGGATCACTTCCGTTACACGGATTCCTTCTGATTTGTTTTCCCCGATCAGGAATAATTTGTTGTCTTCCCGGTAAGCATATTTCGTTCCAACGAAGAGCAGATTCAGCACTTCAGGGAAAGTAACGTCCTGAAGTTGAAAACTGGCTTTTCCGTCCGGTTTGTTGTAGAAGAAATAAGGAGTCAAAAGTTCTTGTGCCGAAAACTTAATGATATCGGAGATATCAGCATTGTTGGCAATAATATCCAGGGTTCCGAATTCATTTTTCTTGATCTGAACTCCGGTTTGCTCAAAATCGCTTGCAGGTCTGAATCCTCCGTTCTGATTTGCAGGATTGTTAATTTTGTCCGTTTTGTTTGACGCAAAAACATAAGTAATTCCGTTTTCATCCACGGAACTTTCCAGTCCGTTGGCTTTGGCAGTCATTGCAACCACCTGATCGAAAGGTCTGTTCAGGAAATATCCGGTAATGGGTTTGTCTCTGACATCCGGAGCAATGACAATGTTCTTTCCGCTTAAGGAACTGATTTCCTTCATAACTCTGAAAAGACTGTCATTCTTTAAATCCACGGATAAAAACTCATTGGAAGGATTGTACTTCACATCGATCTTCTTCTCGATTTTCGGCTGCGGAGCTTCTTTCTTTAGTTCCCGTTTGGTGATTGCAAGAATGTTCCCCACGAAGCGGTACTCAATGTCGAAATGCTCGTATAGGAATACCAACACGTCTTTGACCTGCGCATCAAAAAAGTTGTAAGAAACGGCAGTGTTCAATACCGGATCAATGCTGATATTCAGATTGTTTTCAAGCGCAATGGAGTTCACTAATTCCGAAAGTGGCAAGCCCGAAACATTCAACTGAAAAGTATTATTCAGCCCTTTCGATTGTTTGCTCAGACTATCCAGTTTTTCACGCAGCAAAGGTTCAGTGAAGTTTTGAGCCCTCACCTGATGATGCAGCATGATGGTGCCGAAGAGGAAAAGTATCAGAAGGTGTTTTTTCATTTAGATTTCAGTTAATATCGGATAAGCTTCTTCCAGGGAAGTAACTCCGGATTTTATTAATTCAAGTGCTTGTTTGTTCAAGGTGATAATATCTCTTTCAATCAATTTTTCTTCAACGGTAGAGTCATTGTTTTTAATGCTTTCGGACAATTCAAAATCAATCGGAATGACTTCATAAATAGCCGTCCGGCCTTTGTAACCCGTAAAATGACAATCGTCACAGCCAACTGCTTCAAATACTTTTGCGGGAATGTTTTCCGGATTGAAGCTTCTGGGCCAGTCGAGAGGAGACGTTTCCACCTCCTGTTTGCATGTCACACAAAGCTTGCGCAGAAGCCGCTGTGCCACGGAAGTATTAATGGTGCTCGCAATCAAAAAGGAAGGAACTCCCATATCGATCAACCTGGAAATGGTTCCCCAGGCAGAATTCGTGTGAATCGTTGACAAGACCAGGTGACCGGTTAAGGCTGCACGGATAGCCATCTGAGCAGTTTCACCATCCCGGATTTCTCCAAGCATAATCACGTCCGGATCCTGTCTCAAAAACGAACGGAGCGCGCTTGCAAATGTCAGCCCGATCTGTTCTTTCAACTGAACCTGATTGATTCCTTCCAACGTATATTCGATCGGATCTTCGACCGTTACAATGTTTCGTTTTTCATCGTTCAGCTGTTTCAGGGTTGCGTACAGAGTGGTTGTTTTTCCCGAACCTGTAGGCCCGCTGATCAGCACAATTCCATGTGGTTTTTTGATTCCCTCGAGGTAATTTCTCAGATCATTGTCTGTCAACCCCAATTGCGTAATTTGAATCGATGAAGCATCTTTCCCCAAAATACGCATCACGATTTTTTCTCCGTGAAGAGTAGGTAGAATCGAAACACGGATATCGAAATTCTGATATTGAATCCGTCCGTCTTGCGGAAGCCGCTTCTCTGAAATATCGAGGTTGGAACGGATCTTAACTTTATTGATCAATTCCGAATATTCTGTTTTGTCGATGGAGTACCGCTCGATCAGATGCCCGTCGATCCGGATTCTGACACGCGCCCGGTCTTCGTAAATTTCGATATGAATATCACTGCTTCCCAAATGGTTTGCATCCTGAATAATCCGGTCAACAAAATCGGTATTGGCATTGAAAACCAACTGCTTTTCCTGATTGGCTCTCCGGAAGAATTTCCCCAATGAACGTTGAATGACGTCAGACTTTTCAGGAATCAATTCTACATTCTTACCCAGTAAAGCTGTGAGTTCTTCGGCAACCGTGTTTAAATTCTGAGTGTTGTCAACGTGAAACTTCGCCAGTTCCTCCGTAATTTCCTGCGGAATAACGCGATAATGCCATGCCAGATCGGATGGAATAACCTGCTGCAATTCTGCAGAAACGGATATGTTGTTCACTTCACTCATAATTCACTTAAGATTGGTGCGAGTTTGAACTCCATGAGGATCAGAAAAACGATCGTACAGAAAGAAATGTAACCGGCATAAGGAATGGATTTCTGAGCTTTGAAAACCGAAACCAGAAAGAAGCCGATTAAACTGATAATGGTGCTGAAAGTGAAAAAATAGATAAAAAACGGAAAGGCAAATAAAGGTGTAAGTGCGAATAATACCAATACGTCTCCCAATCCGAAATAATCTTTGAGTAAACTTTTTGAACTGAAACGAATCCGGACGTAAACCACCAGAAAACTGACAACAAAACTGATAAACAGAATGTTGAAAAAGAAGTGTTCCCAATTGAGCAATTTCCACTGATAAATCAATCCGCTGATGAAAAGCAGGGGCGGAGTGAACCACCAGATTTCCCGGTAGCGGAAATCCTGGTAGATAATTGTTATCAAAACTGCTATGAGAGCGAAAATGAACATCCGGTTAATCTGTTTGTGTTTCTTTAGGCTGACCTTCCTGATCGATTTCCCAAATATTGTATTTCCCGTCTCCGTTGAAATCCTGCACGGCCTCAGCTTTTGCTTTAAACCCGGTAGGAGAAGCTTCCAGTATTGAAATACGGTAAAGTGCCGTTCCGTTTTCGGTGATCAGTTTGTGTGGGATGTAATTGAGTTCTTTGGTATCCATCGAATACTTCGAGTATTGCAGAAAATAGGCATACTGCAGGTTGTGGATCATTCTCAATTCCTGCTGTGCTTCCATACTTTTGGTACGAGTAGCAATACCGCTTTGATTCGGAATTACCAGCATCAATAAAATCCCCATAATGGCCAAAACGATCAGAATCTCGGCAAGGGAGAATGCTTTCAGTTTTTTATGTTTTTTCAATTTCATCTATTTAATGACATTACTTAGGTTAAACATCGGCAAATACATGGAAACCATGATGATTCCTACGATTCCTCCGATTATCACAATGATGGCCGGTTCAATGATGGTTCCGATCATCTTTGTCCGATATTCTATTTCTTCGTTGTATTGCACTGTTAAACGCTGGAATGTTTGGTCCAATTGATTGATTTCCTCGGCGATTTTAATCAACGAAATTAATCTTTTATCCAGAATTTCAAACTGACTAAGTCCTTCATGTAATGAATTTCCTGCCAGAATTTCTTTTTTAGTTGCCAAAATCATCTGCTGCATCGGGTAGAAGCGGATCATTTCCGAAACCAGATCCAATGCTTTTACCAAAGGAGTTTTTGCTTCCAGAAGCAAAGCCATACTCTGACAAAAACGGGCGATGTATATTTTTTGGATCAATTTTCCGAAGACCGGAATTTTGAGTACAAAAGTACCGCTTGCTTTCCGAAACCAGTCTTCATTTCTTTGGGAATAAAGGTAAGATCCGATTCCGCCTGCGGCCAGCAGAAAGTAAAAAAAGAAACTGCCGAAATTTTCGGAGAGCCAGACAATTTTCAGCGTCAGCCATGGGAGTTCCTGTCCGAATTGCTTGAAAACATCCTTAAACATCGGAACCACGAAGTTCAACATGAAATAGAGTACGCCGACCGTAATTGAAAATACAAATGCAGGATAAGTGAAAACACTGACCAGCTGCCGCTTCAATTTTACTTTCGAATCAAAATAGTTCGACAGGGAAAAAAGGACGTTTTTCAACCTTCCGGATTCTTCTCCGATGCGGATACTCTGATATTCGTAAGGAGTAAAATTCCCGGATTTCTCCATGGTTTCCGACAGTGAGTTTCCTTTGATCAAATCATCCAGCATGGTTTCGATCTTTTCTTTGGCAACTTTTTTCTCCTGCTCATCAATGATCAGCTGCAAAGCTCTTCTCATATCGATTCCACTTTCGATCAATGTTGCGAACTCCCCGTAAAAGCGTTCTTTGAATTTATCGTTTAGCGGTTTTCCCAAAACGATATCCTTTTTAAAAAAACTCGTTTTGCTTACTCCTTCCATAATTTTTTGCTGAAATAGGTATTTATATAATTGGAATTTTGCTTTTGAAGCGGATATTTCAATGAAAACGGAGTGTTTTTCCATTCCAGTTTAAACTCCACCAATTCATGATTGTTCAAAGTCGTTTTTTCGATAGAAAGCGCGCTGATTTCAAATAAAGTATGGTGATCCTTGTGATGACGACTTAATTTCTCATCTGTAATCGTGTAAACGATCGGAATGGAGGCATGGAAACAAATGAGCTGATCTTTGGACAATTGAAACGAATCGGCCTTTTCCAGATCCTGCCAGAAATTGGAACGAAACTGGAAGAAGCTATTCAACTCACCCTTAATGGTGATTTCCTGCTGCATGGTTTTATTGAAACTATTGACGGACAGGAAAAATAAGGAAATGAACAAACCTGTTAAGGAAAGCACGATGGCTAATTCCAGAATGGAAAATGCTGCTATGTCGCTAAATGACTTTCTCATTACTTTTCAGGCCAGATAAATTCCTGTGTCCATTTGGTTTGAATGCTGTTCTTCAGGTGAAAGGTTTCTTTTTTGGTCGAGTCTTTTCGCTCTGTTACGATTTCAATACTTGTCAACTGATCGTTCCATTGTTTGAAATCATACGTGTTCGAATCTAAGGAATAGTTTGTAAACAACACCGATTGAAATTCGGATTGTTCGATCACTTCCTGAAACTGAACCGTTGACCGGGCGCTTTGGATAAAAAGCCTGGAAGCCAATGCAAAACAAATGGCAATGATCGACAGGGCAATCGCTATTTCAGCGATACTGGAAGCTTTTAACTTTTTGATTCGCATGAAATAACTTTTTTACGGGTGTAGGCAAACAACTCAAACCACGACGGACAAATAAAATCTTTTGGCAAACGTTTGGTTGAAATAAGTGCATCCAACAAATGATCGGTATAAGAACCGCCTCCCGTTTTCGTCAACGTAGAGGATGTATTTAAACTGCCGATCACGCTGCCATACGTTTCCGTGACTCCGGCATTAAAAACAATTCCGGCTACCAGGGCCTCTTTTTCGATCATGAGTTTGGGCTGACGCCTGAAATCAAATTGTTGTGTCGTTATCAGAATTCCTCCCAATACAGAACTGTTTATTCCGAGGTGAATCGTATGAAGATCTTCTGAAGTGCTCGAATTTTTTTCGTTTAAGATCAGTGTGCTGGGATAACTCAGCGTAACGGATTCTTCCAATATGATTTTCTCGGATGCCAGTGCCTGAAGTGTTCCCGTAAATCCTTGTTTGATGTAGATTTTAGGTGCAATAAGAATGATATTACTTAATTGGGCTTCCGGATAAATCACTAAAGAATCAAAGCTGTGAACAACAATTTTCCCTTTCAGTTTTGTTTTTATATGAATGGGATCCAACGACTGGAAGTAAATTCCTTCCGATAAAAAACTCACTGTTGTGTCCTGAAACAAAAATGGAGTGGGGCGCAGGTTTCCAACGAAATTTTGAGGAGAAACATTTTCGAAATCCTTGGAGAGATTGAGCTTCAGATCTTTTATATCGTTGATCTGTCCGAAAACGACTTGAGAATTGGTATAGTTTTTCCCGCCGATGTATGCCAGATCTACGCGTTTGCTGGGAACATACACAGCACCTTCCAGCCTTGTTGCACCGGCAACTTTCAATCCGTCGGAACCGCTTCTCAAAACAAAAGATGGAATCGATGGCTGAAATTCGCTTCCAACCAGAGCCGATCGTTTGAAACTGCGGTTGTTTTTGGTCGTTACGGTTGTTACCAGGTAATAGGATCCCCATAGAAATTTGCGAATGAGGCTCGTGTCTCCGCTGGGATGAATGTACTGAAGCGAGTCGTTCACTTTTACCTGTTGAAGCCCCAGTTGAATTCCGTAATAGGAATCAAGCAGGAGATGTTCCTGTGAAGTGTGAATCACCTCGATTCGTTTCTGTGCGCTGAAAATAAAAAATACGCTGGATGCGATAAGCCCTATAAACAAAGCAAATACAATAGCATATGATATTGCAGAAGCGCGAATCATTCTTTGCGTTTCTTCTTTTCTTTCGGCTGCCCGGATTCTTTTGCTTTTTTACTCTTTTTATCGGCTTGTGGCTCAGTGGATTTTTCTTTTTTCTTGAATTTCTTCCAGAACTTCAGCTTTTCCCAAAACGTACCCATTTTCTCTTTGAAGGATTTCTTTTCCGTGGTTGTATTCTCCGTGCTGGTCTTGGAATCCTTTTGTTTCTTTTCCTTTTCAGGAACCAATTCACCTTTTTTATAAGTGCTTTTCACCAGTTTGCCATCAGCGCCTGCCACGATCTGTGTTCCGTCAAGCTGCCCGTTTTCGAGACGCTGTTGAGAAATCAATCGTCCCAATGAATCATTGATGGTTGTTGTGACCGTTTTTTTTGTTTTGACAATCGTGGTGTCCTGTGAAATAATTTGAGTCCGGTTGGATTTATTGATCACCGTTTTTTGAATAATTCCTTCCGGGCTATAATAAAGTTGTTTTCCTGTCCGGGTTCCGCGAGACCATTTTTCCTGGTGGATCAATATTCCTTTTTCGCTCCAGAATTTCCAGATGCCATCCTTCAATCCTTTTTTGAAAACGCCCCTTTCAGCCAGTTGATTGTTTTTATAGAAAGATTCGTATTGACCATTCAATAAACTTCCTGAGCTTCCGCCCTGAGTGGTGAGAATTTTCTGAGACTTAAACCAAAAATAAATCTTTTCGGGATTGTGCTTTTTTAATTGGCTGTCATCCGTGTCAAGTACGTGAAAAACAATGGATTTATTGTCTTGTTTGATGTGGAATTTGTTCTCAATCTCAAATTTCTGAGCCTTTCCAATAACTGGATAAATGGACAATAAACTAATGATTAAACACTGTTTAAGTGATTTTAAGATGGTTGAACTAGTTGATTGAAACATCTTTTGTTTTTTTTTCAAAATTAGTATTTTATATGAAAAGCTTAATTATATTTGACCCCGATTTTAGATGTTGTTCTTCATCGTTTAAAATCGCGATTTAATCTAATTATTTGGTCACTCTTATGAAAAACTGCCTTTTGGGGCTTGTACTATTAATATGTACTACCACCTATTCTCAGTTAGAGACTATTTCAGGAGAAATAGCTTTCATTTCTGATTCAACTCTTGTTGTTTCAGATTCAGTTCATACAACTCAAGGTTCTTTACAAGTAAAGATTCAATTGAATGATGCAAGTGATTTAGGCGCCTTAACCATTCGCGTTTCGCAAGGTGCTTCTGAAAATCCTGATTTTGTTTTTTACGGATCCCGCGCCGAGATTATTTCACAAGGTTTGCTTACAGATCAAACAGTATTGATTCAATTTCCTAACCTGAATAAGGACAAAACATATGTTGTTTTTATTGAGGCTCAGAATACCGAGATGAATTATTTAAACTCATTAACCTTGAATTATCTACCTAATTAATTTCAGACTACTTATGAAAGGAAAAAATCACGGGGTTTTATTACTGTTTTTGCTATTAGTCACGGGCTTCTCGTTTGGACAAAGCATTGTTTCTACATCTCTCTATTCAACTGAAGATACTTATACAAAAAGTGGTACCGGGGCAGGGGTGAATTTTGGAGCGGCAGATTCTTTGGTTATCACAAGTTCACTGAATACTCTTATGCCGACGGTTACGTATGCAGCTTTAAGATCGTTTCTGAAATTTGATTTATCAACGATTCCGACTAATGCGATTATTACTTCCGCTAAATTGCGCTTAAGTTCAAAAGGTACTGAACCTATTGCAGCATCAAATTCTAATGAGTTGTATGTGGATTTAGCAAATACTACATGGGCTGAAGGTACAATCACTCATAATACAGGAATTTCAAACAATACTCTTGGAGGTACAGTTACAACTTCCAATTTGGTGCCTCAGTCAACTTTTTTAGGAACCTTTTATTATCGTGAATTCGATGTAAAGGCTCAGCTTCAGGGGCTTGTTGAACAACGAATCCCGAATCATGGGTGGAGAATCAGAAGAAATCCGGAGACTGGAGTTTTAACACCTGCGGTGTATCATTCAAAAGAATCAACAGCTTCCCTTTCTGCTTTTTTGGTTCCAAGATTAGAAGTCAGCTATTACATTCCTATGTCGGTGAGTGGAGCAACCATTGTTCAGGCTACTACAACAACTTCTGCAGATGGTTCAATCTCTCCAACGATTGCAAACGGATCTTCAGCTAGTAAGACATATCAGTGGTTTAGTTCCACGGATTTAACAACTTCGATTGCTACGACATTGAACCTGAGTGGTGTGAAATATGGTTGGTATGGATTGAAAGTAACCGGAACTGACCCGAGTGATGTGATGTATTATGCATTCATTATCGGAGTGAAATGTGCTACTGTAAGTGTTGTGTTTAATCCCGGGAACAGTGATTATATTGACGATGCAGCATTTTACAATTATACATCCGGTTCCGGAAATACAGCTGTGTTTAATTCTCAGCGAAATATCGGAGCAAGTCTCACACTTACTGCTGCAGAGCAGACAGGTGTATTGTATGAAAGCTTACTGCGATTCAGACTTTGGTTCGATCCGAATTTAACGGTTAATTCTGCTAATCTGACACTTTCTGGAAATGGACATGCACCTACTGATAGACCAAATACTTCCTACTTAAAGTATGTCAATGAGCAATGGAGAGAAATGTCGGTTGCTTTTAGCAATAAACCTGCTTCACTTACCTCTCCGATGGTTACAATTACAGGAACTGCAGCTGGAAATGCGAATTCAACTGTAAATATTGCCAGTTTGATTAACAGCTGGAAATTGAATAATACCCAAAACTACGGTTGTCATATGCAATTGACGTTCTACGAAGGATCGAATACGATGATGCAGTTTTATTCGTCGGATGGTGCGGGAACAAAACCTTCATTAAGCATGAGCTTGACATCGACCAATTGTGGTACGAATACGAATTTGTTTTATGTTCCGAAGGATGTGGTGGGGCCGGAAATTGCTGATCTGCGCAACTCGGATAAAACTTTGAGAATTAGATATAAAGATTATTTCGATTCTGATGGATATCTGAACTACACTATTAAATGTCTAACGGATGATTCCCCTCTGTTTTTGATGCTTATTACGAAGGATTCCAATACGAATTGGATTAGCATTAATCTGAATTCTGTGGGGTTGGTAATGGGAAATGTTTATTTAATGGAACTGACTGATAGCAGCGGAAGAAAAGAATATTTGAAATTTAAAGTTGTAAATAGTTAATGAAAAAGGGTTTTTTGTTGGGCATTGTGATGCTCTTGCTGTTGGTTGTCGGAGGTTTAGTGGGCTTTTTTATAAAAGGCAGTGATTCGGTTCGTTTTGTGTCGATGAACAAATTGTATCTGGAATCGTCCTATTATCAAAAATTCCAAAAGGATCTGAAGGATTTGGAAACAAAAAGCAATGCTCAGCTGGCAAATATTCAAAAAGACATCCGGGATTATAAAGCTTCCGGTGCCGAAGCGTCATTTATCAAAGAATTGGAAGATGAACTGCTGGTGAAGCAAGAAGAGCTGACTGCCGAATATCAGGAAAAGTCGAAGAAACTGGATGAGATTATCTGGGGGGAAATCAACCGGATTTTGGCGGAATACGGAAAGAAGAAAGGAATTGATTTTGTTCTGGGAGCAAAAGGAGATGGTAATATCATGTTTGCATCAGATCGCTGCGATATTACTGAAGATGTATTGGACTACATGAAAACACATAAATAATAGTGAGAAGCACATTGATCATATTGTTAATGGGTTTTCCATGTCTTGCTTTTTTGACGAAAGAAAAAACGGGTAGTGTAGAAGGCTTTAAAGAATGGTATAAATCACATTATCAGTCTTTGGTTTCTTCAACGGACTATGAAGGACTCAGCTACCAAATCAAATATAACCCGACAGAGCTTAGATTACTTGGTGCGATCGATCGAAAGGAAGTAAATAATAAGGGCGAAATCAAACAATGGTATAAAGAAAACGATACTTACGAGGAGTTTGCATTTCGGATAACCTCTAAATCGGGAAGAGACTTGTTTGTAGAATACTCAGAAACGAAAGAAGAAATAAATGACAAACTGTTCTATTTCATCGAATCTGCAAAATATGATTTTCTGCTTGTGAGGGAAAAAGATACCGTTGCTCCTTTACATTACCAGTTTGAAAACAGTTATGGCGTGACGCCATTCGTGACCATTTATTTGGTGTTCGATAAAACAGATAAAGACAACACCGTTAAAGAATTGATTTTTAAAGATCAGGTATTTAACAACATGATAGTACCGTTTAAAATAAATCATTTGAATAACCTAAATATTCCTAAAATAACACAATTATGATTCTTAAAATTAGAGAAACAAAGGCTGTTAAAGGTTTAACCTTTCTATTAGTGTTTCAGTTATTGATTGACTCAATGGGATTGAATGCTGTATTTGCCGGAGACGGAGGCCCGTCACAACCGGAAGTTCAGTCATTTGAGCCAATCAGTACGAATCAGATGGTTGATCCGTTTACGGGAGATTTCACCTATAATATTCCCTTGTTTAATTTACCTGGCCCGAATGGAGGATATCCTGTCAATCTGGCTTATCATAGTGGTATTCAGATGGATCAGGAAGCTAGCTGGGTTGGACTCGGTTGGAACATTAACATGGGTACAATTAATCGTCAGGTGAGAAATCTTCCGGATGATTTTCAGGGGGAAACGGTTAAGATTAAAACAGATCAAAAACCTAACTGGACAGTTTCAGCCGGTTTGAAAGGAACCTTGGAATTGATCGGGTTTAACCCGATTGATGCGATGTATGTGGTTCCTACTATTTCGGCAGGAGCTCGCTTTTATTACAATAACTATAGAGGTTTCGGTTATTCGGGAGATTTTGGACTTTCATTAAAAGTTCGGAAAATTTATACAGACGGAAACGTTAGTACCGGTAAGTCAAACATTTCAGGTGATCTTGGATTTAATATTAAAAAGGATAGCAGAGAAGGTATTTCCGGGAGCGTTACGGTTGGTTTTTCGAATGACAAAGGAAATTTAAAATCAGCAAGTGTATCAACAGGGTTTACACAAAGTGGTTGGCAAAAAGATTTAAATATTTCAGCTGGCTTCAAATTGACCAAGAAGATTGCTCAGAATGATGGATCAACGAAAATCAGAAGTGCAATGTATGGGGCAGGAAGCAGTTTAAGTTTTGCAAAACCTGTAGTATTGATTACTTCTCCACAAGCAATGAGAGGAGGAGCCGGAAGCTTCGTATTAAAAACAGGAATCAATCTTTTCGGTGTGTTTCCCAAATCAGATTTTAACATCGGTTTTGAATTGAGTAAACTGAAAAATAAGAATAAGGAGGTTAATTACAAGGGAGTTGGGTATTTATATTACCAAAATAACACGACAACTTCAGAAGAAGAAGACTTCCGTGTAAAAGATGTTTCTGTTGAGAATGAAGGGTTAATTCACAAAGATTCTCGTCGCTTGGCAATTCCCACGCTGACTTATGATAATTATTCTGTTACAGGACAAGGAATAGGAAGTTCTTTTCGTCCCTACAGAGCAGAAATCGGAAATGCAGATGATCCGAATGTACATTCCGAAATGCACTCAGGTAACCTTGGAATTGATTTGGCACCTCCGGCAGCACTCAATATTCGTTTTGGAATCGATGCAGGTTATTCCTTTAGTGGAACAACCTTAAAACCATGGCCTCAATCACCGATTTCTCAGCATACCTCGTATGCTGACGGTTCTATGTTGAAATCAGTCTACTTTCAAAAATACGGTGAACATGCTCACGATGATCTGACAGCAAATTATGGAGCTGTCATAGCGAGTAATCAACCTGTTGCTTATGCCTTGAATGCTGATGATGGTTTCTATAAAATTGAAAATCTGAATCAACAGGGAAATACTGTTGTTTCCAATTTTTCCAGAACGACTCGAAAAAAGCGTGCAGAAGACATTGAATCTTATACTAATTCAATGATTTTGGATGGTACTCAGACTGTTATTCCTGAGTTTAAAGTGAAGTATTATAATACGGCATCCGTAACAGGATACAATAGTGCCAATGCGATAGATTATGATGGAATCAGATCAGCGTTAAGCGGTCCGCAGATTGGTGCTTTCGTTGCGCGTAATGAATCAGGAATGAGATATGTTTATGCTCTTCCGGCGCAGAACAAAAAAGAAAGAGACGTCGTTTTTTCGGCAAGTGAAAGTACTGCAAACGTGAATTCGGCACAGCTTATTCCTGTCCCTTCAGATTATAAAGTAGCAGGAACCAGTAAATACTACAATTCAGTTGAAAAAGGTTCATATGCTCACTCACATTTGCTGACTTCTATTTTGGGAGCTGACTATGTGGACCTGGATAATGCAAAAGGACCATCTGACGGAGATTTGGGTTATTGGGTAAAGTTTTCCTATTTCAAAGCTCATGATAATTTCAAATGGAAATCGCCATACAAAGGAGTAAATTATAGCAGAGGATACAAAACTAGTTTTAAGGACGGAACCGTAAATTATAGTTATGGTGAAAAGGAAGTATGGTATGTAGCTACTGTGGAGACAAAGACTCATGTGGCCGAGTTTATCGTTTCAAATCGTCCGGATTGCAGACAATCTGCCGGTGAATCCAGCAGTGATCCTGATAGTGATCCGAATAAGGCATATAAACAATTGGATAAGATTAATGTTTATCTGAAATCAGAGCGTTATCCGAACGGAGTATTTAATGGTGCTGCAAAACCAATTCAAACATGCCATTTTCAATACTTTACAAGTAGCAATTCATTATGTAAAGGAACACCTGATAATCCTTCAGGGGGAGGTAAATTAACTCTGGAGAAAGTTTGGTTTACTTACCGTAACAATCAATCCGGAGCTACAAATCCTTATGTTTTTGATTATTATAAGACCGTTGGAGGGCAAGAGGTACAATATTCTAAGTTTGCTGTAGACAGATGGGGGAATTATAAACCTTACTCTAATATAGAAGACCCATACAATGATCCATATTTAGATAAGGCAGCGAATGATGAGCGGGTATCATTGTGGAACTTGAAATCAATTGCATTACCTTCCGGAGGAAAGTATGAAATCAAATATGAATCGGACACATATGCATATGTGCAAAATGAAGTTGCAATGCAAATGTTTAAGGTCGCCAATATGGGACCATACAGAGATTCTTACGGGCAGATAAATACCGGTGACAATAAGATCTCTTGTGATAAGAATGATCCGCCTGAAAACAGAAGGGTTTATTTCAAGCTTGAAAAACCGATTCCGATGTCATATAACAGTACTCAGAAACAGGAAGAAATACGAAAGTATATCAAGCCGGGAGAGTACTTGTTCTTCAAAGTGGATATTAATCTAACAAAAGCTTCGGATTCAAAAGAATTGGTAGCAGGATATTCCAAGGTCGGAAACATTGGTGTAGATGAAACCAGTTACGACGGATCAAATTATCTCTGGGGGTTTGTAGAATTGGAACCGCTAAAAGTAGATGGAAAGGATACGCAATATCATCCGTTTACTGAAGTTGGTGCACGTCATATTCGTTACAATCAGCCGGACATTTTAGTGGATAATCTGGCAGGCGCAGATATGGATAATTTGAATAAGGGAACCGCAAAAACAATTGCAACTTCTCTTATTTCAGCTGTTGCAAGTTTTGGAAGTGATTTCAAAAACTATACTGAATCATTATATGGAAATGGAAACAAGCGACTTTCTGAGATCGATTTGAATACTTCTTATTTAAGAATGAGAACTCCGGATAAAATAAAATACGGAGGTGGTCATCGTGTCAGAGAAATTCTTGTTTACGATAACTGGGAGAATTCATTTACAACTCCGGGAACTGAATCGGGATCTGTTTATGGAACCGTTTATGAATATGATATTACGGATGCAAACGGAGTGAAAACGAGTTCCGGAGTTGCCACTTATGAGCCATTAATCGGAGGAGATGAGAACCCGATGAGAAATCCGGTGAAAGGATGGGAAGAAAAAAACATCCTTGCAAAGAACGTTGCAACAACCTATAGTGAAGAACCCGGAAACGAATCTGTTTTCCCGGGAGCTAGTGTGGGATATAGCAGTGTGCGGATTCTGTCTAAAAATACTGCGGATAAGAAAGCAAATTTTAATGGAAGCAATATTGTTCATTATGGAGGAATCAGTGTCCAGGAATTCTATACAGCGAAAGATTTCCCGGTGATAACGAAAGTTACCGAATTGGAAACAGATAAAACGTTTAGAAAATCCCGTTTGATTATTCCTGCTGTTTTTGTCAACATTGACAGACTCCGTATGGCAGCAACGCAAGGATATTACATCGAAACGAATGACATGCACGGTAAACCGAAAGGAGCTAAAGAATTGGCTTTGGTCGGACCAAACGATGAACAGTTGATTTCAACTGTTGAGTATGATTATTTTGATGAAGAGAAATTAACAACCAATCGTGCCGGAGAAACATTCATCACACGCTCACTGAAAAACAATGTGAATGTTTTGTTGTCTGATATCAATACAGACGACATGACGAAAGCAAAAATCCTTCCGGATGCGACTATTGCGACAGATATTGAGTTTATTCCAAGAACGCAATACATTGAAAAGAAAAATACCTCTGTGAATCTGGAAATCAACGTGGAAACGTTTATTCCGTTGGCATTATTGTATCCGATTCCGGCAATGAATTACCAGGCAGAACGTATCGGAACAGTTGTCACTAACAAAATCGTTTCCAAATCAGGAATTGTCAAAAAAATAATCGCATCTCAAAAAGGATCCACAATGGAAACAGAAAGTCTGGTGTTTGATGATTTGACAGGAAATCCTTTGTTGATGAGTGTCACCAATGATTATGGTGATAAGGTATATAGCTATTCTGTTTTGGCTAAGGATGTGTATGATCGTTCCGGAGCATCGTATCGAAATATCGGAATGGAGGCATTTGTGAATCCGTCAGGAAGTGTTACGAATGGTGTTCAGACATTCACCCTTGAAAATACAGCTGACTTAAGCAAATTTGTGAAGGGAGATCAGATCTTGCTTGTTCCGGTAACGGCGGCAGGGGCGAATGATGGCGGAAGACCAAAAGCAGTGGCATATTGTTTGGATTTGACTGCAACGACTTTAAGATTGGAGTTGAACCAGACCTTGTCTCAACGCTATAAGTTAGTAGTTATTCAATCAGGAAGAAAAAATAACTTGCTGACTCCGGTATCTCGAATTACAGCATTATCAAATCCTACGATTAACAGAACAGTTATTTCCTGTTCGGATAAGCGCTCAGGAGATTTGGGGAACTATAAAGTGCGAACAATTAACAATGTTATCAATATTGATGCATCAGAATTAGGTGAGTTCTGGTATAAAGATACCCGACAAATCAATTCAATTCCGACAACATGGTATAATAATGCTTTGTATTCTAAAGGTTTCGGAGGAAATTTCCAGCCGGTTAGAAACTACATTTATGTTGACAATCGTACTCAATCCAGTGAGGTAGATCTGAGACATGATGGAATTATGAATAATGTAGCATTGTTTGATTTCGATCAGATTCTTGCTACTCCCGGTTTAGCTGAATGTGGAACAAAATGGCGTTTGTCGGATCAGATTAATTTATTGAACCCATCAAGCATTTCTATTGAAACGAAAGACATTTTGAATGTTCATGCGGCAGCTTTGTATGGAAGAAACGGATTCGAGCCAATTGCAATAGCAGAGAATGCAAAAAATGCTGAAATCGGGTTTGAGAACTTCGAAGAATACACAACTCAATTTATTGATATTGATAATAATTCAACGAATAATTTGAATTTTTACGCAACCAATGTAAATTCGAGTACTCCGGTATTGATGGAGAACAGGTATGAAATTTCAGGTGATGGAGTTTCGGGAAGATCAAATGCTCCGGCTGCCTTTACTACGGATCATACTTCCATCGTTATAAGATTACATATTGATGCTTTAAATACGATTGTAAGCGGCAACCCGGTTTCTTATCCGAAACAGGAAGTTTTGGTTCGTGTTTCTGCTGCCAACTTTACCTCAATTACTTCCGGAGGAGGGCAGACGAATTTCCAATTCAGCGGAATTGACCCCTTATTGAATATTCCTGGAGGAATAGCTCAGCGAAACTGGCGTGGTGAAATGTTTTTAGGGAAAAATATACCAAATCCGGGATTGAGCGGAACACTTAATTCGGTCGAGTTATTTACCGGGAAAGGACATACAGGGAACAAAAGTTTGTTGGTGGCAACTGTTGATGGTGCTAAATTTCTTCAAAGAAGACTTAATTTGTCGGAAGGAAAAGAATACCAATTCTCAGGATGGTTCAGTACGGCAGATATTCAATCATTACAAACACTTCACAATAGCAGCACTTACTTTGAGTCGCCATTTAAAGTAGAGTTTTTAAATGCTTCAAATGTGGTCATGTCGGCAAATACAATTACCTGTGATGAAGCAGAGATTCTTCAGGGAACTTTCGTTGACGACTGGCAAAAATTCACGATCAATTTTGTGATGCCTGCCGGAGCTAAATATGTAAGATTTACACTGCCGCGTACCAATGAAGTATTTGATCCGAATCTTCCAAACGGAGGAGATTATACTCAGTATGCGCTGTTTGACGATTTACGTGTTCAGCCGCGTGATGCGAGCATGGAAACCTATGTTTATAACAATGATAATCAACGTTTGGAGGCTGAATTAGATGAGAATAACTATGCTACATTCTTCTATTATGATGACGAGGGACAATTGTTTTTGGTGAAGCAGGAAACGGAGAAGGGAATCATCACAGTTAAAGAGTCAAGAAGTTCATTTAAAAAGAATTAAGTTGAAAGGAGTTTTTTTTTCTTGTTTGTTGACACTTCTTTGTGGAGGTATGTTGTTTGCTCAGGATTTGAGCAAGGAATTTCAACAAATTTATAGTAAGCTGGACCAATTGAAAACGTTTCAATTTGTGGTTGATTATTCTTCTAATGATACCAGTGAGTTTAAAGAAGAAGGGGGAATAAGCGTGTTGTTTACTCCTGACGGATATTTCTATCAGACAAATTTCTGTGAACTTGTTATCAATAAAGGAAATACCATTTTGATTGATGAAGATGAACGGATCATTCGGTATTCTCAAAATGAAGAGTTGGATAAAAGTGTACAATCTGTTACAACAGGAATGTTGTTGAATCAGATTGATACTTTGGTTACGAAGGCAGATTCGGTTTATTTCTCGTTTGATGGATTAGACCGGGTGTATTACCTGAGATTTGCCAATCAATATTTCAATTTGGTGGAAATGAGGTTTAGCGGCGACATGCTTAAACACATCGATTATTATTATAACTCAGATTTTGTCGGAACGAAGGGGTTGAAAGTCAGTAATAAAATTACATTGAATACGCAGCCAGTCTTTGATCCGAACATCCTGCGAACCGACTTTTACTTTGTTGAAAAAGATAATCAGATAATACCGAAAGAGGATTTTGCTTCTTACAGGATCGAAAAGAGCGAATCAGTCAATTCAATATTAAAATAACCTATCAAATCTATACTATGAATAAGATCTTGTTGTTTTCATTATCGATTCTTTGCTGTTTGTTTGCAAACACGCAGGAATTACTAACAAGTTCCCGATATCCGTTATCGGGAGTTGGATTGGGAAGTACAATTTTCATGGAAGATCCATTAAAGCCAATGGAGGTTTCCGGAAGCCATAATGTTGATCGGCGTTTTCGATTGGAATTGGTTTATAATCGGAATACCCATAGTGATATTGTCGGGAGTACGAACTGGCGCTTGACAATGACTGTCAAAAATATACAGACTTCACAAGAAGAGCCTTTGACAGTTGAGTTTACACCAAGTGGAACTTCCCGTTACGTTTCCTGGGCTGATTTCAAAACTACCGGACAAGCTTTGGATTATAATATGACATGGTCGGTTACTCAAATGGTTATAGAGAAGTATAGCAGCGGATCTTCTTCCTGGGTAAGTGCCACCATTGCAGATTTACCTCTTGCAGATATTCATCTGGAGGCACAGGTTTTTAATGATCGTATTGTTAAGCTGTCGAATACAGGGCCTAAGCTTTCTATTCTGAATGGGAATCAGTTGAGCTGGACGCATGTAGACGGAGGTATTGAATATGATGTGGAATGGGTTTTTATCCATGAGTCGGATCAGTTTACCTATTCTACTGCACAAAGCCCTTTTGATTTTAGAGAGCCTGTTCGTATTACAACTTTTAGACACAGTCATTTGTTGGATTTGGTTTACCCTAAGGGTACACTTTATTTTCGGGTTCGTGCCAGAGGATATGTTTTTAAAGGAGCAAGTAATAAAGAAGTTTATTCGAATGGATCCTGGTCTTATGCTAAGAAAACGGGTAGTGGTAACATGAGTTTGGCCATTACTACTGATTTTGAATCGAAGAAGACCTGGCTGTACAATGTCGTTTATTCAGATAATGGATTGGCTCAGAGTTCGATGACTTATTATGACGGATCGCTTCGTGAGCGTCAGCAACTAACTCAACAGAAGAGCACAGGACAGGTAGTGGCAGAAGCAAGTTTATATGATTATGAAGGAAGACCAAGTGTTCAGGTTATTCCCACACCGGTCAATACAAACTCTTTGAATTATTACAATAACTTACATCGCGATGCTGCCGGAGGTGCCTTTGATAAATCAGACTTTGATTTGGGAACAAGTGCTCCTATGGGAACTGCAAGCGGGGCAGGACGTTATTATAGCTCGGATAATGATTTGACGGATCCATTTAAAGCACAGATCCCGAATGCAGAAGGTTATCCTTATTTTCAAGGAATTGTCAGCAATGATAATCTGGGGCGTCCCAAAGTGGGATCGGGCTTTGGTCTGACTCACAGGATAGGTGGTAATCATGAGAATTACTTTTATTATGTGAAGCCAACGGATCGGGATTTACGGGAATTATTCGGTTCGAATGTGGGGGATTTATCACATTATGACAAACAGGTACTGGTTGATATGAATGGCCAGGCTTCTACTACCTATACAGATCAATATGGTAGGATTGTTGCAACTGGCTTAATGAATGAAGCGCCGCAAAATTTAGTTCCTTTAGATAACAACCCGGCAGGAGTTCCAATAACAACGGTATCGAGTTTGATGCCGATGAATCAGATTACAACCGATGCAAACGGGAATCTTCAAAGTGTTGTCGATTACACACATTTGAACCTGGGAACGAATACCATTACCTTAACATATGACTTGGTTCATGGTGGGATTAATTCGATCGGAGAATATTTTGGAACAAGTTGCGCTTCGTGTTTTTACGAACTTGAAATTCGTGTATTTGCACCGAACGGATCTTTGGTTGATTTGGCTTACAATTCTCAGACGGTCAGTGGTTCTCCGATGAATGTGATTCGAGAGCGTTATTCTGCTGATCAGTTGAATTGTGCTTCACCGAGTTTTGACCCTGCATTAGCAGTTGTAACCAAAACACTTACATTGAGCCAGCAGGGAGAATACCGCATTCAGAAAACGCTTCGTGTGGATCAGCAGGCGGTAGCAAATTATATTTCTACAACGGGAATGAACCTTCCCGGAGCTCCCGATTTGAATGACTACCTGGATTCTTATTTATTGAATGTGGTGACTACTGGTTGTGGCTTTGATTGTCAATCATACTATGAACAGGAATGTCGGGAAGATTTGGGATTACCAATAACAGGTCCATCCAGTGCTTTCACAACACAGCAGCAAATAGATCTGGCAAATTGTATTGGCAGTAAATGTTCGAGTGCTACATCTGTAGATGGAGTGATGGATGAAATTTCAGATGATCCGGCGCAGTGTGACATGCTTCTGAATGTGTTGAAAACAGATGTTTCTCCCGGAGGTTGGGTGTTTGAAACCGATGCTGTCTGGAGAGCAAACAGTGCTAATTGGGATCATAACTACGTAAAAGAAGATGGATCAGGAAATTTCAATCCTACCAGTTTAGCTGATTTGGAAGCAAATTGGGAAACCAGTTGGTGGAATAATACTTCATTGATTGCAAGCCATCCGGAATATTGCCACTATCAAAAATGTGTCACGCTTTCTGCTTTGAAAGGGTATTTGTATACGATTAATAGTGTAACATCACTTTCTGCTGCACAACCTGTTTATATTAATGGTTCGGGAGATATGATCGTATCGAATGATCCTATTTCAGGTCATCCTTTATATTCTTCAGGCTTTAGTTCTTTTTTATCCGGATTGAACAATAACTTCCAGGGAACTGGAGGAAGCATTTACGATTATGTTCTGACAATGATCAGCAGCTATCCGGATTTGTTTAAAGATGCTTCAGGTGTTTTGCTTCCTAATCCAAGTACGGCATTAGATAATCGCATCTGGATGTATGTTCGTTCGATCTATATGGGAGAACGTGAGAAATACATCGAACAGAATTATTCACCAAGTTGTGCTTATCTGGATAATCCGAATGCAAACTTTATAGATCCGCAAATCAATACTCCGGGAGCAAATCCAGCAATGGATTATATCGGAGCAATGGACGGAGATTGCGGAGAAATCTGTTCAAACAATGTAGCAGTTTGGATGAGTGCTATCACAGCTGATTGTGATAACCTGACACAGACGCAGTTGAATACGATACAAAATCAATTGCAGAGCTATTGTTTGAGTGACTGTGATGGTCTTTCAAACATGTTTGGCTCGATTCAGATGAGTGACATTTTGAATGGGAATACTTATTTGCAGGCTGTTCAGGGAGTTTTAACATCAGCTTCTTGTTCTCTGAATTTGAGCTCGATGGCAGTAGATGATACTTGCTCAAATCCTCAAACGATCACCTATCCGGGAGTCATGGTATTGGGAAGTATCAATAATGCCCGGGTAAGTTTACTTACAAGTCTTGCAGCAGATTTAAATGGTTCAGTAGTTCACTACAACCAATTCTTTACTTCCCCATTGATCTATTCATTGGCGAATGCAGCTACCTTATTCAGTTATGCTCACTGGACTTCTACCAACATGCAAATCAGATTGGTTAATGGAGTTACAACCCTTGCTACCTACAATGTCCAGGATCTGGCTTCTATTGAGATAGTCAATTACACGATCAGTGGTATTAATTTAAGTTTCAACATTAAGGTGACTCTTCTGAATGGAACGACAGTCTTTTACACTATTAATAGTTTTGGTCTTCGAAACAGCAGTGGAAGCTGGAATTCCTTCGAATTGGATAAGACTAGCGGAACAAGGAACATTACTTATGAATACTGTGCTCCGGATTTGAGTCCTTATGATGAGGAATTTTCATTGCAGGAATGGGTTGACGATTGTGTGGAAGATGTTTTGGCAGAAGCAACAACCTTGGCGAACGTTCATTTTGCACAAGACTATGAAAACTTTATTAACGGATTGGCACTTTCTTTTTCGACTTCTTGTTTCGGAGGAAATCTTCAGGAGCAGTTTTCGATTACCTATGGTAAGTGCGAATATTACTATACCTTGTATTACTACGATCAGGCAGGAAATTTGGTTCAGACAGTTCCTCCTGCAGGAGTACACATTACGGCGGCTTCAGGTTTCAACGCTCAGGGAGTTTGGGACGGAGTTACTCAACCAACACATCGTTTAAAAACGAATTATACTTACAATTCATTAAATCAACTTTTTAAAACGAACACTCCTGACGGTGGAGTGTCTCAAATTTGGTATAATAGTGCTCAGCAGCCTCGTTTTTCACAAACTGCCAGTCAGCTTGCACAAGGACGTATCAGTTATTCTAAATACGATGCTTTGGGGCGTTCGGTGGAATCAGGAGAATTCGGTTCTACACCAATAGGAAGTGCTATAGGCTATGTGGATGTTAATACCTACCCAACAGCGACAACGACTTATCCGAACTATTCTGTAATAAAAACAGTTTATCACAAACAAACTCTTGCTTTGAATAGTGCTTTGGGCTGGAATCCGAAGGATCTGAACAATCGGGTGGCGGCAGTACTGGCTTACGAATCTCATAAAGGAGTTGATGCCAATTATGACAATGCGATTTTCTATAATTATGATATTATGGGAAATGTGAAGCAATTGCTGACGGATATCCCATTGATGGGAGCAAATAATCGTTATAAAACTATTGATTATCAATATGATGTTTACTCGGGCAACATGTTGAAAGTAACCTATCAGAAGGAAAAAGAAGATCAATTGTTACATCGCTACAGTTATGATGATGATAACCGTTTGGTAACTACTCAGACTTCCCGTGACGGGGTGAAATGGGATATGGATGCACAGTACTATTATTATTTGCACGGTCCATTGGCACGCACGGAATTGGGAGAAGATAAGGTTCAAGGTCTGGATTATGCTTATACCCTTCAGGGCTGGCTGAAAGGAGTAAACAGTAATTCCCTGGTTGCGACTCGTGATATGGGACGTGATGGAGGTACTCAGACACATAAAAATCGTTATGTTGCTCAGGATGCATTTGGTTATAGTTTGACTTATTATAACTCTGAAACAGAGGTTGATTATAAACCGATTGTTACTCCAAGTGCTGCCACAAACTGGCTTTCCGGATCGGAGAATGCATTTTTGACGGGAACAACTGCTCAGGTAAATCTGTACAATGGGAATATCCGTGCAATGGTAACAGCTATTCGCAAACCGGATAACAATTTATTAGGGAATGTTGCACGTGTTTATAAGTACGATCAATTGAACCGCTTGAAAGAAGCTCAAACCTATACGGCTGCAAATCAAGTTGCGAATAACGCCTGGACAGGAGCTTTGACTACGAATGCTCATTTTAGTTCTTACAGCTATGATTTGAATGGAAACATTAATGCTTTCAACCGACGAAATGATGCCGGTAACTGGATGGATCAGATGAGCTATGGATATGATAAATCAGGAACAGAATTAGTATCCAATCGTTTGTATCATATAGATGAACCTAACAGTTTATCAGGAGTGTCCACGGATGATATTGATTACATGGGAACCATGGTAACCGGGATCAACGTCAATCACCCAACTTTGGGGAATAATTATGTGTATGATGCGTCAGGTCGTTTGATCAAGGATAAGCAGGAGCAGATAGAAAGTATTGTATGGAATGCCCAAAGCAAGGTTTCAAAAATCATCCGTTCTCCGGGAAGTATTAAATCCGATTTAGAATTCCGTTACAATGGAATGGGGCACCGTGTTGTGAAGATTGTAAAACCTAAAAATGCGAATGGAACAATCAATACTGCTCAGATCAAGACGACGTATTATTCCTTAGATGCTCAGGATAATTTGATAGCAACCTATACCCAGATGGGGGATGTTGCAACAACCTTTGCATCAACCGGATTGAATAATACTGCGATGATGCTGGAAGATTTCCATCTTTATGGAGCTTCCCGTTTGGGAATCCAGGTGGTTGATAAGACTTTAAGTACAACCGCAAATGTTTCATTTACCAGCTCTGATAACCGTGCTTCGGCATTGCTTCGTACAACGTTGACTACTTATTCTGCTTCGGGAACCACGTATGTTCAATATCGTTTGGGAACTGGTACTTTGCTCAATGACCCATATGCGTGGAATACCGCTTTGGGACTGGATGCGAACGTAAACGGATTACTAAAAGCAATTAACAGCAAAACAGTTGCCACTGATGTGAGTGCATCGTTATGGTATGACAAGAATGCTTCAGGAACGGTTTATATCGAATTAATGTTCGGGCAGCCGGGGAACTGGTTGAATCAGACTTTGACTGTTTTGACCGGAACAACTGCTTCCGTGGCTGATAATAATGCCTTAACAACAGGAGCACATATGGCCCGCCAATTTGGTTATGGTGTCAATAAAGGAACCGTAACAGTTGGAACCAAACGTTATGAATTGATAAATCATTTGGGGAATGTTCTTGCAACGATCTCCGATCGTAAGTGGGGAGTAGATGACGGAGTATATACCCTGGGTACAGGAGTCAAAACTTCCTCTTCTCCGGACAAGATAACGGATTACTACATCGCCACTGTTTTGACTTATTCCGATTACGATCCTTTCGGAACGCAGCAATCAGGAAGATTCGGAGGAGAAGATTATCGTTACGGATTTAACGGTATGGAAGAAGACCTGGAGGTAAAAGGACAGGGAAATAGTTATACTACTGAATGGCGTCAATATGATCCGAGGTTAGGAAGATGGTTGAGTATGGAACCGCTTGCGGCTGAGATGCCGTCTCAGTCACCGTATTCGTTTGCTAACAACAACCCGATCTACGGAAGTGATCCGGATGGTGATATCTGTCTCCCATGTATGTTGTTGAATGGTCTTTTGGATTTCGGAGGACAAATACTTGGAGGGATGGCACAAGGAATGTCCTTTAGTGAGTCTCTTTCAGAAGTGAGCTGGTGGTCTGTTGGTTGGAGCGTTCTGGAGGGGGCGAGCCCTGGTGGGGTGGCAAAAACGATTGCTAAATTTGTTAAAAACCCGGTATTTAAACCGTTTATAGATGAGATTATTTCAGCTGTTGCTGATGCAATCGGTGAATACATTGATGATGGTGAATTTAGTACCGAAGAATATCTTAAAACACTTTTATATGGTAAAGTAGCTGATAAAGTAACAAAGAATATCAAGACTAAAAAGGCTGTAAATTATAAAAAGGCATTGAAGCAGCATAAGAGGACAGCAGATCGTGCCAAACGGGTAGCAGCAGGTAAAAATGCCAGACAAACCAGAAAAACGGCTGCTAAGAAAACGGAACAGAAGGTGAAAAAGACGGAACAGAAGTTGCATTATCACAATGAAGTACCGGCTAAGGTTGCAAAAGAGTCTTTGAAAGTTGTGGGCAAGGCATCTGAAGAAAATATGAAGAAACAGCAGGAGGAGACGAAAGAGACGAAGCAAAAGACTTCGGATAAGGGAATTCCGACAGTTTATACTTCTGGATCGGATGAATGGAAACCTGTTGGAGAGAGGTATAAAAAGGAAGGAAGTTCCCTTTGGTATCAATTAGAACAAAAAACAAATGCGGATGGAACCGTTGAAAAAAGGGAAAGAGGATTACCAATTTTCTAAGATTTGGTTCTTGTAATTATAAACTGATTAAACGTAAATAATACATTGCATTCTTGAAAAACGATTTTTGTAGATTTGTTTTTGGGAATGCAATGTTAGTTTATGATAAAATTGAATCCGGATCTTGAACGGAATGATCATGAATAAAGAGCACCAATTTTATCCTTGTCTTTAATGATTGTGTTTACACTTGTTGGAATTATTTACTTATCACTAAAACAGATTTTCGAATGAAAATAATAGTTTCATTATCGATTTTTTTTACATTCAGCAACCTCATTTACGGACAAAAAACAGATGAGGGAGAAGTAGTCGTTAACCAATTTGTTAATGACATGAAGGCGAATAAAATTTTGATAAAACATCTTTCGTCTACGTTTCTCATGGATGAAGGATTGGATAACAATAATTGCATTGTTGATTTCCTGACAATTAAAAGATTTAAAATAAAATCCATTTCGGCCAGTGAATATTTGGTTTCAATAGATCATGGTTCCGGAAGCTACTGTACGGAATTTGTTCTGAAGCTAACGAGAGAGAATGGGAATCTGAAACTATTGCCCGCGAATGTAATCTATAACAGTAAAATCAAAAAGTACATTGTTACGGCTTGGTGGGGGAAAGTCAATCAATGTAAATAAAATTCTCTTGAAACGAATGATTTAATCCTTAGTAACTCAGGTGATTTTTTCTGAAAGGCTCTATACTATGGAAATCCCTATCTTTGGCATAACTTTTAGTGCTTCAATCAAAAAACGAAACCTGAAATAATGCGCAATTCTTTCCTTCTGATTTTTCTCTTGACAGCTTCAATTCATGCTTCTTTTGCCCAGGAAGCGGAAAAATTGAAGAAATACCTCTCGCCGCTTTCCAAACGGACTTACTCGAAAGGAGATACCGTGTTGGTGGGAGAAACGGCTAAAAACGTTTTTAGTGCGAAGAGAAAATATGCGGCAATCTTCATCAAAGACAAAAAGAATGTCTGCGGATACCGGGAACTGGATTCTGTTATTTATGGGACGCCATGTGTGATTAAGAATATTTTGTCGTTTCAGGAGCATTGTACCTTTGAGTTTAAAAATACGGTGGTGTTTGAGCTGCAAGGTCCCAATAACCTGACTTTGTTTATGCCGATTGATAAAGCATTGCAGGGAAAAGAAGTTATTGTGTTTCCTGATCCGAAAAAAAATAAAGGAGTTGAGGTTTTGGACGAACGAACGGTTTTCTTACTGAATCTGGAACAGTCAAAAGGCAGTTCGGCGGATAATGCATTGAAATATTGTAAAATTTCTGATCCCGCAAAGGGAAAAGCATACGAACAAAATCTGAACCTTTTTGAAAAGGAAAAGAAAGAGTGGATTCAAAAACTGGATGCTGCACGAAAAGTAACGCAGCTGAAAGACACTTTTCTGATCACACTTCCGGCTTTTTTGAGCAAATATGCTTTCGATAAAGGCGAATTTCAGATAGTGGACAATCCGACAGTTTACGGATCAAAGGCTTTGAAATATTCAGGAGATAACAAAGTGCTGTTCGACAACTACAAAAGTTTCACAACGCTCAAATCACCGAAAGAAAATGCAGATTTCTTCCTGAATATCAATACTCCGGATTACAATGGAAACCGAAAGGCATATGCACAGATCAAAGCTGTTTGTACGTCTATTACCAAAGAACCTGTTCCGGGAGGAGCTACGGCTGATAATCCAGGAAACAACATTTTCCACTTCACGATTTTGGAGATTTCAATGGTAGATTCGGAAAATCAGAATTACAATTTTATCGGATCGAAGAAGTTGAAGTAGTTCTGGTTAGTCGGTGCGAAAAATTTTTCGACCAACTTTTTTATCATATTTGAAGGAGTTATTGAATCAAATCACGGCAATTTCTTATTCCGAGTCAGCTGCCGGATAATTGGCAATACAACCACCATCAAAATCGGCATCATGAGGATCAGAGTCGGATCATCATCCGAAGAAGTTGTTTCATCTTCTGTACACATGTTTTCAAAAACAACCCCGGTAAGGATTAAGAATTCGATACTGAAAATAATAGCCGAAGTCAATACAATTCCCAGGTTTTCATTTAACAGATAGGAAAAAGGCGGGTAGAGAAAGTAAAGAATAATGATCAGAATAATCAGAGAGATCAAACCAGCCAGAAACCAAAGGTAATATTCCCAATCATTTTCCGGAATATCACCTAAAGCGATAGGCTCAATGGATTTTTCCGAAAAATCCGTAATAGTTCCTGAATAGGAAATAAAATCGTCGGGACTATACCGCGCCAAATAATAATGACTATTGATCCATGTGAACAAATTGATGTCGTCAAAGTCTTTCTGAGTAAACACCTCACCAACAACATAGTAGTCATCCACAACATTCGTCGGATCCAAAAGAATAACCTCACTGGCTTTAATGGTTAAACTGCAAAGGAAGTCATCTCCGATGATCGATTCATTTGCCTGATTGTGAAAAAACACCTTGATCTTCAAACCGGAAACAGCATGACTCTGTGCAGCATCTAAAACCATTCTGACCGATTTGACAAATTGTATCAGTGCTCTTTTCTCCTTGAAATCGAAATCCGGAAAATACAAGTTAATAGCGTTGACTTTTTTGCCGTTTTTGCAATGATCGATGACTTGCTCACACATATACGAAATGGCTATGACTCCGGCCTTTTTGTTATTCAGAAAGCGGCTTGTTCTGTGCTCTCCCGTAAAGCGAAAAAGCAGGTCGGCATCCATAGCAGAAGAATCAGAGAAATCATCTGACTTTGCTTTAAGGCTATTTCTGGGATAGTAAATTTTATTCGCCGAATGCTCCTTGTTCTCGTAAAAACTCTTTCCATGTTTGAAATTCAGATCTTTTGTCAAAGCATAATCTTTGATAAAGATGTCTCGCGATAAGGCTTTCGGAAAGCGATGATTGCCAAAGAAATTGAAATAGAGTTCTTTTCCCGAAACAGAGCTTAACTGACGTAAAATGCTGTCCAGAATTTGCTGATTTTTGACCAGTTCATTCAGGTTGATTTTCCCTTTGTAATACTTCTTTAAAAACGCATCCGCATTAGTGACATAAACTGTGTCGTGAATGTAAATCGTATCGAAATAAGGTTCGAAAAAATAAGGATCATCCAGAGCCGGAACATCCCAGGGAGCAATGTAAGTATTACCGCGCTGACTTTGTGCGGAAACAAATCCGGTCAGCATTAAAAATATCACGATGGGTATAAGCTGTTTCATAAATCTCAATTGACCAGTTTTCCTTCTTTTTCCAATTCTTTTCTGATGGTGCTTTTTAGCAGATCCAAACTCAGTTTCGGGGTTGTTTTCGGGTCGAACAGCTGTAAGGCGCAAGACTGAACGACATTCAGCATACTTCCTCCCGAAAGTTTGATCATGGCAGCTTCACGCAGCAGTTCGTCGGACTCTTCATCCAGCCAATCCTGAGGAATCAGGCGCTGCCATAGTTCATAACGCAATTGCTGGTTCGGAACCGGGAAGTACAACATGGATTGGAAGCGCCGGAAGAACGCTTCATCCAGATTATCCTTGATGTTGGTCGCCAGAATCACCATTCCCGGGAAATCTTCAATGCGCTGGAGCAGGTAAGCAACCTCCTGGTTTGCATGTCTGTCATTCGAATCGGAAGTTTCTGTACGCTTTCCGAACAAAGCATCCGCTTCATCGAAAAACAGGATCCAATTCTGATGTTCTGCACGATCGAAGATTTTTGCAAGGTTCTTTTCCGTTTCACCGATGTATTTCGAAACAACCATCGACAAATCGATCCGGTAAACGTCCATTCCGTGTTGTTTTCCAAGAAGTGAAGCTGTGAGTGTTTTCCCTGTTCCGGGAGGTCCGTGGAATAAACAACGGTAACCGCGTTTCAGAAATTTATCTAGATTCCACTGCTCACTGATTTCCTTTCCGTGTTCCAGCCATTGGGTGATTTGTTCGATTTCCTCCGTCAGATTGTAAGGAAGTACCAAATCTTCCCAGTTCAGTTTGGTTTCCATTCTTCGTGCAGGGAAATCACTGCTGTAATCCGGTCGGTAAGCCCCGTCGTGGAATATTTTTGCTAAAAACTCATCCGAAACGCATAATTTCCCACTTAAAAACGGTTCTCCGATGCCTTGACCTTCTAAACGAAGGATATTTTCTTTGTAGTACCAATGGTCCTGACCAAATAAATTCATGACTGTTTTGCGTTTTTCCTCCGAATTGAGTGCTAACAGAAAAGCGGCCGTTTCACCTGTTGGTAAAAATCCGTTGTGTGAAGTTCCCTTCCAGCCACCGAATTCCGTATAAGGCCGATCCAGGTTCTTGTTCAGAATGAAAAACAAATCCAGACTTTGAGGACTTACATGCGGCATCAGTGCCAAAAGCAAAACGATCTGTTCCTCCCATGACAATTCTTTTCCCGTCCATGCAGCCAGTTGATTGTCTGCCGGAAAGGGAATTTCCTCCAGGGCGGCATACTCACCTTCCTGCCCGAAATAAAGGGCAAAAGCCGTGTGAAGAAGCGTTTGAAAGTATGAGATAACAGCTGTCATTTTTTATTGTTTTATAGTATTAATCAGTATCACTATCATCTTCCTGCCATTGCGAAAATCCTCCTGTATGGCCAAATCCTCCATGAACATACATATCGACTAACTGCATGTTATATTTTCCATTTTGATGATGCCATGTCCATTTTCCTTTTCTGGATTCTTTTGTAATACCTGCTTGCCTGTCTCCAAGACCGAAATGCGTTGCACGCGACATATTCGGAATATTTGCTTTACTTCCGGGGGATTCTTTCTCTGCCTGAGCGCCGATTTCTACACTTCCTGCTACCGGATTGCTCCCTTTATCCGTTAAGAGAGGGTAGATATTGTTGGAGAATGAATCAATTTCATTTCCGCTTTTGGCGAACCGGAACCATTTTAATCCCTGATTGGGTGTGTTGATCTGTTTACTGCTTGTTTCAGTATCACTACCATCTCCATTGTCTATCCGAACATCCGTTTTTAATTGAATCGCATTATTGCTGTGAACAGATAGCGCCTGAAGAACAGGTCCTATTGTTTTGTTCATAAGCGCTTTTGCTCCCATCACATCGGCTTCCTTTTCCAGGCCTGCATCGTCATTTACCGGAACAGTTCCTTTCATCTGCATGGTTGGTTTTACGCGTCCCTGCTTTTGCTGAACAACATGCCATGCTTCGTGGGGAAGGTGTTTTTCCTGCCCGGAAGCCACATGAATATCCGAGCCTTGTGCGTAAGCGTGCGCTTGTAAAGCCGCTGGCTGGGAAGAGTTATAATGAACCTTCACATCATCCAGAGAATGTCCGGAAAGATTCTCCACTCCTGATTTCAAATCATCGGGCAAACCTGTTTTGTTCTCCTTGCGCTGCACGGGTTCTTCTTCCGCAGTCTGAAGCTGAGAAGTTCCCGTTTTGTAAGCCTGAAGAATCGTTTCAGCAGAAGCTTGTTTTGAAGCTTCGGATTTGCCGGCTTTTTGAGAATTGCTATGTGAGACATTCGTTTTCATGGTTTGAACTTATAGATCCGCATTTATGGTCATATTTTCATTTTCCGTAGCATATTTATTTGCTGGATCGTAGCTTGCATAATAATAATCTACATCATTATTGAATGTTCCGGGAAAAGCATTATCCTTGAAGTTATTGGTGAAATTTGCAATTTTCCCCAATAACATGTTTTGTTGTTTTGTCTTTTTGCTTTGAGCGAATAACGTTTCCGTATTGATATTTGTTCCGATGTGGGCAGGTGCTCCGGCATAATTCGGAGTTACAGTATATTCAAGCCAAAGATGTCTTAATCCAGTATATCCGTTAAGATCCAAATATTTCCCGGTTGGAATTCCTGGTTTCTTTTTGTTGAGACCGGTTACGATACTGGGAGGAGTAATCACATCATTGTTGTGATCAAGAGCTGCCTGACTCAGATCATTTGCGGGAATAGCTGCAGGAGCGGGAAGTACATTGTTTGGCCAATAAAGTACCGGGTTACCATTTGGTTCTTGCAATTGTTGAGCATTTGCCATCGCAGTCTCGTAGTGAGCATTCGCGCCGGATCTATGATTTGTAACAGAATTGATTACCGGGGTTTCCACTTGGTGAAGATGTGTCGGATTATTGGTTTTCTGTGTTCCAAGAAAAATGTTTGAGGGGTTATTTTGGGTATTTGAACCATTTTCTAAACGATGATTGATCAAATGCATTTTAGTAGAAGCCTGATTCAGATTTTTATCCCGAACTAAACCACCTCCTCTGGAAAAACCACCGCGATAAAGGTTCATGCTTGTCGGTGTTCCTGGCTTGGAGGCCGCACCCGGAGCCAAACGCTCGCCAGCTGTCCTGATGCTGTTGGAAGTTCCGCAGCCCGTATTTGCCTGAGTACCATTATTGGTGAATTGGTGGTTCGGATAATTACCATTGTGGGTTCCTGCCTGATTAAACTGCGGACCAATGAAAGCCATTTGTTTGGTTTTGTTATCCGGAGTTTTGAATTGCAGTTGGGATTCACCTGAAACAGTATTCAAGGCTTTTGTCCCCATCACATCGGCTTCTTTTTCCAAACCTGCGTCGTCATTTACCGGAACAGTTCCTTTCAGCTGCATGGTGGGTTTTACGCGTCCTTGTTTTTGCTGGGCCACATGCCACGCTTCGTGAGGAAGGTGTTTTTCCTGTCCGGGAGCTACGTGAATATCCGTGCCCTGTGCATAAGCATGAGCCTGCAATCCTGCCGGTTTGGAGGAACCATAATGAACCTTCACATCATCGAGAGAATGTCCGGAAAGATTTTCAACTCCTGATTTCAGATTATCAGGTAAACCTGTTTTATTCTCCCGTCGTTGGGCAGGTTCCTCATCTTCTTCACCCAATTCTGCCAATTGAGCAGTTTCAAACTTTGCCTGAACAGCTTCCTCTTCTTCAGGAGCAGCCTGAAGTTGTGCGGTTCCTTTCTTGTAAGCTTGAAGAATAGAACCTTCCTGTGCCTGATTCTTCGCTTTTGCCTGTACCGAAGAATGATTGTTTGGTTTTTGTTGCACTTTTGTTTTCATAGCAATTTCTTTAATGAGTAATGGTATTCTTCCTTTTCTCCCGATAGACTTCAGTGTGAACTCACTCTAACGCCACCGGACTTTATCTTGTCACTTTTCAATTCTCAATTATTCTCATCTCCACTTCACCTGTATCGCTTTTTTCATCCAGCTGAATTTGATCGTTCTGAAATTCCAGGGAACATAATCCAACAGCATATCAAAACCTTTCGATTCGACCGTCAGTAAATAGTTGTCTTCCTGTTCTTCCAATCTTCCTTCCCTGCGCAAAAATCCTTCCCGCAAACCGGAAATAGTTGTTTCTCCCAAACGTCCCCAATTTTGAATCACTCCTTCGAGCATGCCGTCAACAGTGCTTTTTTCATCGTCTGTCAGATTCGATTTTCGGGGAATCGGAATTCCTGTCTTGAAATTGACGAGGAGTTTATTTAGTTGCATTTGATATTCCGGAAATTCGCTGTCGTCACCGAAAACGGCATATTGTGTCAGAAAAATGCCTTTGATCTGTGCTTTCCGGTTTTTGAATTTCCCTTCTTCGGTCAGTTCGAACATGGAAAACAGTCGGGGCAGAAAGGGAGCAAGCAAAACCAGACCTGAATTATCAATAAAGGAGATTTTCGACAAATCTTCCTCTGTTTCTTCTGTTTCGAGCTCGTCTTCTTCCGGATCTTCTTCGTCCTCATCGGATGCTTCTTTCTCTTTCAAAACTTCGGAATCTTCTCCTTTCAGATCTTTCTGCAATTGTTGCAACAATGGTTCCTGCTCGTTGAGAAGAATAAATTCTTTGATGAAAACTTTTCGCTGCTTCTGACTTAATTCCCGACGAATGAAAGTCCAGAGTTCCAACAGCAGTTCTTTTTGATTGCGCTGTCCTCCCTTTTTGGAAAAACTGAAGATCAATTGAATCACCGCTTGTTCGTTGATCGAAACATGCCACTTACGGGAAATGAAATCGGTCATCTTTTTGACCAGATCCAATACCGGAATCAAAAATTTCATCCATTCCAGATTCAGCGAAAGTGCATTGATGATCGGCATGTTTTGCTCGTTTTCAGTGAAATAGTGTAACAATCGTTTTCTGTTTTCCACCAGCGTTTTCGAGTAAACCAGATCATCTTCCTGTTTTTCGGAACGATTCCCCGACTCGATTTTTTGCCGGATGGAAGCCAGAATTTTAAACAAGTTAAAAGGTATGGAAAAATTGGAATGTTTGAAATCCAGATAGAAGTAATCGATCAATTGTTTGAGAGATAAATTGTAATGAGCTCCTGTTTTTTCCAAAACCCGCTGCACAATGGATTCCTGATTGAAAACCTGATTTTTGGTTTCTTCCAGAACATCGAACAGAAAAGACCATTTCAAACGCTGAATGGAACTGATAACCTGTCCTTCGATCTGGGCTCCGTTTCCTGAATGATGGAGCAATTGCATGAAAGAAGAAAGTTCAATGGCTTTCGACGGAAGTATGATTGCTAACAGACGATAACGGGTCGATTCGTTTAACTGATCCAGCAGCAATTCTCTGAAAAGGGAAGAACCCAATTTCGCCTTTAATTCTAAAACCTGCTCTTTGGTGAGTTTGGTTTTTTCAGTGAGTAAATGAAATTGAAAAGCCACGGCATCATAGGTTTTTGTTTGTTCCGATTTGGCCTTTCCTAAAACCAATTCCGAATACAAACGGTGAATCAAATCGCGCAGGTCATTTTGCATTTTCCATTTGCTGGTTTCCACATAGGCGAATGAAATAATCTGCCACAATTCGACATTGTATCTTGCCGAAAGACGTTTGAAAACCTGCCAAACCAGGTATTCTTTATTGACTCTTGAGTTCTTTGAAATTGCGAGCAGGGGAAGAATGATCTGCCATTTGAACAGCATGAATTCTCCACCGGATTTTCCCTGCAGCGCCCCGCTTTGATTTTGTTTATTCAAATGCTGTGCATATTCGATTACGAAAGGCGCATCCGAAGGAACCAATAAACGAACGAGGTCGAAAATTTCTACTTCGCGCAAAGGTTTGATGATCTGTAAAACATTCCGTTCATTCTCCAGCAAACTGCGCAATTGATTGATATCTGCTTCATGAAGCTTCAAAGTCTGCTTAGGGTTTTTTAGTTCACGCAAAATCAGCGGCCATTCTTCTGCTTTCCGGATGCGAATCGACATGGCAACACTGTGTTCTTCCGCTTTCAATTCCTGCAGAATGATTTGTAAACCGGATGGAATTGCACTGCTGAAATCCTTATCGAGGATAAACGTGAGTGAGCGAAGTAATTCAGAATAACTCAGGTTAATATGTGACGCGAGGTTTCCAATCGTATCTTTTACAAATAATTTCCGGTTGAATGCCGCACTTTGATTGCTTAACAGATAGGAATAGACCACTTTCCAGATCACGATCCGACGTTCTTCTTCCCGGATTTGAGCGTGCTGAGCTTCCGCATATTTGATTCTCAGGAAAACAACATAAGAGCGAATGAATGAGAATTCGGCAGGAGCAAGTAACTGAACGACTTCAAACAAATCCGGATCGTCCAGTTGATAAATCATTCGCTGTTGTAAACTTGTATAATGTCCGTACGATTTCAAAAAAGAAGTGAGTTCCTTGGCTTTGCTTTTCAAAACGGATTGAAACAATTCGATCACATTTTTGAAACGCTGAGCCAGGTTCCAGGAAAGCGTTCCATGCAGTAAAAACTGTTTCAAGGCTTCCAACTGATAATCGGCTTCTTCCAGACGTTTGTCTTCTTTTTTGGAAGGATACAGGATCTCCCGCATCAGGCTTTCTTCCAGTTTTTCTTCCAGAATCCGCTCGAAATCCTGTTCAAAATCCTCTTCATCAATGTTTCCGAGATCCAGATCCAGTTTCGAGATCTCAATTTCAAAACCATATTGATCGCAGCGCATCAGTACCCGGTTTGCAACTTCGGTGATGTGTTTATCGGCAAAAAGCTCGAAATCGCGATACCAGCTTTGAATGAAAGATTCATCGTGAGCAGTAACATGCAGCGCTATGGATGAAATACTGTTCATTGAATCGTTTGTAAAAAGGAATGACTTACTCTGAAAAATGCTCTGATCGACTCTGAAAAATGAACCAGATCTTTTGTTTTTCTACTCGCCAAAGCTTCCCTCCATCTGTAATAAATCTGTTCGAAATCGTAGATATAGTCGGAATCGACGCGATATATGCGAATATGTAAATGTGCCGGAAGCCGCTCTCTGAGCAATTCTTCCAGGCGTTCATTGATCACCTGATTTTCAAAACGACTCGAAGCGATGATCGATAAAGTATTTCCTTCGGTTTCCTGTTCTTCTTCAGGATACGCATATTGAAGCAAGCGGTGTTCGACGAGGTAAAACAAATGTCTTTCCGGATTCAGGAACCGGACAAGTGCCCACAAACGGTTTGCCGAACGGATGAGGTGTTCTTTTGTTCTGTAAGTTCCGATAATCATCCATTCTTCCTTCCCCGGATAACGGAAAACAAGAATCCAGCGAGAGTTTTCGCTCAGTTGAATCATCCGGTAATGAGCCGCATTCGAACCAAGGGAAAGGAAACTTTCAAAAATGGCATTCCTTCTCACCAAACTGATTTCGTTTTGAAGAGAGGGAAAGTATTCTTCTTTCCAGTCCATTTCGTGCACAGGAACATTTTGCGGTGTTTCATTGAAAATCGGATTGTAGAACACACCCGAGATTGGCGCAATGTCCAGATATACTTCGTATTGATCGAAGAAAACGTCGTCAGGAAGTAAATCCAGTCCCAGATTCTTCAACAAATCGCGTACGGGAATTTCCGATTCTATTTTCTTTCCGTGCAGCAGGGAAAACAATTCTTTGAAGACGATATTGCTTTCTGTGGGCTTCAATTTATTAAAGGAACGGAACCTGTTTCGGTTCAATTCCGGAAGTTCTTCCGTTAAAAGAGAACGGTACTTGATCTTCGATGTCGGAGGTTGAAAATCCTGGAAAAACTGCGCCGTATCTTCGCCGTACAGAGTGTCCAGAATATCGAGAAAACCGGATTTCTTATTCTGAATCGAATCAGAAGTCTGCAATTGATTGTTCTTGTGGAATTTAGCCCGGTCCACCACTTTGTTTACCTCCGGAATGGAAACCATCGAAACGACTCCTGCCGGTGGCGGCTCTTTGAAATTGATCAACTGCGGCGTGTTCTGGATTTGTTCTGTAGTATTTGCCAGAAGGAAATCCATCATCAACAAATATCCTTTCAGCTGAAGAACGTGTGCCTTGTTGCGTTCCGAAGCTTCCTGCGGAAGACCTCTCAAACCAATTCCGTAAGCATCCGGAAAATCCAGCTGGAACGAATTGTAGTTTTGGATCTTAATCGGGTTTTCGGGATATTCGCTATCGTAAACCCGCTCGATCTGAGATACTTCTTCCGGCTTTTTTTTCTTTTTCCCGGAAGATTTGGTCAGAAGGTGAATATCGTCCCAGCGCAAATCCTCACAGAGATTCCGGTTTTCATGAAACAATACAAAGATTTCTTCTTTGATGTTTTCGGTGGAAGCCAGCGGATTATTCGGAGATACGGAAGCCTGAACGACATAATATCCGTCGTTGAATTCAACCGAGCAGGTTTCGAGATTCTCAATTTCGGTCAAAAACAATTGTTCGTAGTCTTCCGGAGTCACAATCGATTGTGAAAAGATGAAATCGCCGGAGAAAATTCCTTTGTCTACGTAATTCGTAGGATCAGGACCGATGAAAGCCTGAAAAGGAAGTTCGAGTTTGTATTGTAGTTCAAACAAAGCGTAATTCATGTTGTCCGAAATGGTAACACCCGGATCATGAATGTTGAAATCAGTCCATACGTCTCCACTCAGTTCCTGCAAACGATCCAGCGTTCGTTCCTGCAGTTCCTGGTAAAAATTGGCCGTTCTTTCTCGCTTCCTGATAAACATAGGCTATAGATTTTCCATAAGCGGGTTATCCCAAAGTGACGTAATGGAGCTGTGAATGAAAATATCATTCCCCAGCATAAACCGGGTTCTGACCTGAAGTTTGCAAGCGCGCTCATTTTTGGATTTGCGCCAGCGGATAATCAGTTTGTGTCCAAACATTCCGAAATGAGAACGAATGCGGTTGATCTGCGGCTTGGCTCCGAAACAATGTGTGGCATGAGCAAGCAGAATCGCATGTTTTCCGGTATGGCGTTTTCCCATAACACAAACGACTTCCAGGGCATGAATTCCTTCCAAGTAATCGGTCAGATCATGCCATTTTCCGTCAGCCGGAATCTTTTTCTGATTCTTTTTTCCGGATCGTTGTTCGGCATTCAATGTTCCTTTCACGTTGATGTCACAACCTTCTTCCCCGAATTCAATTTCCCCGGTTTGTTTCAGAAGAATGAGCTGGTTTTTTTCTTTTTCATTGACACGACTGATCTTCATATCGTTGTTCAGGATGTCGAATTCCCAACGCCCTCCTCCGTCATCTGTCATGTTCTGAAGGAAAGTCATTACCGTTCCGTCTTGCTCCGATATAGGAGCCAGTTTGATTCCCGATTGAGCATCTTTTGAAAAACCATCATCCAGAATATTGACTGTTGAATCAATCAGATTTTTGAAATCGTCAGCAGTAGGACGCTGTCCTTTGCTGAATCCTTCAATCAATGTATTTCTGTTTCTAATCGCCATGATTCTATTTTTTTCAGAGGATAAATGTTTTACCGATTTCCATATCGCCCAAACCGTAAGGAGTGGCCGGTTGATCATCTTCCTCCACTTGTATAATGTGGGTTTCTGCCGGTACAAAAAGTTTGTACGGCTGATCAGGCATTAAAACTGCATCCTGATCTTCATGTTTGTGTAAATAATAGTGATTGCGTTTTCCGGATTTGTCCTGAGACACACGGATTACTGCAAAATAACGGATGTCTGCAACAAAATCCGCATCCCGGATTGCATTGTAGATTCTTGAAATCTGTACCGGTTCACCGAATTTAGGCAGCGTGTCTTTCGCTTGCCACGGAGCAATGAGGTTGTCACAAATTTCATAAAGTGCTTCAAGCGGAATCAACTGGTTTTCGTCTTTCAAGCGAATCACGCATTTTATCTGAAGTTCTTCATAAACAGGATTGACAACATCTACCAATACATTTTTGGAAGTGCGGGCACTCAGAAAATCCTCAATTCTGGAGAGAATTCCCGATGGAACCATCGGTTTGGAGTTATCCACTGTCTTCAACTTGTTTTGAGGAATCACAACAACGGTTACCACTCCTTGTTTTGAGTTTTTCAGGTTGGTATTCGGCAAACACAAAGCCTTACCGATATCGGAAAATTCCTGCAATGTCAACAATTCGAAATCTCTTGCCGTAACAGCTCTTCCGCGATGGGTAACATATTCGGAAACGCGTGCCTGCATACTTTTCAGATCTTCCAATTCCTGACCGGCATAAAAAGTGGTAATCTGTTCAATATTGGTGATTCCCGGCAGTTTCTTTTCGGGTTCCAGAATACCGTTTGAGTTTTTGAAAGACTGCATTTTTTCAACCGATGCATCGTCTGTTTCAAGAATAACCAATCCGGCATTGTTGTAAATAGACCTGATTTCCGGAACGAATTCGTGGTTTTTCACAAAGCCCGCTCTGATCCATAAAACGCCATCGTTGTCGTAGAGATTGGGCGGAATATGTGTCGGGAAATTGTAAACCAGGTTTCCGCTGATGGTCATACGCTTTGTTTCATCTTTTACAATGAATCCGCGCGGAATTTCTTCCCAATAATAACCGTCTCCCCAATACATCACGATTTGAGGAAGGTTTTCAATGGTCATTTCATTGCTGGTTGCTTCCAAAACGATGAAGGTGGAGAATAATTCGCCTCCTTTTACATTCTTGAAACCAAGCATCAGACTAGCATCCGTTTCCTGTGAAAAGACAAAAGGAATTCCGGTGTTTGTGCTGATTTCTCTGGAAGAAACAACTCCGAATGGATGCAGCTGATCCACAATCACATTGCTGTTGCGGGCATTTTTCCGCAAATCAATAATGTCTTCCGAACGATAATCCAAGGTAATGTTTTCTACATGCGGGAAAATAGGCGGAAGCAAGACAGGAAGTCTCTTTTTGCGCCATTTTTTCATCATCATCCGCTCGGTAAACAAATCGCGGTATTCCTGATTTCCAAATCCCATATCGGGTTTTTCAAGTGTCAGACGCACGAAACCGGTGCGGGTTTTAATCGTGTATTTATATTCCTCTTCGCTCAGTTCGAAGGGAACCATTTTCTTAATCATGATCTTATTGAAAGAACTTTCTTCCGAAACGGCCTTATCCATTTTTGCAGCATTCGGATCTTCGGTTTCCGCGTCTTCAAACAGCGGGAAACTGCTTCTTCCTGTAGTTGGAAACCAACTGTTGTCGCTCAGATAACGCACCCGGATTTTGAATGTGTCATTCTCAATCACTTCCGGATAAGCAGCATAATGACCTTTTAATCCTTTCGGATGCAGCGGCAATTGATTCCATTTGATGGAAACATTGATACTGCTGGTATTTTTAATCGCCATTTCATAATTCCCCAAAGCCATCCAGGTTCCGGCAGATGTATTGATTCCGAAAGGAGGGAAGGACTTGGAATTGTCGATTTTCCCCAGTTCATTGTAAACCTGCATATCATTGATTCCTTCCACTTTGGTGCGGATAATGATGCGCTGAATACGCAATTTATGAATCCAGGAATACGGATACAGCCAGGAATCGAAATTCAACCGGATTTGAATGGCCGGAAACTCGGATTCAAAATGATGTACTTCCTGCGTACAGCCAACTGTTGACGGAAAATCTTCCGGAAGCAGGAATTTTAGTACTAAACGGTTGCTTATTTTGTCTCTCTTTACTTCGTAAACGCTGACATTCGTCCAACCTGTTGGTGTACTGATCGTGATATAAAAAAGGCTGTTGAACAGATTTGCTTGAAGGGTTTGTACCTGAACTTTGTCATCTGTTTTCAGGAGTTCTTTTTCCGCTTGTTCGAGTGTGTAAAGCCATTTTTTGTTCTCTGCCTCGAAGCAAATTGTGACATTTCGTTTTCCTTCGCGCAAGAGTAAAGACGGTGCCGCAATACGAATTCCAATAGCTCTCGTTTCAAGCGAATGGTGTTCGTGGTCGAATAGCAAAGTGCGGTCCGAAACCGGACGGTCGTGCAGTAAATCGCGGGTTTTGATTGCCGTTACAAAATTCAGATTCGCAGCGGGGTAGTGATATGGATTTCGCTCCAGACAAACGGTGTAAGCATTAACAGTAGTAATATCCTGAACGATCAGTTCGTTTTCCAGACGGTAAGTCAGAACGTTCTGATCCGCATTTTTTCGTTTAAATCCGGTATTCTGTTCAATGGTAACAGTTCCGGGAGCAATTTTATCGAAAGCAAGCCAAACCCGGTCTCCTTTTACGGAAAGCGGACTTACTTTGAGGTATTCTGTGAGGTACCAATTGGCAAAATCATTCCAGCGGTTGTTGTATTGTTCAGAGACTTTTTGAAGGTTTTCAATAAATGCAAGAAGCAAGGCCTGTGAAGGTTCCATTTTCCCGATAGCCTCATGCGCCTGTTTTCTACGGATACTTTTCTGTAAAGCTTTCAGTTCATCCAAAAAAGCCTCGAAATAACCTTCCGGAATCTCTTTTTCGTTGTAAAACCGGATCCATCCCGCTATTTGAATCAATTTTTCGAGCATAGCAGCTTTGTCGTTGTCCAGCATCTTAAAATTGCCGGGAACGAGTAGCCGATCTAAACGATCTTTTCTGCTATATCCGTCTCTTGATTCCATTTGTTTTTAGAATTGCGAATTCGTTTGATTAACAATTAATTACTTCTCAATTTTCAATTAAAGTTGTGTTCCTTCCAGAAAGTAGAACGGATAAACCATACTGCTTCTGCTGTTTGTCTGCCGGATCGTAAAATCTATTTTGATCCATAAAATTCCTTCCATTGCATCCCGGATTTCGACCTCCACAACATCTGTAATAATGCGTGGTTCGCCTTCCCGGATGGCTTGTTCTATAATGTCAATAATCATGGTTCTTTCCGAAAGATCAATTTTCGAAAAGACCCATTTGTCAATCGGACAGCCGTAATTGTAGCGAAACACCCGTTCTCCCGGAATAGTGGAAAACAGAATTCGCAGGCTTTCCCAAATATCTTCTTCGTCCGAAACCAGATGTACTCCCCGTTGGTTGAAGCGCACCGGGAAACCCCATCCGGTTCCTAAATATGTTTTGTCACCCATTTTAACCGCCGATTAATACCGTTGGACATCCCAAAACAATCGCTCCGCCGTGAGCGGTTGTATCACCCATTCTCGCAGCCGGTTTTCCTGCAATCAGAACCGTTGCCGACCCTTTCACAATACTGTCCGGAGGACCAACACAAACACACATGTCTCCCATCACTGCTGCGGGCAATCCGCCGATCAAAACAGTAGGAGCTCCGGGGCCTGAAATTGGTCCGCCAACATGTGGAATGGGAGGAACTCCCGGTGTTACCATCGGGCATGTATGCATATCTGTTAATCGGGCAGCTAAACTCATGGTATTTTAATTTATCATTACTATTGCGCCTTTCACCGTCGTTTGCCCTGCGGCAGACAATTCGGCTGAGGCATTTCCTTTTGCGGTGAAACTGGCATCTGCTGTCAGTTCTACATTGGTACCTTTTACCGTTGCATTCACTCCTGCTTTCACGCTGGCGTTTGTTCCCGCATCTGTTTTTACTTCCGTCCCGGCTTTGATCGTAATTTCTTTGGTTGCCTGGATCAGGATTCCGCTGTCGGAAAGCACTATTTTGTTTCCGTTCTGATCGGCCATGGTAACGGATTTGTCCTTATCACTCAATACCAGTTTATTGGCGCCGGGAGTGGTTACCGTTACAATTTTGTTTTCATCATCCATTTCGAACTTTAATCCTGATTTGGATTGAAGAAACTGTTTCGGATTTTTAGCGTCGATCTCCAAAGGTGCTGTATTGGCCGAACTGTATAAACTTCCTAGAATAACAGGGTAGGTAGGATCATTATTGAGGAAACCGAGGATTACCTCATCACCGATATTCGGAATGAAATAGGCTCCGAAACTTTTACTGCTCCAAAAATTGCTCAGGCGTGCCCAAACTAAATTCTTGTCACTGTTCAATAGCGGAATTTCGACCTGAATGCGGTATTCTTTTCCCGGATCACCATCGATTTTTTTAACGACTCCGATATGTAATCCTTCAATTCCGGGAAGCAGCCCTGCAGCCGGCGGAGCAACCACATCCGTGTTTTGTGTAGCCATTTCCGGATCGATTCCCATTCCGGCGGTCGTTAACCATTCTCCGTCTTTGATTTCGTGTTCCACCATGCCGATAAAAGCATCGCCATTGAAACGTTTTCCTAAACCTGCCAGCGTAATCAGACAACCCGGAACAGCCAAAGCACTTCCCTGAAATTTGATTTCCCCGCGAATTCGCGATAAACCGGCTTTCAATGCCTGAGCATCCGCCCAGGTTTGCAGCTGCGAAGAATCACCGTAGCTTTCTGTTTGAACTTCCCAACGGTCACCACCGATTGATTCCGATAAAACATCCGGAGCCTGATCTCCCTGACTGTTGAGTGTTGGTTTTGCCGAAGCAGCCTGAATCAGTTTCTGAGAGGTAATATCCCAGGCGTAGGCATCTACTCCGGCGGTTTGATCCGTTGTTTGTAATTCTCCCCGGAAGGAAATCAAATCCGTTCCGTAGGTAACGCTTAAAACTGCTGCGGCAGAAACTGCCGGCTTGGTAATTTTTACGGTAGTTCCATCCGTAATGACGATTAAACCGTTAGCATCCGCGCGCGCACAAATGAAATCCCAGTCGGAACAGTAGTATTGAACCAGTTCCGGATGAGTAACCGTTGTTGCGTCAACGGTGGCGGTGAGTGTGGAGTAATCGCCCAAAATTTCTTTGATGATGGCGCTGTCCGTTTTTTGTTCAAACAGCTTGTTTTTCCGAAGCAGGGTGCTTGGCAGCAAATGATCCGCACATTCGATCTGAAGCGTGGTAGATCCTTCTTCCGGAATGTCGAGGTTGTGTGTGATGACAATTCCTTCAAAAATGACTTTCTCATCGCTTTGATAGCCCACTTCAACCCGGATGGTATTTCCCGGAGCAAATGTATCATCATCACTTTCCGGAATTTCTTTCCGAGGCATGTCTCCGGCTTCGAAAATGAGCACAGCACGACCTATCCGGTTTACTTCCTTGCGGATCCAGATAGAAACCACTTCAAAGGAATCGTTGATCCGGCTTCCTTCGCTGTAAACGGAATAGGTTACAAGACCTTCGCTATTTTTTTCCGGTGAAACGCTCATTTTGTTGCTAATGGAGGGAATGATATTTTGGTTCCGGGTTCTATTTTCCGGAACTCACTTAAATTGTTGAATGCAGCTATTTCGTGACAGAAAGAAGCATCTCCGTAGATTTCATCGCAATAACGCGCAATGCTGTCGCCGGCACGGAAAGTAATCACTCTGGAAAGGTCCGGTGAATTCATCTGGGCAGTGTCTTTGTCGAAATATCCGTTAAAGGAAAAAGTGACCTTTACACGCAGCGGAGTTCCGCTCGGGGAGAATAAACTGTAGTCGTAATTGATCGTTTCTACTCTTCCCCGGAAGATGAATGTTCCCCAGATTACTTTGACATAACTGGGTTCGTGACTTTCCGAATTGATCCGGTAGATTGCTTTTTCAAGCTGATTGATGCGGTCTTTGATCTTTCCGGATTTATTGGGAATGATCCCGGTATCATCCATCAGGATATCGAAGGAAAGAGAGTCAAGTGCCTGAGAGCTGAATTTTCGCAAGTTGGCAACTCCTTTTGCTTCGCCGTTTTGCTGATAATTCAGTGTTTTTCCCAATTTCATGGAAGTAGGATTCACCTGCGTAGTGAAATCCCCGCTTTTTTTCGATTCGGAATAAGCCTGGGTTTCGTACCCCAGAATTTTCAACTTGACCAATTCTCCCATTAGCGATCTCCTTTCTTGATGCGTTGTTTCCGCAAAGTTTCATGCACTTCTCTCAGGATGTCTTTTTTCAGTTTGGCAACCTTTAAATCCAACTCTCCGTTTGAGCCTGCTTTTCGCTCAATAGTTGTCCGGATACTGATTTCCTTGATGATAATTGACATATGCGTAGGCGTTAAGAACGTTTTAATGTTGTATAAGCAAACTCAATGGTTTCGATCAGAATGCTGTTGGCCTGGGAATCCAGACCACCAACGTCCCATTTTACCGGATATGCCTGTGTGCAAGTCCAGGTATAGATCGGGGTTCCGTCTTGTCCCAGCAGATTCACAATGATGTCCCGCGGAACAATGGGTTGAGAAAAATCTCCTTCCAGAATCTTTTTGATCCAAACCACATCATTTCTGTTGATCGGATTTAAAGCTCTTTTGAGACTCAGATTACCATGTTTTATTTGCTTCGGAAGGAGGTATGTAAAATCATTCACACCTCCTTCTTTCACACTTTCTGTTTCAATTTCAGCGGACAATCCGGTTACTTCTTTGAACGCAAATTCCTCATTTCCGATTTTCACCTGGAAATAGAACGCTACCGGAAGTTCCCATTTTTGCTTACTCATGTTTCAAATCATTAACTGTTAGCAATAACCAATCCTTCGTGAGCAATTTCAATGGTCTCAACTGCCACCTCATTTCCGTCGGATTTCATATCCGTTCCGGTAATTTTAGTTGGCCACGCATTGTTCAAAGTCCACACCATAGTTGGTTTTCCGCCTTCGTCCAATAAGCTGATTACAACTGTCTGACGTTCGATGGTATTCATCTTGATCTTGTTGAACCAGTCCCAGAAACCGTTGTCTTTCACAAACACACCTTTCTTCAGGGTTACGTTTCCTGTTTTCTTGATTCCGGGCATTTTGATTGTGGAAAACTCTTTGCTGTTTCCGTGTCTGTACTCAACGATCTGAGCTTCGATATCCAATCCGGACACTTCCTGGAAAGGAACTTCTTTATCACCTAATTTTACCTGGAAGTAAAACTTCGGTAGAGGCCATACATTATCTTGTTTTTCTCCTGCCATGATTTCTTTTTTTTTAATTCAATTAGTATTTTATTCAAAAGTTCAAAAATGGATTAAGTGCTTTGAACCTTTTAACCCCTTGAATACTTTTGATCTTGTTTATCTAGCTTTTTTGCATTTGTTGCTGGAACGTAATTTCAATGAACTCTGCAGGTCTTGAAATAGCCACCAAAATGGTAATTCGCATGATTCCTTCAAGAATATCTTCCGGAGTCATTGTGTCTCCAAGTCCGATATGTACACTGAATGCATCTTCAGGAGAAGCACCGGCCAAACCACCTCTTTTCCAGATTCCGTTCAGGAAGTTGGTGATCATACTTTTTACGCTGACCCATGTGTTTGCCACGTTTGGTTCGAAAACATACGCTTTTGCTGCATTTTTGATGGATTCTTCCAACATGAGCATTGTTCTGCGCACATTGATGTATCTCCAGTCCAGTGAGTTTCCGTCCAATGTACGAGCTCCCCAAACTTTCACACCTTCACCAACGAAATAGCGAATTGCATTCACAGATTTTCCATTCATCGGAACGTTCAAACCTTCCTGCTCTTTGTGAGAAATGCTCACCGTCGGGCTGATTACTGCCGAAACGCTGATATTTGCAGGAGCTTTCCAAACTTCTTTGCTGCTGTCAACCAAGGTGTAGATTCCCGCCATTGCTGAAGCCGGAGGAAGCATGTTGATCGTCAAAAGCATTTCGCGCATCACTTCACTGTAAGCAGAAGAGTGGCGTGCAAGAACTTTGTGAGTCGTTTCGCGATCCAAATCGTTCAGTTCCGCCAATTTAGCAGCAGCCACATTTCCGATAAAATCAGTCAGTTTACCTTCTTTATCGTTTTCAGTCAAAATAGCCATCAGATCATCCGGAGCTTCCATGTTTAAGAAACTGATATCGGAATCAGGAACGATGGTTGTATTTAACCAAGGATAATAAGCAGCAGCATAGCTCAGGAATTCAGTTCCGATTTTTTCACGGAAATCATTGATCACGCTGTCAGTTTCTTTGAAACCGTCGAAAATATCCAACACGGCAACTCTGTTTTGCATGTCCTGTCCGCAATGTCTGATACTGTCTACCTGTAATTTGCAGCAATCATCTACCGTTGCTAAATAAACAGCTTCCGGAACTAAAACCATGGTTGGTTCCTGTTCTTTCAACAGGGAAGTGATTCCGCCTGTTAACTTGTCGTAGGAAAGATCTTCCGTGTATCCTTCACTCACCGAAACGATGTAGCAAGTTCCACCTCCATTTGCGAAGAAAAAACGCATTTGGTAGTAAAAGTTGTACTTGTCGCTACGCTGAACAGTATACTTTTTGTCGTTAATCGTCAGATGGGAAGTTCCAACCTGTGCTTCGTCTCCTTCACCGTCTTTCGCTTCTGTAATACTGAATTTCGGAACGGGAGGTCCGCCGTAGTATTGAACAAACTCAGCCATCGAACTGATTTTCCATGGTTTGTTCAACAAAGATTTGTTTCCGTCTTTGGCATACTTGGTGTATCCGATAAATGCGGGTACAGCAGTAGCAGCTTCGACAACGGAATTCGGGAAGGCGTTCTTTTCAACGACGTATACCCCTGGTGTTTTCATTGTACTCATATTTGGATTTATTGTATTGATTTATAAATAGATGTAGCTTGTTATTGTGTCTTTCGGACTAAATGGAGAAAGTGACTGAATCAGCGGGAAGTCGGGGAGACGGCTCAATAAATTATCTCCGCTTTTCCGTAGTTCCCACAGGTGAAACTGATAAGCACTTTTTTGTTTCAGCGGAAGTGCTTCAGCCGAAACAAAACGGTATATTTTCTGGTCTGTTCCGGGAATGGTAGATTCTTCTCTGTTTTTGAATGCTACTTTCCCGCGCTGCTCTCTTATTTCGAGAGGTTCCATCTGGTATAACTGTGATGGAAAGACCAGGAATTCGATTTGTTTTTCAGGAATGCCCAGTTGAATGGTGATTGTTTCCATATCAGTACTGTTCAGTCTGCTTTCAGAAACAGGAAGCGCTATTTTTTTCCAGATTCCTTCTTTTTGATAATCGATAATGGAACAATCTGCCGTACCGGATGCAGCCTGATTGGTGTAATAGTAAAAATCCGGGTGACTGGCTTTCAACTGAAAAGACAGTTTATCTTCCGGATCCAGATTCACTTCGTTTTCGGCAATGAGCACCCACGAGCAAGTTGTCTGCTGCTTGAAAATGATTCCCGCTTTTTGAAGTAAATGGTTTGTCATTCCATCGGGTTCCAGAATCACACCGCATTGCTCCGTGTCAAAATAGTCGTGCGAAACCACGAACTTTAACCAAATACGATATGAATTCTGATTGGTCATTTGAGTTCTGTATTTTGTTCCGGTTTGGTAATGAGGTGAGACAAATCAATGATTTCACCTGCATCTACTTCGAGCAGACGGATTTTGCACACCACGGAAGGATAGTAATTTTCACCGCAGATACTCCACAGATTGGATAATTCGTGCATCGTCAGATTCATGACTTCCAGCGAAAATGAAATTCCTTCATTGGACGACCGAACCATGTTGTTTTTTTGAATGAATGCCACGACCGCTGAAAACAGGCGAAGCGATTCTTCGTATTGCTTTTCCTGAAAAATCACGGAGATCAGAATATTCAGACTGACCTGCCAGGAAGGAGCACTTTGAGCCGACGTTGATTCGGAAACCACCCTGCGCTGAAAACTGATTCCGCCCGCTGTTTCGCGTTCTAAACCCACAACCGTAATTCCCACGCGATTCGGGAAATTTTTGGCGGAGTCTTTGATCGGGGAAATGAATACAATATCCTCCGTTAATCTGAATTGAATTTTCAGATAATCGTTTAGTTGTCCTGAGAGAAGTTGTATTGCTTTAAAAATCATGTTTCAGTGAATGGTAACAATATTATTAGCTTACAAGAATAAGTTTGAATCGCGAAGTTTTATTTCGTTATGTATCTTTTCTTTATTTTGAAAAGGACATCTCCGAGAATGACTCTTTGATCCGGTTTCAGATGTCGGGAAGCAATACTGCAGACATTTTCGAGTAAATGAACTTCACTCAGCTTCAATTGCTGATAGCCGAACTGATAATCGGAATCTCTGTAGTAATAAGCTTTTCGTTTACTGCAATATTCGATAGGAGCAAAGAGCCCGAGGAAACTGTCGTTCTTCATGGAACTCAAATCCAATTGAATAGTGCGCTGAGAAACCTCATATCCGAGATCTCTTTTGCAGGTTTCTTTAATGGTGGAGGTTTTTACATAGGTGTTTTTCTTCAGCAGCTCATCGATAACGGCATATCGGGCAAGAGCAAATTTGTTTTGAGGCATGTTATCTGAATAGTGAAACGACTCATAATTGTCGGACTAAATCGAATTTGCAAAACAGGAGTTTTGAAAGAGAAGAAAAGCCTCTCAGCAAAATGCTTCCGGAAGAGCGAATATCGAACAGCAGTAACAATCATTGGCGTTGCAGTGAATATTTAGTACAATCGAAATTAGTGAAACATCATATTCAATGCCCGAAATGATCTGCAAATAGCACGAAATCAGGGGGAAACCAAGGGTAAGGTTTCAGGTGTGTTTTTGTGAATCCGAAATGAATTCAATCGAATAAACTGCCGGTGGTTTCAATCAGATTTGGCGACTTGAGCTGCAATCCGCAAGTTTTGTTGAGTTGTTTGATGAGGTAATCAGTGAGCTGAGGAGTGTCAAATTCGTCCGGCTGATGCATGTAGAGATGAATTGCCTTTAAATCTTTCTTCAACCAGGTTTGAATTCGTTCCACCCATTCGTCAATGCGCAGATAATCGGTCGGGTGAAGTCCATTTCCTACAAAGCGGATAAAGGTAACAGGCGAAGTCACTTCCATATGCGCGCAATCTCTTCTTCCCGCAACATCCGTGATAACTGCTCCGATGGATAATTCATGAAGCAACGTGAACAATTCCAAACGATGAGGTTCCTGAAACCAGTCCGGATGACGAATTTCCAGCGTAATGTCCAGATCGCGGGGAAGACTTTTCAGATAAGCGAACAATGCCTGCTTTTTTGCCGGACCGTAACGTTCGCTCAATTGCAGGAACAAAGGACCCAAATGTGCTCCGAAATGGATGATGGAGTTGAAAAAACGATCGGTATCCAAAGCCGCTTTCTGACTGGAAAGGTCGCTGTAATGACTGATCGATTGCGGAAATTTCGGACAAAACTTAAAATTGGTTCCGGCAGCTTTTTCGGCCCATTTCTGTATCGTTGCGGCAGGATAAACCTGATAATGGGTTGTATTGAGTTCAATTCCGTTAAAGTTCCGGATGTAATGTTCCAGAAAATCGCTCTCTTTTGTTTTTGCAGGATAAATCAGACCAACCCATTCTTTGCGACCCCATTTTGCTCCACCGAGAAATAATTCAGGCTGTACTTTTGCCGGTTTCAGCTGTTGTGTAAACATACCGTCTTCCGGCAGGTGAAAATTCACTTTATCCAGTAAACTGCGATCAATCTTTCCGAATTCCATGGATTAAAAATAGTTTAAAAACATAGAAAAGTACTTTTAAACAACCCGAAACACCTGTTTTTAGTTAAGAATCAACTAATCCAATATGAACAGAGAATTAATTTTTGAAACTGTTCAAAAGTTCTTGCGTGATGCAAAAATAAAAAGTCGTAATTTTCCGGTGTATTATAAAACAGCAGATTGAAGTTTGTCTATAATTAGTTGAAAATAAAAATGTTGTGTTATGGCTATACCTGTTAGACTTGTCAAAGATTTGATCGAATTTTCTGACATTATTCCGGACCTTCAGGGCATGGGATTGAAAGTGTTTTCTTACGGTAAAATCAAAAAGATTTACTGGTTGGGGAAAGATATCATCAAGAGCGTAGAAATCGTTCAATACAGAAACTTGGAAGATTATTTCAGCGAAGGAAGCGGCGACCCGATTTCCAGATCGTTCGGGCGAACAAATTTACCGGCTGAAATTGAATTCTTTATCAATCAGGAAGAAGAATATCCGGCTTTGTTTGTGAAATAAGGGAGTTGAGAATTGAAAATGAAAAATTGATAAGCTTTTCATTCCGATAGCTATCTGAACTCCATTCAATTTACCCAATCTTTGATCTTTTTCACTGCTTTTTTGTCCAATCCCGTAACTGAGACGTCTACATTCTCCCAGTAGAATTTTTCAATGCCGTAAAGCTGACCGATCTCGTCTAAATTTTCATGCAGATTAAACAGGTCGATTTTCAGGAATCCCAACCCTTTTCCCATCAAAACTCCATGCCTTTGATTTCCTTTAGCAGCACCTTTCGGCCCTTTGACATTCAGTTGAATACAATCTGCCCACGCATTGGAAACTTCGATTGATACAAACCAGCCGTATTTTGGTTTTTTCTCCGTCGGATCACTGCTCAGTTGCAATTTAAAACTCCACTTCTGACCAATTTCCGTTTGAATTCCGATTGCTTTGATCACCTCATCGGCAAGACTTCCAACCTGGTTTGCAGCCAGTTTATTGTAAGCCAGTTGATACGCTTTCTCCGTATTCGACAAGGTTTTGTTTGGTCCGAGCGCAAGCAGGAAGATATTCAATTCAGTGAGCTTGTTGTCGTTCCCGATCTGAAACTGAAATGCTTTTTCAGCCAACGGATGATTGCATTTTCCAAGTGCATAGACAAAGGAATTGAAAGCGCGGAGATCTCTGGATTGTTTCGGAACAGTTACCAATGTTTGTGCGACGTATTCGCCAACAATCGGTGTGATGAATTTGTCCGATACCTTGAAACCTTCTGCTTTGTCAACCGGAAAAGCAAAAGTGCTCAGATAGTTTAAAAACAAAGCTGTTTCACGATATTCTTCATATGCTTTCGGATCATTGAAATCCTGATTTAATGCAAAAGCCAAACATTGATTCATCATCCGGCTCGGAAAGGATTCGTTCAGATAGATACTTCGCATAACTTCGCGCAAAATGGCAATATATTCAACGGAAAAACTACTTGCAAAACGGAATAATTGCTGCGATCCCATTCTCTTTAAAGCTTCGAAAAGTTTCTTTTCATCCACTCCCGACGGAAGTTTACGCATCAGTTCAATGGTTGCTTTTTCCTCTCCTGAGCCGATTGTATTAGTCGGTGAATTCAGGAATTTGTCCATTACTTCATCTGCAGCAAGCGCTTTCGCTGATTTTTTCAAATCACTCATAGTATTGATTAATTGTGGTTTAAAATTACGAATTACGAATCGTGTTTACATATAATTTTAGAAAATATGACTGAGCGGAGTTGGAGGCAACCTTTCAATTGATTTGTTAAAAATATACCAAACGGTATTTTGTTGTAAAAATGAATTACATTTGCTTCATAGATTGAATCCAATTCATGACAAAAGCAGAACGTACGCGGCAATTCATCATAGAAACAACGGCTCCGATTTTTAATAAAAAAGGATACGAGGGAACTTCTATTTCGGATATTACGACTGCTACCGGTTTGACGAAAGGAAGTATTTACGGAAATTTCAAAGACAAGGATGAATTGGCAGCCGTGGCTTTTGATTACAATTTGGGAAGAGTTCGGGATGAAATCGTGAGACGTTCACTCGGTTTGAAAGATCCTGTTGAACAATTGCTGGTGTATGTGAATTTCTACGGAGAAGTTTACGACAAAATCTCCATTTCCGGAGGTTGCCCGCTCTTAAATACCGCTGTTGACGCAGATGATTCAAATCCCTTATTGTTTACCAGAGTTTGCAAGGCCATATTGGAATGGCATTCACACATTCGGAAAATAGTAGAGTACGGAATGAAAAAGGAGGTTTTTGCAATTGAAACGGATGCGGAAGCATTTGCGGATCAGTTTGTTTCGTTGATTGAAGGAGGAATGCTGCTTTCCAGAACGTTCAGAAACAGGAAGCATTTGGATTCGAATCTGTTGTTCATCCGGAAAATGATCCGGGAAATAACGAGTTAGCATTTTTTTTGACTAAAAATATACCGATTGGTATATTGTAGGGTTGTAAAATGAAAAGAGATAAAACGACAAAAAAATAAATTATGGAAAAGCACGCGTATATTTTAGCTGCAAGCAGAACCGGAACCGGAGGTTTTCTTGGTTCTCTTTCTTCATTTACTGCACCGGAACTGGCGGCGGAAGTTATCAAAGATCTGATCCCGAAAGCAGGAATCAAAGCGAGTGATATCGACGAGGTGATTCTGGGAAATGTACTTTCTGCAAATATCGGTCAGGCTCCGGCACGACAAGCTGCACGTTTTGCCGGAATTCCGGATGAAACTGACGCAACAACCATCAACAAGATTTGTGCTTCCGGTTTGAAAGCCGTTTCGTATGCTGTTCAATCCGTTCTTTTGGGAAACAGTGACGTGGTTCTTGCCGGAGGAATGGAAAGTATGTCGAATGCGCCGTATTATATCGAAAATCATCGGGAAGGACATAAAACCGGACATCAGCAAATCGTAGACGGAATGCTCAAAGACGGATTGTGGGATCCGTATCACAATTTCCACATGGGAAGTGCGGCCGAACTGGCAAATAAGAAATACGGAATTTCGAGAGAAGAGCAGGATGCATACACGCTGAAATCCTTTTCAAAAGCGAAGAACGCGCACGCGTCGGGAAGTTTTAAGAATGAAATTACTCCGCTTACGATTCGCACAAAGAAAGGAGAATTCGTTTACGAAACCGATGAAGACATTGAAAAACTGAATCCGGATAAGTTGGGGCAATTGAAACCGATTTTCGAATCCGACGGATCGATTACAGCTGCAAACGCATCAAACTTAAACGATGGAGCTGCAATTTTACTGATCGTTTCCGAAAAGTTTCTGAAAGAACACGATTTGAAACCTTTGGCGCGGATCATTGCTTTTTCGGATGCGGCTCAGGCTCCGGAATGGTTTACAACTTCACCGGCTTTGGCAATTGAGAAAACCTTGAAAAAAGCAGGAATCGGGATCGAAGAGATTGACTATTTCGAAATGAACGAAGCTTATGCCAATGTACCGATCATTAATGCGCGTTTGGGCGGAGTGGATCTGGAAAAAGTAAATGTTCGCGGTGGAGCAGTTGCCATTGGCCATCCGCTCGGAGCTTCCGGAGCACGAATTCTGGTCACACTCACACATCTTTTAAATCAACAGCATGCAAAATATGGAGTTGCGGCTATTTGTAACGGCGGCGGCGGCGCTACGGCGATGCTGATAGAAAATCTACAGACAAAGTAAAAGTCTTGACTCCTGGTTTCAAAAATTAACAAACAAAAGGAAGCATTGCTTCCGATAATTAAAAACAGACAAATGAAAACAAACGGGAACACCATTTTAATTACAGGAGGGTCGGCAGGGATCGGCTTCGAACTGGCAAAACAATTTTCAACACTGGGAAACAAGGTTCTGATAACAGGACGAAATGCAGACAAACTGAAACAGGCGGCAGACAAATTGGAAAATGTCATTCCAATTGCGGGAGATGTGACGGATTCCGAAAGTACGGACCAATTGCTTGCAAAGATCAAGAAAGAATACCCTGAATTGAATGTAGTCATCAACAACGCGGGTTATGCAGATGCTTATCAACTGGGAGTTGATGCAAATGCGTATAATGTTGCGGCAAGAGAAATGGAAACGAATTACCTGGCGATTGTCGGATTGACAGAAAAATTATTGCCGACACTTTTGAATAATGAGCAGGCGACAGTTGTCAACGTGACCTCTATTGTGGCGTACGCTCCGCAAAATATCCTACCAACTTATTCGGCAAGCAAGTCGGCATTGAAAGCTTATACGGACGTTCTGCGCAATACCTTGGGAGACAAATTAAATGTATTCGAATTGATTCCACCTTTGGTGAATACTGAATTTTCAAAAGAGATCGGTGGAGAATCCGGCATTCCTCCGCAGGAAGTCGCTCAGGAATTACTTACAGCAATGGAAAAAAATCAATGGCAGGTTCCGGTCGGAATGTCAAAAGAGTTTGTAATGGCTCAATAAAACAGGAATGGAAATAAAAGAACGGGAACGAACTTACTCCTGGGGAAATCCTCTGGAAGGAGTTGAATTATCGAAAAGCCTTTCGGGACTGGAATATTTATTGGCAATGAAGCGGGGAGAAATTCCTGCTTCGCCGCTGATCAACACTCTGGATTTTTCAATCGGAGAAATCGAAGAGGGAAAGGTGAGTTTTGTGCTTGAGCCGAAAGAATTTCATTACAATCCCAATGGAAGTGTACATGGCGGAGTCATCACATCTCTTCTGGATTCGGCAATGGGTTGCACCTTGCATTCCCTTTTACCCAAAGGAACGGTTTATACAACCTTGGAATTGAAAGTCAATTTTCTCAAACGGGTTCACACCGGAAGCGGAATGTTAGTTGCAGAAGGCAAGGTGATTCACTTGGGTGGAACCACTGCTTTGCTTGAAGCATCCCTGAAAGATCCAAAAGGAGCAACTTACGCACACGCCGTTTCAACATGCCTGATACTTAAAAACGCTTAAAATCGTGTGTGGAAATGTAAATGGTACTTTCTCTCGAAACCTCGGGTTACAGTTAGCAGCGAGACAGGTAGGCGAGCATTTATCTGCGCGTCTGCGGGAAAAGAAAAGCGTGATTATATTCTTGTATAAAGCATAAAAAAACCGGAGTCCAATGAATGAGCTCCGGTCAATAGTATAGTGGAATAGATTCCGGATAATCCGGATTATTTTTAATTGCCTTTTTCAGCAAACGCAGTAACCATTTCATTCACACGAACAGCGCGTTCCTGAATTTCCTCCATCACCGGTTGGATAAAGTACGCGTCATTGGATACCGAAACCGAAGTCGACGTATCAAAGTCAATCATCACGGTATTATTCTTTCCGGGACGAATATCCTGATTAATGCCGATTTCAACAAAACGATCCGTATTGTTTGCAAAAGATAAACGATTGGTTCGGCTTTCGCTGCCATTTACCGTGTAGATAGAATTCGTTGTTCCGAATGTCAGACGAAGCTTCGAGTAAGCAGCCGCAGGAATTTCCGCATTTGCCAGCAGAGATTCGTTTCCTTTCGTGAACCCGGCACTTGCAATGCTTTGCTGATAATCATTCAATGCGATCCACCCGGTTTTTTCAGAATAAACTTCTACCTTTGTAATTTCAATGACAATTCCGAAAGAATTCGTTTTTGAATCACTGATTTTAACCTGAAGGTTTCCCTTTGTTTCGGCTGCAGGTTTCCCCGAAGGAGTTAAACCATTTGCCTGTGTAGTAGAAACAGTGATAAGTGCTAGAAATAGTAACATCAACTTTTTCATATCTCGTTTCTTTAATTGGTTGCAAACACGTATTCTATTTTCTTGCCGGAAATTGTTAAAACAGGAAACAAAAGTGTTAACGCCTTTCTTTTAGGCACGTTACAGAATATTTGTGATTCCGTTGTACCATCAGCAGACAGCTGATTCGTTTCAAAATGAAAATCTGTTTTTCCATTTTGAAAAAGAAGGAAGCCCTTTCAGTGCAAAAATCAACTTCATACTTAAACGTAAAGGAGCAAAGCTTATGCATTGTTATTCTGCGTTCCTCTTATGCGCCTCTGTAGGAGAAAAACATTGTCACCAACACAATCAGTTATTTTATAGCTCTCATTTGAATTCCTCCAACAATTACTTTTTAACCATTTTTCACGACTCCGAAAAAAATAGTTTTGGATCGAAGTATGTAAATCAAGTATATTTGAAAATCATAATTTTTTTACCATGAATGGGTTATTGACTTTACAGGAATTTTATGCAAGTATTTTAAACAAGGGAACCTTAGAACAGTTCTCACACTTGTCTAAAATGAGTCATTTCAACGTCTTTAAACGCGGCCAGATTCAATGCGCGCGCATCACAGAGCTGCATCGGACGGATTTTCACAAAATCTCCTTCATTGTAGGTGAAGGAATCATTCATTTCGAAGACTCTAAAGTCCCTGTTTCCGGGAAAACACTCATTTTTTATCATGGGAATGTACCGCATGTCTGGGAACCTGTTTCGGAAGACCAGCAAGGATATTTCTGCCTTTTTAACAGCCATTTTATCGATACTTATTTGCTCGATACATTCTTTCGTGATACGCCGTTGATGAACACGACAATGACCCCGGTTTATCCTTTGACAGACGAACAAGCGGCATTGTTCGAGTTTATTTTCGAGCAAATTCACGATGAGGTGGAAGGAAGTTATGTCAAGAAATACGAAGTAATCGCTCATTATTTGCATATTCTGCTTCATCAAACGAACAAACTGTGTTTCCAGAATGTGCATGAAGACAAGAAACCGGCTGCGTCTGTTTTGTTGACTACTTTGTTTATGGAAATGCTTGAAAGACAGTTTCCTATTGATTCTTCCGAGCAGTCATTAGCCTTGAAGAAACCAAGCGATTTTGCGGAGAAGCTGGACATTCATGTAAACCACCTGAACCGTTCGATCAAGGAAGTAACGGGCCGCAGTACAACAGAAATCATCTCATCCCGCCTGGCGAATGAAGCCAAAGCCTTACTGCGTCATACGGATAATTCTGTTGCCGAAATTGCCTATACTTTGGGCTTCGAACATCCATCCAATTTCAATAGTTTCTTTAAAAAACAGACCCAATTGACACCTAAATCGTTTCGGAATGTCAATTAGTTAAAAAAATCAAAATATTTGATTTGAATAATAAATTGCATGAATTGAATAAGTCTTTATTCTGATTGATGAATGATCTTTGCCGAAAATTAACCAAATAGTTAAACCAAAAGCAAGATTTAAACTCACATAAGTAGTCCCATAAAAATAAGGTGAGTTCAAAAAGACAGATTTTATGACAGTATTAAAACCAATTTATGCACTTACGGCTTTGTCGTTAGTATTTTTAGCTTCTTGCGGCTCCAAAGAAGAAGCTCCTGTAGCAGCAAACATGATCAAAACCTATCAGGTGCTGGCAGTAGAACCGCGTTCAACAACTATTCAAACAGATTATCCCGCAACCATTGAGGGAATCGAAAACGTAGACATTCATCCGAAAATTGACGGATTCGTAGACAAAATTCTGGTTGATGAAGGACAATTTGTCAAAAAAGGTCAATTGCTTTTCACCATTTCTGCCCCGCAGTACGAACAATTGGTTCGCACGGCAAAGGCTTCCGTTAAAAGTGCTGAAGCAGCAGTGAGTACGGCAAAATTGCAGGTTCAGAAAACCAAGTCCTTGGTGGAGAAGAACATTGTAAACAAATATGAATTGCAGGAAGCAGATTTGATTTTGCAAACACGCACCGCGGAACTTGCTCAGGCAGAGGCGAATCTGGTAAATGCGAATGTCAATCTGGGGTATACGAAAATTTCCAGCCCGGTCAACGGAGTCATCGGAAGTATCACTTTTAAAACGGGAAGTTTGGTGTCGAGTTCTACTGTGAGACCATTGACTACCGTTTCGAATATCACCAACATCTATGCTTATTTCTCGATGAATGAAAAGCAATTGCTGGAGTTTATCCGGAATACGAAAGGAACTGATTTTGACCAAAAAATCGCGCATTTACCCGAAGTTTCATTGATGCTTTCAGACGGTTCTCTTTATCCTGAAAAAGGAAAAATCGGATCGGTGAACGGATTAATCAACCCGCAAACGGGAGCGGCGCGTATTCGTGCTACGTTTTCCAATAAGCTGAATTTGCTGCGAAGTGGAGGAAGTGCTCAGGTAATGATTCCTCAGGAAATTTCAAACGGATTTCTGATTCCGCAGCGTGCGGTTTCCGATGTACAAGGAAAGAAATTTGCGTTTGTTGTGGGACAAGGCGGAGTAGTGCGCAGTGTATTGGTAGAAATGATGCAGGCAACAAGCGGTCATTTTTACATTGTAACGAAAGGAGTGAAAGCCGGAGATTTGGTTGTGTTGGAAGGAGTTCAGTTCCTGAAAGACGGAATGAAAGTCAAGATTACAAAGGCCAATCCGAAAGAGATTTATGCCGAATTGAATCAGTAAGATTCAGGACAAGCCATTCATTACAGATCTTAAAATCATTTTATGTTTAAAAAATTCATAGAAAAACCCGTATTATCTACGGTTATCTCGGTATTGATTGTGATTCTCGGAATTTTGGGTTTAATAGCCATTCCAGTTTCTCAATATCCGGATATTGCACCACCAACGGTTCAGGTATCGGCTTCTTATCAGGGAGCAAATGCCGATGTGGTGCTAAACAACGTGGTCATTCCGCTCGAAGAACAAATCAATGGTGTGGAAGACATGACTTACATGACTTCGACGGCAGGAAATGACGGAACGGCGACGATTACTGTTTACTTCAAATTGGGAACCAACCCGGATTTGGCTGCGGTGAACGTACAAAACCGTGTTTCCCGTGCCACGAGTTTGCTTCCGCAGGAGGTGATTCGTGCCGGAGTTGTAACAACGAAACGCCAGGCGAGTAACTTGTTGATCTTTAACTTGTATAGTGAAGATTCAACTTACGATCAGACATTTTTGCAAAACTATGCCAATATCAACCTGATTCCGCAGATCAAGCGGATCAAAGGAGTTGGAGATGCAACTGCTTTCGGTTTGATGGATTATTCCATGCGGATTTGGTTGAAACCGGATGTGATGGCTAGTTACGGTCTTGTTCCGGATGATGTGAACAAAGCATTGGCAGAACAAAATATCGAAGCTGCTCCGGGACAGTTCGGTGAACAGGGAGCTCAGAGCTATCAGTATACCATTAAATACAAAGGACGACTAAAAGAAGATACGGAATTTAGCAATATTGTTGTTCGTGTGGGCGAAGACGGAGAGGTTTTGCGTTTGAAAGACATTGCCCGCATCGAATTGGGAGCTCAGAGTTATGCGAGTTCGGTTCGTGTAAACGGAAAATTCGGTTTGGGAGTTGCGGTGAATCAAACTGCCGGCTCCAATGCGCAGGAAGTCATCGAAGGAACGCTCAAAGTATTGGACGAAGCTCAGGCTTCTTTCCCGAAAGGAGTGAAATACACAACAATTGTAAACGTAAACGACTTTTTGGATGCATCCATTGAAAAAGTATTCCATACGTTGATCGAAGCCTTTATCCTGGTGTTCCTGGTGGTATTCCTGTTCTTACAGGATTTCCGCTCCACTTTAATTCCGGCAATCAGTGTTCCGGTGGCAATTATCGGTACGTTTTTCTTCCTGAATTTATTCGGATTCAGTATTAACTTGTTGACCTTGTTTGCCTTGGTGTTGGCGATCGGTATTGTGGTGGATGACGCCATTGTGGTGGTGGAAGCCGTGCATGCCAAACTGGATGAAGGTTACACGTCGGCCAAGAGAGCAACCATTGATGCGATGGATGAAATTACGGGAGCAATCGTTTCGATCACGCTGGTAATGGCCGCGGTATTCGTTCCGGTGAGTTTCATTCAGGGATCTACCGGAGTATTCTACAAGCAGTTCGGTTTGACGCTGGCCATTTCAATTATCCTTTCAGCAGTAAACGCATTGACCTTAAGTCCGGCTTTGTGTGCCTTGTTACTGAAACCGCATAAAGACGAACACGGAAAGAAAAAATCCTTCCTGCAGCGTTTCAATGTTGCATTCAATGCGTCTTTCGACAAGTTGACAAACCGATACAAACGTTCCGTTTCATTCTTAAGCAGAAGAAAATGGGTAATGGTGGCCATTCTGGCAGTTTTCACCGGTTTGTTGATCTGGGGAATGAAAACAACTCCGAAAGGATTTGTTCCGGCAGAAGATATGGGAACTATTTTCTCGGATATTTCATTGGCTCCGGGAACTTCTCAGGAAAGAACGGAAGAAATTCTGACTGAAATTGACAGCATTGTGCGCTCGGTTCCGGAAACGGAATTCACGCTGCGTGTAGTTGGTCGTTCGATCATCAGTGGAACGGGAAGTTCTTACGGAATGGTTTTGGCCCGCCTGAAATTGTGGGACGAACGCGAACGCGATGTGAAAGCAATTATCGGAGAGCTTTTTGCGAAAACGGCTTCGATCAAAGATGCGAAAATCATCTTCTTTTCTCCGCCAACCATTCAGGGATTCGGTAACACTGCCGGATTTGAATTCCAGTTGCAGGATAAATCAGGAGGAGATATCAGTAAGTTTAACGAAGCAGCAACAAACTTCCTGGGAGCTTTAGCTCAGCGCCCGGAAATTCAATACGCAACCACTTCCTTCAACCCGAATTTCCCGCAATATCAGATTGATGTGAATGTGCCGAAAATCAAACAATCCGGGTTGACGGTGAGCGATGTATTGAGCGTGCTTCAGGGATACTATGGTGGAGTTTATGCTTCGAATTTCAATAAGTTCGGAAAGCAATACCGCGTTATTTATCAGGCAGAGCCGGGAAGCAGAAAGAACCTGCAAAGTTTGAATTCGATCTACGTTCGGAACACGAGCGGGGAAATGGCTCCGATTTCGGAGTTTATTACCATGAAGCAAGTGTACGGACCGCAGGTTATTTCACGTTTCAATCTCTTCACATCGATTTCTGTGAACGGAACACCAAATGCGGGTTACAGTTCGGGAGATGCCATGAAGGCAATCGAAGAAGTGGCGAAAGAAACACTTCCGGCCGGATACGATTACGAGTTCTCAGGTTTGTCGCGTGAAGAAAGCACGGGAGGAAACCAGACTTTGTACATCTTCCTGCTGTGTGTGGTCTTCGTTTATTTCCTGCTTGCAGCGCAATATGAAAGCTACATTCTTCCTCTGGCCGTTTTGATCTCATTGCCGATTGGTTTGGCGGGAGTTTTCATCTTCGATAAAATCTTCGAAGTGGATAACAACATCTATACGCAGATCACGCTGGTGATGTTGGTCGGATTGCTGGCTAAAAATGCCATTCTGATTGTGGAATACGCCGTTGACCGGAGAAAGAAAGGAATGAGTATTGTGGAAGCTGCGGTGAGCGGTGCAACTGCTCGTTTGCGTCCGATCCTGATGACATCCTTCGCTTTCATTTTCGGATTATTGCCGCTGATGTTGTCGAAAGGAGTTGGAGCGGCAGGAAATACATCCATTGGAACCGGTGCGGTCGGAGGAATGTTGATCGGAACCATTTTCGGAGTTCTGGTAATCCCGATTTTGTTTATCATTTTCCAGAATCTTCAGGAAAAAGTGAGCAGTAAAAAAGCCGACGACGATGAAGAGGTTGGAGCAGAAGGAACCGCATAAGAAAGTATAAAGGATTTAAAATAGAATCAATGAAATTCAATAAGATAAAAACAACAGGTCTTTTCGTTTTGCTTCTGGTAGTTTCAGGTTGTGTGACTACCAAATATGAACGGCCTGATGCGGTGATTACGGAGAAATTATACCGTGATCAAGCCACAGAGGATACCACTTCCATTGCGGATTTGGAATGGAAACAGCTTTTTTCGGACCCGCTTTTACAGGATCTGATCGAAAAAGGATTGGCGCAAAACCTAAATTTGAAACAGGCGATGTATCGCATGGAATCGGCGCAGGCTTATTTGAAACAAAGTAAAATGGCCTTTATTCCGTCGCTTACTCTGGATGTGAATTCAACGGATGCCAAACAATCACAACGAGCAGTCAATGCTCCTCCGGGACTTTTGAAATTGACAACACATACCAACCGGATTCAGCTTGGAACAGCTTGGGAATTGGATGTTTGGGGGAAATTGCGCAGTGCGAAAAGAGGTGCGCTTGCAAGTGTTCTGGAAAGTGAAGCGGGAATGCGTGCAGTTCAGACTCAGTTAATCGCAGACATTGCCAATGCTTATTACAGCTTGATTTCTTTGGATAAGCAGTTGAAAATTACCGAAGAAACTGTTGAAGTGAGAAAACGTCAGGTGGAAACCTTGATTGCGCTTCAGGAATCGGGGAAAATTACAGGTGCAGAAGTTGCTCAAAGTCAGGCGAACCAGGCTGCAGGAGAAGTAATGATTCCGGATTTGAAAAATAAGATCTGGCAAACGGAAAACCTGTTGAACTTCTTGCTGGCTCGTGAACCTCAGGCCATCCAACGCAGTTCTTTGGATGAACAAACGATTTATGCGGATTTGAAAACCGGAGTTTCCTCTCAGTTGTTGAAAAAACGTCCGGATGTGCAGCAAGCGGAATATGCTTTCATTGCGGCATTTGAAAACACCAATGTGGCGAAAACGTATTTTTACCCTGCATTTACTTTAACTGCAAGCGGTGGTTTTGCAAGTTTCAAAATTCAGGAATTGTTCAGCCAATCGGTTTTCTATAATATCATTGGAGGTTTAACACAGCCGATTTTCAATCAGGGAAAAAACAAAATGCGTCTGCGTCAGGCAAAAGCCGATCAGCAAATTGCTTATTACGGATTCCAGAATTCGATTTTACAGGGCGGACAAGAAGTTTCGAATGCTTTGTATGCATATCAGAATGCTGTGGAACGTGAAAAGATCAGACAGCAGCAAGTTCAGTTTTTGATCATTGCGGTCGACAATACGCGTGAATTATTAAGTAATCGTTCGGGAACCAATTACACAGATGTTTTGACTTCCGAGCAAAATTTAATTGCAGCTCAAATGAGCGGAATCAATGATAAGCTTGATCAGCTGCAGGCGGTAGTCAATCTATACAGAGCGCTTGGCGGCGGTTGGAAATAGATGATTTATCAACAAAAAAGAATGGCGGTTAATTGTATGATTAGCCGCCGTTTTTATTTGAACGCAATTCTAAATCACATTTGAAATCACTCGTAATTCGTAATTAATTTTAGCACTACATTTACTTCAACTTAAATAAAAAACCAATGAAAAATCTAAAAGTAATAACGCTTATCGGATTGGGATTCATGACAATTCAATCCTGTTCGAAGCAAAGCGAAATATGTGAGTGTACGGATATGGCCACTGAACTGATGAAAGGGGAGCGTGAGCATAATTATGACGGAACATTCGGAAAAAAATTCGAGGAAGAGCACAAAGCTGAAAAAGCAAAGTGCGAAAAACTAAACGATATCAAGGATAAAGCGGCTCAGGAGAAAATGCGTGAAGAATCCAAAGAATGCAGCGGATACGGTGCGTTTAAGGACGAAACAATCAAATCTCTGGAGCATTTGAAAAAGCGGATGCCGGATCTTTCCAAAGAAATCGATAAATCCATTGAGAAAATCAAAGCGGAATAGCATTGTGAATTACCGGTGCAGAATTCCGAATGAGATTTTATTTAATTCGACCCTCGTAATTTACCATTCGCAATTATTTTGTACTACATTTACCCAACTTAAATAAAAAACGAATGAAAAATTTAAAGGTAATTGCACTAATCGGATTGGGATTCATGACAATCCAATCTTGTACAAAGCAAAGCGAATTGTGCGACTGTACTGACTTGGCTACTGAAATGATGAAAGGTGATCGTGAGAAAAACTACGACGGAACTTTCCAAAAGAAATTTGCTGAAGAGCACAAAGCTGAAGAGGCAAAATGTAAGAAAATTTACGAAGGAAAAACGGATAAAGCGAGCCAGGATAAAATGCGCAAAGAAATGAAAGAATGCAGTGGATACGGTGCGTTTAAGGACGAAACAATTAAGTCTATGGAGCATTTGAAAAAACAAATGCCTGAGCTTTCTAAAGAAATCGATAAGTCAATCGAAGAATTGAAAGCAGAATAATTGATTCTGAAAGAATTAGAAAGCCACCGGTCAAAAGATCGGTGGCTTTTTTTGTTGGATCCTACCATCCGTTTTTTTACTGTTTGCATATTTTTGACGCTCTGATGTTACATAAGTGTGAAATTTTATTTTCTTTGCAATAAATTGATTTAAATACTGTTACTATTAGAAGCCACGACACTTATGACTGCAATACATTTTTTGAACCTAAATCAATCAAAATGCCTAAATCTCTGATTTTTGTATGCGCCATTTTATGCTGCATACACTCTTTTTCCCAGGTTGTCGGAGGCCGGAATAATTCCGAAATGACTCCGCAAGTTTCCAAACCATCCGAATTGAGTTCGGGAGTGTACTCCGGAGACGTCAATTTGTTTTCAGGAGATTACAATTCAAGTATCAAATTGGGGGCTGTTGCTACTCCAAGCGGTTTGAGTTATGAACTCAGCCTGAATTACAGCAGTTCGTTCTCCATCGGAAATACGATGCCGATTTCAACCGGAATTCCTTACGGGGAAGGATGGAATCTGAACCTTCCGACTATTTCTATTGAAACAGAGGTATTCAACAACTTTATGAAGTCGGATTATTGTACGGAAGCTGGAGCCAGCGGAACGCCGCTTAGTTTCAATGCTTTAGGAAACAACGCGCTGAAAGAAGGAGATTTGTACTGGTTTTCTCCCTATATCAATGTTCCGGGAGTAGCCAGCGGAAGAGCAATTTTCAAATACGTGGATGTCAATGACGACAAAACGATTGTCTTCGAATTGAATGCGTTTGAAAATCACGTAGAGGTGCGCTATAGCGGAGATAAGTGGGTGGTGATTGCAGCTGATGGAACGCGTTATACCTTTCAGACCGCTGTTCAATCGTTTAATGCTCCGGCAAACAAACGGGTTTTGTACTACAACCAATCCCACCTTGTTACGGCAACAAATAATGCCAGATTTGTTCAGGATAGCGGAAGATATGAAAATGCAGGGCAGGCCGCTATGGTTGAAAATTCCATACTCCCGAAACAGAAGTATAATTTGTGGTATTGTGATGCCATTACACATCGCAATCAACCATTTCAGGGAATTAATTTTACCTACAAAGGATTCGGAAAATTCAACTATTTCAAAGAATACGAGCAGGAAGCATACAAATACGCTGCAGCGGAGAACTTTTTATCCTCCACATTTGCAAAAGAACATGATTTTTCCTGCTACTCTGATCTGCTCTTGTTGAAAGTAGAAGCCATTTCCATTGATGGTCTGGTCGACCGGCTGGAACTGAATTATGCTACCGACAGAAACCTGATTCTGAGTAATACAAACGAATTGATCGATTACAGATTGAACGGAAACGGAAGATTGGATAGTTTATATAGTTATCAAAGTATTTACTCGGCCGGAAAAGCAGATAATAATTTTGAAGCAGGTTGGAAAAGATACGAACACAGTAAGAAAAATACCACAACGAACCCGGGAGGAGTGAGTGCATCTGATCCTTATTCTACGATAAACGGATATTTAAGGGGGGATGCTAATGGCTCGGGAGAGATTCCTTTTTCACACAGCTTCCTTGAAAGTCCGCGTTTGATGCAGGATAAACTCTATCCCGGAGATATCTATGAAGTCAGATCGCGGATCAAGCGGTCAAACTCGATGTCGGCCGACTTTCTGAATAGCGCGGGTACTTTTGACATGAGTATCGTAACGGGAGATTTGGAAAATTCGAGAGGATTGAATGCCTCCAATTATGATTTGTATAATGGCAATAACGGGATTTATTATGCTCTCACGAATTACAATTCAACCCGTTCAAAAGTACTTTATTCAACCTTCAATATGGCACTCAAATGGTCGTTGAACTATGGTGAAGGAGACAAAATGCTTTCCAACCTTTTTGTGATGCCAAACATTCCGACCAAGTACAAAGGCTTCAATTTCCAGATCGGGCCGGGGAATTCGGATGTAAACTATGCTACGGAAAGGGGTGTTGTACATAATTCCGTAACAACGAAACTGGAAGCCGGGAAAGCTTATGTATTTAGTTCTCTGGCATCATCTTACCCCTTGAAATCAGCAGCAGATATCGGAGGGAATTTCGGGATTGGTTTGCCGTGGAATCTGGTTTCACCAGTCTATGAGTATATGATCACACATCAGAATACGTTCAATTATGCTACTGCTAATGCCAAAGAAGCGTATAATTTCTGGTGGAACGACAATGGGAATGTGATTGCAAACGATCCGAAAACATTTAATATCCCAACTAAACTGGATAATACGGTCCGTCTGGATGAATTTGAATTGATTCGCTATTCGAAGAATCCGTATATGTTGACAGGAGTTTCTTACTACAAAGTAAACGGCGACGTTGGAGGACCGGTAGAAACAGGATTGAAATTGGTTGCCCAAAAGAAAATGGAATACACTTCTGCGAAATGTCAGATGCTTCAAAATTATGATTATGATCCCGGAGACACGTTGCGATACAGAACGGATGTGTGGCAGATTTTTGTTTTGCTGAAAGCGGTGAGAGAAGTTCCTTTGGAATGGACGACGGATACTACTAAATTGCTGACCACTTTTCTGTCCTATTCGAAATTCAATAATAATGCTATTCTTTATCAGATAGACCAACCGATGAACGGTCATTTCGGAATGTTATTGACTCAAATCGTGGATTATCTGGGTGGAATCACCAAAATAGAGTATTATCCGGCAAATGATACCAGAACCAGATATACCGGATCATTTTTGCTTGATCGTTCCGGATTTTGTGGTGTGACTACCAGCTTGGGATATGGAACAAACCGGGCAGATGTGGTGCACCCGATCGTGAAGTATGTATTGAAAAATGACGAGGACGATTTAGTGAAAAACAATACCTCATCGGCGAATAACGGTCATAAAAGATGGCATTATGATTTCGATGTCAGTTCAAAGATCTCGAAATTGACATCGATTCAGGTTCCGGATAGTTTGTTCTACAACGGAAGACGCTTCAGTTTTGACACAGGGTTTAAAAAAGTGTCTGTTTATGGGCCTTCTTTGATTGAAGGAAGCAGTGAATATGTGAACAGAACAGATTATGAGCATTACGGTGCCGATTTCAATTACGGTGGTGCGTTTCCGTCTACCGAAGATTACCTCTATCACGGAAAATTGAAATCTGTCAAAGAATACGATGTAAACGGCAAGTTGTTTACCGAAAAATTGATCAATTACGCCTATACTTTAGCTTATAAAAACGGGTACACACGCCCGAATCCGTACCGGGAAGATTTGGTTTGGGAGCAGGAATATGATAATCCGGGAGGACAATACGAATACCGCGATTATTATTTGAATCAGGTGCTCACGTACAATAATGGTTCAGGAATTGTAACCGGAACCAATGCGTATAAGGACTTAGACATTCCCGCATTTAGAGGAACGGGAGATGATTTTGAATTGCCGAAGTTTTTGGAATTCGACTATTATCCGACTCTGGAAGTAATGAATCCGGAATACATGTTTCATTCTTACTTCATCAAAAAGACAGAGGAAATCAACCGTAAATACGACGATTACCTGTACAAACAGGCTGTCACAACGGGAACAACAGCTCCAGGCCCTTTTAGTCCGGCTCCGAATCCCTTCGGATCAGGATTTGTGAATCCGGTGGGGCACAATGATCAGTTGCTTTCTGCTCAAAGAATGATGATGAATACTCAGCCGGAGGCTGTTGTTTTGGATTCCCTGATGGATCAATCTCCATTGATGGATTCTACGATGTATTACATGTTGAACTCATCGACGCTTGGTGACCGGAATATAATTGTCATTCTTCTTGCACAAGGCAATCTCAGTAATCTGGTCTTGAATAGCTTTATTGAAAAATTCGGAGGATCTCCTTTTAGCACAATTGGTTTCAATCCGGTCTCGGTTATTCAGCAGCAAAGTTATATTTCGGATGAGGTCTTGAGTGCTGTTTTGCCGAAGATAACCAACCGCTGGAAAACGGATCTTCTTGAAGCGTTATTCGGGAAGAACGAATACCTGTCGGATCCCGTTTTACAGGAGTTTACAGGAGTAGGAGTCAGATACTTCAATTCTGCCTTGTTCACCAAAATCCTGTCGAAACAGCCACAGTTTTCCGAGACTGTCATTGAAAAAATTATCAACTCGCGTTATCTGATTCCTGCCGATTTGAGTAAGATTTTAAAGAATCAGGTTCTTTCGGAAGCGAATTATTCGACCCTTATAGGAAATAGTGTGGTTCTGAACAACACGATTGTGGAAGTGATTGAAAACGGAGGTAATTATCCGACGGAAGCTGTTTTTGGCAAATTGATGACCCGTACACCGGCTTTTATGGAAGCTGAAATGGAACGGATTATTGAAGTTACCGACCGGGATCTCGAACCGTCCTTGCTCACGGGACTAATTGCCTTTTACGGTCCCAAACCTTTTCTGGTCGATTTTGTGTTCAGAGGAAACCCGTTGGATGTTTTCTGTACGAACCCAACTTTGGGCGGCTGGAATTACATTGAAACGAAAACGTCTTACGAATATTACGAAGCAGATTATCGCGGAACATCCAACGGAATTGCTTACAAAACGTTGATGTCTTTGGAAGATATTCCGGGAAGAACTGTTTCATTCGACGGAGGAGCGATAAAAACAATTTCTTCACTGCGACTGAAACACGAGCCTTCCTGGCAGGTATTCAGCGTGACGAATACATCGACACATTTGCCGACGGCAAAAGATGAAAAGCAGTTTTTCTATCTCTTCGACTTGAAAAATCGTTATGATCGCTATTGGTACAACTATGATCTCGGAGAAGTCAATGGACAAACTTCTTCTTTCGATTATGCCCTGCTGAACAATGATCTGGATACTGTAATGTTTACTACGCGTTGGGATTGTGAGTATATAGATGCTTATCTGGCTCAAGTTCCTGTGCTTCCCAAATACGACGGAATGGCAAAAAGCCGCCAGTATGCAATGCGAACTACGCCATTCCAGCAGATGCATGTGACCAAAAATCAGCGGGATGCGAAGGAATTGCGTAAAAGCGAATATTACTTCTACGATTCCCGTTGGGTAGTAGATCAGTATTCACGGAATGAAACTGTTTTGTATGATGGTCCGTCTTGTCCCACAACAGGAACTCCACCGGTAAATCCGGTTGGTTGCGCATCTTGCGTGCGCTGGAAAAACGGAACGGAAGCCGATTTTCTGGCACAATTGCCATTCAATTACTGTTTGTGGAAAGATCCGGTAATCGGTTATTTTGCCTGTCCGTCATCAGTCAATTATGCAGCTTGCCACACCGGAGTAGAACTCATTGACTGCAATCCGTCTATTCCGCAGGAAGAGGAGGAAGGTGGGCCGGCACAAATGATTATTTTGACCGATGCGCTGAAAAAGACCTTGCAGCTGCGTTCGGTGGTCACTCAGATGGATACGGTTCAAGGACTGCCATCAAAAGAATTTAACAAGTTTCGTTTTGACCGGAAAAACACGCTGATTGCGGATTTCTATATGCAATATGACGGTATGGATAATCAAAACATTGCTCGTCCGTTCAAAATGCTTTATCCTTTTGATACACTCGTAACGACACATGTGCACAAACGCAATCAGCACATGCAGCCGGCATTGATTTCAAACAGCGTAGGTCTGCAGACCAAATTCTATTACAACACAACGGTCAACAGATGGAATGTTGATACGAATTGTACCAATCCGACATATAGCTTCCTATACAATTATTCTTCGGCCGATATGCGCAACATCGGACTTCCGGTGCGCGTAACGGTTGGATATATGCGTCCGGACTCTCTGGCGACAACTTTTGAATATACCAATGACGGTCAGGTGAAGAAAATGACCACTTCTTCCGGGCATACCATGGAATATACCTTTGACGGGTTCAACCGTCTCTCAAGTGTCATTGAAAACGGAACGCGTTTGCTCTCCCGAAATGATTACCAATTGTGGAAACACGGTTTCGGAAAATCTTTTGAGGAACGTACAAAAGAAAATTACGTGCATTCGGTTTTGTATCAGCATGAAACAGACACGCTGGATAACCGCGAGTTCCAAAAAGCCTTTCTGGATCCTTTGGGAAGAACAGCCGGAGTGGTACGTGCTTATCGCGGAGAAGGAAATGTGCAGATTTCGAGCGGTTCCATTGGTTATGACAATTGGGGAAGAGCAAAAATTCAACGAAAACCATCCTTGTTTGTCGATCCGAATCAGATTACAGGACTCAACCCGATTCTGTATAACTACAACTCCGGATCAACCTTGTATTACGAAACGAAATTCGATCACGATCCGGCGTCGCTGGACACGCGTATTTCAGATCCCGGTATTGCGAATTCCGATCCGCAAAATCACGTGATCCGCAAACAAACCTGGATTGCAAACAGTATTTATATGTCGTGCGAACTGGGCTTAAGCGGTGCTGAACTGAAATTAATCATGAATTCCGGGGCTACGGGTGCTTTCCGCTTTTTGCGTACATCCGTAAAAGATCAGGATGGCAAAGAAACGATTACTTACACCAACGCATTCGGGCAAACGGTGGGTACTTTGTCCTGGAGCTATTCCAATGAAAAAGTAGTGACTTTGTATGTGTATGATTCCTACGGAAACCTGTCGAAAACGATCAATGCGCGCCGTCAGAGCACGGATTATCAATACAATCTGAGTGGTCAGCTGATTCGCGAAACGAACGTGGACGGCGGAGAAAAACGCTATATCTACAACAAACACGGAAAAATCAGCGGTGTTCAGGATCAGGCAGACCGGGAACAAGTCAATGAAAACAACAATCTGGTAACGCGCTTCCGTAAATTTGTGTATGATAGCTATGGAAACCTGCTTTCACAAGCTTTGGTTACCACTTCCCCTCGCCTTGAACCGTTCTGTTTCCAAAATAAGACCGAAGGTTCTGCAGGTTCCTATGATTTCGAATATGTGTTTTCCAACCGCATGACACAGGATTGGTTGAATTACTACACGACGATCGATCCGGTGAATGGAGGACGGATGGTCACTTCCGGTTTGCCTGCGATAGCTCCTGTTGCCAGTTCGGTGCTTGAAAAGAGCATGGTTTACGGAACCCAGCAAGTTTCACCGTCTACTTTGGGGAAATTAATAGAATCATATTCTTACGGGCTTACAGGAGTTGCCGTTCAAAAAATCACCTATGCTTACAACGCCGAAGACTTACTGGCTTCGCAAGTCATTTTGCAGCATCCCTCAAATGTGAATACCAACGATCAGTATTTGGTTCAAGCAACCATTCAGTATCCGAGATACAACCTGAGAGGTTCTTTGCTGGAAGAAAAACTGGATCTGGGCAGCGACGGCTCTACGGATATGAAGTCTTTCTATGTGTATGATGCCTTGAACCGCCTCAAAGAAGTGTATGCCGTGCAGGCAGATGTGGAGCTTACGTACGCAACCAAAATGGTAGATTACAAGTACGACGATGCTCTCGGAGTAGTGATTTCCAAAGGCTATTCCGTGGACAATTTTTCAGATGCTTCTTTCGGACACCAAATGGTTTCGTATGCGTATGACAACCGCGACCGTCTGACACAAATGGGAAGTGCGTTGTTTAATGAATGGTTGTATTACGACAATACTCAAATCCCTGCTTACAACAACCAGACGTCGGTATCTCAAGCTGATGCTTATAATGGAAATGTGAAAGGATCGAAGGTGAAATACAATTTTACCGGAACAACTACCACCAACAGCTCCATTCCGTTGTTTGCCAAAGAAACCATTTATGGCTATCAGTATGATGGTTTGAATCGTCTGACTTCCGCCGATGCATTGGTAGGAGATTTCATTGATGCACACTTTGCCTTGACACCAAATGTGAATGCACCCCAATCGTATTTGATCGGTGATGAAAGCTACAGTTTCGACAAGATCGGAAACCTCATTACCTTGTTGCGAAAGAAGCCGGGAGCATCCCCGAGTAGTAATGTAATCGTGGAAGATTTTGTGTATACCTATGCCAACGGCAATAACCGTTTGATGAAAGTAGCGGATCAAACGACGACAACGAACCGCAATTACAGCTACGATTCAAACGGGAACCTCCTCACGGATGATTACCGTGACATCGATACAACGGTTTACGGACGCAGTTCGTATGCTTACAATATCACGAAGGGAACGGACCAGATTTCGTATTTATACGATGGCGGAGACCAGCGGATTTTCAAAAAAGTAGTAACTTCCATCCAAACCACGCAGGAAATGTACGTGAAAGATGCTTTGGGCAGGGATTTGGCAATTGTGAAATTTGAACCGGGAGGTGTCTCCAGGGAATTTTATATTTACGGAAACGAGCGTATAGCAATGATCTCTCCGAATACAGGAGGAACAACTCCTTCACGCATCCAGCAAAACGAAGCTACTTTTTTCTTAACGGATCATTTGGGGAATACACGTGTGGCGTATTGGGCCGCAAGCAGTTCTACTGCCTATGTTATCAATGCGGTGGATTATTATCCGTATGGAAAGATTTTACGGGAATATGACAATGGTTCTGGTGATCGCTATTTGACCACGCAGCACGAAAGGGATAAAGAAACCGGTTTGGATTATCGTGGGGCGAGGTATTATGATTCGGATATTGCGCGGTTTTTGTCTCTTGATCCCAAAGCAAGTAAATACCCGAGTCTTTCTGCTTATTGCTACGTTGCCGGAAATCCTATTAAATACATTGATCCGGATGGAAAAGAGGTCATTGGGTCTGATAAAAAGGCAGTAACATATACCCGAGATGAAAATGGAAATATAGTTTGGAGCGAAAATGCAACGGATGATATTAAAGAAGTTGGAAACGCAATGCTTTTAACTAAAAGCGGTGAGGAAGCATTTAATAAATGGCAAAATGCAAAAAGTAAAGTGTATATCAGTATTGATAGAGAGTATGAAAATCCAGATGCATATGCCGAAAACTTCCACTCTTCTGGAGCAGATGTTTTTTTGAATGACGATAAACAATACAAAAAAATAGATGTTGTGATTTATAAAAAATCTATTGAGAGCGCTATAAAAAATCCCGAATCTAGATTTTACAAATCAAGTTATGAGGAAATGCTTGGTGCAGTTGGAGCGCATGAAGTTGGACATAATGAACCATCACAAATTAAGTTAGATATGAAAGTGCCAGATGAGATTAAACAAGACCCAAAATTGAATATCCCTTTTAATATGGAGTTGATTTTTAGAAAAGAATATCAAAGTACAAGACCCGAGGACAGATTAAAAAGTGAAGAGGGTATGAAACGGTATAAAGATAAAGGCTATGAAGGAATTATTGGAAATTAAAAAAGTTGTTTTACTTGTGATTGTTTTGACTTTTTGCCTTGGAGGATGTAGATCTAATTTTTATTTGAGCAAAAGAGAAGATAAGATTCTTGATAAGTATGGTGAGATAGCTAATTTAAAAGATACTGTTATTCATAATAACAAATATCAACTTACCTATAAAGAAGGTGTTTTGTTAAGTATAGGGAAATTACATGATGATACAAAAAACGGAGTTTGGTGGTATTTTTCTAAAAACCATGTTGTTAAGTATGTTGTTGATTATAGAAAAAATAGCATTGATACTCTATGCGCCCCAACAGTGAATAAATCAGATTGGTAGATTTTATGATTTAAGATGAATTCCATAGCCCCGATTGGAGTAAGCTCGTTAGTCCAGCAAACTCCGGGACCAAGTGGTTCTTTTGATCAATGTAATGGGTACAGACTGACGATCAGTGTACAATATACAACAACTCGTACGGTGAACAAAATCCGTTTGGTTCCGAGAGCTCCAAATTAAACAGATGCAAAATTGATTTTATTATATTCCCAATTAAATCATGTTTTTATATCAAACTCACATCAATGAAATATCTTCTTAAGATCTGTTTTATTTTTTGTTTTTCAACATTGTTTTCTCAATCTGGAGATAGTTTGAAATTCGATTTTTTTAATTCATCGGTAAAATTGTATGCAATCGGTGAAGATCATTTCGAAGACGATATTCAGTTACAAGTTTCAATTATTGAGTATCTTCAAAACAACACCAATATTGATGTGTTTATTTTTGAATACCCCATTGAAGTTGGTAAGATTTTTAACGAATATATATTGTTTGGACACAAGAAGGAAGAGGTCGATAAAATTTGCTCTCTCTTGAATAAAAATGTAAGCCGAAAAACTAAAATCATTTTGGATTTTTTAAAGAACCATAACCTTTCAAATTCTAATAAAATTGAAGTTAAGGGAATTGATAGACTTAGTTTTTACAAATTAAAAAGACAGTTGAGCAGTTTACTTATCATTTTCCCTGAGTTAAAACAAATTGATTTACCGAAAAATGAACGCTATGTACTAAAACATAAGGTAAAAGATTACAACCAAAAAAAAAGTGGAAGCATAATCAATTCGCTTATAACTGAGTTGCAAGACAATAGATCCTCTTTTGATCGATCCCTTGGAGCGAAATTGATTGATTACGAAAAATGTTTAAATGATCTGAAGCTCTATTATATGGATTATGGTTCTCGAGTATCTGATTCTATCCGAGAAACCTTTATGACTCAAAATCTCATTAATATTGTCGACTCTAACTCTGTTAGTATTTTAATTTGTGGTGGTTTGCATGCAATGTATAAAGAAAAGGACACTTGGTATTATGGTTACCCTTTTACCTCTATGGTCGCATCGATCAAAATGAATTATCCAAGTCAGGTATTCTCAATTGTTTTACAATATCATGAAAAAAAACTCTTCCGCTTTTTTCCAGAGTTTAATCTATTAAGTGATGATTTAGAGCTATCATTTAAGGAATGTAATAAACAATATGAAGTTGTTACAGGAAAAGAATTAACACAACACCCATATGCAAATGAGCGTTGTGATATGATTATTATTCAAAATAATAAATATAGGAAACGGAAAGCTAAATGATGGCTACGCAACATGAACGGGACAAGGAAACCGGTTTGGATTATCGTGGGGCTAGATATTATGACAGTGATGTAGCGCGGTTCTTATCGACCGATCCGTGGGCAAGTAAGTATCCTGCCTGGAGTACGTATAATTATGTAATGGGGAATCCAGTGAAATTTATTGACCCAAATGGAAAGGGGCCAACTGATTGGTTTTTGAATGTGCAAACAGGAAATCTTATTTATATTAAAGGGACTTCTGAAATCACTCAAAAGGAAATAGATAAATACGGGTGGGACTCTTCTCCTTCTGATTATAAGCGACTAGGTGCTGATAATATGTTTGGTGATAAAGTTGAATGGGTTGTTCCCAATATTTTAAATCAATCGATGTATTGTTTCTATAACTATTCACAGTATTTTATGGAAACTCAGGGCTACGTGAAAGGTCAGGAATATGATGTTGTAGAAACCGAGAGAGTAACTGGAGGACGTCAGGGAGATGAGAATGTTTCCGCATCAGAAACTACTTATAAAGAAACTAAAGGTGATCTGACATATGCTAAACCAGAAGAGTTAGGTCGAAAAGATAACTTAAAAGCTCCTAAAGAGAAAGGCTTTTGTTGGTCTAAAACAACGGTTACATACAACACGGTCGTTGAATATAACAAAAGTCCCAGATCAAATCCGTTTTTTGCAGGTAATGCTATTGGAGATGCGGGTTCTTTGGCTGGGAGTTTTATTGAACTTGCAATAGCAATCATAACAAGAAATAAGGTTGTTCCAACTAAATAATGATAAAATGAAAAATGTAGTAATAATGTTCTTATTGCAACTCCCATTATTAGGGTGTTTTAGTCAAAAAAAAGATACATATCCTGATTATAATCAAGATAAATCTAATTTTGAAGAAAATTTCACATCCCACTTTCCAGATAGTTTGGAAGTCATTACCGACCCAAAAACGACGTATCTTTTTTCATCCAGAACCGATACGAGCGATCATGACGTTTGTTTTATGCTTTATGAATATGAGGTAAGTGATTCTTACATGAAGCAAATAGCAGAAAAAATAAAAGGGAAGTATATTGCTCAATATAAGCCTATGGATAGTTGCTTGTTGGTTGTGAATCGTTTTGAAACTCCGGATACGTATGAAAGTAGTAAAAGAACAAAGATTATTGACAGCACCTTGGTTGATAGACCTTGTTACCAAGATTTGTACCCGATTCCTCATTTTTTGGATTATAAGTATTTAACTCAACCCGGTCCGGTTTGGTTAAATCGAAACTTCACTATCTATGTTTTGGAAGCGAAGCCAGTGAACCCTTATAAAAAGTTTGCAATGAGCCCAGATAAACAAATGCCTGCAAAATGGAAAAATGGATACTCCAAAGGGATTGCAATTAGTAAAAAGGACAAGACAGTGATTCATTGGAGTATTATGTGGTAGATGATAAACCACGCAGGAAATGTACGTGAAAGATGCTTTGGGCAGAGATTTGGCGATTGTGAAGTTTGAACCGGGAGGTACCTCGAAAGAATTCTATGTTTACGGAAATGAACGTGTGGCAATGATCTCTCCGAATACTGGAGGAACTACTCCTTCACGCATCCAACACAATGAAGCTACATTTTTCTTAACGGATCATTTGGGGAATACGCGTGTGGCGTATATGGCCGCAAACAGTTCTATGGCTTATATTATCAATGCGGCGGATTATTATCCGTATGGAAAAATTCTAAGGGAATATGATAATGGAGCAGCGGATCGTTATTTGAGTACAGAGCATGAAAGAGACAGAGAAACTGGTTTAGATTATCGAGGGGCACGGTATTATGATGTAGCACGCTTTCTCTCTACTGATCCATGGGCGGATCAATTCCCAGCCTGGAGTACTTATACTTATGTGTTAGGTAATCCAATTGTCTTTATTGATCCTACAGGGAAAGGTGCTGAAGATTGGGTGAAAAAACCCAATGGTTCTATTGTATGGGATCCTAACGCGATTTCCCCTGAAACTACTCAGGAAGGAGATAAGTATGTTGGGAAATCAGGTAAAGGAACCGACGATGAAGGTAATATGGTTACCTATAATCCTGATGGTACGAAATCTGTGCAGAATGAAAGTCAAACAGTTGTTATTGGGTATAGAAAAAGTGAAAACACGACTCCGACTTCAAAAACTCCATGGATGGAAACGGCACTTCAGGAACTTAAATTAGGAGTCAAAGAAGTACCTAAAGGATCAAATTCCGGACCTAGGATTGACATGTATCTAAAATATGCAGGAGTATCACTGAGTAATAAGGCACAAGATAAAAAATGGTGCGCTTCTTTTGTTCATTGGTGTTTGGGGCAAAATGGAATAAAAGGTGCAGGTGCTAGAGGGAAAGATTATCTTAAATGGGGAGTTAAATTAGATAAGCCTAAGTATGGAGCAATAGCAGTTTTTACTACGGGACATGTTGGTTTTTATATGGAAACTAATAAAGATGGAACGTTAAAAATACTTCATGGAAACTGGTCTGATAAATTAAAAATATCCAGTGGGGTATACGATCCTATTTATCCAAAAGATATTCAGGAGTATAGATTCCCATCAATAAAATAATAACAAGATGAATACGATTAAATTGACACTGCTTTTTCTACTTTTCCTTTCCTGCTCTAATCGTGAGAATGCGATTAGAGCTAAAAAAGAGATAAGGAATAATAATCAAACGATCGAAATTGAAAGTTTTGAAACATTTTGGGATGAATTTGCTCATTCTTTGAAGTCCAATGATACTTTGAAGCTTCTTGAATTGACTCTTCCGGTAATTGAAGTAGGAACTATTGATGATTCGGATAGAACTTTTTCGTTTAAAGACAAGGAGGTTGCTCGAATCATTTTGTTTGAATATCAGAATGGCGGTTATTACGATTATGAAAAAGATAAAGATCTGTCGAATATTGAGATGATGAATTTACCGTTGTCTGAATTACCGGATTACAAAAAGGATTCGGATGATCAGAGAATAAACAATTTTGTGTTTTCTAAGAATAAAGACGGTTGGAGATTGACGGGACTTTATACTCAGATTGACAATTATTTAAAAAATCATCCGAGGAAATAATCCTGGAAATTGTAATGGGTGCGTGGCAATGATCTCTCCGAATACGCAGGGAACTACTCCTTCACGCATCCAGCACAATGAACCGGATTGTTGATAATAATTAAACTTCTCCCTTTTCAACTCTTTCATACTGAACCTGTCGAAGTATCAATTCACCTCCCTTTCATCGGCACCTCATAAATCCAGCGCAAAAAGAAACTATAGGAATCGTATTTGGTATCCAGTGGAATTCCGGCCACCAAGCCAATTTTGGATGTTTTTGAAACCGTCATCCGCATTTGAGGACGAAAAACCACCGAAGTGAAATTCGCTGCCATCAAGGTATTGATCTCAAGTCCGATGACACTTTTTGTAGCCGGAACAGCATAATGAATACTTCCGTTGATGTGGAAGAAGAGTTCGCTGTTACTGGAACGCAATTCCTTTTCCCATTCAGGCCCGGTAATGAGCATGGTGTGGAAATTGTTCTTCCAGCTTTTTGCCACCACCAGAAAAGGGTGCATCAGATTTGCTCTCACAAAACGCTCCTTGCCGTATCTGCTGAAAGAAGTCAGCTCGAACTCATTCAGATAACCCAAAGCTGCGGAAGTATTGAAGCGCGGAGAAACCAGAAACGTATATTGAGCAGCGAGTTTTAGTCCGTCGAGGCGATTTCCCGGAAGCGGTTCCTCTGTCTGATTTCCGGTTCCGAAGGAAAAAGTAAACGGAATTTCCACTTCAAAACCCAATCGGTTGACGGGGGCAAATTCGTATTCCACCAACGTGGTCAGTTCCACGTGATCGTTCAAATGTGCACTTCCCAAACCGATATTCCATTCACGTTCACCTTTTCGTGCGCCCAGATCGCGGATCAGATCCACAAACAATGGTTCGATGTGTTTGACCTTTACCAGAAGCAACGAGTCAGAGCTTTGAGCGGCTGATTGAAAGGGGCAGACAAAAGCGATTGCAGCAAATACGAAAGCGAACAGATTCTTCATAAACATTTATTTGATGAAGCAAAATTCTCTTCCAAATCTGAAAAAAGTTGGGAACGATTCAGAAAATACGATCGGTATAACTCGTCTAAGATTTTTGTGATCTGCGGAAATCTCTCAAATCTCTCAAATCTGCGCGATCCGCGGGAGACAAAACAGGAGCATGTTTGTTTAAACAGATCTGGTGATTTTCAGACACCATATTCTGTTCGATTTAAGCAAATCTATTCCCCTGAAGTCATGTTTTAGGGGTATTCTTTGTATTTTCGTTACTGAAAACCCGAAAGTAGGAATCTTTTCATGAAAAATAAACTGACTGAACTTTTTCAGATTCAATATCCCCTTATCCAGGCAGGAATGATTTGGTGCTCCGGTTGGGAGCTGGTAAGTGCCGTTTCAAATGCCGGAGGACTCGGAATCATCGGTTCTGGATCCATGTATCCTGAAATTCTGGATGAACATATCCGCAAATGCAAAGCAGCGACAGATAAGCCGTTTGCCGTAAATCTTCCGATGTTGTATCCGAATATCGAAGAACATATTCAAACAATTATCAAGCATCAGGTTCCGGTAGTTTTTACTTCTGCAGGAAATCCGAAAACGTATACAAGCCGCTTGAAAGAAGCCGGAATTACAGTTGTTCACGTAGTTTCCTCTGCGAAATTTGCTCTGAAAGCTCAGGAAGCCGGAGTAGATGCTATTGTGGCGGAAGGATTTGAAGCGGGAGGACATAACGGACGTGACGAAACGACAACCATGTGTCTTATTCCGTTGGTGAAAGCTGCAGTTTCTATTCCTTTGATTGCCGCTGGCGGAATCGGAACGGGAAGAGGAATGCTTGCTGCCATGACGCTCGGAGCAGACGGAGTTCAGATCGGTTCGCGCTTCATCGCTTCTCCGGAATCATCTGCCCACCAGAATTTTAAAGACGAAGTTCTGAAAGCAAAAGAAGGAGATACGATGCTTACCTTGAAAGAATTGACACCGGTTCGTCTGATGAAAAATTCCTTCTTCGAAAAAGTAGAACAGGCTTACGAACAATGTGCCAGCAATGAGCAGTTGAACGAATTACTCGGAAGAGGAAGAGCCAAAAAAGGTATGTTTGAAGGAGATTTGGTCGAAGGGGAACTGGAAGTTGGCCAGATTTCCGGATTGATTTCCGAAATGAAACCTGCCGGAGAAATTGTCCGCGAAATAATTACAGAATTTAAAACCGCTTTGAATGAACGAAGCGATTCCAAATACACATTTGAATGATCGAATTTAACCGATTTAAGCTTGATAACGGACTCACGGTTCTGCATCATTTTGACTCCACAACACCGATGGCGGTAGTCAATACTTTGTATGATGTGGGAGCACGTGACGAATCCGAAGAAAAAACAGGTTTTGCACATCTTTTCGAGCATTTGATGTTTGGCGGATCAGTCAATATTCCCGACTTTGATGCGCCTTTGCAACGGGCAGGAGGAGAAAGTAATGCATTCACCTCGAATGATATTACGAATTATTACGACACATTGCCTATTCAGAATATTGAGACCGCACTTTGGCTGGAAAGCGACCGGATGCTTTCGTTGGCATTTACTCCGAAGAGTCTGGAAGTACAGCGCAATGTGGTGATCGAAGAATTCAAACAACGATATCTGAATCAGCCATACGGAGACGTTTGGTTGGAGCTCAGACCTTTGGCATACAAACAACATCCCTACAAATGGGCAACGATCGGGAAGAAGATCGAGCACATTGAAGAAGCAACGATGGATGATGTGAAAGCATTTTTCAAAGCACATTATCATCCTGCAAATGCCATTTTGTGTATTGCCGGAAACATTCCTTTCGAAGAAACGAAGCGTCTGGTTAAAAAATGGTACGGAGATATTCCGGCCTCTTTGAAACCGCAGCGCATTCTGCCGAAAGAACCGGTTCAGAAGGAATTTCGTGAATTGACAATTGAGCGGAAAGTTCCCAACGACGCATTCTACTATAGTTTCAAAATGCCCGAAAGACGCAGTTTTGAATACTATGTAACCGATATTATTTCCGATGCGCTCGGGCGCGAAAAATCATCCCGTTTGTATTCCAAATTGAAGAAAGAACTGAAATTGGTGACTTCAATCAACGCATACATCACCGGTTCAATCGATGAAGGATTATTGATCATTGACGGAAAGTTGAGCGACGATGTATCCTTTGAACAATTGGATGCGGCTTTGTGGGCTGTTTTGGAAGATCTGAGAACCGAATTGATGTCGGAAGCGGAAACGTCCAAACTCCTGAACAAAATCCGGACTGTGAAAGAATTCCAGGAGCAAGGTTTGTTGAATCGTGCAATGAATCTGTGTTTGTATGAATTGCTGGGAGATGCAAACGGCGTGAACGAAGAAAATAACTTGTATCAAAGCATCACGGCTGAACAGATGAAGGCAGTTGCAAATCAGATATTAAAGAAAGAAAATTGTTCCCTTTTACGTGTTAAATCCATCAAAGAATGAGTTTGAGAAGTCAGCAACCTGAAACGAAACAGGTCAATCAAATTTCGTTTGTGAAGCCGCATATCTTTGATGTGACACAGCACGTGAAATTGCTTTGGATGAAAGAAGTTCCGAATGAAACAGTGCGTTTGGATTTGTTCTTCGATGCCGGAATTACACGCGGAAATGAAAGCATTCCTGCCATTGTTCACAGCTTGTTGCTTTCCGGAACAAACGAATTTTCCTCTGTGGAAATCCATGAGCAGATTGACGCTTTGGGAGGTTTTCTGGATACGGATATTTCCTTCGAAACAGCAGTTGTGAGCGTTTATTGTTTGCGCGAACACTTGCGCAGCATTTCGAATATTGTGGCAAATGCCATTCAGGGATTGGCATTTAGAGAAACGGAAGTGGAAGATGTATTGCGTTCGATGAGACAGCAATTTGCGGTGAATCAGCAAAAAGTGAAGTATGTGGCGCAACAGCAATTCCGAAAGAATTTGTTTGCTTCCGATGCAGATTATTCGACTATTTCAGCAGAATCCGATTACGATGAAAGCAAGGTTTCGACCTATAAAAAATACTGGAAAGAACATTACCTGAACGGACTCACGAGAATCACTTTAGTGGGAGATTTGGAACAGGACGAAGTGGACGCTTTGATCGATTTGTTTGGAAAATGGGCCATTGACGGAAAAGCAAACTACGGAGGAAACTTCACTTTTCAGGCTCAGCGAATCAATTTCCCGAAAAAAGATGCGGTTCAATGTGCGGTCAGAATGGGACGTTTCTTATTCCCGAAAGCACATCCGGATTACATCGATTTCCAGGTTTTGAATACCATTCTGGGAGATTATTTCGGCTCGCGACTGATGTCCAATATCCGTGAAGACAAAGGATATACCTACGGAATCGGTTCGGGAGTAATGGACATGAATCACACCGGATATTTTGTCATTGTAACGGAAGTCGGAAAAGAAGTTCTCGAAAATACGCTGCATGAAATCAAATTCGAATTGGAGCGTTTGCAAAATGAACTGGTTCCGGATGAAGAATTGGATCTGGTGAAAAACTACATGTTGGGGCAGCTTTTGAAAAGTGCCGATGGACCGTATGCGATGCTGGATATGTACAATAGCGTCGATATGCACGATCTGACATTGTCATTTTACGACGAAGCGATTCAAAAGATCAAAGACATTACACCGCAAAGAATTCAGGCTTTGGCGAAACAATACCTCAATTTTGAAGATTTTTTAATCATTACTGCGGGTTAAGGACACAACGCATTCGGAATTTGTACGTTTTTAAATAAGTGATGTACAAAATGCAGAAGATCATTTTCTCAAAGCAGTGTATTCAGACTTTGCACTCTCCTTATTTCAAATGCAAAGGAATTTTCTGAATCACAGACTGGTAGTTGGAAAATGTCATTTCTGATCTTGTGCGGAGTTTTAAACTAAAAAGACGATTTTTACGTTATAGATATTATGATTCGAGTATTTCTCCTGGCGATCGTAACTGCTTTATGCTTTAAAGCAAATGCTACTCACGTAATGGGCGGGGAAATCACGTGGAAATGTACCGGAAACGGCTACGTGTTTCAATTGGTTTTTTACCGTGATTGCAATGGCGTAGACGTCAATCCTGTTTCTGAGAACCTGAAAATCTGGAATCATCCTTCGTTATCGACTATTCCGGTTTTGTTTGTAAGCCGCACGGATATTTCTCCGACTTGTTCGGCAGTTGCGGGCTCACCGCCACCTTTGACGTGTGGTTCGGGCGCGAATGGTGGAAACGGAGTAGGTGCAATCGAAAAAATCATTTACGAATCCAATCCGGTTATTTTACCGGGAGCTCCTCCTGCACAGGGTTGGATCATTACTTACAGCAATTTTTCCAGAAACGGAAGCATTACCAACCTGTCGAATCCGACCAATTACGGAGTCACGATTCGTGCAACGATGTATGCGATTCCCGGAGCTGTGGCCGGAGTTTGTGCCGATAATTCGCCACGCTTTTTACAGGATCCTTACCTGGTTTTATGTGCCGGAGAAAACTATGAATACAACATGCATCCGTCCGATGAAGATCTGGATTCGGTTGTAACGATATTGGCAGCGCCGATGGATCGCATCGAAGGTGCAACTTATAATCCACCTGTTGATCCGGATTTTGTTCTTTACGAACCGGGATTCAGCGTTGGAAATCCGACCCCGGATGCAACATTCAATGCAGGGAACGTTCCATTGACTTTAGATCCGCAAAACGGACATTTGAGTTTCCGTTCGTTTACAATCGGAGGTTTCGTGGTGAAGGTCATTGCGCAATCTTACCGGAACGGAGTATTGATTGCGGAAGTGGAGCGCGAAATGCAATTGATCGTAACAAATTGTCCTGCAAACAACAATGCTCCGGTAATCAACGGTCCTTTTGGAGGGTTGTTCGAAACAACGGTAAACGCAGGCGCATTGGTCACTTTTACACTTCAGGCAACAGATGTTGAATTCCTGCAGGACGGAACGCCGCAGAACAATTATCTGACGGCAAGCGGTTCGCAGTTCGGAACAAACTTTACGAGCGCTACGGGTTGTGATGTGGCACCTTGTGCCACATTGAATCAAACACCGATTATTACAGGAGTTCAGGGAGTTTCAACCAATTTCTCCTGGCAAACAGACTGTGCTCATTTGGTAGACGCTCACGGAAATACGGACGACGAAAAAACATACACATTTGTGTTTCGTGTGCAGGATAATTTCTGTCAGATCCCGAAAACGACTTTCAAAACCATCACCATTCACGTCAAGAATCCGGGAATTATTCCGGCAACAAGCATTAACTGTATTTCGACATTGGCTAACGGAAGTTTGAACATTTCGTGGGACCCGGTTTTGAATCCGAATAACACATTTGTCAATTTTGAATTGCATTCCATTCAAAACGGATTGATCGGGAATTATCCGATTGGAACGACTACGGTGAATGTTCCGGCTCCGGGTCAGGACAATGATTATTTTGTTCAGGTGAAATCCGGCTGTAATGTGACTTTATCTAGTGATACAGTTAAAAATGTGCAGCTTGATTTGTTTAATCCTGCAAACGGAACAGCCGTTCTGGACTGGAATCTTCCTGCTCCGAATCCGCTTCCCGGAATGAGTAATTCCTGCACGATTTACAGAGAATATCCTGCCGGAACATGGACTTCAATAGCTGTTCTTCCATACCATACAACACATTTCGTTGATACCATCGATATCTGTTCGGCGTTCCTGAATTATCAGGTGGTTTATTCAACTCCGGTTTGTCAGTGGTCATCGAACATCATCGGTGATAATCTTCAGGATGATATTACCCCGAAAATTCCGCTTATTTCAAGTGTTTCCATCGATACGATTACCGGGAATATAGTCATTACCTGGGATCAGAATTATGAACCGGATACATACGGATACATTGTATACCACAAAGATGTGAACGGATTTATCGTAGAAATTGATACCGTTTGGGGAATCACAAATACAACCTATACACATCCGATTCCGATTAACGGGCCGGAAACGTATTCGATTGCTGCGTTTGACTCTTGTTTTACACCTGCAGTTCCTCCGACTTATCAAACTTCTGCCAAAGCGGAATTACATACGAGTATGTATCTCACATACAGCACGAATAGTTGTACATCGCAGGCGGAATTGACCTGGACACCTTATGTCGGCTGGGGCGGAGGATTAACCGATTATACGATTTTCGTCAAAGAAGGAACCGGAGTCTGGACAGCAGTTGGAACAACAACAAATACATCTTACGACCTGAGTTTGATTCCGCTTCAAACGTATCGTGTTGTCATCCGTGCGAATAATGGAAATGGGTCCGAAGCGTTCTCCAATATCCGTTCTTTTGTGATCACTGCTCCAACCGCTCCAACGATTAATTATCTTCGGGTAGCAACAGTTGATCAGAAGACAATTGTATTGCGTCATGAGATTTCTACGGGAACAAATGTAAAAGCCATTCGATTTGAAAAATTCAATAATGCGACTGGTCAGTATGATTTACTTGGAGAAGTACCTGCAACAAGTTCTACACTTTCGATCACAGACACGGATGTGGACGTTGACAATTTCAGTTATATGTACCGGGCGGTTGTCATTGACAGCTGTGGAAATCTGGGAGCAATCTCCAATCGTGCGCGAACGATCTTATTGAAAGTAAAAGCTGATCAAACGAGGTTGACGACTCAATTGAACTGGTCGCCATACGGTGATTATGACGGAGGAGTGCTGCAATACCAGATTTACCGTGGAATTGACGGAGTTTTCCCTGCAACTCCAACAGCGATTGTTCCTCCGGATCAGCGTTATTTCGAAGATTTGGTAGATGAATTGGGCTTCGAACACAGTGGAAAAGTGTGCTATTATGTGATTGCCGAAGAGGCCATTAATCAATATGGAATTCAGGAATTGAGTTTGTCGAACGATGCCTGTGCGGTTATCGAGCCCTTGGTTTATATTCCGAATGCTTTCACACCGGGTGGAATCAATCCGATTTTCATTCCGGTAGTTTCATTCCAGGATGTGTCGAAGTATGAGTTTTCGGTTGTGGATCGTTGGGGACAATTGGTTTTCCAAACGAATGATCCGGCAGCAGGCTGGGACGGACATCATCAGCAAAGCGGGAAATTAGTCGCTCCGAACGTTTATGTGTATGTTCTGAAAGTCGTAGACGGAAACAATCAGGAATATTTCTTCCGCGGAAATGTAACGGTGATTCATTGATTTTTTGAAAGTTTTCTTTAAATAAAAATCCGCTCAAAAACGCTTGAAATATGGTCTGCAGACCAGTAAAACAAAGGGCTGTTCGCAATATCGCGAACTTGCAACTTTAGAGTCAGATTTAGGCATCACGGCCTTCATTTCCCTAACATCATAGCACAATCTAAAAACCTGATTCGAACCGCCACAACAAACAATTCATCATTCGTAATTCGTAATTCGCAATTATAAGTCGTATTTTTAAAGCATGTTGTCCCGATTTTTGCGAAAACTAAACGGTGGAATTTTCTTTCTGAGGAATAGTTTGAGTCCCCGTCAATTTTTACTCATTTCAAGCGTACTGGTTGGTTTGTCTTCTGCTTTGGCAGTGATCGTTTTGAAATCATTCGCGCATATGGTGCTGCTTTTTGCGAAAGACCTGAATCATAAATTTCATTTCAAATACCTGGATCTGATCTTACCCGTTTTCGGGATTGTTCTGACGATTTGGATCACCAAAAGATTACTCAACGGAAAATTGGAAAAAGGAACCTGGCGGATCATTTACGCGATTACAAAGAAGTCGAGTATCATGCCACGTAAGCAAATGTATGCTCAGGTCATCACCTCATCGGTAACGGTTGGCTTCGGTGGATCTGCCGGATTGGAATCTCCCGTAACGATTACCGGTGCAGCTTTCGGGTCGAATTATGCGCGGGTTTACAAGTTAACAACCAAGGAACGTACCTTACTTTTAGCTTGTGGTGTTGCCTCCGGAATTGCGGCGGCGTTCAATGCCCCGATTGCCGGAGTTTTGTTCACGCTGGAAGTATTGCTTGCAGATGTCGGGATCACAGCTTTTATTCCTTTAATGTTGTCCGCAGCTTCGGGAGCTTTGCTTTCCGCGGCGATTTTGAATGAAAGCATTTTGTTGTCGTTCAAGAATATGGCCGTTTTCGAATTGCGAAATGTACCTTTTTACATGATTCTGGGTGTTCTGACTGGTTTCATTGCCGTTTACCATTCGCGTGTTTTCAATAAAGTGGAAACCTGGATGGAGCATTTGAAACTGAAACCGTATCAAAAAGGAGTTTTCGGCGCTTTATTGCTATCAATTCTGATCTTTATTTTTCCTTCTTTATTCGGTGAAGGTTATGAAAGTATCCGCTCCTTATCGGCTGAAAAAGTATTTGACCTGATGGAAGGAACTTTGTTTGAGAATTTCAACCAAACCTGGTTTCCCCTGATATTTATCGGAGCAGTTGTTTTTCTGAAAGCCATTGCCACCGGCTTGACTTTGGGATCGGGAGGAAACGGAGGGAATTTTGCTCCTTCTTTGTTTGTGGGAAGCTACACGGGTTTTGCCTTTGCGTATGGCTGGAACTTAACGGGGCTTGCTTTCGCACTTCCGGTGACGAATTTCACCATGGTGGGAATGGCCGGTATGCTGAGCGGTTTGTTTCACGCTCCGTTAACTTCCATTTTCCTGATCGCAGAAATTACGGGAGGCTACGGTTTGATGGTTCCTTTGATGATTGTTTCCTCGATCAGTTTTGCCATTTCGAAACGCTATTCGAATCATTCGATGGATATTGTGAAACTGGCAGATGAAGGTCATGTGGTTCGTGCAGACAAAGACCGTCACGTATTATCGTCCATCGAAAGTGCCGACATTCTTGAAGAAACACTCGTGGTTCTAAAACCAAATGACACGATTTCGACCTTGTTTACAACCATTCAGCATGCGAATCAGGCTTTGATTCCGATTGTTTCGGACAGCGGAATTCTGCTTGGAATGATTTATCTGGATGATCTGCCGACGATTCTTCCTGTTTATTCCGCAGAACCGAATACGCCTTTGGAACTGGTCATGGAACCGATTCGTTATTCTTTGAATCCGCGAAACACGGTGGAACAGATCATGGATATGTTCGAGCATTCAAAACTGAATTACCTTCCGGTTATCGACAACGATCAGGTTTTGGGTTATTACTCAAAACGCAGATTGCTGGAGGCTTATCGGAATAAGGTGATGGATAGTATGGTGGAATAAAACAGATGAGATAATAAAGGAAAGAATTTATGCCCACACTGGAAGAAATATACTTTAACAGGATACAAGAACTTTCAAAAATTAAGATTTTGATTATTGGTGAAAGCCCCTATTCCAAAGGAGCTAATGGTGTTGCCTTTTGTAAAAACTCCTGGGATGAATTATTTGAAGGAAAAGAAATACTTGAAGAGAATGAAGAAAAGCGCTGTTGTGGTCAAGATGTATTATACTCATTGGGATTTGAGGAGGAAAAGGTTCGGTCTAAATTTGAATCCCCAATTCATCTATGGATTTATATGCTTGAAAGAGGAATTGTGATGATAAATATTGCTCATAATATTTTGATTAATAAATATATTCCCGGACAAACAACAGAAGTTTACGCTGAAGCTTTGTTTAAAGCTAATCAGGAAACAATTTTAAAATCGAAAGCATTAAATTATCCAATAATTGAAAAATCGGATGAATTATTCATTTTGGGAGAATTAGCTGCTAAGTGTATCTTTAATCATTTCTATACAGATTTTAAAGACAAGCCAAAGGAGGTTGTAATTCATCCGTCTAGTCGTTGTAAAGCAAATGAAAATAAAGAAAAGCACCACGAATGGTCTGAAACATGGGGTGAAAAATACCTTTTGAGAAAAATAAAACCTAAGATATGAAGGTTTTGTCCAGTTTAAACTCAGACCAATATATGAAGGAAGAAGGAGAGCAAACGGATAAATCGCATGGTGGTGAGCAACAGAAATTCCCAATTAAAAACGACAACTTTTGTACATTTATCAGTAGAACTTAATAAAAGTATCCTAACATCTTTCAATTGATTGAATAACCAACTAACAACATTCTGATGGTTCTAAAAATAGTATTTGCCGGTTTGATTACTTTGTTGATCAACATTGTTTTTATGACGATCCAATATTTCTATCAGGCTACTAATTATGGTGATGATCTGTTTATTTACCTTGGATTTCCATACGATTTTTTTTATTTCCAACCGGATTTTGAACTCCATGGATCCAATATGAGACATTTCATTTACGATGCGTTTATTTGGTTTGTATTTTCTTTTTTAGTTGTTCTTGCTATAAATTCTTTCAGAAATAAGCGGCAAAATAAAAGCGAGAACCAATTGATTGATAAGAATGAGTAAGGTTTCAGAAATATTAAAAATGAACAGAATGGAAAAGACAAATTTTAATGAGATTATTGATGAATTAATAAACCGTGATTCGTTTAGCAAAACATCTTCATGGGAAGAAAGAGGACTTAACAAATCAGATGAGGACGTTATTCAGATTTTGAATGATGCAAAAACAAATTTTTTGAGAGAAATTCAATCGATTAAAATGAATTATCAATCGGAAAGAGAACGATTTGTCAGACTGAACGAAATTGTAGATGATCTTCCCTGGGATGAATTAGATACGGAGGAAAAAGAATTTATGGCAGACGAACTGGCTCCTGCCATTGAGGCATTGGGTTTTGATCCTGTTTCAATTTTTTAAAAATGCGATGAAAGTAATTGGTAAAGCTGCTTTTTTGGTTGGATTGGCATTTTTGTTGAATGGTTGCGGACGAATGAGCAATCCCGAGATCATGAAATCCTGGTGGAAATTCGGAAGAGGATCTTCTATCGGAGATGTTCTGATCTTTGATAAAACCAACCTGAAAGCGGATACAATTTATCAGAACGGTGAGCCGGTTGCTTTGATTATTGATTGCAATAAAGGTGTTTTCAGAAGAAGTGCGGTCTTGGAAATAGAATTACTGACGACCCATGCACATGGCTTTTATCACGATAAAGGATTGAAGTAGTTGGTACGAGATGCATCGCGTACCAAACTAAATGATCTGCTCAAACAATCGATTAATGACTTTCTTCAAGCTCATTGAAGCACTAATAAAGACTAACCAGAGAATAAAATTCCACAATGCGGAAACCCCAATCATCAAGAAAATCTTACTCAACCAACTTAATTCAGCTCGGGTTCCGAAAAGACATCCGGCAATGATTCCTAATTGAATAAAGATTAGAAAGACCCACGTAATTTCAGAGAATTTAATTTTCACGTTTACTTGGGTAAGGTTCTCAGATAAATTGACCAGTCGAATGTACGCGTCAGGTGCAAAGCTTGCTCGTTGAAATGACTCCGATTTATGTGTGAGAATAAATTCATCCCAGCTGAATTCCATAGAATAAGAAGATTCAAATCCAAGTTCATTCCGCTCAAGAATGTCTTTTTGACTCAAATCCTTCAAGGTTTGGGTTAAATCATCTGCGCTTTGATTGAATTCGAAACTGTATCTTTTTCTGAAAATCATGGATTGAAGAATTTATTTTCAATCTTACTGCAAGAACCTCATTAAATCAAGGGGTTTATTCGTCAGATTGAATTTCAAGGTGAAGCGAATGCGCTCCGCATAATTTTCCGAATTGTAAGCTTTGATCATATTTTCCGACTGAACGATCGGGAAATAGATTCCGAATACTTTTCCTAATCGCATGGCTAAACCAAGATCATAGGCCTGAGCAGGTTTGGAAGAATAGGCCTGATCAAACAATCCGAAATCGGCATAGAGGCCAAAGATTTTTGGGCCGATTGGTGTTTCGATGTAGAAATTGGCAGCAGCCATCCAACCCGTACTCGTTCCGAAATAACCCGAAGAACCGTTTCCTGCAGTAGATTTGAAACCTCCCATATTTTCCAAACGCTGCTGAGACCAGATTCCGCTTTGCGCCGAACGACCAAAAAAGTAATCTTCGACAAACAAATCCTGGATTCCGCCAGCACCGCTTAAAGCAAAGGAATAAGCCGAAACTACCCCTGAGTTGTACATGTCGAAATTCCAGTAGTTTCCACCGAAAACGCGCAATTCCACCCAGCGCGAACGCTTGTTTTTGAGATAACGGTATTTGTATGTTGCAGCAACAGAAGAACGGGTGAACTGATCGCTGTTTACAGGATTGGAAACGTGATCTGTTCTCAATTCCAGATTGACCTGATGATCTGCTTTTGTGTAAGAAAAATCGTATTGAATGTATCCACCGACTAATTCCCGTTGTTTGGGTCTGAAAACATCTAAGCGATACATCGATTGAATTCGAATATTTTGACTGATCGGTCCACCGATTCGATTTCCGATTTTAGCAGTCCAATAGGGAAGAATCGCCACATAATATCCGTCGTTTTTGTCCAAAGTATCGTTTTTGAAAGAACGCAGGGAAATCCCGATTCGCGAAAGTTTCAGGTTTCTTTTTGGGAAGAAAGTACGGTTGATCTCAGCAATTCCTGAGATACGTCTTCCACCGAAAGAATACATCGGAGCTAGCAAAAACTGAACGCTTGGAGAAGGAATGCTGAAATTATGCAAGGCGATTCCCAGCATGAATTTGTCGTACTGGTTTCCGCCCAGAACCGGACTCCAGAATAAATTGCTTTTCTGAACCTCATTTTTGCCTGCTAAAAATTGAAGTTTCAAAGGTTCAATTTTTCCGAACAATCCTTTTTGATGCCAGTAATTATTGGATTGAACAATCTCAGGGATTCTTCCGCTTGCGTTGATTTGCACAGCATCCATTTCGGAATCAAAAACCGCTTCTGATTTCTTCGCGCCATTTTCAACCCAAATGGTTTGTATTTTCTTTCCGTCTCTGAATCCGCTCACTTCAATGGGACCATCCACTTGTCCCACATTTTTAACTGTTGCCACGGTTTTTCCGTCGAAAGAAGAAACTTTGGAGATCTTGTAATCGATGTGATTGGTCGTTTGAATCAAATCTGTAAAAAGCCAGGATAAATCTCTTCCGGAAACACGTTCAAGCGTTGCGCGCAAATCTTCCGGCTGTGGATGTTTGAAGCTCCATTCCCGGTAATAAGTTTGCATGGATTGGTCGAAAAGTGAATCGCCGAGATATTCCTTGAGGTAATTGAAAACCAAGCCTGTTTTCATGTACATGATTCCTGCGTAATTCGTGCGTGTAAAATCCGCGGAATGTGTTTCGATAGGCTGATCTTCTCCGGTTGCGGCAATCAGGCGATAAAAGAAATCTCCCGAATGATAATGATTCAATTCATCGAAGTGAAACCGACCGTTCAGAACCATTTTGGACAAATAGTTGTTTTTAGGATATTTCGTATACATGTAACGCATTTCATTCAGGGTGTTCAAACCTTCGTCCATCCAGCCGTGAACACGCTCGTTGCTTCCCAGAATCCCATAAAACCAATTGTGACCAACTTCGTGAACGATCACAATTTCCAGTTCCGTGTCCGAGCTTGCATTTCCGATTACCGTCACATTCGGATATTCCATTCCCCCGCCGGCAGAAATAGTTCCGTCAACGGCGGTAACCTGATTGTACGGATAATCGCCGTTCCAAAGAGAATAATAATACGTTCCGTCGTGAATATATTCTGGAGCACGCTTCCAAAGAGCAGCATTTTTAGGTGTAAACAAGGACCAGGTTGTGACTTTTCGTTTGGAATGAGGCAATTCCACTTCCCCTTTTAAAACAGCATAACGCTTATCTGCGAACCAGGCAAAGTCGTGCACATTTGTTTGCGTAAAACGGATTGTTTTCCATTCCGGATCGGAAGGAGGAAAGTCACTATTGGGATATTTTTTTCGGATCAGCGATGAAAAATGCTCTTTGGTATGAGCAGCTAATGTATCCATGAATGCTATTTCAGATTCTGTCTGCAGATCTCCGGTTGCGCCGACCACGTAATTTTGAGGAAGGGTGATTGACACGTCGAAGCTTCCGTATTCGGAATAAAATTCACCTTGTGTCAGATACGGAATCTGATTCCATCCGTTTTTGTCGAAAACTGCCGGTTTCGGATACCATTGCGTGATTTGATACGATTGCCCGATATGTCCTAAGCGCGAAATTTCTCCAGAAGGGATTTTAACATGAAAAGGTGTCGTTACCGTGATTGATTCACCTGATTTTAGCGGCGTGTGAAGTATTAATTTCGCGATATCCGGGTTTTTCGGATCGATTTCCAGTGATGCGTCTTTGCCATTTATCTGAAAGTGTAAAGAATCAATTCCTCCTTTGATCGAATCTTCTCCGAAAGTCAGTAATGATTCGTCGTCTTCGTAAAGTTGTTTTCCGAGTGCAGTTTTCCCGTTTTTGTAGGCATTCGGCCAGAGGTGAATGTAAATGAAATCCAATGTATGCTGAGAATTGTTGTGATAAACAAAGCTTTCAAAACCGCTCAATTCGTGTTTGTCGTCATTCAATTTGACAGTGATGGTATAATCAACTTTTTGCTGCCAGTAATTCTGACTGAATAATTTGAAAGATGCAAATACGAAAATTGCAATCAGTAATAGGAATTTCATAAAGGGATTCTGTTTCAGCATATAAAAGTAATGCAATTGTGTATGTTTTGTAACATCCGCCGAAATCTTAGTTATTATTGAACTAAAACTGCGAATATGAAACACCTATCCATTATTTCCCTTTTTCTATTGTTGAATTCACTGGTGTTTTGCCAGATTACGGATCACATTGTTTACAAACAAGCGGTGGTACCCATTTATAAACGGGCAATCGAAAAGCGTCTTTTTAAGGAAAGTATCAATCAATTGAATCGGGTAAAATCCAGGTATGGAATGCTTTATGGGGAAGACTACCTGCTGATGAGTTATTGCTACAAAGAAATGGGAAATGATTCTCTGGCGGCTATTTATGTAAAAGAAGCTTGTTCCGTTCCCACTTTTGATATGCGGGTAACCTGGTACATCGAAAACTTAAATCCCGGTTATATTTCTGAAGGATTCAATGAACAGAATATGAAGTTGAAAGATGAGGGTTTTGAAAACAGCTGGAATAATTATCGTGCAAAAAATGCAGATTCATTGAGGGCAGTTATCGACAGTATGACTTATTGGGATCAATTTTACCGGGATCAGTGGCATACCAACCCGGATAACGTACAATTTCAGCAACAACTGGATTCGATGAACCGCCGAAACGAAGAATTATTAGCTGATATGGTTCGTCGAATTGGTTTTCCGGGAGAAAAAAGATTGCAACTCGGAGAGTTTTGTGTTTGGTTTGTTTTGGTTCACTCAGCCGGTAATGAAGAATTCTATCAGCGTATGAAACCGGTTTTTCTAAACGAAGTGAAGATCGGAAATATGTCGCCTTGGATGTATGCCAGCTGGATCGACCAACATCAGTTCTACAATAATCTGCCAACAATGTACAACACACAAGTGGGGTTGAAGAGTGATTTTACAAAGGCAGAACGTGAAGAAATCAGCAAAAACCGCTTTGAAATCGGATTGGTGGATTTGGAATTCAGATTGCCGAATGAATAAAGGCCAAACCAGTCGGGGTGAAAAATTTTTCACCCCGACTGGTTTTTATGTACTTTTACCTCATGCAACGCTTTTTAGTCATTCAAACAGCATTTTTGGGAGATGTAATCCTTGCAACTCCGGTTGTGAGTGAATTGAAGCGTTTGTTTCCGGATGCACTGATCGATGTTTTGGTACGCAAGGGAAACGAAGCAATTCTGAAGAATCATCCGGCAATCCATGAAGTTTTTTCTTTCAACAAAAAGGAAGGTAAGTGGAAAGAGATGCGTCGTTTGATTCGTATGTTTCGTTCCAATCCGTACGATGAAGTCATCAACCTGCAGCGTTTCGGAAGTTCCGGAATCATTACGTTTCTTTCGGGTGGAAAGCGAAAAGTGGGGTTTGATAAGAATCCTTTTTCATTTTGCTACGATATCAAAATCAAACACGAAATCGGAAACGGAAAACATGAAGTGGAACGCAATCTGGAATGTATTGCACATCACGGAGCCCAAAAACTGGTTCGTCCTTCCGTTTTTCCATCCGATGCAGACAGGGAAAAAGTAGCTGTTTATACTCAACAACCGTTTTATACATTGGCTCCGGCTTCCGTTTGGTTTACCAAGCAGCTTCCGGAAGCAAAATGGGTTGAACTGGCAACTAATCTCAAGCGCAAAGGAACTGTTTATTTGGTTGGCGGGCCGGCAGATGCGGATCTTTGCCAACGAATTCTTGAAGCTGCGGATCTGCCGTTAGAAAACAACCTGGCTGGAAAATTGAATTTGTTGGAATCCTGTGCCTTGTTTGAAAAAGCTGTGCGTTGTTTCGTGAATGATTCCGGGCCTTTGCACATGGCCACGGCAGTGAATGCTCCGGTTACTGCTTTTTTCTGTGCCACTGTTCCGCGTTTCGGTTTCGGGCCGCTCTCCGACGACAGTGAAATCCGGGAAACGAAGGAAAAACTGACTTGCAGACCTTGCGGATTACATGGCGGAAAAGTTTGTCCGGAAGGACATTTCAAATGCGGGAATATTGATGTGAGTGTTTAATCTTGCTTTTTCCATTTTAGCGGACAGCTCGGGACGAGACAAGGAAAAGAACGCAATCATTTCAGTGGCAAACTCACCCGGATGGTGGTTCCTTTTCCGATCTCAGAATGTACTACGTATACTTTTCCTTTATGATATTCTTTCACAATTCGTTTCACCAGAGATAATCCCAATCCCCAACCTCTTTTTTTCGTGGTGTAACCCGGTTCGAAAATGGATTTGAATTGTTTGGGAAGCAAGCCTTTTCCTGTGTCGGAAATTTCGATATGTACTCGTTCCGGAACTGTTTTAATTAAGACATCCAGTTTTCCTTTTGATTCCATTGCATCAACCGCATTCCGGATAATGTTTTCCATTACCCATTCCATCAGCTGTTTGTTGTGACTGACCAAAATAGGATCATCCTCGTAATGAGTTGTCATTTCTACTTTTTGAGAAATTCGTGGACGCAGATAATCCATCACTCCCTGAACGGTGAGGCGAATATCTGTTTGCGTCAGATGCGTTTCGGAACCGATTTTTGAGAAACGCTGCGAAACGGTATCCAAACGTTCCACATCTTTTTGCATTTCCGAAATAATGCTCGGATCTACATTTTGTGTTTCCAATAATTGAATCCAGGCCATCAAAGAAGAAAGCGGTGTTCCCATTTGATGAGCAGTTTCTTTTGCCATTCCTGCCCAAACCTGATTTTGTTCCGCCTTCCGGAAGGTGCTGAAGAGCAGGTAGCCGATGAAAATGAACACACCGATAATTAAAAACTGAATATAGGGAAAGAACTGTAATTGCTTCAACTCATCGGAATTGTCATAATACAACCAGTTTTGCTGGTCCGGACCAAAAGAAATGACAATCGGTTCGTTTACTTTTTCCAATGAATTGAGGGTTTTCTCCAAATTCTCCGGACTGGTTTTTTCTTTGGGGAGATTACTGGAAATTAACGAGTCCTTTTCTTTATCCATGAGTACCACCGGAATCAGCTTGGAATCATTAATCAATTCATTGTTGAATGCGGAAATGAGTGAATCCCGTTCTTTTTCCAGTTGAATGGTGCGTTTGGTATCGGTGTAAAAAGAAGTCATGGTTAAGCCCTTTACCACCTCAATCCGGAATGGTTTGTGTTTTTTCTCCCAAACAGTCGTCAAAATCAGCAAGCTGTCTTCGTATTTTTTGACCAATTCTTTCTTGGTCAGTTCAGGGTATATTTTCCGCAGATCACTCGTATCGAAATCAAGATTGGTGTAACCGGAAATTTGATTGTCACCATCTACCAGAATAACCGGAATATCTTTGTTTTCACTGATAATGGTAATCGGGAAATGGTAATCCGGAAAAACGTTTCCTGTAACAGGTTTGGAGATTTCCTTTGTTGCTTCAAGGTATAATTTGATCTTTCGGCGCTCATGTCCGCGAAGCTGTTGGAAAGCACGATCGGTAAATTCAACCAATTCAGCTTTTTTCTTGATTGCCTCGGCCCATTGTTTGGCGCGTAAACGCTCGCGGTCGGACACTTTTTGAACCGTAGAATTAGATACCCAAAGTGATATGGCAACTGTAATGAGTGCAATCACCAGCAGGACAATTTTCCATGTTTGTTTGTTGGAGTATAAATTCATGTGTTACGAATGTAATTAAAAACGTTGTTTTGGCTGTGAAATTGTGGTAAGAATAAATTCTTGGTTCTAAGTTCGCGATATTGCGAACAGCCCTTTGTTTTATTGGATCTCAGAAGTTAAAAGTGAGCAAAATTTCCCCCTTTCGATTTTTAAGATAATTTTGACATATGTTACATCATTTGACTACAAGAGAAAAGCTTGTTCTGCTTATAATCGGAATATTGTTGCTGACCTCTTATGTTGTTCCGGCAGTAAACATTCAGGATTTTGCAAAAATGGCAGAGGAAGAGCGTTGGATTGATGAAATCACCTGGGGTTATGAAGATCAGTATGTTGTCATTACAATTGTTTACGCGCTCATTTTGTTATTGCCTTGTTTTTTTCGACCTAAAAAGTGGTCTCTCGAGATCTTGAGAGTGTTTTTAATTCTTCTGATTCTGTTTATCCCGTTTAGTTTTCTGTTCGCAGTTGCTTATATGATTCCGGTTGGAATGGAGCCGCTTTTGGGAAGGTATTTGGTGATTTCAGGCTTTTTGATGACCATTGTATTTTGTATTCGGTTTTATTTTCGCGGGAAGCAATTCATTAAATAAAAATAGAATGATCTGGAAACGTGTGTTGGTTTTGATTTTATATGTGATGATTTCTGATTTCTCGGAAGCGACACTGATTTCATCCTATGAACCATTTGCGCGGATGAATGCTGCGAAAACCTACTATTTTGTCAGCGTTCCGGAAAGTCCGAATTCTGATAAAGGGTATACAGCTGTTTTCGACGCCAAAACAAAGATCCTGAAATTTAAAATAAACATGTTTTTTAAAGAACGCAGGGCAGCTCTCACGAATGATGGAAGACAAATCATTCAGGTGAATATTAACATGAGTAAGTCTGTAGAAAATTGTTCTGTTACAATCTACACCGATCAGGAGGAAACTAAAACCCTTCAAGTCTTTCAGAAAAAAAGCAAGTGGGTAGAAGATATTTACTCCGTTTCACATCTGTCTGATATATGGGAAGAGAATAACAAAACAGTACTTTATACCAGCGATTCGATTTACAGGATAGATCAGAGCAGTTTTCTTGTAACAGCTCAAAAGAATGATCTTCCTAAAACGGGTAAGTCTTATGAACAGTATAATAAGGGAAATCTGAGAAATGACTTGTTTTTCGATATCTCGGAATTGAAGCCGGGAAAACTTCCCTTGATCCGGCAACTTGAAAAAGATCTGAATGTCAAACTGGTCAATGATAAAGAGAAAGCAGCCAGAGCAGTGTTTTTCACATTGACATTGAATGCGGACGGAACATTTGGTTTTATGGACGTGGAAGCGGCAGAGATTTTGGATCTTTCCAAAGCAAAATGGGTTCCGGATGAAAAGTTAAAACAGATGATCATTCAAAAACTGAAAACATATACGTATTTGAAATCTTCGGTTCCTGAAGGTTTGCCTTATTGGGTTTTCACTGGTAAAATGTATTTGTTGCAGTAATCCTTTGGATTGCTATTCCTTCGCGTTGCGCTTGTATCCAGGCTACGCTCAGTCTTCGACAGCTTGCGCTTTTCCTTCACGTTACGCTTGTGTCCAAGCTACGCTCAGTCTTCGACAGCTTGCGCTTTTCCTTCGCGTTACGCTTGTATCCAGGCTACGCTCAGTCTTCGACAGCTTACGCTTTTCCTTCGCGTTACGCTTGTATCCAAGCTACGCTCAGTCTTCGACAGCTTACGCTTTTCCTTCGCGTTACGCTTGTATCCAAGCTACGCTCAGTCTTCGACAGCTTACGCTTTTCCTTCGCGTTACGCTTGTATCCAAGCTACGCTCAGTCTTCGACAGCTTACGCTTTTCCTTCGCGTTACGCTTGTGTCCAAGCTACGCTCAGTCTTCGACAGCTTACGCTTTTCCTTCGCGTTACGCTTGTGTCCAAGCTACGCTCAGTCTTCGACAGCTTACGCTTTTCCTTCGCGTTACGCTTGTGTCCAAGCTACGCTCAGTCTTCGACAGCTTACGCTTTTCCTTCGCGTTACGCTTGTGTCCAAGCTACGCTCAGTCTTCGACAGCTTACGCTTTTCCTTCGCGTTACGCTTGTGTCCAAGCTACGCTCAGTCTTCGACAGCTTGCGCTGTCTCTTATTTAGCTTCATTCTGAATTAACCCATTCGCACTCAGAAAAATCGATTTTGATTAATTTTGCACCTGAAACAAGAAAAAGCAACGCTTTTGATGCAGGCAAGCGGTAGCGCGGCCTCCATTAAACTTGCTTTTTGACGAATAAACAATGATGGCTGACTTTTTTTACCAGGAACCGTATCCGATTCTGAAGGATACGACAGAATACCGCAAAATTTCGTCCGACTATGTAAGCGTAGAGAAAATCGGGAACAGAGAAGTGTTAAACATTGATCCGAAAGGATTGGAGCTTCTTGCTCAGGAAGCATTGGGTGATGTGTCATTCTATTTGCGAACTTCCCATTTGGAGAAATTACGTGCAATTCTGGATGATCCCGAAGCAACGGATAACGATCGTTTTGTAGCATACAATTTATTGCAGAACGCAACCATTGCGGCAGAAGGGCAATTACCTTCCTGTCAGGACACCGGAACGGCGATTGTGGTTGGTAAAAAAGGAGAAAACGTATATACAGGGGCAAATGATGCCGAGTATCTTTCCAAAGGAATTTACAATACTTATCAGGAAAAGAATTTGCGTTATTCTCAGATTGTAGCTCTGGACATGTTCGAAGAAAAGAATTCCGGTTCCAATCTTCCGGCGCAAATCGATCTGTATGCATCTCAGGGAGCGAAGTACGAATTTTTATTCTTAGCAAAAGGAGGAGGTTCGGCAAACAAAACGTTCTTGTATCAAAAAACGAAATCCTTGTTGAATGACGCTTCTTTGGAAGAATTCATCAAAGAAAAAATCAAAGATCTCGGAACTTCAGCTTGCCCACCGTATCACCTGGCATTTGTAGTAGGAGGAACCTCTGCAGAAGCAAATTTGGCTGCGGTGAAAAAAGCATCAGCCGGTTATTACGATCATCTTCCGACAGAAGGAAATATGGGCGGCCAGGCTTTCCGCGATTTGGAATGGGAAAAACGCGTTCAGAAAATTTGTCAGGAAAGTACTATCGGAGCACAATTCGGAGGAAAGTATTTTACACATGATGTTCGTGTGATCCGTCTTCCGCGCCACGCAGCATCTTGTCCGGTTGGATTAGGAGTTTCCTGTTCTGCAGACAGAAATATCAAAGCAAAAATCACAAAAGAAGGTTTGTTCGTAGAACAGCTGGAGAAAAATCCACGTCGTTTGCTGCCTGAAGTTCCTCCACATTTGGAGCCGCCGGTAAATATTGATTTGGACAGACCAATGGCAGAAGTATTGGCTGAATTGTCGAAATATCCGATCAAAACGCGTTTGAAGTTGAACGGAACACTCATTGTAGCTCGTGATGCTGCTCATGCGAGAATCAAAGAATTGTTGGATGCAGGTCAGCCAATGCCGGAATATTTCAAAAACCACCCGGTTTATTATGCTGGACCGGCAAAAACTCCGGAAGGAATGCCTTCAGGAAGCTTCGGACCAACAACTGCCGGACGAATGGATTCCTACGTGGACTTGTTCCAAAGCATGGGAGGAAGTATGATTATGCTTGCAAAAGGAAATCGTTCGAAAGACGTAACGAATGCGTGTCATAAATACGGTGGATTCTATTTGGGATCAATCGGTGGCCCGGCTGCGATTTTGGCAAAGGAAAATATCCTTTCTGTGGAGTTGGTTGATTTTGAAGATATGGGAATGGAAGCCGTTCGCAAGATCACAATCAAAGATTTCCCGGCGTTTATTATTACTGATGATAAAGGAAATGACTTCTTCGCGAATTTGTAGAAGTTAAAATTGATTAGAATAAAAAAAGGAATCGGCTTGTGTCGGTTCCTTTTTTTGTTTTCTGTCTCTTTGAGAGTAGTGCATTTTCATTTGTCAGTTCGAGTAGCGCAGCATGTCGAGAATGTAAACGATGAAGAAACAGAATTCCCTGAAACACGTTCGCGAATTGAGGGCGTAATGGTTTCATTGGAAGGAGCTCGTAAGTAGAAACAAAAAAGAGACCGCCGTTTTCACAGTCGATCTCTTTCATATTACTTTTAAAAACTAACTCGTTTAACTTTTTAAAGTTCTACTTCATAATCGTCACCTTTGTTATCTTCTCCGATGAATCCGATTACTTTCTCTCCTGCGAATACTCTGTAGTACAAAACAAGACTAGTTTTTCCTGGGGCAATCTGAGATGGTCTCTCTCCGAAAGTCGGATCTGACTCAGGAATTCCTTTACCATATTCTGTTACAATCCATGGCATGCTTACCCACGCTTGTTCCGAAGCAGAAGAGTTTTCAATATCCAATTCCAATTTCACGAAAGTTGTAGATTCCATTCCAGGGAATGCCGCACGGAATTTTTTCACTTTCTCGTCATTCACATTGTACGTGATGCCCTTGAATGTATATGTTTTTGTTAACTCGAAGATGATGTCTTCAACTTCAATACTAGCTTCCAAATCAAATGCTTCCTCTGCCGGAGCGTTCAATTTCTTCAATGGCAGCAAAGCTTCTTTCTTTTCTTTGCTTAAATCTATTTCCAAAGCATTTTTAGTGCTGGCTCCTAAATACAGGTTGTCCAGTTTAGCATCTACAGGAACACTGAATACCGCATAACCTGATTCGTAAGTGGATGTTAGTCCTTTGAAAGTTGGTCCTGTAGCAAGAGAAACACTTGCAGGATAAGTCTTTTTAGTGGAAGCATCGAAAAGTGCAATGTTTGTTTCCAACATTCCGATATCAGCATCCATATCCGTTGATTGAACTGAGAATTCTACTTTTACCAGTTTGTCATCTCCGCTTTTCGGGCTGAAATCTTCTTTTCCATCCCAGTCGTCTGTCACAGTTGTCAAACTAATGACGTTGAAAACAGGCTCTCCTTCTTCATTGTTTTTCCCGTTAAGGAAACCTTTCACATTGGAAGTGTATTCCGTCACTTTGCTTTCAGGAGTTCTTGAACAAGAAGCTAAAAAAGATCCACCGATAAGCAGGTATAAAAGTTGTTTTTTCATTGGTTATAAATTTGTAATGCAGTGGCAAAGGTAGCCATTCCTCCCTGTGGGCGAAGAAATGCAGCTAAAAGTTAAAAGCAAATTGATATTCGCTTGATATTGGATAATAAGCGTTGGGTTTTGGGATGTTTTCGATTTTTTTATTTTGGAAGCAGCTACTCTTTAATCAATCGAAGCATTTCCGAATGGCGACCTTGAAAACGCAGCAGGTAAATTCCGCTTTCTTGTCCTGAAAGATCAATCACAGAGTTGTTTCCGCTCAGAATTACTTGCCCCGTCGTATTCAAAACCTCATAAGAGCTTTCCTTATAATCATCCGATAATCTGAAAATTCCGTTTGAAGGATTGGGATAAATACTCAAAGAAGTTGTTTCGGATTCGTCCAGACTAAGGAAATTTCCGGAGTAACCATATACGTTGGATCGTGTGAAATCAAAGGTTCCAAAATAGAGACGTCCGTTGTATTCTACTCCTGTATTCAAAATACTTTCCGGATGTGTGAAATTGTAAGTGGTCCATTGCTGACCGTCCCAACTGGCAATATCGTCTGCAGCTTGATTGCCGATTTCGTCAAAATCACCGAGTGCAAAGAGAAGATTGCCGCAAGGGACCAAAGCACGAATTCCGTTCCAGCTGGTTCCGGTAATGCTCATACCAACATCAGACCAGGAAGTTCCATTCCATTTAGCAATATTCTTAGCTGTTACACCACCTGCTTCATTGAAGCTACCAGCGATATAAAGCTCATTTTGGTAGACTACGGCTTCCGTAACGTTGCTGCCTACACCTGTTCCCAAAGCTTCCCAGGTGCTTCCGTTCCACAAAGCAATGTTTCGTACGGGAACTCCTTCCAACTCAGTAAAATTTCCCATTACACAGAGTTTACCCTGATAGCTGATCATTTTGAAAATGCTCACATTTCCTGTTGTAGAAAGATCTTTAAAGGGGAGAAAAGAGCCCGATGCTGTTTTTCGGCGAATGACACCACCAGGTGTAGCGACATATAAATAATTTTCATCTGCAAGAATGCTCCAGTGGTTTGAGTTTGATCCGCCAGCTTGTTGCCAGGTAGAACCGTTCCATTTCGCAACACCAATGTTTGGATCGAATGTAAAACCCCAATCTCCAACAGCGTAAAGTTCATTGTTGAAAACCGCAAACTCACGCGGGCCACCACCTCCAATCAGGTTCGTGTGACGTATGATGCTTGAACCATTGTAATAAGCTGACCAATAGCAGTGAATGCTGTCCTGATTGTTTGTGAAATTTCCACCAATGAATAACTTGTTGTCAAAGACAATCATGTCTCTGATCACTTGATTAAAATGAGTTAAGGTATCAAATTGTGCATTTGACCGCTGTAAACCAAGAAAAAGAAAGATCAGAAGGATAGATATTTTCATAGATTGAATATCGAATTCGGGGTTAATCGAAAACAAAAATACATTTATTATTTGAGCTTTTTCGGGGCATTATCTTCTCTTTGAGAAAGGAATGAAGGAATGATTCCTTTATCCAAGGCACAATTTTTGCTGTAATTCACCGAAATTTTTTCCAAACACATTAAACGTTTTACTGCGGAAACAATCAAAGTAGAGACACAAACCCATTTTATGCGACAACATTCCATTCTTGTTCTTCTGATTAGCATCTTTTGCCTTTCTTTTACAAGCTTTTCACAAACAGAACTCACCGGGAAGATTTCCGATAAACAAACGTCTGAAATGCTCATGGATGTGCGGGTTGCTCTGCTTTCTGTTCCGGATTCAAGTGTGGTGAAGGTGGCAATGACGGACGAAGAAGGAAATTACTGGCTGGCCGATCTGACTCCCGGGACATACATCTTGAAGGTGACTTCTCTGGAATATTCTGATCAGGTGAAAAGAATCGAACTCCCGGCTGGAAAAACGGTGATGGATTTTGTGATGAAAACTGATACGAAACTCATTGATGAGGTGACGGTGGAAGCCAAAGCGATTCGGGTGGAGCAAAAAGGAGATACGACACAATACAATGCGGAAGCATATAAAACCAATCCGGATGCAACGGTGCAGGACCTCATCACTAAAATGCCGGGAATTACACTGGAAAACGGAGTTGTAAAGGCGCAAGGGGAACAGATTACGAAAGTCATGATCGACGGACAGGAATTTTTTGGAGATGATGCCAGTGCAGCATTGAAAAACCTGCCGGCTGAGATCGTATCGAAAATTCAGGTTTACGATCAGGCGAGTGATCAGGCAAAGTTTACGGGAATTTCAGACGGAAACGAAGCGAAAGCATTGAATATTGTGACCAAGGCCGGGAAAAATCAGGGACAATTCGGAAAGATTTATGCCGGATACGGAACTCCGAACGATTTGTATATGGCTGGAGCAAACATCAACTTTTTCAAAGGAACAAGACGAATTTCCCTGGTCGGAATGTCGAACAATGTGAACCAGCAAAATTTTTCTACGGATGATATTTTAGGTGTAACAGGTTCTTCAGCAAGTCAAAGCAGGGGCGGTCCGGGTGGAAGAGGCGGCTTTGGCGGTGGAGACAACGAAAATTACCTCGTTTCACAACAAAATGGAGTCAGTACGACACATGCAATCGGTTTGAACTATTCCGATAAATGGGGAAAGAATAAGAATACGAAAGTGACGGGAAGTTACTTCTTTAATGGGACGAAGACAGATAATTCACAGGTCACAAGCCGGAATTATGTGCTTTCTGCAACGGCAGGTCAGCATTACGACGAAGATTTTTCCGCTATAATGAAAAATGCCAATCACCGGTTGAATTTTAAGTTCGATATCGCTTTGGATTCGATGAACTCGTTGGTAATTACACCAAAATTGAGCTATCAGGGAAATGACCGCACACAAGGAACAGCCGGAACAACAGTCGACGGCCTTCAATCCCTGATCAATACAATCGACAATAATACGTTCAGTAACAACAAAGGACTTACTGCAAGTAACAGCATTTTGTGGCGTCACCGTTTTGTGAAACCAAGACGAACGTTCTCTGCGAATTTGACCGGGACATACAACAACCGCATTGGTAACAGTGGTCAGGAATCGTACTCACATTATTACGATGAATTGGGAGCAGATTCTTTGGCTGCGATCAATCAACAAGCGGATAACCGTACGAATGGCTATGGAATCAGCGGACGTTTTTCGTATACGGAACCTTTGAGTAAAAACTGGTCGGGAGAATTAGTCTATTCACCGTCATACACCGTGAGCGATGCGGACAAGCGTACGTATGCCTATGATTCGCTTTCCGGAGCTTATTCGATGATGGATACGACACTTTCGAACGTTTTCGATAATCAGACAATTATTCAGGAAGGAGGAGTGAATGCGCGTTTCCAAAAGAATAAAACCAGTTTTCAGCTGGGAATAAGCTACCAGAATTCCTTATTGCTGAATACACAGGAATTCCCGATTGACCGCGATGTGAGATTGGCTTTCAATTCGATCTTGCCGAATATGCGTTTCAGATATGAGTTTTCCAAAACCAAGAACTTCATGATGAGTTACCGTGCCGGAACAAGAAACCCGACGATTGATCAGCTGCAGAATGTGATCGATAACTCCAATCCCTTGTCTTTGTCTTCCGGAAATCCTGATTTGAAGCAGCAATACAATCACCGTGTTTTCGGACGTTTCAATTCAACCAATGTTCAGAAAGCAACTAATTTCAATGTGTTTTTTGGTGGAGAAATGAACAGCAATTACATTTCCACCAGTACAGTCATTGCAACTTCAGATACGATTATTGATGGAAACATTACCTTGCAGCGTGGTGCTCAATACCGGAAGCCTGTCAATCTGAACGGAAGCTGGAATGCACGAACAACTGTTTCCTACGGACTTCCATTGACGAAATTGAAATTGAATCTGAATTTTTACGCAGGAGCAGCCTACACGGTTCTTCCAGGTTTGATCAACAATGTAGTAAACGAATCGAGAACATCCAACGCAAACGGAGGGATGACCATTTCAAGCAACATGAGTGAAAATATGGATTTCACGGTCGGATATACGCTCAACTATAATAACGTGGTGAACACAAAGCAAAATGTTGCCCGAAACGAATACTTCGTGCACAGCATGAGTGCGAGATTCAACTGGATCATCAAGGAACGTTTGGTCATTAACTCGAATTATTCCCTGAACGCCTATGCAGGTTTAGGTTCCGGATTTAACCAGACGATCATGCTTTGGAACGGAGGAATCGGTTATAAATTACTGAAGCAAAAACAACTGGAATTGCGCGTTTCCGTATTCGATATCCTGAACAATAACAACAGCATTACCCGAAACGTAACGGAATCCTACATCGAAGACGTGAAATCGAATGTATTGAACAGATACTATATGCTTACAGTGACGTACAATATCCGAAATTTCGGAACAAAAGCTCCTGAAACGAAAGAAACGAAACAGCAAGATGGAGGATTCGGAGGCCCGCCATTTGGAGGTCCACCATCACATTAGAACATTTGGAGGTGAATGTTTTTCCTCCCCCTTTGTCCCCCTCCAAAGGGGGAAACCAAAGATTTTCCTTTTAAAGATTAAGCTTTTCTCCGATTATTTCAAACCGGTGATGTGTATTTGTCTTTTTGAAAGAGGATTTAAACCTCCCCCTTTGGAGGGGGAGAATGAGGGGGAGGACATGAAGAGAAAATCCCCTTTACATTTTCAATTCCCTAAACCATTTTCTCCGGAATCACCCATGCATCAAACTCTTCTGCAGTCAGATAACCCAACTGGACAGCCATTTCTTTGAGAGTTGTTCCTTCTTTATGTGCTTTTTGAGCAATTTCAGCAGCTTTGTAATAACCGATCTTCGTGTTCAAAGCCGTTACGAGCATCAAACTATTGTCCAGGTGCTTTTTGATATTTGCAGTCAATGGTTCGATTCCAACAGCGCATTTGTCGTTGAAAGAAACACAGCCTTCGCCGATCAATCGTGCGGAATGAAGGAAGTTGTAGATCATTACGGGTTTGAAAACGTTCAGTTCGAAATGTCCGTTTGAACCACCGATATTAATCGCTACATCATTTCCCATTACTTGTGCGGCGATCATGGTTAAAGCTTCACATTGTGTCGGATTTACTTTCCCCGGCATAATAGAAGATCCCGGTTCGTTATCCGGAATGAAAATCTCACCGATTCCGCTTCGTGGACCGGACGACAACATACGAACATCATTGGCAATTTTCATCAGGCTTACGGCAACAGTTTTCAAAGCACCGTGCGCTTCCACAATGGCATCATGAGCAGCCAAAGCTTCAAACTTATTTTCTGCGGTGATAAAAGGTAAACCGGTCAGATTTGCAATGTGCTTCGCTACGTTTTCGGAATATCCTGCAGGAGTATTGATTCCCGTTCCGACAGCCGTTCCACCCAAAGCCAGTTCGCTCAAATGTGCAAGTGTGTTTTTGATGGCTTTCAAACCGTGATTCAACTGACTTACATAACCGCTGATTTCCTGACCCAAGGTAAGTGGAGTAGCATCCATGAAGTGAGTTCTTCCGATTTTCACCACATGCATATAATCTTTACTTTTTTGAGCCAACGTATCGCGCAGTTTCTCAATTCCCGGAATCGTTGTTTCGATCAGAATTTTGTAAGCCGCAATGTGCATTGCAGTAGGGAAGGTGTCATTGGACGATTGCGATTTGTTCACATCGTCATTCGGATGCAATACTTTTTCTTTATCGGTCAAAGCGCCACCATTCAAAACATGGGCTCTGTAAGCGATTACTTCATTCACATTCATGTTGCTTTGAGTACCGCTTCCGGTTTGCCAAACCACCAACGGAAACTGGTCATCCAGCTTTCCTGCCAGAATTTCATCTGCTGCCTGTCCGATCAAATCCGATTTCTCCTGAGACAAAATTCCTGCATCGAGATTGGTCAATGCAGCAGCTTTCTTTAAATATGCAAAAGCCCGGATAATTTCCTTCGGCATTTTGTTAATGTCCTGTGCAATTTTGAAATTTTCAATACTGCGCTCGGTTTGAGCACCCCAATAAGCATCCGCAGGCACTTTTACTTCGCCCATCGTATCCTTTTCAATTCTGTATTCCATGATTTTGGTTTTGAGAATAAAATTATAAAGCACAAGTTAGTTATTTCTCCCCTGTTTGAGTGAATTTCAGACGGAATATCCCTTGAAGGTAGTATGATCTTCTTGTTTCTAGTGTGGATTTTCGCAAAAAAAGACAGATAGATATGTGTCTATCGGCCCAGTGGCAATGCTACTTTTACTCAATAACATAAGTTCCTGAAATTATCTCCTATCCATTGTCTGAGGATTGATCCACAACAAAAAACGGGAAGCCTCTCAACTTCCCGCTAACTACTAATGAACATAAAAATTACTGCTTTATGAAGCGCTGTCTACTCATCATTCCATCCGTAAAACGAACCTGAATGAAGTAAATTCCTGTATCGATACCGGTAAGGTTCACCGGATTTGTAAGTTCACTTTTAACCGTTTTTCCTGAAGCATCCAATAACTCGAAAGATTGCATTTCTCTGTCCGATTGAACATTCAATACATTGGTTGCAGGATTCGGGAATAAATTGATCACGGATTTATTCAATTCTTCAATCGACAAAACTTCTGTGTTGCTTCCCTGTAGGTACAATGAAAGCGGGAAGTTTCCGTTTTGATCTACGAATTGTGCTGCCGGTACGGAAATCTTGAAAGAATGACTTCCAGCAGCTAAAGTTCCAAGACTGATTTCGCGGATTGGAATGACGTCACCCGGACACCAGTTATTCCAGCTTGTCCACCAGGATGCAGACTGAGCAGATGGACCGTAAATTCCGTTTCCTTGTGTGTTGAACTGACGATAAGGCTCACATGATTTTCCTCCCGGAGTGTAGCTTAAAACCTGACTTCCGTTGAAACTAACGTTATGTACTCTTCTCACATATTCTTCTCCTCCGTTATTTGCTCCGTGATTTGAAGTAATCAAATAAAGTTTTGCATCGTAAACCGTTTGAGCAGTTGTGAAATTGATAGTTTTCACTGTCGTACCAATTGCATCTGTAGCATTTGCCTGATAATTATTGAAATCTGCCTTGAATGAAAGAGCCTTCAGGTAAGTTTCAGGATCAAAACCTGCATTCGGACCATTGGAAACAAAATCCACTTTTCCTTTAAACACGTCATTTCTTCCGGAACAACCAGAAACTTGTGTGTTTGCAGCATATGGCACTCCAAAAACTTCCAGTTCCAACCAAAAATCGAAGTTTCCGGCAATATCACTTGATTTAAGAATCTTAGCGATGTTGTTTACTTCAAACGAATAAGGAACAGAAGTCGGCTGTACGTTTTTGTTCATGAATGGAGTGATAAAACGCCCGATTTCAATGCGTGAAGCAGTAGCCGGGTCGTAGGTTGTACTTCCCTGAGGAACCAATGCCAGGCTCACATTTCCGATCCGGTCATAATTGTCGCACAACGCCGAAATCGTAATGTTTACTGTTAATTCATTTCCGATTGCAGCTAAATCCTGCGTGCTTAGTTTTTTCGTCACCAAATCATTACGAAAACGAATAACACCTGCTGGTGTCGGGTCGCTCACAACACCTGCGTAACCATCAAAAAACACCACATCAGTCATAATGTTAGTTGTTGTTTGAGCAATGACGCCAAGCGAGAAAGATATGGCTAGCAAAGAGCCTATTATTTTTTTCATAATCACGAGTTTATCTGATTTCCAAAATTAGAAGGATACTTCCTTCAAAATCGGTTTTCTCATCGGGCAGAAAAGAAGCGTGCTGTTTTGGGACACCAGCTTTTATATAAAGGCTTGAGTAATTAAGTCAATGTTAATCAACTGTTTGCTTAAGGTGAGGTGATTTGTCAAACTTCTGAGTACTAGTTGGCTTGTCTTGGATTTGTCGCTTATTTGTCCCGTTTTGAACATTCCTGAAACAGGCTTTTTTGCCCCACTGTTGATTTGATCGCTTCATTTTCTTCCAAAAATCCAAAATTCTCCGGACAACGTATTTCCTGTATCATGCGGATAGTACTAATCGGTTTCATATTGCTTTTGAATGTTGTTGCTCTTGGTCAGGATAGTCTCAGATACAAGGAAGCCTATTCGATCCGTTATGAGAACGATTTGTTTGCCGGAACGGATCGTTATTATACTCAGGGAATTTTCCTGCAATACGATCATTTGGAGATTAACCTGAAATGGCTGAATAAATTCTTCTTCCGGGTTCCGAATATTCAGCGGAGTTTACAAACCGGGGTTGCACAGAAAGTATACACGCCGTCTTCCATTACTTCAGACACCTTGCTTTTGGGCGACAGACCTTATGCTGCAACTTACGGTTATACCGCTAAATTCAGTTCGAAAAGTAAATCAAAGAACTACATTTTAAGCTGGAGCTTGAATACCGGATGGATAGGAAAACCGGCTTTCGGAAAAGAAACTCAAACGGCTATTCACCGCTGGACGAACAACAATAAACCTTTGGGTTGGCAATATCAATTGAATACGGCATTAAGCATCCACATGAGTTTTGGATTTACAAAAGTCTGGTTCACCAAAACCAACTGGCTGCGGGTAGAAGGAACCAATGTCACAACTATTGGAACTTTGCACAATGAAACCCGCGTATCAGGAATCTTGAAAGTGGGATATATTTCTAATAATAAGAACTATTTTGTTTACTATAATCCGGAAGCCCGTGCGGTGCTTTATGACGGAACTTTGCAGGGAGCTGTTTTTGCAAAACCAAGTGAAGCGGGTATTTCGGGGAAAGAGATCAATCATCTGGTTTCTGAACAAGAGCTGGGTTTTATCATGTTACAAGGTCATTTTTCCTTCTCGGTTTACGGTCATTTTCAATCCGGATTGTTCCGGAATGCGAAAAATCATGCCTGGGGCGGAATGGGTGTTGGCTATTATTTTTAGTCAAGTCGGGATGGAAAGTTTTTCACCCCGACTGAACCAGAATGATTTGATTATGGATTGACAATTAAATACGTGCTCACTATCCGGAATCCGATAGTTGGTTTTGCGTCAATGACTCCGGAATAAGGATCGGGTGCATAAATCTGAACTTCGTCCTTGTCACTTTTCCAGCTTCCGCCCGCAGTTCCCGGATCTTTCCTGTTCATTCCTTCGTAAACCATCTCGGCCACATTTCCACTCATGTTGTATAATCCGTACATATTTGGAAAATAGGATTTTGAAGGAGAAGTGATATCATATCCCGAAGTTTTGAAGATTGTTTCTGTGCTCTCCGTTGTGTCTCGGGCATAATTTGCTAAAATCAAGCCTGCTGAGTTGCGTAAATAAGGTCCTCCCCACGGATAAGGCAGCATTTTTCCTTCATAACTCGCTGCTTTTACCCATTCAGCCCGGATGGGCAATCTCACATCGTTGTAATTCCCTTCTTTTTTCTCTCCCACAAATTTCCGGAGTTCTTCCGAAAGCCATCTGCAATACAATTCGGCGCCTTCTCGTGAAACATTGACTACCGGAAATTCATTGTATGCTTTATGAGAAAAGTAATGTTCTGAAAAAGGGCTTAATTCCCCATTGTTTAGACTATTCCATTGTGCCTGATCCGGTTTTGCTTTCAGGAATTCAGCTTTTCGGTCCTGGATTAACAAATCGAAGAGGAAAGTACGATATTCAAAGTTCGTCACTTCCGTTGTTCCCATGTAAAATGCCTGAGCAGAAACCATTTTTCCGTTGTAATCGAAACTTCCGCTGGGAATGTAAGCATAGTCATCCTTGTCGTGCTTTTGAAGCGCTTTCAGCATACTTCTCTTCTTTTTCTTCGTAAGGGAAATTTCTGCTTCGGTCAGCTTCGGAAATTGATAGGGTTCTTCAAAAGCGGGCCTGTAGACCTTTTGGTGATCTTTCTGCGGTGTCTGAAATGCGATTTTCGGATTGGTTTCATTAAAATCTTCATTCTGCCCCGGCTCTGCCTCTGAGTTTTCCGACACTTGTTCTTGAAACGGTTTGTTTTGCTGTTCGTGATTGAGTGAAACAGAAGCTGTACGTTGCTTTGGGTTTGCTTGTGCTTTATTGGTAAGAGGTGTTTTTCGATCTGCTTTTTCGATATCCGGATTTTTGGTCTCGTTTTTCGAAGCTGCTAAAATAAAAAGTATTGAAAGGGCTAAAGTTCCTACAGTTGTCATCATGATCATCCATTTTTTAGTGAATACTTGCTTTTTAGGAAACTGATTCACCTCAGGAGTATGGATGGATTCGATAAAACGCTCTTTGGTCTGTCCGAACGATTGTACCGTTTGGTCTTCTTTGGCCAGTTGGAAGAGTTGTTCCAGTTGTTGTTGCTTATCCATGGCTTGCTGCTGTTTTTAAAGAAGATTCATAGGTGAGAATACCCATGAGTTTTTCACGGCCTCTTTTCAGACGTTGTTTCACGGCCGATTCGGAAGCATTTTGAATCACGGTAATCTCCTGAATACTGAAACCGGTAATCTCGAACAGAATGATACATTCCCGCTGTTCTTCGGAAAGTTGTGCCAAAGCTTCGTAGAGATAGTGAATATCTGCATGAGCCTGTGGATTGGCATTCCGATCCCAAATGTCTAAATGAGAATTTCCTTCCGGAATCCGGTTTTCGCGCTTCTTTTGGTGATAATTTCCTAAAACACGCACACAAATGCTAAACAAAAAAGAAAGAAAAGCTTCTTTGGATCTCAATGAATCGAACTTTTCGTAGGCCACTACAAGGCTGTCGTTCATCAAATCCCTGAAATCCATTTCGCCGTAAACCCGCGCTCTGCAGAAGCGCTCGAACCGTTCATGAACCGGCTCGTAGAGTGTGAGAAATGCTTCTTGTTTTTCCTTCATTCCTGTTAAATCACATACGTGTTACAACTGTATGTTTGACAAAAGTGAAAAAAGTTACATTAAAACCAGTAAGGGCGAAAAATTTTTCGCCCTTACTGGTTTTCTATTGAAAGAATAGCCTTGATTTAACTGTTTCTCTGCAGAACCACTTTCCCGCTTAGCCAATGGTTATTTTCATCCAGATAGCGAATCAGATAGATTCCGGTAGTGTAATTTGATAAATCAACCTGAATGCGTTCATCTTTTTTCAATTTCGGGAGTACTTGCAGCAATTTTCCGCTTAGATCGGTGATGTAAAGTTCTTTGATATCTGTATTCGGAAGAATATGAATAATTCCGTTTGTCGGATTCGGGTAATAACTCCAGGTAATTTCAAGATTCTTTGGTTTGACGGAATCTGTTGAATCTGCCGGATGAGTAGAAACAATCGAATCCGGAATATTCAAAGCCAGATCAGGAATGTTTTGCTGGCAATCCGGCATGTAGGTATAACTTTTCACGATCCGAACCATGATGGTATTCAGTGTTTCCACTTCATAGGAATCTGTCGATGGTTTGATGTGGCTGTTTCCGATTCCGCTGTGATCCGTCAGGAAAGTATAAGTTCCGTTTGTTCCCAAGGCCAAAGCACGCATGAGGTATTCCGTACTTTTATTGATTCCGCTGGCTCCGATCGGCACAATGCGGATTCCTTTTTCGGCTGCCTGAAGAATCAAGCGCTGCAAACGCTCATTTACTCCGGTTCCTTCATGCGGTGGTGCATCGAGAACGAGGAATAGGATCCGGGCTCTGGCATTTTCGCTCCAGCTCAGATTGTTGATTGCCGAGTCGAGTGCAACATCTGCAGCTTCCGGATAATCGCCGCCGCCGCCGGCAAATTGCTCATCGATAAAAGCCGATGATTCTGTCAGAATGCGGTTGAAATTCATGCTTTTAGTAACATATGAATCCCCTTCATCTCGGTAATAGACATTCGCGAACCGGAAATTCAGTTTGTTACTAATTTGTTTCGACTGGAAAATGATGTCATTCATTTCTGCCTTTAAAAAGCTGATTTCGTCGCCCATAGAACCAGTTGCGTCTACCACAAAAGCAACGTCTACATTTTCTACTTCCTGACAAGTGATATTTAATTTTTGATGGTTTATTCCGTTTTCAAAAGCGCTGACGCGGTTGATCGTGGACGTTTTTCCGTTGTAAGAGATTTGAATGGTCAATTTACCGTTTACAATCGGAGTTTCATTTTTCACCGTCAGCCAACATTCCGCTTTTCCGGTATTGTCTGTTCTGGTTGTGAAAACAACATCGCGGTTCATGAATAATTGTACGATTGCATCTACGATCGGAATGCCGCTTTCAGACTGTAACATCACGGTATATCTTCCTGAAGGTGCTAGCTGCCATGTTTTCTGATAACTCGCCAGTTCTCCTTTCGACAAGTCCTGCCAGAGTTTCCATTTGGCAAAGTCATTGATTTCTCCTGCTGTCAATAAGCTGGAACTAGCCCTGTCGCTACGACCTCCCCGAATGGTAATATCTCCGTCGGAAGCTGATCTGACAGCTCCCGGAGTAACAGCAGCTATCCTTGAAACATCTTTTTTATAGAGTTTGCTTTCTGAAACAGAGCGTTTTTCCTTCGAACCGGATACAATCATGACTTCTTCCAATTCAAGCCGTTCCCCGCTTTCAGTTCCGGTGCTTACAGTTTTTTTCGCCGTCGGGTCTTCTTTCATTTTGAAGTCTGAAACCTCATCACCTGTCACTTTAATTTCTTTGGTAATAGGAGTGAAGCCGGCATAATTCATCACGCAGACATACGTTCCCGTATCCAATGCCACGGCGAAATTCCCGAGTTTATCCGTCAGTACGGACGCAACGAGTTTATCGCCTTTGTAAATATCGACGTTTCCATAGCGCAAAGCAGAACCGCTTGCTTCGGTGTTCATGTTTCCTGAAATAGATTGTGCAAAAACAGCACTTGTTCCCAGCAGCAGGATAAAAAGTAAGGTAGCGAATCTCATAACATCCAGTTTAGAATTAATACTCTTTACATCTGAGATGCGCTTAGGTTCAAAATTCCATAAATCAAATGTGAATTATGGCTTCTTTCACCCAAACCTTTTCAAGGATCAATTTTCTTCTGTTTCGAATTCACCAGATAAACTCCGCCTACAATGACAATCATTCCCAAAAACTGGGATACGTGAAACTTTTCGTGATTTAAGAATACTCCAAGCAAAACCGCTACAATCGGAATCATGTAGGTAACAGAACTGGCAAACATCGGAGACTTCAAAGCAATGATCTGGTTGAACAACAGCAAAGCCAGACAAGTTCCGAAAACACTCAGGATACTGATGAAAAACAAGGCTTCATAAGCATGTGAATTCGTTTTCAAAACACTCGTCGTATCCAAACTCAAGGTGACAATCCAGGAAGGAATTGCCAAAAAAGTGAAGGAAAGTGAAGCTATTTCCAGCGATTTAAACTCACTCAATTTGTATTTGATTGTGTTCAGGCTTGTTCCGTACATCAAGGTTGCCAGTAAAATTGCTCCGACATGCAGCATGGAAATTTCCATCGGTTCGTCATTCAGTATTCCGACAAGAATGCAGATTCCGGTGAAAGCTATGAGAAGCCCGACGACTTGTTTCAAACGGATTTTTTGTTTGAAAATTAAGAACCCGAGTATTAAGGTAAAGAAAGGAGTGAAACTGTTGAGCATTCCCGCCAATCCGGAAGACAGCTTGGTTTCGGCAAACGTGAAGAGAAATGCAGGAAAGAAGTTTCCGCAGGTTCCGACAATCAATAAGTAAAGTACCTGTTTCCAGTTCGTGATTTTTTTCAGGTTCATCAAACCGAAAGGGAGCATCACCAAACCTGCAATAGCCATTCTTAAGGCTCCAACCTGTGAATCGGAGAAAATAGCTCCTCCCGACTCATCATACATTCCTTTTTTCATCAGAATAAAGGAACTTCCCCAAATAAGTGCTAAAATGACTAAGAAAAACCAGCTTTTGAATTCCTTACTCATTGGTTGAAGAATCGAGGTTTTTGCGGGCATTACTCATTTTGAAGCGAATCGCTACCAAAGCCGGTAAGCCAATATGAATCAATATAAAAAGTACGTAACCAAGTGGTTTCAATTCATAGCTGCTTGGAATGATTCCGTTTGAAGAAGCACTACTCAGTCCAAAACCGAAATAATAACTCAACGCAACCTTGGAGTCTAACTGAAAATGTACCAATCCTTTATCGTAATGGAAAATTCCGTCATACATCGGAATGGGAACGAAAATGCACAAAATCAATAGAAACAAACCGATTAAAACTCCCAGCAAAAACGGTTTTTCAGTCAATTTCCTCATGCACTTCTATTTTGGTTCTTAATAATTCTTTTGTAGAGACAAGAGTCAAGATTATTTCTAGTCCTGGGTCTCTTTTAGTCTATTTTACTATTTCAAAGCTTTAAATCCTTCTGAAAAGAAAACACGATCGCGGTTAACCCGTTCTTCCATTGCAGTTCTGAATTCATCGTACTTTCCTTCCGGAATGCAATTAATCGGAAAAAACAGTTGCAAATCTTCAATGTATTCGAAGTAAAGTGTCTGCTGATGCGTTTCAACTCTTCTCAAACCGGAAAAATACAACACCCGCACCTCACGATCCGCAACAACGACTGCCTTATGCGTAATTCCTACCCGAAACCACGATTGAGCAATCGCAAGGAAAACCAACTGATCCAGCACCATCAATCCATAAACGGCAGCAATCGGCCAGGACTCTTTTGTCAGAAGCCAGGCTGTCATCATCGAAAAAAAAGCAATTACTGCTTCAAGTACTAAGAACAAGCGAACCTGTTTCTTTCTTTCAGCTGAAACCGGAGTACTCCAAAGAAAACGCTGAGGCTTTCGGGTCATGAAAACTCCTACCCAGCGATTAGCGGATCTTCGAATGATTAACAACAACAAAAGCATTGCAACCCCAATAAAGATGTGGAACTTGAAGGGTAAACTCGCTATTGCAATATTGAAAAAGTGAATATCAAAAGCTACGCAAATGATAAACGCAAAGGCCGGAAAAGAAAAAAATAAGAGTAAAATGTTTATGGAACGATTCATCGTGTTTACTGGATCATTTTAATCTTTGCTTTCAACTCTTCTATTTTGCGCTGTGCTGCTGCAATTTTAGATTCTACCTCTTTTTTCAACAAATCCGCTCCTTTTGATTTCGCAAAGAAACCCAGGTTGTTCTCAAACTGAAGAATGTCTGACTTCAATCGGTTGATTTTATCGTGCAAGTCGTATTTTTCTCTTGCCAAAGCTCTTTCCGAATTCGGATCGCCTTTCAAGGTATCCAAACGCGCCTGGAACAACATTTTTTCCTGCTCTTCTCCTTCCAGCTTCAATTTCTTGTAGTGGGAATCCAAAGCTTCCTTGTATGCATTGAAAACACGGTCTTTCTCTTTCATTGGTACATGACCGATTTCATTGAATTCCGTTGCAAATCCTTTCAACAAGGTCAATGCTTCTTTCTTATCTTCCGGAATCGTAACCGCTTTGATACGGTCAATCAACTCCATCTTTTTCGTCAGATTCTCTTCAAACTCTTTGTCTTTCGAGCTGAAATGCGTTTGTTTTGATTCGAAGAAATGGTCACATGCAGCGCGGAATTCCTTCCACAACTTTTGTTCGAAACGCTGACCGGCACTTCCCAGATTTTTCCAATCTTTCTGAATCGTCAAAATCTGATCTGTGGTCTTTTTCCATTCGGTTGAGTTTTTGATCTCTTCCAGTTTATCGATCAAAGCTTGCTTTTTCGCAGCAACTTCATCAAATTTCCCTCTGATCGAATCAAAAAACGATTTCTTTTTAGCAAAGAACTCATCACATGCAGCACGGAATTCTTTCCAAACCTCTTCGTTTTCCTTGCGGGGTCCGAAACCGATTTTTTTCCATTCTTCCTGCAAAGCCAATAAGGTTGCAGTAGCCGAATCCCAGTCTTTCGAATTGGAAGAGGCAAAATCCTTCACCAAATCGGCTGCTTTTTTCGCTATTTCCTTCTTCTGCTCCAGATTTGAAGCAAGTTCGGTTCTCTTTTCATCGTAAAAGGCCTGAATACGCGCATAAACTGCACGCACAGCATCCCAATAAGAATTTTTCAGGCTTTCCCAAGCTTCATTTCCAACCGGACCTGTTTCGTCCCATTCGTTCTGAAGTGTTTTAATAGCCTGTTCCACATCTTTTACGTGAGGAGTTGCAGCCAATTCCTGAATCCGGTGGATTACATCCAGTTTCAATTGGTGGTTTCGATGCAAATCATGCTCACGTAATTCGCGGTAGATTTTAATATGATAGAAGAATGTCTCCAACAAACGGGAATACTCGGATTGAATATCCTGACGCTTTTCTCTCGGAATATCTCCGACTTCTTTCCAGGCGTCGTGAATTTCTTTGTATGCTGTCATTGCAGCACCGATATTCTCTTCCTTTTCAACAACTTCTTTTAGTCTTTCCAACAAAGCTTTCTTGCGGCGTAAATTGGCTTCCTCAGTTTCTTTCTTTGCTTTCTGCTGACCATTTTTACGATCACGGAACTCGTTATAGAGTTGATAAAACTCATCTCGAATCGGATCGGCAACACGCTCCTCAACCGGCTCACCTTTTTCCTGAGCTTCGAGTTGTCTTACCTGAAACTGACGATCCTCTTCCAAAACTACGTCTTCAAATTGATTACGCAATTCACTCACCTCACGCGCTACTGAAAGCGCATCCTCTTGTTGTACGAGATTTTTTAACGACTCTAATAAACTTGCCTTTTCCATGATAAAGCTTTTTAGTGGTTTCTCAATTTACAAATAAATAATTAACCAACTACAGTTGACATTTCAAAATTAGTCAGGGAAATAAAACGCTCGATTCGGGCATCAATCTCCTCCTTGGTGATTTCCAACAAACGCTGTGTTCCGAATTTCTCAACACAAAACGATGCCAAAGCAGATCCTGCAATAATCGCACGTTTCATATTTTCAAAAGACGCATCATCCGTTGAAGCAATGTATCCGATAAACCCTCCTGCGAAAGTATCTCCGGCTCCTGTAGGGTCGAATACATCCTCCAATGGCAATGCCGGAGCAAAGAATACTTTATCGTCCTGAAACAACAAAGCTCCGTGTTCTCCTTTTTTAATAATCAATGTTTTTGGTCCCATATCGCGAATCACACGACTTGCTTTCACCAATGAATATTCTCCTGAAAGTTGACGTGCTTCTTCATCATTGATGATCAAAACATCGATCAATTTCAACGTTTGCTTCAAATCATCCAATGCGATATCCATCCAGAAATTCATGGTATCCATCGCGATCAATTTAGGTCTTGTTGTCAAACGCTCAATAACCTGGCGCTGTACTTGCGGACTCAAATTCCCCAACATCAAATATTCAGCTCCCTGATAAGATTCAGGAATAACCGGATCGAAATCACCCAACACGTTTAACTCTGTTACCAAAGTATCTCTGGAGTTCATATCGTTGTGATAACGACCAGACCAAAAGAAGGTTTTTTCTCCTTTTTTGATTTGCAATCCTTCAAGAGCAACTCCTTTGGAAGCCAAAAGATCCAAGGTTTCCTGCGGGAAATCTTCTCCAACCACCGAAACAATTCGTTGGTCCTTTATAAAGTTTGATGCAGACAGTGCAATAAACGTTCCTGCTCCACCTACAATTTTATCTGTTTTTCCGAATGGTGTTTCAATAGCATCAAAAGCCACACTACCAACTGTCAATAGACTCATTTTCTCAATTTATTTGGGCAAATGTACACAATAATTTAGGTTTAAGTTGCTCGTTATCCATTAACTATTTATGAGAAATAACTCTTCATCGAATTCATTTGTTTTAAAATTCAATATCTAAATCGATTATTTTGTTTTTATTTTAACATTTTTTAATTCTTTGATTTTTCGGTACATTTATTGTGTTGTAGCTTTTCGAATTAAACCAACGGTTATGAAAAAACATCTTACATTCTTTGGATTATTCGCTCTTGCAGCACTAGGAACCCTTCAGGCTCAGGAAAAGTCGAACTTTGGCACAGACTTCCAGTCAATCAGAAAAGACATGGTTGCCTGGGATCAGGTTCGGGGAGAATGGCTGGCATCTTCGATGGAAGCGATGGCGAATAAGAGACCAACACCGGATCGTAATTTTCCGGAAGAATACACCCCTGCAGAAATGTTTAGCGCCATGCCGGAAGCTACACAAAACAAAATCCGGTCGCAAATTCAGCAATCGAGTACCAATACCGACAGCGTTTCGAGAACTCAATGGAATCGTTTGAACAGCTTCACCAGCAGAACTCCCGACTGTAAACCGGTTATGGGAAGAACATACGGTGATCCGCATTTAAAGTCTTTTGACGGAGCTACATACTCCTTCCAAACTGTAGGTGAATTTACTCTGGCTAAATCCGGAAGCGGAAATGTGAACATTCAGGTTCGCCAGCGCCCCCAGTCTGATGACTTTTCTCTAAACACAGCCGTTGCAATGAATGTTGGCGGTGACCGTGTTTGTTTTTACGCCAATGAAAAACCGGACGGAAACAACACCACTCCGCTTCGTATTGAAGGAGAACCTGTTTACATCGACGGAGCAAATTATTATCTGGAGCACGGAGGAACAATCAGCGCTTCAGGAAACAACAATTATGTAGTTACATGGCCAACGGGTGAACGCGTAAAACTGGACGGTTCCAGAACCGGAAACATGGGATTCTACAACATTGCCGTAGAGATTTATCCGTGTGCAGACAACTATGAAGGAATTCTTGGAAATGCAAACGGAAGAAGCTCCGATGATTTTGATATTCGTGGAGGTTCAATGACTGCTTCCCGCTGGAACATGGGTGTTTTTGGTTCATCGAATCAAAACGATCAGATGTTGGAAAAAGAATACCTTGCTTTTTTATCAAAGGATTTCGCGATGCAATACCGAATCCTGCAAGAAGAATCTCTGTTTGACTACGGATTCAACCAAAGCACTTTTGCTTTTACCGATTTATCTTTTCCACGCGTTCACCGCACATTGGGAGATTTGAGTCCGGACGATCGCAGAAGAGCACAAAGAGAATGTGAACGCAGAGGATTTTCAGGTTCGGATTTAAGCGCATGTATGTACGACAATGGGTTCTTACGTATCGAACCGACTCCGAAACCAAACATTCCGAACAGAACAACCGGAAGACAAATGGAACCGGTAAGAACTCCTGCACCGAACGTGAATCCGGGTCAAAAACCATTCAGAGAACGTTACCCGGCGCCGGAAATAAGACAAGGTGATTCCAAAGTCACTCCGACAACAACTACCCGCGAGGTTCTTCCGATCGGTCAAAACAATCCGGAAGGAGGAAATACTGTTAAACCCGGTACTGCAGAACCTATCAACGGAGGACGCACTATAACAAAAGGAGAAGGTGTTAAACCAGTTTCTCAGACTCCGGAAGTTGTTTCACCAGAAAGCGGAACCAGAACAACAAGACCTGTTTTCAACGGCGAAAACACCAAACCTGTCAAAGTAGAAAATCCAAGCACTCAATCCGGGTCAGGTTCTTCTACTCCAATAGAAACGGTGAGACCCGTTAGAGTAGAAAATCCTAATCCTGTGGTTAAACAGCCTGAAGTTATCAGACAACCAGAGGTCATCAGACAACCTCAGGTTACCAGACCAGTGATTACCCAACCGATCAGAACGGAACCAAAATATACACCGCCGCCAAGCAAACCCGTGTCGACGCCGGTACAACGCCCGGTAAGCGCTCCGGTCTCGACACCAAGTTCTACACCTTCGAAAACTATTTCAACACCAGTCAGAAGAGGTGGTTAGTACAAAAGGAGTCTTCGGACTCCTTTTTTTATGCTTGCATGTTCTGTTTGTAGTTTTTTGCCAGTTTTATTGAGAGCGCCAGAAAAATCATACGAATTCCTTCAAAAATTGAAACAAATTAAAAATCGAACGTTAATTACTATTTGAGGCACTGGTGTTTATTCAGTTGGTTTCGGTGTAAATTTGATTTATGAAGTGGAAGAAGAGGTTGGTGAAGACGCTAAAATGGTTGTTTGCAACTGTTTTATCACTCGTTTTGCTTATTTCCATCCTGCTTTACGTTTTCAAGGACGACATTATTGACTACGCCGTTTCCGAAATCAACAAAACACTGAAAACCAAGGTCACGGTAGAAAAAATTGATCTGACGTTCTGGAGCACCTTTCCCAATTTAAGTCTCGACTTCAACAAAGTTTTTATTCAGGATGCCTTGCCGAATTCCACACATCGCGATACGCTTTTGTATACGGAACAGATCCGGCTCAAGTTCAATCCGATGGATATCTGGAACGAGAACTACAATGTCAAGAAAATCGTAATCAAGCCGGGAACGGTACAGTTGAAAGTCAACGAAAAAGGAGAAGTCAATTACGACATTTTCAAAGAATCCGAATCGGGAGAAAAAACAAATTTCAAACTCAAACTCGAATCGATCCGGGCCAGCGGATTGCGTTTTTCCTACCTGAACAAAATCAATGAAAGCAGTTACAAAGCGAAAGTTCAGGAAATTCATTTAGCCGGAAATTTCACGCAGGACAAATTCGACATTGCAACGGAAGCCGATTTTTATGTTCAGCGTATTCAGCATGGTTTGGTTCCCTTCATCATCAATCAGCAGGCATCTACCGAAGTAAATATTCACATCGATCAGATCAAGGAAACGTTCAGTATTCCGGGCGGCGAGTTATTGCTTTCGGGAATCCCATTCGATTTCGACCTGAGTGTAGACACTACAGAAGTGAAATTGCGTCTTGATGCAAATAAGATTCCGCTGGCAGATCTTGCAAACAAACTGGCGATCAAAGAAGTGAAAACTGTTTCCGAATTGAAAGGATCCGGAACTGCCTCTTTTCACCTGTCACTCCAAAATGCAACCAAAAGAGATTCTTACCCGAAAGTAGATTGCAATTTTTCGATCGATAACGGGCGCTTGACTGAGCCGACGAAAGGATTGACCCTGAGAGACATCGATCTGAAAGGCTATTATTCCACCCTGAAAGGAAAAGGCAAAGAGGAATTGGTGATTCAAAATGTTGCCTTTCAAACAATCAGCGGTCCTTTTTCCGGGAATTTATCCGTACGTCAATTTTCAAAACCAAGTTATCGCGGTTCGGCAAAAGGCTCTTTGGATCTGGAAGTCATTCACGGCTTGTTCCGCATTCCGAAAATAGAAGAACTTACCGGGCAAGTGAAAGTGAATACGAATTTTCACCTCGAAACGGTTTTTGAAAACAATGAACCTTCCATTGAAATTGTGGATGGAAACGGAAATGCCTTGCTCGACAATGTAGATTTCCGCCTTCAAAACGATTCCAGAAAGTTCTACGACATCTACGGAAATCTGATTCTGAACCGCAGCGAAGCCGTTCTGGAAGAGCTTAAGGTTCATTTGGGCGAATCGGATCTGGAGCTGAACGGAAGTTTTGATTACATCGATCAGTTCCTGCAGGATAAACACACCCTGGATGTTTCCGTAATTGCTGAAAGCCGGAAGATCAACCTCAAAGATTTCACCAATACCATCGCCGGAGATCCGAAAACCAACCTCGAAATCCGGGAATGGATGCTGCCGACACTGATTAACGGAAGTGTGAAACTGAATGTGGACGCCATTCACATGGATCACCACACTTTTTCGCAGATCAACGGTGAAATGACGGTCGGAAACAGAAGCATTGTCATTCAGAAACTGCATGGAATCACTGCCAACGCAACGGTTCGCGGAAGTCTAGCGGTCGTAGAATCTTCACCTGAATATTTTCAGCTTGCCACCAACCTGAGTTCGAAAGACATTTACTTTAAACCGATTTTCCGGGAATGGAATAATTTCGATCAGGATGTGATCAAAGAAGACAATATCAGCGGGCGCGCAGAAGCAATTCTGGATTTAAAAGCTCCTTTCGACCTGCATTACGGAATTTTGAAAGACGAACTTGAGGCTCAGGTTCAATTGAAAGTTATTGGCGGACAGTTGAAAAACGTAAAAACGTTTACAGCGCTTACAAAAGATCTGAAAACGACTAAGACGAAAATGATCCTGAAAGCAAGAGAAATTGATGCACTTGGCGACAAACTCAACAACATTCAGTTTGAAACCCTGGAGAATACCATTTTCATCAAAAAGAGTGTGATCATCATTCCGAAGATGGAAATCAAATCCAATGCGCTTAATATTTCGGTGGATGGAAAGCACAAATTCAACAACGACATCGATTACAAGTTTGCCTTCCGTTTCCGTGAATTGAAACAGCAAAAAGACGAATCGGAATTCGGGATTGTGGAAGACGACGGAACGGGAATCAAGGTCTTTGTCCGCATGTACGGAAACCTGAATGATCCGATCATCGAATGGGACAAAACTTCGCGAAAGGAAGAAGCAAAACAAAACCGGGAAGAAGCGAAAAAAGAAGCCATTTCAATTTTGAAATCGGAATTGGGCTTGTTCAAGAAAGATACAACGATCAAAAAATACCTGCCTCCGAAAAAGGAACATGAAGTATTGGAAATACAATTCGGGAAGGAAGAAGAAGTGAATCCGTTCGAGGAAAAAAAGAAAATCGAAAAGGAGAAAAAAGGATTGAAAAAGTTTGGCGAAAAACTCAAGGAGAAATCCAAACCAACTGAAAAGGAAGAATTCATTGTCGAATAGACTTAAAGATCGAATTACGAATTATATGTATTATTACTTAATCAAAATAGGTTCATATGACCGGAATTCAGTCTTTTCTTGACATGCTCTTTATTGGAGTTATTGCATTATTTCCCGTAGTAAATCCGATCGGGTCTGCTTTTATCGTAAACCCGTTTTTATCGAATTTATCTGCTCAGGAAAAGCGAAAAGCTGTTACCAAAATCACCCTTTACGCCTTTACCTTATGTACTATTTCATTTTTTGCAGGACATTGGATTCTTCAATTATTTGGAATTACGATTCCCATCGTTCAGCTTGCCGGGGGAATCATGATCTGTAAAATTGGCTGGGAACTGCTTTCTTCAGATAAAAAGAACGAAAAAGTTTCCGCGGAAACAGATTTGAATGAAAATTCGAACTATTCCAATGTGAAGGATAATTTATTTTACCCGATCACCTTCCCGATCACAACCGGAGCAGGTTCTTTATCTGTTCTCTTTACATTAAGCGCCCACAGTGCCGATAAACACATCAATTTGTACCTCATCAATACCGCTGCAATTTTACTGGCGATTATCATCATGTGTGTACTCATTTATTTCTTCTTCTTAAATACAAAAAAAATCATCCGGGTAATTGGCCCCGACGGAGAGAAAATCCTCAACCGGATTATTGCATTTCTTATTTTTTGTGTCGGGCTGCAAATTGCAGTAACGGGGATTAAATCGCTTATTTGATAACGATTTTTTTCTCCTCCCCCTTAGTCCCCCTCCAAAGGGGGAAACCTGGATTCCACTTTAGAAGATTAAACTTTTCTCCGATTATTTAAATCCGGTAATATATTTCTTTCTTTGAAAGAGAGTTTAAAATCTCCCCCTTTGGAGGGGGATAAAGGGGGAGGACTTTGTATCAAGAGGACTTTGTCTATCAATCCGTAATAACCACTTTTTCAGACCAGGTATGTAATCCGGAAGAAACCACCACACGGTAAACACCATTTGTCAGTTCCAAGGGCGTATCTTCCGTTGTTTGGAATGAACGAACAATTTTCCCCAGTTCATCGGAGATCGTTACATGGAATAGTTGTTTTTCCGGGTGAAGCGGTAGCTGCAGCAAGGTTTTTCCTTGTGAAGGATTCGGAGCGATTACCGTACCGGAAATAGCTGAAGAAAGTTCCATGGATACGATTCCCAACTCTGTGATCATTCCGTCCGTATCGCGTTGTGAGATGCGGTAATAACTAATTCCTCTCAAAGGATCAGTGTCAGAGTAGGAATAATTCAAAGGTGTGTTGCTGTTTCCTGCGCCGGCAATTTTTGCGAAAAAAGTAAACTCAACAGCGTCTTGCGAACGTTCAATGATGAACTCCAGGTTGTTTCTTTCCGTTTCTGTTGACCAAACCAATGAGACGTCACCATTCGAAACAATCGCGTCAAATGCTTTTAATCCGACAGGCAGAATAGTTGGATTAATGCAATTTATTGTTGAACCGGCTGAAACATACATATAAGTTGTCCAGCTTGCCGGCAGACATAATCCACATTTAAATGTTCCGGAAGAAAGCTGACAGGTACATGAGGTTAGTAATAAACCGCTATTGTTGTAAAAATCTACTGTATACAGATTTGTTACAGGAGTACCGAGTGCAAATCCCGGACAAGTCTGAGAATTCCCGTTAAATGAAAGTGTTAAGGCAGCAAGAACAGGAGTAAACTGTTTGCGAACAGCGGGAAATTTTATCATAATGTGTGTTTGGCCGCAAATGTATGCATTCGTTTCGTATAAAATGTTGGCAATAGCTGATTATACTGCCTTCTTTCTAAACCATTTCCCTGCATCGATGTAGAAAAGTCCTTTGATGGAAAACGAATTCAGGTAGGGATTATCGAACAGGTTTTTGAAAGTGTTGAAATATCCGTGATCCAACCCATTTTTGGACGCATAAATGTTGTATTTCCAGACAAAGCGTACTTCACTGCCCGGATACACAACCCAGCGCAAATCAAAATCAACGGTAAAAGCATTGAAACTGGTGTTGTGATGACTTTTTCCCGAAGAGTCCACACCGGTGTAGGAAGAAGCCCGATAGTTCCCGTCCTGCAGCAATTCCATAAATGATTGATAGGATACTTCCTGCCAGTAATGGTTGAAACGCAATTTCAGACTGAATGTTTTGGTGAAGGTATAATCCAGAGCAACAGAGTTTGTAACGATCCAACGTTCCCGGTTTCCGAGAGTAATTTGCTCGGAGTAATTCGTATCTGTAACATGTACGTAACCGAAATTGTGAAAATACTTCGAAACGGTAGAACTTAGAACGGTAAAAATCTTCGGTGAAATCCGGATTCGGGGACTCAGATTCAGATCGAGATTTGACATACCTTTGCGGTCAAAAACACGGTGGTAGGCGTAAAAATCAAGAGCAAAGCGCCTGGAATAATCGCTAGAGTAAAAGCCGCCATATTGAAAGGAAGCCGGAAAGTGAACCGGAATCCCGAAAACGCGCGATTCAAAAAAGTCATATTCCCCCAGGGGGTAATAGTTGAGTGAAATACCTGCTGAAAGGAATTTTTTGGTGGTGACAATGTATTCCGAGTTGAAGGACAAATACCCGAATTTGGAAGGTTTGTACAGATATTCCAGATTGGCTGTTGCCTCGAAATTTTGTCTCAGAAGCCGCTTGGTGGGTTTGTAGCCTGTCCACTCATAATTTCCGAGAAAACCGAAGTAATTGTTTCGAGCCAAAAAGCCCAGTTCGTTCGGGTCGAAGTTGTTGTCGCTGTCATAATATTCGACATTGAACTGATTCACGCCCTTTACTTTCCGGAAGCTCAGGTAAGAAGTGCGTCCGATGGTTGTTTCTGCTTTAGCTGAATTAACGGAAACTTTGGTATTTCCCGTTAAACTGTAAACCCGCGATTTGTCGAATACCAAACCTTCGAGCATGCTGACATTGGAAATGGCGTTGATCTCGGGTCGGAAAACATTGGTGTTCAGAAACGAAATATTGGCATTGTTTTTCAGGTTTTGAGAAAGCACGAAGACATTGTAGTTGGAAACCGGATGTGCGAGCAATTTGTGCTCATTTCCGCTTGAATCAGTGTAGCGCAAAAAAGACCGGTTTTCGATCGCGTTGAAAACCCCGATTCCCAATCCGTTTTTTGTTCTTCCCGAAACTTTTAAAGCATTGATCAACTGAGCTCGATCCGGAATTGAATGAATCTGATTGTTCGGGTCTTGTTTTGCGGAGTCGAGGGCTTCGTATTTGAGATAACTTTTCGTGCCAATCCTCCGGGAATAAAACAAGTCGCCGATTCCGAATAAGTCCATTCCTTCGAGGAAAAAAGGCCGGTTTTCGGGATAGCGAACTTCAAACGGTGATAAATTTAGAACCAAACGGTCGGAAACGGTTTGTCCGAAGTCGGGAACTAAAGTGGCGTCCAGCGTAAATGATTCGCTCAGCCCGACTTTCATGTCCATTCCGAAACGCGGTCTGAATCCCCAATTTTGACTTTGAGTGTTTTCATCGTAGCTGTCTTCCAAATACATGGTAGAATAGGGTGAAAACGATAAACGAAGCGGATTTCCCAGGTTTTCGATTCCTTTTAAATAACCACTTTGAGCAATGACACCGTATTGAAGCGGATCTACCGGCGACCAATAGGATTTTTCCCTGTTTCTCCGGATTTGCCGCACGAAGTTGATCCGCCAGTTCTGAACAAGTTCTTTCGGGAAGCGTAATTGAGTCAATGGAATCCGGATTTCAACACTCCATCCTTCTGCAATTCGCTTGACTTTACTGCGCCAAACGGCATTCCAGGAATAATCTTCACTTGTCTGGTTGATAATGGCGTCCAATTCTGTTCCGGCTGCGGTGACGTAAAACCCGAAAGCATTTTGTCCGGCGCCATACGGGTCAATCAACACTCCGAACCAATCGGCATTTCCAAAATCATCGCGCTCAGATAAAAAGGCAATAATGGAGTCCGGATGATTATCTGTCAGTTTCGCACTGATATAAATGTATTGGTCGTCATAAAGAAACTTGACTTCACTCTTGTATTTGCTGGGAAGTCCGGGCTGAGGATAGTTGTCAATGAAATTGTTTGCCGTTTCGGCTTGATCCCATGCCACTTCCAGAATCATACCGTCTAACGTGATTGCATGATCTGTTTTCTTTCCCGAGATTGTTTTTTGCCCGAGAATAGAAAAAGAAATCAGAATAAAAGTTAGAAGTATGGAGCAGCTCAAATTCACAGCGCAAAATTCGTTATTTTTGGTAATATAAAGTCATAGTTATGTCAGGAATAAACTTTCTAAGTCGTTTCATTTGTTTTTCAGCCCTTGTTCTATCAATTACTTCTTGCGGACTAAAATATGTACCCGGACCGAGCTTGCAGGATTTGGAGAAAAACAGAAAAACGAAACTGGAAGAGCAGCTGACACGTGACTTTGCGGCTGTAGGGAAGACCTATGTTTCATTGACTTATGGCGAAACGGTTGTGATAAAACCCTTGTCATACCAACGGCTTGATTCGCTTTTTGAGGAAAAATACCGACTGAGTAAAAGCGGTTTGCCGACCAAAGATTTGGAGCCGCTGATCGAAAACCAAAAAATGGTTTTGCTTTCGGATACGACGGAGGTATTGTATATGGAAACGCATTGGTTTGAGCTGATTCAGGATTCGACTTGTGAGTTTATTATTGCGCAATGTTTTCTGAACAACAAGAATGTGCTGCGGAAGATGGATTTTGTAGATCAGTTTCAAACGGGGAAATCGAACCGTGCCTGGGCTGAAATTTACATGAAAGAAGATTGGCTGACCCGTGATATGGGATACACTTCCAACGAAGATCTGACGTTTTATTCGAAGATGAAAAATAGGGAATTCAGTCTTCAGGGAGAAGAGAAAGAAGCGTTTTTGAATAATGTGTTTTTGGTGATGCGCATTGCACGTGAAAACAAAAATACCGCAGCACAGGGAATTGTTTTGAAATTGGCAGCCAATCAGCTGAAGAACGAAATTCCGAATTTTCAACCGGCTGATTATACCTATTCGTTCAAAAAGGAAATCAATTCGGAAACAAAACAGGATCAATACGTTGTTGAAGCAGTTTCTTTATCAGATAAAAATATTCTGATCACCAGAAAGTACGACGAATTTTTCATGCCCTCATATTGAGATTTTGAAAGGAGGAATCTGTTCGTCTTTGTATAAATAATGTTGTAGACCTTGAGTCATTAGCTGTTTGTTTTCCTCCTTTTCCGGAGTTCCTTTTGTGCGGTAATTGAAATGCTTTCCGTTTAATGCGATCGACCATCCGTTTTTGTGTTTGGTAATCCGGATGTTTTTCTTCCCGATTTTCAAATGATTATCTGATTTCAATTCAATTGTTTCCGTCAGATTCAAACCTGAATCGCGCACCGCGTTTTTGAGAATTTGCCGAACCTGCTTGTTTTTGGACGAGTTTTCATAGAAGGTAACCAGCCGTCCTTCGTATTGAATCATTCCGCAAAACCGCTTGCCTGAAAAGATCTGAAACTCGTTACCGGTGAATTTATCGTGCCGCTTCCAGGAGATAAATAAAAAACAGCAAGCCAATGCCGCAAAAGGTAATTTCGGAATGTGTTGTTTGATCAATGTTTCGTAAGTGCAATAGCCGATGAGCCCGATCAGCAGTAGAAACTGAATGAAGTTCAATTCGAATCCTGCAGCCAAACCTCCCGGAATTTGATCTACAAAACCGATTCCGAGAACCAGAAGCTGCAGCGAAAGAACAGTGAGGAAAATAATGAGCGTATTGAAATAAGGAATCCAGGCGGTGAAAATGAGGATGATGAGGAAAAGCAGCACAACAAACCCCAGCAGCATGACCACGATGTTGGAAAGCAGGAAATAATTGGGGAATTGATGAAACCAATAAAGCATAAAAGGAGTCGTGGCAATCGTGGCGGCAATTCCAATAGCGCTTCCTTTCCAAAGCCAGTCGAGCCATTTCTGTTTTACATGAATTAACTGATAAATGGGGTTTTGAAAGAGAAAAATTCCGATCAAGGCAACGTAGGAAAGCTGAAATCCGATGTCGAACAGGTAATACGGATCATACATCAGAAGTACCATCGCGGAAAGGAGTAAATTGTTCATGCCGTTATTTTTGCGGCTCAGCAATTGGCCCAAAGTCAAGATGCTGAACATGACAACAGCCCGGATAACAGAAGGAGAAGCACCGCTTAAAAGGCCGAATCCCCAAATCAAATCAATACAACAGAGAAAATAATGGCTTGTTTCTTTGAAATCCATTTGCTGAAAAATCCGAGAATGGTCTGAAAGATGATCAGGATAATTCCGACATGCAATCCTGAAACGGCTAAAACGTGCATTGCTCCGGTATTTGAAAAGGAATCGAGTACTTCCGGATCAATTCCGGCTTTGTTTCCGAGCAGCAAAGCAACCCCGATTCCTGAAACGGATTCCGGAAGCCAGTTTCGCATTTTCCGGGCAATCTGATCCTGCCATTTGGAAAAGAAAATAGAGAGATTGTTTCTGGTTCCGATCTTTGAAATAAAGTTGGAAGGAATAAACGCTCTTCCGATGTAATGATGCGTTCCGTAATAATAAGCGGCATCGAAACTGCCCGGATTGGTCTCCGTTCTGAAAATTTCCAAAGGAGTTTTAAATGCTACATAATCGCCGGTGGAATAGATTTTTTCCAAAGTGTCGAGCGTGAGAATGATATTTCCGGAACTGGAAAGCTGTTTGTTTTCCTCGCTTGTTTTTTCCAGACTGATGTGGATGGTCTGATAACCTGATTCTGAAATAGTGGATTTGAAAACAGTACCGAAATTGACTTTTCCCGAAAGGTCGTTGATGGCAGAGGCATCGGCTTTTACCAGTTCCGTTTTCCCGAATCCCAAAAGCATAAAACTGCAAACAGAAAGAGCAATCGCGGCATGGTTCAGATGAACGGATTTCCGGAATAAATCGGAGAAAACCAGATAGAGGATCAGCAGAATAACAAGCGAAAGAATACTCAATCCTGCAAGGCCTGATCCTTCACCGGAAATGAACGAAAGTAGAATGCCGGAAATTAAACCCAGCGTAATAGGTAATAGTGGCATAGTGTATAGCGGTTTTGAGTGAAATACGACACTAATCTAATAAATTGTAAGATAGAAGATATCCCGGATTGATTTTTCTTTGTTTCTTTACAATCAAAACTTTACAAACCAAATTATGTTGAAACTGAATTATTTCGTACCTGCTTTGACACTTAGCTTAACCCTGGCATCGTGTGGAGATAGTGAGTCCGATAAAAAAGAAACTGCAACAGTTGAGACAACTACTACGACTTCTCAGGAATCATCTGAGGATGATTATGTTTTGCCTCAGCCCATCACTTTAGCAAATGCGTTTAAAGCTGCCGGATTGAAATATGAAACCGGAAAAACAAATCCTGTTGAAAATGCAGGTAAATATGCTCTTAAAATTGACCAGTTGATGAATCTTGGAGTTTATTCCACAGATTTGGCGTATTGTGCAATCAATTCGAAATCACAGGAAGCCCGCGACTATCTGGCAGTGATTCAGAAGGTAGGTTCCAAAGTAGGATTGGAGAGTGTTTTTTCCGACAAGGAATTAATCGCAAAATTCGATAAAGAATTGGGGAATCCATCGGCATTGGAAGATCTGATCTACGACATTCAGGAAAAAACCGATGTGTATATGGAAGACAATGATCTGAAGTATTTGGGAGATATTCAGTTTGCCGGAGCGTGGATCGAAGGAATGTATCTGGGAATCGGAAATACGAAAGAAGGAGCGGAAATCGGAAAAGCGCTGGTGGAACAAATGAGTTTGTTGAAAAACATCATCAAAGGTTTTAAAAGCCATCCGGGACAGGAAGATGCCCGATTGAAAGAAGTAATCGCCTTGTATGAAGGAGTTTTGAATACTTATGAAAATCAGCCTTCCGTGAAGAAAGTTTCTAAAAATATCAATATCGAAACTCCGGAATTGACTGAAGCAGAATACCAGGCTTTAGCAAAAGAAGTGAAAAAGGTTCGTGATAACATTGTTAAACCGGGAAAATGATTTTTATGAAAAAACTGACTACGTTTTGTTTGCCTTTAATTACTTGTTTTTTCTGGATGGCTTTGGCTTCAGGAGGCAATGACAGTGCTTTGGAAGCACAGATGAATACTTTGAAACAAGAATGTAAGGAACTGATCAATGGTGCCCGATACGAAGGTTCCAAAATTACATACTACAATGTAGGAAACTCAAAACAAACCAAGAATATCGAAGTTTTTATGTTTCTTTCGAATGAATATCAATTTGCGGTCAGCGCGAAAAAATGTTCGGTTCCGGTATCCATAAAAATATTTGATGCTCCGAATGATGTGAAGGGTCGAACGCTTGTGAAGGAGTTTAAAAAAGTTCAGGGAAAGAACTGGAAGTTTTCTTCTAACGAATTGAATGAGTTGTATTTGAAGAAGAAGCATGGCTCGGATCGCTTGAAAAATATTCACATCGAATATAGTATTGCATCCGGGAAGGAATCAAAAGAAGGAATTGTTTTGGTTTACGGTAACAAATCTTAATAGATTATATGAGGCTTTTTGCTAGATAAAGCCTATTTTTGCACTAAATTTTGTAAGTGATGATTAATGTAACTCTTCCTGACGGATCAGTTAGACAATACGAAGCAGGAGCAACAGCATTGGATGTTGCTCTTAGCATTTCTGAAGGATTGGCTCGTAACGTATTGGCAGCCAAAGTGGATAACGTGGTAATCGATGCGACTCGTCCGTTGACGGGTGACTGCACCTTGCAGTTGCTGACCTGGAACGATGATGAAGGAAAATCGACCATGTGGCACTCTTCAGCTCACTTAATGGCCGAAGCTTTGGAGTTTTATTATCCGGGAATTAAATTGGCGATCGGTCCTCCGGTTGCGAACGGATATTACTACGATGTCGATTTTATGGATTATACTTTCAAGGAAGAAGATCTGGAAAAAATCGAGCAAAAAATGAAGGAGCTTGCAAAGCTAAAGAACCCGTTTGTACGCAAAGAGGTTTCCAAAGCGGATGCATTGGCATATTTTACGGAAAAAGAAGATCCGTATAAGTTGGAATTGATTCAGGATTTACCTGACGGGTCGATTACATTTTATACGCAGGGAAATTTCACGGATTTATGCCGTGGACCTCATATTCCGGATACCGGATTTATCAAAGCGGTAAAATTGATGTCGATTGCCGGAGCTTACTGGCGTGGTGACGAAAAGAACAAGCAATTGACGCGTGTTTACGGAGTAACTTTCCCTAAACAGGCTGAATTGACTGAATACTTAGAGAAAGTGGAAGAGGCAAAACGCCGTGACCACCGTAAACTAGGAAAGGAATTGGAATTGTTTACCTTCTCTCAGAAGGTTGGACAAGGTTTGCCATTGTGGTTGCCGAAAGGAGCTGCATTGCGTGAGCGTTTGGAAAATTTCCTGAAGAAAGCACAACGCAAGGCCGGATATGAGCAGGTGATTACTCCGCATATCGGAAACAAAGAATTGTATGTGACTTCTGGTCACTATGAGAAATATGGAGCAGATTCCTTCCAGGCAATCAAAACTCCGGATCCGAACGAGGAATTTTTATTGAAGCCGATGAACTGTCCGCATCACTGCGAGATTTTCAAAAGCAAGCCGCGTTCATACAAAGATCTTCCGGCTCGTTTTGCTGAGTTCGGAACAGTATATCGCTACGAACAAAGCGGTGAGTTGCACGGATTGACACGTGTTCGCGGATTTACTCAGGATGATGCGCACATTTTCTGTACGCAGGATCAGGTGAAAGAAGAGTTCAAGAAAGTAATTGATTTGGTGTTGTATATTTTTAAAACACTGGATTTCCAGAACTTCAAAGCTCAGATTTCATTGCGTGACCCTGAAAATCCGTCGAAATACATTGGTTCCGATGAAAATTGGGCGAAAGCTGAAAGTGCAATTATCGAAGCGGCAGCGGAGAAAAATCTGCCAACAATTGTTGAATTGGGTGAAGCTGCGTTCTACGGACCAAAACTGGATTTCATGGTTCAGGATGCACTTGGAAGAGAATGGCAGTTGGGAACTATTCAGGTAGATTACAATTTACCGGAGCGTTTTGAATTGGAGTATACAGGTGCAGATAATCAAAAACACCGTCCGGTAATGATTCACCGTGCGCCTTTCGGATCGATGGAACGCTTTGTAGCGGTATTGTTGGAACACTGTGCTGGAGACTTCCCGTTGTGGTTGGCAACAGAGCAAGTTGCAATCCTACCGATCAGTGATAAATACAACGAATATGCGAAAGATGTTTTAGAATTGCTAAATAATTCCGATATTCGCGGCTTCGTTGATGACCGTAACGAAAAGATAGGCAAGAAAATACGCGAGGCGGAACTGAAAAAAATCCCCTTCATGCTGGTTGTAGGAGAGAAAGAAGCTGAAGATAAGCAAGTCTCTGTAAGACAACGCGGAGAAGGAGATAAGGGTTCTTTGGGAGTAGATGAGTTTGCTGCTTTAGTTCGCCAAGCGATTGAAAAAGAATTGTCGACAAATGTTTAATTAACTGAATGAAAAAAGACAACAGAAGACCTGTAAGAAAAGAAGACAACGATCAACACCGCATAAACGGAAAAATCACTGCACGTGAAATTCGTTTGGTAGTCGAAGGTGAAGAACCTCAGGTGATGACCCTATCTGCGGCTATGCAGTTGGCAGAAGAACAGGAAATGGATTTGGTGGAAATTTCCCCGAATGCGGTTCCGCCGGTTTGTAAGATTATGGATTACCGTAAATTCTTATACAACCAAAAGAGAAAACAAAAGGAATTGAAGGCAAAACAAAGTAAAGTTGTTTTGAAGGAGATTCGTTTTGGTCCGAATACGGATGATCATGATTTTCAATTTAAATTGACACATGCTCGTAAGTTTTTGGAAGAAGGTTCGAAAGTAAAGGCATATGTGTTTTTCCGTGGTAGAACGATTGTCTTCAAGGATAGAGGTGAGATTCTATTGTTGAAATTTGTTCAGGAATTAGCAGACCTTGGAACTTTGGAGCAAATGCCAAAATTGGAAGGGAAGAGAATGATTGTAATGATCAACCCTAAAAAGAAATAGCGTAAGCTATTGATAATAGGCAAGCGTTAGCGCAGCCTGCAAAGAGAATGTTTTCGGAATTGAAAATGGATAATTGATAAGAAGGTTACTTCGACTCCGCTCAGTCACCTTTTTGAATTCTGAATTAAAGATAAAGTTGATAAAGTGCTCATTTTTTAAAGAAAAAGAGAAATGCCAAAAATGAAAACAAATTCCAGTGCTAAGAAGAGATTCACAGTAACTGGGTCTGGTAAAATCAAGAGAAAACACGCTTTCAAAAGCCACATTCTTACGAAAAAAACCAAGAAGCAAAAGCGTAATTTGACTCACGCAGGTTTAGTACATGATGCTGACTTGTCGAACGTTAAATTAATGTTGAATATGAAGTAAAACAAATCCGCTAACGCGGAATGTTTCACTTTGTAAAAATCCTAAAGCAGGATAAAATTAAGCCCCGATGCAATACGAAGTATCAGCTGCGGGGTGGTATTGTTTAACCAAGTATCGAGTACCAAAGTCAACTGAAACAGTGTTGCACTCCATATTAAAAAACTAAAAGTTATGCCAAGATCGGTAAATCACGTTGCTTCAAGAGCTCGCAGAAAGAACTTTATGAAGTTGGCCAAAGGTTACTACGGCCGTAGAAAAAATGTATGGACAGTAGCGAAAAACGCTATTGAAAAAGGATTAAACTATGCTTACGAAGGTCGTAAGCAAAAGAAAAGAAATTTCCGTTCATTGTGGATCGCGCGTATCAACGCAGGTGCACGTTTACACGGAATGAGCTATTCTCAATTCATGGGAGCTGTCAACAAAAGCGGTATCGAATTGAACCGTAAAGTGTTAGCTGACTTAGCAATGAACCACCCAGAGGCGTTCAAAGCTGTAGTTGATTCCGTGAAGAAATAAAAATCGAAAATACACTTTATCAATAAGGAGAGCGCCCGTCAACTGACGGGCGCTTTTTTTGTGTCTATATCCGTGAATAAGATTAATTTCGAAAGAATTTCAATAACTATTCCTGAAATGAAAAAAGGATTTTTTCTGGCTGCTACACTTTTAATGATCAACAGTTTGTTTGCTCAGACTTCTGATTTTGTGAAAAGTGATTCGATTATGTATCCGGTTCATAAAGAACATATCGGAACAATTGCGTTTATGGGAGAAATCATCCCGATTGAGCGCTTTAAAGAATCTGACTTTTTGAAATCGTTTGAATTGAAGGAGAAAATGGATTTGAATATCCGCGTTTTCATGGCAAATTCACTGACGAATTACCTGCACGTGCTTGCACCGGATTTGAGCACGGAAGAACTTGTTCAGTCCGGAAACTACCAGTTTACCTTTTTAGTAGACGGAACTAAGGTCTATGAGGAAAATCTGAATGCAGGAGCGGGAAGTCCTGAAAGCAAAAATCAAAGAACGGTTTTCCGGATTCCACTTATCAGTTCTTCCGGAGAAGATTCGTGGGGAGTATTTCTTTGGAACCGTTTCTGGTTGAGCGCCGGGCAAGAAGCTTGCGGCAACGGAGAGCACATTCTGAAGATCGAAATCCGGCCTTATCTGAATCAGACAAAGTTGCTGGTTGGAGAATTGATTGCAGAAGGACAGCTTAAAGTCCATGTTCCTGCGGTAGCAATCGACGAAAAGCTCGTCCGGATTCAAGCGATCAAATCTCAGAAAGATTGGAGTGTGTCAACAGATCGGATCGACACGGCAAAAATAGAAGAACTGAACCGGAATATTCTGACGAATACTTACAAGGATCTGACGAGTATCGTGGTGATTAAAGACGGAAAGCTCCTGCTCGAAGAATATTTCAATAACAAAAACCGCAATTCGCTTCATGATACGCGTTCTGTGGGAAAAACGTTTGCTTCCACCTTGTTGGGAATGGCAATCCGAGACGGATATATCCGGAATGAAGAACAGCATTTGAGTGCTTTTTACGATCTGAAGAAATACCAAAACAGTTCTCCGGTGAAAGACAGCATTACCTTGAAAGATTTACTGACGATGAGTTCTGTTTTTCAGGGGTTCGACATGGATGAGTCGTCTCCTGGAACTGAAGAGAAAATGTATCCCAGCCCGAATTGGGTTGATTTCACCTTGAATCTTCCGATTGATGAAACGAAGATCCGGGAGAAAAGATGGGAGTATTTCACGGCCGGAGTGGTGCTTTTGGGAGATATCCTGAATCAGTCGGTGCCGAATAGTCTGAAGGAGTATTCCGCTCAGAATTTATTCAAGCCATTGGGGATTTCGAATTACAAATGGCAATTTACTCCCCAGAAAATAGTCAATACTGCGGGAGGTTTGCAGTTGCGGTCTTTGGATTTGGCTAAATACGGACAATTGTACCAAAATAAAGGTTTGTGGAATGGAAAACAGCTTTTACCGGAAGATTGGGTTGAAAAGAGTCTTTCGCATCAGGAAAAGGTAATTGAAGGGGAATATTACGGCTATTTGTTCTGGAATAAAACCTACAAGGTAGACGGAAAGGATTATGAAGTATATTATTGCAGCGGTAATGGAGGAAATAAGGTCATTGTATTCAAAGATCAGCCTTTCGTGATTGTGATTACGGCGACGGCTTACAATAAGCCTTACGGACATTCGCAGGTAGACAAGATCGTTCAGAATTATTTGATTCCTGCGTTGGTGCGATAAGAAGTGCTTTAGTTGATTTTTACGCGTTTATAGACGCATAGATATCTGTCTATTCGGTAGCGATTGCTTGAAATGCGGCCTTACTTTTTCGTGATTTTCGAAATAGTTTTCCCAAACGATTTGGAAGGTTTGTCCATATCTTTTATTGCAAAGTTAATTGCTTCCCGAATCAAGGTCGTGACTTCTTCATTTCGATAATCTTCCGGCTTTTTCACATCTATGTGCCGGATTAAATTTCCTGTTCCGGTCAACAGATGATGCGGATCTTGCAATAAAGTTCCCTTATTGAATCCGAGGTTTAAGTGATTGGTGTAAATGGGCAACATACAAAATGCATCCGAAAGTTTGTCGGAAATGGAAAAAACGGAAGTTAAGGCATGCGTATGATACAAGAGCTCGTTGCTTTCCGGATACAATTCCAGAATATAGCTTCTCAGATCACAAAACAAGTCAATAAGTGCCTGATCTTTCAGATCCAATAAAGATTGAAAATCGGAATGAAGTGTTCTTGATTCTGCCATCGGACTGTTTTTGGGAAAGATAACTATTCCGTTTTTGTCTTCAAAATAGCCCGGGCAAACTTCCAGGTACGATTCACGTTCGAACTGAAATTGAAAATAAGTAACAACTCGCTGTCCATCAAATCGGTCTGTATGATTTGCTGAAAACCGGCTTCGTATTTTCCATCCCGGATTCGGGATAGTTGTGCCAATTGTTCACTGCTTCCGTGGTCAAAGATCTGAATGCTCGATTCTTCCATTCCTCCCCAATCGGTCCAAACGACAAAACTCAAAGTATCACCTTTTGAAACGGAGAATTCCAGATTTTGAGAGCTTCCTTCATAAATTGTTGCTATCAACTGATGATTCACGTAGATCTTCATTTCGTCGAGTCCGTCGGCATATGAGAATTTACTGAATAGAGTAACGAGAATAAAAAGGAAGAATTGTTTCATATGGAGAAGCTTTATTTGTGCGAAAGATAAGGAATAATTCCGTCCAAACTGCCCTGTTTTACTACCGATTCGTAATATTGCGAATTGCCATTTTGTCAATTTGGCAAAGTAGCAATTTGGCAAAATGAAACAAAAAATGAATCGGGAAAGTTGTTCGTAAATCCTTTACGTGGTTAATATCTAATTTTGCACTGTTGATTAATTATTAATCTTTTTGTGATTTACAATTAATCAAATGAGTAATTTTGAAACGGGAACTAAGATAAGAAAAAGCGCGAGCTTTTGAATACTAAAATTGCGACAAGCGCTAGTGCAAAGTGATTTAGGACCGTCAGAGTTCCCTGTTCGGAAACGTTATGCAGCCGTATTTTTTAAAACTACGAGACATGAACGAACAACAACGAAGCATCGTTCACATGGATTTGGATACTTTTTTTGTTTCCTGTGAACGTTTGGAAGACAACCGCCTGAATGGAAAGCCGATTTTGATCGGAGGGGCTTCTGATAGAGGTGTAGTAGCCAGTTGTAGTTACGAAGCACGGAAATTCGGAATTCACTCGGCGATGTCAATGAAAATGGCCAGAGAACGCTGCCCGGAAGCAGTTGTGATCAAAGGATCTGCGGCAAATTACACCAAGTACTCACGTTTGGTAACAGACATCATTCAGGATGCAGTGCCCTTGGTCGAAAAATCGTCGATTGATGAATTCTATATGGATTTGTCGGGAATGGACCGCTTTTTCGGATGCTACAAATATGCAGGAGAACTGCGTCAGAAGATTATGCGGGAAACGGGATTGCCGATTTCGTTCGGGATGTCGATCAATAAAACCGTTTCGAAGATTGCAACAGGAGAGGCAAAGCCCAATAATCAGATGAATGTCATCGACGGAGAAGAACGTTCTTTTTTGAGTCCGCTTTCTGTGCAGAAGATCCCGATGGTTGGACTGAAAACCTATCAGACGCTTTGCAATTTGGGAGTGAGGCGCATTGGAACCATTCAGCAAATGCCAATTGAAATGCTGGAAAGCGTATTGGGACAAAACGGAATTGCGATCTGGAAAAAAGCTCAGGGAATTGACAACAATCCGGTGGTTCAGTACAGCGAACGGAAATCGATTTCCAACGAACGGACCTTTGAACAGGATACGATCGACGTGGTCAGATTGCGTTCAATTGTCTTTGCTCTGGCTGAAAGTCTGGTGTTTCAGCTGCGCAGAAGCGAAAAAGTGTGTGCTTGTGTGACGGTGAAAATTCGCTATTCTGATTTTCAGACAAAGACCCTGCAGCAGCGAATTCCCTATTCGGCAGCAGATCATGAGATCATTCCGATTGTAATGAATTTGTTCGAAAAATTGCACAACCGGCGTTTATTGGTTCGTTTGGTGGGAGTGAGAATGAGTGAATTGGTACACGGAAATTATCAGATGCGCTTGTTTGATGAAGGTTCGCGTTTGGCGACCTTATATCAATCCATGGACGATATCCGGGGTCGTTTTGGAGAACGGGCTATTTTGAGAGCGGTAGGAATGAAAGTGAAGAATATCGGGCATTTTAATCCTTTTAGAGGAGAAACTCCTGTGGTAGTTGCAAACCGGATTGTCTAACATTTTTACTGAAGAGGAGAATGGGAGCGGAATTATCGAATATCCGAAGCAACTCAAGGTTTGAACTATAACAGAAACAATTGATAAAAAGAATAAGCCATTGAACACCTAACCGCAAGCTGATCACTACGCAGGTTATTTCCCTTCGTTTACGCCTGAACCGGAACGAACGGAGGGAAATACTTCTTGCAAAGCAGAATTTTTAAAGAAGAAAAAGAAAACTAAATGATTGAAAACCCAACCACCAAATAAAAGTCAGCGATAGCTGATGAAGACTGAGGCTCCGTCCTACAGGACGGAAAAGCCGAAGGTAACACATCAATTGTTTCCCTCTGTTCACAAATACAGACCTGACCACTCTACCTCCTATACCACCTAAACGCAGATGGATGGAGGGAAATAATTGAAATCAGGTTCCTGGATGTCACGCTGCTGCCGGATCAGGAGAGAAGGTACAAGTACCGTGACATCAGGAATTTGATTGTTTAATAGTGCAGAAAATTTGTAACTCAGTAGAATGCTTACTAATTCGTAATTAACCAGGTATGCTAAACAATCATTCATGTTACAGCTTGAAATACGGAATGACAGATCCCGAAGAATTGGTGCAATGGGGCGCAGATTCCGGATATGAGCGCATTGCTTTAACCGACATCAACAATACTTCCGGAGTGTTGAATTTTGTGCGTTACAGCAAGGAAAACGGACGGATTCCGGTTGTTGGAGTGGATTTTCGCAACGGCATTTCGTGCTGCTATGTGGTTTTGGCTAAAAACAATGACGGGTTTCAGGAAATAAACGAGTTTTTAAGCAAACACACACATGAAGAAAAGCCATTTCCGGATCGGGCACCGGTTTTTGAACATTGTCTGGTGATTTATCCGTGGGGAAAAGAACCGAATGAACCGGGGGAAAATGAATTTATTGGCGTGGCTGCACATCAATTGAACCGTTTCCGCTTGAATCCCTTGAAAGCATCCGAAAAGTATGTGGCGCTTTCACCTATGACCTTTCGTTCAAAGCGGGATTTTAATACACATCGCTTATTGAGAGCGATCGATCAGAATGTATTGCTTTCAAAACTGCCTGTAGAAGAGCAAAGTAGGTCGGACGCCCTATTTCTAAAGAGAACGGATTTGTCGGAGAACTATGAAGAATTCGGGCACTTGCTTATTCGTTCGGAAGAGCTATTGAAACAATGTCAGATCGAATTCGAGTTTGCTCCTCAGGCAAAATCTCAGAACCTGGCTTTTTATGACGGTTCCAAAGAAAACGATTTGAAACTGGTCCGTTCGCTTTGTGAAGAAGGCCTCAACAAACGCTACGATGAAGTAACTCCTGAAATCAGGGAGCGGATTGAAAAGGAAATCGGAATCATCGCCGAAAAGAACTACATCACTTACTTTTTGATTGCCTGGGACGTGATTTCGTATGCAAGATCGAAAGGATATTACTACGTCGGAAGAGGAAGCGGAGCGAATAGTTTGGTGGCCTATCTGTTGGGAATTACAGATGTGGATCCGCTGGAACTCGATTTGTATTTTGAGCGTTTTATTAATCTTTACAGACAAAATCCGCCCGATTTTGACATTGATTTCTCCTGGCGTGACCGTGACGACATGTTTCGATACATGTTTGAAAAGTTTGAGAATGCAGCATTGATTTGTACCTATAATACCTTCCAGTACAAAGCCACGCTCCGTGAACTGGGGAAAGTATTTGGTTTGCCCAAAACGGATATCGATGCAATTTCAAGTGATAAACACATCCCGAAGGAATATGACCCGATTCAGGAACTGGTTTTGAAATACAGTCATCTGATCGCAGGACTTCCGTCGCATTTGAGTGTGCATGCAGGAGGAATTATCATCAGTGAAAAACCCGTTCATTACTTTACATCCACATTTCTCACTTCCAAAGGATACAAAACCACCCAGTTTTCAATGATCGAAGCGGAAGATATCGGTTTGTACAAATTTGATATTCTTTCCCAAAGAGGATTAGGTAAAATCCGGGACACGCTGGATGTCATTGCATACAATCAGCCGGATAATCCGCCTTGCGACATTCACGATGTGAGGAAATTCATCGTAGACGACAGAATCAATAAACTGTTGCGGGAAGCCAAAGCAATCGGTTGTTTTTATGTGGAATCTCCCGGAATGCGGATGCTGCTGATCAAACTGCGCACGAACGGTTATTTGGAATTAGTGGCTGCAAGTTCCATTATCCGGCCCGGAGTTGCATCTTCAGGAATGATGCGGGAATATATTTTGCGGCACAGGAATCCCGAACGGGTCAAGGAAGCACATCCGGTTTTATTGGATATTATGCCGGAAACCTATGGCGTGATGGTTTATCAGGAAGACGTCATAAAAGTGGCAAATCAGTTCGGAGGATTGGATTTAGCGGAATCAGATGTGTTGCGCAGGGGAATGTCGGGGAAGTTTCGATCAAGAGATGAATTCATGCTTGTTCAGGCGAAGTTTTTTGACAATTCACGCAGGAACGGCCATTCTGAAAAAGACATCCGGGAAATCTGGCGGCAAATTGAGAGTTTTGCAGGATACGCATTTTCAAAAGGTCATTCTGCATCTTACGCCGTTGAAAGCTATCAGTGTTTGTACTTGAAAGCATATTATCCCTTGGAATACATGGTGGCAACGATCAACAATTTCGGAGGATTTTACCGAACGGAAGTGTATGTGCTGGAAGCGAAAAAACTGGGCGCAAGGGTAGAAGCTCCATGCATCAATCGAAGCCGGAGTGAAACCATTATTGACGGGAAAGTGATTTATCTGGGTTTTCAGCACATTTTGGGAATAGAATTGAAACCGCTTCAGATTCTGCTCCGCGAACGGGATCTGGGAGGTGTTTTTACCGGATTTGGCGATCTGCTTCAGCGCGTTTCCCTTCCGCTGGAACAATTGCTTTTGCTGATCCGGGTAGGAGCGCTCCGTTCCTTCGATATTCCGAAAAAAGAGCTTATGTGGAATGCGCACCTGAATTTTCATAAAATCCCCAATAAATCGGCAGAGCAGCCGCAGTTGTTTTTGCAGGAACGCAGAGAATTTGTATTTCCCGAACTGACCGAAACGGATTTTGAAGAAGTGTTTGAACATCTGGAACTTCTGGAATTCCCGTTGTGTAATCCCTTCGATGTTTTAGATCAGGAACCGCCAAAACATGTGCTTGCCAGAGAATTGGCACAATGTGTGAATCAGCAGATCTGCACATACGGATATTTGATCACCGTGAAAAAAATCCTGAGTTCAAAAAATCAGATCGTACATTTCGGAACACTTTTCGATCGGGAAGGAGAACAATTGGATACCGTCCATTTTCAGGAAACAGCATTGAAATATCCGTTCAGAGGAAAAGGAATTTACGCCATCCACGGAAAAGTTTCCGAAGAGTTTGGACATTACACTATTGAAGTGGAAAAAATAGAAAAAATGCCTTACAAAGCAGATGTTCGGTATTCCGATTAATGCGTTTCGAATGAGTTCATTGAAGAGGAAGTTGAAAAAAAAATACACGAATTTGTATAATCATTTCAAGGGAATTAAAAAATACGTATTTTCGCCAAACTGAAACTACGATACACCATCTAATCGGGGTACAAAATGAAGTTATTTCAATTTTTCAAGACCAAAAATACTCAGGTTGAAGAGAAGACCACGCCAATTGAACTGAATTCTGGAAGTGACATCTTTGAAAAAATTCAACTGGAGTTTATCAGCAAGGCCACAAATCATGCTGAAAAAATCGTCCGTGCATTTAATACAAAGTACGACGGTGCATTCGATTATTCCATCAGAAGCTTAAATATATTGGATAGCCTGATCGAAGACTTTGCGGATTTTACAGATCTTTCCGATGAAGAGATCATCAATGATTTTTCTACTCAGGCCGGATCATACATTCTGGAAGTTGCCCGCAGAAATTTCGGAGGTGTCTACTTTTGGGAAGATAATCTTCGGCAGCCGATGCTCAAAACAGGATTTCCGGATTTTGAAATCACACTCTTAACATATAATAAAGTCAAGAATCGGATCATTAACGGAGAAGAAGACAATATTCCGTACTTTTTCAAACGCTACTCGGAAAAAGTGCGAAAAGCAGCAAAAGGAGACAATGTCACTTTTGAATAAAATTTAACCCTGAAAACACCCCTTCACTGATCAGATAGTTCCTTTATCAAGTAAAAGATCAAGCCGTTTTAGGCTTCTTTTTTCCGAAATAAGGTTTCTTTCGTTTTTTATTTCTTCCGTTGGGATTTTTTGCTCCGGAAACAACCCATTCAGGAGCCGTTCCGAATTCTTCAGGCATGGCAACACGCTGAATTTCCATTTCGATCAATCGTTCAATTCGAGCCAGCTTCGGCATGTCTTTCGGATTAATCAAAGTGTATGCTTCTCCTTTCGTATTTGCACGTGCCGTTCGCCCGATCCGGTGAACATAATCTTCCGCATCTCTCGGAGCATCGTAATTAATAACCAGGTTGATTTCCTTGATATCGATTCCGCGGCTCATCACATCCGTAGCTACCAGGATTCGTGTTCGTTTTGATCGGAAACCTCTTAAAACTTCTTCACGTTCTTCCTGCTCCAGATTAGAGGAAACTCCTTGCGTATTTTTATATCCGGCTTTCCGGAGAGCAAAAACGATTTCGTGAACCTTGCTTTTGGAAGAGGTGAAAATGATAATACTGTCGTAATTTGCCCGTTCCTTCAGAATGAAATCCAGAACCTTATTTTTTTGTTCATCAAAACAACCGATTACGTTTTGTACAACACCGGCTGCAGGTTTTGAAATGGAAAGAGCAATCTCTTTCGGATGAATCAGGATTTTTGAAGCCAGATTCTTGATTTTTGCAGGCATAGTAGCACTGAAAAGTAAGGTCTGTCTCTTTTTGGGAAGATGTGAGATGATTCGTTCGATATCGTCTGAAAATCCCATGTCCAGCATTTTATCGGCTTCGTCTAAAACCAGGTGCTCCAACTGAGAGAAATCCACGTATCCCTGCATCATGTGAGACAACAATTTTCCCGGAGTCGCCACAATAATGTCTGTGCCTTCCACCAAAGCAGTTTTTTGTTCCTCCCATTTTGCTCCGTCACCACCACCATAAATAGTTGTTGATCCTACAGATACAAAATAAGACAATCCTTGAATCTCCTGCTCAATTTGAATGGCAAGTTCTCTGGTCGGAACCAAAATCAAGGTATTAATGGACGCGTCTTCTTTTCCGGTCAATTTATGCAGAATAGGCAAAATAAACGCTGCGGTCTTTCCCGTTCCCGTTTGAGCACAAGCCAATAAGTCGTGATTTGCAATCACTTCCGGAATGGCAAATTGTTGGATAGGAGTTGCATTTTCGAAGCCCATGTGATCGATGGCTTCAAGCACCAGGTCATTTAATCCTAATTCATTGAATTTCATAGGTGCAAAATTAGTGAATCTTATGGAAAGAACGGATTAAAATATTCCGGAGAACAATGAAGTGCTTTGAACGGGGAGATAACTTCCGTGAAATGAGAAAAACCTGATTTTCACGACCGTTCGGGCTTCTTTAACTAAGGAGTGTAAATCATCCGGTTAATTGTTTGTCCTGATTCTTAATAATTTGTTAAAAACCGAAAAAAAGAAAAAGATCATGCAACTAAATTTGTACTATATCCGTTTAGTATTCATAGATTTGCGTTATGAAGAAAAAAATATTAGGTATTTTCCTTGTTGTATTGGCCTGGAATACAGCAAAATCACAGTGTGAGCAGTATCCGGTTTTGAATCTCGGAAACGACACAATACTCTGTCAAGGAGCTTCAATTACTTATGCAGTTCCAAGCGGATATGATTCGTATAACTGGAATGTTGGAGCAGGAAACCAACCAAGTGTGACAATCACTACGCCGACTACATTGATTTTGAATGTAGCGAATTACACACAAAATTTAGTAGTAAACGGCGACTTTGAAGCCGGAAATACTGGTTTCACAACAGGATATGGTCCCGGAACAGGAGGTGCTTTCGGTTTGTTGACGAATCCGTCAACTTATGCGATTACTACCAGCCCGAGCAGTGTACACAACAATTTCGGAGCTTGCAGCGATGTCGGAACAACAGGTCCTGGAAACATGATGGTTGTGAACGGATCTGATGTACCAAACACAACCGTTTGGACACAAACCATTGCAGTCGATCCGAGTACGAATTACTCTTTTTCAACCTGGGTAACCAGCGTCGAAAATATTTCGCAAGCCAATGTGACTGTATTGCAGTTTTTTATCAATGGTGTTCAGATCGGGCCGGTTTTCAGTCCCACTTTGCTATCATGCAACTGGCAGCAGTTTTCTCAAATATGGAACTCAGGAGCCAATACTTCGGCTACGATCAGTATCATCGCTCAGGTTTCCAGCGGAAACAATGACTTTGCAATCGACAATATTACATTTAATACGGTATGTCCTCAATCCGATACGGTGGTGATCAGTTTTGATCCTGCTCAGATCAACGCAGGACCAAACCTGACATTCTGTGAAAACGAAACAGATACGATTCAGGTAACAGCAAACTTTGCAAACCCGAACTTTACATGGAATACGGGACAAACTGGTCCAACGGTGATTCCTACAACTTCAGGAACGTATATCGTAAGCGCTGTAAGTCCTTCAGGATGTAATTTGAAAGATACCGTGTTGGTAAACATCAAAGCAATGCCGTGGGATTTTGATACGGTGGCTGCAATGCCAACAAGCTGTGGAACTAACAACGGAGCGGTTTATACAACTGTAACAGGAACTTTCATCGGTCAGCCGCAATATACCTGGAGCGGTCCGGGACCAAACAGCCCGAATCAGATCAATGCATCTGTTTGGCAGAATTTAGGAGCTGGATGGTATTATATTGAACTGACAAACAACGGTTGTACCAGAAGAGATTCCGTATTGGTAACTCCATTGAATCCACCGGTGGCAGGTGTTTCTGCAAATCCAACTTCGGGTTATGCACCTTTGAATGTGAACCTGACGAATAACAGCAGTAACGGAATTACCTATGACTGGTATTTCGGAAATGGAAATTCGACCACAGCAACTGACCTGTCTTCTCAGAATCAGACGTATGATTCGGTTGGAACTTATTTGGTAACACTTGTGGCAATCAGCGGAAACTGTACGGATACTGCAACGGTACTGATTACAGTTCTCCCTCCTCCGATTCCACCGGTAACTGTTCCGGTAGATTTGAAAGTACCGAACATTTTCACTCCTAACGGAGATCATGTGAATGACTTCTTCACGTTCGAATTGTTAAACATCAAGGAATTGGATGTAACGATTGTAAACCGCTGGGGAAATCCGGTGTATGTTTCAAGCGGAGTTCCGTTTAGCTGGAATGGAAAGGATTCAGCAGGGAATTTGCTTGCAGACGGAGTTTACTTCTACAAATATGTCGCTAAAGGCCAACAGGATGAACCTTTCGAAGGACAGGGATTTGTGCAGTTGATTAAATAGAAAAAAACGCAATACTTATCAATTGATTAGGCGGGTTTGACTACTAGTTCAAACTCGCTTTTTTTGTGGTTGAAACCTGAAAATTTCAGGATGATTCAAAAGCTTCTTGGAGCGATTTTTACTTAGATCTTGAACAAGCGATGGTATTTTTTTGTTTGCATATTGTAATATCCTTTCATTTTGTCTCTTTCTTTTCCATGACGGGTTAAATGAACAACCTTCCATATCTTTTCGGATACACTCTTTTCTCCCATTATCACCTTCCAACCTGGTTTTACTTTGATACTGAATAACTTTTCTCCGGATGGCATATAATAGAAAGTACATTTGGTTTTTCTTGGTTTGTCAGGGCGATCACATTCCATTAGCACATCTTCATCCAACCAGGAATATACAAAGCCTGAATTCTTGAATTCCAGTTTTAAATTACCCGATGAACGGTCATATACATACAATGCATCGGTTGCTGATTGAGTAGGAAACCATTCAGGCATCCCTTTTTCCCATCGTTGTATATGTAAGACATTGTCATTATCATAGCAAAAACCATCAGAATTTTTTTTTGAATGCACACAAAAGAAACGGAAGTCTGGTGTGTTTTTGGGTGGATTGACCAGTGGGTTTCCTGAAGCATCGGCAGGAGAGATAGTTTTTCCAGTCGTTCGGTTAAAAATGATCAACTTTTCACCCGGCGTATTGGATTGAAACATTCCACCGCCAATGTATTTCAATGATGCATATTGAAAAGGGATATCTTCCTTAATTCCTGTACTTTCTTCCAGTAACATTCCCATCATTTCATTCTTTTGAGCTAAGAAACGATGGTTTCCGCAAAAATAGAGTTCCTTATCGTACTCAGGAAGGATTGTGTGATCGAATGAAACGGACAGGCCGTATTTTTTATCTTTGATTAATGTGACAAATGCTTCGGATGCAAGTTTGTTTAGCCGGATATCATCAAATTCGGCAGGTAATACATTGATGCGTCCAACAGAACGAATATACCAACTGTCAAGCAGAGAAGCGGATGCATCTTGAAATAACTCGATGACAACGCTTCCTTTTTTCTCTCCTTGCACCAGTATCAGGTATTCAGAGACTTCAACATAGTTCCCTGTTTTTCGCAAATTCAATGAGTAAATTTTGTCGTAAACAGGTTCTGATTTTAGCCATGTGGCATCTTTCAAATCTGATTTTGTTGCATAGGCGTATTTTCCATTATAGCCGGCTACAAAAAAACGCAAATCTTTTATAGGCTTGAAAATAGTGTCGTAGATTGGTTGTAACAACAGATTCCCTTCGGAATCGTTCAAACCCATACGGTTTCCTTTGTGGGTAATTGTCTGAGCAGAAACAGGTACGGAACAAAGTGCAATAATACCTGTTAAGATGTATAAACCGATTTTCATGACTTAAGCTTTAGTTCGACTAAACTAAGGATTCATCTTGACCGATTCATTTCCTTATGATTATTTATACAATCATCTGGCAGCGGAATAATAATACCAGAAGTTCGGAATTACTTTTTCTGAGCCCGCCATTCTTTTAAAGACAATTCCCGGTCTTCTACCACATCGTAATAATAGATCTGATTGTCGGGATAAATTCTGAATTCAAAATAAGTAGCCAAAGCCTGACCGTTGTCTTCCGCAACAGAAACTCCGTAGTATTCCTGATCATCGGAAGGTTCTGATGAAATCCGGCCAACCAAATGTCGTTTTCCTTTGGATTCCTTTTCAATTTTATCAGACAGCTCTTTCACCTCCGGAAGTTTCCAAACCTGGTCAATCAGCTTGTTTTCCTGATTCGATATTTTTACATGAACCTCTTTCGGTGGTTTTTCTACCTTGGTTTTCTCTTCCGGTTTTGTTTCTTCCTGCGGAACAGAAATAACCTCTTTTTCAACAGCTTGTTCTTCTGTCTTTTCATCGCTGCAGGATGCGAGCACTGCAACCAGAAAACCGATCGCTATGATTCTTTGATGCTTCATGTAACCCAAGATAGTCAAATTGACTTATAAATTAAGACGATTTTGATTTTTTTGGCGAAGAGGAATCTGCGAAATTCTTTTACTGAATGATTTTCAACTAAGAACCGTTTTTGAAGATTTTCTATCTTTGCGCCATGATTCAAAGAATGAATGTAAATTGGTTCTTGTTGGGTTGCCTTTTTGTTCTTTTCAGTTGTGAAACAAAAATGAAGCTTACTCAGGAAGATGAAGACCGGAAAAAAACTGTACAATCCCCGTTTCCGGCATTCAATAAGCTTCCTGAATCATTTATTCCTCATTATTACGACAGTATCAGTCAGTTTTACCGCAACCGCATTGCTCCCGATTTTAACGGAATGTTTTTGGTGGCGAAAAATGGTGAGATCGTTTATGAACGCTACAAAGGAATGGCGAATCATCAGTACAAACGACGTATAGATAAACACACGCCGCTGCATGTTGCTTCCATTTCGAAAGTCGTTACGGCCGTTGTAATCTGTAAATTGGCAGATTCCGGTGATTTGGTTCTGGATAAAGATATCCGTTCGTATCTGCCGGAAATCATGTATGAGGGAATTACGGTCAGAATGCTTTTGAATCACCGAAGCGGAATTCCGTATTATGGCTACTTTCCATATTCCATTTGGCCGGCAACTAAAACACTGACAAATCAGAAGATTGTGCAATTACTGAATCGATACAAAATGCCTTTGTATTTTCCTCCGAATTCGCAATTTTCCTACTGTAATACCAATTATGCCTTACTGGCTTTAATCGCCGAACGGATTACGCACAAGAAATTCCCCGTTTTGGCCCGGGAAATGATCTTTGAACCATTGGGAATGACGGATTCATTTATCAACGATGGTTCACAAAATTCGGACAGCTTATCTTTGTCTTATGATTCGAAAAACAGGGCGGAGCCTTTTACCAATCTGGACGGAATTTACGGAGATAAAAACCTCTACACAACAGCCCGGGACTTATTGAAATTCGATAAAGCGACCTATTCCGGAACCTTTCTCAGTGATTCGATCAAGAAAGAAATGTTCCGCGGATACAGTTACGAACGGGAAGGGAAAAGCAACTACGGTTTGGGTTATCGTTTAAGAGAAGACAAAGGAAAATCGACTTTATTTTTTCACACGGGCTGGTGGCACGGAAGTACCGGTTGCTATGCTTCGCTGCGTCAGGATACGATTTGCATGGTGATCATTTCAAATCATTATACCCGGAAAGTCTTCGCAATTAACCGCTTGTCAACACTTTTCGGATCTTATCCGTATGAACCGTTAATTGATACAAAGGAAAACTTCGTTCAGCCAAACGTGGCAAAAACACACGTGAATCAGGCAATTAACCGCAAGAAAAATGGGTGATACTTCAGCTTTATGTCATTGTTGCAGCGGGAAACCGTTTGAAGATTGCTGTGAACCGTTTTTGTCGGGAAAGGCATTTCCGGAAACCGCGGAGCAATTAATGCGCTCACGCTATTCTGCTTATGTGACTTTGAATAGTGCCTATATTCTGGAAACAACAGCGTCCAAATTCAGAAAGTACTATTCTCCGAAATCTATTTTGGAATGGGCTTCAAGCAGCACCTGGATTAGTCTGGAAATCGTTTCCTCAGAAGAGAAAAGAGTCAGATTCGTGGCAACTTACCTGGACGATCAACAGCAATTAACGCGTCACAAAGAAGACTCCAAATTTGAAAAATCCGGTGGCCGCTGGTATTTCCTGGACGGAAAAACGTTCGATTAATTTCTATTGAAACAACTCGGTTAAAACTCTTCCTTTTCCGGTAGGCATAGAGAAATGAAGCATTTCAGAAATCGTTTTGCTGATATCCAATTGCTCTGAAGCAGTCTTGTATTCTACATTTTTCTTGAAATCCGGTCCGATTGCCAATAAACTGATGTGTCGGCATCCTTCGCATCCGTCGCCATGACTGATATAACCGTCTTTGTGTCCGTCCAAATGTCTTCCGTGATCGTTGGTGATCAGTAAGGTTGTTTTGTTTTTCAATTTGTCATTCGCCTGAATGAAATTCCAAAGTTGGAAGGCGTAATCATCGCATTTTTGAATCGAACTCAGGTATTTTAGCCACTCTTTGGAATGTGCGTATGCATCTGCAGCCAACAAATTTATCAGCATCAGATGAGGAGGCTTGTCGGTAGAAAGCACCTCTTTTACCTTGTCGAAAGTTTCCTGATCTCCGGCATAGTCGGAGCTGTTTCCGTTTGGTCCGCAATAAGTTTCAGGCTTGTAAACATTCCACCATTTTTTGTAATTCGTATTTCCCAATACTTCTAATTTTCCTTTACTGGAAATAACCCATGCGTCTGATTTCGGAACGTTCTTTTCTTTTAGATAATACTGGAACATGGACGGGTATTTGGGAAGTTTCTTTCCGCTGTTGGAAATGCTCTGATATCTTCCTGTAATGATTGCGGTGTGGCCTGAAATCGTGTAAGTAGGCCCGTTATTTCTGAAATTGCTCAGGAGAACACCTTCTTTTTTTAATTCATTTCCCAAATGAGGAATATACTTGTAGGTCGTGTCACCGAAGGTTTCCGTAAAACGCGGACCGTCAATAATCAGTACGATCACGTATTCCGTATTGTATTTTTTTATCGGTGTATCAGGAGATTTTTTGAAATCAAATGAACTGGTCACCAAAACTCCAATTGCAATTACTGCTGATAGTAACAATTTAGTCATGCTTCATTTTAAGAACATAAAGTTACTTTTTTTAATCAAACAGCGGGTCATAGAATAAATTAAGGTGAGTTTGATACAAGAATTCCGTCGGATCGTTTATATCGACCAAGATTAAAATAGCTTAAATAAAATAAGTTCGTTTTTGTAACGTTTCGTAACTTTAGAATTCTATAATTCAGACTTCTGCTTATGATAATTTTTCTTTTGCAAACACACTTATGCTTACCCGTTTCTAAGTTCTTGTTAAAGAGCAATCTAGATTTTAGTGTTGTTTTTAAAAAGTCTTTTATCATCAATAGGGCTATTACAACGGATTTACTTTAGATTAACTTAAAGATGAGTTCATGTGTGAATTTCATCCGGAGAGAACAACTATTTCTTAAATTATGAAGACGAAGAGAGTATTAATTATTGATGACGAGATTGATGCCAGGCGTGTTATTTCCAAATATTTGGAGCGCTATTTCCCCAATTTTCAGGTTCTTGGAGAGGCAGATTCCTATAAATCGGCCGTTCAACTGATCAATGAAACGGAGGCAGATTTGATTTTTATTGATATTAATCTTGGTGACGGAACCGGATTTGACGTGTTGGATGAAAGTGACGCATTTGCTGCACAGATCATTTTTACGACGGCCTTCGACCAGTATGCGGTAAAAGCTTTCAGATATCAGGCTCTGGATTATCTGATGAAACCGATCGATTCGGAATTGTTTGTAGAAGCGGTGAATCAGGCTTTGGATAAAGTGAGAGAACGCCGTTCCATGAGTGCCGATCAAATCATGATTTCTTACGGAAACGGAGAGCGGAAAATTTCGATTCCAACAACGGACGGAATGTGTTTTGTGCGCCTGGATTCAATTATTTGCTTCGAAGCGGATAGTTCGTACTGCAAAGTCTTTTTGGATGATTCAAAAGAGATATTGGTGTCCAAACCCTTGAAGTTCTTCGACGATAAACTGCGGTCAAACGTTAATTTCATCCGTCCGCATAAATCATTCATCATCAATATGAAATTTGTAGATGAATATTTGAAGGAAGAAGGAGGATATATCAAATTGAAAAACGGATTGAAAATCCCGATTTCACGCCAGAAGAAAGAGGATGTGATTCGTGATTTGCAAACGCATTTTTTATAAAAAAACAAGTAGGGACGCGATGTGCATTGTGTCCCTGCTTATTCCCATATCGCGTTCCTGTTATGGGATCAATTTCTTATAATCTCCTGTCAGCAATGCCAGATTCAAAACCGCCGTGCGAAGATTGAATTCGGAAGTAACCTGCCTGTTTTTCGCCTGAATAATCGAGAATTGGATTTCGCGCAATTCGAATTGTGTCAATGAACCGTTTTCAAAAGACTTCTGAGCAATTTCAAACATTTCTGTTGTATTGACAATCGAACGGTTTTCCAGGTTGTACATGCGCTCCGAATAGGTGTAATCCTGCCACGCTTTATCGACCTCGGTTTTAATGGATTGTTCCTGTTTCTGAACGGTCAGTTCCGCGTTTTCCTTTTGAAGCTTGTTGTTCTTAACAGCCGTCACATTCGACAAACCATCCAGAATGGTCCAGCTCAAGGTCAGTCCGACTCCCGGACCCAAACTCCTGTTGGAAGAAAGCAGCCCGACTTCGCTTTTGGAAATCGTTGCGGAATATTGTGCGTAGAATGACAGTTGCGGATAATAACGGCTCTGTAATTCTTTGCGTTGCTGGTCAATGATCGCGATCTGACTTTTCTGAACCAACAAACTCGTATTCTGATTCAAAGCACTTTCCAGAACCGCATTCCGGTCGAGTGGCTGCATTGGCGGAATGTTGTCGTCCACATCGAATTGCAGATTTCCCGCATCTCCCATCACAGCTGCCAGATCTGCCTTCATCTTACTGATCGTATTCAGATGCGTGAGGTAATTCGAACTGTCGGCATTCAGATCCAAACGGGCCTGAAGCAATTCCAGATCGTTCGCTGCTCCGTTTTTGTGTTTCAGATCAATGAGATCAAAACGTTCCTTCGACAATTGAATGGCATCTTCGTAAACGGTTTGCATGCGTTTGTAATATTGCAAACTGTAGTACAACACGGTTGCCTGATAAATGGACATTTCCATTTGAGCCGTCATGTTGACTGTCGCCAGATCTTCCGAAAGTTGAAGCCGCTTGTCTCTTGCAAACATGGCAAATCCGTCAAAGAACGTCCAGTTCAAACGTGCAGCTGCAGTCAGGGAGTTATTGTTTGCTCCGTTCTTTTCATTGATCTGTCCCGAATAGAATTCCTGACGCGTATTGGTATTTGTCCAGCTTTGATCGGCGTTAATCCCGACTGTTGGCAGATAGCCGGCTGCTCCGATGTTGTTTGCGTTTTCAGCAATCGTTGTATTGTTGCGTTGAATCAATACGTCGAAGTTTTTTTCCAGCGTTCGTTTGATCACTTCTTCGAAGCTTATAACCTGCTGTGAAAAAGCAAAGCTACCTGAAAAAAGCAGGGATAAAAGAATTAAGGTTTTCATGCTTTTACTTTTGATTTTTTTGATGTCAGATAGATATACAATCCCGGAATGACGAACAGGGTCAGGATGAGGGAAAATGCAAGTCCGCCCACGATCACAATTCCCATTGAAATACGGCTGGTTGCAGCGTCTCCCAATGCCAGAGCAATCGGAAGCGCTCCCAATATCGTTGCCAGAGTGGTCATGAGGATTGGTCTGAGACGCTGGGCAGAAGCATCAATGATCGCATCTCTGATACTCAAACCTTCTTCTCGGCGCTGATTGGCAAATTCCACGATCAGGATTCCGTTTTTTGTAACCAAACCAACCAATACGATGATTCCGATCTCCGAGAAAATATTGAGAGTCTGATCGGTAATCCATAAGGAGAGAACGGCACCGGCCAAGGCAAGAACGATCGTGATCATGATAATGACCGGATCGCTGAAACTTTCAAATTGTGCCGCCAAAATCAGGTAAATGAGAACTAAAGCAAGGAGGAATGCGAAAATAATACTGCTTCCGCTTTCGGCAAATTCTTTGGAAGTTCCGGCCAAACTGTGTGAGAAACTTTCAGGAAGTACTTCTCCGGCAATTTTGTCCATTGCGTTAATCCCGTCACCAATCGTAAAGCCATCATTCGGCATAGCCGAAACTGTTGCGGAAATGTAACGGTTGTAACGGTATAGCTGCGGCGGACTGGATTCATTTGAGATTTTGACAACGTTGTCAATCGGAATCAGATTTCCCTGATCGGTACGCACCTGAACGGAACTTAAATCATCCGGATCATTTCGTTTTTCGCGCATTGCCTGACCGATTACCTGGTACTGTTTTCCGTTAAGAATAAAATACCCGTAACGCTGACCCGAAAAATAGAGTTGCAGGGTAGAAGCGATCTCTTTCACATCCACGCCCATGCTCATTGCTTTGTCACGGTCGATCTCTACTTGTAATTCCGGTTTATTGAATTTTAAATCCACGTCAACCATTTTAAAGGTAGGATCGCTCGAAGCTTTTTCCAGAAATTTCGGCAGTATTTCTTTCATCTGCTCAAAATTCGGTGCCTGAAGCACATATTGAACGGGAAATCCTGCAGATCGTCCACCTCCGATGGTTTGTTCCTGGATGATCATGTTTTTCGCAAAATTGTAGGAGCCCAGAATCGGAGTAAGCGCATTGGCAATTTCTTCCTGAGTTCGTTTTCGTTCTTTCCCCGGAACTAAATTCACGCGTATAAATGAACTGTTGACTGCATTGGATGAGAAATTCGGAGAAGTAACTGCGATAATGTTTTCTTTTTCCGGCATGGTATCGATCAAATCAATCAACTGTTGCTGATGCTGATCCATGCGCTCAAAGGAGGTGCCTTCAGGAGCTGTGGAGCGAATTTGAAAACGACCTTTATCTTCCATCGGAGCGAGCTCTGTCTGTAGACCTAAACCTGCCCAAATAATAATAACGATACAGCCTGCCATTAGAATAAATGCGGTCCATGGTCGTTTTAGAAAACGCGTGAGACCATTACGATATCCCGACATCAATTTGTCCAGCCATACTTCCGTCATTTTATAGAAACGGGAATGTTTTTCATTTTTCCTCAACAAGCGGGAACTCATCATTGGAGTCAAAGTCAGGGAAATAAATGCCGAAATGATCACGGAACCGGCAACAACCACTCCGAATTCCCGGAATAAGCGACCAGTTAATCCCTGAAGGAAAATAACAGGTAAGAATACAACAGAAAGTGTGATTGTTGTGGAGATGATGGCGAAGAAAATCTCGGATGAACCTTTGTGAGCTGCTTCCTTTGGGTCTTCCCCTTTCTCAACGCGTGAGTAGATGTTTTCCATTACAACAATCGCGTCATCGACCACCAATCCGGTTGCCAGAACGATTCCCAATAAAGTCAATAAATTGATCGAGAAATCGGAAATGTACATGATGAAAAAAGTTCCGATCAGGGAAATCGGAATAGCAATAATCGGGATCAGGGTGGTGCGCCAGTCGCGTAAAAACAGGAAAATAATGATCACAACCAACCCGAAAGCAATCAGAATGGTTTCTTCCACTTCGGAGATCGATTTGCGGATGTTTTGTGTGGCATCTAAAGCAACACCTAAGCGGACATCGGAGGGAAGTTCCTTCTTGATTTGATCAATCTTCTTGTAAATCTCATCAACAATTTCAATGTAATTTGCTCCAGGCTGCGGATTCACAGCAATACCAATCATCGGTGTGCCATGATTTCCCCGTAATAAGGTTCGCTCATTTTCCGGAGAGAGAGTAGCCTGACCAATGTCTTTCAGACGAACGATTTGCGTTCCTTTTTTTGCAACGATTATATTATTGAATTCATCTTCAGTAGAAAGTCTTCCGAATGTGCGAATCGTTAATTCTACTGAATTCCCTTCAATGCGTCCAGATGGTAATTCTACATTTTGATTTAGCAGAGCACTTTGAACTTCGAAAGGAGTTACGTTCATACCGGTCATTTTCTCAGGATCCAGATTGAGTTTCATGGAGAATTTTTTTTCTCCCCAAATGCGGATTTCTGAGATTCCTTTTACCGTTTGAAGACGCTCCTTGAAAACATTGTTTCCCAAATCAGATAATTCCAGCAAGCTCTTTTTATCTGATTGAACCGTTAAGGAGAAAATGGTTTCTGCATTTGCATCAGACTTCACAACCACAGGAGGATCTGAATCAGGAGGAAGATTCCGGATCGCTCCGGATACTTTATCACGTACATCATTTGCTGCGGCATCCAGATCGACGCTCAAATCAAATTCAACGGTAATGCTGCTTCGTCCGTCTGAACTGGTCGAACTAACTGTTCGAATCCCTGAAATTCCGTTAATAGCTTCTTCAAGAGGTTCGGTAATCTGAGATTCAATCACATCCGGGTTTGCTCCGACGTAATTGGTTGTAACGGTAATGATCGGGGGATCGACGGAAGGAAATTCGCGTACGCCCAAAAAGATGAACCCGATGATTCCGAAAAGTACAACCACGATAGACAGAACCGATGCGAGAACGGGTCTGTTAATACTTAGTGAAGCTATATTCATCGTGTTACGATTTTAGTTTTCACGGGAACTCCCGGTCGAACAGCCAGTAAACCTGAGATTAGTACCAAATCACCGACTTTCAGATTTCCGATTACCTGCACTTTATCAGGAGTACGGAGTCCGGTTTCTACAGCGACTTCTTCAACCAATCCGTTGCGGACAACAAAGATTTTTTGCCCTTTCAGAATCGGGACGATACTTTCCGACGGAATCATGAAGGCATTTTCTTCTTTTCCCATGTCGTAATCAATGGAAACAAACTGTCCGGCGATCAACCCTCCGGGATTCGGAAGCGAAGCGCGAACGGTCATCATGCGGGTTCCTTCGTCGATTCGTGGTTCAAAAGCGTATACTTTTCCGGAATAACTTTGAGAATTCCCGTCTGTTTTGAACTGAATCACCTGGCCGTTTTTTACATTTTTAGCGAATTTTTCCGGAACAGCAAACTCGATTTTCACCGGATTTTCCTGAACAATTGAAGTGATCAGCGTAGTACTTGAAATAAATGCTCCTTCACTCACGTGCCGCAGTCCCACTTTTCCCGAAAAAGGGGCTTTGATCGTTGCTTTTGAAATCTGTACATTCAATAATTCGAGTTTTGCTTTTGCGTCCGCCAATGCTGATTCGGCTACCTCGTATTCCTGCAGGCTGATTCCTTTTGCCTGATAAAGACTCTTTTTTCGGGCTTCATCTTTCTGTGCCAGATCCAATTCAACCAATAACTGAGATTTTTGCGCTTTCAGAATGTCGGAATCAACCTGAACGAGTACGGAGCCTTTTGCCACACTTTGTCCTTCTTTGAAAGAAATGTGCTGAATGCGTCCGGAAACTTCCGAATAAACATCAACTTGCTCGTTGGGAATGATCGAACCGGGAATGGAAATGGAGCGAACTACTTCGCCGGCTTCAACTTTGATCACATCTACCGTAACCATAGGTGCTTGCTGAGCTTTCAGATCTTTTTTTTCTTCTCCGCAGGAAGCGGCCAGAAGTACAAGTGCTAAGATGGGGGTTATTTTCAGTATCATAGAATTACTTTTTATTGTAGAAAATTTCAAATTGGTCGGCAGATATTTCTTTTGATTTATGGATTAATTCCGAAAGGATCTGCTCAAAATTAGCATGCAGACTCGGATCGAGCAATCCCATAAAGTAGTCATTTGTTTCTTTGATTCCGTTTTCGATTTCATCAATCCACGGTTCCGCTTTCGGGGTAATATTCAGCATATGCTGTCTGCGGTCTTTCGGGTTTGTTTTTCGTTCGATGAATCCGTCGGCCGCCAAAGCATCCAGGATTCTCACCAATGAAACCTTGTCAGTCAGAATGTGATCTGCAAGTTCCTGCTGACTGATATTGCCGTTGTTTTTCCCGATTACATACAAAGGATAATAATAGCGTTCAACCGGCGTATGCGACATTCTGTCTGCCAGCTTACCGATGTATTGTTTGGTTAGAAAACTAAAAGCTCTCCCCAAAGGCCATTCATTTTGAGTCATATACCAAGAATAGTTTATAAAGCTAACTATTAAAGATGTTAACTAGTTCTGTTTTAACTAAAAAATGACCGAAATAACCGGATTCTGTTAAATTTGCCACTAAAACGAATTTCATACATTCTCAGTTTGGTTAAATACATTTTATGGGGACTCTTTCTTGTCAGAATTGCTGCAATAGTATCTGCACAAACAAACCGTATTTCATGGGAATACAATTATGACCACTTTGGGATAAAAAGTGGTCTGCCAAGTTCTGAGTCGTATCAGGTTCATCAGGATCAATCAGGTTTGTTGTGGGTATTGACAGATCGGGGAGTTGTGAGGTATGACGGGTTTGAGTTTCAAAAATACACGATCGAAAACGGATTGTGCGACAATGTTAATTTCAGAATTTCAGAAGATTCAAACGGAGGTGTCTGGTTTTTGGGATACAACGGCTTGCTGAGTGTTTTCAAAGACGGGAAAATGCAGGCTTACAAGTACAATCATCTGCTAAAGAAAACTTTTTCTGTTGCTCAGAATGCACATATTTCATTTTGTGTGCTGAAAGATCATTCTCTGATCTATAGCTTATATGGTAAAAGGATGATGATTCGCATCAGTGAAAATGGTAAAATAGAACGATTGTCTGACAAGTTTCCTACGACAACAGGTTTTTATGAATTCGGAGATGAACTGGTGTATTTCAATAGAAGTAAAACATCTCATCTCGATAACATGTTTTTCATCCGGAATCAGAAACGGTTTTTTGCAGGAAAAGTACATAATAACGGAGTGTGCAGGGCAAAAAAGCACAAAGGATATAGTTTCATAATGACCGATCTGAAATTGTACTTGAATGATCAGCAGCAATTCAAGCTCTTATCAGGTGATCTGGAAGTCATTTCATTGGATGCAGACAAGGAGTTTTTATATGTCGGATTTTACAAAGCAGGTATGAAGAAGTACCGTTTTGATCCTCAAACCAAGTCACTCATTTTTGTTCAGCATTACCTACCGGATTATTCGGTAACATCCACATTTAAAGATTTAAATAATACCTTATGGATTACGACCCTTGAAAAAGGATTGTTTTCAATTTCTGATGAAGCATTCAGGCAATTGGCAATTAATGAAAAGATTTTGTCCGAAGAGGTGCGTTTTATCTACGGAAATAAAAAGAAAGTTGTGATTGCTCATTATGTTGGTAAATGGCAGCAGTTGTACCCTCCGTATTTATGCAAAGATGTCGGGAAGATCTTTCGCCGCTTCAATTTGCTGCCAGTAAACGACGGATTTGCATTTCAGAAGAATGTTGTGGATTGGAGTGATTGGAGAGATGTGGATTGGAGCGACTGGAAAGATGTAGATGCTACTTATGCTTCCAATCCGAATTATGTAAACGGTTCTTTTGTTGTGGGAATTAATTTCTTTGCGACTGAAATTATTGAGGTGAATGGGAAGGAAGAGTATCGGATTGATCTGAAACCAGCACGTGAGTATAATCTTTCCAGAGCTTATGTTTGGTTCCACGTGATGGAGCACAAAAAAGTATTTATTGTGTATGACAGCGGACTAATGGTTTTTGATATTAAAAATTCAAAGACATCCGGAAAATACAGACCCGTTTTAAATAAGGCGGTTAAAAAGTTGAAGTACAATCCGTTCTGGGGCTTAATAGCGATATCTGATACTGAAGGGCTTTTCAGGATCGATATGAATAAAGAAACAGCTTCGGTATTTGCTTCGAATCTGAACCTGGGAAAACAGCTTTTGAATATGTTCTTTGACGAGAAAAACCGCCTGTGGGTGGTGAGTGAAAGAGGGCTGTTTCTGCTTGCAAAGAAAAATAATCAAGTTGTTTGTCAGAAGTTTATCAATAAAAAACTGTTATCCAGTGCGGAAGTAACGGATTTGTATGCTTATAACGATGTGCTTTATCTGGCAACCAAATTCGGGGTACAGAAAATAGATGTTTCGAGGGTGAAAAAAGAGTCAAAGGAATGTCCTGTTAAAATCTTCTCCATTCGCACGTTTTCCAATAACAAAGAACTGGATCAAACTGAAAAGATTCCCGCAAATACTGATCTGATCAAAATAAACCTGCTGAACAAAAACCTGGATAGAAATGCAACATACAAGTATCGTTTTGGAAAGGATCAGACCTGGATCAAGTCGGATAAGGGAGAAATCATTCTGAACAATCCGTCGGCTGGAAAGTATGATCTGGAGCTTACGTATTTAAATGCATTAGGAACGTGGTCGAAACCGGTACAAATAGCTGCCTTCGAAGTGGAAAAAAATATTTTCCTCCGATGGTATTTTATCCTGTTCTATGTTGCATCTGTGATGATTCTGTTTTACATCGTTTTAAAACTCTCGATTCAATATGTGAATAAGAAAAATTACATTTTTAACCGGATGATAGAACTGGAACAAATGGCTTTATCAGCGCAGATGAATCCGCATTTTATTTTCAATTCATTGAATTCAATTCATAGTTTCCTGCTGTATGAAGAAAATGAGAACGCAGAAAGATACCTCATCCGGTTTTCTAAATTAATCCGGCAGACGCTTTCCAATTCGAGGATGTCTTATATCACGGTGGAAGAGGAATACGAAATGTTGAAGAACTACATTCTTTTGGAACAGATGCGTTTCAAAAGCACATTTACTTTTGAAATTGATTGTGATTTAAAACGTTTGCCTTTTCATCCGTTTATTCCTCCGATGCTGATTCAGCCTTATGTGGAAAATGCAATTATTCACGGATTGATCAAGCGGGAAGAAGGCGCAAAGTTGTTCCTGAAATTTTATATGGAAGATCAATTATTGCATGTTTTGATCGAAGATAACGGAATCGGGTATTCAGAATCAATGAAGCGTCAGCGGGATACCGGACATAAATCCTATGGAACACAAATCACGGAAGAACGTTTGAAATCCTTAAAAGGAAAAAATAAGGAAGGTTATAGTGTTACAATCAGCAATGTGGATGATTCAAACCCTGAATTTCCGGGAACCCGTGTAATTCTGACAATTCCAATTCCGAATTAATTGATAATTAATCGGACAAAATTGAAGAGGCTTTTTTTGACTTTTCAATTTACCCGTGCATCGTTTCCGATTTTCCATTAAAGAAGCTTCGAATTCCTTGAAAGCCATTTACCTGGAAAAGTAAAGGCGAACGATTAAAGATGTTAGCTGGTTCTGTTTTAATTGAGAACTGACCGAAATAACCGGATTCTGTTAAATTTGCCACTGAAACGTATTTCATACACTCTCAGTTTGAATAAGAACATTTTATGGACTCTCATTTTTGTCGGAATCGCTGCGACAATATCTGCACAAGTAAATCGTATTTCGTGGGAATACAACTATGATCATTTTGGTATAAAAAATGGTTTGCCAAGTTCTGAGACCTATCAGATTCATCAGGATAAATCAGGTTTGTTGTGGATTCTGACCGATCGGGGAGTAGTGAAGTACGACGGGTTTGAATTTCAAAAATATACCACTGAGAACGGATTGTGTGATAACGTCAATTTCAGAGTTGTTGAAGATGAAAACGGCGGAATTTGGTTCGTCGGATTTAACGGTTTGCTAAGTGTTTTCAAAGATGGGAAAATGCAGGCTTATAAATACAATCACGTGCTCCGAAAAGCCATTGTCCTTAGTAGTAATACCAACATTTCAATTCACGTAAATAAAGACAACTCTGTTGTTTATTGTGTTTTCAGGAAGAAGATCATTTCAGTTAGTAAAGATGGAAAGGTCAAAGACCTGGCTAAAGGAGTCGTAAATATCGGGTGTTTTCTTGAATTCGGAAATGATATCCTATGCTTACAGAAACAATCACGTAGCGGAATTATAGCGAACTACTATTTCCGGAATAAGAAGCTGGTTTTTGCCGGAAATTTATTGCTTTCCGGTACAACAAGATTAAAGAAGCATAAAAACTTTTGCTTTGTGATGTCCGACTACAAATTGTATTTGAATGATGGTGAAAAGTTTAAACCGCTTGTGGTGGATCACCAAGTTATTTCATTGGATTCGGACAAGCAGTTTTTATATGTGGGGATGTATAAAAACGGGATGAATAAATACCGGTTCGATCCGAAAACAAAAGAACTTGCTTTGGTCCGGCATTATTTACCGGGTTGTTCTGTCAGTTCAACCTATAAGGATTCAAATGGTACTTTATGGATAACCACGCTGGAAAAAGGTCTTTTTGCCATTTATGATGAAGCATTTAAGCAATTGGCCATTAATGGAAAAAACTTATCGGAAGAAGTCCGGTTTATTAATGGAAACAAACAAAAGGTAGTCGTAACGCATTATGTGGGTAAATGGCAGCAGTTGTATCCGCCGTTTTTGTGTAAAGACGCCGGGAAGATTGTTTATAGGTATAATTTGCTGCCGGTAGGTGATGGATTTTTATTTCGGAAAGACATTGTTGATTGGAGTGATTGGAAAGATGTAAATGCAACCAGCATTGTAAACCCGATTTACGCCAATGATTCGTGCGTTTTTGGAATTTTAAATAATACGACTAAGGATCGGATTGTAAAAATGACAAAATCGTCCCTGTTTGTTTATAAAATCAAACATCTTCAAACTTCAAAGTTGATTGGTTCCTATCTTTCATTCCATTTCGATTCAAGTAAAAAAGTGTTTGTTTTGTTTCATGAGGGAGTTTTTGTGTTTGATGTCGAAGGTCCAAACATTGCGAATAATTACAGAACTGTTTTAAGGAAAAGAATCAATGAGATAAAGTATAACAAAGCTTGGGGATTGATCGCGTATTCGGGTTTCGAAGGACTCTTTCAAATTAATATGAAAGAAGAGAAGTATGCGAAATTTGCCCCCGGAATAAATATCGGCACACAAATTTCAAGTGTTTTTTTTGATGAAAAGAACCAGCTCTGGATTGCGAGTGAAAAAGGGATATTTGTGCTGGTAAAGAAAGAGGGAAAAATTACCGTGAAATCTTTCCTGAACAAGAAATTGTTGTCTAGCTCCGAGATAATGAGTTTGTATGCTTATAAGGATGTACTTTATCTGGCAACCAAATTCGGGGTTCAGAAGATAAACTTCCGGGAGATTAAAAAAGAAAAATTTGATTGCCCGCTTTCCGTTTTTTCGATCAGGGCATTTGCTAAGAACGAAGAGATACCGGGAGATAAAGTATTCTCAGCAAATACTGATCTGATTAAAATTCGCCTTTCAAACAAATACCTGAGCAAGTACCGGGTTTACAGGTATCGTTTTGGAAAAGATCAAACCTGGATCAAGTCGGATAAAGGAGAAATCATTCTGAATAATCCGACAGATAGAAAGTACGACCTGGAGATTTCGTATTTGGATAACTTTGATTCCTGGACAAAGCCGGTTCATATAGCTGGTTTTGAAGTGGTCAGGAACGTGTTTCTACGTTGGTACTTTATGGTGGTTTATGCTTTGATCGTTATCATTTTATTTTACATCATTTTGAAACTTTCCATTCGATACGTCAATAAAAAGAACTACATCCTGAACCGGATGATTGAATTGGAGCAGATGGCCTTATCGGCACAAATGAATCCGCATTTTATTTTCAATTCATTGAATTCGATTCACAGTTTTTTATTGTTTGAAGAAAATGAAAATGCAGAAAAATACCTGATCCGGTTTTCTAAATTAATCCGGCAGACTTTGGGTAACTCAAGAAAGCAATACATTACCCTGGAAGAAGAGTGTGAAATGTTGAAGAACTACATTCTTTTGGAACAGATGCGTTTCAAAAGCACATTTACTTTTGAAATTGATTGTGATTTAAAACGTTTGCCTTTTCATCCGTTTATTCCTCCGATGCTGATTCAGCCTTATGTGGAAAATGCAATTATTCACGGATTGATTAAACGGGAAGAAGGCGCAAAGTTGTTCCTGAAATTTTATATGGAAGATCAATTATTGCATGTTTTGATCGAAGATAACGGAATCGGGTATTCAGAATCAATGAAGCGTCAGCGGGATACCGGACATAAATCCTATGGAACACAAATCACGGAAGAACGTTTGAAATCCTTAAAAGGAAAAAATAAAGAAGGTTATAGTGTTACAATCAGCAATGTGGATGATTCAAACCCTGAATTTCCGGGAACCCGTGTAATTCTGACAATTCCAATTCCGAATTAATTGATAATTAATCGGACAAAATCGAAGAGGCTTTTTTTGACTTTTCAATTTTACATTTTCACTTGTCAGTTCAATTTACCCGTGCATCGTTTCCGATTTTCCGTATTTATCCATTAAAGAAGCTTCGAATTCCAAAAACTTTTTCCAGCGCGCATCTACATCAATTCCGTCTCCGTATTTGCGTGCGAAATTCAGGAAAACAATGTAATGACGTGCTTCGCTTTCCATCAGACTGCGGTAAAAAACACGCAGATCTTCGTCGTTGATTTCTTCTGAAAGGATTTTGAAACGTTCACAGCTTCTTGCTTCGATCATGGCCGCAAACAGCAATTGGTTTACCATGTGCGATTTTTTCGGATTTCCGGAGTGAGTGACTTTGAGAAAATCCAACAGATCGTGAACATATGGATCCTTGCGTTCGAATCCGAGTTGGTATCCGCGTTCCAGAATTTTGTCGTGAACCATTCCAAAATGCTCCATTTCTTCCTGACAAATTTCAATCATGGCTTTGACCATGTCGGGATATTGCGGATACTGAACAATGATAGAAATGGCATTACTTGCTGCTTTTTGTTCGCAGAAAGCATGATCCGTCAATATTTCCTCGATGTTTTTCTCTACAATATTTACCCAACGCGGGTCAGTCGGCAGTTTTAAACCTAACATAATTGAAATTTTACGGCAAATTTCGTTATTTCTTGAATTCAAATCCTAGTTTTGTTAGAATAATGAAGTAATTATTGTTCCCGCGGATTGCACAGATGTCGCAGATTCATACTTAATCTGCATTCTCTTCGGAAATAATTTTTACTCTGACTAATTTAAATAAGTTGAATATGAGGGGCTTTTTAGTAGTGTTGCTTTGTTTCGGATTATCATCCAATCAGGCTTTTTCCCAAAAGAATACTCCAAAAGTGGTGGTCGGAATTGTGGTTGACCAAATGTGCTACGATTATTTGTATCGTTTCTATCCTCAATTCGGAAAAGACGGTTTCAAACGCCTGATGGACAAAGGAACTCATTTCAGAAATGTGACTTACAATTATGTTCCTACTTATACCGGCCCGGGACACGCTTCGATTTATACGGGAAGCACTCCGAGTAACCACGGGATTGTAGCAAATGAATGGCATTACCGTCCTTTTGGAAGAGAAGTGAATTGTGTGGAAGATACTACGGTTTCTACGGTTGGTTCGACAAGTAAGTACGGAAAATGTTCGCCTTATTTTCTGCGTTCGAATACGATCACGGATCAATTGAAACTCACTTATCCGACTTCAAAAGTAATCGGTGTTTCGATCAAAGACCGCAGTGCTATTTTGCCTGCCGGACATTTGTCGGACGGTTCTTATTGGTATGATTATGCTACGGGAAATTTCATCACCTCGACTTTCTATAAAAATGAATTGCCTGCATGGGTGAATCGTTTCAATGACCGGAAACTGGTTTCGAATTATGTCAATCAGCCATGGAATTTGTTGAAGGACTCAGCATCTTATACGTATATCAAACAGGACAATTCTCCGTATGAAGGATTGGTAGGAGGAAAGACGAGCCCTGTTTTTCCATATGATTTCAGTAAATTATCTCCTGCAGATCAATTGAATGTATTTACGATTCTGCCGGCTGCAAATACGTTTCTGACGGATTTTGCCATTCAGGCGCTGACCGATGAAAAACTGGGAACGCATGCCACAACCGATTTCCTGACAATCAGTTATTCTACACCGGACATTGCGGGCCACACCTTCGGACCGTATTCATTGGAAATGGAAGACATGTACTTCCGATTGGATCAGGAACTTGCCCGTTTGTTTCAGACTTTGGATAAACAAATCGGAAAAGGACAGTATGTGGTTTTCCTGACAGCAGATCACGCAGTGGTTCCGGTTCCTCAGTTTTTAGCAGATCACAAATTGCCGGGAGGATATCTGTTCCTGAAAGACAAAACGGACAAGTTAAGAGCAAAATGCATTTCGAAATTCGGGAAAGATTACCTGAATACGATTGAAAACGACAATGTGTATTTGATTGATGAGGTTTTGGGTACTGAAACAGAAACCCAGGTCATTGCTTTTTTCAAGCAGGAGATTTCCCAATGGACAGAAGTGAAACGTGTTTACACAAAAGAAGAACTTCAATCCAAAACCGCTGAAAACTGGCAGCAAATGGTTGCTTCAGGTTATGATAAGGAACGCAGCGGGGAATTGATTTTTATTCTTCAACCGGGATTTTTACCGAAAACGGCCGACACACCCAATTCTCATAAAGGCACAAGTCACGGTTCAGCATTCAACTATGACACGCATGTTCCGGTATTGTTCTACGGAAAGGAAATTCTTCCGCAGGATGTATTTACGCCTTATGAAATAGTGGATATAACAGCAACTCTGGTTCATGTATTGGATGTTCAGCGTCCGAATACTGCTGTTGGAAAGCCGATGTTGGAGTTGTTCCGTAAAAAGTAGGCTTTGGCCTCGATTGTAAGCTTGTTTTCGACTTCGCTCAGTTAACTGAAATACAGTGTTCTTTAAGCAGACCGAACGAAGCGAAGTCAAATTTTTTAGTTTTTTTAATGAAAAAAATCATCGAACGCTTGCAAGAATTGAAATAATCACTAATTTTGTGCACCCAAAAGGGAAGGATTGAACGAAATCCTGATAAATTGAAATAGAATTATAAAAACACTGAGGTGTTTCTTTTATAATATGCGGATGTGGTGAAATTGGTAGACACGCTAGACTTAGGATCTAGTGCCGAGAGGTGTGCGGGTTCGAGTCCCTCCATCCGCACTTCAGATGGTCTCGTTGTTAATCAATGAAGACCATTTTTTGTTTATACAAGTTAAGAATTAAAAGAAAACGGAATGAACGTAACACGTCAAGAAGTTAATGCAGAAACGGCGCTTTTAACAGTGCAGGTTTCACCGGCAGATTACCAGGGAAAAGTGACTGCTTCTTTAGATAAATACCGTAAGCAAGCGAAAATTCCGGGATTCCGTCCGGGGAAAGTTCCTATGGCTATGGTACAAAAGCAATACGGAAAAGCAGTATTGGCTGAAGAAATGAATAAATTGGTTTCTGATGCTTTGTATGCTTATGTTCAGGAAAATAAATTAGAAATTCTTGGAAATCCGATCCCGAAAGATGGAACGGATGTAAAAGGAGATTTCGACAATCCGGGAGATTTTGAATTCATTTATGAAATCGGATATTCTCCTGCTATTGATTTGAAATTGACTTCCAAAAACAAATACGATTACGTTCAGGTAAAAATCGATGATAAATTAGTTGATCAGCAAATCGACGATTTACGTCGCCGTTACGGAAAAATGTCTTCTGCTGAAGAAGTGAACGATACGGATATGCTTTTGGCTCAATTCGTTGAGTTGAACGAAGACGGATCAATCAAAGAAGGTGGAATCATGCATTCTTCAACGACTTCTATGGAATTTGTTGAAGATAAGAAAGTGAAAAAATCATTGGTTGGTAAGAAAGTAGGAGACAAGGTAACAGTTTCTGCTACTGCAATTACCCGCGGTGACAGCGATAAAGCTGCAATGCTTGGAGTTAAGCCGGAAGAATTGGCAAATCATTCAGATTCTTACCAAATGACGATCAATGACATCAAACGTATGGAATTGGCGGAATTGAACCAGGATTTGTTCGACAAGTTATTCGGTGAAGGTGCAGTTTCTTCTGAAAAAGAATTGCGTGAGCGTATTGCAAACGATTTGACTCAGATGTTCTCAAATGATTCTGACCGTTTGTTGACTCGTGAAGTTTACCGTGATTTGGTTGAAAACACACCGGTTAATCTTCCGAACGATTTCTTGAAGCGTTGGATTCAATTGTCGAACGAGAAGCCGATCACCATTGAGCAAATCGAAGCTGATTACGACAATTATGCAAAAGATTTGAAATGGCAGTTGATTCAAGGTCATATCTTCAAGGCAAACGACATTAAATTGGACAATGCTGAGGTAATTGAGTTTACGAAAGGATTGATCGTTAATCAATATGCTCAATACGGAATTCCTGCTCCGGAGGATAGCGAATTGACAAAACAAGCTGCCGGAGCTTTGCAAAACCGCGAAGAAGCAAATCGTATTTACGATATGTTGGCAGAAGCAAAATTGACTGAATACTTTAAGAATACAGTGAAATTGAACTCGAAAGAAGTTTCTTACGATGAGTTCGTTGAAATGGCTTCGAAATAAGAAAATACGTTACTAGTTAATAAAAAAGTCGGGGCGAAAAATTTTTCGCCCCGACTTTTTTTTGCCTGATTTGGCAATTCGTAATATTACGAATCGGCAAATTGTCATTTAGGCAAAATGACGAAGTTGATAACTAGCGGAATTCATTAACTTCGTTCCTTCGAATTTTACATTCATGAACAACACTTTAGCTCCCTGGCTCATTGCCACTGTCCTTATCGGATATTTCGGTTTATTGATTTTAATCGCATACATCACTTCCAGAAAGGCTGATACTGATTCCTTTTTCATGGGAAACAGACAAAGTCCGTGGTATCTGGTTGCATTCGGAATGATCGGAACGTCACTTTCCGGGGTTACATTTATTTCAGTTCCGGGAAAAGTGTTTTCGGAAGGAATGGCTTATTTTCAGATTGTTTTGGGGTATGTTTTGGGATATGTCGTCATCGCCCAGATCTTAATGCCGCTGTATTATCGCTTGAATGTGACTTCGATTTACGAATTTCTGAACAAGCGTTTTGGAATCGTCAGTTATAAAACCGGAGCCGCATTTTTCATTCTTTCCAGAACATTGGGGTCGGCAACCAGACTTTACTTAGCAACGGAAGTGCTTCAAATGTTCCTGTTCGAAGATTTGGGAGTTCCGTATTGGGTAACAACAGTAACGACCATTGTACTGATTTGGGTCTATACGTTTAAGGGTGGAGTGCGAACGATTGTCTACACAGATGCTTTTCAGACCATCTTCCTGGTTTCGTCCGTAATCATTTGTACCATTATTATTGCTCAAACTCTGGGAGTCGATTTTTCCGGATTGTATGAGAAAATCACCTCATCTTCTACGAAAAACGGTTATTCCATGTCGCGCATTTTCTTTTTCGACGACCCGAATTCGCCACTTTATTTCTACAAACAGTTTTTCGGAGGAATGTTCCTGGCAATTGCCATGACAGGTTTGGATCAGGATCTGATGCAGAAGAATTTGACCTGTAAATCAATCGGAGATGCGAAAAAGAACATGTATTCCTTCACAACGATTTTGGTGATTACGAACTTTTTATTCTTACTGCTTGGTGGTGCGTTGTATGTCTATATTCAGTCAACCGGACTCGAAGTTCCCGCAAATACCGATCACACTTTCCCGACTTTGGCTTTGAACAACTTTGGTTCCATAGCCGGAATCTTCTTCCTGCTCGGAATTACGGCTTCGTCTTACGCGTCGGCTGATAGTGCCTTGACGGCGCTCACAACCGGATTTTGTATTGACTTCCTGAATTTCAACCGACGGGAAGAACAGCAGAAAAAACGCTACAAACTAATCGTGCATATCGGATTTTCGCTTTTGTTTCTACTAATTATTCTCTTCACGAATTGGTATGTAGATTCAACTCCCGGAACGGATTTGATCGGCTTGATTCTGAAATTGGCCGGATATACTTACGGACCTTTGCTCGGTTTGTTTACACTGGGAATTTTCACCAAACGCGTTTTGAAAGAGAATCTGGTTCCTGTTGTTTGTGTACTGATTCCGGCAATCTGTTTCTTCATCAGCAAGTATTCACAAGCAATGACGGGTGGAATTTTACAGGAAAACGGAACGTATCTGGGAGGTTATATCTTCGGGAATGAATTGTTGATTTTGAACGGATTATTAACGTTTATAGGACTTTGGCTGATTTCTAAACCGGGAAAAACAGTAGCTGCAGCATAATATCTGAGCGGGTACAGCGTTCCTGAGTCTATGAGTATGAAACCAAAAGCATTTTTGTTTGACCTGAATGGGACAATGATCGACGATATGGGATTCCATCAGGAAGTATGGAGCCGGATTTTGAATGACGATCTGAAAGCAGGTTTAACCCATGAGGAAGTAAAACAACAACTATTTGGTAAGAATAATGAGTTGCTTGAACGCGTTTTCGGGCATGGAGCTTTTGACGAAGAACAGGTAAAGGAAATTTCCAAAAAGAAAGAAGAACTATATCAGGAATTGTATCGCCCGCATCTGAAATTGATTTCCGGATTGGAGAATTTGCTCGAAAAAGCATACCGGGAAGGAGTTTTCATGGCGATTGGTTCTGCGGCATTGCCTTTCAATATTAGGTTTGTGATAGATAATTTATTGATCCGCCATTATTTCAGAACCATTGTGAGTGCTGATGATGTGACGGAAAGCAAACCGAATCCGGAAGTGTTTTTAAAAGCTGCTATGCAATTAGGAGTTTCTCCCGAAGATTGTATCGTGTTTGAAGATGTTCCGAAAGGAGCCGAAGCCGCTTTAAATGCCGGAATGAAAGTCATTATTGTGACAACGACACATACTCCTGAAGAATTTGAGAAGTACCCGAATGTGTTGTTCTTCATATCCGATTACAATGATCCCCGACTAAACGATTTGTTTTTAAGTTAAAATTGAAAAGTTAAAATGGAGAAATGTAACTTTCGACTCTACCCGCAATCAGTAATTACTTTTCAATTTTACATTTTCACTTTTAAGTTCGCATCGCGAATTTCCGTATCTTCACTTAACAAATAGGATTACGATGAACATCATTCTTCATGATAACGAATTACACCTGCGTTTTGCGCCATTGACACTCACAAGACCGCTTGGAGACTTGCGGGTAGGAATCTTGACGAATAAAGAACGGTGGGAAAAGTGGATTCCTGAAGCGACGGTGTCATTTCAAACTGAAAAGTATATCTCGAAGAAATTTCCGAGAATCTCCGGAGATTCCGAAATTGAAGTCAATGCGGCAATTATTCCGAATGAAGCCATTGCAGCTGCGATCTTGCATTTGGAAGACAATCAGGTTTTAGTATCTGAAAATACCTGGATTGCCAGAAGAGGAAATGCTTCTGAGCGGATTAAATGGTCGGAGCAGCATCCTTTGGAGCTGACGCAGCGTTGGGATCTCTTTCAAATGAATGATGAAGTATTGGTAGCAGACTACTTTTTACTGACGGGAGGAAGAGAATCGCAGCACATTTCCGCTTCAAATACCATTATCGGTGATCCGTCATTGATCTTTATCGAAGCAGGAGCTTCCGTTGAAGGCTCGTTTCTGAATACGACTTCCGGCCCGATCTACATTGATAAAGAAGCCGAAATCATGGAAGGATCGATGATTCGCGGACCATTTTCCTTAGGAGAACACGCTGTTGTGAAAATGGGTGCAAAGATCTACGGAGCAACAACCATTGGTCCGTATTGCAAAGTAGGTGGCGAGATTTCCAATTGTGTCTTTCAGGCCTATTCCAATAAAGGCCACGATGGTTTCCTTGGGAATTCGGTAGTAGGTGAGTGGTGTAATTTCGGCGCGGATTCCAATACGTCGAATCTGAAAAACAACTATTCCATGATTCGTTCCTGGTCCTACGAAGAAGGAAGAGAAGTGGAAACCGGATTGCAGTTTATGGGAGTTTGTATGGGAGATCACAGCAAATGTGCCATCAATACCATGTTCAACACAGCTACGGTTGTGGGTGTTTCCTGCAACGTATTTGGCGGCGAATTCCCTAAGAAATTCATTCCGTCCTTTTCCTGGGGAGCCGTGAACGGAACAGAATTGTTCGAACTCAAAAAAGCCAAAGAAGCTGCCAATGCCATGATGAGCAGACGTGGTCTGGAACTTACGGAAGGCGATCAGTATATCTTTGACTATCTGTCAAAGCACGGAGGATAAATGATTTAGATTTTTTTAAGGAAATTTTTAGTTAAGTATTGTAAATCGACAGGAGAATCAATTGTTGGTGCGTTTCAGGAGAGAGCACAGATAACGTTCTAACCTTTCATTAGCTTTAAACGTTCTTCGTTTCTAACGATTAGAATGTTTAACACCTAATAAATGTACACTATGAAAAATCTATTTACTTTCCTGATCTTACTGATTAGCAGTTCTACCTTTTCGCAATTCAATAGAACCTTTTTGCATGCCACAGTTAACAGTGGAATCTCCACCTTCTCAAATTACAGTTATTACGACGCTGAAAACAAAGTGAACCTCACAAGTATATCTGATGTCGGGGTGAATCAGGTTCATTTGGTGAATGAACGCATTTCCGCTTCAGGAGATGTGGAAAAATTTGATTCCTACGATTACTCCGTATTCCTGACCTCATCTATTCAGCAGAGTCTGTTGATGGGCGTTGTTGAACAAGGATCAGAGCGTTATTGCCTTGTAGGAGCAGGCAGCGCTTCCTCCATGAAACTGATTTGGTTGAAGATCAACAAGAATACCGGAGCTTTGATCAGTAGTTTCACAAGTCCGCTTGATTACAAAACATCTTACTTTGAACCAAAACTGGTAGGAAATGAATTGGTCACTTATGCTGTGAAAAGCACCGGATCTTTGGTTCGTGTTGCCATGAATACGGCAACTTTCACTGCTGCTACTGAAGAATTGGTAAGTGCTTCGATTACATCCTCAACGAGTTATCAGAACATTTTATCAGGTTTTAAAAGCGGGAACCTGTTCGTGGTAAACGGATCGGAGAAAATTGTTTGGGGAGCAGGAGTAAGCTCTGCAACTATTTTTACCAGAACTGCGGCAAATACCTTTATGACTCAAAATACAGGGATTTCCACGAATCGTTCTGTGAGCTCTTTTTTGATCGACCCGACAACGATTGGAGTTAGTAACGGGATCAATATCGAACATTACAATGCAGCAGGAACGATGATCCACAGCGGTAATTTTTCCTGGCCGGCCAATTCGACAGCAAGCCAGATCGAATATAGAAATAATCGCTATCACTTGTATTTCAAATATACCGCTTCGAATGAGGGGATCTTTTTTGTAACAGATCAGGCTTTCCAGGTTCTGAATTCTGTAAAAACGAGCGTACTGATCTATCATCTTTCGAAGACTTCCAATGGCTTGATGGTGGTTGGTTCGGATATCAATCCAAAAGGAGTTTCTTTAGATTTGAACGGAAATCAGAATGATGGAAAAGCAGCTTATTGTGAGGTTTATTCAACTTTACCCGCTTTGAAGTATGATGAATACGCAACTGAATTGAGATCAGGACAGCATTTTAAAGCAAGTATCGGTTTGGGAACGAAAGTGATTACAACTCCTTATATTACTCCCGGATCGACTTACAAAGGAGTTTCAGCCTGTTATAATCTGAATGATCATTTTGTAGGGTTTACCGGTGCGGGAGACACCATTTCAAATGCAAAATCCTCCTACACAGATCAGTACGACGAACTTCCTGGTCCGTATACCGTAACTGCTATGTATGACGAGGTGTTGGAAGCAAAATACAATCGTCCGTATCACGTAAGCCTTGCAATGATTCAGGCTCATATTGATTCCGTACAATTCGGTTCTTCAAATTATGTTCCTGTCTGGGCAATCAGAAACTGGCCGGCACATGGAAATACGGCTTGGGGTCAGGCTCCTGATTTGGCTCCGTTTGCAGACGTCAATTCAAACGGAATTTACGAACCGCTTTTGGGTGAATATCCGAGTATTTTAGGAAACGATTGTGTTTACAGTATCACGCATTACCGAAACAACGGAAATCTGGATAAGGCTCTTGAATTTCACAGCTATGTATACACGCAGGCTTGCGATTCAACAGAAACATTTGACAACGTTTTGATGCGTAAAATTAAAGTGTATTCCCGCGGTGCGGTTGTTGATTCCCTGTTCTTCGGAGGGCGTTTTGACGGCGATTTGGGGAATTACAATGATGATTATGTAGGAACGAATGTCGATTTGGGACTGGTGTATAACTACAATGGAGATTTGAATGATGAACCAAATGCAGGACGTTCTGGTTTCAACGATACACTTGCTGCTCAGGGCTTAATGGTTTTGAAAGGATTCAAGCAAACCGATGACGGACTTGATAACGGAATCGGAATTTTACCCGGACAATCAATGAATGGTTATGGTTTCAATGACGGAGTCATAGATAACGAATACGGCGGTTTGTATGCATCTACTGCATTTAGCGGAATAAATGCTCCGGCTCCTGTATCAGACCCGACAACTGCTATCCAGTGGTACAATATGATGAACGGATATTTCCGCTTTGGAGAAACGATGTATTATGGAGGAAGCGGATATCCGGGTAATCCTGGTGTGACAACAATCCCTGCGAAATATATGTATACTGGTGAAGATACATCTCATTTCGGAACAGGAGGAGTGGATCCGGGATTTGACTGGTACGAATTTGAACCTACTGGGCCGGGTTCCTCATCAAATCCAAGTGGAGATCGCCGGGGCGGATATTCTTTTGGTAAAACAGCTTTAGGCAGCGGTGACTCTTTTGAGTTGGATTACGCATTTTTATTCAAAAGACAAGCAACTCAAACAACTGATCTGATGTCGCCGGTAAATGACTTGTTTGTAAAAGCAAGTGGAATCCGAAGCGCATTTTTAAGCAATCAGGGGCCTTGCGGAATTAATTTCAATCCGGTTCCGGTTGACCTTGGAGTTGATGACGTGGAGAAGAAATCTTTGACATTCGGAGTTTACCCGAACCCGACAAACGGAATCGTACAGATTACAAATGTTTCAAATTCCGGAGGAACGATTCAGGTGTTTGACATCAACGGGAAATTGCTGAAAACAGTTATGGATTACCAATCGTTGCAGCCGCTTGATCTGAGTGAACTTGCTGGTCAGTTCTTCATCCTGAAAATCAGCGATGATCAAAAAACCGAACAAAAAAGAGTCTTGATGCTGTCATCAAACTAATTGATCGGAGTTACGGTTATAAACATGAAAAGCGCAGGACTAAAGTTCTGCGCTTTTTGTTGTTGTAGGTTATCGGATTTAATTTCCTCCGTGCTGCGAGCAAAGTCCGTTCTGACTTTTAGTCATGCGTTTGCAGCGAGTGCTTGATTGAGTAGTTGCAGAACATTGCACCGATGCCGTTTCTTTTGGTTCGGTGCTTGTCTCAGTCGTTTTCCCCCACGACCAGCAATCAATACACAACGTTTTTTCAATGATTTTTTCTTCATTGTCGGGAAGCAGAGGAAAAAAATCTATTCCGGTGAACGTTTCAACACTGTCGATTGATACGGCAAAAGTTTTAAGGTCTTTTTGGGATGCGGCATTCGGCATAATGAATCCGATTCCTTTAACATCAGGTTCGGAATAATCCAAAACGACCTTGTAATAATATTCCGGTACGGAAACTTCATTCGGACCGATTGTTTTCAAGCCTTCAGTCAATACCGGGCCGGTTACGATGTAAAGATCCTTGTTTTCAATAGCCCAGTTTCGAACCAATTCTTCCGCCTTTTTCCAGATTCCACGGTTAAAACTCGGTTCCTGCGGACTCATATTGCTGTAATAAAAGCTTTCGGCTACTGTAGTTTCAGACCAACCCATGTCTGCAGCAGGAGCCAAATGCCCGCGGTCATACCCTGATTTTTCGTAATCTTTATCGGTTGCAGAACCACTTGTTACCAGCGGATCAACCAGAAACTTATCTGTTCTTTCGTATACATTATTGGTTCTTTCTTCCGTGAGTTCATAAGCAATCCAGTTTGCCTGCTCATGTGCTTCATTGTATACGAGAGAATAAGCCGTGTGCTTGATGACCACATCGTTCGGTGCTGCTTTAGGAATTTCCAGACCGGAAATACTTGTCGAAACCGTTCGTTGAATGTTGACGCTGTCTGAATGTATTGACTGCGCATTCACATGAGCCAATACGATCTTTCCGTCATTATTTCTGTTTTGCTGCGTAAAAGCCTGAGAAAATTGGAAGAAAAGAGCTGCCAGGATAATTACGGATGTTCTCATAGGCTTTCATTTGAATATAATGCAAACCTACCAATCTAAAACGTCTTAATCAACCGTATTTCCCACAATTATGACTATTCGGGAAACCGTAATTCAGACTTCCAGTTCATACATTTTCTTCGAAACACGGACTCTTAATTCTTTCGCCACCTGATTGATCAGCGAATAAGGTCCGCGGGTAACTTGTTTCACCTTGGGTTTGTTGCAGCCATCTGTTTTCGACCCAACTCTTTCCCACGAGTTGCCTTCTTCTGTCCATGAGCCCATTAAGACGCCGTTTTTGTATAAAGCAGCACTTATCTGAAAGCGCAGAGAGGAAACATACACGTAATTGACCGGTGAATTGAACAAACAGCTGTCGATGTAACTTCTGCGCTCAATGGATTCACTCATGTGAATGGACGTGATTTTCAGAACATATGCCGCCGTATCGGATTGGAGAATGACATTGTTTTTATTCAGAAAAGAGATCAAACGGTTATTGAAATTTGCTGCAATTTCAGCGTTCGAATAATCGTGTGCATAACTCGGATAAACAATTGGTTCATAAGGATCGTACGGATCAAAAGGAGGAAAGTAATCTTCCGGGTAAACAGAAGCTTCAGCCGCAGTGATCAATTGAACCGGCACATCATGAGGAAGTGTTTTTCCCTTTTTGCAGGAAATAAGAAAGACCAACAAAGCTAGAAAGTAGAAAACAGGCTTCATGTAAGTAGTTTATCCTGAACGGAAAACAAATTACGTGCCACTTGTTAAAACTTTGTTAATAGGACTTTGGTGTGAAAGCGGATTAAAACCTCCCCCTTTGGAGGGGGAATGAGGGGGAGGATGTAAAATATCTTCATGTCTGTCTCGATAATCCCACCGTGTCGAGATATTCCGATAGTTCCCGATACGATACAAATTAGCATCTGGATTACACATATGTATAGTTGGGACAATTTGCTTTTTCTTCCCTCTTTATCCCCTCTAGCGGGGGAATTGGATTTTCTCTTTAAATAACTACTCGAATTGACAAGTACGGAATGTATTGAGAAAGACTACGCGCGAACCGGAACAGGCTTCCCTAATTGATACAAAAAGGTGAAATGCGAATTCACGGCAGACATCAAGGTTCTGTTTTCCAAATAAGGAACACCGAATTCTTCTGCGGTTTCTTTTACAATTTCTGCAATTTCAGGATAATGCACGTGCGATATATACGGGAACAAATGGTGTTCTACCTGAAAATTCAAGCCGCCAACATACCAGGAAATCCATTTACTCTTGCGGGAAAAATTAGAAGTTGTTTGAAGCTGATGAATGGCCCAGTCATTTTCAATAATTCCTTCGTTGTTCGGAAGCGGATGACTGGTTCCTTCTACTGTATGAGCCAATTGAAAAATAAGCGCCAGAATGAAACCTGCAATCGCGTGCATTAATAAGAATCCTAAAATCGTTGCTCCAACAGGCAAACCAATGATTGCAATAGGTAAATAAAGCGCCGTGAAGAAATAGATCACTTTCATCGAAACAATTTGAAGGATCTTGCGCAGGTGACTTTTCTTTTCCTCGCAAAAAATCTGGTGTCGGCGGTATTGAATAAACTGAACGAAATCTTTCAGTGTCACCCAATACAACGTCAGGATCGAATAGAAGAAAACCACATAAATAAACTGAAAGCGATGGTAAGACTTGCGCTCAGAGTGTGGACAAAAACGCATCAATAATTTATCATCAATGTCTTCGTCCATGTTTGCCACGTTGGTGTAAGTATGATGCAATACATTGTGCTGCATTTTCCAGTTACAAACAGAACCGCCCAGCAAATTGAGTGTGTGTCCCATGAAATAATTCAGTGCTTTGTTCTTTGAAAAAGCCCCGTGGTTAGCATCGTGCATCACACTCATGCCAATTCCTGCCAATGCAAAACCCATCAATGCCCAAAGCAGCAATTGTGCAAAAACCGGAAGCGGGATGGTGAGAAGAAGAATAAAAGGAATGACGTAAATGGCCAAAAGAGCGATCGCTTTGATGTACAGCTTGGTGTTTCCTTGTTTTTTTATTTTGTTTCCGCTGAAGTATCCATCTACGCGTTTCTTTAGTGTTGGAAAGAAGTGTTCAAGGTCTTTCTTCTTCCATTTCACTGAACCTATTTCGCTCATTCAATTAAGTTAGGTGCGCAAGATAGGTATAATATGTTGCATTAGGTGCTGTTTGGAAAGTCGGTTTCCCTTATATTCAGCCGGATTCCGTATTTCGGTCACTGATATTCCGTTAAACGTAGCGCAATCAGTCAATTAACAATTCAGGGGTTAATCGTTAATTATTGAAACAGTCCTGTCAATTCGTCATGAATTTCATCTTGGCACAAGGCTTGACAAACCACAGTGTCGGGATTTTTTTGACGACTTATCTGTTGAAGAGATAAGATCAATGACATTTTGGCGTTAAAATACACATACATGAAAGATTCATTCGATAATACAATTATAGTTGCTTCAGGAGAAGAAGATGCAGAGTTCTTGCCTCTAATGTCTCAGGATGACGAAGACAACATGAATAAGGAAGTTTTTCCGGAAGACTTACCCATTTTACCACTTCGGAACAATGTGCTTTTCCCCGGAGTAATGATTCCCATTACGATCGGCCGCGATAAATCATTGAAGTTATTGCAGGATGCAAACAGCGGGAAAAAGATCATCGGAGTTGTGGCTCAGATCGATCAGGAAGAAGAAAGTCCGGAATTTAATGACTTACACCAGATCGGAACAGTTGCTCAAATCGTTCGTTTGCTGAAAATGCCGGATGGTTCGTCAACGGTGATTATTCAAGGGAAAAGACGTTTTGAAATAGTGGAACCGTATCAAACGGAACCATACATGCGTGCGAAAGTGAAGTTTTTGACGGAAATTCTGCCGGAAAAGGACGATCAGGAAATGGAATTGTTGTTCCGGAACGTGAAAGAACTGGCACTTCAAATCATCAAAGACAGCCCCAATATTCCTTCCGAAGCGGCTTTCGCAATCGGAAATATTGAATCGCCGACCTTTATGGTGAACTTTATTTCTTCCAATATGAATGCGGATGTGAAAAAGAAGCAGGAATTATTGGCAGAACTCGATTTCAGAAAGAGAGCACGTTTGGTGGTCGAACATTTGACTTTGGAGTCTCAGTTACTGGAGATGCGTAATGAAATTCAGACGAAAGTTCGTTTGGATATGGATCGCCAGCAAAGAGAATATTTCCTGCATCAGCAGATTCGCACCATTCAGGATGAGTTGGGAGATAATCCGCAGGAACAGGATGTCAAAGACATGGAAGACCGTGCTGCCAGAAAAAAGTGGAGTAAGGAAGTTTCCAAGTTGTTCTACAAGGAATTGTCCAAATTGCAGCGCATGAATCCGCAGGGAGCCGAATATACGGTTCAGTTGAATTATCTGGATACTTTGCTGGATTTACCGTGGAACGAGTTTTCGACTGATAACCTGGATTTAAAGCATGCAGCCAAAATTCTGGAACGCGATCATTTCGGTTTGGAAAAAGTGAAAGAACGCATCCTGGAATATTTAGCTGTTCTGAAACTCAAAGGAGATATGAAATCGCCGATCTTGTGTTTTTACGGACCTCCGGGAGTTGGAAAAACTTCTTTAGGAAAGTCTGTTGCAGAAGCATTGGGTCGAAAATACGTTCGAATGTCGTTGGGTGGAGTTCACGATGAAGCAGAAATTCGCGGACACCGCAAAACGTATATCGGTGCAATGCCGGGAAGAGTCATTCAGCATTTGAAAAAAGCTGGTTCTGCAAATCCGGTATTTGTTTTGGATGAGATCGATAAGTTGGGAAGAAGCAACCACGGAGATCCTTCATCTGCTTTATTGGAAGTTCTGGATCCGGAGCAAAACAGCGCATTTTACGATAATTACGTAGAAACAGAATTTGACCTTTCGAAAGTGATGTTCATTGCAACGGCAAACAGTTTGGCAACCGTTCAGGGGCCTTTGTTGGACCGAATGGAAATCATTGAAGTAAACGGATATACCATCGAAGAAAAAATCGAAATCGCTAAAAAACACTTGCTGCCAAAACAATTGGAAGCACATGGAATTTCGAAAAAGAATCTGGTAATTGACCGTAAGGCTCTGGAAATGATCGTAGAGAATTACACCAATGAATCCGGAGTGCGCGGTTTGGACAAAAAGCTGGCAAAATTGGCGCGTCACCGTGCAAAACAAGTGGCTTTGGAAGAATCGTTCTCTGAGAAAATCACCATTGATGATTTGACGGATATTCTTGGTGCAGGACGCGAAAAAACGAAATACGATAACAACGATGTTCCCGGAGTAGTAACAGGTTTGGCCTGGACAAGCGTCGGAGGAGACATTTTGTTTATTGAATCCTCTCTCACGAAAGGAAAAGGAAAATTGACTTTGACCGGAAATCTGGGAGATGTCATGAAAGAATCCGCTGTAATTGCCCTGGAGTTTTTGAAAGCTCACAGCGATTGGCTGGATTTGGAACAAGATGTTTTCGACGAGAAGAATGTACATATTCACGTTCCGGAAGGAGCAACTCCGAAAGACGGACCAAGTGCCGGAATTACGATGTTGACTTCTCTGGCAAGTTCATTTTCGGGAAGAAAAGTGAAAAAGAATCTGGCTATGACCGGAGAGATCACCCTGCGCGGAGAAGTACTTCCGGTTGGAGGAATCAAAGAAAAAATTCTTGCAGCTAAAAGAGCGAACATTAAAGAGATCATTCTTTGTGAAAGAAACAGAAAGGATGTGGAAGAAATCACCGCCGATTATGTGAAAGGATTGAAGTTTCATTACGTCAAGAAAATGAAAGAAGTCCTGGATTTAGCACTTGAAAAGAAAAATAAATAGAACATGCCTCCGAAAGGGGGCATTTTTGTTATCTTCGAAATCCTAATTCTGATGAGTGGTATTTAGCAGTGCAATATTCTTATTTTACTTTTTACCTTTTTTCCTGCTTGTTTATCACGTAGTGCCAAAAGGAATGAAGAATTGGGTGATCTTCATTTTCAGTATTCTTTTCTACACCTGGGGAGCGCCGGTTTTTGTTTTTATGCTGCTTGGAACCTCGCTTCTGGACTTTCTTTTGGTTCGGACAATTTATCGTTCAGAAACCGTCAGGAAGAAACGGATCCTTCTAATTCTCTCGTTGACGGTCAATTTAGGTCTCTTAGCCTATTTTAAATACTCGAATTTCTTCATTGAAAACACCAATGTCTTTCTGAATAGTCTAGGATTCAATCAAGTCACCTGGACGAAAGTCATTATGCCCATCGGAATTTCGTTTTTCACCTTTGAATCCATCACTTATACGATGGATGTTTACAGGGGGAAGCATGCTCCGCTGAAGAATCTGAAAGATTACTTGTTGTATTTGCTGGCTTTCCCGAAGTTGATTGCCGGTCCGATCGTGCGTTTTCAGGAAATTGCGGATGAGGTCATCGAACGCAAGGAAAACATCGATGAAAAACTGATCGGTTTTTACCGTTTCTGTATCGGATTGGGGAAAAAGGTACTGATTGCAAATGTGATGGCTGAACAGGTGCGCGAAATTTTCACAAGCGATTTGGCTCATATGAGCACAGCAACGGCTTGGATCGGGATTTTGGCCTATACCATGCAGATCTACTTCGATTTTTCGGGATACTCGGATATGGCCATCGGATTGGGAAAAATCATGGGCTTTCATTTCCCGGAAAACTTCAACAGTCCTTACAGTTCGAAAAGCATTACTGAATTTTGGCGGCGCTGGCACATGACTTTAGGAAATTTCATGCGCGATTATCTGTACATCCCGCTTGGAGGAAACCGCGTTTCGAGTAAATATCGATTGTATTTCAATCTGGCTCTGGTATTTATTTTATCGGGCTTTTGGCACGGTGCTTCGTGGAACTTCATTATTTGGGGTGCTTTCCACGGAACTTTCCTGATTCTGGACCGGATTTTCCTTTTGAAAGTGCTGAACAAAGTGGGCGCTTTTGTAGCCATTCCTTTTACGTTTCTGGTTGTGATGATCGGCTGGGTAATCTTCAGCATTGAAGACCTTGGAAAAATGGGAATGTATTTAGGAAAATTATTTGAATTTAGTTCGGGAACAAACGCAACGATCATTCCAGCCTTCTGGCCGATCTTAGCCATTGCACTTTTGTTTGCATTCCTGCCTGCCTTTTCGGTTGGTCAGCGCATGCAGCAATTTGTATTCGACCGGAACAAATATGCGATAAGAGTTCACGGAGCATTCCTTTTTCTGGCCGTAGTTCTGTTTATCTTTAGTGCAAGTGCTGTTGTTTCATCCGGATTCAATCCGTTTATTTATTTCCGTTTTTAAGATGAAAGAATCGAAAAAATATAAACGTTTGAAAAAGTTCCTGTTTGGAGCTGTAATAGCTTTGATGTTTCTTCCGATGATTCAGCACAAGTTTCGTCTTTTCAAGGAAGAACCGCTTAAAGGATCTTATCAGTTGTCGGAAAAACCGCTATTAAACAGGGAAAGCTGGTTTTTAGGGAAATATCAGGAAAAACAAGAATTGTATATCACGGAACACACGGGCTTCCGTCCGGGTTGGGTGCGTTTGTATAATCAATGGAATTATACCCTTTTTGGTAAGGCAAATGCTGCAGGTGTAATCGTTGGAAAGGAAGGATATCTCTTCGAAGAGAATTACATAAAAGCGTATTACGGGACTGATTTTGTAGGAGAGAAGGAAGTTGCCGAAATGGTTCGGAAATTGAAACAAATTCAGGATACGCTTGATCAGAAGGGAATTACACTGTCTGTTATTTTGGCTCCCGGGAAAGCAAGCTATCTTCCGGAGTTCATTCCGGATAGCTATCATCAAAAGCGGAAAAGAACCAACTATGACGAGTACAAAAATCAGTTTGACAAGTATTCCGTTCGTCATATTGACATGCATCACTGGTTTGAGTCAATGAAGAAGACGACCAAATATCCCTTGTTTTCAAAAACGGGAATTCACTGGACGGCTTACGGCCAGTTCCTGGCAGTTGATTCGATGACGAATTATGTTTCGAATGCCTGCAAGTGTGAAATTCCATACCATGTGCTGGAAAAGATTGTTCCGTCCTCAAAACCAAAGTTGGATGACGATGATGTTGGCCGGGTGATGAATCTTTTGTTCGGAGTTTCTGATTTGGAGTTAGCTTATCCCGAATTTCATCCGAGTCGGAAAGCAAAGAAAACAGACCCTAAAGTATTGGTGATCGCAGACAGTTTCTATTGGGGAATGTTTAATGCAAATGTTTCTAATTTCCTGTTTAAGGAAGGTGAATTCTGGTACTACAATGAACAGATTTATCCGGCAATGTATACCAGGGAAACTCTGGTGAAGGATCAAAACCTGGATCAGAAACTGAAAGAAAACAAAGTGGTATTTATCCTGATCACGGATGCAAATCTCTACAAATTTGGTTTTGGCTTTGTGGACATGGCTGCAAAACAATACGGGATTCAATAATCTGCTAATCCATTATTTTCGAAAGAATGATTTAAAAGTTCAAATACTAAGGTCGTGTCTTCTGCGTAAATCTGTGGTATTTGCGGGAAAATTCAACAATCACTTGAAACAAAAACAAGGAGCCCGTTTTCACGAGACCCCTTGTTTGATCTAGGTAGCAGGTGGAAATTCTTAGGGTAATGTTTAGTGAATGGCTACCGTTTTTCTTCACTGACCGGAATTCCGGGTGTTGGAGGTTCATACATTTCCGGAGGAGCAATTTCTCCTTCAACAATGACATCTCCGGTAATCTGAGGAACAGGAACTTCTCCCGTCTTTAGTATTTTACATTTTGCTGCTTCTGCTTTTAAGGTCAGAACCAATTTCTTTCCTTTTCCAAACGATTTCAACTGTTGTTCGGAAAGCGTGTCGGCAATGTGATTTTTTGCCAGATAGATCAGATCAAAGGTTTCATTCTTCAGATCTTTTTCCTGAACGGTCAGTTCGAAATTTCCTTTCTCATCCGTCAAACCTTTTAAAATGGTTTTTCCTTTTTGTTGGATTTCTACCGGAGATTTTGCCAGAGGCAAGCCCGTTTTTTCATCTTTAAGCTGACCGCTGATGGTCATCGGAAATTTAAGCTTGTTGAACGCTTTTTGTTTCACAACTGTTGCATCATCCGGAGCTGATTCACAAGAAGTGACTACCGGACCCAAAAAACCAAGTATACCCAGTAACGATAGCCCCACTCGATACGAAGCACCTGACAATGCAACATGTGATATTTTTGAACTGATTTGATTGTTATTGAATATGCCGCAAACCTTTCCCGGATTTGCTGCAATCGTCCGGTGAATTTCCTCATTTGTTTTCTGACGAAAATCACTGAGAACTTTTTCACAGCTCTCGCAGTAATAGCCTCCGTCACGCTGTTGCATCCGCTCGTGCGATTGCTTGCAGGGTAGTGACATGATTGGTTTATTCATACTCGTAGTTTGATAAAGTGAAAGTAATCAGTTAATTGATTCCGTTTTGGTAAAAAGTGTGAAAGGTGTGTTTTCTTTATTTGAATGTTTTGTTTTGCTTTTGAACAAATTTTAATCAACCTTTTTTGATCGAAAAACGGACATTTTTATCTTCGATTAATTCCTGTTTTGTTTCAAATTGAAGTGGTGGATTGATTAGATTTCGTGTAGGAGCACAAATAGGAGCTTTCGTCTTCCAAAGTGCTCAGATTTTGCTTGCAGGGTAAAGTCAGAATCGGTTTAGTCATGATGAGGTTTATCGATTTCCTCATTCTAAACGAAAAAAAGCAGAATCTGTTGTCTCTCTCGCGGAAGAAGTAGTAATTTTAAAGGTTCAACCAGTTGCCGGGATTTATTCAGATATGAGAAAATTTAATCAAATTTCATTAGAGCAAATCAACAAGTATTCAAGCAATACCTTGTTGGGTCATTTAGATATCAAATGTGTGGAAATCGGAGACGATTACATCATTGCAACCATGCCTGTGGATCACAGAACGCATCAGCCAATGGGTTTGCTGCATGGTGGTGCAAGCGCAGCTTTGATCGAATCAATCGGATCAATCGGTTCCACTTTGCTGATCGACCTTTCCAAAGAAGCTCCTGTCGGAATTGAAATCAATGCCAATCACCTTGGAAGTGTCAAAGAAGGAAGTGTCAGAGCGATCGGAAAGATCATTCACGCAGGTTCCAGAACGCATGTTTGGCAAGTGGATATTTTTGATGAAGCCACAGATAAAATGGTTTGTACAGGACGTTTAACCGTAATGATTGTACCGCGCGCGTGAAGGATTTACTGATTTACAGGTTGCCGGGGGAAGCATCTCCGTTAATCAAAAGAGGTCGTTTTGAACTGTTGAATCCGGATGAAAAACCTGTGGGTTTTGTAGTTTCTGATTTTCTGCACGAGCGCATTTTCCATTTTCGGGAATCCAAAGAATTGGATCCGGTGTTTGATTTTCATTACAACGAAGAAAATCCGGTAGTTATCACCAGAAGAGATTATCAGATCGAAGCACAGGCTTTTTTGAATTCCTTCCCGCTTTTGGGAGTGGAAAAAGGAGTCTTTTCCAGAGTGAAGCCGTTTCCTTTTCAGGGAGAAAAAGCCTTTGATTTGTTTCATGCACTGGAAAAAGCGTATCCAAAAGCATTTTGTTATCTGATTTCTTCGAAGGAATTCGGAACCTGGATCGGAGCAACACCGGAATTGTTGATGAATCAGCAGGGAATGGTTTGTAAAACGGTTGCTTTGGCAGGAACGCATGGAGAAAATGAAGATCACGACTGGACTCCGAAAGAATTGGAAGAACATGCTTTTGTGGTCGATGCGATCAAAGAAGCTTTGGAGCGGAATGAATGTGTGGAAATCGAATCCGAAGGGCCTTATGTAACAACCGCCGGACCGGTACAGCATTTAAAAACGGATTTCAAAGCCTTGCTCACCAAACCGAATGCCTGGTCGATAGCTTTGGATTTGCATCCGACACCTGCGGTTTGCGGAACACCAAGAAGAAACGCCATCGAAGCGATTGCTACCAGAGAAATGCATGATCGCTGGCTCTATACCGGCTTCATTGGTTTTTTTGAAGAAGGAAACACCCATTTGTTTGTCAATCTGCGCTGCGCTCAACTCACAAAGGACAAAGCCTTTTTGTATGTCGGAGGCGGTTTCACCATCGATTCGATTCCGGATCTGGAATGGGAAGAAACAGAACACAAGGCCGAAACATTGATCCGGGTGATGAAACAAGTTTAAAGTGAAAAGGCAAAAGTGAAAAATACCAAGGTAATTAACTTTTGAACTTTTTAGAACTTTTCACTCTTTGAACCCTGAAACACGCTAAATTTACAGCATGATTTCGAGTGCTAAGTTGGAAGTGCAACTGCTTGTTGACGGTTGTAAAAGAGTAGGTGTAACGCATGTGGTTATTTCTCCGGGATCGAGAAATGCTCCTTTAAGCATCGCTTTTGACGAAGATCCTCATTTTCAGGTTTTTGTTGTTCCGGATGAACGCGTAGCTGCTTTCTATGCTTTGGGAATGGCTCAAAAACTGGGAAAACCGGTTGTCATAACCTGCACATCGGGATCAGCCCCATTGAATTATTATCCTGCGGTTGCAGAAGCATTTTACCAGGGAATTCCCCTGATCGTGGTTTCTGCCGACAGACCTTCGGAATGGGTGGATCAGGGAGACGGACAAACCATTCGTCAGGAACGCGTATTTGACCAGATGGTTTTAAAAAGCGCTCAGTTAAACGAAATTCATTCTGAAAATCAGCGCTGGCATTTCGAGCGAAAACTATCTGAAGTGCTGCAAGCTTGCACTGATTCCGTAAAAGGCCCGGTTCATCTGAACATTCCTTTTTCCGAACCACTTTATGAAACGACGGAAGAAATAGAAACGATCAGCAATTGGGTTGAACTGGCGGATGTTGAAACGACTTTATCTAAAAAGAGTAGAGCCAGACTGAAAGAACTTTGGTCAGGATCAGAAAAGCGTTTGATCATTGTTGGCCAGCATCAAAAGGATGAAGAGCTGCAAACCTTACTCGAAAAATTGGCCTTGGATGGTTCTGCTGCGGTTTTGGTAGAACACACGTCAAATATGTACAGCCCGTATTTTGTTTCGAATATCGACAGAACACTCAATATTATTAAGGAATCGGAAATAAATTCGTTCTACCCGGATTGCATTGTGACAATTGGAGGTGCTATTGTTTCGAAGAAAATAAAAGTCTTTTTACGTCAGTCGAAAGCACCCGTAATCCGTTTCGGGCTGGATTTTCCGTTTATGGATACTTACCGGAATCTGTGTTTTTCGGCAACTGTTTCTGCTTCGGAAGGACTGAAAGTGTTGTCTGAAGCAGTGGAAGAAACTCCGCATAAATCCCGTTTCGGGTTCAGTTGGAAGAAAATAGATCAATACGGCTCCGACGAACAGAAAATGATCTGTTCCAAACAGCCCTGGAGCGATTTGCGTGCAATGGAATTTGTGATGGATGTCATTCCGGATCATTGCAATCTGCACATTTCAAACAGCTCTTTGATCCGCTATGCCTTGCTTTTCGACCCGATAAAAACACTAAATTATTGGTGTAATCGCGGAACGAGCGGAATTGACGGAAGCAGCTCAACAGCAGTTGGTTCTGCAATTGTTGTTCCGGATGAATCACATTTATTGGTGACCGGAGATTTATCGTTTTTCTATGATTCCAATGCGTGGTGGAGCAAGCATTTACCGGAAAATCTGAGAATCATACTAATCAATAACGGAGGAGGAGATATCTTCAATATTATTCCCGGACCAAAGTCGACCAGACAGTGGAAAAAGATCTTCGTTGCAGAGCAGGAATTGTCTGCTGCGGATATTTCAAAAGTCTACGGAATGGATTATTTTCATGCATCATCGCAGGAAGATCTGGAGTCTCATCTGGAAGCTTTCTTTGGAATGAGTGCCAATGGAAAACCAAAACTGCTTGAGATCAATACGATGGATCAAAACAACAGCGAAGTGCTCGAAGCATACTTTAAATCGTTTACGAAAAGGGATTAATTGAAAAAGATCGGGTTGAATTGAATGTACTATTTGAAGTGTGTGTTCTACTTTTCAATTTTACATTTTCAATTGTCAATTGGGATATAAAAAGAGAGCCCAAACTGCTAAAAACTACTACGAAAAAGACAGCTGGACTCCCTGATTGGTTTGAATGCCTCTTAATAGGGCAAGGTTCAATATCGCTAATGTAAGAAAATCAGATAATTAAAACCAAATTTAAATTCGGGAAAAACTGTTAAAAATTAAAAAAATCACAAATCCATTTTTTGTAGTTCTTTTGGAGCTAAATTTGTCAAAAAAATAGAGAAGTGGAATTTGATATATTGACTACCGGAATTGGAATTTTTTACCTAGTTGTTTTAACTTTATTGGAGATTGTCTTAGGAATTGACAACATCATTTTTATCTCCATCATTACAGATTCTTTGGTAAAACAAGATCAACGCAAGGCCCGCGTTTTAGGACTAAGTCTTGCACTGATTATCCGATTACTTCTTCTGAGTGTCGTTTCCTATATTATGACCTTGGATAAAACGGCTTTGTTTACAGTTTATGATATTAGATTCACAGCGCATTCACTGGTGCTGCTAATCGGGGGACTTTTCCTGATTTATAAATCTGTTGGTGAAATGCACGCAAGTGTAAAGGGTAGCCACGAAGAAGCAAAAAAGAAGAAGAAAGTCCGTTTAGGTGCAGTTGTTTTACAGATCGTGGCAATTGACTTTATTTTCAGCTTCGACTCAGTGATCTCTGCGATTGGTATGACCAACGATATCCGTCATGAAACACACGGAAATCCATTTGTTATCATTGTTTTGGCAGTTGTTATTTCGATGATTATCATGTTGATTTTTGCCCGACCGATTGCAGATTTTATCAATGCAAGACCAACCATTAAGATGATCGCATTAGGATTCCTGGTAACGATCGGAGTGTTGTTGATTGCGGAATCATTCGGACAGCACATCCCGAAAGGATACATTTACTTTGCGATGGTTTACGCCTTGTTTGTTGAGTTTCTCAATATCCGCATGCGTAAAAATCAAAACGAACCTGAGAAGTGATTCCGGAGGAGATTCTTTCAACTCTGCGTATTGAAGACCTTTCCGAAGCGGAAGATGCCTTGGAAATGGAATTGTTTGAGCTGAAAAAATCCATTTTGGCAAAACCGCTTTTGAGGCAGACGCTCAAATCGAAATTCCTTCGTTTGGAGAAACTGTCGATGATTGCTGAAGCATTGAATTTGCCGGCAGAAGAGCAATCTCCCTTCGAATACGAATTGCTGGAAACAGATCGGGTATTGGAACTTTGGGGAGCTTATATGAAAGCCAAAAGTGGCTGGAAGAGATTGTTTTCTCAAAGCACAGCTCCAAAATCTGCGATTATTCTTTTAGAACAGGGATTGCAAATGGAATTGGCTTTTTCAGTACAGTTCAGGGCTTTCGACTGGATTGAAGAGGATCCTGTATTCGGGGTAGAACCAGATCCAATGCTCATTCAAAACGGGTTGAAACAGGCTTCAGAACAAGGTTTATTGACCTTTGAAGACCTGGAAAAGAATAAAAGTGAGCTTCAAAAAGAGCTGTTGCTAGCTTTAAAGCGCTTATCTTTGTTGCCGAAATATCTGCATTGAGCAGAATTGAAATGTATATTAAGCAAGATTCAAAATAGTTAAAACCATGAGTGAAGGAGCTTTTGATAAGTTGAGAGAGCAGTTATTGCAGGAAGAATGGCCGAATGTCTACTTCTTCAAATTTATTGTTCCGAACACCCCTCATTCATTGGCACAAACAACTGCTCTTTTCGATGAAACGGCACAAATTCAGTTTCATGAATCAAGTAACGGGAAGTTTGTTAGCGTCAGTGTAAAAGAAATGATGCTGGATGTAAATTCAATTATTGCCATTTACGAAAAGGCACAGGTCATCCCTGGAATTATTTCGTTGTAAACATGAAGAAAAAAACACTTTTAAGCCTGATCGGGCTAAGTCTCTTGATTACTTGTTTGGTTTTGTACCGGGTGAATTTTGTGAAAGGAATTCGTTCATGGGAAAGCAAGCTTCTTGGAACGCTCATTGCGCTGGCTGCCATTACCATGTTGTACATTGCCTACAAGTCGGTGATTAAACGCTTTTCAAAAGGAGCTTTGAAAAAAGAAGACTATGCACTGCTTTTTGATCTGGAAAAAAAGAAGCAAAGCGGCGGCCTGGAATTTTATTTTACCATCGAGCAGCCTAAGAAGGTTGTGTTTTCAATTTTGAATGCAAAAATGGAAACAATTGAGGTGATTCAGGATCAGGAATTTTCTTCCGGAGGGCATATTATCCGCTTTGATACCAATGCGCTGCAGGATGGAGTTTATTTTTATTGTCTGGAAACAGATAATCAAAAAACAATGAAAAAGATGCTTGTTCAGCATGACAATATGACAGTGTAAATTGTATTGGCAAGGCTTTTGACAAATAAAAACAAATAGTAACTTTAGACCGACTAAAGACAAGTCACATTAAAACAGAAACAATTATGGCATTAGAAATTACAGATGCAAACTTTGAAGAGCTTGTATTGAAATCAGACAAACCGGTAATGGTAGACTTTTGGGCAGAATGGTGTGGCCCTTGTAGATTGATTGGTCCTATCGTTGAAGAAATGGCAACTGAATACGATGGCAAGGCAATCATTGGAAAAGTAAATGTAGACTTGAATCCCGGAGTTTCCGCTCAATTTGGAATCCGCAATATCCCAACAATCATTTTTGTGAAAGGTGGAGAAATCGCTGATAAATCAGTTGGAGCTGTTCCTAAAGGGCAGTTGACAGCGAAGTTGGATGCATTGATTTAATATTGAATTCAACATATTTGAAGGTCCGCCCTGGCTGTAAACGTCAGGATCGGACCTTTTTTTTGAAAATACACGTATATAGATGAAGAATTTTTGGAGACGCCTGCGATTGTATGGATTGGGCTTTGGTATCGGGCTGATAATGGTTTTTTTCTTTTTTAGAAATCGCGGATGCACCTGGCTGCCTGAAAACAGAGTGAAAAACACCTTTTTAGGCCGGGTATTGGTGGTTTCGGAAGATAATCAGCGGATTTTTGACCAGCATCATCTGACGGATTCCATGATCGAATCGTTTTTAGACGACGGATCCATTTTCTTTGGTTCAAGCAAAAAACAAGGAAACCCGAAGGTTTACAAAATTGAAAAAGAAATCAACGGAAAAAGTGTTGTCTTGTGGTTTTCAATGCCCGAGAATGCCTTTATTGCTGAAGTTGTATGGCCGAAGGGTTCGATTCAGCAATTTAAGAATACCACTTCCGGTTTGGGGCGGATGATTCACTTTCCTCCGAACGTTGAGAATTTTGTGTTCCTGAAAGACAATTCGATCATGAACGAACAAGTGAAGAAATTCGGGATAAAGGATGAGAAACACATTCAGTTTTTGATGAAAAAATCGGGTTTGATCGACTTTTCGAAATCAAGATTGAATGCAGAGCCGATTCCGGAGCAATATGTGCTTTTACCAAGGAAGCAGGGAGATACTTTAAAGGCTAGAACTACGTGGTTTAAAGAGCATATTGAGTTTTATCAATTTGAAGAGAATTCGCCGGAATAAAGACGGTTTTCATCACAATGATGTGTTAATAAATCATATCTTAACAGACTCATAACCTAAAGGTTTTTACTAATTTTGTTCAATGGAATTTTCTGCGCTGCAAATAGCTACTATCTTGAACGGTGAAGTCGTTGGTAATACGGATGTTACCGTTGCCGGACTGGCTAAAATTGAAGAGGGCGTAACAGGAACGCTTTCTTTCTTGTCAAACCCCAAGTATGAAGAATATATTTACACAACAGGTTCGAGTATCTGTATTGTGAATAAAACCTTTGTTCCTTCAAGGCCGCTCCCTGACACCTTGACTTTGGTGAAGGTAGATGACGCTTATGCCTGCTTTGCGAAGCTGCTGGATGTTTACAACCAGATGCGTCAGAAACAACCGAAGATCGAAACCCCGTCTTTTCTTTCAGAATCAGCAACGGTCGGAGAAGGACTTTATCTGGGGGCTTTTGCCTACATCGGTGAAAATGTAACGATCGGAAAAAATGCAAAAATTTACCCGCAAGCTTATATCGGAGACGGAGTGGTAATCGGAGACGATTGTACCATTCACGCCGGAGTGAAGATTTATGCGGATACGAAAATAGGAAACCGTTGCGTTTTACATGCCGGAGTTGTGATTGGCAGCGACGGATTTGGTTTTGCTCCGGATGAAAAAGGAGTTTTCTCAAAAGTTCCTCAAATCGGGAATGTGGTGCTGGAAGACGATGTTGAAATCGGTTCCAATACAACGATCGATTGTGCGACGATGGGTTCAACCATTCTTCGTCAGGGAGTGAAAATCGACAACCTGGTTCATTTGGCGCACAATGTAGAAATCGGACATCATTCCGCATTGGCGGCTCAGGTTGGTGTGGCAGGTTCTGCAAAAATCGGAAAACACGTCATGGTGGGCGGACAAGCCGGAATCAGCGGTCACTTGCACATTGCTGACGGAACGAAGATCGTGGCGCAATCAGGAATTCCCAACACGATCAAAAAAGCGGAAGTTTTAATGGGTTCACCGGCCATTCCAATGGATGATTACAAGAAATCATTTGTCGGATTCAGAAGACTTCCGATCATCATTAAGAAAATATCAGAAATAGAAGATAAAATCAAAACACTTTCAAAATCTGCAGAATAATTATGTCGGAAAAACAATTTACCCTTAAAGAAAAAATCGTATTCAATGGTGTTGGTTTGCATACCGGAGAATCAGTTGTTATGGAAATTCATCCTGCTGCTGAGAACCACGGATATAAATTCCAACGGTTAGATGTCGATGGTCAACCGATAATTAAAGCAGATGCAGATTTGGTTGTTTCTACGGATCGTGGAACAACTTTGGAAGCAAACGGAGCAAAAGTTTATACAACAGAGCATGTTTTGGCAGCTTTGTACGGAATGGAAGTGGACAATGCATTGATCACACTTACCGGACCTGAAATTCCGATTATGGACGGATCTTCACTTCCGTTTGTAAAAGAGATTCAACGAGTGGGACGCACCGAACAAAATGCGGAGCGTTTGTATTTGGAATTGACTGAAAACATCAAGTGGGAAGACGAAGAGCGCGGAATTGAGTTCCTGGCTGTTCCGGACAAAAATTACCGTTTGACGGTGATGGTGGATTACAATTCGCCTGCTTTGGGAACACAGCATGCACACATGTACCACATCGGGGAATTTGAAAAGGAAATTGCAGCTTGCAGAACGTTTTGTTTCCTGAAAGAATTGGAATTCCTGGCTCAAAACAACCTCATCAAAGGAGGAAGCCTTGATAATGCGATTGTATTGGTTGAGCGCAATGACGTGACTCAGGAAGAATTGGACCGTTTGGCAAAATTGCTTGGAAAAGAGAACCTGACTGTCAATTACGAAGGAATCGGAGTGTTGAACAGTTTGAAACTTCAGTTCGAAAACGAACCGGCAAGACATAAATTATTGGATATCGTTGGTGATTTGGCTTTGGTAGGCCGTTTTATCAAAGGACATATTTTGGCAGCTCGCCCGGGACATTCCGGAAACACGCGTTTTGCAAAAGTGTTAAAAGACGAGATTAAAAAACAGGAAAAAAGTACAACACGCGTTTTCAATCTGGAAAAAGAGCCGTTGTATAACATCAATGATATCGAGCGCATGCTGCCTCACCGTTATCCGTTCCTTTTGGTAGATAAAGTGATGGAGATTACGGACAATACAATCATCGGAGTGAAAAATGTGACCATGAACGAACCAATGTTTCAGGGGCATTTTCCGGGGAATCCGGTATTTCCGGGAGTATTGCAAGTGGAGGCTTGTGCACAGTGCGGAGGTATTTTTGCATTGAGTAAAGTAGAAGATCCACATTTATACTCGACTTATTTCATGAAAATTGATGCAGTGAAATTCAAACAAAAAGTCATTCCGGGTGATACCCTGGTTTTTGCTTTGGAATTGATTTCACCGATTCGCAGAGGTTTGGTGAATATGCTGGGGAAAGCATACGTGAATGGTGTTCAGGTGTTTGAAGCCGAAATGCTTGCACAAGTGATTAAAGATAAAGTAGAAGTATGATAAGTCCGTTAGCACAGGTTTCTCCTAACGCAAAACTTGGAGAAGGGGTAATTATTGATGCATTCACTACCATTCATGACGATGTGGTAATTGGTGCAGGAACAAGAATTCATTCGAATGTAAATATTTATCCCGGAGCAAGAATCGGAGAAAATTGTGAGATTTATCCCGGAGCTGTAATCAGCGTCGTGCCTCAGGATTTGAAATTCGACGGAGAATATACGACAGTTGAGATCGGGGATCGGACAGTGATTCGTGAATGTGTAACGATTCACCGCGGAACAAAAGATAAGTGGAAAACCGTAGTTGGAAGCGATTGCTTGCTGATGACATATGTTCATATTGCACACGATTGCCAGATCGGGAATCACGTGATTATGGCAAGCTATTCCGGGTTGTCCGGACATTGTGTGGTTGGAGATTACGCGATTCTGGAAGGCCGTTGCGGTTCGCAGCAGTTTGTTCATGTTGGAGCGCATTCATTTGTTGCAGGAGGATCATTGATTCGCAAGAATATTCCACCGTATGTGAAGTGTGCCCGTGAGCCGCTTACTTATGCGGGAATCAATTCCGTTGGTTTGAGAAGGCGTGGTTATACGGATGAGCAGGTTCGGGAAATCGAAGATATTTACCGCATCATTTTCGTTCAGAATAATCATGTAACCAAATCGTTGGATATCGTGAAAGAATCAATTGCTGATTCTCCGATCAGAAGAGAAATTTTATCATTCATTGAAGCTTCTGACAAAGGAGTGATTAAGGGATTGATCTAAGATCTTTGTTTCGAATTTAATTGTAAATTAGAGCTCAACAGACAAATTTCATGTTATCAAAGAAGACGAAATATGCACTACATGCTTTGACCTATTTGGCAAAGAAAGATGCTAATGAGCCAACTTTGATCCTCGAGATTGCTGAAAATGGCCATATTCCGCGGAAATTCCTGGAATCCATCTTATTGGATCTGAAAAAACAAGGAATTCTCAATTCAAAAATGGGAAAGGGCGGAGGCTATTTTTTACGCCAGAAACCTGCTCAGATTCAAATTTCCACGATTATCAGGCTTTTTAACGGCCCGATTGCATTATTGCCGTGTGTCAGTTTGAATTATTATCAGCGTTGTGAAGAATGCACAGACGAAAAAACGTGCGGCTTGAATAAAGTCTTCATTGACGTTCGGAACGAAACACTGCGCATTTTAGAAAATAAATCGATTCAGGATATAGTAGATCAGGAATTGTAACAGCCATAGGCTCAGAAGAAACAATCAAAAGTGGTACACAGAAATCAGATTATTGAAATTAAGATCGACGATTTTGCGTTTGGTGGTCAAGGGATTGCCCGCATGAAATCGGAAGAAGGCGATTTTATTTTGTTCGTTGAAAATACTTTTCCGGGGCAATTCGTGAGAGCCCGCGTTGATAAGAAACGCAAGCGCCATGCAGAATGCAAATTGCTTGAAGTATTGGAGCGTTCTCCTTTGGAAAAACACCTTCCGTTTCAAGAAATTTCCGGTGCGCCTTATTTGTTTGTTCCGATTGAAATTCAACAGGAGTACAAGAAAAAATCTACTCTGGATGTTTACCGGAAAATCGGAAGAATCCAGGATCCGAGTACTCTTTTTGATGAGTTTATTTCATCGCCAGATGCATTCTTTTACCGGAATAAAATGGAATACAGTTTTTCCTGTATTGAGCATGTTCCGGAAACCGGAGAAGAGATCGACGATGCTTTTGCCTTAGGTTTTAAACGAAGAGGAACCTGGTGGAAAGTAGAAAATCTGAATAAGCCAAGCGGATTGTTTGATGAGCAATGGGAAACGATTCTCCCTGAGTTCAGAGATTTGTTGAAATCCTTTGGTTTACCGGCATGGCATCCACCGAGAAAAGAAGGTTTTTTCAGACACATTGTGGTTCGGAAATCCTTTGATCAGGATCAATTGCTTTTGCATATCGTAACCAGTTCGGTAGGAATTAAAAAGTTCGATAAAGGTCAGGTAGTTGCCTTTTTGAAAGAGAAATTAGGAAATCGTTTGGCGGGTGTCTGGCATACGATTAATGATAATATTGCAGACCGTGCGAAAATAGAAAACGGAACCAGTGAATTGCTCTTCGGAGACTCGGTGGTCGTTGAAAAAATGCTGGGTCTGTCTTTCGAGATCAGTATGGAAAGCTTTTTCCAGACGAATCCGAAAAGTGCGGAACGTTTGTACACGAAAGCCATCGATTACGTATGCGATTATGCGAAAGATGGTGGTGTGATCATGGATTTGTTTTGCGGAACGGGAACCATCGGCCAATTGGTTGCGCAACGCGTCAATGCAGGAGAAATTATCGGTGTTGATATTGTTGAAGAAGCTATTGAAGATGCAAAACGCAACGCGAAACGCAACAAGCTGGAACATTTGCATTTCTTTGCTGCAGACGTCGGGAAATTCCTGTCTTTGCACCCGGAATACTTAAACCGCATCGATACCATTGTTCTGGATCCTCCAAGAGCCGGAATCGCACCGAAAACCTTACAAAAGGTAATCGCTTTGGGAGCTTCACACCTGGTTTATATTTCCTGTAATCCTTCCACTCAGGCAAGAGATACGGAAACTCTTGAAAAAGGAGGCTATAAACTGATGAAGTTGTCTTTGGTGGATCAATTCCCGCACACAAGCCACATTGAGGCTATAGCGGTTTACGAGAAGATTTGATTATTTGTAAATAGAAACAGTAAGGGCGAAAAATTTTCGCCCTTACTGTTTTAGTTCATTTTTTTCGATCACTTAATAAACAAACGGAATCACGGCTTTTCGGTCTTCAGGGTATTCCTCAAAGGTTTTTTTGTACCATTTGTGATTTGCAACCGCTCTTGGAAACAAGTTGCAGAATGTGAAGAATGCGAAACAGAATGCAGGAAGATTCCAGCATAGAATCGCAAATCCGATCCATTCGATCAATTCGCCGCCCAGATTAGGAGCAGAAATGTATTTAAAAGGACCGCCGTAAGGAATTTTATATCCGTCCGCCGGACTCTTTCTCAGGTTTATTAAAATAGTATCGGAATAGATGTTGGTGAGCATTCCCCATAAAAATAAGGCAGTTCCGAGCATGAATTGCCAGGAAGTGAACCAATCGTTGCTGTAATTGGAAAAATGTGAGAGATAATAACCGATCAAAAAGCCGTTTGCAAGGTTGTGGAATAAGGCCATTCCGACAATGCTTACCGGAATTTGTTTTCCTTTGGTTCGCGTTCTGAACGGGTAAATAAAACTTCTGTTGATGTAATGCACGGTGAAAAGTGAAACAATGGTCCAGTCAACGGCAGAAAGCTTCTTTGGAGCGGTTAAAATGAAGTAATAGAGTACTGCCAAAACAAATGCTTCCATAATCACCCAGCCCCAGCGATTCGACATGGTTGGTCCCCATTTGGAGCTCGTAAATTTCCCGTAAGGAGCATCTTTGAATTGCAATGCCAAATAGGCAAAAATTCCCACTCCGATCCAGGCGTAGCAGAAGTAATAGAATGTTTCTTGTGTCATGTTATTGGTTTTCCCGGTGCCAAGTTAACAAATCTTTCATAGTTTCTTCAACTGGCCGGGAATGATGTCCTAAATGAATCCGTGCTTTTTCAGAGTCAATATGCTTGTTTCCGAATTCAAGGATTTCGATACTTTCTTTGGTAACGGAAGGATCTTGTTTTCTGACTTTGTAATAGGTGCTGATCAATGGTAAAAACGATTTCACCAAACCAATAGGGATTTCGAAACAGGGAATACGTTTCTCCGATACTTTGGCTACGATCCGGGATAAATCTTTCAGTGTATAATATTTCCCGCCTAAAATGTAAGATTCTCCGGGTTCTCCCTGCGTCAGGGCATTGCAAACCGAATTCGCAATATCGCGAATATCAACCCAGTCGTAGCCGCCTTTGAAAACAAACGGAATCCGTCTTTTCTCCATGGAAACGAAAGCATTGTTTTGCTTGCAGCGGGCATAATTCGGAGGTCCGAAAACACAGGTAGGATTCACAACAATGACCGGAAGACCTTGTTCGAAATACTTACGTGCGATGAGTTGACCGTCGCGCTTGCTTTTATCATAAGCATAGGCCTGATCGGAAACAAAATTGCGTTTTTCATTCAGCGGCTGATCCATCGGAAGATGATCGTAGGCGTGAACTGAAGACAGATGAACAACACGTTTCAGATTGCTTTTTGCCGCAACTTTGAGTACGTTTTCCAGTCCTTGAATATTGATTTTCTGTACCTGCTGATTTTTGTCGCCATTGATTGAAATAATCGCGGCACAATGAATCAGGTAATCACAGCCATCCATTAATTGATTCAGGGAATCTTCGTCGTGCAATGAGCCTTTTACGGTTTCAATGTTTCTGCTTTCAAGGAAATTGCTTTTGGAGTGGACAAGTGCTTTGATTGTGTAGTTTCGACTGAGCAATTCTTCAATAATTGCATTTCCGATGTGCCCGTTTCCTCCCGTAATGGCAACTTTCATTATTTTCCTTTTGCTTTTACGATGATGAGTACTGTGTGCATGAGGATTTTGATATCGAGTGCGATGGATCTGTTTCTCAAATAAAGCAAATCAAATTTCATGCGTTGAATCATCTGATCCACATTTTCAGCATAACCATATTTTACCTGTCCCCAGGAAGTAATTCCCGGTCGCACTTTGGTTAATTCCAAGAACTGAGGCTCCCGCACTTTGATCTGATCGATAAAGAATTGTCTTTCCGGTCTTGGGCCAACTAAAGACATATCGCCTTTCAATACATTGAAGAATTGTAAAAACTCATCCAGGCGGGCTTTACGCATAAATTTCCCGATAGGAGTGATACGCGGATCATCTGTACTGGAAAGTTGCGGACCGGCTTTTTCCGCATCGATGTACATGGTACGGAACTTAATAATTTTAAAAGGTTTTCCATTCAGACCAATTCGTTCCTGAAAGAAAAGAATAGGGCCGGGAGAGGAAAGTTTTACGGCAATAGTCAGAAAAATATAGACCGGAATCAGAAGAATAATAGCGATCAATGAGAAAAAGATGTCAAAAGCACGTTTAGCGACCCGCTGCCAGTAAGGCATCACTTCGGCATTTACTTCCATGAGCAACGCACCGAAAATGTTGTTCAGTTTTACGGAACCGGATAAAATGTCATACATATCCGGAAGTACTTTGATGGTAATGTTTTCTCCGTTGATTCTGGAAATGATGGTTTTCAACCGTTCATGTTCCGTACTTTCCAGAGCAATAATGATTTCTTCGATGCGGTGTTTCGCAATAATTTCTTCAAGTTGATCAACGTGGCCCAGGTACGGGATTTTATTTTCCAGCAGTTTATCGATCCCGTTCAGATTGACAAAACCCACAAATTGATTTCCACCGCCTTTTTCAATTCCTTCGATTTCCTGATAGATCGCAACTGCTTTTTCGGAACCTCCAATTAATAAGGTTTTAAAACCGTCTCTTCTGGAGTGAATCCGGTTCACAACGACACTGGTGATGATTAGCCGGGATGCAAAGGTGAGTCCGAAATGTAAAAGTGCCAGCGTTAAAAGCGAACGGTAATAATTGGTGTAGGTATTGACATCGTCGTCAATCAAAAGCACAAAAAACAGCACGATTGATCCGAAAATGGTGGCAAAACTCGTTAGAGAAAGAATTTTCAGACGATACAGTCTTCTGATATCCTGATAAGTTCCCTGAAGCGTATAAAAAAGTAACCAAAGCAAGGGAATAGCGATGATTCCGTAGTAAAAAGTTTCGTTGAATGAGAATTGCTCGTGCTCAATACTTGTTTTCCGATAGTAATAAAAAATCCCCCAGGAAAGAGCGGCCGTTAAAAAGTCGCTCCCAATAAATAACCATCTAAACAATTTTTGCATTACAACTGATTCTTCTAAAAGTGTACGACTTTAATGTTATCAATGTAAACGTCACCTGAACTTAAACCTGAATCCAAAAGAGTTCTGAAATAAGGTCTGTAATAAGTTGCACTCGGTGTGTTGGAGACAATATCTTTCAGATCGATGTAGATTTTTTTCCAAACTGCATCGGAACTTTGAGCGTTCATGGAGATATTCGGATTATCCGAACCACTTCCGCTGATGTAGGAAATGATTCCGGTTAAAATGGAACTGGTGTTTTTGTAATTGACTTCCAAATAGACTTCCGCACCACTTTTTGGCAAATACATGACATCGGTTGACAAAGCAACCCAAAGAGAATCAGCAGAAGTTAAAGGAATGTGCCCGTAATATCCCCAGGAACCGATAGTGCTATTGTTTTCAACAAGTAAACTGGCATTCGAAATCGGATCGGGAGTGAGCTTTATCGTGGAGTTTTCAAAATCCTCCACCCAGAATTTCGTTTCGGAATAATAACGTGTTACAGGATTGATCGTATACGTTTCACCTGCAACAAGATCCATCGTTTTTTCATACGGTTCAACAAAAGGATAGATTTTTTTTGTAGCTGAAATACCGTTGTTTCGAATCGTTGGGTAAAGAGTTACTTTGCAGGATCCGGAAACAAGAACAGGAATTTTACAAGGAAGTTCAAAAACCCCGATAACACTTCCATCGATATAAACCCAAACATCGGTGAAGTTTTGGGTTAATTGTCCCGGATTTACTGAGGAATTCGGGTTTGAATTCAGAGTCCATTTACTAATATCAAGCCATATTGGCGACGGGTTGTTTTTAACACAACTTGATAACCCAAAAGAAAGAAGAACAAAAATGTATAAATATCTCATAGAAAAGTCTATCCCTAGCAAACGCAAATTTACGTTAATTATTGTCGAAAACCGATAGATGAGCAGATTTCAGTTTATCAATGATTTGATATGCTACGTCCAGAGCTCTGTATGCGTCGTCAATTGAGACCACCACGGGTTTATTGTGGACAATGGAATGGTAGAATGAACGGAGTTCTTCCTGAATTGCGTTCGACTTGGTAATTTCCGGTTTCAGGGCAGAAAGATTGACTTCGTCGTTGAGTTCAAAACTGAACATACTTGGAGCTTCCTGGTCTTTCGGAGTGATCATGATCTGGTCAACGGATTGGTTTAAATAATCGATTGTCAGATAACCTGTTTTTTGGAAAATCCGCGCTTTTCGCATGTTGTTTAAAGACATACGCGAAGCTGTAAGATTTGCCACGCAGCCATTGTCAAACTCGATGCGGACGGAAGTAATATCCGGAGTTTTGCTCACAACACTGACACCGCTGGCAGAAATTCTGCGAATGGTAGAATTGACACAGCTCAGAACGATGTCCAGATCGTGGATCATCAGATCGAGAATGACGGAAACATCCGTTCCGCGAGGATTGTATTGCGCCAAACGATGAATTTCAAAGAACATCGGTTTGATGATCAACGGCTCAGCTGCTCTGAAAGCAGGGTTGAAGCGTTCTACATGTCCGACCTGAACAATCACTCCGGCTTCTCTCGATAAATCCAATAATGCTTTTGCCTGTTCGGTTGTTTCAGCAAGCGGTTTTTCAATGAAAGCGTGTTTGCTTGAGCGGATTGCTTTAGACGCGATATCGAAATGATACAGGGTGGGAGCAACAACATCAACACAATCACAAGCATCGATCAATGCCTGCATATCATCCCATCTCGAGACTTTAAATTCGGTTATCGCTTTTTCTGCTGATTCATCCGAAGGATCATAAAATCCGATGAATTCATACAAATCGGATAGTTCCAGTATCAGCCGGATATGAATCCGTCCCAAGTGGCCTGCTCCGAATACTCCGATTTTTAGTCTCTGTTCGCTCATATTACAAATGTATCGATTCAAAGAATCTAAATGAGACGAATAAAAAATGTGTTTTCAACAACCGGTATTTAGTAGTCCTTGTTTCATTGGAATTTCCTCATTTTCTTTCAGATACACCGCAAAGCAGTTTTGTTTGAGAAAGAAATGAAACGAAAATGAAAAAAAAATGACAAAAAATGCAGAAAGATTGGAAAGAATGCCTATTTTTGCGCCCACTTAATGGAGATTGTAGCTCAGTTGGTTAGAGCGCCGGATTGTGGTTCCGGAGGTCGCGGGTTCGAGACCCGTCTTTCTCCCCAAAAAAGAAAAAAGGCATTTTGCAATAGCGGAATGCCTTTTTTCTTTTTCCTCAATACTCACGCTTTGTTAAGTTTAGATAGATCTTTTTTGCCTGATTTCAAGTACCCACACAAACAGGAATTTATTATCTGTGGATATCCATAAAGAATGACTGGCTTCTTCCAGAGATCAATAGCAGTTTAAAATCTTTGATAGAAATCTTCGAGGTGCTTGTTGCAATCATCACTGAAATTAATATTATCATTGGCAGCGAAAAATCGATTGTTAGAATAATTGATCAGCGATCTTTTTTATAGATTCTTAGTCTTAAATTACACAGGTAATAAAAGTATAAGTGGCTGTTGTTCTATTTTTTCCATCGAACGCTTATTGACATCCTCAACGGCAATGATGAGATGATTCATCATTATTTGATCTAAATGATGCATTCCTTTCACTTCTAAAAGAACTAACTCATCTTTCCCCACAGTAATGCCTGACATTTCATCTTCCGGAAAACGTAAACTTGACCAACAGTCAATTAATGCATTGATGTTTTTTCCGTAAAAAACAGGAAAATCAAAAACTTTTGCTAGTACATCATGCATTTCGTCTAAGGTGTTAACTTGCCTAAAGTCAACTGATAGTTTTTTGAATTTCATTATAAATTAATTTGAATAAAGCTTGTATAATGGTCATGTGAGTAATATGCTTTTCCCGTATTCATATCAAGAACGATTCGTCTCTGTCCTCTTCCCCCAATTCCAGGTGTTTTGACTGTCCATTCCGTGTAATTTACCCCAGTATTCAAACGTTGTGAGTTTGGATCAATTAGATGTGAGTTTTGAAACGGCGTTCCGTCTTGCGAATATAGTGGATTTCTTGTTTTAACCCGATCTACAGCAGCTTTAATTGCACGCATATCTTCTGCGTTCATAACCTCCCCCCATTTATCTTTTATGGCGGAATGTATAAATTGTATATCATGCCCAGACCCTTGAGTATATTTACCTAGTATTGGATTAAAATAAATGTCAAATAGATCACCTGCTATTTTCTTGTATTTAAACTTCTTACCGCCTGGTAGATCAATGGTTGCATTGAGAAAAGTCACGACCTCAACGGCCGGTGGTGAGGGATCCAGCGCATCATTTAACTCTACAATAGCTTTTGCTTTGACAGCTGCGGCAAGTGTTTCCTGATAGTCTGGATCGTCTTTTTTAAAATCCGAATCCTTTTCAAATTCATCTTTGTAGCGCTTTTTATTCGTATCCGCATAATCGTCTACGTCCACTTTTCCAGCGTTTTTGGAGTTGAAAGCATCGTCGTATTTGCTTTTTAGGAAACGTTCGAATCCTTCAAACAATTCTTCCAGTTTCCCCCAGAATTTTGACACTCCTTTTTTGGCTTTACTGAGTATACTTTTAATAAAGGTTTTAATGAACCTTACGACATCTTTAGCTGCGGCGGCTGCTTTTTTCAGGAGTTCAAGCCCAACCTTAATACCTTTCAGGATAGGTTTGAGGATTTTGCTAACCAGCTGCATGCCTTTTAAAGCTCCTTTTACCGCTACCCAAATACCTTCAGATGCTACTGCCAACACGATTTCCGGTACCAGGAATCCGATGATTTTACCGATGGAATGCCCTTGTTCATAGGGTGATCCGCCTGCAAATTTCATCAATGTTTGTGCGGCACCTTGCCCCATTTCTTTTCCTTTAGTCTTCAGAATGCTGCGCATTCCACCAATCAAACCTGCCACAACATCCATGTAGTTCATACCCTCCAATGATTTTTGGATTTCATCGGTATTGGACATAACATATTCGAAGGCATCTCCTGCAAACTCGGAGATTTTTTTGTAGGTTTCCGGATCAACCAATAGTTCAACCATGGTACCGATTGCTTCGCCGATTGCAGCAAAACTGTCTATCAGGTCTTTTCCCCAATCGTACAAACCTTCTACGAAACCTATTGCCAAACCTTTGTAATGTTCCAGTTGGGTCAGATTGCGTAAGGTGCGTTCGGTATTAAGAACCAGCATTTTTGGATCACTTTTACTCAGGAATTCGAAATACCCGATGTTGAATGAGATATACAGGTCATAGATTAAGGAAACACTCACCGCTGCTCCTGCCGCTGAAATAATTGGAGCGAGTGGAGCGATGTAGTTATCCAACCAACTCCAATCTGCCTGCAATTTCTCATACAGTGCCAATTGCTGTTTGTAATATTTTTGAACACCTTTTTCGCGTTGTTCCAGCGGAATAGTTGCCCACCACTCGAGGTAGGAGTTGATCATAAGAGTAGCCGGAGAATTGTCAATGATCCACTGTCCGCCATCTTCCGCCCAATTGGTATTGTCGAATTTTTGAGATTCCGGACGTTTATGGATGAGGTAGTACATTTCTGCAGAACTTGGTATCCACATACGCAATCCTTTACGCACAACGGTATGTTTCCACGATTTCGGGTCATTCGGATCGAATCCGGCTTCAAAAACAGCACCGGCCTCGTCACCACGCCATTTTTCATTGTAACGTGCCAATTCCAAGACATAATTGCGGAACTCTCCATTGGATTCTACGATTCCTATGCGGTCTTCGCTCTTGGGAGAATAAAACTTCCGGGCAATTCCCAATAGCGTTTCTCCCTCACCAACTAAGTGATAACGTACATCCGGAGCAGGTAATTTTGTTTGAACCAGGTGTTTTGCGACATAACCTTCTTTACCTGTTTCGGTCATAACCCAATACCATCCCGGATCCTTACCATCACTGCCTTTGACCGTTTCTCTCAAAATTGTCATGCGTGTACCGAATGGCAGATGTTCGAGAATACTCTTTTCTACTTCACTGAGAAATATAGGATTATCCTTCACATCTTCGGGGGTAAATGGTACGCTGCGGAGATTTACACCTCCATTCTGCCATTCACCTGATTTGGAACTGATACCAGGCGGATCTTGTGCCAAACCTGTGATATTGTTGACGTCTTTGAATTTCTTTTCACCATTTTCTTCTGCGAACTTCTTCTCTTTTTCAACTTGTGATTTTTTGAGTGCGGTTTTGATCGCTTCAAGTGTCGGTGGTGTCAACAAACCATAACCTTTCACTACTCCCGGAAACAGCAAATCCTGAGCGCGTTCTACTGCTTTCCGGAACGTACTGCTTTCTTTCGTAACGGTTCTTGTGTTTTCGGATTGTTTTTCTCCATTTCTTTCCAGGAATTTAAATACCAGTTGAACATCCGAAGGTCCGATGGGATGTGTGTCGTAGTATTTGGAAAAAGAGTCGCGCTGTTGCAATACTGATTTTTTTCCTGTAATTGAATCAACGTAAACCCAAAATCCATTGTAATCCTGTTTATTGAGCAGTTCACTTCGAACAGCGGATTTGTTTGCTGCGTATTCATATACATATAAGGTCGGAACCTGCTTTTTGGTCACTTCGTAGATCTGTGGTTCTCCGTAAGAAGCCCGGAAACTTTGGAGATCGGGAACCGGTTGTCCCAAGGACCATCCGAGTCTTAGTTGCTTACGTGCCCATTGTTGCAGGTAATAATCAGAAACTTTTGCATGAGCCGGCAGCTCGCGGAATGTTGTAAGCACCGAATTCCACTGGAAATAGGCTTTTTGATCAGCAGTCAATTCAATGTTATAGCGTACGGAAGAGCGCATAGAAGCATCTTGCGGATCGAGATCCTGAGTTGCTGCGGTGGTTTCGTCCACAACCGGTATGTTTGTTTTTGAATCGGTGAATGAATCTGCAATCAGCTGATTGATGTTCGCATCGATTTCCAGCTCTGTTGGCTTCTCTTCTGAAAGGTTATTCGTTGTATTGTTATCGATTACTGGCTGATTCAATGAGGCATCCACAACTTGAGTTGTTGGCTGAACTTCGTCCTCTTCTTCTATGACGGGAGTTTTAGTTGTTTCTGTAACTGGTACTGTTTTTGTTTTAACAGGGGTTTTCTTTTGCTTTGTCTTTTTCGGACCTGTTGTTTCAACTATCGAATTTACTACTGGCAATTCAGGAGTTTTTACAACATTTTGAAGTGCTGATGAGGGGTCGTTTTCTATTTGTGAAACATATTGATCTTCTTTCTGTTCAGGTTGTTTCACCGGCACGGCTCCCTGCTGAATAGTATGTGTTAATTCATGTGCCAACAGTAATTTTCCGGGAGTAGTGGTTGGGCTAAATTTATTGGCATTGAAGTAAATATCCCCTTGATTGGTGAAAGCCTGTGCTCCAAGGGAACCATTCATCTTTTCGGACTGTGTTCCGGTATGGATTTTTACATTGCTTAGATCGGCGCCAAAATTGCTTTCCATTTCCGATTTCGTATCCATAGGGAGAGGACTTCCTTGCCCTTTGGTTTCCTGAATTTGATCATCAAGTGGTGTGTTTTCTTCCGGTGTCGGTGTGGGAAAAAGAATAGAAGGAGTAGGGAGATCATTATTCAGCGGTTGATCTTCTTCTTTGCGTTGAATCACTCCTTCGTTTGTAACAGAACCCATTTTATCTTCCGTACCTTCAATATCTAGTTGCCCCATTTGTTCCGGAGCTTCTTTACGCTGAACGTATGGAGTTATCGTCTGTGCAATTGGTTTCAATTGAACAGAGGCTGGATCACCGGAAGCAGAAGTGCTGGTAGGAGAGGACCCATTCACGACCTGATCAGCTGCAGCATCTGCTTCTGTTTCGTGTTGGTCGCCGGGCTGGTTGACAGATAACTTCGTCTGTACTCCTGACGAATTATTTCCCCGGCTCCGAAATGGAGTACCACTTGATTTTTCAGGTTTGTGAATAGTTTCTTTCATATTCAGGATTAGTGGTTTGATGAATAGTGTGGCTCTTTATAAAGAGCTTATCTGAAATATGTTTTTGTCAGGTTTGTTTATCCGATATTTTGTTTTTCAAAGACTCGTGATAAAGTAAGGTTTTATGATCTCAAGGAAATTCCTGTTCTGGTTTGTGGATGAAGTCAAGCATAGGTACTCTTTTAAATTTAAAGTCCTCTTGGCATCCAATGATCGGCATCAAATTGTATTTCAACATGATTTGGTATTGGTTCTTTGATTTCTTTCAAGGGATTATCAATCATAGAAATATAACAAGGAGAACGCAACTTGAATAAAAAACTCGTATCGAAATCACTAATTAAATTGGCATCCAGAAGTATGTATTCGAGATTAATCAGATTATCCAGGTTTTCAACTTTGGTAATTCTGTTCTCATTCAAATTTAATTGCTTCAGATTAATCAGGGTATCCAATCCGGTTATTTTGTCCAGGTTAGTATACATATTGTTGCTTAAGTCTAAAACTTCCAGATTAACTAATCCTTCCAATCCCTGAATGTTTTCTAAGGATGCTGAAGAAATAATAAGTCTTTTTAATTTTTTTAATGTACTAAGCCCTTCAATTTTAGAAATCGGATTTCCGGCTAGCTCAAGGATGGATAAATTGGGGTATCGATCAAGGTCTGATATTTTTTGAATTCCAGAATTTTTAAGGTTCATGGAATCGATATTGCTATTGAGATGTATGTTTTTAATCGTGTTGATTTGACTGAACTCAAGACTTAGATGTTTTAAAAAATGTAATTTCTCCAGGCCATTGATTTCGAGTAGATTATTACAATAACCTAGATACAACTTTTCCAGGTTAACTAATGTGCTAAATAGAGAAGTATCTTCAATAGTAGTTCCCTCTAACTTTAATTCCTTTAATCTGGTAAGATGACAGATGTTTTCATAAGTTGAAAGTGATAAGGGGTTGCTATCCAAACACAATTTTGTTAAGTTCCCAAAGTGTTTTAAAGAAGACAAATTTTGAATACCGCAATCCTGAACCCACAATTCCTGAAGTTGTTCCGAGATTGGCACCAGAATATCTAAGTTATTTAAGTTCACTTCGTATAAAAAGAGACTTTTAACACTTCCGTCTTCATGAAGATCAAATGTGTTTTGCCATCTGTTTGGTTCCTTGGACTGTATTATCTGAGTCTCAAATTCTCTTTCCAGTTTATGAACAAAGTCAAGCATAGGTACTCTTTTAAATTTAAAGTGCACTAAATGCCTCTTGGTACCCAATGATCTGTTTCAAATTGTATTTTGACATGATCAGGAATAGAGCCATCAAGTTTTTTTATCGGGTTGCCGACCAAAGAAATGAAACAAGGTGGTAGGCTATCTAAAAAGAACAAATCAAACTCTTTTATTCTGTTTACATCAAGTAGAATATATTCGAGATTGGTTAATTTACCGAGGTTTTCAACTTTTCGAATATTGTTTTCGGAAAGATTTAATTTTTTTAATGAAACTAAGGTGTCCAAACCTTCTATTTTTTCTATTTGAGCACAATGTAGATCAAGAATTTCAAGATTTACCAATTGTTCTAATCCTTCAATTTTACTGATACATGTTGTAGATACATTAAGTCGGTTAAGTGAGATTGATTTTTCTAACCCTTCTATTTTCGATATTGATTGTCCGGTTATTTCTAATTCTTTTAAGCTTGGGAAGCGATCCAAACCTGAAATTCTACTTATCACAGTATCCCTTAAACTTAAAAAGTTAAGTGAATCTCGAACATCAATTTTATCAATCGAATTAACAAATGTGGAACTTAGGTTCAGGTAACTCAAGTTTTTCAGGTTCTGTAAACCTTTGACAGCTTTTAAGTCGTCACAATCGTTTAAATGCAATCGTTCCAAATTTATGAGCTCACCTAGTGGTGAGGTATCCTCAATTGAAGTGTAATCAAGCTGAAGTTCTCTTAATTTATTCAAATTACCAATATTCTTAAGAGTAGAATCCGATATTTTGTTGAAACTTAATTCGAACCTAACCAAACTTTTGAAGTTTTGGATGGAACCAAGACTCTCCAGATCGCAGCCCTCGAGTGTTAAATCAATCAGGTTCTCAGCTATTGGCTCAATGAGGTCTAAATTCCTCAAACCTACTTTATACAAATAGAGGTGTTTAATGTTACCATCTTTGTCCAGGTCAAAACTGCTTGTACCGTGTATTAATTCATCAGACTGAATAATCTTGGTATTAAATTTTTTTTCTAGTTTGTGGATGAAGTCAAGCATAGGTACTCTTTTAAATTTAAAGTCCTCTTGGCATCCAATGATCGGCATCAAATTGTATTTCAACATGATTTGGTATTGGTTCTTTGATTTCTTTCAAGGGATTATCAATCATAGAAATATAACAAGGAGAACGCAACTTGAATAAAAAACTCGTATCGAAATCACTAATTAAATTGGCATCCAGAAGTATGTATTCGAGATTAATCAGATTATCCAGGTTTTCAACTTTGGTAATTCTGTTCTCATTCAAATTTAATTGCTTCAGATTAATCAGGGTATCCAATCCGGTTATTTTGTCCAGGTTAGTATACATATTGTTGCTTAAGTCTAAAACTTCCAGATTAACTAATCCTTCCAATCCCTGAATGTTTTCTAAGGATGCTGAAGAAATAATAAGTCTTTTTAATTTTTTTAATGTACTAAGCCCTTCAATTTTAGAAATCGGATTTCCGGCTAGCTCAAGGATGGATAAATTGGGGTATCGATCAAGGTCTGATATTTTTTGAATTCCAGAATTTTTAAGGTTCATGGAATCGATATTGCTATTGAGATGGATGTTTTTAATCGTGTTGATTTGACTGAACTCAAGACTTAGATGTTTTAAAAAATGTAATTTCTCCAGACCATTGATTTCGAGCAGATTATTACAATAACCTAGATACAACTTTTCCAGGTTAACTAATGTGCTAAATAGAGAAGTATCTTCAATAGTAGTTCCCTCTAACTTTAATTCCTTTAATCTGGTAAGATGACAGATGTTTTCATAAGTCGAAAGTGATAAGGGGTTGCTATCCAAACACAATTTTGTTAAGTTCCCAAAGTGTTTTAAAGAAGACAAATTTTGAATACCGCAATCCTGAACCCACAATTCCTGAAGTTGTTCCGAGATTGGCACCAGAATATCTAAGTTATTTAAGTTCACTTCGTATAAAAAGAGACTTTTAACACTTCCGTCTTCATGAAGATCAAATGTGTTTTGCCAAGGAATACGTTCAAAAGATTGAATGACTTCAATATCAAAATTCTGTTCTAGTATGTGAATGAAATCAAGCATCATTAATACAAAGAAAAATTACAAACTCTTTGGAACCCAATGATCCGTTTCAAATTGTATTTTAACATGATCAGGAATAGAGCCATCGAGTTTTTTTATTGGGTTACCGACCAAAGAAATGAAACATGAAGAACGTAAGTTGTGTAAGAAACTAGTATCAAACTCATGGATGTCATTACATTCAAGTAATAGATATTCTAGATTTATTAAGTTGTTTAAATTTTCAACTTTGCGAAGTTTGTTTTCCGATAAGTTTAATTGTCTTAGTTTTATCAAACAATCCAATCCTTCAATTTTCTCAAGGTATTGATTACTTAAATCAAGTATTTCCAGATTGGTTAAATGATCTAAGCCTTCAATTTTATTAATCCATGTAGATGAAATATTGAGTGTTTTTAACTGCGTCAGATGACTAATTTTCTCAATTTGAGTAATTGGATTGCTTGCAATAATAAGCTCAGTTAGATTGGGATACTTTTCAACTCCTGATATTTTAGGAATTTTTCCTGATCGCAAACTAATGGAGCGAATATTCTCATTAACCGCAATTTTCTCAATACTATCAATTCGACTGTGATCAAGTTCGAGATCTTTTAATAGTTCTAAATTTTCAAGCCCTTTAACCTCTAGTAATTGATCTAAACCACTAATAGCTAATCTTTCCAAAGAGATTAAATCCTTGAGTGGAGTCGTGTCATTAATATTCGTTCCGTTTAATTCTAAGCATTTAAGATTTTTTAAGGAATTCAAATGTTCAATTTCTATTGATTGAAAAGGATTATAGCTTAATTTGAGTTTACTTAGGTTTTGAAAAAAAAACAAGGTTTTTAGAGTTTCAATTTCACAAAATTCAACCGATAATTCTGTTAAATGATTTGCTATAGGTAATAAAACATCCAAGTTCGTTAACTTCACCTTTTTTAAGGTAAGGCTTTTAATGTTTTCATTTTCATCAAGATCAAATGTGTTTTTTCCTCTCAAGGGTTCATGAGAATGAATTATGTGAATGTCAAAATTCTGTTCTATTTTTTTTATAAAATCAATCATTATTTATTTCTTTAAATTGTCTCTTACATGCTCGAACCTTTCATCATTGTCATTTCCTATTGGTTTTTTAATTCCGGCGCTTAATTTGCCAACTAGTATGTCTAAAGCAAATGAGAAACAGTCTGTTACACCTATTTCGTAGTCCATCTCTTTATATTCTGCAATAATCGTATTCATTTTACTTTCGTTCAAATTATTAACACCTTTGATGTTAACATTTACGATTGCAATATTCTTCCCTCGTTCTTTTTCTTTTTCTACATTTACCTTTTGTCCTCTTAAGTCTGTGGTCCTGATGAATATTTCATTGTTTCTGCGTGGATATATTCCAAGATCATACATGTCACCCGTGTATAAAACTACTTTAAAATGACGAGGGTCGGATTCTCTGAGTAAATATGCTTGTCCTTTTTTAGGTAAATCAACTTCCTCAAATTTAGATTCCCCTTTGTCTTTTTCAGTATTCGGAGCTATACTGATATTAAAATCGACATCATTGTCTTTCTTATCTTGATCTAATGAGCTTAGCTTAATGTCTAAATTAATACCTTTTTTCAATGTTGGTTGATATTTATCCTCAAGCGTTTCTGCCTCTTTTTCCTTTCTTTTGTAGAATTTCTCGAATGATTCCCCCTCTTTAGAGCCCTCACTTAATTGCTTTTTAATAGATTTTACTATTTTTTTATGCAGTTCTTTATCCTTTGCAGTCAATTCCTCCGGTTTCCCGTTCTTGTTTTCTTCTTTAATCTTTTTAGCAGAACCTTTTTTACCACTATTCAACTTGCTAAGCAGCTTTCTACCGGCTTTCTTCGCCTTTTTAAGCATTTTGTTGACTGCTTTATCCACCCGTTTGCGGATCTTTTTGAAAATAGCCTGTACTTTTTTGGAGAGTCCGCCTAAACCAATGAGTTTTGCAAAGAGGTTGATGACCAGTCCGATGAGTTTCGCTAAACCGAATTCAATTGCTTTTGCTACACCAGCCACAGAACCCACAGCAAGAGCCAGAATTGCTTCTGTAAGAGCCGGGATCAACATAATTGCCGATTCCACAAAGAATACAATCAGATCCTTAATAGCCATAATGGCTTTGATGAATCCGGCTCCGGGAATTAATAAACTCAAGAGCCATTTGATCCCTGCCTGGATAACCTGCGTAATCAACATATCCTTGATCGCATCGATCACCGTTTCTTTCAGGTCGGTAAATTTATCTTTGAGGAATTCCCAGATTCCATCGATACCCTTGGAGGCAAAAATCTTGAACATGTCAAAACCTCCTTCAAGTGCTTTTACGACTGGTTCTCCCATCATTTTCACAGCCTTCACGCGGATGTAATCCCAGCCGAGACCAAGTACCTGTAATACCAGATTGAAAATACCACTGAGGCTGAAAATGTCTTTCGGCATGGTGATTCCTATTGGTCCGAGTGAACCGGTGAGCCATTCCAATAAACCTCCAAGCAAATGCTGTTGAATATTGGCCTTGAAAGCATCGATTCCTTTTCCGATTCCATCGAAGAGATTGCCCATGAAACCGATCGGATCTGCCATAATCACACCGATCACGCTCTTGATAGCTGCGAACAGGTTGGTGATCATTTCTTTCAGTTTCATGATCGTTTCGATCACTCCGTTGATGAAGCCCATTACAGCATCGATGAGTCCGCGGTTGGCGGCTTTCATTTCTTCAATGCGCTCATCCACTTCCTGTACTGCTGCTACATATTCCTGAGCAATTGTCTCGATTAATGCTTCTTCACGGCTGTTGACATCTTCCTGCAGCGCAGAGAATTTTTCCTGAATTTCGCTTGCAGCCTCTTTTCCAAGATGACGCAGGTTTTTAGGAAGACTTTCAACGTATTTGGTAACATCTGTTTTACCTTGTTTGATGCGGCTCTGAGCACGGTTGAGTTCACTGGCAACAACCGTTGCAATGACCGTAATTCCTGCTTCCATCACTTTGGCAAACACTTTTTTACCTTCAACAAAGAATTCATTCACTTCGTCCGGCAAACCGGCAAAAAGATCCCATCCCCATTTCAGAGGACCATCCACCCCGCCATAGCGCTTGGCTTTATACCAGGCCATTTTTGTTTCGATATACTTTTCAAAGACCGATTTTGCTTTTTCAGCCGTTACTTCGAACATAGATGCTACGCGTTCTTCGAGTGTGTCCAGAATACCTTCTACATCCTTTTTGGTTGTTTCATAGATGGCGTTGATATCGCCGGCAATGCGTTCACGTTCACTGGTATCTTTCTTACCTGTGACTTTTTGATTGCCCATGACTTTCTGGAATGCCCCGCCTCGCATAGCGTGCATACCGGTGAGTTCTTCCTTGCTTGCTGCGCTGGATTTGGTTGCACTTCCCTGTAAAGTCGCGTCTTCCTTCTGGCGGAAGTTTTTGGGAGCATCGTCTGCTTTTGCTTTTGCGTCTTTTTTACTATCGAGTGCCTGAGTGAATTTCGGTTCTTCGGATTTTTCCAATTGTTGATCCGTCACCTCGTTTTCAGCCATGCGCTGATCTACTTCAGCTGTTTGTTCTTGCAGAGGCTGACTGATTTCTTCTTCTCCGCGTTTTGGAGGAACGGCTTTTGCAGCCCCGACATCACCCGGTTTTTTTCCTTTCTGAAGTGGTTTGAGTGGAACGGTCTTGCGTTCAGGAACTTTATCTGTTTGCGGAGCTGCCTGACTTGTTTCTGCAACAGGTCCTACAGAAGCATCTTTTTCAGAGTTTACATCTCCTATCGCTTGCTGATTGACTTCGTCAATGTTATTGTTTTCCTCAAATTTATCGGCCTGATCCTGATTTTCCGGAAGCTGCATGCTTGCAATCCGTTCCATGAGTTTAGCCTTAAAGGCGTCTGCGTTGAATGGTTTTGGTTCAGCTTCTTCCATTTCATCAACCTGATCAGCCTGTGCGATACTTTCGCGTTCATTGCCCGGAGAAAGTGCCGCTTCCTGAGAATCTTCAGAAAGTTCTCCTGCCGGTTGGTGCGCAGATTGTTGATCGGCTGTGACAGCAATATTCTTTGTCACTTCCATGAAATTCGGATCTGATTTCGGATCCGGCTTTTTCTTTTCCGGAGCTTCTTCTTCCGTGGAAGCCTCTTCCTCTTCGACAGTTTTTCCGTTTTTATCTTTTTTTCCTGTTTTAGGGTCGGCTGCTTTTCCTTCTTTTGCCGCAGGAGGAACGGCTGCTCCTTTGGATTCAGGTGCTACGACCTTCAATGTAGAAGCTTCGGTTTCAGTAAGTGCCTGTGCTTCTTTTTTGTCTTTGGGAGCAGTTTCTGCCTGTTGTGCAGGATCTTGTTTCAAGTCTGCTTTTGGTGTGGCTGCACCTTGTTGAATCGTATGGGTAAGCTCGTGAGCCAATAGGAATTTTCCATCCTTGGATGCCGGATCAAAATTCCCCTGATTAAAATAAATATCTCCTTTATTCGTAAAGGCTTTGGCTCTGAGTGATTGGTTCATTTCGGCGGCCTGAGTTCCTGTATGAACTTTGACATTACTGAAATCGGCACCAAAGCCAGTTTCCATTTCTGTTTTTACATCCGAAGGAAGCGGACTTCCTTGTCCTTTTGAATTTTTAAGTTGTGAGCCAATGTTATTGGAAGGAGCAGGAGGTGCCTGATCGAATCGTTTGGTTTGAACGGGAGCGTCTTCGTCTTCCTTCATTTGAACACCTTCATCTCCACCTTCTTCCGGAGCCTCTGTTTCTTCAGCTTCTTCTGTGTCTGGTTCTTCAACTTCAGCTTCTTCCGAAGGTTCAGGTTCAGAACCTCCTTCTTCCATTCTTTGAACCGGTTCGTCTTCTTCTTTGCGCTGAATTGCTCCTTCGTGCTTAACGTCGCTCATTTGATCTTCCGTACCTTCAATATCGAGCTGTCCCATTTGGTCCGGCCCTTCTTTCCGCTGAATGTATGGAGTAACGGTCTGAGCAATCGGTTTTAACTGAACAGATGCCGGATCGCCGGAAGCAGAAGTACCGGCAGGTGAAGAACCGCTTACGACACGATCAGCCGCAGAGTCTGCTTCAGCTTCGTGCTGGTCACCAGGCTGATTGACGGACAGTTTTGCCTGCACCGCAAAAGGATCGCGGCCCCGACTCCTAAAAGGAGAACCGGATGATTTATCAGGAGTATCAACTTTCGTCTTCATTTTTGTGTTTTAATTACCATTCTACAAATAGCAGATCTTTCCGCCAGTCGATTTTTACAATTCCCAGATTCCAGGGAAGGCTTTCGAGCAGGATATCCTGCGCTTTTCGTTCGAATACCAACCGTGTACCTTGATATTCTTCTATGATGATCTTGGCTTCACGCTGCAAAAACTCAAAGCGAAGCAGATCGGGATCATCACTTTTCAGTGTTTTCCAATGTTCCAATACGGCAGCAAGCAATTTTCCGGCTTCTTCTTTTATTTCGTCAGAGATAAGCCGTTCTTGCTGAATAGGTTCATCCGGCGGGATTCCGCAGAGGAACTTTTCAAACTGAAGCTCGTGTTCCCAGGCATTTTCGTTTCCTGTTGCCAGAAAGTGCAGAACATGTGCTGTCAATTCCGGATCGCTGAGTTGATTATCTTTCAACAGACCAACCTCCGTGAGAAAGGGATTCAGAAATGGATGGAGGAGGATCAGTCCGGCATTTTCAACCGGAGTGTAAAGCTCCATTGTTCCTGTTTTATCCCTTTTACCGGCAGTTTCATCGTTTTCTTGAGTCGGAGCGGATCGTTGTTTCTCATCGTTTTCCTGTATGACCTGAAGTATTCTTTCCCGGCTAAGAGAAATCTCCTGTCCGGTAACAGAGGTCACAAATGCCCGAATGGTTTCCGGATCGGATTCCTGCCTGTAGGCTGATAAACCTATCAGTTGTTCGATTTTATCAACTGATAGGCTTCCCTTTCGGCGATACTCCTGAAAAGCATTTAACAGAACTGTCCACCACCTTTTTTTGAGCTCGCCATTTGGAATGCTTATCGTTACTTTCTGTATGGTTTCAGGAAGTTCTGCCGGAAAATGAAAAGCTCGTGTAAACCACTCGATCAATACGGATTCCGGAAGCTGAAGCAGCATACGTTTCAGAAAAGTTTCCGAATTGTTGTACTGAAGCTCCTGTATGAGTGTTTCCAAATCTGTACGAGCGAGTTCCAGCAAGCTGGAGGTTTTCATTAAGTTGCTTAAAGAAGCATTGTCAGGAAGCCACCAGGGTCTTGTGCCGGTTTTCAGGAAATGGAAAACAGATTGCAGCTGCCTTTTTGTTACAGAAATCAGCTGTTGATGTGAATCCGGACCTTGTTCAGATCGTAATTCGTGTTTGTGAGCTGTTTTCTGTACGTTTTCAGTAATTGATTCCGGGACAACAGAAATTCTTTCTTTGATTTCTTCCTCAATAGCAGCGCTTATCAACCGGTGAATGTCGCCATGAGTCAGATCCGATGTTTTAGCAGAAATATCCACCGAAAGACGGTCAAGAGTAAGCACCTTTCCGTTGAGTTTTTTTTCCAGTTCTTCAAACAATTCTTCCAATGCAGGAGACAGGCTGCCGGATACAAATCCGGCAGCGTCATCTTTCAGAGCATAGCCTTTTTCTTTGGAGTTGGTTTCAACTTCTACGATAAGCTTATGGACGATATGTGAAGATTCTGTACTCATTTTTAATTAGCTTTTAGAGCTTATGGTTTCCAAACAACAACGGATAAAAGAGATGTGACAGCTTTCCACGACCCCGAATTCTTTTCACGCTGAGTCAGTACTTCATTCAGGAAATTAAAATTATCCGGAGTACCTGAAGCAATATTCATGGACGGAAGCGATGGTGACATAGCCGGATTCATTTGATTCGTGAATGTGTTGATCATCGAGATGATAGGGCTCTGGATAAACATGTTTTCCTCCTGACAACGGGCAATAGAAATACTGGATCGCATCAGATTGTGATAAAGCTGTACCAGTTGCGCAACACTGGCACCTTCTGCATGATTCAGAACGATTTCCTCAAACAAACCATTCGCGATGCCTTGTACATTCGGACCAACGGTATTGTTGTAATTTCCAGCCTGATATCCGGGCATGTCGTCATTCAGATCTGCATAGAATTTGGTGAAATTCTCAATGGTTCCCTGAAAACTTGCAGAAGCAGAGGATAAACCTCCTCCGGCAGCTCCACCCAGACCCATTTCTGAAAGGATTTGTTCGTATTGAGCTTTTTGAGCAGCTAAGTATGCTCCTGATTCCAGCTTGCATACAACAGGATCCGGCGGCCAGTTGTTATTAATATCGAATTGCAATACTCTTTCTGTTGTCAGCGGACAATCATCGCCTGTAACGGAAGCAACTGTAAGCTTAACCATTGCCATATTTATAGGTGCCGAATACGTATGTGTCGGAGATTTAATTGTTGCTGTTGTTCCGTCACCGAAATCCCAGAAGTATGTGAAATCATTTGGGTTTGTGTTTGCAAGAAGCTGACAGTCAAAAGTAACGGCTAAACTCGTAATCGGATTCGGAGGTGCTATGAGCGTAGCTTCTGTAGCTTTATTCAGCGTAAGCTCTGCATTGGTCTGATGTCCGTTTAATGTAAAGTGAATTGTCTGACCGTAAGCTGTTTCCGGAATTTTTGTTGAATCGATTTTCAATTGGTCTCCGACAGCAGAAAGTCCCGGAATACTTGGGATGATTTCCACAACTCCGTCGGTTGGATAACGATACATTTCAATGATCGCGTTTTCTTTTGCTTTCAGGCAGATTTTACTGCTTGATAAACGAAGATCTGCGACAACTTCAGGCATGATAAATCCTACCGGTCTGCAATCTGAACAACACAGATACGGCAATGTGAAATCGGCTATCACTGTATTTGCTGCAATACCATTCACGGCATTCCGGATGTATACCAAAAGGAAAGTATCTCCCTGATGTGCTCCGGCAAGATGCTCCATTCCCGGATGCTGCTCCTGGAATTTTGCAAGGCTCAAACCGATCAGAATATCTTTTTTACGACGCTCAATCTCTTCATAGATCAATTGTAGTTTTTCTGCGCTGCAGCAGATAGCTGTGCTGTCTTGTGCCAAATTATAGAGCATTGTACGAACTTCTTTCTCCAGGTTTACCTTTACGGCTCTGGTAAACGTTTTCCGTGCAGCACCGCACAGATTCGTAGCGCTTGCATTGACGGATTGAACAACGCTGGGAAGTACATCTGCAAGTGTTGCAGGGCGTTTGTCCATCATGACGTATGCATGAGCAAGAACTTCATTCGGGCCTTTCAGAGTAGCTTCTACAATATCTTTCATTTCGACACCATAATTGAAACGGTCAATTTGACGGTCTACCTGTATGGCGATATCATTTCCGGAACATCCCTGAAATTGGTCAAAAACCGGAAGCATAATGACTCCCAAAGATTCTTCGGCCGTATACAAGTTATCCTTTACAACGTTATTAACGCTTTGTCTTAATTCAGGATCGTTAGTGGAAACACTTGCGACTGTCGGGTAAATGTATTCCTCAACCAGATAGTTTTGAGTGGGATCAATCGTGCTGAAAGCAGAATAATATTTAGAGACTTTACCAAGCAAGCACTCGTGTTCCTGTGTCCAGGCATCCAGCATGATCTGCAGATCTTCAAAATGACAGGCATAATCGGCCATATTGATCGGATCATTGACATTGATGGTGATACCAAGTGCTTTTGTATCAAATGCCAAACCATATTGCTTTTTCAGATTATCAATCTGTTGCATCGCAACCTGATATGTATAACCCTGATGTCCTTCAATATTCAGGAAGTTATGCGGCTCAAGATTGTAGTTCAATGGAAATTGAATCGGGCCTGAAGGATCAAGGAATGCTTTATGGTAACTCAGATTTCGGTTTTGCTTGTGAACTTTGTATTTATCATAGTTCCAGGTATCGAGTAATCGCTGGAAATTTTGAGTTCCGTAGTAAAAAGGAATTGCCTTGTCTTCTATCGGAGAACGATAAGATGAAGGAGTAATGCGAATTTCACCTGTTCCAATCTCTGTATTGAAGGAACTCAGCATTTCGATGGTACGTTGCACATACAATTTGAATCGCTCGCACCAGTTCTTCTCGTCTTTGAGAATCGGCGATTTATAGAAATCATGGCGATATTTTTTCAGATACTGATCTTCTTGCACCGGAACAAGCCTTCCAAGCATCAAGTGCTTTGGAAATGAGCGAATACTCGGATTGCAGGAACAGATACTATCCATGAAAATATCTTTCAATTCGTTGTATGTATTCACAATATCACGCAATAGATCATAGCGGTATTGGAAATACAGTTGCGGATAGTTAGCACCGTTTCCAAACAATTGTGCCAGTCCATTTGAGATAAATGAAGCTTCACTGCTCATTCCCAATTTACCGAGCATACTGGTAAACCCGTTTTTGAGTTTTTCAATGGTGTTTTCAGCTTGAATAGCGGAGAGGTAGTTCGAACGTAAAGTTGCAAAGCTTGCCGAGTTGGTAGCATTTACCGTTACACGCTGAAGAGCTACTTCATCCAGATTCAGATAGGTTGAGATGAGGTAATTGGCATTGAAAATCGAATCGTTTGAAAGAATATATTCTGCATCCGAGTTAGAAACGAATAATACACGCAGCTTGCGGATGTTTTTAATTCCCAGATTTTCGCAATCAATACCCGTACAAGCGCTCGGATCTTCGGGATAACTTTCAAGATACAATAACACAACCAGCTTTTCGAGGTCTGGTCTGGATATGATTGTCTGATCTGACGGAATGACCTGATCTGAAGGAACTGCTTCCCAAAGATTGATCTGTACATCGGAGCCGTTGATAGTTTTCCAGAAGAAAGGTTTATACTTCGCATTACTGTCGTCAAAAGCACGATAATGTGTGAAGCGTAATTCCGAAATATCGATGTTTTCCAACTCGGGGTCAGAAGTATCGGGCTTTGACAGTTTAAAAAAATCACCATCGGTTGATACACCTGCACCTTGCGAGATGACTAATTCTCCATTTGAGTTTGCATTGAATCCGATCTTGAATCCGCATACAATTCCGACTCCGCTGAGAAAAATGCGCGAAAGGCGGTCCTGATCTTCGAAGTAGTTCAGGAATTCATTCAACTGGCCCGCAGTAAGTATCTGGTCCGGTACAAATGAACGGTATGAGGGCGTGATTGTGGTCAACTTTGTTTCCATATTTTTTGCTTATTTCTTTAATTATAATGTTCCTAATTTTGTTCTTCCGAGAATGATATCATCATCCTGGTCTTCTTCTTCCTCCTCACAGTTATGTAATTTTCCGGTTGGATAAATGCTGTGCAGGTGTGTCAGAATTTCTATCAGATCCTTCAGTTCGTCTTCCGGGTGGAATGAATCAAGCGGTGATTTTGCAATGAGATACTTTTTGTATGCTGATTCAAATTGAAGCAATTGATTATCGGGGTTGGGAACTTCACCTTTTCGGGAACCGATCCAGCATATTTTGGCTAAAATGTGTGAAGGCAGTTCTTCCCGGATGAGTTCCTCCATAAAGTCTCTGAAGTGAATGTCTGAAAACCGTTGAGTATAACCCGGAAGTACAAAACTTACTCTGAACGAGTAGGGGTCGATACCACAACAGGATTCCTTGCAATTGTCTGCACAAAAAGGAAGGAAAAACTCAGGTGGAGTCATGGGATAATCACTGTCCGGTCGAAGCAAAATCTGTTCAACTGCGAATCCTCCCTCTTCTGTGAAATCATATTTCATGAAACGAATGGTTTCCAGCAGAGAAACTTCCATGTCCGGCGCCGTTGGAAAATAGATCAGTTGTTTGGCAACGACATAATTAGGATCGGTATCCGGAAGTTCGGGGTTGATGACCGCAAAATAGAAATTGCCGCCTCCCGATACTTTCATCTGAATGTTATCCACCACCTGATCCGCGACAATGCCCATGTCGAAAGCATCCTCGATCTTTTCTTCGCTGCTTTCAATGAGTTGCAATACGGCGAAATACAAATTATTGATTGCTTTCTTATGACTCGGATACGTGTTTTCTGAAGATAGAATGACCGTTCCGGAACCATTTCTGATGCGCCATTTGAAAACTCCGGGACTTTGCTCGTAAATCTCAATGAACGAATCCGAAAGGTTGCGCCGGAAATAGTTTTTCATGCCGGAAAGTCTTGCTACCCGTTTTTCTACTCCGGATACATTTCCGGTGTCCCACAATTCCGAAGCCGGCTGGTGGTAGTAATTGAATCCGAGTCCGCGCTCACTGCTCAGTGTGACATATTCGCGCAGGAAAATTTCTTTGGATTTCAAAACCATTTCACTGGTGAAAGATCCGTAGAGCTCTTTCATGACGAAGGCATACGTGCTGAAATTTTCTGCAAAGCGAGACAGCAAATGGTCGAGTAATTCATTTCGGCGTGCAACATCGTCAGTCAACCCGTCGAACAATTGTTCTGATAACAGGGTATCGTCGTTCTGAGGATAGTTATTCACCAATTCGGTGAAGTCGCTGATATCTGCAACTGCTTGCGTGAAGTAGGTGTTTGAAACCTGCGGATTAACGGATAAAAGGTCTTTTGCATTTTCCAGATGAGCAAAATAGGAGGCAAGAATCTGGTCAAAAAACAATAAATAGGCCTTGAGCTGTTTTGCCTGGGAGCGGCGTTCTGTTTTAGCAGAAGATGCCAATCCTTCCTGTCCGATGCCATAGGTATCGGGAAAATCGTTCTGAATCGTTGTGTACCAGCCGGTATCCAGAAACTCCCCGGAAGGAATCTCAGGAAAACGATCAATTGCAGCAAGGTCGTTGTATGCATCTTCATCGGCTTTTAATTTCTTGAAAATCTCTTCGGAACGTTTCTCATTGACACTTACAGGAAGATTGTCTTTCCGGTAATTGAACACACTTTTAGTGCAAAGTGCAGGTCGTTTGTTCGAATCAATACAGATCAGCCAGGTATTCGGATCATTCGTTCCGGAGCAGTTTCCTATCGAAATGTCCGTTATCTGTTTCACTCCCGGAATATCCATGATCAAGCTGATAATATCGGATAAACGCACTTCTTTTCGAAGCGAAGCTTGCTTTAGTTCCGCAGTATCAATAAATCCGCTTTCAAGAAGAGGTCCTTCAAAAATTTCATCCATGCGATAACCTCGTGCGAGCATCTGTTTCAACGAATAGAAATGAACACCCGGAGAGAAATAGCCTTCTATTGCAAAACGGATACGTGCGTTTACTTCCTCTTCGTCGGCCTCATTTTCCAGACCTACTTGCGCACAAACGGAGATCGCTTGTTCTTCAATTTCATCGATTTTTACCAGATCTTCGCATAAGTTGCGGTTCGCATGGTACTTGTCTTTGATCTGAGCTTTAATGGCATCGATCTTCTGTTGACGCTGCGGATCGTTTTGATCTACATCGAAATCCACCAGAATCCGATTCAAGCCTTTCAGGTTAAATTCTGCACGGTCTTCAGGAAGTAAATTCGGAAACATATCCGGACTGTAAGACAGTAATCCTTCCTTGCAATCGGCATACACTTTTACTTCGTAGGGGATAATCCAGCAATTGCGGACACCATCCATATCGATGAATAATTTGCGATAGTCAAGAGCTGTAAGCGCACGATTGGGCAGAATTTGGCTGGCGGTATAAAATTGTTGAGAGATAGGAGCACTGCCGTTTGGCCCGGTCAATAGATCCGGCATGGAAATATTGATCCGGTTGCCCAGGTCGGTAATGGCATAACTGAGCATTTCGAGAATCGTAATTCCCGGGTCGTGCTCGTTGTAATCCGTCCAGAGCCCTCCACCTATCGAAGCAATGTGTTGTATTCCAATGCGTCGCAGGTATTCAAAGTCGAGATCGTTTTCCGTAGAGGTATCTCGGGAAATTGTGATACTGTTTTTTAAAGTTGACATTGTTCAGTTTCTGTGTTAGGAGTGGAACATGAGTATATAGCGGTCGAAATTTCGTGTTGTTTAGCAGATACCAGAATTGCTTTTGGTGAAGATGGTTCTGCAACCGTAGAAGCAGCGCCTTTCTGATAAAGCTTCACATCCTGCAGATAATCTACATAAGGCAGTTCTTCTACATAATCAATCAATACACTGAGATGCAGTTTCCCGCCGAAATCGATATTTTCGCGTTCAGCAAAAGCCCATGGCGAAAGGAATCGTGTAATGTCTTCATTGAGTTTGTCGATATACAGCGCTTCATCGAATTGTGGATAGAAACGTACTTTCAGTGAGACTTTGACTTCTTCATAATCAGGATTGATCACGTGTGTATTGACATGCAGTGAGTTTAATTCCGAAATAAATGTTTCGATGCGATTGAGAGTGGCTTTACTAACTCTGGGTTGGTAGCGGTCAAAGACATTTCTGTGAAGTGTATCTGGAATAACAACCAGAGTTACATTTCCCGGTGATTGAAAGGAGCAATCACAGGTGTGAGTCAGGCATTTGACTTTGTAAACCTCAGGAAAATTCTGAAGAACAAGATGCTCATAATCCCATAAATTGATTGCCCGGTTTTTGTGTCTCAATCGCTCACTGATGCGTTTGTAATACTGAGTGTCACTTTCTGCAGCTCTTCCTCCGAAAGAATTATAAGGTTGAGAGACCGATTTGACGGTTGCAATTCGCGATACCAATTTACTGATTGTACCTGCCGGAAGACCCTTTTCAAGGTGCAGAAGATCATTGCCTCTGTCATCGAAAACAGCCGTGGCTGCCTGACCGAATATCCCGAGCATGCGGCATACTGCATCATAGGTTTTGTACATTTTTGCACGAATCCAGAACATACCGGGAGGAAGCAGGGTATTGTTTGCACTTGCTTCTGCCGGAATCTTGAATTTGACCAATCCGGATTGCAAAAAGTTATCCGTTTCATTCACCAGCATTAAGGTGGAATCGAGTTTTTTCCAATTGTTGTCGCAAAGGATCGACCAATGTACCTTCTGAGCTCCGTTAAATGAGTCTGCGAGCGGGTTTTCAGATCCTTCCAATACCTGAATGAGTAAAGAAACCTGTTGCAGCGTTGCAGCGTTTTCCAACCCGATAAACAATTCGCCTCCTTTACAGTAGACCGGGGTCAGGCTGCATTCCGGACTTTTTCCGTTAAAGGATGTTTTCAAAAAAGCATGCTCTTCCGATTCTCCGAAAGGGTGGAGGTGAAACAATTGAACGGTGCGGTCGGTAAAGGATTGTTCATTTTCCGGAAACAGATTCAGTTCATCTACAGCCGAGTAGTTCAGTGAAATGGCATCTGCAAACGGAATGTAAGGTTGATTCGGAATAGGCACATTCGGATTGGTACTCATCATCGCCAGTGAATAGATCCGCGGATAAATTTCCTGTAAAAATGATTGGTTGAGCGTCAGACGAACAGGCCCGGAGGTATTGACATCGAAACTGTTGTTGGAAACTCCGAAAGTGGTTTCAAATTCAGTCGGTTCGGCTCCGTTAGGTACAAATAACTGAATCGTATTTTGTATCGGGCCGTTCCAGTCTCCGTTGGAGTAGATCCAGGAACTTGCTTTGAAATAGTTGTTTCCTCCTACAATGTTCGTATAGTAATCCTGAAATCGGATATTCAAAGGTGCCTGTTGTGCTCCTGCCGTACCACCAGCCAGTCTTGCATTTGAAGTGTTTTGCTGTATCGGAATGATTGCGTTGAACCATTCCTGGGTCACTGTTCCTAAAAAGGATCTGTCATATCCTTCGTAGTAGGTTTTGAAATCGTCCGGTGTGTTTTTCCAGTGAAGGTTAACACCGATATGCTTCCATTTTTTACTGAACACTTCCTGATGAAAGACTGAAAACGCAGATCCTTTTACAGGATTCGTTGTAAATGCATAGAAGGGTTTTTTTACGTTCAGAGTTCCCGTGTCACTTTCAATGGTCAATGCCCGCATACCGATGACATTTACCTTTAATCTGATTTTTGTAATCGGCTCCGAAAGGAAACGATACAAATCATAACCTCCGAATTCATCTGTTGCCACTTCAAAGCGGAAAACAGGTTGGTCCGTAGTATAATTTCCTCCGTGAATAGCCTGGTTGTATTTAACCACCGCTTCCTCTTCGGGTTGTAAATCGAGGCACATGGTTAACCATTGTCCGTTCACACCTGTTGTGTAGTTTTGAGGAGCTCCGCTATTTTCATTGATCGTAATAGTGGCAGCAGAAAGTGAAATCGGACCTACCCATCCTTTTGCTCCGGTGTAATAGATGGAAACGAATGAGGGGTCGGTTGCTTCTGTCAGTTGCAATAGTGTACCGGCAAATAATGCCTGAACAACAATCTGACGTCTTCCTTCTGATAATTCCAGTGTATGGGAAGCAACCGCAAAACCAAGGCGTGCATCAGCCTGTTCCGGCCGCGAATCAGGAGTACCTGCATAACCGAACGGATACCAGCTGGAATCTTCGCCCGGAAATTTTGCTCCGGCACCATCGTAGGTGGAAGCTTCATTGGCAGCCTTTATTCCATAGCCATTGTTTGCGGAAGCATCCGGCGCATTGTATACCGTTTTGACACTTCCTATTTTAGCCTGGTTCAGAACCATTTCATCTTTCAACTGATAAATGCGGGTTACGTCTGTGGTATCTTTGTCCCCGTCAAGCTCGGTTCCAGCAGCAATTTTTTCCTGCGAAAAAGCACGCGCAAGTTCAAAAATGACATTTACACTATCGGGTTCTTCTTTGAGATGATTCAAGTGCAGAACTTCCGAATAGTAAAAGTCAAGATGACGTTTTGTATAGCCGTTTAACCTTGTTGTGGATTTACTGATCAGTTCTAGAAAACACAGGAAAAGCGTTAAGTGAGGTGTTAGTTTGTCAGTGCTTTCGAGGTTGTCGATCAGCGATTTAATGCCTGCAAAATCAGGGAAGAAATCCTGCCAGTCACCATCCGGATTCGTATCATTTGATTCGTTGAAATAATTGACATCTTTTGCAAAATTGTATGCAAATTTCATCCAGTCTTCCAAACCAAACCCCATCAATTTCAGGTTTTCCGGATCGAGCGAACGGTCGTAGCGCATCGATTGGTCGAGTCCGTTCCTTTTGAGAACGTCTGCTATGTCGTTACAATTGCTCATATGACTCCGGTTTTAGTGTATGAAATATCATTTCCTTCGTTGCGGTAGAATGGATAGACCATGTTTTGTCTGGAATTCGTGGTGCGAATGCGGTAATCTATAATGATGTCGATCCGTCCGTCCAGAATATATTCCTCGTCGAGAGTGATGCTTTCCAGGTCAATTCTTGGTTCGTAGTAAAGAATTGCCGTACGGATTATTTCCGTAATCTGTGTGGTTAGTGTCAGGTTGATCGATTCGAAAAGAAGCGTTTCCAGAGAGCAGCCGTAACCTGGTACCATGATGCGTTCACCTGGTCTGGTAGATAACAATACCTGTAAGCTTTCCATGATATCTTTTTCGTCCGAACTCATCCGGACAAAACGAGACGTTTTGTCAAAACTCGGAGGAAAACTCCAGCCTGTTCCTAAGAATGATTCGTTTATTTCCATGTTGTTAATTATTATCCGATTAATACTGTTGCCAAACCGGCAACGATTGTTCCGCCATGAGCGGTTGTATCTGTCATTCTGGCGGCTGGTTTTCCACCGATCAGAACAGTTGCTGATCCGCCGGTTATCGTATCCGGAGGACCGGAACAGACTGCCATGTCTCCCATGCGGGCTGCCGGCATTCCGCCAATCAATACTGTTGGTTCACCTGCCGGAAGAATTGGCCCTCCGACATGCGGAACATTTCCTGTTACCATGGGACAAACGTGTGTGTCCGTTACGCGTGCTGCCGGTTGTCCCATGATCAGTTAATTTGAACGATTGAACCTTTGATTGTTGTCGTAGCACTGGAACTTACTTCTGTTCCTGCATTTCCGGAGGCTTTGACTTCTGCTTGTCCGGTGATTTCAATATTCATTCCTTCAATCGTAACATCACCTTTTGCTTTCATGATCAGGTCTTTTCCGCTTTCAATTGAAATCCCGTCGCTGCTTAGTTTCACTGTATTGGAGTTCTCGTCCTGCAGAGTGATTTCTCCAGCGTCTTCATCAATAATGACTTTTTTGCCTGCCGGTGTTTCAATTGTAATTGATTTCTTATCGTCATCAAACAAAAACTTCATCTCACTGCGGGTTACAAAACCTTTGATGTTGTTTGCATCTTCGGCTGTCAATGGTGCAGGTTTAGCACTGCTGTTCAGCATCCCGACGATTACAGCATTGTTTGGATCTTCGTTGATAAACCCAACCAACACTTCGTCACCGATTTCAGGCAGGAAGAATGATCCCCGGTTTTCACCTGCGTCAAGTGTTGCCACACGACACCAGATGCCTTGTTCGTCGCTGTTTACAATGGGTATTTTCACCATAATGCGGGATTCTCCCTGCGGATCTTCTTCTAATTGCGAAACAACACCGTATTGCAACCCTCTTACCGCCGGCAGTAAACCTGAAGCGGGCATATCGGTAATGTCATACGTTTCCGAAAACCACACCGGATCCAACCCAAATTGTGCATCAACCGTCCAAAGTCCGCTGGTAATGTTATGCTGCACGCCGGATACAAAAATATTTCCGTTGAATCGGTCACTGACACCTTCCAGTTTCAATACTGTTCCGGGTTTTACTTTGTCAATTCCCTGAAATCGTACACGTCCCCGTACTTTTGCCATCTGCTGGAACAGCATTTTGGAGTTGGCCCAATCCTGAGCTTCTGTCTCGTTCATGTTACCGCCTGACTTTAGCTCCAGATCTTTCAAACCGATTACTTTTGCCAGTTGCTGAGAATCAAGGTTCCCATTTGTTTTTGCGGGTTGCCCGTTTGCTTCGATCTTGCTGATTTCCTGATCTGCCTGATTCCAGCTGTAAGCCGTCACTTTTGAAAATTGGTTCCGTGCATCAATTTCAGCATCAAACTCCATAATGGTCATTCCGTAAGCTACTGTTTCCAATGGGTCCTGTCCTGGATCAGGTTTGCTGATCAGTATTTTTCCGTTATCGGTGAAGCAAACCATTCCATTGGCTTGTGCTCTGGATACCAGGAAATCCCAGTCGGAGGCATTATATTGTACCAGCTTTTCATGCTGATAATTGGTTTTTTCTATCTTTTTTTCGAGACTGTATGCCTTGATTAGTTCATCGAACACATCGCTGTCCTTACTATCATAGAAGAACTTCGATTTTCTCCCGACAGTCATTTTTACTGCTTCGTCTTTACATTCAACCGTAAGTGATGATTTTCCGTTGCGTACTTTCACCGAATGCCGGATAATAATACCTTTGAAAATCATTTTGTTATCGGAATGATAGCCTGCATTTATCTGGATTTTTTTGCCGGGAACGAAAAAATCACTGTTGCTGATCTGGAAATTCTGGTCGGCAGGTGTACCTTCATAAAGTGTAATACGTGCGGTAGCAATCCGGTTAAATTCTTTACGAACAGATATGGACAAGACCGGATATGTTCCCGGAATCTCGTGTTCTTCTACCAGGATTTGGTGAGTAACAAGATCGGGACTTTTGCCTGTTTGTATGTTTCCGGTATTGTTCATTAGCTAGGTTTTTGAATAGGTGGAAAGAATAGTCGTTGTCCTGCTTTCAATTTTCGGAAAGCAGTCAGTTTGTTTACACGAGCTACTTCCAGGTAATATTTTGAATCGCCGTAAATGCGTTGAGTCATCAATGGTAAATTATCACCTTCTTCTACAACCCGAATGTGTGTCAAATCAGGTGACTTAAGATTGGATTCAGCGGCAGCCTTTTTCGGTTCGATGAATTTTCTGAACTTTGTCTTGGCAATGGCGCGCAGCGGTTTGGCATCAGGAGCAAAGAGTTTGTATTCGATCGAGATCTCTGACAAAACACCCTGGAATTGCAGAACTCCCCAACTTATTTCAAGGTAATTAGGTCGGTGTATGTCCGAATTAATCGTATAAGCAAGCTTCATGAATTTCTGAATGTCAGCTTCTACTCCTTGTGTTTTTCGTCCTTCCAGAATACTGAAATTGGAATGTTCATCAAATACACCTGTATCGTCAAACAAAAATTCAAGTTCAATATCTGAAGGTGGTGTATTCTGGTAATATGGAGGAGTTGTATCCTTTGTTGAGTCAGGAACAATGTATTCTACTTTGTGATTCAGAATGAATTTTTCCGGATTTATAAGTGTTGTAAACAAACCATCCGGTACTTTTTTTTTGTATTCGGGATCCGAATAAGCCTGAATGGTCAGTTTCTGAAGCTTGCCCGTCGCCCCATCTTTCATGTTTATTATTGGTCCCATTATCGTTCTTTTTTGTCGTTTATAATTGTAAAAACTTCATTCAGACATGTGTCCATCAGTTCATCCATTGATTGTTCTGGTTTTTGATCCTTTTTTGATTGGTCATCGTTGACCTGAATCCGTACGTGCAGTTCTTTGATTTCTATTGGCATAATGGTTCAGATAATGACCGGCTATTTAAAGGGCAACAGCCGGAATGGTGAAATACTTGTAAGTCAGTTCAATAGTTTCTATCACGATGTTGCTGCTCTCTGCATTGAATTCGGATACTTCGCATTTTACAGGAAGTGCTCCTTTGATATTCCAGGTTTTGAGCGGTAACATCTTGTCATTCATCAGAATGATTAACAGATCCATGGGAGCAAATTCAAAACTCTCGATGGCACTGTTGCACCAACGGAGCAGAGTGGAGTCGGGAACCATGCCTCGTTTGAGCACCAGGTTCGGAAACCTGACGCTCTGAGGCAATTTGTGTTTGAAGCGGTTTTCGCCTCCTTCAACTACTTCCGTTATTTCAACACTGGCAGAAAGCCCCGAAACGGATTGAAACATCGAGTCGATAACTGCGAACTGCTTGTTAAGAAACTGAACCTGGAAATGAAATCCCCGGGGTGGATAGTAGTTGATCATGATCAGTCGTTTTGAATAGTTAAACCTTCGTGTACTATTTCCATCGATTCGATAGCTACTTCGTTACCATCTGCTTTCAAGTCGGTAGATTGCACTTTTGTAGGGAATGCATTACGCACTTTCCAAATTACAACCGGTTCGTGATCCTGATTCAAAAGCGAAATCGTAATATCGCGGCGTTCGATGGTATTCATCTGAACAGAGTTCAACCAATCGTAGTATTCGTTGTCTCCCTGAAACATTCCTCTTTTAAGAGTGATGTTTGAGAATTTGCGAAGTCCGGGCATTTTAATTTTGCTGTATTCAGGACTTGCTCCCTGACGGTATTCGATTACTTCCAACTCGGAATCAAGCCCGGAGATCTCTGTGAAACCTATTTTCGTTCCTCCCCATTCTACCTGAAAGTGAAACTTGGATAATGGATATGTTGCCATAATTTTGTTGTTATTTTGTCGTTAGTGATTACTATTATGATTGTTGCATCATGTGCGAGAAACGCAGAACGATGAATTCAGCTGGTCTTACTACTGCCATTCCGATTTCCACGATCATACGACCATTCAATACATCATCGGCTGTCATGGTTGCCCCAAGCCCAACTTTCACATAGAATGCATGCTCCGGTTTAGCTCCGGCAAGTGCTCCGGCTTTCCATTGAAGGATCAGGAAGTTCTCGATCATAGCGCGAACCTGTACCCATGTGTTGGCATCATTTGCCTGGAATACGAAACCTTCGGTTGCTTTTTTAACGGATTCTTCCACCATGTTGTAGAAACGGCGCACGGAGATGTATTTCCATTCTGTGCTGTTACCGTTCAAAGTACGAGCCCCCCAAACAAGCGTACCTTTACCTGTAAATGGTCGGATGGCATTGATGGATTTCCCTGCAACCGTGTCAACGTTCATCCCGTCCTGCAAATCATTTGAAATGATGTAGTTTGGTCCGAGAATGTAATTCAGGCTGGTATTTGCAGGTGCTTTCCAAACACCACTCGTAGCATCCGTGCGAACATAAACGCCTGCGATGGATGAACTTGGAGGTAATAATACAGGAACTTGACCTACTGCAGTTTTAACACTGTTGTAAAGTGCGTTGTTGCTGATTTTCAAAGCTCCAAGATTTGTAGTGCTTGTAGAAGATGAAAACGGAACCAAAGCTAAAATCAAATCCGCGATATCTCCATTTGTATTCTGGATAGTAGTGATGTTGGTAACAATATCAGCAGTAGTTAAAGTTGCAGTGATGTCAGTTTTTGCATCTGCAACTTCTGTATTGTTACTTGCCTCATTAAGCGTATCCAAATCCTGACTCAAATTAAAATTGAGTAGTTCCGGGTTATTTGTAACCCACGTATCAAGGGAATTGGTTGCAGCAAGTAAGGCAGGAAGATCCGGATCACCGGTATTACTTGCAATTACACCACGTCCGATATTTACCATCTCGGTCAATGATCCGATAAGTGATGTACATGAATTGGAGATTTCCAATACTTTGTTGCGGAGATTTGTCACATTGGCCATCGTTGGAGCTATTGCTCCCAGATCCGCAATGTATCCTGTCAAAAGACCTTTAATTGTTGTTACAGGGCCTGCTGAAATAGCTTGTACTTCAGCTCCGAAATCACCTGATGAAGTAATGTTAACAGCAACAGCCGCTTCATCATATTGGTAATCAAGGATACTTTTCAGATAAGGATAATATGCAGCACCGTATTTGGCATATTCCGCATTACCGGAGATGAAAGTGCGCAGATTCAAGAAATCGGCGGTTGTATTTACCGTTGTAAGATCACTCATGGCAACGTCAATAATTGTGAAGCGATCTTGCAGTTTATTACACTGAGCCAAAGCATCATTGTATAGTGAATAAGCATCCGATGGTGCAAGCGATGTGACGTCTGTCAGAACGATTAAAGTCGGTTCGTCTTCTTTCTCAAGTACTGTTAGTCCTGTTTTGATAATCGGCACACTCGGAGGTGTTGCGTAGCCATCATCCACAGATACGATGTAGCATGGTCCGCCTCCATTTGCAAAGTACATTTGTACCGAATAGTACATCAGGAACTTACTTCTGCTTGCAGGTGGCAGGTCAGCGCTGATTCCGCTGTCTGATACAGATACGGTAATTCCGGCTTGATTCTGAGCTTTTCCGAACTGAGTTTCATAGTCCAGCATAGATGTAATCCTTACAGGAACTGGAGGAGCATTCAGATCTGGTCTTAAAGGTGAACCATCCAATGCTAATGCTTTTTCCGTGTACCCGATAAAGGCCGGAATTGCGGTCGCTACTTGAGCAACTGACGGTGGAAGTAAGTTGACTTCTTCCACGTAAACGCCTGGTGTATTTAATGTTAACGCCATTGTTTATTGTGTTTAGATATAAATTACTGAATAAAAAATCCCCGCTTCAATTTCAGCTTTTTGGACATCCGGCGCGGGGTAGTAGTGCGGAGCCAGATCGAATTCATAATCTTCGGATAGAATCTCCGGATCTTTGTTTCGAAGGATAAGCTGTGGTGGGTCAATTACGATGTAACCGTTTCGGGTGAGCGGTTTTGGACTCGTTGTTTCTGCATAATAATCAGAGTTTTGAAAGTAATATTTCCAGATAGTGCTGCGGTTGGCGAACTCCATTACGAAAGTGGCCGGATTTGCAGGAACTTTTTCGTTGTTATCGGTGATTTGATGAGTGACACCATGCATCCGGAGTACAACTACTCCCAGTAGCCCGATCTGATCTTCTCTGGAGATCCGAAGCATTTCCACCACTTCCTTAGATCTGTTGGGTTCTCCGGGATTGCCGGAATAAACGAGCCTGTACGCATCAGAAATGTAGGTAGGTGTTGTTTCCTGCTCTTCAGCTGTAGGCAGAAAAGGAAAACCAGGTTCTGTATCCGGAGGTAGAATGTTTGAGAAAAAGAACAGCTCATTTTTTACAAGTGTCAGATCCGTATAAATCTCAAAAGCGGGATCGTTAATCTTCACCAGAAAATGCAGTTCCAGATCATTCGCCAATGGAATAAACGGTTTAGCCGGTGCTCCGGGCGCTGTTTCCTCAATCAGGGAAATAACTTTCAAGCCGTGTTTATCAGCATGCAAAAGCAATTTCTGATTCTCCATGATTTTACGGGTTTGAGCCGTTGGAATAACCTGAAGAAAGCCGTTGAAAGCATAGTTTTTGAACATCAGCCGCTGTTGTTGCGGATCCATGCCCCTGAAAGAATCGGGACCACTGTTCAGATAATACTCGTGAAGTACCTGCAACTCAAAAAGAGTCCGGTATGTTTGTGAATAGCTCATATTTTAGGTTAAATCAGGTGGTTACACTAATGTTTCCAATGTTTTCTATGATCTTCGGAGACTCATTCAATGTCGCTTCCCTGTCGATCACAACTAAACTCATTTTATAGAGTGCACTGGGTAGTTGCCGGCCGCCAAGTGTTCCCCAGATATAATTGAGGTTTTCGAAAGTCGGGGTATACAACTCCAGTGTGTATCGAAAATCACCCATAGCTCCCAGAATCGGGTCGGAATGATCGAAGTTGGTGTTGGACTGAGTGAAAACACTCTTTCCCTGAAAAAATTCCAGAATCCGTGAAAGATACTTCAAAGAGATATCGTAACCGGTTTTATTCGAACTGAACAGGATGTACAGGTTCAGGTTGATTTTATTGTTGCGGTAGGCTATCTTATTGCTTTCTATCCGATTGTTTGGAAGGTTTCGCATGGTAACTTCCTCGTTTAAATTGAGCAGGGTCAAGACAACTTTATCTGCCATTGGCTGGGTTGAATCGGCTTCATTCTCGACAAATGCAATATTGTCAAGAACAACATCTTCTTCAAGCCCCTGGCTGGATAGGTAGCTGTTCAGTTCTCCAATCAAAATATACAGTGCTTCGTAAATCATGATAGTGTGTTTTGTGGTTATTAAATACGATGTCTTAAAATTGTTGGTTTGGAAACTTAAAATGACCGCTGAAATCGGTTGTTAAGGAGAAAAAGCAGGACTTTCGATGAACTTTTAATTAGCAGGAAACGTCATTGCGAAAAGAGACATGGAGATTGAGGTTTAATGTCTCAAAAACCGGAGTCGATTCTGTCAGTGAACAGTTGTCTTTTCTGCGATTAGCATCTTGCTAAAAAGCATTAATCAATAAATTCGGAACATTTCCAGATTGTCCTGAAATGATCAATCGTTGCCGGAAACACATATTTTGTCCATATTTTCCGCAGCTTCCAGTACTGCAAAAAAATACTTTCAATACACATGCCCGAAAGTCCTTATTTTTCTCGTTTTTGTTATCAGCCCGTTCTGCAGAAACAAGCAATGGAAAAGTGAAATGAAAACACACCTGACAGTGATTCATGCGGTGCGCGAGTGCAGGTTATCTATCGATAATGTGTTCTCTCGTTTTCCATAAATGCGATAACAGTTTCTGGCAAAGAAATCCACTTGAACAATCTTAAAAAGGATCGAACATGCAAAATTCAAAACCGTCTACTTTCGTTGAATCGGAAAAACCAATTCCGCGAAAAGTAAATTTATTTTCTCTATAGCTCCTGGAAAAGCTAAGTCAGTATGTTGACTATAAAAACTGGAAAGATGACTTTGTTTAGCCGAGTGAAAGATAAGTGGTATTTTGTTTATATCCAAATTTTTAGCGGTTTTTTTTAAAGTAATTTTTTAGGTTTTTTGTTTGTATTATTGTGTAGGTATTAAACGATGATTTAGTTGGATTATTGTTCTTTCTGAAACAAAGATAAGGGCAGAAGATCGTAAACTATTTATGTTCTTTAAAACAAAAAAACATTTTTTTTCAAGGCACCAAATCGCTTCTTTTATTCCGATTTTTACATTATCTTTAAAAATGGATTCAATATAATAAGAATCCATTTTATCCATAACTTAAATCACAAACCAAATTCACAATGTTAAATAAAAAAGCAATCACTTCTGTTGCTACCTGGGAGCAGCTTTTCCTTTTTCTGAGCGAAATTGTCCATTATCGAATGAAAACCGTTCAATTTGATGAAGAAGCCGAATTTCCTGATATCAATTCATTTCTTACAGAAGAAACTTTAAAAGCAATTCCGGTCCAGGGAGTGCTCACCGAAATAGATTTAGTAGCTCTTACATTGGCGCTTTCACCTCATATGCAGCCGGAATTATTGCCCGAACTGCTTTCTGCCTATTTGCCGCAAGGGAAGGAATTTCCTGAAATGGGACTCGTAAGAGGGAAAAACCGGGAATTGTTTTTCCCTACCGGAGATACCTTACTTTATTTACTTGCGGGAAAAGACCTGGAAACAAGAATGCGTCTTCTGCGTTATTTTCAAGTTGAGTCCCATCTGTTTAATAACGGAATCCTTTCGTTTGAAGATGTTGCTGCTTTTGAACCCCGAATGAGCGGCAGATTGGTCATTGACGAAGAATATGTAGATGTTATTACGACAGGAGCAGTGCAGAAACCACGAATGGGAGCCGGATTTCCTGCCCAACTTATTGAGACGAGCCTCGAATGGGAAAATTTGGTACTGCATAAAAAGACACTTGATCAGATCATGGAAATTCAATCCTGGCTGAAACATCAGGATCAGTTACTTAACGAATGGGGACTTGCAGGGAAAATAAAACCGGGTTATCGGGTGTTGTTTTACGGAGCTCCGGGAACGGGAAAAACGCTTACGGCAACATTGCTTGGAAAATACACCGGCCGGGATGTTTACCGGATTGATCTGTCTCTGGTAGTTTCCAAATACATCGGTGAAACAGAAAAAAACCTTTCCCGCTTGTTTGATAAGGCCGCTAATAAAGAGTGGATTCTTTTCTTCGATGAAGCTGACGCGGTATTTGGTAAGCGAACGAGTGTGCGCGATGCACATGATAAATATGCAAATCAGGAGGTTTCCTATTTATTGCAGCGCATTGAAAATCATCCCGGATTGGTGATTCTGGCTTCCAATTTGAAAAGTAACCTCGATACAGCATTTACACGCCGTTTCCAGTCGATGATTGAATATGATATGCCGGGAGCCGCAGAAAGATTATTGCTTTGGGACGATATTCTGCCTAAGAATCTGGCTTTGCAAAAGGAAATTTCAATTGATCAGATTGCCCGTACTTACAATCTCAGTGGGGCGAATATCGTCAATGTCGTTCAATTTGCCTGCTTGAAAACGGCTGAAGAAGGAGCTAAGGAAATCAGTCGCCGAAATCTGATCGAAGGTATCCGGAAAGAATATGTAAAAGAAGGAAAGATGTTTGCGTAAAAGAAAGGTTTTGAATCTTTCAAAAAGTTCAAATATTCAATTTGAACAAACGGATTAAAAATTCACTCTCAGCTGAACTGTAATATCTGACTTTTTTGATCCTTTAATCTCTTCCGCACCGGAACTGATGGCGTTTTTGTTCGAATACAAGTAAACACCGTAACGAATCCATAAGTTGCAATGTCTCAGAAAGGTGAAACGAACAAGTGCATAAGCCCGTGATCCCTGATAATAATATGCAGGAATAGAAAACACATATTGGGCATTGTTCTCGAAAGTGTAGATGCGCGAATCATAACTGTCGGTGTCGAAAAGAGCATAACGCAAAGTCAGATCGAAGGGCAGGTTTTTAGGTTTGAACAGAAAATCCTGCGTGAAAATCCATCCGCCTTCCGCAGGATTGCTCTTCCGGTTGATGGTCACATATTCCAATCTGCTTTTAATGGTGAAGCTTTCCAATACCTTATAAGAAAGGTTCAAGCGGTAATTATTCTGCACAACATTTTCTATCGGAGTGATTGATCCGTCGGAATCTCTGGAATTCTTTTGTCTGACCTGTTGTCTGAAACGACCGTAAATTTCCAGCACTTTATTTGGTTTGTAGGTCGGTTGAACTAAAAATTCATATCCTTTGGATGGAGCATCAACCTGATATTTCAACCAGGGAAAACGAAAAAAATCGACGTAAGAACTTACCGACCAGGCAGGGGCCAGTTTTAGTTTGATCCCGGAGAATAAGCCCGTTTCATTTTGAGTGTTGCTTCCTTCTGAAAATCCGTTGTTGTAAAAACTGTAATATCCTTTGGAATAATTGCGGTAGATCACAGAAATGGAAACACTTGGGTCGAGAATGGCCATCAAACCGTGAAGCTGAGCAAAAGATTTGGAGTGCGTACTGTAAGAAACTTCCCCGAAAAAGTTCAGATTTTTGATCACGAAATTGTAATCGCCGCTTATGGCAGTTGTGTTCTTTCCTCTGAAAGCGTACAAACTGTAGGGAAGTGTATCTCTCAGTAAGGGCTGATCGTATTGTTGATTGACGATTGCTATTCCTGCATTAAACCGGGTTGAATTGTAGCTCAGGTAATTTCCGATCACTTGTTCCTTCAAGCGGTTTTTCTTGGCAATCTCGCTGTTTGTACGATGCAGCCCGGAAAGATCAATGGTCGTGACAAATTCCAGATCATCCGTTAAGGAATCGGCAATTCCTGTTCCGTCGACTTTTTTGTGGCTATAGAACGTAAGCAGATTCCATTTTTTGTATCCGATAATGGCTGCTCCACCGCGGAAAAAGCGATTTTCATCCACAGAAGTATAAGGACGTAGAAGATTGGCCGCTTTTTTGGATGAAAAAATATCCGCACTTTTCCCGAAAGCATAACCACTCCAGGTGTTGAGTCCCTGACCAATTTGAATTTGATAATCTCCGGCGGCTACTGCCCGAATGTATTTTCCACCTTTGTAGAACGCGTGAAACGAATAGAAATCGAAGCCGTTTTTTTGTGAACCTTTGAAAAATTCTTCGCCGGGATCTTTTTCTGCGGTGAATCCCAAACTGATATTGGTGCGATAGGTGTAGCGCAAACGCGTATAATATTTGTCAGCATTCCCGTGATAATACCCGTTTGAATTGTTCAGAATAGAATCTGAAACAGGAGTGTAGCCTTTCTTTCGCTCCGGAGTCCGCTGATATCGTGTAAACCATTCAATGTTTCCGTTTTTTATCGCGTCTTTGAATGTAATGTGCAGATTTTCCAGACGATCGTCAACCCTAATGAAGGGAAGAACCAGAGAAATGGTGTTTAAATCCCAGTATTTGAGTGATTGCAGTTCATAAATACTGATGAATTTTCCGAATCTTTCGATGTGAAGAAGCACGTCCGTAATCTGAACTTCGGTTAAAAGTCCGAGTGATCTCAATTCATCCGGGTTTGTATTATTCAGGTTGATCGGGTGGTCAAAGAAATAGTTGAGTTGATCAAAAATATTTGTCAGATCCAGTTCTTCAGATTCCGATTGTTCGGCGATAAACTCGACGCGCTGCTGAATAATTTCGTTTCGTTCCTGACCAAAGGACCAGAAACTGAAGAAGAAGAAAAAAATAAGTAAGAGCCTATTTTTTTTCATGTTCTTTCAATTGATAATTCAACCCGATGTTTGGCGACCAGCCCAATGTTTGGTGATATTTTGAGCCGAGATCAATGGAGAATCCTGAAACTTTGTATCCGAATCCCAAAGAGAATTCCATTGGTGCACTTTGCGCTCCGATGCGAATGTACAGGGGTTTTACCGGCTGATATTCAACTGCTCCTTTGAAAGAGATTTTGGTAATGATTTGTTTTTCGACTTCGGCAAAAATGGAAACTTTTTTGGAAGGTTTGTACTGGCAACCGGCGCGCATGATTGTTGCAAACCGATCATTAATCGGATTGATTCGCTGCCTGCCGATATTCATCACTGAAATACCAATACTCCATTTTTCGGAAACTTTGGCCAATAATCCGGCTTCAATTGTTCCGCTGATTGTTGATCCGTAATTGCCTCCAAGCCTTAGAGTTTGAATGTTTCCCTGAACGCCAAGCTGAAGAAAATCTGTAAACTTCATGCTGTAGCCTAATCCGGCGCGTGTATTCCGGTATTGCTCGTACCCGAAAAATTGTGCTCCGGCAGAAATGACCCCGACTTTCAATGGAATGGCAAAGGTCAAAGCCTGCGTTTGCAATTCTTTGGTCAAAAACCGCGTTTCGTAATATGCACCGATAGAAATTGTTCGGATTGAGGCTGCGGCTCCCGGATTGTGATGATATGCCCAAACATCGTCCAGACAAACACTGGCATTGGCAAGTGCAACAGATCTTGCTCCAACCGGATTCCATCCCTGACTGAAAGATAGCAGTCCGGAACAAGTGAATAATAGTAGTAGTAAAAGTTGTTTCATGTCTTATTTTGAAAAAAGCCGCCTTTTCAGAGGAATCTTTTGTTGAAAATAATCTTCTTCATTCAGAAAAAACCAGTTTTCGCCTCCATCTGAAGAAATGGCGTACAGTTCGTATGCTTTGTTCTTCTCTTCAAATGATTCTTTGCGAACAGTGTATTTTCGTTCAATCCAGTTTCCGTCGCTCTTCATTTCACGAAATAAAACATTGCTGAAAACCACTCCGTTTTTCTCTATCTCATTGCTAAAGTGAGCAATAAAGCTCGAATCTCCAAGCGAGGTGTAATATTTTACCACAAGCGGATGCGTTAATCCGGCATACTCGAGCGTATTATTGTCATTATGCGCCTTGATATATTTGGATAATTGTTTATTTAATCTGTTTTCCTGTTCACCCGAAAGTGTGCACGAAGCCACTAAAATAAACACAATTAAAAAAGTTGAGAATTTTAACACCGCTTGTCAAATTTTTGTTCCGACTAAAATTAATTAATTTATTTTTGGATAAATTAATCTACTATGAATAAATTCTTTACACTACTATCCTTATTGGTAGTTGGTGCCTCAACGGCATTTGCTCAGCTTACCAATGAAACAATTTCAATTAACGGGGTAACAAGATCCTACAAATTGTACATTCCGGCAGGATTCAATGCTCAGACCGAAAGTCCGGATATGATTATCATTCTTCATGGTTTGGGAGGAACCAGTGCGGATATGGTTTCTGCAGGATTCAATAATATTGCGGATACCGCAAGAGTTATTGCCGTATATCCTCAGGCTGTAAACAATAATTTCGGAATGGCCGGATGGAACAATGGAACTTTGCTTGGAAGTACAGCAGATGATATTGGTTTCATGCATGAACTGATCAATCGCGGGTTGACGGATTTCAATGTGAATCCTGCACGTGTTTATGCTACCGGGTTTTCGATGGGATCAATTATGTCTCATCACATGGCTTGTTTGATGAATCAACGAATTGCTGCAATTGGAGCAATGGCGGGAACCATGCCGACTTCGGATATCTCTTCGTGTGTACCGACTTACAAAACGCCGGTAATTCATTTGCACGGAACTGCAGACGGAACTGTTCCTTACAACGGATCGGCGCTGCCGTCTTTGAGCCTGGTTCCTCAAACAATCGATTTCTGGAGAGGAGTTCACGGTTGTGCTGCTACGGCAGATTCTACTCGTCTTCCGGATACCGGAACGGATACGATTACAATTGACCGTTTTGTTTATGATAACTGTAATCCTGTTGCTTCATTGGAATTGTGGAGATTTAACGGAGCAGACCACGTTTACCTGTATAAACCAATGAATGACATCGAAGAAATGATTGAGGTTTGGTTGTTTTTGAGAAAATGGGATCATTCCGATCCTTCTACATTGGATGTGCAGGAAAGCTCTGAAAACCTGTTCCGGATCAGCCCGAACCCTTCGAATGGAATGATTAGTGTAACAAGTAATTTTTCCGGAACAGTGAAATTGATTGATCTGAATGGTGCTTTGGTTGCCGAAGAGCAAGTTTCTTCCGGAGTTTCTCAACTGGATTTCACTTCCGTTAAAAAAGGAATTTATCTGATTCAGATCGGATCGAAAACATCGAAGATTGTATTGAACTAAATAGAACGAAAACAATTACGGGAGATCCATTCGTCGAGAGGCGGATGGATTTTTTATTGGAAAACTGCATACCGGGATTTTTTGAAATCAGTTCCGTTTTTTGATAAAGAAAAACGCTGAATCCCTTATGAATATTGGGCTGTTCATTCCGATAGCTATCGGGATCGCGAACACGCAGCTTATTTGAGTACAGATCATGAATTTCATCATCTGATATTGCGAGAAAAGTCTATGGAAAATACGTTTCGATTTCCTCTGTACTCATTTCTTTGAAACTAAACTCACAGGAAATCATATCCTGAATGCGCAGTTTTTCGGGATACTGAATGGCTTTGATGGATTGATAATGAGGCTTTCCGTTCAGGATGGAGACTTCAATGAAAAGATCCGGGCTTTCGATTTTATAGTATCTGCCGAAACCTTCTAATTTTCTAAATACGGGGTAATTGATTTCCATTTCAGTTTAAAAAAGAAAACCACCCGTTGGTTTACGGATGGTTTTCAAATAAGTTTATTAACTACGAACGAGTATTAGTTCACTACGAAAATGACTCTTCGCCCTTTAGCAAGTTTCAGATCATCATCATCTGTTTCTTTGATCTCAGGACTTGGAACATCACTTCCTTTGCTTTCTGATCTCAATCTCGAAGCATTAATTCCTTTCGAAATCAAGTATTCCTTCACTGCCTGATTCCGTTTCGTATCCATATCGGAGTAGAAATCTTTCTTTTCAGCAAGTTTATCCTCTTCCGCGTTATTGTGTCCGATTACGGTGATAGTCATCGTTGGGTTTTCAGTAAGTACCTTCGCAACAATGTCAAGAGCAGCTTTTGCCTGAGGAGTCAAAAACGTTTTTCCGAATCCGAAATAAACTTCTTGTTTTTCGATACGATCTTTTGTAGACATTTTGTCGTTATCCGCAACTTGTTTCATATAAACAGTTGTAGACATTTCGTTTTTGTCTTTGTCATCCGTGTAACACTGACACTCTTCGTCTTTGTCAAGCATTGTAACTACCACATCATCGATGTAATAATAAGCTCCGACGATTTGTGTGATTTTTGAATCTTTCGGTTTCTTGTTTGTTTCGTACTTGGTATCTTCATCTTTCGTGAAGTTTCCAATCGTCAAAAATTTCTCACCACCTTCAGCTTTGTATGAAGCACATACTTTTTCCCAGCTGTAAGAAGCATTGAATACTTTATTATCCGGGTGCTGAATTTGAGTTTGATCGATCAGGTGAACTTTTTGGTCCGTACCGAATTCTTTCTTCGAAATATTTGCTCCGATTTGGTTGCAAGCGTACTTCGATGCTTCAGACATGGAAACGTAGAACGAGATACAATATGTAACATCTTTTTTCAAAGGTGTTTTTAATTTGGTCATAATGTATGTTCTCGGCATTTTGTTTCCGTAGGAGAAAGCTACAATTCCGGCATAGTTTTCACCTTCTTTCGGAGCTTCTTTTCCAAAAGCATTTTCAGGAGCACCTACCTCCGGAACTTTTGAGTCACTTAAGAAATAATCTGCTCTGGCACCTGTCGGAGATTTCCAACCTGCAGCCAAATCGATCTGTCCCAGTTTTTTAGGTTTTCCTGCATTGGACTCAAATCCTCCATTGTCTACAAGGTTATCTCCCTTTTGTGCAGCTGCAATAAATGGTAATCCGATTAAAGCACTTAATGCAACAAGTTGTCTTAGCTTCATACTATTTGGTTTCATAAGATTTTACAGTTTTAATGAATGTTTTAACCTTTTCTGGGTCGACATCCGGATAAACACCGTGGCCTAAGTTAACAATATGTCTTTGATTATTGCCGAACGAATTTAACATTTTTATTGTTTCTGTTTCAATACTTTGGTGAGAACCATACAATGCACAAGGATCTAAATTACCTTGAAGCGTTCGTGAATCTCCGATCAAAGACCTCATAGCGGGAATATCCATGTTCCAGTCGAGCCCAATCGTGTTACAATCTAATTTTGCCAAAGCAGGAATCGAAGCAAAAGCACCTTTCGAGAACAAAGTCACCGGAACATTCTCAATTGCGGATGCAATTTGAGATAAATAAGGAATCGAAAAAGTCGCGTACTGCTCCGTTCCTAAAATTCCAGCCCATGAATCGAAAACTTGTATCATACTTGCTCCGGCTTTAACCTGCGCTTTTAAATACGCAATTGTAACATCTGTGATGTGCTGTAACAATCTATGTGCCAAAGCTGGATTTGTGTACAAAAGTTTCCGTGCTTCGCTGAATGTTTTGGAACCGTGCCCTTCTACCATGTAACACAAAATAGTCCATGGAGCACCGGCAAATCCGATTACAGGAACACGCCCGTTCAATTGTTTGACGGTTAGTTTGATTGCTTCCAGAACATAACCCAAACGATCTTCCACATCGAAATCAAATTCGAGACGTTTTGCCTCTTCTTCCGAACGAATGGTGTGTTCAAACCAGGGACCTCTTTTTTCGACCATCTGGTAAGGAATGTTCATCGCTTCCGGAACAACTAAAATGTCCGAAAAGATGATTGCAGCATCCACATCCAGAATATCTACCGGCTGAATAGTTACTTCTGCCGCCAAAGCAGGAGTTTCAACCAATTCTTTGAATCCGCTGACGCTTTCTCGTACGGCACGGTATTCAGGTAAAATTCTGCCCGCCTGACGCATTAACCAAACAGGGTATCTTTCAATATCTTCGCCTTTTGCAGCGCGTAAGATCAAATCATTTTGCAAATTCATCAATGCAAAAGTAAGGTTTTATGTAAAATAAGGTGAAACGAAAGACCCGGAAAGTTTACTCAGAAGCAAACTCTTCTAAAACTTCTTCCAGATGTTCGTTGTCGAGTATTTCGGAACGTTTGAAGTTCTTTTGAAAAAGAGCACCTTTTCGATGATGCTTTTTATTATATGATTGGGCGTAGCTATTGAATAGATCAGACATTTTACGACTTAAAAATTTGTTTGATTGAAAAGATTGCTTTGCCTGACCTTTTAAGATCCGAAGATCATTGAATTCAATTACGAGATGAAATTCGGTTGGTGATAATTTCAATGCGTGTAACTGTCCGATTGGATCGATGTATTTTTGAATTTTTGTTTGAAATAAGGTGTAATCTTCTGCTTGTCTGAACAGTAATTCCGGTTGAACGGAAGAATTGTGAATGTGATAGATGAATGTTGCTTCCATGAATGTGATTTTAGAATGAAATTAAAATGAAGGATTGGGAAATCCAACAAAAAAACGTTCATTTTAAAACCCAAAAATTGTTCTAGGGTTATAAACCCTAGAAGGGTGACTAACTTTTTTTGGTGTATATCCATGTGAGCGCGCGAAGCTCATCTCAGCACACCCTTCAAGCCCACTTAATCGGAGTCTCTCCCCGTTGAACCAAAATCTCATTGATTCTTGAAAAGGGCTTGCTTCCGAAAAATCCGCGATAAGCCGATAGTGGAGAGGGATGAGGTGCTTTCAGAATAATATGTTTGTTGGTGTTAACCCGTGAAGCTTTCGCCTGAGCCGGAGAGCCCCATAAAACAAAAATAACACCATCCAGTTCATTGTTGATTGTTTCAATCACTTCATCGGTGAAGCGTTCCCAACCTTGATTTGCGTGAGAAAGTGGTTGACCTTCGCGAACGGTTAATAGCGAATTTAAAAGCAAAACTCCCTGATTGGCCCAATGATTCAAATCGCCGTTTGCCGGAGCTTTGATTCCCAAATCATCTTCCAGCTCTTTGAAAATGTTCTGTAAACTTTTGGGCAATGGCCGCACATGAGAGTCGCAGCTGAAACACAACCCATGAGCATGACCTCTTGTCGGATAAGGATCCTGACCTAAAATCACAACCTTGATCTGATCGAACGGACAGCTGTCAAATGCACGGAAAATGTATTTCCCTTCCGGAAAAATCTGAGTCGGAAAACGATTGTATTCTTCTTTGACAAAACGAACCAGATTTTCAAAGTAAGGCGAGTCAAATGACTTCTGAAGGGCCTTTTCCCACGATGAATCTATAGAAACTTTCATTCGACGAAGATAATTAATCTGTTTTTACTATGTTCGCATGCAAAATCTGAACACGATGAAATTACCTAAAAATCGGATCATTATTACACTTGTTTTAAGCTTCTCTCAAAGCGTTTTTGGGCAGCAGGAACCCCGAAGTGCATTCTTTTGGAACAATTATATGCATACCAATCCGGCAATGACGGGAGCTGTTTACAAACATCACGCAAATGCTCAGTGGAGAAATCAATGGACGAAGATTAATGGCGCTCCGACTACTTTGTGGCTGAATTATGCCATGAAACTTGATTCGATTAACAGCGGAGTAGGAGTGAGTTATGAGTACGATGTAATCGGGTTGAATAAATCGCACACGGCTCTGTTGTCATACGCTTATCATATTCCGATCAAAAAAATGTTTTTGTCTCTGGGAGCTTCGGCAGGATTGAAAACCTTAAGATTCGATGCTTCGAAATTGGTTTTTTCTACTCCGGAACCACAATACACGACACGAAATTACGATCCGGTTTTTCAATGTGATTTCGGAATTGCCCTGCACTCAGAAAAATGGAATGTCGGAGTAAGTATGACACAGCTGAACGGGGCTCAATTCGATGATGACGATTTCCCATATAAAAACAGGGCTCACCTTTGGGTATTTGCAGATTATACCTTTGGGTTGGGGGAAAACTGGAAACTGACACCAAGACTTCAATCCTACAGCGATGGAAAAACCTCTGTATGTTCTTCACTGGCCTTATTGGCAACATGGAAAGACCGCTTGTGGTTTGGCGCAACAGCAAGTGTTCCTTCCAAAGGAGGAACTTATAATGTGGGACCAATGATCGGTTACGATATCGCAGGGAAATTCAGACTGGCTTATGCTTATGAATTTTGGATCAGTAGTTACAATACTTCCAGTTCAATTGCGAATAACGGAAGTCATGAAATTCTTCTTTCCTATCAGTTGAAATAATCTCCAACTGAAAGTCTTGTCTCTAACCCCCAATAGCCTTGACTCTACTTTTCACTTTTAAATTCCCACTTTTTGAACTACTTTTGCACCCGTAAAACAGCAATCATGAGCAACGAAGTAGAAATTGAAAAGCGAAGAACCTTTGGAATTATCTCGCATCCCGATGCAGGTAAAACAACATTGACTGAAAAGCTCCTGCTTTTTGGTGGTGCAATTCAATCTGCGGGTGCTGTTAAGAACAATAAAATCAAGAAATCGGCTACTTCGGATTTCATGGAAATTGAAAAGCAACGTGGAATTTCCGTTGCAACTTCCGTAATGGCTTTTGAATATTCCGGAAAACAGATCAATATTTTGGATACTCCCGGTCACAAGGACTTTGCGGAAGATACTTACAGAACATTGACTGCGGTCGACAGTGTGATTTTGGTGATCGACTGTGCAAACGGGGTGGAGGAACAAACCAAACGTTTGATGGAAGTTTGTCGCATGCGGAAAACTCCGGTGATCATTTTTATCAATAAAATGGACCGCGACGGAAAAGATCCGTTTGAATTGCTGGATGAATTGGAATCTTCCTTGGATATTCATGTTCGACCTTTGGCATGGCCAATCGGAATGGGAGATCGTTTCCAGGGAGTTTATAACATCTACGACAAAAATATAAACCTGTTTGCGGCAAATAAAACCAAGATCTCAACAGATATCGTGTCCCTTTCGGATATTCATTCAGCTGAATTGGATGAATTGGTTGGAGATAGTCCTGCCAATGAATTGCGGGAAGAACTGGAAACAATTGAAGGAGTTTACGATCCGTTCGACCGTGAAACATACCTTTCGGGAGATGTTGCTCCGGTGTTTTTCGGATCGGCGGTAAATAATTTCGGGGTAAAGGAATTGTTGGACACATTTGTGCGAATTTCGCCTTCTCCGAGAGGAAGAGATACGGATACGAAACGAATCGAACCTTCAGATAAAAAATTCTCCGGATTTGTATTTAAGATTCACGCGAATCTCGACCCGAAACACCGCGACCGTATTGCGTTTTTACGTATCGTTTCCGGAAAATTCGAACGAAATACCTTCTACAACCACGTGCGTTTGGATAAGAAATTCAAATTCGCAAACCCAACTTCATTCATGGCGCAGGATAAAAGCGTGATCGATGAAGCGTATCCGGGAGATGTAATTGGTCTGTACGATACAGGAAACTTCAAAATTGGAGATACTTTGAGCGAAGGCGAAAACTTTATGTTCAAAGGAATTCCGAGCTTCTCTCCCGAGTTATTTCAGGAATTGGAGAATCTCGATCCGATGAAATCCAAGCAATTGGAAAAAGGAGTTTCTCAGTTAATGGATGAAGGAGTTGCTCAGTTGTTTATTCAGCAGCCCGGAAACAGAAAGATCATCGGAACGGTGGGGCAGCTTCAGTTCGAAGTAATTGCTTATCGTTTGGAGCATGAATACGGTGCAAAATGTCGTTTTGTTCCGAGAAACTTCCACAAAGCATGTTGGATCACAACCGATAATGAAGATCAACTGAAAGATTTCATGCGGGCAAAATCGCAATACCTGGCAAAAGATAAAGACGACAATCTGGTATTCCTTGCCGAAACATCGTTCTTACTGCAAATGGCTGAAAAAGATTATCCGGATTTGACTTTCCATACAACCAGTGAATTCAAATTAGAAGCGAAACACGCGAATTAAAGAAAGTAAGGGGTGAAAAATTTTTCGTCCCTACTTTCTTGCATATTTCTCAGTTACAAATTCGGAACATCCTCCAAAAACACATCCGGATTGCTGCATTCCACAATCACGTGGTTCAATCCGTTGGTCATCCAAAAGAAGGAAGCCTTGCTTTTCTGAATGTAATTGCTCGTTTGCAGGAAAACCTTCTCATCCAGATTGATTTCCGGAGCTTTACACTCGATGATGAGTCGGGCATTTCCGAAGGAATCCACAACTACCACGTCACATCTTCTGTTTTGACCGTTGATCTTCAGTAAATGCTCGCTGTTAATGCGTTCAATGGGAGTTTTTTTATGATTGATGAGGTAGTGAATCACATGTTGACGTACCCATTCTTCCGGTGTCAAAAGCAGTTTCTTTCTGCGAACAACACACCAAACGAAAAATTCATCCTTCTCTTTAGAAAGCTTCAGTTCTGCAGAAGGTAAATTCAACGACGGATAAGACATGTCTCAAAATTACGAATTCCTGATTATAAACTTTAGGTTTCGATAGAGCAGAGATCAAGTATAGATATAGTATCAAAATATTATAGGTTTGTATCCCGACAATTATCTTGTCATAATTCGTAATTTTGAAATATGGATTACAAAGCTCTTCTCAAGGACATCAAAAGCGGTTCATTTCAGCCTTTATATGTGTTGCATGGCGAAGAACCCTATTTCATCGATGTAGTTTCGGACGCCATTATTGAAAATGCGGTAGACGAATCTGAAAAGGATTTCAATCTGGCAATTTATTACGGCAGAGATATCGATGTGATGACCTTAATGAGCGAAGCACGCAGTTTTCCGTTCATGGGAACGCGAAAAGTGGTGGTGATTCGTGAAGCTCAGGATTTGAAAGATCTGTATGAGTTGGAGAAATTGCTCCCGAATCTGGTGGAAACCAACATTCTGGTCTTGTGTCATAAATACAAAGCTCTCGACGGAAAACGAAAATTCACTAAAGATCTGGTGAAATATGGTGTCAATTTCAAATCAGAGAAAGTCAAAGACTACAACCTGACCGAATGGATTGCAACCTATGTTCGTTCCGAAGGATATGAAATTACATCGAAAGCTGCTGCCTTGCTGGGAGAGTTCTTAGGAAATGATTTGTCGCGAATCGTGAACGAACTTGATAAACTGGCGATTGTACTCGAAAAAGGAACCAAGATTTCGGACATTCACATCGAAGAAAATATTGGGATTTCGAAAGATTACAATGTGTTTGAGCTGGTAAATGCCGTTGCAGTCAGAGATTCTCTGAAAGCTATGCAAATTGCCGATTATTTTGAGAAAAACCCGAAAGATCATTCCATTATTGTCGTGATTCCTTCGGTGTTCAAACTCTTCACAAACATGATGCGCGTTCATTTCGCTCCGAATAAAAGTCCGGATGCGATTGCTTCTTCTGTAGGATTGCATCCTTTTGTAGCAAAAGAATTGGTGCGCAACAGCCCGAATTATCCACCCAAGATTTTAGCAAGAAACGTAGAAATTCTTCATAATTACGACCTGAAAGCCAAAGGAGTAGGGAACAGCTCTACTTCCGACGGGCAATTACTGAAAGAAATGTTGGTTCAAATACTCAATTAATGAGACGCTTTTTCCTCTTAGAAATCCCGGATTCGGAAACATTTCACCTTCCGGAAGAAGAATCCAAACACATTGTGCGGGTTTTACGTTACGAAAACGGAGATCAGTTACTGCTTTTGGATGGGAAAGGTTTGATTGTTACCGCAGAAGTTGCGGATGCGCATCCGAAAAAATGTTTGGTGAAAGTGGTTTTGAAAGAACTGAAAAAACGACCGGAATCAGGCTTCCACCTGGCAATTGCCCCAACCAAGAATCTGGATCGGATGGAATGGATGGTGGAAAAGATTGTGGAGGTCGGAGCAACGAAAATTTCCTTTTTGAATTGCGAACGCTCAGAACGTGTGCAATTGAAACTTGATCGTTTGCAGCGGGTTGCCATTTCCGCAATGAAACAGGCACAGCACGATTTTTTATTGGAAATAGAAGAACTTCAGTCTTTTGCAGATTTTATCGTGAAAAACCCGAACGGAGGCATTGCTCACTGTATGGATGGAGATAAGAAACCGGTGAATCAATTGAAGAACCATTCGCGCATTTTGATTGGTCCGGAAGGCGACTTTAGCGAAAAGGAAGTAGAACTGGCTTTGAAACATGGCTACGAAGCTGTACATTTGGGAGAATCACGCCTTAGAACTGAAACCGCCGGAATGGTAGCTTGCGTTTTGGCAATTAATAGTTAATGGAATGAAAACAGTCATTTTTGTTTTTTCGTGTTTGTTGAGTGTTGCTTCGATTGCACAAGGAAGTTATCAGATCGCCTTTTTGAAATACAGCGGAGGAGGAGATTATTATGCGAACCCAACTGCATTGCCGAATCTGGCTCAATTTTGCAACACGAATCTGGGAACAACCATTTCAAAAGAAACTCCTTATGTGGATGTCGGAAGTCCGGAATTGAGTTTGTATCCTTTTGTGCACATGACAGGGCACGGAAACGTTGTCTTTTCATTGACTGAAGCCGAAAATCTGCGGAATTATCTGTTGGGAGGAGGATTCCTTCACATCGACGACAACTATGGAATGGATAAATACATCCGCGAAGAATTGAAAAAAGTATTCCCGAATAATTCCCTGGTAGAACTTCCGTTTTCGCATCCTGTTTTTCATCAGAAATACGATTTCAACGGTGGCCTGCCAAAGATTCACGAACACGACGGAAAACGCCCGCAGGCATTCGGAATTATTATCGAAGGACGATTGGTTTGCATCTATACGGTAGAAACCGATTTAAGTGACGGCTGGGAAGATCAGGCGGTTCACAATGACACGGAAGAAAAACGCAAACAGGCGCTTCAAATGGGGGCAAATATCCTGATGTATGCTTTTCTCGGAGGAGCGAAATAAGCGCCTTGAACCGTGTTAACAGATACTAAAAGCTTCGGAAATTCTTTTTATCCTGACTCATTTTTTTTAAATTACCATTGGTTCATATTTAAAAATCAGAGTTATGAGTTGGATCTTAGCATTAATTATAGGAGGTGTCGCCGGTTGGCTGGCAGGAGCAATTATGGATAGTTCCAGAGGAGGCGTGTTTTTTAATATCGTACTCGGAATTTTGGGAGGTGTTGTCGGAACATGGATTTTCGGACTGCTTCACATTTTTACCTCAGGAAGTATTTGGAGTGTTTTACTGACGGCAACGGTCGGTGCGATAGTCATTATAGTCATTGCCAGGTTGTTTACCGGCAAAGTATAATAAACCAGTTGAAATTAGTTAATCAGTCGGGGTGAAAAATTTTTCGCCCCGACTGATTTTGTTTCTATAAATTACATTTTATTAGGAACCTCAATTCCCAACAGGAGCATCGAGCTTTTAATCACTTTTGCCACATTTTGACTTAAAGTCAAACGCAATGCTTTTTGTTTTTCATCCGTTTCGCTCAAAATCATCACGTTTTGGTAGAACTGATTGAACAGTTTCACCAATTCATAGGTGTAATTCGCAATCGCTGACGGAGCATATTCTTTTGCTGCTTCTTCAATGACGGACGGGTACAAAACCAATTGTTTGATCACGTCTTTTTCCGCATCGCCTAATTCCGTATCTGCATCCATTTTGAATTCATAGGCTTTTCCAAGCAACGACTGAATCCGTGCGTGAGCATATTGAATGAACGGACCTGTGTGGCCATTCAATTCGATCGACTCGGAAGGATTAAACATCATGCGTTTTTTCGGATCTACTTTCAGCAAGTAATACTTCAAACCACCCATTCCGATGGTTTTGTATAATTTCTCGCGTTCTGCTTCACTCATTCCGTCCAAATGACCTCTTTCCGCTGTCATTTCCTGTGCGCTTTCAATCACTTCGTCCATCAGGTCGTCTGCGTCAACAACCGTTCCTTCACGTGATTTCATCTTTCCGGTTGGTAAATCTACCATTCCGTAAGACAAATGAAAGCAGGATTTCGCCCACGAATAACCTAATTTATCCAAGATCAGGAACAACACTTTGAAATGGTAGTCCTGTTCGTTTCCTACAGTATAAATAATTCCTGTTAACCCCGGATAATCGTTGAAACGATCTACGGCAGTTCCCAGATCCTGCGTCATGTAAACGGAGGTTCCGTCAGAACGCAATAAGAGTTTGTGATCCAATCCTTCTCCGGTCAGATCAATCCAAACGGATCCGTCTTCTTTCTGGTAGAAAACACCTTTCTGAAGACCTTCGGTTACTAAGTCTTTTCCAAGAATAAACGTATCGGATTCATAATACAAACGATCGAATTCAACTCCCATCTTTTTGTATGTCTCATCGAATCCACTGTAAACCCAGCCGTTCATCGTTGTCCAAAGTAAAAACACTTCAGGATCTCTTCCTTCCCAGCGAACAAGCAAATCTTTGGCTTCTCTTAAGATAGAAGTTTCATTTTTAGCCAGTTCTTTGATCTTATCATCCAGACCCGCGATTGCTTTTTCGTCTTTTCCGGTTTTAGCATCCGTAAACTCACGGTATTTTGCAAGGGTAGTTTCCGGAAACCCGTCAAATTGACCCGCATTCCATTGCCCGATAATTTCTTTCGCTTCCGCGTTGAAATGCTTGTCGAATTCCACGTAGTATTTTCCAACCAGCTTGTCGCCTTTCATTCCTGTGTTATCCGGATTTTCTCTTTCTCCCTTTTCATTCAAAGGAGAAAATTTCTGCCAGGCAAGCATGCTTTTGCAAATATGAATTCCGCGGTCGTTGATGATTTGTGTTTTAATCACTTTGTGACCGTAAGCTTCCAGAATTTTTGAAACGGAATACCCCAGAAAATTATTACGTAAATGTCCTAAATGGAGCGGTTTGTTCGTGTTCGGTGAAGAATACTCGACCATGATTTCAGGTTTGGAATCTTTTACTTCGAATCCAAAAGCTGAATCAGTACTGATCTTCTCCAATTGCTGTGTCCAATAACTATTCGGGAAACTTACATTTAAGAATCCTCCGATAATGGAATAATCACGAATACAGCGTACGTCGTCCCTTAAAAAATCACCAAGCACTTTTCCAATTTCTTGCGGAGATTTTCCTGCAAGTTTCATCAAAGGGAACAACACCAAAGTAGTGTCTCCTTCGAATTCTTTTTTCGTTTTTTGAAACTGAATCAGCGAGTCAGAACATTCAAATCCAAATAAGAGATTGGATTTTTCAATGATTGCCGACTTGATTAATTTTTCCATTCAGACTGTTTGTTTTAATTTATTAATTGAAAATGGATCATTGAAAAGTTTAAAAGATCAGGTTTCCAGTCTTGACTCTAAAATAGTCCTGATTCTGATTTTTCAATTCTCGCTTTTTACTTATTTAATGCGGCAGTAACGGATTCCAACAAAGAAAAGGCCGTTTCTGCCATGGTATTAATTTTATTGTCCAAACACGGATTGACTTCTACGAATTCAATACAGACCGTTTTCGGGCTTTGAGCCAACAAAGTTAATATTTCTTCCGCTTCTTCCGGAAAAATACCATTTCCGACCGGTGTTCCGGTTCCGAAAGAAGTTACTTCCGGGTCCATGGAATCCACATCGAATGAAACATAAATCAGATCACAAGGCTCCAATTGCGCCAAAACCTGATGGATGATTTCGGAGGAACCTTCCTTGCGAAGAGATTCTACGGTATGATTGGTAATGTTATTTTCAGCGATCAACTGGTCTTCTTCGTGCTCTGTGTCGCGAACTCCGATAAAAATCAGATCTTCCGGATTGATCTTGACACTTCCGGTATATTTAAACTTCAGTTCATCCCAGATACTGGTCACTTCTTCGGAAGGAGTATTTCGTTGGTAGCCTTTATTGTCATTTCCCAAAGAAAGACTCAGCGGCATTCCGTGCATGTTTCCGGATGGAGTAGTGTAGGGAGAATGTAAATCTCCGTGAGCATCAATCCAAACTACCCCCAAACGTTTGTCAGGAAATGCAGCCTTGATTCCAGCGATGGTCCCTGCAGCTGATCCGTGATCTCCGGCCAGAATCAGCGGGAAAGATCCGTTCTTTAAAACAGCTTGTGTTTTTTCTGCAACTGCTTCGAAAACCTGTTTGTACGGAAGAATGTTTTTTGCAAATTCGGTAGTGTTTGCCTGATCGAGAAAATGATTGAAATCTGGTAAAGGGTGAAGAGGTAATAGATTGAAGTAGTTATTATTTGTTTTACGTGCTGCTGTCATAATTGCTCCCGGGCCTAATGATGCGCCCCTGGTTCCAGCCGTTAATTCTGAGTTGTTTATAATGATTTCAATTTTCCGATGCATAACAAATTGTTAATACGGCAAAAATACATATTTGCTTTAGTCTGATTCGCTTAAGTTATTCAAGGTGCCGAAACCTTTTCAACAATTTGCCGTATCCTGTTCTTATTAAAGATCTTATATGTTTGTAAAGCATTCCACTATATTGATTGGAATTTGTTTGATTTTCCTTGCATCCTGCTCTCCCAAAAAGCCGCTTGTGAAAGAAGGAACGATCCTTTATTCCGTGGATTATCCGAATCACAGGAACAATGCTTTTCTATACAGTATTCTTCCGAAAGAAATGGAGATCAGTTTCCGGAATGGAGTGATACGAAACGATGTCAGCCGGGCAAATCTTCAAAATGTTTTGCTGTTTGATTGTAACCAAAAAGAAATGGAGATTTATTTCCAATACGGCGAAGAGGCGTTTAAAACGAAATTAACTCCGGAGGAAACACAGGCAATGTTGAAAGGTCAGAAGGAATACGATATTGAGTTTACGGATGAGGTGGATACTTTGTCCGGCTTCAATGTGAAGAAAGCAATAGCACGTGGGAAAACGGATCAAACCGATGTGATAACACTTTGGTACACGGAGGAAATCGATATTAAGAATCCGAATTGGTACAATACTTTTCAGGAAATTCCGGGAGTTTTATTGGCGTATTCGGTAGATCGTTTCGGAATTCGAATGGATTACAAAGCAAAAAAGTTTATCCCGAAAATGGATAAATCCAGACAGCGTTTGTTTACTTTGCCGGCGAAAGGTACGCACATCACTTATCGTGAGTACGATCAGAAAATGAACAATCTATTTGCAACATTTGAGTAATATGTACAGATTTTTATGCACCTTCTGCGTGCTTTTGGCAACTTGTTTTGCCTTCTCTCAAAAACCTTTTTCCGGAGTTCTGAAATACAAAGCCAGCATTATGGCTCCGGACACCAATGCTGTTATGAAATCCTGGATGGTGACACTTTATACCAACGATACGGTGGTGCGTCTGGAAACGGAAACGGATCAATTCGGGGTGCAGGTGTATATCCGGAATATGAATCTCAATAAAGCATACCTCTTGTTGGCATTGGACGAAAATAAATATGCTATTCAGACAGATTTGTCAAAGAAATCCGATACGATTGTTGAAAAAGGATACACCGTGAAGAAAAAATCCGGTTCGAAAAAAATAGCCGGAATCAAAGCGAAAAAGTACTTCATTAAAGACCACAATACAGAAGGGTTTTATTGTTATTTCGCCAAAAAAATGCCCAACAAATACCTTCAGGTTTATCCGGAAGTAAGCGGTTTGGCTTTGGATTATTACATTCCTTCTCAGGACGGATTGATTCATTATGAATTGCTTGAAAAGAGAGAGGAAAAGCTTTCAAAAGACCTTTTCGGAATTCCATCCGATTACAAGCGTATCAGCTTTGAGGAATTCATGCGTGTTTTCTATTCGAATAATGAACAGTAGTATGTTTATAGTTAAAGCGTAACGAACTTTACAAACCTGCTTTATGTACTTATCTTCGTAGGATACTTCGTGAAGAATGGCAGTAGAAAACGAATACAGGCAAAAAGGCGAACAACAGGCGGAAGAAAAAAACAAAAAGGATTCGAAGGCGGGTGTTAAGAAAGAGCGCAAAACTTCGGATAATGCTTTGTTGGATCGTCTTTTGAGTCGTTTTGATAAAAAAAGAGTCAAAACAATCTTCGGGATTGCGATGGTGCTGTTTTCCTTTTTCACTTTTTTATCCTGCTTTTCTTACTTTTTTACCTGGAAATCGGATCAGGACCGCGTTTTGGATACTTCGCTGTTTACCTTTTTGTTCGACGGAAGTTCATTGCCGGTTGAAAACTGGTTGGGTAAATTCGGAGCATGGATGTCGCATTTGTTCATGTACCGCTGGTTCGGAATTTCGTCTTTTGCCATTTCATTCATCATTTTCCTGATCGGATTCAAATGGACACTCAATATTTTATTACTCCCGATTCGCAGATCGATAGCTGTTGCAGCTTTATTCATGGTTTGGAGTTCGATTTTCCTGGGTTTTTTCGTAGAACACATCGATTATCTGGGCGGAACTTTCGGATTTGCAATTAACCAATGGTTGAAACTGACTGTTGGTGGTTTCGGAAGTTTTATTGCAATCGTCGCTTTGTTGTGGATCGTTTTGGTGGTCTTGTTCAATGCAGATATCATGTCGTGGCTGAACAAAGCCAAAGGAGCGAAAGAATCTTTCTTTGAAGACGATCAGCCGCTTCCGAATAACATGACGGATATTCATGTGGTGAATACTATTCGTGAAGATCAGATCAAAGCAGATGACGACGCTGCAGAAGTGGCTTTTGATGAAGAAGAGGAGGAAGAAGAAGATGAATCGTATGGTGATGCAGACGATGAAAGCTTTATTGTGATTCAATCCGGAGCGGAAAAGACACCGGAACCGGAAATACCTGTTCAGCAAATTATTGAAGAAGAGGAAGACGATGAAGAAAGCGATTTCAAAGTAAGTATTGCAGCTACGGATGCCACTCTTTCCGATGACGAATTCAATTCGATTCGTCAGGAATACGGAGATTACGATCCGACTTTGGATTTATCCGGTTATATGCTTCCTCCGATTGATTTGTTGAAAGAGTACGGAAACGGACAGGTTTCGATCAACAAACAGGAATTGGAAGACAACAAGAACAAGATTGTAGAAACCCTTTCGCATTATAAAATTGACATTGCCAAGATCAAAGCAACTGTCGGACCAACGGTAACGCTCTATGAAATTGTACCGGCTCCGGGAGTTCGTATTTCGAAAATCAAGAACCTGGAAGACGATATTGCCTTGAGTTTATCCGCTTTGGGAATTCGAATCATTGCGCCGATTCCCGGAAAGGGAACCATCGGTATCGAAGTTCCGAACAGTAGTCCGGACATGGTTTCCATGAAATCATTGATTGCTTCGGAGAAATTCCAGAATTCAGATTTTGAATTGCCGATTGTGATGGGGAAAACCATTACGAACGAAACATATACCTTCGACTTGACAAAAGCGCCTCACTTATTGGTGGCTGGAGCAACCGGACAAGGTAAATCCGTTGGTTTGAATGCCATTTTGGTTTCAATCCTGTATAAAAAACATCCGGCGCAGGTGAAATTCGTATTGGTCGATCCGAAAAAAGTAGAATTAACGCTTTACAACCGAATCGAACGCCATTTCCTGGCAAAACTTCCGGGGGAAGAAGATGCGATTATCACCGATACATCGAAAGTGGTCAATACGCTGAATTCTTTGTGTATTGAAATGGATAACCGTTACGAATTGCTCAAAGAAGCGCAGGTTCGTACCATCAAGGAATACAACGCGAAATTTATTGCACGTAAACTGAATCCGGAAAAAGGACATCGTTATCTGCCATACATTGTCGTATTGATCGATGAGTTCGCGGATTTGATTATGACGGCAGGGAAGGAAGTAGAACACCCGATTGCCCGTTTGGCGCAGTTGGCCCGTGCAATTGGAATCCATTTGATCGTTGCAACGCAGCGTCCGTCTGTGAATGTGATTACTGGTATGATCAAAGCGAACTTCCCGGCGCGTATTGCATTCCGTGTATTGTCGAAAATTGACTCCAGAACGATTTTGGATTCTTCCGGTGCAGATCAGTTGATTGGTCGCGGAGATATGCTGATTTCTTTGGGACAGGATTTAATCCGCGTACAGTGTGGATTTGCAGATACACCGGAAGTAGAAGACATCTGTAAGTTCATCGGTGAGCAAAGAGCCTATCCGGAAGCATTGATTTTACCTGAATACGTTGGCGCTGATGGAGGCGGAGACAGCGATGTGGATCTGGATGATATCGATTCCATGTTTGCAGATGCAGCCCGAATTGTGGTAATTAATAATCAGGGTTCCGCATCACTTTTGCAGCGTAAACTGAAATTGGGTTACAACCGTGCTGGCCGGATCGTGGATCAATTGGAAGGATACGGAATCATCGGACCATTCCAGGGAAGTAAGGCAAGAGAAGTTCTTTTCGGTGATTTGGAAAGTCTGGAAGAGTTTCTGCGTTCAAAAGGAATCACAGATTGATTTTCAATGGACATTGTGTCATTTGAACACTTTTTCAATTCTCCATTTTCAATTGCCGATTATCTTTTAACAGAAATCTAACAGCATTTTTTTGCTTACTACTATGAATCTTGGCACAATTTCTGATATTTGCACAGAAAATTGTGAAACATGAAATACTTAATTATTTGCTTAACTCTATTAGGAAGCACTTTGTCATACGGTCAGGACGCAAAGGCTGATGGAATTCTGGATAAAGTTTCGACGAAAATAAAAGCACTAAAAACATTTTACGTCGAATTCAGTGCGACGATCAAAAACAGCACGAACGGAACGAATTCCAATTTATCCGGAAAAGGTTGGGTAAAAGGAGACAAGTACAGCGCAACTTATGGGGAAACAACGCTTATCTCGAATGGCTTGAAAACGTGGAGTATCGTAAAAGAAGAAAAAACGGTTTACGAAACAGATGCTTCCGGAAGCGATGAGGAATCGATCAATCCGAAGAAGTTGATGACAATTTGGGAAAGCGGATTCAAAAGCAAATACGATAAAGAAGAAACATTGAACGGAGAAAAAGTTCATGTGATCTATTTGTATCCGAAGAACCCGAAGAAAGCAAATTACCACACGATTATCATCTACATTTCGAAAGAAGATAACGAGTTGAAAAAAGCGATCATGAAATCAAACGACGGAACAGTTTCTACGTTTACGATGACGAAGTTTACTTCCAATCCGGCAATTGAAGACAGCAAGTTTGTATTCGACAAGTCAAAATACCCTGGTTACACGGTGGTGAAAGACTAAGAAGAAAAAGATTAATAAGAAAACAAGAAAGGGACGCGATGCATCGCGTCCCTTTCTTTTATGTGTTACATTTTATGCTGTAATCAGAATTCGTATAATTCAATCAATGCTTGCTTGAAACGGTCTAATGGAAGGAATTGTTTTTCCAGAGCTACAGCAAACGGCACCGGCGTATCTAATGAAGCTACGCGTTTAACCGGAGCATCCAGTGCATCGAAACAGTTTTCGTTGATCAGAGCAACCAATTCACCGCCGATTCCACCGGTCATACAATCTTCGTGTAAAACGATTACTTTTCCTGTTTGACGAACCGCTTCATAAATTGTTTCTGTATCCAAAGGAAGCAATGTTTTCAAATCGATCAGGTTGGCAGAGATCTCAGGATGTGCATCCAAAACGTCCATTGCCCAGTGAACCCCCAATCCGTAAGTAATGATCGTTAAATCATCTCCTTTGCGAACATAACCGGCCTTTCCGATTTCAGTTGTATAATAATCGTCATGAATATCTTCACGAATACTTCTGTATAAAAACTTGTGTTCAAAGAATAAAACCGGATTCGGATCTTCAATTGCTGCATTCAACAATCCTTTTGCATCACCCGGGAAAGCCGGATAAACCACTTTCAATCCCGGAGTGTGGAAGAACCACGCTTCGTTACTTTGGCTGTGGAACGGTCCTGCTGCAGTATTCGCTCCCGTAGGCATACGAACAACGACATCGGCATTTTGTCCCCATCTCCAATGAATTTTCGCTAAATTATTGATGATCTGATTGAATCCGCAAGTCACGAAATCTGCAAACTGCATTTCAACTACTGCTTTCATTCCGGCAATAGAAAGACCTAATCCAGCTCCAACAATAGCTGATTCACAAATTGGAGTGTTGCGAACGCGTCCTTTACCGAATTGTTCTACGAAGCCTTCAGTAACTTTGAATGCACCTCCGTATTCAGCAATATCCTGCCCCATAATCACCAGATCAGGATAGCGAACCATGCTTTCTCTCAATGAATCGGAAACTGCATCGATCAAACGTTTTTCTGTTTTAGAATCACTTACTGGCTCAATTACCGTTTGTGTAAACGGAGCGTAAACGTCGTCCAACTCACGCTGAAGATCTGCTTCGATCGGGCTTTCAGCAAACGCAACTTCCAATCCAGCCTGAATTTCATCTTTAATTTCCTGATGGATCTGAGCAACCATTTCATCCGTAAGAACTCCTTCTTCTATTAGAAAAGCTTCGTAATTCGAAACCGGATCTTTCTTTGCCCATTCATCCTGAATTCCGTCCGGATAATATTTCGTACCGGAAGCTTCTTCGTGACCACGCATTCTGAATGTCATGCATTCCAATAAGAAAGGCCTTGGTTTCTGACGAATAGAGTCAGCGATTTTGCGAACTGTTCGGATTACATCCAAAACGTTATTTCCGTCCACCTGGAAAGCATCCATTCCGTAACCGATTCCTTTATCGATGAATTGCTTGCATCGGAATTGTTCGCTGCTTGGAGTAGATAATCCCCAGCAATTGTTTTCAACGGCGAAAATTACGGGAAGATCCCAAACTGCAGCTACATTCAATGATTCGTGGAAATCTCCTTCAGAAGCACCACCATCGCCTGTAAATACAATCGTTGCCTGATCGTTGCCCTTTAACTTATTTGCTAAAGCGATTCCGTCTGCGATCCCCAATTGCGGACCGAGGTGAGAAATCATACCTACAATATTGTAATCTTTTGCTCCGAAGTGAAAAGAGCGGTCGCGTCCTTTGGTGAAACCCGACATTTTTCCCTGGAATTGTGCAAAAAGACGGCTCAAAGGAATTCCTCTGGTTGTAAATACTCCCAGGTTGCGATGCATTGGAAGGATAAATTCCTCTTGTTTCATGGCATAAGCCGAACCAACAGAAATTCCTTCTTGTCCCCAGCCGGAAAACCATTTTGAAATTTTCCCCTGACGAAGTAAAATCAGCATTTTTTCTTCAATCAAACGCGGCTTTGCTATCGCTTTATAAATGGTGACAAGTTCATCGTTGTCGAAACCATTTCGATCGAAATCAATCAATCGTTTTGTTTTTTCTTTTTCCATATTGAATATCGCACGCAAATGTACTTTAAATTAAAAATTGAAAAGTGAAAAAAAACAAAAATTACGATGGAAAACAGTCGGGGCGAAAAATTTTTCGCCCCGACTGTTTGGAACATAAAAAAACCGCCCTGATTACTCAGAACGGTTTTCGGGATTTTTATTTTTTCGATTATACCAAACCTTGGTCAATCATAGAATCAGCAACTTTCACGAAACCTGCAACGTTTGCACCTTTCACATAGTCAACTGTTCCGTCAGCATCTTTACCGTATTTCACACAAGCCTCGTGGATAGAAACCATGATTCCGTGTAATTTTGCGTCCACTTCTTCAGAAGACCAGCTCATACGAAGAGAGTTTTGAGACATTTCCAATCCGGAAGTTGCAACACCACCAGCGTTAGAAGCTTTCCCCGGAGAGAACAATACTTTCGCTTTTTGGAATGCAAGGATTGCTTCAGGTGTTGAAGGCATGTTTGCTCCTTCCGCAACACAGATTACTCCGTTTGCGATCAAAGCTTCAGCTTCTTCACCGTTCAATTCGTTTTGAGTAGCACATGGAAGAGCGATATCAACTTTCACTTCCCAAGGACGTTTTCCTGCAACGAATTTCGAAGATGGATATTTCTTCACATATTCTTCGATACGACCGCGTTTCACATTCTTCAATTCCATGATGAAATCCAATTTCGCAGCATCAATTCCTTCAGCATCGTAGATGTATCCGGAAGAATCGGAAAGAGTAACCACTTTAGCTCCCAATTGAGTTGCTTTTTCACAAGCATACTGAGCTACGTTTCCTGAACCTGAAACAGCTACGATTTTTCCTTTGAAAGAATCTTCTTTCGTAGCCAGCATTTCTTTCGCGAAATATACTGTTCCGTATCCTGTAGCTTCCGGACGGATCAAAGATCCACCCCAGTTGCGTGCTTTTCCTGTCAATACTCCAGTGAATTCGTTACGAATACGCTTGTACTGACCGAACATGTAACCGATCTCACGACCACCAACACCGATGTCACCTGCAGGTACATCCGTATCAGCTCCAATGTGACGGGACAACTCAGTCATGAATGATTGACAGAACTTCATCACTTCATTATCTGATTTTCCTTTCGGATCAAAATCAGAACCACCTTTACCACCTCCCATAGGAAGAGTAGTCAATGAGTTTTTGAAGATTTGCTCGAATCCTAAGAATTTCAAAATAGAAAGATTCACGGAAGGGTGGAAACGTAAGCCTCCTTTGTATGGTCCGATCGCAGAGTTAAATTCAACACGGTAACCACGGTTAACCTGAATTTCACCTTTGTCATCCAACCATGGAACTCTGAAAATGATGGTTCTTTCCGGCTCTACAATCCGGTCTAAAATTTTAGCCGTTTTGTATTTAGGATTTTCTTCGATGAATGGAATTACTGTTTCGGCAACTTCCTGAACAGCTTGTAAAAATTCCGCTTCATGTCCGTTTGAAGCCTCCACTTTTTTCATGAACGCGTCAATTTGAGCTTGGTATTTACTTGACATATTTTTAATGCATTTATTTTACGTGGAGCAAATGTAATTAATTTTAAAAATGCAGCCGAAAATTTATAGAACATTAATTGGGAATTGAATTTTAATCAATGGGAACCCCATTTTGTTGGTTAGGAAACAGTTATTGGTAATATTTCCGAAAGGAGTAGACAACCTAAAATTAATAATCCCGTCTTTTGTACAATTAAAACCCGAATTGAAATGAAAAAATACATCCTACTATTCGTTTTCGGCATTGTCTTTTCAAGTACAGAATCATTTGGTCAAGTTTACGAAAAGATTTATGAATTATCCGGAACAGAAGTTCAAAACAAGATGAATCAAAATAAAATTTCAGGCATTGATATTTTGTCTGGAGTGAGAACTCATCATGTAATTGGACTTGCCGGAATCGGCGTTTCTCAAAAAGCGTCCTTAGAAACGATATTAAACAATGACGCGAGAGTGATCTCGTTTGTTTTGAGCGAAGATGCTACATCTTTGGTTTTGGAATCACAAGCTGTTTTAACAAAAGACGAATTCAGTGCTTTGATTCAAGTGATTAATGGTGTTATCACAGGATACGCCGCAGAATATTCTATCTAACCATGAACAAGAGAATTAATCGTATGAAAACAATCAAACATATTCTATTAGGCTTGGGGTTGTTTTTGGGCTTGGGCGCTACTGCTCAGGTTTCACCGGGCGCTTCATGTGCTCAGGCGGGGTGTTCCGTTGCCGGATCATACCAAAACTTAACCGGAGTACCTAGTATGGGAACTTACTCGTGTTTGTTCTCAACACCGAATCCAAACTGGTTGGCGATCGGAATCGCTACATCAGGAAATATCCACTTAACGTTGACCCAAACTACAAACGGCGGAAACCCAATTGACGTAGATTTTGCGCTTTATGGGCCATATACAAGCGTTTCTGCCGGTTGTCCTATCGGTCCGAATACACCAACAGTGGACTGTTCTTATTCTGCTGCTGCAAATGAATCGGTTGATATCACCGGTGCGATTGCAGGACAGGTATACATCTTGTTGGTAACAAACTTCAACGGTCAGGCGGGTAGTATCAGCTTACAGCCAAATACATCGAATCCTTCTACAGGAAGTGTAAACTGTGCAATTAACTTCAGTGCAACAACTGCACAAACGCCAGCTACTTGTAACCAACCAACAGGAACTGTTACTGCAACACCGGTTGGAGGTTTCCCTCCTTACACGTATTCATGGAATACTCCGGGTAACCCGACAACTCAATCGGTAAGCGGTTTGCTTCCGGGAACTTACACGGTTACAATTACTTCAGGACCAAACCCAACAACAGGTCAAACAGTAAACCCGACAACTGCAACAGTTACTGTTACGAATATCAATGCAACTTACAGTGCAACATCTACTCCGGCTTCTTGTCCGATGGGACATAACGGAACTGCAACTGCGAATTATAATGTTCCGGGAAATCCACCTGGAGTAACAGCTACTTATTCGTGGAATGATCCTGCAGGGCAAACGACTCAAACTGCAACCGGACTTTTGCCTGGAACGTATGTTTGTACGGTTACTTTGTCAAGCGGATGTGTTGGAACAGCTACAACGACAGTTGGTGCGAATCCGGTTGCTTATTCAAGTTCTTCTACTTTGGTTTCTTGTCCGGGTGGGGCAGATGGTACAGCAACAGCGAATATGGCTCCTGTAGTGGGAACATTATCATATGCATGGAATGATCCTGCATCTCAAACATCTCAGACAGCAACAGGATTATCTGCAGGAAGTTATTCGTGTGTGATTACATCAAATATCGGATGTACAGGAACGGTAAACGTAACGGTTTCGGAAATTCCGGGAATGCTTGCAACTTTCTCTACAATTAGTCATGTGACTTGTAACTCGGATAACGACGGAGTTTTGACAGTTGCTGTAACTCAAGGTACTGCTCCATATTCTTATTCATGGGATCATTCAGCTTCAACAACTAATACAGCAAATGACCTTCGTGTAGGAAATAATACAGTAACGATTACAGATTCGAAAGGTTGTATCATCACGAAGAGCCAGATATTAAATGAGCCACCTCCATTGCAAATTACGTTCCTGACTCAGGATTTGATCATTTGTCCGGAATCACCTGCAACTTTGAGTGTTCAGGGAACAGGAGGTAACGGAAGCCAGTTTTACACGTTCACGTGGAAAGAAAACGGAATGGTAATCGGAACCGGAACATCTATTGTTGTTGATCCGTTAACAACTGCAACACAGTATTGTGTTGAATTAACTGAACAATGTGGTTCTCCGTCTACAGATTCTTGTATGATGATTAACTTCCCGACACCAATCCTTCCGGATTACCGGGCGAATAAGCCTTACTCATGTTTACCGGGAGATTTTATTTTCTACAATTATTCATCTTACAACGAAGATCAAATTGATTCAGTAGTGGTTGATTTCGGAAACGGTGAAACGGGAACAGTTTATGGTTCAGACAGCATTCATTATGTCTACACGGCAGCGGGAATCTATACGATGACTGTGACAGTTACTTCGAATCTGGGTTGTATTACGGATAGTACTTTTGCCGGAATTGCAAATGTGATTGCAAACCCTGTCGCTGATTTCACTTTCTCTGCAAACCCTACAACCATTTTTGAAACGGTAGTGAAAATGCAGGATAAATCAAGTCCGAATGTTGTTAACTGGACATGGTCTTCACCTGGATCGGATCCGAACAGCAGTACTTATCAGAATCCGACCTTCCATTATCCGGATGGTGTTGTAGCAACTTACCCGGTTCAATTGATCGTTGAAACGCCGGAAGGATGTGTTGATACAGCAGTGCGAATCTTGTCAGTGATCAGCGACATTATTTTCTACGCTCCGAATGCGTTCACTCCGGATGGGGATGAATTCAACCAAAGCTGGAAGTTCTTTGTTTCAGGAATCGATGAATACAATTTCGAATTGTTGATCTTCAACCGTTGGGGAGAAATCATCTGGGAAACGCATGATGTGAATTCTTCATGGGACGGAACGTATAACGGTCAGCCGGTTACAACAGGTGCTTATACCTGGATTGCCCGGGTGAAAGATGTCTACACCGACTCGAAGAAAGTGTTTAACGGCGCGATCAACGTTTTAAAGTAAAACTTCGACTACTTTTATATATCCAGGGAGCTCTGCAATTCAGTTTGCAGGGCTTTTTTGTTTCTTAAAAATCAGGATAAAGACTGTTTTCCAATCTTGGATTTCAGGCAAAAAACACCCTGATTTGCATTTCGAAATGAATCTTTTGATAATGAATTATTTACTGTTTTTCGCTTCATTCCTGCCTGAGAAATGTTCATTGAAAAAAGAAATGGCAGAAATGAATTAACCACTTGTTGTTGAATTGTTTAAATGTTTTTGACATTTGTTGTAATCCCAAGCAACCGATGGCTTAAAAAAACGTTTTTAATACACCACAACAAGTAATTATGGGAAAGATTATTTTAATATTCACGTTGGTTTTGATGTCGGGAAGTATGCTAAATGCTCAGGTCACATTATGCCTGGGTCAGGACGCTACTGTTTGTGCAGGTCAAACCGTTCAGATTACAAATTGTTCAGGAGGAAATCCGGTGTTGAACGCAGGAATTACTTTGGATAATGCTACTACGATTCCCCAATTACCGGACGATTGGTATTCTGCCATGATTCCGATCGGATTTACATTCAGTTTTTATGGAACAAATTACACCCAGTGTGTCATCGGATCAAATGGTCTTGTAAGTTTCAGTAACGCAAATGCAAATAACTCTTGCCCATGGTCATTGGTTGGCATGGGAACTTTACCATCAACAGCAAACCTGGCTACAACCAGAAATTCTGCCATGTTGTTCTATTCGGATATTAACCCGTCTCAGGCACCAATCGGGCCGATTAAGTATCAAACAATCGGTACGGCCCCAAACCGTAAGTTTGTTGTTCTTTATGAAAGTGTCAATGCCTTTCAATGTCTGAATACCTGTTATTACGGAGCCTTGGTTTTTTATGAGACAACCAATGTGATCGATATGATGATCGGCCAGAAACCTAACTGTTCTACCTGGAATGGAGGATTGGCGATTCAAGGTGTTCACAATTCGGCTGGTACAACAGCAACCATTACTCCGGGAAGAAACAATACCGTTTGGAATGCCAATCAGGACGGAAAACGTTTTACTCCTGTTGCTCCGAATAATACTTCCAATTATGCAGTTGCCACGGTTCAATATTATACCGTAACATCTACTTCGAATAACTCGATTCAATGGGCAAACACGTTGGGGGCAACCTTCCCTTATAATGGCGGAGTTTTGAATATTACAACCATTCCTCCGGGAACAACAGGGTATTATTTAACGGCCACGGCCTGTAATGCGGCTGTTGGAGGTGTAAGTGATACTTCTTTCATCACACGACAGGTGGTGGCAGGAACTGCAACAGCCCAAACGGATTACTGTTTTGGCGGAGTTGGTTCTGCAACTGTCACCCCAACACAGGGATTAGCGCCATTTACTTTTGTCTGGTCTCCGGGAGGACAAACGACACAAACTGCGACCAATCTGGTTGCCGGACCGTATACCGTTCAGATTACCGACGCAATGGGTTGTTCTGCGAATGTCAATGTAAACGTTCCGAATACCAATGCAACATTCACCGGTGCAGGAACATTGGTCAGTTGTCCTGGTGGGAACGATGGAACAGCCACAGCAGCGATGAATCCTTTACTTGGAACGGTTTCCTATAATTGGTACGATGCAGGAGGGCAGACAACACAAACCATTACAGGATTGACAGCCGGAATTTATCATTGCGAAGTTTCTTCCACAACAGGCTGTATTGATACGGTACAAGTCATTGTGACGGAAATTCCGGGAATGGTTGCAACGATTATCAATCAGCAGGACGTAACCTGTAACAATGCCAACGACGGAATAATAGAAGTGAGTGTAGCAAACGGTACGGCACCTTATACATATTTCTGGAGTGCTTCGGCTTCAACCGGACCATTGGCAGATGATCTCTTTGCCGGAAATCATACGGTTACCATTACGGATGCAAACAATTGTGTGATCTCTGTTACGGCAACAATCGCTGAACCTGTTCCTTTAAAAATCGTCAGTATCACTCCGGATATAACAATTTGTCCGGAATCGTCTACAACGCTGCATGTTCAGGGAAGTGGCGGTAATGGATACCAGTATTATACTTTTACATGGAAAGAAAACGGAACAGTAATCGGAACGGGAAATTCTATTGTGGTTGATCCTGCAGCGAGTGCAACAGTTTATTGTGCAGAACTGACAGAACAATGTGGTTCTCCGTCATCGGATTCATGTCTGACGATTAGCTTCCCGGTGAGCATTATTCCAAGCTATGTTTCAAATAAACCATATTCCTGTCTTCCGGGAGACTTCATTTTCGAAAACACTTCAAATAACAGCAGTGAAATTGATTCTGTGGTAGCTGATTTCGGAAACGGAGACACACAAACATTTTATGGAGACAGTGATTTAACGTATACTTACAACGCAGCGGGAATTTATACCATTACCGTTGTGACAACATCTATTCATGGATGTGTTACAACCAATACTTTCCCCGGAATTGCAACGGTGATTGCGAATCCTGTTGCTGATTTCTCGATGTCTTCAAATCCGACAACGATTTTTGAAACCTCTGTCAAGATGCAGGATAAATCGAGCTCGGGAGTTGTAAACTGGAGCTGGTATTCTCCGGGAGCAACTCCAAACAACAGCACTGCTCAAAACCCGACCTTCAATTATCCGGAAGGTGTTGTGGGAAGTTATGAGATTCGATTGATTGTAGAAACTGCTGAAGGCTGTGTGGATACGACAGAACGCATTTTAAATGTGGTCAGCGATATCATTTTCTACGCTCCGAATAGTTTCACACCTGATGGAGATGAATTCAATCAAAGCTGGAAATTCTATATTTCAGGAATTGATGAATACAATTTTGAACTGATGATTTTCAATCGCTGGGGAGAAATTATTTGGGAAACACACGACATAAATGCTGCCTGGGATGGAACATATGACGGGAAACCGGTTCCTGCAGGATCTTATTCCTGGATTGCGCGGGTGAAAGATGTTTACACGGATGTGAAGAAAACGTTTAACGGAGCAATTAATGTCTTAAAATAGATAAACCGACTACTTCAATTATAAATGGAAAGCTCTGACTTTAATTAGTCAGGGCTTTTGTTCTTAAAAGACATTTTGACGTGTTTTTACAATGAAAACGAGTAGGGGAAGCAGAAGCCGAAATCGAATTATTTGAAAGTAAATGCCGATATGAGGCGAATGTTTTGTAATTTTTCGGCTCTCAAAAACTAGCGGCGACATATTTTTAACCTGAATTCGATTAGATCTCACGTTGGAATCAGGTGCTTTTAATGAAACGTAGTATGAAAAAAACATTTTTTGTGTTGATTTTGTCAATGCAATCAATTGCAGGTTTGGCACAGGTCGCAAAGGATTCTGTAAAGGAAAGAATCACAATACCTGAGTTGAAAATCAATTTTAATAAATCGGGTACTCATTATTTCAAAGGAACATTTTTAAGTCAAACCTGGCTCAGATATTCTGATTTCAATCCGGGAACAACTGTTGATGGAACTCCTAAATCCAATTATACAGATATCGGAATCAGAAGATGGCGTGTTCAGGCTTTCGGACAATTGACAGACCGGATTTTCTTCTATACGCAGTTCGGACAGAACAATTTCAGTTTTTTACAGCCCAGAGGAACCGGAGCATTTTTACACGATGCGGTAACTGAATTTAAAATCGCGAAACAAATTCATATCGGAGGAGGATTGACTGCCTGGGGAGGAATGTCGCGCTTTTCAGCACCTGCAGTAGCAAATATTATGGGATTGGATGCCCCGATTTACCAACAGGCAACGAACGGAATTGATGATCAGTTTGCCCGCAAATTATCCATTTATGCAAAAGGTGAACTGGGAGCATTGAACTACCGGGTAGCACTCAGCCGGCCATTATCAGCCCGAAACAGCACAGTTCCGATTCCTCCGATTAATCCGGTTTCAAACTTTTCAACGGAAGCTCCGGAAATGCAAACATCCGGATATTTGTTCTGGCAGTTTTTGGATAAGGAAACAACTGCAGTTCCGTATATGAGCGGAACTTATCTGGGGAAAAAGAAAATCCTGAACCTGGGAATAGGATGGGTACAGCAAAATAAAGCGATGTGGCATACCGGAATTGACGGAGACACTGTGCGCACGAAGATGCTTTTGTTGGGAGCCGACGTATTTGCTGATCTTCCGATCGGGAAGAAAGGAGCGGCTTTGAATGCGTATGTGGCGTACAACAACTTTGATTTCGGGAAGAACTATTTGCGTATGAATAATGGAATGAACCCGGCTAACGGAGTAAATTCAGCGGCTTCTTTGAATGGTCCGGGAGTTAATTTCCCGATGGTGGGAACCGGAAACATTCTTTTTGCTCAGGTCGGATATAAATTCAAGGATGATTTGCTTCCCGGAAACGGAACCTTATTGCCTTACGTTCAAATGCAGTATTCGCAATTTCAGGCCTTGAAAGACGCAGCGGTGATGGTTGAAGGAGGAATCAACTGGCTGATTCACGGAACACATGGAGGAAAACTCACTTTGGGACTTCAGAACAGACCGGTGTTTGCAAGTAATTCAACAGGTGAAGGAGTTCGAAGCAGTAGAAAAAACATGCTGGTGCTTCAATATCAAATTTCTTTTTAACCTTTTTCGTTTTTTGCGTTATAGCAGTAACATCACAAACAACATGAAATATTTAAGCGTTCTAGCATTCGTTCTTTCGTTTTGTTTCCATGGCAAGGCACAAAGTATTCAGCGTTGTGATTCTATTCCAAATCTGAATACGGAGATATTGACAGTTCTAAAACCGTACATGGGGAAGAAAATACTGAGAGGCGAATGCTGGGATGTTCTTAGTCTGGCATTGAATGAAACGCATGCAAACTGGAATGGTTATGATGTATTCGGAACGCCGTATGATTATAAAAAGGATTGTGTTTCTCCCGGCGATCTGATTGCGTTTAAAGGAGTGAAATTTGCCGGTGCTAAAAACGGAACGAAATACTTCGAAACGATGGAAAAACATTTTGCCGTGGTGAAAGAAGTAAAACCAAACGGAGAATTGGTTCTATGGCATCAAAACACAGGAAATTTCGGACGGAAATTAGGCGAATCAAGTATTTTCTTAGGTGATCTGAAAAAAGGGAAAATGCAGTTTTTTCGTCCTGTGAACTAGTCAACGCGCATTCTGATTCTCCATTCTTTCGGATACAGATTGTTGAAACGATTTCCCAAATGTTTCATCCACCCAAGTTTGGTTCCTTCAAACGAAACTGTGTTGAATCCATGCTTTCCATCGAGATTGAAGGTTTCTCCCTTTAAATAATGCAGGGCTTCTTCCTTGCTCAATTCAATCGTGGGAATTTGAGACAAAAGCAATCCGTTGCTCAACGCCAAAGCTTCATTGGGAATCAATCCTTTTCTGGAAATTTCTCCCAGTTCTGTTCCCATTTTGATAATCCGAAGCTTGTGATGCAGGTTTTCGATCAAATCCAATTTTCCGTTCGGAACAGCAAAAAGGTAATTGTTCCATTGAACAAATTCCGATTCATCGGTCGAAACCCATTCGTTCATCCAGCTTTCGGTTTTGATCCGGGTCAATGAACTTTTCTTCTTTGATTTGTTTTTTTGCGTTCGCTCTTCTCCAAGTTTCCGGATCACGACCACGTAAAATCCTTCCGTTTTCAATTCGGAGGGAAGCGCATAATGCCCGATTTCTTTTCTGCCTTTTCTGGCAAAGGGAATTTCCGGGGAAACCAATTCGGAATGTGTCTGATCAAGAATCCATTCCACATTTTCCTCGTTTTCCTGTTCATTGAACGTACAGGTGGAATAAATCAGATAGCCGTTTGGTTTCAACGAATCCCACACATCCATCACAATTCTTTTCTGTCTTGCAGCGCATAGATTTACGGATTCGACAGACCATTCATTCCGGGCTTCGGGATCTTTTCGGAACATTCCTTCTCCGGAACAAGGTGCATCGATTAAAATGCAGTCGAAAGTATTGTTGAGTGTTTCAAAGTCCGCAGGATCGTTATTGCTGACAAGCGTGTTTTTCGCACCCCATTTGGTCAGGTTTTCTTTCAGAATGCGGGATCTGTTTTGAATCACTTCATTAGCCACCAGCAATCCTTTTTCCTGCAAAAAATCTGCGATAAGCGTACTTTTTCCTCCCGGAGCAGCACACAAATCCAAGACAATCGGATCTTCCGGCAAGGCAATCTGACGCAAAATACAGTCGATAAATTGCGAACCTGCTTCCTGTGGATAGTATCGTCCGCCGTGAAAATGCGGATCAAGCGTGAAAATGGGTCTTTCTTTCAGATAGAATCCGTTTTTCGACCAGGGAATTGTTTCCAGATCTGTGAAAACAGAAGGACCTTTGAGCGAATTGATCCGAATGGCAATCGGTTGTTCTTCATTCAGAGCGTTCAGCAGGGAAGTTCCCAAAAAGGCGTCTTCACTGACACGTTTCACAAATGCTTCCGGAAGTTCAATTTTTTTCATGGTTTCACAAATGGTAATCGCGCATTTGCACTGATACTCTGATCGGCAAACTGCTTATTTTCTGCCAGGAATTTTCCTGCGATGGCAATCATTGCGGCGTTATCCGTACAATACTCGAATTTGGGAATATAGACATTCCAACCGAGTGTTTTTCCTTCTTCCGTCAACCTGTTTCTTAATCCGGAGTTTGCTGAAACACCGCCTGCAATGGCAATTTCGTTGATTCCGGTATCTTTTGAAACCTTTCGCAGCTGTTTAAACAGGATTTCTAAAATCGTATGCTGAATGGAAGCACACAAATCGGCTTTATTCTCTTCGATGAACTGCGGATTTTTAGCCACTTCTTTCTGAATAAAATAAAGAACGGAAGTTTTTAATCCGCTGAAACTGAAATTGTATCCGTCTACCTGCGGTTTGGAAAAAGAAAACGCTTTTGGATTTCCCTCTTTCGCATAGCGGTCGATTAACGGTCCGCCGGGATAAGGAAATCCAAGAATTTTGGCCGTTTTATCAAAAGCTTCTCCGGCTGCATCGTCGATGGTAGAGCCCAAAACAATCATTTCAACAGGAGAATTAACCCGAACCAATTGCGTATGCCCTCCGGATACCGTTAGACAGATAAATGGAAATTTCGGGATCGGAGTGCCTTCATTGATGAAGTGAGCAAGAATATGCGCATGCATGTGATGAACGGCAATCATCGGCTTATTTAACGCAAGACTCAAAGATTTGGCAAAAGCAGTTCCTACAACTAAAGAACCCATTAAACCCGGACCTTGTGTAAATGCAATTAAATCAATATCTTTCAGGGTAACGGAGGCTTTTTTTAAGGCTGCATCCACAACCGGAATAATATTTTGTTGATGAGCTCTCGATGCCAGTTCGGGAACAACACCACCATACTGTTCATGGATCGCCTGACTAGCCGTAACATTGGATAAAATGGTATCATTTTTGAGTACAGCGGCAGAAGTATCATCACAAGATGATTCAATTCCCAGAATTACTAATGATTGTTGGCTCAACTTTGTTAATTTTGTATGTAATACATGGCAAAAGTACTCAAAATACTAGGTAGAATAGTAGGGATTTCTTTTGAATGGGTGCTTTTAGTACTCATTGTTTTTGCTTTTGCCATCCGTACAAGCCAATTTCAGACTTATTTGGGAACTCTGGCAACCAATTTCTTATCCAAAGAATTGGAGGCAGAATTCCGGATCGGGAAGATCGATGTGGTCTTTTTCGACAAAGTGTACCTCAAGGATGTATTTGTTCGTGATCAGCACGGCGATACGCTGGCTTCTTTAGAGCAAATCATGGTTCGTGTAAAAGATTTTGATCTGGGTGGAGATTTCATTCACCTCAAAAGCGTCGGACTTTTAAACGGAAGAGTAGGAATTGAGCGCGATACGATTACCGGAGATTACAATTACGATTTTATAGCAGATTATTTTTCAGGAAAAAAATCAAACAAGCCGAAGTCGGAGCCTCCAAGTGTGACGGTCGATAATATTGATATTGAATGGGTAACCATTTCGTATGATGATAACCGGAAAAGTCACGGAACATTCGGAATGGATTATGACCACCTGAAATTCAACAACGTGATTCTGCATATTGCGGATTTTAAGGAAGAAAAAGGAGTTTTGTCGTTTCAGCTGAAACATCTTCAGACATGGGAGAAATCAGGCTTCTGGCTCAAACGGCTCTACGCCAATGCGGTCATTAATCCGGACAAGGGAATCTTGCTGAGTAATGTGGAAATCAACACTTCCAGGTCGGATATTTATGCTTCCAAACTGAACATGCTAATGAGCAGCCTGAAGGGATTCAATAGCTTTGAGGACAGTGTTTCTTTTGATGCGGTGATCGATTCATCCCAGGTCAGTTTCCGGGATATTGCCATTTTCGGCCATGCGCTGGAAGGAATGAATGAAGTTGTTTCGTTGAGTGCGGAAGTCACGAAGAAAATAAAGGATCTGAGAATCGATAACATGGATTTGCGCTTCGGAACCCGGAGTGTGATTCGCGGAGATTATTCCTTGCCGGATTTCAGACAAATGAGCGGTTCTTCTTTCCATGAACAGATTGATTATGCCCTGATTGATTTTTCGGATGTAGAAGCCATCAAACTCCCCAAGGATACGGGAATCAAACGGATGAACTTTGATGAAATGGTCGACAGACTTCAATTTGCGGAAGTTCAGAATACCTTTGTCAAAGGATCGATTGATCAGTTTTCTGTGAAAAGTGACAAGCTCCAATCTGTTTTGGGATCTGTGCAGCTCGATAACGAAATAACCTTCAACAAACTACCAGCCGGAGGATATTCTTTCAACCGTACACAAGGTGAAAATTACGATATTGCCATAGATAGTTTTAATCTGGGTAAATTCTTGAATAACACAAATTTCGGAAGTGTTTCCGGACAGGTTTATTTGAGTGGAATTGTAGGACAAAAAGACATGATTCGCCTCGAAACACTGGAAGGTGAAGTGAGCAAGTTCATGTTCAACGATTACAGCTATTCGAATATTTCGGTGAGCAATGGCTCTTTCATCAATAATGTACTGGATGCGAATCTGAAAGTGAATGATCCGAATCTGGAACTGGCATTCAATGGTTCTGTTGATGCATCTAAAATCCAGCATTTTGATTTCAAAGTCGGCATTAAAAAAGCCAATTTAGGAAAACTGCATTTTGATACGGATGAGGAATCTTCATTCATCGGAAATCTGGATATGGATTTGAAGGGAAATTCTCTTGAAACCTACGAAGGATTGATTCATGCAGATAGTATTGAGTTCTTAAAGGACAAAAAGAAGGTGAACTTGCCTGAGTTGAGCCTTTACATTGAACGAAACACTGAAAGTGATCGCTTTGAGTTGAGAAGCGCTATTCTGGATGCAGATGTAAACGGAAAAATTAATTTCAATACCATTCCGATTGCGATTAACAACGGACTTTCAGATGCATTTCCATCCTATTTTTCCCCGAAAAAATTTCCAAAAGGAACGGATTCAAAAGATCATTTTGATCTGAATGCAACGATCAAGGATTCCAAAGAATTCTTCGATATTTTTGCTCCGAAACTGGAAGTTGCTTACGGAACGATTGTCAAGGTGGAACTGGATTCCAGAGTTCACCATCAGATGCTGGATGTTAAATCCTCGAAAATCAAATACGAGAAACTCATCAATGAGAAAAGCGATGCCTTTCTGACAAATGTGGATTTGCATCAGGAATTCTCACAGGGAGAAGGTTCCTTAATTCTGAAAGCCGATAAAACGCAGCTGCGGGATTCATTGGATATCGAAAACATTCAGTTGACGATGGATGGAACGAAGAACATCTATAAAACGGATCTGATCTGGAATAAAGATGTGGAAAACACCTCTGATTTTGATTTCATTGTGGATGTTCGCGAAGAAGGTGAATTCGACATTCAGGTAAAACCGTCCTATTTCTCGGTGAAAAACAACCGTTGGGAAATCATGAATACGGCACAAATGGTTTATTGTGCAAATCATTTGGAGATCAATCACCTCATGCTGGAGCGAGACAATCAGTTCCTGGCATTGAACGGAGTATTGTCTGAAGATCCGGAAGATTACCTGACGATCAACGCACATGAATTGCATGTAGAAGAGTTTTCTTCCTTGTTGGGAATCGGAATCAAAATGCAGGGAAATCTTGATGGAACAGCCCGTTTGGCAACACCGTTTACAGATATTCGTGTGGACGGCGACATGGTGCTGAAGGATTTGTTCCTGGAAGGGCAGGAAGTTGGTGATGTTCACGTAAACGGAATTTGGATCGATTTAGAACAGAAGATCATTCTGAACGGAGATTTGAAATACAAAGACCTGCAAACCTTTGATTTCAATGGGTATGTACTGCCATTTAAGAAAGACGATAATATCAACTTCGATTTGGAGTTCAAGGATATGAACTTGTCTTTTGCGAACGCATTCATGGACCCGGATGTGATATCCGATATCGCAGGAAGCATCAAAGGAGTTGTTCAGGCAACGGGAAGTATTGATGAGCCGATCATTAACGGAAATCTGCAGTTGAAAAACGGAGGATTGAGAGTAGGGATTTTAGGAACACATTACAGCCTGAGTGGTCCGTTGAAATTTGACGGGGAAAATGACGGTATCTACGGAACCTTCCCGGTGTTGGATGATGAAGGAAACATGGCGTATGCATTGGCTACGGTCTTCCACAATAACTTCAAGGATTTCTCAGCAAGTTTTGATCTTCTTTTCGATGAATCGGTTGGTGGGTTCAGAGATCCGATCAGCAGAAGACCTTTGAGTCCGACTAAGAAATTTATGGTCTTGAATACAGCCTACAAGGAAGGAACAATTTATTACGGAAAAGCGTATGCAACCGGAAATGCGAGTATTCTTTTCGAGGAAGGAAATACGGAAATCACGGTAAATGCCAAAACGGAAAAAGGAACGCATGTTGATTTGCCGTTGTATGGTGCCAAAGAAATCAGCGAGTTTGATTTCATTGATTTCAATACCGACACGGCGAAGGTTCGAAAGAAACTGGATTTGACCGGAGTGGATCTGAAACTGAATATTAAAGCAACTCCGGATGCCAATATCCGATTGATTCTGGATAATCAGACGAATGAAGAGCTTCGTGCAACAGGTAGCGGTGATATCGGCTTAGAGGTGGATAATTTCGGTCAGATCAGAATGACCGGACAATACATGATCAACAGCGGTCAGTATGATTTCGTATTGAACCCGATTAGGAAAACCTTTGAATTGGATCAGGGAAGTAAGATTACCTGGTCGGGAAGTCCTTATGATGCGAATCTGGACATCAAAGCTTATTACAAAGTGAATGCGAGTCTGGATGAGTTGAATCGCGACCAGATCGGAGGATCTTCGACCACTAAATCAGAGGTGCGTTGTGTATTGAATATTACTCAAACCTTGTCCAGTCCGGCGATTGCTTTGGATATTGAAGTGCCGAATGCAAGCGAATCCGGAAAAGAAGTATTGGCTAAAATCCGTTCGAACAAAGATGAGGTACAGAAACAGTTCTTCACTTTGCTGGTATTGAATCGTTTCCAGGGAGTAGGAGGAAACAACGGAAGTTACGGTGGTGTGGCGGAAGTAATTACTCAGCAAATCAACGCGGCGCTTGATCAGTTGTCGAAAGATGTAAAAATGAATGTCGGATACAATGATAATACACTAACGGGAGATAAAAACTTCCAGTTCGGACTTCAGCGTGCTTACGGAGCGAAACAAAATATCATCCTGAAAACTTCCCTCGGGGTTTCAAATAACACTTCTTCAGGAACACCAACCAATTCCCTGATCGGAAGCTTTAACCTGGATTACCTGATCAACGATGACGGATCTTTCCGGATTTCGCTTTTCAATGAATCCAACGACAAAGGAATTCTGAGCAACAAGGATAAGGGGGAATTCACGCAAGGTGTCGGTTTGCACTATGAAGAAAGCTTCAACAATATTTCCGAATCACGGATTATTGAGTTTTTCACCAACCTGTTCAGAAAGAAAAACAAGGTGAACAACTCCAAACGCAAAAACCGCGTTCCGGTGGATTACGTTCCCGGACAACCTCAGGCGGTGAATCCTGAAAAGGAAGAAAAAACAGAACCGACTCCACAAGGAGAACAACCGATTCCGTAGAGATTTTTCAGGGATGTATATACTGAACACAGGTAATCTCTGAAACCTGCTTTTTTGAACATAAATTTTGCCCAAAATTCAGGTGATAGTTTACCACAGATTAAAGCGAGCCTATCGGCCTCGTTGAAATGGAGGCTGGTAAGCACCATAAAAAATCTGCACATCTGCGGGAGAAAATCAAGAATGCTTATTATCCTTTTTGCGTTTTTCCGAACCTTCCGGAGGAGAAGAAAGCTCATTTTCAGGGCTTCTATATCAAATTGACAAAGTATCGTAGTTCTTATTAGGTGATTCGTCTCACTTTAATTATTTTTACCGCCATTGAAAGAATCTATGAAAAAAGTTTTAATTGCAAATAGAGGAGAAATAGCGCGACGTGTCATCCGCTCATTGAAAAAAATGAACATTGCGACTGTCGCAATTTATTCAGATGCAGATGCCAATGCACCGCACGTTTATGAAGCTGATGAAGCTGTTTATGTCGGGAAATCACCGTCCTCCGAATCGTATTTGCAACAAGATGTTATTCTGAAGCATTGTAAAGAACTGGGAGTTGAAGGTATTCATCCCGGTTACGGATTTTTGTCTGAAAATGCAGGTTTTGCAAGAAAGGTAAAAGAAGCCGGAATTAAATTCATCGGCCCGTCTCCGGAAGCAATGGAGTTGATGGGAGATAAATTATCCGCAAAACAAGCCGTAAAAGGTTACAATGTGCCATTGGTTCCCGGAGTTGATGAAGCAATTACAGATGTGGAAGCAGCAAAGAAAATTGCAGCAGAAGTCGGTTTCCCGATTTTGATCAAAGCATCTGCCGGAGGAGGTGGAAAAGGAATGCGTTTGGTAAACCACATTGATGAATTTGAAGAGCAAATGAAAATGGCACAAAGTGAAGCACGTTCTTCCTTTGGAGATGACGCTGTTTTCATTGAGAAATTTGTAACAAAGCCAAGACATATTGAAATTCAGGTTTTCGCAGACCAACTGGGAAATGTGATTTATTTGTTTGAACGTGAATGCTCCATTCAGCGTCGTCACCAAAAAGTGATTGAAGAAGCTCCTTCTGCGATTTTGTCGCCGGAATTGCGTAAGAAAATGGGAGAGGCGGCAGTAGCGGTTTGTAAAGCATGTAATTACGAAGGTGCCGGAACGGTTGAGTTCTTGTTGGATGCCGATTTGAACTTCTACTTTTTGGAAATGAACACGCGTTTGCAGGTAGAGCATCCGGTAACGGAAGAAATCACCGGAACGGATTTGGTAGAATGGCAGGTACGTGTAGCTCGCGGAGAACGTTTGCCGAAATTGCAGGATGAACTTTCCATTCACGGACATTCGATTGAAGTGCGTGTATATGCAGAAGATACATTGAACGGATTTATTCCGGATATCGGAACCTTGAATCGTTACCGCAGACCGCGCAAAGACATGGCGCGTGTGGATGATGCATTTGAAGAAGGAATGGAAGTTCCGATCTATTACGATCCGATGATTGCCAAATTGGTTGTTTGGGGAGAAACCCGTGAAGAAGCAATTCAGAAGATGATTATTGCAATCAATAACTACGAGATTTCCGGATTGAAAACAACCCTTGATTTCGGGAAATTTGTGATGATGCACCCGGCATTTCAATCAGGTGATTTCGATACCAATTTTGTGAAGCATTACTTCGAAAATCCGAAAGTCATGTGGGAAATGTTCAAGGATGAAAACTCAGCTTTGGAAGCCGGAATCTCTCAGGTTTGGAAAGATTTGACAGATAAGACGAACAAAAATGCTGCATCCAGAGAGATTACTTCGACCTGGAAATTGCATGCACATTAAATAATTCCAAATTATAAAAAGTAAGGGGCGAAAAATTTTTCACCCCTTACTTTTTTAGTATAGTTTGATTTTCAGCCCCAATTGTAATCTGCTGTTGCGGTCGAAGGTCTTGTTGAAGCTGTTGTTTTTCGTAATGTCAGTAAAGCCGTAATGATATAGGGCCTGGATTGACATAAACCGGCTGAATTGATAAACATACCCGATTGATACCGAAAAATTAAAACGATTAAAGGTGCTGTAATACAACTTGCTGTTCGTTCTTTTCGGACTTTCGTCCGTGTAATTTTCAATTTCATACCGTTCACTCGGATCAACCAATAAGTATTCAATACCTAGTTCTGCTGTTACTTTGTGATGAGGCCACAACTGAAAATTCACTTGAGGGAGCAAACTGATATAATTGAGCGTGGTTTTGTTCAGAATCGTCGTTGTTTTGCTGGAATTAGTTGTGTCACCTACAATTCTTCTGTATGAAATTCTCGGTATGGAATGGTATTCCAGCCCGACACCGATCCCGATTTTACGGGAAAGCTGGTAATTGTAAGAAAGACCAATACTTTCCTTGAAGATAACACGATGTTGTAGTTCCTTCATCCCAAACATCGTGTTTACTCCAAGGTTCAGAAATAGCTGGTGTTTACGAGGTTCAACTTCTGTTTGAAGAGAACTGCTCAGGCTGTCGATTGTTTGTTTAGATATGCTGTCCCTGTTAAATGCGAGTAATGCCGGTTTTGACGGCAGATTATCCAAATCAAGGTAACGATTTGAATCAATTTCAACCTTTTCATTCGGATTATCCGGAACCGTAGGATGAGTCGTTAAACTGGCAGAAACCGGAGAAATAGAATCTGTTTCAGTGATACGATTCATACCTTCTGTTTTGAAATCAGTGACGATTTTTGTGCGAGGGTTTTTGTTTTTAAATGAATTGCTGGATTTTCGGGAAACTTTAAACTGCGCTAGTGTTTGTTTGTGTCTAAAGCTTTGTTTTTTCTTGTTTTCAAGTACACGATCATCTTTGTTCGCAGCAGCAGATAAAAACCGGGTCGTGGTTTTCTTTTTTGAATGAAGACCGTCATTTCCGTGGTGGTTCATGTTGCTATCCGCCGTTGTGGAAATTGTGCCACCCTGATTTTTGATTCCATTAGAAGAGATTGAATTCTTAGCAGATGAATTCTGCGCAGAGATCATTTTTTCAGTGGTTGCTTTTTTATCAGCAGAATTTGAAGCATCTCCTTTTGAAAGGAAGTAAATTCCGACCAATAGAATGGAGGCGAAGCCCAATGCAGAAGTGAGCCACCAGATCAGAATGCGTCGTCTTTGTTTTTGCTTTTCAGCGTCATACAATGCAAAGGCATCCTGCATGTAACTTTCGTTGAATTCCAGTCCCTCGGGAATCGGATCGAATTCTATGTTGTTAAAATCTTCCATCGCTTTGAATTAATTGATGTCTAACATTTTTCGCAATTTCTTTTTTGCATCCGAATAGTGCCACATACTGGTGTTTTCGTTGATGTCGAGCAAACTTGCAATTTCGTGGTGCTTGTAACCATCTACGGTATAAAGATTGAATACACTTTTGGTCATCGGGGGCAAAAGCTGGGCCTTTTCCCTGATTAATTCAATCTTTTCCCGAATGATCGCGTCATCCTCATCATCCCAGGATGTTTGAGTGAATTGCGTAATATCTTCCGTAGGTCTGACACGTTCCTGTTCGCGTTTTTCCTTTTTCAGCTCGTTGAGTATTGTATTGATGAGCACGCGTTTTGCCCAGTAATCAAATGGATTGTTCTGATCATATTTTTTCAGATTCAGTAGTATTTTTACAAAACCAAGGTTGAAAAAATGCACTGCCTGTTCCTTTCCGTTTGAATAACGATAGGCCGTGCCGATAAATTTGGCATAGCATTGCCTGTAAAAGAGTTCCTGCGCTCTTCTGTCTTCTTCAATACAACGTTTTATCAATTCGATTTCCACAGAATGCTTTTTGTCGGATTAAAACTTAGCTGTTAAACCAATCGATAGAAGCGGTCCGCCAAGTCCCACTTCCGTAAGTAAACTCATACTTTCGCTGAAGTTGTAACGCAAACCATAGCAAATCCGGCCTGTAATTGGAAATCCGCGTGAAACATCCATGCCGGAGCTGCTTGGTAGTCCTCCTTCTCCTTCCTGCTTTTCTTCCTTAAACTTGTTAAACTTCAGGTTAAATCCCAATGCCGTGTAGAAATACGTATTGACCTTTGGACGATCTACAAAAAAATGACGGGTGTAAACCACCTGAGTGCGCAAACGGTGCATGCTGTAAAACAGATTGCTGTTGGAAATCATGTAGGAACTTCCATTCCAGGTAGAATCGGTTCGCGTGCCTGATGCTTTATAACCGTTGTAAGTAATCATCAGGCCAAGGCTGTTTTTTTTATCCCATTTGTAATCAAAACGCAGGAAAAGCGGCTTGATCTTTATATCGGTAACAACAATATCCGTCTGAGAAGATAGAATATTGTTAATACTGTCAGCCATGTAATAAATCGTTGTTTCCTGATCGGGGGAGTAGAAATAACTCACCAATCCGTAAGCTGCGGAAAGATGAAACTTTTTATATTTCTTGTCTGCTTCCTGTTCCTGCGCGCAGCTAATCACCGGTAAAAACAGCATGATTAAAAGTGCGAATTTCCAAAAAGAACCCAGTTGTGTTGTTTTCATATACTTTGCTCAATGATGAGATTTCAGTGAATAAACAATTGTCAAATAAAAAACCTTTGGTCAAAAATGATTTTTTTTAATAATTCCGCCAAAATTAGACGGAATTATTGGAATTGAACAGATTAAGTCTGAAAGCAGGACGGAAATCTAAACCATTAGAAACGGAAATGAAAGCCGGCGTTCAATATAGGTCCACCGATTCCAAGTTCAGCATTCACACCAAAATGCTTGGAAAAGGAATACCGCAATCCGGCATATGTTCTCAATGAAATGGGGAAATTAATAATAAGCGGGTATTCATTTCGGGAGGTTGAAGTGCCGTTGATCAGCAATTTTCTTGTTTGGTTGTTCATCCCGACACCGCCTCCAAGGTACACGTCCAGATTGGGATTGGAAATGGGGAAGTGGTAGGCAATACGTATTTGTGTTTTAAAACGATTGATGATGTATTCGGCTTCCTTTATAATTCCTGTGTTAAACTCGGTTACTACTCCGGTAGATTTTCGTTGCAGGTAGTAGAAATCGATTCCCAGGCTAAATGAGGGTGTCAATAAATGATCGTAACGAAGACCCAAAGACCCCAGATTATTAAAACGGTTGAAGTCGAATTGATCCTGATCACCGTTCATTGTTGACAAAGTCTGAAGATTCAAACCTGTACTCGGGCCGTAAGAAACTTCCAGGTAATTTCTCATTTTTGAAGGGGCTTCCTGAGCTGCTGCAAATTTTCCTGCCAATAAAAGAACTCCTGTAAAGATGTACGTTTTTCTAATTATTCGTTTCATGATATTTAATTTTAATTGTTCTGTTTACTAGACAATTCTCACTTCAAAAATCTTGGGTTGAAACGATCATTTTTTAATGAAATGTGTTTTAGGAGAATTAAGAGCCTGAATAAACGAAGAAAGGCATCCCCGCAGGAATGCCTTTCTTGATGATTATTGGATCGAGGTGTTTCTTAATTTTTTACAATCTGTATTGTAGCAGATCTGCCTTCGTTGTCGGATATCGTAAGTAAATAAACACCACGCGCATGTGTAATATCAAGATCGATCAATTGAGTTTCTTCATAGTGCTGGCTCTCAACCATTCTTCCAAGTGCATCCTGCAATGTCAGGGTGATGGCATGATGCGTTTTGCCTAAGTCAATTTTTACAAGACCCAAAGTCGGATTGGGATATGCTTTCAGTTCAGTTCCGAAAGAATGACTTTTCACTCCAACATCCGTTACACTTACGCAATCGCTGGTATCTGTACAACCATTCGCTGAGGTAACGATCACAGCATATGTACCATTCGCTTCTGGTGTGTAGCTTTGGAAAGTTGCAGGATCAATCGGAGAGAATGAACCGTCGCATTTTACCCATTGATATGTAGCCCCGGTTTCACCAACTTTCAGCGTACCGTCGTCGAGGATAGTTACGGATACATTGACAGATAGAATGGTTAAGTTTAATGTGACTACTGAATCACAACCTGCTGCGTTTGTTCCTGTCCATGTGTATGCCCCGGAAGTGGTATAGTTTGTTCCATGCCAGTTATAATTTCCACACGCCGTTACAGAACTATTTGAACTTGTCGGTTGCTTGATTATTAAGTTCAATGTTACTACTGAATCACAACCAACTGCATTAGTTCCAATCCATGTATAAGCTCCACTGGAAGTATAAGTTGTACCATGCCACGAGTAAGTTCCGCATGATGCTACTGAACTGCTTGAACTTGTTGGCTGTTTGATTGTTAAGTTCAAAGTTACCACTGAATCACAACCTACGGTATTAGTTCCGATCCATGTATACGCTCCACTGGAAGTATAAGTTGTTCCGTGCCACGAGTAAGTTCCACAAGCGCTGGCACTAAGAGATGAACTTGTCGGTTGCTTGATTATTAAGTTCAATGTTACCACTGAATCACAGCCAACTGCGTTTGTTCCGATCCATGTATACGCTCCACTGGAAGTATAAGTTGTACCATGCCAAGTGTAAGTTCCGCATGATGCTACTGAGCTACTTGAACTTGTTGGCTGTTTGATTGTTAAGTTCAAAGTTACCACTGAATCACAACCAACTGCATTAGTTCCGATCCATGTGTAAGCTCCGCTGGAAGTATAAGTTGTACCATGCCAAGTGTAAGTTCCGCATGATGCTACTGAGCTACTTGAACTTGTTGGCTGTTTGATTATTAAGTTCAATGTTACCACTGAATCACAGCCAACTGCGTTTGTTCCGATCCATGTATACGCTCCACTGGAAGTGTAAGTTGTTCCGTGCCACGAGTAAGTTCCGCATGCACTTGCGCTGACGGATGAATTTGTCGGTTGCTTGATTGTTAAGTTCAAAGTTACCGTTGAATCACAACCAGCCGCATTAGTTCCGATCCATGTATACGCTCCACTGGAAGTATAAGTTGTTCCGTGCCAAGAGTAATTTCCACAAGCACTTGCGCTGACGGATGAACTTGTCGGTTGCTTGATTGTTAAGTTCAAAGTTACTACTGAATCACAGCCAACTGCGTTTGTTCCTGTCCATGTGTAAGCTCCACTGGAAGTATAGTTTGTTCCGTGCCAGTTGTAAGTTCCACACGCACTTGCACTAACAGAAGAACTTGTCGGTTGCTTAATAATTAAATTCAAAGCTACCGTTGAATCACATCCTGCGGCATTTGTTCCTGTCCATGTGTATGACCCGGAAGTAGTGTAGTTTGTCCCATGCCAAGAGTAATTTCCACAAGCACTTGCGCTAACAGAAGAACTTGTCGATTGTTTGATTATTAAGTTCAAAGTAACTACTGAATCACAACCAGCCGCATTTATTCCAGTCCATGTGTACGACCCGGAAGTTGTATAGTTTGTTCCGTGCCATGTATAAGTTCCACAAGCACTTGCGCTGACAGAAGAACTTGTCGGTTGTTTGATTGTTAAGTTCAATGTTACCGTTGAATCACAACCAGCAGCATTCGTTCCTGTCCATGTGTACGATCCGGAAGTAGTATAGTTTGTTCCGTGCCAGTTGTAAGTTCCACACGCACTTGCACTAAGAGATGAACTTGTCGGTTGTTTGATTATTAAGTTCAAAGTAACTACTGAATCACAACCTGCAGCATTTGTTCCAGTCCACGTATAAGCTCCGCTGGAAGTATAGTTTGTCCCATGCCAAGAGTAATTTCCGCAAGCACTTGCACTAACAGATGAACTTGTCGGTTGTTTGATTATTAAGTTCAAAGTAACTACTGAATCACAACCTGCAGCATTTGTTCCAGTCCACGTATAAGCTCCGCTGGAAGTATAGGTTGTTCCGTGCCACGAGTAAGTTCCACAAGCACTTGCACTAACAGATGAACTTGTCGGTTGTTTGATTGTTAAGTTCAAAGTAACTACTGAATCACAACCAACTGTATTTGTTCCTGTCCAAGTGTACGACCCGGAAGTGGTATAGTTTGTTCCGTGCCAGTTGTAAGTTCCACACGCACTTGCACTAACAGAAGAACTTGTCGGTTGTTTGATTGTTAAGTTCAAAGTAACCACTGAATCACAACCTGCTGCGTTTGTTCCAGTCCATGTATATGCTCCACTGGAAGTATAAGTTGTTCCGTGCCATGTGTAAGTTCCACATGCTGTTGCTGAACTGTTAGACGTCGTTGCTTGCTTGATGATGAGGTTCAGGGTTTCCGTCTTAATACAGCCTGATCCATTTGTTCCCGTCCAGGTGTATGAGCCTGAAGCTGTGTAGGTCGTTCCATGCCAGATGTAAGAAGTACAAGCTGTAACAGAACTGCTTGATGTTGTCGATTGATTGATCGTAAGATTCAATGTTACTACTGAATCACATCCTGCAGCATTTGTTCCTGTCCAGGTATACAAACCGGAAGTGGTATATGTCATTCCGTGCCATGTATAACTGTCACACGCAGTAGCTGTAGTAGTGGAAGTCGTTGGTTGCTTGATTGTTAAATTCAATGTTACCACTGAATCACATCCTGCAGCATTTGTTCCCGTCCAGGTATATGAACCGGAAGTAGTATAAGTTGTTCCATGCCAGGAGTAATTTCCGCACGCCGTTACTGAGCTGCTTGAACTTGTCGGTTGTTTGATCGTTAAGTTCAATGTTGCCACTGAATCACAACCCGCAGCGTTTGTTCCTGTCCAGGTATAAGTTCCGCTGGAAGAATAGTTTGTTCCATGCCATGAATAGCTCGTACAGGCACTCACCGGAGTAGTGGAAGTTGTTGGCTGCTTAATCGTCAGGTTTAATGTTGCCGTAGAGTCACATCCGTTGGCATTCGTTCCGGACCAGGTATAAGTTCCGGAGCTTGTATAAGTTGTCCCGTTCCAGATGTAGCTGTTACAAACAGACAGGGTTGTGTTGGAACTTGTTCCGTTGTCTATTGTTAGGTTCAAAGTAACAATACTATCACAACCCGACACGTTTAATAAGGTGTCTTTGTAAATCCCGGCAACGGTTAAAATTGTTCCGTTAAACGAATAAGAACCACCCGGACAAATAGATGCTGTAAACATCGTTTGGTTGACACATGGATCCAGCTCGTAGGCACCGATGTCAACCGTTGTGTTTTGGATACGTGTATTGCCGTCCAGGTCAAGAGTTACTCCAGCCGGAACATAGGTGTTGTTTCCATGATTTATGGCAATAGAGTTCGCAGCCACATGAAAATCATTTGCTGCGGTGTCTACAAAGAAAGGAGGGAGGTTGTAATTTGTTGCACCATTCGGGAAATGTTGGATAATTGAGTTGAACGGCAGGTAAGAAGCCTGTCCGAAGTAATTGTCTGTTGACTCGTTGTAGTAAACAATCGAGTTGTAAAGGCTTTTAGTGGAATTGTTGTAAACTCCGGCACCTTTGTCGTCTGCACTGACGCTGCTGGTAGATTTATTCTCAGAAATTGTAAGACTCGACATGGTTGATGTTGCTGAGTTATAGATCCCGCCTCCATAAGCTTTGTTTGGACTGATCACGCGATTACCGGTAATCAGGCAGTTGGAAATGAATCCCGAACCGGCAGTATAGGCTCCACCTCCGAAAACATCTCCTTTATTTGCCTGTGCGGTATTCCCGGAAATCTTCGTGCGGAAAATATGCCCGGCACTGGAAAAATAGATTCCACCACCATAGGTTGTAGGAGTATTCGGGTTACCCATTTGGGCAGCGTTGTTTGTGATCGTACAGCCATCGATGTGAACCTGATAAGCTGCCGGTGTGGTTTCGATTGAAACACCTCCACCTCTGGTAGCACTTTGATTGATATCCGAATAGGCTGCAGAGTTTATTTGGTTTCCTGCAAATTCGCAGTTCAATAGTTTAGAAGGTCCGGTTGAAGGTGCTGATGAGATTTCGGAACAGAAACCTGCACCTTTGGTTAGTGCCTGAACAGAATAACCGGTATATGTTGCATCTGCATTCCCCTGATTGTTATTGTTGTAAAAGGAAGAGTTCCGAACATTAAAATAAGCTGTTGTATAGATTCCACCTCCATAAGCAATGGCGTTTTGCGGATTGTAGGTCATGTAATTTTCCGTGTTGTAATTCATCGAGGAACTCATCACGTTATTGTTGAACGTACAATTGTCCGCATCAAGTACACTAACAGTAAAGAGTCCACCTCCGTATGCTCCTGCCTGTGAAGCGAAAGTTCCTGTTTGATTAACCGTAACAGTTATCGAGTTGTTATTGAAGTCAGAACCTGTTATCGTTAAAGGAGCACCTCCGTATAATCCAGCTCCTCTTCCGTTGGCAGGAGTCTTGGAAGAAAGGATCGTGTTGTTTGAAAATTCGCAGTTGTTTACTTCAAAAGGCAGCGAACCAAAAACACCTCCCAGATAAGCACCGGCACCGGAATTTGACTGACCCGAATTAAGTGCGTTATAATTAAATTGTGAAGTTGAAATATATGCTTTTTTGGTTTGTGTGGTGTAGATACCTCCACCCGATGTAGTAACTCCTCCGGTAGCGGAGTTAGTGAGAAACTCACAGTTCGAGATGCGCAAGGTATCACCGTTGAAATAAACCCCACCGCCAGATGCTTCACCATAAGTGGAGTTCAAAGCAATAGCCAGAGTTGAATTGTTATTGATTTTTGTTCCGGTTAGTTGCAAAGTATTAGCCGTTGACCCGATACAGTAGATTCCACCTCCGTATGAATACGTATTGAGAGATCCGTTTTTTGCAATAGCATTGTTTAAAATCTGTGAATTGGTTACGATGATATTGGAGACACCTGTTCGTTTCAAACAGATTCCACCACCGTAAACATCTCCGTAGCCGCCAGATGTTACGGAATTGTTTGAAACAATTGTGCTTGTGATCTGCACAGAAGCTGAGCTGCAATAAATACCGCCACCACCAAGGAAAGCATTACTATTGTAATAGACACTTGCTTCTACGAGCTTATTGTTGCGGATGACCGAATTTGTTAAAGTCAAGGCACCGCTGTTTTCGATGTACAGACCCGCGCCTGCACCACCTGTTGCCCCTTCTGACAAGCAGTTATTGTCTGCAATGATTAAGTTATTTAATTGAACGGTTCCTCCATCCTGAATGAAAATTCCGGCTCCTTTTCCCCTTACCACGCCTGCGCGGGAGTTACCGCCCACGATCTTGATACCGTCTATAAAAACGGAGGTAGCGTTTCCTACCAGATACATGACGCGGTAAGCATTGTCAGTATTACTTCCCAACACACCAATATCCCCCGAAAGTATTGTTTCGTTGGTGCGGTTCGCTCCGGAAGCAGCCGGTGTTAAGTTAACACGTTGGTTGATATTCGTTTCCGTACCTGCGAAATTCCCGTAAAGTTTCACGTTGTCGCCCAAGACAAAGCTGTTATTCGGGTCATTCATATCGGATGTGTAATATGTTCCGGCAGCAACCCAGATTTCATCGCCGCTGGCTGCAAAAGCGAGTGCCCATTCCAGATTGGTGTAGGCATTTGTCCAGGAAGTACCATTGTTGGCTCCTGTGGCATTTTGTTTGACGTATATCCTTGCTGCAAAAGTGTTCGCAGAACTGATAATTAAGCAAAATACAAGGAGTAGTTTAAGAAAGGATGAATGTTTCATCGGGTGGTAACAGTTAAATTTTAAATAAAGTTGTGCAAAAATACGATTCTTATAAAGAAACGGATCACCCTTTGTGGTTTTTGACCGGAAGACGATTTCTTTTTCTTCAGAGTTTATTCGTTTCAGATTCATGTTTTTATAGCGCAGATTTGTTTCTGATTTTGAACAAAAGTAAGCCATTAAAAGGGGCAGGTACTTAGGAATATTTACTGAATTAATATTAGGCGGGTTTTATTTTATATCCGCTGAGAAATGGAATATATTCGTTTTGAATTCTCACGGAAATTTAATTTTTTAGTTCATTATAAATTCTGGTTATCAGATTATTGCCTCTTTTTTTTACTGAAGCTTCCGGGTAAGTACCAAAAAAGCCCGCTTTTGGCGGGCCTTCGTGTTTTGAGCAGGGGTGACTGGTAGAATTTTATTGTTTAACGAACTTTAATTGTCTGGATGAACCATTCGAAAAGTACAACTCACAGAAATAAATCCCGGATGTGAAATGGCTTGTTTCGACCTGATAGATCTCTGTATTACCGGTCATTTCAAAAAGTTGTTTCCCATGGATGTCTTTCACGGAAATACTTTGTACCGGTTGATCGCTTTTTACAGTAAGCTGATCAGCTGCCGGATTCGGGTAGATTTGAATTTGAGCTGTATTTTCCACAATTCCTGCAGCTGCATTACTTACAAAACTCAAATCATCCAGAAACAATTCGTTTGTAATCACAGATTCATCCATTGCATTGATTACGAAAATCTGAATCGAATCCGGAGTCAGACTGCTTACATAATTGATTGGAATGCTGAAACGGATATAATTTGAGCTTGCTTGTCCTTCAAAAGTTGCTACTCCTATTGTTTCCTGACTATTTGAAGTGGAGTTCCATTTGGAAGAACTGAATTCCAATTGAAACGGAACGTTGCCCGGAGAACTTAATTTGTACCACCCAACCAATGAATCAGGTCGTTGAGTGAAGGGATGCCCGATAATTTCCGTGTCGTTTACCATATCCATCGTGCCCAGCATAATAATTGCCGGAATGGTATCCATTTCTCCGTCGCCACCGATATCACTCACACTGGTTTTTAGTTTCAATGCATATGTTCCGCTATGTGCATCTGTTGATTTAATAGCAGAAGGATCAGCACCGAACATACTTAAAGCATTCATTCCTGCCCAGTATTGAGGATCTTCATAGAGCGTATGATTGACCCAGTTTTCAAAACCTCCGTTTGGAAATGTTTGTGCGTTCAAAGCACTTGTTGCACAAATGAATGAGATAAATAAGAATTGTTTTTTCATAGTGATCTATTTTTCATGTTTAACCACTAAACAAGAGTGAGTGAAAAAACCTTGGGTCGAATCAAAAAAAGTGATGATATTTTTTTAATCGGATCGAAGTTTCTCTTCCTTTCTTCCCGATATATCCCGTACATGTCAATTCGAGCAGCCAGTTTTAGTGACGTATCGAGAACAACATGCGGACACTCGAAGTGACAGGAAGAGAAAACTTCAAATCATCGAAAATTTCCAGGACTATTAAAAATCAGATTCTGGCAAATGTGTGAATCTCCTGATACAATTCAGTAATGGCTTCAATAAGTTGATGATCGCGCCGGGTGATTTTATTCTGATCGTGAGAATAAACTGCGATACTCAATTCGGAGCAATGCCTGATTGTCAGATCGGGATGATGGTCCATCTGATCTGCTAGTTTTGCTATCTGAAGAACAAAATCTGCCAGTTCTTCCTGATTTTTGAAATGCACGACAGTTCTAAATTGATGTGCTATGAGGTTCCAATGCATGAGCGTATTTTTTTGAAAGGATTTGTATTGTTTGTTCTAGTTGTGCCAGATGATCGAGTACAAAATAATTTTGCTGCAGTTCGCTGGTACAGAAATCGGTTTCAATAATTTGTTCCGCATCAAACGGATGATGAACGACTTCTCCCGAACCCGAAAGACTTGATATCGATTCATGAAAGGAAGAAATGATTCCCGCTCCGAAAATGCGCAACTCGTTACCCTCGGAAATTAATCCGAATTCAATAGTGAACCAGTACAAACGCTGTAATTGCAGTAGAATTTCCGGATTGCTCTTATGTGCTTTACCCAAAATCCCGAATTGATGAATGAAACGTGAGTATCCGGGATTGGAAAGCAGGGGAATATGGCCGAAAATATCGTGAAACATATCAGGCTCTTCCAGGTAATCCAATTTGTCTTTTGAGCGCAGCCAGGTCGAGGACGGAAACTTTTTCTCTGAAAGTAATTCAAAGAATTCATCCACTTCGATCAATCCCGGAACACAAGCTATTTCCCAGCCCGTATGTTTCGAAAACCATTCATTGATCTTTCCGAAATGAGGAAGCTGATACGGATTCAAAACAGCATTCATCGATTCAAGAGCTGCCAGATAATCACGGGAAGCTTTGTGTTTCAGGTTTTCAATCTGCCGCTCAAATAAGGTCGACCAAACAGCTAAATCTTCTGCTGTGTACTTTTCAAATTGTTGTTTCATTTCAAAAAAGAAAAAATGATTAAATAAAAAAAGCCCGATTCGTAAGAACCGGGCTTTTCAGCTATAAAGTTTGCATAACGACTTATTCGGTTCCTGGATTTAGAAACGCATAATAATAAGTACTGATGTGCATATGTTTATTCATGTTACAAATGTAGGACAATGTTTTATAAATAACAAATGAAGAGTTAATTGTTTGTTTTTATTGTGAAATAAGTTCTATGAGCGAAGTCGAAGACAACTATCCCGTTTTATGTTTCTTCTGTCTGCTCAAACTCACGGAGAAATTTTCTGTGTTTCCAACGATCTTCACCGTTACGAAGCGCATTTTGTCTGTTCTGTATTGAACCGCGTCTTCCTGATCGATGGAAACTTCTTCTTTTTTTCTTCCGAACAACTTCTTGAAACCGGCTTCCGTGACCATTTTCAAGGGAACACTGATGAGGTATTCCATGTTGGCTTTGGCATCCTGTTTCCCTGAAATTTCCAGATAGCCGAGGGAAGTGTTGATTCCCATTTTCGGAACGGTCAACTCTCCGTTTTTCATTTTCAGGTTGTTCTGCAAACTGTCGAAATGAATTTTTGAAAGGTTTTTATCCTGGAAATAATCGGCTAAACTCTTCATCGGAGCGTAGTTCTCCAAACGGCCTTTCAGTACTTCAATCTTCAGATCGATTTCCGAATCATCCAGTTTTGGTGTCATGTCCGCATGCATGTGGATTTTTCCGGTTAAGGATCCGGATAATTTTCCGTGCAGGTTTTCGGCAACCACATGATCCTGACCAAAATTGTCGAATTTCAGTAAAAGCTGATCCAGCTGAATGTTTTTGATCGTCAGATTTGGCCGCAGATAAATGTGCTTTTTATCGGTTGCAGTGAAATATCCTGTCATTCCGATTTGACCTCCTGCAGCGTGCAGATCGCATTTCGAAAAGGAAACATGATGATTGCTTTTGGTGTGGAACTGCGTATTCAATTGCGTGATATGATACTTGTGGTATTTCAGATCGTGAACCATGAAACTGAACTCCATTTCGGGAAACGGAATATCGTAGATGCTGAAAACATTGTCGTGATCTACTTTTTGCGGAACCGCTGTTGAAGCAGCTTTCGGAGCCTGCTCGGTGTAATTGATCAATTGGTCGATATCCAGTCGATTGGATTTCAAATGAATCAGGTTGTCGCGTTTTTTCAATTCAGGATTATCTCCCAAATAGTAGTTCATATCCAGATGCAGATCCGAATTTCCTATTTTGGCATCCATTTCTTTCACGACCAAATGTTCGTTTTCCAAATGAAATCTTCCATCCAAACGATCAATCCGCAAAGGGTGAATCTTCATTTTTGCAGTGAAATGATCGAGTTGCAGATCCGTTGATTTTAATCCGTGATCGAAATGCATCGCTACATTTCCGTGGAATTTCAATTGATCCAATTCTTCGTGGTGGTAATCTGCAGGAATGAAATTTTCACCCTTGTAAACCAACAAATCTTCCAGTTTGAGTTTGTTGGAATTGAGTTTGAAGTCAATGGTTGTATTTCCGTTTAGTTTGTCTTCAAACCACAAATTGTAATTCAGAATTCCACCATTGAAATGAAAATCGGATTCATCAATCTGTCCGGTGAAATCGACCACTTTGAAATTGTCCTCCCGAATAATGACGTCGGCGTGGAAATCATGCAGCACATGCGGATAATGCTTCAATTTGGCATAGAGATCATCGACATAAAATTCGCCCAAAGGAAGCGTCGGAGATTCTGTAATGGCTCTCGCACTGGTAATGAATTTGAATTGAGCATGGAGATTCGTCAATTCTTCGTCAACGCTTGGTTTTGAAGCAGCATCAGATTTGGAAAGTTCCCCGAAATCCATGCGTTTTGCCTGTATATTTAGCTGCGTTGTTACGGGAATGTCCGTGTGATGAATAATTGCAGGAAGATCACTGATCATTCCGGAAATGGAAACATCGCTTCGACCGACATGCATATTAATAAAGTCGATTTTGGCCTGATGTCCGTCCATGTGCGCCATGATATCGATGTCGTGAATCTTGTAAGGCAATTTGCGCGAATTGAAAGACAAATTCTTTACTTCCAGTTTACTTTCATACGCTTCATTGAGCTTTTCGATGCTTTTTTCAGGATGATCGAGATCAATGATATCCTTAAACTTCATCGTCAGTTTCACATTTCCTTTCAGTCCGGTGAGTTCCTGGGAATTGATGAATTTCGCCAGAAAATCCAGATTGAAATCCGAAATCAGTTTCATATCCACATTCGGTGCATTGAAATTTGAAACGGTGATTAATCCCGTGAATTTCCCTGTTTCCGGTCGTGCGCTGAAATCCGAAATCCCGAATTCCATGGTTTCCAGCGAACGTTTTTCTCCGTTGGTAAAATAACCCTTGAAGCGGATTCCGTCTACTTTTTTATGTGTCAGTTCATTGCTGAAGAAAGCGTCTTTACATCCGAAATCGGCTCTGATTGCGGGCATCATTCCATTGAGTGTTTTTCCTTTGATAGAAGCTTTGAAAAAGAGTTTTCCACGGTTTTCATATTCTTCAAATACCTTGATCAATTCTTGCGGAGCCAAGGCAATAAACAGGTTAAAGTTCGGCTTGTCTCCATGTAATTTCAGATCCAGATCCATTTCATTGGCAATATCTATTTTTCCTTCAATCCCGAAAAAAGAATTCTCCAATTGGATTTCTGTTGGACTGATGGTTAGAAAATTGCTCGCTTGATCGAAAAGAACTTCCGTTGCGAATTGCAGGTGTTTGTGCCGAATAAAAGTGGGTTTTCCATGTTGGGAAATGGAAAGTTGAAACTTGCTGTCCAGTTCCGTGTCAATCACATCATCCTTTATTTTGAATTTGCTTGTTGCCTTTTCAATATCCAGATCAATCAAAACCGCATTGGCCTCATTGTATTTCCGGATATCGATGTGATCCAACACGATCGATTTCAGGTCCAGATGCAGTTCTTCTTCAATTTCTTCTGCTTTTTTGGTCGAAGAAAGCGCGTTCAAAAGGTTTAAACTTCCGTCTAAATGCTGTGTCAGATGAATCTTTCCGTTTTTCGCTTTAATGGATTTGATTTCGGTTTTTCCGGAGATTATGGTCCACAAATCAAAACCAACATATACATCCTGAACTTTCAGGATCGGTTTGCCCTTTTGTTTCTTTCCTTCATAGATTTCCACGTTTTCCAGATCGATAGAAATATGCGGGAAATTGGCAAAAGGGGAAACATGGCTGCCGGAGATTTTAATTTCACCTTTGAAATCCTCGTTTAAAGTGGTGAGAAGTTCCTGAACCAAGGCGTCCTGTTTCCAGTAAACAATGAGTACAAACAGCGAAAAAAGCAGAGTTGGAGTAATGATCAAATACATTACAAAACGCTTCCAGAATTTTTTTGTGACAAACAATTTCATGATACGGATAAATGAACTCCGCTTAAAATTAGGCAATCTATTGTTTAGCCATGCTTTGGAGGTTAAATTCTAATCTCATTTTAATCTCGGAGACCCGTTTCGAATTCAAAGATTTTTAACGGATGAAAACCGGAACCGGAAATTTTACAAATCCATTGAATTTTTATAGAATCCGGATTATCTCGAACCAATTTAATTACTTACCTTTAGCGCACCAAAAATTTAAAAAGTTGTCATGAACTTACACGAATATCAAGGAAAATCAATTTTACAAAAATACGGGGTGGCAATCCAGCGCGGAGTTGTTGTAGAAAAAGTAGAAGATGCAATTGCTGCAGCTAAAAAATTGACAGAGGAAACAGGAACTGGTTGGTATGTGGTTAAAGCACAGATCCATGCTGGTGGACGCGGAAAAGGTGTCGTTGAAGAAACTGGTTCTCATGGTGTAGTTTTGGCAAAAGGTCTTGATCAGGTAGAGGAGAAGGTAAAAGGAATCCTTGGTGGTCATTTGGAGACAGCTCAAACAAACGGGAAAGGTAAATTGGTGAGTAAAGTATTGCTTGCTGAGGATGTTTATTACCCGGGAGAAGCTGAAGTAGAAGAGTTTTACATGTCAGTTTTGTTGGATCGCGAAAGAGGCCGCAACACCATCATGTATTCTACAGAAGGAGGAATGGATATCGAAACTGTTGCTCACGATACTCCACATTTGATTTTCAAAGAAGAAATCGATCCGCGTGTTGGAATTCAAGGTTTCCAGGCTCGTAAAATCGCTTTCAATCTTGGTTTGTCAGGAGAAGCATTCAAGCAAATGACGAAATTCGTTGTGAACTTGTACAATGCTTATGAAGGATGTGATGCTGCGATGTTTGAGATCAATCCGGTATTGAAAACTTCAGATAACAAAATTATTGCAGTTGATGCGAAAGTAACATTGGACGGAAACGGATTGTACCGCCATCCGGACTATGCAGCAATGCGTGATACTTCAGAAGAAGATCCGTTGGATGTTGAAGCTGATGCAGCAGGATTGAACTTCGTGAAATTGGACGGAAACGTTGCTTGTATGGTAAACGGAGCAGGTTTGGCAATGGCTACTATGGATATTATTAAGTATTCAGGTGGTAACCCGGCAAACTTCCTGGATGTTGGTGGAACTGCAGATGCTGAGCGCGTTGAAAAAGCATTCCATATCATCTTGAAAGATCCGAACGTAAAAGCAATTTTGATTAATATCTTCGGAGGAATCGTTCGTTGTGACCGTGTTGCTCAGGGAGTTGTTGATGCTTACAAGAGCATTGGAAACATTCCAGTTCCGATCATCGTTCGTTTGCAAGGAACAAATGCAATTGAAGCAAAGAAAATCATTGATGATTCAGGATTGAATGTGCATTCAGCTGTATTGTTGCAGGAAGCAGCAGATAAAGTAAAAGAAGTATTGGCGTAAGTCAAAACAAATATTAGTGAAAGCCTCGACAATATGTCGGGGCTTTTTTGTTTTAGTCTCATTATAAATAAGAGCTTGGTTTTTGGGGAAATTGTGATTGGATTTGTGTTGCTTTTTCCGAGTTGAAAAAGAGGGGCTTTAAACTTCCGAAACCCTTATTGTCATTGGCTGGTACACAATATCGCGAATATAGGTCAGGAAGTGAAAAATAAGACTTATTTCTAGCAGTTTCGATATGTGAAAAAACTCAGGTTTTCCCTTAGATTAAACAGAGGATCGCGGAGGAGATTATTGTTTATTGTCACTTCTGGTTTTTTGCTATTTCATATGAAATTGTGAAACGCAAATTGTTTTCAAAAGTATCGGAAAGAAACAGCGGTGGTTTTTTGTTAATCAGGAAAAATCGACCTAAAAAAAGAGCGTGTCAAACACATTTTTTTGGAAAATTGTTGCTTAAATAATTACAGTTTTTTAGTCCTGAAACGCTTGCTGTCATTGGCTGGTACGCAATATCGCGAATATAGATCAGGAAGCGAAAAAATAGGCTTCCTTTTGGAGATATTCACCCCGCAAAAATCAAAAGATGATCTATCGCAAAAACCGATTCAAATTTCCCCATCCAATCACCCAAAAAATGACAAAGTTTTTTTACCTCTGAAACCCTTGCTGTCATTGGCCAATACGCAATATCGCGAATTTGGTTTTTTTCTTATAACTATGTTATAAGGGTTTCCCTCCCAAACTTTTTTTAGCAATCCATAGCAACCGTGTCATTTTTTTTGCGTTACCTTTGTCGACGATTATAAGAATCAAGAATTAGTATTAACAATTTTAAAAACCGAAGCAATGTTCAAATTCAGTACAACATTAGGAGCTCCAACTGGTCAAGGGACTAGTGCGCTCGGGCTTTGGGTTTTTCAATAGCGATTATCAAAATCATCTTTATATGAAAATCCGAAGCTGTTAGAGGTTTCGGATTTTTTTATGTCAAAATTTCCCGAAATCTCTTTTTACCGAATCAGGTAAAACAAATTCAAAAAGAGTATTGAAACCAAAGTTGAGTTGAAAATCAGATTTTTAACTTGTTTCTCTGATACAGTTTGATGTTATTTCATTTAGTGCATCAAGCGAGTCCGGTAGGCGAGCAAGAATCTGTGAATCTGCGGTAAAATGAATCTTCAATTTGCCAAAAGAAAGCGCAACAGAGGTCGATAATTAAAATTTTATGGGAAATAAGATAAAGGGAAAAGACCTGTTGAAAATAGGCTTTCCCAATGACAACTCTGTAAACATCGCCTTAGGGGTGATCAGCAGATATAAAAAGAAAGAAACAAAAGACCGCGTTTTAAGTGAATTGTCCGAATTGCTTTACACTCCGGATGAATACATCGGAGACGGAATTTGGGGAAAAATAGCAGAAGGCTTAATCGCTCCGGTAGAAGTGAAATTCAATGAATTAAAGGTCGAACGCTCACCGTTTTTGATCTACGGCGAAAACGAAATTGACGAACAAACAAAACATCAGTTTTACCAATCTCTGAAATTGCCGGTTTCGGTTCAGGGAGCGTTGATGCCGGATGCACATTACGGATACGGCTTACCGATCGGAGGAGTTTTGGCAACGAAAAATGCCGTGATTCCTTACGGAGTGGGAGTAGATATCGGATGCCGGATGTCGATGACCATTTTTGATGCACCCGCTTCGTTTTTCAACGGCAGAACGCATCAATTGGAAAACCTGCTTTCAGAACATACCAAGTTTGGAATGTACGAAACGCATAAGGTCAAACACGATCACGAAGTTTTGGAAAGTTCCTTATTCCGCGAAATTCCCTTGTTGAGAAAACTCCACGGAAAAGCTTACCAACAGTTGGGGACTTCAGGTGGAGGAAATCACTTCGTAGAGTTTGGAACGGTGACCATTACCGCAACAGATGCAGGAGTTCCTCCGGGTGAGTATTTGGGATTGCTGAGCCACAGCGGTTCGCGCGGATTGGGAGCTGCAATTGCAAAACAGTACACGCAGTCGGCGATTAAACAATGTCCTTTGCCAAGACAAGTACAGCATTTGGCATGGCTGGATCTGAACACACACGATGGACAGGAATACTGGAAAGTGATGAATCTGGCAGGAGAATATGCAAAAGCGTGTCACGATGATATTCACGCAAGATTGACCAAAAAGTTGGGGCTTCGCATGTTGATGACGATAGAGAACCACCACAATTTTGCATGGAAAGAAACCGTGAACGGAGAAGAGTGTATTGTGCATCGAAAAGGTGCTACGCCGGCAGGTTTAGGTCAGATGGGAATTATTCCCGGAAGCATGACCGCACCCGGATTCATTGTGAGAGGCTTAGGAAACGAAGCGAGTATCAATTCCGCATCTCACGGAGCAGGCCGTTTGTATTCGCGCTCTCAATGTAAAGGACGCTTTACGAAGAGCGAAATGATGAAAACATTGAAGGATTCTGATGTGAGTTTAATTGGCGGAGCAGTAGATGAAAGCCCGATGGCATATAAGAACATTCACCATGTAATGGGGAATCAGCAGGAATTGGTAGAAACAATCGGGACTTTTTCACCGAAGATTGTAAGAATGGATAAGAAGTAGCGGTAGCTGCCGAAGACTGAGCGAGGTAATATCAAATTGCTTAAGCGAAGGAAAAACATTCGTGCAGACATGAAGAAGTACTGCTTCTGATACCGGGTCCAGAGAAGTGGGGCTGGCATCAGTTAAAGACAACAAGAACAGATGGAAACAACAATTTTACATATTACAACAGCGAAAGGTCCTTTGGAATGCCAATTGGCTGCAGGAAAAATTCTGGGCGCCTTACTCTCTGATCTGAGAGGAAAAGGAGTGCAGGCAGAAACACTGGAACGCACTCCGGGCTCCGAAAACGGAACCATTCTTTCCGCAACTGTCCAGCTTAGCGGAAAGAACCTTCAACCGATCATTCAAACCTGGTTAGGGACGATATTGTGGATTCAAAAAAGTCCGTATCGTCCCAATCACGGGCGGAAAAATTGGTTTGTGGGAATTTATGAAACGAAAATGCCCGATAAACTGATCTGGAAAGAAGACGATTTGGTTTATCAGTCAGTGAGAAGCAGCGGAGCCGGCGGACAACATGTCAATAAAGTGAGTTCCGCCATTCGTGCCATTCATCCGCCAACAGGAATGATGGTTTTTGTTCAGGATAGCCGTTCACAGCTTCAGAATAAGAAACTGGCACGTGAACGGATGCGCGAAAAACTGGAAAAAGTGCAGATTCAGAAAATGATCGACAATGTGAATGAACAATGGTCACAACATCATGAACTGGAACGTGGAAATCCGGTGAGAACATTTACAGGAATGGATTTCAAACCCAAAAAAGAAGCGAAATCCTTCAAAAAAGAACGAAGTAAGTTGAAACAAGAATTATACAAGGAATTGAAATTATGACAACTAATAATTACCTGATCAAAGCGTTGGAAAGCTACCCTTACGATTTGGAACAATGCATGGAATCGTTGAATTATGCCATGGCGTATGAAGACAACCATCCGATTGCATATTGTTTGATGGGAAGAGTTCATTTGGAAATCTTCAAGGATTATCCGACCGCAAACAGCTATTTCAGAGAAGCATTGGCTTCCGATGTCGATTACGTTGAAACATACGGCTACTTTTTGGAATGCCTCTTGATTCAGGCAGATTTCGAAGAGTTGAAAAAGCTCTTGGTTTTCGCCGGAAAACGAAAAGGAATGGATCACGCATTGCTCTTCTATTATGAAGCATTGCTTTTGGAACGGCAGATGAAATTCAAAAAAGCCCAAAAGAAGCTGAAAGAATCCATGCTGTTGGCTCCAAGCTCAGCCTTCATGTCAGACCTCGAAGAAATGAAGCGCCGTATCGAGAAGAAAAGCGCTTTGAAATAAATAGCGAATCAATGATGTTTTTGATGAACCGCAAAGACCGGAGAATGCAGAGTTGTTAAATAAACAGTTCTTTGTACCCTTTGTCTCTTTGCGGTTCATTTTTTCTCTTAAATTGCATCTGAATTTCAAACCCGAATCTAAAGCCCATGAATCCTTTCCTGCGTTTGTGCTTAACCTTTTTCGCGATAGGTATTTTTGCCAGTTGCAACATGAATCCGTCCGATACAATTGATGGCGTTTACACCGATCAACAGCTTATAGACACATCCGGAACCAGGATCGAAACACGGATTTTGCCTCCCGAAGGATTCAAAAGGAGACAGTTGGACAGTACGAGTTTTGGCTTCTACCTGCGGAATCTTTCGTTGAAACCGGATGGTTCTCCCGTTCATTTGTATGACGGATCACTGAAAGGAAATCAAAGCGCACACGTTGCTGTTGTGGATATGTCGGTAGGGAAGCGCGATTTACAACAATGTGCAGATGCGGTCATGCGTTTGAGAGCAGAATATTTGTTTCGTCAAAAACGCTATGCGGATATTCATTTCCGTTTTGTGAGCGGATTTGATTGTGCATATTCCAAGTGGAGAGAAGGAAACAGAGTCGTGATTCACGGAAATTCCGTTTCCTGGCAAAAAACAGCCGGAGAAGACAAAAGCTATACCTCATTCCTGAAATACATGGAAACCGTTTTCAACTATGCAAGTACACTTTCGCTGGATAAAGAACTGCGTTCTGTGGAATTGAAAGACGTGGAAATCGGAGATGTGCTCATTCGCGGAGGATCGCCCGGACATGCGGTAATCGTGGTGGATATGGCCGTAAATACAGAAGGAAAAAAGTTGGTGCTTCTGGCTCAAAGTTACATGCCGGCACAGGAAATACAGGTATTGATGAATCCGGTGAATTCCAAACAATCTCCTTGGTTTGACCTGGAAGAAAGAATGAAAATCTACACTCCCGAATGGACTTTTGAAGCATTTCAGTTAAAGCGATTTGAAAGATAAATTGAAAAGAAAGAAAGGTAAAAGTGAGATAATTCAAATTTAAGTCGTGAATCTTTGAGGAAAAACCTCATTTATTACATTGAAACTTTCTTGTTACACATATGTGTAATTTTTGCCTTTTCAATTTTTACTTTTCAATTTACAGTATCTTTGTGTCGATGAATTTCTTGAATAAGAGTATGATTAAATATAAGACAGCCGAAGAAATTGAAATTATGCGTCAGGCAGCGCAAGTCGTAAGCAGAACTTTAGGAAAGGTTGCTGAAATGATGCGTCCTGGAGTAACTCCTTTGGAATTGGATAAAATGGCAGAAGCGTATATCCGTTCGCAAGATGCAATTCCGGGATTTTTAGGTTTGTACGGTTGTCCGAGTACTCTGTTGATCTCGGTAAATGAGCAGGTTGTTCATGGTTTGCCCACTGAAAGACCTATTCAGGAAGGTGATATCGTTTCCGTTGATTGCGGAGCGGTTTACAAAGGTTATTACGGAGACCACGCTTACACCTTTGCGGTTGGAAAAATCTCCGAAGCAAAACAAAAATTACTCGACGTAACATTGGAATGCCTGTATCTGGGAATCGAACAGGCAACCACCTCCAACAGGATGGAAGATATCGGCTGGGCAATTCAAACTCATGCCGAAAAACACGGTTACGGAGTTGTGCGTGAATTAGTTGGTCACGGATTGGGAAAAACCCTGCACGAAGATCCACAAGTTCCAAACTACGGAAAACGCGGAAGAGGAAAGAAAATTATGAATGGTCTGACGATCGCAATCGAACCGATGATCAATCTGGGAACCGAAAAAGTCATTCAATTGGAAGATAATTGGACAATCGTAACAGCCGACGGACAGCCGAGTGCGCATTTTGAGCACGATATTGCGGTTGTAGACGGAAAACCGGTTATTCTTTCAACATTCGATTACATCGAAGAGGCTTTGGCGAAAAAGAATGATTAGCGAGCGAATCGTTTTACTGGCCATCTTAACGGCATGTATGTTCGGATTATCCACCTTGATGAGAGATGGAGTATTCCTGCTTCCTTTTGTACTCTATAAATTCGGACTTTTTTTGATAGCGGTGATTCTATTGATCGCCAACAGAACGAAAATCCGTCTGCAGGAAATCATGCTGCTGCTCTGGACTTTTTCATTGGTTTTGTCTTCACGACCGGTTTTCGAAGTGTTTTTCGGAGAAGACTATCTGCGTCAGCATCAGGAAGGATTACTGGTGTTTTCGACCTGGAGTTTGCTCGGTTTTGTCGTCTTCTTTTTCGTTTGGCAGATTCTCATCGCATTGAAAGATAAAACCGTTTTCCGCTGGCTGCAAATGATCAATGCATCCCTGATCATGATTTGCTTTTTCATGAATATGTATGAATGGATGATCGTTCCGTTCTGGATGTGGATGTTGAGTGTTTTCCTCAGTCGAAATGAAAATCCTTTACATAAATCATTTGCCGGTTTGTATGGATTTGTGTTTTTGAGCGCATGGATTTCGGCACTTTATTTCGGTAAAGATGCTATTTTGAGTGTAACTTTAACGGAGTTTCATATTATAGGAACATAGTTACCACTTATGAAAATCGGTTATTTCTTCCTTTTTTTTCTTCCCTTGTTTCTTCAGGCTCAAACAGTGCAGGAACAAATTTCCTTTGTGTTGAAAACGCAGCCAAGGAATGTTGAGAAGTACACGAAATCGACCCGGAAAGATCAGATTTTCCTCGAAACAGCCTTCAATAATGCCATTTTTTCAGACAAAGCAGCCTTACAAACCATTAAGGATAAAGTCATCCTGAAAATAGAATTAGTATACACGACCTACCGGAAATCCGAAACGTTTGACCAGCACGGACTCAATAAAAAGCGTTTGGAAAGTTTATTTCTGTCGGCGCCGAATTGTTTGAATCAGGAAGGAATTGAATGGGTATTGATGGCTCAGACCGGATGTACTTCCGCCGAAGCAGGAAAAGATTTCTTTCACGGTTTTGTGATCACTTACCGCGATCTTCCGGATGCTGTTTCCGCGAAAGCAGAAACAAACTTTATTCGGGAAGTTGCTGCCGGAAAGATCAAATCCTATGCCTACGATATCTATTTGAAACGGGAAACGGAAAAAATAAAACAAGATTCTCTTGATGATGTGGAACCGGTGATCGTTCTTCCCAGGTTTCCGCACAGCGAACAGGCACGCATCAATTACTTTTCGAAATACCTCAATTTCCCTGCGGAATCTTCCAAACCGGCTAAAATTGATGTTCAGTTTATTCTCAGCAAGGAAGGGAAGATCACCAAAATCGTTTTCCCCAATAATCCGGAATCTTCACCCTACAAAGATGAGGTAAGAGAATTCATCAAGAATATGCCCGACTGGACTCCGGGAGCCATCAACGGAAAACCAAGCGAATGCATGGTGCAGTTTTCGGTCGATTTCATGAACAGGGGAAGCGTTATTCCTTCGCCATTGGAGATTTTTTCGACGGAAGTTCCTCCCAAAATGAAATCCAAACTCCCGGCTTACGATTACAATACGATCAAGCCTGCGCCGTCTTCCAATCAGGTTTCGAATGCCTTGCAGAAAGTGAATTGGGCAAATACAACGCTCGTGTGTGATGTTACGGGAAGTATGGCTCCGTTCAATGCGCAGATCATCGAATTCATCAACAATCAGCTGAAAAACAAACAGGAAGCGCCTCAGCAATTTGTGTTTTTCAATGATGGAGACGATAAGAAAGACAGATCGAAGAAAGTGGGGCAGACCGGAGGAATTTATTCCTGTAAATCGACCAGTTTGGATTCAATCTCTTCGGTAATGATCACAACGATGGAGAAAGGTTTTGGAGGAGATTTGCCTGAAAACAATGTGGAAGCGCTGATGAAAGCATTGGAAATCTACCCGAAAACCAAGAAACTGATTTTGATTGCTGATAATTTTGCTTCGCCGAGAGACATGTCTTTAGTGAAAAACATTGGAGTTCCGGTACATGTTTTAGTTTGCGGAGGAACAGTTTTAAACGAAGATTACCTCGACCTGGCTTATCAGACAAAAGGATCGATCAGCTTCGCAGGAAAAGAGTATACCGATTTTTATTCCTTTGAAGATGGAGCTACCATGCAGATCGGGAAAATGACCTATGTGCTTAAAAAAGGGCATTTCGTGCGAAAGAAAGACTGATCAGTAAGGAAAAAGGTAAAATTGAAAAGTTTAAAAAAATGAATTCAAGTAGTTTGTAATTGCCTGAACCTTAATTGATTTGAATGCATTGATGAATCATTTTTACAACTTTTAACATCCATCCATAAATCTTATTCCTACTTTCACTCTGAAAACCAATCGAAACTGAAAACTATGGAATCTGATAAGGATAAGATTATTCGCCTTGAAGAAGCCTACCGAAACCTCTGGAAGGAACAGGAAGATCTGAAACTTCGAATCAAGGAAAATTATGCCGAATTCAAACTCTTACGCGATCAATTCGGAGTTGAAAAACAAGAAGTCCATTCGACCGAATCAATGACGATTCGGGAAGAAAGCCCGAAAGTAGCAGCACCTGTTCAGGAATCGGTTAAACCACCCGTAACGGTCAGCAAAGAGAAAACTTCCTGGGAACAATTCATCGGTGAACAGCTTTTGAGTAAGATCGGGATCGCAATTGTTTTGATCGGTGTGGGAATCGGTGCGAAATACGCCATTGATCACAATCTGATCGGAGAAGTGGGACGTGTTTTTTCAGGATTTGTGATTGCTTTGGTTTTAGGATTTTTTGCCTTTTTCTTTCGTGAAAAGTATCGTTCTTTCAGCGCGGTTCTGGCAAGCGGATCCATTGCCGTTGCTTATTTCATGACCTATGCGGCCTATAGCTTTTATCAGCTGATTCCTTCTTCCGTAGCCTTTGGCTGTTTGTTGGTTTTGGTTCTGATCGCGGTTTTTCTGGCGATGTACTACAATATGGCGGTCATTGCGCATTTGGGCTTGCTCGGAGCGTATATTCTTCCTCCGCTGGTGTCCGACGGTTCGAAACACATCTCGTATTATTTGCTCTACATGCTCATTATCAATATCGGGATGCTGTTTATTTCGATAGCCCGGAAATGGCCGACCATTCAATATCCGATAATCATCTGGACCAGTTTTATTTTCCTATTCTGGTTCAATTCGGATTTCAGTTATAAAACCTCAGATCCTTCCATCGCTGCGCCTTATCTACTGGCCTTTTTCGCCTTGTTTGTTTTTGGAATTGTGGGAAGAAACCATTGGAAAAAAGAAACGTTGGTCGGACATCAGGTTGTTCAATTGGTTCTGGTCGGGATTTGCTATTTCGGAGCGATCGGTTTTGTTTTGGATAAATCCCCGATTTGGGAAACCGTTTTGTACAATGTCATCGGAGTAGGAGTTTACTACCTGAATAAAATGCTTTTCGAACGCGAGAACAGATTGGAATTCAAGCGCATTTTCCTGGCTCTTTCCTTGTTCGGGTTGTCCAATTTGCTAACCTCCTTTTGCGGAGATTATTCTTATATCTACGTGATGATTACCGGAGTTTTGCTGCTTTTCTGGTTGTCCAAAGAGATCGAACGAAACCTGGAAGAAGTGATCGGAATTATTTTGCTGTCTTTGGCTTCGCTTTCTGTGTTGATCGAAATGGTGATTCAATCGTTTAACAAAGAAGTCTTTCCGTTCTATGAAAATGAATTGTTCATTACGATCAGTTTGTCGGTGCTGGCTATGGGAATCACCTTTGCAATGCTTTCGAAATTCCAACCCGATTATCATAAAAATATGGCTTGGAAAACGGCAGGTGTTTTTGCCCTGTTCTTTTTGCTTTTCGTTGGGTTTTACGGAATTCATTTACAGATGGAATTCATTGAAACGACCCAATTCAGCTATAATATCTTTGATGCGAAAGAAACTATTTTAAAGGCGGAAAGCATGAGCTGCTTCACAGATTCCATGTATTTGTGGCAGTACGCCTGGATTTCGGTATCCATCGGAATTTCAATTGCTTTCAGAAAATGGGTTTTGAGAAGAGAAGAAACCTTCTCAGCCGGACTGGCAATCATGGGAAATATGCTGCTTGGAGTTTCCCTTTTGGGAATGACGGCAAGTATTTCGAATATTGAAACCATCGTAGCGAATGAAACCTACTGGGGCTCTTTCAATTTGGCACATTATGTATTGTTTGCGGGAATCCTGGTTTCAATGTTGATCGTTCGAACGCAGCAGGGACAAGAGAATTGGACAAGAGTCATGAGCTTGTTGTTCATTTTGTGGATTCTTTCCCTCGAATTGGTCCAATGGTCTTTCGTTTCCGGATTTGGAGCAGGTTACAAGATCTTATTGTCGCTTCTCTGGGCTTCTTTCGCAATTACCATGATTGTGATCGGAATCAAGAAAAAACAGGCAATCATGCGGATTACGGCTATGGCGATTCTGGGAGGAACGATTGTGAAAATGTTCTTTTACGATTTGAGCACCTTAAGTACGATCTATAAAACGATTGTTTTCATTGCAATCGGAGGATTGTTGCTAATCGGAGCATATTTCTATCAAAGCTTGTCGAAACAGGAGGAAGAGATTCAATAATTGAAAAGTGAAAAGTCTGATTAATTTGTAATTGTCTGAACTCTTTTGAATTTTTTACCTTTTGCATTTTTAATTTAGCTTTATCTTTGCACCATGGTAAAAATCCGGGATATTGAATTGGGCGAATTTCCGCTTCTTTTGGCCCCCATGGAAGACGTCAGTGATCCTCCTTTCAGAGCCTTGTGCAAAAAACACGGAGCTGATTTGATGTACACCGAATTTATTTCTTCTGAGGGATTGATCAGAGATGCGATCAAGAGTCGTCAGAAACTCGATATTTTCGACTACGAAAAACCAATCGGGATTCAGATCTTTGGCGGTGATGAAGATGCGATGGCGATGTCTGCAAAGATCGTCGATGCAACCAATCCGGACTTATTGGATATCAATTTCGGATGTCCGGTGAAAAAAGTGGTTTGCAAAGGAGCCGGAGCCGGAGTTTTGAAAGATGTCGATCTGATGGTTCGTCTCACCAAGGCTTGTATCAGATCCACGAGTTTACCTGTTACGGTGAAAACCCGTTTGGGTTGGGATGATTCAATGATTAACATCATGGAAGTGGCCGAGCGTTTGCAGGATATCGGAGTAGAAGCTTTGTCGATTCACGGACGCACCCGTGCTCAGATGTACAAAGGCGAAGCCGACTGGACGCGCATTGCAGAAGTAAAGAATAATCCGAGAATCAAAATTCCGATCTTCGGAAACGGAGATATCGATTCACCTGAAAAAGCGGTGGAATACAAAAATCGTTACGGTGTAGACGGAATTATGATCGGTAGAGCAAGTATCGGTTATCCGTGGATTTTCAACGAGGTCAAACATTACATGGCAACCGGAGAACATCTGGCTCTTCCAAGTATCAAAGATCGGGTGGATGCAGCGCGCGATCATTTGATGATGAGTGTGAAATGGAAGGGCGAACGCCTCGGAGTGGTGGAAATGAAACGCCATTATACCAATTACTTCAAAGGAATTGCACACTTCAAAGATTACAGAACCAAGTTGGTTACTTCTTTCGACTTACAGGAAATTCTGGATATGCTTTCTTATCTGGAAGAAAACGCGGAAGAATTCGTTTTCTCAAATCCGGCATAGATTTTTTTCGGGATTCAAAATAATTTTGTCCTCCCCCTTTATCCCCCTCCAAAGGGGGAAGATTTTAAATCCTCTTTCAAACAAAGAGAATGTTGTCGTCTTCGTCTTAAATTTTCGAAGCAAGTTTTGATCTTTAAATGCAAATCGTTGGCTTCCCCCTTTGGAGGGGGAATGAGGAGGAGGAAAGATTCCTATTGTATTACATAAGAATACTTCACCCGTACATGTTCAAAAGGAGCATAACGCGTTCCAGCCGTAAAAGTCAGTTTTTTCGCTGCATTTTCAGCTTTCATACGAGATGGAGTCGACTTGATGGTGGATTGTTCTCCGATGATTTTTGTTCCGGTTACTTTCCCTTCACGATTGACAGATAATTCTACCACAACTGTTCCTTCAGCTGCACTTGAGATGGTGAATTTTTCTTCCGTGTTTAATAATTTACGGCCAGAATCAACCAGCGTTCCTGTAAGAACCTGAGAATCTGCCTGAAAGTAACTGAAAAGCGCAATCGCCAGTAGAAGTGATTTTTTCATTGTTCAAGTTTACGAAATTTCTGCCCAATTCGGTTTGTCCTGAAGGCGTTTTATTGCTTCCATTCTCAAGAAAACGTGTTCTTGTTTTTCCAATCTGGGATCATCTGTTAAAAGCTCTCTTGCTTTTTCACGTGCTAATGCAACAAGCGGGCCATCTTTTGCCAGATCCGCAATTTTCAGGTCCAGATTACCGCTTTGCTGTGTTCCCATGATGTCGCCCGGTCCTCTGAGTTCCAAATCGACCTCGGAAATTTCAAATCCGTCATTGGTTCGAACCATGGTCTGGATGCGTTTTTTGGTATCTGCCGAAAGTTTATTTCCGGTCATGAGCAAACAATAGGATTGTTCCGCTCCACGTCCCACGCGCCCTCGTAACTGATGCAATTGAGACAAACCGAAACGTTCGGAACTTTCAATCACCATGACGGAAGCATTCGGAACATTAACACCAACTTCGATCACTGTTGTAGCGACCATGATCTGGGTTTTTCCCTCAATAAATTGCTGCATTTCGTAATCTTTCACTTCCGGTTTCATCTTTCCGTGCACAATACTCACACGGTAATCCGGCAATGGAAAAGAGCGGCTGATTGCTTCGTAACCGTCCATCAGATTGTTGTAATCCAGTGTTTCAGATTCCTGAATCAAAGGGTAAACGATGTAAATCTGTCTTCCAAGTGCAATTTCCTTGCGAATGAAGCCGAAAACCAAAGAGCGGTCTTTCTCGAAATGATGTTTGGTCGTAATGGGTTTTCTTCCCGGAGGAAGCTCGTCAATGACGGAAACATCCAAATCTCCGTAATAAGTCATTGCCAGTGTTCGCGGAATAGGCGTGGCGGTCATAACCAAAATATGCGGAGGAGAAGTGTTTTTCTTCCATAGGCGCGAACGCTGCTCCACTCCAAAACGGTGCTGTTCGTCAATGACCACAATTCCCAGATTCTTGAATTGAACGATATCTTCCAGCAAGGCATGAGTTCCGACCAAAATGTGGATTTCTCCGTTCAGAAGGTTTTCATGAATCTCTCTTCGTGCTGCTTTTTTGGTAGAACCGGTCAACAATGCAATTTTTACGGGCGTACCTTCCAGTAATTCCTGCAATCCTACAAAATGCTGATTGGCGAGAATTTCCGTCGGAGCCATTAAAGCTCCCTGCAATCCGGAACCAATTCCCATGAGGATGGTCAGCAATGCAACGACCGTTTTTCCGCTTCCTACATCACCTTGCAATAGGCGGTTCATCTGAAATCCGGAACCAATGTCGCGGCGGATTTCTCTCAAAACCTTTTTCTGAGCATTGGTAAGCGGGAAAGGCAGATTGTTTTCGTAAAAATCGTGAAACAGCTGTCCCACATCGGAAACAACTTGTCCGCTGCTTTTTTGAAGGTTGATTGATTTACGTAATAACAACTCGATCTGCAGATTCAGCAATTCTTCAAACTTAAACCGCGTTCTTGCTTTTTGAGCAAGAGAAACATCGGCAGGCATATGAATAGCACGAATGGCAGTTCCGAAATCGGGAAGTTTGAGTTCCTGAATAAATCGGGGAGGAAGCGTTTCTTCGAATCGGACTTTGGATGTCAGATCCAACAGGTTTTCAACCAGTTTTTGAAGCCCTTTGGAATGTAATCCTGAAGCATTGAGTTTTTCAGTAGATGAATACACCGGCTGCCAACCCAAACTAGCTTCCGTTCCGTTATAAGGACTTAATTCCGGGTGAGAAATATTCCAGGTATTGACATAGGGTTTCGCTTTTCCGAAGACAATGTAATCGGTATTCAGTTTCAAATTCGGGAGAATGTATTTGTATCCCTGAAACCAAACCAAATCAATGATTCCGGTAGAATCCTGAAACTTTACATTCAATCTTTTCTGACGACCGCTTCCGGTTTCCTGAACAGAAATAATCTGTCCTTTTAATTGCACGAAACCGTCTATGAAAGGAACATCCTTCACAAGATGAAATTTGGAGCGATCAATGTAACGGAAGGGAAAATGATAGAGTAAATCATGATAGGTCACAATACCGATTTCATCTCTTAAAAGCCTGGCTCTTTGCGGGCCAACTCCTTTCAGGAATTCGATGTGAGTTTGCAACCATTGGTTCATGATGCGAATTTAATAAAAATCCGGGTGTTGCATTTCGGATTAAGTAGTGTTCGGATGAGAAGAAACCCCTATAAATGATAAATGGAGCTCAGACGGGCGTCCGAACTCCATTCACTAATCAACCTAACCTAACCACCTAAATCAGTACAAAGTTAAATCTATTTTATAATTAAAAAAACAATTTTTAGTTAAAATTCTCTTAACACGTTTTTTTATGATGAACGGTAAATCTGGCTTATTTTTTGAACTTTTTTAAGCCACTATCCAACCACTTTTTGAACACTTCAGGACTTCCGTGATTTTGATAATCTGCCGATCCGACAGGAATATCTTTTCCGTCAGGAGTTTGCAATACATAATAGGGCTGCGAAGAAGTTTTGTACTCTTCAATTTGCTTCGCTGTCCATTTATTACCGATTGTAACCATCGAGAAATCGCGTCCGTTCAGCTTGATCGTTTTTTGCTCTTTCTTCGGTAATTCCGTACGCTCGTCTACATACAATGACACGATTACGACATCATTTCTCAATTTCTCAATAATGCCCGGTTCTCCCCAAACACTTTGCTCCATTCGACGGCAATTGACACAACCCCATCCTGTGAAATCCACGAAAAGCGGCTTGTTTACCTTTTGAGCATATGCCAATGCTTTATCATAGTCCTTGAAAGCAGGAATTCCTTGCGGTCCTTCGTGCATTCCATCTTCTATATGAGCTGAAATGGTCGATTGCGAATTTCCTCCTCCGCCAACTCCTTTCGGAGACTCTGCGTAAAAATCAGGAGGAAGGAATGCGTTTACCAATTTTAACGGAGCTCCCCATAATCCGGGAATCAGATACATGGTGAACGCGATGGTTAATGTTGCCATCATGGTTCTCCCAACGGATAATTTTTCAACCGGACTATCGTGTGGCAAGCGAATTTTGCCTAGGAGATAAAGGGCTAATGTTCCGAATACGGCGATCCAGATGGAAATGAACACTTCGCGTTCCAACAAGTGCCATTGCATCGTTGTGTCTGCAGTTGACAAGAATTTGAAAGCAAAGGCAATTTCCAAGAAGCCTAAGAATACTTTTACAACATTCAACCAACCTCCGGAATTCGGCATGGAGTTTAACCAGGAAGGGAAGATAGCAAAGAGCATGAATGGTAAAGCCAAGGCTAGCCCAAAGGCAAACATTCCCATGATTAGTGCGGAATCACCTCCCGAAGTAGAAATACCTACAAGAAGACTTCCTAAAATTGGACCTGTACAAGAAAAGGATGCAAGCGATAATACCAAAGCCATGAAAAAGATTCCGACAATTCCGCCTTTATCTGCTTTTGCATCTGCCGAATTAACCCATTTTGCAGGAAGTTGAATTTCGAAAGCTCCCAAAAATGACAGTCCGAAAACGAAAAGCATCGCAAAGAAAAATAAGTTAAACCAAACATTGGTAGACATTTCGTTTAGGAGACTTGATGCTCTGGTGGCAACAACGATTACTCCGAACAAAACATGAATTGCGATAATGGACCCTCCGTAAATAAATGCATTTTTAATTCCTTGAGCTCTGGTTTTACTTCTTTTTGTGAAGAAACTCACCGTCATCGGAATCATCGGGAATACACAAGGCATAATCAAGGCCAGAAAACCACTCAGGAAAGCTCCTACAAAAACTCCGAACAAAGACTTTTTTTCTTTCTTTTTATCTCCGGAATTTTTTTGTGTCGTCTTTTTGTCTGCCGATCCGTTTTTTTGATCATCATTAGTTGTTGGAGCAACACTTGCTGTTGTTGAAGTATCCGGGTCTGATCCGATTGTTTCAACACTTGCCTCGTCTGCATTCGGATTTCCTTTTACTTTAACGGTTCCGCTTGATGCATAGGGAGGAAGGCAGCTTGAATTGATCTCACAAGCCTGAAATTCGTATTTGTATTTAAGAACAAAGTCTTTTTTGTTTAATACTTTGATTTTTTGCTTGAATACAGCTTTTCCAACATGATAAACCAATGTTTCTTCTAAGATTTCATCGTATTCGCTATGCGGTTTGGATTCCGTCATAGGACCAACCAACTCGTAATCTTTCGATTTAACCAATTGAAGAATTGTTGGAAGGTTCGTAGATCCTTTCGGCAAAACAAGCGGGCCTATTTCCCAGTTCGGGATAATGGACGCTTCGATAATTACGGTTGCGTAATCATCTTTTTGTTCAATCCGACTGCTCCATTTTACTTTGTCTTCTGCGTATTGAACTTGTGCACTTGCTTTGGTAATAATGGATAAACCAACTAAAAGAATTAAACTTTTTAATAAGGATTTCATAAAGTTTTTCGGATAATTACGGAATTGTTATAGAAAAATCAACGTCAACAGGAGGCAGGCACATAACTTCGTTACAAACCATGAATGTTACATAGCCTTTGATGACTTCACCTGATTTTGTTTTTGAAATTTTTCGGGTGAAAACCACTTCGTTTTTGAAAAAATCCAAAGCCGCTTCGAAGTTTTCATCGTATTCGTGAATGGCTTTTGGTTCTTTCACTTCACCTTCAAACTTAATATTGGTATTTTCCGTAAATGTAAAACTGGTCGGAACCGGTCCGATTGTATTGCTGATGTGCTGGCTGTATAAATGCCAACCATCAGAAATAGTTGCTTTCATTTGAATTTCCTGAGTACTTGGATTGTAGGAAAAATTCCATTTTACACGATCCTGAGCAAACAAGGCAGTGCCAAGCATCAGGAAAAGGCATAAAGAAATCAGATTTCGCATGGGCTTTAGTTTGTTTATACCAAAGCTACGAAACGAAAACTGCTTGTCGATAATGAGTTTGTATACTTTTCTTGAAAAGCTAAAACTTTAATTCTACAATATGATCAATTGGAATCCACATACCGCCTTTGAGGCAAATATACTTTTGACCAGTGGCCCAAATGGTTGTATTGACTCTTTTCAGTCCTTCGTCATCGTGGAAAATGATACCGACTTTGTGATGATAACCATTACCCAGCCTGGTTGCTTCTTCTAATTTTATGCGAATGTCTGATTGTTGTTCAAATTCAACGGGGTGTTTGAAAGACAAGTCTTTCACTACTTCCTTTTCTACTGTAACTGGTTCCATTGTTTCGGGGTTTAAGCGTATACAAACCGAAATTTAATGAAAAAATAATTTAAAAAACACATTTCGTGAAAAAAAAATGCCGTGAGCGTTTTTATACTTTTGAAAGTTTGATAATCAGGTTGATACCTCTTTTTTGAGTGTGCTTTTCAGAAACAGCAATTCCCGGAATCCAGATTACTTCTTCACCAGATTTGAAAACGGGGTATGTGCTTCTCCATTGCTCAGGAATTCCATGATCCTTGAGTAATTTGTAAACACTGCTTCTCCCGCTTACACCGATTTTCTGAATCGTATCTGATTTTTTGGCTGTGCTCCGGATAATTGGCTCCGGGCACTTTTTTAAGTCGATGTAAGCTTCCCATTTCGAAAAAACATCAGGTAAGAATTCAACCTCTTCAATCTTGAATTCCCAATGTGTTGATTGCGGGAAATTAGGGCTCCATGAAAACCCTTCTTTTGTTCTGAAAATTGGACTGTTATCGATTTTGGAACTCAATTTTGTGTTTTCCAATTCTTGAATTCGTTGAATTGTCCAAAAAGGCCATGTTAAGAAATTGCAAACAATAATACGTTCTTCGGCGCTTAATTCATTCCATTCCGCGAAGGAAATTTCCTTGTTTTGTTTCCAGTTTGTTAAGCGTTCCGTTAGGTTTCCACGAATGATATGTTGTTCTTCTCTGAACAAGTTTTGGATCAATTGAATGGAATGGTTTAAGGTTGGGATTGATTTCTGAAGTTCCGGGAGAATGATATTCCGGAATTGATTGCGTTTGTAATGATTCTCGTTGTTGCTGAGATCTTCTCTCCACGAAATCCGGTTTTTCAAAGCAAACGTTTTCAGATCTTCTTTTGTGAGTGACAAAAAAGGACGCATGATCCCGTTTCGTTCGGGATGCATTCCTCCAAGTCCGAAAATTCCTGCGCCGCGCATAAGCTGCAGGAAGAATGTTTCTGTTTGATCGTCCTGATGATGCGCCAGCAAAACCCGATTGTCCGGATTTTGTTGAATAAAGACTTGAAATAATTCATGTCTGAATTTTCGCGCAGCTTCCTGTAAATTGATGCCGGTTCCTTTGGTCAGTTCTTTCGGACAACGAACAACTTCTATTTCCAACTGGTGTTTTTGAGCCAGGTTCCGGACAAATTGCTCGTCTTTTTCACTGTCTTCTCCGCGCAATTGATAATTGATGTGAAGAACAAGCGGTTTGTGACCAAGTAATACGAGTGCTTCAAGTAATACAACGGAATCAAGTCCGCCGGAACAAGCTATGCAGAGATTGAATCGCTCCGGGTTCTGCTTACTGATTGCTTCCGTTACCACTGACATGTTCCGAAAAGGGCTAAAATTTTCCCCACTTTTGCTTTGCATTCTTCGTATTCGGCTTCCGCATCGGAAAGAATGGTAATTGCGCCGCCTACGCCACAGGAAAGCTGTTTCAGTTGCGCATTATAGATAATCGTCCGGATCAGAACATTGAGGTCAAAATCTCCATTCGGGTAAATGACTCCAAGTGAGCCGGAATAAAATTCGCGTGAAAATCCTTCGTACTGCTCGGCCAGTTCCACAGCTGCTTTCTTCGGCGCACCGGTCATCGATCCCATCGGGAAACTTGCTTTTAAAATGTGGGAGAAAGAGGTGTTTTCCTTTAAGTCACAGGAAACGGTGGAAATCAATTGATGAACGGTCGGGAAGGAGTAAACGGCACAAAGTTCGTCGACTGTTACACTTCCTTTTGTAGCAATTTGCGATAAATCATTCCGAACCAAATCAACAATCATCACGTTTTCGGAGCGCTCTTTCGGGTTTGTTTCCAGTTCGCGGATCAATTCCAGATCTTCCGAATCTGTTTTTCCCCTTGGTGCAGTTCCTTTGATCGGCTGCGAAATAAGTCGGTTTCCTTGTTTACGGATAAAGCGCTCCGGACTTGCAGATGCCAGCATCCAGTTTTCCGTTTCAACCAATGCCGCAAAAGGTGTCGGATTGTTGTTCCAAAGCGAATGAAAAACGGGCTGCATGCTTTTCAGTTCAAGCTCATTTACTTCGAAGCTCTGGCAAAAATTGATTTCGTAAACATCACCCAATTGAATGTGTTCTTTGAGTTTGTTTACCCGCTCAATATAGGTGTCGCGGTTGATTTTTGCTTTCCACTGCAGATTTTCGGGGGCGGCTTCGTTCGATTGAAACAATTGTTCTGCAAATTCAAAGTGAATCCCGGAATCTTCTCCTTCCAGTAATGTCAACTGATCTTCCTGATGCAAATAAGTGCTTTTGGGAAGCCAGATTCTAAGCAGGGGCAATTCGTTTGCTTTTCGGGATACCTGAAGAATGTCCAGCCCGAGCTGATAATTGATGATCGTAAACAAGGTTTTTCCCTGATGTTTCCGGATAAATGAATCGAGATCGTTCCAGTTTAAATCGGAGTCCATACAAAACGCGTCTTCACATCCGATTCCGATGAGGAAAGAATGTTCCGAGTTTCTGAAAATGGCGCGTTCAAGCATGCTGCGAATTTACGGAATTCGAGGCTATTCGTGTAATTGTTGAATGCAAAATTCGTGATATACCATTTTGGCTAATTGCCGATTCGTAATATTACGAATTGCCAAATTTTGAACTCATGAAATTCAAAATCTAACGAACTTTCACATTTGACTCATCTTCTAATTGATTTGAAACCACTAAATTCGTTCAAAACCCAAACATGTTATACCGCATCTTAAAAGCAATTATTTCATTTGGCATTCGACATTACTATAGAGATATCCAGGTTGTGAATCAACACATATTGGATAAAGAAGAAGGTCCTTTGATCATTATTGCCAATCATCCGAATACTTTGATGGATGCCTGGATGGTTGGATTTGCCAACCGGCGAAGGGTTCATTTCATGGCGAAGGCAACTTTCTTTAATTCTCCGCTGAAACGCAAATTATTGGGTGCTTTGGGAATGATTCCCATTAATCGGAAATCGGATGGAGCCGTTACGGGAGTAAACAACAAGGATTCATTTCAGGCTTGTTATGAATTGTTGGAGAAAGGCGAAATTTTGGTCGTGTTTCCGGAAGGAACGAGTTTTCTGGAGCGAAAGCTGAGAGAGATCAAAACAGGAACTGCCCGCATTGCTTTGGAAGTAGAAAGAAGGAATCAGGGAAAATTGGGATTGAAAGTAATTCCGATTGGTTTGAACTACATTTCGGCGGATTCATACAGAGGAAAAGTATTGGTTCATGTTGGTAAACCGATCGGTTTGGATGATCTGTGGAAAGAATACGAGTTGAATCAGGGAAATGCCGCAAAAGCACTTACGGAACGATTCCGGGTGGAATTGTCGCGCGTGTTTGTGAATATGGATGATTCCACAAGGGAAGATCTGGTGGAGCAATTGAGAAAGTTGTTCGTCACAAAATACACGAAACGAACGGATGTTGCGGATGAAATGGATTTTATGAAGTCGGTACAAAGCCGCCTGGAAGAATACAGTTTGACAGCTCCGTGGAAAGTGGATGAAATTCACACGGAAACCGGAAAAGTATTTGCTTCCCTTCAGTTTTTGGGAATTAAACCTGATTTTCTGGATCGACCATACCGACCGGGATTATTTTTAAGGCAATTTATTCAAAGCTGGTTGTTCATTATCGTTACCGTTCCGCTTTTCCTGATCGGTTTTATTCATCACGTTATTCCTTATTGGTTTATCGGTTGGATTGTTCCTAAAATGACGAAGGAAGTAGAATATCACGCGCCCTTATCCATTTTATTGGGATTGGTACTGTATCCTTTGAATTACCTGGGATTTGGCTTGCTTGCTCATTTCTGTTTTGACTTTTTCTGGCTTGAATCCCTTGTTTATATGGCTTTGCTTCCTTTGTTCGGAACCTTTGCGCATTTTTATATGCGTTATATGCATCATTTGAATTCCAAGCAGCGATTCGGGCGATTTGCGAGTAGAAGAAGTGCAATTCTTCAAAATTTACGTGAACAGCGCGAACAGTTGAAAGACTTGATTTTTAGAGATTAAGAAAGCGTTAAGAATCGGTAAAGCGGATCAAAATGATTTTTTTTCACTTTTTTTCATAAAAATCCTTTGATAGAACGATGCATTTATTAATTTTGCGCCTGTCTTAGAAACACCTGAGACGCGTTCTTTGTAAGAATTTTGGAGGGATGGGTGAGTGGCTGAAACCACCAGTTTGCTAAACTGACGTACTGGTAACGGTACCGCGAGTTCGAATCTCGCTCTCTCCGCTTTTTTTTCTCAAAAGGGTTGCATAAGTCAAATAAGTGAGTATCTTTGCACCCTCAAAACGGAGAAATAACTACTTCAAAAACGATTGAAGTAAATTGAAATAAAAGCCTAGTTCGGGGCGTAGCGTAGTCCGGTCATCGCGCCTGGTTTGGGACCAGGAGGTCGCAGGTTCGAATCCTGCCGCCCCGACACAAGAAAAGGGGATGAGCAATCATCCCCTTTTTTATTTATTAGCTGTTGAGTTGTCATTTCGAGTAACGCAGTTTATTGAGAAAAGACAACAAGATGAAATTATCGGCCCCGTAGCTCAGCTGGATAGAGCAACTGCCTTCTAAGCAGTAGGTCTTTGGTTCGAATCCAAACGGGGTCACCAAGAGGGACAAACACGATTCATATCGAGTTTGTCCCTTTTTCTTTTCCACGAAACGCCCGGTATGTTTGAGAATTAGAGCGACCATTTCATTTAATTGGGTGTTTCGAACTTCATTGTTTTGAAATTGGAACTTTCCGACAAAGATGGAAACAAGTATTTCTTTTTTTTGCTGTAAGCCCCCGTTTCTGTACCATTCAGCAACATTTGATAGAAAAGAAATCTTTTCTTCTAATTCATTCGCGAATTTGTTTTTTCCGTCCTTTAGTTTGTTTAATTCCGTTTTAACTTCCATGATCTGTGTTTCAATCATGGGCTTTAGTTCTGTGTAATCCGATGCGGTGATTTGTCCTGCAATGAATGTATTTTGCAAATTGCTTTTTCGTTCTTCCAGCTTCTCTAATTTCTGTGATAAGATTGAAATTTGTTGCGCCCTGTTTTGTGTTGATCCTTTCATTTCCTTTTCTAAAATCAGATTGTAGAGTGCTTCAACTTCTTCGATAATCTGAATGGTAGAAATCAAAGCTTCTATTTCATTGTTAGCAACGTCAGCACGATAACGCTCTTTTCCACACTTCATGCAATGGTAGTAATAATGCTTTGAACCGTTTCTTCCCTTAGATGCACTTCCCGTAACATGGTTTCCGCACTTAGAACAGCTTAAAAAGCCCCTTAGGGGCAATTCTTCGCGTTCACAAATGGTTGAATGCTTATTGAGTTTCTTTTTCTTCCCTGCAAGGATTATTTGAACCTGATAAAATAATTCTTCGCTTACTATTCCATCATGTAACCCGTCAACAATTAATTCGGGTTCATCCTCAAAAGCCGGAATTAAAATTTTCCCCATATAAACAGGATTCCGTACCATTCTGCAAAAGTTTGATCTGGAAACCTTGAATCCTTTTTCCCCCATTTCAATTCGAATATCGTTCAGGGTTCTGATACCCTTTGCGATTTCTTCAAAAGCTTCTTTCAGCAAATGTGAATTGTCAGCGGGTACAATAATCGGCTTATTAGCTTCATCCCTGCGGTTCTTATAACCTATTGGGGCGTTGCGAACCCAACGCCCCAATTTGTTAGCCCCGCGCATTCCTGAACGTACTTTTTGCGAACGAATATCGTTATCTACTTCGGGAAGTGTCAAGTAAATCGAAAGCATCACTTTGTTTTGCGGAACACTAAAATCAATCGGTTGCATGATCGCTTGCGCTTCAATGTTCCATTTTTTAAGCTTTCCTAGCATTTCATAAGCATCGGGTGCATTGCGAGAAAACCGATCCCAGGAAACAAACAAAATGTAATCAATTGATTTATGGTTTGTTTTCGCATAGTTTAAGAACTCTTTGAACTGTGGGCGGTCAAAGCTTTTTGCGCTGTGATCGTCCACATAATGTTTCAAAATTTCAATGTTTCTGCTTTCACAGTACTTTTCTAGCTGTTCTTTTTGGACTCCTAAACTATATCCTTTATCTGCTTGTTCATCCGTACTAACACGGGTATATAAAACTGCTGTTTTCATTTTTCGTTTATTATTAATTCTGAACTATAAAATCCTAATTCACCGCGAACAAGAATTAATTCGATTTCTTCGAAAATTTTTGGTGAAATGATCACTAAACAATCAATTGGTTTTTTAGCAAATGCACTATAAAAAAACAATCGTAGAGCGAGGTTTAACCCTTCATAATTTTTTTGTTCCCCTTTGGGAATTTCATAATCTGAATATTCGTCAATTACCTCAATTCCATTACTTGTGCAATATTCCTGTAACTTTTCTTTCTGATCCGCTAAAGAATTATTTTGATGCTCAATTTCTCCTTTAGGAGCGCGCATATACAAAACTGCTCTTTTCATCTTTCTAATTCTGAATTTCCGAAATCTCCTCCTGTATTCAATGCTTGAAAATCTTCATCGTCGATTTGTTCCGTGAGTTCTTCGGGTGTAAATCGGTCTGTAATTTTCAACAATTCATCCTCATTTTTTTCAAGCTTCTTTCTCATGAACTTTCGCAAATCATAATCAATTTCCCAATTGTCCCCATTCTTTTCAATCCATGCAAAATCCTCAATGATTGATTTTGATAATCTGGCGATTTTATCGCGTGTTCTTTTGTGAATTTTCATAATTCTCACTTTTAATTTTTTCAATCCATTTTTTGTTCATTCGTGCGATTTTGGTTAACCAATCGCGGAGCTGTTCAATTTGTTCATCTGTGTATTTCTCGAACTTCTTTCCGAGTACTTTTCTACACTCAATTACTGTTAGCATATTTTGAACGTTTGCAATGAAGCTATTTGGGAAAACTCCGACCCGTGCTATTTTTGTTAAAAAACCAAAAAAGAACGCTGAACCCTGTATTTACAATGGATTCAGCGTTTCATTTCTTGGAATGTGATTGTTTATTCCCAATCCGGTGAGCTAATCACCGAATGAGCGCACAAATACCCGTGCAAGTAAGAATCCATGACCATAGAGCGCGAAAAATCCAATGCTCCTGAAAGTTCCCGTTTGGGTTCAATAATTTTCACGTTGAACCGCCGGAGTTTGCGACCGCTTTCAGAAAACAATTCGACGTTTTTTCTTTCGGCTTGCTTTACTAATCGGTTTACCCGTAGAAATTCACTTGTATCGGTATCTCCGATTTCGCTCAATGCTATATCGTAAATACTTCGCTGAATAACATTCAGGATGTTCGGTTTTTCATTCATGGTTGGAACTAGTCCGGTTCGGGTCGAAATGATCAGGAAATTGTATTCATCCGAGTCGGCTTGATCCAAAACATAGCGAACCGCATCGCCCAGGGGATTAATATTCCGCAATCCTCCGTCTATTAAGTTGGAAGTTTCGAATTGAGTCGTTGAAATTCGATCCACGGGCGACCAAATCAGGGGCATAGTGGATGAAGCTAACACTGCCTTTTGAAACTCTGAATTGTCACGAAAATCGGTGTGTTTGGCACTGTAATAATTCCCGTCGGTCAGCGACACAAAACCGGCTTGAAAAACCTCGCTTTTGATGTCTTTTAACTGAACAAGCAATTTTACTTTCTCATACAAGGGTGTATTATCAGCAATTGCGGTAAGGTTCTTTACTTTGTCAACGATCTTTTGAAGTACTTTTTGTCTTGAACCTTTGAACAATAAACCAACCTTTTGAAATGCCGAAATGTCGGATAGTAGAAACTTCCCAAGGCGTTCTATATCAAGGGTGGTTTTGTTGTTCTCAGTCTTTAGAAAATCGCTTAAATAGACCTCTTCAGGGCGACCCGCAATGTGATTCCACATTTCATTAAGTTCCTTGTTCTTTCCCGATGCGATTAATGCACCGTTTAGTGCTCCGGCTGACACACCAAAAACGGCGTACGGAATTCCGATTTTTTCAACTCCATTTCCGAAGTTGATTCCATCCTTTAAGATTCGTTGCCACGCACCGACCTGGAACGCTCCTCTGGCTCCGCCACCTGTGAGGATAACTATTAATTTTTTCATGATGTTTGATTTAGGATTACTTGATATTGTTCTGAATGACCATGAAAAACGGGGTTTTGTTTCCGGAAAGTTTTCCGTTTTCATCGGTCTTGTAGGTAGAAACTTTTACTTTGTTGCTGACATTTCCACCAATCGCCTTGATGTAATTTTTTCCGGTTTCAATGACTAATTCGCCATGTGAAGCAAAAAAGCCGTTCGTGTCGTAGCCTTTTCCGCTTTCGCGAGTAAATACTACTAAGTCACCGATCTTTGGTGCGTATTCAGATACGCGGAAACCTCGAAGCGGTGCATTTTGATTATTGCGGTTTGCTTTGGCTCGTTGAAAGTACCCGCTGTGTCCTGTTGAATAAGGAAATTGATCTTTCGCTCCTGCTTTGTAGAATAACCAGGAAATAAATGCACTCGACCAAGGGTAAGAAGATTGAACAGAGGAATTTTGCATTTGTGAAGCAGAAAAATTAATCCCTACTGCTTTCCAATACTCTAATAAGTAAGAACTTGCTTTTTCAGATAGTTCGGTGATTGTTTTCCATTTTTCGGCTTCACCTTTAGCTATTCGGATCAGTCGTTTTTTAAACGAATCCCTGAAGTAAAAGTAAAACCCGACTGCTATTCCAGCACTTAATAAAATAACAATACTCGAAATCAGAATGATACGACGCGTTTTCATTATTTTAGCGCAAAATTTTTTGGTGGTTCTTTCAAGAAAAGAAATAAGGCGGGAGATCGGAACACGCTCAAAGGGTATCATCTAGTCCAAACTTGTGCAGCATTCTATCCCCGCCTTGCCTAAAACCCTCCCTATTACCTAATTCCCTGGGCTAAAGGCGACCTAAAATTATTATTCCTTATGGTTTGAAATCCTCAAAAAGAGTTAAACAGTGTTAGAAGTTCACAAATGAATCTTTCTATTTCTCTGCTTCAATAAGGCGGTCAATCTTCTTTTCTATTCTTTGAAGACTTTCTTTAATTTGTTTAATTTCCGTATCGTCAACCGCGCCCTTTAGTTCAAGGGTTTGAATCCTTGTAAGGGTTTGATCAATTTCAGTCTGCTGTGAAATATTGGCTTGGTGGTTTTGCTCTGTCATCGCAGTGGTTCGAAAGTAAAATGGTACGACCGAAAAAACTGCTCCGGTCAGGATAAGTAAAACATTCTGTTTGACATTATCCCATAATTTGCCGTCCATTGTTTCAGGTGTTATCAGTGTCAGCACCGATTAACAGCGATACAGGCAACGCGTCCATTTTTACGTTTTGCTTGTATATGGCTATATACGGTACACCTAATCCATCTTCTTGTTTAGTGTAGAGCAATAAAAAAAGCTCTTTTGAAGACGCAACCTGAAATTCTTTCATAGAAGATACAAAAATGTTTTTGATTACGTCCCGAACATACATTCCGACTATCATACTCATACTTTTACCGCCTCCGGCGTTAATGATTTCGTTCAAGTCTGATCTTTTAACCAGGACTGTCTTATCGAATAATGCAAAAATTGGTTTTGAGGTTGGATTTTCCAGATCAATTCGAATGTTAAATTGCGTTTTTTCGATCTTGTTTTCTTCTGCAAGCGTGTGAACTACCTTTTCACACACCTGAACAAGCATTGCTTGTGCTTCTTTAGGGTTAATCATGATTTCTGTGATTTTAGTTTTGCTGTTCACTTTCAAGTTGAATTGCTTCAATGACTTCTGAAAGCTTTAGTACTGTATATGTTTTTTCGTCCCGCAGGATTCCGATACAAGGGCATTGCGCTTTTTCCGACTGATAACACACCAGGGAAATTCGAGCCGGATTATCAATCTTAGTTTCCATTAAAAAGGCGTTGTGAACCGCTTTAAAAAGTTTTTCAAGTGCTATCGGGCTGAATCGTAGACCGATCATTTTATGAGTTAAAATGTCAGAAAGTCCAATCTCAAATTGAGGGATGGCGTTTTGACACAGTTGAAGGAGTATCTTTCCTTTTTCGAAAATCCGCACACTCATAGTCATTTGAATCGGCGGAATTTTGTATTTCACACACAGGGAAAAAAGAGATTCCCGAAACGTGCGGTTAATTTGTTCTGTGCTTAGTCCTTTCATGATTTGAAGTGTTAGGGCAAAAACCACGATAAACGACCATTGAACCGAACCGGAAAACGTGAGATTTTCAGGAACGAGGTCTTTGCGGATAGTTTGCCTTTGATTAAAACCGGAAGATCTCCGAGGGCGGTTGTTGATGTTTGCGAATAAAGCGGAGCTACTTTCTGAGTCAGATCGTTCCAAGCGAAACGCACGTCCAGGGGAATAACGCTTGAATTTTCAGCAAGGATGCTATAATGAGCCTTTGATGTGATGTCAGACACTTTGTATCCACCAACATAAAATTCATACTCCTGATTCCAAACCTCCAGGTTAAAGCCCGAAGGATTTGTGACAAGGAACGACACTCTGAATGTAACGCCGTCACTATCCAAGGATTGAATCGCATAACTAAGCACCTCGTAATTGACATTTTTCGAAATCGAGATTATGCCGTAAGTAGTTATACCAATCAATCCGGCAATGGAAACAAGCGCTACCGGAATCCATACCTTTTTCATAACCCAATGAAAAAAAGTCCGATGCCTACCGCCAGAATTGCTGAATACAAGAGGATATTTGACGAACCGCTTTCGGGGCTGTATTGAATGCGATCAAGGCGGGTCAGCCAACCGTTTATATACTTTTTCTTAGGAGAAGTTTTATACCGGTTTGCGCGGGCTTCTTTTAGAGCGTCAAACAAATCCTTTTGATTCAATTTGTTCATCAGGTTAATTCCCTCGATAGTAAATACCTTATAGTAAATCAAAGGGTGTTTCAGTTTGGATAATGCTTTTTCAGCTAGAATCCGCATTCCACCAACGCCTTGATTTACTGCGCCATCGTAAAGGATTGTAGCGACTGACTGATTTTGAAGTTTATCAAAATTGTTCTTTTCCCAATAATTACGTTTTAGGATCAGTTCCGCAGTTGCACGGGATAAGTTTTTCATTTCTGATACCGTTGGGATTCTTCCCAGGAATCCGGCTAAAGTTGGTGCAGCGATTCCCCAATTTGTACCGATTAACGAACCCATGTACCAATTTCCGTCGTCGTCCGGATCGTTTTGATAACCGCCTTCTATAAGTCCTACGATTTTTTGAGATTTTTCAAATGTTGCCATGATATGAAGATTTAAATGGTTACTTGTCTGTGTGGTGAGGTTGATTAGAAGTTCATTGCTTTGGTATAGAGGTCGTCCAGGCTTTTTATGATTCCCTCTTTGATTGCTTCATTGTATGCTGTCTTGAATCCGGTTCCGATCTTACCGTCAATTCCTCCGGTATCGCGAATACTGCTAACAATTAGCTCATTGCCAGCCATCGCACCCATGTTGAACAAATAGGATTGCATTTTTTCAATTTCTGTCTTTGAAAACGTTCTTCCTCCAAAACTGTTGAGTGAAGAACCGCCCGAAGAACCCGAACTTGTTTTTGGTGCGGAATCTCCACCGCCGGAACTCGCTTTCAATGCTTCCCGTGCGTCCCTGTTTTTCTGAACCTGTTTGATGATCAGGTAAGTAATTACTGACAGGATCAGAACAGCCCCGACTGATATAGCCAGGATTTTCAACGTCTTTTTAGTTTCTGCTGTCATTTTGTGTATGGTACAAATGTTACTGTGTCCGCTCGTACAAATCCTTCCTCCGTAGTTCCCCAAAAACCAACCTTTTTGTTAAGCTTTACTTTGAACCATTTATAAGGGTATGAATTGTAAAGTCCTGTCGTTGATGAGATCACTTTTCCGATAGGTGTCCCTGCTCCAATAGTGGTTAACAGATTGTCAAATGGGTCATACCATCCCTGATCAGTGTTGACTTTGGCAGAACTTCTTACGTTGGTGTAATCCCAACCACCCTGCCATTCCCGTTTCGGATAAAGCTGTGTGGCTTTCAATTGTTCCAAAGAGTTTATCAATTCCTTTTCATCATTGAAAATTGGTACAACCTTTCCGTTCTGAATACTGCTTGTATTGTTGCTTGTTCCTGGATTAGTTGCAGGTGGATTTTTAGTTGTCGGTTCATCATCTCCACCGCCGGAACCGTCTTTGTCTTTTTCCTGGTCTTTCTTGTCCCCATCATCCGGTTTTTTTGTCAGCATATAAAGCCCGATTCCAAGAGCGGTAAGAACAAGTACCGATCCGACAATCAAAAAAATGTGTTTCCGTTCCATGACTTTAGGTATTTGGTAGTTTATTGATCTTGGCAATGAGTATGTTTAGTTTTGCCTTATCGGTAAGGGCTGATTGCAGTACCTCTAACAATTCATTGTCGTATGACGCTTTAAATTCGTGTGCAATTTTTGAAACATCGTGCTGATGACCCAAGCCGTTAAAGGCGTTTACAATGGTCATTTGATCACTTCCGAACAAATAAGAATAAGCTTCCCAAACTACTTTCGCTCTGTCCCTTGCTTCCATTAATGTAATGGTTGCTTTTCCACTTTTTTGGTAGGTTGTAGGGTTAAATACTCCTGATACCAGGAGTTTATTTAATCCTCCCGAAGCTTCTTGACTATCAGGATTTCCAAAGGCTTCATCCAATCGTTTTTTAATCCCGGATTTCTGGAAACCGACAACAACAAAATAACTAATTGCACCAACAACAAGGATTGATAAACCAATTACTACAACTTTCCTTTTCATGACAATAGTTTTACGTTTCTTGACCCACTGATTGCGCCTGATCTTCCAAGAGTTTTTACACCACCTTTTAATCCGATTGGAGCGTCAATAATCATTTGTGCAGCCGATTTTCCGCGATTGGTACTTTTGATAATGTAAAAGGCTATTAAGCCTACACCCAAAACAACTGTTCCAAATACTACCACACGAAGAACGTTCGCGGTATCGGAAAACCAATCAATGAAACCAATACCAAAGTCCGTTAATTCACCTTTCAAATCAGTTGTTAAATCAACTCCCTGTTCCTCCATGTATTCACGGAGATCATGGGTATCAGCAGAAGTTCCTGCACCTGCCCGTTGATTCCAAAATTTGAGGAAATAGGCATTTGCTGACTGTTTTCCGAACCAACTCTTTAGTGATTTATGAAAAACAATCCAACGTTCTGAAGTATCTTCAGATGTTGGAATTATGGTGCTTGGATCAACTCGCATAATTTCTTGATTTACATCGTTTACTTTCGTTGGTGCGGAATAACTGAATAAACTCGCTGATTGCTTTCATTCGCTTTCGGTTCAGTTCCGTGTCTTTCTTTGCGAAAACTGCACGGTAGCAATTCTCAACTTCGGTAAAGTCAAATCCAAGATTCAAAGCAATGTGAACCGCAATAATATCAGCCGTCAGTTCGTTTGCAACTTCTTTTCCATATTCTGGATTTTTCCATTTGTGACTATATTCGTGAAGTAGCATGATCATTAGCATTGGAACAGTATAATCAGCAATTGCCTTTTTTGAAATTTCGATCATGCCTGAACCGCGGTCTATTCGTGCCGGAGTTGTGAGTTCCGTTTCTCCTTCTTTTAACTGATCCAGGTAGAGAATTGAAAAACCTTCACTTTGATAAATTGTACCCTTAGATCCTGCTTCTAATCGAGGTAGTTCCGTCGCAAACCATTTGACAAAGGCAATAAACTTGCAATCGTTTTCAGAAAGCTCCAAGGGGCAGATCGTATCGGGTTTTACTTCAATGCTTTCAAGTCTGAAACTGTCGCGCCCTGGTGTTTCTTCTTTCGAAACAATCCGCGCAGTCAGTTCATCGGGGACAATCGGCATTTTCATTAAAAGATTCAGACTTTTTGAAAGTTTCAATAATCGTTGTCCGTAAACACGTTTTGTTAGCGGATCATAGACCGTAATTTTGATTGTCACAGGTCTTAGAATCTTAAGCCCTAAAAACAGGTGAAAGGGCTTCTTATTGGGAAACAAATCAAATTCCATGACTACATTTTTTTACCGATGATTATTCCAATGCCTATGGAGATCAGCGCAACCGCAATAAACAGGTGCGAATGATCTTTCAGCGTATCAATCCAGGTCGAAGATTTAACAGGTGTAACCGGATTTGTGACTGTTGTAGCCGGTTCAGTTACTACGGTTGAAACAATTGGTGTTTCTTTCGTTGTAACAGGAACAGGTGGCGTCACAGTAGGCAGAACCTGCGGAATTGGCGAGGTTGTTGTCTCAGGAGTTTCAAGGTTTTTTTCCGTGTTTTGAGACGGGTAAATCACTTTGATCTGAGGTGAAACAATCCGTGGATCACTTAGTTTTGAATTAGGGGCTGTCGTTGACATAATTTTAAATTTTTCTGTTCATGGCAATAGCACCGAAAACAAGACCCAGAACAAGGGGCAGTGACCAAATTGGTTTTCGAATCATAAGGCAGACCACCACCCCGATCAATGCACCTATTAGAAAACCATTTCGATAGGATTTTGCCCCTTGTCTGAAATCATTAGTTGGTTGCATATTGCTTGTTTTTAATGCCCTTATAAACCTTAACTGAAAGGAGAATCAACGCTACAAGTGCAACTGCAACCAGGATCGAAATTGCAACTGTCTTCCAAACTTTACCGTTCGGGTTGTCTATAACAGGTGTCGGTGCAATTGTACTTTCTTTAGGTGCTACTGATATATCTATATCCGGCAGATTGATTTCTTTTTTTGCAATGGTCAATCCGTCTGAACTTGAAATAATGTACCATCCGGCGTTATTCAAATCTTGTTCAAGCTGAATTGCAAGGGTATCGTTCCCGATTGCTTCTGCTTGCATGTACTGTGTAAAGACTTCTTTAGCCTTTTTTTCTGTCATAAAGCTCATGATGCTGGTTGAAAATTTGTTGTTACTGTCGGTTTGACAGTGGCTTTGCTTGCTGATTTTGATTTCAAATAGGCTCTTACACCTAAAAAAATTGCTGTAATGACTACGACGGAAATACCTATGGTAATCCACATTACACGGGTACTTTTTGCCCGTTCATTGTCTAACTGTTGTTGTATGATTTGGGCTTGTTTTTCTGAGTCAGTATCCGATTGGTCTTTCTGTCCTCGTCCGATACCGGAAAGAACAGATCCGACCGCCGTTACCGCACCTCCTATCATTTGCCAGACTTCACCGTTTGCGGAAGAATACCCGTCTGCTTCAATCAGCATTTTTGCAATTGCTTCCCGAAGCTGTGAGTTTGATCCCAGGTGTTTAATTACAACAGCAAATAAAATAGGCGGTGGCAGAGCCACACCAATTGGAACCCCCGTTTTATGCAAAATCTCCAAAGTCTGTTTCGGAAACGCATAAACGAGTTCTTTAAGACGTGTGCGGACAAGTTTGCTGTTCTCCGCACTCTTTTGATTGCGTTCATTTTCTAATATGATTTCGGCGAGTTTCATTGTATGGAGGTTTTAAGTGCTAATGCCTTTTTTTGCTGACGAATCACCACTACTACAATTACTATCACCAGGATTGACCCGCCAATGATCAACCCCCATTTTAATTGCGGGTTCATACCTTGGCTTTTCTGTACTTCTGCTTGTGCTACTGCTTGCGCCTTTTGCAATTCAACTTCCTGCATTTGGGTTTCGTGGGTGATTTTCTCCTGTTCCTGTTGCAAGGCAAGTTGTCCGAGCTGTTGAGCATGCGCAACCGTCAAACCTTTGGTTAAACCCGTACTTTCACCACTTACCAAAGATTCAATTTGTCGGTCAATGGCTTCAATTTGTGCAGGAATCCGGCTTTTCTCCGTGTTCATGGCTGAAATCTGAGCGTTGTAATCAACAATTCGATTCTTCGCATCATAAACAGCTTGCTCGACGCTTTTTCCATTCTCCTTTTCCCAATCTTTTTTCCGACGGTTGTTCAATCCCCCTAACCAGGTGATGTCAGAGGACATTAAATTGATCGAATTTTGAAGATTGGCAATTGTTCGCGGAATCTCAGTTAATCGGGCTTCCAATCGCTGTTTCTCAGTTTTCAGACTATCTAATGTTGTTGAACCGTCGGCAGAAAGCTTCGGTTTTGGCAGAAAGAAATTCAACATTTTTTTCATTGCTCAAAGTTTTAAAAGGCTGTTCGCCCGGATGGTGAACAGCCTTGATTTAGGGGCTTATCTGCGTGTTAGCAGACCTCTTTGTGGTAATTGCGGTAATTGCTGCGCTACTAACCCTGCCGTATTTACACGGGCAGGAGCATAAGTTTTGATCGGTTCGTTTCCGCTCAACGGTTCCGAAAGGTCTACTTTGTAAAGCGGGAAAATGGTATAAAACACGCGTGTGAGCGGTTCAATATCAATTTCCCAATAAGTAGAGCCTGTGATTTTCTCATTGATAGGTGCGTCGAGCATGTTTTCGAGATTTTGATATGCTGACTTGAACTGTTGCATGTTCAACGAACGTTGATTCGAATTTCCATTCGGATTTCGTTCTGTGACCGTGATAAACTTGGTCAATTGCAGTTTGTTGTCCGATTCAATTCGCATGAACTGAGTAACAAACGCACTCGAAGAAGATTCCAACAATTCGACGTATTCAACGCCAGGTTGTCCCATTGAGATAATGATTTCCTTATCACTTCCGAAATTTGGTGCAGTCCGGTATCTGTTTTTCCCGAAAATGATTGCTTTGTGAACAACTTTGTCCGGATTCTCAATGATGATTTGATAAGGGTCTGCCTGAAAAATTCTAGTTGTGTTGTTGGCTTCTTCGGGTGCTCCTTCAATGTAATCATAATAGGGTTGCTCGTATCCTGAACCGTCAAAACTGCTGTATTTTTGATCCAGGTGATTTAACACCTCCGCGAACGGGGTGCGTCTTTGATTTGGTGATTTCATAACTTAAAATTGTTATGTTACTAGCCTTGTGTTGTGGTAGTGGTGGTTGGAACGGTCGTTACCGTCGGCGTTTGAGTTTGCGTTGTCCCCAGGTTCGTTGGGGCTGGTGGAGTTGTTGCCGGATCAGTTGTTTTAGGCTTTGTCAGGTGGTAAACAATTAACCCACCTACGACCTGAGCTAAAACAGTGATTCCTACAATGATAAGCAACTGCTTACCTGAGAATTTTTGTGTTGCGTCCATTTGAAGAAAATTTTAGTTATAGGACTTGCTTTTCTTCTTCCAACGACAAAGTTTCGTTTTTGTTAGATTGGTAACTGCCCAGTAAACACAGTGCTTGTGGGGCAAATAAATGTTAATCTACTGATTTAGTGGATTATCAAAAAGGCAAAAAGTGGGCAGTTAAATTGTTAGACTTTCTTTTGAAAAAGAAAATAACACTGAAATTCAGTATAAATACGGTTGGTTTTGTATAATCTAGTAATTAGGTTTGCGCAAAAAAGACCATAATGAATACTACAAAAGACGAAGTCGAAGCCAATAATAAAAGACGAAAGAAGAATGCAAAATGGTGGATGTACGGGGGGACATTCCTTGTTTTGGTTGCTCCGTTTTTACTTTCGCGGGATATAGGTTTACCACCATTTACTCAAGGTACTGCTTCAGTTGGAGATACGATCGGAGGAATAACCTCGCCTATTGTTGGAATAATGGGTGCGGTACTTGTGTATTACGCATTACTAGCGCAAATCGAAGCAAACAAGCAAATTAATGATCAATTTCAAGAACAAAAGAAAACTACCATTCAACAAAATTTTGAGCAGACATTTTTTAATTTGCTTAATATACATCACGAAATTGTAAATAACATAAGGATTTCAAGTGATTCCTTGAATATCTCGGTAAAATGGGATCGCGACAAACTTCAGTATCATAACAATGAAAAAATTAGTAAAAGTGTTCTTAATGCGACAAACACTTTCAATGGAAAATACCCTTTTATTCAACTACACAGCCCCGATTCTATAGAATACAAAAGCCGTGAGTTTTTTAAATATACAGTTGAGAAAATGGAGACATTGATTACTAAATTAGATTCAATTGGTGGAGTATATACTGAAATTGTGGTAGGCTTTAAATCTGAAATTGAGGAATCTAAAAGTACAGGGCAAAAAGTTGAATCATCCTTTAAAAGCGTTTATCAGAAGATGTTCAAACAATTAGATTCTGATCTAGGTCATTACTATCGAAATCTTTATAGAATAATAAAAATGATAAGTGAACAAAATTTCGGTGAAACAGATGAAAAAGTAATTTACGATAAACAATATATCTACACGTCAATAGTTCGATCTCAACTTTCTGATTACGAAATAAAATGGTTGTTCTATAATGGATTATTTAAATACGGAGAAAAATTCAAACCTTTAATTGAAGAATTTACTTTGTTGAAAATTCTGAGTAGAAACGATAGCGATTCACCTATTGAAGAAGATTCAGAACCAATCAAAAAGTTAAAACCTCTTTATAGAGATATAGCATTTGAAAAAATTGATTGGATAAAAAAAAATGATCCGAAGACGAATAAAGAAACATATTCAAGAAAACCAGGGCAAGAAAAAGATGTTGCACTTATCAAAAAATAAAGGCGATAAAGAAATTGCCGATAGATTAATCAAATTAGGTTATTCCTCCAGATAAATATGTTCATTGAACCAGGAATCATTAATTTTTACTGCTACAAAAGCGTTTTCTCTAGGTAAGTTTTTTTCTGTACAGTCTAAAAATAGTTTACTGCCATCTTGCAGTAAGAAATGAATTTTGGGATAATATTCGTCGGAACCAGGGATTATTTTTTCAATTTTTCCTATGGTGAATTTTCGGGCGTATGTCGCTTTCTTAAGAATGCCTTGAACATACTCATTAAACTTTTCTTCTGGTAAGATTCTTGAAACATTATGAATATTCAATCTTTCTTGACAAGCAAGTGAAATTATTTCAACGTCGGTTAGTACTTCAAGGCTTTCATCTTTCAATTTGTATTGAACTAGTTGATTAATTAGTTTGTGCATCAATTTTTGATTTAGTGTTAACCGCTCAAAAGTTGGCACTCGATTATCTATTACACTAGTACTATTATGTTTTATGCTTTCAATTTCGTCCATAAGTGAACGAAAGGCTTCCGGATCTTCCTTTTTTGTTATTAGAATTCCCATTTCAATATTATTCTGTTGGGAATATTCGTATAAGTTCATCGAACAAATTACAGCTCTTGATTCATTTAGGTAACATTTTGCGTGGAGGTTCTTTTTATCTAAAACGATCAGATTTTTAATTTCTTCCATCCATTCGATCTCTGACGGTCTTAATGATTCTTTACCATAAATAATAGTTAGTTCAGTCAATGTACTTCGTTCACTTTTTGTTCTTATACGTTCACGGAACAGTTCAGAAGTCTGGAAATAAGGTGATACTAAAATCAATTTTCTTTTTGCGTCCTTAATGATTTGTAATACCTCCCTGGAAATTGATTGTGTATCAAGAAACAGTGCCATAGATCAGAAAATAGTAGCAATAATATACTGATTAATCCCGGGGTTTACTAGGAGTTAACAAAATTAATGATTTTTGGATATTGATTAATTACTAGCGAGTAATGAGTCTTTTACTCCTTTTGGCATTTTCCAGGAATATGAAGTCGCAATTTTCCTAAAAGCGATTTTCCAATTTGGCGAGTTTGTCTCATAAAGTAATTCTTTTTGAGAATCGAGGTATTTGGCAATTTCATATACCTGATGATACTGATTGTATGTTGCCTCACTTTGTTTAAAACAATATATAGCATTCTTTACATCTCTTTTCAATAAATAGAAAAAGCCTTGTTCTTCCCAAGCACTAGCTAGCTCAGATTTGGAGTTACTATTTGAAACAGAAACTAAAGGCGTTTCATACTGAGCCATTAATACCTCATTCTTTTGTCTTTGCTGTTCAGCTTTCGAAATCGTGTCAGGAATCTTTGCAAGTTTCAATTTTATAAATTCTTTGTAGTCCTTACTGATACTATCCCTATAAATTTCCCATCTTTCTCTTAGCCTTTCTGTGGGAGTAACGGTTGAAAAATATTGAGTCAATTTCCAGCGTTTTTCGATGTTGTCAGCTTCAAGAATAACGGCAACATACTTGTCATAAGCATTCATTTCTTGGATTCCTGCTGCTCTTTCTCTAAAACCCTTCTCGATAATCATTGAAATTGAGACAAGAACTACACTTCCAATAAACCATTTAAACACTTCGACCTTTATCTTGAATTTCTCAAGTTTAAAGGCGTTTTCATCATGTGTAAGTTTTTCTTTTTCAGTTGTTGCGTTATTTTCCATAAAGCGAATAGTGTTATAAGTATGGGGTTAATATAGTAAATTATTCATTTTGTTGATTTTACGTTGAAGCCTGTTTTTAATGACTTTCAATCATTCATTGATTCTTTGAAGTTTTCGACTCAATCAATTTTCGACAAAATTGACTTTCTGAGTCGGTTAATTGGGTATTTCGACTCGATCAATTTTTCTTTGTAGTCGACGGGGTGTTAAATGGGCAAAACTTTGGTCGGTTCCGAGCGGGGTTCGGGTCGGTTCCGGGTTGTATTGCATTTCGACAAAGGCGACTTTTCGAGTCCCGAATTTGACATTCCGACTCGATTAATTTGTTTATTTGATCGACGAGATAGTGAGCATTCGAAACATCATTCTGTTTCGAGTGGGAATCGAGTCGCTTTCGGGTCGGATTGATTTCGACGAAATTCACGTTCCGACTATATGAACCGACTTTACCGACCCTATCAGCGACTCAAAATTGACGATGAATAGCTTTGAACCCCAGTAAAACAAAGGGATTTGTAAAGAAATGTTAAAGTTGTTCGACAATGTAACAATTGAAAAAAAATGTCGTTGGAATTGATACCTAACGTGCAGAATCTTCGCACGTCCCCTAAATTAAAACGGGCAAGTCCAAACGCCCGATTCAAAGGCTATCGCATAGGTATTCATTTAAATTCTATGTGTTATGGCAACATTCACAAAAAACAAGAAATCATTCTGCGGAATGAAAACCGGAATGGGAAACGTATGTCTTTCCGGCCGGAAAATCGGTGATCCAAATTCCCGAATCGAAAAAGGCGAGCAACTTAGTATCCACCGCCATGAAATCAAGCAATAACAGTGCGTATACCTTAGAAGAAATTCTGGCACTTTTTAACGAGGAACTTGTAAGCAATTGGACGAAATTAACCTCATTAATCCGGGCTTATGAGGGGATTGGTTACGATGAAGCAAAAAGGAAAGCTTTAAACCTTCTCAAAAATGATGAAGCAGAGGAATACATTCAGCAAGTTCGCAGTGCTGTCAAAAGACAACAATCGGGTGAATCGAATTCTTTGCAACAAAAAACGGATCAGCCGGATAAGAAAACCGATCCGAAACCAGATCAGGATAATCCAAAGATTGGTTCGCTTGGAATAAAATTGAAAAATCAGAAAACGATTTATGAAAAGAATTATGAGCGACTAATGAAAATTGCTCCTGGATTGGAAGAACGATTATTAAACTACAAGTCTTCTGACTATATCTACGGGAAGTCTGAAAGTACCGGATATATGGATTTCACGTTGGAGGTTTTAGATCGTGATAAAACAGGTTTTTATATTTCTATCACCCATTATTACAAGCAACACGGGGATTTAGTACCTGATCCTGATATGGAAATTTTAGTAAGGCTTGAAAACAAAACTGTCGAAGCACTTCATTTTCAAGATTGGATGCGTTACCACGAGGTTTACGATGATAAACGCAAACGTACAATGGTAAACACCAAGCAAAAGGACTCACAAAACAAGTTTTTGCAAGATTGGTTTAGAAACCTCAAAAATCAGGGGCATGTAATTGAATGGAAAGACGATGATGATTCTACACCATCGAGTGAGATCATCGACCATTACAAAAAGGAAAATGTTCCCCAGGAAACAAAACTTCATATTGTGCCACCTGTTGAAGAACCAAAAAAAGAGAAGGATGAACCGAAACAGGAAACGGAGCAGAAACAGGATGAAAAGCCAAAAGAAACGTCTGACGAACCCGAATTAGCAAAAATAATTTCGCTCAATCCTGGTCTCACTTTGGAAGAACAAAAACAGGTTATTGAACGATTTATTGGCGTTGTTTCTGCAATTAAGAAGAAGACGAAAAATATTGCGATGCTAGACGCATTGAATATTTTCAAAGAAGGGAAAGCAATACCTTATCTTCTTGATGCTTTAGACAATGTAAAGGCAAGGGATTACAACCATTTGTTGGAATTGAATTATCTCCGGTTGAATTTAGTCGTTCCCAACCTTTTAGAAATGCTTGCACAAGAAGACGGAGTTATCAGGTTGGTTTCTTCGAAAACAAAAACAGCCTTCCGAATTGAGCTTGGTGACGAACGAAAAGAAAATGTTGTTGTCCTGGGAATTCACCAAATGAATAAGAAAAAGCCCGAACCGACTTTATTAGTCAAAATCCAAAAAGACAAGGGGACAATTGCAAGTGACCTTTCTATCAATGGTTTTGCGGGTTTAACGGATTTCAATGCTGATGCGCAAAGCAAATATTTTGAACCGAAATACGAATCTGCTTTAGGCTTTGAAAGATGGCTGAAATATCTGGTTTTGCAGGAGTTTAAACCGCTTTTGGTTCAACTGAAAAAGGTTGAAAATGTTCCTGTCCCTGAAACTGAACCGGAAGAAATTCCAAGAGAAGAACGAAAATACAGTAAAAACTATATCAATGCTGGGATTCCACACATGGAACCAGGAAAAGGGTGGTTAACTGAACAACATAAAAAGCAAGGTATCACCCAAGAAATGATTGATTGGGTTAATGAGCATCACACAGGTTTGGTTGCCATTCCAAGAAAAAAGGCAATGGTATACAATACGGTAGACAAAGAAGCAGATTTGAGAAAACAGGCGAAAGGTCCAGGGCTAAGATTATCAGCAAATTACTTAATGTATCCCGAAGGACGAAGTAACCGATCAGACAGAACAAGAAACGGATATTAACTAAACTGAAAATCATGGAATCAACACAAAATAATGAATACTTCTTTGGTGAAGATATGCCACACCTGGTATTCATGGACGAACACGATTTAACGGCTGAAAGGTTCAGCGAATCATTACAGCAAAAACTTGAATTATTTGATGATGCGTTTGAAAAGGCAATGACTGACGGGATTGTTGACAAACAAGAATACTATTCATTACACACATTTTCTACGGAGCTGAAAGTACTCATGTTGAATGAATTGAATTCGCGCAAAATAGATGCAGAAACAGGAGCTTTAATAACCATCTTCACAGCGTTAGGCGCAACAATTGGACTTGGTAAACTTTTCAGATCATGAATATCCCTAGCAATTTTAACATGCAGACAAAAGAGTTTGTCCAGGTGTTTACAAAGTTCTGTTTACTGTTTGCCAAATTTGGGGCTAAAGAAATGAATGACTATTTGGATAGTATTCCGGTTAAAATGGGTAAAACCGATGGAAGACACACAGGAGCTTTTATCATTCATAAAGTTCTAATGGAATACGAACAAATCGAAAAGCCGTTTTCCAAATTCGAGTTGTACACCTCCAAGGAAAGACGGCAGGAACTTGCAGAAGCCAGAATGCTTGTGTGTGTGTTTGCACACACCTATTTAAAAATGGATAACGGGGAAATTTCCTCTATGTTCAACAAAAGTCGTGATTTCGCCAAACGTGCGCTTTCTGACTTTTCGAAACTCGATGAAGCAATTCCGGCGCACCGCAAACTAATAGAAAAGTATAAGAAAATTGACACGCTTATAAGTGCTTACGTCAATTTCAAACCTAAATCAATAAAATAGTCATGGACTTTTTTTATAAACGTGCTAGTGTCGGAAGATACAGCACAGACGAACAAATGATGCTAGATGCTATTAAAAGCATTATTGAGCAAAAACAAATACCTATTGAACAAATCCCGGACTGTCATTCTTTGGACGAATTAATTGAACTCAAGCAGTTTTTAGAAATCTATGAACATGAACCGGAGTTTTTAGAGGATCACCAGGAACAGCCAACACCGGAACCGGAATCAATAGACGAACCAGAACCGGAGTTTAAAGAAGAAATAACGGCAGATATAACCGATTCGAGTTTTTCGGAGGAAAAACCGATCGAGTCGGAAACTCCTGATCTTTTTATTTCAGATAATTACAGTCCTTTTGCTGATCCGATCATTGAACGGTCATACAATCAGGCACAAGGACCAATCACAAATTCTGATAATGACGGAGAAGAACAATTGAACCTGGAAGAATCGCAAGGCAACCCGCTTTCGGATCTCCCACCACATACCAAACGGAGAGCCGCCGAACAAACAGCGGATACACTTTTGAAAGGCTATGCACAAATAGCACCAATCCCGTTTAAATGGTGGGCAAAATTCCCTGAAGCCAAAATTGAAAAGATGGCTTTTAACGGTCAGATTGATCTATCTCTTGAAGTTTCTGAAGGAGTGACTTTTGACGATTATATCAAGCAGACAAACGCACAGTTAGACGAAATTTTCGAGGTTGACTCCGATACGCTTGACGACATCCGCGAACCGCTTATTGAGGTGTTGATGGAACAAAATATGCAACTGACACCAACACAACGATTATTAGCTGCGGTCTTTTCTCACGTAATGCAAATGTTTACTGTTGCTTTTAAACTTAGTCAGCAGAACAACCGCATTTTGTCTTACCAAAAACATTTGACTTTTTTAATGCAAGGCGTAAGGTCGCAAAATTAACGACCGTGAATTTCCTAAATCAAATCTCCCATGTCACACAAATGGAGAGAAGCAAAATTAATCATGGTGGCAGGACGAAAAGGGGTTGGAAAAACCTTTCAGACTCTTTGCCAGATAGCAGATTATCTAAAGACCACCACAGCGAAACTAGGTAGAAAGGTTCTCATTTTTGACGTTAACAACGAATTTGGAAACGTCCAAGCAGATCACGGGAACGCGAAATTTCCGAACATCGGGTTAATTAAACTTTCCCAGGTTCCGGCGTATGCTAAGATAACGCGCCCGTTTGCAAAACGTGTTTCGATCTTCAAAGATGACGGACAAAGAATGACGCTTTCTGAAATGGCACAAGCTTTAGGTTTTATCCTGGAGCATTACCGGAACGGACTTCTGTTGATCGAAGACATTAGCAAGTATATTACCGATTCCTTGCCTGGTGATTTGATCGGTGCGATCTGTACACAAAGACACGTTTCTGTTGATGTAATTATCCATGTTCAGACAGTCGGAAAACTTTTTCATCCGAAGCTTTGGGGGAACTGTAACGAGATTCGTTTACACCGAACAGATGACACCGTAGAACGGCACAAAAACAAGATCAGCGGAAACCTGGAACACTTGTTAATCATGGAAAAACTGATCGAACTGAAATTCAAAGCCGGAGACAACCGTTTTTGCTGTTATCTGAATAAAGATTCTGGTAAGATCCGTGGACGGTTCACATTGAACGACTTCAAACAAGCAGTTGAAGACTATCTTTCCTCGAACTATCAACGTATTTTAAAACCGCTCCTGGACAAACGACATATCTACACAGGTGAGCGAATGTACAGGAATCAAAAAGAAGCTGTTGACGACTACATGAGGTATATGATGAGTGAATATTTATGAAAAAATCCCGGTTGATCCGGGATTTTTTTATTGTCTTTAATAAGGTTCAGCAGAAACTATTTTATAGTTAGAGTAACTAACGTTATCCCACCAATGACCAATTTTGTGTTTAAATGAAACTGAACCATTGGACGAAACAAATTCCATTATTGTAAACGTTTCCTGACCTAAAAGAAGATCAGTCTTTGAATAAAAATAAACAGTCAACTTTACATTTTTAAAACCTGCAACCATAGCCGAATTACTTATAGAACCTTCAATTATTGTATTTCCGATCATGGTTACTTTATAGCTGTAATCAGCCGTAAGATATTTATTTGGCGATTTTATTTCCTTTGCATATATCTTTCCCAAAGCCCCATCGCCTTCCGCAAGATCTGAATCATTTTCCGGCGGTGATTGTTTTTCTTTTACTTCCTGGTAGTTCGTTGTATTATGATAGGATTGTTTTTCATCTAATGCTTTTTCTTTCAGTTCTAATTCACGTTCCCGTAAATCTAATTCACGTTCTCTTATTGAGTTGTCGTTTCCACATCCAAGGATTGTTAAGAAAGGAATCAGGTAGGTAATAAATAGTAGTTTATTCATTTAATGTACTTTTTTCAAATCTAACAAAAAATAATAAAAAGCTAACTGCCCACTAACAGGTGGGCAGTTAGCTTTTTTTTGTTCCAAAATGTCTTTTTTGGTGGAAAAATGGTTCAAAAAAAATTAGTTGCCCACTAACAGGTGGGCAGTTAGTATTTTTTAGCCTAAAATCATCGAAAAAAAAGTTAGTTGCCCACTTACTAGTGGGCAATTAGTGAAAAATAGAAAAAGGGGTGCGGTAATCACCCCCTTTATTATTTACCGGCTCCGACGTGCAAAACTCGAAACAGAATTTAGCATTACTCGTCTGCTGATTCAAATATAGTCAAAAAAATGAAATTGTTACATATATGTGTAATTTTCTCAGTTTTGAGAATCAATGCTTTTTCTTGATATTAGACATATAAGGATCGAATTCATCCCAGGGTTTTGCCCCTTCAATGTGACTCTTTCCGGATGGCTTTAGAAGTTCTCCAGAATGCAATTTCTCCATAAAGATTTTTGGCTCCAATCCGGCAGTTAATAGATTGATCGTTTGTTTGATTTCTTGAATTTTGATCAGATGGCAGTTTCCCTGGTTCAATCTTTCATATACTTTCAATTCCGTTTCTAAGTGTAACACGTTTAATACCGTCCGTAAAGCTTCTTGTTGCAGATTAATTGCACCAAATTGATTAATTACGGATGAAATGTATTTCGTGTACTTCATTTCGCAAAACTACGAAACGATCAAATTCAAATCAAAAAAAGATTAGAATATAGTCATTTTTTAATCTTCACGGGTTCGATATGAATTGTAATATGTTGATGCAGTTCTGCTGAACTTTCACCTATACGATAAAGATATGTTACGTCCAGAACCGTCCACCATTTTCCTTCGTTTCGACGAGGTAGATCAGTCACAAGGAAAACGTCTTCGCCTTGTCTTGGAATAATTGGTGTAATAGCTGTGTCCCATTTAAATATCTCTTCATCAAGATGCAAAAATATTAAGTGATAGCGTGCGTTTTCTTCCATATTAAATAGTGATTTTAAATTTTGACTAATCTAATTATTATTTAAGAAAAAAGGCACAAGACGGGTGTCGTTGTACCTTTTATAACTAACCTAACCACTATTCACTAACTATAAAACGTTTTTATTAGTTCAATGTTGCGTGATCGGTTCTTATTTAAGTTTTTTTTTGATTAGGGTCAAAAGCAGAAAGGCATTAGAACGGGAGTCCTAATGCCTTTCAAATCAACCTAACCTAACCACCTAAATCAGGTGCAAGATATTATTTTTTTTTGAGTTCATTTTTCAATTCAATTATTTCCTCTAATAACCGAATTCGCTTTTCTTTCTCTTCCAGTAATAATTCGTAGACTTCCTTTAAATCTTCTCCAGTAAATGTAAACGTATTGTTAACACCTGAAAAAGTGCCTGATTGATTGCAATTATTGAAAACGTTGGATTTGTCAAAGTTTAATATTTCATCAACCTCAACACCAAGAATTGAAGCAATTTGTTCGACTTTATCAAAAGTCAATTTTGTCTCATTACTTTCTATTTTGCTATATGCAGGCTGTGAGATGTTCAATTTGTCGGCAACGAAGTCTTGTGAAATATCTTGAACTATACGAATAGCTCGAATCCTATGCCCAACTGCTAATTTTGTTATCGCTTTATCTGCCATAATATGCCTTAATAATCATTAATCAATTAAAACAAATATACTTTTAATGGAGATAATATCGAGTATTTATCCGGGTTTATTTTGATTAATCATCTGTGCTTCATGCAAATAATTAATCAAAAAAGCAAGTTATAAATTATAACCCGCGAAATGTAACGGGAAAATAAAAAAAACATTATACTTGCCAACGTTAGCAATAATCACAGTCCTACGTTTTTAACCATTACTTAGGACACTATCACTGAAGAATAAATTCAGCGAAAAAAACATATTAAAAAAAAATGGAGGTGCTGTAACACCCCCATCAATGCATTTCGGTTGTTTACAGACTACGATTTGCAAAAACTTTGCAATTGTTGGGTATTGCCGAAAACGCTATTGTAAAGTTATCATTTTAGAGTAGGCATAACAAATAAATTTTGCTCTTATGGCAGCTAAAAAAATCGAAGCATTGTCTTCAAAAAAGTTTGACTCCGCAGGTTTAGGAAAAGTTATGGGTGGGGTTCCAACGTACGGACCTTGGTACAAAACATCTTATGGAAAACCAGACCCTTATGGAACAGCAGATGAAGCACGTACCACTTACAATCCAACTGGTTATCCTGTTGGAACTAAAGGTGATGGTGACGACTTAACATGGTGTGAGTAATTTTTTCATTTCCAAGACAGCTAAGTGAGTGATTCACTTAGCTGTCTTAAACCTTATTTACTATGAAATATTTGAATTTATTTTTTTTGATAATCTCCTGTCAATGTTCATTTGGGCAATTGATAAATCATATTGAATATAAAAAATCGTGCAATACGATTTACCAATTGGGAATTGATTCCTCCCAACATAAAAAGGCATTAGTCGAACTTAATAAATTAGAAAAGAAGTACGGACAATTGTACACGGAAGAGTATATGTTACGTGCTTTTTGCTACCACAAACTAGGGAATAACAATAAAGCATCAAAAGCAATTAAAGTAGCTTGGTCACATCGAATTTGTGATCCGGCATATCTCAATCAAATGGATGGATTTGATTGGATCAAGATGACAGAATCCTTTAATGAAAAACAAACCAAAAGGCTAAATGAGGGATATGAGAATAATCTGAAACTTAGAAGCAAGGATTTCGATTCTTTAGAGTTTTTAGTACAAGCACTAACAGATAAAGATCAGCGTTTTAGAGCTTTTTTATCTCCTAAAGAAAGAGATTCTCTTAGTGCTGAACAAGTATCAGCATTGACCGTAAACCAAGATTCCCTTGATATACTTGAATTTGAACGAATATATTTGAAGTATGGTTTTCCTGGTGAGAAAGTTGGATGTCTTTTTTCAACTAGGTTACTTGTTTTTCTATTACATAGCGCAGATTATAAATGGTTTGTTGATAGAATGCGACCAAAGTTCCTGGAAGATGTAAAGAACGGCGACATGCCAGCTTCATTATTTTTGACCTGGTTGGATAGGAGTTCTCATTATCAAGGAGAAAAGGAAGAGTTTGCAATGTACGTTAACCCTAAAAAATTCAAAGCAACTCCGGAAGAAATAAAGACTATTAAACAAGCTCGCCTTTCCTATGGGGTTGTAAATTCTTTTCGAGTTCCATACCAATTTACACACCTTTAAAATGATTCTGATTTTCACAGAGAACGTTAGTTACTCAGCGAGATATGTAACAAGACACCTTTTAAAGATGAAGGAGGTTTTTGAAGTATTTCTGGAAACTGACAAAATCGGATTCAAATACAATTATGACTCTTCAGAATACCAAATTTCGATTTATAAAAACGGACAATTCTTGTGCTTCTACAATGACATTAAATCAGTTTGGGCACATCGGAGCGAAATAAATATTGAAATTCCTACCTTTTCTGCTCCACTCGATAAAGAGGAAGAAAACTATTTAAAAAGACATCAAGACACCCAGGTGAAATTTTTAATTCACCTACTCCATAATAAAAAGTGTTTGGGAAAATTCGGGAAGTTAAATTTCAACAAATTACTATTCCTAGACGTATGTAAACAACTAAATATCAGAATACCAAAGACATTAATAACTCGAAAAAAAGTCGATCTAATTCCTTTTTTTGAAGGGCAAGAGAATGGTATTATTGTAAAATCAATAGCAAGAAATTTCAATCATTGTGTTTCAATTTCTGATAACGAGCAAGTATGGCAAAGTGGAATGACTAATCCGGTTGACAATACAAAATTAGATCGAATTCCTGATGAATTCGATTTGAGTATGTTTCAGGAGAAACTAAACAAGAAATATGAATTAAGAGTTTTATATGTAGCCGGAAAATGTTTTCCACTCATAATTTTTTCTCAAAAACAATCACTTTCAGAAATTGATTACAGATTAGGGCTTGGCGGATCAGAAATGAGACAATGCAATTTTAATTTACCCCCCAATTTAATTAATCAAATAAACCTGCTTATGAATGCTTTAAACCTAAATATTGGGTGTATTGATATTGTTGTCACAAAGCAGGAAGAATTTGTTTTTTTGGAAGTCAATCCGTCAGGAATTTTTACAGACATGATGGATTATTGTAATTATGATATGCACCATGAAATAGCTAAATACCTTGCATCATGAAATCACAAATAAAGACAGTTGATGCCATACTTGCAGACGAAAAAAGTTTTCCCGTTGAAGACATTCAACCAACTGAACCCAATGGAATTAAAATTGGAATTCTAGGATTTCAGAATGTCAGATACAGGGAAAAGCCTGGTCGGGTAATATCCAAAATCATTAACCCCTCAACAAAGATCAATGAATAGTAATTCGAGATACATTTCTCTTTATCCGAATGTTATTCCTGTTAAAGGATATAATAGATCCTTGCTTATGGATTTATATTTAGGGAACTTCTTTTTTATACCCAATTATCTTTGCAATTTTTTATTGGAGAATGAAAAGAAGAAACTGACAGAAAAAGACTTTCTCGATTTGGGTGAAACTGAAGATGAAGTAAAGGAAATTTCGCAATTACTAAATTCTTTGATAGAGGAAGAATATTTAACCCAGGTTGATTTACCACTTTGGGAGGGATTTAATGTCGGAACTCCTTATAAAAGTCCAGACTCATTAATTACTGATTGTATTATCGAAATCTCCGAAAAATCAGAATGGGATTTGGAAGGACTTTTTTTTGAATTGAATCGGATCGGGGTCAAGTTTGTCGAAATTCGATTTTTAGACTTCATTTCCTTTGAAAATAAAATACAAGATTTACGGTTCTCTGTTCAAAACCATTCAATTGAGTTTATACACCTCATAATTCCATATAGTATTAATCTCGAAAAAGCGATTAAGGATGAATTATTAGGCTTCGAAAGATTAGGACAACTAACTGTTTATAATGCGCAAAAGAGAATTGAAATAAAAGGGCATCATTTCAATTTAGATTTCACTTCCCAAACAAGTATTGACAATTCGAAATGTGGGTGTATTGATCCAAGTTATTTCCATTTTAATGTTTCAAACTATTATAGTAATCGTATTTACAACAATTGCCTTTCTCATAAATTAAGTATTGACCAATTCGGAAATATAAAAAATTGCCCTTCAAAAAAGGATTCGTTCGGAAGGTTCTCAGATAACAATTTAGAACAAACAGTTCAGTTGGAATCCTTTAAAAAAGAATGGCACGTCACAAAGGAATCAATTTTAGTTTGTTCCGATTGCGAGTTTAGATTTATGTGTTCTGATTGCAGAGTATTTATAAAAGACAGTACTAACCCATTATCTAAACCTAGCAAATGTGGTTACAACCCCTATATCAGTAAATGGGTTAATGAAGAATATTATCTATCCGAAGAGGAATGCGGAATCAAATTCCATGAGAACCGCTTAATAATTGATGAAGAGTTGCTAGAAATGACTAACAATAAAATTTGGGGATGAAAGTATTCCCTACATATTTACAACCTGATAGCATGGATTGTGGACCGACTTGTTTACGAATCATTGCTAAGTATTACGGCAAGTCGTTTTCATTGGAAAAACTCCGTGAGTTGTGCGAAACAACAAGACAAGGAAGCAGTTTACTTTCAATTAGCAATGCTGCGGAAAATATTGGCTTCAGAACCCTGGCAGTAAAAATTAATCTAAACGAATTAAAAAAAGATGCCCCTCTTCCTTGCATTTGCTTTTGGAACGAACAACATTATGTTGTTTTATACAAGATCAAAGGCGACAAATTTTACATTTCAGATCCGGGCAAAGGAAGACTTGTTTATGATAAAGACGAATTTTTAAAATATTGGATTGGATTACACGGTACTGATACTACGGACGAAGGTATTGTCTTATTGTTAGAGCCAACACCATTGCTTTCAGAGAATAAAGAAGATCATAGTAATAGTAATGGATTTAAATTTTTATTCAAATACTTAAAAGGCTATCGAAAACTACTAGTTCAACTTAGTTTAGGTCTGTTGGCAGGTAGTATTTTACAATTAATATTTCCTTTTTTAACTCAAAGTATTATTGATATTGGAATTCAAAATAAAGACATACATTTTCTATACCTGGTCTTATTTGGACAGTTGTTTGTTTTTATTGGAAAAATGACAATTGAGATAATTCGAAGTTGGATTTTATTGCATTTAAGCGCAAGAATTAATCTTTCTTTAGTATCCAACTTTTTGATCAAACTAATGAAATTGCCAATCTCATTTTTTGATTCAAAAAGAATTGGAGATTTAATGCAAAGAGTCGATGACCACCAACGAATCGAAGCATTGCTTACAAATCAAACTCTAGGCGTTCTCTTTTCATTTTTCAATTTTGTGGTCTTCAGTATAGTGTTGATTTTATATAGTGTGCCGGTCTTTCTTATTTTCTTAGCAGGAAGTGTGATCTATTTTTTATGGGTTCAAATCTTTCTAAAGAAAAGAAAGGATTTGGACTATAAACGATTTTCTCAAGGTAGTGAAGACAGATCAAAAATTGTCGAATTGATCTTTGGAATGCAAGAAATAAAATTGCACAATGCAGAGAGATTAAAACGCTGGGGATGGGAAAGAATACAAGTCCGGTTGTTCAAATTAAGAATAAAGAGGTTGCGCCTTGAACAAATACAAAACAACGGGGCAACACTACTTAATGAGTTTAAAAACATTTTAATTAGTTTCTATACAGCCAAGTTGGTAATACAAGGCGAATTGACATTAGGAATGATGTTGTCAATTTCATATATAATCGGGCAGTTAAATGCGCCTATTTCCCAATTCGTTGCATTTATTTACTCCGTTCAGGACGCGAAAATTTCACTTGAAAGACTTAGTGAAATTCATAACCGGGAAAATGAAGAATCGACGGATTCAGAAAAAATGAATGAATTACCTGAAAACAAAGATTTGATTCTTGAAAATGTTTCCTTTCGCTATTTAGGAGGGGAAGAAAATGTTCTTAAAGATATTAGTATAACAATAGAAGCAAAACGTTTAACGGCAATTGTTGGAGCTAGTGGAAGTGGTAAAACCACCTTAATGAAATTGCTAATGAGATTTTATTTACCGCAAACGGGAAGAATCAAAGTCGGTAACAGCGATCTTGAAAATTTCAGGCAACATACATGGAGAGAAAATTGCGGTTCTGTTATGCAGGATGGATATATTTTCAATGATACAATTGCAAACAATATTGCTTTCGGTGAAGAACGTATTGACAAAGTAAAGCTTAGACAATCCGCGCAAATTGCAAATATTCATGATTTTATTGAAACACTTCCTCTAGGCTATAACACAACAATCGGAAACGAAGGAATGGGAATTAGTGGAGGGCAAAAACAGCGAATACTAATAGCCCGTGCGGTGTATAAAAATCCGACTTACTTGTTTTTTGATGAAGCCACAAGTTCGCTAGATTCTAAAAATGAAAGGTTAATTATGGAGAACCTGGATCAATTTTTCCAAGGTAGAACCGCAGTAGTAATTGCTCATAGATTGAGTACAGTTAAAAACGCAGATCAAATTATTGTGTTAGACGATGGTTACTTAGTAGAAAAGGGGACACATAAGGAACTTATTGCTTTAAAAGGCTCTTATTATTCTCTTGTTCAAAGTCAACTTGATCTGGAAGAAATACAAAGTAACAATTCATTGAATTAATTATGAGTGAAGAAAAAGAAATTGAACTCAAAAGTGAGCAAATGAATGAAATGCTTTCTGACCCACCTTCATGGATTGTAAACTCCGGAAGTGGCATCTTTTTAATTGTTCTTATCATAGTATTTATACTATCATGGTTAATTAAATATCCCGACGAAATCAAAGGCGAGGTTGTTGTAACAACTTCCAAAGCACCAATTGAACTTTCCAATCAAAGTTATATCCAATTGAAGACCTTGGAAGTAAAGGAAAATGATCATGTAAACACAGGAGAATTAATCGCTCAATTTGATATTCAAGCTAATCCGGAAGACATTCAAAAGATCAGTAACTATCTGAATCATCTAAATAATTTGAAAGCAGATTTTAATATGATTCCGCAATACACAGGATCAGTTAAACTTGGAACATTCCAAGAATCCTGGATGAAATTAAATTCCTTGATTCGTGATTGGAACGGTGAGGTTCAATCAGATATTTTAGATAAGAAAACGAAATCAATCCAACATGAAATTGATCTGCGGGAACAATTGCAAACAATTAATGAAAAACGGATCAGTATTTCAGCAGAAGAATACGAGATAATCAAAAAAGAATTAGAAAGCAGCGAACGGCTTGCGGAACAGAAGGCTATATCACAGCAGATATTATCAGTTGATAAAAGAACCCATTCACAAGCTCTACAAACGGTACAAAACCAAAAAGAACAGAAAATTCAAAATCTCATAACTCTCAATACCTTAAGAAACGAATTAACTCAATTAAAGCATGATAATTTATTGAATAGACAGCAAAAAAGAACAGAAATCTTGGTTGGTATTTCTTCTTTGCAAAACACATTAAATACCTGGGGGAAAAATGCTGTTTGGGTTGCTCCATGTTCGGGTAAAGTATTATTCAACAAAATTTTGCAAGTGAACCGTTTTTACAAGACTAATGAAGCTTCTGTTGTTATTGTTCCGAACGGAAGTGGATATAATGCAGTTGCAACGATTACCACCAACGGAGCAGGAAAAGTCAATGCGGGACAAAAAGTATTAATTGAGTTGGTTGATTATCCCAAATCTGAATTTGGGACATTAAAAGGAACTGTAAACGGTATTACCCAGATTGATAAAGAAGGAAAATATGAAGTAAAAATTCAGTTAGCAAGTCAATTGAAAACAACTTATGGGAAACAAATTCCTTACAAGGCGCAATTCAAAGGAACTGCAAAGATTATTACTAAGAACAAACGGTTGCTAGACCGATTTTTTGAACAGTTAACCGATTTGATAAAATGAAAAAACTGCTCATAATATTTACACTAATTTGCTTCACTTCTTTCGGGCAGAACCCTATTACATTGCAAGTTTGTTTAGATAAAGCTCAATCGAACACAACACTTTTTGCTAACCAATATAGTACATTCAGAACGGCACAGATAGAACGAAAATTCCATAATTGGTCTTTATTACCTAACCTGAGTGCTTATTCAGGATTTAATACCTCATTCGGTCGTCGACTCGATCCGTTTACAAATACATTCGCAACTACAAGTGTAAATTCGCATTCTCTAGGCTTGAATTCTAGTGTAGTTGTTTTTAATGGCTTGAATTTCGTTTACAAAAAAAATCTACTGAATACTAATATTCGGAAAAGCGAGATTTCAAAAGAATCAAAATTAAATGATCTAATTATTCAGGTTATTCAGTCTTATATTAACCTTTCCAAGTTGACAAAGCAAGTTGAACTATCGAATGTAAGAATTGAAAAATATAGACAAATACAAGCGATTCAGCGATTACTATTAAATGGCGGTAAGATCAACGAAGTTGATACCTTAAAAAGTCATAATTCCATGTTGAACGAACAAATGTTAATGCTTGGATTAGAGATTGATATTAAAATCAAAACCGTTGATTTGAATTATTTGATCGGTGAACCGCTAACAGCGAAATACAGTTATTCATTAGAATCTATTTCACATATTACAAGCAAACCTAAATTTTCAGAAAGCTATGCTTTAGAACAACTCGAATTAGATCAGAATATTGCCGAAAATCAATTGAAAATTGATCAGTCCAATTATTTACCCAGCCTTACATTAAGTGGACTTCTTGGAACAGGGTTTTCAACCAACAATAAAGATTTTCTTTCTCCGGGCAATCCTACCAAACGCTATGGCGATCAGATTAATCAAAATTTATACGAGGGAATAGGTTTTTATTTGAGTATTCCTCTTTTTAATCGAGGATTATGGTTCAAATCTAAACAGCTTTATCAGGTGAAAACCACAGAAATTTCAAGTGTAATTCTGCAAACGGAACGACAACTTGAAAAACAAAAACTAGAGTTGGAACAAAAATTAATCAAGAACCGATCAGAACAAGAAATAGCGAAACAAAGCGCTGATAACTTTCATGTAATTTACGATAAAACTGTTTTGCTTTACAGCGAGGGACGAACCACTTATGCTGAATTAGAAATTGCTTTCATGGATTGGCAAACAAAGTTAATTGTATTGGAGTCCTTGAAATTGGATTATGAAATATTAAAGTTATATGAGTAATCCAGGAGTTTTTCAAATTGGAATAGATGATTTCTTTGAACTTGCTGTAAGTCTAATTGCATACGATATACAGGTTCATAATCAACAATATTGGTTATCCGATCACGAAGTATATCCACCTCCAATTCAGTTACAATTACATAAACGTATTTTTTCATTAATCGGGTTCAAAAAAGAAGAAATAAACATTGAGCTAGAAGAATGGTATTTTAAAAAAGCTGAACAGGGAATTTCCATTGATGCAATTAAAAATGAAAAAGCCCTTTTAGAATTATCTGCTGAAATTCTAAAAGAGCTAAATCAAAAATTGGTAGAATCTAAACGAAGTAAATTTGCATCATAATTCATTTGAATTATCAATAAAAGTTTTCGAACTTTGTTGCAGTGGGTTCACCACAAAAAGAAAAGCCTTGACGATTTATCGTTGAGGCTTTCTTTTTGTACTTCATTTTCGTTCTCAGTCTCATTCTACCTTGCTTTTCTTTTTACAGAGCGAGAGTGGAGAGTGAGAATGAGGAAGGGAATCTGTGTTCGAGGTTTCAATTTGATTTTCCTCCCTTGAGGGAGGATCAAGGAGGGTGGCGAAACAAAAATCTTCCGAAAACCGTTGGTTTTATTGTGTTTGCCTATCGAATCAAATTCGTTCGAATCTAATTGGTTTTTTCTCTGGTATAATATCATTTCATAATTTATTGCTAGTATTGAAAAGCACATAATAACATCGTTAAAAAAATGAAACTAAATTCAATATGCTTTTTCTATATATTAATCGTGATACTTTACTCATGTGTAAACAACCATAATGAAAAATCAGAAACTCAACCCATGACAAAAAATCATTTATACGAAGAGAGTGGATCGCTTGATGAAACGTTGAGCGTCAAACCTGATGCAATTAGTAAACTCAAGAAATTACTAGAAAAAGAAAAATTCGGACCGGAAGAAAAGACCGATCAACAACCCTTAGGATATGTTGGCTTTTTACCAGAAGAAGATAGACCTTTGGCAAACAAAATTATGAACGAATCAATTGCTCGATTAATTTCCGTCCTGGAGCAAAATAAAAAGGTTACTGCCCGTATGGTTTTAAACGAATTTGAGAATGGTTTAAATTCTTTTGAAGATTTGGCTTTCGATACGGAAGACAGAGAAAGAGTATGTTGGTACTTTGAGGATATTATGGATATCATTGGTCTCGAAAGCACAAATGAATTACTAAATAACTGGATGTATTAATACATACTATAAAAAGAAAATGAGCAACAATGATATTATAGATTCATCTCAATTTCCAAATCGGATTCCGAGAAATCTTAGAATTAAGATGCTTCTGATTAGTCTTGTTTTAACGATTGCTTTTTTCTTTTTCGCCTTGTTTTGGTACAAGCTCGGTTTTGAGTATAATTCAATAATCACATACTTAGATTTATGCTTTATTCTTGCAATGGTAGCAAGTATTATAGGAACTGTAACTGGAGTGAAATTTTTAAAGCATGACAAGAAAAAAGCAATTGTTGGTTTGGTTGGGAATTTAATTATTCTTTCGATCCATGGTGCGTTTCTGTTTTATTCAACAACGACTGAATATTCGATTATATCTATGATGGCTCTTTATTAATTGATAAATTGAAGTCGGTACTAAAATCTTTTCAAATCCTCCACCAAATAGTTCGAAATATCTCTCATTAGGATCACACAAAAAGAAAAGCATCACTTTCGCGATGCTTTTTTCTTTTTGTCCCTCTTTGCTCACACTCCACACTCACACGGGGTTGATGGATTTATTGTCCTATCAGTTTCCCAAGCTGCAAGATTCAACTTATCGAATGGAAATTGAAAAGGCATGAACAATAGAATTTCATTTAAACCTCTATATCACGAAAAAAAAATTATTAAAGACAGTATTGATTAAAATTGTTATCAAATAGATTTTTTAATTCCGATTTTATATTGAACTGATCCTATTTTTATTGAATTTTACTATTCAATAATTCCAGGAATGAAAGGAGAAAATGAAACCACTAATTTGATTGTATTATCTAATTTTTCTACGACAGTCGGGGCAATAAACACCTTAAGAAATGAGATTAGAAAACGGCTAGGAAACCAACTTTTCGAATTCAAAACAATGGACGAATTTGTTTTTGAAGTTCTCAAACTTATTGATCCAGTTCAAAGAGAAATGAAATCATTTAAGAATAATTCAAAAGGAATGAAAATTGTTTTGAAACATTTCAAACTCGAAAAATCAAGGCAAAACTTATATGGAGTATCAAATCTTGATAACAAGACAGTTTTAGATGATAAGGACTTTAACTTTAAATATTTCATTTTGGGTCTTAATAAATTGCCGTATTATGAGATCAAAGAATTAAAACCACAAGTTGAATATGATTTAAAGTTGGTAAATGATCTAATACTAAAATATGAAGAAGACCCTGCTATTATTCATTTCCGGAAAGATTATCAGGTTTATAGAAGATCTAATATCCCAATAGTACAATTTTATTGGCGTTGTCTTGATGCAAGGCAAGAAATATTGAATTATTATTTCAATGGTATGTATGATTGGGCGATCAATTTATGTAGCCATTTTGGCGGTCTTGGCACATTTGCGATCGCTCATCTTTTTTCTGTGGCAACACATAGACCATACGAATTTAATCGAAATGAAATAGGTCCAAATTATGATTATTGGAACATTGATCGATCTTCTCACAGGATTCTTCATTCAGATAAATTCAGTGTGAAAGAATTGCCTTTTTATCATGACTTGTATGAATCAGATAAACGGTCATTTTATGAAAGGTTTTTTGGATTATATCCCAAAGAAGAGGTGATCGAAGAGATATTGGTAAATATCAAATACTTGTCAACAGATAGACAGCTAATATTCAATAGAATGATCCATTACTTTAAAAACGAAGAATGGTTAGCTTTTTATTCGATTGCTTTACCACAAATAGAAGGTTTATTTTCTGAAATAATGGAAAGTGAATCTTTGAACGAAAAACCGGATTCACTGTCTAAAAAAGTACGCTCATTAAGAGAAAACGCGTATCTCAATGTTAGAGCTTTAGATTATTATGAATATAAATTACCTGAACAAAGAAATAATTTTGCTCATGGAGGTATTTTAGAGGATATTGAATTACTTGCCTATGATACCATAACGGACCTTAATTGTCTGCTCCATCAGTTTTCAGAACTTGAAAATCCCTACATACAAGCGTCACGAGTTTTAAATTTGGATTCCCCGCCAAGCTTTGATGGTTTATTTTCTTTGGGTGAATTTTTTAAACTCATTTTGAACTTGAAGGATTTTGAAGAAGATCGTTTAAAAAGTAGGATCACTCAAATGAACAATGAATTCATTCTACCTAACGAGGACAGTTTTAAAGAAATGTTCAGATTTCAAGGGGTTAGGTATGACTTTGGGAAAGCCGATTTTAATGATGAGTTGCAAAAGCTTGGGTTCAAAGTTTTGGATGAAATCGACGATTTAGTTAGGGAGCTTAAAGGGAACGAAGCAATTCTTGAAATTAAAAGAGAGTTTATAGGTTTTTTGTTTGAAACTGAAGAATTATTGGATGTCTTAGAATTAACTAGAAGGTATGCTTCGAAGTACTTTCATAATGATTTTTTGACTGAAGTATTAGATGAATACGGATCCACTGAAAAAAAGGCAATGTTTAGTTTGAAAAATTTGAATCGGTACAAAGATTAATCCTAAAATTTCTTTAAACTACCATTTTGATGATCTCTCCCAACGCATTAAATCGTTCATTCTAGCAGCTTGTCTTTTGATTTTTACTCTAGAATATTTTAATTCAGCAAGCTTAACTTTTAATCTTTTTTTGGCCTCTGAAAGTACAAGCTCCGGTTCTGTAAAAGCTCCATTAGTATAACATGTTTCGCAAAAGAATTTTGATTTACTTCTATCAGAATTCGTTCCTCGTTCGTCGAAATAAATGAATGTTTTGAAACAGGATTGGCAATTGTCTTTATAGAATTCTTCTGATAAAACTTTTTGCTGATATTCATTATCACTTGGTTTTTGAATTTTTTCGTACCAATGAAATACACCAAGCAGGCAAAATACTTCTGCAACCGCTATTAAAATGACTATTAATATTACATCCCAACTGAAATCATTATCTTGTGATTCAAGCTCATCTATGCGAAACTTTACAATCATTTTTTCCTTAAGAAGCTTCTTATATTGACTACTGTGCTTTCTCGAAAGTTTACTAATGAAATTGATATTGGAATGTGCATCTATGTTCTTAATATTAATACTCTCAATCTTAGCACTATCAGATTTTGATAAGTTTAAGGTAGTGTCGTCAAGTAAGTCGATTTTGAGTAGTTCAACGTTTACTCTAATGTTATTTAATTTAGATTCTAAATGATAAAGTCTGTCAACAAATAGTTTGTCGTGATCGATTACAATGTACGCTAAGTAAATAAAAAGAGTTAGACCCGCTACTGCACAGAACTTGTACAAACTATCAGTTGGAGGTGTGAGTAAATTCATGAATTATAGATGATATTTAGTCGATGAATTTAGGATTATTATTCCATTGTGAGAACTGAGCGTGATTAGAACTGAAATAATTTTTCCAAATCCTCCACCAAATAGTTCGAAATATCTGACATTAGGGTCACCACAAAAAGAAAGCCTTGACGATTGTTCGTTGAGGCTTTCTTTTTGTACTTCATTCTCGTTCTCAGTCTCATTCTGCCTGGGCTTTTCTTTTGCAGAGCGAGAGTGGAGAGTGAGAATGATGAACGGGGTCCGTGTTCGAAGTTTCAATCAAGCTTCTTCAGAAGATAAACTCAAATTTTCCGCGACCCCCTTGATTTTATTACGTTTTCTGTCGAATCAAAGTCGTTCGAATCCAAATGGGTTTTCAGACTTAAATTTAACCTCTAGGTTCAGACAATATTATGTACCAATTGTATTGAAAAGAGTTTTCTAATGCTTTAGCACAATCTCTTTATATATAACATTATGGATAAATATCCAACCTTTTGATATGTATACTCATCTGTTGTGAAAATGATAAAATGCAGAAATTTGAATTAGCCATAAGTTTATTAATTTGTTGTTTAATTAGCACATTATGGAGCTACTCTCAAATCAATTTTTCATACGACTTTGAAAGTGGTTCAACTGATCTCTGCCAATGTCCTCCTGACTTTACATGTTTCAACGATGCCGGCCGGGTAATCGACGGAGTTCAACCAATTTATGTTGTGGGCGATCTTGGATGTGTAGGTATTGGACCACTCGCAGTCAATCACACAAACTCCATTGGAGCTCATGGCGGTTCAGGTTATGTTTATTTTTATGCTGGAGCAGATCAAATAAGGACGTCAAATATTTGGTTTAACCCTAATGAGCAAGTTGAGTTAAGTGTTTGGTATTGTGGACCTCAAGATTCTGGTGATGTTCATCAAAATACTGGTTTAGCACATTTTTCATTTGGTGTTGACGGTGTCCAAGTAAGTCCAAATGTTACGGTTTCGACAAACACTCTCTGGACAAAATATACATATCTTTTAACTTTGAGTTCTGGCTTTCACAATTTAAGCATTCTAAGCGGAGGTATAGGTAAGTATGCCATGTGGTTTGATGATTTTACTATTTCAACATGTCTTAATTATACTTTCGATGTTGGATATGACACTTCAATTTGCAAAAATGAATCATTTCAAATTTCGTTACCAAATTCAGATTTTACCTACCAGTGGAATGATGGCACAACTAATAATGAATATGAAGTTCATCAACCTGGAACTTATTGGGTGAATGCGTTACTTGGTAATTGCTCATATTCGGATACATTTTTTGTTAAACCATTGAACATAGATTATCAAATTGAAATGCCAAACATATTCACCCCAAATTTTGATGAGATTAACAATCTTTTTCACCCAATAGTTTTTTCCGGCATTGTTGAGTATAACATTACAATCGTTAATCGATGGGGAAATGTGATGTGGAAAACGGATAACATCCTTATCGGTTGGGATGGTATGTGTGATGAAAAAAAATGTTCTGAAGGAGTCTATTTTTGGACAATAAGATTCAAAGATAAATGTGGAACTGAACATGAAAAACATGATTTTCTTACACTAATTCGATAAACAACAATGTCCTTACAGAGAGTGAGATGAGGAAAAAATTAAAGTAAACTTTTCAAATCTCCCACCAAATAGTTCGAAATATCTGACATCAGGATCACGAAAGCTTCACAGAAATGTGGAGCTTTTTTGATTTATATTATTTGCTCAGCTGGATAGAGCGTCCCGACCGCAAGAGTCGTGAAGGTCTTTGGTTGGTCCCGATAGCTATCGGGACCAACCGGGGTCACTTTTAAAAGTAAAAAGCTTTTGCAAACATGAGTTTGTGGAGGCTTTTTTAGTTTTTGGGTAAACAAATGAGTATTTAGTGGATATTTAATTAAGAAAGCTATACTAATACTATTTTTATCAACTGGTTCTTATTTTACTGACTATTTCCATACTATTTTTATATTTACCCTACTTGACAAAATATTGAATCAAAGCAAAATTAAAACAGAGCGGATGCTCAAAAAAATAAATGAATCCAGAAGAACAGAAGTATCTCAAAGATCTTGATAAGAAGTTATGGACTGCAGCAGACAAGCTCAGATCGACACTTTCTGCCGCGGAATATAAACATGCGGTATTAGGTCTTATTTTTTTAAAATATGTGAGTGATACGTTTGAAGAAAGACGTACTGAATTATTAAAAGAACTTAAAGATCCAAAAAGTGATATTTATCTTTCTAAGGATGATTTCGATAAACAGGAGGATTACGATAAAGAAATTCAATATGAGTTGGAAGTAAGAGATTCTTATACTGAAAAAAATGTCTTTTGGGTACCTGAAAAAGCGAGGTGGAAAACACTAGTAGAACTTGCCAAATTACCCGTAGGAGAAGATTTGCCATGGGAAAAGAAAACTCCAAACGGTGACAAATTTGAAAAAATGCGAGGAGTAGATTTTTTGATTGATGATGCTTTAGAAGCAATTGAGAAAGACAATTCTAAGCTTAAAGGTGTTCTAAACAAAACCTACACTCGATTAAATTTGGATAATGATAAGCTCTCGGAGTTAATAGACCATATAAATACCATTCAACCGGTATTTGGATCATTACATGCAAAAGACATACTTGGACACGTTTATGAATATTTCTTAGGAGAATTTGCGAGTGCAGAAGGAAAAAAAGGAGGGCAATATTACACTCCGAAGTCTATTGTAGGCTTGATTGTAGATATGTTGGAACCATATAAAGGCAGAATATATGATCCAGCAATGGGATCTGGCGGATTCTTTGTACAAAGTGAAAAGTTTGTGCAAAAATTTGGAGGAAAAATTGGGGATATTTCTGTTTATGGGCAGGAATATAATCACACTACCTGGCAACTTGCTGCTATGAATATGGCAATCCGTGGCATTGATTTCAATTTTGGAAAGGGACCTGCGGACACATTGAATAATGATCAACATCCCGATTTACGTGCAGACTATATCATGGCTAACCCTCCTTTTAACATTAGAGAATGGTGGAGTGAAAAACTGGTTGATGATGTACGCTGGAAATATGGAATTCCTCCAGAAGGAAATGCCAATTTCGCATGGCTGCAGCACATGATTCATCACTTAAGCCCACAAGGATCGATGGCTTTGTTATTGGCAAATGGTTCTATGAGCTCTTCCACCAAAGGGGAAGGTGATATCAGAGAGGCGGTATTGAAAGCAGATTTGGTAGAATGTATGGTGGCTTTGCCTGGGCAATTGTTTACTAACACTCAAATTCCTGCATGTATTTGGTTTCTAACAAAAAACAAAAAAGCAACAGATACGAAAAGAGATAGAAGCAAGGAGGTTCTTTTTATTGATGCCCGTGAAAAAGGTTATATGAAAGATAGGGTACTCAGAGACTTCACAGAATCAGACATTTCATATATTGCCTCAACATTTCATGATTGGCAACAAAATATTAGCTATAAAGATGTTGCAGGATTTTGTAAAAGTGTGAAATTGGATGAAATTGCAAAGAATGATTACGTACTAACTCCAGGTAGATATGTTGATGATAAAGAGGTTGTTAATAATATTGAAATATTTAGTGATAAGATGAATCATTTAACGGGTGAATTAAAGATTCAACTAGAAAAAAGTAATCAACTAGAACTGATAATAAGAGAAAAATTGGGAGAATTGGGTTATGAAATTTAATGTTCAAAATAAACCAATTAGAGAATTAACATCATACATTAGTAGAGGTGTGACGCCCAAATATATCGAAGAAGATGGTATTGTTGTTATAAATCAAAAATGTATTCGAGATTACAAGGTAGATTTAAGTTTAGCGCGTCGGCATGATCAGTTGAATAAAAATGTAAGTAAAGATAAGATTGTAAAGAAATATGATGTGTTGGTTAATTCAACAGGGAAGGGCACATTGGGTAGAGTTGCACAATACTTGGGAGATGAAGAAGTAATTGTAGACTCACATATTACAATTGTACGACCTGATAAAAAAGTTATTAATCCTTTATATTTTGGGTTTGTTTTGAGATTAAGTCAACCAAAAATAGAATCCTTAGCTGAAGGTAGTACTGGGCAAACGGAACTAAGTAGAATTGCACTTGGAAATCTTGAAATTAAAATAATAGATGATTTAAATTTTCAAGAATGTGTGGCAAGTATTCTTTCTGGATTAGATCAAAAAATTTGGATAAATGAATTAATGAATCCAAATCTAAAATCAATTTCTCAGTTGATTTTCAAGCGGTTTTTTATTGATTTTGAATTGGTTAGATGTAAAGCTGCTGCTATTTCAAATGGTGAAAATGCTCAAATGGCTGCTATTAAAGTTATATCTGGAATGTCACAAGAAAAACTTGAAAATATATCTCCTGAAAGATTTGAAAAGTTAGCAGCTATTGCGGATTTATTTCCTGATGAGCTTGAAAATAAAGAATATGGAGAAATTCCTAAGGGTTGGAAATGGATTCCGTTATATGATACTGCTGAATATGTGAATGGTTCTTCGTTTAAAACTAGTGATTTTAATGCTAAGAAGGAAGGTTTACCAATTGTGAAAATTGTGGAATTAAAATTAGGGATTACATCTCAAACTCAATTCACGACTAATGAGATTAGAGAAAAATATGTTATCAACAATGATTCACTTCTTTATTCTTGGTCTGGAAGCCCAGATACTTCTTTGGAAGTATTTAAGTGGTTTGGAGGTAAAGGATGGCTAAATCAACATATATTTTTAATTAATACACCAACACAGGCTCAAAAAGTGTTTGTTTTTAACCTACTTACACATATGAGACCTATTTTAGTGGGAATTGCAAAAAATAAACAAACTACAGGTTTAGGTCATGTAACTGTAGCTGATATGAAACGTATTCAAGTTCCATTCCCTGATGAAAATGGATTTAAATTAATATTAGAGTATTTGTCTCCATTGTATGAGATGGATTCAAACAATGTTATTCTGAATGAAAATTTAAAGAAGCAAAGGGAAGCTTTGATTTCAAAATTGCTATTGGGAGAATTAGAAATAAACTGATACTATGGAGAATAAAATAGTAAAAGATAATGACCAAGCTATTAAGAAAATCGAAGAGATTTTGCAAAGTGGTCTTGATAGTAACGATAAATTTAATGAGGCATTCAATGGTGAACAATTAATTGAAATTAATAGCCTGATACCTGATAGAGAATCTTATCAATATACTCCCAGTGAGATTGTTTTTTGGGTTGATAGAAATACTTATTATGATGAATTAGAAAATTTCCAAAGTGGTGAAGCACAAGAAAGGCATAACGAATTAATAGAATATTTATTCTCAACAGAGCAGGATTCTGTTTTCGAAGAGTTAAAGGATGCGATAGAAAGAAAAAGAGTTGCTCCATTTATAGGAGCTGGTGTATCAAAAGCATTTGATTTCCCTCTTTGGATAGAAGCTCTTCATAGTATTAATGAAAGTTTGGGTAAAATTGAAGGAGTGGAAGAATTGATAAAAAAGTTTCAGTTTTTAGAAGCCGCGGAAATTTTATATCAATCCAACTCAACTCAGTTTAACAATTATATAAGGAGAAAATTTCCTTTGGGACTAGAGAAGAAGAATGATTTAGGTAAATGGGGAATACCAAGGCTTCTCCCAAAGGTCACTTCAGGGTGCGTGATAACTACAAATTATGATAAAATATTGGAAACTGTTTTTGAGGCTGAAAACAAACCATTTCAAGGTTTTATGAAAGGGGTGAATCAGAATGAAAAGTTCGTTTCCAAGCTAATTAAAAATGACCGTTGCATTCTTAAGTTACACGGTGATTATGAATACGAGGATAGCTATATTTTCTGTAAAAGTCAATACGACAATGCTTACAACAAAGATAAATTAGATGAAATTGATTTTACCAAACCACTTCCGAAGACACTGAGACAAATATATATAAGTCATTCAATATTGTTTTTAGGTTGTAGTCTTGAACAGGATAAGACATTGGATCTTTTTAAGCAAATAAAAACGGAGAATCAATTTGAAATACCTGATCATTTTGCAATTTTGGAGCATAAGGCTACAGAGGATCCAAATTGGAAGATTAATACAGAAAGTAGACTTTTAGAATTGAATATAAGACCAATTTGGTATGAAACAGGAAAGCATGCTCAATTAGAAGAACTAATTCTACTGGCTTTAGATTTAATAGATAAAAAAGTAAACTTTAAACGTAAAAAGTCATGATTCACGAAAAGCAACTAGAAATGCTAGCGTTGTCATGGTTTCAAGATAACGGCTATATATATATTCCAGGCCAAGATATTGCACCTGAAAGCGATAATCCATATCGGTCATCTTTTAAAGAAGTAATTCTTGAACAAGAAACACTTCTTGCTTTGGAGAAATTGAATCCAAATATTCCCAAGCAAAAATTTGAAGAAGTAATCAAAATATTGAAAAACCCTTCTACAGGCTCATTAATTCAACAGAATAAGATCTTTCATCATTACCTTTTGAATGGTATTGACATTGACTTTGAGTTAAATGGAGAAAGAGAAAAGGATAAGGTGTTTTTGATTGATTTTAAAAACATTGAACGGAATAGATTCTTGGTAGTAGATCAGTTTTCTGTTGTGGGTCCCAAATTTACAAGAAGGCCTGATTTAGTGATTTTCATTAATGGATTACCCATTGCGATAATAGAGCTAAAGAGCTTAACCAACGAGAATACCGATGTTTGGGGAGCATATAATCAGCTGCAAACCTATAAAGAAGACATTCAAGATTTGTTCGTGTACAATGAGGCTTTAGTGGTTTCTGATGGAATTACAGCTCGTATTGGTTCATTGACAGCAAATAAGGAAAGATTCTTACCTTGGCGAACTATAGAAAATGAGGATGATCGCCCTTTGATGGAATATCAGTTAGAAACTGTTATTAAAGGTTTCTTTAAGCCCGAATTGTTTCTTGACTATTTACGTCATTTTGTACTTTATGAACAAGATGGAGATTTTCTGATAAAAAAAATAGCAGCTTATCACCAATTTCATGCAGTAAGAGAAGCCGTAAAAGCTACCATTATTGCTGCGGATTTGTCGATTCCAAATAATATAGTGTCTGAACCAAGAGCGAATTATGGTAAGAGAGTATTGCCAGGTTCAAAGAAAGCAGGTGTTATTTGGCATACTCAAGGTTCAGGAAAGAGTATTTCTATGGTCTGCTACGCAGGTAAATTAATTCAACAAGCAGAAATGTTGAATCCTACTATAGTTGTTGTTACCGATAGATCAGACTTAGACGGACAGTTGTTTAAGACTTTCTCCCAATCTTCGGAGTTGCTTCGCGAAACTCCGATACAAGCAGGAAGTAGAGAAGAATTACGAGATATTCTGAATTCAAGGAAATCAGGGGGTATTGTTTTTACCACAGTTCAAAAATTCGGATTGCTAGAAGGAGAAGATCAACACCCTTTGCTTAGTGATCGAACTAATATTGTTGTGATCAGCGATGAAGCACATCGTTCTCAATACGGGGACAAGGCGAAATTGGATATAAAAACAGGTATTTATAAATATGGTTATTCCAAACATCTAAGAGATGCATTGAGAGAAGCGACTTTTATTGGTTTTACAGGAACTCCTATTTCACAAGGAGATAAGGATACGAGGGCTGTTTTTGGAGACGAAATAAGTATCTACGATATTCAAGATGCTGTTGATGATGGAGCTACAGTTCCGATCTACTATGAAAGCCGGCTGGCAAGATTGGATATCAATCGTTCGGAAATTGAAGCACTTAGTGACGAAGTCGAAGAAGTTATTGAAGATGAAGAAGATTTAGCATTAAGAGAAAGTACGAAGGGCAAATGGGCAGCTTTAGAAAAATTGGTTGGTGCAGCTCCCAGGCTCAAAGAAGTTGCTGAAGATTTGGTAAGCCATTTTAAAGCAAGGCTTGAATTATTGGATGGTAAGGCGATAATTGTTTGTATGAGTCGCGAAATTTGTGTAAATATGTACAATGCAATTGTCACCGTCGAACCTAAATGGCATTCAACAGATCCTAAAGAAGGTGCGATCAAAGTAATCATGACTGGATCAGCCAGTGATAAAGAACTGCTTAAGCCCCACATTTATACCAAGCAAACTCGGAAAGATCTTGAGAAGCGATTTAAAGATCCGGAGGATGAAATGAAATTAGTAATTGTACGCGATATGTGGTTAACTGGTTTTGACGTGCCGGCATGTAATACGATGTACATAGATAAACCGATGAAAGGGCATAATTTAATGCAGGCAATCGCCCGTGTCAATCGTGTTTTTAAAGACAAACCTGGTGGATTAGTTGTAGATTATATTGGAATAGCGAATGAACTTAAAGAAGCTCTTAAAACATATACCGACTCTAATGGGAAAGGATCACCAACGCTCAAGACGACGGAAGCTTTTTCCATCATGATGAAAAATCTTGATGCAGTGCGAGGTCTTATGCATGGTTTTGACTACACTGCATATAAAACAAATGCACTTCATTTATTAATTTCAGCTTCTAACCACATTCTCGAGGAAAGAGAAGGGGGCAAACGCAGATTTCTAGACTTGATGGCTGCCATTAACAAAGCATTTTCACTGTGCAGTACCTTGGATGAAGCGCAAGATGTAAAGCTGGAAATAGCGTTTTTCAACGCTATTAAAACTGCTTTCGTGAAAAACATGAACGTGGACCAGAAACGGATCAATGAAATTAGGGATTCATTACTTAAGCAAATTTTGGATAATGCTGTGATTCCCGAAGGTGTTGATGATATTTTCTTATTGGCGGGACTGGCTAAACCGAATATTGGTATTTTATCAGATGAATTCCTAGAAGAAATTAGAAACATACCGCATAAAAATCTTGCTGTTGAACTCTTAGAAAAGTTGCTAAAAGATGAAATAAGGTCCAGAACAAAAGGGAATATTGTTCAGGAAAAGAAATATGGAGATAGGCTTTTAGAAACACTTAAAAAATATAATAATCGTGTCATCGAAACAGCACAAGTTATTGAGCTGTTAATCGAAATGCATCGTGATTTTGTCAATGCAATAAAGGAAGAGGAAGATCTTGGATTAACTCCTGATGAAGTTCGTTTCTATTTTGCATTAGCTGAAAATAATATAGGAGAAAAAGCATTGGCTAATGAAAACTTAAAAAGAATAGCGGTAGAACTAACAGCCAGTTTAAGATCCAGTACGACCGTAGATTGGCAAGTAAGAGATAGTGTTAAAGCGAAAATCAGAAATATGGTGCGAAGATTATTAAGAAAACATGGTTATCCACCTGATTTTTCGCAAGATGCTATTGATTTGGTTTTAAATCAAGCTGCTGTTTTAGCTGATTACTGGACTGAGGACTATTAATGATTGGAGTTAAAGATATGTCACTTAATAATTGCAAACTTCTATGAAACACCTCAACTTAACAAAAAAATACTGTGAGTTTATAGAAGAATTTCACCTTGTTGAAAGAATCAAATTCGATGAGACAAAAACAGATATTAGTGAAGCTATTTTTTATCATGTTTTTAAAGTAAAACAAAGCTTGTGGAAACAGATGTCCAATTTTGATAGATTGAAACGGATATCGACGTCTGATTTGTTACAAGACCTGATTGCGTATTATTTGAAAGCGACTTTGCCCAGTGATTTCAAAGTTGTTTTAGAAAAAAAAGTAGGAAAATTACAGCCCGATATTTTGATTGAATACCAAGAAGGAAATTTGTTTATAATTGAAGTCAAGACGACTATTGGGTGGGATAGGAATTCAATTGACGGACATATTCAGAGTAGAATTCAAGATTTGTCAAATACTTTTCAAATTCCTAAAAATAATATCATATATATTTTTCAATCGCCATGGAATGTAAATAAAACATTCAGAGAAAAATACTGGAATGCAAAGGAAAACAAACCTGCAAATAATTTAGATTTAGAATTTCCATTTAATATTATTAGACCATTATTTAGCGGAGAAGACCCTTTTTATTACAAAAGACAAGGGTCAGAGAACAAATACTTTGATGAAGAGGAAATTATATCGCTGGCGAAGATGAATATCGTTGTACCATTTGAAATAACAATTTCAAATATTCTTGCAGCAGCACAAAACGCTTCCTTTACTAAATCATTCGAACTGCGACGGAATATGTGAAGGATCTCCTGATCCTCCGCAGCGGGGGATTTGTGGGATTATAGAATGATACACTGTGGACTTTTGTAAGTAATCAAAACGATTAATTGGTAATTACTTAGGGAAAAACCAATATTTCAGTTTTCCCAGAACGGCAGATCTAAGCCTTCTCTCTTCCGGATCGGTCAATCCTCTTAAAAGGTGGTATAAATCGTTCAACAACTGGTCTGTTTCGAAAACATAACTATAATGATTTCCAGGAGATAATACATCTGAGGCATCTATTGAATAAAGCTCTTCTGAGACAAATATCGATTCTCCACCTTGTCCCAACCTCGACCTTCTGCGGAGAAATTTGGAAGTTTTCAAAGCTCGGTCTCTTTTGCAGACATATAATGTTCTACTAGCCCCAACATACTTTAAATCAGGGAAAATAGTCTCTTTAAAGACCGTAGGGTCCAGATCGGGGGCTGCAAGAATTACCTGTTGAATAGAAGCAATATAATCTTTAAAATCGGGTTCTTTCGAAAGCTCTATTAGCGCTTTAGTAGTAACTCTACTTCCCATACTATGGGCAATAATATGTAATTTCTTAACTCCTCCTTTAGTAATCAAATGATTTATAAACTGAGCTAAAGCCTTTTCACTTCCTTCAGCTTTATCCAGATCAGAAGGATAGGCTCTTAACTTACCCGCAGAAGGCCAGCTAAAGAAGCCGGTAATTCCGTTAAACGGCATATCGTACGCAATCTGTCCGGTACGCCATGCGGCTTCAGCAAAGGATGTATTATAACCGTGAATAAACAGCAAACCTGATTTATTTTCAGTTTTTTGGCAATCCTCCAAAATATGTTTATAGAAAACATCCAGATCAAATTCCTGAATATCCTTTAATGTTATGTGCTTATCGTCGTTTTCTTTTAATTCCCATAACCACAGAATTTTCATCGGTCTTTCTATTTTTCCTGTTTTATGATTATCTGGGATGTTTATCTTGCATTTTCCAACTTTCAACGTGCAAATCTCACTTCCATAAAAGTCATTAAAATTACTATTGCCCGTTTTATTTCGATTTGTCCCGTAGAAAACCTCTACTTGCTTACCTTTTTCTTTCTTTTCTTCTGCTGATCGTTTACTCTCTGTATAGCGTTGCGCATTATTTTTAACTCCTGTAAAATTCGAATATTCTTCTATTGATGAATTTGCCAAAGTGCTATAAACCACCTTGTCTGTAGCTTTCAATCTGTTTCTCACCTGTTTTAATTGATTTCGCCGCGAACCCGATAGACTAACTTTTATACTGAAGTCGCCAGCCTCATTTCCTACAGCAACCGTACTAATTTCAGTTATAACAACACCATTATAGACGAACTTTAGCAGTAGTTTGACCCTCCCAGATCCTGACTGGTTCCGGCCCGATACTTTTATTGTACTTCCCTTAACATATTGAAATATAATAGTATATCGATTCGGTATGGTTGTTCTGTTTAATCGGAAATTTCTATTGTTATGGGTAAGCGTAAGATTCGCGATATTGTTATCGGCAGAAATCTCACAAGCAATTCTTTTTGGAATAAATCGACTTTTCATCATTGTTATAGCGGTTATTTTGTTTTTGAATATAATTATTCTCTGTTATATGCAATGTCTAGTTCAAAAGAAAAGCGTCGCATGAGTGATGCTTTTCTTTTTTCCTCATTTTCATTCTGACCTAAATCTTTTTTGATGCTTTTCTTTTTCAGAGCGAGAGCGGAGAATGAGAATCCGTGTTCGAAGTTTCTATTAAACTTCCTCCTTTGTAGGAGGAGCGAGGAGGATAGCGAACTCCTAATCTCCCGAAAACCATTGGTTTTATGGTGTTTTTCTTATCGAATCCAATTGGGTTTCTAACCTGAATTTCAGGAGTTATTAACGTATGATATACTTATAAAAAGGAGTTTGGTGCAAACAATTTTAAAAAAAACATTGACAAATGGTTAGTCCAGAATGAGTAGGTTTGTATTAACAAAAAAGTTGATCATTATCAAATAATCACCCAGAATGAAATTAATTCTCAACTGTATTTTATTTCTAACAAGTCTATTCTCTTTTGGTCAGAAAAACAAAGAAGACTTCCCGAATCAAATTCGAACTGTAAAGACTGATGAACATGTTCGGGTACAAGGCACAAAAAATTATCTGTTAATACCGGATGAATATCAATATGTAAAAGAACTAGCACGTTATCAAAAAAATGAAAATAGATATGTTCAAATTATAGAGACTAATACTTCTAGTTTTGTTCAGTCAAAGTCTAGCCTTACCCGCGAAGCTATTGAAGCTAAAGGAGCTAAGGTAGATGTTTGGAAAAATATAAACTTTAATAAATTTGAAGCCATTTATTTAGAAGGACCTTCAAAATATCCAAATGAAACCAAATTATCTTTGATTTTTGGCGATGAGACATTTTTTGTGATGATTGTTGGTGTTTGTAAATCTGATGATCTGGAGGGGAAAAAGGAATTGCGAAAAATATTTAAATCAGTTTATTACGACAAATCATTACAGATAGATCCGCTAGAGTTAGCGAATTTCGAATTTGACGCATCAATTACGAATTTTAAATATGCAGCAACATCTTCGAATATATTCATGTATTCAGATAAAGGAAAGGATGGTTTACAAGATCCTGACGCAAATATTCTTCAGATCACTGTAATGCCTGAAATGACAGATGAAGATGCAGCATATTTTGCAAATGATCTGCTTTGGCGGTACGAAAAAAATGGACTTAAACTAAAAAGTAAAAATATTATAAAAACAAGCATTAATAATCGCACAGCTTATGAGCTGGAAACAAAAGTAAATGCAGAGAATAAAGAAGGTATGATGTACCAAGTGGTCTTATTATTTGAAGGTACAACAATTGTTTTAATGGCAACTGCATCAAGTGATCAGGATAATTATTTAGCTAAATTTAAAGAGACTGCGAAATCAATAAAAATAAAATAGTAGTGCTCTACTTATAAAAGTTTCAAATCCTCCACCAAACAGTTCGAAATATCTCTCATTAGGGTCAAAAAAGGGAAACATTTCTGTTTCCCTTTTTTGTTGGTTATGTTTTTTTGAACGCTTGATAAAACAAGGATCAGTGCATAAATCTGGGTTAACCTTCGGGAAAAGCTATAGAAAATTCTATTAATAGAGTAACTACCTATATAACATGCGGGTATTAAAAGACCAGGGCTGTAGCGACTCGACAGGTTTGTAGTAATTTATTATTTTAGTAGCGGACGAAAAGTAGTCGGAATCAATTTTGATACTTCACCAACCGCAAAATCGTTACGCATAATTCTAAAACCATGATAAATAAAAAAGGTATACAGATTTTATTTACACAAATCTTAACTCTAGTGCTTGCTTCTTGTAGTAATGAACAAACAGATAATGGAATAATACAAAAGGAAGATGAATCAATTTTGATACCTATCAATAATACCCGTATTAAAACCGTTAATATGACCGATGAAAACGGATTTAAACAAGGTACGTGGCAAGAAGATGATAGAGAAGAAGGAAAAGCAGTTTTTAGTATTACGAAAAAATACAATTACAAGAATGACACTTTACATGGATATTATTTAGAATACAAAACTAAAAGTGCTGACACACTAATTTTTGGAAATTATTTTCATGGGAAGAAACAAGGGAAATGGAAATATTGGGCAAAGGACAAAAACGAAATAGAGAAAATCGAAATTTATGAAGATGGAATAATCGTTCGATGAAAGAAGAACTATACATAAAAGCATCCACAGGAAATTGGTGGTTTTTCAGATATATGAAGCTTTATGCTCCGAATGAACATTAAGTAATAAATTGAAACTTTGTACTTCGAAACCCGCTCGAACACCAAGCCCAAAACCGTTAGCAGTAACCGTATGACGACACTAAAAGATATACTGACAGCAATAATAATTGGTTTGACTTTTCCTGCATTTGGACAAGTTGACACAGTTTTCATTCATAAGGATAGTTTATTAGGAACTTCACAATCTATTTTCTTTGACAACAACCGAAACAGCAAATTCTATGACAAAATAAACTATTGGGATTTTCTGACTTTTGATAATCAAAGCTACCAAAACTCGCTCGACTTTTTGAAAGAAAGCAAATTGACATTAACGAAAAAGATACCTGTAATTTCTGAAACGAAGTGGGTAACACTAAAACAATACAAAGGGACATTTTATGCTTATCATCCTTGCGACTTTTATTCGCATTTCAGAATTTCAATTAACGACACGACATTTATAGATTGGACAGGCGAGGGACCAGAAGCAAGTAAAATTCTTGAGCAAAAGAAAATCGATGACAGAACATTTGAATTTAAATTAACAGGTATTGCCAACAAGGACAGAAAACTTATAATTCATATTATTGACAGCAAAAAAGGAATTGCGGTTTTTGAAGAAACAAACAACAACCCAAACAAAAAATATTATTACTTAATGGTTGATTCTGAAAGCATAAGAAATCTTCCATTGATAGTGAATTACTGTGAAGAATATAAACAACTTGATTTGAGGTTTGACGAACCAAATTTTAAAGAATTATTAAAAGCAAAAAATTGATAAAAAGTTACTGCTAACACGGGTTTTGTGTCAGGCTGAGTGATCCCTTGTCGTTCCTCACAGGACAAGCTGTGCAAACCTGAAGTTTTGTACTTCTAATAAACTTTAGTAATAAATTGAAGCTTTGTGCTCAGAAACCCACCTGAACGCAAAACCCGAAAACGCTAGCTGTAATTTTACGAACTACCAAATGAGACACCACAATGAATGACAATATAAATCCTTTGGAGATATTTTACTTATTATCAAGACGTAAAAAGCTCAATGAAACCTTAACTAGTGAACAACTTTATAATGAAATATTTCATATTGAAAATTCATTAAACTTTGTAAAATCAACTATTTATGACAATCCATTTTTCCCAATCGCACCAACGACAATTGACAAAAGAGACTTTTGGATTGCTAAAACGGATAAATATAAATCTTTAGATAAAATTAAAAGAGAATTACTATTCACAAATGGATTTACCATTTTAAATAGAAAACTATTAGAACAAAAATCCATAGTGGATATTTTCGAACCATTAAAAGTGGATACCGAAGATATTATTCTTGATAAAGATTACGGCTTATTAATATTTCCAGATGGTGCTTTAAAAAAGAATTTCTATCTAGCGATGTCGGAGCTAACTCGATATGGGGAGACTTATCCAATGCTTAAGTCGCAATTAAGCAATATTTTTAGTATTGGGGCTATCAGAGGACATTCTTTGATAAACAATAAAATTGACTTCTCACCAATTGAAATTACAATCAACAGTAGAGAAGACTTAGATAATTTTATCACTAACATTAACGAAAAACTTCATAAATCAAAAAGTAGATTTAAGGTTTGGTTTCGTGGGCAAAATAGTGAGCACTTTTTAAAAAAAGTTGATGACACTTTAATCCCTCATGCACCGTGGAGATCGATTGTAGACCCTTCTTTAGTTCCATCATTATTTAGAAATTCCGAAAATGCCTCAGAAGATCTAGAAACATATACCCGTAAAGTATCTGAAATTTTTGAATTTGAAACTGCTCTCAATGCTCATTTAAATGTTCCTCGTTTTGAATTGAGAAATAAAGCTGAAGAACAAATTAAAGATTACTTCAAAAACTCTGTATGGGAAGATTCAAATTCGCCTTTCACGGTTACCAGAGTTGAGAATGGGAAAACATCTGAATTTCATGACTATAACCCTGTTTATAGAGCTTTACAGACATCGCTTTTTTTGCAACATTATGGTATTCCGACAAATATACTGGACATAACAAAAGATATAGATGTTGCTTTATTTTTTGCCCAAATGAAAAATAATGAGGGAGTTTATCAAAAAGCTGAAAACGTAGAAAATTCGGTGATCTATATTTTTATCCTTGACCCCAAAACGGATAGATTTATTGATTCGAGTGAACTATTAGAAGAATTTGGGGTGCAGAGACCTTTACGACAAAAATGTGGAGTAATAGCTGGGGCTTCTTTTGCACATCAAAATTACTACTCTAGATTTATATCTGTTAGAATTAAACTTGGTGATTTTATAAATTTCAATGAAAGTTTGACTGGAGACTATTTGTTTCCAAATAAGGAAGACGATAGTGTGATTCGATTCTTAACAGAATACGGAGAGAAAAGTAACCTCAAGCATATAAAAGCATTTTAACAAGAAAAACTACCGCTAGCACGGGTTTTGCGTCAGGTGGGCTGATGTGCAAAATTGAAGCTTTTTGCACTCTTCTCTCGCTCTGTTGCTCACTCTGACTCTTTTTCTTTCAGAGCGAGAATGAGAGCGGAGAGCGGAATCCGTGTTCGAAGCTGCGATTAAAGTCTCCCTCTTTGGAGAGGGATTAAGGGAGAGGAAAAACCTCATTCTCTCGTAAACTATTGATTTTATTGTGTTTTCTTATCGAATCAAAGTCGTTCGAATCCCATTGGGTTTCGGGTATACTTTCTTTCGCTATTACAAATCCTTATTTTCTTTATTTTTACGGAACTGAAAAATCAATCTAAACATGTCTCAACAGTATTTTCTTCAAATGATCAAACACTTACGTGAATGTGAAGAAGTAATTCTGTACGAGAAAGTCATGTCATGGGAGAGCACTGAAGAGCAAGAATTACTCGATTTTCTCTCCAAAGAATACCAAAACGAATCTCTTGATTATCCCTATCAGGTTCCCGGATTTAACTCTAATGCTGCTTTGTGGGCGGCTAAAACAATCTACCTGGCTGCACAGCTAATTCTCTACCGCGATCAGAAGGAAAATGATTTGGGGCAATTGTTTTCTGATTTTGAGGGAGATTTAGATGCTTCAACAATAGTATCTGCGGATCTATGCCTGCGTTTTTTACCCGATATGCTTTTTCAATTGAAGGTGATCGATAGCCAGGATGGATTGATAGAACTCTTGGAAACAATTGCATATAAATGGCATTATTCATCGATGAGATATCCTTTGGAAATCGAACGATTGAGTTTTGAATGGATGAATTCCGACAATTGTTTGAAGCAACTGTATGTGAACAGAATTATTGAATACAAAAAATTGAAACTTGCAGAGCACCCAGCTTGCTATGATGCGGTTAAAGCCGGTCTCGGCATTCATGGTAAACAGCTTTGGAAGGAATTTACACTAGTAACAGATTATGAATAAAAGTGATAAGCTAAAAGATATTCTTGATTTTTTAAAGAAATCATTTGTTGGAAAAGATGAGGTTATTGATTTGCTTGGAATCAGTTTGATTGCACGTGAAAATGCTTTTTTGCTGGGACCTCCCGGAACCGCAAAGAGTGCGATTATCCGTTTGTTTTCGAGCTGTATAGAGAATGGGAAGAATTTTGAGTATCTGTTAACACGCTTTACAGAGCCGAATGAAATTTTCGGGCCCTTTGATATTCGTAAATTGAAAGAAGGGGAGCTGATTACGAATACGGAAGGAATGATGCCGGAAGCTTCCATGGTGTTTTTGGATGAAATTTTCAATGCCAACAGTGCTATTTTGAACAGCTTGCTAATGGCTTTGAATGAGAAGATTTTCCGCAGGGGAAAGGAAACCAAAAAACTACCCGCGCTGATGTTTGTGGGGGCAAGTAACGTGTTGCCGGAAGATGAATCTTTAAATGCATTATTGGATCGCTTCCTGATCCGTATTCAATGTGATTATGTAGATACGGATCGCATGGAGGAAGTCTTAATGGCAGGTTGGAAAATGGAAAACACCGTGAATACAGATAAGCCAGGTATTACTCCCGCAGAAATTATCGAATTACAGCAAATGAGTCGTCAGGTGGATCTTTCGCCCATTAGAAAACAATATGTAGACTTAATTCATAACCTTCGGAATACCGGTATTAAGGTTTCGGATCGACGCGCTGTGAAAATACAGAACATTATTGCGGCAAGTGCCTTGATGTGTAACCGGACTGAGGCTGTTTTATCTGATTTGTGGGTGTTGAAATACGTTTGGGATACGGAAGAACAAATCGAAATTCTTGCCGGAATCATTGATCATATCATTGAGAAGGAGAATACCGAAAATGCACATCCTCAGGCGTTGTTTAATAAAGTGCCGAATCCGGAGGAAGTCATGAAGGAAGTGGAGCTTTTGAAAAGCAAATGGACTGCTGAAAATCTGTCGTTTGAAGAACAAAATGTGATCAAAGATAAATTGCGTTATGTTCAATCACGTTGTAACTGGATCCGTAACCAGGAACACAAACAGCACATTCAACATGAAATAGAAGGATTATGGCAAACGATGCTGCAGACAATCTGAATTATTTCTTGCTGCTTGAAGAGGATCACCAATTGTTTTTGGGGGGAATTCGACACTGGAATAACCTGAAAGTAGGTTTTAATGAAAAGGGAATCTGGATCAAAGATTTTGACTATGCCCAAATTCAATCCACAGAAGTAAAAACAATTCCTTACAAAAAGGTGTTTTACGAGAAAAATGGCCGATTATTTCCATTAAACAGTTTATTGCCGGAAGGAATAGTTCCGGCATTGATCTGGACTCCCATTGATCGGGCAATCCCGGTTACTTTACCCTCTTTGAACCACAATTATTTTGGTGTGAACGAAACACTTACAATCCGGCTGGTTGCTGCTGAAAGTGAAAAAGAATCCGTTGCAATGATTGTGGACCTGGATGTCTTGGGAGATTACCTGGAACATGTTTCCGAAGTTCGTTTGAAAAACCTTTTCTGGTGTATTTTGGATGATTACACGGCATGCATTCTGGGAACTCCCTTATTGTCCATTCAGGGAGAAGTTTTTTGGCAAAGCGATATCTTTTTAATACCATCGGGTTTTGATCTGGAACTTCATGTGCTAAAAGAAGAACTGAAACACTTATTGGAAGTAGGTGTTTCGGATCGTATTATGTGGTTGAAATCCGGTAACTACCTCAAGTTGGCACATACCGATTTACAGCCACTTTCCCGGGCGTCCTTTCGAATGAATATTAAAAGTATTACTTAAGCAGGCATGGCAAAATTGAATTATTTTCAATCGTTTGAAAACTATTTCTGGCAGTGGGAAGAGCTGGGGGAAGTAGTTTGTATTCCGGACGGAAGTACCATTGCCTATAAAGCTTTTTTAAAAGATGTTATTCCCCTTATTTCCGTTCAGGGACTGCCACCATTCGGAGCTTTGCTATTGGCAATTATTGCAACGAATCCCAATGGAAAACAAGTACTGAATGAACTTGACAGCCGAATTACGGACGAAGACGGTTCTATGGAAATAGCGAGAGGACAAGCGCAGACTTTTTTACACCTTCTGGCATCCGTTCCCGAAGAATTTAAAAAAGGATCCAAAAAAGTTCAGCTTTTTCAGGCCATTTTTGAAAAGTGTCATGCCGTATGCTCCCAGAGAACTTCTCAGGAAGCGATCAGTATGCTTAGCGGTATTGGTGAATGGGATAATTGTTTGATTCCGGAGCCTTTCAACAAACACATCCTCAAAAAAGACCTGCGTGTTTTCAGTGTACTTTCGTCTAAATTGACTACCGTCCAACAAATCCTGGATAAAGTTGCTGCTCTCCCGGAAATTCCGGACTTATTTGAATTACTGGAACCAACGGTGGAAGAAACCGCAGTTGTCCCTACAGATTTTATAGAGGAATTAATTGCAAATGACAGAACAAATCCGGTTGGGACACTGATCAGGCATTTGTGGAGCGGATTAAATATTCCGTTTCATAGTTCCTTGCCAAGTAGTCAGCCGTTGGGTGGGATTTCTGATTTAACAAACAAAGGCGATTTTGATAAACTATTGATCTCCGAATTTGCAAACGATGATCTGGTTTTCTTATCTAGGTTAGCGAATAACGAGGCTCTTTATATTCAGCGTGAAATTCCTCCGCAGCAAAACGAACTGGAACGGATTATTTTAATTGACAGTTCACTTAAGAATTGGGGGACACCAAAAACAGTTGCTTTTGCAATTATGCTGGCGATTGCAAAACACCCGAAAACAGATATCCCGTGTCGCAGTTTTGTTATTGGTGAGAGCTATGTTCCTGTCAATTCGGATTCTGTTTCTTCCTTGATTGATGCTTTGGGCGTTTTGAATGCACAACTGAATGCTGCCAATGGATTGAGAGCATACCTGAACGATTTTCAGCCCAATAAGCAGCAGGAGATTTTTATAGTGACGGAAAAGTCTACTTTGAAACAGGCTGATATGTTGAAAGTAATCAACGAATTTCACCAGGAAGTAGCTTATTGGATTTATACGGATGCTGTAGGGAATATTGATATTTATAAAAAACAGCAGCAAAGTAAACGTTTGGTGCAGCACATAAAACTTCCGCTTGAAGAACTCTGGAAAAAAGAGGTGCCTAAATCAAAAGTGACCAGAAGAGAGTTTCAGGGAAATTATCCGATTTTATTTCATCCTTTGAGTAAATATCACTTTTTGTATGCTCCGGATGGTGAAAACTGTTTTTTAATATCCAATGACTGGAAGTTGTTCCGTTTTGTGGAGGATGTTTCTCAACCCGATCTTATGCTTCATAGCATGAAGGGCTTTGATCTGGTTTGGAACAAGGTTCCTTCTTTCTGCGAATACCAGTTAGGGGTTGATGTGAATAATGACCTGGTCCTTGCCAGTGTTGATGTCACTAGTAATAACATTTCACTTTATAACATCACGACCCGAAAAGAACAAACGGCTTTTTTTGATAAGAACGGCATTACCAAAGGAGGTTTGTATTTCCACGAAAATCAGTTCAGGTATCATTCTTCGAAAGGGAATTGGATCATTGACCCGATTACCGCCGAAGTAAAAAAAGATCTTTCGCAAGCAACTATAACAAGAGCGGATTTGAGAGAAGCAAGAAATCGGCAGATGGACCAATCTCCTCGTATTCTGACTCATCGAAGCGTTCTTAAGCACATCAGTTCGATTGCTATAAGCGATCAGCAGCATTTAATTTTTAATGATCATGAATTGAAATTCAACCATTCTTCAGGTACTATCAAAATAACAAATAGAAAAGACCTCAAAAAGGTCATTGAAGCTACTCCGGGTAATGCGAATGAATTTACGTTTGCCGATGGGAGTACTGTAGAAGTCAATCAATCAGGGATGCTTATTTTGAAAAGCAGCAATTCTTCCATTCCGGTGATTTTTATTCCTTCGGTTTTGGAAACAAAATTGGGAGTTGCCACAAGTAATGCATTCTCCGGGGATGATTTTTTCAAGAAAACCGAAGAGAAAAGCATCTCAACCAAAGAATTCTTTGATAAATTCATGAATCCATTCTTAAAGAATATATTGTCCCATGGAGCTTAGTTTAAAATCGTCTCAGTACAATCGTTTTCCTTTGAATGGAATCCTGGTAAAAGGAGCTTCAGTCAAAAAATGGTTATTGGAGCTTCAGCGCATGGAGTTGAACTTAAACCGTGTTTCGGTTTATCCGCTTCCGGGTACAACCGCAAATTCTGTTTGGGGATGTTTGATCGTTCCTCAGTCGGTAATCAGTCATTTGAATTTGGAACAAAATGAAATCTGTCAGCAGGTTTCGCCAACCTTTTTTATAGCCAACAAATCGGAATTGTTTCCTGTAATGACAGCAACAGAACTGGAAAAACTGTTCGCACAGTCGGTTTGGTTGATGCATCCGGAAATCGGGCTGGTAGAATTGAAAGAAACACTGGATGCGAGTAAGTTGATCACACTGCCACAATCGGCCTCACTTCGTGTAATACGTCCGGAATCTGCGCCTTTTATTCCAAAGGAAATAAAGAGTTTCCAGATTGCTCCGGTAGATGTAGAAAAGGCTTTGGAAAGATTGGAAGAGCAGTTTTTTCCGAAACGCGAGAAAATGGAAGATCAACCATTGAGTTTTTTTGAAAAAGTAAAGATGCAGTTTTACAAGCTGCAATTCCGGAAAAAGGAAGGAGGCAATAAACGGGGCATGAGATCTGACGGTTCGGCTTCAACTCAGAGAGCCGGAGAGCCTAATGGGTTTGGAAAGTTCATGCAGTCTTTGATGAAACCCTTCAACGGGAAGAAAAAAGGAAATTACAGCGATCGGGTTCAGGAAAATTTGGAAGACCTGGAGAAACGAAATCAAAAGCAGCTGGATAAGTTATTGGATATGCTCCGAAACAATCCGGATGAGGCGCTGAAATATGCAATTCCTTTGGATGAAACAGGAAGTTCCCGCGGGCAAAGCAACGGAAGACTGGAACTTTCGAAGAATTGGTCGGTTTTTTCCATTTTTGCAGACAGGCAGTTGTCAAATACCCGAAGCGGTGGATCAGTAGATATCGGAGACTATTATGGATCGTTGAAGGAACAATACCGGAAAACAGCAGCTGAATTAATTGAACAGAAAAACTACGAGAAAGCGGCATTTGTTTACATGAAGTTATTGAAAGATGATCGCTCAGCTGCGGAGACACTGGCAAAGGGAGAATTGTACCAGGATGCTGCGTCTATTTATTTGAAACTTCTGAATGACAAACCAAAGGCCGCGGAGTGTTTTGTAAAAGGAAACCTGATTGCCAATGCGATTGACTTATACAAGGAACTCAAAGACCATGAAAAAGTGGGGGATATGTATACGATCCTTCATCATAAAAAGGAGGCCGATGTTTATTATGAACAAGTAGCAGCGAACCATAAAGAAATGAATCAATATATCAAAGCTTCATTGATTTATAAGAACAAAATGCATCTTAACTCTTCTGCGCAGGAAACTTTGATGAAAGGCTGGAGAGCAGATCACGACTCGGTGAATTGCCTGAAGATGTATTTGTCTGATTTTGAAAGTACAGCTGATTTGAAAAAAGAATTGAATCGACTGTACCGGGAAGATGTTAATCAATCAAACCGGGAAAAGTTCCTGTCTGTTTTAAAGAACGATGATTACCAGCGAGATGAGTTACAGGAACCGGTTCGTGAAATGGCATATGAAATCATTGCGTCGAGAGTCAAAGATAATCCTGAAATAGTGAAAGAATTGCGATACTTTAATCCGGAAAATAAGGGATTGATCAAAGATACGCTTCGATATTCAATTGGAAGATCCGGAAGGAAATAGATTCTTTTTTCCTCATTTTCATTCTGCTTCTCATTCTGACCTAAATCGACTTTGATGCTTTTCTTTTCAGAGCAGAGAATGAGGAATGAATCCGTATTCGAAATTTCGATTGAACTTCCTCCCTTTACGCTTGCGCTAAAGCTTCAGCTAAGGTGCAGGAGGATAAACCGATCTCCCGAAAACCATTGGTTTATATCCCCGATTTGGACCATTGTCAACGGTCCAAATCCATTAACTTTCTTATAAGATCGATTCCCCATTCGAATTCGTAGTTAACACTTCACTCATGTAATCGAAAAACGGACGAAGTTCCCGGAATGTTTGATCTAGTCTTTCCACGAAGTCTGATTGCAGTACTTCTTTGTCCGTAAAATCATGTCTCAAAATAAATTGCTTTTTTCGTAATAGCTCAATAGCCGGATGATCCTTATCAAAACCTTTTGGGGCTGTTTTTACTCCATCACCCTTTAATTCCCCGAATGTCTCTATAAATTTAGGCTGACTTACCAGTTCCTTCCATTCTTCGTAATTGAAACTGATATCCTCCCGAATGCGTTTTAAATCATCCGGATTTGGAGAAAAGAATCCTCCGGCCATAAAACTGTTTCCAGGTTCCAGGTGAAAATAGTATCCACCTCGCAAATATGCTGTTGCTCTGCTGAATCGGATTCCGAAATGTGTTTTATAGGGAGCTTTATCTTTTGAAAAGCGCGTATCGGCATAAATACGAAACAAACTTGCTTTCCCCGATGGTGTTTCAATGGAGTCATGAACCCTCATTTTTTCGAGCAGGGAATCCGCAAAAGTAATGGTGTTTTGATGCGCCTTATCATAAACTACTTTGTTTGATTGAAACCAATCACGGTTGTTGTTTGCTTTTAGATCGGACAGAAAATCCAGCGTATGTTGTTGTATCATAGTATAAAGGTATGAAGAAGTAAGACCTATGCTCACACTTCATTTAGACTTTTTCTTTTTGCATTCTTCTCTCGCTCTCACTCTAAGCTCTTTTTCTTTCAGAGCGAGAATTGAGAATGAAAGCGAAATCTGTGTTCGAAGCCCTCGTCGCGATTTCCTCTTCACATCGTTGTTTTCTCCTTTCACAGTGCTGAAAAGTGTTCAATACATTTGTAAGACAGTCAATGGAAAAATACGTTAGATTTGAGAATGTAAACGAAGCAATCCTCGATTATGAAAGTAGAAGACCAGATAAACGAATTAATCAATAGTCAGGCCGAGCCAAAACGCAGTGACATGCGAAAACTACACGATCGTATTCTTCAGCTTTCACCTGACTGTAAGTTGTGGTATACCGATGGTAAAAACAGTGAAGGCAAAATGGTAACTAACCCGGATGCCGGATATGGATCGTGCACAATCAACTACAAAGATAAAACAAGCCGGGAGTTTTACCGCATTGGTCTGAGCGGAACTAAAACAGGGATTTCTGTCTATATCATTGGACTTGAAGATAAAAAGTACTTACCGGATACCTATGGATGTAAGATTGGAAAGGCAAAAGTGAGCGGATATTGCATCAGCTTTAAGAAACTCGAAGACATTAATATTGACGTGCTGGAAGACGCAGTACGATTTGGATTTGAGTATGAAAATAAAGGTGGAAACCAGAAATAACTAAGAGCATTGTTATGAGAGAGCCCCTTGTTCATTGCGAAGATCTTGATTACAACATAGCGAACATTGTGCAAAAAATACTTGGTCAGTTTGAAAAGAAAGGATTCATTCCCATTCCAAACGATGACTTAGACGAGTTTATCTATCATGTGATTGTAATATGATTCTAGCCTTCGATACCTATTATTTCGTTAACAAAGCAAAGACTGTTTGTCTGGCATTTGAGAGTTGGGAAAGCGACGAGTATTGTCGTTTATATTCTGAAATTCTGGAGGGAATTGCCGAATATACGCCCGGTGAATTTTACAAAAGGGAATTGCCATGTATTCTTAGTTTGCTGAAACAGATTTCATTGGAACAGGTTACTTCCATCATTGTGGACGGATACGTGTTTTTGGATGATCACGACAAATTGGGTTTAGGCGGCTATTTGTATAATGCGTTGGGCAAGAAGATTCCCATTATCGGAGTTGCCAAGACCAATTTTGCGACGCTTGAAAAAAACAAAAGAGAATTGTTGAGAGGAGAAAGCACACGACCGCTTTACATTACCTCAATGGGCATCGGCCTTGAAGAAGCAACTACACTGATCCGGAACATGAAAGGAGGATACAGAATCCCGACCATGCTGAAAGTACTGGATCAATTCACCAAAGAAAACAACGATTAAGGAAGGTACCTGTGATATTAGGCTTTTTCTGTAAGCCATTGTCCTTATTCTTTCAGAGGGAGAATGAGAACGGAGTGTGGGATCGGTGTTCGAATCCTAGTCAAAAGTTTGACTTGATCTCAATTTATCCGTAACCTAACATCATTTTTCTTGTTATACATTTTTATTTGCTCAATGAACCTATTCTTCTTTAGATCTTTATTTCTTATCGGAATATTTTGCTTCTCAACAGCACATTGTCAAACTTCCATTGAATCAAATGAAATCATCACTTTTCTGAGAAAACCATTAAAGGATTCGTTGCGTTTGGTAAGTCAAAATTCTAAATATGGAATTATTGATTCGACCGGTGAAATGGTCATTCCGCCGATTTACGATCATATAAGTGTGGATTTTAAGATGAGAGAAATAACACTTTTGGAAAGAATATACTTATCTGAAAATGAATTTTTTTATTTCTTTTGGGAAGAAGGAGGTGAGTCTGAAGAAGAGTATAATAAAATGCTTCAGCAGGAAATGGCTAAGTTTAATAGTCCTTACAATCTTGAACAAGCGTTTAGGACCAAGCCTTTTTTTACAGCAAGAAAAGAGAATTCATGGGGAGTGATAAATGGAAAAAATGAAACACTCATTCCTTTCGAATATGATTTGATCGAAGAAATAGGGCAGAATATTTTTTTAGCAAAGAAGAATCATTCATTCGAGATCCTCACCCCTGAGAATAAGAGAATCGTAGAATCTTGCGACACGATCGTAATACCGATAAACGAGTATACTCCCATACCTTTTGGGAGTGAATTTGCATTTTATGCAATTATAGCCCGAAATAATAAATATGGTGCAATTAATTTGTATAATCTGGAAACAATACAACCTAAATACGATAGCCTGGAATTTTATTATTATCTGTACGAAGATTTGTGGGTATGTGCATTTGATCACAGTGAGATTCGCTTAAATGGGACCCTTAAGCAATTCAATCGGAACCATGAGTATAGCAATGTCATCAAGTATAAATTGGGAAACAAGGTTGGGTTGCTTGATATGCGATGCATGGAGGAACTAACGCCGGCCTCTTTTGATAATATTTGTCTTTCTGGCAGCTATGGAGAGAATGGACAATTAGTGCAATTAAATGACAGGTACACCTTTTTAACGTATGATAATACCCGGTTACACGATAAATTGTACGACAGTGTTGGTGCATTATGGGGTTCCGGTTACTATAAAGTATATCAGAATGGTAAGGCTGGGATTTATAATGACTTTGGAGAAAAAGTTTTACCCCTTAAATGGGAAGATATACAATACGTGTTTCATTGTCATTGTCCTTCATCTCCCTATTTTATTATTAAACGGAACGGGAAATTTGGAGTGGTTGACTCGCGCGGAAAAAAAATCATTGCTACCCGCTACGACAGCATAGTCTATAAATACGAGAACTCCAATTATTTTTTAGAGTTGCAACGAGAAGGAAAGCTGGAAAAAATCGATCCTGAAGATTTATGATTTAATAGAAGCTCATGAATTGATTTTGAATAGTAATACCTTTTCCAAATCCTCCACCAAATAGTTCACTTTTTCTTTTTGTCCTCATTACTCAGTCTCACACTCGCTCTGTTTTTCAGAGCTCTTTCTTTAGAGTGAGAGCGGGATTCCTGTTCGAAGCCTGAATTCTGCTCTTCCCCCTTTGGAGGGGAACTAAGGGGGAGGATAACCCAATCTTCCGAAAATCATCAATTTCACTGCGTTTTCAAAACATCAAAGTATTTCAAATTCTGTCGGGTTCACGTCCATATTTGTTGGGTTTTCGGATGGTCTGCAGAGTTCGAACTTTTTAGGTTTTTTAATTAGAAATTGTAATTATTATTTAAATTCAAATCATTGAAAAATCCTTCTAAAATATAGAACGTGACAAAAAATGAAATTTTAAACCTCGAAAACAGACTTTACGAGGCAATTAAAAAAAGTGATGTTAAAGAGCTTGACGAACTTTTACATAATGATTTGCTTTTTATCATTCCAAGCGGTGAAACGATAACCAAAGAAATGGACCTGGATACTTATCGCAATGGAAATCTGAAAGTACACGAACTCATTCCGAATGTTGAAGAGCTTAAAATTATTGATGACCTGGCTGTAATTACTTTACAAATGAATTTAAAAGGAACTTATAATGATGAATCATTTGAAGCAAAATACAGATATATTCGCTTTTGGAAAGATTGTTCGGACGGAATCAAAGTTGTAGGTGGAAGTGGTATTTCGATTTAACCTTTTAAGGATTTTATTGAGCTAATCAACGTAACAAAATTAGTTGCAGAAAATTCCTGAAATTCAGTATGAAAATCGAGTTGGCAATAATGCCTGGTCAGTAAAATAACTGAGATTTAGACTGGTCAAGATAAATTTTACAATAAAAAGATATGGAAAAAGCAATTGAAAAAATCATAGATTCCTATGATGAGTATTGGCCTGCTACGGAAGGAATGATACCTGTTTGCAAAGATGATAAATGGGGATTTGTTGAGGAAACAAATGGAAAAGAAATAATTCAATTAACCTTTGATGATGTCGGTGAAACGCAATTCTACAATGGGTTTTGTAAAGTGAAATCTGGCAAAAACTGGGGTGTGATTGACAAAAATGGAAAGGAAATCATTCCATTTAATTATCCGGATTTATGTGTGTTAAGTCATGGTCTTTTTGGGTTGAAAATTGGAAAAACATGGAAAGTTGTCAATCAAAAGGGAGTAGATGTTTCTTCAGAAATATATGAAAACCTGTACAGCCCAAGCTCAGAAATCGATGAAAACTTGAAAATAGTTGCGGTTGTAAAAAAAGACAAAAAATATGGTGCAATCGACTGCAACGGAAATGTATTAGTGCCATTTGTATATTCAAACATCGAAAGTTTTTCGGATGGAAAAGCAGTGGTTAAGAAATCAAAGTTTGGATTTGTAAACGCTGAAGGAGAAGAATTTATACCGTGCAAATATGAATGGGCAACATCTTTTAGCGAAGGCCTTGCATGCGTTATGACGGACAAAAAAAACGGATACGGCTATGGCTATATCAATGAAAAAAATGAAGTAGTGATTCCATTTATTTATAAAGACGCTTCTTCGTTCAGGAATGGTATTGCTCATGGCAGATTAAAGGATGTTGAACATTCGCTTTATGGTTATTTTGATAAAACTGGCGAACCTCTAACAGCATATTGTTATTCTTCAGCGAATGATTTTAATTCTGATGACTTAGCAATTGTTACTGATATAAACGATAAAGTGGGGTGTATTGATATTACAGGAAAGACAGTCATACCTCATGTTTATGATTCTATTGGATCTTTTTCAGTTGGTTTTTCCACCGTGCAAAAAGGTTCGAAATTCGGTTGTGTCAACATGAAAGGCAAAGAGATTTTAGCATGTAAATACGATGATATGTATGGCATGTGCCACGAAAACGGTGAAATTGGCTATCGAATGGAAGGAGAAAACTGGACAAAAGTAAATTTGAATGATTTATCCTAAAATCAAATAGCATCCTTTTTGTCTGGCGCAGAAAACACATTGATTGAATGTTACTTTCCCCTTCGGAAGGAGACTGAAAACCTAATATTCCGGAGATCGTTGATTTTATTCTTCAAGTGTTTTCCATAAAAAAGAGTGTTTAACGGTCCTTGGATATTTCTTCCTGATAAAACCTTTAGGTCTCTGATTATAACTATTTTGCGATTATCGTTGTATCACAGGCAACCTTTGAGGATCTTTCATTGTATATATGTGACAAGACATTAAAAAACAATACCATGAAAGCTATTCGAACCAAACTATTCCTGTTGTTATTGGTCTTATCAGGGAACGCTTATAGTCAGCTGATGTATTTGGGAACGCCTTCTTCAAAGTTGACTTCTGCCACAAATGCATTGATAAAGCTGAAACAAGACACCATGTACGTCCCGACACTAAATGGTTTGTTTAAAAAATCAGTCATGTCGAATGATACGCTTTGGATTCCTGCAGGATTTCAAGGGTTGAAAATAAATGATTTTGTACTGATTGGTCCGGATTCGATTGTTTGCGTTGTCGATAGTACGGAAGGAAATACTGTTTTTGCATCCATTGATAACGGGGTTTCTTTTACGAACGTCACCAATGGTTTTGGTGGAACCGGAATCGATTTTCAACAAGGCGTCAGAATTGATGTGAATCCGGATAATCACCACGAAATAATTGCTATGAGTGGATCATGTGTTGCCCGTTCTACTAATTTTTGTGTAAGCTGGACACCGATTTATTTAAACTGGGGATATTCTGTTTATCAACCGTCTGTGCTCGTTTACCATCCACTGAATAGCGCTCGGATGTATTCCGGTGGAGAGCTTTCACTTTTCGATTCTTATTTGGCATACTCCTTTAATTCGGGAACAAGCTGGGCAACATCTGCTGTGGAATCCAACAATGCTGTAAATGGTATTACTTTTCATCCCACCAATACGGATACTGTTTTCATAGGCAAGGAAGGCAAGATAAGCCGTTCTGCTGACGGAGGTATTACCTGGTCTGATGTATTTACGACTCCCAACTATGAATACATTTATGCAGTTGTTTACGATGAAAACAATTCCAATACATTGTATGCGGCTGGCGCAGTAAACGGAACGAATGATACCGTGCGTATTTTCAGAAGCCTTGATAATGGCTCAAACTGGCAAGAATGGATAAAAGAAACCTTTCCAAACAGTGATAAGCAGGTAATCAGTATGGTTATGTGCAATTCTGTCCTATGCCTGCTTACCCGTGATCATTCGGGGAATTTAACAGGTGTGTACAAACTGAATCCTTCTACGGTATCAGTTCCTGAACTCATAACGCACGATCAGATAAACATCTTTCCCAATCCCTTTTCTTCGGAGACCACTTTGCATACGGATAAAGCTTTGAAAAATGCAACGCTCACGATCTACAACTGTTTCGGTGAGACGGTAAAGCAGCTGAAAAACATTTCCGGACAAACCCTTACTCTTTCCCGTGATAATTTTCCAAACGGAATGTATTTTATCCGCCTGACAGAAGAAAATAAAATCTACACGGACAAATTGATAATTACGGATAAATGATTGTGACGTTGTCCTTTTTTGAGCTGATTTCTGAGATTCAATAAGATCAATCTGAAAAAAAATAAAGGCTGTTTTAACTTTGGTGAAACGGTCTTTTTCTTTTCAGAGTGAGTTCCAAAGTGCCGGAATAAATTGTGAAGATTGAGAACGAAATTGTTAGTAATCTGTATTTAAAGTTAAATACTAATTTGAATAGCATATTCCATTTGACAAGTTGGAAACATCGTCTTAAAAATAATTGAAAGCAACTGTTTAATGGCTTTATTAGTTCGTCAATAATTGTCCTATCAATTATTTAACGATTATAAGCTTGTAAAGTGCTGTTTTGATGTTTTATAGCATTTGTTTTATGATTCTTCTTTTTAAGAAAGTTTTATTAGTTCGTAATATTATTTAACGCCTGGGCGTTATTTTATATTGATTTTTCACTTGGATTTTTTGGTCAAAAGGCTACATTTGGCTTGAAAAATTACAAATGCTATCAAGTCCACAGGATGTTGTGAGACAGCAAAACGACTAGCATATAAACCAACACAATTCACAAATGACCAGAAAAATCATTTTATTTTCGATCGTTACATTTTGTAGCGTAAATGCTGTTTCAGCAAAAGCAAAAATTCCATTTGGTAAAATGGACAAAATCGAAATCGTGGCAGATCTGCCAAACACAGAAATGTATGCTGTAAAAGAAGGTTCAAAGGAGTATCTTGATTTAGCAAGATTGCATCAGGAATATAATATTGCCTGGTTGCCTGCCTGGATTACTCAAGAGCCCAAATTAGTATTGGCGCAAAAAGAAAGTGACCAATATTTCGAACCAACAAAAGAACAACTTGATCAGATATTAAGTGAGAACAAGTTAAACAAAGAAGATCTTGTTCAGCTTGGGTTTTATGCAAGATATGGCGGAAAGCTGATTCTACTATTGATTATCGGACTAATCATTTATGGTATTTTTTCAAAAACGAAACCAAAAAACGTAAAACCAACCAACATTTAAAACCAAATCAACACAACATTTATGAATCCATTATTTTTAATTCCAGTCGTATTAGTAATTGCAGGTATCATTTTCATGATCTACATGAATAAAAACCATAAAAAAGCAAAATCGGAAATTGATTTAGATTTTGAGCGAACTAAATACGACACATACAAACAAGAATTATTGGCACAGGATTTTTCGCAATTAAAACAATGGATGAAAGGCGGATCTATTGATGCGTTTACTTCCGGTTCTGTACCTCAATCTACAAGCAGCAAAGTTCAGGAAATTGCAAGTGATGGAATAAAAAATGTTGCATTATCTGCGATTGGTGTAAAACTTAAAAGAATAGAAACAGAATGCTTTTGGGTTTTAAGTGGAAACGATTTACATTTTTTCAGCACCAATGAGGTAGGTGAGTTGGATGAACACATTGTTTTTGATAATTTCAGAATTGAAGATGCAAGACTTCAATATGGAGGAGTTTTAAAATCACAATTGGGTGTTTATTCCAAATCCTCGGAAGAATATTTGCCAAAAACACACCTGATTACCTTTAATATTGATGGAAGTCCGTTGTCTCTTGAAATTCACGACAGACTGAATTATGTAACTGATCCGACAGAACTATTGAACTTGAAAAAACAATTGGAATCAAGAGCGAAATATCAAGTTGTGGGTGAAAAATTTGTCACCATTTTACAAAACAAATTTTCCAATTTAAAAACAGCATAATCAGCGATGGGATTTTTTTCAAAAATTTTAAACTCGTTAAAAAGCATAAGGTTGAATGAAAAAAATGCAGTAAATGGTTACTTATTAGATCATTTACTAGTTGGTTCAATGTATGCGGAGCAACAATCAGCATACTTAAATTCTTATGAAACAGGTTTAAACAGATCTGATGTTACCAAGCTGGTTGAGGACTACTGGGGAGTCTACAATCAGGAACAAGCGATTGAAGTGCTTCAAAGTTTGCAGGATAGAAACCAAGATGAAAACATAGATGTTGTTTACAAAGCATTGGATGACAAAGCAAATTATGTTGAGATTTTAAAATCGAATTTATCAAAGGAAGAAGGGGTGTTCGAAACCTGTTTAGACTTGTTTAGAGCGATAAATAATGTTGTTCCCGAGCTCATTGAACAGAAAATCATCACCGATTTTTCTCAACTAAAAAAGACGAAAGACAGTGCCTGGAATTATGGAAGAGGTGCATTTTTAGCGCGCTGTTGTTTTGAGTTGGGATATCTTTCAGAAAATGAACTGAAGGCATATTTAGCAAAATCCCATGCCGATTTAAAAAAATATTGCAGCACCTGGCAAGAATACACCACAAGCTATATTTTTGGAAGGGCAATTTGGGGCGGTGCGCACAATAGTGGAATGATAGAAATTGCAAATGACCTGTTGAATAACGAAAACAGTCCGCTTAAAAACAAAACGTTCATCTGACATACCGATCGGATAATGAGGGTAGTGTAAGACGTTTCAAAGTTTGTATTGAAACCGACCCTGACAAAAAGTGAGGGCCGGTTTTTCAATTTATTGTTGATCAGTTAGTTATTGATATTGATGAACGGATCCCAAAGGTAATAGCCCATGACTTTTCCGGTTTGGGTGTCTAATACTGCAAACGACATATTGTATTGTGTTGATCCTACTCCATTCACTTGAAACAGCCATTGTGCACAAATAAATGTATTGGGGCTTCCGGCATTTGGATACCCGGTAGGAATAGTACTCGCAAATTGCGGTTGATTTCCCGAACCTCCTGATTGAAGGCAGTAGTTTGTCCAAACTGCGGTATTCGGACCTAAACTTCTTACGTTAGCATTGTTTAGGACCGTATTGTAAATCACCGGATAATAGTTTTGACCAGCACCAGGAGCTGAAATAGTGAAGATGATTTCATCTCCGACATCAGCAGAAACAGTTAATTCTGATCCTCCCTGATCGTTGACAAGAGCACTGCCTTGTGTCATCATTTCCACATAAACATCCGAAGAGCTGTAGCTGCCTAAGCTGATAGGAGAATTCCATGAACCTCCGGCTTTACTTGTTGCGAGTGTAATTGCATCGACTGTGATTGCGATAAAAATTTGTGCCATAATGGGTAGTTTAAATTTCCCTACTCATTTGGCTTTTCGGGTTCCGCCTCCTGTTGATGTTGACTGAACAGGAACAGTTCGTTTTTTTTGAGTGGGTTCAGCTCCACTGTTTTAAGGTTGCAACGCTTAGTGAACAAGACAAAGTAACGGTAACGGGGAGGGAATTCTTTACACAGAAGTCAGGGTTTTTAAAAACAGATATTTTTATCTGGTTTTAGGTTCCGAGGTGTTATTATTTTGATAACTTAGTTGCACTGATAAACTTCAGAACAAGTATTTATTTTTGAAGTCAAATACTAAAAAATACATTTATGAACCCACAATTCCACGATTCTACTGAACTTTTCTGTATTTCTATTCCTGAAGCCGATGATAGGATTTATCGCTGGCAAAATGACAATTATATTCTTGTTCCGAAAGCGTTTGGTGGCTCGATTCCAGCAGGGTATACGGCACTGGAAATTGATTCATTCAGTCTTTCAGTAGAGGATCTGCTTCATTTAACACAACGAATAAAAACGTACAATCTGAGTGAATCCGGAACAGATAACTATCCGATATCGGGATTTGCTTGCCGCCTGGGAATAAAGGACTATACAAATGAAAACGGAGAGCAGGCACCACTACCTTGTTTATTGATAGAACCACTTGTTGGATTTGAGCGTAATAATGATCCCAGTAATCCAATAGCGACAAATCCCGGTGGGCTGATGGATCGAATCCCTGGCGAGGAAGATGGTAAGCAATTGGATTATTCTGCCATTTATGATTTCAGCTATCCTTGTCCTCCTACTTGTCCTAGTAAGTAAACCGCTTCTCTGATTGAATGGAGCTAAAAGAGTTTCTATTTAACTATGGTCCCTGGATTATTATTGCTCCGTTCCTACTGTCAGTTGTTCGTTACAATCGGTTAAGCAAGGCCCTGAAAATAATTACCTGGTATTTAATGCTGTCTGTGATAACACAGGCGGGATCTTTATTCCTGTGGACAAAAAGTATAAACAACTTGCCACTGCTGCATGTATTTACAGTTCTTGAGTTCTTTTTATTGTTTGCCTACTATTCTTTTCAAAGCAAACCACTTCTTACCCGGTTTTGGTTTTACCTGATATTGGTTTTATTTCTGTCATTCGCCCTTTTAGATGCTTTTGTACTGGAAAACCTGCATAGCTTTAATATTTACACACGCTCATTGGAAGCTTTTATTTTCATTGGCTGTTCCGTTCATTGGTTTATACGGTCACTTACCATTGACAGTAAAGTCATTCTTCCTGAGCAAAACGCTTTGAAATATATGAATGCGGGTTTCTTTATTTATTTCTCCGGTTCCCTTATTTTGTTCGCTTTCAGTAATTACATCAATCATTTGGGCCGTCCTTTGTTAATGAATATCTGGACGCTGCATACACTTTTATTAATAGTACTTTACTTATTTATATTTACCGGATTTTGCAAAACCAGCAGGAAATAGATTTTTATTATGGTATTATCATAACAATGGCTGCATTTTTTCTGATAGCCTGCGGAGCCATTTTATTTTTTATCCGTTATCAGAAAAACCTGTTGAAGAAACAGGAAGAGTTGTTTCGTATGGAAACCGAACACCGGAAAGAATTACTCAAAAGTAATATCCAATCAGCTGAGGAAGAACGATTGCGTATTGCCCGGGATGTTCATGATGAACTGGGTGGAATTTTTTCGATGCTTTCTCTCACCATTCAACAGTTAAATCCGGAAACTGAAAAAAATAAGGATACCATGCAGCAAAGTAAAACCCTCATTCAAACAGGTATAAATAGTGTACGCCGTATTTCACATACCATTATCCCTTTTGAATTGGAATTACTGGGCCTGAATCAAACCTTAAGCAATTACACACAATCTGTTTCAACCGCATCCGGAATTGACATTCATTTTGAATTTGGTGATGTACCCGAGGAAACGAACCCAATCGTATCGCTGGCTACCTATCGGATCATTCAGGAATTGCTGAACAACACTTTAAAATACGCCAAGGCCAGCTCCATAGCAATTGTTTGCAACAGTTACGAAAGCCACTTACATCTGCAGTATACCGACAATGGAGTGGGTGTGGATCTAAGCGACAAAAAAATAAAAAGAGGCATTGGCATCAAAAACATTGAGAGTCGTGTTCTTGCTCTTGATGGAAATGTGCATTTCATTTCTTCCCCTGATAATGGATTCAATTGCGCGCTAAGTTTACCTTTCAATCAAACACAGGAATTATGATTAACATTGCTATAGCCGAAGATCAGGTGCTTTTCCGTAAAGGGATTATATCTCTGTTAAATGCTGTAACCGATTTAAGGGTTGTATTGGAATGTGCCAATGGGGAAGACTTACTTCAACAGCTTGAGACTTGCCCGGAAACTATTCATGTGGCCCTCATTGACATTAACATGCCCGTATTAAACGGATTGGAAACCATGAAGATCATACGGGAAAAGTACCCAACCACAAGAAATATTATTCTTACTATACACGAAGAAGAAAAATACATTCAAGCCATGGTTGAAGCTGGGGCCAATGCTTATCTGGCCAAGAACGCTGATTTCGGTGAGGTGAAAAAAGCAATTCGGGCTGTTGTAGCAAACGATTACTATTTTAACGAGCAAACCATCAAAGCCATGCATCATTTTATGCATGGAAAAAAACAAAAAGTGGTACTTGGAGAAATGGACATTACCCGTCGGGAAAGAGAAGTGCTCGAACTCATTTGTCAGGAAAATACGAGTCTGGAAATCGCGCAAAAATTATTTATCAGCGAAAGCACCGTTAACGGTCACCGAAATAATCTATTGCTTAAAATTGGTTGTAAAAACACTGCAGGGCTGGTATTATTTGCTATCAGGCATAATATTTATCAGCTCAACTGAATCCTGCCTGGAACAGATGATTGAGAGCATGAGCTGTGCTCGAGCCTGAATTTTGCACTTCCCCCTTGGGAGGGAGATTGAGGGAGAGGATAACCCCAATCTTCCGAAAACCACTGATTCCATTTCGTTTCCGAACATTCAAAGTGGTTTGAATCCGGCTGGGTTTTAGGTGGAAATTTCTTTTAGGAATTTTAAATGCTTCGCTGATTTTCAGAATTATTGTGTAGTATTGAAGTAATAACATAATGAGAACTATTCACGTAAATTTCTAGATTTTAGTGTGGAATTGGATTTTAAGTGATTGACTTTGCATGTATACAAAATTAAAATTACACAATGAATACAAAAGGATTTTCAGAATCAGCAAAGGGGTTTACAAAAAGCCCGCTTGGAATAATAGCTCTATTTATTGTTCTTGTGTATGGCTTTGCGTCACTTGTAGTTAGTTTCGGTCAAAATATTGGAGACAATGTCACGCCCCTTATATACTTTATGGTGATATTCCCAGTAATTGTATTCATCGGTTTTTTATGGTTAGTGTCAAAGCATCATAAAAAACTCTATGGACCATCAGACTTTAAAGACGAAGACAACTTCTTGAAAGTACAAATGTCAACGGCAATGTCACTTGCCGCCGCTTCAGCTAAACAGCCAGAAAATGATAAAAATCCAGAGCTTTCAGAAAAACACCTTGAAAAAATATTAGAATTAGTTAATCGAACTAGTAAAGGGGAGAAAATTAAAAGCTCTAGAAACAGAATTTTATGGGTAGATGACAGACCCGAAAATAACATCTATGAAAGAAAGGCTTTTGAAGCGCAAGGAGTCGAATTTAGTCTGGCTTTGAGCACCCAAGAAGCTTTAGAGCTCATTGAGAGTAATAATTCCTATGCAGCCGTTATTTCTGACATGGGAAGGAAAGAAGGACCTCAGGAAGGATATAAGTTGTTGGAAACAATTAGGGAATCAGGGAATCAAGTTCCATTTTTCATATATGCAGGCTCACGTGCACTTGAACACAAAAAAATGGCTAAAGAACGAGGTGCACAGGGAACTACTAATCGTGCTGATGAACTATATAAAATGGTTATGGATGAGATTACTCAAAATTAAAATTGCAAAAGCTTATCAAGTTTTTAACCCCTTCAACTTTTACCCTCAATACTCACTCTTTGATGCTTATTCTTTTTGTGCGAGTAAAGGGCCCAATGTTCGAAGCTCGAATTAAAGTCTCCCTCTTTGGAGGGAGATTGAGGGAGAGGATAACCCCAATCTTCCGAAAACCATTGATTCTATTTCGTTTCCGAACATTCAAAGTGGTTCGAATCCACCTGACTTTCAGGTTTGTTTTTTCAGAAACTTTTAGCACTGTACTTCACAACTGTTCAGGATTATTATGTATTATTGGGTTAATAACAGAAACTATTCACAAACCAAAAGTGTCTTTTTGATTCGGGATAAAGCCGGATCTGATCAAGTTGTAAATAGTTAAAGTTGAGGATGGTAAGTTAGACACACTATTAAACACCTGTATGATCATGAAAAATATATTTTCGGATACCATAGAGATTGATAATTTAGAAATGGCTGAAAAAGTCATCCAGGGAAACCTCGATAGCTTTTTAACATTGTTTGACTCCAGTCCTGCCTGTATGTCCATAACAACAGAAGACAGAATATATGTAAGAGTCAATAAACGATTCATAGAAATATACGGTTTTGATGAGGTGGAAATAATCGGACGAAATGCACGTGAAGTAGGTATTCTCGAACCATTGGAACATGAGAGAGTTTCGAGTATTATTAAAGAAAAAGGACGAATAAAAAACGAAACAATCCATTGTAAATCGAAAGATGGGAAGGATGTTTATGCAATAAGCTGTATTGAAAAAATGGAAATCAATGGGAAAAACTATCTGGTTTCATCTTTTCTCGATATCACACCGTTAAAGCAGCAGCAACAGATCATTGAGCAACAGCATAAAGATATTCTTGAAAGCATTCGGTACGCCAAACTCATTCAGAAGGCGATATTTCCTTCGAAAGCGCAGGTAGATGCTATTCTTCCCGAATCATTTGTACTGCTTAAACCCAAGCACATTGTCAGCGGAGATTTTTACTGGGTGGAGAAACACGCGAACAAAATCTTTATCGCTGCCTGCGACTGTACCGGACATGGAGTTCCCGGAGCTTTTATCAGCATCATTGGATACAAACTGTTGAGTAAATGCATTACAGACTACGAACGCACAAATCCTGCTGAAATATTGAACCAATTGAACAATGAGTTTCAGCATGCAAACAAACAAGTCATTAATAGCGGGTTCGAAATAAAAGACGGAATGGACATTGCAATTTGTGTCATTGATACTTCGAAAATGACCATGGAATACGCAGGTGCTTACAATCCGATTTATCAGGTTAAAAATGGTACGCTGAATAAGTTGGCAACAGACAAAATTCCGATTCACCTTTTCACAAGCAATACCGATCAAAAGTTTACGAACTATCAAATCAGCATTGAACCGGGCGAAAGTTACTATCTGTTCAGCGATGGTTATGCAGACCAGTTCGGCGGGGAGAACCGAAAGAAATTTAATTACAAAAATTTTCAGGATTTAATCCTTTCCATTCAAAATCTGCCGATGGCAAAACAGAGAGACGTTTTTAACAAAACTATTGAAGAATGGAAAATCACATCCGATGAAGAGCAAACAGACGATATTTTGATCCTTGGGTTTAAAGTGCCGTGACCATGATAAGCTAGATACAAGATTTGCAAAAAAAATGCGTTTTGGCATATCTCATCAAATTCCTGGATTGATGCGGTTTTATCTAACCATTCGCACAAATCTCACTTGGTTTTCAGTCTCTGAGGTATTTCCTCTTCTGGTCGAATTCAAACTATAATAACCAAGCAAAGGAATTTTTTTTCCGGTTTTGAGATTATACATTTCCCCGGATATATCATTAACTCCCATCATCAAAGTGTAATTAACTTGATTTTTAGCTACTAATGCAATAAATTTCTTAAAGCTGCTTTTGCTGTATCGCGATGAATTCTTCTGACGATTGGAAAGCTCCGGATCATCGGAAGATAAAAATTGATTTAACTGATCCTTATGAACAGAGGTAATGCTGTCAATAAAGTTTAGATCTACTTTCCAGGTACTATCATTCAGGAAATTGAATCGTGAACACCACAATGTCAAGTCCAACTCATCATATTCATTATTATCAACGAAGAAGAAATCCATGATAATTTGAAATTTAAAACCATTACATTTCTTATCCAGATCTTTACCAACAATAATCAATTCGTTATTCTCTATTTTCAAAGCCTCGAAACGAGGAACTTTTAATACGGTACTTTGTGTGGAATCTTTTTGATCATAATTGCATCCAAAAAGCAAAAAAAGTCCGAGGAACAGAATCGGGTTTTTTATAATCATCATTTTAATTCAGGTAATGGTTAAACAACCAGCGAAAACCGGTTCATGGTTTGAATAATTCGTCTATTGGTGAGTAGGTAAATATAGCAATTGTTTCTAAAACAGTTCTTTCAGATCACTGTCTAAAGCTTTCATGAAGCGAATTGATAAACCGTTTGATTATGAAAAAAAATCACTCCTGAAGAATAACAGAGTAGTGAGTTTTGAGAGTGGGATAATTCGTTGTGTTTTTCTTTTTTACACGATAAATAAGATTAAAAATACGACGAATGCCATTTTTTTCACGACGAAGGTATGGTAAAAAAAATAAATATACAACTTTATTATTAGTTGATTTGATTGTAATATAGCACTGTTACTACAACTTTAAGCGTATGAAGCCTCGACTCCTCAGAAGTGGGAGCAAAAGCACGGGTGTTTTTGCCCTTCCGAGCGTTCGTTTACTTTGTTCATTCCTGCTTATTTACGGGTTTTTCGCGCAAAATGCGTTTGCACAAACCCATCTGCCGGAATGTACAGCGACCGTTCCATTTTTTAATCTGGACCTATCCGCCTCACCGGATATGTCATATACTACTCCGGAAGTGATACGCCAGCCAGGCTGTTGCGGCGACGGAGATAATTATATTTCCTTTTATGTAATACTCAACCCGAATGTTGCTCAGTTTGAAATTGTGGTCGCTCCGGGTTATGCCGATCCGGGAGGTTCAGGAAACTACAACATTATTTCAGGAGGAGACTTAACTACCCCGGGTTCATGTGGGGTACAGATTCCCGGAGGATCACCGATATGTATAACGGGTTCCGGTCCTCACAAAATCATTTACAGCAAGCCCGGAAAAAACAAGATTAAATACATCTTCCGGCAAATACCGAAGCCTATATTCCCGGTAGATCAGTCGACAAGAATCGGATGTTCGCTTCCGCTGAGCATTTTCGGATTGAACAGCATTACGATTACTTCGATCAATTCATCCACAGGGAATACTACTCCGGGGGCATACAACTCTCTGTTGAGCTGCACCAACTGCAGTAATCCAAGTTTCAGTCCCGGGTTGGGAACTCCAGACTGGATTGATTACAAAATCTGTGGAACACCTAAGGCAGCAGCCTGTGGAGTTTTTCAAAATTGTGATACAGTGCGGCTGTACACTTACGGCGCTCTATCACTGACCGCTACTCCTAATCCGGCGACTTTCTGCCAGGGAGGAAGTGGTGTTTTACTTACGGCCACTGCAACTGGTGGAGATGGGGCGTATATCTACCGGTGGCGTAACAGTTCCGGAACGATTGTCTCTAACTCCAGTAACTATACTGCCACTACAGCCGGAACGTATACAGCAGAAGTAACTGATGGCCTGTCAACCGCTACTTGTCCGGATGCTTTTGTGTCTGTTCCGGTCACGATAGCAACTACTCCGGTTGTGAGTGCCGGTGTTGATCAAATTGTCTGTGCAACCAGTCCAACGGTTTTGCTGCATGCTACTTCCACTACCGGAAGTGGAATTTGGTCGGGTGGAAGCGGTTCGTTTCAACCTGACGGTTCGTCTCTGATTACTTCCTATACACCTTCAGCAGCGGAAATCAACAATGGCAGTGTTACCTTGACGTTCACCTCAACAGGTGCGGGCGGAGGCTGTTTGAACAGCGATGATCAGATGACAATTACACTTTCCGATACCGTTGTTTCTCAACCGATAGCGGGTACTATTGCCTGTTATAATGGTTCAACAACGATTAATGCCGGACAAACGGGAGGTACTGCACCTTTTTCCTATTTATGGAGTACCGGTTCTTCCGGAAATTCAATATCAGTAACGGCCGGAACCTATTTACTTACTGTAACGGATCAATACGGATGCTACGGTATAGCTCCGGTAACTGTTGCTCAACCGGCACCTTTAGCATTGAATTTGTCCACTACAACGGCGAACTCACCGACTTGTGACGGAACAGCTTCTGTGACAATCAACGGTGGAACTCCTCCATACTCCATTTTATGGACGAATGGTCAAACAACAGCGACTGCAAGTTCACTTTGTGAAGGTGTTGTCAGTGTCACTGTAACCGATAGTCACGGATGTGTCATTACTCAATCGGCAGTCGTCAATAATACCTTTTGCAACACTTTTGACGTTGGAATCAGTTCCAGTACAAATGTCAGCTGTCATGGTGGAAATGACGGTTCTGCAACGGTAAGCATTGTCAGTGGCGGAACAGCTCCGTTTTCCTATAGTTGGAATACATCTCCGGTGCAAACGGGTCCAACAGCAAGCAATCTAGTATCAGGAACTTACAGTGTAACCGTTACCGACAATTCAGGTTGTCAGGATGTGGTTGCGATTACCATTCTACAGCCTACCATTATTACAAATACGGTGACACATGTGGATGTATCTTCCATTGGAGGAAGTAACGGTTCTGCTACAGCAAATCCATTGGGAGGAACTCCGGGTTATACTTATTTATGGGCACCGGGCGGACAAACCACACAAACAGCCTCCAACTTGTCTTCGGCAGTAGGTGGTGTTACGTACCATGTTGCAATTACAGATGCCAATTTGTGTTTGATGAATGACAGCGTTCATATTAATCAACCACCATGTAATAATTTCATTGCTTCTGTAAATCCAACAAACGTAAGCTGCAACGGTTTGACAAATGGCGCAGCAGCGCTTGTAATTGCCAATGGAACTTCACCGTTTTCAATATCCTGGTCAAACGGGGTGAACAACGCTATGAGTGTCAGCAATCTGGCATCGGGCAATTATACGGTAACGGTAACAGATTTCAAGAACTGTTCAACGTTCAGTAATTTCTCTATTATACAACCCGCTCCGCTTTCCATTTCACTGGTACCAACGAATGTTTCCTGTAACGGTGCAAACAATGGAACGATTGATCTGACTGTAAGCGGTGGAACATATCCATATACATTCACGTGGTCATCAGGAGGAAATACGATAGCAAGTCATGAAGACCTTATACAACTGGCTCCGGGAACCTATTCGGTAGTTGTTACTGATGCCAAAGGCTGCAGTATTTCAGGAAGTGTGGGAATCATGCAACCTGCTGCGATCACAACATCTTATACCTATTCAGACAACCCTTGTTACGGTAATTCGCTCGGATCTGTTGACCTAACGGTGAACGGTGGATCTGTTCCTTATTCATATGCATGGGCCGGACCTTCCGGTTTTACCGCAACATCTCAGGATTTATCGGGGTTAAGCTCAGGTCTTTATCAAGTGATTGTAACAGATTTACATGGATGTTCAGCGTTACTATCAGTTGATGTATATATTAACCAGCCTGAAGTGTTATCCGCTTTGGCTTCCATGTCGCAACAAGTTAGTTGTGCCGGAGCAAGTAATGGCGCGATTGCAATTACGACTACGGGTGGTACAGTTCCATACGCTTATGCATGGACCGGGCCATCATCTTATTCATCAACAGCCGAAGATATCTCGGGATTGATTGCCGGGAACTATCAGGTAATCATAACCGATGCACACGGCTGTACAACTTCAACCTCTGCCAGCGTTACAACTATTCCGGATACTATACCACCGGTAGTTTCCTGTACAACAGATAAATCTGTAGTTACAAGTTCATCTGCTTGTAAATATACCGTTCCGAATATATCCTGGAATGCTTCAGCAACCGATAATTGTTTCCTTGCAAGTTTAACGTTTGCATTAAGCGGAGCAACAACAGGTACGGGAACTTCTCTGAGCGGTGTTGAATTCAACAAGGGAATTACTTTAGTTACCTGGGTGGCAACAGACGGACTTGGCAATACCGATACCTGTACTTTTAATGTTACGGTTGCAGATAATGTAAATCCGATTATTACGCAATGTGGCCCGTCAACACCGGCTTCCGTAATAGCAAATGCAGGTGTATGTACTTATACCAATTCAGGCAGTGCCTGGGATGTTGTGGCTACAGATAACTGTGGTATTGATTCAGTACGTTACAACTTATCCGGAGCAACTACGGGTGTTGGAATTTCCCTGAATGGAGTCATTTTTAATCTCGGAATAACAACAGTTACCTGGACAGTATACGATGCTTCCGGAAATTCAACGACTTGTTCTGCAACTGTTACTGTAAGTGATAATCAGTTACCGATTATTGTGTCTTGCGGAGCTGCCGGTACACAGAATGTGTTGGCCAACGCGGGTGTTTGTACATATACTCATACCGGTACTTCCTGGGATGCAAGTGTTACAGATAATTGCTCGGTGGCATCTGTTTCCTATACATTGAGCGGTGCGACTACCGGAACAGGAACAACATTGAACAGTATTGTTTTCAATCAGGGAACAACATTGGTTAGCTGGCAGGCTCTGGATGGAAGCGGAAATTCTTCAATTTGTACGTTTAACGTAATCGTTGGCGATAATCAAAATCCGGTGATCACCAATTGTTCAGCTATCGACAAACAGACTGTGAATGCGAATGTTGGACTTTGTACTTATACCCATAACAGCAATAGCTGGAATGCTGTTGCAACGGATAATTGTACAGTAAGTTCGCTTGCTTACAGTTTAAGCGGAGCTACAACAGGTACAGGAACCACGCTCAACGGAGTCCAATTTAATTTAGGTGTAACTACCGTTACGTGGACTGCAACAGATGCTGCAGGAAATACGACAATCTGTACGTTCACTGTAACTGTGATTGATACACAGCTTCCCGTAATTTTATCGTGTGGAGCTGCTGGTAATCAATCGGTGGTTGCTGATGCGGGACAATGTACTTATACTCAAACTTCAAATGCATGGAATGCAAGTGCCAGTGACAACTGCTCTGTTGCTTCCGTGAATTATGTCCTTACAGGAGCTACAACAGGAACAGGATCCAGTTTATCCGGCGTGGTTTTCAACCTTGGAACAACAACTGTAACCTGGACAGCGACAGATGGCTCGGGAAATACGTCCTTCTGTACATTCAATGTATTGGTAAGCGATAACCAGTTGCCTGTGATTTTATCTTGTGGAGCTGCTGGTAATCAATCGGTGGTTGCTGATGCCGAACAATGTACTTATACTCAAAGTTCAAACGCCTGGGATGCAAGTGCCAGTGACAACTGTTCTGTTGCTTCCGTGAACTATGTTCTTACAGGAGCTACAACAGGAACAGGTACCAGCTTATCCGGTGTTGTTTTCAATCTTGGAACAACAACCGTTACGTGGACTGCTACAGATGGCTCGGGAAATACTTCCTCCTGTACATTCAACGTATTGGTAAGCGACAGCCAGTTACCTGTGATTTTATCGTGTGGAGCTGCTGGCAATCAATCGGTAGTTGCTGATGGCGGACTATGTACTTATACTCAAACTTCAAACGCCTGGGATGCAAGTGCTGCAGATAATTGCTCGGTGGCATCTGTTTCCTATACATTGAGCGGCGCAACTACCGGAACAGGAACAACATTGAACGGTGTCGTTTTCAATCAGGGAACAACGCTGGTTACCTGGCAGGCTCTGGATGGAAGCGGAAATTCTTCAATCTGTACGTTTAACGTTATTGTTGGTGATAACCAAAATCCGGTGATCAGTAATTGTTCAGCAATTGGCAATCAGATTGTAAATGCGAACGTTGGACTTTGTACTTATACCCATAACAGCAATAGCTGGAATGCTGTTGCAACGGATAATTGTACGGTAAGTTCGCTTGCTTATAGTTTAAGCGGAGCTACAACAGGTACAGGAACTTCCCTCAACGGAGTCCAATTTAATTTGGGTGTAACTACCGTTACGTGGACTGCAACAGATGCTGCAGGAAATACGACAATCTGTATGTTCTCTGTTACGGTAAATGATACACAGCTTCCAGTAATTTTATCTTGTGGAGCTGCTGGTAATCAATCGGTGGTTGCTGATGCGGGGCAATGTACTTATACTCAAACTTCAAATGCCTGGGATGCAAGCGCCAGTGACAACTGCTCTGTTGCTTCCGTGAATTATGTCCTTACAGGAGCTACAACAGGAACAGGTACCAGCTTATCCGGTGTTGTTTTCAATCTTGGAACAACAACTGTAACCTGGACGGCTACAGATGGTTCGGGAAATACTTCTTCCTGTACATTCAATGTATTGGTAAGCGACAGCCAGTTGCCTGTGATCTTATCTTGTGGAGCTGCTGGCAATCAATCGGTAGTAGCTGATATAGGATTATGTACTTATGCCCAAACTTCAAATGCATGGGATGCAAGCGCCAGTGATAACTGCTCTGTTGCTTCCGTGAATTATGTCCTTACAGGAGCTACAACAGGGACAGGATCCAGTTTATCCGGTGTGGTTTTCAACCTTGGAATAACAACTGTAACCTGGACGGCGACAGATGGCTCGGGAAATACTTCTTCCTGTACGTTCAATGTATTGGTAAGTGATAATCAACTGCCATCTATTGTATCTTGTGGAGCGAACGGTACACAAAACGTATTGGCAAATGCAGGTGTTTGTACATATACTCATGCCGGCACAGCCTGGGACGCAAGTGCTGCAGATAATTGCTCTGTGGCATCTGTTTCTTATACATTGAGTGGTGCAACTACCGGAACAGGAACAACATTGAATGGTGTCGTTTTCAATCAGGGAACAACGCTGGTTACCTGGCAGGCTTTGGATGGAAGCGGAAATTCTTCAATCTGTACGTTTAACGTGATCGTTGGCGATAACCAAAATCCGGTGATCAGTAATTGTTCAGCTATTGGCAATCAGATTGTAAATGCAAACGTTGGGCTTTGTACTTATACTCATAACAGCAATAGCTGGAATGCTGTTGCAACGGATAATTGTACAGTAAGTTCACTTGCTTACAGTTTAAGTGGAGCTACAACAGGCACAGGAACTTCCCTCAACGGAGTTGAGTTTAACCTGGGGGTAACTACCGTTACGTGGACTGCAACAGATGCTGCGGGAAATACAACAATCTGTACGTTCTCTGTTACGGTAAATGATGCACAACTTCCAGTAATTCTATCTTGTGGAGCTGCTGGTAATCAATCGGTGGTTGCTGATGCCGAACAATGTACTTATACTCAAAGTTCAAACGCCTGGGATGCAAGTGCCAGTGACAACTGTTCTGTTGCTTCCGTGAGCTATGTTCTTACAGGAGCTACAACAGGAACAGGTACCAGCTTATCCGGTGTTGTTTTCAATCTTGGAACAACAACCGTTACGTGGACTGCTACAGATGGTTCCGGAAATACTTCTTCCTGTACATTCAATGTAGTGGTGAGCGATAATCAGCTGCCAGTTATAACAAGTTGCGGTCCGGGAGGAAATCAGAATGTAAGCACAGACGCAGGTCTTTGTACTTATACCAATTCAGGTAACGGCTGGAATGCTGTAGCTACAGATAACTGTACCGTTACATCATTGACATACACCTTAACTGGGGCGACATCAGGTACGGGAACTTCTCTGAACGGAGTTGTATTCAACCAAGGTATCACAACCGTAACCTGGACTGCTGTAGACACTGCAGGTAATCAGGTTCAATGCCAATTTACGGTGACTGTTACTGATGATGAAAGCCCGGTAATTGTGAATTGTCCCGCTTCGATCAGTCAAAACTCAGATGCGGAGCAATGTGGTGCAATCGTCAATTGGGTCGTACCGTCTTTTTCCGATAACTGCGGAGCAACCATTTCCGGAACTGCAACATCTGGTACCTACTTCCCTGTAGGAGTTTCCAATGTCAGTTATACGGTTGTTGATAATGCCGGGAATTCGACTTCCTGTTCGTTCAGTATTACGATTACAGACGCAGAGGCTCCTGTAATTGACTGTCCGGATACCGTTGCAACATGTAATCCGCTGGTGGAATATCCTTTACCAATAGTGTCCGATAATTGTGGTGTGGCATCGCTGGTTCAGACTGCCGGTTTGCCTTCCGGAAGTATTTTCCCGATTGGGGTAACGGTCAACACATTTGTGGTAACCGATATTCATGGGAATACATCCAATTGTTCATTCACTGTGCGAATATACCCGACACCGGTCAGCGCAACGGCGATTGATCAGGTTTCTTGTAACGGATTTGGTGATGCCAGTGTTGATTTGCAAATAAGCAACGGAACAGCTCCATATCAAACCAATTGGTCGAACAACGCAACTTCAGAAGATTTAACGAATCTGTCTCCGGGAACTTACACGGTGGCTATTATCGACAATCACGGTTGTATGACTGCCGATACGGTTACCATTACGGAACCTGAGGCACTTGGTATTGAAACAAGATTAAATCAATTGAGTTGTTACAATGCGAATAATGGTTCTATCCAAACAAGTGTGAGTGGCGGTACATTGCCATATACTTACAACTGGTTGAGTGGAGAACAAACTCCTGATTTAAGCAACCTGTCAGCAGGAAATTACAACCTTACGGTGACAGATGCCAATGGATGTGTTCTGACTTTCAGTACAACGATTACTCAGCCGGATTCACTAATGCTTCAGGCGGTGATTATCAATGCAACATGTAATGCTTCCAACGGTTCCATTCAAATACAAGTTACCGGAGGAACTACATCGTATGGGTATGATTGGTCTAACGGTACGTCGAATCAGAACTTGAATAATGCATCTGCCGGTTCTTACAACGTTCTGGTAACAGATGCGAACGGCTGTCAGGTGGCCTATTCAGGAGTCATTTTGTCTGTAACCAATCTGAATGCTGCAGCGATGGTAACGGATGTTTCCTGCTACGGCGATGACAATGGTGAAGCGACAGTAGTGATTTCCAATGGAAACGAACCGTACACCTATCAGTGGTCAAACGGTGGTGTCGGTGCACACCAGACAGATCTTTCCGGTGGTACATATTCCGTGTTGATTACAGATGAATACGGTTGTACTGTTGTATTGGAAGTTTTTGTCGGAGAACCGGATTCACTCAGCATTGATCTGACGCTGTCCAGTTATTTACTTGGTTACAACATCAGCACGAATGGTGGCTCTGACGGTTCCATTTCTGCACTGGTTTCCGGTGGAACAATACCATATTCTTACTCCTGGTCAACAACAGATACAACGAACCAGATCAGTAACCTGAGTGCAGGAGGATACTCGCTTAGCGTTACAGATGGCAATGGTTGTACTGCGACAGTTGTTGTAGAGCTCAGACAGCCGGATGTGTTGGAAATGCCGCAAGGTTTCTCGCCGAACGCAGATGGCGACAATGACTACTTTGTTGTTCACGGAATCAAAAGTTACCCGGAAAATTCCATTAAGGTGTTTAACCGATGGGGTAACATCGTGTACCAGAGAGACAGCTATGCTGATGAATGGTATGGTGAAAACAATGCTGGTGATGCGTTGCCGGATGCAACCTATTTCGTGATACTCAACGTGGTTGTTGGAGGAAAAGATAAGGTACTTCAGGGGTATGTAGACCTGAGAAGAAAATAGTAATCATCAAAAGATTATTGAGATGAAAAAGTTCATTTTAATCATGCTGGGAGTGTTGGCCGGGGGCCAGACGATAGCACAGCAAGATCCGATGCTGAGTCAATATATGTTTAACGGATTGTTCTTAAATCCTGCATATTCCGGATCTCATAAATATTGGTCATCCACTATGACTTATCGCAAACAATGGGTTGGTATGAGCGGTACTCCTGAAACTGCTATTTTAGCTGTAGACGGGCCGATTGGAGGAAGAAACATGGGACTTGGAGTCAGTTTCATGTATGACAAGATTGGTGTGAGTACGCACAACAAACTTTCTGCCAATTATGCCTATCAGATCCGTACTTCTGCCACATCCAAACTGGCAATGGGGGTTAGTGTCAGTCTGTCTCAGTTCAACGGGCGTTTGCAGGACCTTCTGATTTGGGATCAGGAAGACCAGGTATTCAGTGAGAATATCAATGGGAAGTATGTTCCGAGTTTTGGTGTCGGAGTTTATCACTTCGGGGAACGTCACTATATCGGGATTTCTATTCCGACTCTGTTTGCTTATCAGAATGATTACAACTTCAATTTTGATTTGAGCAAAGCTTCATTTTTGCGCAGACATTATCTGCTTACGGGAGGATATGTGTTCACTTGTTCACCAGCGGTTAAAATCAAACCTTCCGTATTGCTGAAATATGTAGCGCACGCACCACTGGAAGCGGATATCAATTTTTCGGTATACTACAAAGACATGATTTCTGCAGGGGTTTCTTACAGAACCAGAGATGCTGTTGTTTTTCTTGTAGAGTATCAGATAAATAGTTTTTTCCGCATTGGATATGCTTATGATATCACAACAACGGCTGTGCGCAAATATTCCAACGGATCTCACGAAATTATGCTTGGAATTGATTTCGGAAGAGATTTGATTAAAGTTAAAACACCTCGTTACTTCTAAATTCTTGCATTATGAAAACAAAAAGATTCAGACTTTTAATAGCGGGCTTTACTGGTGTATTACTCGCTGCCTGTACAGATTTTCATGAAGTGCAGGGAGATCGAAGTTATGATGCCCTGGCTTATCAGGAAGCGATTCATCACTATGAAAAGATAGATGAAAAAACGCATAAAACTTCTACGGAAATCAGATTGGCGGATTCTTACTTTAAAACCGGTAATCTGGATTCAGCCGAAACGAAATACGCACATGCATCAGGACATTCCGATGTTCCGGCAAACGGGTATTTCAATTATGCAAAAACACTGATGTACAATGGAAAACATCAACTTGCTGCCGAATGGTTTGAAAAGTACCTGAAGGTGAATCCGGATGACAACGTTGCGCAAATGTTACTGAGTTCATGCCGGTCCATTAAAGACCGTTACATCGATACAACGCTCTATACGTTAACTCCGATTCTGGAAGAACAATTTACCAATACATTCAGTATGGTGGAATACCAAAACGGAGCTGTTTTTACGGCTGATAAAGCGGTGTTTTCGGGTAAAAAAGCCACAGCCTGGACAGGGAATTCCTATCTTGATCTGTACCAAATGGAAAAAGATTCAAGTGGAGCCTGGCTCGAGCCGCGTCTTCTTCAGGGGGATATCAACAGCAAGTTTCATGAAGGACCGGCAACTTTTTCGCAGGATGGAAAAACGGTCTATTTTACCCGCAGTAATTACTTCAAACGTAAAATGGAGGTAAATGAGGAAAATGAAAACAACCTGAAGATTTTCAAAGCTGTGCTTACTGGCGGAAAGTGGAAAAATCTGGAGGAATTTCCATACAACAGCGATGATTACGATTGTGGACATCCTACGTTGTCGGCTGATGGACAGGAACTTTATTTTGTGTCGGATATGCCCGGTGGTTATGGTGGAACGGATTTGTATAAAAGTGTTTGGACGGTTGACGGATGGTCTCAACCACAAAATCTTGGATCCGAACTCAACACTTCCGGAAATGAGATGTTTCCCTTCATTAACACAGACGGAGCACTCTATTTTTCATCCGATGCACACAACTCTATGGGAGGATTGGATGTGTTTATAACCTACTTTGACGGTGAAAAATGGGCAAATCCGGAAAACCTGAATTATCCGTTAAATTCTACCGATGATGATTTTGCGTATTCGGTAAACATGGATAATCATTCCGGTTTTGTTTCCTCATCGCGTTCAGATTCGGATAAAATGTACGCTTTTGAGCATCATGCACCAACATTTATCTTGTATGGAACAGCGCTCGAAAAAGGAACAAATCTGCCCGTTGAAGGAGTTGCTGTGGAGCTGACCGATTCTAAAACAAATCAGGTCATGACCGCTGTTACGGATAAAGAAGGGAAGTTTAAAATCAAACTAAGTCCGGAAGTGTACTACAAGCTATACTGTACTAAATTTGGCTGTTCCTCAGAAACGAATGAAGTGTCAACAATGGGCTTGAAGTATTCTCAGGATTTTTATGCCAATTTCCTGGTTGAACCGATTGTGATTGATAAACCGATTGTGGTTGAGAATATCTATTACGATTACAATAAATGGAATATTCGTGCCGATGCAGCTCTTGAGCTGGATAAACTTGTTCGTATTCTGAAAGACAATCCGACTATTGAGATTGAATTGGGATCGCATACGGATTCCCGCGGGAATGATCAGTACAATTTTGTGCTTTCCGATAAGCGGGCCTACGCCGTGGTTCAATACCTGATTGCTAATGGAATTGACTCTTCACGACTTACTTACAAAGGATATGGAGAGAAAGTATTGGTAAATCAGTGTGGCAACGGAGTCATTTGTTCGGAAGAAGCGCATCAGCAAAACAGACGAACAGAATTCAAAGTCACAAAAGTCCGGCAAAATTTATAATAGGGGTGAATAAAAGCAGGTTTAGCGCAAACACTTAGAAGTCAGTTTTAAGTGTTTGCGCTTTTCTTTTGCTTTATTTTCGTTCGTTTTTTATTAGTCAAAATAAAAATAACAGTGTGCAAAAAAGCTATCCTGCGGTAATAGAGTACTAATTGATTTGTCTTAGTTTAGTCACAAATGATGAATATGTAAAGAGCATTAACTTGTTACTTAATCATATGAATCATTAGCATAACTTAAACTCTAAATCCATGAAAAAAAAGCTCCTATTATTTTTCCTGCTTTTTGTAAATGCAGGAATCGCGCAATTTAGCTGCACGCTAGATGGTGTGGAAATGAACTTTGAACTTGTGAAAAACAAGATCTTTGTTCAGTACAATGAATCCGTCGAGAGGCCCTACATGGGGGATTGGTTCGGAAATGACATGATGAACATTGCAGCTTCCGGTGAGCCGGAGAACCATAAGCAAATTATAAAACTGAACCAGAATTATACGCAGGCGCAAATAAAGACCCTGCTGGAACTACTCAATAAAAGCCCTTATATTAAACTCGCTTCTGCACTAGTTACCCATGGAGATATAACGGTTGCTTTAACCAATCAATTAATAGTAAAAGTCAAGAGTGGTGTTAGCGAAAAGGACCTTGATGATCTGTTCAAAGCAAGTGAGATCATCAATAATGGTACTATTGGTGACTTGACAAACCATCTCTTGATTTCTATTCCCAAGAATAAAATGCTTGCCCAATTTACGGGTATTGGACTGTTAAAAGCTACAGACTTTTTTGAGTTTGTAGAACCCAATTTCATCATGTTTGTTCAACAATATGCATTCAACGACCCTTTATATTCCAGCCAATATGCACATTCAAAAGTAGAAGCGAGCAATGCATGGAATAAAATGGGTGCACTAGCCGGCGGAAGTCCTAATATAGTCATTGCTGTTTTGGATGACGGTGTAGATTTACAACACCCTGAATTTTCGGGTAAATTGATCAACGGATTTGATGCTTCTTTTGACTCCATTTCAGCTAGTGGGCAAACAGTACTAAACACTTTTGGAGGACCACTTGTCAAGGGAGATATTCATGGCACCAGGGTTGCCGGAGTATTGGGTGCAAAAGGAAATAATGGTGTCGGGCTCGTTGGATTAGCATACAATTGTAAAATAATGCCTATTAGGGTTGGCGAAACATCAGGATCGATTTTGATTACAAATACTCTCATTTTGAGAAACGCAATTCATTATGCCTATAACAATGGAGCAGATGTGATTACCAACTCCTGGGGCAATGCCCTACCTTCAACTCTTCTAAGTAATGAAATTACTTTTGCGAGTACTCTTGGAAGACAAGGCAAAGGGTGTCCTATCTTTTTTGCTTCCGGAAACAATTCGTCTACGACTATTACCTATCCAGCTTCAGTACCAGCTGCAATTGCTGTAGGTGCGACTACTTCCGCGGATATGAAAGCAAGTTATTCAGACTATTCGTTGGGATTGGATATAGCAGCTCCGGGAGACGGTGTCATTACAACAGACAGGGTAGATATGTATGGGGATACCATTGGTGCAACTGGTAGTTATACAACAATAAATGGTACTTCCTATGCAAGCCCCTATGCCGCTGCGTTAATGGGATTGATATTAAGTGTAAAACCTTCATTGACCCAGACCGAAGCCAGGCAAATCATAGAAAGTACTTGTGATAAAGTTGGAGGGTATAGCTATACAGCAAATGGCGGTTATCCGGTACCAAGTGGCAGTTGGAGCAATGAATTGGGGTATGGAAGAATCAATGCTGAAGCCGCAATCACGAAAGCGTTACTTAATGTTGTAACAACAGGATCATTTGTTGCAACCATTACACAGCCCACAGTGAACTGCTATTGGAATGATAAGCCCGCAATTTCTGCCTACTTCGATTTACAAATAAGTGGAGGTTCACCGGATTTATATCACTGGGATGGACAGACAGGGACAGGCTACAAAAGTTTTGCGATAAATTATTGGGACGGTCCTGCTAATACTAATCCCCAACCCTCACCATATGTAGTGGATGGGCCTTCACACCCCAATTCAACTTATTATACTCAAAACACAATAGGTCTGGCAAGTGGGAATAAACGTATCTATCTTGATTTTCCTCCGGGTACAAGTTTTCCTTTTCAAACGGATATTTATCTGGATATTTATAGCCCCGCGGGTCATAATTATGTCACTGTTCATGTTTCTGTAGACTATGCTCCGACTATCGCGATGCTTCCACAAGTTAATCGCTGTAATTTCGGGGTTTTATATACAGCGAATGCCGTTACAGGTGTATCAACTCCAACAGGTAGCACTTACAGCTGGGCACTTGGAAATTACCCCAGTACCGCTGCGAATATTGATTATGCTACTGACCCGAAGTATCCATCAATCTATGTGTTGACACATGATGAAACGATTACCTTATCTGTTACTTCACCTTTCGGATGTACCACTTCAAAAAGCACTCTGGTCAAAGTAGGGAATATCAAAGCAAACCCCGCACCAGCTCCCGTTAAGAAATGTTCACTTGGAGGCTGGTTTATGATAGGACCTTCCAGCGTGACCGGAAATATCGGTTTCACAACATTTCAATGGACTGCTGCACCGGGGCTTTCACCTACCAATTCCATCAATACAATCATCAATCCAGCTATTGCAGGACTCGGTTTACATTATTATACACTTACTGCAACGGATGCGAATGGATGTACAGCAACGTTTGTTTACGAAGTAGATATTCAAGCTCCTCAAGCGACTGTTAACTTAACCGCAGATTACAACAATGGTTGCCCGGGACATGATGTAAACATTACAGGTAATATCAACGGACCATACGGTATTTATTACGATATCAACTATTTATCGGGTTCCACCTTACTGCCAACCGTACTGATTACCCCAACTTTAAGTAAAACAACGGTTTCGCCATATGCGACGACTGTTTATCAATTTAGCGCAAAAGATCCTTATGGCTGTCCGGTGGCTTCGTCGATCGCGATAGGGGTACAGAATAATTATACACTTGCAGCCAATGCCGGACCAGATACTTATTCCTGTGCTCCGGATCTTAAAACAATTACCGGAAGTGCTTCAGGAGGAACACCTCCATACGATTATTTATGGGTTGAGCCATCTGTGTATGATCAAAATCTGGCTTTGCCCAATGCAACAAAAACCTATACATTGGAGGTAAAAGATTCCAATGGATGCAGGGCCAGAGATCAGGTGAATATTACTTATTCTCCACCGATAGTTGCTAACAGGCCACAGCTTGTAACTATTCCTGTGGGAGCTACGATTCCTAATTCTGTTTATATCCTTGGATCCGGAGGACTTCCTCCATATACTTATCAGTGGTTTCCAAGTCAGGTATTTGTTGATCCAACGGTGTATAATCCAACTACACTTCCTTTGTATGAATCAGTTGTCCCAACCTTAAAAATAACGGATTCAAGAGGGTGTAGCGCGACAGATAGTTGTGTGACTATTTTTAAAGTTTTGGGACAGGTTTCTCAACCAATAGTTACCCCGGATAACGATCCTTGTGAGGGAAAGGTACTTGATCTGAAAACGTATGGAAATGTATACGGAGGATTGGACTATATAACCGGGAACTATGCAACTATTCAGGATGCAGGTTCAATGGGACGTCGTCTTGGAAGGTTTAATAATTGCGGAACATATGTTGGAAACGTAACATACAACACTTATACTTTTAATCCTGCACCGCTATCCCAGTCAGGAACGAAGTATTATTTTGGCTCAGGAGTAAACAATGTAACTATCACAGTAGATCAGTCGTTTGAAGGAATTCATAATATATTTAATTCAACTTACACTTTTCCTTCAAAAGATGACAGTCGCAACAATCTGTTACCCATTGGTACAGATGCAATGATCTATGTAGGATCCGATCAACTTTTACATAAAATTGTCTGGGAAACGAATGGTAATATGTGGAGATGGAATCATTACCTGATCACTCCGCAAGGGGGCTGGGGAGCCGTTCGGGCAGAAGGCTGGCTGGCTGTCAATTCGGCACAAACGAAGGTCTATTTTAAGGGAACTGACCAGAAAATGTACCAGATGATCATGCCGCTTACAGCTTCACCTTTAATTCAGCAATTGAATTTACCGGTAGGTATGAATGTGAAAAGTGATATCATTTGGCGTCAGGATGGAGTATTTTTTATCGGAGATGATAATTACATCCATCGTTTCAATCCTACAACGAATGTTTATGATTCAATGCTTCCTTCGAGTGCCTATGGTGGATTAACTGTTGTGGGACATCTGGCAGCAGCAACTTATCCACAGACACACCTGACATTTTTAAATTCAGATAATAAAGTTCGTTACCTGTATGAATCTCCGGGTTGGCAAATTGGAGCCATTTCAGGAACGATTAGTACGGGAGAAACAATGATTGATCCACAAAATGGTGATGTTTATTACAAAACGGTAACGAACCAAATCGAAACACTTTCCTGGAATAACACCACGAAGGCGTACGGAGGTCAAACACTCATCACAGCTTCGAATGATCCGAACTATTCCGTAGATGGATATATGGTAAAAGATCCGGGAATGGACAGAATCTTTTATAAAGATATGGCCGGCCGGATGGCAAATATTTACAAGTCTGGCGGAGTGTGGTATGCTTTTCCTTTTGACTACAACATGACGGACGTTGCCGGTGATATTCGCCTGGTGGGTCAGGATCGTTTCTTCTACATCAATAAGGATAAATCAGTGCATGAAGTAACATATACGCAGACTGGGTGGTATGACAGAGCTGTATCCGTAGTGTTGCCAAGAAATGTAAAAGGATGTAGCTACAATTACAAGAGCTTGTTTCAGGATGGAGAGGAGTTCTCTGATGTATCTGAATCGATCTTTAAAGTGTACCCCAATCCGGCCAATACTAAACTTGATATCGAGTATGTTACGGAAATCTCCGGAAATTACACGATTACGTTGATGGATGTAACTTCAAGAATAGTGAAGGAAATCGTATTGGACAAGAATCAGGAGTACCTTGAAATGGATCTTAAAGAACAGGTGGAAGGGGTTTACTTTGTGAATCTTTTCCGTGACGGTACGTTGATCGAAAACAAAAAAATCATAATACAACATTGATATTTTAAAGTCCAAAAGTTCGAGATCTCAATCTACAGATTCACAAAAGAAAAAAGCATTACGAAAGTGATGCTTTTTTCTTTTCAGAGTGAGAACGAAGAGCAGGTAAATGCGTAATTGCTTTTACCCGTTATTTAGACTATTGATTCGCTGAATCAATTACTTATTTCCAAACATATAAGAAAGCCCGATGGAGAAATTCGTCATCTTGTTTTCTGCTAAGAAATCACTTGATTGATGCTGGTCTGAGGTTGTGTCATAAGCGATTTGGCCGTTTTGTTTATGAACAATATTGTTAATGCGGGTTAGAAGCGTATTCCTGAATAGCTGCTTGCTAAAGGCGAATTGGATGCCGAATATTGCTCGTTTCTTTGTCGACCAGGCCAGTGAAAACCCGATTGTTCCGTTGAAGAAAATATTTTCCAGCGGAGTTCTTGAGTAGTTATAGCGGCTATTGGTTGTTTCATGACTGACCCTGTAATTTAAGAAGTTCTCACTATCAGTGAAGTTTGATCCTTCTACAGTTTGGCGGTGAAAAAGTATTTTGGTATCCAGACCAATTTTCGGAAAGAGGGTAAAACCCTTGCCTAACTCGATTCGATGGACATAATGTAATGGCAGAATTACATTTGCGATGCTGGAACGAGCAGGATTCAATTTAAACGTATTCTTTTCAGATGGAATACCTGATAAGGTGAAATTAAATTCATTATTTAAAAGCATCAGTTCAACTCCAATTCCGAATTCCAGACCACAGTTTTTGATGAAATTCATTTGTGAATACTGTACAGTAATTCCTTGATTCCTGCGTACATAATCGTATGGCCTGTCTTGCGTCAAAAATTGACTGATATACAAATCACTTGCTTTTGGTTTAGCATAACTACTGTATGTAATTCCAAACGATTTATACTCATTGATTTTTACAGGAGTTTCCTGAGCTTTTGCCGAAGCAGTTATCAGCATGAAAGAGACAATTGAATAATATTTCATAGGTTGTTTTTTTTCAAACCTAGCTCGAATAATTCACTTCTGACGGGGGTGTACACCATTTGTACTCCTATTTGTACCAAAAATCTTTTCTAATTTCACCAAATGCATCGACTCTGCTTTTTACTCTTATTTCAATGTGTGTTTATTGGAAAACTGCCTGGACAAAATCAGTTCAATCAACAACACGAAAAATTCATTCGTTTGCACAGAAGTGCGGATGCTGATACACTACTGGCCATTCTTCAAATCGAGGAAAAATTAATCAGACAGAAGAAACTGATTCCTTTAAAACAGTACGAAGCCAAATTAGCATTAGATCGAGGAATCTATTTCTATATGCTCTTTGAATACTCGAAGTGTATTGCTCCCTTTGAACGCGCTGAGAAATTAAACGGCCTGACATCCGATCGGGACAAGATATTACTCTATAGTTACCTTGGTGTGAGCTACCAGCAAGTGTCGAATAATTTTAAGAAAGCTCATTTGTTTTTAGATAAAGCAATTGACTTAGCCGAAAAGAAAAAGAACTACGACTTACTTGCAAGCGCTATAATGAAGAAAACGTTTATTTATTATAGTCAGGGTCAATTCGCTCAGGGCATTCGTTTCCTCGAATCGTTCAATCAGAAAAAAAAGAAATACCTGGCTATTGAACGTAGATCAAATATTCACGGTATGCTGGCTCAGGGTTACCACAAACTAGGAAATCATTCTAAAAGTTACACCCATTTCACATCGGCAATCGAACTGGCAGAGAAAACAAATAATGTTCAATTAATTGCCGATCAGTATTCCGGTTTCATGAACTATTTCATTGGCAAAGATCGTTATAGGGAAGGAAAAGAATGGGCTCTTCGTACCATCAGCTTAGTGAAAGACAAACCGGAATTGGAAGGAAGACTAAATGATTCCTATGCTGCTTTAGGACAGATTTATTCGTCATTGAATAAACAGGATTCAGCTTTGTACTATGTGAATCTTTCCCATGAATATGCGCTCAAAACAGGTGATAAAGAAAAATTGTGTTTTTCATACAGTGCATTGGGAAATGTTTATTATGATAAGAAGGAATACGCAAAAGCACTCGTCTTTCTGCTGAAATCGCTGGAGTATGAGGAGCAGATGTACGGGATAAAAGATTTGGGAGTCTCTTATAACAATATTGGTGCGGCGTATCTCGACATGAAGAATTATCCGCAAGCGATCGCCTATTTTAACAAATCCAGAGAACAAGCTTATCTGGAAGGAAGTATTGACGCTTTATACTTAAGTTATGATAATTTATCGGAGGCACATCGCAGATCCGGAAATTTTGAACAAGTAATAGCGTTGAAAGATTCCGCATTTTTGTATTACGATAGTTTGAATAATATCGAATATAACCGGGAGCTCCTTCACCTGGAAGTCCGTTATGAAACAAAGCTCAAAGAACAGGAGAATAAACTGCTCAAACTGGAAGTAAAACGGCAAAATGATTTAAGGGAAAAAGAACAAAAAGCGCGGAGATTCACCATCTTACTGGGGCTTGTTTTAGTATTGTTATTGTCAGGAGTCGTTTACATTCTGTTCATTAAAAACAAGTTGAGAAAAAGTAAGGTTGCTGAAGCGGATGCTAAAATTCAGAACCAAAAACTGGAAGAGGAATTACTTGTCCAACGCCTCAATTTGCTCACCGAAGAAATAAACAAGAAGAATAAGCTGATTCAATTATTGGAAAGCGGGGAAAATTCCGCGCTTGAAGAAAACTTAATCAATAAAGTGACTTTGGAAAACGACTGGCTGGCTTTTATGTCCGAGTTTGATAAAATACACGGTGGTTACCTGTCGGAATTGAAACGTCAGTTTCCGACACTTACAACACCTAATCTGCGCCTTGCAGCATTGGTCAAGTTGGAGTTTTCAAACAAAGAAATAGCCAATATCATGTGTATTACTGAAAACGGAGTAAAAAAAGCAAAACAACGTTTAAAAGAAAGAATAAAAATGGACTGAGTTTGGTGTTTTTCCTCTCTCTTCACTCACACTCCAACTCACATGATTATTGGACTTTTCTCTTTTCAGGGATGCGTTTGAGCATTGAGAATGGGATAGGAGTGATCTCCATCAAAAATCAAAATTGACACCCTTTAGAATCGCAAAAAGCTTCATAGAAATGTGAGGCTTTTTCTTTTCCGGAAAGATTCAGATCAGGTTGTGATTCAATTTCCGGATATGTTAAATGCGAATTCGTATCAATAAATGATTAGGTTTCCAGGATAATTAGGGCTATCTTCCAGAAAGAACACCACTATTATATCCGGGTAAGGATAGATTGAGCAGATGATTTAATTGTCGTATCAATTTGAAGAGTATTAACCAATATTTGAAAGTATGGAAGTTAATTACCCACTGAAACGGACCGTTTTTTTCTATATGCATCATCCATTACTAATCCTGGTCACGATTCTCTTTTTCAATCAGGAGATCCTTGCACAGGAGAAAAAAACGTTTTTAAATGCGGAGGAGAGTGATCCAGTAAAAATGGGGTGGATGACCGGTTTTCCACCACCCGCAGACCGGATCGTTTATTTTGCCGACGGAAGCTTTTTTCAATTTCCGGCTTTGAGATGGAGCGTTGCTCACATGCGGCAGTTTATGCCAACGGTCAATGTTCCGAAAGGTTTGGGAGCTGCAAGTAATATTTCGGAGAACTTGTATCCGGGCATGGATGAAATCACATTCACACCTCTGGGTTCCACGTCAAAAATGACCCTGAAAGAATCCTTGTCACAAACCTATGCGGACGGAATCATTGTGATGCACAAAGGAACAATCGTTTACGAAAAGTATTTTGGTGCACTGAAAGCAGATGGTCAGCATGCGGCGATGTCTGTCACAAAATCAATCGTGGGGACATTGGGCATTTTACTCGTGTATGAAGGATTGATCGATCCAGCTAAAAAAGTCTCGTTTTACGTTCCCGAACTGGCAAATTCTGCCTTTGGAGATGCAACGGTAAGAGAAGTACTTGATATGACGACGGCTCTGCAGTTTAGTGAAGATTATGCGGATCCGAATGCTGAGATCTGGCAATTTTCCGCTGCCGGAAATCCGCTCCCCAAACCAAAAGGATATGAAGGGCCAAGAACTTATTATGAATACCTGCCTTTGGTGAAAAAGAAGGGAGAACACGGAACTGCTTTTGGATACAAAACAGTCAATTCGGATGTGTTGGGATGGATCATTTCCAGAATTACAGGAAAATCAGTTGCGGAAGTGCTTTCTGAGAAAATCTGGAAGAAAATGGGAGCCGGACAGGATGCTTATTTTTCGGTGGATGAATCCGGAATTCCTTTTGCGGGAGGCGGATTCAATATGGGATTGCGGGATATGGCGCGCTTCGGAGAATTAATCCGGAACGATGGATTTGCGAACGGACAACAGATTATTCCGAAAGAAGCAATAGAAGACATCAAAAAAGGAGGCGACAAAGCAAACTTTGAAAAAGCAGGTTATGCGCTTCTCAAAGGCTGGAGTTATCGAAATATGTGGTGGATCACAAACAATGAGAATGGCGCTTTTTGCGCACGTGGTGTACACGGTCAAACAATTTATATCGATCCCAAAGCCGAAATGGTGCTCGTCAGATTTGCTTCAAATCCCGTTGCCGGCAATGCCGCAAATGATCCTTATTCGTTGCCGGCTTATCACGCGGTAGCAAAATTTCTCTTGAGTAAAAAGTAATCCTTAACGAAATAAGCTATGAAAAAGTGCTGCTACATTTTGGTGCTGATTCTATTGACAGTGCCTTATTCCAGATCACAGGAAAAAGAAAAAAGCAACGAGGAAATGTCCATTTTCGAGTTTTTCACCTCCAAAAAGAAGAAAGCCGAAAAGAAAGACAAACCCGTAAAACAAAAGAAAGTCTATATCAGTGCGATTCCCGTGATTTCATCCAATCCGGTAGTTGGAGTAGCATACGGAGGTGTTGTAAATGGCGCTTTTGTGATCGGTGGTGATTATAAAACAACCCGGTTTTCAGCCATTACTTTGTCGGGAGTGTATACAACGAATGAACAGTCTACTCTGGCGATTAAAAACTTTTTGTATTTCAAAGACGAAAAATGGATTTTGCAGGGAAGTTTGAATTGGCGTATTTTCCCGATGTTTACCTGGGGAGTTGGTTCGGATACTCCGGATAAATGGGCGTCACAATTGGAGAATAACGGTTTTTCAATAGATCAGATGCTCTTGAAAAAAGTAGGAGATAATTGGTTTTTTGGCGGAGGAATCAACATCAATTATGTGTACGAACAATCCGATAACAACGTACAGCACGCGGTAGATTACATCGGAAGTAACCGAAATCAGGATGCGGTGCAGTTTTGGAATTCGGTTGACAAAACACTGCCTTTCGTGATCAAGGATTCACAGATTCCCGGTTCTTTTGTTTCAGATTGGGGAAGTCAATCTTCGGAAGCTATTCAGGCGAAATATTTCAAAACTCCGTTTCAGCTTTATCCTTACGGAACAGGAAAGTCTGTTTTCACCAACGGATTAAAAGTGGGTGTTACGCACGATTCCCGGGATAACATCAACACGCCAAGAAAAGGAGCATATTTCAACTTCAATTACAATCTGTACATCAAAAACTTCGGAAATGATGAGAATTTTGGCGTTGGAAAAATTGATTACAGACAATATTTCATGCTTGGATCCTACAAAAACGTCATCGGGGTGCGCTCCTACATGGTATTTATGGCGGGAAATGGTCCTTACATCAACATGCCGGCAAACAATACCGATCCGAATTCAACCGGAACAAGAGGAATTCCAGGATTCCGCTACAGAGGAGACAATTATGTTTCGGCAGAAGTGGAATACAGAAGACATATCTGGAAATTTATCAATGGAGTCGTTTTTGTCAATGCCCATTCACTGAGCGAAAAGAAAGAATACCTGATGGCGATGGGAGAACCATTAAAATACGACGGTAAATTTCGCTTTGTAAATCCGGGTTACGGACTTGGTTTGCGTTTTATTCTGAGTGAAAAATCGAGAACTACATTGAGTTTTGATTATGCCTGGAACAAATACAGTTTCACAACCAGTAAGGATTCCAAACGAGGCGAATTTTACATGAGTATGAATGCGGCTTTCTAAGTTTATTTCTCTTTTTTCAGCACAGACAAAATGAGCTTCCTTTGTTTCGGATGAATATTTTTTTGATCCGTAAAAATTATCCTGAATCGACCTATTTTGCTTACTTCATGAGAGTTACAAGCCGGATAAATTTCTGTAAAAGCGGATAAATAATTTAAAATTCGCTTGTTATTTTAACTTTTAATAATAATTTCATCACCGAAAGCCGAAATAACTTTTTGTAACACACTATTCACATGACTCAGCAAGCGTTGACATTAATTGCGTCATTCGACGACCGGTATACTGACCATTTAAGGACGGTTCTATCAGAAAACAAGGAAGCATGCAAAGAGGCACTACGAACATTAGGAACCATCCACTATGCCAGATGGGTCATTGTCGATAGTGTTACCATTGGTCAGGAAGTACTTCCGATGCAGCTCGTTTTCTCTTCTAATTTTGATGGCGATATAGACACTCATCTGAACGATCTGGCGGTAAAACTTGCGCCATTGCTGGATATTCTTTACGAACACGCAACCGGATATTCCCCCGAAAACAGGTTGGCATTTCTCACTCAGTCGCGGTTGAAAGAAGCCGCATTCTATCGGGGAGCACCCGGCAGAACTTTGTCTGTAATCGCTGCGGAAAAAGAGTTGCACCAATCATTGCGGAATCTGATCAGAGGAAAAGACTGGAAGGGGATGAGTGCACAGGAAATCCATCAGTCTTTGCAGCATTCGATCTTTTCAAAACCGGAATTTTCCTGGGCGAAATCGCGGATCAAAACTCCGAAAATCAACATTTTGGGAGTGATCTTTGCCGGGATAATCCTGATCGTTTTGCTCCCGGTAATTCTTCTTTGGGCAGTTTATATTCAGATCTTCCACGAACGAACAGATAAGCCGCTGGGTTTGACACCCAATCAATTGGCCGACGGACCGCTGAGGAAAATGGAAAAGGACGAGGATTTTTTCTATCAAAACCAATTCTCACAGGTCATCAATATGAAACCCGGAAAAGCGCGGTTAATCACCGTAAATGGGTTCTACCTGTTTGCCCGTGTACTTATAAAGTTCTTGTTTGTGAAAGGTAAATTGATGGGAATTCCGACGATTCACTTTGCACGCTGGGTACAGATCAACGACAAGAAACGAATGCTCTTTTTCAGCAACTTTGACGGAAGCTGGACCCAATATCTGGGCGATTTCATTGACAAGTCGGGCTGGGGACTTACCGGAATTTTCAGCAATACGAAAGGTTTCCCCAAGGCGTTTATGCTGATTACAAAAGGAGCTTACAACGAACGTCAGTTTTTAGCGTGGGCGAGATATACTCAGATTCAAACACAGATCTGGTATGCCGCTGATACCTTGCAATCGATCAAAAACATCAACAACAATACAATTGTTCGCAATCAACTCAGTAAAAAGCTAAGCGAACGCAGGGCAAAACAGTTTTTAGCCCGAATCTGACCACACAACAAAAACAAAACCTCACGAATTCACTGATATAAATGGAAACAATAGAAAAGCAAGACATACAAGGATTCCTTCTAAAAGGTTATGGAAAAATGCGGGCCACACGCCAATATTTGCTGACCATGACAGATCCGACTCTCGCTAAGGAATGGTTGAGTAAAATCAGCAATACGATTTCTGATGGAAATCACAATCCGCAAACAACCTGCCTCAACCTGGCAATTACAGCCAACGGATTGAGAACACTGGGACTTTACGAAGAAAATCTTCATGGTTTCTCCAGAGAATTCAGAGAAGGAATAGATACTGACCATCGCAACCGCCTGCTCGGAGATTTGGGAAGCAGCAGTCCTCAAAACTGGGAATTTGGTGCCAACTCGGAGAATTCGAAAGACAAGGCTCTGGCAGATACGAATATTCACGTGATGCTGATGGTTTTTGCAAAAAATGAGGCCACACTTCAGGAATATTGTCAGGAAATAGAACCGGTTCTTTCCGCACATAAACTACAGATTCTGATGCCACTGGACGGATGTTTGCTGAAAGACAATAAGGTTCATTTGGGCTTTCTTGACGGGGTCGGACAGCCGGCAATTGAAGGAATTCACTCAGGCAGCAACCCGGAAAATACTGTTGCCACCGGAGAATTTCTGATGGGTTATAAAAACGAATACGGCGTATATCCGGACACACCTTTCATCGTAAAAGAGCAAGGAGATCTGCATTTGCTTTCACTGGATGCAGCCGGCTCCGGTAAAAGAGATTTGGGACACAATTGTACTTATCTGGTGTACCGGAAAATGGAAGAACGTGTGGATGTTTTCTGGAAACTGATGAATGAAAACACGAAAAATGAGGACGGAAGTCTGAATGAAACCGAAAGTATCAAACTGGCTTCCAAAATGGTTGGCCGCTGGCCAAACGGTGCACCTTTGGTCAACTATCCGGATAAAGAACCTGAAGGATTGAATACAGAAGATAACTTTGGTTATCATGCAACGGATACAGCAGGTCAAAAATGCCCTTTCGGAGCTCATATCCGCCGCAATAATCCGCGAGATTCCTTTGAAGGAAATACGGCAAGCAGATCCTTGAAATTAACGAAAAAGCACCGGATCATTCGCCGGGGGAGAAGTTATGGTGAACCGTTGGTAGGAACACCAACGCATCATACGGCTGAAGGTGAAATCGGATTGCACTTTATGTGTTTCAATGCGGATATTGCCGGACAGTTTGAGTTTATTCAACATACCTGGGCCAATTATCCGCGGTTCGAAAACCTTTACAACGATCCCGATCCGATTATCGGAACTCTTGATATTGCCGATGAAACGCTCATTCAGAATTTTACAATTCAAGGAGAACCGGTAAATAAGTGTATCGAAAATCTACAGCAGTTTGTGACGATTAAAGGTGGTGCGTACTTCTTTTTTCCATCCATTTCTGCGATCAAATATTTTTCAACGCTTTAGTCTGTAACGACTTCCAAAAACAACTCCTACTATTTATTAAGCAAAACACCGTATTATGGCTATTCTAGATAATGAGCTTAACACAATTAATTTCGTAAAGCATTTTTCCTACTCCAAGGCAGCTCCTAAACTGGTGAGTAACGGAATAGGAACCGCTGATGAAATTGCCCGATGGGTATTGGACAGAAATGCCATTTTGTATAAAGACGCTTTGCATGCTCCGGTCATTAGTCAATCAAAAATCCACAAAGTGACAAGAAGAGGCGAAAGCAACGGCCCGGCGCTTCAGATGACAGATGCACTGATTTATTCAACAGACAGCATTATCTCTTTCTGGGAAGAGCGCTGCTTGCCGAAAAACCGCTTATTACCTGCAGAAATACAGGCGAAAGAGGAAGTTCTGGATCTTTATCACTTGTTTACCGGTCCTTTTTTCAAGGATAAGGTCACCAAGTATGAATATGCGCAATTATTGACAACAAAGAAAATGGCCAAAACTATTTTCAAAGAACGGATTTCTTTTCTTGAATCACTTCGGGTAACGCTGACGTATCCTTTTATCAAACGGGCAATCATCAAAAAATACAATTTACACGAAGGCACTAATGAGGATTACCTTTCTGCAATAACTACCGTGTTTAATCAGGTGGATGATTTGCTGAAAGATGGCAGAAGGTATTTAACGGGAGATGAGTTTACACTTGCTGATCTGGCGTTTGTTGCTTGTGCTGCACCGATGATTCTTCCGGTGGAATTTGGAGGAGTTTTACCTACGATCAGCCAGATTCCGGACAGTTACAGAAAAGCAGTTTATAACTTCAGGGCTTCGGCTGCCGGCCAATTTGTACTGCGGATTTACCAGGAAGACAGACCTGTAATGCTTCCGCAAAGCGAGTTGCCGGCAGAACCTAATTTTCTGGGAAAGCTCATAAAACGAATCATGATCAGTCTTGGAAAGAAAAAGTACAAGCTGTTCTATTTCCTGCAGAAAAGATTTCCGGTACTTCGCTTGCCATTCGTGAAATTGGCAACAGTCAATCGCAATGATCTTCTGGTGGAAATGATGACGCGCGATCTGGATTTTACGATCGAAGAAATCAATTCAAAAAAAATGTCGGACCAAAAAGGAGCTTTTTTTCTGGGAATGGATCGCAACAATCCTCAATTTGACCGCGAGCGCGACTTTGTGCGAAAAGCAACCCGGAAAGATGATCTGGAATTGATTCGAAGCTTTATCCGCAGTTCTTCGGATGAAATTCTGCGCCACTCAATGAAATACGGAAAAGTGGACGTAGCGAACAGCTATTGCAAAGTGATTCTGGTCAGATTGATCGACCATTATTTTGGAGTTTCTGCACCCACTGAAACCATGATGAAAATGTGGTTGAGAGATTTGTTTTACGATTTGTTCCTGAATTTCACGAACAACAAAATCAAACATCAGGAGGCATTAACAGCTGCAAATGAACGTAAAAACTGCTTGCTGGAAATCATCAAAGACAGAAAACAGGATTTGAAAGACGGAAAAACACTCGATGACAACCTGTTTAACCGCTTGATCATCATGCAGCAGGAACCAGGGAATGAATGGGTAGATGACGATTGTTTGCAGCGCAATATCGGAGGATTAATTACCGGAATTCTGGAAACAACCAATAAATCAGTCATCTTGATTCTGGATGAGTTGTTTAACCGCAAAGACAGTTTGAAAGATGCCATTGAAGTGGCAAAAGCGGAAGACATGAACAAAATGTACGGGTATGTTTGCGAAGCATTGCGTTTTAATCCGGCTCAACCGGGAGTGATTCGATTCAATGAGAACGAGCAGTTATTATCCGGAAAAGGAACAAAAAATTACCGGATCAAGCCCAAGAGAAAAGTTTTCGCGCTCACGGCAGCAGCGATGTTTGACCCGGCAGCTTTTCCAAATCCGAAACAATTCATCGGAGATCGGAATGCTACTTACATGAACTACGGTTTTGCCTTGCATGAGTGCTACGGTAAATATATCAATGCGGTAACCCTGTCTGAATTTACGGCGGCGATCCTAAGGCTCAAAAATGTACGAAGAGCTCCGGGACGCGTGGGAAGAGGAACGGGAATCACCATTGAATCGTTTCCCAATAATTTCGTCGTGGAATTCGATTAAACAGAGTATCAACATTTTCTAAAAAAAGAAATTATGAAACCAGAACAAATTTTCATGCTTATTAACTGTATCTCAGGCGCAGCATGGTTTTGCATCATCGTATTAAGCCGTTTCTGGAAACGCAGCGATTTCTTTGTATCCGGAATCCTTGTCGTGATGATTTCACTCATCTATACCTGGCTGAATTTTGCTTATATCGGCGAGTCGGGAGGGCCAAAGGGCTTTTTAAGTTATGACGGTGTTGCGACTATTTTCCGCAATCCGTATTTGATTGATGCCGCATGGGCACATATCATTGCCTTTGATATTCTGGTGGGTTTATGGATAAAGAACAATGCAGTCAAAAACAATATTCCTTACTGGATGGTTGTACCTGTTTTATTAGTAACAATCATGTTTGCCCCGCTTGGATACGTCATCTACCTTTTGCTTCGTTTGATCAGAACAAAAGGAACGGTTCAGGAGTGAAAATGAAGACATAAAAAAAGAGCATTTGATACAAGTCCAATGCTCTTTTTTCATTTATAAACTGTTGGAATAATGTGACTATTCCTTGATTCGTTCGATCTGGAATCCGGCTTGTTTGACTTTTTCTTCCACTTCTTCTGCCGTCATTTTATCCGAATTAACCGTAAGGATTTTGGCAGGAGTGAAAATGTCTACGTTCCATTCTTGCGGAGTAAGCTGTTCATTCAGGAACGGTGTCACTTTTTCAAGACATCCTGAACATTTGATTGTTGTTTTAAACTGGAGTGTTTCCATGATTTATATTGTTTAATGATGATGAATAAGACAAAGGTTGTTCATTTTGATGCACCTTCGCTTATAGTATTTTCTGAACGATTTATGACTTTTACTGCTTGTTTAACTTTCTGAATTTTAACAGCAAACTATTACTTACGACGCTTAATGAGCTCAAAGTCATGGCAGCGCCTGCAATCATCGGATTGAGCAAAAACCCGTTAACAGGATACAGCGCTCCGGCAGCTATCGGAATACCGATGATATTATAGATAAAAGCCCAGAAGAGGTTCTGTTTGATCGCTGAAACTGTTTGTTTTGACAATTGGAATGCAACCGGGATTTTGGTCAGATCGGAAGAAATAATGACCATTCTGGCAACGTCCATTGCAATATCACTTCCTTTTCCCATAGCAATGCTGACATCTGCCTGCGTGAGTGCGTTGCTGTCGTTGATTCCGTCTCCGACCATCGCCACAACTTTACCTTCTGCCTGCAGCTGTTTCACAAATGCCGATTTATCTGCCGGAAGCACTTCTGCTTTGTAATGGTCGATACCCGCTTTCTGTGCGATAGCTTTAGCTGTTTGACTGTTATCTCCGGTTAACATATAAACTTCAATCCCGGATTGTTTCAATTGCCGGACAGCCTCTATGGAACTTTCCTTGATTTCGTCTGAAATGGCAACGACTGCAAGTCCTTGCTCATTATCTGAAAAGAAAATGACCGTCTTCGCTTCTGCCAGCCATGCATTCGCTGTTGCCAGCAATTCCTCTGCGATAGGAATGCGGTTCTGCTCCAGCAAAGCTTTATTTCCTACAAAGTAAGTTTTGCCATTTACTTCTGCTTTCGCCCCGAATCCGGTAATGCTTTCAAAGTGATGAACGGGAAGTGTCTCACTTTGAGCCAGGTGTTTGATCACTGATTCAGCCAAAGGGTGCTCGGATTGTTTTTCAATATTGTACAATACAGATTGTAAGGATGCGTCATTGTTCAGCCATTGAATGCCCGTTACGGTTGGTTTACCTTCTGTAATCGTACCTGTTTTATCAAGCACTACTGCGTTCACTTTTCGTCCAAGTTCAAGGCTTTCGGCATCTTTGATCAGAATTCCGTTTTCGGCTCCTTTTCCTACGCCAACCATTATTGCTGTAGGGGTTGCGAGCCCAAGAGCACAAGGACAAGCGATCACGAGTACAGTTACAAGAGAAAGAATACCTTGCGACCAGCCGTTTTCTGCTCCCAGTGTTACCCAAAGAATCAGAGTCAGGATGGAAATACCGAGTACGATAGGAACGAAAATTCCTGCAATTTTGTCAACGAGTTTCTGAACAGGGGCTTTACTTCCCTGAGCGTCCTGAACCATTTTAATGATCTGACCGAGCATCGTTGCATCACCCACTTTTTCGGTTTTGAAATGAAAACTTCCTTTCTGATTAATCGTTCCGGCAAAAACTTCGGAACCTTCGGTTTTTTCCACTGCCAAAGGTTCACCGCTCAGCATACTTTCATCCACGAACGATTTTCCTGAAATGACTTTCCCGTCCACAGCGATCTTTTCACCCGGTTTTACAACAATGGTATCGCCGATAGTGACTTTTACAATCGGAATTTCTTCCGATTCGCCATTGGCATTCAGGATTGTTACCGTTTTCGGTTGAAGCCCGATCAGCTTTTTCAAGGCTGAGGAAGTATTGCCTTTTGCTTTTTCCTCGAGCAGTTTTCCAAGTAAGATAAACGCAATCACGACTGTTGCAGCTTCAAAATAGACATGTGCATGCAGCCCTTTGCTATGCCAGAATTCCATGAATAAGGTATTGAAAACACTGAACAGGTATGCAATCCCTGTACTCAAAGCAACGAGCGTGTCCATATTTGCCGAACGGTGTTTTGCCTGTTTCCAGGCGTTGATAAAGAAATCTTTACCAAGCCAGACAATCACGGGTGTTGAAAGTATCCACATGATGTAATTCGCATAAGGCATATCCATAAAGAACATTCCGATGGTCACAACCGGTATGGACAACAGGATTGCGCCAAGCGTTTTCATTTTCAGCTTGCGGAACTTTTGGTTATGCAGTTCTTCCAGCGTATCATTTGCAGATTCCGTTTCATCGATCATCAGATCGTAACCAATCGAACGGATTGCTTTTTGCAATTCTTTTGGATTTGTGATCGTAGGAATGTATTCGACAGACGCCACGTTGTTGGCATAATTTACCGATACTCCGGTAACACCTTTGGTGCTTTCAAGAATTGTTTGAGCACTGATTGCACAAGACGCACAAGTCATGTTCAACACCGGAAAATTCTTTTTCACGGTTGTCACACCATAACCCAGGTCACGGATAGCCTTCACGGCGTTTGGTAAAATATTAAACGCTTTTGTTTCGTTGATGATCGCACGATTGTTGTTCAGCTCAACCTTATGTGTTGTAACACCTTCCAGTTCTTTCAATCCCTTGTCAACGATCATTGCACAATGCTCGCTCTCAACTCCTTCGAGTGGGATGTAAAGCAATTCACGGTCTGTTGTTTCCATAATTTCTGTTTTATTATGCAAAGTTCAGCCAAAACCGTTGGGGATGCGTTATGATATTTTCGGATAGAGTTATAACTTTTACAAAAGATCAAGCGGTTTGCGTTTGGCTGCTTTTATGCTTTTGAAATGACTGGGTGTGAGTCCTACAACTTTCTTGAATTGTGTACTTAGGTAAGCTACGCTGCTATAACCCATTTGATCGGCAATTTCACTGAGAGAAAGTTCATCGTATACAAGCAGTTCCTTCACACGTTCGATGCGCTGAGCAATGTAAAACTTCTCGATTGTTGTTCCTTCAACCTCTGAAAACAGGTTGCTCAGGTATTTGTATTCCATTGGAATAGACTGCGTCAGGTAATCCGACATATTGATGTTCAGTTGTTCTTCGGAATGATGTACCAGTTCCACCACCAGGTTTTTGACCCGCTCAATCAGTCTGCTTTTTTTATCATCGATCAATTCGAAACCCAATTCACGAAAACGCGCAGCAATGCGCTCTTTGTCTTCATTGGTGAGTTCTTCTTTTAACTCTACTTCACCAAGTTCCACCGTAAGCGGCTGAAGTCCGAGTTGTTCAAGTTCGGATTTTACCACCATTTTGCAACGGTTGCAGACCATGTTTTTGATATAAATCTTCATTTATTTAATAATCTCTTTCGTTTTTCTACAAGACACGGTATGGATGTTTTGACATGGAATTGAAGTTACGAATTAAAACAACAGTTCAGATTCATTGCTTGATAAATCTGGAATAAACCGTTTGCGGATAACTGATGACAAGCAATTTGTGCGGATGAATTTTCCATAATTGAATGCAAATTTAAGGATTTGCAGGCTCTTAGTGGAAAGAAAAAGGGGTAATGAATATATTCCGCTGAAGGTTCATGTTTATTGTTTCTTTAAATTAATTTTAGAAATCTATCAATCACAGATATGGAAAAGATTTTTGAAGCCATCTATCATTTGATTCGTTTGGCAAGCGGGGAAGAAAATGCTGAAGCAGTTAACAAACTGTCGGATGAAACGAAGCTTGCATTTATTTCCATATTGGAGCGCAAAGAATTTCCAAAAGGATACGTACTGGGAGTTCCGGGAAAAGTAGCCGATGAGGTTTATCTTCTTGAAAAAGGATTAATGTGCAATTTTATGTTGGTTGATGGTAAAGAGGTTGGAGTCGGATTTTATGCAGAAGGAGGAATTGGCGGAGATATTATCAGTTTCCTAACAAGAAATGCATCCAGAAGAACCGTCCGTTTACTGGAACCTTCAATACTATGGGTGATTAACAATGAGAAACTGGAACAATTTTACAAGGAGAATGTGGAAGCTGAACGTATCGGGAGATTGTTGTATAACTATGTGATTATTACTCAACAGCAGCGCATTGAAGATCTGGTGTTTGAATCTGCCCAAATCCGTTATCAAAAATTAAAAGACCGTTTTCCTGAAATTATTCATCGTTTACCGCTTCATTTTGTAGCAACCTTTCTTGGAATTACTCAAGAAACCTTGAGCCGTATCCGCTCACAGAAATAAATTTGATATTTATCAATTTCTTTTTTGATTTACATCAAGGAGATCCTGTTTTTGGGCATCTAAATTTGTGCAAATCGAAAAACTATGAGAAAAACTAATCTTGTATTAGGTATCCTTATGACAGTGATACTTCATACAAACTCTTTTGCGCAATGGCAGAACAAGAGCTTTACACATCAAGGAAACACAAGACAATATCGTGTTTACAAATCTCCAAATTACAATGCATCCGTACCGGCATCTCTGGTAATTACATTACATGGATTGGGTGATGACATGACCAATTTTAGTGGAATAGGAATGAATCAGATTGCGGATACGGCGAATATTATTGTGGTTGTACCACAAGCTGTTTCCGATGCGTTGGCAGGAACAGCCTGGAACTCAGGTACAGGAATGCTCGGATATTTCCCCAATTCCTCAATCAATGATGTTGGGTTTATCAATACTTTATTGGATACGATTCAAGCAAATTATGCGATCAACCCGAATCGGGTTTATGCCTGTGGCTTTTCTATGGGAGGCTTTATGACGAATAGACTTGCCGTTGAGCTTAATAGTCGATTTACGGCTTTCGCAACCGTATCAGGAACCTTCGGGACAGGTTTAACGAGCTACAATCCGAATAGTCCTGTTTCTATTGCTCATTTTCACGGAACTTCAGACGGAACGGTTCCATTTGCCGGAAACGCTTCCGGAATTGGGGCAGACTCATTGGTTCATTTTTGGGCAGCGAATAATCAATGTAATCCGGTGCCACAACATATTTCCATTCCTGATACGCAGAGCGATGGTTATACCGTAGACCAGTATATTTATTCGGGTGGTGAAGATAACAGCTCTGTTGAGTTTTTTAAAGTGACTGGTGCAGATCATGTTTGGCTTACTCCTGCGAACGATATTTCGTATACAAAGGAAATCTGGAAATTCTTCAATAAGCACAAAACAAAGCCTGCAACCGCTGGAATGAATGAATTTGATTCGAATGCTGTGTACGAGATTTACCCAAATCCTGCAAGTGAATATCTGACTCTGAAGTATACAGGTGAGAATACTAATCAATCAGTTCAATTCTCACTGGTTGATTTAACCGGGAAAACAGTTTTTTCTTCTTCAGCAGATTTTTCAAATGGTATCGCTACGATAGTGCTTCCTTCCATTGACTTTAAAAAAGGGATTTATTTGTTGAAATTGAAGAACGACGGCAATCAGGATTTTGTTAAACGCGTTTGCATAGAATAATGAGTTAAGCAGAATAGGTGAGGAGGATTTGGTGCAATCTGCTTCAAATCTTCCACCTAAAAGTTAAAACTTCCAATCATTCATTAAATAAAAATGATGAATTTTGTTCTGTGAAAAACAAAGAACAATTTAAAGTGTATGTTGCTGCATATTTAGTGTTGATTCAAAACGACCAAATTCTATTGCTGCGACGATTCAATACCGGATATCAGGATGGAAAATACAGTTTGGTTGCCGGACATTTGGACGGAGGAGAAACTGTTGAAGAATGTATTATTCGAGAGGCTAAGGAGGAGGCAGATATCGATTTGTCTCAGGAAGGTCTTCAGGTGAAACACATCATGCATCGCAAGGCATCTGATCGTGAATATATGGATGTATATCTTGTGGCTACCATGTGGAATGGAAACGTACAAAACATGGAACCGCATAAATGTGATGATCTGAGTTGGTTTCCTTTATCTGCTTTACCCGAAAACCTAATCGCTGAAGTGAGATTTGCTCTGGAAAAAATTCAACAAGGCATCTTTTTTAGTGAAGTTGGCTGGTAGTTATAAAAAGAAAAAAGCGTTATTGTAGTAACGCTTTTTTCTTTCGGAGAAGATTATCAATTCTTACATCCGCTTTTTATACACTTTCATGGCAAAGAAATAGGCCACAACAGTGATCCCGACGCACCAGGAGAGTGCAATCCAGATTTCATTACCTACCGGCTGCTTAGAAAGCAGGGCACGGATGGTTTCTACGATTGAAGTCACAGGCTGATTTTCAGCAAAGGCACGAACACCTGCCGGCATTGAGCTGGTTGGCACGAACGCAGAGCTGATTAAAGGCAGAAAGTGAATCGGGTAGGCAATCGCAACAGCTCCATCAACAGATTTTGCGGACAATCCGGCAATAACTGCAATCCAGGTCAAAGCAAGCGTAAATAATGTCAGAATACCGCCCACAGCAAGCCAGGACAATACTCCTGCAGGCGAACGAAAACCCATAATGAGAGCCACGAGGACAATGACGATAATCGAAATAACGTTCGATAACAAAGAGGTCAGAACATGTCCCCACAATGCGGCAGAACGGGAAATCGGCATAGAGTGAAATCGTTCAAAAATTCCGCGCTGCACATCGTTAAACAAACGGAAACAGGTATAACCGATACTATTTGCAATGGCAATGAGCAATATGCCGGGCAAGAGGTAATTCACGTAGTTGTCCGTTCCGCTTTCAATGGCGCCGCCTAAAACATAGACAAACAGCAGCATCAATGCAACCGGCATAATGGCAACCGTTACGATGGTATCCATGCTGCGAAAGACATGGCGCATGGAACGTCCAAGCATTACACCCATATCTCTGAAAAAATAATTAGTTGAAGTTTCCATATTATTGTTCATTTTTTTTACCGATGATCGCAAGGAAAATCTCTTCCAAAGTCGGCTGTTTTTCAATGTATTCCACTTTTGCGGGCGGGAACTGTTTTTTTAGCTCATCCAGCGTGCCGCTCACGATGATCGTACCATTATGAAGAATGGCAATCCGATCTGCCAGGTTTTCGGCTTCCTCCAGGTATTGAGTTGTCAGGAACACGGTTGTGCCGCTATTGGCCAGTTCTTTGACAATTTTCCATACTTCAATACGCGCCTCAGGATCAAGACCGGTAGTCGGTTCATCCAGAAAAACGAGCTGCGATTTCCCTACAAGACTCATAGCAATGTCGAGTCTCCGGCGCATTCCTCCCGAATAAGTAGAAGTCTTTCGGTCGGCAGCATCGGTCAAACCAAAGCGATTGAGTAAATCGATCACAACCTGACGTGGATTCTCCAAATGCCGCAATCGGGCAATCATCATTAGATTTTCCCTTCCGGTTAGAATTTCGTCCACAGCTGCAAATTGACCTGTGAGACTGATTGATTTTCGCACATTTTCCGGGTTCAACATAACGTCAAAACCGTTAACGACTGCGGTTCCGCTGTCTTGTTTCAGCAAAGTGGTGAGGATTTTGATGATGGTTGTTTTGCCGGAACCATTGGAACCAAGTAAAGCAAAAATACTCCCGTTTTTTACCTGAAGATCAACACCATTCAACACCGGAACGTTCTTATAGGATTTCTTCAGGTCTTTTACCGAAATAGCAATTTCATGATGTGACATATTCATTGCTTTAAGCTGTTAATACTGTTAAACCTGTCAAATCTGCTTTCCCGTTCTTCAAAAAGGCATAAGTGATCTTATCCACTTTGCAGTCAACGAACTGAACTTTGTTCAATTTCCGGTTGTTCTTAAAGAACGTGTTGAGCAGCGTTGCATCCTGAAATTTCACCCGTGTAAATGAGCAATTTTCAAAGAAGCAGTCTTCCAAAGTCCCTTCGAAAACAACATCGGAAATTTGTGATGTGTGAAAGGAAGTCCGGTTCCATACGGCATCAGTGAGCATATTCTTCGCGAAACCTCCGGATTTGAACTCCATTCCGGAAAAATCGGTATTGGAGAAATCACAATTTTCAATGTAGCTTTTTGAAAACTCAGTTTGTTTCAATAAACAGTCCTTAAAAAGATTATTGATGAGGTAGGAATTCTGAACCTGACTGTTGCTGATATCCGATTGTGTGAAATCACAAGCGTCAATATTGTTGCTTCTTAGCTGAAGTCCGGATAAATCAGAACCTACAAACAGACAGCGCTGCATATTCGAATACTTAAAGCGTTCATGCAGATTTTTCAATCCGGAAAAGTCTGTATCGACCAGGTTTTCCCGGGACATATCCCAGGTAGGCTTTTTCTTCTGATCTCCGGCCGGAGCTTGTAAAGCCTCAGTGTTTGAAGTTTCAGAAGGTGCGCTTTGAAAGCTTTCCGAGAAATAGTTCAGATCGACACCGAGAATTTCTGCAAGACGATTAAATGTAATAATGTCCGGCATGGATTCTCCTCGTTCCCATTTTCCCACGGCCTGCGGACTGATGAACAAGCGCTCGGCAAGTTGTGCTTGCGAGATATTTACTTTCTTTCGTGCTTCGGTAATCTTGTTACCAATAATCATAGACGTTAACATAGAAATTTCGTATTTGTTTATTTGAATTAGACGACCTTACAAAGGTATTTCCGATTCATTTTTGGAACGGAGAAAACACCAACACGATTTGTTGTAATCCCGCTATTTATAGTTGTTATTTGACAACTGACAGTTGTATTTTTCAAAATTTAAGGATAATGCTTTTTTCCGTGAATGAAAAATGATTTTTTTCAAAAAAGAAGCGCTCATAGAAGCGGTGTTTTGTCCTTTTGTTTTTAGTGTCTTCATGAACAGTGTTTTGGAAAAAAAGAGCTGTTTGTTTCATCGGAATCAGTTGCAGTTTCATCTAATTTGTATTTTTGATAAGCGTCGCAGATAAGACGCACTGTAATCATATAAATCAGAATCGGATGATGAATTTTAGGAAGGGAAGTGTTGAGGGCAAACAGGTGTGTTATTTGTTGCTGATTGTTTTTGGATTGAATTCCTGTGGAGAACAAACACAAGCGCAACCAAAACAAGGGGAAGTTCTGAAGATTGCTTCAGATGCGAAAAAAGTCATTCCGACTCCTGCCGAAAAAAAGGAGGAACTGGTGATTTTCGATATGATGCCGGTGGACGGAAATGAAGAAATAGGGTTCATTTCTCTTTCGGATATTCATCCTGTCAGCGAACATCCGGATTCACTGGCAATCCCCGATATTTCTGAAAAACCAATCGATTCTGTCCGATATTTTAAGCTGAATAAGGAATACCGGAAGCGTTTTCTTACCGCAACAGGAATTTCGGAAACAGACAAGGTCTTTATGTTCGATTATTCGACGAATGCATTGGTGTCGCTTCCTGTAAAGAAGCTGAATGTCGTAGCAAACCTCAATATATATTCATCGGATGAAGATGCGCCGTTTTCCCAATTCGATTATATGTTCGGATTTGAAGTCAGCAGAAAAGACCTGAAAGGATTTGACAGTGAGTATTTTGGTGATGTTTTGGTTTCTGTTGGGAAGGAGAACCCTTTTGAAAGAGGGAAATTAAAGCCGATCGTTTGGAGAAAAACGGACAAAAAGCAGTTTCCTCTTGCAAAAATGAGCAAAGAAGGAATCAAGCGAAGTAGTCAATTTACCGTCGCAAATACATACACCTTTACGAAAGATTCACTGCAATACTACGTACAGGAATTGTCAAAAGAAGAAAGTTCCCCTGCCAGAAGATTGCTTGTTTTGAATACTAAAACGGACAAAGTGGTTTTTGAACGCGTTTATGAAGAAAGTGAAGGAGTAGGTTTGGCGCCGTTGAATCATAAGGATAAGGAATATGACTTTGTCAATCAATGGACCGGGCAGTTGTTTAAAGATAGAGCGCCTGTTATTTTTGGTTTTCAGTATTTTTCATTCGGTTGTCCTGAAATTTCGTTCATGGATAGAAAATTGAAAGATATATACCTCAATTGCGATAACAGACATTAAATGACTGAAGTATTAGACCGGATTACAAATTCAGTATTCGGAAAATTGGGATTAAATCTGGCAGATATTGAACCGGATCCGGAATGTGAAGCGTATTCGGGAGTCAATTTCCGTCTGAATGAGCGGAGAGTTAAATTCCGGAAAGCTAAAATCACACCGAAAAAAACAGGACTCTTCGTTACCTTGTGGAAACGGAATTCAACCGGTGAAACAGCACCTTTTTCGACTTCAGAACCAATTGATTTTTATATCATAGCAGCCGAAAAGGATCAAAATCTGGGCTTTTTTCTTTTTCCGAAAGCTGTTTTGGCGGAAAAACGGATTCTGACAGAGAACGGAAAAGAAGGGAAACGTGGTTTCAGGGTTTATCCTGTCTGGGATCTTCCGGAAAGTAAACAAGCCGAAAAGACCAGAAACTGGCAAAACGACTTTTTTGTTGACCTGACTTCAAATGAAAAAGCGGGTGTCGCAGCATTCAAAAGTTTATTTTTTGATAACATGGAATGATTCGCTTCGAAAGAGTGAATTCAGTATCTTTAATCAGATTCGAACGAATACCAAAAACGTAATCATAAAAAGGGAATGATATGAAGAGAACAGCAAAAGCACATTGGTCCGGAACCCTGAAAGAAGGAAAGGGAGAATTGACAACTCCGAGCGGAATTTTAAATAACAGCAACTACAGTTTCAAAACGCGTTTTGAAGAAGGCGTGAGCGGAACCAACCCGGAAGAATTACTTGCAGCGGCTCATGCGGGATGTTTTACCATGGCGGTTGGAGCTGCTTTGACCCAAAAAGGAATTACAGAGATCGATTTGAATACGGAAGCTGCCGTTTCGATGGAAGGACTTAAAATTACAGGAGTTCATTTGACAATCAGCGGAACGGTTGCCGGAATTTCACAAGATGAATTCAATGCGATTACAAAAGAAGCAGAGAAAAACTGTCTGATCTCTCAGGCATTGAGTATTCCGATAACTTCCGAAGCAAAATTAGGATAACAGAAAACCACACAAGATTTGTTTTATAAGCCATCTCACAGAAAATGAGGTGGCTTTTTTGTATTATTCACACTCAGTGACACTTTGGAAGTGTAACACCCGAATCTTCCCGCAGATGCACAGATATTTGCTCGGCTACCGCACTCGCTTTCGAATTGTTATGAGATACATCTTTGGAAAAGATAAAGAGTGCCTCTATGTCTGTGTATCTACGAAAGAAAATAAGAATGGGTGCGAATCGCGATTCATTCCTCATTTCTCCTGAATGTGCAAAAAACTGATCCTGCGGTAGCACGTTTTGTTTTCGGCCTGCCCATTTTTGCCACAGTTCACTTTTCTCCATTCGCGATAAGAGTAAGTGACCATTATTATTCACTTAAAAACAAATAAATGAAACGTATCACTATTAAAGCTGCTGCTATTGTTTCTGCAGGTTTGGCTCTGGGGCTGACAGCTTGTAAGAAAGAAACCATTAAACCAGGAAGATTTGTGAAAAAAGATGTGCCGGAAACTGCTGCAAAACCAGTGTATAGCGAAGGAATTTTTTCCAATGACGGCTACAGCGATCCTTATACCCTGATTACCGGATTTTATCAATTTTGGGGACTTGCTCCGGGACAACAAGCACCGGGTACATATGCTGTTTCTGATGCCGGTACCGGAACAGTTACCGGTTGCGGAGCTGCGACCGACGTTTATGTCTACGCTTGCCGAACCAGTACAGGAGTTCAATTGCTGGAGGGACCTTATTACTCAACTCCGATCTTTAATACAGCTGGAAATATATTCACACCTTTGATCGAGGAAATTGAAATTCATCCGGTAACGCATCAGGTGTATTTATTAGTTTCGGAAGGCGGTGCCAAAAGAATCTATGTTGTAGATCCGAGTGCAGGAACCGGAACAGCAACGCTTGTAACGGTTAACAGTGCTTCGAATATCTTCAACAGTACGATGATGAACGGATATAAATCCGGTTCGATTGCCTTTGTTCCGGACGGATCCGGCGGTTTTGAATTCGTGTTTTCAAGTGAATCTACCGTGTATTCGACTTTGGGAATTGTTTCCTGGCATTTCAGTCTTTCTGGAACAAACCTCACAAGTATCACGGCGAATCACCGGACATATGCAGGAATTCCCGGAACAGGAAAGATCAATACGACTTACGGAAATGGGAAGCTTTATTTTGCAAGAGATGCAAGTACCTTGTATTCATTGAGCTTAACAACCAATAATGTTTACACCAACGAAGGGTTCTCTGTGACCAATAAAAACGATTTCGGTTACTGGAAGGCATTCTAAGAATAAGCAATCATTTATTTCGAGGGTTGCCGGATTAGTCTGGCAACCTTTTTTGTTTGAATAGAATACTTAAAATACATTTAACTCGTTTTCTGGGATACAATAATCATTTATGTAACCATTATTCGAAGTTTCTCATATTTTTAGTTTCGTGTTAAGAAAATTATCAATTAATTGCCTGCTCTTTTTTACTGTTTTTTCGGTAAGCTATTCACAAAAATTAGTATTCGAAAATTTAGGAGTAAAACAGGGACTACCAGCTACTGAAGTGTATAATCTGTTTCAGGATCGGGACGGTTATATCTGGGTATTTACGGAATATGGGATTGTAAAACACAATGGAAGCGGGTTTATTCCGGTGTGTCAGAATATTCCGTTGAATGAACGCATCGCGTATGCTGTTGCCGAATCCCGTTCAGGAGTCATCTATTTTGCGAACTCCAAGGCAGTGATTTACCAGATTGAAAACAATCAGGCTTTTCGGGTGAATGGCTGTGAGCGCTACCGGAATGAAATTCTCAAAACAGGTTCTCCGGTTCTGAATTTATTTTTGGATCACCGGAATACGATATCTTACTCTATATTTTCGAAGAGTTACCACGTCCCACAAAAATCGCAGCTGCATCCTTCCCGAAAACAACATTATCCGGAGAAAAAAATACACCCTTTGTTTCTTGAAAGATTACAAGATTCGCTGAGTGGAAACTGGTATCTGATTATGAAGGATCGTTTTGGAACAAAGGTGAAAAAGATCCGCGAAGACTTTGTGAATGTCAGCAGAACGATTGGCTATGAATTTCGGGGGAAACATTATTGGTCTATTCGGAACAGAATCAATTTGATCCGGAAAGGCAAGCCGGATATCCTTCACCGGTTTAAGGAGCAGATTCTGAATTTCAAAGTAGCACCCAACGGACATGTTTGGGTGGCTTTGGACCGCGAAGGTTTGTGGGAATTAGATGAACACCTGAATCCCCTGGAACAATACCTGGATAAAACAACAGTATCCGATGTTTTAATAGATGACCAAACCGGAATGTGGGTTTCCACGATCGACAATGGAATGTACTATTGCCGGAATATGAACAATCATTCATTCCGGAACATTCCGGAATTGAACAACAAGATCACATTGTTGAAAGTCATTAAGGGGAAATTATTCATCGGTGCTTCCACGGGGAATTTGTTCGTGAGAGAAAATAAAGAAATCCGCCGGATCGATCTGAATAAAAATATTGCTTGTATCAATGATGTAATTGCATTTGGAGACAGGTATTATGTGGGTACAAAGAGCTTCACATATATACTTGATACGAATTTTAAACAAGTAGAGGTTTTTAAGGGAAATGCATACCGGTTTCAGAAAGCACAAAACGGTTCCCTGATTGTAATGACCGCATCGATGATTCTTCAAAGAAGAAACAATCATGCTCCTTTTGACCTCTTGAAACTAAACAACTGGAACAGGGGAGTTGTTGAACGCGATTCGGGAGAGTTTTTCATTACAACCAAAGAGGGACTTTGCCGCATGGGAAAGACATTTTCAATTCCTCCCTATCTGGAAAAACTGAAAGGAAAGAACATTTCGAGTATCAAAAAAGATGCTGCCAGAAACATCTGGATTTGCACAAAAGGAGACGGAATCTATTGTTTGACAATAAAAAACAGATTGATCCATTATTCCGATTTACCCTCGGAAGTGATCAATGAGATTGATTTCTTTAATGACCGGATTGTGATGTTGTCGACCAATAAAGGAGCTTTTGTAAATACCTTGAATCAGTTTGAGGAACGCAGCTCCTGGAAACAACTGATAGATGAAGAGGTGGTAAAAATGGCCCTTGATGGAAATGAGTTGATGATCGGAACAACTTCAGGGCTTATTTCTCTGACTGTTAACACCTTATTCAAATCCTTAAACTACCGGTTTTATCTGGCTTCGGTTCAAAGCGGAGAAAAAGAAATTCCGTCAAATCAGCTTTCCGAACTCAATTACAAACAGAATGATTTGTATTTCAATTTCGATTTTTTGGCCTTTAATATCCCTTCCAAACAAATGTCCTACAAGTTGGAAGGACCTTCCGCTTTACAAGGAGTCACAGAAGGGACACAAATCCATTTACAGAACCTGAATCCGGGATCTTATACTTTGACTACGCGCCCGATTGTAGAACGCATTCACGGAAAGGACCTGGAACTCGTAACCCGTTTCTACATCAAACCGGCCTTTTGGCAGACAACTTTTTTCTTCGTTTTCGTTTTGATCTGCTGTTTTGCACTCACCGTTTTCTGCAGTTGGTTGATTATGCGCCGCAAGCGGAAAAGAGAAAAGGAACAGATGCGGATTGAAAAATTATTGACCGAATACCAGTTAACCGCATTAAAAGCACAGGTTGATCCGCATTTTATGTCTAATTCATTGGTTGCGATTCAGGAACTAATTCTCCGGAAAGAAACGTCCAAAGCCAACCAATACATTGCCAGGTTCAGTATGTTGATCCGCCATTTATTGAATTATTCGGATCAGCCGGTCATCAGTTTGCGTAACGAGTTAAAAATTATGGATTTATACATTGATCTGGAACAGCTCCGCTTCAATAACAGGTTCGTTTTTATTAAAGTGATTGATGAAAATATTCAAACCGATCAATTGTATATTCCGGCATTGATCACTCAATCGCTGATTGAAAATGCAATCTGGCACGGTTTACTGCCTTTAACAGAAGAGAGAACCCCCACATTGACGCTTTCTGTTCAGATAAAAGGCGATACACTTTGCATTTCGATTATTGATAACGGAGTGGGAAGAGTGGTGGAATCGAGCAAAACATCGTCCTCTCTGAGAGAATCGAAAGGAATGTTGTTGATTTCAAAGCGACTGGAGAATCTCAACAAATTGTATGCACCGGCAAATGCGAGGCTTGAATTTGTTGATAAGTTAGACGAAACAGGAAAACCTGCCGGTTCAACAGTTCGGCTGTTGTTTCCATTGGATATGATAAACAAATTATACGATGCAAAAAATTAAAAGCGTGATCATTGATGATGAAACTGCAAACAGAAATGTATTGGGTAGTATGTTGAATGAATACTGTCCGGAAATTGAATTGCTTGGCGGCGGCGCTTCCGTAGAGGAAGGATATGAATTGATCTGCCGGACGAAACCGGATTTGATCTTTCTGGATGTCATGATGCTGACCCAAACGGGATTTGATCTTCTCAGGATGTTTGATGAATTTCCCTTCCATGTCATTTTTGTAACGGCCTTTGATGAATACGCCTTGCAGGCTTTTGACTTTAATGCAGTTGATTACATCCTCAAACCAGTGGATCACACGAAGCTGATCCGGGCGGTAGAGAAAGTAAACAGAGCCATCCGTCTTGGAGAAAACTCACAAATTATCCATTTCATTCAATCCATCGACGAACAAAACCAGCTGATCAAAAGCATTCCGTTCCATCAGAAGAACAAAGTATTGATTGTCGAACTGGATTATATCAGCCACATCAAAGCAGACAGAAATTATTGCGAGGTGTTTACAACAGACGGTCAGCGCATTCTTTCCACAAAATCCTTATCCGATTATGAAACACTTCTGCAGCCCTACAATTACTTCTTACGAATAAATAAGAGCGTTTTGATTAATATCCGGCATGTAAAAGAATACTCGAAAGGAGCAGACTGCATTCTGACAATGAAGTTTTGCGAGGAAGAATTTGAAGTTTCCCGCAGAAAAAAGTCACAAATCCTGAGTTTCCTTAGGAATTGAAAAAGTATGATTATTCTGATATAATTTATCATTATCTCAACTGTCCTGGTTTTTTCCAAGGCAAAAAAAAGCAGGCAAAAATGCCTTTGTCTCAATTGCAGCTTTCAAACAAGAAAGATCATTATTCCGAAAAGCAAAATTTTCTATTTGATAGAAGAGCGATTTCCGGATAAGTGGTACAACTTACTATTTTTCCGGAATTGACACACGAATGATCTTTAGAAAACTGTCCTAAAATGGCCATTACGCTGAAAGCACAGAAAACAAGCTGAAAGCAGCGTGATTGAACCCCTGTTTGAGTTCAGTTGTCGGATTTTGTAAAACAAAATTCGGTAACAACGTATACGAGTTGGGGTGAAATAGCGAAATGAAGCGTGGCTTTTCCAGCTTTCGAGTACAGGCCTGGCCTTTTTGCTTACTTTTTTGGCAATGAAAAAAGTAAGAGAAACCAAAAATAATATGGTAAGACGTGCCATATCATGAGAAATCGCCTATAGAAGAGATTTCAAACCTAATTTAGGTTCACTGAAATGTTGTTTTCGCGGACAACACTGATTTACAAACTAAATAATCTTGCTGTTCACCGCATAGGAAAGCGCCTCTACCATATTACTCACTCCCAAACGTTCGAAAATGCGTCTTCTGTAATATTTCACCGTATCAGGAGCAACAAAGATTCTTTCCGCAATTTGATTAATCGTTAAGCCCTGAGCGTGCATCCGCAAGATCTCAGCTTCTCTTTTTGTCAGTTTCGGTTTCTCCGATTTATTCCAGCTGCTGTTTTCCGTATTCAGAAGCCAGATTTCGTCCGAACCTTGTTTTTGAATGCTGATATTTCCGGTTTGCTTGTGATTTGAAATCGATACGATACACATGGCTTTCCACATTTTTCCTTCACTGGTGAGAAAGAGCGGAGTGAGTTTGTGATTGATGAGAAATTTTCTGCCGTCCTTATTGATCAAATGAAAATCATAAGTGATACTGTATAGTTTTTTCTCTTCTACCGGCAGTTTTTGGAAGAAATTGAATCCGGCTTCATTGATCAGAGTGAGCAATTCCAAATCTTTTTCCGGAACATTCCGGAAGTAGAAGTCGTATCCCATTTTCAGGACCTCTTCCGAAGAATAACCGCACAAAAACAAGGGATTCTCGGAAACATATTCAAAAGACATATCCGAATAATCGATCACATAAACGCTTTCGTACGTCAACCGTGCAAAGGATTTCACCGCTTCGAGGTACTCTTTCTGCTGAAAATGATCTTCTTCCGAAACATTTCCAATGTTGTTTTTGGTCAGCAGACTTGAATGAAGATTCTTTTTCATAGTATGGTACAAAGGAACAAAATTACACTAAAGTGTAGTCTTTGAAATCATTTTTGTACAGATTTTTGACAGATAAAAATCGGTGGAATGAAGAAGAATCTACAGGAGTTCAATCCGGAAGAGCTGACAAAGAGAAAAGCCTTGTTAACAGGATGTTTGGCAGGATTTGGAGTATTAGTGGTTCTTGCCGCATTCCTCTTAATCTTTTTTAAAGCAGAACCTGTTCTGTTTGTTCCTTTGTTTGTATTTCCGATAATCCTGATGCCGCTATTCATTTTACTGAAATCGGTAAATGATGAATTGAGATCGCGCAGCATCAACAATTCTACGAAACGCTAATTATTTTAGAACTCACAAGATATGAATTGCACCAATTGCGGGAAAGAAGTGAGTGATCAATTTTGCTCAAACTGCGGTCATCCGGTAAAACTGAAACGGGTTGACGGACACTACATCATTCACGAAATACAACATTTTCTACACTTCGAAAAAGGAATTCCGTATACGGTTAAAGAACTGCTCACAAAACCCGGAAACAGCATCCGTGAATTTATTTCAGTAAACAGAAACAGGTTGGTGAAGCCGATTCTGTTTTTAATCGTTTGCTCTTTGATCTACAGTTTTGTAGCGCATTTATTTCATGCTGATTTGTTTCCTGTTGAAGCGGGAACTAAGGAAATGAAAATCCTCAAAGAATCTGCACTGATGGCTATTTTTGAGTGGATTCAACACCATTACGGATATGCAAATATCGTCGTGGGAGTGTGTATTGCTCTTTGGTTGAAATTGCTTTTTGGAGAACACCACTATAATTTTTTCGAATTGCTGATCCTGATGTGCTTTGTAATTGGAGTCGGGATGTTGATTTTAACCGTTTTTTCAATCATTGAAGGTTTCGCTCATACCAGTTTAATAAACATTTCAAGTCTGGCAGCTCTGATCTACAGCACTTGGGCAATCGGACAATTCTTCGGGCAAAAAAAAGCCGCAAACTATTTCAAGGCGTTTGTTTCCTACCTGCTTGGGGTGTTCATGTTTTCTGTTTTTGCAGTGTTTATTGGGGTTTTGATAGATGTTTTAAAACATTGAGTTCAATTTATTTCGATTTTATTTTTCTGCCACCTAATAAAAAAATGCCCGTTTAATAGCGGGCATTTCTATGATTGAACTATTCTTTCGGTTCTGCGAGCCAGGAATCATTGAGTAAATCATAATCGCTCAAAGTCTTCAAAAAAGCAATGAGCACACTTTTTTCATTTCCCGGTAAAGGAATTCCGTTTTCCAGTAAAGGATCTAAGGTCGGAGTATGCTGGATTCCGTTGCTGTAATGATTTAACACATCATTGAGCGTAAAAAAGCGGCCATCGTGCATGTAAGGATAAGTCAAAGCAACATTCCGCAAACTGGGAACCTTGAATTTTCCTTTGTCACTTTCTTCCTGTGTGATCAAAAAACGCCCTTCATCTGAAAAGGAAAGATCCAAACCATTGTTCCGGTAAGAGTGATCCGTAAAAAGAGGTTCTGTGTGGCATTGACTGCATTTCTGCTGAAATAAAACATATCCTTGCTGTTCTGCTTCTGTGAAAGTTGCTTCGCCGCGTTTCACCTTGTCATACTTCGAATTGTTTGAAACAATCATCATCATGTACTGCGTAAATGCCTTCAAAACCTTCTGATCCGTTATTTCTTCTGATCCGTAAGCCTTTATAAAAAGCTCTTTGTATTTATCGGATTGCTGAAGTTTGAGCACAATATTTCCAAGTGTCTCATTCATTTCCACCGGATTCGTAAGTGGTGCAATCGGCATCACTTCAATGTGATTGATTCCGCCATCCCACATAAAAGCAGGAGACCAGGCCATATTGAAAATAGCCGGAGAATTCCGCGTTCCCAAAGCTCCGTTTACTCCCGCACTCAACGGCGTGTTATGTCCTGCAAAGGCATGAGATTGCGCATGACAGGTTGCACAGGAAACCGTTCCGTCGGAAGAAAGCAAGGGATCATAAAACAAAAAACGTCCGAGATTAAACTTTGCATAGGTCTGCTCATTATTCTCAAAGTTGTAGGCCGGAGCAGGGAAATAATCCGGAGAGCTGAAACCCCATTTCCGGTACTTTTCTACTTTCGCTTTTTGACAGGAGAAGAGCAGGAAACTGCCGACGACCATTGCAACCGGCAGTTTCAGGAAATGCTTACTCATGAATGTGTTCGAAAGCAAATGATCCGTAAAAATCATCGGCCATTGTTTTTGCATTGGCTCCCGGCATGTGAATCATCGAATTCGTGCTGACACTTCCTGCAGTTTCCCATAATTTTTCAGGAGCTGCGGACAAATGAATCTGGCAATGTCCGTTTCCGGTAACAGAAAGACTGTTTCCTGTGAAAGTGTGACTCTTCTTCGTTACGATGTTATTTGCTCCTGAGAAACCACCCAAATGATAGGTGAAAGATCCCATTCCGGCATTTGGAGAAGTTCCTTCAGCTTTCAACATGATATAGCCCGAATTCCAGCTCCAGAACATTCCCAACGACGGAGACAAAGCGCCATCCTGCGCTCCGGAAACATTGCGTGTACTGTCCACTCCCAAAACGTATTCTATATCCGTATATTCTCCGTTCGGAACATCTGTCAGTTGAATGGAAGGTGTTGTTCCGTTCGTCAGATCGAGCAGGAAATAACTGTTCGATTGTGTCCACCAGCTTCCGTCTGCTTTTTTCAAACGGATATTGGAAATGTAGTATTTGAAGGTGGTGAAATTCAAGGTGTCGTGAGTGAAGGGATTGATCAGATCCTCATTCAAAGCAAACTCGAGGCTGTCTTGCCAGGAATGCTCGATTTTCAAGGTAACGTTGTCTGTTCCGGGAGTTACGGGTTCTGTTTTTTCTTTTTTACATCCGAAAGTAAGGGATAGTACAAGGGCAGCAAAGCCCCATTTGATGTTGTTTTTCATGTTGTTTTCCAATAATTTGATGTTCCGGCTGAAAGCAAAAATGTCATTCCGCAATAGTATATCTGCGGAATAAGTCACTCACTTTCCGGAACTGATTTTCCAATAAAAATGAAACGGCTTAGGTTAAGCTGTTACTGAATGACCCGGAAAATTATTGGGAGGATGAAAAAAGGTGGAAGTAAAATTCGGTTCGTAGTGGTTGTGGTAGATTCCGCCTTTTTCTGCCGGAATCGTTGACGAATCGCAATGAACGACTTCAAAAGAAAGGTGTTCGAAAAAAAGCAGGAATTCGGTCGATTTGACATTCTTAGGATTGAAGGGAGCTTTCGATTCCTCGTAATCCTGTTCGATTTGTTTCAGCTGTTTGGAAAGATAACACTGACCGTTACAATGCATCATCGGGTTGTCTTTATTCACACAATACAACTCCGTAATTCGAATCTGATTGATTTTCCAATCAATGAAAATAGCTGTCTTGATCGATGCTTGTATCAAAAATGAACAAATAATCAGAAAAAGCAGAATTCTTTTCACGCCGCTAAATTAATCATTTTGTAACTCAGATATCATTCTATGGGGATTTCCTGGTTAAATGCACAACTTGTTATTCTTCTGGATTGAAGCACGAATGATCTTTAGAAAACGGCGCTAAAAATGGCCATTACGCTGAAAGTACAGAAAACAAGCTGAAAGCAGCATGATTGAACCCCTGTTTGAGTTCAGTTGTCGGATTTTGTAAGACAAAATTCGGTAACAACGTATACGAGTTGGGGTGAAATAGCGGAATGAAGCGTAGCTTTTCAAACTTTCGAGTATAGGCCTGGCCTTTTTGCTTACTTTTTTGGCAATGAAAAAAGTAAGAGGACCCAAACAATATAGTTAGGCGTGTTACATACTGGAAATTGTCCGTTCCAAAACGTCTCAATCTACAGAAAAAAAACGACAAAACCGGATTTTGGAATTCACCTAAGCAATGAAAATTGTCTGAAATCAAAAACAAGTATTTATACCTGTATAAAACAGGGAGTTATAATCGTAGGAATCAGCGGGTGATGAGGTAGTTTTACAATATCCTATTTTAGAAACAACTATTCGCACCATGAAAACGAAAGCAATTGTTGCAGCCATTCCCGGCGTGTATTTTCTTTTGCGCAGACTTGCATTTTTACAAGATTCCGGACGTATTTCTATTCATACTATTCAAGACAGATGGCTTTTTGTCAATAAGATCGGCAAAACGATTTGCAACTGTAAAATTCTTTAAACTTTTTGAATAGCACCGAGGCTTACATTTATTTGATTTCAGGACAGTATACAACTATAAAAACAAGATATCATGCTTAAAAGAAAAAAAGAAGGCTCTGAAAATGCGGGTCAACGATTATTCAAGTCTTCAAATGAAAACCAGAAGGGGGTTTTAGAGGAGTTGATGGATGGATATTCGAAGCTCATTATCGAAGATCCGGTGATTCCGTTCAGAGAAGAAAACCTGCAGCAGATCGCCAACGATGTTGATTATGGGGTTTTGAAAGTACTGGATGGCACATGGGTAAGCTATAATGCGAATTACAATAAAAACATCACAAGAAAACCGTTGGGAAGCGGAATGCATACGACTATTATGCCTTCACCCGGTACGGCACAAGGAAATATTCCCGGTAAATTCAGTTTTGACTGTGAAGAGTATATTGAGAAGTTGACTTTTTCCCTTGTTCCCGGCGGTGTACGTAATCGCGGTGGTGCAAATGAACTGTTTTGCGGTGCTGTTAAGTATGAACAAAGCATTAAAAGTGTTACTCAGGCAGAAGGACAGGACGAGTTACAATATGAATCCATTCACGAAGAAAACGGGATGTATTTATGGTTGAGCGATGTTTATAGTCATGCGGCTACGAAAGAATCGATTGAAAGAGATCGAGGTATTCACGCTGTTTCCGAACAAGTGAAGAAAGATTACGGTTATGATGGCGAATACAGAGACGAACCGCTTCTTCAGGTAAAAGATGAACATGGTAACCCAAAGTACATTCTTTTAAGCGAATTAAAAGAAGGACAGGAATATTTTGAGATTATTCCCGCAAAAGAACTGAAGCCTTTGGCAGGTTTGACCGGCCCAAATTTTATTCCCGATTACTCCATTTCCCGAAGTGGTGTGATTCCTCACGGAAGTACCATTACTTTGTTAGGAGATATTACCACCGACAAGAAAAACAATTATCTGATTCCCGGCTCACCGGTGTTTCCAATGGGGGATGCTACCTGGGATCCTCCTCATTTGTCTATTTCACCGACGATGGGTGGAGCAGGAGCAAATCCTCCAAATAAACCGATAAACCTTGACAAACCCGCTCCGGATTGGGTGCATGAAACACTGAATGATGAAAATGATCCGGGAGAGAATAAAATCTATACACAGCGCATACTTGCAAATGAATTGTATCCTTATTCCGTGCGGCCTGATTTGAGATTAAGAGATACTTTAAGTGGTGAAAATGTAAGCAATTACGTGTTTATTCAAATGTCCTCAAAGAATAGTACCGGGGCGCAAGGTGGAATTTTAAACGTTCCTTTTGTTACCCGTTTTGTTCCTACTGTTGAAATGAATATGAACATGTGGATTGAAACAGTGATTGAAAATGGAAAAGAAATCATTCAGTTACAATACGAACAAGTGATCTTTTTTGAATTTCATTTTGGAGATGACGGTGGAACAACGAGCTGGCCTCACATTCAGGTGAACACACTTCGTAAGATCGAAGATATTCCTGCGGATCAGCAACGAATCATAGAAGAACAATTCTACAATTGTAAGAAAACTGCTGATGGTCAAACACCTGATTCAGCGTCAGGATGCCCTTATCATAAAGGATAATAATTGTTTCACAGACAGGTTTCTGGTATTTGCAACCCGGATGTAAAATGATTAAAAAGGTCTTAAACCGATATAAAAACAGATAGTATGAATAAATCATCGAAACAAAGTGGATTCACTTTAGGAGCAAGATTTCTGAAACTTAGTCAGGTTGATCCTGCTGATCTTGGAGCTCTTGCACCACTTGTCGGGACATGGAAAAATGCGCCGGTTCCTGATTCTTCGGTTTCAGCCGGATGGAATGTGATTTCTGTTCCAGCACAAGATAAAGGATTTGTTTATGAAGTCATTCCGTATACCGAAACCCTGACTTTTTCTCCTGTAGTTGTACAGGCTGGAAATCGCGGCCCTGCGATAAAAGGAAAGCAGGTGGAACAATTAATCTTCGGTCTGACATATGAGCAGAAAATTGAAAGTGTCTGTAAAACGGATTTTTGTAAAGAACGTGGTTTTCCGAGTGGATCGACTATTCATGTTGAAACAGGATTATTCCTCAATTTAGGGCAGCCGAATGGCGGTTATTCCATTGCGCGCTTGTCGACCATTCCACATGGAAACTCACTGCTGGCACTTGGAAGTTCACAAGAAGTAAAGAAACCGGGAACGGATTTCTTTGATAAAGCTTCAGCTGTTCCAACATTGTTGAACGGCGGCCGGGTAGGAGTTTTGGGTTATACCGATCAGATTATCGGAACGCCGCAATTCAAGGTTTTCGATCAGATCAATCCGAATACATTTCTGAAATCAACTCTGGAAGGTTTGGTTGGATCGGGAAGTCTGACCGATATGAGTGTGATACAAATGTCGACAAACACACCGGATGCTGACGGAGGAATTCTGAATATTCCTTTTATTCAGACCAACGTCAATGCAACCAAAATGGACGCAACCTTCTGGATCGAAAATATGAAAGGAAGTAAGTTCAGTCAGGTGCTGCAATATTCACAAACGATCAATCTCGTTTTCCCGGCTACCGGTTCGGCTCAACCGATCGTGTGGCCGCATATCACTATCAACAGTTTGGTAAAAGTGTGATAGTCTCAATACAAACAAAACCCGCGCACCAATCTGGTGCGCGGGTTTTCCGATTCAGGTGAAATCGGCTTTTATTTTTTCTGATACAAAGTTCCTGTTTTGATCACCAGTTTGCTCAGTTTGTTTTCTGAAACCAATGCCTCCAGTGTTTTTTGTGCTTCTTTCACACTGATTGAATAAAGCAGCGAATATTCTTTTGCTGTCAGTGTCGGATAATGCGCAAAAAGAGCCAATGGAGTAGAAGTATCGATTGCTTTTTTCTTCGCTTCCGGAACGAGTTGTTTAATGACATCTTCAAATGCTTCATAAGGTTTGAAACCATAAACCAGGAAACGTTTGTCATTCGAATCGGAGAAATACATTGAAGGAAAACCTCTCACTCCCAATTGACGTCCGTAAGCCAAATCCTCTTCGAACAGTTTTTTGGCGTCACCGTCTTCATAATCTTTCTTCAATTGTTCCACATTCAGTCCCACAGCTTTTGCAGCAGCACTGATCACTTCCCATTTCGTGATATTCTTCTTTTCCAGAAAAACATATTCACGCAGTTTTCGCATAAAAGCAACAGCCTTTTCCTTGTCCTGCATTTGAGCCGCTTTCACCGCAATGCTCGGAGGATAAGAAGATGCAAGCGGATCTTCCAGCCAAACACCGCCGTCTATCGGCATTTCATAATAAGCGCTCACTTCTTCCCAGTGATGAGCAACATCCGAAGGTTTACTGATTCCGCCGCTGTTGTAAGACCAATCCGGTAGCAATCCACCCATGCGGTAATCAATCTCGATGTATTCGCCGTATTCAAGCTTCAGTTTTCGCAGCTGTGGCTCGATTCCCCAGCAGGAAGAACAAATCGGATCGGTGTAGTAAATGATTTTTACCGGTTTTTTCTGGTTCAGCATTATGAATTGCGAACTGTCTTGTGTTCCTGCATCCGGAAGTTCACAAGTTCCGGTAATCGGGTCGCATAAAAGCGGATTATTTTGATTTTCTTTCATCGTTTTTGTTGTTTGTGACTGGCAGCTCAGCGCTCCGGCCAAAATGATTATCAATAGTGTAAATTTCATAGGCATCCGTTGAGTGATACTGTTCTCTTGCGTTCGAAGCCATCATTCTTTCTTCCTGTTTGAATCATAATCCTTAAATTTGTGTTGTTACTAAATTTGTTTGTTTGGTACAAAGATCGTGACAGTTTATTTATCTGTCAATTAGTCAAAAAAATATGACTACAAAAAAAGCAATGGAAGAAATCAAAAATGAATGCCCGGCTGAGTGGCTTTTGAAGATCCTCTCAGGAAAATGGAAGCCTCAGATCTTTCGCATTGCGCTTTCCGGCCCCATTCGATTCAATACCTTATTGCGTCAGATCGAAGGATCGAACAAGCAGTCTTTGTCTACCGCCTTGAGAGAATTGGAAGAGCAGGGATTATTGATTAAAACCACTGTCAATCTGAAACCTTTGCACATCGAATACCATTTATCGGAGAAAGGTCATTCGTTGATTCCTGTTTTCCAACAGCTGGAAATGTTGTCCTGATACTCCTTTCTTTTGAAACTTAACGATTAGGAACTCACTATTCCGTGCCTTGCAATAATTTCTGCGGGACAAAATATGATTTAACAGTACGCCGATAACGCAGACTTACCAAAGATGAGTGCAGATTATGAACTTATTTAATATCTGCGTAATCCTCGCTATCTGCGGGAAAAAATAATACATCAACTAAATCCTCGGACAAGCCATTTATATAAAAACAGTAATTCGAACGTTCAAAAATCGTTTGTCCAAATTGGCTATATTTGATTCAGAGTAATACTGAAAACATGTTCACAATACAAGACATTCAGGCAGCACATTCCAAAGTGAAATCCGGAGCAGATTTCCCGAATTACATTCAGGATCTGATCAAACTGGGAGTGAAAGAGTATGAAACCTTTGTTTCCGACGGACACACAGATTATTCTGGTGATGATGCCTTCGAAGTTTCATCTGTAGCCAAATACGAAGAGCTGATTGTTCAGAAAGAAAGCAATGTGGAGCAATTCAAAACGGATTTGAAAGCACATCAGCAGGGAAAAACAGATTATCCTGCTTTTTGTAAAGATTGTGCAGATTCCGGAGTGGAAAAATGGGTGGTGAAAATGAACGGTATGACGTGTACTTATTACGACAAAGCCGGAAATGAACTGCTGGTCGAAATCATTCCTCACTGATCCGGATCATATGAAACTCTTTTTAAGCTTTGCACTTCTCCTGACTTTGTGCAGTTCCTGTTCTACAAAGAACCGTTTACACGTGGTGTTGGATGATGGTTTTGGGGTAGATGTCGGAGATCCGGTTGAATTGAATAACCTCAAAATCGGATCAATCGAGGAGATTCATTTTACAAAAGACTACAAAGTCTGTCTCACCATTGGGATTGAAGACGAAACCATCCGGATTCCTTCAGACAGCAAATTCTATTTCTTAATCAATGCTTTGGAGATCGAAGCGGGAAAATCAAGCCGTTTTCTGAAAGAGAAAGACACGGTATATGCCGTTCCTGAAACAAACTATCAGATCAATAAAGTACTGGATGAGGTTTCGGAGTTTATCGATCATTCCAAACCAGTCAGAAATCAGGATACAATTATCCGCGAACTCAATGAACTGAATGCGGAAATGCAGAAACTGAAGGAAAAGATTGATCCGAAAGAGAAGTGATCTTTAAACTCTATGAAAAATTTTGAATAGTAACCATGGTAACTATACTCGAGTATACTACCTGAAAATACCATTTTATAGTAAAAAAATGATTTGCATTCGGTAAGTTTGCCACTTTACAAAAGAAATGAACTTTACAAAAGGATTGTTTTTGGGATTAACAAGCGGAATTCTTTCCAGCGTGGTCTGTATTGCCTACAACGAAATCTACAGCGATGCATTTCGTCTTGATTTCAGTGGAATACTCACCACTACGGGAATCGTATTGTCGAGCATTTTAGGATGTTTGTTGATGTCGATGGGTTATGTGATTATCTCAAAATTGAAAAAACCTGTCTTCATTCCCTGGTTGAACATTGTTTACTGTACCTTGAGTTTTGCAAGTATCATTGGAGTATTGTCATACAGACTGCCTTTGGATATGGAGTCGCCTGAAATGTTTACAGGTTTGGCAATTCCAATGCATTTTTTCCCGACCTTGTCCTTTTTAGCTCTGGTTCCATTCTTTTGGAAACTTAAAAACAAGTAATTAAGTAACAACAAAAGGAAGCATTGCTTCCGATAATTAAAAACAAACAAATATGAAACGTCCAGTAACAATTGTAGCAGCCGCATTTGCAGGTTTAATGCTATCTTTCACAGTCGCAACATCTTCCATTTGGTCTTCTGACGCAGTACACTCTCGACTAGGTTTTTCAGTAAAACACATGGGAATTTCTGATTTGAACGGAAACTTCAGCGAATACGAAGTGAAAATGACTGCAACTAAAGAAGATTTTTCTGATGCGAAAGTAGAAGTTTCAGGAGCAATCAACAGTATCAACACAGGAAGCGAAATGCGTGATGGTCACTTGAAAAGCCCTGATTTCTTTGACGCAGAGAAATTCCCGAAATTTACATTCGTAAGCAAATCATTTACGAAAGTGGCAAAATCTAAAAACGAGTACACGGTTGTTGGAGATTTGACATTGCACGGAGTAACGAAAGAAGTTACTATGAATGCAGTTTACAACGGAACAATCACACATCCGATGAACAAAAAAGAAGTGAGTGGTTTCAAAATGACCGGAGTAATCAAAAGAATGGATTACGGTGTTGGAGCAACAACTCCTGTAACAGCTGCAAGCGACGAAGTGAAAATCACGTGTGATTTGGAGTTGGTTAAAGAATAAAAACATGAAAAAAACGCTTTTTTTTATGTCGATACTCCTCCTGATCGGGGGAGTATTTGCGTTCACTCAGGTTAAGACCTGGAAAGTAGCGAAAGATTACAGCATCGAATTCTCCGCAAAAGGCGTAGACGGGATTTTTAAAACGTTTTCGGCAACGATTAATTTCGATGAGGCAAAACTTTCGGCTTCCAAGTTTGTAATGACCATTGATGTGAATTCCATCAATACCGGAAACGGATTGCAAAACAAGCATGCAGCGGGAGATGAGTGGTTCAATGCGGAGAAATATCCGAATATCAAATTCACTTCCTCTTCGTTTGAAAAAACAACTGCAGGTTATTCCGTAAAAGGGAAATTGCAGGTAAAAGATGTGACAAAGGATGTGACGATTCCGTTTACATTCACAAAATCAGGAAACAAAGGGAAATTTGTTGCCACGTTCACCATTGATCGTTCTGCGTACAACGTAGGAAAATCGGGTGGAGACGTTGGAAACAACATCAAAATAACAGCAACGATTCCAGTTACCAAATAATAGTGATAGCATGTAAACAGTAAGGGCGAAAAATTTTTCGCCCTTACTGTTTTTATATATTTATTAAAAAATCATCAAAGCCACTTCTTCCGTTTAAAATAAAGTAAGGTTAAGGCCGAAGACGCAACCATCAGAATCACTGCTACCGGATAACCGAAAGACCAATCCAACTCAGGCATGATGCGGAAGTTCATTCCGTAAATACTCGCAATCAGAGTAGGAGGCATGAAAACCACCGAAACGACGGTAAAGATCTTGATGATCTTGTTTTGTTCGATGTTCACCAAACCCATTAAAGTATCCTGTAAATATTCCAGTCGTTCAAAACTGAATTGTGTGTGCTGAAGCAGCGACATAACATCTTTCATGATTACACGAAGCCGTTCTCCTGTTTCGTGGTCGATCAACGGAGAACGCATCAGAGCGGAAATCAAACGCTGTTTGTCCGTAATACTTTCACGAATCAAAATGGTGTTTTCCTGCAATTCCGCAATTTTACGAAGCGTTTTTTCTTCCGGATCGGATAAACTTTGCACTTTTCTGCTGATCACATTCGTGGTTCGCGTCAAGCTTTCGATGTAATCGGCATCCAGATCAATGCGGGTTTCTAATAGTAAAACCCAGATCTGAGAACCGGAACGAATGAAATCCTGTCGTGCGACCTTGATCTTTTTGACAACTTCCGCAAATGACTGCAACTCGACAGTTCGAACCGTAAAAAGTGTATTTCCTTTCAAGAGAAAAGAAACCTGATGAATCCGGGGTTGTTCTTCTTCTTTGAGAAATCCGCTGTTGGCCTTAATAGACACACCATCTTCCGAATAACGCGAACTACTCTCAATCTCGACGGCTTCTTTGTAAGTCGGAAGTTTTACATGGAAGAAGTCACAAACGTGTTGCTTTTCCTCCTGACTGGCGTGTAACAGGTCAATCCACAAATAATTGCGGTTCGGATCCAGTACAACTTTTTCAGGATATTTTTCCCAAACCAGTTCATTTTCGTGTGTGTAAAATACGCGAATCATAAGCTTGGATATTGAAATTGAAGAATAACGAGCACAAATATGTCTTTTTTCGCTCTAAATCGATCCAAATGAACGTTATTTTTCTGTAATAAAAGGCGATTTCCCGGAATTTCGGTGACGAAAGCAGACTAAATGAAGTTATTGCAGTTCAAATTACCTGAAAGCCTTACTGTCACTGGGTAAATGGATACATGTCTATTTGTCTTTTCGGGTCGATATAAGAGAGTTGCTGAAAATGAAATAATCACCAACTCCTTCGCTACCAAAAACAAAAAAGAGAGTGGCGAACTAAACCACTCTCTTACCTTGTTATCCCCTGAAATTTACTGCGACGTTTATTTCCGGGCATTCACCAACCAAATCGGTTTTCACGACCAATTTCCACCAAACTTTAGCGCACCGTATACGCCGGTTTAGCAGGAATGTCTGCGTGTATTCAAGTATTAAATTCCATTTCGGGCCATTTGAAACAGCCCTTATAGATTGCGTTAAATGTTTTTGATTTTTTCAATACAGATTGCCCGGATGATTCTTCGGTCGATGTATTGAATCGTTCCGTAATCACCTGTTGCAGGTATGTAGCTTTGCTGATTCTCATGTGAATAGTGTTTCGTCCGGTAAAAAAAGCAATTTTATTTGAAATCCAACAGCCTTGAACTATTTTTTTATTTCAAAGTCAACAAATTCACTTTATTCTTCCGTTTCTTTAATTTTTCGCGTTATGACAGTTCGCGGTTCGTCAAAACTCTTTTTCTTGTAGGGAAAGACATCAGCCAGTTCACCGCTGTAATAGAATTCGTAAGCCACTGATCCAAAGGTGTAATCCGTATCCTTGATTTTGTAAACAGAACCTCCGACAGCAGGATTGGGTTTCGGGACAGAACGCTGAAATCCGAGATTGAACAGGGAAGCCAGAATTTCAGGTCGGCTTTCGATCGGATAACCGGCATTTTCCCACTGAGATTTGATCTGACGTAAAAACAACGCCGTATAGAGGTAAGAATAATAATGATTTTCCCACTGAACCAAACGCTGCAATCTGATATCCAAAGTATCATTGGCTTTTGTGGCGTAATTCACTGTCGAATCGAAATCCAGCAAGGCTGTGTATTTTTCTCCCGGATAAAACGGACTGTTTTTCTCTTTCAGATAGCGTTCAATAGTAATTGCCGTTCCGTTTTTGATTCCGGTCACTCCGTAGGAAAGATGATTTTCCAATGCCAATACTTTCAGCGGACCAATGTAGCGTTTGTAGGATTCCCGGCTTGAATTGAACAAACGGATCTGTTCTCCGACCAAACAAGCAACAATCAAACGAGGTTCAACTCCTGTAACGTGATAAACCGAATCAATGTATTTTTTGTCCTTGCTCACTGCTTGTTTGAAATCCTGCCATTCGGCAATATTCATCCATTCAAAAACACTCAATCCGGTAGTTTTTCGGGGAGCATTCTTTTGTTTGTGTTTCCATTTTGACAAGGCTTTCCGGTATGCTTTGTTCTTTTTTAACTGAAGATCTACCGCATCCAACATGCGCAAAGCCAATTTCTCATCTTTGTTTTCATTGTAGGCAGAAAGGATGTAATTGGCATTTTTCGGGTAGAATTCATTGACGAGCATGATGCGGTTCAACACTTCGAAGCGGTGTTTGACCATGGATACGGAATCAACTTTGAACGATTGATCGTATTTGTTGTGCATTTCGGCAAAATAGCGGTTGTTTGCGTCGACTGAGCCGCTTTCGTTTGTCCAGTTGAATTTGACTGCGAAGTACGTTGCCGTGAGGATAAAGCCATAGGCTGCAAAGCCGTAAAGAAGGATGGTGTAAGGTATTTTGAACCACTTTTTCCTTAAGAAGGAGAATTTCATTCGTGTTTGTTTAAAACCGATGTAAATCTAACAACTAATTACGAATCGGTTCCAGTTTTTAGTCTATTCAAAATCACTTTTTAAAAGTTGGATTTATCTGCTTGCGGATTTGAAGGAGGCAATCCTGATTTCTGTTGTCAGATTGGAATGCGCATCTGCCAGTTTTTGAATCGGAACAAAACGCCCGTGCCCGAATTCTGCGGCTTCCTTCATCAATGCGGCATCTTTTTCTCTGGTTTGAATCCCGACTACCGAAAAAATGATTCCTTGTTTGGCATATTTCAACACCGTTTTCTGATAATCTTCCGAATCCTTATTGAAAGCTCCATCTGTGATGATAATAACCATGTTCGCTTTCTTCGGATCATAATTCTTCATCACTTCCTTGTAGCCCAATTTGATTCCTTTTCCTCCGGCGGTCATTCCAAGCGGCTTTAAGCCCGAAATAGATTGTTGAAGCTCTTCTTTTTGGTCACCGGATGTAGGACTCTGGAAAACTTCAGCCGTACTGGCGTAGGTCACTAATCCCATGACATCCTGTGGTCTTAATTTGGCTACCAGCTGATTCAACGAATACTTCAGAAGCTCCATCTTTTCGCCCATTTTCATAGAACTTGAAACATCCAGAACAAAAATCACATTGACGTCTTTGAAATAATCTGCATCAAAGTTTTCTGCCGGAATGGAAGCCAATTCAGGAATGATTTTCGTGGCAATGGTATCGATTTTTTCGTTGGTCATTTGCTCATCCAGTTTTTTCTGAGCTTCCTGTTTCGGAAGTTCCTGAGCAATATCGATCGAATCGACCTCAGGTTTTGAACCCGGAACCGGCTGGCCGTATTTCGGATCTTTTGAAAGCGGAATGGTGATCTCAGAGATTTCCGGACCAACATACACTCCGGCTTCTTTGGTTAAATAGCCTTCTTTACTGACAATGAAATAGAAGAATCCCGGAGGAAGTTTTTCTTTGAATAAGCCCAGTTTTCCGGTAATCCATGTGCCGCTTGGCCGACCGTTGTGGATGATACTGACAACTGTTTTTGAAAGCCGTTCTTTGGTTTCTTTATCGATCGTAATAATCTCCAGCTCGCTTGGTTTGGTAGATTTAGCCGGCGTTGCACCGAAATCGGGACATTGAGTCAGATACCCGTCGCTGGCCAATTCTTCGGTTAAAACACCTTTCAATTGATAGACAATCGGGGCATTGGTTTGATCGCTCAAATGGAGTTTCACCACAAAATTGAAAGCTCCTGTTTTTTTCGGATTTACCTGCAATCTCAGGTGAACAGAAGAATCGGGGAGAATGAGATCCGAAGTCAGACGATAGGTAACTTCAGGGCTGTGTTCAACCCGGAGAATATAGATTTTCTGAGTTTTCGGATTCCCGATATTCAGATCAATATAGCGTTTGGATCCGGCATCAATTTTACCGAAATCCAGCACGTCATCGGAAATGGCTTGCTGCCCGAATCCGTGAACCCAAAAGGTCAAAGCGCAAATAATGAATGCAATTCTCATATTCAATCGACTTGATCTAAAATACATAAAAATTGTCACTGCAAGAAAAGTGCCTTTTTTAACAATTACGAATTGCGAATTCGGAATTGGATGATGTTTGGAAATCGAACAAAGCAAAAGCAAATAGTATAGAAAAAACAGATCAAAAAAAATCCCTCTGTTTTGCAGAGGGATTCATGAATCTTACTTCGACCATTCTTTCAAGGAATCCTTGAACATCTTGGTATAGTTGTCATATTTTGTTTTCTCAGACAGAGCCAATCCTTTTTTAGCGGATTCGATTGCTCCTTTTTTGTCTCCCAATTCTGCCTGGATCAACGATTTTGTACGGAAGATCCAAAAAGCTTCAGGATTCAGATCAGACGCTTTTGTAGCCCATTCCAATGCTTTTTTCAAGTCTTTCTTGTTCTCCAGGTAGTAACTTGCCGCACTGATGTAATCGTTTGCAGAAGGACCAGCCATCATGTTGTTGATGTTTGTCATTACTTTTGCATCTGTCGGAACATTAAAAGGGAAGGAAACTGAAGTCTGATCCCATTTGAACGTTAACGTTCCACCATTCACAGATTCCAATCCGTCAATTGAAATGGTAAAAGTTTCAACTGCGTCGCTTAGATTTTTGACTTTAGCATTTACTTTTAACGCCACTTTTTTGTCATCCCAAACATCCGGAGTTCCCCAGTTTGTTATGTCTGTGTAGAAGATCAAATCCCATGATTCTTTTGCCGGTTTTGTATAAAGTGCATACGTTCCCGGTTTCAAAGTGTCTTTCCCGAAAATCAATGCATCTGAGTTTGTAAACTTGGAGTTTTCATTTGCTCCCGTTCTCCAAACTTCCCCGAAAGGAACGATGTCACCGAAAACCACACGACTTCTTTTACTTGGTCTTGAATATTCAATAGAAAGATCCGTAAGACCTACTGTTTGTTCCAATTTACTTAATGGACTTTGTTGCGGTGCCAATTGTGCATTGGATACCGAACCGAAAGCAATTGCTAAAATTGCTGAAACGAATACCTTTTTCATACTACTGGTTTTTAAAATTGTTAGACAAAAAAAATGTTGGGCTTAACCCAACAATTTCTCTAATGCAGTTGCCAGATTTTCATTGGCATCTCCAAATTTATTGATATAATCGTTATTTGCTCGTTTGATTACTTCAAATGCTTCTTCTTTTCCGTAAACATGCGTAATCTCTACATTTTTCGCACCACCGTCCAAATCTTTGTAAGTCAGGAAGAAGTGACGCACGCGGTCGATCACCATTTTCGGCATCTCGTCCAAATCTTCAATCCCTCCGTATGCCTGATCTCCTTTTAAAACAGCGATGATCTTATCATCTGCTTCACCACCGTCGATCATACGTAAACCACCGATCACTTTTGCATCACACAAAATATTTCCGTGGTTGAATGAACGCTCTGAAAGCACACAAATATCTAATGGATCACCGTCACCAACGATATCAGTTCGTCCTGTTTTCTCATTTGAAAAAGCAGCAACTTCCTTGTCACAATAAGTTTGCGGAACAAATCCGTACAAACAAGGCATGTGATTGGACAATTTTTGAGGTCTGTCGACCATGATATAACCGGATGGTTTGTGAATTTCGTATTTAATCGAATCTGCCGGAATGATCTCTATAAAGGCATTTACGATTGCCGGTTGTTTTTCACCTATTTCAATTCCATGCCAAGGATGCGACGTAAAACGTTTGCTCATCGCATCAATAACTGCTTTAATTTCTCCTTTCATAGGGTGCAAATATAAGAAAAAGCGTAGCTTTTGAAGACTAAATTATGACAAACGTTAGTGCGGAAATAATTTGGGATAGGCGTAGCTTTTGAAGACTAAATTATGACAAACGTTAGTGCGGAAATAATTTGGGATAGGCGTAGCTTTTGAAGACTAAATTATGACAAACGTTAGTGCGGAAATAATTTGGGATATGCGTAGCTTTTGAAGACTAAATTATGACAAACGTTAGTGCGGAAATAATTTGGGATATGCGCAGCTTTTGAAGACTAAATTATGACAAACGTTAGTGCGGAAATAATTTGGGATATGCGTAGCTTTTGAAGACTAAATTAAGACAAACGTTAGTGCGGAAATAATTTGGGATAAGCGCAGCTTTTGAAGACTAAATTATGACAAACGTTAGTGCGGAAATAATTTGGGATAGGCGCAGCTTTTGAAGACTAAAAAAACACGCTATTCAGAGTCTTTAGTTTCAACAGAACTTTCAGCAATTCTCACATCCCTTTGCGGATAAGGAATCCGGACATTATAGTGTCTGAACAAGCGGTCAATTTCAAAACGGATTTCCGATTTGTAGATATTGATATCCCAGCTCTGATCCGCCCAAAACATGATCTCCATCTGCAGTCCGTTTTCTCCGAAATCATTGAGACGCACGCTCACGCCACCGGATTTATTCACTTTCGGGTGACTCAACACGGCTTGTTTCAGGAGTTCGCTTACTAAATGTGTATCACTTCCGTAAGCTACCGTAACCGGAATTCTGAAACGGGAAAGTGTACTTCCGTGGCTCCAGTTTTCAATGTATTCCTGTGTGAATTTGGCATTCGGGACGATCAGGATATTTCCGTCCCGTGTTTCAATCTGAGTGGTTCTGACATTGATCTTAATAATCTTAGCAACCATCGGTTCGGAAGATTTTCCGTCGTTAATTTCCACCACATCTCCCACGCGGATACTTCCTTCGAAAAGCAATACGAGTCCGGAAAACAAGTCTTTAAATACATCCTGAAGTCCAAGCCCGATCCCGACTAATAAAGCTGCAGAACCTCCGAGGAAAATTTTCGCATCCACATCCAAAGCCGCCAAAACACAAACGAATGCGATGATGATGATGATGTACTTGACAACCTGAACATACACGTATTCCGTTCCGATCTCGGATCTTTTTGCCCGTTTGAATCTGCGCTGAATGAATAAACGTGCAATATTCAGAGTTACGCGGGCGCCGAAAATGATCAGGATTACGAAAATGACGTTCTCAAAACTGATCTTGATCTTGGAGGTATCGATAAAGTTGAAATCCAGGAATTCCCGGAAAGTCACGTCTTCGTTGTTGATGTTGAAGCTCATGACAGAAATGTATCCCGCCAGTGCAAAACCACTTTGACTTAAGAGTCTGAGCCAGATTGCTTTTCTTCCTTCCAGATGAATGTTGGCAGATGTGAGGTAGCGCTTCACCGAACGATGAAAGATCTTTTTCAAAACATAGGCTCCGAAAAAAGAAATAACGATGATGAGGATATTCCACATGCAAACCTGGTAAGGCCCCAGCCAAAACAAAAATTTACTCATACCTGATTAATGAATAATTGTTTGATTCAATTTTCCGGCAATAGACATTTTCACCCGCTCCAACACAATTTGTTCGGAAAGCAAATCACGTAATTGCTCATCAGTCATATTTTCTGATAATTCACCCAATTCTTTCTGAATTTGTTCAATGCGCTGCATGACCCGTAATTTTTTGAATGCATAAATTCCATTCATCACGGTTGTTTTCAACTTATCGATTTCGCGATTGGTGTCTACATTGTATTTAGAAAGCCATTTCGGACTTAATTCGTATTGTTCGGTTTCAATTTCAGTAATCCACTGCACAATTTCCGGATTCTCGTGCCGAAGCCAGAACGAAACTTTGTAAAGCGTTTTTGTCGTCAAACCGTCTACAATTTGCTGGTACATTTCCTGAAAAAGCGGGAATTGAAAGGTCAATTCGTCTTTCGTCAATTCGTGATGAATGAGTTCTGCCGCGCTGACTTCTACCATATGTGCCGTTCCATGTTCATCGATATGATCGGTTGTAATGGCGAAAATGCCGTATTTCACCAAAATGCGCATCAATTCGTATTCTTCGGAAGTATATGGAGTTTTTCTTTCTGTTGCAGTTGTTGCCTGTGCAGTCGGATTTACAAAAGTGTCTGTCAGTTCCGGATTTTGCGCGATAATCGGCTCATCCAGTTCTTTTGCGATCTGATTTTTACGGATTTTGTTCAGCTCATTGATTACAATACTTTCGTCAATGGCAAAAACGCGCGCAATTTCTGTGGTAAAAACAGAGCGGGTAATCTGATCCGGAATCAGGGAAATGGAATGAACCACTTCGCGGATGATCTGTGCTTTTTGAAGCGGATCGTTGTTTCCTTCCGCAAGAAGCAGCGAGGTTTTAAAACTGACAAAATCTTTCGTATTGGCTTTGATGAAGTCCATCAATTCCGTTGTACTGACTTTTTTGGAATAGGAATCAGGGTCGTCTCCGTCAGGGAAAAGCACCACTTTTACGTTCATTCCTTCTTCCAGAATCAAATCGATTCCGCGGAATGAGGCTTTGATTCCGGCCGCATCACCATCATACAAAATCGTGATGTTTTGCGTATACCGCTTGATTAGTTTGATTTGTTCCTTCGTCAAAGACGTTCCGGAGGAAGCTACCGAATTGGCAACTCCTGCCTGGTGCATCGAAATGACATCGGTGTAACCCTCGCAAAGAAAACAGTTGTCGTATTTGATGATATCGCCCTTGGCAAAGTACAAACCATACAAGATTTCACTCTTGTTGTAAATGATACTTTCGGGAGAGTTGAAATACTTGGCAATTTTCTTGTCCGTAATCAGGGTTCGTCCTCCAAATCCGAGAACACGCCCCGAAATGGAATGAATCGGGAACATCACACGACCACGGAAGAAGTCAAAACTTCTGTCTTCTTTGGTTTTTGTTAAACCGACAGACTCCAGGTATTCTTTTTTATACCCTTTTGCCAAAGCGGCTTTTGTGAAATTATCACCTGAATTCAAACAGTATCCGAGCTGGAATTTCTTGATGATATCTGCCCGGAATCCACGTTCTTCAAAGTAGGAGAGACCGATGTTTTGTCCCTCGTTCGTATCATGCATGTTGTACATGAAATGCTCCTTTGCGAATTCGTTGATGATGTATAAACTTTCTCTTTCCGAGATCGCAGCAATTTCTTCCGCCGATTGCGGTTTATCTTCAGGAACCTGAATTCCGTATTTATCGGCAAGCCATTTGAGGGCTTCGGGATACGAAAAGTGTTCTTTTTCCATCAGGAAACTCACTACCGTTCCGCCTTTTCCCGAAGAAAAGCATTTAAAAATCTGTTTCGCAGGAGAAACCATGAATGAAGGTGATTTCTCGTCCACAAACGGACTCAGACCTTTGAGATTCGATCCTGATTTTTTTAAGTTCACGAATTCCCCGATCACTTCCTCAATACGGGAAGTTTGCATGATTTCATCGATAATATGCGGGGGAATGCGAGACATTGCTTTTTATTGGATAATTTCTTTGTTTCCGTAATCTTTTTCAGACAAAAGTGATCCGTCTTCTTTGTAAAATTTCCAAAGCCCGGATTCTACATCCATGTTGAACTCTCCGGTGTAACGCATAGCTCCTCCCGGGTAACGCACGAAGATAAATCCGTGTTTTTTTCCGTTAACATACTCTGTCATTGAAAGTTCGTTTCCACGTTCGTCATAAAAGAACCAGCGTCCGTTTCTCTGTTTGTCATCGTCTTGTGGCCCTTTGAATTTGACAGCTTTTCTTCCGGGATAATATTCCGTGTAAATTCCGTTTTTGATTTCCACCAAATCTTCTGCATTCTCTTTTTCAGGAGTTTTTTTTCCTTCTCCACAGCTGCTGACAGCCAGTGAAATAGAGGCAATGAAAATAAGACCAAATAATTGTTTCATGTGTGTTTTAATATTAATTCAAAGATACTTAATCCCGATAATTATCAAGATGCAAAATGCATTTATCTTTTCAGAACGTAAATTCTTCGTGATGGGTTGATTAAATTGAAAATGGAGAATGTAAAATTGAAAAACAAACCGGATTGTTATTGAATAATTCTCCCTTTTACCTTTTCACTTTGAAATTTTCAATTATTTATCTCTCGTAACGGTGTATTCCACCAAGCCGATCAATGCTCTTTTGGATTCCGAGTCAGGAATGTCGGTCAACAGGTCGAGTGCTTCTGTTTTCAGTTCGATCATGCGCTTGTGAGCATATTCAATTCCTCCGGCATCAATTACCAGATGAATGGCGCGGTGCACGTATTTTTTCTCTTCGTTATGGTTTTTCACAATGTTCATCAGTTCTTGCCGAACGGCTTTGTCACTGTGTTGAAGCGCATAAATAAGAGGCAAGGTCATTTTTCGTTCACGGATATCATTTCCGGTTGGTTTTCCGATGTTTCCCGGGGTTCCATAATCGAAAATATCATCCTTTACCTGAAAAGCCAAACCAACCAATTCACCGAATCTGCGCATACGGTCGGCCATATCTTCCCGGTCAACAGAAGCTGCCGCAGATTCACAAACGGTTGCAATCAAACTGGCTGTTTTTTGACGAATCACTTCAAAATAAACTTCTTCCGTAATATCCAGCTTTCGCGCTTTTTCAATTTGCAACAATTCACCTTCACTCATTTCTCTCACGGCACGAGCCACAATCTGAAGCGCCCGGATATTGTCATTCTCCAAGGAGTGAAGCAATACGCGGGAAAGCATGTAATCGCCAACCAAAACAGCAATCTTGTTTTTCCACAGTGCGTTGACGGAGAAAAAACCTCTGCGTTCGTTGGCATCGTCCACTACATCATCGTGAACCAATGTTGCGGTGTGAAGTAATTCAACCAAAGAAGCACTTTGATAGGTCTTTTCGTTAATTTCTCCAAGCATTTTAGCTGTCAGAAATAAGAACATCGGACGCATTTGCTTCCCTTTTCTCCGGATAATGTAATGGGTGATTTTGTCCAATAAAGGAACTTTGGACTTCATGCTCTCATGGAAACGAACCTCGAACAATTTCATTTCGGTTTCGATGGGTGCTAAAATCTCCTTTACTGTCATGCTTACAAATTTACTTTAAAATTCAATCCAGAGAGCTTTAGAGAAGCAAAATTCAAGCTTGAAAAGTAAGTTTGGAGAAAGTCGCAGGAAAATCGGAACCCGCAATTCGGTATTCGTAATTGGAAATTCGATCAAGCCTTCAAAACCCGCTTGTCGATCATTTTGTTCTTCGGTTTCCTGTTTTCAATATACAACGTAAATCCCTTACGAAGTTCGAGGCGTAAATTTGTGAAAACAACATAAAAACCGTCATTCTTCACGGCGGCAAGTGTGAAGACAAAATATTTTTTTAAACCTGTATTGTTAATTTTTAGCGTTAATTAATAGAAATAAATCCGATTGAATGTTGAGTTCGAAGAGGTTACAAAAATGATTAGGTTTTAGTATCAATTTTGTAATCCGTAGACTGAAGTTTATTCAACTATTTCTGATTATTTTCGCGCCGCTGACTAATTCAGTTAGAGCTTCATCTTGTTTATTCACTTAAGAACTGGGATTAAATTTCACCGAATTTATTCAGGTTATTTACGTTCATTTCCGGAGGAGGGATAAGGTGCTTGTTTAGCTGAAAGTTGGCTATTGCAACTTAAATTCTTTTTTATGAAAAAAATCCTAGTTGGATTGATGCTTCTTGTGTCATCCACCACCTTTTCTCAGCTTGACAGCCTTGATTTTTCTATGTCCTTCGTAACCAATCCCGTTTTCAATGCCGGATTGAATGAATTGGACCAACAAGGTGAAATTTTTCAAGTAAAAGTGTTCGTGAATGATGCAGATTATGTTGGGAAATTGATTGTCATGATATATGACTTGCCAACCAATACTCCGATGGCGATCCTCAAATTGGATAGAGCAGAAGTTCTGAGCGGAACCTATACGGAAAATGGTTTGTTGGTTTTCAACTTTCCTTATCTGAATCCGAATGCTGGTTACAAAGTTATTCTGGAGTCTCAGAACTTTCAGGGAGCTTATTTACCGAGGGTTGAAAAGAATTACCCGACGAACTGATCTTAATTTCCTAAAATCTTATTTCATATGAAACGAATATTGATGTTATTCGCTTTTTTGTCGTGCTATTCTGTCTATTCACAGATGGAGCCAACTGCTACACTTTATGCTGTTGAGGATGGCTTTACGAGTTCATCCACTCCCGGTGGTAATTTTGGGAGTTTAGGATCAATGAGTATTACAAAAAGTCGAAGTGTTGTAGAGAGGAGTTTTTTAAAATTTAATCTGATCTCAATTCCTGCAAACGCAGTAATTACTTCTGCTATTTTAAGGCTGACACCTAATGGGACTGAAAATGTAACAACCCCGAATTCAAGTGAATTGTATCTGGATGTTTGTAATACTTCGTGGACAGAAGCAGGTTTAACGCATGCTTCAGCTATCTCCAACAATAGCTTGTTTGCAACTGTTACAGCTTCAACTTTCAATTCTACTTTATCAAAGCGTGAATTTCAGGTAAAAGATCATGTGCAAGCAATGATAGAAAAACGTTTGCCTAATCAAGGATGGCGTATTCGCTGGAGTAGTGAGACAGTTGCAATTGCTACAACTGCCGCGTATTTTACGAAAGAAAACGCGACAGTATCCAATCGACCACAATTGGTTATTCAGTATTATTTAAGGTCTTCCGTAAGTGCAGCAACGATTGTTCATACAAGCGCCCTTACAAGTACGGATGGTTCTATTTCTCCAACGGTGATTTTTGGTTCCAATACTACTAAAACCTTTCGTTGGTACAATGCGGCCGGAGCACAGATTGCAACGACTCAGGATTTAACAGGTGTCGGGAAAGGTTGGTATGGATTGAAGTACTATGGAGATGTTTCTGGAGATACAACTTATCAGGCCTTTCTGATTGGAACGGAATGTGAGGATGTTTCAGTCACATTTGATCCGGGACCAAATTATATGGATGATACTAGGCTAGTTGATGGTGTTGAGGGATCCGGAAATACTGTGATTAACTATACCCAAGTCAATTATGGTTCTTCGCAGGAGATAAAAACAGATAAATGGGCAAATTTAGCTCCTTATGATAGTCGAAACTTGTTGAGATTCCGATTGTGGGTTGATCCCAATTGTCAAATCAATACTGCTAATATGACTTTATATGGGATTGAACATGACCCCAATACCCGACCCAATGATTCAGAATTGCTTCGTGTAACATCTGCCTGGACGGAATATGGTGCGGCATTTACAAATACTCCTACTTCAACAAGTACAGGAAAAATCAATATTGCCGGAGTGCCTTTGGGAAATGCAAATGTTACTTTAAATATTGCCAGTTTTTTCAATATCTGGAAGACAAATAATCCGACGAATTACGGGATGTTACTGCAATTACAGTCCTATGCGGGATCCTATACCCGGATGCAGTTCAACTCAAGCGATGTGCCTGCAGGCGGTCCGAGATTAAGGCCGAAAGTTGAGTTTTCGATTAAAGCTAATGCTTGCGATATAAGCAGAAAAGGAACGGTTACTGTTGTGGATTATGATCAGGAATTAAAGAAAACTGTTTCAGTGAATATTACACCTCCTTCCTGGTCTGTTTCTCCATATAGGTACGTGATTTCTGAATTGCCAATTCCTGATCCGGCAGTTGTACTTAAATATTTAAATGATTCTGTTTTTGATCCGGATATTGACAGTACCAGTTTTTATCGTGGAATTACGGCCGCTACGTCCAATAATTTCGGAAATGTGGATTACTCGAATTATTACATCGCTGTTTTTGATAGTAAGGGGAAACGTATTTTCAATAAAAACATGGACATTTTCCCGAACCTTGAATTAGTGAGAAGTTCAAACGTGACTTCCAGCGGATATGAAATAACGGGTTCCGCAGCTTCATCTTTTTGTGAATTAAGTGCCTTTGTCAATTCTTCCGTTACAGATTGTTCTGTGAAATTCAATCTGAAAAATACTGGCGGAGATCAATATTATGGTTTTATGGATGTTTCAAAAACACTGGCAGCACCGCAGGATATTACTTATGGATATCATATCAAAAACGGAGTGTTAAAAACGATTATTAATGGAAGTGAATCTACGACTTCTTATGCTGTATCTACAGGGAAAGATATTACCGTTTCATTCCTGAATGATACAATTATTTTCTCGAACGACAGTATTACTTTTAATAAAGCAAAATTAAATGCAGGGTATACTCTTAAGGGTGGGGCATTTGTGAATGCTTCTGCAAAAACACTTATCAAATTACGCAGGGTCATCGGGAAACAGTTTTTTTTATTTCAAACCAACGTTATTAATAATTCCCGTGCTTGTTCGTCTACAAATTCAGACCTGTCATTTCGGGTAATGCCATTTTTGGGAACTCAATTCGGGAGCTATACCTATAAATTTTCCAATAAAGCAAGTGGATTGGTGTTGGTAATAAATCCAAGTGCTTCCAATAATACAACGTATACGATTCCTAATCTTGCACCAGGTGTTTACACGCTGACATGTACACAGAATTCAGGGGCAACTCCGATTCAGATACAAAACACTATTTATGTCGGACTTCAAACAGAGTGGTTTTCAACTCACCCTAATTATAACTTAACTCCGAATTCCTATTCTGTTGCCAGAGATAATTTGGCTCAGGGAACTTATTCTAAAGCGATTTCAACAAATATTTTGCCGGCAGCTACTTCCGGTTGGGCATGGTTTAATCCGGTTTGTGCAAATATGACAAGCTTTTTTGTGCCCAATGTGTTGTCTATAGTTGATAATTTTTCAAACTTGCTGCCTAATCCGAATCAACACATCTTTTTAAACTTCCGAAGAACGGGAAATACTGCGATATTCGGGCTACCTGCTAACAGTACAATTCTGTTTTGGGGAGATAAATTACCGAACGGAACCAATGTTACAGGAGCTGTTTTTCTGCCGATTGATCCTTTTGTGAGTTTGCAATTTGATGCGGCTCAGATGAAAATTTATGTAAGATCCGGAGCAACTACCTTTAGCTTAACTCAACCTGCCGGAAACATTCGTCTGAAAGCCAACTCAACTTTCGCAACCGAAGGGTTTAAGAATGTGCATACGACCTTTCCATGTGGTTTAAATCAAACATTATCCGAAGTGGGGCATTACGAACTGGGAAGAGATTACTCTGCCGGTTATGCAACTGCAGTTGAAGGAAAAGTGAAATTCACCTTTGATGAAGAGTATGCAATCGCTGCGAATAAAAAATTGCAATATGTGGTTTATGATGATACGAATCTGGCAATTGCTTCAGGCTTCCTGGATGGTACTGTGACCGGTGGTGCAACAGCCCTGACTTACAATTTTGACGATAACAGGTATCTGTTGAATGTTTCATCCTTTGCAACAATCGGGAAATATTATCATCTGGAAGTAACCACATCGACCGGACAAAAAAGATACTTACGCTTTTTATACAAGAATTAATAAGAGAACTACCTATGTATTTATTGACAAAACTTAATAAGAGAACAAAAACGATCAGTTGGTTCCTGATCCATGTTTTTGTATTACAAATCATTCCTTTTTCATCGTTTGCAGGTTCAGTGAACAAGCAACCTTTGAACTTGACACATGTGCAAGAGTTTGAAAAGGCGAATATCGCAAAGACCATTCTGGCTTTGTCCAAAATTGAATTCAAAGAGCCGGAATCTTCTGTAAAATCGATTGATGTACCAGAGGAAACAACTAAAAACTATCAGTTGAATACTGTTTCAAGCTCCGGAGGGGGATTTTCACCGGGTTCTATGAATAGTTTGGTTGATCCTTTCACGGGAGATTTTTCGTATTCTATTCCATTAATGGATGTAGAAGGTTACCCGCTGACATTAAATTATAACTCCAATGTAACGATGAGTACCGAAGCAACCTGGGTTGGGTTGGGCTGGAATCTGGATATTGGTTCTGTTAACAGGGAGATGCGTGGAGTTCCGGATGAATTTAACGGAGATCAATACGTCACATCAACTTATAAGATCAAGAAAGATGAAACCAATGACGGCTTTAAGGCTGGAGGATATCTGTCTCTTTCTGCCAAATTTGGTAAAGATATTGCCATTGCTCCGAAACTTCAGGTAACAGCTCTTTGGGGGAAGTATACCAATTCCTATCTGGGCTTGGGTAAAACCTTTGACATCAACTTGCAAGGATCTGCAAATCTGAGTTTTAGTCTTGGCGACACCTATCAGGTAGGTTTTGGACCTAAATTTGGTCTGGGTTATTCTTCAGATACAAAAGGAGGTGTGGGATTCAATAAAAGTATTGGAATTTCAGCCGATTTTGGACCTCAATCCGGGCAGAAAGGATTATCTGCCGGAGTGGGGGCAACTTTTGGTAACAATTTCAATTCGCGCAGCGGATTGGTTGCAAGAACAAATACGTTTGGTGCATCAGCGGGTTATACATACTCAGGTTCTAAAGAGGATAAAAGAGATCCCGAGACTAATAAATTGATTAAACGAAGCGGAGGAACCGGAGGTACTTCAGGTGCAGCTTATGGAGCAAGTTCTTCGATTGCTTACGGGACTGCAACTTCTCCTGCCAAACTGCGTCGGGCGACTTCTTCCAAAAGTGATGCATTTATGCTGGATCTGTATTTTGGATTTTCGTTGAAACCAGTAACAATGAAAATAGGAGGGATTATTGAAACATATACCACATCTGCGGAACTATCAGGGTCGAGCAGTGTTATAAACCAACCTGCTTACGGTTATTTGCACTCCGGAAAAAGAGCCAAAGAAGATGAATCTTTTTCAATGATGGATTTTGACCGCGGTGCTGACTTTGGTTTTTCAGAGGAAATGAGCAATCTTCCTTTTTCTGTTCAGTCATTTGATATTTTTCATGTATCCAGTTCAGGCTTGAATGCACAGTTTCGTGCAAACAGAAGTGATGTCGGGACCTATTATGACGCTTCTGTTCAGGGAGAATTAAATGAAGATTCTGAATTATTGATAAACGATGACTTGAAGGCTGTGAATACAGGTGTGTTATTGGGAGCTGGTATTACGTTTGAAGTAGGATATTCAACGGCTGTTCAGAGAGGAGAAACAGAATCCGGAAAATGGTCCTCAGGAGTCAACTTTAATACGGTTGCGGCAGGAACGAAATTCGATCCGGACACTTACTTTAAAGCTGTAGGAGAGGTGACTCCGAATGATCTGACGAATTACAATACTTTCGGAGGTGAGCCGGCTCGTTATTTTCCGATTGCTAAATCTGAAACTGACTTGAATTTGAGCCAGACTTTGGATAATGGAACAAGTATCTATCAAGGTGATATGGTAAATACTAAGCCCGTAAGAGCAACTGTTTTTGAACCTGTAACGGTTGATCAACTGATGGCCAGTCCGAACGATTACGATCAAAAGATTCATTACTTCGTTCCAAATAATCCAACGAGAACATCTGAACTCAGAAATATAGGAGCTCGTGCGAACAACCATATTTCTGCGATCAAAGTAGTATCTGCTTCGGGAGGAATTTATAATTACGGTCTTCCGAACTATTCATTGCTCACTTCGGATATCAGTTTTTCTGTTTCAAACACCGGAGGAAGAAGCTATAATGAGACAAAAGGAGAGGTGAACTACCTCATTGGCGATGATGAAACCTCAAATTCCCTTGGAAAGAGTCATATGTTTGACCGCACGGATGTTCCTGCTTATGCGACTTCTTTTATGCTGACTTCCATTGTTGGTTCGGATTATGTGGATTTGACCAATAACGGACCAACGTCAGACGATGTGGGCTCTTACCACAAGTTTGATTATGTGCGTTTGTACGATTACAACAATCGATACAAATACCGCTTTCCGGTAAGTGGAGTGAGTGGCGATCCTAAAGCGATTTTAAATAAAGGATACTTATCGCTTGCTACAGATGATATTGCAACCTATTCTTATTCGGAACGGGAAGTTTACTATCCGAAATCGATAAGCGGAAAAAACTACATTGCTGTTTTCGTATTGAAAGACCGCGCAGATGGATATGGAGTATCAAACAAAAACGGATTTTTGGATACCAGCAAACCATTGCAGTGTTTGGACAAAATAATCTTGTATAACCTGAATGAGTATAATCAAAATCCGAATACAGCTACTAAATTGCAGGTGATTGAGTTTGAATATGGTTATCATTTGTGTCCCAATGCACCGAATAATCCGGAAACATATAACACGACTCCGAATCCGTCAACCAGCGGGAAATTGACCTTGAAAAGTATTCGCAGTTACTCCGGAACATCTAAGGAAATGGGACGCAGCAAAATTATTTTCACCTACAATGATGGTCCCGGATACAATCATTTAAATGTAGACAGATGGGGGAATTACAAAGAGAATGATCCCAATCTTCCAAACAATTTATACCCGGCTGCCATTCAGGACGAAGTGATTGCAGCACAAAATGCACAGTTCTGGAAATTGTCTAAGATTACCACTGCAAGTGGTGGAGAAATGCTGATTAATTATGATGCTGACAGCTACGGTTTTGTTCAGGACAAGCGAGCTATGAGACATTTTAAGATTGCCGGAATGATGAACTTGTTCCAATGTCGTGCAGTTATGAATGGTTCAGCCTGGAATACATCAGATTTATTCAATGAATTCAGAAATGACAGCTATGATCCAAACACATCGCTAATCAATGATAAATTTTCCAAAAAATATGGAAAATTTGAGAAAAACTTCAGTCCGAATAACATGATCGTGTTTAAGCTGGACAGTCCTATTGCCGGTACAACCTCCAAGAGTGAAGCAGACCAGAAAGTGAAGGATGATTACTTCAGACACCAGGCTCCGGGATCAAATAGTTATATCGATGAACTGTATTTTAATATCTACGCTGAAGTAAAGTCGGGATATCATGAAATGATCCCATGTTTTGTAAAAATCATGGAGGATTATCCGAATCTGTTTTCTCCTTTTAACGGTAGTCCCGGAAGTAACATGAAATCAATTGGCGTGATGCCACCAACAGGTACATCAGACTCTTATGAATACGGATATGTGATTCTGGATATGATCAATGTGGGAATGTTGGAACAAACTCAGAAGAAGAAAAAGAAAAAAAGTGAGAAGGAAGATATTTTACTCATGCATCCGATTCAGCGATTCGGGGTTGATTTCATCCGACAAAATTTACCGGATATTGTGTATGGAACATGTGAAAGCTGTACGGGAGAATTAGCCGTAGATAGAAAAGCTCTGTTCGGAGAGGAAATGTATAAGTACCTGATTGCAGAGGGATCTTATTTGAGAAGACTGGATCCGTCAAGATCGTTTATACGTTTGTATGAACCGGATAATAAAAAAATGGGTGGAAATGCCCGTGTAGCTTCCATTCAATTAAATGATAAATGGGGGAGTCTGTCTGGAGAAGGGGCTTCAAGTGACGGAACTTACGGCTGGCAATACCTTTATCCGAGTCGTTCGGGAACTAGCGGCGTTGCAGCTTATGAACCTTCGGCAGGAATGGATGAGAACCCGTTCTATGGATGGGATACGTATTACAATATTGCCAAGAAATTCCCGGATGAATTAAATTTCAATGTGACTCCGATTGCCATGCAATTATTTCCTTCACCAATCGTCGGATATGAACAGGTTCGGGTTTTGATGACAGGACTAGGCCAGGATTCAAAAGGATCAACGATTTATAATTTCCATACATACAAGGATCAAAAATACAGAACGAATCCTCTGACAACTGAAATTCAGAAGAGCGATAAAGTAGAGAAAAAATCATTCTTTGGGGGAAGTACCATGTTTAAGTACGGGTTTTCTCAGGGATATTCTGTTATAACGAATGATTTTCACGGGAAACCGATTGATGTGACACTAGTGGACGGGAATTCAAACCTGATTTCCAAATCGGAGTATGAGTATTATGGATTGGGGGAAAAAATCCCCATGATTGACCGCAAAGGAAAGGTTCTGAATGAAAACGCAGCATGCGAAGTTGACGTGCACATGGATTCCAGACTGGTATATTCTGAATCAAATTTCCATATGGTAGGATTAACTATCGGATTTACCTTCCCAACTATGCAGGTTAGTTTTGGGCCGTCTTATTCCAGATCTGCGAGTAAAAGAGGATTTTACTCGCATAGTTTAATCAAGCATATCAACTATTCGGCTGTTGTTAAGAATATCAAAACGACCTATCTGGGGTCTTCGAACACTGCACAGAATGAATTGTATGATAAATATAGCGGAGCTGTAGTGTTGTCCAGTTTACAAGATGAGTACGATGACCGTTTGTATAATCTGGTGTATCCTTCTCATTGGGCTTATCCGGTTTTGAGAGAGCTTCAGACTACCTTCCCGGCCAGCAGCGTGGGAACAATTGACGCCAACGGACTGCTCATCACTACGTATGATCTGGGTGAATATTATTCCCCGGGAGATTTAATCGAAGTGACAAATGGGGCTGTAATTGCCAACGGATATATCTTGTCGATCAATCCAACTTCAACCGGTGCGATGGCTTATGTAATACTTCCTTCCGGAGCTCCGATGAATAACTTTAACGGACCCATCACCTTCTCTTTGAAAAAAACGAACCGCAACAATCGTCTGGAAGAAACGATGCAGGCAATTGTTACTAAAACTCCGCTTCCGGTAGCACATAATACACAGTTTAATTTCCCATCAAATTTAACCGCACATGATATCCTTTCAGGAAGTGCGATTAAGTACAAAGACAAAGATAATATTGTAAAATGTTCCCCTAAACCGGAAACGGCAATGCTCAACTTGTTTAGCTCGGGGGCAAAAGGAGATCCGGTTTTGGAAACCTCTTACTCCTGGCAAAGTGAACGAAAACAGGCTGTTCATAATCACAAAACCCGTTTTGACGGAGGGTATGCGGAATTCAAACCGTTTTATGCGATGAATAACAATGTGTGGGTCAGTATTGAGCATCCGACCTATCCTTTTTCAGGAAACGGAACCCTTCAGAAATGGAGAAAAAGTGAAATTCCAACACGCTTTAATGAAAATGGGATGTTGGTAGAATCCCGGGATCCGCTTGGAATTTTTTCCAGTCAAATGGTGATAAACAACCAATTGATATCAAATCTTCCGGTAGCACAGGCTGCAAATGCAAATTTAACGGATATCGCTTTTGACGGGTTTGAGACTTATGCCTATAACGGATCTTCATCGAATGGGTATTTCTTTAAGTTTGAGATGACGAATACGAATTTACTTTCGAATACAGTCAGACACAGTGGTAAAACATCGTTGAAATTAAATGCAACACAAAGTGTAAAGCATGAGACCGTTTTACAATTCAGATGTCCAATAGAGGATTATCAGTCAACGGATATCCCCAGAACCTATCTGGCCGGAAAAGATTGTAACTGCCCTCCGCCGGTATTTAATCCCAATCCGGGAGATTACATCGTTGGGGCGTGGATAAAACAATCCGGTTCAGGGGCTGTTGTTGAAGTGATTTTAGGTTCCGAAGATTCGGGTACTAAAGTTACTTGCAAGAATATAGGACCCGTTATTGAAGGGTGGCAGCGTGTAGAAGCAACTTGTTCAATTCCCCCGGGATCAACCTTACTAACTTTGAAACTGCACAATGCTTCGACAGATGTAGCCTATTTTGATGATTTCCGAATTCATCCCTTTAATGCAGGAATGACCTCAGTCGTTTATGACCCGGTGACTTTCCTACCGCTAGCAACACATGACGGGAATAATTACACCACCTTTTATAATTACGATGAAAATCTTCAATTGGTGCGTGTGAAAGTGGAAACGATTGAAGGAATCAAAACTGTTTCTGAAACAGAATTCGGACTATCAACCAAATAATTAACCAGAATCACAGATTTCAATAAACATGAAAAAGTTTAAATATATATTAATCATCTTGTTGTTGGTTTTTGCCAATCAGTCTGCTTTTGCTGCAATCGAGCGGTTCAGCAGCCGATTGGACGGAGATCATCCAACCACACCACTTGCACCGGGAAGCACATTGACTCTATACGATGATAAGTACTTCGATATGAATACGGATCCGTTTTGGTCGACGCGTTTTGCAAATAAAAAATCAACCGGAATGGTCCGGGTCGGATTGAATCCTGATGTGGTTCATACTTCAGATTTTAGTGCATCCCAATTGATCGAAATTACTTATTGGACCTGGGATGCAGCATCTGCCACTTTTGTATCTTCCGGGCAATTTATCAAGGCCTTTGGTTTAGAGTATTTAAGTTCAGGGTTGGGGAATGCCGATGACCAGACTACTTTTATAATACCTGGTGCGCATCGCATTTCTGTCAAGGTTTTAAATGGCTTATTACCACTTGAAGAGCTGTTTTTGGAAACAAGTATTGAGGTAGAACGTTACTACCTTTTGGATAACACTCCGGTTTTAAATCTAAAGAATGTACCTCTAAATACTGCTGCTGACGGGCCGCAAATTGAATTCAGCTGGGATACCAAACCCGGAGCAGAATTTTACGAATTGGAGTGGGTTCATATCAATGATTATAAGCTGGACCCTCAGAATTCCAATGACTATTTAAGTCAAACCGAATTAAACTACAATTTTTATCTGAACAGTACCCGTATTGAAACAAAGCAGAACTGGTACAAGATTCCGCGTGTTTTCGATCATGGATACATTGTCTATCGTGTGCGGCCAATCGGAAGAAACGGGACTAATTTTACAGACAGACAAGACGGAGCCTGGACAGCTGCGGAATCAGGAGTTGTTTCTGCATTCTTTCCGGGTAATAAAATTTTCATTGACACGAAATTCTCCGAGTTAAACTGGTCACATAATGTCGTCTATGCAGAAGACGGAAAGCGTTTTGAAGGAGTTTCCTATGCCGATGGTTTGGGACGCCCACATCAATCCGTGGCTCATAATCCGGTAACGAACCAGGTTGTTTATTCCAACATGTATTATGATGAATCTGGTCGTGCTGCCGTTGGAGATTTGCCAACTCCGATGCCTGGAGCTTTCATGAAATTTCAGAGCGGCTTCAATCTGGCGGAAGGAACCAATGTTCCATATTCCAGATCTTCGTTCGATTCACCTTTGCCTGAAGGGTGTTTAGCAAATTCGGTCGGATTTTCATTAGACTCCGGAGCCGGAAAATACTATTCTCCTTCGAATCCGGATCAAAACGGAGCAAATATTGCAATTCCTGATGCGGAAAAATATCCGTTTTCACGAGTGACTTTCATGAAAGATTATACGAACCGTGTTGCAAGTATTTCTGCTGCGGGAGACGATTTGAGAACCGGTTCAGGAAAAGAAACCAGGATTTTTTATCCAAGTACGAATCAGAAAGAATTGAACCAGTTGTTCGGAACAGAAGTTGGCTGGGCTGTCCATTATCAAAAGATGATAACGGTAGATCCGAACGGGCAGATTTATGTTCAATATACCGACATGGCCGGACGTACCGTTCTATCCTACATGGAAGGCCCAAGTCCCGGAAATGTAGATGGTATAGATGGGAATTCATCAAGCAATCTGGAAGTGGAGATGATCGAAAACGGTTCCCCGAGACTGCCAAATAATACCGGTCCTTATACTGAAATTTCATACAGTCAGTACATTTCTACGGATACGGTTTTTAATTTCAGTTATTCATTTACGCCGGAACAATTCCAAAGTGCTTGCACCGGAAACCTTTGTCTGGATTGTATTTACGATTTGGAAATCGAGGTTTTTGACAACTGCGGAGCGCCTGTGATATTGAATGGGTATACGAATCCGGTTCACATCATCGGATCTGATATTGATGATCTGATCAATGGAACATGTAACGGTACAAATGTTCACGAGGAGACTTTTTGGGCGCATTTGAATCCGGGAATGTATACGATTCATAAGAAACTATCGATCGATGAAAGTGCTATAGATGATTATTGGTGCTTGTACCTGGAAGCAAATACGTGTATAGAAGAAGTACAGTCTATTTTCAACGAAGCATATCTGGCTGAATCGTTCTCATCATGCGATCCGGAGATCATCGATGAGACACCCGAAGGTGCCTGTGACGGATACAAACAAATCATGTTGGTTGATGTCAGTCCGGGTGGACAGTATGGAACATACAACAAAACAACCTGGACTTCAAGTGATGCTTATTCGGTGTTTAATCCATCCGGAGCATTGGGTGTAAACTGGAGAGCCTTGACTTATCTGGATGAGAACCAGGTGGCAGTACCTGCTTCACAGCTTGCCGGAACACAAGGCTTGCAATGGTTTGTAACTAATTTCAGAGAAGAGTGGGCGGAAGTTTTGCTAAGCGAACATCCGGAATACTGTTATTTGGAATTCTGCTATAAGAATGAATCATCCAATAAGTATGATCAGGAAATGCTCGCGATCAATTCCTACCAAACGGCTCTTGATCAGGGATATCTGATGCCTTTGGCCGGTGGTATTCCGAATTCATACTACACTGTTTTTCCAACTCCGACTTCTACCATTCCAAGCAAGTTGGATCCTTTTTTCATGCAGGATTCTTTGGGATCAGCTCATCGCATTGATATGTTGACTGAAATGAATAGTTACTTCACTATACAGGGTGTAACTCCGGCTTTATCCATGTGGGAATATGCAGTTTACCTGGTTTCAGGGCAAAATTGCAGAAAAGAAAACATGAAGGAGTGTGGTGATTTGAATGATTGCAACAAAGATTTGATCTGGTTAGTTTTCCGGGATCTCTACCTGGCAAGTAAACAAACAAAGGTTTTTCTTGCTCAGCAAGCTTATGCTGATGCTAACGGATGTTCCAACAAATGTATCGGAGCGGTGGGAACAGTTGCGGGATGTGGTTCGCAGCCCCAATCGTTTTTAGCAACCCGTTCGCCTCGTTTTGGAAATGAGTATGCGCTTGGATTTGATATTTCCACGATCACCAGCAAACAGGATGCGAGTAATCTGATTGATACCATGGTCGTTGAAGAAGCATGCAGTACAAGCTGTGAGGGATACGCCGATATGTGGCTGCAGGATCTTGCAGGCTGTGCACCGATTGATCAGTTGGATTCGATTAACTTAAAGAAGCTGAGAGACGAATTTATCGAATTGTGTATGCTGGGTTGCAACAGTGAGCATCCGATGGGAGCAACAACAGCTCCTGTAGGAAAGCAAACACAACATGGGAAAACAGACATCAAAGGAGTTTTGGATTATCATCTCACCGGAATTTCCGGTTATCCGGATCCTTCTTGTTCGCAGTATCTGGTCACTTTCCCCGGGCCTTACAAGACCAATGACGAATTGCTGACGGCTTTCCCTAAACTGGATCAATGCGGCTGTGATATTCTGATGGATGTGCGGGCAGATTATCAGGCAGGAATTGCCAATGGTACGATTCTTCCGGCAACTTCCATTGAAAAATACCTGAATATTTACAAGGGAATTGACCTGGATGATGTGGATCACCTCTTGTGTGTGTGTGACCAGTTTTATGATGAAGGAAACAACCAATGGTTTCCAAATGCCAATGCCCAGATTGTTGCTGCCAAAAAGCTGGTTCCGAATGAATTGACTTGTGAAGTAAATACTTCATGCAAAAGCTGTGATGAAATCAATGCGGAATACGCAGGAGCTTACAATTTTGCTTATGTAACATATGGATTAAACAGTGCTGCATTTGAAGCTTCGGCTACTTATGAAACGATTTTGACCAATTATCTGAATCAAAAGCTGGGGTATGATCTGAAGTTTAAAGACTATGATTTCTTCCACAGCGGATGTAATACCACGAGTTCGAATCCGGTATGTGAAATGAATCCGATCATGGATGAATTCAAAAAGATACTGACCGTTCAGGCCATGCGCGGAAAACTGGTTCATGCATCTGTTTTGAATCTGGCAGCGGAAAATATTGTTTACAAACATGGAGAATTGTTCGAAAAACAACTCCTGGGATCCTCCTATACTGGAACAGTTAATGCCGGACATCTGACCTTATCTTTTCAAAATGGTTCACAAACACCTTGTACATTTGATCTGTCAGTAGAAGGAGTTCCGAACTTCGATTTCTCCCGAATTGTTACATTCGGAGAAATGTGGGCTTCGAGTTCCAATTGTACCGTGAACAACAGTTTTGAACTGGAAGTAAAATACTACGAATGTGGCAAATTGGTGACGGCTTTGGCTCAGGTAACGAATACCTGCCTGCAGGTCAATTTGTGTTATTGCGGAGACAATGGTCAGCGTTTGTGTAACGAGCCGTTGTTTGATCCTGATTTTGACATCTGTTATCAACCGGAATTGGATCATATGATGCAGGATGCCATTGAAGAGTACGAAGCGAATGTCGAAGAAGCATATTATGCATTTCAGACAGCGTACAAAACGAAATGTGCTGCGGCATTCTCAACGGAGAACTTCAGCATGAAAGGAAAATTCCGTTATTACCAATACACCCAATTCTATTACGATCAGGCAGGAAACCTGGTGCGTACCGTAGCTCCGAAAGGAGTTGGTAAAATGCTTCCGGGTGATGCGGTGAATGATGCAATCAATGAAAACAGGAGAACGGCAGGAACTTCAATGGCTCCGGCACAAAGTTTCGAAACAAAGTACAGCTATAACTCCTTCAATCAATTGGTTTCTACAACGAACCCGGATCAGCAGGGAGAAACGAAATTCTGGTATGATTTCTATGGGCGTATTGTCTTGTCACAAAACCCGGTGCAGTTGGCCGGGAGTAAATACAGTTATATTTTCTATGATAAACTGGGGAGACCCGAAGAAGTGGGACAAGTAGTACCCGGGACCGGTTTGAACGAGTCGATACATTTGAATGTAAATGACCCTTTAAGTACGGCTTTCAGGACGTGGATCGCGGGAAGCGGAAGTCCGCGTACGGAAGTCACAAGAACCTATTATGATAAGATTTTTATGTCGGCAGTTCAGTCGCGTTTCACTTTGCAACCCGGACAAACACAACCCGGACAGCAGAACCTGCGTCTGCGGGTAGCTTCGGTGGCGTATTACAGTACGGTAGTAGGTTCGACTAATATGGAAACAGGATACGCCTCGGCAACACATTATACCTACGACCTTCATGGAAATGTATTGCAGACTTTGCAGGATGTGCCGGAATTGGCAACTGTGAAGCAAGATATCAAATCCACCGAATACGAGTTTGAGCTGATTAGCGGAAACGTGAAAACCGTGAAATACCAGAAAGACAAGCGGGATCAAATGACCCATACTTATATCTACGACCGTGCAAACCGTCTGGAAGAAGTCTTTGTGAGTACGGACAAGATTCACCAGTCAAGACAGGCACATTACCTGTATTACGACTACGGCCCGCTGGCACGTGTGGAATTGGGTGAGCAGAAAGTACAGGGAATGGATTACGCCTATACGATCAACGGCTGGATGAAAGCCATGAATGGAACCGTTCTGAACCCGGGTTATGAATTGGGAAGAGACAACGCTTCAGGCTATTTGTCTCAGAACACTTCTGTGCACAACAAATTTGCCCGTGATGTCGTGGGCTACACCTTAGGGTATTTTAACGGAGATTACCAAAGCATCGGTTCTACCAATTTTGCTCCTTCACCCTACACAGGCATTTTAAATACGGCAATCAGTCCCTTGTATAACGGAAATATTGCGTTTACCACCACAGCCATAGCAGATGTGCCGAATTCCGGTATCCAAATGGGAATCCAGATGGGCGTTTACCGCTACGATCAGATGAATCGCTTGGTAGGAGCACGTACCTTCCGCGCAAGCGGCCTGGCTGCAAGCAACAGCTGGACAGGAATTACAGAAACCCCCGAGTACGCATCCACTTACAGTTATGATGCAAATGGAAACCTGACGCATTTGCAGCGCAACGGATCTGCAGCGAACCTGAACATGGATAAATTTGAGTACAACTTTGAATCTGTTGCGAATATTCCACCTGCTTCAGGAACACATCCAAGCAACCGACTGGATTATGTGAAAGATGAACCGACATATGATTCCAATTACGACGAGGACATTGACAACCAAATCCTGGATAACTATGGTTATGACAGGCTGGGGCAGTTGATCCGGGATAACTCGGAAGGTTTGATGCAGATCGAATGGTTCAGCGGCAACCGGAAGGTGAAGAAGATCACCCGGTCCGGGAAAACCATCGAGTTCAAATACAGTCCTTTTGGTCAACGACTTTTGAAAACAGTGACGAACACCGCAACAGGAGCGATCACCACTTCTTACTATGTGTATGATGCGAATGGCCAGGTGATGGGAGTATATGATCTGAACCTGACAACGAAAAATGCGAAGTTGAACGAACTGAACATTTACGGCGCTTCACGCCTGGGAATAATTGACCGGGACATTGATCTGTGTATCAACGGGACAGAGCAGCCTGCTCCGGTTTATCCACCTGCGGAACCTGAAGTTCATACTTTGGGATATAAGAAGTATGAGATCACGAATTATTTGGGCAATGTCAATGCAGTAATCACAGACCGGAAAGTGTATGTGGGCGGAACCTATGAAGCAGTAGTGATTATGAACAGTGATTACTATCCGTTTGGGATGGAAATGCCGGGAAGACATACTAACGAAAACAAGTATCGTTTTGGTTACAACGGTATGGAGCTCGACAATGAGGCGAAAGGGAATGGAAATTCGTATACGACTGAATTCAGGCAGTATGACCCACGTTTAGGAAGATGGTTGAGTTTGGATCCATTGATGGCAGAATTTCCAGATATGAGTCCTTATGTGGCATTTGATAATAATCCCGTTTATTTTGTTGATCCTTTGGGATTAGCTGCTGAAGGAAAAGGTAAAGGAGATCCAGTAACAACTGCCATTTCTCTAGCGATTAAAACTGCAGGGAAAGCTGTAGGAATTGCTGCTAAAAAAGCTGAAAAAATATATGAAATAGAGGAAGTGGTGATTTACGGAACTGACCAATCACCTAAGTCGCCAGGGAAAAAAGAAATAAACTTTAGCTCTCAACCAGCAGATAATGCCCAATTTGTTCTTCCAAGACAGATGACCACAACCTTAGCTGAGAAAAAGGCTGAGAATGATGCTTTATGGAAGCCTCGTGTCGCTTATTTTAGTGACGGTAGGGATATGAATATTCGATTTGCCGAAGATATGGCTAGAAGATACGATATTGTATTAGATAATGCTATACCTGGATGGGATCTTGCACAACGTTTGGCAGCAGGAGAAACAATAAGTGGTACCGATGTATTTGTTGAGGGAATTGGTTTTATTCCTGTAGGAAGATTATTTACTAATGGAGGAAAACTTTTTGTAAGAGGTGCAAAAAGTAGTGACGAAGCAATTGATGTAACTAAGAGAAATGTTTCTGCTTGCTTTGCTAAAGGAACAAAAATTTCAACTAAAGATGGTTTAAAGAATATTGAAAACATCCAGATTGGTGATACGGTTTGGACATTTGATGAGCAAACACAAATAAATGTGTTAAAACCTGTTTTAGATACTATGATTCTTCAATCTGATCATTTATTAAAACTTACTTTCAATAACAAAACTTTATTTACTACAAATGATCACCCTTTCTTTATTAATGGGAACTGGGTCGAAGCGAAAAATCTGAATGTTGGAGATTCACTGCTTTTATTTAATAATACAAGAATTATTATTCAGAATAAAGAAAGAATAGATACTTTAGTAACGGTTTATAATCTTGAAGTTGCTGATATACATAATTACTATGTAGGTGAAGATCAAATTTTGGTTCACAACAAACCGAAACCAAAAAGAAATATACCTACAAATATTGGTCCTGGAAAAGCTATGCAAAAGGATCTAAAAGCTGTTAAAGCTGGAGATATTAAATCACACGATATTTATAAGGGCAGAGAAAATCCAAGTTGGGCTGGCGCAGAAGAATTTGTAACTCCAAATAGCCCAGTCGGATCACATTGGAGAATTTTAAAGCAATCAATGCCAGATGGTACTGTTAGATATGGTTGGACAAAATCGGATAATTATCAAGTAATAAAAGAATTTTAATGCTCAGATAAATGTTAAGCATCAATTTAAAGAAAGAAAATAAAGTAATTTGTAAAGCAGAACTAATTCAAGTTGAACAAAGCAATGAGGATATCAGTATTATACATCTAAAATATACTGATTTATCTTCTTTCAGTGAGTATCTCGAAAAAAAGTTAATTATCGATATTTTATTTGATACAGAAAAGTATGGAATGGTAATCTATATGAAAGGAATAATTTATCCCCAAACGTTGGAACAAAATAATGATTACATTACAATAACAGGTGACTTTATTATTTCTGATGATTATAATCCATATGATCAAGAATTGATAAACCACATTTATAAATATTGGAAAGATAGTCCTAGTAATTTGATAGATCGTTCCAGTTTTAGTGAAAAAGATTTTTGTTTGTATTTAGATACCTTATCTATTTATCACAATTTTCCAGAACAAATTCAATTTAAATCAAACTATATTTTTGATAGTGATATTATTGTAAATAAATGTGATCTATTTATTCAAATCGGTGAATTATTTGCAGGTAAACAAATCTACTTTTGTCATGGACTTGACATATTGGAAAAGAGTCTGAAGTATCATTTTAAATCTATTAATTCAAAAATTCCATTTGAAATAAGAAATAAAAACTTAATAATTCAAAAAGTTGGTAAAGATTACTTTGAAACAATGCTTGAAGTAATGAACCCATTTTTTGAGTTTAAATGGTAATGTTATTAGTCATCACTTTTGGCGGTAGTGTTCCCAAAGTGTTGTTTTTAAAATGAGAGATACTTATGTGGTTGAAAATTAAATAGAATTAAAGTTTGTGAAATATAAATCAAGGGTGGGCGTTAGTCCACCCTTATTGTTTTTATACATTTAAAACGTCTGTTATGCCGGAAAACCCGACGACGTGTTCCCAAAGTGTTGTTAACGTTTTAAGGTAGTGTTATCAATCATCACTTTTGAAAGATTGAAAAATATAACTAGCTAATTATCAGAGCTAAATTTGAAATGAAACTCTAAAAACAGGTGAGACTAACCCCTCACCTGTTCTATTTTAAGTTGTCCTGAATGCTCCAAATGCAATAAGTAGGTTCTACGTGTACTCAATAATCACTTTTTGAAAAAGCAATCTTTCGTTGAATCGAGATTCCCGCACCAGGGATTGAAGCGGCATCCTCTTCCCGAAGCGGCTGGAAGCCTGCTTTGGGGGAGAGATACAGCGGAAAGCCCGACCCGCTGAGTAATTGATTTTCAGAATCCGTTATTTGAAGTAGCGGGTGGTGCCCAAAATAAACTTCTCTCAAAACACTTCGGTTCACAACAAATTTGCCCGTGACGTCGTGGGCTACACCTTAGGGTATTTTAATGGAGATTACCAAAGCATCGGTTCTACCAATTTTGCTCCTTCACCCTACACAGGCATTTTAAATACGGCAATCAGTCCCTTGTATAACGGAAATATTGCGTTTACCACCACAGCCATAGCAGATGTGCCGAATTCCGGTATCCAAATGGGAACCCAGATGGGCGTTTACCGCTACGATCAGATGAATCGCTTGGTAGGAGCACGTACCTTCCGCGCAAGCGGCCTGGCTGCAAGCAACAGCTGGACAGGAATTACAGAAACCCCCGAGTACGCATCCACTTACAGTTATGATGCAAACGGAAACCTGAAGCAGTTGCAACGCAACGGATCTGTTGCGAACCTGAATATGGACAAATTTACCTATGAGTTTGAACAGGTGAATGGTTTGCCAAGCAACCGACTGGATTATGTGAAGGATGAACCAACGTATAGTTCGAATTACGACGAGGACATTGACAACCAGACCCTGGATAACTATGGTTATGACAGGTTGGGGCAGTTGATCCGGGATAACTCGGAAGGTTTGATGCAGATCGAATGGTTCAGTGGAAACCGGAAGGTGAAGAAGATCACCCGGTCCGGGAAAACCATCGAGTTCAAATACAGTCCTTTTGGTCAACGACTTTTGAAAACAGTTACGAATACCGCAACAGGAGTGGTTACAACCTCCTATTATGTCTATGACGCGAATGGCCAGGTGATGGGAGTGTATGATCTGAATCTGACAACGAAAAATGCGAAGTTGAACGAACTGAACATTTATGGCGCTTCACGCCTTGGAATGATTGACCGGGACATTGATTTGTGTATCAATGGGACGGAGCAGGCTGCTCCGGTTTATCCACCTGCGGAACCTGAAGTTCATACTTTGGGATATAAAAAATACGAAATAGTTAACTATCTTGGTAACGTGAATGCAGTAATTACAGATCGGAAGATATCTGTAGGGGGAACGTATGAAGCGGTAGTAATTATGAACAGTGATTACTACCCGTTTGGGATGGAAATGCCGGGAAGACATACTAACGAAAACAAGTATCGTTATGGCTATAATGGCATGGAACTGGATAACGAGGCGAAAGGGAATGGTAACAGCTATACGACCGAGTTCAGACAATATGATCCACGTTTGGGACGTTGGTTGAGTTTGGATCCACTTATGATGCAGTTCCCGGAAATGTCTCCGTATTGTGCCTTTGATAATAATCCAGTTTTCTTCACTGATCCGTTGGGATTAGCTGCGGAGGAAGGTAAAGACGGTGATCCTATGAAAACAGCTGAGAAAAATGCCACAGACAAAGGGTGGACAAAAAGCGAAGCGAGACAATATAAAAGGCATAATCATCTTAAAGGAGATTTAATAAAATCAGAAGATGGAAAATCTTGGGAAATAGAGTTTGAAGATGGCTCTATAACAAGAAAAGCTGTAAAAAGCGATTTTGGTAATGGAAAAGATTCTCCTCGTATTATTGGCTTAACTGTTTCATACCCTTATGGAAAAGAGGAAGAGGCATCAGGAACTGTTCACGAAAGTTTTATTGTTACACCAAGTACTGGTTCAGAACGAGGAAAATATGACGGTACAGTCATAGCAATTTTACCTTGGTATCAAATAGCAAGAGGAATACAAGATGTACAAGCAGGAGATAATTGGGGATGGTTTAAAATTGCAATTGAAGTCGTACCAATTCCGGCTATTAAAGGAGGTGGAAAACTATTAACTAGGGTTATTCCCAAAAAGGTTTTGCAATTCACTGTTAATACAGCAAAGTTTGATTACTTCTTTGGAAGGGTAACTTCTGGGAGTTTACATAATGTTCAAAGATCTGCCCAGAACCTAAAAGATTTGACAACATTAGGTATAAAAAGTGAGAAAAAATTAATGAAAGTATTTAACAAAGCTTTTGTAAAAGGGCAGGTAGAAAAAACATTAGAAAATAATTTTGGAGTAACTGTGGTAAAATCAATTGAAATAGGAAAAAAAGGGAAAATTGATGTTAGTTTCTTCTATAAAGATGGAAATATGGAAATTGCCCCACAGGTTACAACGATAATTCCTAAAATTTTTAAGTAATGCGTTTTAATATTATTTCAGAGGAAGAATTTAAGGCAAATTGTCAAAATCTACTATTCAATGAAAGAGAGTTTGATAAAAAATTTGCTTTTATAGAGATTGGAAACAAACGATTTTTCTTTTCGTGGAGCAGTGATTTAGTCACCCCCTCAATATTTAGTTATGAGGATGCATTTATATTTATTGGGATTGATCAAAATTATGCAATTATTAGCATAGAGCGAAAGGAAGTTCTGAAAACCATTTCCCTTGACTATCTTTTTTATGAGAGTAAAGTTATTGACAATATGCTATATGTTTGTACAGAATTAAGTATCCTAGTACTTTCTATACCTCAATTCGATTTGCATAGAAAAATTGATTTGCAAGAAATTTTCTCATCTATCTCTTCTGTCAAAGGTGAATTAGTCATCGAAATGTTAGATGGAAACACGTTAATAATATAATGTATCTTGTTTCAAGATAATGCGCCAGATAAGTGAAAGCTCCGCCGTCGTGTGGAGCTTTTTTGGTAGTGTTCCCAAAGTGTTGTTTTTAAAATGAGAGATGCTTAAGTGGTTGAAAATTAAATAGAATTAAAGTTTGTGAAATATAAATCAAGGGTGGGCGTTAGTCCACCCTTATTGTTTTTATACATTTAAAACGTCTGTTATGCCGGAAAACCCGACCACGTGTTCCCAAAGTGTTGTTAACGCTTTAACCTGCCGATTTTGTAATGGCATCGTTATCAAACATGGAAAAAGTCAGGCTGGTAAAATGAGATACCGTTGTAAGGATTGTACAAAAACGATGTTGCACGATTATACTTACAAAGCCTGCAAAGGAGAAATTAATTTGCAAATAATTGTTCTCACCAAAGAGGGCTGCGGAATAAGGAGTACAGCTAGAATTCTTAATGTTTCGCCTAAAACAATTTTATGGAGAATTATCAAAATTGCTAGAAACATTGAACGTCCATATCCAATTCTCAAAGGCAAAAGCTATGAAGTTGATGAACTGTTTACATATTTGAAACACAAGGATAATCGCATCTGTATTGCTTATTCTCTTGAAAAGGAATCCAAAAATATAATTAATTTTGCTGTTGGTCGGAGGAATAAGACCAATCTGAGGAAGGTAACTGAAACTTTGGTTTTATCTGAATCATCGAAAATCACAACTGACAAACTGAATATTTACAAAGAACTTATCCCAACAGCCATCCATTCAACCAAATTCAGAGGAATCAATAGGATCGAGCGTAATAACCTTACTCTGAGAACCCATTTAAAACGATTGAGTAGGAGAACGATTTGTTATTCAAAATCATTGGCTGTATTGACTGCGGTTGTAAAGATTTACTTTTGGGGATAACAGATTCCGATTACATTATGCCATTAAGCATTTTATTCACATTTCGGAGTCGAATGAAGCCTTGTTGGATGAACTGAACATTTACGGTGCATCCCGCCTGGGAATGATTGACCGGGAGATTGATCTGTTTATCAATGGAACAGAGCAGGCTGCTCCGGTTTATCCACCTGCGGAACCTGAAGTTCATACTTTGGGATATAAGAAGTATGAGATCACGAATTATCTGGGTATTGTTGAAGACGTAATTACTGATAAAATCCAGGAAGAAAGAACTACACCAACTCAAACTGCCGTACAACAATCTGTTCAAAAAATCTATCTTCGTATGAGGATAAATCCGTGCCATATAATAATGAACGAGAACTTCTAAAAGCAAATCCTGGTGCTACTAATGAAGGAGGGCAATGGTGGATAACAATTAATAGATAATTATGAAATTAACTAATTATATCGGAGTAATAATATTCTTGATTTTAATGGGATGTAATAGTTCAAAATTAAAAGAAAAGAAAATATTTTTTAAGAACGGAAATTTAAAAGAGAAATATTTTGTAGATAAAAAAAATCGTAAACAGGGTTTAAGTTATCAATATTATCCAAATGGAGAACTAGAAATAAAGGCAAAATTTAAGAATAATATTCAGGTCGATACTTCGTTTAATTATTTGGATAATGGTCATTTGAATGTAGTTGTAATATATGATAGTAAAGGGCTGAAAATGAAGGAAATTGGATTGTTTTCAAATCAAAAAACTCATATAATACAAAGTTATTTTGTTGATGGTGGCGGTCGAATTAGTGCATATAGAGAATACTTTGAGAATGGAATGCTCAATGAATCCGCTTCTGATTTTGCAGCACTTGAGTTTTATGGAGAGGATAAAGATTCTATAAGGGTAAAGTTATACAATTGTAGTTTTTCGGATTCGGTTCGGGTAAATATTATCCAGTCATTTAACTTTGAGTATAGTTTTGACGCCCGTGTTATTAGAACGATGAAATTTTCCAAAACAAAAAATCTGAAGTTTAAACTTTTGAAATCGGACTTTATAAAAAACAAAGTAAATATTCAAATACTGACTGAAAAATGGGAGTCATCTAAGCTCAAGAAGGTAAATAGCTATCCGATACAAATTTCGAAAGGTACTTTTCCAAAGGATAATGTTGAGGGAATTTATAAAGTTTATTAGATAGTATTATCAATTCTCACTTTTGGAGATTTAAATATCTAAGTAATCATATTTATTATGATAGTATTAGTGGGATGGGTTTATAGTTTATACCGTAAGAATTATGAAAAAGAAATCCTAACAGAAACTGCAACAAAGAAGACATGGGCAATATATTTTGAAAACCGAGAAGGCAAAGGTATTGTTGGTACACGCTTTTATTATTATAATCAAAAGAATAAAAGAATTGAGTTTGATCAGCATAAATATTTTAAGGACTTGAAAATTGGAGATACTGTCCTGATTGAATATGCTATAGAGGATAATTCTGTTGCTCATGTCGTTGACAAATATTACATGCAGAAACACAAAAAGTTGAAAAATAATTAGTGCTTAACGATTTATGTTTTGGCTAAAAATAAATTAGATAGCTTTATTAGAATGAAACAATGAGAGTAGCGATTCTTTTTATGATGGTGTGTGTGTTAGGGTTTGGATCTCTTTCAGTCAAAAGAAATGATGTTGACGGGCAATATAATCGACTAACTCCGGGAGTCCAGGACAGTACTATTTTATGGAATAAACAGCGAAAGCTTACTTGGGATGATTTTCGGGGTGTTGCAGATTCGTTGAGTAGCTATAAAGCAATGACTTATGTTCAAATTGGACTTGTATCAGAGGAAAAGAAGGGTTATATTATTGTTGATGTGCCAACATATTTCTTTAAAAATTTATCGTGGAAAAAAGAAAAAACTTCTATCCTTTTAACACATGAACAGTTACATTTTGATATAGCTGAATTAATAGCTAGAAAGATCAGAAAAGAGTTTTTGAATTATAAACCCATCAATTATAAGAATACGTATATTGATTTACAGGAAATTTATAGAGTTAATTATCGAGTTAAGTTGGACAGCCTCAACAAATCCTATGACAGCGAAACCAAGCACGGTGTGATCAAAGACAAACAAAAGGAATGGGAGTTGAAGATCGCAAGAGAATTAAAAGCATTGGAGAAATATGCTGGTATGAGGGTTGTAATAAAGCGTCTGGGGGAATAGGGTAGTGTTATCAAACATCACTTCTGACAATTAGAAATGTTTAATGAGTTGGTTTTTAATTGATAATCTGTTTTAATATTGAAAAAACAAGTGAGGCTAATCCCTCACTTGTTTCATTTTAAGTCATTTTGAATACTCGAAATGTAATAAGTTCGTTCTATGTGTTCTCAAACATCACCTGAATGAATCACTAAATATTGTATTCGAAAAGAAAAGTAGTTTCCTGATAGAAGGAAAATCAAATGATTATTTTTGCGAGTCTGAATATAACCAGTAACAGGATATCAAATTCGAATTGAAGGAATAAGAAATGTTAGTAGGAGAATTTAAATAAAACAATGCAGCAGTTCGATAAATTTAAAGCGGAACAGATATTTTCGGAAGCAGAAAAATTGTTCCATGAACATCGATTTAATGAAGCATTTGATTTGTTCAAAGAAATAATTGAAATCAAAGAAATTGATAATGAACTTAAAGCTGAGGCCTATAATATGTTGGGATTAATCGTTTTATGGGATCCAGAAATAGATTTATTAGACGAAAGTGGGATCAGTTATTATAAAAAAGCAATAGCATTGGATGCTAATTGTATCTCAGCTTTAAGCAATATATTTACCCTTTATGGTGATAAAGTAGATAATCATACCGATTTTGAACTTTTCAAATATTCAATTGGTAAACTTCGGGAGTTAAACTTTGAGTTTTCTTCTGATGAGCTTAAAAAGATTAATAAATACTAATAGTAGAGTAATATTCCATTTATAAAGATTATGAGTAAATATTTAAGTTGTTTTGTTTTTGTCTTATTGAATATTGGTGTTTCCTTTTCTCAAGGAGAACTCATAGGAGATGGGTTAGTATCAAATTTAGATTTGAAAATTGATACGACTATTTTTAATGGGCAAAAAGGGATGTTTTATTACAATACCACTGATCAAAGTATTGTTATGATTGCTTTTCTTGCCCCTCAGGAATATGAAATAGCTTTAAAGCAGCTTTTAGAAAAGGAAAATGAAAAGCGAGAAATTCAGGTGCTTTCAACAGAAAAGAATTTATTTGAAGGAGTACAAAGTTTATTTCAAAAGGGAACAATAGAGAAGAAAGGTGTAAAATTATTTACCTATTCTTATCTGGTTGAATATTCTAAAAATCAAACATTTTTCTTGTTTGGATGTACAAAATCCAATGAAGATCGGCATGTAAAAGCATTTTATGAAGCGGCAGAATCTCTTGTGAAAAGAGTTAGTGTTGGGCATTGAGATAGGTAATGTGGTAATGCTCCAAATCTGTATCTGAAGGTTTTAGAGATATGCTATCTGCGAAATCTGAGTAAAAAACGCCAGTCAACTGAACTTTAAAGACTACCTTTTGGATTAAAACCTTTTCGATTACCTTAACTCACGATCAATTCGTAATTATGCATTAGTAATTCGTAATTACAAATCAAGCCTTCAAAACCCGCTTGTCGATCATCTTATTCTTATTCGCCAACTGACCGCAAGCTGCATCAATGTCTTTTCCGCGGCTTCTGCGCACATTCACGATCAGGTTGCATTTTTCCTCTAAGAAACGCGCAAAATCATCTACTTTTTGGCGGTCTGCCTGTCGGTATTCACCGTCGTCGATTGGGTTGTATTCAATGATATTGATCTTGCAGGGAACTATTTTTGCGAAATCCGCCAATTCGCGGGCGTCTTCCAAACCGTCGTTGAATTCTTTGAAAATGATGTATTCGAAGGTTACGCGGGATCCCGTTTTTTCATGGAAATACAACAAAGCCTCCGAAAGAGCTTCCAGGTTGTTGGTATCGTTGATATCCATGATTTTGGAACGCTTCGCATCGTTTGCAGCGTGCAGCGATAAAGCCAGGTTGAATTTTACCTGATCATCACCGAGTTTCTTGATCATTTTGGCAATTCCGGCAGTGGAAACCGTGATGCGCTTCGGAGACATGCCCAAACCGTTTTCATCTGTCAGGATTTCCGTACTGCGAACCACATTCTTGTAATTCAATAACGGTTCACCCATTCCCATGTAAACGATGTTGGAAAGGTTTGTGTTGTATTTGTCCGTTGCCAGATTTTTCAAATAAACCACCTGATCCACAATTTCTCCTGCACTCAGGTTGCGCATCATTTTGAGTCTTCCGGTGGCACAGAATGCGCAGGATAAACTGCATCCGACCTGGGAAGAGATACAAGCCGTCATCCGTGAAGTGGTTGGAATTAAAACGCCTTCAACTACTTGACTTTGTCCTTCGATCCCGAAAGCACATTTAATGGTTTTATCACTGGAAATCTGTTGATCTTCTACTGTAATTCCATCGAAATAAAAAGCTTCCTGTAATTTCTCCTGCAAGCTTTTTCCGATGTTGGCCATGTCGTTGAAATCATGCACGTTTTTCTTCCAAATCCAATCATACACTTGCTTTGCGCGAAATGCAGGTTCCCCGAATGCAACAATAGCTGCTTTCAGTTCTTCCAGGTTTAAATTACGGATATTGATCAATTTGGACGACATGTTTACGACAATAGGGCTACAAAGGTACGGCTCTTTTCCCGACAATTCAATAAATCAGAAGAACTTACAATTTTTTATAATCTTCGTAAAGGGTATTCAGGAAGTAAGAACAGTTCAATTCTTCGCGTTTGAAGTCTTTCGGCGAGTAAGTATTGTCGCCCACGATCTTCTGTTCCATGTAATAAGTGAAGTTTCCTTTGTTCGTTCCCCAGCCGTATCCGCGGATAATTGCGTGGAAAGCAAATTGCGGAACTTTCGGGTTCATCAGATCCTTGCTGTACGGGTAACGTGCCGGTTCACCTTTCATCTGGTAGATCAGCGTTGCAGCAATGTCAGCTTGTGATCCGACAACATCCATGCGTTTCCCACGATAGGATTTTTTGATCGGTTCTCCGTAAAACAAAAGTGGAACGTGGTAGAATTTCCCTTTCCCCGGATCAACCATTCCCGGCGCAGCATGTCCGTGATCTGCTACAAAAACGAAAAGCGTGTTCTTGTACCAGGAATGCTTCTTACAGTTTTTAATAAACTCACCCAAACATTCGTCGGCGTAAACCAAAGAATTCATGAAATCGGCTTCTTCACCGGTGAAATGTTTTCCTTTTCCTTTCGGTTGGTCATACGGAGCGTGCGTACTTCCTGTAAAAGCACATTGCATGAAAGGTTTCTTATGATCGTTGATTTCCTTGATCAGGAACTTATATAAGTCCCGATCGTAAAAATTGAGCTTTCCGCGAGGCAGGTCCGAAGGGAAATCAGTTTCGTCTTTCACCACGTCAAATCCGTGATCCATAAAATATCCTCCGATGTTTCCGTACTTTAAATCGCCGCTGAAAATGTAGGAACTGTGATAACCCCAGGCTTCCATATCTTCGTTCAGACAATGCAGTTTGCGGTGTTTTTCCGGTTGCATGGAAATAGAAACTTCCGGAAGGGTATAATGCCCGCTGAAAATACTCGAATTCCCAATTTCAGAAGTCGTTCCCGTTGCATAAATATTGGTAAAAAGAACTCCGTTTTTAGCCAGCTTGTCGAAATTCGGAGTAGCACCTTTGTTCGGTCCCAAACTTCCGATTGCCTCTGCCGACCAGCCTTCCAGAACAATAAACACCACATTCGGGCGATTATTCTCCAGGAAATAGTTTGAATGCTCTTTCGGATAACTGTACCATTCTTCGACAGTTTTACGTGCCAAAACCTTATCTACTTTCGGAATGAATGCGTCGATCTCCGAACGATTGTAAAGCAGGTAACTCTTCCCGAAGAAATAGAGCGAATTGATCGAAATATCGTTTGCAATTGCCTTGTTGGAATAACTCGAAGCGTTGATATTCAAAGGAACCGGTTGAAATCCTCCTCTCAGGGAAACAAAAAGCAAGAATAAAACGACTGCATACGTTACAGGTAAAGCAATCCATTCAAATGCATGACGGACCGTTGCCAGATTTAAAGATCCCTTTTTAAAGAATTTCCGGGAAAGAAAAATATAAATCGTTAATTGGATCAAGGCATACAAAATATACCAGAAAATCATCGAATAATTAGCTGTTCGTGCTACTTCATCCGGATGTGACAAGTGCATGAAAACGCGCGAAGTCAGCTTGTGATTCCATTCTCCGTAAGCCACGATTTCGCCGGCCTGAACCAAAACGAGAAACACAATCGAAGCAATCAATGTGATTCTGAAAAGACGTCCCCACCACTTCCAATTACTGTAATGCTGAATCAAACGGAACAAAAACGGAAGAGCGGAAAGCCCGGCCGCAGTTGCCAGATCCAGTCGGAAAGAGTAAATAAAACTTAGTAACCATTCGCCTAAACCAACTTCCTTCAGTTTCCCGAAATGGTGAATTGAAAACAGAATCCGATGAATGTCAAAACAGACAATCCAGAAAAGAATAAGCTTAAAAACATCGCGAAAAGGACGAAGCATGAAATCTGATAATAGAGTACAAATTTAGAGCTTATTTCTTACGATGGTGATTTTGAAGTGCTTTTTGTGTTTAAACAGTTGTGGCGCATATTTTCCCGCTGATAACGCTGATTGCGCAGACCAATTTAGTACTGCATTATCCAAATCAATTGGAGAAATAAAACGGTATGCTATTGGAGTTTTCATTTTTGATTTGCGGAATCCGCGAGATCTGCGGGAGATTCTTTCCTGATGGATTGCGGTAGAATTCCAGTTTTTTTTCAGAATTTTAAAGGAACTTTGATTTATGAAAGTATTAGTTGTAGAAGACGAACCGGAAATGCTCGAGTCCATTGAACGGGCTTTGAAGCAGGAAAATGCTGTTGTGGAATCAGCTGCAAACTTGCAGGAAGCCCTCGATAAAGCATTGATTTACGAGTACGATTGCATCCTGTTGGATGTGAATTTACCCGATGGAAGCGGTTTGGAATTACTTCAGGAACTGAAAAACAACAACAAATCAGACGGAGTGCTCATTATTTCAGCCCGGAATTCCCTCGATGATAAACTGGAAGGATTGAATCTCGGAGCAGATGATTACCTGACGAAACCCTTTCATTTTTCGGAATTGATTGCACGGATTCGCTCGATAGTCAGAAGAAAAAAATTCGATGGAAACGCTTTGGTGGAAATCGGGAATATTCAGGCAGATGTTACGAACCAATCCGTTTCGGTTCATAATAAACCTGTGACCTTAAACCGGAAAGAATTTGCTATCTTGATGTATTTGATTTCCAATAAAGGCCGTTTGGTACATAAAACTGCCCTTGCAGAACATGTGTGGGGAGATAATATCGATGAATCAGATAATTTTGAGTTCATCTATTCTCAAATCAAAAATCTGAGAAAAAAAATGAATGATCTGGATTCCGGAATTGAAATTCAATCCATTTACGGAGTCGGATATAAACTGATCGAATCGTGAAATTAATCCAGCGTACAATCATTTTCATGTCAGTTGCCTTGCTGATCGCTTTGTCAGTTTGGGCATTGATCTTTTACGTGAACATGATTGACGAGGTGCACGACAGCATTGACGACGGATTGGATAATTCGAAGTTATTGATCATTCATCAGGCAGAACTGGATTCCACCGTGCTGCATAAAACCAATTTCGATGAAGGAAATTATTCCATTCGGAAAATAGAAGAACACCATGCGCTCAGTCATTTCGATGATTACAAGGATACTTTGATGTACATGGAAAACGAAGACGATCTGGAGCCGGTGCGTCTGTTAACAACCGTTTTTGAAGCCAGCGAAAATGAATTTTACCAACTCAAAGTCATTTCATCCATGGTGGAAGAAGATGATTTGATCGAAGATTTGTTTTATTCGCTGCTGTGGCTTTATCTGACACTGATTGTGACCATTCTGATCATCAATGTGTTGGTTTTGAAAAGGATGTGGAAACCGTTTTTTGAATTTTTGAACCGGTTGAGCGGCTTCAAACTTGGCAAAAATGAGGAAGTTGCACCACTTCAGTCAAAAGTGATGGAGTTTCAGGTGCTGAATACCGTGATTCAGGATGTATTGGAGAATACGATTCGTTCCTATCACAATCAGAAACAACTGATCGAAAATGCGTCACATGAATTGCAGACACCGTTGGCAATTGCATTGAATAAACTGCAGCTGCTGGCAGAAAATCCGGAATTATCCGAAGAAGTCGTGACAGAAGTTTTCCAAACGATTGAAACGCTGGAACGTCTGACGCGCTTGAATAAATCCTTGCTGTTGCTTTCCAAGATCGAAAACAAACAATTCCTGAACGAAGAACAGATCAATCTGAATGAATTGGTAAAAACCGTTTTGTCAGACTTTGAAGATCAGATCGAACACAAAGAACTGGAATTACTTGTCACCGAAGAAACAACGCTGATCATCAACATGAATGCCGAATTGGCGCGGATTCTATTGACAAACCTGATCAAAAATGCCATCAGACACAACTTTAAACAAGGTGTCATTGAGATCACCATTTCAGAATCCTCCTTTGAAATTGCAAATTCAGGTTCAGACAAAGCCTTGAATTCAAATGCTGTATTTACGCGTTTTTACAAAGAATCCAATGACAAAGCGTCCACAGGTTTGGGTCTGGCAATCGTGAAATCCATTACAGATGTTTCCGGGTACAAGATTGCGTACACTCACACCATTTCTCAAACTGCTTCACATACCAATCCGGTTTCCCGTCATCGTTTTAAAGTAAATTTTGTATAAATAAACTCTCCACTTTGCGTCCTCCGCGTATTTGAGTTTAAAACAACCCGTCTTAAAACTACGTTCCTCAACCAATTCCTTATACTCTTCGTGGTGAAAAGAATAAGCAACCAGCGCTTTTTCCATTTAAAAACAATAGAACAACTCATTTTTTCTCACCATCGAATCATTATTCCCAATTCTTTCCCGATTTGCCCCGTAAATTTGTCATATAAATTAAAAGATACACATTATGAAAGGGTTACGATTGATATTGACAGGGTTTTTAGGAATTGCATTTGTTTCATGTGCAAGCACAACCATCGATCAGCAGGAAATTCCATCAGTAGTGATTAATGCGGTTATGACCAAATATCCGGATGCAAAAGATTTGGACTGGGAAGTGAAAGGAGGCATTTACGAAGCTGAATTTGACTTGGGAAAAGACGATTATGAAGTGTGGGTGAATGCAGAAGGAACAATTCTGAAAGTGGAACAGGAAATAAAGGTTGCAGCGATTCCCGCAGTTGTTCTGAACAAAGTGAAAGCAGAGTTCAAAGATGCCAGACTGGAAGATGCGAAACGCATTGAGATCGGCAAGAGCGTTTACTACGAATTGGAAGTAGATCAGGCTTTGGGAGATCAGAAAGTAGTTTATTCCGCAAGTGGAGTGAAACAAGATCCATCCGTTCTGACAAAAATCAGTAAGTAAACAAATAACATTTTTCAGGTCATTGTAGTTTGAAACAGTGGCCTGATTTTGTGCAAATACTTATCGATAGTTGTTTAAGTAGGCGCTCGTTAGACGCCTGAAAATTCGTGGCGATTTTTATTCCTCCCCTTTATTTAAATATGAAATTCAAAATTGCGTTGATCGTTTGGTTTGCTGGCACAACTGTTTTCGGACAGTTGACTCCTCCCGGATTGGGAAGCAACTCCAAAATGAATGCATGGTTCGCTTTGGGACTGGATCAGCAATTGGATTCGGCAGGAAAATTCAGTTCGATGACCTATTTGGGAATCGCCGGACAAAGTAATGTCGATAACATCAATGTCTTCGAACGATTCGGGATCCTCGTCCTGAATGAAGAAGTGAAATTCAAATTCAGACCAACCTGGAGTGTTTCACTTGCCGCAAGCTACCGCCACCAAAACGAATACGAAAAAGTTTCGCCTTATCTGGCTGCTGAAGATAAATTCAAGCAGGAATTCCGGGTTTACTCCAGAATCACCAAAAGCTGGAAGAAAAAATGGATTCCTTCAATTGCCTTCAGACAAGAATTCCGAAAATTCTACAATCCCGAATTCAGAGATTGGAAAGTGTCATCAGCATTTCGATCCCGTTTGAAATTCCAAAGCGAATTCGCCTTAAGCCGGAACAAACGGTTTTCAGTCATTGCCGGATGCGAATTCCTGTTTTCAACCGAATTTCAGGAAAAAACGCAGGAATGGAAACACTTCGAATACGGTGAAACGCGCCTTTCTGCAGTTCTGACCTACAAATCAAAAAATGGAAAGTGGATGTATGGCATTGGCTATATGGACGATTTACTGCACGTAGATGCGGGCGAAAAATCCGTCAATTACATCACTTTAAGCCTGATCCTCAACAATATTTTTTAAAAGTAATTCGTCAGTTCGTCCCGATAGCTATCGGGAGTGAAGCGTATCGAGAATGATAGACTACTTCACACATATGTAAAAGATACTTTTCAAGAAAAACACTCAAAATTCTCCCTGAAAATACTTTCCCACAACTCAAGTATCTATCAGGTATAGCTCAAGTATGGGTTAAGCATGGATATAGTATAAAAGGCTAAGAATCTAACAGTCGTTTTCCTCCTGAAACAACCACTTTTACACCGGTTTTGATTTCAAAAAGATCAGAATTCTGAAGCTTTACTATCTTAAACCCTAAAGCATTGATTCGTCCTTCTTTCTCAAAAATGTAAAATCTCCAACAGTTGGAAATCCGTCACAGTTCGTAATTCGACATTCTCAATTCGTAATTAATCGAGCAATTCTGTCAGTTCACACTGTCACCTTGTCTGTTTTAACCGCAATGGCAAGGTAGTTGACATATGAGAAACAAAAAATCAACAAAAATGGCAGAAGAAGGAGTTCAAAACGAAGAATTTAACCAGAAAGCTGATACACAAAACTCGGAAAACGTAGGTGGAACAGTGAATGAGGAGCTTGAAAATGCTGACAATTCGTCAGAAAAATCGACTATGTCCTCAACTGAAGAGCAAATTGCTGCCTTGAACGATAAATATTTACGTCTGTATTCGGAATTTGACAATTACCGTAAGCGTACCAATAAAGAAAAGATCGAATTGATTTCAACTGCGAGTGCAGGAGTCTTGAAAGAAATGCTGTCAGTGATGGATGATTTCGAGCGTGCAATCGCAAACAATGAAAACTCGGAAGATCTTTCAGCTGTGAAAGACGGATTTAAATTGATCCACCACAAGTTGAGAAACATTCTGGAAGCGAAAGGATTGAAGCAAATGGATGCAAAACATCAGGCCTTTGATTCCGATTTACACGAAGCAATTGCAAATGTTCCTGCACCATCCGAAGATTTGAAAGGAAAAATCATCGATGATGTAGAGAAAGGATACTACTTGAATGACAAAGTGATTCGCTTTGCAAAAGTGGTTGTAGGAAATTAAGAAGTTTGGTTCACGAGAAGTGATTTAACTATGGATAAAAGAGATTATTACGAAGTTCTTGGCATTTCAAAAGGTGCATCGGAAGCTGAAATTAAGAAGGCTTACCGCAAGATGGCCTTGAAATATCACCCCGATAAAAATCCGGGAGATGCTGAGGCGGAGGAAAAGTTTAAGGAAGCTGCGGAAGCGTATGAAGTACTTTCTGACGCAAACAAAAAAGCGCGTTACGATCAGTACGGTCATGCCGGATTAGGTGGAAATGCCGGATTTGGCGGTGGAATGAACATGGACGATATCTTCTCTCAATTCGGAGATATTTTCGGAGGCGCTTTTGGCGGTGGTGGAAGTTTTGGCGGTTCAAGAGGTGGCGGACAACGTGTCGTGCGCGGAACGAACCTGCGTGTCAAAATGAAACTGACTTTGGAAGAAGTGGCAGAAGGTGTTACGAAGAAAATCAAAGTCAATAAGCTGGTAAATGCCGACGGTGTAACATACAAAACGTGTGCTACTTGTAACGGTTCAGGAAGAATTACGCGCGTTGCCCAAACATTCCTTGGTGCCATGCAGACACAGTCTACATGTAATGTCTGTCAGGGTGCGGGTAAAATGATCGACCAGAAACCTGCAGATGCTGACAATCAAGGATTGAAACGCCAGGAAGAAGTCATCGAAATCGAAATTCCGGCAGGAGTAGAGGAAGGAATGCAGCTGAGTGTTTCCGGAAAAGGAAATGCCGGGCCATTCAATGGAATTCCCGGAGATTTGATCGTTGTGATCGAAGAACAGCCGCACGAAGAATTGCGAAGAGACGGAGAAAATCTGCATTATGAAGCCTTTGTAAATTTCGTAGATGCTGTTTTAGGAGAAACAATCGAAGTGCCTACCGTGACCGGGAAAGCAAAAATCAAAATCGAAGCAGGAACGCAAAGCGGAAAAATGCTGCGACTGAAAGGAAAAGGATTGCCGGTTCTTCAAGGATACGGCCACGGAGATTTGTTTGTTCACATCAATGTCTGGACACCGAAGAAAGTCAGTAAAGAAGAAAAAGAGATTCTTGAAAAATTGCGGGAAAGTGAAAACTTTAAACCGAATCCGGGACAAAACGAACGTGGATTTTTTCAACGAATGAAAGATATGTTCCAATAAACGGAACGAACAATGCAAAAGCCGGATAGTTTTTATCCGGCTTTTTTGTTTAGGTTGAGCATTGGATTAATGATTTGCACGCCCTGCGGGAAACAAAAAGTATTCTCCCCAAAACAGATAACAGACAAATTCTGTTCTTCCATAGAAATTTGTGAATTACAATTAACGGAAATCGAAACAGGAGGAATTCTTTTCATTAGATTTACATAATGAGAAGATTTACAAATCCACTCGAACCCACTATTGGCATAAAACACTATTTACTTGGTGTCATGGTCATTGTGTTCGGATTAGTTATTTTAAGTCCCTTTCTGATTGGATTGATAAAAACGGCATTTACTCCCGCAGATTCCGGAATAGAAGATCTGGGCAAGTACTTATCTAAAAATGCTTACTTGTTGGTGAATATGCTTCCTTTTGCGATTGGACTTCTCTCAATTATTTTTTGTGCAAGAGTGATTTTTAAACGTCCGCTGCGAACTTTTCTCACGGCCAGAGCACAATTTGATTTCAAACGATTTTTCTTCTCGTTCGGTTTATGGTCGGCATTGATGATGGTTTCTTTCTTCCTCACATTTATCGATTACAATCACCATCTGATCTGGAACTTCCATAGCGAAAAATTCTTTTACCTGCTCATCATCGCAATACTGTTCGTGCCGATTCAGACCGGTTTTGAAGAAATCTTCTTTCGCGGATTTTTATTACAGCTTTTCGGAAAAACCACTCAGAAAGGAATTTACCTGGTTTTGATCAACGGAGCTCTTTTTGGCGCCTTGCATTTAATGAATCCTGAAATCGAAATCCTTGGATTAACTGCAGTGATTTTTTACATCGTATCCGGATTATTTACCACATTAATTGCTATTTTGGACGACGGAATAGAGTTGTCCTGGGGTTTTCACCTTGCAAACAATTTGTTCGGAATTATTCTGGTAACGAACGAATGGCAGGTACTTCAAACGGATGCCTTGTTTATGGATGTTTCTCCTCCGGCACTTGGATGGGATATGTATGTAACCATGTTCCTGCTTTATCCGTTAATGATTCTTGTTTTTTGGTTGGTTTACCGATGGAAAAACTGGAAAAAAGTACTTTTTAAGTCATAATGAATCATTTTTGATTAGATGTTAGAAATTCACGAGCTTACAAAACGCTATGAGCGGAAAGCTGCAATTGATCAAATTTCCTTTACGTTAAAAAAAGGAGAGATCTTCGGATTACTCGGACCCAACGGAGCCGGTAAAACCACGTTGATTCGGATTATTAATAAAATCATCGAACAGGATTCGGGAACGATTCGCTTCAACGGAGATTTACTTCAGCAAAAACATTTGGCGCATATCGGATATCTGCCCGAAGAGCGCGGTTTGTATAAACAAATGACCGTAGAAGCACATGCACATTTTCTGGGAGCTCTGAGAGGAATGACCAAAACGGAGATCAATACTGCGTTGGATTATTGGCTGAACAAATTCAATTGTGCCGATTGGAGAAAAAAGCGCATTCAGGAATTGTCGAAAGGAATGGCGCAGAAGATCCAGTTTATTTGTGCTGTTTTACACGAACCCGATCTGCTGATTCTCGATGAACCGTTCTCAGGTTTTGATCCTGTAAATGTCGAATTGATCAAGGCGGAACTGCAGGAAATGAAACTGAAAGGAAAAACCATCCTGATTTCGACACACAATATGAGAAGTGTGGAAGAAGTTTGTGATCGGGTGGTGTTGATTCATCAATCGAAGAAAGTACTGGAAGGCCGCGTATCCGAAATTCAGGAAAGCCGGAAAAAAGGAGAATATGCCGTAAAATTCAGAGGAAATATGATTGCTTTTGTCAATGCACTCTGGATCGGATTTGAATTGATAGATAAAGAAATTTTGGGAGATGATCGTTTCATTGCCCGCGTAAAAATGAGAGGAGACAACTCATTCGAGGATTTATTGAAGACCTTGATGGGGCAGGTGAAGATTGAAGCTGCCTGGGAAGTTCTTCCGTCCATGAATGAAGTATTTATTTCAACTGTAACAACCGAAAATGATGAAAAATAGTTGGATCATAGCAATGCGTGAGTTGAAAGAGCGATTGGGAAGCCGTTCTTTTGTATTGATGGCACTTTTGGGCCCTTTGGTTGTTCTGACATTCACCTATTTGATTTTTCAGTTCGGAGGAAAGGAACAGCAGAAATGGCATGTTTTGATCGTCGATCCTGCAAATGTGATGGAGCAGAAGATTATGGCGAAAGAAGATCCGAATATTGAATACTCCTTCGCGAACAATTATGTAGAGATCGAACAATTCGCCAAAGAAGCCCGCTTCGAACCTTATGACGCGATGGTGGAGATCAATGAAAAGATCCTGTCCAATAAAACCTGCTTTTTGTTCTACAGAGAGAAACCTTCGTTCAACATGTCAGTCAATATCCGCTATCAGGTAGAAAGACGTTTGGAAGAAGTGCTTGCAAAGGAATTTACGAAACTTTCCCTCAGTGATTTCAGACAGATCAAACAACCTTTGAATGTCGCTTTCAGGAATGTGTACGATCCGAATAATGCAACGGGAGATTTGGCCGGATGGGTCGGATTGTTTTTCGGAGCAGCCATTTTCGTATTTATCTTCCTTTTTGGAATGACGATTTTAAGATCCGTTTCCCGCGAGAAAACAAACCGGGTAGTGGAAATTTTATTGGCTACCGTGAAACCCAGAGCTTTGATGCTGGGGAAAATCCTCGGAATCGGACTAAGTGCATTTATCCAAGTGTTTTTGTGGGTTTTGATTATCGGTTTGGGCTTATACTTTATGCGGGAAACAATTTTCGTGGATATTTATGATGCATCGAACCAGATTGAAGGACAGGTAAGTGATTACAATCAGTTTGTGGAATTGGTTTTCGACCGCGTACAATTCGGAGTCATGTTATTTTACTTTTCACTCTTTTTTGCAGCAGGATATTTGTTCTACGGAGCTTTTTTCGCAGCACTCGGAGCAACTTCCGGTTCTGAATCCGACGGGCAGCAATTCCTCATTCCTTTGATTCTGATTTTGTGTTTCGCTTTGTATGCAGGTTATTTTGCACTGGAAAACCCGGATAGTCCGTGGACGACTTTCTTATTGTATTTCCCGTTTACGGCGCCGGTTGTGGCAATGGTAAAATTATCGATCGGATTTACGGATGGCAGCGCATATCAATTATTCCTGTCGTTGTTCTTATTGCTTGGAAGTGCTGTTTTGGTAATAGCAATTGCAGCGCGATTATTCAAAAACGGGTTGCTTCAGTTCGGACACACACTGCGTTTGAAAAATATTATTCTTTGGTTGAAAGTTAAGTAAAATGCGTGTTGGAGTTATCGATTTAGGGACAAATACATTCAACCTTCTGGTAGCGGATCTTCATGAAGGAGGGTTTGATATTGTACATAATTCAAAAGAAGGAGTAGCCCTTGGAATGGGCGGAATCAATGAAGGTTTTATTTCAGACCTTGCTAAGAAAAGAGCTTTTGATGCCTTTGAGAAATTCAAGCAGATCTGTTCTGATTTATCAGTTTCCACAATTATAGGAGTTGGTACATCTGCCGTTCGTGATGCGCAAAACAACATGGAATTCATTGATGAAATCCAAACGCGTTTCGGGATTGATATTGAAATTGTGGACGGACTGGAAGAAGCAAAACTCATTTATCAGGGAGTCAGCTGGTCGTATGAATTTGACAAAACCTCGCTGATTATGGATATCGGAGGAGGAAGCACGGAATTTATCCGGATTGAAAAAGGAAAAGAACTGGAATTCTTCAGCGCGAATATCGGTGTGTCAAGAGCCGTTCAATTGTTCGATCTGCAAAACCCGCTTTCGGTTGAAGATCAGAAAAAACTGGTCGTTTGGTTTGAAGAGAATTCCGATGGATTCAAACATTTCGGTTCCTGCGAAGTATTGGTGGGAGCTTCAGGAAGTTTTGAAACCTTTTATGAAATGGTTCATGAAACCGAATTCCCGAAATCGCTGGAAAACATCCGGCTTTCAAGAGAAGAATTGATGAAGATCCTGGATTGGATCATAGGCTCGACCTTTGAAGAACGCGAAAACCATCCGTTCATCATTCCCATCCGCAGAAAAATGGCTCCGGTAGCCGCATTGAAAACCAAATGGATCATTGAGAAATTCGGAATCCGGGAAATTGTGATTTCACCCTGCTCACTGAAAGAAGGAGTGTTGAGACGATTTTTTTAAGAATTACGAATTATTTTGGAGTTTACATTCTGTTGAGTAGGTTGGAGCAGCGAAATCCACTAATTCGTCGCCCGCCATTCTGCATTCGCAATTAAATACCTATTTTCGTTGACCAATAAAAGCACATGGCAAAGATTTTAATCATTGATGATGAGCGGGCTATCCGCAGAGCGTTACGTGAAATTCTGGAATTCGAAGACTTTCAGGTAGATGAAGCGGAAAACGGAGTGGAAGGGTTGGAGAAAGCCAAAAACACCTTGTACGACATTATTTTTTGTGATATCAAAATGCCGCAGATGGATGGAATGGAAGTTCTGGATGCACTTGTTTCTCAGAGAATCGATTCGCCGGTCATTATGATTTCAGGCCACGGGAATATTGAAACTGCAGTAGAGGCAATCAAAAAGGGAGCTTTCGATTTCATTGAAAAGCCATTGGATCTGAACCGGATTCTGGTGACAATCAGAAATGCGAAAGACCGTGTGGTGTTGGTAGAAGAAACAAAACAGCTGAAAACGGCCGTTCGTAAATTCAAGGGGTCTTCCATTATCGGTGAAACGGATGGAATCATCAAGATCAAGGAAATGATCGAGAAAGTAGCTCCTTCTGATGCGCGTGTTTTGGTAACGGGAGCAAACGGTTCCGGAAAGGAATTGGTGGCTCGTTCATTACACGACTTGTCGAATCGCAAAAAAATGCCTTTTGTGGAAGTCAATTGTGCAGCTATTCCAAGCGAATTGATCGAAAGCGAGTTGTTCGGTCATGAAAAAGGAGCGTTTACCTCAGCGGTAAAAGACAAAAAAGGAAAATTCGAACTGGCTTCCGGCGGAACCTTGTTTTTGGATGAAATAGGAGATATGAGTGCTTCAGCTCAGGCAAAAGTGTTGAGAGCGTTGCAGGAAAATGTCATTCAGCGGGTTGGAAGCGAACGCGATATTAAAATTGATGCACGCGTAGTTGCCGCTACGAATAAAGATCTGAGAAAAGAAATCGCGGAAGGACGATTCAGAGAGGATTTGTATCATCGTTTGGCGGTGATCCTGATTCATGTTCCTTCTTTAAATGAACGCAGGGAAGATATCCCGATGCTGGCAGAACATTTTTTAAGCCTTGTTTGCAGTGAGCACGGAGTTCCGAAGAAAGAATTTATGGACGATGCGCTGCTGGAATTGCAGCAAACAGATTGGACAGGAAATATCCGTGAATTGCGAAATATCGTGGAGCGTTTGGTAATTCTGTGCGGTCCGAAAATTTCAGGAGAAGATGTCCGGATGTTTGCAAATCCAAAGAAATAGAATAAAAAAAATGGGAGTTGTTAACTCCCATTTTTTGTTTAGATCTGAATTCAGATCATTTTTAAATCTCTCGATCGGCTTATTGTTGCTTCTTCATTTCTTTTGCTCCCATTTTCATCAAAGCATACGTAAATTCACAACCTTTTTGTCCTTTAAGTGCAACCAAAACTTTTTCAATCACTACATCTTGTGATTCTGTTGTATATACTTTGTCGTACTTTTTCTCCAAATCTTTAGAACATGTTTCCATCTCTTTTCCAAGGTCCATCATAGCCTGAGCATCTGCCATTCCCTTTTCCATGTCTTTCATCATAACTTCGGTCATTGCTTTCTGCATGTCTGTACCATCTTTTTCAGACTTTACAAGAGCATCTTTCATTTCATCCGAAATTCCTGCTGAAGATTTAGTTACGCAGTCACACATGTCTTTTGCCATTGCATCATAATCAGCATCGCTAGCCATATTACATGATGTAACAAGTACCGCACTCGAAATTGAAAGTAATAGGATTAATTTTTTCATAATATTTTTTTTCATAAAACTAAATAAATTAATTAGAACGAAGAATGGAAAATTGAGAATCGAAAGTAAAAAATTAATAAGTGAAAACAGAAAATTGATAACTGGGAAAGTGCATTCCGGAAGCTTATTTAAAGACCACCTGATTCACAGATACTTTTACACGCTTCGATCTGAGATTTTAATTGATGGAATTGGTAAGCTCGATTCCGCCCCATTCCAAAACATGAAACCCGTCTCGATTGAGTTGAGGAAGTTTTTGAGTTTTTGGGAATTGAAAAGATGTATTTCCTCCCGCTTTCCAGATCATATAAACCCGGTTGAGATTTTTTGGAGCGGGTGAAATTTCCAATGAAGCAAATTCGTTACAGGCGTCATTTATCATAAATTGAACAAAAACCTGGGAATGTTGTGCCAGTTGAGGTCCCCAGAATGTAATGAAGTCTGCTTTTTCTTTTGCATTGAATCCCAGTTCTGAAAGCATTTTTTCCAACGATTCGGTAACAGCAACCTGTTGAATAACAAAACCACCGGATTCCATGTTAAATTGATTAAACCGTTGTTCGGATTCCCAAAAAAGATACGGATATACTTTCTGATCAATCGTGATAGAACCATCGGGATGTGCCATTCCGTTCCAGCCTTCGGAATAATCCGGATAAGTGAACGTGAGGTTCCCCTGTGGTTTGAGGTTGACAGCAACCTCCAGATCAGATTCGGGATACAAATAGATGACAGGTTTTTTCACCGCTCTGGGCTCTTCAAAATGCTTAAAATGCAGCGAAATAATAGTGATTTCCCCCGGTTTGATTTCAATACTGTCGGTTTCGATTTCCTGAAACAGCTGATAATAAAACTGAAAAACTGCTTTTTTGGGAGTTTTGATGAGGTTACAAGTGTTTTTGGAATCAAGCAGAATTTGCTCATCGCTTCCGTTTATTCCGAATTTCAACTCTTGTGAAGGTTCGTATTCACTGTCAAATTCACAAATGATTTTGATTCGTGCACCTTTTGCAGGAGGTTTCCGGTCTTTTTGGTAATGAACAAAATAGTCAGGAATGGATTCCGCGAAAAGCGAGGAACTCAATAAAAGAAAAACGATTAGAATCCGCATATTTTAAAGTGTTGGTTTAATTTCAATTCCTCCCCATTCTACCAAATGATTTCCGGATCTGTCAATTGGCTTTAGGGAAGTTTTTTTCAGATTGAGTGTTTGGTCGATCGGCTGAGAGCTTTCTTTGAAAATCAGGTAAATCCGGTTGAGTTTAAACGCAGGGGAAATTTCCAGAGAGGCGATGGCATCAATGGATTCATCTTGCATCCAAAGAATTTCTGCATAAGGCATTTTTTGAATCCGCGGTCCCCAATAAGTAATGAAATCGGCTTTTTCCTTCGCATTGAAACCAATTCGGGTGAGCTGACTTTCCAGATAAGGAATGATTTGTTTTCCTTCAATGAAATCTGCATCAGACCAATTTAAACGAAGGTTTTCAGAACTCAGATCCGCATCCCAAAACAAGTAGGGAAAGGTTTTTCCGTTCAATTGAATTGTTCCGGTGGAAGAACTTGTGCCTTTCCATTCACCGTTATAAGCCGGATAAGTGAATTGAAGATCTGCACCGGTTTTTATTTTCAAGCTGAAGTTTTCTTCCTGTTCGCTGTAAAGGTAAATCACCGGCTTTTCAAGCATAATCTGATTTCGCGGGTTGTTGTTGGGATTGTTTTGAAATGCAATTCCGATTTCATAATATCTGCCACCTATGAAATCCTTGTCGAAATGAATGCTTTCAAAATTGGCATTCAAATAGAAAAGAATGTTGTGTTTTCCTTTGGAAAGAGTCTTTCTGAAAACAAGATTGTTTTTCGAAACAGTATATTTCCGGGTCTTTTTATCGACACTCATTTGAATAATTGCCGGATGTTGATCAAGCATCAGCTGACCATTCGAATCAAAAACACGAACCACGAGTTTCACACTGTCGGAGTGAATGGATTTGGAAGCACTGTCTTTGATGATCCAGAGTTGAGGTTGTGTTTCTCTTTCACCGGAAAATCCGAAAACAGGAATGCATAGTGCAAGGAGTAAGACGAGTTTGTAAATCATAGTTCTGAAGATTTAATTTCGAAGCCTCCCCATTCCAGGATATTGAACCCTGTCCGGATGAAAGGAGTTTGTTCGGTCGGATTTAAATAAGATTCAAATGAATCATTCCATTCGGAGAAGGCAATGTAAAAACGATTGATTTGTTCCGGTTTCGGGTCACAATCCAATGTGGCAAACTGATCACAGGATTCCTGTTGATAGAATTGAATGAATACCGATTCATATTGGCTCATTTTGGGTCCCCAGTAAGTAATGAAATCTGCTTTCTCGGAAAACGAAAAGCCCAGATCCGAAAGGTGTTTTTCCAGGAAGGCAATAACATCATCCTGATCTACATGATAACCGTTGCTATGTTTTTTTAATTGAAATTGCTGACGGGAATCCCAGAAAAGATAAGGATACTTTTGCTGGCCGATTTCAATTTCACCATTCGGATAAAGTGTTCCGTTCCATTGGTTTTCGTATTTCGGGTAGGTAAAAGACAAATCTCCTGCCGGATTTAATTTCAGGTTGAAATCCAGTTTTACGGGACTTTGGAAATAAATCACCGGTTTGTCAACCTCAATCAGCATATATTCCGAATTGAAGGTAACTTGTGCATGATTTTCGGTCTGACTCCCGATTTCAACACTGTCGCTGATCACTTCATTGTATCCCGGGCCGGCCCAGAATTTGAATTGAGTCTTTCCGCTTTTCAACTCAAGTGTGTGTGCAAAGGTGGAATCCAGAAAAAGGGTATCCGTGATGCCGTTTACCGAGAAGTAGACGATCGTTTGAAGATCCTTCGGAATACCACTGAAATTAAAAGAATAGAAATGAAGCGTTACTTTGGCCTTTCCGGCTTCTATCTGAGTGTTTTTCACCGTACTGAAAATATAAAAATCAGCCACGGCTTTGTGCTGAATTCCGCTATGGGAAAGAAATCCGGATCCGAGAATCAGCAACAGGATAAAATAACTCTTTTTCATCGTTCAATATTACAATAGGATTGATTACAAACCAATTGGAAAAAGGTTCAATTTGAGTGCAATAATTTAAAAATGAGGTGTAAAACCGGAAAAGATGATAATTTGAAAGTAAAGTAAGCTCAGGATGATTAAAGTTCTTATTTTTGACTTGAACAATTTTAACGTATGGATATAAAAGGATTCTTCCAAAGGAATTGGATGTATTTGGTAATCATTGGAATCATGTTTTTGGTGGTCGCTGCTTTCTTCAAGCCACAATTTGAAGGATATGGTCTGAAACAGCACGATGTCAAAGAGTGGAAAGGAATGAGTAATGAAACCGAGATGTATCGGAGTGAAACAGGGGCAGAACCCAAGTGGTCCAGCTCTTCATTTGCGGGAATGCCTGCAGAGCAGATTTCGTTGCATTATCCCGGAAACTGGTTTAAGTCGATGATGAATTTCTACTTTGATTTGTTTCCAAGTCCTATGGGATTGATTCTGTTGCATTTTATATCATTCCTGCTTTTTGCCAGGTTGTTGAAATTGAATCCGTGGGTTGGTTTGTTAGGTGCAATTGCATTTAGTTTTGCCAGCTACGAGTTGATTGTTATTCAGGCGGGACACTCCACTAAATCAGCAGCTACAGCATTTTTACCGGCAATTCTGGGAGCATTTATCTATGCCTACAAGAGCAGGAAAATCCTTGGAATTGTGCTCGTCGGTATATTTATGTCCTTTGAATTGGCTGTGAATCACGTTCAGATTACGTATTACTTTTTGATCGTTCTTGCATTTGTTGGAATCTACTTCCTGATAGATGCTGTGAAGCAAAAAGAGCTGAAACGATTTGCGCTTACTTCTGCCGGAATGATCGGGGCAATTATACTTGCATTTGGTGTAAACAGCGGAAATATCTTGTTGACAAATGATTACGGGAAGTTGAGTATCCGTGGAGGGAATGACGTAACGATCAATCCTGACGGAACAGCTGCTTCTCATCAATCAAGCGGATTGGACAGAGATTATATCACGCAATGGTCTTACGGGGTTGACGAAACATTTACCTTGCTTTCGCCTTATGTCAAAGGAGGAGCCTCAGAACCGCTGGGGAATTCACCTTTTGCCGAGTCGATTCAAAACAGTGATTTGACACCGGATCAGATTAACAATGCATTGAAAGGATATTCCTATTGGGGAACACAGCCGATTACTTCCGGCCCGGTATACATCGGAATTATTGTTCTGATGCTTGCTTTCCTGAGCTTATTCTTTTTAAAAGACAGAATCAAATGGGCCTTGTTAGCCGTTACGATTTTGGCAGTGATGCTTTCATGGGGGAAAAACTTTATGGGATTGACCAATTTCTTTATTGATCACGTTCCTGCGTATAATAAATTCAGAGCCGTTACGATGATTCTGATCATTGCGGAATTGACGCTTCCTATTATGGGGGTTCTTTTCCTGAATGAGTTGATTAAGCAGCGCGACAGCATTCTTGAACAAAAGAAAAAATTCCTTGTTATTACCGGAGTTTTTGTGTTGTTCCTGATTGTGGTCAGAGTAGTTGGTTTGAATGACGGATATTCCAATCCAACGGAATCAAAGCAGTATGCCGGATTATATGATGTGTACGCAAAACAGATCGGTCAGATGGATCCGCAGGTTGCAATGAGCAATTACCAGTTGGATGTATCGAATCAGCAGCAGGTGAGTCAATTTATCCAAATGCAGGTGGATTCACAGATGGAAGCTTACACGGCCTTGAAAATGGCCCGAAAAGGTGTCTTTAATTCAAGTATGAATCGTTCCATCATCTTTGCGATTCTGGCAGGTGGTCTTTTCCTGATTTTCCTGTATACGAAATCCGGAAAAACGGCAAATGCGGTGTTGATCTCAGGATTGTTGATCCTGACGGCAGCAGATATGATTCCTGTTGCATACAATTACCTGGGAGGAGTTGAAGACGCTTCCGGTGCAGGCTACAAGTACTGGGAAGAAAAAGGACTTACTTTTTATCCGATTGCCGCAACGAAAGGAGATGGAGAAATCCTGGAATCAGAAATCCGGCAGAATCCTTCTTTGGCTTCGAAAGTTCTTATCGGAAAAGAAAAAGGAGAGAAAAAGGCTGATGAACTTGGATATGACGGTGCAGCAAGAATGAATGTGATCAACTCATACCGTTTTTATGCGCTTCAAAGTGCAACGAATTACCGTGTATTGGATTATTCAGGAGCATTTTCAGATAGCCGGGCTTCTTACTTTCATAAATCACTGGGAGGATATCACGGTGCGAAATTGAGAAACTTCAGCAATTTGGTTGACTTCCATTTATCCAGAACGAATAACAAGGTTCTGGATATGATGAATGTGAAATACTTCCTGCAACCGCTTCAAAATGGTTTGGATACGGCAATTCTCAATCCAACAGCTTTGGGGAATGCATGGTTGGTGAAAAATGTAAAAGAATATGCAACACCAAATGATGAAATCAGAGCACTTGGAAGCACTTTCAAACTTGAAAATAAAGGACAGGGCGTTTTGCTTGTAAACAAGCTGCCGGTAAAAGAAGCCAAAGTGTATGGAAGCGAAAGCTTGCAATATCTGATTCCGGGAAGAGATACGATTCCGGTTCAATTGTCAAACGGAATTCCGGTAGGAGAAGAAGTGATGTTTGTAATGGACGTGAGAGGGAATACCAACCTGGTTCCGATGATGACTATGCAGATGGATACTGCAAAATCATTTACTTCATTGGTACAGCTAAAAGTTGAAAGTTCATTTGATCCGGCTAACGAGGCGGTGATGCTGAATTCCATGGCGAAACAATTAAGCAAGAAGAAATTCTCAGGAGAAGGAACAATCAAATTGACCGGTTCGATTCCTAATAAGTTGACTTATGAGGCGGATTTGAAAGGAGATCAACTGGCAGTTTTCTCTGAAATTTATTATCCTTTGGGATGGAAAGCATTCGTAGACAACAAGGAAGTTCCGATTTTGAAAGTCAATTATCTGCTTAGAGGATTGGAATTGAAAGACGGAAAACATAAGATTGAATTTGTATACGATATACCGAAATACCATACGGTAAATATGGTTGCACGAATCGGAAGTATCATATTGTTGTTATTGTTCGCAGGTGTTGTATACTTTGAGTTCAGAAAGAAAAAGAACACAAAGGCAACTGAGATCTAACTAATTTGAAAAGATACAGATGGATATTCTGAAACTGATAGGAAGAACCAGCGAGTTGTTTGAAGAAGATCTTCAGAAACACAACCCGGAAATAGAAAGACTGGTTCGGACAAATCGTTTTTTAGTTATCGGTGGGGCAGGATCAATCGGAAAAGCAGTTGTAAAGGAGATTTTCAAACGCAATCCGCTTAAGTTACACGTAGTGGATATCAGCGAAAACAACCTGGTGGAGCTGGTGCGCGATCTGAGAAGTACTTATGGTTATATCGACGGGGATTTTCAGACTTTCGCTCTGGATGCCGGGAGTAAAATTTACGATGCCTTTATTCAGGCCGACGGGAAGTATGATTATGTACTAAACCTTTCCGCATTGAAGCATGTCCGGAGTGAGAAAGACGTTTTTACGCTCATGCGGATGATTGAGGTAAATGTCCTGAACACGATTAAGACCATTGAACAATCCATTTCAAACGGAACGAAGAAATACTTCTGTGTATCGACAGATAAAGCTGCAAACCCGGTTAATCTGATGGGCGCTACCAAGCGCGTTATGGAGTTGTATCTTGCTGATTTGGGAGAGAAAATTGCAATCTCATCAGCGCGTTTTGCAAATGTTGCTTTCTCAGACGGCTCATTGCTTCACAGCTTTGAAGAACGACTGAAGAACAATCACCCGATTGTAGCGCCAACAGATGTGAAGCGGTATTTTGTGACTCCGAAAGAATCCGGAATCCTTTGCTTGATGTCGTGTTTGTTTGGTGAAAACGGGGAGATTTACTTTCCGAAACTGGATGAAAAAGAACACCTGGTTTCATTCACAGAAATTGCAGATAAATTCCTGTATGAAAAAGGGTACAAACCCGTATATTGCAGTTCGGAGGAAGAAGCGAGAGCTTCAGTAGAGGAATTGAAGAATAAGAAAGAATGGCCTTGTTTCTACAGTGTTTCTGACACAACCGGAGAAAAGGCCTTCGAAGAGTTTTATATGGAAAATGAATCCATATCGCTCGAAAATTATACCGATCTGGGAATTGTAAAGCAATCCCTGATTGCTGATAAAAACCAGCTGCAGGTATTCCTGAACGAAATCAATCAGTTCGTTCGTCAGGGATACTGGACGAAAGAAGAATTGGTTCAAAATATCCGGATGCTGCTGCCTGAGTTTGATTATGAAGACAAAGGAAAGTACCTGGATGCTAAAATGTAAGTGAAGTATGGGAGCAACAAGTTCGCAACTGATTATTGAAATGGTCCGAAGTCAATTTAAAGACATGGACTTCATTCCACTGCATGCACCGACTTTTGGCGGAAATGAAAAAAAATACCTGAGCGAGTGCATCGACACCACTTATGTGTCAAGTGTCGGAGCCTTCGTAGATCATTTTGAACACGATTTATCTAAACGGATCGGAGTGCCGAAAAGTGTTGCTGTCGTTAATGGAACAGCGGCGCTGCATTGTGCTTTGAAATTGCTCGGAGTAGATGAAAAACAGGAAGTGCTTTCTCAGGCATTGACTTTCGTTGCAACATGCAATGCGATTTCATATTGTGGTGCAAAATCGGTGTTTATCGATGTCGACAGAGATACGATGGGGCTTTCCCCAAAAGCATTGACAGATTTCCTGAATGAATTCGGAGATCGAAGAGAAGACGGAACATACAATAAGAAAACCCAAAAGAAATTGGGAGCATGCGTTGTGATGCACACTTTTGGTTTTGCAGCGAGAATAGAAGAATTGACAGCAATTTGCCGCGATTGGAAAATTCCGTTGATTGAAGATGCTGCAGAAGCAATCGGAAGCAGTTCTCACGGAAAACCGCTGGGAAGCTTTGGTGAAATAGGAACATTCTCCTTTAACGGGAATAAGATTATCACGTCAGGCGGAGGCGGCGCGCTTGTTTCTCCGGACGAAACCTTAATGATTAAGGCCAAGCATCTGACTACAACTGCAAAGGTTCCGCACAGTTATGAGTTCATTCACGATGAAATCGGATACAATTACCGGATGCCGAATATCAACGCGGCATTGCTTTGTGCTCAAATGGAACAACTGGATTATTTCCTGGAGCGCAAAAGAGAACTGGCTTCCTTTTACAGAAAGAACTGTGACGCAAACGGACTTGTTTTCAGATGGGAACGCGAAAATACACGAGCAAACTTCTGGCTGATGTGCATTGAAACACAGGACAGAACGGAGCGGGATGAAATTCTGAAAATCACCAACGACCAAAAAGTCATGACCAGACCAATCTGGCAACTGATGTATAAATTACCGGCGTTTTCTGATTGTCAGCGAGACGACCAGCAAAATGCGGAATATCTGGAAGACAGAATCATTAATATTCCGAGCAGCGTCATTTAAATGAAGGGTGAAACTTACATATTGGGTGGATCAGGGCATGCTTTGGTTGTTCATGAAATCATGTTACTGAATGACCTGGAAGTAAAAGGCTATTTCGATTTGAATGTTTCTGCTGTTATGCCGGAAGATTTGGCATATCTGGGAGAGGAAACTCTTGAAAACCTGAAAAAATGTAAAGAAGAAGCATTCTTTTTTCCGGCGGTGGGAAATAACCGTTTACGTTCGGATTTGGTTTCTGTTCTTCAAGACCGGGAACGAAAACAACTCACCTTGATTCATCCCGATGCGACGGTTTCAAAGAATACCCGGATTGGCTTATCGACAATGATCGGACCGCGGGCAGTGGTGAATCCCTTTGCTGAAATAGGAAAGGGAGTCATCATCAATTCAGGCGCTGTGATTGAACATGAATGCAAGGTGGAGGATTTTTGTCATATTGCTCCGGGAGCAACCTTGTTGGGGAATGTTCAGGTTGGAGCGTATTCTTTCGTAGGAGGAAATGCTGTTGTAAAGCAAGGAGTGAAAATCGGTTCGAATGTAATCGTTGGTGCGGGAGCCGTTGTACTGAATGATATTCCGGACAATAGCGTCGTAGCCGGTAACCCGGCAAAATTGTTAAAGTAATGTCAAAAGTATTAATTATAGCAGAAGCTGGTGTAAATCACAATGGTGATATGCAGACTGCATTCAAACTTATTGATGCAGCAGCTGAAGCACAAGTGGACTGGATTAAATTCCAGACATTCAAAGCTGATAAACTGGTTTCGAAAGATGCCGTTAAAGCTGACTACCAGTCAAAAAACACAGGGAATTCTGAAGAAACTCAGCTCCAAATGCTTCGGAAACTGGAATTGAGCCACGAACAGCATCAGGAACTGATTGCTTATTGCCAGAAAAAGAATATTCAGTTTTTTTCTACTGCATTTGATCTGGATTCCCTTCAATATCTTGCTGATCTGGGATTGGAATACGTGAAAATACCTTCCGGGGAAATCACGAATTTGCCTTACTTAAGATTGGCGGCACAGCTTTTTGATAAAGTGATTCTTTCCACAGGAATGGCTACCATGCAGGAAATAAAAGAAGCTGCAGCCGTTTTTTCGGAAGCAGGAATCAGCAAAGAGAATATAACGGTTCTACATTGCAATACAGAATACCCGACTCCGATGAAGGATGTAAATCTGAAAGCAATGCTCGAAATTGAGTCGGAAATGGGAGTAGCGATCGGGTATTCCGATCATACCTTGGGTGTTGAAGTTCCGATTGCAGCTGTTGCTTTGGGAGCAAAAGTGATTGAAAAACATTTTACACTGGATAAAACAATGCCGGGCCCTGATCACAAAGCTTCGCTGGAACCGGACGAATTAAAGTTGATGGTTGACAGTATCCGCAATATTGAAGCGGCACTTTCCGGTAACGGACACAAAGAACCGTCAGCATCCGAAATGAAAAATATCCGGATTGCGAGAAAAAGTATTCATGTCAGACAAGCGCTGCCGGCAGGCCACGTATTGAAGCATGAAGATTTGATTATGATGCGCCCGGGAGATGGTATCTCACCGATGCAGGTAGATGAAGTGATTGGGAAAACATTGGCCGGAAAGGTTGAAGAAAACACCAAACTTTCTAAAGATCATTTGCTATGAAAATAGGCGTTTTAACGAGTTCCAGAGCCGATTACGGGATTTATCGCCCGTTGTTGATTCATTTGCAGAGAGATCCGGAAATCCGATTGGAAATCATTGCCTTCGGTTCACATTTGGCAGAGCGCTTCGGTAAAACGGTTTCTGAAATCCGCTCGGATAATTATGCTGAAATCCACGAAGTGAATCATCGTTTTGATGGAGATACTCCGGAAGATGTTTCGCACAATTATGCTTCCTGTGTTTCGTCATTCGCTTCATTCTGGGCTTTGAATAATGATTTTGACTTCATTTTTGCACTAGGTGACAGATTCGAAATGTCGGCCGCGGTCAATGCATTAATCCCGTTTTCAAAGAAACTCGTTCATTTTTATGCAGGAGACACTACTTTGGGTGCGTTGGATAATATTTACAGACATCAGATAACACTTGCATCACAGGTGCAATTTGTAAGTACAGAAGCGTATGCGAAACGTGTGGAAGAATTACTTGGTACACGTGAAGGATGCAAGGTTATTGGCAATCTGAGCTTGCTGAATCTGGAAAACATTGAATTGTTATCCATTGATACCTTTCAGGAAAAATGGGGCATTGATCTGGGAAAACCGACTATTTTAATGACTGTTCATCCGGAGACGACAGATATCAGTCAGAATAGCGATCACGTAGTTCAATTGAGAGAAGTAATAGCAAGTCTTACCGGAGATTTTCAATTCCTGATTTCTCCTCCTAATGCGGATGCAAGCGGATTGATGTACCGCCAGATGGCAGAGGAAATGCAAACCCTATTTCCTGACCGGGTATTTGTGGTGGAACATTTGGGAACACAGTCTTATTTTACCTGTATGAATTATTGTTCTTTAATGGTCGGAAACACTTCCAGTGGTATCCTGGAGGCCGCCAGTTTCGGAATATTTGTGTTAAATTTAGGGAATCGTCAGGAAGGGCGGATTTCAAGCGAAAATGTAATACATGTTTCATTCGACAAACAGGAAATAGAGCGGAAAGTATACCAATATGCAGGAAAAAAGTTTGAAGGACAAAACATCTATGAACCACTCAATGCGCTTCAACAAGTGAAGGCGCTTTTGCAAAAAGAAATAAAATGAATTGGAAGCAACATATTGTCCATTATAACACCTCTGTAAAAGATGCATTGATAGTGATGGATAAACTCGGACTGGACGCAATTATTTTCGCAGTCAACGATCAGAATGAGTTGCTTGGTTCTTTAACGGACGGAGACATCAGACGCGGATTGATTGCCGGAGTTCAGACCACCGACCCGGTAGGAAGTATTCTACGCAAAAATCCGAGGTTTATTCGCAGGTCGAATGAAAATCTGGATCAACTGATCGCTTTCAGAAATGAAAATCTGAAGATCATTCCTGTTCTCAATGAAGAAAATGATCAGGTGGTGGACGTCATCAATTTCCGTCTGACTTATTCATACATTCCGGCAGATGTTGTCATTATGGCCGGAGGTGAAGGGAAGCGATTGCGCCCTCTGACAGATGAAACACCAAAACCTTTGTTGAAAATCGGAGGAAAACCGATTATTGAGCACAATGTTGACCGTTTGATCCGCTTCGGAATGAAGAATTTCTACATCAGTATTAATTATCTCGGTGAACAGATTGAAAACTTTTTCAAAGACGGAAATGAAAAAAACGTTTCAATTGCTTATCTGAAAGAATCAAAACCATTGGGAACAATCGGGTCAATTCTGCTTGCCCAAAAGTTTGACCACGAAGATATCATTGTCATGAATAGTGATTTGCTCACAACGATTGATTTTGAAGATTTTTATAACAGCTACAAACAATCCGGTGCCAAGATGGCTGTTGCTGCCACAAGCTACCATGTCGACGTGCCTTATGCCGTTCTGGAAACAGATCTTCAGCATGAAGTCAGGTCGTTGAAGGAAAAACCGCGATATACTTATTTTTCCAGTGCGGGAATTTACATTCTTAAGAGGGAGTTATTAGCAATGATTCCGGAAGATTCCTTTTTTGATATTACGGATTTGATGGAAAAAGTCATTGAAAAACAGCTGAAACTGATCACTTATCCGATCAACGGCTATTGGCTGGATATCGGGAAGCATGAAGATTTTCTCAAAGCGCAGGAAGACATTAAACATTTGAAATTGGATTAAAATTACAATATGCTACCGATTCACAAACCATATATTATCGGAGAAACAGCCTTTCACCATGAAGGAAACCTTACTTTTCTCAAAGAATTGATCCGGAATGCCCGAAATATCGGGGTAGATGCTGTTAAATTTCATTTATTGCTCAATCTGGATGATTACATGATCCGGACGCATGAAGCGCTGGAGATTCTTCGTCCCTGGTGTTTGAATGCGGTCCAATGGGATGAGGTTTTAACCGAATGCGGAGAACTGGATATTATTTTACTGTGTAATGATGTGAAGTCGGTAGAATTTGCCTTAAGTAAAGGCGAATCGATCAAAGCTATTGAGATTCATGCTACCGGAATCAATGATGTTTTCTTGTTGGAAGCCGCATCAAAATTCCCGAATACGGTTATTCTTGGTTCGGGAGGATCCACGCTGGATGAAATTGATTTTGCAATTCAATATCTGAGAAAACAAGGAAAACAAGATGTTTTTCTGATGCACGGTTTTCAAAGTTACCCGACGGACTTTAAGGACATCAAACTGGATCGGATGAACAAGCTGAAAAATCTGTTTGGTTTGCCGGTTGGTTATGCAGATCATACAGATCCGGCTGATCCGAATAATGAATATATCTCGTGTCTTGGAATTGCAAACGGTCATAATGTGATCGAAAAGCACTTTACACATGCCTTCGGGGAAAAACGCATTGATGCACAATCGGCGGTAAGTTTGGAGCAGCTCCAAAACATCCGGAAACTGGCTCAGATTACCTGGGAATCCGTAGGAGCAATGAATTCATTGGAATTGTCTGAGGCCGAATTGAAATACGGAAATACAGGCCCGATGAAAAAAGCCATCGTGGCAAGAGAAACAATCCAGGAAGACGAACTGATTACGCTGGATAAGATTGCGTTTAAACGAACCAATGAAAGCAGCAGTTTGAAGCAGTTAGAATTAAGTAAATTACTGAATAACAAAGCAAAAACGGTGATTCAGAAAGACGAAATTATTGATTTGTCGAATGTGGAATACCAGTTTGTTTTGCCGGAAATCAGCCAGTTTAAGAATACGAAATCATGAAAAAGATTGGATTTATCATCACAGGTAGAATGAAATCTACCCGTTTGAAAGAAAAATTGATACTTAAAATTCAGGATCGGGAAATGATTGCCTGGATGATTGACCGTGCCAAATTGGTTTTTGCTCCGGAAGATATCGTGATTGCAACATCGACCAATCCGCAGGATGATGTATTGCGGGAAATTGCAGAACGGGAAGGTGTTTCGATTTTCAAAGGAGATGAGGAAGATGTGGTGGAACGTTTGTATCAGGCTGCCAGAGAACATCAATTTGATTTCTTTATAAACATCACAGCAGATTGCCCTTTGTTTGGCTTCGACTATATTCAGCCGATTGTAGATCTGGCAGATAAAACAGACGCTGATTTGGTTACGTCATTGGAATTGCCTCATGGAATTTTCACCTATGGGATTAAAACCGCTGCGATGGAACGAGTTCTGACGATCAAAAAAACGAATCAAACGGAAGTTTGGGGAGACTATTTCTATAATAATCCGGATCTGTTCAAGGTTGAGAAGTTACCGGTTACCGATTCGGAGAAAAGAGAAACGTATCGATTGACGCTTGATTATCAGGAAGATTTCGATTTTTTTGAGGCAGTCTATACCCATTTCGGAAAAGAGACGTATGCAAAATCGTCGGAGGAAATTATTCGTTTTCTGGACGAGAATCCGTCAGTTGCAGCCATCAATGAATCGTGCAGAAACCGTTTTCAGCAACGATGGGAGGAACAGCGTGTTTCGAATATCGAGAAAAAAGAGGCTTCTGAATAAACTTATAAAACCGCATCGTTTGCAGGAATTAAAAATAGGAATCATTGGATTGGGATCAATCGGACTAAGGCATTTGAATGAATTGCTTGGTTTGGGTGTGACCAACATATATGCCTTGCGTACAAATAAAGGTGCAAAGGAATTGCCGCCGGAAGTAGTAAATCAAGTGATTTCAACAACCAGTAAAGAAGAATTTTTCAATTGGGATCTGGATGGTTATCTGGTTACAAACCCAACTTCACTCCACGTGGAAATCCTGAAAGAGTTGAAGCAATTCAATAAACCGATTTTCGTTGAAAAACCACTTTGCAATAACCCGGAAGAATTACAGACTTTAGGAGCATTTAATGGAGAGCTGCTGCAGGTCGGTTTTTGCCTGCGTTTTCTGAATGTAATCCGGGAAGTGAAGAAAATCCTAGATACGAAGGAATACGGAGCAGTATACCACAGCCGGTTGAACGTGGGACAGTATTTACCATCCTGGCATCCTTATACGGATTACAAGACGGAATATTACGCCAGAAAGGAGTTGGGGGGTGGAGTGCTTCGGACACTTTCCCATGAATTGGATCTGGCTTTCTTTTTCTTCGGAAAACCCGCTTCGACAAAAACATTGATTTCAAAAACTTCCGACCTTGAAATAGATGTAGACGATTATGCTTTGGTTCTGATGCAGTTTGAAAAGCATTTGTGCAGAATCGAGCTCGATTTTATGAGCAAGAAGAAAGAACGTACAGGTACTGTTTTTTGCGAGCAGGCAGATATTCACTACGATGTGTTTAGCAGATCTGTCGAAGTAACAGATAAAGAAGGAACCTTGATCCTGAAACCGTCAATTGAAGAAAACAATATGTATCGGGATCAGATGGAGGCATTTTTAGAATTCATCAAAACAAAAAACAGAAACCCGCAGGCAGCAAACTTTGAAGAAAGTATAGCTTTAATGAAAATCATTGCAGATGAAAAACTTATTTGATTTAAGTGGAAAAACGGTACTTCTTTTTGGAGGATCCGGAATTTTAGGGAAAGAATTTACAAAAGCGCTCACGGATCATCAGGCACATGTTGTGAGTTGTGATATTTATGACTTGTCGCCTGAACTTAAATTGGAAGGGGTAGATTATCAGGTGGTTGATGCCGGAAATGAAACAGAATTAATTGAATTCCGTGAACGGATCATTGAGCGGTATAAAAAAGTGGATGTTATTATCAATGCTGTTACGGCTAAACACAATGATTTTTACCTGCCTTTTGATGAGGTTTCACTGGAAGGATGGGAAATTGGTCTGAGAGGAAATCTGACAGTACCTTTTATCGTTTGTAAAACATTTATCCGCCAGTTGTGTGAACAGGGCTTCGGGTCGATTATCAATATCAGTTCGGTTTACGGACTGGTAGGAAATGATCAGAGTATTTATGAAGGATCCAATCTGCACGAAATTTATGTGAAGGATTCTCCCGAGATTACGCAGATTTACTCGCATGGCGTTTACAATGCAGCCAAAGGAGGATTAAACAATTTTACCCGTTATCTGGCGGCTTATTACGGAAAATACAACATCCGTGTCAATACCATTTCTCCGGGAGGAATAGAATATCCGCAAGAAAATGAAACCTTTCTGAAAAAATACGGCGCAAAAACGCCATTGGGAAGAAAGGCGAAGAAAGATGAAATTAATGGAGCCGTGGTTTTTCTGGCATCAGATGCTTCCAGTTATGTAACAGGACATAATCTGGTTGTTGACGGAGGATTTACAGCCTGGTAAAAATGAAAATATGATATCAGATCAACTAAAACATATCGGGAGATACCCGTTTTTAAAGCAGATTCAGGAATTCAGTCCGGAGGATTATCAAAAAGGCAGATTCGAAATCTCAGGGAACGATTTTTTTGGAATCGGACTTGAATATGAAACCCGTGATGCTTCCGAATGTTTGTGGGAAGCGCATCGCAAATACCTGGATGTGCACGTCATTCTGGAAGGAGAAGAGTTCGTTCAGATCACGCAGCTGGATCACACGAAGGAAACAAAGGAATATGACCCGGAAGGAGATTATGCCCTTTTTGAAGGAGAAAAAGAGCAGGTAATCCACCTCACAAAAGGAACTTTCTTAGCCTTGTATCCAAATGAAGTGCACCGGACGGCAGTTTCGGTAAGTGGTGTATCATCCGTAAAAAAGATTGTTTTCAAGGTGAATCTTGATTTTATGGAGCGATAATCACATTTAATCGAGATTTTGAATCAAGCAAAATGAGTTATTGTAACTTTACGTTGTCAAAAGAAAAAAATGAAGACATTAGTTGTAGGTGCGGGAATATTTGGATGTAATTGTGCAATTGAATTTGCAAAGGCCGGATTTCGCGTTGATTTGATTGAATCGGATAGTGATATCATGATGCAGGCTTCTAAAAACAACCACAACAGAATCCATTTGGGATATCATTACTTAAGAAGTAAACAAACTGCTCAGCAGAGCCTGGAAGGATTACTGTCTTTTTTGTTCTATTATGGAGATTCTGTCATTCATAGTTTTCCGAATTACTACGCTATTGCGAAGGAAGGCAGTCTGACATCGGTGGATGAATTCATTGATTTTTGTGATACAATAGGAATTGATTATGACGAAGAGTTTCCTTCATCTGAAATCATCAACCATGAAAAAATAGATAATTGCTTCAAAGTTCCGGAACCTGTTTTTGATTATACTTCCTTAAAAAAAAGTATTTGGAAACGAATTCAGGAATCTGCGATTAATTTGAAATTGAATACAACCCTCCTCGATTTATCTTTCAATCCTGACACCAAAATATACACAGCCAAAACAGCTGAAGGAATACAGGAATATGATGCTGTGATCAATGTAACCTATTCTCAACTGAATAGTGTGAATGAAATGGTAGGTGCTGAGAAACGATTGATGAAATTTCAGGATGTTGTCATTCCGAATTTCTATTACGAACATGAACCAATAGGCTTAACGATTATGGATGGGCCTTTTTGTTCTGTGATGCCTGCCGGAAAGCTGGAAAACCAGTTTTTGCTTTACCACGTCAATAATTCCGTGCAGGGATCTAAAGTCACTCTCGATTATTCTGAATTGAAAATCCGGGAGGGAGATTTACACGATGAAATTTATCGTCGTTCAATAGAATATTACCCGTTTTTAAAGAAGGCACAACATATCGGAAACTACCGGACTGTGCGTGCGGTACATGAAAATCAGGAAGATGCACGCGTTACGGAACTGCAAACGTACGATGAGCTTCCAAACTACTTTTCAATCCTTTCCGGAAAAATGAGTACTTGTGTTCAGGTAGCGTTGTCAATTAAACATACCTTGCAGAATAAGAATAAAATCAAAGAAAAGATCATATGAAATTACATTTAGGTTGTGGACCCAATATCAAAGAGGGTTATGTCAATGTTGATAAATTTGCCAATTTTCCCGGGGTTGAAAGATGGGATATTCTGGATCTTCCGGTTGCTGATAATTCAGTTGACGAAGTATTGAATGAGCATTTGGCGGAACACATTCCTTTCAAAGATGAAAAACAGTTTTGGGCAGAATCCTTCCGTGTATTAAAGAAAGGAGGAGTTTTGACAGTGGAAACTCCGGATATGGAATGGTTGTGCGAACAATTCTTGAAAGCAGAGGATAATTTTCAGGATTTTTACAGCGTTGGATCTCCTGATCACTATTTTGGAAGTGGAAAATCCATTGAAAACAGATGGGGAATGATTACAACTCATTTCTTCGGAAATCAAAATGGAGAAGGGCAGTTTCATTACAATGGCTATACAAAACAAAAAATGATCCGCATTGGTGAATTGATTGGTTTTTCAAAAGTTGAAGTAGAGAAATTGTGTAACAAAGGTGCCCATTGTATTCGCGGTAAATTCTATAAATAAATGCAGCATATTTTAATCGTCGGGGCAAATAGTTTTATTGCAAAACATATTCGATCATCTGCCGGATTCAGGACAGAAAGCAAGTTCTATACGGCAGGGCGATCTGCTGAATTCGATTTTCAGATAGATTTGACAGACGAGAAAAGTATTGAAAGATTGAATTTTAATGAGTTTCAATTTGATGCAGTGATTTTTTGTCAGGGGTTAAATCCGTCTAAAAATCTGAAGGAATCTGATTTCAACCACTTTATTCAAATGTATGCAGTGAATGTGGCAGGTCCGGCGCAATTGCTCAAACAGCTGATTCGGGTTTTAAAACCCGGAGCCTCTGTTCTGTTTTTCGGTTCAATTGCAACTAAAAAAGGTAGTTATGATCCTGCGTACGCTTCTGCAAAAGCAGCAATCATTGGATTAACTGCAAGTTTGGTGCGCGCGTATCCGGATTACAGATTCAACATTCTGACTCTTGGATTAGTAGAGGGTTCTCCTGTTTTTGAAGGAATGACGGAGGATTTTATCGGAAGACATGCCAATAATATGTTTAATAACCAATTGATTAAGGTTGAAAATGTGATTGGTTTATTAGATGAGTTGATTCATAATTCAAATATTAACAACGCCAACTTCCATTTGGATGGCGGCTATCAAGTTTAACGAAATGAATTTTGCTGATTTTACGATCATTATTCCACCGCATAATCGTCCGAAACACTTAGACCGGGTATTGGAGTATCTCATGCCATTTCAGTTTAAGCACATTGTTATCGCAGATTCTTCCGACGAAGTATACGAGAACCCGGTTTTGGAGCATTCGACGATTCATTACATGCATCTGAAAGGGATGAACTTCTCCGAGAAAATGCAGCTGGCAATGAATCAGGTTCAAACACCTTACTGCATGCTGATGGCCGAGGACGATTTCTATGTGCCCGAAACCATTGAGCACTGTCTGCAATTTTTGAGAAATAATTCAGATTATTCCTCTTGTCAGGGACTCTATACCAGATTTGACACTTTCAGCTCGAAAGTATTTACAAAATTCATTTATTTAAACTCCTTCAGAAGGGATATTAATCAACCGGAAATATTGGATCGGATAGATGATCTGTTTCATAATTACATCCAGTTGTTTTATACCGTACATCGAACACACACTCTTAAAAAAGTGTTTGAATTCTCAGGACAGAAATACACCAATATGTTCGTAATCGAAATTTTATTGGCTGTATTTGCACTGATTGAAGGAAAACATAAGGTGTTGAATGAGTTTTATGGTGCCAGAGAGGAAATTAAAACCTCTGTTGGGAAAACCCATGTGACTTTTCACGACTTTGCATCGGAGGAAAAGTACCGGAAAGAGTATGCCGATTTGCTGTCTGAATTGGCCGCCCTGATTTCAGAAAAAAACCAGTTGAATCCAGATGAAACCAGACAAAAACTGATGTCAGGCATTCAGTTTTATTTAACCCATACGAGGGTGAAACCCACGTTGTTTGATAAAGTGAAGTATAAGCTTGATTATTACAGCAAAACTGCTTCGGTTGACTCTGCCAAATACAAAAGAGCCTGGTCAGAGATTAAAAAAATGATTGAAACACATCCGATCTGAAATCAGGAAATTTCAGATCGTTGAATTATCTTTTTTTATGCAACTTTTCATTCCGGAAAATCCCGTCTACCTGCAGCAACTGACCCGTGTTCTGATCACAGAATCCGTTTTCAAGTGATATCAGCGTAAAATCTCTTTCCTGCATGAAACGAATCATTTCTGTGTACAACATTTCATTTTTATAGAGTTCTACCAGAGACATCTCCAATTGAATTAAGCTTACCTTGTCCAATACCTTGTCAGCTCCTTCAATGACGTTCTTTTCGTAACCTTGGGTATCTATTTTCAGCATCACACTGTTTCCTTCTTTGTAGAACGAATGGAATACCTCATTCAGCGTTTTGACTTCAATTTCCTGTGTTCCGATATACATCGATTCAGGAAGGCTTTCAACGTGCGTATCTTCCATCGTTAAAATGGAACTGCTGAATGAATTTCCGGCAATATTGATGACACTTTTTCCCGGAATATCTCCTAATGCATAGTGATTGACAGACCAGTTCTGATCCTTTCCGGAAACCTTTTTTAAGCCCTCAAAAGCGTCATTCAGCGGTTCAAAAGAAATGATTTTCCCTTTGTAGCCAAGTGTGCGCGAAAATTCTCCATACTGGCCGGCATTGGCTCCCACATCAAACAATAAGTCGATGTGATGGTGCTTCATGATTTTTGCTCTTCTGAGTAAATCTGGCTTGAAATACTTTAAAACGGGAACTCCCATTTTGATAAGCATTCCTGCTGCCTTTATCTTGAAATTCATAGGTAATTATTGCTTGAAATTGAAATCCCTGCGCTTGATACGCCACCACATTTTTGAAACCATGGCTTTGTAGGATCGCGGAAATCTTTTGAAATAACCCTCCGACCAATCGGCATCAATGATCTTTTTGCAGGCAATCGGCGCGCAAATCAATGTGTCATCGTGGAAAGTAATGAAGTGATCCGGCAAGGTTTTTACCAGATAGCGGATTACAGAATCAACTGTCGGGTAGTTTTCTCCATGATCATTCGGATTCGGTCCAAGGAAATATCTTAGATCATCCACCAGGATAATTGCGTCTTTGACCTGAACAGCTTGTTCCAATTCATCCATGATGGGACACTCGTTGTGTTTTCCTCCGGTATTTCTTCCGCACCAATGTCCGTCCAGCCAAAAAATGGCGCTGCCTTGAATGGAAGGGATAATCTTGGGTAAAATATGTCTGCTGTCTCCAAGGTTGAAGTGAAGATTTTTTAAATGCTTGAACTTATTGGAAGTTTCATGATATATTTCTTCGCTGATTTCAATGGTGAAAACCTCTTTGAAAATACCTGCTGCCCAAGAGCTTGTTCCTCCCAGATAAGTACCTGTTTCTATAAAATTAGCGATCTTGAATTCTTTTGCCAGTTTTTCAACCAGTGGTTTGTTTATCCCAAAATTGATTGCACCCATTATATTTTTTTAAATTGGTCTAAAAATGATTTGTCTGAATAATTAACGATCTCAACCGCCTGAGTAGAGGCAAATTTAGCTATTATATCAAAGGAATAGAAGAAATAGTGAAAAATCAGGAAGATTTCGGATGAGCTGTAAAGTTGGTTTTTCTTCTTGTTTTTGTAGAACGGAACCAATTTTTCTTCCTGAGAATAAAAATGAACCGATCTGAGCATTAATTCATTGGATTTCGTCACCGTAATATCCTGATGCTGATTCAAATCAATTCCTGCAATTTCAACAGATTTGTATCCCATCCAGATACATGTCATCAAACCCGGAACAGCTACGGTAGTTGGACGCGGCATCCCTAAGCGGTGTTTGAAAAACCAATAATTCAGCTTGTTATCTCCGTTAAAGTTGGTGCTGTTGTAATGGTAAATCCGGATCTTGGAATTGGAAAGCTCCAGTTGTTTCAGTATTTTATTGATCGCTTTTCTGAATCTGACCGGAACGAAAAGAACCATGTCCCATGCTGTTTTTTGATATAAGGTTCTGTAAAACTGCTCAACATGCGGGTCTTCATCGGATAATCTGGAAAACAAGGGGTCGCAGAAAATATAGAAATTAGGTTTCAGTTCAAGGAATAACTCGCTGTTGCAGAAAAAATTTGCAACCATAATATTTTCCGGAAGACCTTCGCTTTTCATTTTTTCAAGCGCTTCCGGTAGGGAAGGACCATTTGCTAAAAATGCAATTTTATCGCCATTCTTTTCCGGCAACGGACTGCTCCATTTGGAAAGGAAGATAATCTTTACAAATGTCTGAACAACATTGGAAAATTCCCTGGTAAAATTCAAAAAAGAAACTACAAACCTCATGATAGTTATTTTAATCCGGAGACATAATTACCTACGAAATGATACGAATTGACAACCATTTCTTCCAATTTCGGAGCATATTTCGCGGCATTTACTGCTTTTTCGTTGATTGCTGTTTTGGAGATGCTTTGGCAGAATGCTGTGATCTGCTCTTTCATCCCTGCGTTATCGGGGATAAACCATCCCGCATCACGGAACATGAACCAATTGTCGCTTTCCTCGCTTCCGCAAAAAAGAATCGGTTTTCCCATGGTAACAGCGCTTACTGCTTTGGAAGGAACCGCATAATGAGTAAATCCGGGTAAGAGAGAAACCATGTGAATGTCAATAAAAATCAACTGATCCCGCGGCACACTTGGTGTCAGGACAACTCCTTTTTTATCTTTTGCGAATTCAATCAGATCGGGAGCTTTATCTCCGTATAATGCCAATACCAATAAATGCTTGTCAGGATCAATCGCTTCAATCATAAAACGGATGAAATCCGGATTGTGGGCATCATGTACATTTCCGCAATAGCCGATGATTATTTTTTCAGAATCATACCACTCAGGTGCTGTCTCAGAAGGTTTTCCTTCAAAAGCGCCACATGGTAAAATGCTGATCGGAATTTCCTGCTTGTAGCAGCTTTTCGTGATGTATGAAGCTTGTTGCGGTCCCAATGCGATCACAAATTCGGGTTTATCGGAATAGGTTTTCTTCAGAATCCACCGGTAAATGAAATTACTTTCGCGGGTATTCCCGTTGGCTTTAAACATTTCAGGAAATAAATCCAACGCCCATAAGGCACGTTTGTTTTTTCTTCCCAATCCTCTGGCAGCCCAGAATGGAAGCAATGGAGGGGAAGTGGTAATCACAAACAGGTCCGACTTCAGTTTCCGTGCAGTTTTGATCAGAATATAACCGTCATACAGCAACTTGATCAGTTTCATCGGCCCGGATTTCGCATCGAAACGGTTTTTGATCTTGATCAGGTTTCCCAACGGTTCTCTTTTTTTTCCGCCCTGACCGGTTGTTTTATCAATGTAAACAACATTACAGGTAATCTCGGGATAATGTTCCTGCAGGAAACCAATCATGTCACAAACAGATTCCCCATTGATATTCAATGAAGGAGGGTAATTCCGTGCAATAAACGTGATTGTTTTTTTCATTCTAAACGCTTTTCGTAACGCGTTCTTTCATGGAGTCATGAATTTGAGAAATGATATCGTTCAGGTTGTATTTGTAATTCCAGTCTGGATAATGATCTCTGAATTTTTGAATATCGCTGATATACCAGATATGATCACCTACGCGGTTATCATTGGTATAGGAGTAGTTCATTTTTTTTCCGGAAATCAATTCAATGGCATCAATTGCTTCGATCATGGAACAGTTCGAAAAACGGCTTCCACCGGCATTATATACTTCTCCTTTTCTCGGATTCTGATAGAAATGCCAGAACATATTTACCAAATCGTAGCTGTGAATATTGTCACGCACTTGTTTCCCTTTGTATCCGAAAATCGTATAATGATCGCCGCTCAGGTTGCATTTTACAAGGTAAGACAGGAATCCGTGCAGTTTTGCTCCGGAATGATTTGGTCCGGTCAAACATCCGCCTCTGAAAACTGCGGTGTTCATATCGAAATATCTTCCGTATTCCTGAACCAATACATCCGCTGCAACTTTGGATGCTCCAAAAATAGAGTGGGTAGTATGATCCAACGACATTTGCTCATCAATTCCTTTTTTGAAGTAAGGATGAGTGGTATCGATTTCCCATCTTTTTTCCAGCTCGACCAATGGAAGAAGATTCGGATTATCACCATAAACCTTATTGGTAGAAGTGAAAATAAATACCGATTCCGGGCAGTGATTTCTGCACAATTCCAGCATGTTCAATGTTCCGGTAGCGTTCACTCCGAAATCTGTCAGCGGCTCTTTTGCAGCCCAATCATGAGAAGGTTGTGCAGCAGAATGAATAATCAGTTTAATGTCTTTACCGTATTCCTGAAAAATGGTTTCCAGTCCGGCATAATCACGAATGTCAATATTGTAATGACGGTAATTGCTGTATTTCTCTTTCAGTTCCAATACGTTCCATTGCGTTGAAGCATCGTTTCCGAAGAAGTAAGAACGCATATCGTTATCGATACCGATGATTAGGTCAAATTTGTCTGCGCAAAAAATAACTGATTCACTTCCGATTAATCCTCCTGACCCTGTGATTAGAGCAATATTCATGATTTTGATTCCTTTGTTTCTAGTTTGTTCGAGTTCTCAAAAATAACGAATTTAATCCATAAGTAGAAATCTGAAACTTGCTTTTCACGTAACGGGAAATATTCCTTAATTTCGCCACAATGGGGCTTGTACAAAAAGATGCATTCAGAACAACTTTGCTTTCCTATCTGGGAATTCTGATCGGATATGTGAATAAAGGAGTTTTGTTTTTAATAGTGCTTTCCACTGCTCAGATCGGCTTGATAAACCTGATTGTTTCCATCGGAACATTGTTTGCACAATTGGCCAATTTCGGAACGATTTACGCTACCTGGAAATTCTTTCCGATTGTAAAAAATCATGAGAAAAAACATCATGGTTTTCTCTCTTTCATCTTGCTGATTGTTGGTCTGGGAATTCTGGTTTATACCACGCTTTATATCCTGTTTAAAAACCAGATTCAGCATGGATATGCCGAAAAATCACCCATGTTTCTGGACTATTATTACTGGACACTTCCAATTGGAATTGCCTACGTACTGTTCATGGTTCTGGAGGTTTACCTGCGGAGTTTGTATAAGAATGTAATAGCTGTTTTTGCCTATGAAATAGTGCTCCGTTTGGCAACAACACTTGTTCTTTTATTGGTGTGGGCGAATCTGATTTCTTTTGAGTTGTTCGTTATCCTGCATAGCCTCTTGTATGTGATCCCGACGTTGATTCTTATTTTCTACCTGAGAAAAATAAATGAATTCAAAATTGGCCTTTCAGAGATTAAGATTTCAAAGAGACTGCGGAAAATCGTGTTTTATTTTTCTTCCTTTTCCTACATCAATACGCTGGGATCCGTTTGGGTGAGTTCGTTGGATGTTTTGATGATCGCTCAATTGGTAGGTTTGAAAGAAACAGGAGTTTTTACAACGGTTGTTTTTCTGGCCAGTGTTCTGCAGGTTCCATACAAATCCATTCTGCGGGTAAGTAATCCGTTGGTTGCCGATTATTGGAAGCACAGGGAAATGGACAAAATGAAGGAGTTGTATCAAAAGGTGAGTTCTGTTTCATTGGTGATCGGTCTGGCAATGTTTATTCTGGTATGGGTGAATATTGACTTCTTGTTTTCATTTTTGAAACCTGAATTCGCTGAGGGAATATGGGTGTTCTTTTTCATCATGATCGGCCGTTTGATTGATATGTATTTTGGAATTAACGGAGCAATATTCACGGCTTCCAAAAAGTACCGGTACGACATCTTGTTTACTGTATTTTTGATTGTTACAGTGTATTTGCTGAATCGTTTGCTTATTCCTGTTTGGGGAATATCCGGAGCTGCAATTTCAACAAGTATTGCGCTTATTGTATACAATTTAGGCCGCTTGATTTTTGTCTGGATTGCTTACAAATTGCACCCATTCGAGCGCAATCAGTTTGTCATTATCGGATTGGCTGTATTCACCTTGACAGTAGGGTATTTCACTCAGGGGCTTATAAACAACAAGTGGATCCAATGTTTAGTTGAATCCACCATCGTTAGTGTGCTGTTTTTTGTACCGATCTATGTTTTCTCTCTGGAAAAGGAGACCGTCAATTATATCAAAAAAGCATTTGCGTTTATCAGATCGAAAATGTCTTAAGCAATTGTTTGTTTGATCGATTCGATTGCCTGAGTCAACCCGCTTGCGTTTTTACCACCTGCAGTTGCAAAGAAAGCTTGTCCGCCACCGCCGCCTTGAATGAGGGAAGCAACAGATTTAACCAGATTTCCTGCATTCCATCCTTTGGAAGAAACCAAGGCCTCATCAACCAAAACGCTGATCGCACATTTATCTTCTTCTTTTGAACCGATTACAGCAACCAGATTCGGAACTTCACCTTTCAACTGGAACAAAATATCTTTTACAGATCCTGCATCCAGATCAATGATCGAATCCAGATAGGAGAAATCTCCTTTTGAAACAATTTTTGTCTTCAAATCTGCTTTGACCAATTTCGCCTGTTCTTTCTTGAAATTCTCAACTTGCTTTTGAAGCTGATTGTTCTTTGAAAGCAAGTCTTCAATTGCTTTAGTCAGATCTTTCGGGCTTTTAAGCAATTCGTTCACCGACTTCAATTTTGCTTCCTGATCTGCATAGAATGTTTCTACGGCAACGTTTGTAATTGCTTCGATACGTCGGATTCCGGCAGCAACAGCAGATTCGGATTGAATTTTAAACAAACCGATTTGTCCGGTGTTTTTAACGTGTGTTCCTCCGCATAATTCTACCGAATCACCGAATTTGATCACACGTACCGTGTCGCCGTATTTTTCGCCGAACAAAGCCATCGCACCCATTTCGGTTGCCACTTCAATCGGAACATTGCGTCTTTCATCCAAATCAATGCTTGCACGAATTCCTTCGCTTACCAATGATTCGATTTTTGCCAATTCTTCATCTGTCACTTTCGAGAAATGTGAAAAGTCGAAACGCAAATAGTTCGGATTCACCAAAGATCCTTTTTGTTCCACATGCGTTCCCAATACGGTTCTCAATGCGTGATGCAACAGGTGAGTAGCCGAGTGATTGTATGCAGATAACTTGCGTTTTTCTTCGTTAACTTCTGCCGTAAATGCTTTCTTCGGATCAGCAGGAAGGTTTTCCGAAAGGTGTACGATCAGATTGTTTTCCTTCTTGGTATCGAAAATTACTACAGATTCAGAGTTGTTGTAAATTCTTCCCGTATCGCCGACTTGTCCACCACCTTCAGGGTAGAACGGAGTTTTGGAGAATACCAATTGGTAGAATGTTTTTTGTTTTTGGGAAACCTTGCGGTATTTAACAATTTCAATAGCTGTTTCCAGGTAATCGTAACCAACGAATTCTTCTACGGCATCATCACGCAGCAAAACCCAATCGTCTGTTTCGATAGCCGTTGCAGCTCTCGAGCGATCTTTTTGCTTGGTCAATTCTTCATTGAATCCTTTTTCATCAACGGAAAGATTGTTTTCACGCGCAATTAAGCTCGTTAAATCGAACGGGAAACCGTAGGTATCATACAATTCGAAAACCGAAACTCCGTCCAAAGTGTTTGAATTGGAAGCTTTGGCAGCATCAATCAAACCTTCGATTCGCTTAATTCCTTGTTCCAGTGTTCTGAAGAAAGACAATTCTTCCTCGCGGATCACTTTTTCAACCAATTCGCGTTGTTTGATCAATTCAGTGAACGGATCTCCCATTACTTCCGAAAGAACAACAGACAAACCGGAAAGGAATGGTTCTTTCAAATCCAATGTTTGGTAACCGTAACGAACCGCACGTCTTAAAATACGACGAATTACATAACCTGCTCCTGTATTGGAAGGAAGTTGTCCGTCAGCAATAGAAAATGCGATAGCACGCACGTGATCTGCAATTACGCGCAAAGCAATATCGGTCGTTTCATCAACTCCGTATTTCTTTCCGGATACCTTTTCCATGTGTTGGATCAGGGTTTGGAATAAATCAATATCGTAGTTGGAAGTTTTATCCTGAAGTGTCATTGCCAAACGTTCCAGACCCATTCCCGTATCTACGTGCGTAGCAGGAAGAGGCTCCAGACTTCCGTCTGCCTTTCTGTTGAACTGCATGAATACATTGTTCCAGATCTCGATCACTTGCGGGTGATCTTCGTTGACATATTTCTTTCCGTCTTCTTTCGCTCTTTCAGCTGCCGGACGGTTATCTACGTGAATTTCGGTACAAGGTCCGCAAGGTCCCGTATCACCCATTTCCCAGAAATTATCTTTCTTTGAAGCCATGATGATGCGGTCTTCAGCGATAAATCTTTTCCAGATATCATACGATTCCTGATCCTTCGGAACTCCGTCTTTTTCGTCGCCTTCAAAAACAGTTACATACAAACGGTCTTTCGGAATTTTGTAAACTTCCGTCAGCAATTCCCAGGCCCAGGTAATAGCTTCTTCTTTGAAATAATCACCGAATGACCAGTTTCCAAGCATTTCAAACATGGTGTGATGGTAAGTATCAACCCCCACTTCTTCCAAATCATTATGCTTTCCTGAAACACGTAAACATTTTTGAGAATTGGCGACACGTCGGTGTTTCGGAACCGCATTTCCAAGGAAATAATCCTTGAATTGGTTCATTCCGGCATTGGTAAACATCAAGGTCGGATCATTCTTTACAACCATCGGTGCAGAAGGAACGATTTGATGTCCTTTCGATGCAAAAAATTCAAAAAAGTGCTTGCGAATTTCGTGTACTGTCATTGTTGTTAACTTGCGAACTTTCGTTCAATAATAATATAGTCCGCAAATTTAGTCGAATTCGTGAATTTTTAAGGGGATGAAATTGAAATCTTTATCTACCTGGCACGGAATGTCATCCTCAATGCGGCGAAAATGCACAGAATGACAACGGTCACAAAGAAGACATCCGGGAAGTTGCCGAAAATCTCCTGCATCACCGGTTCTCCGTCTTTCATAAGTGGTCTTCCGTCTTTTGAAATGACAATCTGAACATTGAAAACCTTCAATAGCGTAGCAGAGATCAGGAGAATTCCAAGTAACATGATAGAACCCAAACGGTAGATGTGCCAACGAAGCTGGTTGTTTCCGATCGAATTTCCTTCTTCTCCCAGTCTGATATTGTGTTTGATTCCGTCTTGTTTGAAACCCGTTACAATTGCTCTGATGTCTTTTGGAAGTGTTTCTATCAGATATAAATAGTCTTCAGCAGAACTCACGAGTTTCGATTTGATGTTTTTCCAGCCGAAACGTTCCTTGATTTTTTCTTTTGCGTAAGGTTTCACCATTCCAACCAAATCCAGTTTGACCTGAAGCGACTCTGCCACTTTCTGAATCGTTACCAGTGTTTTCAGGAGCATATATAAACTGCTTGGGATGGTAATTCCGTATTTCATCAATAACTTAAAAGTATCGGTAAACAATCCGGAAATATCCACGTCTTCATAATTGAAATACGCATACTTTTGAGTTAATTCTTTGATTTCAAATTCAAGGCTTTCCATTTCCCGAAGGCTCTCAACTTCGGTGAGTTTCAATAATGCCTTGGCAATTTTATGCGGATTTCCATCTGAAAAACCGATTAAGAAATCGATCAATCCGTCGATCTGTTTCGGTTTCAAACTTGCACACATTCCGAAATCGATCATCACCAATTGATTGTCATTCCGGATGAAGAGATTTCCTGAATGCGGATCTGCATGAAAAAAACCATGTCTGAGGATCATCGACAGAATAATGTTCATTCCGTTTTCAGCAATGATTTTCGCGTCAAACCCTTTGGTGATCAGATTTGCAAGATTGTCGGGAGCTTCACCTTCGATGTATTCCATGATCAGGAGTTTCGAAGTAGAATATTTACTGTAAACTTTCGGAATATAAACACGGTCATCACCCTTAAACATATTGGTGAAGCGCATCATGTTTGAAAGCTCGTTCATGAAATCCAATTCTTTGAGCATGATATCCCCGAAATCTTCAATGAAGCGAATCAGGTTAAAATTGCTGATTTCCGGGTATTGCGCCTGAATTTTCCGTGCGAAGATCTGAAGGAGCTTGATGTCCAGTCTTATTTTGTTGCGGATATTCGGACGCTGTACTTTTAAAACCACTCTTTCTCCGGTTTGCAATGTCGCCAGATAAACCTGTGCAATCGAAGCCGATGCGATGTGGTGCGGATTGAATTCTGAAAATACGGTTTCGATGGAAGCTCCTATTTCATTTTCGATAATCTGAATCGCAATATCATCGGGCATTGGTCGGGCGGATGACTGCAGTTTTTTCAGCTCCGTTCTCAAACCTTCGGATGCAATATCCGGTCTGTCGGCTACAATTTGTCCGAATTTGATAAATGTGGGGCCCAGATCTTCAATAATCAAACGCAATCTTTCGGAACGTGTTTTTCTGTTTTTGCCTCTCGGGTCGAAAATAACACGCAGCGGCCCGGTTGTAAACCAATTGGCCAAATAGTGCCCGACAATAATCCGGATGATCGAGAGCAAACGGAAAAAATTCTTGAGATTTGAGCTAAAACGGAATATCCACATAATAGATAAGGTTATTTATATCAAATGTAGTTGAAAGTTTAGTAACCTGAAATAAGGTAAGTAAAATCAGAACAAATAATTTGATTTTAGCATTCATTCACATTTTTTCTATCTTTAACGACTCGAAAACGATTTACTAACTGTTATATAACAATAGTGAATAGAATTAACTATTAAAACTTATGTCCAACATTTTCAAAAAGAAATCCATTCCACTTTTGCTAAAAGAAGCAGCAGCGAATGAAGGTGGATTAAAAAAGACGCTAGGAGCATGGTCATTAATTGCCCTGGGAGTAGGTGCAATTATCGGAGCAGGCTTGTTTGTAAGAACAGCAGCAGCAGCAGGTGAAGCTGCGGGATCCGGAGTAACTTTGTCATTTGCTTTAGCGGCAATCGGTTGTGCTTTTGCAGGATTGTGTTATGCCGAATTTGCATCAACTATTCCAATCGCAGGTAGTGCTTATACGTATTCATATGCAACTCTGGGAGAAATCGTAGCATGGATTATTGGATGGGCATTATTGATGGAATATGCATTAGGTGCAGCAACAGTTTCCATAGCCTGGAGTGAATATCTCAACAACCTCTTTGGAGGCGCCATACCCTATGAATGGTGCCATTCTCCTTTTGAACATGTGAATAAACTGGTAGGAGCAGAATACATTGCTCAGCTTCCGAAAGAATTGATTGCAACTGCTAAAAACGGAGTTGTTATCCTTTCTGATGGTGAATTGGCAAAGCTTGGTACAGAATTGAAAGCGCAGGTACAAACTACATCAGGATACCTGAATGCTCCGGCTTTGGCAATTTTGTTGGCAGTAACACTTTTGTTAATCAAAGGAACACAGGAATCTGCATTTATCAATGGAATCATGGTGTTCTTGAAAGTGGCGATTGTTTTGGTATTCATTGTGATCGGATGGCAATTTATAAATCCGGACAATCATACTCCATATCTGATTCCTGAAGGAGTTGAAAATCACGAAGGAATTTTCCAACATGGTTGGGGTGGAGTTGTTGGTGGTGCTGCCATTGTTTTCTTTGCTTTTATTGGTTTTGATGCGGTGTCTACGGCAGCTCAGGAAGCTAAAAACCCGAAAAGAGATATGCCTATCGGTATTCTTGGTTCTTTGGTTATTTGTACGATTCTATACATCCTTTTCGCACACGTTTTGACAGGAGTAGCTCCGTGGGAAGAATACGAAAAAGCAGGGAAGGAAGCTTCTGTTGCTTATGCGGTAAACACCTATATGCATGGATATGGCTGGCTTGCAACAGGAATTACGGTAGCAATTCTGGCAGGATTCTCCTCTGTGATTCTTGTGATGTTAATGGGACAGTCACGCGTGTTTTATTCCATGTCAAAAGACGGACTAATTCCAAAAGTATTTTCCGAATTGCACCCGAAGTACAAAACACCTTATAAATCAAATATGATTTTATTTGTTTTGGTAGGGCTATTTGCCGCCTTTGTTCCCGGAAGTGTTGCAGGAGATTTAACTTCTTTCGGAACCTTGTTTGCCTTTGTAATCGTATGTGCAGGAATTATTGTAATGCGTAAGAAGTTCCCGAATCTGGAAAGACCATTTAAAACACCATTGGTTCCATTGGTTCCGATTTTGGGGATTGGGGTTTGTACCTTTATGATCATTGCTTTGGATTTGACAACACTTACAGTTGCCGGGCTTTGGATGGTGATGGGCTTCCTGATCTATTTCACTTACGGTAAACGAAACAGTAAGATCGGTCAGCAAGAAGAAGAATCCGATTCAGAATAATAGATTAAACATGATTTAGAGTCTCGCCGGATATCGGCGAGACTTTTTTATTACTACTTATGGAAGAAAACTCAAAAAAAACGCTTGGGCTGATGGATGCAACCTTCCTGGTTGCAGGAAGTATGATCGGCTCGGGAATCTTTATCGTTTCCTCAGAAATGGCAAGAGATCTCGGAAGTTCGGGATGGTTGTTGTTTACCTGGATGATGACGGGTGTGATTACCTTATTCGGAGCTTTGAGTTACGGCGAATTGGCGGCCATGTTTCCAAAAGCAGGCGGGCAGTTTGTTTACATTCGTGAAGCCTGGGGGAAATTACCTTCCTTTCTTTATGGCTGGACCACGTTTGCCGTCATTCAAACGGGAGTAATCGCAGCTGTTGGAGTGGCTTTCGGAAAGTTTGCGGGAGTCTTTTTCCCGGTTTTGGTAGATGAAACGCTTTTTGAATACGGAGCAATCAAAATAAACGGAGCCAATTTTGTTGGAGTCGGAACCATTTTGATCCTGACTCTTCTGAATGTCCGGGGAATCAATTACGGAAAGATTATTCAAGCCATTTTTACCAGTTCGAAACTCATCGCATTGGCAGTTTTGATTGTGGCGGGAATCACTGTTGGGTTCTATTCCGGTTTTTTTGATGAGAATTTCCAGTATATGTGGGAAGCAACATCTACAAAGAAACAGGCAGACGGAAGCTGGTTGACCACCGATCTGACATCCGTGGGATTAATGATCGTTCTTTCTACTACGATTATCAATTCTCTCTTTTCTTCCGATGCATGGAATAACGTGACTTTTATTGCCGGAGATATCCGGAATCCGGAGAAAAACCTGCCGCGTTCCCTATTTTTAGGAACATTCATCGTAACGATTCTCTACATTTTGGCAAATGTGGCTTATCTGGGCTTACTTCCGCTTCATGGAACTCCTTTTGAAGGAGATTTCGTTTATACAAAACAAGCTGTGGAATCCACCGGAATTCAATTTGCGAGTTCGGATAGGGTAGGAACTTCAGCAGCGTTTATGTTATTCGGACATACGGCAAATTTCCTGATGGCAATCTTAATCATGATCTCAACGTTTGGTTGTAATAACGGTTTGATTATGGCCGGTTCCCGCTTGTTTTATGCCATGTCGAAAGACGGATTGTTCTTCAGTAAAGCAAGCAAATTAAATCGTTTTGGTGTTCCTGCCTGGGCGATGTGGATTCAAAGTTTATGGGCCATTGCGCTTTGTTTCTCAGGTTCTTACGGCGTTTTGATCAAATTTGCGACTTTTGGTTCGATGGTTTTCTATATTGTGACCATTTTGGGGCTTTTCAAATTGAGAAGAACCATGCCAGATGCTCATAGACCTTACAAAGCATTTGGTTATCCGGTAGTTCCATTCCTGTATTTGGTGTTTGCCTTGGTGATTTGTGTTTCCTTGACAGTATTCACGTTTTGGGATACATTTGGAAGTATTGTATTGATTCTGACAGGAATTCCGATTTATTATCTCGTGTTTAGAAAAAAGGAATCCATGGAGTAATGCCACATCTGAAAACAATTCTTTTATGCTTGTTTGGAGCCGTTTCTTTTGGAATTGTTCATGATTTGGTTACTGCAAATTGCTGTGTCGAATATTTTACAATTGGCCATCCGAAGGTGATAGAGAGTGAAAACCCGTTTATGCTTGCGCTTGTTTGGGGAATCCTTGCTACATGGTGGGTGGGTTTGATTTTAGGAACACTGATCGTCGTTTTTAATGCGGCAGGGAAAACCGAGAAGGTTCCATTTTCGATTATCAGAAAGTATGTAATCAGGTTGCTTCTCATTATGGTGTTTACTTCGTTGTTGGCAGGAATAATCGGTTATATCCTTGCAAATACCGGTACGATTTATTTGGTTGGAGAGCTGGCTGACAGAATTCCTGCAGGAAAACACAATGCATTTCTGGCAGTTGCCTGGGCACATGTAAGCTCTTATATCGTTGGTTTTGTTGGAGGAATAGTTATTTGTATGAAAGTTTGGATGCAAAGAACCAATCCGGCACGGAAAGTGAAAAGCAATACATGATAGCTGTTTCAAGACACGATCCTCTAAATATAGGAGCAGGATTCTTTATTGATTGAATGAATTCATATGACAAAATGACATAATGTGTAGGAACAATGTGTCAAGTTCGTCAGTCATTTTTTGCTTTTTTGTTCAAATCCTGACATTTCTGACATGAAAAGAGACCGAAAGGCGAGTGGCACAACCTTTGACTTATGGAAGGAAAATTCGAAAAACGAAAAAAATAAATAAAATGGGAAAAATAATTGGAATCGATTTAGGAACAACAAACTCATGTGTTTCCGTAATGGAAGGAAATGAGCCAGTTGTAATCGCAAATTCTGAAGGTAAACGTACAACACCCTCTGTGGTAGCTTTCGTAGATGGTGGTGAACTAAAAGTTGGTGACCCTGCGAAACGTCAGGCGATTACCAACCCAACAAAAACAATTTACTCCATCAAGCGTTTTATGGGATCATCTTTTGATGATGTTCAAAAAGAGGCTGGACGTGTACCTTACAAAGTAGTAAAAGGAGATAACAATACACCGCGTGTAGACATCGACGGTCGTTTGTATACAGCGCAAGAAATTTCTGCAATGGTTCTTCAGAAAATGAAGAAAACTGCTGAAGATTATTTGGGTCATGAAGTAACTGAAGCAGTTGTAACTGTTCCGGCATACTTTAACGATTCTCAGCGTCAGGCTACAAAAGAAGCAGGTGAAATCGCTGGTTTGACTATCAAACGTATCATTAACGAACCTACAGCTGCAGCGTTGGCTTATGGTTTGGATAAAAAAGGAATTGACCAAAAAATCGTAGTATTTGACTTTGGTGGTGGTACGCATGACGTTTCTGTTTTGGAATTGGGTGACGGAGTATTCGAAGTATTGGCAACAGACGGAGATACTCACTTAGGTGGTGACGATGTGGATGAGGCAATCATCACATGGTTGGCTGACGAATTTAAAGCTGAAGAAGGTTTGGATTTACGTCAGGACCCGATGGCTTTGCAACGTTTGAAAGAAGCTGCAGAGAAAGCAAAAATTGAATTGTCTTCAACAACTTCAACAGAGATCAACTTGCCATACATCATGCCGGTGAACGGAATTCCGAAACACTTGGTAAGAACATTGCAACGTTCGAAATTTGAGCAATTGATTGCTTCTATCGTTGAAAGAACAATCGCACCATGTCGTTCTGCTCTTCAAAATGCAGGATTGTCTACAAGCGATATCGATGAAGTAATTTTGGTTGGTGGATCAACTCGTATCCCGGTTATTCAGGATGCAGTGCAGCGTTTCTTCGGAAAAGCTCCTTCAAAAGGAGTAAACCCGGATGAAGTAGTAGCAGTTGGTGCGGCAATTCAAGGTGGTGTATTGACAGGTGAAGTAAAAGATGTCTTATTGTTGGATGTTATTCCATTGTCTTTGGGAATCGAAACAATGGGTGGTGTATTCACGAAGTTGATCGAAGCGAATACAACTATTCCGACTAAAAAATCTGAGACTTTCTCAACAGCAGCAGATAACCAACCGGCAGTAGACATTCACGTATTGCAAGGTGAGCGTCCGATGGCAGGCGACAACAAAACATTGGGTCGCTTCTCATTGACAGACATTCCGCCTGCACGTCGTGGTGAGCCGCAAATTGAAGTAACATTCGATGTGGATGCTAACGGAATCATGCATATTTCTGCAAAAGACAAAGGAACAGGAAAAGAGCAGTCTATTAAAATTGAAGGTTCTTCCGGTTTGTCTGACGAAGAAATCAAGCGTATGAAAGCTGAAGCTGAAGCAAATGCAGATGCTGACAGAAAGCGTAAAGAAGAGGTAGAAACGTTGAACAAAGCGGATTCATTGATCTTCCAGACTGAGCGTCAGTTGAAAGAGTACGGTGATAAAATTCCTGCTGATAAAAAACAACCGATCGAAGATGCTTTGACAGCATTGAAAACGGAGTTTGAAGCGAAAAACACAGCAAACTTAGAGCCGGCAATGGATCGTTTGAATACAGCATTCCAGGCTGCTTCTCAGGAAATGTATAACGCAGCAAACGCTGGTGGTGCAGATGCAGGAGCTCAAGGTGGTAACGCCGGAGGAAATGCAGGAGATGAAGTGACAGATGTTGACTTCGAAGAAGTAAATGATAAGAAGTAACAAAGTTACTGATAAGGAGAAGCGTTAGTGTTTCGAACTTGAAAAGTAATTAATAATAAGAAAAGCCCGTTGATGAATTGTCAGCGGGCTTTTTGTTTAATATAAGTTTTGAAACCAGTTAAAAATTGGGTTTCACATGAGTTTTATTGTATTCTTCCGATTCGTAATCTTCTACCCAATTTTCGGATTCACTTTCGGTAGATCCTTTTCGATAAACTTTCTCATTTAATATACGCTGTCCCCATTCCTGAATGAAGGATTCAAACGATTCGGAAACGATTGTAATCGGATCGCCTTCAAAGCTGTCTTTTGCGCGATTGATGATGCATCCCTTTTTACCGCTTACTTTTCCACTGGTGTCAATTGCCAGAGTATCGTAAGAATAATCATCCGCAAAAGGAAGCCAGTCGGTGTGCCAGGTGAAAAACTCGTTTTCCGCATGTTTTTCTTCCATAATTTCATCAAATATCTTTTTGTTTCTCAGGATTCGTTCCAATGAATAGAAACACATTCCTTCAATATCCACCGTTTCGTAAGGTTCTCCTCCGTTCGCGATTTCGTAGAAACTCAAAAAGTTTTCGGGAATAGAAACATCGGCCTGTTTTTGGAAATCAGCTGTTTCTTCGCTTGTTGCACCGGCCCTTAGAATTTTCTGATATACAGGAGCAAATGCTTTTATCTGATCGACGAGTTGTTTGTAGTCTGGCATGATTTGTTTTTTGAAAAATCAGATGCTAAGATAAAAAATCGTCAAATATAAATTTCGCCTTTCAGATACATCACGGCTTTCCCGCCAAGTTCAACGCGGTTTCCCAATAAACGGCAGGATATAACTCCGCTTCTTTCCGAAAGTTGAAATGCCGTTAAGTCTGTTTTGTTCAGTTGTCCGGCCCAGAAAGGAGTCATCGTGGTGTGTGCCGAACCACAAACCGGATCTTCATTGATGCCAACTGCAGGGGCGAAAAACCGGGAAACAAAGTCGCTGTGTTCTCCTTTGGAAGTCACGATCAACCCTCTGGCATGAAGTTCTTTGATCAGAGAAAGATTGGGTTTCAAGGTTCGGATATCCTCTTCTTGCCCGAAAACAAGCATGTAATCCGTTTTTCCCTGATAAGCTCCAAGGGGCACTTTATCAGTAAGTGCTGACAGTTCTTTGGTAAGCGGAATTTCTTTGATTTGATCAACTGGAAAATTCAATACGAGATTTCCATTTTTCCGGGTAACACTTAGTTTACCGCTGCGAGGCGAATAAAACTGAATCGTTTCTCCGATATAACCTTCCGCTTCAAATAAAACGAAAGACGCGGCAAGTGTTGCATGCCCGCAAAGGTCAACTTCTGTTTCAGGAGTGAACCACCGAATTTCAAATTCATCATCTTTCGGAACATAAAATGCTGTTTCTGAAAGGTTGTTCTCCGCAGCAATTTTAAGCAGGATGCTGTCTTCCAGCCATTCATTTAAAGGGCATACAGCTGCCGGATTTCCTTTGAATACGCTGTCTGTAAATGCATCTATTTGATAGATTCTCAATTTCATAACGATTACTTTTCAATAAAAGTATGGAATCGGTATCAGAGGCTACAGATTCAGTTGTTTGTATTTTATAGGGTACAGATTAAAGAGCGTTTTTTACAATCTGTCCCAGTTTTTTCAAATCGAAATGCAGTTTATCGTTCCATTCCAAAGCATAGTTCAGACGCATGCAGTTGTTGAACTGATCTTGAAGTGTGAACATTCTTCCGGGCGCAAAACTGATATTTTGCTGGATCGCGGTATCGTACAACTGAGCGGTATTAATTCTTTTATCCAGTTCGAGCCAAAGCATGAAACCACCCTGAGGTTGGGATATCTTGGTGTTATCGGGGAAATATTCTTCAATGGCGCGTTGAAATTGCAAACAGTTGGAATAGAGTTTGCTTCGGAAAGTGCGCAGATGATGGTCGTATCTGCCGTGTTCCATGAAATCGGCAACCACTTCCTGATAAAGAATGGGAGTGGAGATGGTTTGCAATAGTTTCTGCCGGATGATTTTGTCTTTGAACTTTCCGGGAGCAACCCACCCAACCCGATAGCCGGGAGCTAAGGTTTTTGAAACGGAACTGCACCACATAACGATTCCAGCTTCATCAAATGCTTTGCAGGGTTTGGGTCTTGTTGCGCCAAAAAAGAGGTTTCCGTAAAGGTCATCTTCGATTAAGGGAACATTTGCTTCCGTAAGCATTCTCACCAATTCTCTTTTGTGATCTTCGGGCATTAAACTTCCCAAAGGATTACTGAAATTGGTGGTAAAACAACAAACGTTGATCCTGGGAAGTACTTTTTTCAATGCATCCAGATCGACTCCCGTAATCGGATGTGAAGGGATTTCAACGACATTCAATCCGAGTGATTTTGCGATCTGAATGGTGACAAAATAAACCGGTGTTTCAATGGCGATCGTATCGCCCGGTTTGGTGACCGCTATCAAACAATTGAAAATGGCATTGATCACTCCGGATGTGGTTACCAGATCGTCTTCTGTTAATTGACTGTCGAAAACCATGCTCCATTTCGCAACTGTTCTTCTCAAATTGATACTTCCCTGCACGGGTTCGTAACTTGTGCCGCCATCTTCCAGTCTGCGAACGGTGTTGATCACTCCTTTGTTCAATTTGGAAACGGGTAACATGCTTTGAGCCGGAACCCCAAGGGAAAATTGAGTGATTTCCTCCTTTTTTAAGGTGTTAAACACTTTGTCGATCAGATCCTGCGGAGGTTTCTCTTCGGCTGAAGACCGGATTTTTGCTACAGACGGAAGTGCGAATTTACGCTGTGATGTTTTGCTCACAAAGTAACCCGATCTGGCTCTGGGTTCAATCAGCGATTTACTTTCCAGTTCCAGGAAGGTTTGTTTGGCTGTATTGATGCTGACACCGTATATCTTCCGGATATTTCGAATGGAAGGAAGTTTGTCGCCAAGTTTTAATGTTCCGCTGGCAATTTGTTCCTCCATTACATTGGCGATCTGCAGATATAAGGGTTCCTTTTTCAGAGTCATAACGCGTTTCTGATTAATATTTGAGAAGTGCCAGTTTTTGCTGATTTTCCAAAAGAGCGGCTTTGTATTCTTTTTTTAATTGATCCACAACAGCAGCTACCGGTTCGATCTTTTCAATTCCGGTAGTTCCTTGTCCCGCAGACCAGATATCTTTCCATGCTTTTCCGTGTTCGGCCGACAATTTGGAAAAATCCTCCTCTTTTTTCTCAGAGAGATCAATCCCGGATTTTTCAATGCTAGGTAGAAGGAAGTTCGCATTGACTCCTGAAATTCCATCGGTATAGATGATATCGTCGATATGAGAAGCAACCAGCATGTTTTTGTATTCGGATTGAGCCATGCTTTCTTCTGTTGCAATGAAACGCGTTCCCATATAAGCGAAATCTGCACCCATATTCTGAGCAGCAAGAATGTCTTTTCCTTTGGTAATGGTTCCGGCAAGAATCAAGGTTCCGTTGTAGAACGATCTGATTTCTTCTACAAGAGCAAAGGGATTTGCTGTTCCTGCATGACCTCCGGCTCCGTTTGCAACGGCGATAATTCCGTCTACACCCGCTTCAATTGCTTTTTCAGCGTGTCGTTTCTTGATTACATCATGAAATACCAAACCTCCATAGCTGTGCACTGCATCGACCACTTCTTTCACGGCTCCCAACGACGTAATGATCAGCGGAACTTTGTATTTGACACAAAGCTGTAAATCGGGCATCAACCTTGGATTTGTCTTGTTTACAATCAAATTGATTCCGAAAGGAGCAGGTTTTACTTTGGTTTCTTCCTCGAATTTTTTCAACTCACTTGTAATCTCAATCAAAAACTGCTCGAAGTCTGTGGAGCTTCTTCCGTTCAAGGAAGGTAATGTTCCTATAATTCCATTTTTGCAGCATTCGATGACTAATTTACTTCCGGAAACCAGAAACATAGGTGATGCGATGACAGGTAGTGTGACGCTGTTTTTAAGTTCTTCGATATTCATAGTTGATTGAATTTTTTAAGCCATACTTTTCAATTGGAAATTACGGATAAATCTTGGATTCTGTTATAGATTCAACCAGTAAACCAATCGTTCGACGGATGCCTTTAACTGTTTTTTTCCTGTTTCGCTGTTGTCGAAAGTTTGATAAAAATTCAGGAATGCTTTTTCCTTTAATTCCTGTTCAACGTTTGTTTCGTCCGGTTCATCGGAGAAAAAGCAATTCATTTCCACTTCTCCTGACTGGTTTAATGTTGCAGAAGCAAATCCGATCAATTGTTTATCGTTAACGGCGATGGTTAATGGCAAACCGAAATGAGATGATAGTTTGTTGTCTTGATGCTGTTTTCCGGGAGACGAAATTTTCGTCATGGCGTTTTTGTAAATGCCAACGATTTTATTCAATTCGGAAATGTAGACATTGTCATATTGAATTTGTACCGGATTCTTCACTTTTGCCTTCATACACTTGTTATTTAGACAAAATTACGGAGTCCTTAGTTCTGGATACAGATACAGAAATGTTGATTTGAATGGGTACAGATAAATGCTTTTAAATGGAAATGAGCTGTTGGAGTAATTCCGCAATATTACGTCCAACTCAATTCAGCAATAGCAGCGATTTCCGGGAGTTTAGTCGTTTTATCCGGACGTAATATTGCGGAATTACGTCCGAGTTAAATAAAAGATTGATAGTGCAAATAACCGTTTTCAATCCTCAAAGGAGCCTCAAAATTCGTTTCATACAAACCTCCTGTACCCAATCCTTGTGGTAAAACCGGATTGTATTCCGCCGTAAACTGAGCAATGGCATTCAAACCGATATTACTTTCCAATGCAGATGTAATCCACCACGGAATATTTCTGCTGTCAGCCAATTCGATCCATTCTTTTGTACCGCTGAATCCGCCGTGCAGACTTGGTTTGAGAATAATGTATTGCGGACGAATCGTATCCAGCAGAGCTATTTTCTCTTCTGTCAGATTAATCCCGATAAGTTCTTCGTCCAAAGCAATCGGAAGAGGAGTTTCAGCACATAATTCCGACATGATTTCCGGGAAACCTGCTTTGATCGGTTGTTCGATGCTGTGAATGTCCAATTTCGAAAGCTCCCCGAGTTTCCATAAAGCATCATCCGGGTTGAAAGCTCCATTTGCATCTACCCGCAAGGTGATCTTGGAAGAGTCGAAACGCGAGCGAATTCCTCCCAATAAGTTCAGTTCCTGTTTGAAATCAATCGCTCCGACCTTTAGTTTGATGCAAGTGAATCCCGCAGCAAGTTTTTCTTCGATCTGACTTTGCATATATTCGGGATCTCCCATCCAGATCAGGCCATTGATAGGAATTTGGAATCCGGCATTGCTTTTTCCCGAATTGAAGTAAATTCGTTTTCCTCCATTCAGCAGATCGAAATAAGCGCTTTCGAGTCCGAATAAAATAGAAGGATAATCAAGCAATAGTTCTTTGTTCTCAATGAACTGAAACGGATTCTGACAAACAATTTTCAGTTGCTTTTCGTATTGTTCGTCCGAAATGTAGTCGGGAGACAAGCCCGGAATAATGGAACATTCGCCCAAACCGGTAATTCCGTTCGGATCAATCAATTTCAGCTTCCAGCCTTTCTTTTGAGTCAAAACACCGCGACTTGTTCCGCTTGGACGTTTGAAATCCAGTACAAATGCTTCAAAAGAAGCCGTCACTTCGTTTTGATTCACAGAATCCATTGGTTGACAGAAACACTGATGACGTAGAGAATACTAATGAAAAATGTTCCCAATGCAACGGTTTTAAGCTGAGAGTCCAATTCTTTCGGAACCGTATTTTTTGCTACAAAAACAAGATGCTTGATAAACAGAATAGCTGGAATCAATGAGATAAAGCCCAACCAGTTTTTAGTGAGCACCAGAAACAAAATCCAGCTCAGAAAAGCGGTTGAAATGAGAAAGAAGTGATATCTTTTTGCGTTTTTCGCCCCGAGTTTTACCACTAAAGTTCTTTTTCCCACTTTTTCGTCATTCTCGCGGTCGCGCATATTGTTCAGATTCAAAACGGCTGTGCTGAGAAAACCGATCGTAACCGCTGGAAGAATCAACTCTTTGGAAAGCATGTCGGAAAACAGGGGATAAACACCCATGACACTCACTAAACCGAAGAAAACGAAGACAAATAAGTCTCCTAAACCATTATAACCGTAAGCTTTTTTGCCGATCGTATAGGTAATTGCAGCTAAAACGGAAGCAATTGCCAAACCGATGTAGATATAAATACTGGTGACAGAAAGATTTTTTGTTCCGAAATAAATCAGGAATCCTGCACTGATAAAAGAAACAGCAGAAGTGAAAATAACCGCTTTTTTCATAGCGGTTTTCGAGATTGCTCCTGATTGTACGGCTCTCATCGGACCAATTCTCCCGGCATTGTCAGCACCTTTTAAGGAATCCCCCAAATCATTTGCCAGATTAGACAGGATTTGAAACAACAAGGTAGTTGATAAGGCCAATGAAAAAATAACCGGATTCCAGTATCCCTGATAAACTGCAATGAAGGATCCGACCAATATTCCTGAAATGGATAACGGAAGTGTTCTTAAACGAAGAGCACTTATCCAGTCTGATGAATTTGCCATGCTCAAATTTCGGTATTTTAATTCTTCGAGATGCTAATTCTAAAAGGAAAGTTTATGAATTAAATAAAAAATGGTTTCTTTGTTTGAATTAAACTGAGTGTATGAAAAAAATTCTAGGAATAATTATTCTATCAACAGTTTCTTTTGGAAGCTATTCACAAGAAGAATCCGGATATAGAAATTTTGTAATTAAATTTTCTCCAACTCAATTAGTTGCAGGAGAATTTAACTTCAGCTACGAACAGCGTCTGGCAAAAATCATAAGTCTGGAATTAGAAGTCGGACCAACCATTTCTCAATTTGGTTTGAACTTAGGAAATCAAAAATTATGGCAAGGAGATTTAGGGATCGGGGATTATGACCCGATTGATCCGAATGCAGAGGCTTCAATTGGCTTTCATGCTTCATTGGCTCCCAGATTCTATCCAGCTGCCACTGAAGATAACATGATGAAAGGTTTGTACTTGTCTCCGGTTTTTAAATACAGAGTATATAATTACATCAACGAAGACGAGACGGAAGTTCTGGACGATGCAAAATCGAGTCTTTCTCAGATGATCTTCAGATTCAATATGGGATTGCAGTTTTGGCCAGGAAACGGAAACTTCAGTCTGGATATGTTTTTCGGAATAGGTTTGGGAACTTTTGATATCAAAGGTCAGCGAATTAATACGTATGATAATGGTTCCGGAGTTTGGATGACCAGATGGGAAACGTATCGCGACAATGGAATCCGATTTAATGCCATTACCGGAATTAAGTTTGGTTTCGGAATGTAATTTGAACGAAAAAGAAATTTCAGAAGCTCTGCCCGGATTCTTTCGGATGCAGGGCTTTTTTGTTTTAAGTGGTGGAGAAGTAAGAGTCAGGATTTATACCGTCAAAACTGAATGGGAGAATTCATTCCCAGTCTTGACTCTCCTTTGTTAGCCTTAAAACTCACTACAATAAATATATGCATGCATAATTATTTTTTCTATATTTGACAGCAATCAATTGGGAATGGAAAAGTTAGCACTTAGTAAGATTTTGAACATCGAACATCCGATTATCATCGCTCCGATGTTTTTGGTTTCAAATGAAGACATGATTCTTGCAGGTACGGAAAATGGAGTTGCAGGGGCAATTCCGGCATTGAATTACCGGTCTACAGAACTTTTGAGAGAAGGTTTGAGAAGAATGAAAGCCAAAACGAAAGGCCCGATCGGGATCAATCTGATTGTGAATGCTTCCAATATTTACATGGAAGAGCAATTGAAGATTTGTGTGGAAGAAGGAGTTGATTTCTTCATTACCTCATTGGGTTCACCCAAAAAAGTGATCGATGCATCTAAAGAAAAAGGAATCAAGGTTTTTTGCGATGTAACCGATATCGCTTATGCAAAGAAAGTGGAAGACCTGGGAGCTGATGCAGTGATTGCCGTAAATAATCAGGCGGGTGGCCATGCCGGAAAAATTGATCCGAAGAAGTTGATCAAGAGCATAAAAGAAGCGATTTCAATTCCTGTGATCTCTGCTGGTGGAGTTGGAACAAAAAAAGAAATGGATGAATTGATTGCTGCCGGAGCAGACGGCTTTTCAATCGGATCAATCTTCATTGCATCCACTGAAGCCGGTGTTTCGGAAGAGTACAAGCAGGCTTGCGTGGAATATGGCGCAAAAGATATCGTAATGACTTCTAAATTGTCAGGAACACCATGCACGGTAATCAATACGCCTTACGTAAAAGAAATCGGGACGGAACAATCGAAACTGGAACGCTTTCTGAACCGGAATAAACGCTTGAAAAAATGGGTAAAGGCAATGACTTTTTACAGAGGTATGAAATCTCTGGAGAAGGCGGCTTTTAGCGCAACATATAAATCCGTTTGGTGCGCCGGACCAAGTATTGAACACGTAAAATCCGTTCGACCGGTTAAAGAAATTATAGAAAATCTGGTAAAATGAGTACCTCGAACTTAAAGAAATACGGAATGATGCTGCGCCTCATGGGAATTTTCAAAATCCCGATGATCAGCTATGTGAAACCGCGTTTGATTCAAATTACGGATCACGATGTTTTGGTGAGAATCAAATTGAGAAGACGAACGAAAAACCATCTGAAAAGTATGTATTTCGGCGCTTTGGCTGTTGGCGCAGATGTAACGGCAGGATTACACGCATTCTATTTTTGCGATGAATTGAATGTTCGTCCTTCGTTTGCATTTAAGGGAATGAAAGCGGAATTCATCAAAAGAGCAGAAACAGATGTAGAGTTTAGCTGTGCAGAAGGTCAGATTATCCGCGAACAAGTCTTGAAAGCTATTCAAACAAACGAACGCCAGAATCATTGGGTGAAGGTCACTGCCAAAGATTTGAACGGAGACATCGTCGCTTTATTCGAAATGGAGATCTCTGTGAAAATTAAATAAAAAGCTAAAAGGGAGAAATTAAAAGTATTATCTGATCAGAGTCGAAGTTATCTGTTGATCTTCTCAATTTTAAAATTCTCCATTATTTTCACTTTTACCTTTTACCTTCTCAATTTACAAATAAGTCTATCTTTGCCGAAAAAAAAACTTGAGAATGAACCGCATTTCTTCTGAAGCTTGTAAGCAGCTGATTCAAAATAATGAGGCAGAATTGATTGATATCCGTGAGCCGTGGGAAGTAGAAATTTGCTCTATCGGAGGAACTAAAATTCCGATGCACCGGATTCCCGAACTGGCAGAAACAATGGATAAAACCAAGCAGTACATTATTTTGTGTAAAACAGGCAGAAGAGCAGAATCTGTTGCCAATTTACTGGAATGCGGACATGGTTTTCAACATATTGCTATTTTAGAAGGCGGAATAACCAGTTGGTTTGAAAGCTTTGAACCTACTTACGAAATGTATTAATTATCAGCTATGATTGAACTATTCAAACACCTGATTCACCTTGACTTTGAGTGGATTGTTGAAACCTACGGAACAGCGGTATACGTTGTTTTATTTCTGGTAATTTTTATCGAAACAGGATTGGTGATCATGCCTTTTCTTCCCGGAGATTCATTGCTTTTCACAGCCGGAATTTTTGCAGCATCCGGACAGTTGAACCTGTTCTATTTGTTGGCATTGCTTTCTGTGGCTGCGGTTTTAGGAGATAATATCAATTACTGGGTTGGAAGAAGAGTTGGTTTGAGTGTGTTTAATTGGAAAATAAAAGGCAGGCAGTTGGTTAAACAATCCTATTTGCAGCAAACAGAAGCATTTTTTGAAAAAAGAGGTGTTTTTGCAATTATCATGGCACGTTTTGTTCCGATCGTAAGAACATTCACTCCATTTGCTGCCGGAGTAGGGAAGATGAACTACCGTAAATTCCTGACATTTGATATTATCGGAGGTTTGCTGTGGATTTGCAGCATGACAATTGCGGGTTATTTCCTTGGGAATATTCCATGGATCAGAGAAAACAACGAGAAAGTAGTATTGATTATCGTATTTATCTCTGTTTTACCGATGTTGATCAGCATTCTGAAATCGAAACTTGCGAAAAAGAATGCCTGAATTCGGATTGATAGGGAAAACACTCGGACATTCCTTTTCAAAAACTTACTTCGAGGATAAATTTCGTCGGGAAGATCTCAAAAGTACGTTTGAAAACTTTGAATTGGCTGAAATCAGTGAGATTGAGTCTGTTTTTAGTATTCCTGACCTAAAGGGGCTTTCGGTTACGATTCCTTACAAACAAGCGATTATTCCTTATTTGGATGAATTATCCGAAGAAGCAGCCGAGATCGGCGCTGTGAATTGTATCTCGTTTCAGAACGGAAAGAAAACAGGATACAATACGGATGCTTTCGGATTTCACCAAATGATCAAACCTTTCCTAACGAATGAGCACGAACGTGCTATTATTTTGGGAACGGGCGGAGCCTCAAAAGCTGTTGCATATGTTTTGAAAAAGATCGGACTGAATGTGATTTGGGTTTCGCGAAATCCTCAAAGCGGAGAGTTTTCGTACGATGCAATCAATGAGCATATGCTGAGGGCTTGTAAAGTGGTTGTCAATTGCACGCCGCTTGGCACATTTCCGGATGTGGATGCTTGTGTGCCTTTTCCTTTTGAATATTTAACAGAAAGCCATTTGTGTATCGATTTGATCTACAATCCGGAGGAAACAAGATTTCTGAGAGAATCCGCGATGCACGGAGCTGCGACTTTGAACGGACTTTCGATGCTGAAAGAGCAGGCAAATAAGGCCTGGGAGATTTGGAATAAGTAAGAATAGATAGGGTTTAAAGTTGAAGAAGTTTTCGCTTATAATACTGTTTTGCAAATAATTACCCGGGTACTTGTTCGCAATATTGCGATATTGAAAAATTGCGAATTAACGAGGTAAAATAAATTAACAGGACATAAATCACCGAATAAAAGCTTTCAAGCGAACCCACAAACTCAGATTGCTTTTTCTTTTTAAATTTGCCTCATGCAGTCGGTAAAATCATTGATCAAAGAAGGGGAGCACCAGCAGCAAGATTTCAAATTTCGAATCGACGACTCCAAAAAAATAGCCAGAACTTTGGCCGCTTTTGCAAATACGGACGGAGGAAGACTTCTGATCGGGGTGAAAGACAATGGAAAAATCACCGGAATTGACCCTACGGAAGAAATTCACATGATAGAAGCTGCGGTCGACATGTATTGCAAACCCAAATTGGAATTTCAGTCGAGAGTTTGGCAGGAAGACATGAAATTGGTGTTGGAAGTATCGGTTGAAAAAAGTATGCAGCGCCCGATTCTGGCTTTGGACGAAGAAGGTAAATGGAAAGCTTACGTTCGCCGCAAAGATCACACGCTTTTAGCGAATAAGATTCTGCTGAATGTCTGGAAAATAGAGCGTTTTGATCAAAAAAGACCGGAGAAGATCGGAGAGGAGGAAACTCAACTACTGAACATTATAGCACAAAATCCGCAGATCACTTTGAGTAAGATCTATCGTTTTTCAACGTTGGAAAAGTCGAACATTGACCGTCTGCTTCCTTTGTTTATTTGCTGGGATTTGGTTTCAATGGAGATCAATGAAAACGGTTCTTTTTACCAGATAAAGGAAGATTGATAACGGCTATTTTAGTGATAATCAGTTCATTTTTTAGGAATCTCAAAATAAAGTCATATATTCGCGCCAAATTTGAAGATTGAATAAAGCCTTTTACATTTCAAGTTTGGTTCTTAGCTTGCTATTCGGGATTATAGTACTTTACTACATAGATTTGGTAACTTCTGTCAGGTACAGTTACTCCTATTATGGAGACTATACGGGACTTTCTTATAATTCCGGATCAAGTCAAACAGAAGAAGTTGGGTTGATAAGTTTGTTTTTCTTCCTGTTTTTTATCACGACATTTTTACTCGGATTAATTAAAATTAAGCGAGTTACAAATAAAGTTTTGTCAATTATTGGCTTGTCTTTAACGGCATTATTCCTGTTGTGGGATTTAGCCATGTTAAGTTCCCCCGCGGGAATGAGCTTTGACGAAGTAGGTATAGGTTTTTTGTTTTTTACTCCCGTGATTATGGCCTTTTCCATCGTTGGAATCGTTCAGTCAAACAGGTATAAAAGACAAGGGGTTCTATATAAACAACCAATGGAATCAGATTTGTTAGATTCCTAAAAAAATATAATTTTAATCGATGCGTTTAATGTATTGTTATATTAGGCGTAGAAAAACACAAACAAATGGGTAGACCTCCAACAAAACCAGCAAGATTGCGAGACGGTTTTTACATTGAAGTAAGAAATTCAGGATCACAAGGTATACGAATTAGAAGAGATACTAGAGAGCAAATGCTTCTTGCAGCTGAGGATTATTCGCGTACAAAAGACGTAGTGATTCTTGGTGAAATGAAAGATGATAAGTGGATTGATCAATAAAATCATTCATCGCAGAATGTGATAAAGAGGTTTTTCGGAATGAAAAACCTCTTTTTTTGTTATAAGTAATTCGCAATTATTTTAATGAATAACCACCAATTTCACCGGAGCTTTCTGCTCAACAGTTCCCCGGTAGCGAACATAATAAACCCCAACGGAAAGCTTATCTGTTCTGACTTCCACTTTTGATCCGTCTATCGTTTGAGATGAAACCACGTCTCCGTTCAAATTCAGAATTTCGATTTGTCCGTTTTGGATTCCCTGATCAAAAACAATATTTACATAAGAACCTGCCGGATTCGGAACCAAATGGAACAAGGGTTTTTCGTTCTCAGCTATTCCGGTATAATCAATGTTGTAAAGAACTTCGAAATCATCGAAATAGAAACCGTCGGCTCTTGTTCCTCCATCTGATTTAAAAACAAAACGAACACGAATACTGTCGCCGATGTAATCACTCAGGTTGATTTCTTCCAGAACCCAATTGGTTTCTGTGCCTTCATAAATAGGTTCTCCGTTAGGTTGAACTGATCCGCTTCCGCTTGTTCCAGGTACGGTATAATTTCCGCATTGACCAACCCAGCTCACACCGTTGTCATTCGAAACCTGAAACTGGCAGTAATCAAAATCTGCTTCGATTTCCCACTTCGCGTAGAATTTGATCATGGCTTCCGTTACATGAGTCAGATCAATCGTATTGTTAAACTGAAAATTTCTGGTTGTACTGTTCGGGTAATCTCCGGTCGGAGAATCCGTAAATGAACTGCTTGGAGAAACATAGGTTGAATTGGTTGTTGCCCAGCTTCCAGTCCAGTTCACTGCAATATTGGCTTCATCAATAAATTGAGGAGTAATATTTCCGAATGTTTTAACGATTGTGTCGTGTTTTGTCCAACCGATGTATTCAGTGTTGAGTACATACTTGATCTGGTCTCCGAACTGGATTCCAGGATTCAGAACATATGAAATTCCGCCAATTTCAGAGTCCATAATAGCCAGATCATGAGTCGATGCAGAGCCAACGGACTGAATTCCTGTTATCGGGGTAATGCTGACATTTACAGGACCATTTTCCAATCCTAAACGATATGCACTGTGATTGAAATTTCCGCTGCTTGCCGCAATCATTCCAGGATCAACGTCTTTTACCTCGAGATAGCGATGTGTTAAATGAGACAAGACCAGATTCGGGAAAACCATTTCCTGGCAAATTCCTGTAATTTCACTGCTTGCAGGCCAAAATCCACCGCTTGAATTACTTACTTCCGGAGTCATGGCAAAGATCTTGGGTTTGATAATGGTATCGACTTTATACATGTAATCGTCGGAATCTCCTGAAGCCGGATAAAGATCTGAAGACTTCTTGTTCTCGTAGCCGTTATACTGAACCATGTGATGCGTGAAAGCCTGAAAATAGTTGTGATCTGCCGCAAATTCTCCTGTTGTAGTCCCGATTGGGTGAAGAATGTCATTTGCGTACGTATGTGCGTTGAAAGCATATTGAAAATCGCGGTTTTCACAAAACCATTTAACAGCCTGAGTTTCCGGTTCGGAAAAAGCAGCAGTTCCTCTGTATGTTTCGTTGCTTTGGTTGGTGCTTGTCCCGGTTGTTCCCCAGCCGTAAGAGTAGTTCCGATTTAAGTCAACACCATAACTTCCCCCGCTGTTTAGTCTGCGATTCTTACGCCACATTCCTCCGCCATTCGGGTTTGTGGTTTCGTTGTAGATGTATCCGTCCGGGTTGACCATCGGAACGAAATACATTTCGGTATTGTCGACCAAAAACTTGATTTCTTCACTTGTGTTGTAGTTTTCAAGCAGATACCACATATAAAAAATCACTTCCGACAAGGAATTAGGTTCACGAGCATGGTGAATGGCCGTATAAAGCACTTCCGGCTCAGTTTCATCGGTATTTGGGTTGTCACTCAGTCGAACCCAGTAAAGCGGCCTGTTTTCAATACTCAGAAAATTGCCGATCGTATCTTTTACGGTAATTAAATTCGGATATTGAGCCGCCATTGCGTCAATTTCAGCAATAAACTCCTGGTAGGTGTAAAATCCACCCATTGATCCGAGGTTGAAGTTACCTGGAACTGTAGGAGTAAAATCTGAAGAACCGCTGTTTGGCGGGCAGCCGATATTTTTTTCTGTTACAGCCTGACCTTTGTTTGCGTTTTGACTGACATAATAAGCCTGAACATCCGGAATTAAAATTTCGACCTGAAATCCGGCTTCCCGAATCTGATTTATTTCATCATTGGAGAAATCAGAAATAAAAAAAGTCTCGCGTTTCACCGTTCCGTGATCAACAGCAATCCCGAGTTCAGCTAAGGTTTGAAGACCTTTGGAGTCGGTAAGTACTTTGGCTCTGGAATATTCCTGTGAGAATCCCCAATACGAAATCAGGAATGAAAATAATAGGAGAGTTGTTTTCATTGAGAGTATAGTTTCGATAAAAATAATGATTCTTATATATTCTATACTAATTAATTACGCAGTCGGGGCGAAAAAAAATTCGCCTCGATTGTCCGTAAATTATTTCTTCCATTCAACCGTTTCAATCAAATGAAGCAAATCTGCTTTCAGATAATTTAACGAAGGACGCAATGAGTCGTAATTGGGTTTACAGTTCATTAAAACTTCTCCGCGCAGGAAATGAGAAGTGGAATCTGTGAGGTAAAATTGAAAATTGGTAGCGACATCTCCTTCGAATTCGAATAAAGTACCGTACACTTTTCTGTCTTTGAAAATAAACTTCTGATCGCTGATCTTTGTCGCTTTGATCTGATGTTCATCCACTTTATCGTTAGAAAGATTGATGTATCGAACCAAAGTGTCCCGATTTGGAATAGGGTAGTAATTCAAGTACAAAACTCCGTTCAAAGGTCCCAGAAAAATCTCTTTGTGATTGGTCATTTCTCCTTTGTACGTCAATGGCTTGGCGATATAAGCTTTTGACAATTCAAACGAATAGGTCGTTGCATCGTCGATTTTTTGATACGAATGTTCCGGAAAATCAGTTCGCAGATAGGTAGACGGTTTCGGAATCAATAATTCATCACTACCGCATCGGGTGAAAAGCAAAGCTAAAATCAACGTTGAACCAATTATTCTAATCATTTTCCTGTATCGTTTTAATCATTTTTATTCGGCGCTTATCGGAACTTTCAACCACCAATTTGATATTTCCGCAGCGAATGTATTCGTTATTTCGCAAAATCCGGCCGGCTTGCTCAATAATAAACCCGCCAATGGTATCAGATTCTCCTTTTGTCTGTTCAAAATCTTTTCCGTCAATTTCGAGAACTTTGTAGAAATCAACCAGTGAAGTCCGGCCTTCAAACAAGTACGTTCCTTCATCAATTTTAGTATAAATCAAATCGTCATCATCGAATTCGTCTGTGATATCACCGACAATTTCTTCCAAAACATCTTCCAAAGTCACCAATCCGTTTGCTCCGCCGTATTCATCCACTACAATGGCCATGTGCATTTTCATGTCCTGAAATTCCTTCAGCAAATCATCGATTTTCTTGTTTTCAGGAATGAAATAGGGCTTGCGTAAAAGAACTTTCCAGTCAAAAGCCTCATTATTGATGAACGGAAGTAAATCCTTGATGTACAAAATACCGATCACATTGTCGAATGAACTTTCATGAACCGGAATGCGCGAATAACCGGCATCCAGAATCACGTCCAATACTTCCTGAAAAGTCGCTTCATTGGAAATGGTTACAATATCGAGACGGGATTTCATGATTTGCCGCACATCGGTGTTCCCGAATTTGATAATTCCTTCCAGAATCCGGTGTTCATCTTCGTTGTCGGAATCTTCTTTTGTAAGCGCAAGCGCATGTTCCAGATCATCCGATGAAAGGTTGATTCCCCGCTTTTTTGCGCGTCGGTTAATCATATTCGTTCCGTTTACCAAGAGCCAGCGCAGCCATGAAAAAGGAGGAAGCAGATTGATAAAAGCAATTGGTCCGGACATGAAACGTGCTGTAGCCAGAATGTTTCTGGAAGCATAGAGTTTCGGCGCTACTTCACCGAGCAAAAGCAGGAAAGTCGTAATTCCGACAACTTCTACCAGAAAACGAAGCGTATTTGATTCTTCTGATTGAGAGAAAAACTGATCAATGACACCCGTTGAAAGGATAATGATGCAAACATTGATGAAATTGTTTGTAATCAGAATGGTTGCCAGCAGGTCTTTTGGCTTTGAAATGAGTTTTAAGATGGCTTTTGAGCTTCGGGAATTTTCTTCCTCGAGGTTTTTCTTTTCGGTAGGACCAAGTGCAAAAAAAGCCACTTCCGATGCAGAGATCAATGCTGAACAAGCAATGAGAATAAGAATAGTGATTAAAGAAATGATGTTGTCAGAAAAATGAAAACCAGCTTGAATACTGGCGGGAATAATGTCTGAACTTAATTCGGGTATACTGTCCATAGCTAAAACGGTAAATCGTCATTGGGGTCAATATCCAAATTCATCGGACTTGGATTTTGAGGCTCTTCTGTCGGATATGGAGGAGTTGCCTGATTCATTGGCTTTTCCTGATCATTTCGGGGAGTCAGAATAGTCAACTCATCCGCTACAACTTCTGTTGTATAACGTGTTGCTCCATTTTGATCCGTCCATGAACGGGTTTTCAATTTTCCTTCCACATAGATTTTTTGTCCTTTCCGAACGTATTTTTCAACTACTTCGGCCAAACCTCTCCACACTACAATATTATGCCAATCGGTATTGTCTTTGCGTTCACCGGTTGTTCTGTCCGTATAAGTTTCAGACGTTGCAATGGGGAAACTTGCAACAACTGCTCCGTTTTCCAAACGTCTTACTTCCGGGTCTTTTCCCAAATTTCCGATTAAAATGACTTTGTTTACGCTACCTGACATAATTTTGAATCTCTTTACACAAATATAAAGTTACGAATTTCGAATTCCTAATTACAATGAATTGATTTCTTTTTGAACTGAAAATTAAGAATTGAAAGACAAGATTTCAAGAGACAGGACTAGAAATATCGTTAAAACACAAAGTGACGTCCTGATTCTTGATTCTAAAAGTCTTGACTCTTTTTCAATTCGCAATTTAATTATCCATTAAAGTCCAGGTATTTTTCCATCAGGCGGTGAATGGGGTAATCCGGAAGATCTTTCTTGTCGATGAATTTAAAATCAAAGCCCTCCATTTCTGTTTCCGCACTCTTATAGAAATAAGCGTAAATATGCTGATGACTCAGAATATGCTTCGTCTGATAGCACAAATTGGCAGAATCCTTAAAAGCAGAAGGAGCAAGATCGTCTTCACTTTCTATTAAAGGAAATTCATAAAGCTTTTCCCAAACATCTTTTCCTGTTCGCTGATCCAAAGCAATTTGCTGATCTTTTTCAAGGTGTAAATAATGAAAATAACGTTTTCGAACCTTCGTTTTCCCCTTTTTAAACGGTCTTTTCTTAATCAGTTCGGGATTGAATGCACTGGCACAGCCGGCTGAAAGGACGCAAGATCCGCAATCCGGATTGTTGGGAACACATTGCATTGCTCCGAATTCCATGATTGACTGATTAAACAGGGCAGGAGCCGACTCCGGAATCAGAGAATCCGCCAGTTCCTGAAAGATCTTTTTCCCCGGACCCGAGTCAATTGCTTCATCGATTCCGTAATATCTGCTCAAAATACGGTATACATTCCCGTCAACAACAGCATGCGGCAGATCAAAAGCAAAAGAAGAAATAGCAGCAGCAGTATATGGCCCGATTCCTTTCAATTGGATAATCTGCTGATACGTTTTTGGGAATTCACCGTCGTATTCGTCTCGTACCTGTTGAGCCGTTTTGTGCAAATTTCGCGCTCGGGAATAATATCCCAAACCTTGCCAAAGTTTTAAAACGGATGCCTCATCCGCATCGGCAAGATGATTCAAAACGGGGTAATTTTCGATAAATTTCAGGTAGTAATTTAACCCTTGATCGACCCTCGTTTGTTGCAAAATCACCTCCGATAACCAGATAAAATACGGGTTTTTGGTGCTTCTCCACGGAAGCTCCCGAGCATTTAGTCTGTACCAATCGCTTATTAGTAGAACAAAATCAGTCATTTAGGGAAAAAATTGAACATTTTTAAAAATAAAGCAAAAATAAACGCTTTTGCTGACTACTTTTGCACCTGAAAATCACATTGTTGAAAATTTTTAATTTATAATAAGATGACAAAGGCAGATATCGTTGCTGAGATTGCAGAGGAAACAGGATTGGAAAGAAATGAAGCTCAGAAAGCTGTAGAGGCATTTATGACTTCTATTAAAACTTCTTTGACTAAAGGTCAAAACGTTTATTTGAGAGGTTTTGGTAGCTTCATCGTGAAAGAGAGAGCAGAGAAGACGGGGCGCAATATTTCAAAAAACACAACGATTATTATCCCAGCTCACAATATTCCTTCATTTAAACCGGCAAAAACGTTTGTTGAAGAGGTGAAGAATAAAGTGATTGTGAAATAATTCCATCTTTTTTACAACAACTACTTTGTAGGAAAACTTATTTTGATATCTTTGCACTCCTGTTTCACGCAGGAGTGCTTTTTTTAAAAGCTGTTGAAATTGAAATAATTGAATTAATAACCATAAAATAATATTGCTATGCCAAGCGGTAAGAAAAGAAAAAGACATAAAATGGCGACGCACAAGCGTAAGAAAAGACTAAGAAAGAATCGTCATAAGAAGAAGAAATAACAACTTCTTGAAGATAGTTGGAAGAGCTTAGTAAGTGTTTTTACTTACTAAGTTTTTCTGTTTTAGTTACTTTCTAATTATACGTTCGTGAGTTTAGAACTAGTTGTAGACACCCGTGATGGTGGTGTTTGGCTTGCTCTCTTGCGCGATGGGAAATTGATTGAGTTGCATGAAGAACAGGGAAGTACTGACTTTGCCGTAGGTGATATTTATCTGGGGAAAGTTCGGAAAGTAGTTCCAAGTTTGAATGCTGCATTTGTGGATGTCGGATACGAAAAAGATGCGTTTTTACACTATTTGGATCTGGGACCGCAATTTCAGTCGTTGAATAAATTTACCAAAGACACCCTGCAAGGGAAGCAGAATGTCGCTGATTTATTGTATTTTAAGTCGGAGAAAGACATTCCGAAAGACGGAAAGATTACCGAAATTGTATCAACCACATCACCAATATTGGTTCAGGTTGCAAAAGAACCGATTTCAAGTAAAGGACCACGCTTAAGCGCAGAGTTAACACTCGCTGGCCGTTATTTGGTATTAGTGCCATTTTCGGAGAAAATTTCAATCTCTCAAAAAATTAAAAGTCAGGAAGAGCGCGATCGCTTGCGCCACCTGATGGATGACATTAAGCCGAAAAATTTTGGTGTCATCATTCGTACTGTTGCCGAAAACAAAAAAGTGGAGGCAATCGATCAGGACTTGAGAAACCTGATGGAGAAGTGGAAGACCATGCATACAAATTTAAAGCAGGCTACTCCGCCTCGTCGTGTTTTAGGTGAAATCGACAAGACATCATCTATTTTACGCGATCTTTTGAATGCAGACTTTTCAAACATCCACGTCAGCGACGAAAAGCTGATGGCTGAATTGAAAGAATACATCAGCGGAATTGCTCCGGGAAGAGAAAAGATCTTGAAATTGTATGACGGAAAACTCAATATTTTTGAGCGTTTCGGAATCAATAAGCAAATCAAAACCATGTTCGGGAAGAAAGTTCCGCTTCCTTCCGGTGGATATTTGATCATTGAGCATACGGAAGCAATGCACGTTGTTGACGTGAACAGCGGAAACCGTAAAGGTGCCGATGGACAGGAATCAAACGCGCTTGCAACGAATATCGAAGCAGCTGAAGAAATTGCCCGTTTGTTGCAATTACGCGACATGGGTGGAATCGTTTGTATCGATTTCATTGATATGCACGATAAGGAAAACAACAAAGAGTTGTTTGAGAAGTTGAAGGAATTTATGCGTTCAGACAGAGCGAAACATAATATTCTTCCTCCTTCCAAATTCGGCGTTGTGGAAATCACCCGCCAGCGTGTAAGACCAGAAACCGATATCAATACTTCGGAAACATGTCCTACTTGTAATGGAACGGGAGAAGTACAAGCTTCCATTCTTTTTGCTGAAGAGATCGAAACAAACCTGAACTTCTTATTAACGGATAAAAAGGAAAAGAAAGTTTCTTTGCTGGTTCATCCGTATCTGGAAGCATATTTCAAAAAAGGACTTATTTCCAAACAATGGAAGTGGTTCTTTAAGTACAAAAAATGGATCGATGTACGCGGTGTAACTGCTCATCATCTTCTGGAGTACAGCTTCCGGGATAAAGATAATAACGAAATTGCTCTCTGATATGGGGAGCAATTTTTCGTTTCTGGAAGCTAAGCACAAGATAGAATCTTACTGTGCTTATCAGGATCGCTCGCATTTTGAAGTGAAAAACAAGTTGTTTTCCTGGGGCCAAAGTTCGGAACAGGTCGATCAATTGACAGCTTATCTGATTGAAAATAAATTCCTCGATGAAGGCCGCTTTGCCGATTCGTACGTTTCGGGTAAACTGAGAATAAAGCATTGGGGAAGAATCAAGATCAGACAAGGACTGCGTTTGAAACAAATCCCGGAAAAGATCATTCAGCTTGCTTTTAAGACGATTGATCCCGATGAGTATTTTGAGATTCTGAAAAAGGAAATCCTGAAAAAACAAAAGGACCTTTCAAATGAGAAAGATCCCTGGAAAAAGAAGGCGAAAGTTCTTCGCTATGCGCAATCAAAAGGTTTTGAAAACGATTTGATTTATGATGCTTTAGCTACTCTTGAGGAAGAGTAAACATTTTTGAAAGAGAATTTTAAGCTTCCCCCTCTCGATCAATAAAGTAAACGACTACTTAAACGTTGATTTCTTAAACAATCCCAGTATTTTCGCTTTATCCGCATTGTTGTTGTAAGCAATGGTAACGGTCATGAATTTGTTTTTCACGATTGACGTCAGCAATAACTGGTTGGCGAAATTCTTATTGTATCTGTCGTAAAGGGAAATCTGATACGTATCGAAAGTTACTCCGTTGATCTTTAATGTTCCTGATACGGAATCCAGTGTCGTTCTCTGATCCAGGTAATTGGTGTAGATCGTTGAGTGAATATTGCTGATGATTCGTTTGTATTGTGTCTCATCTCCCGAAAACTCTTCCCAGGAAGATTGGAAGTTGTTGTCAAAATTCTTTTGGAAAGCCAGTGTACGCTTAATTCCGGACATATTTGATGAAGTGTCGCCTGCAGCTTCTTTACTTCTCAGATCTAAAGATTCCAGGCTGGATTTGGAAGTGATGATCCAGTTATCCGGAAATTCCATGCTCCATCCTAAAGCTTCACTTGTAAAGGTGTTTCCACTAAAAGTACCTTCATCAACCTCTTTTGAATAATCCTTTTTTGCCCCGCCGCCGCATGAGCTTAAAAGAAACAATGCAATTGCTAAGACTGGAATGAATGTGTGTTTCGCGTTCATATTATTGGTTTTTAGTTATGCTTTTAAACAACGACTATTTTCCGGATGATCTGCTGCTGCTCTCCGGAATCATCGTAAAGATTCACTTTTATTTGATAAGTTCCTGCAGAAAAAGGAAGAAGAATCTCCGAATAATTAAAATTTTCACTGCTTCCGGCCGACACTTGTTTTCCCGAAACATCGAAAATCTGCCATTCGGTTTTGATGATTCCCAGAGGAATTGTCATGAACAGGGATTCCTGATTCGAAACAGGATTGGGAAACAAACTGAGTTCTTTATCGATCGGAAAGGATTTAAGCATGTTTTCCCGGTCGAAATGCAGGAGAAACAAACCGTGTTGGATATCGGAAACGAGAAGCCTTTTGGATGGAAGATCTGCAAAAATCCCCCAGTTTCCATTCATTTTGTAGGCATTTTCTTCGGGATACGTGTCGTAATGTGCGATTTCCAGCGGAACCGGATATCTTAGGTCAAAAATCCTGATTCCTTCATTGTAGTAAGCTACAAATGCAAAATCGTTTGTGGCCTTGATATTATGCGGAACTGATCCGTTTTGGTAATTCGTCCCGAAATAATTCTGAATCGTGACAACCGAACCGTTAAAACTGCATTTTTTGACTCTTTTTCCATTGGTTTCGTCTGCAAAGAGATACGTTTTTCCGTCGGGAGTTAACCAACCCTGATGATTGTATCCCTGATCCGTGTAGATCGATTTCGAATCCAGATAATCCGGGGAACTGGTGTTCGTGAAGTTATAAACTCTCAATCCGTCGTATCCGCAGTTCAGAATGGCTGTTCCGTTCCGGACATAAATATCATGAACCTCATTGACATCATTTGGCCCGCTCCAAAGTTCCGTTAAGTTTAGCGGATCAGCAAGGGAAAAGATTTTCATCGGGGCATCGATGACTTGTGTGTTGACCGTACTTCTGTGAATGCAGGAATAAAACTTTTCCTGAACGGAATCGATAAAAATATTGTGAACACGGCCAAATTGAAGACTGTCTTCCTTGGCCAACGTAATGGAATCGGGAAGATATTGAAGGTCGATGATTTGTAGACTGCTTACGCCTTCGTCACAAACTGCGTAGAGGTAATTTTTGAAAACAGCATATTCCCGATGTTGAACAAAAGTGCTGGAATAACGTCCTTTTACAAACCCTTTCGGGATGAATTTGTCCTGATCATCAATGAAGAAAACGTGTGTTCCTTCTGTGGATCCGATTACGGCATATTCCTTTCCGTTTTGAACAAAACCGAAGCAATCGGAATAACGAACCTTGGAAGAATTGGAGATTAGACTGTCCTGATGCCAGTGATCCAACAACGAGATATTCTGAAAAGACTGTGCTTTCAGCGCGTGATTCTGAAAGAGAATAATTCCCCAAAAAGCTATGTGAAAAATCCGTCTCATCTGAATCAAAGATAATGAATATTCGAGGCGCGCTTTTGCAAACCCTTTAAATGTAAGGAATATCAAGTGAAATGCGAGTGCGGTTGATTCTATCAGTAATTATTAATTGCGAATTACGAATCATTGATTCCGATAGCTATGGGAATTTAAACCTTTTGAACTATTTGAATCTTTTAATTGGGAATTTTGTTACTTAAATTATGTTAGAAACCGTATAAATTCGCTTGAGGAAGCGGAATTTGACTATTTTTATCACCTGAAATAAAACCCACGTGACGCGAGCTGTTGTAATTATACCAACTTATAACGAAAAGGAGAATGTTGAGCGAATGGCTCAGGCAGTTATGAATTTGCCGGTTTCAATAGACATTCTTTTTGTTGATGACAATTCCCCTGATGGAACAGCAGCAATTATCCGCGATCTGATGGAGCAATTCCCCAACCGGATTTTTCTCGAAGAAAGACAAGGCAAGCTAGGACTTGGTACGGCTTATATTCACGGATTCAAATGGTCTTTGAAGAAGGAATACGATTACATTTTCGAGATGGATTGTGATTTCTCTCATAATCCGCTGGATTTGCCGAGATTATTGGCGGCTTGTACGGAAAAAGGCGCTGATGTAAGTATTGGCTCGCGGTATACAAAAGGAGGGAAGGTACAAAACTGGCCTTTAGGACGGATTTTGATGTCTTACTTCGCTTCGGTTTATGTGCGGATGATTCTTTTTATCGGAATTGCTGACACAACGGCCGGCTTCATGTGCTACTCAAGCAAAGTTTTAAAAGCAATTGATCTGGACAATATTCACTTCAAAGGATATGCTTTCCAGATCGAGATGAAATATGCGGCAAAACGCAAAGGATTTAAAATCATCGAAGTTCCGATTACATTCATTGACAGACAATTCGGAGAGTCCAAAATGTCGTCAAGTATTTTCAAAGAAGCCTTCTTTGGAGTTTGGAAAATGAGAAATTTGAAGGTGTAATGACAAAGGTTTTATTAAGAGGTGCAACACTCGTAAATGAAGGAAAAGAGTTTGTAGCGGATGTTTTGATCGAAGGGAAACGCATTTCGAAAATTGCCCCTTCTATTTCCGTTGACGGTTTGGTGGAAGAAATCAACTGTGAAGGATTGCATTTGCTTCCGGGTTGTATCGACGATCAGGTGCATTTCAGAGAACCGGGATTAACGCATAAAGCAAATATTCAATCGGAATCCAGAGCAGCAGTTGCAGGAGGAATCACTTCTTTCATGGAAATGCCGAATACTGTTCCGAATACTTTGACACAAGAGCTTTTAGAAGCAAAATATCAGCGCGCATCCGAAGTTTCTCCGGCAAATTACTCTTTTTTCATGGGGGCTTCGAACGACAACTATGATGAGGTCATGCGTACGGATATCCAGAATGTATGCGGAGTGAAGATTTTTATGGGATCTTCTACCGGAAACATGCTGGTGGATAATACCAAAACTCTGGAACACTTGTTTGCCAATGTTCCGATGCTCATTGCAACGCACTGTGAAGATGAAGCTACGATCCGGCAGAATCTCGAATTATACAAAGAAAAATACGGAGAAGATATTCCCATGTCGGCTCACCCGCTGATCAGAAACGCGGAAGCTTGTTATTTGTCTTCATCCAAAGCTGTTGAATTAGCTAAAAAGAACAATACACGTCTGCATATTCTGCATATTTCAACGGGAATCGAGACTGAACTTTTCCGGAACGATATTCCTTTGGAACAAAAACGCATTACAGCTGAAGCTTGTGTGCACCACTTATGGTTCTCCGATGCGGATTATGATAGCAAAGGTGCGTGGATCAAATGGAATCCGGCGGTGAAAACAGCAGTAGACAGAGAACAAATCTGGAAAGCACTTTTAGACAATAGAATTGATGTGATTGCAACAGATCACGCGCCTCATACAATCGAAGAAAAACAACAGAAATACCTGCAGGCTCCATCCGGTGGACCTTTGGTTCAACATGCTTTACTTGCGATGCTGGATGCTTCTGCAGAAGGTAAAATTCCGTTGGTGCGTGTGGCTGAGAAAATGGCTCATGCAGTAGCTGTTTGTTTTCAGATCAAAGACCGCGGATTTATCCGGGAAGGTTATTTTGCGGATTTGGTATTGGTAGATCTGAAAAAGAAAACAACTGTTACCAAAGATTCCCTGTTCTACCAATGCGGATGGTCACCATTCGAAGGAACGACTTTCTCATCATCTGTTGAGAAAACCTTTGTGAATGGAGAGATCGTTTATGAAAACGGACAATTGACCGGAATTCAGAACGGAGAACGATTAACATTCAATCGATGAGAATAGGTTTGTTCATATTGCTTTTGCTCACACTTCAATCTTGTGATGAAGGACTAAAAGGTTTGGACAAACCGGATAATTTGATTCCGAAGGAACAGATGATTGACGTTATGACAGACATGCTCATTTTGGAAGGTCATATTCAAAATACTTACTCAACAGTTAATCGCTATTACAAAGTAATGACTGCATCAGGAAGAGATTACCTGAAAACGAAAGGAATTACTGAAAAACAATACGAAGATTCGTTCATTTACTACAACAGCAACCAGTTGGAGTACAAAGAAATTCTGGATAAGGTCATGGATCGTTTACAGAAAGAATCGATCGAAATGCAGAAAAAAACGACTGTTAATGACAGTTTGAAGTGATCTGACTCATTAATTTTCTGAATTCGGAATGGTAAAGTGTTTCGTTAAACCACACTTTTTGATTTTGAAGAACACAATTCCACCAGCCATAACGCAAAACTTCGATTCTTGCCCATAATTCCTGATCAGTGCTATTCCAGTTTTTTTCGAAAGACCGGATGATCGGATCAGGATCCAAAGCTTCGGCAACTTCTTTGTCGTGAATTTCTTTCCAAAGAGCCAATAAGGTTTTTCCGCCCTTTTCCAATGCCGAAACATAGCGGGAACATTCTTTGCCATACGGCGTTCCTTTCAAAGCCTTCGGATCTGTGAGCGCAATCACGGCCTTCTCTCTTAAAAGACATTGCTCTTTCAAATCAGCAGCTTTTGCTTTTTTGATATTTGCCCAGTAGGCTCCTTTCGGATATTCCATTGCTTCCAGCTCTTTCTGAAAATTTTCACATTCAAAACGGATGTTTTTTACCTTTAAAAAGGCGGTGTCTTTCGGTTGAAATGCCAAAAATGGCTGACTCAGTTCCGATGCCTGAATCAAAGTATAATGAGCATTCTGAACTTGCAGATAACTTGCTTTCGTAGTGTCGATCGTTGCGCCAAACAAACAGGAACCTTCAAACCATTCGAAAACTTCCTGAGCTTTTGCCGTAGAAGCAAGTGTGAAAAGAAGGGTAAGAGATAACAAGAACTTTTTCATCTGATTTTTCTATCCGGGTTTTTACTTATGAAACTGGTCCAGCTGTTTCCTTTCGTTTTGTTGTTTTCACCGATTCCTTTGGAGAAATGATGACAGACAGCTGCTGCCAAACCATCCGTTGCATCCAGGTATTTCGGAAGCTCGTCGAATTTCAGAAGCGTCTGAAGCATTGCGGCCACCTGCTCTTTTGAAGCGTTTCCGTTTCCTGTAATGGCTTGTTTGATGCGTTTCGGAGTATATTCTTCATAAGGAATATTTCTGCGAAGTGAAGCAGCAATGGCAACTCCCTGGGCGCGGCCCAGTTTCAGCATGGATTGAACATTCTTTCCGAAGAAAGGCGCTTCAATGGCCATTTCATCGGGTTTGTATTCTTCCATCAAACCATCAAGACGATCAAAAATCCGTTTCAACTTATCCGGCTGGTTATCGAGTTTACTTAATTGAATAATTCCAAAGTTGAGCATCTCAATTTTCGTGCCTTTAATATGAATTAAACCATATCCTAACACCGTTGTTCCGGGGTCAATCCCTAAAATTATTTTATCTTCGGCCATGCAAATGAAAGAGGAGCTTAAAACTACTAAAAAACGAGCTGGTTTAATGACATTCATCAAATTATTGGTGTTTGTTGCCGTGATTTGGAGTTTGGTTGTACAATTGGCCAAAGTGGACTGGGAGCATGCAACGGGATTGGAAATCAAACATTGGTGGGCACTGGTTTTAGCCTTTTTGTTACTGATTCCGAATCTTTGGCTGGAGTTCCTGAAATGGAAAAGAATTACCAGACCATTGAACGTTGACATCAAATTGATTAAAAATGCTTTTTGGGCGGGAGTTGCTTCCGGATTCATGTCTCCGAACGGCTGGGGAAATTTCCTGGGACGTTTGATCTTCTTCCAAAAACGCGAAACGATTTACATCATTTTCTCAACGGCATTGGCAAATCTCAGTCAGCTAATCCCGACTTTGTTATTCGGTCTTTTTGCTGCTTTGGTCACATATGGAAATTCCAATTCGGTGTGGATTGCAACGGCTTCAGGGTCATTGATCATTCTTGCCGGATACTTTTACGGCGATTACCTTTTACCTAAAAAAAGAAGTTCTTTTACCTTTGTCAGAAGGCTTCAGAGTATCCGTGGAAGATACCAGAATCTGAAATGGCCTTTCCTGGCTTTTTCCCTGATTCGTTTTGTGGTTTTCAGTCTGCAATACGTGCTTTTGTTTGTGGCTTTCGGATACGAAGATTTTTGGTTTTTACTGATCAATGTCTGGCTGATCTATTTGTTCACCTCATTTGTACCGTCATTGTGGTCGGGAAAGGTTCTGATCCGCGAAACAGCAGCCTTGTTTGTGTTTTCAGGAACCATTGTTTCTGCTCCCGACGTCATTGTGTCGAGCATTATTATTTACCTCATAAACATAGCTTTACCGGCATTTATGAGTAGCTTTATCTGGTTGCCAAAAAGAAAAAAGTAAACATATGTGGTTGATCGGTTCCTGGGTACTCATTTATATGCTTTCGATTCTGACATTGTTGTTTGGGGTGAATCGTTTGAGAATCAGCCGCAGCACAAAGAAAATGATGGCGATCGATGAAATTTCGGTGGTGATTCCATTCAGAAATGAGTCGCACAATCTGGAAGCCTTTATGGAATGCATTTATGCCCAGAAATATCAGCCTGCACAATGGATTTTTGTAAATGACCATTCATCGGATTCTTATCTCGACCTCTTTAAGAAAATGGATGAATTCCCGATTCGCTTATTGCATTTACCGGAAGAACAACGTGGAAAAAAACGCGCTATTCGTTTCGGAATGGATCATGTGCGAACGGAATATTGCCTGACAATGGATGCAGACGTGGAATTCGGAAAAGATTACATGAAATCCATGCTGATGCTGCCGGAAGCTGAATTGATCATTCTTCCCGTTGAAATGACCGGGAAAAAGTGGTGGCAATCGTTTTTTACGATAGAATATCTGTTCACGAATCTGTTGAACAAAGGAATTTCGGGATGGGCAAGGCCGGTGAATTGCAGCGGTGCGAACTTGTTGATTCACGTTTCAAGTTTCGATGAGGTCGACGATATTGAAGATCACGATCACATTTTAAGTGGAGACGATATTTATACCTTGCGTGCTTTTCGTGCTTCGGGAAAACGAATCGAAATTGTAGAGAATGAAGCATTGAAAGTGGAAACGGAAACTCCTGAAACGCTTTCGGAAGTGATGGAACAACGGGTTCGATGGCTGGGAAAAACAAACCATGTAGCCGATCAGTTGAATAATTTTCTGGGAATTTGGGCTGTTGGTCTGCATTTGTACTATTTCTTATTGTTGATCATTACCTTTTTTGCCGGAGTTTACTGGCTGACTTTTTTGTTGGCTGCATTCAAATTCGGAATGGATTTCATGTTGGTGAAAATGGATAAAAAGAAGCCGGGCAGTTTCGATCTGATTGGTTTGGGCTTGTTTGAATTGTTCTATCCCGTTTACCTCTTCGCATTACTTGCCTATCTGATGGTTTCCCAACCGGAGTGGAAAGGGAGATAAGTTCCTTTTTATTTAAATCACTTGTCCGGGATACTGAAAAATTTGTTTTTACTGAGAATCGAATAGAAGACACAGGAAGTATCCCTTTATTTTAGGTCTTTTTAATAAATGACAGCTTCATTTCTGTGTAATTTTAGGGAAATAGTCAAATTTGGAAAATTCAAAACGATTTACTCAAACAACCCGTGGCAAGCTCGTTTTGGCTTTTGTCTTGGTTTTATGCGTCTCTCTGCTCACCTGGATTGTTAATCGGAGTGCGTTTGACCGCATCAATAACGTGGTTGAGAATCTGACAAAACCCAATAATCGTCTGGACGCGTTGAATGATCTTCAAATGGAACTTGGCCGCCTGAATGATTTTTATAGAGTCGAAGCTTTGCAGAATCGTTATAAAACTTCCGATAATTACGATACTCGAATCGGACAGATCTCCCAAAAACTAAATCAACTGAAGGATTCTTTTGCTTCGGATCCCACGCAGGTAGAGCGTTTGATTCAGGTGGATTCCATTTTCAATCAGCGGAACAAACTTTTTGACAAATATCTGAAGATCCGCTATAATTATTTGAATAATGGTAGGGTAGACCGCCAGTTTGAAGAATTGGCAGATAAGATTGATGAGGAAAATCTAAAAATAGATACGAACGTCGTTACAACCGAAAAGCAAACAAAGACGACAACTTATTACAGCCCGACTCCCAAGGAAGAGAAACCGGCAAAAAAGCGATTTTTCAGAAAGAAGAAGGAAGTTGAAAAGGAATTGAAACCCTATGTTGTCGTTGAAGAGAATCTGAAAGTACATGTGGATACCTTAGCTGTGGCGCAAAAGAAAGACAGTATTCTCGAAAATATCCGTATTTCGTTGGATGAGGTTGAATTGGAACGAAATACCGGGCGAAGGTTTCTCCAAAAACAAGAGTTAATCCTGATCAAGAGCAATGAAATCCTGTTTAACCGCTTATTGGAATTGATTGACGAGGTGAAAAATGAAGAACGGATGGATACTGAGATCAATTCGGGGATTTCCATTCAGATTGCCAGGGAAACTATTTCATTCACGAAAATATTGACGCTGATTTTTGTTTTGGTGGCTTTTGTATTGATCGTGTTTATTATCGGAGATATTTCCAAATTCAACCGTTATCGGAAACAATTGGAAGCATCCCGCGCGGAAGCTGAATTTCACAGTCAGGCAAAACAGCGCTTTTTGTCCAATATGAGTCACGAAATCCGCTCACCGCTTCAAACGATTGTCGGATATTCGGAGCTGATGCTGCAGGAAGAAAAGTATGATTCTTCCAAGGTTGAAGTCATTTCGAATGCTTCGGAACATTTGCTGCGGGTGGTGAATGAAATTCTCGATTATTCGCGGATTATATCTTCGAACTTCGCTATTGATAAGAAAGCCTTTGATCTGGAAGAAGTTCTTGCTGAAGTAGTGGATTTATCTGCTTTTCAATGCCGTCACAAAGGAATTCAATGGAAGTTTCATTCCGATCAGTTGGAAACAGGTTCCCGGATTGTTTCTGACCCTTTTCGCCTGAAACAGATTCTGATCAATGTGCTCAATAATGCAGTGAAATTCACACAGGAAGGAGTGGTTTCTTTTGAGGTGAAAATGAAAGAACATGCGAACAAACTGGATGTGGATTTTGTTGTTTCGGATACCGGAATCGGAATGAGCTCTTCTGATCTGAAAGTGGTGTTTCAGCAATTTGAGCAGGCAAAAAATGCTCCTGTTCAATCCGGAACTGGTTTGGGACTCAGCATTGTGAAAGAATTGGTAGAAGCTTTGAAAGGAAAGCTGCAGGTGAAAAGTCAATTGGATGAAGGAACGGAATTTACGATCCGCTTTTGCTTCGAAAAGGATAAAAGTGAGCAGGAATCGGTTGAAAAGACAATAGAAACCGCGCTTCAAGTGGACGGTGTTATTTGGGTGGTGGATGACGATCCGGTGATTCTGAAATTGTGTGAGCATTTATTGGCAAAAAAACAACTGGAATTCCGCAGTTTTAGTAATCCGGAAGATCTGTTGGAAGCTCCGTGGGACGAACGGGTGAAATTGATTTTCGCCGATGTGCGGATGCCGGGAATAAGCGGAATTGATTTGTGCAATCAACTCAGAAAACGCGGACATAAGAATGTGAAAATCGTTGCACTTACGGCTCAGGTATTGCCGGATGAGAAAGAACTGTTTTTGAGCAGTGGTTTTGACGGAATTGTATTGAAACCGTTCAAAAGTCAGGAGTTTTATGAACCGATTCGGGAGATTTCAGAAAAGGATGCGCATTTCGATTTCACAGCGCTCAGAACGCTCATTCCGGATGAGGACGATTTTCAGGAAATCAAAAACCAATTCACCACGGATTCAAAAGAAGATGTGAAAACCATTGAAGAAGCATTAAAAACAGGAAATCAGGCGGAATTACTATTGGTTGTTCATCGATTGGCGGGAAGATTCGGGCAAATGGGAGCAAAGGAGCTGGCCCACAGATTGAGAAAACTGGAAATGAAATTGAAAGCAGAAGTTTTCGAAACGAATGAAATTGAAGCTGTTTTGCCTGAATTGGAAAAAGCGATTGATAGTATTTGATAATTTGAATGTCTATTCAAATCCGCTGTATCCGGGATGTTGAGCATAAATGGTAGAATTTCTCAAGTTTGATGATGTTTGTTCTTTGCCATTGCCGCAAAGAACCAAAAGTCTAGACCTGTATTCGAAAATCTGAAAAGTACACGACATTTCGCGAAAGCATTTAAAACTCGTCCGGCAGCTTTGGCTGACGGAACTCAAACAACAAATGCTTTTTTTCGCTCCATTTGTTCCTTTTTGACGATTTTCAGCATAAGGGTCATCCTGAAATCAGTCGTTCTCGATACTCTAGTCCAATTGATACTTTTCGATTTTACTGTACAATGTTTTCCGGTCGATGTTGAGCAATTTTGCTGCTTTGGACTTGTTGTATCTGGTTTGAATCAGTGCATTCAGTATCGTTTCCCGTTCATTCGTTTCCTGCATCAGTTTCAAATCATTCGGATTGGAAGTTTCGGCACGCAGAATCAATTCTTCCGGTAAGGAATCGATGGTGATTTCAGTTCCTTTACTCAGTAAAACCAACCGTTTGATGACATTTCCCAATTCTCTTAAATTTCCGGGCCAATCATATTGCTGGAATATCTGAATAACGTCTGCCGGAACATGTCTGACATTCCGATCCAATTCTTCGTTGGAACGTTCGATGAAATATTGAATGAATAATTCCAGATCCGCACCCCGATCTCTCAAAGCCGGCATCTGAATTTTAAACTCATTGATGCGATGGTAAATATCTTCCCGGAAATTTCCCGCTCCGATTTCCTGAAGCAGGTTTTCATTGGTCGCTGTAATCAAACGAATGTCGATCGGAATATTTTTTCCGCTTCCAACCGGTTCGATGGTTCTTTCCTGCAAGGTTCGCAGGAGTTTGATCTGAACATCGTAGCTGAGATTTCCGATTTCATCCAGAAAAAGCGTTCCGCCGTTTGCTTTTTCCAACACACCGACCTTATCCTGTAATGCTCCGGTGAAGGAGCCTTTGGCGTGGCCGAATAATTCGCTTGCAGCTAATTCTTTGGATAAAACTCCGCAGTCAATGGCTACAAATGAACCTTTGGAACGTTTACTTTGGTTGTGAATCGATCTGGCAACGTGCTCTTTCCCCGTTCCGCTTTCTCCGATGATCATCACCGACAGATCGGTTGGAGCAACCAGGTCAATGTATTCGTAAAGTTTTTTCGAGATGGCGCTTTCGCCTTGAATAAAAGATTTGTCTTTGACCTTTTCGTTGGAAGTGCTTGATTTTTTGGTGCTGTTTTCCGGAGTTTCTGTTTTCTTTTGCAGTGCAGCCTGAATAACAAGCAGCAACTCATCCGGATTGATTGGTTTGATGATGTATTCAAAAGCGCCGGATTGAATCGATTTTACGGCTGTCCGCACATCGTCAAAACTCGTAATAATAACTGTTGGAAGCGCAGGGAAGCTGGTTCCCATTTTGGCGATCAGTTCCAACCCGATTCCATCCGGAAGACGGTAGTCCAGAAGCAGCAGATCGAATTTTTCCGCTTGCAGCAATTTCTCGCCTGCCTGTAAGCCGGATGCCGTACTTATTTCGTATCCCTTTTTGTTGAGAAAAGTTGTAACGATTTTTGAAAAAGTGGGATCGTCTTCAATTAGCAAGATCTTATTCAATGGACATATTTTGAGATTCCTAATAAAAATAAGAAAGGTCTGCCAGAAGCAAGACCTTTCTTAAGATAAATTAAGGAATTTCGGATTATTTAATCACAGTTCCGTCCTCATTAAATTTCACTGTGTTTGCTTCAGCTTTGTCATTTACCAACTCCACCTCGTAATAAGGCTTTTCAGCTTTCACAATGTATGCTGTTTTAGCAGTCCATCCCTGGAAAGCTTCTGTAGTCAATGCTTTTTGAACAGGAGCAGGAAGCTCTTCCAATTTGATTTGTACTTTGTCCGGATTAGTTACTGCAGCAACTTCGATTTTTGTTTCTTGTGCTGTTGTATCTGCTTGTGCGTTTGCGAATACTGTTGTAGTAACTGCTACTGCTGCGATAATAAACTTTTTCATATCAACTTATTTTAAAAGATTTCTGCAGAGTCTATAAGGAATATGATGCCAAGCAGGAAAGTGAAAATTGAAAAGGTGAAATTGAGAAGTGTAAAGCTTTTAAAATAAGTGAGTTGAATGGTGGTTTTGTTTTTTGAGTGAATGAATAATCTCTTTTTCAAAAAACAGAAAAGTGTGGAGAAAGTCTACAGATTGGGGGAAAGAAGAACAGATGTCATCACAAAATGGTAGGATCTTCCAGACTCAATTGCCGGCTGATTGTCTTCTTTAATGGAAAAAGGGAAAAGTAATAAAGCAAAGCGGCAAGAGAAATATAAATGAAATATGTATTGCTCGTAATAAGGTAAACGACATTGGAAAACAGAATTGCTCCGTCGATCAATCCCAATTGAAGAATCTTACCACTCAGATAGCTTCGGAGTTTCGGCCGGTAATCCGTTTCATTCAGCGTTTGTGCGATGGATCTTTTCATGATGAAAATCCCGGCAGAAACGGCACTTACAACTACAATCGGAACAATTAATTGAAACAGTTCGTTGGTGTCGTCGTTTTGCAGCGAATTCGGATCAACCAAAAGCAAAATCAGAACAGCTGAGAAGCTTAAGAGGCCAAACAACAGTCCGAGATAAATAACCAGAATTTTGGTGTAAACGCTTTGAAAGTAAGTGTTGAATTGTTCGTTCATGTGGTAAAGGGTTCAAAAAAAATCCCCTGATGTTTGCTGTCAGGGGATTTTGAAAGATTAAAACGGTAAATCATCATCGTCACTCGGAGCCGTAGAAGCGCTTGGTGTAGCGATCGGATCCAGGTTCATTGCACTTGGTCCTCCAGCCGGAATTCCTCCACCCATAGATGAAGCAGCACCAACTCGCTCGATTCTCCAAGCTTCAAGCGTGTTAAAGTATTTCACTTCTCCTTGCGGACTAGTCCATTCACGACCTCTTAAGTTAAATGATACTTCAATTTGATCCTGCAGATTAAATCCATCAACCAAACTACACTTGTCTTGCGTTAATTGAAACAAGATATCCTGAGGATACATACTTGCATTATCAGTTAAAACAAATTCTCTTTTCGAAAACTTTTCTGATACTTGAACAGTATCATTTTTCACCTTTAAGATTCCGGATATTTTAAACATATTTCTACGGGTTATTTACACTATTTAGTCATTAAAAGAAAGCAGGGTCATCCATGCTCCTTCAATATCATTTTGATTAATTAATTCTTTTGCACGCTGGTGCAGAGCCAGTTCCAATTTTGCAGGCTCGTCTTCTAAAGTTAAGAATAAATCACTTAATTCCAAGAGCTTATATTCGTTTACATCCGTTTCATTCGGGATTTCGGTAACGCCTGCCAGTTGAGCCAGATCGTTTCCGGTTAAAACAGAACTCTGAAGAATATCTTCCGGAAGCTGGTCAAAACCAATACCGATAGTGGTAATGGGTTTGGTGATTTCAAACATGGAAGCTTCATTTGCGTGGCAGTACCAATTTCCTCCCATTCGGGCCACTAGATTGATCTTTTTTTGATCGATTGTTCCGTCTTCAGCCAGAACTTCTTCGTGAATATGGATTTTTGTTACTTCACAAATCACCAGATTTCCTGCACCGCCCTGATCTCCCAGTTCTTTTACTTCCAAAACCTTGCATTCAAACTGAACAGGAGCTTCTAGAACCCGCATGGGTTTGATGGTATCGGAAGCAACGGGAGTCAGTCCTGATTTTACAAATTCATCCACATCCGATGCGAAAGGAGAACTGCTCAAACTCATTTGATGCAGGATATCGTAATTCACAATGTTGATAACTACCTCCGGAACCTTCTTCACATTGTTGTAAGTGTCCTTGGTTGTATTTGTTCGTCCGTTACGTGCCGGAGAAAAAATCAATATCGGTGGGGCCGCTGAAAAAACATTGAAAAAACTAAACGGAGATAAGTTGTTTACACCGTTTTCGTCAATGGTGGAAGCAAATGCGATCGGTCTCGGACCAATTGCACCGAGCAAATAGCCATGTAATTTGGGAATCGGAAGTTCCTTCGGATCGAGCGTTAACATCTGTTGAATTTTTTACAAAAGTACCAAAATCAAAAAGGCATTTTCAATCGACCGTGAGAATTAATTAACAAAATTCGAAAGTGAATTTCCGGGATGAAATTATCGGATAATCTTTTTGCTGATCTTTCCGTTTGCACTTTCCACTGTTATCAGATACATCCCGGATGAATAATTGCTTAAATCAAGAGTTGTTGTTTCTGTGATAGGTGAATTTACAATGGTTTTTCCGGACAAATCAACTACTGAATAGGTCAGATTATCCTGATGTTCTGTTATTTCTATGGTTGCTTTTTGTGTTTCGGAATTGTAGAAGACATTCACAAAGTTGTCGAGACTGTTTTCATCCATACTTGCTGTAATTCCGCCTTCTTCAATAAAAACACCTGAATCGAAAGAAGCATCACCTCCATCGGCAATTAAAATGATGATGTGATAGGTAAATCCCGGATGAACATGCGTTGTTGCGATTAAAGGAATGGTGAAGCCATCATATTGAAGATAAGAATCGGAACTGTTGTATGGTGCGTTGCTTCCATTCCCGTTTTCAATAAAATAGGAAGGATTACTTGCCGGAACCGATCCGTTAATCCCATTAGGATTTCCATTATTGATATTGTTTGTTGTAATGTAACTATTAGGACCGATTCGGGCAATATTTTCGTTATAAACACCTTCTCCCATGACATAAATTGCAAATGCATCGACTATTGAAGATCCAACAGACTCCGGGTATTCTTCTGATCCGAATTGATACTTTATCTTTAATGTATTCCCCTTTGGAACCAAATCAAAATCTATTCGAGCACAATTTTGATAAGTTCCTGTTGGAAAGAGAGGAAGGAAGCTCGGATGCGAATTGCCCGGATAACCATTATCTACTCCTGCTTTTGTTTCATCATTCGGGCCAAGAGCTGAGTACCTGGATCCTGTAGTCATTAAAAGTCCACTGGTAATTGACATATTATTCGTGTTTGCGGAAAAATATGCAACAGCTTCCGGAGCTCCCTGATAAGTTATATTACTAATAGTTACAGCCGAACCTGCAAGTGATTGAAGAATGGTTTCCTGAAGATTGTTTCCACCAAGAATAAGCTGTCCGGATGAACAGAATGGAAGAATGCAGATCAGAATCAGGTGGAAAAATGTTTTCATTGGTTGATTTTTCCACAAAAGTAATGAAATCAGCCTGACCTTTTAAAGTCCTTTCCGGATTACTTTTTCAAAATACGGATATAGAGATTGGTGTTCAGTTCAAACGAATAATCATGCCCGATTTGATAGGAGTTCCATTTTGAATTGCAGGCAAGTCGCTGCTTTCCATTCATGATCGGCATGTCGAAATCCTCGATACAATTGATCCAACGATATTTCACCTTGCTTTTTTTGTGCTTCAATTGCAAAACCGGCGGATTTTTGGCTCTGAGATACTGATCGAAAACTTTCGACAGATCCATTCCCAATTCTGTGCTCATGAATTGTTCGATTTGTTCAGTTGTAACGGTCTGATGGTAAAAAACAGTATTCATTTTCCGCAGCATCATGCGAAACAGCGAGTCGTTTCCATAGATTGTGCGAATGGTATGAAGCATGTTTGCACCTTTGTAATACATATCGCCGCTTCCTTCTTCCTGAACGCCGTATGGCCCGATAATCGGCTTGTCGTTCATGATGTTTTTACGCAATCCGCGGCAATATTTGTCTCCGGCCTCGGTTCCAAACCAATAATCGGTGAAAAGTGTTTCGCTGTAGCAGGTAAATCCTTCGTGAATCCACATGTCTGCAATATCTTTGGAAGTAATGTTATTTCCATACCATTCGTGCCCGCTTTCGTGAACAATGATGAAATCCCATTTCAAACCTTCTCCCGTTCCGCTTAAATCGCGCCCCATGTATCCGTTTTGAAATCCGTTTCCGTAAGCAACTGCACTTTGATGTTCCATCCCCAAATGCGGGGCTTCGACCAATTTGTATCCGTCTTCATAGAAAGGATAAGGTCCGAACCAATATTCCAGCGCTTTCAGTGTTTTCGGAGCATCCTGAAATTGTTTTTTTGCTTTTTCTTCGTTTCCTCTCAAAACCCAGTAATCGATTTCCAGGTTTCCCTTTTCACCGTAGAAATGGTCGTGAATGTTCACGTAATCTCCGATGTAAGGAATCATGCAGTAATTGTTGATCGGATTTTTAACCGTCCAGGAATACCTTGCCTGATCGTTCTTCAAAACTTCTTTTCCGAGAAATAATCCGTTGCTGACACAAACCAGATCAGCCGGACAAGTATAATGCATTGTTACTCCGTTATCCGGCTCGTCGTATTGGGAATCTTTGCACGGAAACCAGACGCTGGCTCCCAATCCCTGACAAGCAACAGAAACCCACGGCTTGTCGTTTTTATCTTTCGACCAGATAATTCCTCCGTCCCAGGGCGGATTTTGTGCAACACGCGGTTTCCCGTGAAAATAAGCGATCAACTCATTGCTTGTTTGTTCAGCTCCGTCATGTGATTCAAAAAGAATCAGATAAGCGGCTCCTTTTTTGGTGATTTTCGAATGAGGAACCATGCTTCCATTGATAGAAACACTGTCTAAAATCATTGGATCCTGCAGGTCAAGCTGTAGTGTACTCACAACAACCACTTCCTTTAATCCGTTTTCTGATTTGTCGAAAGTGATGACATTTTTTCCGCGAATTTCTTTTTTCCCGATATCGAATTCCACACTCAGATCATAGTGTTTCAAATCCCACCAATTGCGGGTAGGTCCGTATCCTCCGCGCAGCGAATCCGCCTGGGAGAATTGACTATAAGCCGGAAGTGTAAAGGCCAATAAAAAAATAACAAGTAACAATTTCATGGAAAAAGTTTTTTCGAAGGTAATAATTCCTTTTTTATGACTGTATTTAGTAGTTTCTGATCTTCAGTATTTTCCCTGAAAAGGAATTTCTCATAATTTAGAAGCTAATTTTGAAATAAAAATGAAATCATCACTAACGGTCATTACAAAGCATATTCATTTGATATCAAGAATCTTATTGCTGTTTTCAATGGCGATTATTATTTGTTCCTGTGCATCCAGAAAATCGAATGGACAGTTGGTTTGTGAATATGTGCCCGGAGTGCCTTCCAAATTAATCAGCCAATCTGTTGAACCAATTGATGATACATTGTCCGTTTTTTCACTGCATTTGAATTGGCTGAATAAGGATTCTTACTACAATTCCACAGAAATTCTACTTTCCGAGTTGAGATCAAAAACAAATGCTTTGTACGAGTATGATCGCACAAAATCCAATGAAATAACTGTGAAACCGGGTGATTACTCCATTAAAGTCCTTTGTCGCGAGTCTCCGGATTTTGTTATTGACTCTTTGCACATAGAACCGGGGAATAAGTACCGACTCGAAATTTTGCTTGGAAGAGAATCAGGATTTCAAACGGTTCAAATAAGGAAAAAATAACTTCCGGGCAAGTGCGTTTTTCTTGAAAACCACTGGTAGCGGGCCTCTAAAGGTTTCTAACGGTTATGAAACGGATAAAATTGTAAACGTAGTCTTCATCAGCTAGCGCTCTTCTTCTTACCGGAACTGTGTTTTTCATGACTCTCCGCCAACCGAAACAGCACCATTTCTTTGATCAACTTTATAGGAAGTGGCTCATTCAATGGAAATTGAACAGATCCTTTTCCTTGTTTGTATTTCGATAATTCCTTTGCAAAGGCTTCATGTCCGGTTGGAGTGGCATAGAATCCGATATGTGATTTGTATCCTGCGAAATAAACCAACGGTTTTCCATTGACTTTATAAGCAGGCATTCCATAAGAGATCGATTCGACGGCTTCCGGAGCAGTTTCCAGAATCAATTTTCTGATAGCAATTAATCGCTCCCAGGTTTCGTTTTCAAACTCCAGGATGTATTCGTCTACGTTGGTGAAAGTCTTCATTTCCTTTATATTTCAGGACGTTTAGATAGCGACAGCTAGTACCCTGGCGTCCAATTTCAGATAAATATAATCCAAATTAAAGTTTGAACGAAAGCCCGTTTTCGATTAGGAGTCTTTTGAGGACAGGAATGGAACTTTTACCGATTCCGTGGAGTTTTAGGATGTCCTTTTCACTAAAAAGCGACAACTTTTCAAGCGAGTCGATTTGTGCGTTTTCAAGTGCTCTTCTTGCCGGAGCTGAAAGAACGGAAAAGATTCCGCTTTCTGCTTTTCTCAAATTCTCACAAACAGGACAAGTAGGGCAGTCACTTGTTTTGAAATAACGATGCCCTTTTTCACACTTTTGTTCCATCGAGCGGCAGAGCTTTATGTTTTTTCTTTTTCTTCTTGCGGATGTACTTGGTCAGGCGGTTATTCGTAGGGTATTTTCTGTTTTTGGTCAGATTATTTGCAATCAGTGCAACTACCAATAAAATAAGAACGCCTGTTAAAACAGGAGAAAGAACATAGGTAAATCCCAATGCTTTCACTTTCGGAGTTCCGATTACGGCGATCAAAGCAGTTGCTCCTCCGGGAGGGTGAAGTGTTTTGGTCATTTGCATGGCCACAATAGATAAACTCACTGCCAGCGGTGCCGAAATCCAGACAGGTTCGGGGATCAATTTAAAAACGCACACACCGATGAAAGCTGAAATAACATGTCCTCCAACCAGATTTCTAGGCTGTGCCAAAGGACTTTGAATTGCTCCGTAGATCAAAACGCTACTGGCTCCGAAAGAACCGATCAGGAAAATGTTTTCAAGTCTGTCGAGTGACAGCGACTGAATAAAAGCAATTAAACCGATTCCGAAAAAAGAGCCGAAAAAGGTCCAGAAATGCTCCTTAAAATCAACCAGTGTTTCTTTGTAGAGAACATACCTTGCTCTTCGAATCGACTTGTTACCTTTCTTTTTATTCATGCTTCCCGCAAAGTTAGCAACTATTTCAGTTTTTTGTTTCTGACCCGAATCAGGAATTTTTCACGGAACAGTTGGCGATGTGAGTTACCGGAAAATTACAGGAGTTCGCAATGAAACACTGTTTGCGGGCTTCATGGTGCAAACGGTTGGCTTCTTCAATTCGTGCTGCATCTGTGATCACAACTTCCGGATGAAGTACGACCGAAACAAAATGACCACCATTTTTGTCTTCAACCATGGTTCCGAGAGGAGTGTCCTGATAATCTGAAACAATGATTCCTGCATCGGCACAAAGATGTAGATACCAAAGCATGTGACAACTTGAAAGGGAGATGATGAATAGGTCTTCCGGGTTGTGTTTTGTGCTGTCTCCGCGGAATGCGGAATCTGCAGAGCACGATAAATCCGGTTTTCCGGCTACGTGAGCATCGAAGTTCCGATCGTAGGAGGTATAACTGCTTGTTCCTTCGCCTCTGTTTCCCGTCCAGGAAATAAGCGCTTTGTATGTGTGTTCCCGATTCATTTTAAAGTTTGTTTTTCAGAACCAATGTAGAGAAAAATCGCTCTACTGATTCACCTGTTTTTGTTTTTACGACTTCTGTTTGTTCATCCGCACGATCCAGCTGGAAGTTCGTTCCGGAAATGATCTCAAGAATTTCATCCGGATTGTAGAGTGTGAACCCGAAAGCGGTGAAAGGAAGCATTTCCATGAAACTGCGGTGAGCAAAGGTAAGAGCAAGTGTTCCGTTCGGTTTCAAAATCCGTGACAACTCGGAAAAAACCATTTTCGGATCTTTCCAGAAATAAATCGTGTTTACGGTGAAAACTTTGTCGACAGTATCTGCTTCGAGCGGCATTTTCTCTCCGTCATAAAGAAGGAAACGCGCTTTTCCGGATTCAAAAGCATTCCGGTTTAATTGTTTGGCTTCTTCGTGCATTAAAGTCGAAATTTCCAAACCTGTATAGTGAAGATCGTTTGATTGAGATAACAGAAAATCGAGATGCCCTGCGTTTCCATGACCCAATTCCAAAATGGAATCGCCTGCTGCTAATTGAAGGTTTGAAATGGAATTTTTGGTCATTCCGATATTGGTTTCATTCATCATTTCAGCAACTTCAATCCCTTTTTCTCCTGAAGGATTTCCTAGTTGAGCTGCGAGTGCTTCAAGCTGTTCTTTTTCCATGGGTTCTTTATTTACTAAATTACGAATTACGGATCATTGATTTCGATAGCTATCGGAATTTAATCCTTTTGAATTATTTGAACCTTTTTCATCGGGAATTGGCATTTCGTAATTAACAATTAATGTTCACCTAACATTAAAGCAGTGGAATAAGGAGAATTTTGCAGAAAAAAAATGGAACTTTTTATCAGCATTTTTGCAGCACTATTCTCTGTTTTAAACCCTTTAGGAACCGTTCCTGTTTTTGTGGGACTGACGAAAGATGATTCGAAACACAACCGGGACAAAACATCACTTTGGACTTCTATTAATGTGTGTATCATTTTATTGATCTCTTTTTTCGCCGGAAGTTATGTTCTGAATTTCTTCGGAATCTCGATCAATTCGCTGCGTTTGGCAGGCGGTTTGATCATTACCACTTCCGGATTTGCGCTGCTTACCGGATCTTTTACCAAACATAAAGGAATGAAGAAAGCAAGTGTTCAGGCTGATATGGAAACAAGGTCCGAAGTTTCATTAACTCCGTTAGCCATCCCGATGCTGGCTGGTCCAGGTTCTATTTCTTTGTTAATTGCCTACAATCAGTCGTTTACCAATCAATATCAGCAAATTTCATCCGTCTGCGCAATTGTTGCGGTTTGCTTGTCTATTTATTTGATTCTGAGAACTTCGCATTTTATCGTGAAAGCTTTGGGAGCGTCGGGAATCAATGCCATTTCGAGAATTATCGGATTTATTGTCATTGCAATAGGAGTGGAGTACGTTTCAACGGCTGTGAAGGAGATTTTGAGAATTCAATGATTGCGAATGTTTTTATGTTAGACATCAGGTAATTCAATTAACTAGCGGTCTTCCTGCGGACTGAAAATGATCTCGAAACTCGTTTCAGGATAAGTCTTTAATTCCATGGTTCCTTCCAGCTGATCGGTGAGTGATTCGATGAGATCCAAACCAAAAGAGCCTTGTCTTGACGGAGCTTTCCAGGTTCCGCTGTCTTTGTAGATCAGTTTACATTTTTTGCCCTGAAAATGCATGAAAGAAATGGAAATGAGGCAGTTTTCGTAATCGTCAAAGGCATATTTCAGAGAGTTCGAAATCAATTCATTCAGAATAAGGGCAATAGGCACAATGGATCTCAGACCAATAGATTCAATATCGCATTCGATATTCAGATTGACCGAATAACCGGATTGATAAGACGAAAGTAAATCCGTAGACAGATCATGTAAATATTCACGTAAATGAAGCGTGGACAAATGATCGCTTTGATACATTTTTTCGTGAATCATAGACATGGCAATCACCCGGTGCGTGGCATCCTTGAATTTGGCAATGGCTTCCGGGTTCTCTAATTCACGCGATTGCAAACGAAGTAAACTCGTAATAATCTGCAGGTTGTTTTTCACCCGGTGGTGAATTTCTTTCAGCATCACGGTTTTTTCTTCGTTTTGCTTGGAAATGATGTTGTATTGAACCCGTAAAACATCTTGTGCTTCACTCAGTTTTTTCTTCGCAACTTCATTTGTGCGGATGTTTTCCCAACCCAAATAACCGATAATTGCAAAACAAAGCGTTGAATTGACCATTGTACTAATGACCTGTTCGTCGGTAATTTCTCCTAAATGCCGCATTTGATACGCAAAAAAGAACAGGTAATAACAGGCCATGCATGTTGCATGAAAGATGGAGAAAGCCAGGCCCCATTTTGGGCCGAGAACCAGAAATACGAACAGAATATTGATGGTGATCCAGAAACTATCTACAAAATGCGGCTGATTGTGAACGAAAAACAGGGTCGTAGTGCAGCAAAGTGCGCCGATAATATTGAATACAATGGTCGGGATGAGGTAGCTTTTTGTTTTCCGGATGTATAATGTTGTCGCTACAACTGCAAAAAATGCTATTGATGTGATCAACGCTACAATGATATCGAAGTAGATGAGCAAAACAACAGTCAGCAAACCGATTGTCAGGGATAAGAACAAGGACATTCTGTATGCCAGAACATACTTTGTTTCTAACTCATAATCACCGGTTCCGATGGATGGGGGCGTTGTAATACTTTGAAGTAGCGTAGACATTCCACTATTTTATGTCGTGAATATACTGATTCTTTGAGAGCCTGAACCGAATGAAGCACTAATTATTTGGGTCAAGAGCAAAAAAAAGTCCTGACTATAAATGTCAGGACTTAAATATTTAGAATAGATACTTCTCTTACTTTTTTCGGTCTACTTCAACAGCTGCCAATTCATCAGCCTTGTAAGCTCCTGAATCCAATTTGTCTTTCAACTTCTTGAATGTTTCGATCGTGTAAGTTACATCCTCCAACGTGTGAGCTGCAGTAGGGATGATACGCAACATGATTACGTCTTTAGGAACTACAGGATAAATAACGATTGAACAGAAAATATTGTAGTTCTCACGTAAATCGAAAGTCAAATTCGTTGCTTCTGCCAGATTTCCTTTCATGAAAACCGGAGTTACAGGAGAATTACTTGCACCGATATCGAAACCTGCATTTTTAAATCCTGATTGAAGCGCATCTGCGATCTCCCACAATTTATCTTTCAATTCAGGACGTGTACGCAACAATTCCAAACGCTTGCGTGCTCCGATCGTAATCGTGATAGGCAAAGCCTTTGCAAACATTTGCGAACGCATGTTGTAACGGAAGAATTCAACGATTGATTCTTTCGCACAGATAAATCCTCCGATAGAAGACATGGATTTTGCAAACGTTCCGAACAATACGTCGATTTCGTTTTGAACTCCCTGAGCTTCACCGGCACCTTGTCCTGTTTTACCAAGTGTTCCGAATCCGTGAGCATCATCAACGAACAAACGGAAGTCGTATTTACCGGATTTACGGAATTCAACGATTTCTTTCAGTTTCCCCTGATCACCTGCCATTCCGAAAACTCCTTCAGTGATAACCAAAATTCCACCACCTGTTTGTTCTGCCAAACGAGTAGCATTTTTCATTTGCTTATCGAAGCTTTCCATGTCGTTGTGCTGGAATACGAAACGCTTACCTGTATGCAAACGCATTCCGTCCAGAATACAAGCATGTGCTTCTGAATCGTATACGATGATATCATTGCGATCAACCAAACAATCGATAGCAGAAACCATTCCCTGATATCCGAAGTTCAAAAGGATACAATCCTCCATTCCCATGAATTCAGCTAACTCATTTTCCAATTTTTCGTGTTCGCTTGTCTGACCTGTCATCATACGAGCTCCCATCGGATAAGCCAAACCGTATTGTTCTGCTGCTTTTGCATCAGCTTCACGAACTTCCGGATGATTTGCTAATCCTAAGTAGTTGTTCAAAGACCAAACCAAACATTCTTTTCCGCGGAAAATCATTTTGTTACCTAGTTCACCTTCTAACTTTGGAAAGGTAAAATAACCATGAACTCCTTTAGAATATTGACCGATTGGTCCACGGTTACGTTCAATTTTATCAAAAATATCTGCCATACTTGTTCATTTTCCATTAACCGATTCGATGTCCGATTAACAGTTCAGGGTGCAAATTTAGCAGTAATAAAGCTGATATTACCAATTTGTGATGAAAATTAATTAACCAAGAAATGAACAGGGCAGCTAAATCACGGAGCGGTGTGTAATCCTTCGTGCTTTCTTTTTTCGGGGAATGTCCCGAAATCGGGCTGGTGGCTTTATAAACGTTTGATTAGTCATCTGATAGAAGAGGAGGAATGAATGTGTTTTCGATCAGTGAGAAACCATGCGAATTTCAGATGAAAATACTCCAAAACAAAAAGGGAAGACCTTTCGATCCTCCCTTTCTGCATCTTTCATTGATTTACTTATTCTGAAAATTTCACAACAAACTCCACACGTCGGTTTTCCGAACGTCCTTCTTTTGTATCGTTACTTGCTTTTGGTTTGGTTTCTCCAAAACCGATAGGATTTAATCTTTCTGCTTCAACTCCTTTTTTCACCAGATACGCTTTTACAGCTTCAGCCCGTTTTTGAGAAAGTGCCATGTTTTTAGCATCATCTCCCTGACTGTCTGTATGTCCGTTAATATCCAGTTGATAGCTTGGATTTTCTTTCATGATTTTCACCACATTATCCAAAACTCCGAAGGATGTTTTCTTAATGATGTCTTTTCCTGTTTCAAACTGGATGCCTTTCAATGCTTTTTCGAAGACTTTGAGTGTTTCTGCTTTGATTTCCGGACAACCGTTGTTTGAAGCAACACCTGCAATTTTAGGGCATTTGTCTTCATTGTCAGGAACACCATCTTCATCCGTATCCGGACAGCCTTTGAATTTCGCAAGACCTTTTACTTTCGGACAGGCATCATCTGCGTCAGTCACTCCGTCACCGTCTGCATCCGGACAACCTTTCATGGAAGCCAATCCTTTGACATTCGGACAAGCGTCTTCTGCATCTGTGATTCCGTCGCCATCTGCATCCGGACAACCTTTTGCACTGCTCACACCGGCAACTTTCGGACAAGCATCATCTGCATCTGTGATTCCGTCGCCGTCTGTATCCGGACAGCCATTCATGGAAGAAATTCCTGCAACGTCCGGACATTTATCCTGGTAATCCGCAATTCCGTCTTTGTCTTTATCAAGAGGACAACCATAAAGGTCTACGCTGACACCTGCCGGAGTATTTGCGCATTTATCGCGTCGATCTCCAACTCCGTCACCATCTGTATCTTTTGTTTTTCCAAGCGGGAACAATACTCCGATCGTGTGAATCATGAACTGATCATTCTTCCCGGTGGAACGATGGTCGCGGTAGTCGCGGCTGGTATAGGCATAATTCAGGTTATAATTGAACCCGAATTTTTCATTCACCATGATGTTGAATCCCAATCCTGCATTTCCTGTCCAGTCTGTTCCTGCGATATTCAGGTTGTCTTTGTCTTTCAGGTAATGAGCAAATCCGGTTCCAATGAAAATGTAAGGCTGAAATACGGCATCTTCCTTGATCCATTTTCCATTGTTAAACTTGAATTTCAGATTCAGATTGGCTTGTCCCATGTCTGCACGGTACCCCATTCCATTGGGCAAGTGAAAACCCAGTTTTCCGACAGTAGCATCCAAACCGAGGTTAAACCAGGGATTCAGATAGTAGTTTCCGGACAAACCGAGTTGTCCGCGATAGGCCTTGTTCATATTGAACCATTGCTGATTAAGTTCACCATAATAATCCGATAAACCTCCATTGATGCCAAGGGCAAATTTCCTGTCGGCGCTTTGTCCGAAAACGGAAACAAAGGCCATACAGATAGCGAAAGTGAATAATGGTTTCTTCATAACTAAAAAATTAAGTATGATTTAAACTAAATATAAATAAAAATCTTTACTAAAAACAAGCTTTTTGTTAAAAAAAACCGATTTAATTATGAAGTATAACCATTCGACCACTACCTGTTTTTAATAGATGTGCCGTATTAAAGAGCAGATAAAGATGAAAATGAGGCCCGGATTTCTATAAAAACAGCGATTTTTCACTGATTGAAAGCAACCGGGAATGGGGATTGAAGCAAGGATTAAAAGATCTCGTCCGTATCAACCAAATAGCGTTCTTTGATAATATTGCAGTGATGAATTCCGTGTCCGATAATCATCCAGCCAAGGTTTCTGGCAGTATTCGGGCTGTTGTTTGCAGTTCCGACTTCATCCAGCATAGCCGCAGTCATTCCCCGAAAAAGCGAGATTCCGGCTTTCCGGACATCGTAAAACTCCTCTTTCAGATCATTCAATGTGCGCTGATCCGTATTGTTGTGCTGTGCATACCATCCTTCGTCAAATCCTTCTATCGGAGTATGATCTTTTCTCGAGAACCGGAGTGCGCGGTATTGAAAAATGCGTTCTGTTTCGATGATATGAAGAAGCACACCTTTAAGTGTCCATTTGTCGTCAGCGTATTGAAAATCGGCTTTGTTTTCCGGAAGACTTTCAATAAAAGAAACCGTTTGTTCCAGATCCCGCTCCATGGTAAGCATCAGATTATCCTGTCCGATTGTTCTGTCGAAGTAGTACTTGGCATAAGCCGGCGCGAATTCAGTATTTGGTCTTCCGATGAAGTGATTTTGATTACTCATGATTACAATGCTTTATCCAATAAATACACAAAAGCCGCCATACTTGCACAACCCAGTTCCAGTTCGCGTTTGTTGACACTTTCAAAAACATCACTTGCCGCATGATGGAAATCAAAATAGCGCTGAGAATCCGGTACAAAACCGAAAAGTGGAATTCCGTCGTAGGATCGTTTCAGCGGACTGATATCAACTCCTCCGTATCCGGCTGCAAAATGATGCAGTCCGTAAGGTTCCAGAATCGGGGCAAAGCCTTTGATCAGTTGAATATAGGATTCTTTTCCATCGCATTCAAATCCGTGTGGTGTAAAACCTCCACGATCGCTTTCTACAGCTGCAATTTGTTTTTGATTTTCTTTCTTAGCCCATTCTGCGTATGCAATTCCTCCCCGGTTTCCGTTTTCTTCGTTCATAAAGAAAACCACGCGAATAGTATGTTTCGGTTTGATTCCGGTAGCTTTCAGAATTCTCAATGCTTCCATGCAGTGAACAATTCCTGCTCCGTCGTCGTGCGCACCTTCACCGGCATCCCATGAATCCAGATGTCCACCAATAGTGATGATTTCATTTGGCTTTTCGCTTCCGGTGATTTCTCCCATGACATTGAACGAAGGTTCATCCGGGAAATCTCTGCAGTCCATTTCCACGATGAGGTTTACTTTTCCTTTGGAAAGTGCTTTGGAAAGTTCGTTAGACGAAACTGTTGATAAAGCCCCGGCAGGAATTTTTTTCGTTTCAGCTTCGTAATGCATGGAGCCGGTATGCGGAAAATGATCTTCGGGAAGAGCCAGGGAGCGGATGACAACACCAACAGCTCCCAGTTTTGAAGCTTCAACAGCTCCTTCTCCGCGAATGCTGTAGCAGCCTCCGTATGCTTTGAATGTCACGATATCGGCAGGATTCATTGCCTGATTCAGAAATACAATTTTTCCCTGAACAGTTGTTTTCGATGCTTTTCTGAGTTCGTCCAGCGATTTGAATTCGATCACTTCTGCCTTGAGCATGCCGTTTGTTCCGATTGAACCTCCCAATGCAAGAATATCGACCGGGACAGGTTCTCCGGAAGCACTTTGAAACCAGGCTACTTCCTTGTTTCCTCTTTCCCAATGCGGAACCATGACCGGTTGCAGGTAGATTTTGTCAAAACCATAGGCTTCCATTTTTCGTTTTCCCCATTCAACAGCCATCTGAGCCTGAGATGATCCTGACAAACGCGCCCCGATTCCTTTACATAACGATCGTAAATCTTCATATGCGTTTCCTCTTAACAATGCTTCGTCAAAAAGCTGCCGGATTTTTAATGAATCACTTTGCTGGCCGTTTGCAGCTCCGAGAGAAAAAAGTGTGCAGATGAAAAATAGCTTACGAAATAACATAACGGGAAGATTTGATTTTGCTCCGATGCGAAAATAGTAAATGAATTGCGAATTGCGAATTGCGAATTGCGAATTGCGAATTGCGAATTGCGAATTGCGAATTGCGAATGCATTGATCTTAGACACCAAGAGAATTTTACGGGTAGTTATTTAAGTTTACTTCCTGCTGTTTTGATTATTGATGTTAGAATCCTCATTAATTCATCGCATAGCTTAATAAGTCTTGATGCAATTTCCTGTTTTAAGAAATCCGTTGCTTCAAGTAGATTTAACCAATAAAGTGTTTCGTTTGCTTCTTTTCGTGAAATCTGAAGTTTATGTATGAAATCCTTTGTTGATTGTCCATGAACAGCTTCGGCAATATTTGCTCCGATTGAAGTTCCTGATCTCAGAAGCTGCTTTGAAAGGACGAATTCTTTTTTTTCAGCAATCAACGATTTGTAAGTTTCAATGATTTGGATAGAAAAATCAAAGCTCTTTTTTTGAATAATATTTTCTGATATGTAAATAGTGTTTCTTACTTAAGATAATAAAAATTAGGATTTGAATCAATATTTAATAGCAACAAATTCAACCATTCGCAATTCTGAATTCGTAATTATCCCTCGTTACTGTCGCACTAACGTTTGTTGTAACTCAGTCTTCAAAAGCTTGAGCTTTTTCTTATCTTTGCACAAATTTTTTTTATGGCATTGAAATGCGGAATAGTTGGTTTGCCGAATGTTGGTAAATCGACATTGTTTAATTGTTTATCTAACGCTAAGGCGCAATCTGCGAATTTTCCTTTCTGTACTATCGAACCGAATGTAGGAACTATTTCAGTTCCGGATCCTCGTTTGGAGAAATTGGAATCGATGGTCAATCCTGAAAGAGTGGTTCCTACCACCATGGAAATCGTTGACATTGCAGGTTTAGTGAAAGGAGCTTCGAAAGGTGAAGGTCTTGGAAATCAATTTTTGGCAAATATCCGTGAAACTGATGCGATTTTACATGTACTGCGCTGCTTTGAAGATGGAAACATTATTCACGTAGACGGACGTGTAAATCCGGTAAGTGATAAAGAGATTATCGATATTGAACTTCAATTGAAAGATTTGGAATCAATTGAAAAACGCATTCAATCCTTAGCACGCAACCTGAAGTCGGGAGACAAGGAAGTGGTAAAAGAAAATGATTTGGCATTGGCAATCAAAGCTACTTTGGAGCAGGGGAAATCTGTTCGTTCCATGAGTTTTGATGAAAAAGAAGCAGAAATCGTTCAGAAATTCCAGTTGATTACATCGAAGCCGGTTATGTACGTTTGTAACGTGGAGGAATCTGCTGTAAAAACAGGAAACGCGCATGTGGAAGCAGTTCGTGAGGCTGTAAAGGATGAAAATGCTCAGATTCTGATTGTCGGAGCAAAAATTGAAGCGGATATTACAGAATTGGAAACATACGAAGAGCGCCAGATGTTCCTGGAAGAACTTGGTTTGGAAGAACCGGGAGTCAATCGTTTGATCCGTTCAGCTTATTCCTTATTGAATCTGCAAACGTATTTCACTGCAGGAGTGAAGGAAGTTCGCGCATGGACTGTTCCGATCGGTGCAACTGCTCCTCAGGCTGCAGGTGTTATTCACACTGATTTTGAAAAAGGATTTATTCGTGCAGAAGTTATGAAGTACGAAGATTACACGACCTTGGGTTCTGAAGCAGCTGTGAAAGAAGCAGGGAAATTTAAAGTAGAAGGAAAAGAATACATTGTGCAGGATGGAGACATCATGCATTTCAGATTTAACGTTTAAGACTGAAAATAAACATATCGGAAGGCCCATTCGTAATATCGGATGGGTCTTTTTTGTTGTACAATGATTTGCCCGGGAATTTAGTTGGCACATTGTTTTTTTCCGCAGATGATGCGAATTGTGAAACACTAAGAAGCAATTCAATTGAAATTGAAAAAGCATCGGTTGTTTGACCGGTGCTTTTTTTATTGGGAATTCTTTTTTAGGTATTTTACATGTTTGAGAAGATGAGGTAAGGCTTAAAGAGGTTGTTAATTCCGAAATAGAACCGGGCTGAATCTGTATTCCGAAGATTGGAAATAAGTCGTCAGATCCATAACTTTTTCATACGGTATCGATGCTTAACCTATGCTATATCCATACTTGATTTATTGATGAGGAATGGGAAGGTGTTCTCAATAAACCTTCATCAAGCTCCGTTACTCGAACTGACATGAACAGAAAAGATGGATACAAAAAAAGGTTCCCGAATTGAGAACCTTTTTTAAATAGATATGAATTTAATATTCATCTTCATTGAATAAGAAGTCGTCTTTAGACGGATAATCTGGCCAAATTTCTTCGATGCTTTCATATACATCACCTTCATCTTCTAAATCTTGTAGGTTTTCAACTACTTCTAAAGGAGCTCCTGCACGAATAGCATAATCGATCAATTCGTCTTTTGTTGCAGGCCATGGAGCGTCTTCCAGGTATGATGCGAGTTCTAATGTCCAGTACATGTCTTAGTGATATTGTATGTTTATTTGCGCAAAAATAATCTTATTCTAAAAAAAACCAAGTGTTTTGTCAAGGATTCAAAAAAAAACTTCTTAAGAAGCTTTTAATCAGTTAGTTCTTGGCTTCCATGGGGTTTCCGTCGCATTTAATTCATGAGCCAGTTTTCTGGACAACACAAAAAGGTAGTCGCTAAGACGATTCATGTAGGCGCTGATCAAGGGGTTTACCGGCTCGGATTCACTGAGTTGAGCGACCAATCGTTCGGCTCTGCGGCAAATGCAGCGGGCAATATGACATTGAGAAACGATCACATTTCCGCCCGGAAGTACAAAAAACTTCATGGGAGGAATGTCGGCATCCATCGCATCGATGTGATTTTCGAGAAAAGTAATATCGCTTTCGTACAATTCCGGTAAAGTCATTTTAGATTTTACAGGATCAGCCGCCAAATGCGAACCGATGGTGAAAAGACGATCCTGAATTTCGATCAGTACTTCGGATTTGGAATCTTCATTGATCAAATCACGCAGCAATCCGATATAACTATTCAGTTCATCCACCGTTCCGTAGCTTTCAATGCGGATGTGGTGTTTCGGCAGACGCGTTCCTCCAATCAATCCGGTTGTTCCTTTATCTCCTTTTTTGGTATAAACTTTCATGATTTAAATGTAGTTATTTTCCGTTTGAATTGAATAAAACAGGGTGGGAGGAATTCGGGAATTTTCTTACATTTGGTAGAACGAAAACAAAAACTATGAAATTAATCGCCACTCTCGGGATTTTTTTGCTGTGCCAATTTATGAGCTTTGCACAATCCACTTTGAAAAATGATATCGTCCTGAAAACTTCAGGAGAAGAACTGACCGGAAAGGTCCAGGAAATAGGAGATACCGATATCAAGTTCGTGTATTCCGGTGAAACGCTGGTTTATCAGATCAAGAAAAGTGATATCGCGAAGATTACGTTTTCTAGCGGCAGAGTGGAGATTTTCAATTCACCGAAACCAAGTTCAGGCAAAGCAGATTCGATCTCCAAATCAGGCCTGGAGTCGCATCAGAACAAGATTGCTATTCTACCATTCAGTTATTTGATGAACAAGCAGGACGCAGGTCAGGAAATGACTTACAAAGTGCAAAACGAAGTTTATTCGATTATGAATGCGCATTCGGGCTATATGACTGTGCAGCCAACACAAACAACCAATGCCTTGTTGCTGAAAGCAGGAATTACGGGGGCGAATGTCCGCAGTTTTACAATGGGCGAAATTTGCAATATTCTGGGAGTAGAATACGTGATTCAGGGAACAATTACGCAGGATCTGACTTCTGTAAGCAGCAATTCAAGCGGTTCAACATCGGTTAATGCAAAAACAAATCAGAACAATAACAGAACAGTCGGAACGGTTAACGGATATTCGTCTTCATATACGACACAAAACTATTCGACGAATGTTACCATGAATATATATACAGATAAGGGGGAAACCATTTTTTCACAGGATCACCAATCCTTTTGGAGTTCGGATGATGCGTATAAAGTTACCTTGAACTACCTCCTGAAAAGAACACCAATATATCAAAAGTAGTTATGAAGAAGAACCAATTAGTATCAGTAATTGCCTGTACCGTTATGCTGGCAGCGTGCGGAACAGCAAAAAATAGCGGAGCGAAAGTGGAATCAATGCCTTCTCAGGCAGATGTTGAACGTGTACAGGGGAAATTTCCCGGATATACTTTGACGGATCTGAATGACGGGAAGAAGTTGTTTGAAGCGAATTGCGCTTTGTGTCACGGATTGAAAAAACCTGCATCACGAACGGAAGAACAATGGAATACGATTGTTCCGCGCATGGTGAAAAAAGCAAATGCAAAGAACGGAAACACATTGGATGCGGCAGGAGAAGAGAAAATTCTTCGCTATGTCGTTACGATGGGTTCTGCTCCGAAATAAGAAATAAACCAATGGGGGCGAAAAATTTTCACCCCCATTGGTTTCTAAAATAATCTGTTTTTAAAGATCTTCGGGCGCAAAACAAAATGCTCTTTCGTTTGTTCTTCTCTGCGCCACAACAATCCCATTCTTCCCAAATCGATAGAAACGTGAAAGCGTTCATCAGAAACCAACTGCTGCCACATTTCCCACATATCGTCGTTCCAGCGAATATCATCCAGGATGAAAATTGTTTGATTATGAGATTGCTCAAAAAGCTTGTTGACATAGTTTAATGTGGCTTCTCCCGAATGATTTCCGTCTATAAAAGCCAAATCGTATTTTCCGATAGGGGGAAGTTGAAGGAAGTCGTCAAAAGAGCTGCAGATCGTCGTTATTCCTGAAAGTTTCCAGTAGTCAAATTGCTGCAGAGCCTTGGAAAGAATGGCATCACAGCCTTCAACGGTTATTAAATGCGAATCCGGATTTCCGGCTTTCAGATGAATGCTCCCGGTTCCGATAGAAGTTCCGAGTTCAAGCATGAATGCCGGCTTGTAGTAATGTGCAATTTTCCACAATAATTCTCCGTAAAGACCATTGCTGCTTGCTTTTTTTGCCAGTTCAGCAACCGATCTGGTGCTCCCCATTTGCTTTGAACCGACACCTAAATCCGTGATTTTGAAAGTTTCACGGTTCTTTTTGGTGATTTGTTGCCAAATTTTTCGGGAAGTGAGGAAATTTTTATCCACTTTTGTCGTTAAACAGTTGTCAACAAAGTCAAAAACAAAGGGAGAATGAATACCATGTCTGCCTTTTGATTTAAGTAAAAATCCGAAAATTGATCTGGAATTTTGCATGACACAAAGAAACGAAAAAAGGCTACAGAAAGCATGCTTATGCTAAAAACTACAATAGAAATACAACTTGAACGCTTGCGTGCACCACAACCGAGTCTGAATCTGATCTCGGCATGTAAGATCCACGAAGGAATTATTGCTTTGGCAGAAGACAAAATAGAGGATCTGGCACAATCGTTTTACCAGTCGGATAAAAAGATCGCATTCTTTATTCCTGCTTCAGGGTCGGGTTCCCGGATGTTTCATTTCTTGTTTGAGTTTCTGGATAATCCGAATGAAAGCAACAGCGGTTATGTAGAACGCTTTTTAACGCACATTGAGGATTTTGCTTTTTTCTATCAGTTTCCGGCATCTATTCAAAAAGCTCTGAGAAACCGGAGTATGGATCTGGATGCGTTTGTATCCTTCATTCTGAACAACAAAGGATATGGTTTGGCGCATTTGCCGAAAGGATTGATTCCGTTTCATAAAAACGGACCTTTTTTATTGTGTCCGATTCAGGAACATGTCGTTCAGGGGCAGCTGCTGAACCAGAATGCGTGTTCGTTTCATTTTACCATTCAACCGAAATTTCAGGAATATATTCAACGTCAATTGGAATTTCTGGAGGGAATGACATCGAAGAAATTTGATGTGGATTTCTCTGTTCAGAATCCGGAAACGAATGCCATTGCTTTTGATGATCATTTTGAACCGATTGTTTCGCCGGAAGGTGATATTCTGACTCGTCCGGCGGGTCATGGAGCTCTTTTGGAGAATTTCAATCAGGTGGATGCGGATCTGGTGTTTATTAAAAACATTGACAACATTCAGCATTACAATCATTCGGAAACTGCGATCAAAACACAGCGTATGCTTGGTGGATTGTTTCTCGAGGTTCAGAAAGAAATCAATCTGTTGGCAGATGATTTTTCGGAAGGAGCATGGAACTCATTCAATGAAAAGTATCAATTGTTCCATGAATCGGTGAATGATTTGCCCAACGTGGATAAATTATCGCTGTTGAACAGGCCGCTTCGTATTTGCGGGATGGTTCGCAATGAAGGACAACCGGGTGGAGGCCCTTTCTGGGTTGAAAACAATGGTGAAATCACCAAACAAATTGTAGAGAAAGCTCAGATCAATCCGAAAAACGATCAGGTTCGTGTGATGGTTCAAAGTTCGCATTTCAATCCCGTGATGATGGTTTGTCAGGGAAAAAACAGCGATGGTTCCAAACTGGATCTGGAGGCATACAAAGACGATAACGCGTATTTTAAGGTAACGAAATCCAATAAAGGGCAAACTGTACAGTTTGTAGAACTACCGGGGCTTTGGAACGGTTCAATGGCAAAATGGAATACTGTTTTTGTGGAGATCCCGAGTACAACATTCAGTCCGGTGAAATCAATCCTGGATTTGTTGGATAAGGCGCATCAACCTTGAGCTTAAGATAAAAGTGAAAAAACACGAATCACTTTTTAACTTTTGCATTTTAACATTTTACTTAATATAGTTTCTGTCTTTTCAATAAGTACTTCACCAGCACATCCTGAATCGGATCTTTGATATCTACTGTATAGAAATCGACATTGTACTGCGTACATTTCAAATTCACTTCATTGAAGTAACGATTGATTTCCGTGGTGTATTTTTCTTTGATCTCGGCCGGCTGAAGTTTCATTTTTTCGCCGGTTTCCATATCGATCAGATTGATCGGGTTGTGTCCTAAATCAAAGTCAATTTCGGTTGCTTTATCCATTACGTGAAACAAAACCACTTCGTGCTTGTTGTGCTTCATATGCTGAATACTCTGCATGAATTCATCCAATCTGGAAGGATCGTCCAATAAATCGGTGAAGATCACGATCAAACTTCGCTTATGACATAATTCCGCCACATCGTGAAGGCAGGAAATAGTTTCTGTTTGTTTCGAATCCACTGCCTGATACTCGTGGAGTTGTTTTTCCATTTCATGCAGCAAAAAACGGTGGTGCGCACCGGACGATTTTGCGGGAGTGTGCAGGAATAACCGGTTGTGAAACAAGGAAAGTCCTACTGCGTCGCGTTGCCGTTTCAATAGTTCCGACAAGGAAGCTGCCGCTAAAACGGAGAATTCCAGTTTCGAAAGGTCATTTTTTCCACTGTAATACATTGAAGACGAAACATCGATCACCATCTGGCATCTCAGGTTTGTTTCTTCCTCATACTTTTTCGTGAACATTTTTTCCGAGCGTCCGTAGAGCTTCCAGTCAATGTGACGGGTTGATTCTCCGGGATTGTATAAACGGTGTTCGGCAAATTCAACGGAAAATCCATGAAAGGGACTCTTGTGCATTCCGGTGATGAATCCTTCTACAACTTGTTTTGCAAGAAGTTCCAGATTTCCGAATTGAGCCAGCTGATCTTTTTGTATTGTGGACAACATGATTCGAAAATAAGTATAAATGTGTTAGTTTTCCGAAGTTTCACGAATTTTAGGAAAGTATTTCGGATTGCGTTTCCAGTTGGGCTTCATCAAGCCGTTTGGCTTCCTTTTTATTTCTGAAAAGAGTGCCCAGAATTACGCCGGATACCACGAGGCAAACTCCAAACAAAGAGGCGAGTTCCAGTTTCTCATCAAAAATGAACCATCCGGAAAACAAGGCATAAATCGCCCCGATATACTGGAATGGAGCTACGATAGCCGTATTGGCAGCCAAAAATGCGCGGGTCATTAAGACCTGTGCAATCTGTGTGAATACTCCGATTGTGAGCAAGATCAGCCATTCAGCACCTTTTGGAAACGTGAAATCAAACAAACACCAGATTCCGGTTAATGGCAGTGCCAGCATCGGAAAGTAAATAACAATGTTGATCGTTTCTTCGGTTTCCTTCAATTTGGAAATCGCATTGTAAGCCACGCCGGATAAAACTGCGGAAATGACACCCATGAACATCCAGAACAAGTCAGGTCCCTGATTTCCGAAACCACTCAGAAGTCCGTTCAGACCAATGAAAACAACACCTGTGAAAGCAATGACGCTGCTGATGTACTGAACCTTGCTTACTTTTTCTCCAAACAAACTGGAGGCAATCAAAACCGTGAAAATCGGCGAAAGATACTGAAGGGTAGAAGCAATGGCAAGCGGTAATTTGTGGAGGGTGAAAAAGAACAGAGTCAACGCAATCATCCCGGCCGTTCCTCTGAGAAAAAGCCATCTTCGGTTGTTCCCTAAAAGAGAAAGTCCTCTGTATTTGATGATTACGGCGCTGATGGTGAACGAAACCAAACTGCGGAAGAATACCAATTCGTGAGCCGGATATTTCTGCAGATCGGGAATAATCGAATTGTCGGGATTTCCGAGCATCTTTACAAAGAAATTAACCACAAAAAATGCCATTCCGGAAAGAATGATGTACATAATGCCCCTGATCATGAAGCAAAGTTACGATCTATCTATCATTCGAGCATGAAGCATAGAAATACTTTTTGTAAATTTAGACTTATAAACAGGTATTATGAAAAAGGTTTTTGCGCTGTTCTCTATTCTCTCCTTCCTTACGAATTCCAATGCCCAAATCGGAAACGATAAGTGGAGCATTACCGGTGAGATAGCACTTCCTATCGGAATGGGGAATAAGATGTTCAAAAATTACCTGAATGGTTTGATCAACGTACATCCCAAAATTCAATACAAACCGTTTAAACACTGGTATGTGGCTTTCGGGCCAAGATACATGTATTACAAGGTAAACGAGTACAAAATACCTTTTGAACCGGGAATCAATGACGATGATGTGGTGAATCACCAGAAAGTGGTTTCCATGAGAGGCGGAATGCATGTCATCGGCGGTGATGTTGAATTGGGCTGGACGAGCTGGGTTGGGCCGCGTCTGGGATTGGAAATGGGCGTACGTTTCGGAGTAGCGAATCACCGGTTTATGACAACAGGTACAAAAAACTATGGTCCGCAGCAAGTAACGGCGGGTTATATCGAACCTGCATTTTCAATTATTCTGGCTTCCGATGAAGCGGTTGCTTACCGTTGGATTGTCGGGTACAATGTTTCAGGATACAATTTCCAGAACTACCGGATCGGTTCCACTACGTCAGGAGGTTATACTGCCAAAGATCTGGCGGGACCAACTCATTCATTATTGATCGGTTTTGCGATGACCTATTACTTTAAGAATAAGCGTTCAGACGTTTTTATTGACGGTCCTGCAGAGTAATCTTTTTCTTTCTTATCGGGAGGAGTGGTCTGAAATCCAGATGATATTAGCCACTAATTGCACGAATGCCGATTTCATCGGCTGTTGGCCTACCGGACTCACCGGTTGAATTGTGGCCACTGGGCAAGCATCACCAATAGCTGCGCATCAGTGGGATTTTGAAAAAAGACAAGTATATAAAGATCATTCTTCTTAGAAATCATTAATTAATTTTGCAAACAAGTCATCTTTTTATTTCCCGTAGAAGTTTGCAGAAATACTAAGGTTTTAAGGATTGACATCCACATTGTTGATCGAGGAAAAACAATCGGAATTTACCAAACGAAGACCACCTGTTTTCAGGGCGTAATTTTCATGTTTGGATCGGTTTATTCGATCATTTCCACCATTGACAGGACTGAGGTTACCGTTCACCGATTTTTCGTAGTTGGTATTAAATTTCATACTCAAATTTGTTGCGTTTAAAGGCTGATTTAAACGCTTTTTTCTTTTGTTTACTCCTTTATTATCAGGGATGTTGGCGGATTTTAACAATTAAAACAAGAGAATTTAAACAAGTGTTTAAAATTTGTATTTAAATTTGCGGCGATTTTAAAATTATGAGCAAAGAACTATCAACAGAAGAAAAAATCCGGGAAGCAGCAAAACGCGTGTTTGTTGAAAAGGGTTTTGATGGTTGTACATCCCGCGAAATTGCCAAAGAAGCAGGAATGAATGTCGCTCTGGTGAATTACTACTTCTGTTCGAAAAAACAGCTGTTTAAATTGGTCTTCGAAGCGGTTATGGAGGATTTTATGCTTTCAACGGTGGAAGTTTTCAAAAAAGACCTTAGCCTGGAGTCCAAAATGCGCATTTTTATCGAAAAAGAATACGAGTTTTTAACACTTCACCCGGATATTCCCCGCTTTATTTTATCAGAGCTTTCGCGCGGTGATAAATGTGAGTTCGATCATGCAAAAATTTTAGAAAAGGTAGGAAAAACGGGAGTTTTTGAAGAGTTGATTGAAGCGCAGGAAAAAGGAATTATCCGTAAAATGGATTTGACAAATATCATGTTGCTGATTACGGCAAATTGTCATTACCCTTTTATGGCAAAGCCCCTGATGAAATACATCAACAAGCTTGAAGAGGAGCAATATACAGAACGTTTGATGCTTCAGAAACAATATGTTACGGAAATGCTAATCGGATATTTGTTTATCCAAAAAAATAAATAATACACACTTCATTTAAACAAAGATTTAATATGAGAAAAGTTTTTTTAGGTGTACTCATGGTTTTAGGGGTTGGAAGTGGCATTTCAGCTCAGGTATTGGACCTTGAAACATGTTTAAGAATGGCGGATACTGCGAATTTATCCATTGTTAACTCCAGATTGGACGTAGCAGCGAATAAAAGCCAGATTTCGTCTTATTTAGCCGCCCGACTGCCAAAAGTTACCTTTACAGGTGATTACAAGTACAATGCGATCATTCCCGGACAGTTGATTCCGGCTGAAATGTTTGGTGGTGCACCGGGTTCCTATACTACTGTAGCCTTCGGGGTTCCCTACAACTTGTCGAATACGGTTCAGTTGCAGCAAATTTTGTTTAATCCGCAGGTAAACTACGGAATCAATACTTTGAAAATTCAGCAGCAATTGATCGAAATTCAGCAAAAAGTAACAGCGCGCGACAGTAAAACTGAAGTGGCGAATGTGTTTTTTAATTTACAGGCTGTAAACAAACAAGTTGCATTCATCGATTCGAATCTGACCAATATCGAAAAGTTGATTCACAACATGGAAGCCATGGAGAAACAACAAATGGTGATCAAAACAGAAGTAGATAAACTGCGAATCAACCGGTTGAATTCGGTGAATCAGAAGCAGACACTTCAGGCTAACAAAGATCAATTGGAGATGATGTTGAAGATTCTGATCGGAATTCCGGAGGAACAAACCATCACGCTTGCTTCGGATGATTTGGTTGAGAAATCGATTTTGGTAGACGGTGCAACAATCAATTACCCTGAATTGGAATTGATCAGCGCTCAGGTTCGAATGAATGAAGAAGAACGCAAAGGAACCAATATGAATTATCTTCCGTCGCTTTCATTTATAGCAGCTTACAATTACACTTACAACACGAAGCCTTCTGATAATGTACGCGCAGGAATCGAGTCGGCATTTTTAGGTTTGCGTTTGGATTGGACTTTGTTTGACGGATTGGAAAAATACCACAAGCAAAAAGTGACCAAGATCAATCACATGAAACTGGAAAATCAGGAAGCCTTGTTGAAACAACAATTGCATATGCAGACTGAAAATGCGAAAAAGCAGATCGAAATTCAGATCAACTCTTTGGGAATCGCACAAGAGCAGTTGAAATTGGCTGAAAGCGTTTACAGACAAACCGAATTGCAATACAATGAAGGAACCGTTGATTCAAATGATCTGGTGAATTCAAGCAACAGCCTGCAGCAGGCACAAACCAACGTAGTTCTTGCTTACGTAAAATTGCGTCAGGCAGAGTTGGAATATTTAAAAAACATAGGAGGAATTAAATAAAAACAGATTAACCGAAAAAAAAGATGAAAAGAGTTATCACAATCGTTATAGTTGCTGTGGTTCTTATCGCACTTGTAGTTGTAAAATTAAAGTCGAATCAGAAGGAAGTACAAGCTAAAATATTTATTAATGACCCGGAAGCTGCTGTTTTGGTTAAAATCGCTTCTCCTGAAATTCACCAGTTTGAAAGCTCGTTTTCTTATTTGGGAACTTTCGATCCTTCAAGACAAAATGTGGTAGGTTCGGATGCAAACGGAAAGATCGTCAGCATCAAATTTGAAGAAGGCGACCAGGTGAGACAAGGACAATTGCTTGCAAAAGTAGACGACGAAATGCTTCAATTGCAATTGGATAATGCAGAAGTTGGTTTGGAAGGAAACAAAAACGATGACAATCGTTATTCCAACCTGGCAAAAGAGAATGCAGTATCCGGTGTGCAGGTTGAAAAAACAAAGTTGGGTGTTCGTTCCGGAGAAATTCAGAAAAAGCAAATCCAGAAACAGATTAAAAGTACTTCCATTACAGCTCCATATGCGGGTGTGATCACGAAGAAAATGATCGATTTGGGATCTTTCGTAGGAAACGGTACTCAGTTGTTTGAGATTACGGACATTTCAAGCTTGAAACTGACTGTAAACGTTCCTGAACGCGATGTATTGAAATTCCGTCAGGGAGAACAGGTATCCGTTCGTGTTGATATTTACGGAGATCGCGAGTTTAAAGGAAAAATCACCAATATCAGTGTGGTTGCCGACAGAGCGCACAATTTCAAGGTTCAAGTAGTGGTTCCAAACCCGAAACGCGAATTGATGGCGGGAATGTACGGTTCGGTTCGAATCGGAAACGCAGCCAGTAAAAAAGCATTATCCGTACCTCGTCTGGCTTTGGTGGGTTCATCGAAAAATCCACAGGTATACGTTGTTCGCAACAACAAAGCGATCCTGACAAACTTTACTGCAGGAACATCAGACGGAGACTATATTGAAGTAGTAGACGGTATTAAAAAAGACGATAAAATCGTTGTGAAAGGACAAGTGAACCTTCAAAACAATTCAAATGTTAAAACCCAATAATTGAAAAGGTCATGACATTAACGGAACTATCCATAAAAAGACCCTCCTTCATTATTGTGATCTTCACAATTCTGATCGGAGGAGGTCTATTAAGTTATAATCAATTGAGCTATGAGCTCTTACCGGATTTCTCGCCGCCAATTCTGACGGTTACGACAATGTATCCGGGAGCTTCTCCTGCTACGGTGGAAACACAGGTAGCAAAACCCCTTGAAGATGCCTTGAGCGGCTTGGAAAACATTTCGGAAGTAACCACTTTCTCGATGGACAACGCCTCTATTGTATTGCTTGAATTCAAAGCATCGGCAGATATTGACATGGCATTGGAAGATGCCCAGCGGAAAGTAAATAATATTCTCAATGATCTTCCTGAAGGAGCGAAAACTCCGACCCTGGCAAAGATTGACCCGAACGCTTCTCCGGTACTTCAGGTAAGTGCGATCGCGAAAAACATGGACGACCGCGACTTCATGGAGTTGATGGACAGAGAACTTTTGCCTCAGATCAAGCAGACGAAAGGTGTAGCGGAAGTACAGGTAATCGGTGGTGAAAAGCGCGCATTCCGTGTGGATGTAGACAAAGACAAATTGAAAATGTACGGCTTGTCTCTGACACAGGTCAATCAGATTGTTGCTTCTGCAAACGTGGAATTCCCTACAGGAAAGTTGAAAAACGAAACGGAACAAATGACCGTTCGTCTGGCAGGAAAGTTTCAGACGGTAGATGATTTGAAAAACCTGATCATTTTTACAGACGGAACTTCATCCGTTCGTTTGGGAGATGTAGCAGATGTATCCGACGGCTCGGAAGACGTGGTAACGGTGAGCCGTTTCAACGGTGTGAACGGAATTGGTCTTCGAATCAAGAAACAAAGTGATGCAAACGCTGTGGATATGGCGAATTTGACGAAACTGAAGTTTAAGGAAATTGAAGAGAAATACAAGAAAGAAGGAATCAAATTTACGGTTGCGACAGATACTTCGATTCCTACTATTGAATCGGTTGATGCGGTATTGCACGATTTGGAACTGGCAGTAATCCTGGTGGCAGCAGTGATGTTGTTATTCCTTCACAGTTTGAGAAATGCGATGATCGTATTGATTGCCATTCCGGCTTCATTGATTTCGACATTCATTGCAATGTACATGCTCGGATACACGTTGAACCTGATGACGCTTCTGGCAATGTCACTCGTAATTGGTATTCTCGTCGATGACTCCATTGTGGTACTGGAGAATATCTACCGCCACTTGCAAATGGGGAAAGGCCGCAGAAAAGCTGCGTTGGACGGACGTACTGAAATTGGATTTACGGCCTTGGCGATTACTTTGGTAGACGTCGTGGTGTTCTCACCGGTGGTCTTCATCGAAGGAACAATTTCGGATATCTTGCGTCAGTTCTCTGTGGTAGTTGTGGTTTCGACATTGATGTCTTTGTTGGTGTGTTTTACTCTGACTCCATGGTTGGCATCGCGTTTGGCAAAAGAAACAAAACTGAATCCGAAAAACCCGTTCCAGCTCTTCCTGATCTGGTTCGAAAATATGATCAATTCCTTTACCAATGGTTATGTGAAACTGGTTGGGTGGTCTTTGAGACATAAAATCATTATGGGAATCGGAATCTTGGTTCTGTTCTTTGCAAGTTTGGCTTCCATGGGACTTGGAATCGTGGGGCAGGAGTTCGTTGCACAAGGAGATCAGGGAAAATTCATGATCAAATTGAAATACGATAAGAGTACGACGTTCGAGGAAAATAATACCACGACACTGGAAATCGAGCAGATGATTCTGGCACAGAAAGATGTGATTGATATTGTGTTTTCAAATGTCGGCGGGCCATCTTCCGGGATGGGAGCTGCGGCTTTCGGGCAGGAAAACAGATCTGAGATCACGGTGAAGATGAAGAAAGATATGCAGAAGAAATATCCGACTTTGAATTACATGAGTGAGATCAGAAAGAAAATTCAGGATAAATATCCGGGAATTGAAGTGAAAGCCCTGAACATGGGAATGGTGGATTCGGAAGAAGCTCCGATTGAGATTTTCCTTTCTTCAGACGATCCGGATTTATTGATGAAGGAAGCACGCCGCATGAAAACTCACATGCTGTCGATTCCGGGAGCGAAAGATCCGACAATTTCAACCGATGAGATTTCTCCTGAAGTACGGATTGATTTGAACCGTGAAAAGATGGGACAATTGGGCTTGCCGATTGCCAGTGTGGGAATGCAGCTTCAAAATAGTTTGACAGGTAACGATGACGCGCGCTTTGACGTGAAAGGTGATGAATACGACATCCGCATTATGTTGGATAAGTATGACAGAAGCAATGTGGATAACATCAAAGAGATGGCCTTTGTGACAAACGATGGAAAACAAGTTCGTTTGAGCGAGTTTGCAGATGTTTCCATTGAAAACGGTTATGGTCAGCTGGAACGTAAAAATCGTATTTCAAATACCACTTTGAGATCATACGTATTGGGAACAGCTGCCGGAACGGTTGCGGATTCCATCACCAAATACCTGGAAAAACAACCGTTGGATAAAAACGTGCGTATGTTGTGGGGAGGTGAAGTAAAACGCCAGAAAGAATCGATGGGAGCACTTGGAATGGCAATGGGAATCGGATTGATTCTGGTTTACCTGATCATGGTTGCGCTTTACGATAACTTTGTTTATCCGTTCGTAGTATTGTTCTCAATCTTTGTATCATTGATCGGTGCTGTTTTAGCACTGAATCTGACTTCTTCGAACATGGGAATCTTTACCATGCTGGGAATGTTGATGCTTCTCGGGCTTGTGGCCAAGAACGCCATCCTGATTGTGGATTTCACGAATCACTTGAAAACGGAAGGTCGTTCGACCTATAATGCCCTGTTGGAAGCTGTTCGCGAGCGGATGCGTCCGATCCTGATGACAACCATTGCGATGGTAATCGGTATGATTCCGATTGCAACTGCAACAGGTTCAGGAGCTGAATGGAAAAACGGACTTGCATGGATTTTGATCGGGGGCTTGACAAGTTCAATGTTCTTGACTATTATTGTAGTACCAATGATGTATTATATCGTTGACAGATTACAAGCGAAATTCACCAAAAAGAAAATAAACCTGGAAGGGGATGACGAAGCTACCGTACACGGAGTGATCTAATATTAACTGAAACAAAGAAATCCGGCAGAACTATCACTGCCGGATTTTTTTTGCGATTCATTTTCAGGACAAACATTTACGGTTTTTGTGTAACTTCGACTGTAAGTCAATTTTAAATGAAGAAGTTATTCGCTGTTTTGCCCATCCTTTTGCTGCTCGTTTTTTCGTTTGAAGGTCATGCTCAGGAATCAGAATTGAAAAAACCGAAAGCAATTTCCTTTGATTTGGAAAAAATGAAACAACTGGATTTCGGTTCAGGTGCTCTGGATCCTGATAAAGTTCTTTTTCAACTTTTCCCGGCTCCGATGGATGAAGATGATCCGGAAATGGTGGAATGGAGAAGTGCTGCTTTCTGGACTTGTCCAAGCTGCGAAAAACGGGTTTTCAAAGTGTTCGGTGATGAGCCGGAGGAAGAAACACTTCCTTACGATCGGAATTATACAGTTGCAAGTGGTGTGTATGAATTCACTACTGAAAACGGAATTTCGAGAGCAATTGTGAGTTTTTCCACGTCCGATCACAATGACGGAACCGGCCGTTTTGCAAGAGGATTGCTCAGTGCAGCCTTGTTTGAAAAGCAAAATAACAAATGGAAACTGATCAATTTCAATCCGTTTGTGAATTTCCAGGGAAGTTTTACGCTTGCTTCCGGAATTGACGGAGTTTTTGCATCCCGGCACAAAAAAGTTTACTTTCTGATTCATGGCGGACAAGCAAACGGTGTTTCCACTGAAGAATACTGGCCGCTTTATCAAGGGCTTTATGTGATCGATCCGGAAACACTGCAGGAAATCTTTCATTTGCCGGGTGCAAGTTGCCAGGAAAACGGAGAAGCTCTGGGAACGGTTTGGGAAAGTGAAATTATTGATATTCAAAGCGGAAAAACAGAAACCTTGTTTTTTGTGAATTCGAAAGGATTGCTTGTGAAAAAGTACTCCTGGGATTTACCTTCGGCTTTTGATTTTGTGAGTGAAGCGGATTTTAAATTGCTGCCGGAAAGATTCCAGTTTGAAGCAAGTCAGATGATTACAAGTACGGGAAAAGATTTAGTGGTGAAGAAAACCAGTATTTCCATTCATTACAAAGATGAAAAAGGAATGGATCAACAGAAGATTGTAGCAACTCAAAGCCAAAAAGTAAGATGAAACAGCTGGTTATTCTGTTGCTCTTGTTTTCTGTTTTTGAATTGAAAGCACAAAAAGGGCCGCTTATTATAGAGGAATTTTCCATTACGGATCAGATTATTACAGGTTCGATAGATAATAAATATCCGATCACGATGTACTTGAAATTCGAGGAGTATTCTCCTGAGAATTGGTTGAGCTATTCGGTATCGGGCTGGTATTACTACAATAATGTCAAAAAGAAAATTCCCCTGGTCGGAGTGTATTCTGGTCGTTTGGTGCTTTATTCTTTTGCAGATCCTGCGCGTACCGACAGCGTGAAACAAATGCTCTCTTCCGTTCCGAATCCCTGGGATGCGACGGATGATTTGATGAATCGCTCCGGATTTACGGAGAAATTCGATTTTGATTACAGTGATTATACGTACAAAGGAACCTGGGAAAACAGCCAGAAACAATTGAATGTGAGTTTCAATGTCAGCAGCATTGATCTGGATAAAAAGCAGGAGTTTTTAGTGATTCCGATAGAAAAGAACTTACAAAAACGCATTGATTTGAGTCAATTCGGTCCTATGAGTTACGGTTATTCCATTTTTGCATCGAAATATGACGCCAACGGATCGAAAGTTTTGTTGAAATATGAGATTAGTTCTACAGCCAACCCGAATGGAATGTGCGGTGCCGGAATGGAAATCGGATTCGTACTATTGCATTTCGATCACAAAGGAGCGCTTTTGGATTACCGCGAAGAACAGGTTGAAAGCTGTTTGGGGAATTTTTGGTCAGAAAGTACAGAAGTGGCTGGAACGAACGGGAAAAAGCTCATTTACAAAGTGACCGATTCGGAAGACAAGGTTCGAACGGTGACTATCGACGGAACAAACTTTTCAATCTTGATAAAGTAAAAAATGGATAGGGAGAAAAAACGGTTTTTTGCCTTTTTGGGAGGAATTTTACTGCTTGCATTGGCGGGAATGGCTTCGTTGGCTTCTAATACGGAAGATGCGATTGAAGAACCTGTCAAAAAGGATTCCGTTGCAAAACGTAAGGAGATCGAGGTGGAAAAACTGGAAGTCTTCGACAGCATTCGCGGACGCCGAATTCCTTATGCCTTGTTTCGTCCGAAACTGAAATCGAAAGACGCGGATTCGATTCGTTTGGTGATTTTCAGTCATGGTTACGGAGCAAATTATCCTCGGAATTACCTGAATTATTCTTACCTGACGAAACGGTTGGCTCGTGAAGGATTCTGGACTTTGAGCATTCAGCACGAACTGGAAGGAGATTCCCTGCTTCCGCAATCGGGTTTGATGCAGGTGGTTCGTATGCCTTTCTGGACGAGGGGAGAGGCGAATATTTTATTTGTACTGAATCACTTCAAACAACTAAATCCGCAGCTCCGAATTTTGTCTGTTGATCTGATCGGGCATTCCAATGGCGGAGATATGAGTGTGCTGACAGCTAAGGATCATCCGGCTTTGATCCGGAAAGTCATTACGTTGGATAACCTGAGAATGCCGCTTCCGGTGTGTTCCAATCCGCAGTTTGCAAGCTTGCGTTCCATGGATAAAACCGCAGATGATGGAGTTCTTCCTCCGGTAGCATTATGTGATAGTTTCGGAATTCGTGTGATTCAGCTCAAAAACATTACGCATAACCAGATGAATGACGAAGGAACACGAAAGCAGAAGAAGCAGATCAATAATTATATTCAGAAAATTCTGGAAGATCGGATCTAAGCGAAATCCTTTGATGCCATTGGGCAAATAGATACATGTCTATCTTACCAATACACTAACTTCCATCCCTGAAACAGCTAAGTAATTAATCCCCACTACTAAGCACCTTTAAAATTGGTGCATTTGTGGGAAGAATATGTATGATACTAACTTTTTTGTACCGATTCTTCTTCAATAGATTTTTTAGTCCCGTAACAAGTAATTGTACCTTTGAACCGTATTTTCCAATCCCAGATAAAGTGCATCTGAAATCAAGGCATGTCCAATAGAAACTTCCGCCAATTTCGGGATGCTCTGCTTGAAATAACGCAGGTTTTCCTGATTTAAATCGTGTCCGGCATTCAATTCCAAACCAAGTTCCAAAGCTCTGTTGGCAGCAATTACAAAGGGTTCAATTGCTTGTTCTTTGTTTTCGGAAAAACCTTCTGCATAAGGACCTGTGTATAATTCCACGCGGTCGGCTCCGGTTTTGATAGCGTATTCGATATTTTGCAAATCAGTATCTACGAAAATAGAAGTTCGTACTCCCAGCAATTTGATTCTTCGGATAATATCCTGCAAAACTTCCAGGTGTTCTTTCGTATCCCAACCTGCGTTGCTCGTCAGAACATGCGGTGGATCGGGAACAAGCGTAGCCTGTGCGGGGCGAATAGCTTCGATCATTTGCATAAAACGTTCATCGGGATAACCTTCAATGTTGAATTCCGTTGTTACCACTTTAGACAAATCAACCACGTCCTTTCCGGTAATGTGTCGCTCATCCGGTCTGGGATGAACAGTAATTCCTGCAGCGCCAAAACGCTCACAGTCAATAGCTACCTGAACAACATTCGGAGTGTTGCCTCCACGTGCATTTCGAATTGTAGCAATTTTATTAATGTTCACACTTAACTTGGTCATAAAAATCTCCTTCTTTTCGTTTGAGCCACGAAGATACAGAGGATTTGTTTTTGAAGGATGTTAAAGTTTTTGAAAGTGTGATTTCAAGTTTTTAGCGGTTTGCAGGAAGTTTTTAAGACATAAAATCGTATCATTGAGTTATGAAAATGATTCATTTCTGCCTGTTTTTTATGATGAGCACTTTGTTGAACGGGTGTTTTGTTTTTGCTCCTTCTCCCCAAAAAACGAATCGCGAGTCGTTGAAAAAAGCACCTTATGATGCGATTATTGTTCCGGGTGTTCCTTTTGACGGGAAGCATTGGAGTGAAGCTATGCAGATGCGTGTTCAATGGTCCAATTATCTCTACAAGAAGGGAATTGCGAAGAATATTATTTATTCGGGTTCTGCGGTTTACACGGAATACGAAGAAGCGAAAATCATGGCTTTGTATGGTGAAGCATTGGGAATTCCCAAAGAGCACATTTTTACCGATCCGAGAGCAGAACACAGTACCGAGAATGTCTATTATTCTTACCGCGTTGCAAAAAAGGAAGGATTTAAAAAGATCGCACTTGCTACAGATCCGTTTCAGCTGAACGGAATGCGGAAATTTATCAAGAAATTCGAGTTTCCGATCGACTTGCTTCCGATTATAAAAGACAGTCTTTTGAAACAGGATTTGTCGGAACCTCAAATTGATCCGGGTTCTGCCAAACGGGCAAATTTTGTTTCCATTGTAGACCGGCAGTCCAAATGGCAGCGTTTACGAGGAACATTCGGTCAGCACATTCGCTGGAAAGAAGAAGATCTGAAAACGAAGCATTTGCGTAAAAAATATGCAGATCGAATAGAAAATTGAAAAGCGTTCTAAAAAGATGATGGAATTTTTTGGTTGTTTAAATTGAATCTTTAAACTTTTGAACAGGTTGATTTGTTATCAGAAAACTCCCAATCATCTAAACTTTAGGACAATGTGAAAATGAACTAAGTGACATGGAAATGGATGCGATTAAATGGGCGGCTTTGTTTGGTTTGGAATCAATTACCGTTCCGGCGAGAACACAATTGTTACTGGAAGGTTCGATTGCCCGAAAGATGTACATCATTGAAAAAGGTGCTTTGCGGATTTGGTTGAATAAAGACGGAAGTGAAATCACCAGTCAGTTTTTCTTTGAAGGCAAACTGGTAGCTTCTCTGGAAAGTTTCCTAAGCCTTCAACCAAGCAGTTTTTGTTTGGAAACTCTGGAAGAATGTAAACTGTACGTCTTGGATAAAATGACTTTTGACGAGTTGATGAAGAATGATTCTGATTTCAGAGAATGGTTTCAGGAGTATATTCTCGACCGCTTTTTGTATTATTCCAAACACGTACTTTCGTTTTTGCGTGATAAACCGGAAGAGCGCTACATTCATTTATTGAGAACCAATCCGGAACTTTTGAAGCGCGTTCCTCAACAGGATCTGGCAACTTATATCGGGATTACTCCGGTTTCTTTGAGCCGCATCCGGAATAGAGTTGCAAAAAGTGAAAAGTGAGTTGACCGCTTAGAACTTTACAATTGTTAAGAGAGAAGTCTTTACAACCTCTGATCTTTGCTGAAAAAAAGTATGAAAGCAGCATTGATTTACGAATTGGGAAATACTCCCGTTTATTCAGATTATCCGAATCCCGTTCCTGCAACTGACGAACAGTTGATTCTGAATGTGAAAGCCGCGTCCGTGAAAAACCTGGACAAAATGCGCGCAAGTGGAAAACATTATGCAAGTTACACCGAACTTCCTGCAGTTGTTGGAATTGACGGAGTAGGAGCTTTGGAAGACGGAACATTGGTCTACGCACAAGGACTTTCGGGAATGTTGGCAGAGCAGGCATTGATTACAAAAGGTCAGTATGTGGTTTTACCCGAAGGATTGGATATCATTCAGGCAGCAGCTTTGCCTAACGCAGTTATCGGAGCGGCAATGGCTTTGCGTTTCCGGGCAAAAATGCAAAAAGGAGCAGTGGTATTGATCAACGGAGCAACAGGCGTAACCGGGAAACTAGCCGTACAACTGGCAAAACACGACGGAGCTTCACGGATTATTGCAACCGGAAGAAATGAAGCAACTTTGAATCAGTTGAAAAAATTGGGTGCAGATGAGGTTATTTCTTTGTTGGATTCCGATGAACAAATTGTTTCGAAACTTCAAGCATTGCATCAGGAAACACCCATTGATTGCGTGATCGATTATTTGTGGGGAAAACCAATTGAATTGATCATTACTGCCTTGAAAGGCGGAGGAATCAAAAAGTTTACACCACAAGTGAAGATCGTTACGGTGGGAAGTATGGCAGGAGAAACGATCGCTCTGGATTCTGGAACCTTGAGAAGTTCTGCAATTGAACTGTTGGGCTCCGGATTGGGAAGTCTTTCCAAAGCAGATATACAGTCTTTTTTCTCAGAAACCCTTCCCGAAATATTCGAATTGGCGGCAACGGGAATTTTGCATTTGGAGACACAGGTACTGCCTCTGTCGGAGATTGAAAAAGCGTGGAATCTGGAACTGAACGGAGGAACCAGATTGGTCATTTCCGTGGATTAAATTTTCACAAAGTTTTCGGTAGTTATCTAGGTTTTTACTACTTTGGCACATATCATGACAGCAAGAGAAGTAATTACAGACGAGATTCCCCCTTTAATGCATACAGATTCAGGGGAGAAGGCATTAATTTGGATGGAAGAATTCAAAGTTTCCCATCTTCCGGTTCTAAAAAACGGCAATTTCGTAGGCCTGATTTCCGAAAGCGATATTTTGGATAAAAAAGACCTGGAATTGACTTTAGATGCGCTTTTCGATCATCTTCCGAGACCTTATGTTTTGGAAAATATGCATATCTACGAGGTATTGGCAAAAATGGCGGAACACCGGATTTCTGTTTTACCGGTTTTGGACAGCAATGAACAATATCTGGGTTGCACAAGTGTACATCAATTGATGACTCTGGTTGCAAATACTGCAAGTATCAAAGAAGTAGGCGGAATTGTTGTTCTTGAAATGAACCGGGTAGATTACTCTTTGGCGCAGATTGCACAAATTGTGGAAAGCGATAATGCGAGAATTCTTTCGTCGTTCATCATGTCTTCATCGGATACCACAAAGCTGGAAGTGACGCTGAAGATTTCTGAAGTTGATTTGTCCCGGATTATTCGTTCTTTCGAGCGTTACGATATGGTTGTTAAAGCCAGTTTCCAGCGTTCATCAGATCAGGATGATATGCAGTTCAGGTACGATGCGCTGATGAATTACCTAAATATCTGATATGCGAGTTGCGGTCTATTCAAAGAAAATCACAAAGGCAAATATCCCACTATTCAAACGATTTGCAGCGACCATCGAACGATTCGGATGGAAGTTGGTCTTAGAGCAGGAATTAAAGAATCAACTGGTTAAAAAAGGATTCATTTGCAGCGATGCGGATGTTTTCACCAAACACGAAGATTTTCATCGCGGCATTGATATGGCATTCAGTATCGGCGGCGACGGAACCTTTTTGAAAACCGTTTCATATATCCGGAATTCAGATGTTCCGATTTTAGGAATCAATACCGGAAGATTGGGCTTTTTAGCGAATATCAGCGATGATTTGTTCGAAGAGGCTTTGGAATTGGTTCGCCAGAAAAGATTTGAATACCAGAAACGTTCTTTGCTTCGGGTGGAAACGGAGCGAAACCTGTTTGGTGCAGATAATGTGGCGATGAATGAGGTGACTTTGTTGAAAAAAGACACTTCTTCCATGATTACTGTGAATACGTTTTTAGATGATAAATACCTGAATGCATATTGGGCAGACGGTTTGATCGTATCGACTCCGACAGGATCCACAGCTTACAATCTGAGTTGTGGCGGACCGATCGTAACTCCGGGTTGCCAGGTGCATATTATTACTCCGATTGCACCTCATAATTTGAATGTCCGACCAGTGGTTGTGCCTGATAATATGCCGATTAAGTTAAGTGTTGAAGGAAGAGAACGCAATTACTTAATCTCCCTCGACGGGAATGCCAAAAGTATTCGACAGAATGAAGAAGTTTTGATCAGAAAGGCAGAATATATGATTAATGTGATTAAATTAGAGGACACTAATTTCTTGGATACTATTCGCAACAAAATGTCGTGGGGTAAGGACCAGAGAAACTAACGATTTAAGAATGAAATCAAAAAGAACATCACTTGCGGATATTGCCGAAAGTTTAAATGTTTCAAAATCTACCGTATCATTTGTATTGAACGGAAAAGGAAAACAATTCAATATCAGTGAAACGACTCAACGACTGATTCTTGAAAAAGCAAAGGAATTGAATTATGTTCCGAACTATTTTGCCAAAGGATTGAGAGAAGGTAAAACACAAACGATCGGTTTGGTTTTGGCTGATATTTCGAACCCGTTTTACTCTGAATTGAGTAAGGCAATCCAGGAATCGCTTTATGAAAAAGGATATAGTTTGTTCATCGTTTCAACGAATGATGACGTAACCATGGAATTGAAACTGATCCGGGATTTGATTCTTCGTTCTGTTGACGCATTGATTATTGCTCCTTGTAACGGAATTCCGGCTCTGAAACCTGTTTTGGATGAAACTCCGATTCCGGTTGTCTGGGTAGATCGGATAGGGGATGAATTCGCCGATTTCGTCGGAGTGGATAATTACATGGAATCTTCCATGCTGATCAAACGTTTTTCAAAGAAACCGGCAAAAGTTGGCGTATTGCATCCGAAACGTTCCGATGTCATGACGATTCAATTGCGTATTGACGGATCAAAATCTGCCTGTGAAAAACAAGGAATTCCTTTTGAGTTGGCAAGTCTGACAGAAAACGTGGATGAAAGCGTTGCAAGAATGAAAGAAATGATCGACGGAGGTGTTGATTCGTTTGTGGCTCTGAATAATAAAGTAGCACTTCACGCAATCAACGCATTGAATATCCTGAAAGTAGACATTCCAAATAAGGTTCGCATTATTTCGTTTGATGACTCAGAAGCATTCTCGTATTTTGCACCGCCTGTAACGGCTTTAAGTCAGCCGGTAGGTGAGATTGGAAAAGAAACCGTAGAGCGTCTGATGGACCGTTTAAGAGAGTCTACAGAGAACAGAAAGCATCTGATGATGGAATGCTCGTTTATTGAGCGAAAATCGCATTAAGAAACTACTTCCCGATGACTTATCGGGAGACGAATTACGAATGCCCGATTACGAAAAATTAACTCATTCGTAATCGGGCATTTGCTATTTAATAATTACCCGGATTTAAGAATACTGTTTGAGATTAAAAATGGAGAGGAGCTTCATTCGGGAGTTCAAAGCTGTAATCGTTTTCAATTGAACTCAAGCCTTATTAAAGCAAAAAGCCGTAGACAAACTCCACGACTTCGTATCGGTAATAGATGTGTTAGAATTTCTTCTAAACAAATATATTCAAGGGCATAACCACTTCCAAATTAATTTACTAGTTCGTTTGAATTATTCGGCAAGCGTTAAATAAAGTACTATGAATGCTTAGAAATAACAGGTGAATGAGAAATACTAAGGCTGAACTAACACACGATGTGTTTCAACAATTGTTTCCTGTTTATTCCATGCTTTCAAAAGATAAATTCCTTGAGAGAACTCTGTAATCAATTGGTTTTCCGGTAATTCACTGTTGTTTAAGATTTCTGTAACCGGTTTCCCGTTCAGATCAAACAACTGGTACATCACAGAATTGTCTGAGAAATGAATTGTTACATTTCCGTTTTCCGAATGCAGATCAGTTACCAGATTCTTAGAATCAACCGAGCAGCGGAAAGCAGAAATCAATTCGCTGTAATCCTCTTTTCCATCCTGATCTACAGAAGTGATTCTGTAATAAACTTGTTTGTCATAAGAAGTTGGATCTGTGAAGTTGTATTCGATCGGAGTTTCAGAATTACCGCTTGCAGAAACATTTTGCAGCGGGAAGAAAAGCTGACCGTCAAAAGTATATTCCAATTCGTAGTGATCCAGGCGCGTTTCTGTTTCAGATCTCCAGAAAAGATGATTGCTGTTTCCGTCACAACTTGATTTGAAGGTACTTAGTTCAACAGGTAAAACCACGGTTGAAGGGCAGAAATATTGTTGATTGTTCAATCCTCCGGTTGCAGCAGTTGCTCCCCAGTAAACGGTATTGTCTCCACCAAAAACGCTGGTAACAAAATTGCCGTTACATGTCAGACGCAGGTTTCCGTCAACAAAAATCTGAAGACTAAGAGTACCGGGATTCCATGAGATTTTAATAGTATGAACAACTCCGTCGTCCAGATTGGCAGAAGATGCAAAAGCAGGAGTAGGACCACAATACGGAGCTGAAGGGCCTAATAAGTTCCCATCCGTTTCCACTGAAATGTGATCTGCCATGAGATCAAAAACATGTGCAGGATTATCATTATCATAAGTATCAAACTCAATAATCAGGGAATTTGGAATTCCGCCTGCTCCCAATTGACCACCTGCAGTTCCGCATGCAGCCGGATTCGGTTGGAAAGTAAAAGTCGTTCCGTCAGCACCGTTGATGTTGTTTCCGAAATAGTAATTCAATGAAAGATTGAAACTTTGGTTGAAATCAATCACGGTATTATTCCACGCACAACCTGTTTGATTATTTGTTTCAGGAGTTAACTCAATACAACTTTGACCACCAATTGTCTGGTAACTTGCATTTCCGTTCAAACAATAACTCCCGACGTTCGCAACCATCTTGTAAGCCAATGTAACATTGGATGTCAAATCATGGACGCAATTGTATTTTGAAATCAAGATACGAACGGTTCCCGTAAAGCTGGCTGTCCAGATAATGGACGCATTTGTTGAACAAATATCATCTGCATAAACGATTTCGGTAGTTCCTGCTGCATCAAGTAAAGTAAGCTGCGTATCTATTCCGGAAGAAGCTCCTCCGGCACAAAACGTAAATTCATATTGATTACACTGAGTTACGTTAATCGTATAGTATCTTCCGTTTTGAGTTGCGATAGTTTGATATGCGGCTGTAGGTGTCAATGCTCCGGATGCTGTTCCGCCCGTACAAGCAAATCCTGAGATAGTAAGCAGTTTACTGAAAATCAGTAGCAAGAGAGAGTTCTTCATAGTTTAAGTTTGGACAAATATGCTAAAACGTTATAGCCATTTCCAAATTTATTAACAAAAAATTTACTAAAAATTTAGCATTTGGAAACTTTGAATGAGTAATTGGCAAAAAAAAAGCACCCGTTGAAACGGATGCTTTTACTTTCTATCAGGGAAAGTCCGGTTAAAAACTTGGACTACTGATCGTTTTAAATGTTCTGGTAACGACTTTGGCATCCTTCGGATACTTCACCGAATACCCCAAATCCAATTTGATGGTTTCTCCCGGCTGGATCACAACCTGGTAAGTAACTTCTCCGGTGATGTCATTCTTTTTACCTGTTCCGATTGTTTCTACGCTTACTGTAATTTCACTGTTTCGCGACAATGGAATCTGGTCAAATACGTCGATTTTTACTGGAACAGTGCGGTTGTTTCGAACCTGAATCTCGTAGAAATAAGTGTCTCTTTTGGTGCTTCCTGAAATTTTCTTGGTACTCATTTCTGATTTTAACTTGCGAAGTACCTGAATTTTTGAGTCGCGGCCAAAAGATAAATGCAGCGTATCTTCTACATTATTGGTATTGATTTCGCTCACACCGACATAATTTCCTGCGAAATAAACATTCGTTGGTCCCGGAATCAAATCCAGATCCTGCCAGCCTACGATGTTTGCAAGCAAGAATGAACCCTGATCCAGTTTCGGAACGGAAACATGCGTGAAAGTTGCAGGCATATTGATTTCTTTGATCTCAACAGTATATGGTTTTGCATCTGTAGGGCAGGAAAAAGCATGAGGAATAATGAACTCCGCATTCAGATCCGAAATTTCGATTTGTTTCATGGCAACAGTACTTACTTTCTTGCCTTCATTCGAAAATTTCCCGGAAAGATCTACTCCGGGAGCTTCTTTTTGATCCAACACATAATTGTCGTATGCCCGTTGGTTTGCCATGTTGATTTCATTCATGACCTCATTCCGGTATTCTGCATTTTTTTGAATCGGCTGAAAGTATCCGCCTTTGGTTTGCTCAGCCTGCTCTCCGTATCGTAAGTAAAACGGATTCAAAACCGGAGATGCAGCACTCAGCATCGGATCAGAAGTACTTAAAGTCAGATTGACATTCTTCCATTCGTTTCCGGTGTTGTTGTAAACCTGCGCCTTGTACTTCAGATTAATAGGTTGATTCAGATCCGTTGCAGACAGGTCATATGTTGCCGCCCAGCCGCAATCCGAAACCAAATATTTTAAAGCACCTGCAATTTCGACAGGGGCATCCGAATCAATCAGCACGATAACCTGATTGCTCCGTTGGTTTTCAACGTAATTCAACTCCGTCAGTTTGAAACGGGCATCATTGATTTTAATGGTAAGCAGTTCCTGTTCTTTACGGATTTTAGTAACTGTTTTGTTGATCTCAAAAGTACGCGTGCGGTAGTATTCTCCGGCTGCTTTGATCTGATCGATCGTAAGAGAAGTTGTTCCTTTCAAATCCTTGTTTGTATTCATAATCCCGATTTCAGCCTGATAAGCACTCATCAGATCAACATTCATCTGATGCTTGTCTTTAAGCTGTTCCAATGAATCATTCAGTACTTTTATTCTTGGATTCCATTGCTCGGCAGCTAAAAAATCCATTTCTGTAGAAACAGAAACCAAACGGAAGTTTCCTGAACCTGTAAATTGAATGGTCCTCGGATCAGCAAAAGCAGAAATTCCTGAAAAAATGACTTTGTTTCTTCCTTTCGAAAGTTTTACGGGAGTTTCGTGTGTCATTTCTCCGGCGGTTAGAAAAAGCTTTACCCGTTTGATATCCGTTTTGAGAACTTGTTCATGGATATTCTGAGTAAAACCGGCTATTGGAAGAAGGAGGAAAAATAGATTTACAACTTGTTTTTTCATAGAATTGGGTTTACGTGTACTACAGCTAAATTAGACTTTCGTTCAAAATCTAAAAAGTTTTATTTATAACATTTTGTTTTAAAATAAAAACATTGTTAAATAAATATTTATTTTCTAATTTTGCGCTCTGAAAAATAGAAATAAAATGAATTCAACATTGTTAGAATCAGTAGCCAATGAATTTGGTACTCCGGTTTATGTGTATGATGAGGCAAAAATTATTGCTCAGTATACCCGCCTGAAAAATGCTTTTGGTTCACAGGAAGTAAAGTTGCATTATGCCATGAAGGCATTGAGTAATGTAAATGTTCTGAAGACCTTAAAAGATCAGGGAGCCGGTTTGGATGCTGTTTCTATCGAGGAAGTCTTACTTGGATTGAAAGCCGGATTTAACCCGGACGAGATCATGTATACTCCGAACGGAGTTGCTTTTTCAGAAATCGAAGAAGCAGTTTCTCTCGGTGTGATGATTAATATCGACAATCTGAGTGTTCTGGAACATTTCGGATCTGTTTACGGTTCGGAAGTTTCTGTTTGCATCCGCATCAATCCGCATATTCTGGCGGGTGGGAATGCAAATATTTCCGTGGGTCACATCGATTCGAAATTCGGAATCTCGATCCACCAGTTGAGACACATTCAGCGCATTGTGGAACACTACAAATTGCATATCGTAGGTTTGCATATGCATACCGGAAGTGATATTGTAGATGCAGATGTGTTTTTGCAGGGAGCAGAATTGCTCTATCAGGCAGCAAGTTATTTTCCCGAATTGCAGTTTATGGATTTCGGCTCCGGATTCAAAGTGGCATACAAGGAAGGTGATTTCGTTACACCAATTGAAGAGATCGGTAAAAAAATAGGAAAGTCCTTTCAAAATTTCTGTAAGGAATACGGAAGAGAACTGGAATTGTGGTTTGAGCCGGGGAAATTTCTGGTAAGTGAAAGTGGTGTATTATTGGTATCGGTCAATGTAGTGAAGCAAACAACTTCGACCGTTTTTCTGGGAGTAAACAGCGGTCAAAATCACCTGATCCGCCCGATGTTCTATAATGCTTATCACCGGATTGAAAATATATCCAATCCGGAGGGACAACAGAAATTATATTCTGTGGTGGGATACATTTGCGAGACCGATACGTTTGCGTATGACCGCCCGATCTCGGAGGCAAAAGTAGGCGACACGCTGGCAATTTACAATGCAGGAGCTTATGGTTTCAGCATGAGTAATCAGTATAATTCCCGTTTAAGACCTGCGGAAATTTATATTCGCGACGGCAAACCGCTATTGATCCGCAAAAGAGAAACTCTGGACGATATTATCCGTAATGAAATAGACTTATCCAAAAATTCATCCCCTGCTGCTACAACGATGAATCATTGAAGAGACAAGAACTTTTCGTTAACCTGATTTTATCAAGCCGGTACTTGACTGCCGGCTTTTTTATTTGCGGGTGTATTCTGAAACTCAATGATACCGGAGCTCTAAAGGTTTTTAACGGTTACGCAACGGATAAATATGAACGAGTGCGGGAAGCATCAGTCCGTTTGTGAGTTTTTTCGCTATATCCCTTACTATCACTGGGTAAATAGATAGATGTCTATTTGTCTTTTTAATAGGGAAGAATTCGTCAGAGAATTCAGGATATTTCCTGAAACTCAATGATACCAAGCCTCTAAAGGTTTTTAACGGTTATGAAACGGATAAATACATTATTTATTCATCTTCTTTGAAATGATAATCAGATCAGTATCCGATTCATTCTCCGAAATAACATATTCCTGTGTTCGAACCGACAGAATTTCGAATCCCAAAGATTCGAGCACCTGACTCAAAAAAGAACTTTCATAATAATGCATCATAACCAGTTCTCCGGTACTTGAAGGCCTGAATCGTGAGTTTTCATACTGGTCTTCCATCGTGCTGATGTAAAGAATACCACCCGGATTCAGGATTGCATGGGCACTTTTGAGAAAAACAAGTACTTGTTCTTTTGAAAGATAGGGAAAGAGAAAACCAACGATGAGCGCATCGAACGATTGATTTAATGCATCCAGTTTTAGTGCATCATGAATCTGAAAACGCGCATCGGGATTGTTGATTTGAGCAAGACTGATCATGTTCGGAGCCAGATCAATACCGAGTAAGTTCAGATCGGGGCGTTTTTTGAGCAGGTGATTACTGATGTTTCCCGGACCGCATGCAATGTCCAGGATACTTGAGTTTTGTTTCACTTGCAGCAGAAACTTGTCTAAATCGACTTGATAAGCATCCACTGAAAAGAAACGCTGCTGATAGGAATCAGCAAGTTTGTTGAATAATTCGACTGCTTTCCGGTTTTCAGCATTTTCCATAGTTAAAATAAGAATTCAAAATGTTTTTTATTAAACACTCTGTTGAAATTAGGTTAAATCTATTATTTTCTTTGAATATAGCAACCCCTTTATCTTACTTTCGTTAGTACTAATAGAATTTGTAAAACAATTCATTACACTATGAGATTACTACTACTAGCAGCATTAGCTTCGGCTTTTGGTGCAACTACTGCTTATGCGCATACCCGATATGCGCCACACACACCTGTGTATCGGTTTGTACCTTCCGATACAATATCTTCCGATTCATTGCAAAGACTTTATCAGCGAATTGATTTGCTTTCTGTTTTTGAATTGAAAAAAATGCGGGAATCCTATATCTACAAGAATAGGACGCAACCGTCAAATCAGAACAGGCAAATTTTGCTTTATGTAGAAGAACGATTAAAGCTTGCCCAATGAAAAAGCTGATCTACCTTCTTGTGTTTGTTCTGATAAGTTTATCCGGATTTACACAGCCTCCATGTGGTTCTAACCCAGCAGCAGGAAATACGTGTGCCCAGGCAACACCTATTTGCGAGTTGAACGGTTATTGCGGAAACACATCGGCTTCTTATACAGTGAATACCTGGAGTTCTTCCTGCGGATTTTTAGGATTATCTGATTGCGGGTTGACCGGCGAATTCTGTGGTTCGATCGAAAACAATTCCTTTTTGAGTTTCGTGGCTTCCTCTTCATCGATTTCGTTTGATGTCTGGGTTTACAATTCGGCTAATGGAGACGGAATTCAGATCATGATTTTCTCGGCGAATAACTGTTCCGGTAATGTGAATTCCTATTATTGCAGTCAGTTGGCTCCGTCTGCGGCTTCTCAAAACGTTTCTGCCAGTGGGTTAACTCCGGGAAATACCTATTACATCATGATCGATGGTTTTGCCGGAGATGTGTGTGATTATACTTTTGCTGCGAATTCAGGAGTAGCTATTCCGGTAGATGTAACACCAGTAACATCAACGATTTGCTCGGGGCAATCTGTTACACTGACAGCCACCGGAGGAAATGGAACATACACCTGGAATGCTTCACCGAATTTAAGCGGAACAAGTGGCGCTACTGTTACGGCTACACCTCCTTCAACACCCGGAACTTACACGTATACGGTCAATTCATCAGGAGGAAACCCGATGTGTCCGTCATCTACTTCTGCAACAGCAATAATTATCGTAAACTCATGCGGTGGATGCACTGTAACAGCTGCGAACAGCGGAGACGTTTGTCAAGGAACCCCGACTTTTAACCTCACAGCAACGAATGTTGCAGGTGGAACTTTTAACTGGGTTGGCCCGAACGGATTTACTTCGGGCGTTCAAAATCCGACGGCTGTGCCTGTTCCGGCAACTCCGGGATCTTACACTTATACCGTTACGGCTACAGTTGCGGGAGTTCCCTGCAGTTCAACAACTACCTTAGTGGTCCATCCTACACCGACTATTGCAGCTCCGGCAGCAACTTTATGTGTAGGAGCTACAACCGCTTTGACGGGTTCCGGAACAGCGCATACGACGACCCCCTGGACCTCTTCAAACACTTCCGTGGCAACAGTTTCTGCAAGTGGGGTAGTAACAGCTGTAGCAACCGGAACAACAACGATTACATTTATGAATTCCGGGTCTTGTACACAAACTCAGGTCATTACGGTAGTTGCAAATCCAACGGCTTCTATTTCCGGGAGTGCAACAATTTGTTCGGGAACAAATGCAACATTAACCTTCACCGGAACTCCGAATGCTACAGTAACTTATCAGGTTGGTGGGACAAACCAGACTGTGGTTTTGGATGCAGCAGGAAATGCGACCATTTCAGTTTCACCGGTCAGCACAACGACTTATTCATTGGCGAGCGTTCAGATAAACCCGCCGGGAGGATGCAGCTCAACAATTTCAGGATCGGCAACAATTACTGTTTCGCCTCCTCCGGTTGCAACTGCTGTTCTTCCCATCAATGAATGTACGGGAGACAATGTGGTGATTCCTGCATTTGTATCAACACCGGCCGGGGCAACATTTACCTGGTCAAACAGTAATCCTTCGATCGGATTGGCAGCGAACGGTACCGGAAATATTCCTTCATTCACTGGTTTGAACCCGGGAACAACTCCGAATACTGCGACGATTACATTGACACCGGCATTGAACAGTTGCGTAGGAGCAAACATCACTTTTGTAATTACAATTACGCCTCCTCCCACAGCAAATGCCGGATCGGATGTTTCGATTTGTCAGGGAATTTCAGGGGGAAATCAAATCGGGCAACCCCCGGTTTCCGGAAATTCGTATTCCTGGTCTCCGTCGACCGGTTTAAGCGATGCAACGATTGCCAATCCGACGTTTAGTACTTCCGTTCCGGGCACAACAACTTATACGCTCACGGTTACAAATGCTGCGGGTTGTACCAATTCGGATGTTGTTTCCGTAACGGTGTTTGCACTTCCGGCAGTTTCATTTACCAGTAACATTACTTCAGGATGTGATCCGCAAACGATCATTTTCACGAACAACAATGCGAACTCAGTTAATTGTGTCTGGAATTTTCAAGGATTCGGAACACAGAACGGATGCGGAACGGTGACTCAATTGTATAATGCAGCCGGAGTTTTTGATGTGGGACTGACTATTACGGATGCGAACGGTTGTACCAATTCGGCAACGAATGCGGGGATGATTTCAATTTTTCCTCAGCCGGATGCGAGCTTTAGTGCCAATCCGACTCAAACAAGCATCGTTGATCCTTACTTCGTATTTACGAATACATCTTCATCTGCCACAAACTATTCCTGGGATTTTGGAGACGGTACAAATTCATCGGCCTTCAGTCCGTCTCACACGTATCCGGAAACTCCTGGTTCTTATCGTGTGATGCTTTATGCTTCCTCCGGACCTTGTATTGATTCCGCATGGGCAACGGTAGAAGTATTGGACGAATTGATTTATTACGTTCCGAATACATTCACACCTGACGGTGATGAGTATAACAACATTTTCCTGCCGGTTTTCAATAATAGTTTCGACAAACAATCTTATACCATGCTGATCTTTAACCGTTGGGGAGAAGTACTTTTCGAATCGCATGATTTGTCGGTAGGCTGGGACGGAACCTATATGGGCGCGCTGTGTAAGGAAGGACAATACGCCTATAAAATTGTGATTAAGCAACGAAACAGAGATAAACGGATCGAGGTTATCGGTCATGTGAATCTCTTCAGATAAAATCAAAAAAGAAAGTCGGGGTGAATAATTTTTCACCCCGACCTTTTTTGTTAATTTAAGCTACCACACTTAACTATTAGAAATCTTTCGTATTGTTTATTGAGCTTATACTTATTCCGGTTTTGTTGTTTTAGGAACGAGTTTTTTGCGTTCTCTGATATGCAATGCCTTGTGATAAATGATCGGGAACACCAAAAGTGTGAAGATTGTAGCTGTCACCAATCCTCCGATAATCACAATTGCAAGCGGTTTCTGGCTTTCAGAACCGATTCCACTGCTCAGAGCGGCAGGAAGTAAACCGATTGCGGCCATCATTGCGGTCATAATTACCGGTCTTGTTCTCACTTTTACCGCATTTACGATTGCCTGACCCAAATCATCCAGCGATTTTGCCTGTTTATGGAATTCGGAGATCAGAATCACACCGTTCTGGACACAAATCCCAAAGAGTGCGATGAATCCTACTCCGGCTGAAATCCCGAAGTTCATTCCCGTAACGTGCAAGGCCAGAATTCCACCGATTAAGGCAAAGGGAACATTGATCAAAACATACGCTGCGTCTTTTGCATTGTTGAACATAATAAACAGGAGAATGAAAATCATAACCAAACTAATAGGAACTACCTGTGATAAACGCTTACTGGCACGTACCTGATTTTCAAATTCTCCTGTCCAACCTAATTTATATCCCGAAGGAAGTTTGATGTGTGTATTTACATTGTGCTGTGCTTCGGCAATGGTGCTTCCCAAATCCCGTTCGCGGACAGAGAATTTTACTCCGATAAACCGTTTTGTATTGTCGCGGTATATGAAAGCCGGTCCGGTGATCTGCTTCACTGTTGCAACTTCTTTCAAAGGAATCCGGTTTCCGGTAATGGTCGGAATCATCAGCATCAGGATATCTTCTTCGTTTTTACGGAAGTCTTTATCATAACGGATCCGGATATCGAATTTCTTTTCTCCTTCGTATTTCTGCGTTGCGGTTTTTCCACCGATTGCCATTTCAATCACAGCCTGAGCTTCGGATTTTGTAACTCCGTAGATCGCCATTTTTTCTTCATCCAAAACAACACTCATCTCCGGTTGTCCCACATTTCGAAGAATTCCGACATCCTTGATTCCGGGAACATCCTTGATTTGAGCGATGACCTGATTGGCATATTCGTCCAGTTTGTCCAGATCGTCGCCGTAAATCTTAATTGCATTGGAGGCTTTGATACCTGCAGCAGCTTCAGCTACGTTGTCAATGATCGGCTGGGAATAGTTGAATGTAATTCCCTGATAAACGCTCAGGTTCTTATCCATTTCATCCACGATTCCATCCATGGTGATTTTCCGTTTCCATTCTGATTTCGGGTATAAGTCAACCTGGAATTGCACGAAGTAGAAACCGTTCGGATCCGTTCCGTCATTACTTCTTCCGGTTTGAGAAAGAACCGATTTTACTTCGGGAAAGTGTTTCAGTTTCTCTCGAAGTTCGTTGGTGATTTTCACACTTTCAGTCAATGAGGTACTCATCGGTAATTCTGCAGTAACCCATAATGCTCCTTCGTTCAGCGGTGGCAGGAATTCTGTTCCCAGCCATCTGGTTGAAACAACTGTTAATCCGAAACAGGCTGCTGCGATAAGCAAGGTGAGCTTTTTACGTTTGAAAGTCCATGTAAATCCTTTGTCGATGGTTTTGTTGACAAAGCGCGTGAAGAAATTTTCTTTTTCCTTCACATTCTTATTGAGCAGGAGCGAGCTCAATACCGGAACGAGGGTCAAGGTAAAGATCAATGCACCAAGTAAGGCAAAACCGAGTGTCCACGCAAGCGGCGAGAACATTTTTCCTTCCACTTTTTCAAAAGAGAAAATGGGAAGCAAAGCCGAAATGATAATCAACTTGGAAAAGAAGATGGCTTTTCCCATCTGAATTCCTGTGGTACGGATCAATCCCATTTTGGCCAGTTTATTGAATCTTCCCATTCCAACCTGCTTGGCTTTGTGGTCAAGAGCGACGAAAATCCCCTCGACCATGACGACGGCTCCATCAATGATGATCCCGAAGTCGATTGCACCTAAAGAGATGAGGTTTGCGCTCATTCCTTTCAGGTAAAGCATGAAAAAAGCGAATAACAAAGAGAGCGGAATGACGACTGCCACAACAACCGTTGTTCTCCAATCTGCCATGAAAATAAATACGACAACGGTAACCAGAACGATTCCTTCCAGTAAGTTGTGCATCACCGTTTCCGTACAATAAGTCATCAGGTTATCGCGGTCGTAGAATGTTTCCATTTTCACGTCGGAAGGAAGGGTAGACGTGTTCAGTTCTTCAATCTTCTCTTTCACGCGCGCCAGAACTTCGCTCGGATTTTCCCCTTTTCGCATCACCACGATTCCTTCTACCACATCGTCGTTTTTCCCCAGACCAACCTGGCCAACTCTTGGCGCGCTGGCTTCCTGAACGGTTGCAACGTTTTTAACCAACAGCGGATTGCCGTTGAAAATGTCAACGATCGTGTTTTCAATGTCGGTTTTGTTGTCCAGAAGCCCGATTCCTCTGACGACGTAAGCCTGACCGTTTTTCTCGATTACATCACCACCTACATTCAAATTCGAACGATGGACGGCGTCATATAATTCCAGAGGAGTTAAGTCGTATTGCTGCAATTTCACCGGATCGACGGAAATTTCGTAGATTTTTTCCTGTCCTCCGAATGCTACCACATCAGCAACTCCGGCTACGCTGCGCAGTTCCCGGTCGATTGTCCAGTTTTGGATCGTCAACAAATCCCGCGAATCCCGATCTTTACTGGTGAGAATATAGCGGAATATTTCTCCTGTGGGACCGTAGGGAGGTTGAACATCTGCATCGACTCCGTCCGGGAGCTGGACGTTTTTCAGAAGGTTATTGACTTGCTGCCGGGCAAAGAAATCGTCCACATCGTCCTCAAAAATGACTTTGATTACAGAAAGTCCGAACATCGTTACGCTGCGCACGTTGGTTTTCTTCTGAACGCTGTTCATAGCGATTTCTATCGGAGTGGTCACAAAACGTTCCACTTCTTCGGCACTTCTTCCGTTCCATTCAGAGACGATGATAATTTGCGTATTTGTTACATCCGGAAATGCTTCAATAGGAATCCGGATATAGCTGATCACACCTGCGATGATCAGTAATCCTACCCAAAAAAACGTGAAAAACTTGTTTTTCAGGGAAAATGAAAGAATACTTTTAATGAAATTGTTCATACTTCCCTGTTTTAATCATTTAGTGCATCGTAGATCAATAAACCATTTTTTGAAATGATCTTTTCACCTGCTTTCAATCCGTGTTTGATGTAGGAGATTTTACCAAGTTGCCGATACACTTCGACTTCCCGCGTTTCAATATCGTGACGGTTTTTGAAGACCATAATCCAATATTTGCTCTTGTCGAAAATGATGGAAGAGGAGGGAACGGTAATCATTTGCTGATTTTCGGAGTAATGAACGTCGACCGTACAATTCATTTCCGGCTTCAGATTGAAATCTTCGTTCGGTAGTGAAATCCGGATTTTCATGGATTTGGTCTGAGCATCGATCACGTTATAGATCTTCTGAATCTTTGCATAATACGGTCTGTCGGGAAAAGCCAGCGTCTGAACGGTTACATCGTATCCTTCCCTGATCTTGCTGATGTCGATCTCGTTTACATTGGCAACAGCCCAGATTTCTTTCGTTTCAGCGATGGTAAACAACGCTTCTGAATCCGTGGAACGAAGCTGTTCATTTTGGAACAGTGTTTTGGTAATCACAAAGCCACTCATAGGAGCAATGATGTTGTAAATCGACCCCGATTTCAGATTGTAGATCGAGTAGATTTCATTGATCCGTTTCAATTCTGCCTTTGCCATTTCGAGTTCCTTGGCAGCTATTGTAACATCCTTTTCAGAGTTTAATTTCCCTGTAAACAAATCTTTGGCAACCTGAAGATTCTTTTCTGCCGTTGTGACGCCGTTTATTGCATCCAGACGTTCTTTTTGGAAGCCTGCAATCTCAACACTTTGAATACTGGCCAAAATTTGTCCCTGTTTCACGTAATCTCCCAAACCAACGTGGATGGAAGTCACAACTCCGCTCAGAATCGGGTAGATCTGAGCCATCTTGTTGTTATCCGCTTCGATTTTCCCGAACAGGCGGATGTTGTTTTTTACATCCTGATTGCCCGTTGTATAGAATTCACATTTCTTGAGCATGGAATCACTCATGGTGAATGTTTCGATACTGTCTTCCTGTTCTTTGCCGCCACAGGCGCTCAGGATCAATAAACAAAGTGCCATTCCGGCCTGAATACCCGTTTTATATCGCATTGTTTTCATCTTAATAAATATCTTTTCCGGTTAATAGATTGATTTGTTCTGCGGAGATTACCAATTGGGTTTTGATGCGCATGAGTTCTGCCAAAACATCGTTGTATGATTCAAAAAAGTCTATGAATTCGATGATGGAGACGTTTCTTTTCTGAAAGTTCAAACTCATTCCATCTACTGTTTTTTCAAAATCGTCGTTGTACAATTCCCGTGATTTCTGGTATTCGGCAACTGTTTGAACATAATAGGCATAGCTGTTATTGATTTTACTGACGATCTCATTCTCCTTTGCCTGAAGCGTGTATTCTACTTCCTGCAAACGATATTGAGAAGTTTTGATGTTTCCCCGGTTGCGGTTCCAGAGCGGAAGAGGAATTGCAATTCCGGCATTGATCTGATTGTTAAAAGCACCTCCGCGTTGATCGTATGAAGCAAACAGGTTGATATCTGGCACCGCCATTCGTTTCTGATAACTCAGATATTGTTCCGCCAATACTTTATTTTGTTTGATAACCTGCAACTCCGGCAAATTTTCCAATGCAGCATTTTGAAGATCGCTGACGGAAGAAGGAGTGAGGTAGTGATTCAGATTTGCATCCGTGGAATCCGGTAAAATGATGGAGTTCGTTTGAAGCAGAATCTGCAAATCGGTTTGAGTCTGAATGTATTCCTGAAACAGCTGCGCCCGGTCGTTGTTCAATTGAATGTAGGCTCCTTTTAAACGAACAACTTCCTTTAGAGGAATATTTCCTTTGTTTGCCTGAATCTCGTAGGATTTCAGCAGCGTATCAAGCAAATTCAATTGCTTGGCGTACTTTTTCAAAAGGAAATCCTGCTGACCGATGGTGTACAGATCACTGTGCAAACGGAATTTTAATTCCCTCACAAGCTGCTGAAACTCCAGTTCGGCAATTCCGGTGCTGGTTTTGGCGATTTCAATTTCAGCCCGTCGTTTTCCTCCCAGAACAATCAATTGTTCGAGTTGAAAAACCTTTTGTCCGCTTTTCCCGACATGAAAAACCTGATTGTTTCCGGGATCATACGCATTGATATCAGCCGTGAAAATCGGATTGGGATAGACCTTTGCCTGAAGAATTTGTGCTCTTTGAGCCTCAATGTTCATAGAAGCTGCCAGGAGGTAATAATTCTTTGCCAGAAAAATACTGTCAGCTCTGCGTAAGCTGATATGTAAAGTGTCTTGTGCAAACAGTCTGGCTGAGACTATAAGTATCAGGAATAGTGATGATCCTACTTTTTGCATGTGCTTGGATTTAAAGTACAAATTAACTTTTTAGTACCTTAAAAACAGCTTAAAACGAGTAAAATTTAGCTTAATGCAAGGTGATTTTGAAGCGGTTAATTCGCTTTGAAACAGGCTCGTAAACAATTGATCCTCCATGCATAGAGATGATTTTGTTTACAAAAACGAGCCCCAAACCGAAACCTTTTTTTCCGGTGCTGTTCTTTCCACGGAAGAAATGTTTGAAGAGGTAATTGACTTCTTGTTTCGTTAAGATTTTGCCTTTGTTTTCGAAAGAGATTTCCAGTTTTTCCTGACTCGAAATCCGGATAACTGCGTGTTCGTCAGAGCTGTAATGAATGCAGTTTTCCATCAGGTTGGATAAGGCAGCCTTGATCAAACGGGCGTTTCCGATGATTTCCAACTGATGTTGATTGACCGGCTCTTCGTAATCGACAGAAAAGACAAAATTCGGGTACACATTCTTCAGATTGTCCGAAATATCGAAAATGAGTTCATCTATCCGGAATTTTTCGGTAATCGATTCCGTGGAGGTTTCAATTTTTGCGATTTCCAATAAGGAGTTGATGATCTCACTCAAACTGCGCGTGTCCTCCTTCTGATTCTGAATGAGCCTTTTGATTTCCTGGGGATCTGTTTCTTTTTCGATACGTTCGAAATTGGAAACCAGAATGGCAATCGGTGTTTTGAGTTCGTGGGAAATGTGATGAATGGCGTGTTTTTGAAAGGCAAACGCGTCGTTCATTTTCAGCATCAATTCATTGAAAACGTTTGCCAGAACCGCAATTTCGTCGTGTGTGTTGATGAATGGAATAGGTTCCAGCTTGGCGTCGAAGTCATATTCACTGATTTTGGCTGTGATTTCTTCCAGCGGATTGGTGATTTTGCGGGAAATATAAAAACAAACCAAAACGATCACAATGGTAATTCCGATAAAGGTTAACAAGAGCACGTAGCGCAAAAAGCGCAGTTTGGAATAACCGAAATCGTCGTATGCCTTACTGATTCCGTAATAGATTTTCCCTTTTCGTTTAATGTACGTTCCAACTACATCATATAATCCGTCTTTGGTTTCGATCCATTTTGTTTTCGGATTCAGGTGAATGAGAATGTCCTTGGAAACCGGAACCGGGATATCGACGATATTGGAATAGATCAACTTTTTGTCCTGATTGAAGAGAAGCAGTTTTTCGTTGTAAAGCTTATTGATGTTGATCTGATCCATTGCATGAATGATGTCTTCATCCGTTTCTTTGATATCCGACAAAAATTCAAGGGTAGTCGAGATCTTATCTTTTTGCCTCATCTGAAAACTTTCTTCCCGCTGTTCTGAAAACAGGAGGTAGACCGCAACAAAAGCAAGAGCCGTTATCGCAGGGATAATCAGAGAAAAGTAAAGTAATATTTTCTTGCGAATGCTCATTCGGAATCAAAATAGTATCCGTAACCTATTTTTGTTTTGATGCTTTGCTTGCCGAAAGGCTTATCGACTTTTCCTCTCAGAAAATTAATGTATACTTCAATGGTGTTGGTATTGGCATCTACAATGTTTCCCCAGATTTCTTTCACCAGATCTTGCTTCGAAACCAGCTCGCCTTTACATTCTACCAGTTTCAGAAGGATTTGAAATTCGCGGGGAGTGAGAATGATCTCTTTTCCCTGCCGGCTGACTTTTTTGCTTGCGCGATTGATCACAATATCGTCTGCGACCAATGAATTGTTTTCCGCAGGGTCTTTTCCGATCGATTCACTTCGTTTTAAAAGCGATTGAATCCGTAAAAGTAATTCACGCATGTAGAAAGGCTTTGTCAGATAATCATCGGCACCCGAATCGTAGCCCTGAACTTTGTCTTCCAATTCATCGAAAGCCGTGAGCATAATGACCGGAGTATGTTTGTTGAACGTTCTGAAAGTCGTACATACTTCATATCCGTTTTTCCCCGGAAGATTGATGTCGAGAATCACACAGTCGAATTTCCGTTTTCGCAGCAATTTCTCCGCAATAACCCCATCGTACGCAAATTCAACCTGCATCTTTTCTTCCAATAACGCGTCACTGATGTTGCGGCTTAAAATGGCATCGTCTTCAATTAATAAAATGGTTTTCACGGAAATTTGAATTAAAGGAATTGGATTATTCGTTTTGCAAAGTAAGGATTTTATATGCGAATTGCGAATGTTGAGCTTTTAGATTTGCTGGATCAGGAATATTAGTCAATCAGGTCGGTTGCGATCTTGGCAGAGAGTAAACACAAGGGAATTCCACCTCCGGGATGAACACTTCCTCCTGCAAAATACAATCCTTTGATTTTAGAGAAGTTGGGATGTCTGAAAAAAGCCGCCATTCGATCATTGGAACTTGCTCCGTAAAGTGCTCCTGCAAAGCTGTTTGTTCTTTCTTCGATACGGATTGGGTCGAGGAAATCTTCCGTTTCAATTAGAGATTCGAGGTCTGTTTTCAGAATCCGGTTGATTTTCCGGATACAGTTTTCGCGGGTTTTTAAACGCAATTTTTCCCAATCCTGTCCTTGATTGCTGGGTACATTCACCATTACAAACCAATTTTCACAGCCGTCGGGTGCGTCGTCTGGAACTAGTTTGGAGGAAATGTGAATGTAAACCGTCGGATCGTCACTAATGGTGAATTCTTCAAAAATGCATTTGAATTCATCCTGATAATTTTCGCTGAACAGAATGTTATGTACATCCAGTTCCGGAAATGTCTTTTTGATTCCCCAGTAAAAGATCAGTGCAGAGCTGCTTGGTTCCTGATTCATCGTTTTTTCGGGAGCTTTCTGAAACGGGATCAACTGCCTGTAAGTGTGTTTCACGTCGCAATTGCTGATGACAATTTCTGCCGGAACAAATCCGTTTTGGGTTGTAACGCCGCGTACTTTTTTCTTTTCCGTTTCAATTGCTGTAACCCGTTCTCCGAATCTGAATTCAACGCCCGATTCCTCAGCCAGTTTCATACACGCGTCCAAAATTTGATGCATGCCTTCTTCCGGAAAGAAAGATCCGATCCCGAATTCCAAATGAGGAATGCTGTTGAGAACTCCGGGAGCTTTGTAGGGATTCGAACCGTTGTAAGTTGCAAAACGATCAAAAAGCTGAATGAGTTTCGGGTGATTCAAGCGAACATGATTGACTTCATGCATGTTTTCAAAAAGATTCAGTTTCCGGATAGAAGAGACCGTTTTCAGTATATCAGAAGAAAGGTAAGATCTGAATTTGTGGAGCGATTTTTCTAAAAAAGAATGCCTTGTCCGCTCGAACAGAAATTCACTGTGTTCGAGATAATCCTTGAGTGGTTTGGAAGCGATATTGAGCTTTGTTTCTACTTCCTGAAAGAGTTTTTCCCGATCTGCGTAAGCATGAAGCGTTGTTCCGTCTTCGTAGAAATAATGACAGAGCATTTCGAGCTGCCGGTAATTGAAATAATCTCTCGGATTTTTTCCTGATAATTCGAACAGTTCGTCGACTAAATAAGGCAGAGTAAACAAAGACGGACCTGCGTCAAAACGGTATTTTCCCAATTGAATGGAAGTGAGTTTGCCACCCGGATAGTCATTTGCCTCAATAAGGGAAATGGTGTATCCTTTTTTTGTTAAACGGATTGCGCTTGCAATTCCTGCAATTCCCGCTCCGATGACAATTGCTTTTTTAGCCATGATTTAAAATTAATCATTTCCTCATTTCTTAACCGAAGTCAATGAAAATCGTCTGGCATGAAACTAGTTTTGTGGGATAGAATTAAATGAATTATGAAAGCAGTAGAATGTACCCGATATGGAGCTCCGGAAGTGTTGAAATTGATTGAGATTGAAATTCCAAAACCCAAGGCGGATGAGCTGTTGATTCGGGTCTATGCAACGGCAGTGAATTCGGGAGATGTTCGAATCCGGAAAGCAGATCCCTGGGCAGTTCGTCTCTTTTTTGGTTTCAAAAGACCGAAAAACCCGATTTTGGGAGGTGTTTTTTCAGGGGAAGTAGTTGCAGTGGGAAGAAATGTACAGACTTACAAAATCGGAGATACTATTTTCGGAACTACCGGGATGACTTTCGGTACATATGCCGAATATATTACAGTTAAAGAAACAGGAACAATAGCGCGCAGACCGGATTCTTTGAATCATACGGAAGCTGCAGTGATTCCTTTTGGCGCAATGACAGCGCTTCATTTTATGCGAAAAGCGGAAATTCAACCCGGTCAGAAAATATTGATTTATGGAGCTTCAGGAGCGATCGGATCGGCAGCAGTTCAATTGGCGAAATATTATGGAGCAGAGGTAACGGCTGTTTGCAGTGGCTCGAATATGGAGTTGATGCGAAAAATAGGAGCGGATAAGGTGTTGAATTATCAGCAGGAAGGATTGTCGCTGAATCAGGAAAAATACGATGTCGTTTATGAAACGGTCAATAAATTGTCTTTCCGGGAAAGCAGAAAACATGTCAAAAAAGGAGGAACTGTGGTTTTGGGAGCAGCTGATTTTTCAAAGATGCTTCGTGCCGGAATTACCGGTTTGTTCGGTCAGAAGATCCTGACAGGTGTTGCAAAAGAATCGGGTGCTGAAATGAAATGGATGAAGGAATTGATCGATGAAGGAAAATTTGTACCTGTTATCGACCGCGCTTTTTCTTTGGAGGAATTAGTAGAGGCACATCGATATGTTGATTTGGGACATAAAAAAGGAAACGTGGCCGTTCAGGTTGTCGGAGAACCCAGAAACGAATCATTTTTGCGTTAATCTTTTTCGAATCCGGCTCAGTGATTCAGGTTTTACTCCAATGTAACTTGCAATCATGTATTGGGGAATCCGCTGTAACAATCCGGGCCGGGTTTGAATCAAATTCAGGTAACGTTCTTCCGGCGAGTCTGTGAAGTATGATCCGGACAATTCCTGCTGTTCGGCAAAGACTTTTTCCATCACTCTTCTCGAGATCGTTTCGAGCTTCGGGAATTGCTTGTATAAGGCTTCTTCTTTCTCGCGATTCCCGACAACCAATGTACAGTCTTCACAACATTCCAGAAAGTGCTTCGAAGGTTGGTTATTCGCCATACTGTTGACAGAAATAACCCATTGTTCTTCGGAAAAGAAGTTATTCGTTTTTTCTTCTCCTTCAATCATAAAATACTGTCTGACACAGCCTTCCAAAACGAAATATGCCTCCATGGAAATTTCCCCTTCCCGAAGAAGAATAGCTCCTTTCGGGAACTTTTTTATGGTAAGGGTTGCCACAATTCCATCAATTTCCTCCTGTGAAAGAGGAAGAATTTTTGCAAAGTAATTGAGGAGTTTTTGTTCCATTTCTGTTTTTAATCCCGTTTTTAGGACTCAAACAAAGTTATTATTTAATCTTTTTCCCAGACAACTGAAGATTACCTTTTTGAATTTATTTCAAACGCATTCCAATCCCGATTCCGATGTTCCATTTTCCGTTGGATGTTGCTGTTTTTGTATTGTAATAAAGTGGAACCTGAATGGCGAATTTTTTATAGCAATAGGTCAAACCAACACCTAAATTCGGAGTAATCGGTGAGTTTTTATATGCTCCGCGGTCTTCTTTGTAGCGCAAAGACGGAAGCATTCCCAGAATTATTTTTGAGCTTTTGCAAGTATAACTGATGTTGGGTCCGGTGAAGTTTAAAAAGACGCCATTGTCGACATATCCCAGGATGAAGATTCCGTCGAAAGGGCGGAATTTGACACCGGGAGTTGTTTCCGTTTTTGTTTCAGAGGGTTTGGTTTCCTGAGCGTTAGTGTGGAATGTGGATAGAATCAGGATAAATAGCAGTAAAGTGAGTTTGGAGATGTAAGTAACTGATTGTTTCATCTTTTTGCTGCAAATTGAAAGCTTTTTCAGGTATTTTTGAAATGATGGTCGGATGAATGTACCGAAGTACTAAAAAAATGTAATCAATAACTCTTTTGGAGATGTTGTTTCAGTGATTTGAATCAGTTAGGATTACTACTTACCCGGGTAAGTTGTGGATAAGCGTACACTTATCCACAAGGTTATAAAACCCAGCTGATTTTGTCCCAATCATCGGACATTTTTTTATTTTTCGACCAGAAGTACATATTACCAATGTAGTATCCGGTAATCAAACCGCTCCGCTCAATCAGGCTCACATGATGGTTAATGGTTTTCCTGTGCAACGGAATATATTCCTCCAGCAAAGGTATGTTCATGATTAAATGATTGTCCAGATAACGCAAAATCTCAATGCGTGCAGGTGCCGATAGAATCAGACCAAGTTCGGCATTCCGATACTGTTGTTCAGCAAATAAATACTTCTTTTTAGCCCCCATTGATGTTGGTTTTCTATTTAAGATAATTAAAAAGTTGATTTTAAACAACAGTAAATCAGCTTGTTTTTAATTTATTTGATGATTAATACCTAATTTTCTTAGGTAAAATTTGTATACCTAAATATCTTATGTATATTTGTCCTATGTATTCATCAGAACTTTTAAAAGGTACACTCAAAACAATCGTACTCAATTTGCTTAAGGACAATAGCAGAATGTACGGTTACGAAATCACTCAGCGCGTGAAAGATCTTACCGGTAACAAGATCCAGATTACTGAAGGAGCGCTTTATCCGACTTTGCATGCACTCGAGTCACAGGGTGAATTGCAAACGGAAGAAGTGTTTATCGGGAAACGGGTACGAAAGTATTATTCTCTTACCGAGAAAGGGCAGTCGACAGCCAGAGAAAAGGTCAATGAGTTGATGGATTTCATGAATACCATGAAGTTTCTGTTGGATTTAGAGCCCGGAACTGGAAATGGTTAAAATTTCGGACGAGCAAGTTGATTTTATTCTTCAAGAAATTGAAGCGCATGGGGTTACTATTGAAGATCTGCAATGGAACCTGCTGGATCACATGTGCTGTATCATTGAGAATGAAATGTCTGAAACGGACAACTTTGACCAGTTCTTTCAGGGGCTTTTGCCTCGATTTTTTAACGACAACTTGCGTGAAATTCAGGAGGAAACAGAATTGTTATTAACCTTCAAACATTTTTACGCCATGAAAAAAATTGTAAATATCTCCGGACTTTTAGCTGCAACCTTCACATTTTTAGGTTCTATTTTAAAAGTCCTTCATCTGCCAGGAGCAGGAGTTAGCTTTGTATTGGGAATTGTTATTTTCAGCTTGTTGTTTCTGCCACTGATGATTGCTTTGAAATTCAGAGACGAGGCCACCAAAACGGATAAATTGGTTTTAAGCTTTGGCTTTTTGGTCGGAATCGTTACTTCATTAGGTTTTCTTTTTAAGATGATGCATTGGCCTGCTGCAAATTTTTTAATGTTGTCAGGTCTGGTCACCTTTACTTTTATTTATGTACCCGTTTATTTCTTCTCCAGATTCAGGAGGCCCGAATTGAAATTTAATGCGGCGGTAAATTCTGTCTTAATGATGGCATGCGGAGGCTTACTCTTTGCAATGTACAATTTGGGATATTCGACAAAGCTGGAAGAATCTTCCCAACAAGCATATCGCTTATTGAATGAAGAAGTCGAAAAAATGGACCAGCCACGCGTTGTTTCAGTGAATCGTACCGACGTTCAAAGTTTGCAAAAACAGGCTCTGGAACTGGATAACGAGATCAGAACGTTGAAATTGGAAATCGTTCAGTACTCTACTCAATTAACGAAGAAGGAGATTGAAAGCATGACTGAAGACGAAGCTTATGGAAAATTACCTAAAGAAGAAGCAATGTCCCGAATTTTGGATATATCCCTTCAGAATAAATGGGATAAGATCTGCAGGCTTCAGGAGCAGATCAACGGAAAACTGAAAGCGGCATATCCGGAACAAAAGGATTTGGTGTTTGAAATCGGTTCCATTGACCTGAAATCAAATACGACAAAGACTGCTTTGCAAAATCTGACATTGATTCAACTGCATTTAAGATTACTGAAACTTATTGCTGCCTAAATCACCATGGAAAAGGGGAGAGAACGTGTCTCCCTTTCTTCCAATATCATTTTCAGTCTTTTAGATATTTCTGAACTCTCGTAAAATCCGCAGAATTAAAATCAAGCCAAAAAAAAGAGGCTCCTTTTGAGAGCCTCCTTCTAAGCATTAGTAGTTATCAGGGTTATTGTTTAACGATTCGTTTCAATACTTTTCCGGATTCCGTCTCAATGGATAGGAAGTAAACTCCGTCTTCGTAAGATGATAGATCGATTAACTGACCGTTAGTAACTTGATTCACATAATGTGTTTTACCTTGAGCATCTGTAATTGTTAATAATGCATCAGCAAAAGTCATTGAAATTGTGACGTTGTTTTCTGTCGGATTCGGGAATACCAGAACTGATTTGGAATCCAAATCTTCCAGTCCTAAATCGTCTACTAAAACACATGCGGAAGTGTCTCCACAACCAGCTGCGTTTGTAACAAGAACAGCGTAGTTACCGTTGACAGTTGGAGCGAACGTTTGACTTGTAGCTCCGGAGATAGCTGTATTTGTCGTACAGTTAATCCATTGATAGCTGTTTCCGCTTGATGCTGTCAAAGTTCCGTTTCCGTTATCTGTGATAGTCGCAACCGGATTTGCATTAACAACCAGGTTCAATACCAGAATAGAATCACAACCATTGATGTTGGTCAATGTATCTGAGTAAGTTCCTGATGCAGTATACGTAATTCCTGTTTGACTCCATGTGTAAGTACCACAAACAGTAACGGACTGTGATTGAACAGAACCGCTTAATGTCAGGTTCAATGTAATAATAGAATCACATCCAACAGCATTCGGAATGGTATCTTCGTACGAACCGGAAGTGTTATATGTCATTCCGTTTTGAGCCCATGTATAACTGTTTGCACAGCTAATCACAGATACAGAACTTCCACTTGGCTGGTTAACAGTCAAAGTAAGTGTAACCGTAGAGTCACATCCGTTGATACTGCTGAATACCTGTGTATAAACACCGGATACAGCATGTGATTGACTTCCCCAAACATACGTTCCGCATGAAGTATGAGAATCGTTTTCAGTAATTGCAGCTGGCTCTGTAATGATCACACTTTGAGTTTCATCACAACCATTTGCATCCGTTACAGTCACTGTATAAGTTCCTGCACTTAGTTCTGTAGCTGTAGCTGCAGTTCCACCTGACGGAGACCATGAGAAGTCATAAGCAGCTGTTCCACCAGTTACACTGATTGTTGCAGAACCAATACTATCACCATTACAAGTCAGGTTCGTTTGAGCAGAAATAGTTAAAGCTAAAGTATCTGGCTCAGAAACGATGAAAGTCTGATTATCCTGACAAGCATTCGCATCTGTAACAGTTACAGTGTAAGTTCCTGCAGCTAATCCTGTTGCAGTTGCAGCAGTTCCGCCTGTAGGAGCCCATGAGTAAGTGTAACCCGGAGTTCCACCTGTAGGAGCAACCGTTGCTGAACCATTCGATCCGTTATGACAAGAAACGTTTACAGTAGATCCTGAAGAAGCATCCAAAGCTGTTGGTTCGTCAACAGTAAATGTTCTGGTTGTTTGACATGCATTCGCATCTGTTACGGTTACGGTATACGTTCCAGCAGCCAATCCTGATGCTGTAGCATTTGTGCCTCCTGATGGAGTCCATGAGTAAGTGTAACCCGGAGTTCCACCTGTAGGAGCAACTGTCGCAGAACCGTTTGTACCACCGTTACAAGAAACATCTGTTTTCCCACCACCTGTAGCAGCATCTAGAACCGTCGGTTCAGTCAAATTGAATGTTCTGGTTGTTTGACATGCATTTGCATCTGTTACAGTTACAGTATAAGTTCCAGCTGTTAATCCAGCCGCTGTAGCATTTGTACCTCCAGATGGAGCCCAGGAGTAAGTGTAAGAAGGCGTTCCACCTGTTGGTGCAACAGTTGCTGTACCATTAGCTCCACCGTTACAAGAAATATTTGTACTTCCACCACCAGTTGCAGCACTTAATGCTGTTGGTTGGTCGATAGTAAATGTTCTTTGATCCTGACAAGAATTCGCATCTGTTACAGTCACTGTATAAGTTCCAGCAGTTAATCCTGTAGCTGTTGCTGCAGTTCCCCCTGATGGTGCCCATGAATAAGTGTAAGAAGGAGTTCCACCAGTTGGAGCAACGGTTGCTGTACCATTTGTACCACCATTACAAGAAACATCCGTCTTTCCACCTCCGGTTGCAGTGCTTAAAGCAGCAGCAGGTTCTGTCAGGTTAAATGTTCTTTGAGCTTGACAAGAATTTGCATCCGTTACAGTCACGGTATAAGTTCCTGCAGCCAATCCAGTCGCTGTAGCATTTGTACCACCTGACGGAGCCCATGAGTAAGAATAACTTGGAGTTCCACCAGTTGGAGCAACTGTAGCTGTACCGTTTGCTCCACCGTTACAAGAAATGTTTGTACTTCCACCACCGGTTGCAGCACTTAAAGCAGCAGCAGGCTCAGTTAAGTTAAATGTTCTTTGAGTCTGACATGTATTCGCATCGGTAACAGTCACAGTATATGTTCCTGCAACAAGTCCGGATGCTGTGGCATTTGTACCACCAGAAGGAGCCCAGGAGTAAGTGTAAGAAGGCGTTCCACCTGTTGGAGCAACCGTAGCTGTACCATTAGCTCCACCGTTACAAGAAATGTTTGTACTTCCACCACCGGTTGCAGCACTCAATGCTGTTGGCTGATTAACAGTAAATGTTCTTTGAGTTTGACAAGCATTTGCATCCGTTACAGTCACAGTATAAGTTCCCGCAGCCAATCCAGTCGCTGAAGCATTTGTACCACCTGATGGAGCCCAGGAATAAGAATAACTTGGAGTTCCACCTGTTGGAGCAACTGTAGCAGTACCATTTGAACCACCATTACAAGAAACATCCGTTTTTCCACCACCAGTTGCAGCACTTAAAGCAGCAGCAGGCTGTGTCAGATTAAATGTTCTTTGAGCTTGACAAGAATTTGCATCCGTTACAGTCACGGTATAAGTTCCTGCAGCCAATCCAGTCGCTGTAGCATTTGTACCACCAGAAGGAGCCCATGAGTAAGAATAGCTTGGAGTTCCACCCGTTGGAGCAACTGTAGCAGTACCATTTGCACCACCGTTACAAGAAATGTTTGTACTTCCACCACCAGTTGCAGCACTTAAAGCAGCAGCAGGCTGTGTCAGGTTAAATGTTCTGGTTGTCTGACATGAGTTAGCATCTGTTACAGTCACAGTATATGTTCCGGCAGTTAATCCTGTCGCTGTAGCATTTGTACCACCAGAAGGAGCCCAAGAGTAAGAATAGCTTGGAGTTCCACCTGTTGGAGCAACTGTAGCAGTACCATTTGCACCACCATTACAAGAAATGTTTGTACTTCCACCACCAGTTGCAGCGCTTAAAGCAGCAGCAGGCTGTGTCAGGTTAAATGTTCTGGTTGTCTGACATGCGTTAGCATCGGTAACAGTCACAGTATAAGTTCCTGCAGCCAATCCAGTCGCTGTAGCATTTGTACCACCAGAAGGAGCCCAAGAGTAAGTGTAAGAAGGAGTTCCTCCTGTTGGAGCAACCGTAGCTGTACCATTTGAACCACCATTACAAGAAATATTTGTACTTCCACCGCCCGTTGCTGCACTTAAAGCCGTAGGCTGTGTCAGGTTAAATGTTCTTTGAGCTTGACAAGCATTTGCATCGGTAACAGTCACGGTGTAAGTTCCTGCACCCAATCCAGTAGCTGTAGCTGTAGTTCCACCTGATGGAGCCCAGGAATAAGTATAACTAGGGGTTCCACCTGTTGGAGCAACCGTAGCTGTACCGTTATTTCCACCGTTACAAGAAATGTTTGTACTTCCACCACCGGTTGCAGCACTTAAAGCCGCCGCAGGTTGTGTCAGGTTAAATGTTCTTTGAGTCTGACATGCGTTAGCATCGGTTACAGTCACTGTGTAAGTTCCCGCTCCCAATCCTGTCGCTGTAGCATTTGTACCTCCTGATGGAGCCCAGGAATAAGAATAGCTTGGAGTTCCTCCTGTTGGGGCAACCGTAGCTGTACCATTTGCACCACCGTTACAAGAAATGTTTGTACTTCCACCACCAGTTGCAGCACTTAAAGCCGCCGCAGGCTGTGTCAGGTTAAATGTTCTTTGAGTCTGACAAGCATTAGCATCGGTTACAGTCACTGTGTAAGTTCCGGCTGATAATCCTGTCGCTGTAGCATTTGTACCTCCTGATGGAGCCCAGGAGTAAGTGTAAGAAGGAGTTCCTCCAGTTGGAGCAACCGTAGCTGTACCATTTCCACCACCATTACAAGAAATATTCGTGCTTCCACCACCAGTTGCAGCACTTAGGGCAGCAGCCGGTTGAGTGATGTTAAATGTTCTTTGAGCCTGACAGTTATTTGCATCTGTTACAGTCACAGTATAAGTTCCTGCTGATAATCCTGTAGCCGTAGCTGCAGTTCCACCTGACGGAGCCCATGAGTAAGTATAAGCAGGAGTTCCTCCTGTTGGAGCAACAGTTGCAGTACCATTTCCACCACCTCGACAAGATACGTTTGTACTTCCACCACCAGTTGCAGCACTTATAGCAGTTGCCGGTTGGTTAATCGTATAGTTTCTTGTAGTCTGACAGTTATTTGCATCTGTTACAGTTACAGTATAAGTTCCAGCTCCTAATCCTGTTGCGGTTGCAGCAGTACCTCCAGATGGAGCCCATGAATAAGCATAAGCAGGAGTTCCTCCGGTTGGGGCAACAGTTGCAGTACCAGTTATTCCACCGTTACAAGCAACATCTGTTTTTCCACCACCTGTAGCTGCATTTAAAGCCGCAGCAGGTTGAGTAATCGTGAAGTTTTTAGTTATCTGACATAAAATGGCATCAGTGATTGTTACAGTATAAGAACCTGCAGCAAGATTTGTTGCGATTGAACCAGTTCCACCTGAAGGTGACCAACTGTATGTATATGATCCGATTCCTCCGCTTGCTGAAACAGAAGCAGAACCAGTTGAATTTCCAAAACAAAACACATCGACTTTCGCAGTGGATGCTGTAATGTTTGAAATGGTAAGTGTTGCATTATTGGAGTTGGTAAAACAGCTTGCAATCCCATTAATTGCTCTACAACGATATTGATAACCACTCATTCCTGCTGTTGCACCCGTAATAGTCAAAACATTGGTAGTTGCATTGGAATAAACGCCACCATTTGCGATATCTGTGAATCCGGATCCGGAATTTTCCTGCCATTGAAAAGCAGTTGCACCCGTTGCATTTGAAGTGAAAGTAGTGTTGTTATTTACACAAATAGTACGATTCGGTGGGTTCGCTGTAATGATAGGTGTTACACAAACTGGAGATTCGAAAAGACGTAAATCGTCAATTGCCATTTCTTCCGTACCACTGCCATTCGCAAAGCATTTGAATTTCAAATCCAATGTTGTACCGGTACCTGTAATATTAGCTGTGAACTCTGTAAATGTATAAGATGTGAGTGGAGTTCCGTCACCAATAGAGTCTCCTGTTGTTTCAAGTGCTAAAACCCTACCAGGATTAGTAGCAAATATGCGAACAGCATCTGTCCATGCACCTCCGTCAATCCGGTAGCTGATAATCATGTAATCAGCTGGATTTGAGGGGTCATTATTTCCGAATTCCCAAGTGGTTGGACTATTATTACATGCAAAAAGCCCTTTAAATGTCATACCCGTTTTTCCGGAGATATTGATGGAATTCCATGAAATCGTTTGAGCAGCTGAGATCGTATTTTGAGCGCCGCAACCAGGACCTCTGTCGATATCCTCACAACCCCAGAATTTAGAACCCTGGTAATCCGAATATGAGCCAGTCTGAAGGGCTATCCCAGCTAAATCTGTTCTTTTGAAATAAATTGTTGCAGGAGAGTTACAACCGAATTCAGCGATCGATGGAGTCCTTGTTCCTGATGACGGAGCGCCCGCATCTTCGAAATTGTCTGACCAAAACTGCGTCTGAGCAGAACCGTAAAGTCCTATCAGGAGTAAGGCGACAAGCGTAAGTAATTTTTTTGTTTTCATATCACTAGATTTAATTTGGATTTGAGGTGGTTAAACCATTGATTGTATTATATGTGTTTGATAGTTACGAGTTAAAAAGCAGACCTGCGATGGGTTTCTTAGCGGCAAATCGCTCTACCGTTTGAATCCCGAAATCTCCTGCTATGATTTGAACATTGATAATTTGACCATCCAGACAAGAAACAGCCATTTCTCCTTCTGGTGTCAGTTGTAACACTTTTCCGGGAGTATCAGCGTGCTGCTCTTCGGATAATGAAGCGGACAGGATTTTTACATTTCGTCCTTGTAATAAAGTATCTGCTCCCTGATTCCATGGATTGCAAGCATTGATTAATGAAATAATCTCATCTGCCGGCATTCTTTTCCATTGAATGAAAGTGTCGGTGACCTCCGGCTTTTCAAAATAACGGGCCTGATTTTCATCTTGCTCCGTTCTTGGAATTTGAGACCCGAATTGCAGCATGTGTGCAACGTTTAATGCAACCATTGCAGTACGCTCGCTTAATTTAATCGCCAATTCACCATACGTTTCGTTGGGTGAAACCGGCAGTTTTTCTTTCAGGATGATTGCACCTTCATCAAATTCCTTGTTCATAAAATGAACGCTGATAGCCGTTTCTTTTTCCTGATAGCGTAATACCTCAAAAAGTGGCATTGGTCCACGGTACTCAGGAAGCGGTCCCGGATGAAAATTGATGAAGCGCTCTTCTCCGTAAGAGAGAATATCTTCCGAAAGAAGAAATGGAAAGGAAATACTGAAAATATAATCGGGTTGAAGTTCTTCGATCCAACCTTTTAAGTCTGTCAAACTTTCTTTTGTCGGAAATGATTGGTAGGGAAGTCCGCTGTTTTGCGTTTCTCTTTCAATCACTTTAAGTGCTTCATTTTCACCTTTTCCAATTCCGACACCACACAGAAATTTTTCAAGCTCCAGAATCTGAAGAGCCGGAAAAGCGAATTGACCGCCGCAAAGAACCAGTATGCGTTTTTGTTCCATCAGATGCAGGTATAACTGTTATACCATCCCGAAATCGCGTTTTCGGTAGAAATGGTAATGAATTGTTCAAAATCGGAATGGGAATCTTCCACACTTTTTTCGATTGTTAAAGAGCAGGTTCCGTTTTCATCTTTTTCAATACTTGTTTCAAACAAAGGAGCCATGGTATGTCTCGTAGGAGCGTGGAAATAAACATTTCCTCTTGGCCCGTTAAATGAAAAATCCATCATGGAGTCCGAAACAAGCTGCACATTATTTTTATGTTCAAGCATCAGATCGCTTGCATGAACTGCCAGGATTGCGCCTTCCCAACCAAGCAGGGAAAACAGGTTCGCAGTGCGGCCGTTGGATTCAATGGTATCGATAAATACTTTGTTCTCCGGGTTGTCCAATTGATATGACCAGGCTGCAATTCCTTTAATGAGCCCGCCGGGATGAACGGCATCTTTCAACATGGTTTCTTCCTGTGCAAACGGAGGAAGATAAATCGGTAAATGATTTTCACCAAAAACGCCTTTTAAGCCTTCAAAGTACCATTGGACATAGTCACCACTGAAAATACTCAACAATGCACCTTCCGGATATTTTTCTACATGCTCTTTTAAAGGCTGCATGGAAAAATCGTCTTTGTTGTAACCGGTAGCATGGTTGAAGGTGATATTTCCTCCAGCTGAAATAAATCCGCTGCAAAGTCCCCAGGTTTGAAGATAACCACCGTCATAATAACCGGTAATCATTCCTCCTTGCGAAAAACCATCGTTGACAGCCCGTTTTGCTGTTAACCATGATCCGAACGAGTTGTGTAAGGAATGATAAATGATATTGGGAGTTTCCGGCCATTCGTGCGGAACGTTTGCTCCGGCATCCAGTACGATCAACAAGCGATTTGCAGCTTGAAACAATGGTTTCAATACCTGAGCCATCCGATGACCGATATAAGCCAAAACAACGGTTGCATTTTCATGCATGATTAATTCTTCCGCTGCTTTATAACACAGTTGTTTGTCGGTCCCGAAACCGATATTTTCCGTTACCAATCGAATATTATCGCGTTCAATATGACGAACGGATGAACGGGCACCCTCGAAAATGTCAAAACTCAAGCCTGTATAATAGGTTGAGCGCGGTAAAAGTAGACCAATTGTTTGCATCATATAATCAAAAGGGGAGTGCATCAATGCACTCCCGTATTAGTTTAATTTCGACTTGGAAAAATACCTTCCACAGCAATAGAAAAATTCAGGCATAGGAAAGGATTCAAAATATTGAATGGCATACCGCTTCCGGCAGCATCCGTAGTTCCTGAAACCTGCGTTCCTCCTGTGAAAATATTGTTTGTCGCCGTATCGGCATAAGCTGGAGAACCTGTTGTTGCAGGAAATGTTCCATCTGGAGATTGTTCACCGGCAGTTGCACTGGATGCTTTCACCTGCACATGCATATTCACCAATGTGTGAATGTGCTGAGGCAGATTGTCCGTTTTCAAAGACATGTTTGTATTTCCGGATGCTTGTCCCATCGTGTAGTCTGGCAAGCCCGGCCCCTGGCCTTGTCCTACCGGCATGCGTCCTTGCAGATCCGGAAGTGCAAAAGTCGTTTGGCCATTCCCACCGTAAGTTGTCCCGATCAATGAGAACAAAGCTGTGTATGCAGCAATAGACAGGATCTGTCCCTGACAGGTCATGTAGCCCAAAGGAGGAAAGTTAAACCCTAAAAGTTTTACTTCTCCGATAAATGGTTCTGTAGACATAATAAAATCGTGTTAGAGTAAGTAAAACAATTAATTACGACTTGGGAAGATTCCCTGAAGCGCAATCGAATAGTTCATACACAGGTAAGGATTCAAAATGCTGAATGCTTGTCCTCCTCCGGTAATGTCTGTTGTTCCGCTTACTACAGTACCTCCTGTGAAAATGCTGTTTGTAGCCGTGTCCGCATAAGCTGGAGTACCTGTTGTTGCAGGAAATGTTCCATCCGGTGATTGCTCACCTGCAGTTGCGCTTGATGCTTTTACCTGAACGCGTACACTGTTCAAAGTGTGAACGTGCGGAGGAATGTTACTTGTCAGAAGTGTTGTCGTTGTTGTACCTGCCAATTCTCCCATGGAGTAATAAGGTAAAGCAGGTCCCTGACCTTGACCGATTGGTACACGTCCCTGTAAATCAGGAAGTGCGAATGTAGTAGTTCCGTTTCCACCGTAAGTTGTACCCAACAATGAAAACAAAGCTGTGTTTTGCGCAATTGATAGAATTTGTCCTTGGCAAGTTGCGTAGCCTTTTGGAGCGAAGTTGAATCCAAATAGTTTTACTTCGCCGATAAATGGTTCAGTAGACATAGTTATTATTTGTTTAAAAGTTACTTTTCTACAAATGACAACTCATAGTTATTCAAGCAAGAGACCTGTTGAGGTAAATGAAAGAATAGCGGTGTTATCATCAGTGAATGTTTAATTTTCGGTTTTAACAAAGATATAGGATAAATCATAACAATCGGTCGATGATGAGCTGAGAAGCATCGATAAACGAATAATCAAGGGGAAACCCCTGTTGAAAATTTACATGAAAAATTACGTGGAAGTAACTGAAATTGCCCTTTTCAGAAGGATTTGCAAAATTCGCTTCTATTTGCAAATGGTTTGAAAAAATAGTTGTGCTATCAATTAAAGTGTATTTGTTTGAGTAACAGAACGGATAGCCTTTTAATTAATATTCGGAGCCGAGAAGGTTCGGATTTGGACAAATCAGAAATTTTTTTCAGCGATTCTTCTCACTGAATTCAAGGGAAATAAAAGTTAAATTAACGAAAAATGAATTTATTTGTCTGAAGTAGCCATATTATACCGTACCTTCGCTGCAATATTTATTTAAATAACAGAGTTAATGAACAAAGGAACAGTTAAGTTCTTCAATGAAACTAAAGGATTTGGTTTCATTAAGGAAGAAAGCTCCGAAAAAGACCATTTCGTACACGTTTCAGGATTGGTAGATGAAATTCGTGAAGGAGATTTGGTAGAGTTTGAATTAGAAGAAGGTAAAAGAGGAGTGAACGCAGTAAACGTTCGCGTAATCCAATAATTGATTTTAATAAATGACCAAAAGAGTTTGTTCGTCTGTTGATGAATAGACTCTTTTTTATTTTGTAGAATTAGAAAATTTTAAACAATTAAATGGCAAGATCACAAGAAACATTCAGCAAAAAAGAAATTCAAAACAAAAAAGATAAGAAGCGCAAAGACAAGGAAAAGAAGATGTTAGAGCGTAAAGAAAGTGGTAAAGCCAGTTTCGAAGATATGATTGTATATATTGACGAGAATGGAAATCAGACAACAACACCTCCCGATCATTCGAAACGTCTTGAGTTCAATGCGGAAGATATCGTAATCGGTGTTCCGAAAAGAGAAGATGTAGAGCCGGAAGACAAAATCCGCAAAGGAATCGTTACTTTTTACAATGACTCAAAAGGTTACGGATTCATCAAAGACAGCACGTCCGGAGACAGCATATTTGTTCACGCAAATCAATTGACTGAATCAATTACGGAAGGAAACAGAGTGAGCTTTGAAGTTGAAAAAGGTCAAAGAGGACCAACTGCGGTCAGAGTAAAAAAAGATTAATGTCGAATTGCATCGGAATCAGACGGGCCTTCCGTTCGTTTGATTCTCAGAGCAAACAAAAAAGGTTCCCTTTCGAGAACCTTTCAGTTATTTGTCAATAGAACCGGTAACGCGCTTCATGAATTCATTCAGGGCATCCCGCTGAGATTTACCGGTCTTTATTTCTTTGTGAACCTCAATGGCTCCGGAGAAGTTGGATAATAATTCCCCAAGCACATCTAATTCTTCATCTTTCAAACCCGGAGCATCAATTAAATGTTCCAGCGTCTCGATGGTTTCGTTCACATAGTCTTCATCGTTTTCTTCGATGAAAGCCACCATGTGTTTAATTACCGGCAATCGCATCTTTGATATCTTGAATGATTTCTACTTTATTTCCCTGAGCTTGTTTCACCAATTCTCCACCTACAAAGCCTGCGAAAGTCGGCAGGTTCGAAACATCTGCAAATTTGCGCGAGTTCGGTAGCTTTTCAGCATCCACATAATAGAATTCTATTCCGGGATTTTCTTCTGCCATTCGCTTAAACTTCGGTTTGGTGATTTTACAGTTACCACACCACGATGCTCCGTATTGAACCATCACTTTTTGATTGGTGTTCAATAACTGCTCTAAATTATCTTCCGTCAACTCTGTAAACATGATTTCTTAATTATTGCTTAAATACTCAGCTGTACTGATACGATCAGCTTTCATAGCTGCTTTTCCTTCTTCCCAGTTTGCAGGACAAACTTCACCGTGTGTTTGAACGTGAGTGTAAGCATCAACCAAACGGATATACTCCTGTACGTTACGTCCAACCGGCATGTGGTTAATTGATTCGTGGAAAACCGTTCCTTCTTCATCAATCAGGTAAGTTGCTCTGTACGGAACATTGTCACCAATTGAATCTTCATCATACGGATCGAAATCCAAAATATCCAATTCTTCTGCCAAACGACGTGTTGAATCTGCAATCAAAGGGAATTTAACACCTTCAATTCCACCATTTTCTTTGGATGTGTTTAACCATGCAAAGTGAACTTCAGCTGTGTCACAAGATGCTCCGATGATCAACGTGTTTCTTTTTGCGAAATCTGCGGCAGCCTCCTGGAAAGCATGAATTTCAGTCGGGCAAACGAATGTGAAATCTTTCGGGTACCAAAACAACAATACTTTCTTTTTGTTGTCGATTGCTTGTTTCAATACGTCGATTTGGAAAGTATCTCCCATTTCATCCATTGCATTTACCACCACTGATGGAAATTTTTTACCTACTACACTCATTTTTTATTTGTTTTTATGTTTTTACTTAGATTTTATGACTTTAGAATTTTAAGATATCGGGACTTTTAATTTGTTTTAAAGTTCGAATGTCTCTGAGTTCTAAAATCAGTTTATTTACTTTTTCAATTTTCGGAAAGAAATGAATATCTTCCTATGACATAGATCAGGTTTAGAGTTTCAATTTCAGAAATTTCTTTAAATCCTGATGTCCTGATGTCCTGATGTCCAAATCATTTCCCCAGCCAAGCCGCGAACATCCAATTCGTTTTTTCCTTTTCACGAACCAAATCGCTCATCATTCCGTTTGTACCTTCATCTCCGATTTCAGCAGATTCATTCAGGATTTCACGTTCTAACTTCAGAATGGTTTCCTGTGCATTCAAAATGTATGTCATCCCTTCTTTTCCGTCGTGAATCGTTGGATTTTCCTTCAAATCACTATGCTTCAAATAATCCTCGAAACGGTGAAGCGGAGTAATTCCCAAAGTTAGAATCCGTTCTGCCAGATCATCAATAATCACTTGTGTTCGGGTATACAATTCTTCGTATTTCAAATGCAGCTCGAAGAAGTTTGTTCCTTTTATATTCCAGTGAATCGCACGCAAATTTTGATAGTGCACCTGGTAGGTTGCCAGAAGACGATTCATTTTGTTGTTTAAATCTTGTTGTGAACTCATAGCTTTTTAATTAGATAGCAAGACATCAGGATTTTAGGACTTCAAGATTTCAAGACTAAAAATCTAAGTCCCGACATCTTAAAATCCTGATGTCTTTCATGGTTCAAAGTTGCTCATTTTTTAAATATAAATGTTATTGATTAACTTTATAAATCTATAGAATTAATTTATCATGATTTCACCACAACAGATTGCATATATTTTGGCTGTTTCGGAAACCGGATCCGTCAGCAGAGCAGCAGAGCAATGTTTTGTAACGCAACCGACTCTTTCCATGCAGCTTAAGAAAGCGGAAGAAGTGCTGGGACATTTGATCTTTCACCGCGATACCAATTCGATGGAATTGACGGAATTCGGAAAGGCATTGATTCCGGTATTGCAGCAAATTCAGGGAGATTTCGGCGCTATTGACCGCATTCGTCAAATCTACTCGGGAACTTACCAGGAACGTTTGAGAATCGGGGTCATTCCAACTGTTGCGGCCTATTTGCTATTGGATAATTTCCAGGAATGGCAGTCTTTATTGCCCACAACACAGGTTTTTGTAGAGGAATTGAAGACAGAGGAACTTTTAGAAGCTTTGGATCAGAGGAAAGTGGATCTGGCGATTCTTGCAGGGCCGATTTCTCAGAATAGTTTTCGCGTAACACCCTTGTTTACGGAAGAGATTTTAGCCTATGCGCCGAGTATTGATGGAGATATTTTACTGGTCGATCAATTAAAAGATCTGCAGCCCTGGCTTCTGAACAAAGGAAACTGCTTGCGGACGCAGATGATGCAATTTTGTTCTATCAACGATGATTTACCTTCAAGCTGGAATTATCAGGGCGGAAACATGGATTTATTGATGCGGATGGTGGATCAGCAGGGTGGATACACACTCATTCCGGAATATTATCATCCTTTTGTGCAGCAAACAGCAGAATTTAAATCGATCCGTGACGAACAGGGTTCTTTTCCCGGAAGATCCATTATAGCAGTAAGCGCTTTCCGTCATGCAAACTGGGATTCAATGGAGAAAATTATCCGTTCGGTTCAGCACAAATACAGCAAACCTGTTGCGAAGGAGCTGGAATTGCTGAGTTGGAAATAATGATCAATTCAATATCTTTACCTTTTCATTGTTGACTTTTCAATTTTCAATTCATATTATGGCTTTAATTAAATCGTGCAGAGGAATCGAACCTCAATTCGGAGAAGATATTTATTTGGCAGAAAATGCTACGGTAGTTGGCGACGTGATCATGGGAGATCGTTGTTCTGTTTGGTTTAACGCAGTTGTCCGTGGTGATGTGAATTCTATCCGCATGGGAAATCAGGTGAATGTTCAGGACGGTGCGGTGATTCATTGTACGTATGAGAAAACCAAAACGACTTTGGGAAACAATGTATCGATCGGACATAACGCTTTGGTGCATGGTTGCACAGTTGAAGACAATGTGTTGATCGGAATGGGAGCAATCGTGATGGATAATTGCTACATCGAATCCAATTGCATCATTGCTGCGGGAGCGGTTTTACTTGAAAACACACGGGTCGAATCCTGGAGCGTTTACGCGGGAATTCCGGCTAAAAAAGTAAAAACACTTTCTCCTGAATTGTTTCAGGGCGAAGTGCAGCGTATTGCAAATAATTATGTGATGTATTCCGGATGGTTTAAGGAATAATGAATCAGACTCAGATAAAAAGGCTGTCTTCGAATCCGGAGGCGGCCTTTTCTTTTACATAGCAAAATGCTTAAATCGTTTAACTGGCGAACTCTATAATAAAAAAGGCATCCGTCAGCTGACAGATGCCTTCCTCTCGTTTGGATTGGGTTTTGATTTAGATTGAGAGGTAATTCCGACCTTATTTTTGATGACTAAGAGACTTGTTTTATAGTGTAATGTCAAAAAATCAAAAAAGTAAACACCAAAACTGATTTAAATCAGAAAATAGTTGAAATAAGTCTCATACTTTTGAAGACATGAAGGAGATAGAATCAAAAGCGGATGTGGAATTGCTGATAGACACATTTTACCAAAAGCTTGTGAAGGACGAAGTTGTTTCGCATTTCTTTGCTCATTTGGATTTGAAAGAACACTTACCGAAAGTGGTGCAGTTCTGGAGTTTTATCTTGTTGGATGAAGCCGGTTACAGCGCGAATATGATGACGAAACATGCAAGTTTAAACCTGGATGAAGCTTCCTTTGACCGCTGGTTAAAACTGTTCCATGAAACGGTCGATCAATTTTTCACCGGCGAGAAAGCGGAACTTGCCAAGCAGCGTTCTACATTGATCGGTTGGACGATGAAAACGAAATTTCTTAAGTAGTTACGAATTACGAATTACGAATTACGAATTACGAATTACGAATTTTTGAGTTTGAGCGCTTTTGACTTTTATCCAAAAGGTGACTGAGCGTAGCCACAGATACATTTTTGGACTATCTCAACAGCGAAACATGTCCTGTCAAAATCTCCGCATTGGCATATGGAGCACAGGAAACAAAACGGATCACATAGCTGTAAATGTCGTTTTTGCAAATAATCCCGTTGAAAGTTCCATCCCAGTGTTCTTCAAAATCAGTTGAGTGATACACCAATTCTCCCCAGCGATTGAAGATTTTCATATCCCAGTCTACCGGTGTTAATCCCAGTTTAGGATAGAAATCATTGTTATGCTCGTTTCCGTCAGGAGTAAAGGTATTGGGAACATAAACCGTAAAAGGTTCTATTGCGATCGTTCTGGAGCTTGTATCACTGCATCCGAATTGATTGAAGACAATTTGAGTGGGATGATGCATTCCGTCCGTAAAATAAGTATGAGTAGGGTTGGGAAGTGAACTTCCTGCTCCTAAGTCATCAAAGAAATAGCTGATATGCAACGCGCCCTGAGACAGATCTGTAAATTGTACCTGAGAATTACAAATATCCGTTTCACTTTTATCGATCGTAAAATCAGAAAAAGGTTTCGGGTGAACGGTGATTAAATCCTGCTGTACAAGCTTAAATGTATCGATACAACCGATCGTTGAAATGATTGTCAGTTCTACGGAATAAGTTCCTGCATGCATGTAGACATACAACGGACTTTCTTCGATACTTGTTCCGCCGTCACCAAAAGTCCAGAAATACAATAACGGTCCTTCGTGGTGACTGAGATTGATGAACTGAGCAGGATAAGGTTCACACTTTAATTCATTACTGATGGTAAATCCGACGGTAGGAACGGAGAAGATGAACACACTTGAATTTGCGGTTTCGGAACAACCCAAAAAGCTGGCTGTTAAAGTCACAGGGAAGGTTCCGGAGTTATTGTAAACAACATTGTTGACATTCAGCGTTGTGGCAGTTGACGGATTGGCATTTGGTCCAAAATTCCACGAATAAGTGGTGATGGAAGGCCCGGTTACGCTTCCTGCGAAATTAAAGCTGTTGTCAGTAACACAAAGTGAATCGTTATGAGTAAACGAAACCTGAAGAGGCTCGTAAATTGTAATGTTTTCAACCAAAGTATCGGCACAGCCAGGTCCGCTGGTTGCAATCAACGTGATGGGATAAGTCCCTTCCGAAGGGAAAGTGTATGTCGGTGAAACCGCCGTACTGATATCCGTATTGATTCCCGGAACACCGAAATCCCAGAAAAAGCTGGTTGAACCCTGAGAACTATTCGTAAATGTTTGCGTATAGCCGATGCACTCATGATTGGTTTGAAAATCCAATTGAGGAACAGGTTTGTCGTAAAAGAAGATAGGTTTTGTAATTGTATCGGCACAAACGCTGTATTTCCCGATAAGTGTTACCACGTTGTTCTGAGCAGAACTGAATGCCACATTCAATACGTTTTGGGTAATAGCTGTCGCAGGATTGGCATTCGGACCGAAATTCCAGTTGAATTCCGTATTTGGAGGCCCGTTGATAATCTGAGCGTGGAAATCCAGCGTATTGTCAATAAAACAAGTGGAATCAATAAAGGTGAAATTAACGTTGAAAGGATTTTCAAGAATCAGATCAATGTAAGTAGTATCCGTACAAGGCCATCCCGGATTGGCAACCAGCATTACGTGATAAGTTCCCGGTTGAGGAAATGTATAAGTTGGTTCGAAAGCTGTGCTGTTATCTGTCGTAATTCCGGGAACACCGAAATCCCAGTAATAACTGCTTGCTCCGAAACTTTGATTGTCGAAGGTAAAAGTCAGACCCTGGCAGTAAGAAATGAATCCCGGAGTATCTTCCTGTTCTGTTACAACAGCAGAAAGTTGTACGTTACAGTTTACCACCCGGAACAGGAAGTCGCGGGTAACAGAGCTGATGATTACCCCGTTTCTCCATTCATTCACACGGATTCCGACTACATACAAGCCTAAATTGTTTGCATCAACAAACAAATGCCCCGTAACAGGATTAATGGTTGTTGTAGATCCCGGGCCCAACGGAACTGCCTGACTGAATGGTCCGCCCCAATTAACGTTCGGATAGGGTGGATTCGGAATCGGATTCGGAGCCGGATTGAATGAATTTGCCCCGGCATTCGGAGTCACTAATTCATAAGATAAACTGTCGCCGTCAGCATCCGTGGCACTGTGATCGAAATTCAGATCCTCGTTGTTGCAGATTACCAAAGGCGGATAGTTGACAAAACGCGCAGAACTGTTGATATATTGATTGTCTTCCGCCGGAGGAACAAAGGCTTCCAATGTTAGTCCGGTATCATCCGGATTGACCAAATTCGTAATATTCGGCCCACGACAGCATCTTTGATAAGAAACAATGTAACCGCCAAACGAAGGAGGAAGATGCAAAACAATGGTATAAATAGCTCTTTCCGTACAAATTCCGGTTGGCGCAGTAATACAGGGATTATTGAATACGATCGGAAGCACGGTACTTCCCGGAAAAGGAACGTCGTGATTGGAAACGCGGGTTCCGTTTGCAGTAAATACACTTAAAGGAAGCGGAGAATCATATGAAGCACCCGTAGATGCGCAGTCGCGATAAATAGCAATGTAAAACCGATAATTATTGTTCCCCAGATAGTCATAGTAAATCTCACCTCCCACAATATGAGAAGCCTGGGAAGGAAGAGCCCAAAGCAACAATAAGAATAGAGTAAGGTTCCTAAACATAATTGGAGAAAGTAATTTTAAAAGTCACCATTTTTTTCGAATCTGCTAAATGTTTGACGCTTCATTGATTAAACGGTTTAATTTTGAATGTTAACGGATAAAATATTGAATAAGTTTCACGCTATTTGAAATATAGTTTCGAAATTGGTGACATGAATTTTAAACTTTGGTTGCTTTTTTTAGGAGTCAATTTCACACTTTTTGCTCAAAGAGGGTTGATTCAGTATTCCAAAGAAAACGGACTGATCTCGAATGAAATCAGAGATGTTGCCTACGACCAGAATGGTTTTATCTGGTTGGCCACGCCGAAAGGCATTGAGCGCTTTGACGGCCAGCGCTTCATTCATTTTAAACATGATCCGGCCGACTCTCTGGCAATTGCATCGAATGATATTCAAGGATTGATTTTTGACGGAAACCACACGGTATGGGCGTTTACGTACAACAAAGGTCTGATCGGAATTCATACTGAAACATTTGATGTGTACAATTACAATAAGCGTACCATTGCATCTTTCGGAAGCAACCGGATTAATGCATTGACTGTTCAGAAGAACAGGATTTGGTATACTTCCGTGGAAGGAAAATTATATTCGTTTGATCTGCAGAGTAAAAAGACCAGAAGTTTCTCCTTTCCGGATTTTGAAAAGGAAGCGCCCGGATTGAATGCAATTCATGTGGACGAACTGGATCCGGACAAACTTTGGATCACTACTTCGGAAGGATTGTATCAGTTTCTGATTAAAGAACAAAAATGGAAATACTATAAATTCAAAAAATCTACTGATATCAATCCGGTGGAAAACTTTGTTTACCGGAATGAAATGACCTGTTTGGTTCAGGACAGCAAAGGAAACTTTTTTATCGGGTTGCGCCGTGGAGGAATGCTGTATTTTGATCAATATCAGGGATTGTTCAAAGCCTTTTCGATTACCATTGATGAATTGAAATACCAAACGATTTCTTCCATCGAATGGAGAGATTCGAGGTATTTGTATCTCTGTTTGTTGAACAAGGAAATTCTCCTGTTCGATACAAGCAAGAAAGAATATGTTCGATATGAAGAATCGGAACGAAGTGCTGTTATGCCTTTCCGGATCACAAAATTCGGGTCGCAGCTGGCTATTGCCAGTTCTAATGCAGGACTTTTTGTACACGATGAATCCCTGATTTACGGAACGAAAATAAAAACGGATCTGCAGTTGCGAAATGTGAGCTATTCTGCAGACAGAAAACAGGCCTATCAGCTTGTGGGAAATACCACTCAGGCACTTAAACGGATTCTCGGGAATGGCCCGGATCTGATTCCTTTGGATGGACTGAAGGATTCAAAATGCCTTTATACGTTGAAAGACGGAAGGATGCTTGCAGTCGGGGCAAACGGTGTTTTATTGATTGGCCGGGATTACCGGATCGGGAAAAAAATGCTTCATTCCAATCATCAATCGATTGATAAACGTTTCCAAAACTCGATGTTGGTTGATGATTCGATTCTGTTTGTGGGGACGTTGGATGCCAGTCTGATCCGCATTCGCCTCCGGGATTTTTCCACCGAAAAGATCTATGAAATCTCCAATGAAACCAAATCCGACGAAACCAGAGAATACTTTCCTCTGGCGATGGTTCGGGTAAAAGAGGTGGTGTACTTTTCGGAAAATGAAGAGCTGTATCAATATTCCATGAAAACCGGGAAGGTTGAAAAGATTCGCTTGTTTAACCACGAAAACACTGATCAGATCATTTGCCTTGCAGTAGAAGATCAGAATAAATTGTGGATCGGAACACGGGCAAGCGGTGTTTGGAGTTATGATCTGAAAAGCAAAAAACTGACCAATGAATTTACTTCGTTTAACGGTTTGCAAAACGATGAGGTAAATCAGTTGATTTTAGATAATAAAAAGCGGCTTTGGGTATTGAATCCGTCTTGTATTGCCATTGTAAATACAACCTTGAGAAAGGTTCGGAGTCTGGAAAAGCGAAACGGGATTCACGATATTTTCGGAATTAACATCACCCCGGATTCGATTTACTTTTTACAGCGGAATTCGTACATCGTCAGTGCTGTAAACGGCAAACTCCCGATCCGGAAAGTGGCAGCACCGTATATTTTACAGATCAAGGAAATGAACGGAGTGGGCCGGTTTTCCACCGCGAAATTCAAATACGCTTATTTCGAAAACAACCTGGTGTTTGAATTCGGAGTAAAAGACTTTTCCAACTCTGAAAACAACATTATCAGCTACCGGATGATAGGACTTAATTCTCATTGGATTAACGGAAATCAGAAAAACGAAGCCTTGTATCACAATCTCCCGAGCGGAAAGTACGTTTTTCAGGTTCAGGTGATAGAAGGAGAGGAATCCAGAATTACGTCCTATTCCTTCAAGATCACCAGACCATTCTGGAGACGCTGGTGGTTTATTACACTTTCGTCCTTCATTGTTGCGTTCGGAGTCTGGTATTTTATGCGCTCCCGGATCAAACGGATTCAAAGTACCGAGCAAATGAAAGCGGAATTCAGCCTTCAGATCAATGAATTGGAGTCGAAAGCACTCAGAGCTCAGATGAATCCTCACTTTTTGTTCAACAGTCTGAACTCGATCCGCCTGTTTATTTTGAAGAATGAAGTCGACAACGCGGCAGATTACATTGCCAAGTTTTCCAAGTTGCTGCGGATGATTTTAAATTATTCCCGTCAGGATATGATCACGGTTTATGACGAAATTCAATCATTGAAGTTATATCTGGAATTCGAGCGCTTGCGTTTCGATCAGGACTTTGATTTTGATTTGCAGATCGACGGGCAGGAAGTGTTGGATTGCCAGATTCCGCCGATGATCATTCAACCGTTCATTGAAAATGCGATCTGGCACGGTTTGATGCCCAGAACCGAAGACGGCGGAAAGATTCGTGTATCATTCCAGAAACAGCAAAGCGGACTTTACGTGATGGTTCAGGATAATGGAATCGGAAGAGAAAAGGCGAAAGAAAACAACCGGAAGCGTTCATTAAAAGAAGGAAGTGTCGGCTTGCAGATTACCAAGGATCGTTTGCGCTCACTCACTTTGCGGACGAAACGTCTGAATGAATTTGAAATAGAAGATTTAATTGACGAAAATGGTCAGGCAATCGGAACTTTAGTTACCTTGTACTTTGAAACACCAAACTAGATTATGAAATTACGTGCAATTATTGTTGATGATGAAAGGCACAGTTTAGAGACTACTGCTATTTTGATTCGGAAATTCTGTCCGGATGTGGAGGTTATTGCCGAATTACAAAACCCGATTGATGCGGTTGAAACCATCAATACGGAAGAACCGGATTTATTATTCCTCGATATTTCAATGCCTAAAATGAACGGTTTTGAGTTGTTGAACGTCCTGACTTACAAAGACGCGGACGTCATTTTCACGACTGCTTACGATGAATACGCATTGGAAGGATTTAAGCAGGGAGCGGTTCATTATTTGGTTAAACCCATTGATGCCGAAGACTTGGTGGAAAGCGTTCAGCGCGTAAAGAAAAAGCGTTCTGAAGGAAAAGCTGCCGGAATCAACGGAATGGGGCTGAAACCGAAAATTCCGATTTCATCTTTGAACGGAGTGGAACTCATTGAAGTAGATCAAATCATCCGCTGCGAATCCGACGGAAATTATACGACTATTGTTTTGCAGCAGCGAAAAATTACGGTTTCAAAAACACTGAAAGAGATTGAAAAACAGTTGATTGACTTCCCGTTTTTCTTCCGTTTGCACAATTCACATCTGGTGAATCTGAATCAGGTGGTGAAATACATTCGTGGAGAAGGTGGATCGGTTATTTTGACGAACCAGGAAGAAATAGGAGTGTCCAGAAGTAAAAAAATGGAACTGCTGGAGGTTTTGGGAATCAATTAACTAAGGAGTTTACACACTGAAATGGAAGATCCACAAGTTTTGGAAACTTACTTGCGTGTCTTTACTTACCTTTAGCAGGTAAAATGAACTTATGAAAGCACTTCTACTTTTGGTTGTGATTTGCTGCACGACTGCTATTTCTTTTGGTCAACAGGAACTGCTTAAGTCTGTTGGAAAAACAGCGAACGAGAAAGCAAATGCTCAGGATTTCAATACGACCAGAAACAATAAGGAAAGAGGAAATCTTCGGGACGAGAAATCAAAATCTTCAAAAGAATCAGAAGGAGCTCCGGCACCTGCACCAGGCGCAGTTCAGACAGAATCGTCTGAAGAACCGATGGGAGATTATCAGGCTTCATATACCTTTTCAAGCGGTGTGACATACAAAATGGAGAACCTGAAAAAAGGAAGTGAAACGCAGGAAGTTCATTACAGTTTCGGGGATCAGGTGATCAAGATGGATCCCGCAAATCAGGAAATGTCTACGATTATAGATTCAAAGAACGGTGTGATGATTATGCTCAATCACAAAGAGAAAACGGCTACTGTGATGTCGACCAAAATGATGGAAATGGCAATGAAACAGCAGACGATGAATCAAAGTTCGGAGAAACCTGCTGCGAAAATCACTAAAACGGGCAGAACCAAAACAATTCTGGGTTACAAATGCGAAGAAGTGATCATTGAATCAGATATCAAGATTGAAGTTTGGGTTACAACAGAAACAGGAATTGACATCAGCAATGTATTTGCCAATATGGCTAAAACAACCATGTCCCAGATTCCTGCAGAAGCCTTTTCCGGAGGAGTTTTGACGGAAATGACATCCTTCGATTCCCAGGGCAAACAAGAAATGCATATGTTGATGACAGCATTGTCTAAAGAAACCAAAACGGTTAATATCGGAGCTTACAAGATTACTAAGCTATAGGGAATTTGTTCGGATCCGGGTAGATGTATGTGTATCCAAGATCCAGAGAATGCTTGTTCGAAATAATCCGTTCTGTTTTTTGTTTCTCTTCAAATGGCGGCGGATCGATTCCCAACTTCAAAGCCATTTGTGTGTAATACGGGCCTTTTAACGGATGTTCGCTGGAGCAGGCATTGACAGTTTCATTCCAGATCTTTTGCCCAATAATGTATTCGATCAAACCGATTGCATCTTCCTGATGAATCAGATTTAAGCGTTCCTGAGACTGATAAATTTTACCTGATTTCGCCATTGCGGTGACAGGATATCTTTTCGGACCAACCAAACCGCCCAGCCGAATAATTGTCAGCCGTTCGCGAAGCATGGAGCTAAGAGCCAGTTCGGCATATCCTATTGCATTGTTTTTAATAGATCCGGCCGGATAACTTTCTTCGGTGAAAATACCGTCCCGTTTAGGGTAAATTCCGGAAGAACCCAGGAGGATCACTTTGCAGGAAGAAGGAATCAGATCAATGACTCTGACACAATCTTTGGCATATGCTTTTTCGTCTGTTTTTGAAGGAGTGAAAGCCAGAATGAGGACATCGAGCTCAGAAAAATAGCCGCTGTCGCTGAAGCGTTTTTGCTGAGGGTCAAACATTACATGCGAAAAACGCTCGTGAGACAAACTCACCGAACGTGATCGCGTTGTTCCAATGACCTGATAGTCTTTACTTAATAGTGATTTTGCAAGTGGAAGTCCAAGCCATCCCAACCCAATGATTCCGAGCTTCATACCTGAAAGGTACGGGAATATTTCGGGTTTTACTCACTAATCCAGGTGTTTTTTATCGTGTGCCGAACCAAATAATAATTGTTGTCTCTCCAGTAAAAGAAGCAAACACAGTTGTTAATACCGTCGATAATCATTTCGTATTCATTTCCCGCATCACTCTTGACAGTCATCGTGTACTTCACCTCTTCTTCATTGTAATCGTACTTGGAGATGAAATAATCCGAAGAAATACTTGCTGTGGTGTGATGAAAAGTAGTCAGCTCTTTATTGAATTCAAAAAGGGTTCCTTTATCATCCGTCGAGGAAACATCCCATTGAGAAGTTTCATTGTTCCATACAGCATCCTGACGAAAATTCGTAGAGATACTCAATTGAGCAAAAGAAATAACAGACGTAAAAAGAAGGCAGAGAATTAGAAGTAATTTTTTCATGACGTAACAATTTAGTTAAACAAAGTAAGGAAAGAAATTAACACTTCACAATAATGCATTTGCCGTATTGTGCTCACTTCGAGTAATTTGTTTATACGAATGTATAACCGGGGTTTTACAGTCCGCAGATGTCGGGATGATTGCGGGTTTAATGGTCGTTAAGCGATTTTATCACCGAATCGTTGAAATTCTCCTTGTGCCTTGTGGTAAATCAACCACCAAGGAGCACAAAGCACCCGAAGATTTTTTGGAATGCAACTCCTTGCTCCTGGAATATGAACACCTGCATTCTTGTTTGGTTCAGGTTATCAAGAAAATTCGGCGGGAAATAGGCGAAAAATGACTTGTATCATCTTTATCAGCGCCTTTTATACCTAATTTTGAGCAACAAAAATCGACTATGTTTTCAAAAGCTTTTATACGATTAAACTGGATTACCCTGATGTTTATCTTTTTGGTGATTATTGCGGGAAGTGTTGTTCGGACATCCGGAAGCGGAATGGGCTGTCCGGACTGGCCTAAATGTTTCGGAACCTGGGTTCCACCGACTTCAGAAGCACAGCTACCCAAAGATTACCGGGAAGTATACGGCGAAAAGCGAGTGAAAAAGGTGGAGAAGTTCGCCAAATTTCTTACTGCGCTTGGAATGAAGGAAACAGCCGATAAAATTAAAAACGACCCGAGAACTTATCAGGAAGAGCCATTCAATGCTCAAAAAACCTGGACAGAATACGGAAACCGTTTGGTAGGATTTTTAGCCGGAAACGGAGTTTTGATCATTTTTCTATGGGGTTTCTGGAAATACAGAAAAGACAAACGATTTGTCTGGCTTTCCCTGTTTAACTTAATTGCCATCGGATTAAACGGCTGGTTCGGATCGATTGTTGTGGCAACCAATCTGGTTCCATGGGTCATTACCGTTCACATGTTCCTGGCGCTTCTGGTGGTTTGTCTGCAACTCATGATGATTCGAAGAATCAGCCCTGCAAGTCAAAAAACATTGAATCTGCCGGTTGCTATGAAATGGCTGATAGGAATCATTCTCATTATCACGGCTTACCAAATGTTTTTGGGAACTCAGGTTCGCGAATACATCGACGAATTAACGATGAAGGGATTGGGACGAGAATCCTGGACAAGCCAGTTTGGCTGGACTTTCTTTATTCACCGTTCGTTCTCGTGGGCTGTTTTGGTTCTGATGGTTTTACTGGTATTCCTGAACTACAAAACGGACAAAGTGAAATCGGTTTACTGGGCTTTCGGAATTCTGGTACTGGAATTACTCGGAGGAGTTTTGCTGGCTTACGCAGATATGCCGGGATTCGTACAAGTATCTCATTTATTGTGCGCTATCATCCTTTTTGGAATTCTGTTTATGCAGTTTATCCGTTTAAAACCGCTGTCCAAAGGCCTTTCTAAAACAAGTATCCGCGGATAATTTTTAGCTTCTTCTCTCACTTTTCGATTTGAGATTGGATAGAAATAGTATATTTGCACCCGAAAGTCAGATAACTGACGTGCCGTGCTAACGCTTGCATTTTCAGTTAAAATGATACTTTCAACGGTCCTATAGCTCAGTCGGTTAGAGCAACTGACTCATAATCAGTAGGTGCTTGGTTCGATCCCAAGTGGGACCACAAAAAGAAAGAGCCTTGGCAGTTTTGTCAAGGCTTTCTTTTTGTTCTTCATTCTCATTCTGCTTCTTATTCTTTGTAACATCCTTCGGCTTTTCCGTCTTGTGAGACGGAGCCTCAGTCTTCGCAAGTATACTTGCTCTTCTTTTTCAGAGCGAAAATGAGAACGAGTGTGAAATACCGGTTCCAGGCTCAATTTATCAGATACCTTTTATAACAAAAGGTAGAGTATCCATACTTAAACCATGCTTGATGATGGGAGTATTCATACTTGATCGATACTTGATTTGAGCAATAGATTGAACTATTTAAAGCGGTTCGATTCCCTTTTGCTCGGAAGACATTATCTTTCCATTTTTTAGAGGATAAACGGTATATTTCAGAATTAATCATACAAAATACCGATGTACACCATTTCGATAGAAATATGGTAATCAGACATGAGAAACAAGTTTATAGACAGTATGCGTAAAGTTTGGGTAAGAATTTTAATAAGCTTATTTCTAGGAGGGGTAGTTTCCGAAGGAATTCATATTTCAACCGGAGATCCAAATCGTCCTCAAGAAAACAATTTTACGATTTTATATGCGGTTATTGCCTATGTAATCTTAACAATTGCAGTGAACATATTTAAAAATAAAAAATCTCAATAATGAATTACTTGAAAAAACTCTTCGGTAAGAATGACGAAAGTTTGGTGAATCTGGAAATGCAAGTAAATAAACTTGTGAAAAGTGCGACGAGGATTGAATTAAAAAAAGCATCTGGTCCTATTGGAAGTTCTTCATTAAAATCTCACTTTGGAGGATTACCCTACTTTGAAGAAGGAGAAACATGGCCAATTACTAAAGCAGGCAAACAGTTAGAGTTTATTTTTCAAATTTTTAATCAAGCCGAATTGAACCTACCGAAAGAGATTAAATTAATTCAATTCTATTACGACTGGGATGAATTTCCATGGGATACCGAAAATGATGGATGGTTCGTTAAGATTTATAACGATCTGAATGATGAAAAGAAATTAAACATTCTCAAACCGAAGCTTGGAAGGGAGTTCACCAAATATTGTGAAATCGAATTTACAACATTCAAATCGTTGCCCGATTGGGAAGGGATTGATGTGTACGATGAAACTATTTCAAGCACTTGCTGTCTTTTGAATGAAGAGGAACCATGGGAGTGTTATGATCAAATCGTAACCAAATTAATCGGTGAACCAGATTATCAAAGTCAGTTGGGAGGATATCCTAAATGGGTCCAGGGAGAGGCTACTCCACAGAATCAAAATGGTGATCCAATGAAATTATTGTTTCAAATCGATTCCGAAGAAAGGGCACATTTAGAATGGGGTTCGTGTGGTTCGATTTATGTATTTTATGATGAAATTCAAAATAAGATTGAATTTACATTACAATGTACTTAAAGGAAATGATAGCTGTCATTTCCGGTTCCATTTCCGTTCGCTATTCTCCACAAAAAAAACGCGAAAGCCGCAGTATCATGGATGTTGCGGCTTTTTCATTTTGCCTTGGATAAGAATTTAGATAAGAATTTTTCTGAGGGGTTTTATTTTAGTGCATTGTGGTGTATTAAGTGTCATCTAATTTCATTGAATTTTGGATTTGATTGATTCTTATTATCTGTATGAGATCACCAATAAAGAAAGTAAGGTACGGAGAAACATTCGTTCTGATTCCCTTTGTCTTAGATAAAAAAATCTAATGATTTGGTTACATCGCTTTCCTATACGCAATTCCCCAATTGGCAATTTCGTCAATGATAGGGGCTAATGTTTTACCATATTCAGTGATTTCATATTCTACTGTAATGGGTTTGGTATCCATGACAGTTCTACTAATCAATCGATTCATTTCCATGTCCTGTAATTCCTTAGACAGCATTTTAGGAGCAATTCCTTCGACTTCTCTTATCAAATCCATGAATCGCATTCTTCCACCTTCCATTAGAGTTCCGATAATGTGAAACTTCCATTTTCCGGAAAGAATTTCCATGGTATCCCTGATAGCAATGATCCTGGTTTTGCAGTAATCATTATTGTTTAAAGTTTGCTGTTTCTTCATGACCTCGTCTATTAATCCAACAATTAGTGTAAAGGTATTTCAAAATGTTGCTGTAAACAACAATTCAATCGGTACTTCCAGATTCAAAGTTCTGGATATTGTTCTGTATCCCTTGAAAACATTGATTAGTTACCAGTAGGTAATTAGTTACTAAAGGGTAATCAATAGCAATTGTAAAGTTTGATGAGTCTAATTTCGCTTCATAATTTAAAAACACAGAAAAATGAAAAATTTATTCAAAAGATCAGCAATTGCGTTTGTTATGGTATTCGGTTTGTCAAATACCTATGCTCAAAACACACCTTTAGAAGTAGTCGGAAAAATGTACGAAGCATTTGGAAAGGGTGATATGGACGGGTTGAAACTAACTGTTTCAGATAACAGTGTATGGGTTTATGAAGGTCCGAAGGAAATTCCGTACACAGGTACGTACAATGGTAAAGATGGAGCTGTAAAATTCATTTCAAACATTGCATCGAATGTTGATATCCTTGATTTTAAGGTTAACAAAATGGTTGCAGATGGAAATACTGTTATCGTTCTTGGTTTCGAAAAACAAAAAATCAAGAAAAACGGTAAGATCCTGGAACAAAAATGGGTTCAGGTTTATACAGTTGAAAACGGTTTAATTACCCGAATGGAAGAATATGCAAATACAGACGGAGCAAAAAGACTGTTCGCGTAATTTTTTTAACGGAATCCATGGCTGTGATTACAGCCATGGATTTAACACATGAACCGATGAGAACATACAAAATCATATTTTGGATTACAACCGGGTTATTTTCAGCTTTTATGCTTCTGAGTGCATACAGTTACCTGGCAGCTGAAGAAATGAAGGGGGCATTTGCATCTTTGGGATTTTCGGAAGATTTTTTTCGCATTGAATTAGCTATTGCCAAACTATTGGGAGCGTTGGTACTGATTCTTCCATTTATTCCGAAGTCTTTAAAACTATTCGCATACGCAGGTTTTACGATCAACATTGTTTCTGCATTGATTGCACACATTGCAATGGGTTACAATTCTTACAGTCTGCTTGTGTTTTCGATCGTTGCATTGACATTATCCTATTACACTTTCAATAAACTCCAAAAACCGATATAAGATGATCAAACCTGGTTTATTAATTCTTTTCCCTGTATTGCTTTCGTTAAGCAGTTGTCAGGGACAAACTTCAAATTCAGATAAAATGAAAAATGAAACATCAAATAATCCGCTGATATGTGATCCTGTCGAAGGTGTTTGTGGAATTCCGGGAAGTGAAAAGGGGACGAAGTTGTCTTCTCAGGTAACAGAGAAGCCAATCAAAATTATTTATTTCTCCGACCCGGTTTGTTCGGCTTGTTGGGGAGTAGAACCCACTTTGAGAAAATTGAAATCCGAATATGGAAACTCTGTGCAAATAGAATACCACATGGGTGGTTTACTTCCAGGTTGGGAAGCATTGGGAAACGGTGTGAATCCGTCATCCCTTGCTGATCGTTCGGACGAAATGAGTAAACATTTCCAAATGCCTATGAATGGTGAGGTTTGGAAACAAGATCCACCACAATCGTCTTATCCACCTTCTATTGCATTCAAAGCAGCGCAACTGCAGGATGAGGAAAAGGCGGTTGAGTTTTTACGAAAAATCCGGGAAGGGTTGTATGTAAGAAGTATTAATATATCAAAATGGGAAAACATCGAAAAGATAGCCCAGGGTGTTGGACTAGATACCAAAAAACTAAAGAAAGATTACGAAGCAAGTGCTCAAAAAGCATTTGATGCAGACTTGAAATTGGCAAAAGAAATGGGAGTTCGCGGATTTCCATGTTTTTTCGTAACAAATAGCGCAGGTCAATCGGAAATTGTTTACGGAATTAAACCTTACACTGAATTTGAAAGCGCGTTGAAAAAAATGCATTCAGAAGTAAAAAAGGAATCATATTCCAAAGAGTGGAAAACCTTGTTTACTCAATTCAATTCACTGACAACAAAAGAATATGCTGATTTGAGCGGTATATCCTTTAAAGAAGCTGAAACATTCCTAAATGGATTGACTAACAAAAAAGAAATCACCAAATTAGCTACCAGGAATGGGGATTTATGGAGTGTGGAGCAGTAAAGCCAAAATAAAATTCGACTAGTGTCTGTATGATTTTTCGCACAGACACTTACTTTTGAATGATGATTTAGTTTAAAACGAGAAACTATTAAGTTAAACAATGACTAATAGTAAAGAATTGTTTAGATAAGAATTTTCCAATCTTTCATTGAATATGATTAAAACGCACCTAATTTCATTAAAAGTCAAAACACTCTGAAACTTAGAGACAGGAAGAGATTTGTGAAGTTTAATGAAATCCAATGAACCTCAAATCTAGTCCAAGTGGGACCACCAAAGCGGACAAACAGTTATAATACTTGTTTTGTCCGCTTTTTTGTTTTCTTGAAACCCTTGCTGTAATTTCTTCCGATTTATCCTGCAAATCCTTTTCCCTCCAATCCCGGGCGGTTTCAACCATATCCCGTAGGATGGCAGATTGTATTGGAGAGTATCCCATCTTCTTTGCAATATAAACAGCTTCGCTGGCTTCACGTTGAATTTCCCGCTGCCTTTTATTGAAATCAAATAAGGAAACAATCCCTTTACCTATAAGTTCAATAATATTGCTTTTTGTTCACGCAGCAGGCAACGGAGCTTCATTCCAAATGTCCGGTGTGCAGTAACCTGTATTTCGTCTATTTCCCCGTTACCGGTTGCCTTCAACCCTAATGGGTCCGTATAACCTGACAGGAATCGAACCAATAGCAAAAAAAACGGAATACGAGGTAATAAACGGGTTATAAATTATTACTTATCAGGATTTTTTTAAAAGTTGTTCCATGTTACGGGACAAACCCAAGTTTTTGAAAAGAGCAACAAGCACTAGCGTAATCAAAGAACTGATTACCCCGGAAATAGAATTTTGTGCAATGTCTTGTAAGAAACTCATAAGCTCAAATTTAAGAAATAAGTTCTAACACCAAAAAGGAATTTAAATCTAAAAAACAGGGAAGAAAAAGAATGCCCGCGGAGGTTCTCCGTCTTGAAATCTTAACGACAAAAAAACAGAAAAAACATTCCCCATAAATCACCCCGTTGAGGGTGTTGATAACTTTTTGATTTGGAACTGATTCACTTCTGTTTTGAACCGATTTTAACAAAAAAAGCTCCACATTACTGCGGAGCTTTTTTTGTCTGATAGACCCAGATTTACTTAGATGAATTAACAATTAATCCATTTTTGATAAGCCTTAAAAGATTTTGTTCTTTAACCTCAATGATTCTCTTAAAGTGATAGTTTAATTTTTCTTCAAAACTTAATTTCTGATTCAAAATAACCTCATTATAAATTTTAACTCCTAAGAAAATGGTTTTTTCTTTTTTAGATACTTGTAAACGGTCATCTCCCATTTCATCCATAGTTTGTTCTGGAAAGTAATTTAAAACCAAAATAAACTGATCAAAGTCTTTCGTTTGGAACACGAATTCTTTTGATATAAATGAAATAATTTTTTTGTCAAATTCATTAATTATATCTTTTGAGATTCCGAAAATTGATCTAGAACTTAAATATTTCATAATTATCTAAATAAAGGATTTCCAATTGGTTTTCCAAAGGTAGTGTAAATGCCTCTTTTTTCGAGTATTTTACTCTGTCCATTGTCTCCTCCTAAGACATATTGTAAAATCATCATTTTTTCTACACCTAGAGCTTGCATTCTTGTTAATGGCATTGGAACTAATACATTCATATCTAGCCCTGCTTTTTGTGAACTAGTATATCGTGTTTTAAGATTTTTAGTAACACCATATTTATAAATTTCATCCATCTTTAAGGGGACATAAGCTCCTTTATTTGTGATACAAGCTTTACATTCAAATTTACCATCGTGTTTGGCGTCTAAAGAATAAACATAAGTATCTGCTTTTTGTCTATCGTTAAGTTCATCGTTCATTAAGCCTAAAGCATCATCAAGTACCTCTAATTGTTTAGGAGAAAGATTCGCATTAGGAGATATGTTAAGTTGAAAATGTCTAGGTCTATCTTCAATTAGATCAAAATCATTTCCATCGAAAAGCCTTTTTGGCATATAAGGTGGACTCATCAATAATGGAGAAACCAATGCAATAATGTTCCCTCCGGTTCGTCCAGATGGTGATGGATTTGGGTTGTTTTTACCTCCGGGTAAAACTTTCCAGTTATCAGAGACTCTAGGAGCAATTACGGGCGCACCAGCTTCTTTCTTTTTACCATATACATTTGAACTTAGTACATCTTTTCCATATGTTTTAGATTGTTCAAAATAATATTCTCCTTTTTCATTCTTTTTCGTTGCAGAAGTCTTATAACCATCTTTTCTAGCTTGTCTTTTGGCAGCTCTTGTTTCTTTTCGTGTTTCGAACAAACCACTAGGGTCATTAAAAAGAATTGGATTATCAAAAAACGCTCGGTACGGGGACCATCCCGGAGCTGAACCAGCCATCGGATCCAAACTCAACCATCTTCCCAATCTCGGATCATATTGTCTAAATTCAGTCGTATAGCTATTCCCTTCTCCATGCATTTCCTTGTCTTTCTCCATGCTGTTATATCCATAGCGGTACCTATCATCGTTGGTATGTCTTCCAGGCATCTGGTAACCAAATGGATAATAATCAGAAGTCATCACTACTACTGCGTTGTAAGGTGAGGAGCCTGCGGTTTGTACCTGTAGGTTGTCAATACTGTAGCTGGATGATTCCGTAGATATTTTCTTCAGGTTGATACGCAGGTAATTCATTCCCGTTCCCGGGGTGATGGCGTATGTCACTATTCCGTTAGCAGGATTTGTAATTACAGCTATCGGGGATCCTGAAGGAGCAGATGTAGCAGATGCAGAAGTGTAGAATTCCACATTGATATTCTGGGTTCCTTTGTTCAGGTCAAAACTAACAAGGTACGGCTTATTCGGTGTAACCTGGAATTCTTTGGTAGCATTGAATGCACAGGAAGATCCGGGTGTTAAACGAAGTATTCCCCCACTTAAACTCACTGATGAACCCGAACAAAGGGCTGTAGTCCACCCGGCAGTTCCTGTAGTCGTGAAATCAAAATAATAGGAGTAAGACGAATAATTACTGCTAAGCATTTTCCGGTCGGTGATCACTGCATTCACATTGCCCAAATGGTTCACCAGCTCGTAGCGTTTATTCCCCAACGTATTGGTGGAATAACTGTCCGTTGGCAGAGCTGTTCCGTTGGCATAAACGGTTTTGTTCAACTGTACCATTCCCAGGCGTTCTGCACCGTAGATATGCTGTTCTTTCAAATACACGTAGTTGGTTGCGTATTTGATATCGTAAACGGCCATGGTAGTACCATTGGCTTCATTGGCGTAATAGGCATAGACCCATTGCGTTTTGTCGTTTGTTCCGGCAGGTTTGTAAACTTTCGCAATGCGGCGCCCAAACGGATCATACAGGAAGCTGGTCACGTTGGTATTGCGCTTCATCGAGCGGAGTTTTCGATCACCTCTGCGCCAGTTCATATCCGTAATACCTTCGGAAACGTCTTTGGTCAATTGCCCCAACTTGTCGTACACATAGTTATTTGCTCCCTGCGTATTGCTGATATCATCGAATAATGCTGTTCCAGCCACATCTGTAACCTGGTGGAGTTTATTTGTGTTGCTGATATAGTTGTAGGTCAGCTGGTCCATGATCACAGACGGAGACTCACCATAGCGGCTCAGTGTTTTGATGTTCCCATTACGGTCGTAAGTCAGGTTCATGCTGTATGCATTACCTGAAGCGGCCCCGTTCCAATTGGAAGCAATTCCATTGTCCAGAGCGGTCCCAAAGTAAGCTTTCATACTTTTCAGGCGGTTCAACTGGTCGTAGTGGTAACTTGCTCCCAGAACTACTTTTGTACTCGAAGCACCCACCTGCACCCCTTTGATAGCAGTGGTACTCAAACGGATATTCCCATTATAAAGATTGGCTGAATTGGTAGAGAAGGCACTTCCGATCGTAGGAGTTTCCATCTGTCCGCCGCCTATCGGTTTGTAATCTCCTTCAAAGTAGCCGAGCGTATAGCCGGTCACATCGGCTGGAATGTTCAAATGCCCGCCCGGATTTGCGGTTTCATACCCGGTGCGTCCGTCTTTCCCGGCATCATTATTGACATTCAGCTGCGTTCCGTTCTTTAATTTCAGCCAGCCGTTGATGGTATAGGCATAATCTTCTGCCTGTACTTTCTGCTCACCGATCTCTTTCCGTGCCAATGGACCGTAGTCATAGTACAGGTAATGTGATTCTCGGGAATAGGTGTACCCGTCCGGTGAAGTGCTTGTTTCCGTGAGACGGTTGTTCACGTCGTATTGGTACGTATGCATAAACTGATCTGCTTCATTGGCCTGGTAGGTTACTTTATTGACATTCCCACTGATCAGCTCAAAATCATACTGGGTAGACTTGATGTCCTGCTTCACAGGTGCCAATTCCGGAAGGTCCTGTAATTGCTCGATCACGTTTCCGTGAATATCGTACGAATAATGGATCGCGGAGGTGTAACTGGTCTTGAAGAAGTCAGTTGGTATTGGGCGCGGAATATCTTCAAAATAGGCCACAGTAGCCACACGCAGGCGCAGGTTCTGCTGCGTCCCGGATTTGAATTTTGAGGCAATTACTGTAGACAGGGATTTGTCGTAGGTGGTTACTGTTACTTCCGAACGAGCTCCGCTGTATACCCAGGTTTTAAAGGCTCCTCCCTGATCATCTACTCTTAGTTCGGTCTCACTCAAAGGATTGATCGTATATCCAGGAGGTCCCTGGAATACTGCCGGTACATCGCGGTAGATCTGCCCGGATTCCACCGGTCTTCCTTGTGCATCATACAAAACATAAGAATATGCCTTAGCTGCGACCTGTTCCGGGTTTTGGCTTGCAACTGCCCGCCCGTAGAAATCGTAGAAGTAAACGGTTTGTCCTACCTGGTCAGGATTGGAGGTTCTTGTTACCTGGCCGTATGAATTCTGGTTATAATAAGTTTCAAAAGTATGTGTAGGTATCACACGCGGAGCAGGAGTAGGGTCATTGGCATGTTCACGGGCATAATCCACTGAGGGGCTTGTTCCCATAGCCAGCGGAGTAACTCCTTGCGGAGCAACCGTTCGTACCAGGTTACCTGACTGGTCATAGTAGTACAAGGTATAATGATAATTGTTGAAAAAACCTTGCATTGTTAAATTCTCGCTGGTGAATGACTGGGCACATTTTGCCAGGTATTCCGCTGAGAAGTTTTCGTAAGCCTCTTCCAATCCGTCTTCATAACTGTCCATCGCAGCCGTATACAATTCACTTAATACATTGCTGTAACAGAATTCCTGCTGCAAAGTCTCAGGCGCACTGCACAAGGTTACTCCTGTACTGCTGCAAATGCAGTTGTAAAAGGAGAAACAATCGCTGCTGATAGAAAGTGTTCCGGTTTGTGTTTTTCCGCAATCAAGATAAGTCACCACCAAACTGTAGGAAGGATCCGGGTTGCATCCGGGAACGTCGTTTGCTATAAAATCAAAGGACAGAATGGAGTTATAATCGATATTATCCGGGTTTAAAATGGTTGCCGTACACTTTTCGCTTGCTGACCCGAAGGTCAAAGTTGCAGTATTTCCCGAAAGTGAGAAATTATAATCTGCTGTTCCCGGTAAAGGAAGGTAATCACTGATTGTTCCATGTTCGTAAACAGTATTATTGCTCTGTAGGTCAACCCATGCAGTAGAAGTCAACTGACCACGGTAAGCCAGTAAGGTCATCATATCCAGGAATCCTTTTGTTGCCGGATTTTCCGAACAGAAAGGAGCTGAGGAAGATGCATTGCACATGGAGAAGAAATCCTGGTACTGGAAGTAACTGTATTCCTTATCAAAGGTTGCGTTCAGGTAATTGGTCACCAGGGTTGTGTAATTCGGAGAACTGCTCAAAGAAGGGAAACGGGCTTCCAGGACGGCCATTGCTGCGTCAACGGTTTCACAATCCGGACAATTTGTTTTGCAGCTTAATCCCGTAGGAATGAAGTAAGCATATTTATTCAATCCGTTCTGGGTGCTTGAATTTCCTTCTTCCCAAACAAAGGAAGGATTATTCTTAATGGCATCACAGGCACACAACAACGGGTCCACTTCCCCGATACTGATTCCTGTATTGTGAGCGAGCATTTCTTCTACCGTATGATACAAAACAGGAGAAGGATTTGTTGCCAGGTAATCCGTTAAGTCCTCGCGAGCCTGCATAACTGCCGTACAACCGCAATAATCCAGTGGAGCCTGTTCTTCTTCGCGTACTTCCTGTGTTGTTTGGTACAAACCAGGTTCGGTAATAAGCAATTCAGAACACAGATCACTTTCGGAAATTCCATGAGCGGCCAATACATCATTAATCGTATTGCCCAATGTATCACTGGCATAGCCAAATGGATTGGAGGCGGAACAACCACTTTTACATAGGTTGACCAAGTCCTCATATACACCATCAAGAATCAACGGAGAAATAGAGCATCCTGAAAGCTTTGCCAGCCACTCAGTAGCATATTCCGCACAGGTCTCATCACACAAAGTTTGGATTGTACTGTTATAAGTTGTTGTCGGGTTGGAGATGTTCGGGTTACCTGCTAATAAATCATTCCAGCAAGGCCATCTGCGTGTTTTGGAAGCGTAGGTCCCAGAAACCCCGATAGCACAGTTATCCGGGCAAGTTGTTCCAGGATACTGGTTCATATAACTTTGTTTTGCCTGCAGGTACATGCTTCGGAAAGCTGCCCAGATATAATCCAGGGAGCAATTATCCGTTAATCCCGCATTGCGAACACAATCACCCGGTGATGTACCCTCGCAGGACATCCCGATAATGATGGCATAATCCCACATGGTGTAGTGAACGCCATTTATTACAATATAATCCTGCATCTTGTTATCCATCGAATCAGCAATGGCTGAGTTCGCGTTAAAATAAGGATCTGTTGTCGAATTCGCAGAAGCAAAAAGTGTGGTATTGAGACAAAGGATGGAACCTCCCACCGGATCAAAATATCCTGCACTCAGAGCCGCCTGGAAAGAAGTGGTATGGAGCATCGCTTCGTCAAACGTAACGGAAGCTGGGGAATTTGCCGTCATGCAATTGGTGTAAAAACAATTTTCCGGGTGCAGCTGCACTAAAGACAATGCCCATTCGGGTTGGAATTTCAGAATGAACTCGCCCACCGGAAGTGCTGCCGGAGAAACCGTAGCTCCGGCATTGTTCACAACTGTGATTGGTGATCCCAGGTGATCCAGGTAAGTTACACTGTTGTATTTTCCTCCCGGGCTTGAAAGGTTCAGGATAGAAAGCGGATCGGTAAAAGTGTAAACACCGGTTACCGAATTCACACTATATGCCGCGTACTGACCACCCGGTGACATATCCTGCATCATGACTTCTTTGTATACAGCACAAGGACCTTCCGTTTCAGATGGTGTTGCAATGGGGTCACAATAGGTGAAATCTGCATCTGTATACAGATCATTGAAAATAACAGGCACTTTATCAATACAGGCAACATCTACGTAGTAACACCAATAATCATCAACTGCATCCAGGTTTACACTTAGACTTTTAGTAATGAAATAATTCACCCCGATATTCTGCCCGATTTGGTTATTCAGGAAAATCGTTGTATCCACCGAAAAATTATCCAGACCACAGGTGGCATCCAGGTTTTCTCCGCTGACCTTTTTGGTTTTATTGAAATAAGTATTTCCACATTCATCCATAATCTTCATGTTGAAATCATAGACGCAATCCAAACAGATCGAGCTCGACCCGCAGACTTTGGTATATTCCAGTGGAGTAAAACCATAATGAAAGCTGTAATTCCCGGAATTTGTTATCAATGTTGGGAAAGATATGGTGGAAGACGGCACACTCAAATCCGTTACATCACCGATACCATTACCAACAAGTGTAGTCGTGGTAGCCGTAGGGACGTTGTCAGGAAGTGCATCCAACGAAGAAGGCGCCGGCCCCTGAAGATAGGTTGCAACAGTTCTTCCGGCCATATCCGTATAACTGATCATAGCCTGCCCGTTTTGGTCTATTACGGCTGATTTCTGATAATGTTTTGCCCAGCCTATATCCGATCCGAAAAGGAGATTTAACTCTTCCTGTTGACTTGCAAGGTCCAGGTAGCGTACTTCTTTTCCGCCGTTTGCTTTCAATGTAGCTCCTGTCGAACCTTGTTTATCAACCCGGTCAAGCAGGTCTTTTTTATAGGTAATCCTGCTGTACGGAAATCCTTCCGCATCAGGAATCCCGGCATTTGCACCATCCTTGTCAGGGTTGCTGGGCGAGTAATACTTACCTGCACCATAATCAGTAGAAAAGGCATTGGGCACTACAGCACAATCAGTTCCTGAAGCATCGAACACCGTATAATTGAATGAAGTACTCGATCCGTTGTTTGCCCGGTTAAAATCGGGTAAATGATTAAAGGTCGTTTGATCCAAAGGTGTTGGGAGATCAGTCACGGCAGGTCTTCCCATTTCGTCGTAATACACATTGTTCACCACAACCTGGTTGGTTGCTTTATTGGCAGCAATGGTTTGCCGGCCTCTTCCCATACCGTCAGCATAACTAACGGCATCGCCACGTTTTCCGTCTTCAGCAAAAGTTACCACATGCGACCAGTTCATTTTGGAATCGTATTCATTGTCGATATCGATTACATTGGCTGCAGTGTGCATACTTAGCTGCCCGGTTTCAACGGTGGTCCAGTCAGATTCGAAGCGGCTGTTAGCTGTTGTTCCATTGAAACCGATTGCCCGGACGCGGTAGAGCAAGAATCCTTTGTCGTAGATCTTCGGAAGCGTGTAGTGATTTCCTTTTACCTCTACACGTGTGGAGTTCATGTAATAGTTGTATCTAAGCTGGGGGGCACTTTGTGCCAGACTGATTCCTGCCGCTCCGATTTTGCTGATATGAACATATTCCAGTTCATACCATTCCGCACCAGGTTTCTGATCCCAGTTCAAATCCAGCTCCGATGCGGTCAAAATTGCCGATGCTAAAGATGGGGTGTGGCTCAGTCCGGTAACTGCCGAAGCGTTCATAAAATACTGTCTGTCGACAAGGATTTCGGAGGTAATAGTGAAATTACTAAGAGATGTTGAACCTGAAACAAAATTGGCTGAATTAATGGTCACTTTTACAGCATGTGCATCCTGGAATACAAGTGCCTGTTTGTCATTAATAGCATTTATCTCTACCGTTGATGAATTTACCAGTAGATCTGTTGTTACTGTTGATGAAACAAAACTAAAAGTTACAGGGTCCCATTTCTTGCTTAATACCGTAACATTCACTTTCAAGGTAAAATCAGCGGTAAGTCCCGGTAAGGATGAAACACGAACAATGTTCGTTACTTTTTTATTTGTAAAAGACGAAGACCAGGTTCCTGGATTCATCACCATATCCGAATAGCGACCATCATAGACCCAAAATGAGTTGCTGGCTGTTACTGGAGCAGAGTTAATTGCTCTTTCGTCTGAGGCAAATAAATAATCAGGGAGTAATCCTGCCAATAATAGGGCAAGGAACAGCGAAGTTTTTCGCAATTTATCGAGAGTTGAATTTAAAATCGTTTTCATCTAAGTGGGTTATGGTTGTTTGTAAACAGACATTTCTGACTCGCTGATCGTTTTGATCCCTTCACTGGTTTCAACCCTTACACGGACAAGTTGATTATTCTCGTCATAGTGATAAAAAGTGGTATAGTTATACCCGTCGTGTGAAGCGATTTTCAACAGGGTATTTGGGTCGTAAACTGTAGTTACCATACCAGCAAGGAACGGATGCATTCTGAAATCATCGAAATAGACTTCGCTACCTGCATTATTAACCAGTGAAACCGTAATCGTTGAAGAACCAACAGGAATGGAGGAAGGAATCGTGAAAGTTCCTTCTATTCGCTGCCAGCCGTCTAGGGCTATACTGCTCGTACCGAATGATGTGGAAAATAAGGTTGCACCGTTACTATCATCCGTTATGGCAACCTGGATAAGGCCACCGTTCGCAACGGATTGCTTCACCCATGCTCCGATGACGTACTCTCCCGGATTGGGGCTAAATGCATTAATACAATCACAATTTTGGACCTGCCCGGTATTACTCGTATTGTCCGCATGAACTGTTTTTGCTTCCTGAAAAGCTTTAATTGAACGGCTTGCATAAAGTTTTTTTCCTGGAGGAATAACTGTTGAAGACCTACCACTGTGGCGAACATCCGAACTGAAAGTTATCTTAAAAGTATTTTCAGCTACGAATGAGAAATGTGATTCATAGGTATCCATAGGATCGTTACTGTAAAAATCATAATCTTCAAATCCATCAAAAGCAATTTCTTGTTTATGTGCATTTTGCGCAATGGCTGTTGGCAAGATCTGTAATCTTGGGTTGTACCCGTATAAAATTGCTGAATTGATACGCAGCGGATCTTTGACTTCAATCTGGGCCCCATACTGGTTATAGAGTGTCCCCTCACCAGACTTTCTCCATTTGTATATTTTCTTACTTGCATTGTAATCAGGATGCGAAGAATGCGTCAGCGGATACCATTCTCCTGAATTTAAAGCATAATATGGTACAAAAGAAGCGTAGACTCCGTCTTTTCGCACTCCGTTTGCGGTAGCCTGAACAAGGGTGTCTTGCCAGCTTAGCTGGTTGTCCAAAACTAAATCTCCGCGGATACCATAGCAGTATGGATTTACAATCCCCACACCAACCGTATTATTGTTATTTACAATAGCTGGGGATCCTTCTTTCTTACATGCTACATTCAGACGATCCCTTAAAGTAACAGCTCCTCCTGATAGAATATCTGTGGTTGGGAAGCTTATTTTGGCAGGTACAAATAAAGGGTCTTTTTGAGTGGTAACTCCCTGCATCAAGGCAGTAATCTGATTGCTTCTTCCGCTTTTATTGATCGTCACGTTATAAGTTCCGGCAGCAATAGTTGATTCATTTCCATTTTGATCAATCAGGAAATACTTTGGAGTAAGCGGCCAGGGGTAAGCTTTTGTAACCCAGGCATAAGTACCATCCGGAAATTTCAATTTATCTCCCGGTGACAATTGTTTGATAATAGTCGGATTGGTAATACTTGTATTCGAGCCCAAAGTTAATTGGATCTTTCTGTCCTGACTACCGGAAACATTTCGCAATTCCGGGTAATACCAGTGTGCAGGATAGTCGATAGAATACAATTTATCATTAAACTCATTGGTTAATGAGCTTAAAATTACGGCACCGGAGTATTGGTCAAATACTATATTCTCAGCTGTATTTAACGATCCCATATATTGGGTTTCAATACTTTTAAGAATAGCCGACCTATTTGCATGTTTTACTAATACGTGTGAGAAAAAGGAATTGATGGAAAGAGAATTATTTGAGATATAATTAACGTTCGGAATTGGCGGAAAAACAAAAGGCCAAACCTTTGATATAGCTGCATAATAAGAGAGTGCTGTATTTGAAATAACCCTGGAATCGGCATGAATATCGTAATCCACTCCGACTTCCTTATCTGTAATAGCTCCAGTTTCATCAGAAATCTTCTGTTTCTCACCTGCATTGAAATAATTATAGGTGGTTTTTGAAAGCGGGTCAGCTGTAATTACGTCTTTACTTATTTCGCCAAGAGACCCTTTGTAAATTGCATTCGATTTGATCTTCCCATGGAAATCATTTGTTTCCAGAGAGAATCCTTGTGAAAAAGCGCAGGTTTTTGTGATGATCCCGGCATGTTTATCATGTTCACCAGCTATTTGTTTGTCCAGGTGAGTAGTACTTTCCAGTGTTGGTTTATCCCAGGCAGTATAGAACGTGGAAACAGCATATCCTCTATCAGTCAGTCCATTATATTGCGTTGCTACTTTTGAATAACCTACAGATCCGGACGGATATAATATCTCCATGGCAGGAGTCGGTGTGTAATTGAATTTATCCGGGTAACGTACACGAATATCGTAATAGGAGTCCCATTGATAAAAAGAACTTTCATCATTTCCGGCTCTGCTTTCGTAAGATGCAACTCCGCTCGTTTTTCCTAAGAAATCATACAAATAATCGATTTTGTAATTACTGGTATACTCATTTGAAATAGTCTGCCAGTTGTCTGAAAACTGGATAGACTTTACTCGTGATCCACCTCCATATTTGACATTGGAAGGAATATAAACACGCATAGTGCTGTAATCACCCATTAAAGTAGACCCGAATCCCAGTTGGCGCATAGCCTTGCTGATATCTATTCTTGCACCGGTAAAAAAGTCCAGAGCATTCATTCCTGTAGAGAATGCAGTATTTTGATAGACAATATCTGTCAGTGACCGTTGGAAGAAATCAAAAGCTGCCTTTTGAATTGGGTTAAATGCTTCATCTTCACTAATGTTGTCATTCATGTAATCTGCTCCTAGCGCTAAAGATTCGTCTTTTGGATTTCTTACTTTATATGGAGTCAGCACAACATACCCGTAAGTGTAATTCGAACTGCCAAAAACCGGGGGAAGTACGCCAATTGCAGGTGCATCATCGATCGGGTAAGTATTACTCAGTGAATTGACCAGATCACGGGAAATGCCCGCAAATAAAGGGACAATTTCGGTTCGTGTATCAGTATCCGTTACACGGATCTGTGCCTTTAAATAAAGTTCCTTCATGACAACTCCGTTGTCAGTGAAATAATCGTCTTTCACTTTTTGATCGGCAGCAGCATTACTTACAGGAATGGGTTCATCAAGTTTAAATATAACAATGTTGTTCGGAACTAATTGAGCAAAGAATTTTCCATAGAAAATATTGTAAACCAAACTAGCCAACGATGCCATAGCTGCATAAGGTGAAATAGAGTATGCGCTGGTATTCATCGTTTGTCTGACTTTCGAAGAAGAGAACTCGTTTTCGTGCTTCATACTGAACAAATCATAAATGTTCGTAAGCCCCTCAAATTTCATGTGTTTCATAACTCTTCTTTTCTGAACATATCCATAACGGTCAGATTCATAAGTCACATTCATGACCCCTCCGGTTGGGCTGCTTACCTGTTTCAGTTTCCAGGCTTGTGCATTGTTGTCTGCATTGGTTTGGGATTGCTCCGCATATGGGAAACGTGAGTTAAATACCGGGCTTCCTGGTTTGTATTGTCCCCATGCATCGATAGAACTGTAATTAAAGTCCGGATTGGCAACCGATCCGGTACCATAGTCAAATTGATAAGAACTACGCTGGTTTTCGTAAGAAGCATCCGTATAAACGGAAACGGCCTGCAATGTCAATTTTCCTTTTTGCCCCGGAGTAGAATTCCCATTGGAAGGATAATTCTGACACAATTCATAGTCATAGGTAAATTCAATGACTTGAAGCGCTTTTGCTGCAGTTTTATTAACCTTACGGTCGGCTCTTGAGTATAATTTGATTTGTTTCAAAGCGTAGGTTGGTTCTTCGGAGATTTTATTTCCGTTTTCATCAGTACCATAACCATCAGCTCTCGGAGTGGCATCTAAAATGAACTCAGCAATGTAATTCTTGGACTCTACTGAGTGAGTAACCCAAACTTCTTTGTTTCCGGATGTGTAACTTGCCATATCATCCAATTCGGATCCTACAGTACCCTCCTGATAGAATGCTTTTTGAGTTCCAATTGGGAAACGCCAGTGGTAATTTGTGTACAGCCTGGTATAATTAAATTTAAAATAGCTGCCGATGTCATCTGTTGAGGGTCCGTTCCCTGTCCGATCTACATAATCAGATCCATACATATCTGTTAAAAGAAATGATTCCGCATAAGCAGGAATGGTTGTCCTGTCAAAATAATGGGCCAATCCTTTACTATTTGAAACCGTATTGTCACTGGAAGAATAGTTGACCAATCCCTGGATATCCGTTGAAATACTTGGAGCACCGGAATTACTTCCGATATTAAATAGTACCTGTTCAGAAATATTGGAAAGGGAAGGAATCCCATAGCCATAGGAAACACCATCGTCACTTGTAACTTCTATACGTGAAATAACATTGGATAAACTGGTTCCCCGGGGAATAGGAGTTATGCTGGGATTAGCTCCTGTATTTACAGCCATATCATTTTTTTGATAACTGTAATAATTTTTTTCATAAACACTATCGGATAACAATAGCTCTCCGGCTGTTCTCGGGCGGAAGTAAGTAGCAACCGTAGGTCGTGTTAACGTCACTTTTCCATCAGCAGGAAGTGTGAAACTGGTTCCTGCTTTAGGAACCATTACTTCCTGGAGTTTTATCTCCTCTCCGTTATTTAGTAAAGTAACTCTGGAAGCAGTTAACCCACCTAGATTAGTATATAAAGAAGCGTCTACTGGTGTTGTTTCTCCAACTCCTTTAAAATAGACAGCCTGGTCGAATCCATTTACAGGATTTGTTGTATTGTTAAATTCAAGTACGTTGGTCCCGTTACTTTTCTTTAGATTAGCACTTGTTGTAATGTTTCTGGTAGCTCCAAAACCACTTTCTTTTTCATAAGTAGACAAACTTCCACCTTGTTTATCCATGGTTGTTAATTCAGAACTTTCGTCCACCGCAATGGCGTCTTTATACGTTCCTGCATCTGTGCGGTGTGCCCGAAAAGTTCCCTGCATTCCCATCGCATTTGCATGAAAAATATCAAAGGTCTGCATGGAGAAAGGAAGTGTAGTCATTGCTTCAGAATACCGGGTATCATTGCTGCGGTTGAAATCCATAATCGGCAGAATATACTCGGAAGACGGTATTTTTGCTGAAGCATGAAGGTATCCTATTGCGGGCTGATAAATCACATCCCCGTCTTTTAGGTCATGTCTTGCAGATTCGTAATACTGATCAATTGACCCGAATGTCGCGCCAATATCTAAAACCTCACCTAACTGCAGACCGAGACTGAAATACCTGTCTTTTGTGTAACTAGTTGCGCGATTTATTGAATTCAGCTGAACCCTGGGAACCATTGTCTGCGACCCGTAAGGTATCGTACTTGTATGGGATTTAGATATGCCATGACATGAAGAACCGACTCCCCATCCACGATTAATTGTTTTTCCGGTCATTCCTTCACGGCTGTTGAAATTCTTGCTGGAGGAAGCAGAAAAACTTCCACCAAGACCAAATATGGAAAGACCACCACTTAATCCTCCGCCAAATCCACTGTTAATACCACGTTTGGAATCGTAACTGAAATACTTTCCAAAATTGCCTCCTATACTCAGTCCGATAAAGTAAATAGTTCCACCGACACCAGTGCTAAATCCACTTGATTTATCAAAAGTACTACCATTACCTAAGTAGGTATTTGTATAGCTCCCATACAACTTGGTAGAGTTGTACGCAAGATTTAAAGAAACATAATCGAATAAATTCGCGCTTGTTTGCGCTCCCCAATATGGTCCGGTTTTTTTTCCGTTAGAGGTAATGTCTTCCAGCTGGTTCGTCGTACGAACAACCATCTGAGTTCCGTCAAATTCATCCGGAATACCACGCATTTCACGTTCTACCGATCCTACATTCAGGTTCCAGCCAAGGCCAACCCAGGAGGCTTCTGTATTCATGGTAATATTTGAATTATAACTCAATGTGATCGGGTATCCTTCCACATCCATCAAAGGGATCGAGTATGAAAAGTCTCCTGTAAAAGGATCCACCAAATCATCATTCGTATTTAGTGAAAAACCTGAACCACCCGGTGAACTTGTTGAAACTGAAGCCAGTTTTTGAACTTGTTCCGTTGTCTGGGACTCCATTTTTTGAACTATTTCAGCTTCATCGTCAACAGAAATAATGGATGAATGTTCCTGATCGGCCACTTTCTCAGGGGGAGGAGCAGGAAGGGTAATTCCAGTGTAACTTGGCTGCGGTGAAACAGTCAAAAGTGTATCCATCGTCTGGGCAAATGGAACGGCGATATCCAAAAGCAAAGCGTAAATCAACAGGATATTTGTTGTTTTGAATATCCGTGTTTTTCTGAAGTTGGTGATTGTCATTAGTTGGTATATTTAAATTTCAAATATTTCTTTTCTCCCAATGTATTGGTAAATTCAAGCGTATAGAATTTACCTGTTGTAAGACTTAAACCTGAAAGAGACAGGGAGACAAAGTTTTTGTCCGTTACATAATTGATGGCGGGAAGCACCAGCGAGATTCCCGGAATCGCAGAACCTGTGAAGTTTATTCCAGCTATTGCAGTATTGTTTTCATCATAAATTTTCAGTGGTAACTTCTTTCCTGCGTCTATAGTATATTCTTCCGTAAAAAAGAATTTCAAGGTATTGTTAAATGTAGCTGCAAAGCCAGCATCGGTTAAACTTCCAAGTTGGGTGTATGAACTATAATCGCATGAAGCTGATGTTGTATTGATATTAAATTCTATTTTAGGCCACACACTGGAAGATGAAGCGTCCGAAGAACTAAATGCCATCTTTGTTTTTGTAGATCCAGTTTGGGATTGTAATTGGAATAACATCCCGTAATTATCGATATTACTCGCTCTCCATCTATTAAAAAAACTGGCAATGTCAACCGTTACATTGCTATTACCTGCCGGTAAGGCTGCCAAGCTGATCTTCCCAACTGCAGTAGTCGTAAATGGTGTTCTGTATGCTACCCCCAATTCAGTCCAGTTACTGGTAACCAAGTTCAGTTCAGACTCATTAGTCCTGTCAAGCGGATTATGTGCGTTTCCCATCATCGTTAGATTTGCAGAATTTACCTGGCAAGCCGGATCAATCCACAGACGGAACCTCAACAAGGACTTTATGTTGTAGTAATTTGAAGATACCGCGGACCTTTCTGCGTTAATTGTAGTTGAGTTTCCTGAATTAATCTGATCCGAATATACAGCCGTTGTCCCGGAACCACTTACCAAATCATATAAATATGCATCATCAACATACAAAGATGACGGAGCAAAGCTAATAGCGACATCCTGGCATTTGACACCGATCAGGAACCCGTAATACATCACATCACTGGCATCACCATCCCCAATCACACGTAATCCATACCAGCCATATTTTTTTCCGGTTAAATTAAGATTCGTTTCACCAACCATGGTATTCCCGGTATTGTCAAACCATTGATAATACCTTGTTGTAGAAGATCCCAATGAAATTGAAGGAGAGATAGATCCGTCCTGGCTGGTTGTTGTACTCGCATGAACAATGGTTGCAGCACCGACAGAAGCTCTCCGGTAGTATTGTATTACCAATTCCGGGGCATATGTGGGGTCAGTTATATATTCGCTACTGAAATACTGTGTAACAGGAGAATTACTACCCTCCGGATTTCTTCTGATCCGCCAGCCATAATTAGGTACTCGTAGTTCCACAAGTGCCTGCACATGATTTTTTACATTAAATTCTCTTTTGGAAATAGGACCAACGATGACCGAAGTGGAACTCATTACAGGAGAAAGATTCGTATTATTAGAAACTCCCATCCCGTCTGTTAATAAGGTCTCATTCCAATCGGAATTACACGCATCTAAATAAAGCTCTGTGGAATTTGGGGAAGTTACATTTTCGGTTCCATTTGGAGTAAGTCTCAATTTAGCAGATATAATAACGGCATCTGCAGGAATAGAAGACAAATTAAACTTGATAAAACTTCTGATATTGTTGAGGATGGTAGAAGAAATTTGAATGGCCGTTCCAGCTCCTCCATTAGCATTTGTAGGAAATAAAGATGTGGTTTGAGTATCTTCCGTTGAATACAGAGTAGCTGTTTGAAGCTGTGCAGATAGATCTGCACAAATGCAAGTAATAAAACTTAAAAATAGAAATATACGAATCATACATAAAGGATTTTAGGTCAATTAGTTTTGGTTCCAATAGTTGGTAACCCTTGGTAAATATGTTAATCTTAGATTTTGGCTGTTAACCTGTACAGTATACTAGTTTTGTGGATCCAGCAATAAAAAATTTAAAACCAACATCCCGTTTTCAATACATTCCGTCCCGATTAATTGAGTGCCCTCCAAAATTTGAGCTCCTGCAAATGAATTATCATTCCGAATGATAGATCATCACTGTAACTCTTCCAATTGAATCCAGTAAATTCGGATTAATTTTTACCTGAAACATGTCGTCTTGCTGGTTAAGATCAGTAACAAAAGACATTGAAAAATCCACACTGTTCCATTGAGAAAACGCGGAGGAAGACACAAGAAGTATCAATCCCAGAAGGTTTTTTTTCATAAATTTAGGTGTAATAAATTACTGTAAACTTGATTTTGATGCTGATTTAGGCACTGAAATCACAGGTGAAATTAATTATAGATTTGATATTTTAACTAAATGTTGGCAAAAAAAACATGAAGAGGCGAACTAGATAATTAGTCGTTAACTTCTTTAAACCATTACCATTATTGGGCACCCTTGTTTTTTGTTCCAATGCTATTTTTTCTCAAAAATTTGAAGTCGAAAATAAATTTCACGTCAAACAAGATGATAAATCAATTGTTTTTAATGTTTCGGATGCAGATGAAAGTCAATTGAAAAAATCAAGCAATTAAATTAAGTGTTTTTTGTATCCTTCACCAAATGGAAAATATTGGAATAAGTATAGAACCTCCAATTGGTTATAGATGGTTTCATCCTTACGAAAAGGAAAAATTTCTAATAAATATGGTTGTTGTCAAACAAGATCCTAATTATAAGTCGATTAGTAAACAAGCTTGTAGATAATGATTACTAGGTTATTTGCCGGTTCCATTTCTTTTTGTCCCTCAATACTCACGCTCACACTCGCTCTTTTCTTTTCTTTTCTTTTCTTTTTGCAGAGCGAGAGCGGAGAGTTTGGAATTCCGGTTCGAAGCACGAATTTCGTCTCCTCCCTTGAGGGAGGTTTAAGGAGGGTGGCGAAGCCAAATCGTCTGCAAGTACCAATTTCATTCAGTTTCCCGAAATTTAGAATGGTTCGATTCCTGTTTGCTGTAAAAGTGTCGTATTTCAGATTTTTTTGGTAGTATTGATATTAAGATAACATTAAGCTATTTGCTGGAGAAATTCTTCCTCTAATCAAAGTTTAACTATAAATCCTCTTTAGCTGTATTTATTGTAAAACATTAAATTGAGAACTATTATTTATGACCGATCAAACCGATAAATTCGAACACAAAATAATTGATGATCGAGAAAGTTACATTGCTCTATTTGACAATTATGAGGGAAATAAGCAAGAAGTATTCAGACAAATACTTGATATAAGGAAATTTGAAATAGAACTTTATTGGAAAAGAACTTCATTTTTTTGGACAATACTTAGTGCTATAATTGCGGGCTACTTCATAACTTTTTCAAAATCAGATAGTAGTATTAACTCACTTAAAATTCTTTTTTCACTTTCAAACTTAGGGTTGATATTTTCTGTAGGCTGGTATTTTGTTAATCGAGGGAGCAAGTATTGGCAGGTTAACTGGGAGAAACATATGGATACAATTGAAGATGATATTATTGGACCACTTTATAAAACTACAATAAGCAGAAAACATTATGGTAGTCCAAAACAATTTTTCAGACTTGTTTCCCCATTTCCATTTAGTGTTTCAAAAATCAACCAAATTTTAAATCTTGTATTGATAGTATTTTGGCTATTAATAATCGTAGATTTTGTAAGAGTTAACTTAATATTCGATTTTACTAGATTACAAAATTATACTTCGTTCTTCACATTGACAGGAATAGGAAGCATTCTAGCTATATTTTCTCTATTTGCATTTACGCAAACTGAAATAAATCACATTTTTAAAAAGAAAAAACGATCAAAAGAAACAAAAATAAATTTTGAGAAACGTGGATTGAAATGAGTATACAATTTGGTTCAAATTAAGAATTCCATGTTTAGGATCTAGCTTTTCTGGTTCCATTTCCGTTCGCTCTTCTCCACAACAAAAAGAAAAGGCGAATTGCGGAAGTGATTCGCTTTTTTCTTTTTCCCTCAACACGCTCTCGCATTAAATGATAATATCATCGAAGAACTGCAATAAGTTGTAATTATTAATCTATTTTCAACGAAAAAACGACATGCTATCCATCGAAAATATCAAAACCAACTTCTCCTACATAAAAGCTCTGGCCGGAGGCCACGCCAGCTATCATAACTCAGTCGTTTTTACAGGCCATGGAGATATTTGCGACCTATATTTTGAAAGTAAAAACGATGAAATAAGGCAGGGGCAGGCCGACAGTTACAACCAGTTTGCATCATCATATAAACGATATCTGGAAGAAATTGAACGTTACATCCTCGATCGGCTGACACGGTCGGAAACAAAAAGAACAGATACAATACGAAATACGGTATTGAGGATGGATGTTATAGAAATACCGTACGATAATCCGAAATATGACCTTGTGCTGATTTGTGGGAAGTCGTATCGTGGTTTTCTTTTCCTCAAGGAAGATATCAATGTAAGAATTGAATTCAGCAATGGAGCCATTCAATCGATGCAGCGAAAACGGGATATTATGAAAGATAACGATTAGTTCCTTTCGTTGGAATAATACAGTTATAGGTCTTTGCAATTTCGGTTATGGAAATAAACAGGATCATCCTTCCAATACGGTTTTTTATCATTGAGTAGTGAGAGTGTTTTTCCCTCAATTACCGATTTCAGTCGCTTTTTTAGTTTATTTGTATCCTTAAAAAACAAGATGAAATATTCTTTTTATTTCTTGATTCTGCTTCTATTTTCTGCTTGTACCGACAACACGGAGATCAGTGAAAAAATTATTGAAGCAAATCATTCCATTGATGAAAATTTGGCACTCGTTGACTCCATAAATGAAACAGAGAATAAATTGTCTGTTGATGGCCCTATTCCTGCAGATCAATACAGCATAAACAAAACAAACAAGTTTATTTATTTGGCCAGGTATAATGATGTACAAGACAGTATTTGGCTTTTACTCAAAGCTAAAACAATAGAAGATATCAAAGCTAAATACCCTGAGCTAACCGTTTATGAAGATCGCCCGGATTGGATGTCAAGGAGTGAAAAGATGGAATATGTTCGAAATTGTATGAAAAAACAATTCATTTGGGATATTGACAAGAAACCGACAGGGTGGTTGAAAGAATTTGCCGGGAAGAAGTAATTGGTTAAAGAATCACATCTCTAAATCTGTGCTAATTTTACACTTATATTATCCCTTATGAGCGATTTATTTCATCCTGAAAATCAAATTCATTGTGTTACGAATTTTCAGGATCTTGTTTCTACACCATTTCATGGAAAGATGAATGCGATTTGCTGGAATCGTAAACTAAGAGGTGATTTTTCTGAGATTGTGGAGAAGATAGAGCTAAACGGAAATATAGTGGCTCTTGAAGAAGAAGAGCTTCTGGAACTTCAATTGAGTGAACAGGGACAGCTTGCCCGTGAAATTCTTTTGAACGACTTCAAGCTATTGAAAGCTCATGGTGCATCACCAACTCTGAATGTGATCAAGTACTACGACAGGGATGATTCTTATCCGTTTTTTCCAACCGATGTGTATTCTTTTCACGTAGATCGTGCTCCGATACCAACCGATACGTTTTTATGTACTTATTTTGGCGCGTCGAGTGAAATATTGCCGAATGCGCAAGCCAGACAGAAAGTGCTTATTCCGGAAATACGGGAGGAACTCAAAAAACTATACGACGGAGCAGCTGACGGTTTTGAATCGTTCTTAAGTGAATATTTCTTTGACCTGCACTATCAGGCCGAACCTGATGCACGTCCAATAAATTTAGGTCTTGGACACTTATGGCGCCTGGCAACTGATCATCCGGGGAACCAGAGTCTTCCCTGTGTTCATCGCGCACCAAAGGAAAAACCGGGAGAGAGCAGGTTGTTGATGATTTGTTGAGTACTGATTTGATTCTTGTTTGCTCTTCTGCAAAACATTGAGTGCATCTCGTTCCTCAATCTTCCTCTATTTCAGAGTTTTCCACTAAAAAAGTTTACAATCATTTGGGGATTTTGACGGTTTATTTTTTTGAACTTAAAATGGGTTTTGTATCTTTGGCCAGTTAAATAGCTTCACAAAGGCTATGCACCAATTGCAAAACTTATGATTAGTCACCTTTATCCCGGAAAACAATCGCTTGTCCGATTCGTTTCTCTTTCTTTTTGCTTTTTTTTCTGTCTGACGTTCAGTTATGCTCAATCCGTTAAAACAATGGAAGGGAAGGAGTTTTGGTTTGGTTTTATGGACAATAGTTCCGTAGACCCGAATGTAACCTCCGGAATTATTACAGAACCTTTGGAGCTTAGTGTGCTAATCACCGCAAGAGAATCTACCAGCGGAACCATTTCAATTCCGAATCTTGGCTGGTCATACAATTTTGTCGTATTGGCTGATAGTTCGCTGAAGGTGATCATTCCTAAAAATCTGGCAAGACATCCGAATTTTAACGCAGTAGAATTGAAAGGTATTCACATTGAATCCAAAGCACCTATTTCGGTTTCTGCCCACAATTTTATTCCATACAGCTCTGACGCAAGTACCATTTATCCGTCAACGATTCTGGGTTCGGAATATTATTTGGCTTCTTACGCGCCAACTTTTGGTGCTGATATGACCGGAAAGTCTGAATTCTTAATTGTGGCAACAGAAGACAATACTGTTATTCAAATTACTCCCAAAGTAGCCTTGGTGGGAAGAGCCGCGAATGTGATGTACAGTATTACGTTGAATAAGGGAGAAACTTATCAGAACAGAGCTGTCAGTTTTTACACAGATGTCTCCGGTACTTTGGTGAAAGGTGCGGCAAGTAACGGTACATGCAAACCATTTGCTGTTTTTTCGGGTTCGCAATCAACCTATGTGACTGCCAGTTGTGGATTTGCCAATCACCTTTGCGAACAGATGGTGCCCACTTCTTATTGGGGAACACAATACTTTGTAACACCTTTCGCGCATGCCTCAGAGTATACGGTGAATATTATCGCTAAAACAAATAATACACAGGTAACTCTGAGTCCATTGGGAGGCCCTCCGGTTGTATTGAATCAGGGGCAATCATATAAGTTTGATGCGAATTTCGCAAGACCGATTATTTCTACTCAACCGATTTCCGTATTCATGTTTATGAAAGGTGCGGAATGTAACGGAGGAGGTATTGGAGATCCTGCGATGCTGTTATTAAACAATAGCAATCAGAACATCAACTATGCAAAGTTTACAACCTATAATGCTCCCTTGATAAATACTCATTATGTCAATATCGTTGTGAAAACCTCTGAAAGACATTTAATCTATCTGGATGATGCTTTAGTTCCTGACAGCTTGTTTACAACGGTGACCTATAATACCCAGATGTCTTACGCAAAAATTCATGTATCTGAAGGAATTCATGAAGTACGAAGTACCTATTCCTTTCAGGGAATGGTGTATGGGATGGGACCATATACAAGTTATGCGAACAATTTAGGCTGGTATGAATCCGATCAAAAACCAATTGACCAGAAGATTTGTACGACGACGGATACTTTATTGACAGCTCCTGCAGGCTTTTCCAATGTGTGGTGGTCCACCATGGCAGAGATCAATGATACGATCGGAGTGGGGCAAAGCTTCTTGGTGGAAGCGGCAAACTCAAACAATATTTATGTAGCGCACGGTGCAAGTTCAACTTCCGGTTGTGCTCCTGTTTCCTATTTCAGTGTTGAAAATCCGTCTGCGATAAACACATCCATTCAAACTTCGAACACAGCAGTTTGCAACTTTTCGGAAATTGAAGCTGCAATCCAAAGTAATTCCAATGTTCCTTTTAGCACAGAGTGGTCTCCTGCTGAACAATTCACAGATCCTTTTTCAAACACCACAACACTCAACCCGGAGGAATCCGGTTGGTATCACGCAACGATTACCTCACTTGCTCCCGGTTGTTATCTAAAGGAAGACAGTGTTTACATCACTTTGAATGGCGGCGATATTACGGAAACTGAAATCCGGACAACAAAGAATAAGGTGTGTTTTAATGATACTGCAAACCTGGAATTTGTTGCATATCGAAAACTGGGATTCGATCATTTTAACGGGCCGGTAAATGCTTCATTCTGGGCACAAATCACCGGTGGAACACCCGATAACAGTTGTGGAAGCCATAATGGAACTGCGATGTATTTCAATAACGGACCTTCAAGGATTGCCGAAACTCTGCCGCTGGATGTTTTATCGGGTGGAAAAATCAGCTTTTATTTAAAAACGGGAAGTCCGTCCGGACCTTGCGATGACCCTGATCCGGGAGAAAATATTTTGCTTCAATACTCTTTAAACAATGGTGCTTCCTGGACTACATTCCGAACCTTGTATGAATACATCTTCACGACATTTTCGTACGTGGAAGAAGGAATTCCTGCAGCTGCACTTTCCGGAAATACCAAATTCCGCTTGATTCAACCTGCATTTGGAACTGCAAATCAGGATGTTTGGATGCTGGATAATTTTCTGATCAGTAAAAAGGAAACAAGCAGTCCGATTACCTGGTCTCCAAATAATTCCATAACGAATGTAAATTCCTATACAACGCAGGTATATCCTGATTCGGCAATAACTTATATCGCTTCATTGGTTGATCAGGGCTGTAATTATACCGACTCAATCCTTATTTTATCGGATGCTTTCAGCGTTGTGGTTGAAAATACTACCGGTTGTGATTCGGAAACAGGTGCATTGATTGCTCATGTATCCGATAATGATTCTTATTTCTATTCCTGGGAATCGGGTTCGGGGATATACTATCCGAATGATTCGATGATCGAAGTTTCCGCTCAGGTTGTAAATGATACGATCGCCCTTAAAATAATTTCGGAACAAGGATGCGTCTTAAACAAATCAATCATTGTTTCTCCACATTATTTTGAGATCCATATTCTGGGAGATACGGCCATTTGTCAGGGAGATACTACTAAGTTGGTTGCAGATGCCTTTTTATCAATCACCGACAATTTTAATTCTCAAACAATCAATAATGATTTGTGGTGGAATATAAGTGGTGGCTCCATCTCAAACAACTGCAGTGTATACGAAGGCAGCAATTTGTATTTTGGAAACAATATTAACCGGACTTGTGAAACAAAACCTTTTGATTTTTCAAACGGTGGTATTTTAGCCTTTGAATATGCATTCGGAACAGCACCCTACAATGGTCCGGGGATTTGTGCTTTGCCGGCAAATAACCAATATGTTACAGTGGAATATTCTCTTGATAACGGTTTGAGTTGGGCTTACTTGTCTGGTATTGGAATTTCAAATCCGCCAACCGCAGATTTTAGACATGTAAGTGTCGAGATTCCTGCAGCTGCCTGGTCAGCAAACACCAAATTCAGATGGAAGCAAAACAATATTTCAAATCAATTTGGAAGTAACTGGATGCTGGATAATGTTTCATTGATGCGTCGTTTGCCAAACAGCAACCTGTTTAGCTGGTATGATGATCAAAACAATCTGGTATCTTCAGATTCGGCACTTACGATTCTACAAAGCGGGACAGCGGATTACACCGTTCAGATTACCGATTCACAAACCGGTTGTGTTCAATCAGAATCAGTGACTGTAAAAGTTGGACAGCCATATACTTTAAATCTGCCGGATGTTCAATTATGTCATGCAGACACCGTATCATTTGCTCCTCAGCTTCCTGCCGGAGAAACGTATACTTTTAATTGGTATACCTATGGCGGCGTTTTACTAAATTACTCTAATATCGGTCATGATTCCTTGTATTCAACCTATATCGGAGCGCCGTCAACGGTTATTGTTCACTCCAATTCAACTTCCGGTTGTTCGTCTAAAGATACAGCGGCTGTTACGTTAATGTTTGATTTTGAACGGGCTTCGATTTGGGGAGATACGATTATTTGTTCGGGAGCTTCCGGTGTGTTACAGAGCAGGTTGGCCGAATCAAAATTATATCCATGTCAGACAGCTTATGAATTCTATTCGTTTGCTCCCTTTTTGAACGCATCAAATATGTATGGTTCAATCAATGGGAATGCGCTTGTTTTTAGTGGTAGTCAGAGAAATGTAGTGATCAATCACGCCATTCCAAACGGTGGAAACCTCTCTTTTTACCTTAAATCAGGTGATGGAATCAATGCCGACGCAACGGAGTTAGGTGATGACCTGAGAATTGAATATTCAACAAATAACGGAGCATCGTGGCAATTGATTTCAACTGTTTCGACCTATCAAATGTTTCAATACCAATTGGTAACGGTTCATTTTCCTCCTTTGGCGTATTCACCTTCTACCTTGATCAGACTAAGTCAAACCAATTTTGACAGTAGTATGAATGACGTGATCCTGATAGATGAGATTACAATTTCTGCTTATACTGTTATTCCGGTGAATTATAGTTGGACAACCAATAATGCCGTTATTTCAACGACAGAAAATGTTTCGATCACTCCAACTGTTCAAAACCAGCTTTACTCCGTTGTTATTTCTGATCAGACAGGTACTTGTTTCTTTTATGATACTGTTTCGGTAGAAGGAATCAATTTTACAGTAAATGCCGGAACAGACATGGGCGTTTGTATTGACAGTACTGTCTCTTTGAACGGATCAACGAATTGTGTGTTGCCTTACACCGTTTTCTGGAACAATGCCGGAAACCTGATTACCAGTGCAGATCTTCAACCTCAGGTGATCAATAACTTCTCCGCAAATTATATTCTTCGTGTTTCAAAAGGAAGCTGTACGATTTCTGATACCGTTTCACTAACGGTTTTCCCGAATATGGCGTTAAACCTTTTAAACAGTGCGTTGAAATGTTCGGAAGACACCTTGTTGATTGATATGAACGGCGCCAGTTCGATTACCTGGAATCCGGCAGCAAATATCGCAGATCTTCAGGGAGAAGTATTCGGATTTTACACCGACCACAACACGGAGTATTTTGTGGATTACAAGGATATACATGGCTGTCGTTATCAGGATAGTATTACCATTTCCACAGAGCTTCCGATTTCTGTCTCATTGCCTTCAGATACAACAATCTGTACATATGACCAGTTGGTATTAATCCCACAATCCAGTGGCTCAAGCACTGTTTTTCAATGGAACGACGGCTCAAACGCATCCACTTCTTTAGTAACTAATCCGGGTGTTTACTGGGCAGAACAATCCAATGTGTGTGGCGCTTTCCGTGATTCGATCATTGTGTCGAACTATCCTTTGTTGAATGCCGTAGTTTCCAATTCTGGCAATGTGTTATCTGTGAACGCAGTATTTCAAACCTATCAATGGATTGACTGTAATACGGGGAATAGCATTCCTGGTGAAACCGACCGGACATTCACTCCATCTGTAAACGGAAATTATGCTGTTATTGTATCTGATGGACATTGTGAAGATACTTCTGCCTGTTCTGCAATCAACGATTTAGGAATCAACGATTTGATTTCCACGGATGGTTTTCAGATGAATTTCAACCCGGAGACGAATGAATTGAACATCGTATTTACTCAGAATCAGGCAAGTGGTTTGGAGATTTTCGATTACTCAGGAAAATTGGTATATCAGAAAGAGAAACTGGTTTCCAATGAAACAATTCAGATGAATGATTGGTCTACAGGGATTTACCTGATCAGAATAGCCGGACAAAGCACAAGATTGTATATTCGATAATTGAAAACCTGAATTGATATACAAACGAAGTTGGTCTTGACACAGGATATTCCTGCAAATCGATCGATTCGTTGAATAAAATAATAGATGGGCGAGTTATCTTTTTGTTCTTAAAGGCTCGCCCTGAAACTCAGATTTAGCAGCTTTTTTACAGATTAAGAGCTTAAAAAAGTAATAAATTCTTTTTAAATTAGATACCTAATTATTTAACACTTACTATTACATGAAAAATCTATTCGCTTTTAGGAAGGGGCTTGCTATTGGAATGATTTCCATCGTGGCGCTTTCAGCTTGTCAAAAGGAAAAACTTCCTCAAGAGGTTTCTGACAAACAAACACAAAATCAATCGTTGCCGCAAACAGATTACAAGTATTCATCGGTTGTAAAAATTCAAGGGGAAACAGTTGAAGACGGCTACCTGAATCTTACAATATCATCAAATGATGAGAATTACCTGAAAATGTATGTAGCAAAGCTGGAGCAATCTAAAATTACTTTGGAAGAAGCTAATCTGTTGTCTGACGGTCAGGAAGAGAAGCCTGATCCTTTCATGGATACTGAATCTGATGCCGGAGTTTCTCTCAAGTTTGATTGGAGTAATTTTGAATTTGATTTGGAAAAAGGTAAATTATATGGGATTTATCTGATGCCGAAAGAGCAGGATAACAGTAAAGCTTTGGTATTGTATTCTTCCATGAGTAACGTTGTATCGTTTAGCTCTGCAGGGAACGGATTTGCTGCGGTAAATGTAAATAGTACCCAGCCGGGGTTCCAGTTTGGGTGTTTATGCACCACACAAAGCAGATGGAAATTTGCCAATCATCAAGGAAATGATTTCTATGAGCGATTAATGTCGAATGGAGATAATCTGGAAGTAAGGACCTTTACCTGTAAATTTGTTGCTTGTTATTTCGACGGTTTTGGTATTTCATCGGTTCCATACTTTGGCGCAAATCCAACTTATTATCGCCCCCGATTTAATTATTCAAGCCCTGAGCTTCCTGAAAACTACATGGATTACAACGATATAAAATCAGGGAGAGGAATAAACACATATACCAATCAAATCTCTGAAAAAGCCACCGTAACATTCTATCTGGCCGGTTAATTTTCTTTGAAACAAATAGTAAAGAGTGTAGAAATTCGACTGTCTTTCACACTTCTCAATAAAAAAAGAGCATTTTGTAAGTCAAAATGCTCTTTTCTTTTAATACTTGCTCTCACACGGCGTTTCAAGCCATCACTTCCCGGATCTTTTCGCTGAATTTTTGTGCAACCAACCTGAATCCGTCTCCATCCGGATGTAATTCGTTTTTCCACTGATTTCGGGGGACAAGTCCACGGTTGTCGATGTAATAAACGCCTGCAAATTCCGATTGAATGCCCTGCATCATTTCATGAAATTTATCGATGAGGTAATGTCCGATCTCATTCTGAATATCGAGGTTTTTGATTCCTCTTTTTTTGAACGGCTTTCCGAACCAAACTTTATCCTTTCCTTCGAAATAGGGATAGTCGTAACCGTGACAAATGATTTTAATTGCAGGGAATTCCTGAAATACTTTTTGAAAAATAGCGCGGTAAATAACTCTGAAATCCTCCAGAATGGATTCAAACTCATCGTGAATAATCAGATCAATACCACTTGCGCCGCTTTGATAATCACGCAATACTTCAAGCATTCGTTCACCTCCAACCAAATCGTTTCCACCTCCGCTTAACAGAAACACATCCGGTTTACATTTGCGTAGAGCTTTCAGGTATTCTTCTTCGGCATAAATATTGGCCAGCCAATCACCACCGTAATCAACGGAGTAGATCGAAAAATCCTCAAACAAATGATCAATGACTTCCGGAAGGCTTGTAGGATAATTGAACCAGGAATCACCTTCCGATACAATACTGATTTTGCCAATATCATGACCATTTTCCAAACGCTGCCAATGTCTTTCCTGACGCTCGATCTGGCGTTTTTTGTTCAACATTCCGATGATTCCCCTTGCAGCGTTGGATTGGTTTCGAATGATCCGGTCACCGATTTGAATCGTCCTGTTTTTAAGCTCCGGATTGATTGCAATAGCATTTAACTCTTCGGTTTCGAGATATCCTTCAATTTCAAGTTCCGTCAGTGCATTTAATTTCAGCACCAATTCAGTATCTTTCAGCATATTTTGGTTATTAGGATTTATACAACTTACGTGGAATGCAATCTGACCACTTTCCGCGCTCTACTTCATGATTATCGTATAATCTTTTCAAGCCTCCCGGAGAACCATGCTCCCAAAACAAGGAATTGTATTCGACAGATCGCCCGTCAAAATAAGTGGTTGAAATTCCGTTGTAATTCGGCAGGTCAAACTCATCAAACGCGTCAATTCCTTTCTCGATACGCTCTTTCTTTCTCAGTTTTACCTTTGAGTTGTTCATACCGCCAAATCTGACATGAAACAATGCTTCCACAACCTGAGGAGACTGCTGCTCACTGCTGATGGTCTGAATGCGCTGAAAGATCTCGCGCAATGCGACTTGCCGGCGCTCTATAAATTCTTCCGGAATGTATGGGTTTGAATCCAGAATTGTCCGCCACAAAGAATAATGCGAACTGTCCAGATAATTGGTAGAACGGTAATTCAATTCGGAGAGCGCAAATTTCCCAACTTGCCGAAGCTCATAAGCACTTCTTGATTGCTGTTTATCATCCTTACTGGCCTTTCTTGGTCCCAGGTATTTGTAATACAAAAGTGCATTCCAGGTAGGGAAAACCTGCGGATTGCGAATCGGAAGATTGTATTCATTTGCGACCTTCACATACATCTCGGTATATTTGGGGAAAAACCACAATGCGTCGTGATGATTGGTCAGATGGGTAACCTTACTCCAGATTCTGGGATTGCTTTTCAATACCTCCACTTGTTTCTTCAATTCCTCATAAATTGCCTGAGGATCTGCATCGCTGTTGGTTTTCTTTGCAGAAATAAAATGACCCTTGCATAAAATGGATGATAATCCGCTTGTTTCTTCAATCGGTTTTCCGGAGGTAATGGTCAGATGAACCCCTAATTCCAGATCCGGATTTGAAGCTTCGATTTCGTCCAATAATTTCAATGTGTTTTCAATACTGAGCTGTCCGTTTTCGCCATAATTTGCAAGAACTTCAACAGAATCGATAATATCTGCCTTTGCCAGATTGATAATTCCCTGATTGATTGAGTCGTCTACACCAAAGTCATCAGCTGTTAAAACAAGTTTTGATTTTTCCATGAATAGTGCTGTTTGTGCTCTTCAAAAATGGGTAATAATATTTAAATAACCAAGAGGATAGATGGCTAATTTTGAGTGTTTTGCTGGATTTGTTTAGTGGCTGGAAATCAAGTGTAAAGCTGTTTTCGGATGTCAGTTGTAAAGTCCGGAAAATTGCCATATTTCAATTTTTTTCATTAGTATTGAAACGCTTCACAAGGGTATATTTGAACACAACGCTAAAACGAATAACAATGAAACGAGTAGTAGGAATCGGGGGAATTTTCTTTAAGTGCAAAGATCCGGAAAAAATCAACGAATGGTATAAAACACATTTGGGAATGGATACCGGACCTTACGGAGCAACCTTCGAATGGAAAGAAGATGATGATTCAACGAAAAAAGGTACCACACAATGGAGTCCGTTTTCTGAAACAACAAAATACTTTGAGCCTTCAACAAGAGAATTCATGATAAACTACAGAGTTGAGGATCTGGAAGTTTTGATCGTAGAGTTGAAGAAAGAAGGAGTGACAATCCTGGAGGAAATGGCAACGTATGAGTATGGAAAATTCGTTCATATTCTGGATATAGAGGGAAACAAAATCGAATTGTGGGAACCCGCAGATCATTGAGTCGAAAATAAAAAGAAGCAGCCCGGAAATTCCGGGCTTTTTTGTGAAATACAGTGATACCGGGCCTCTAAAGGTTTTTAACGGTTATGCAACGGATAAAATGATAAACTTTTTAAAACAGACTGACATAGGGCTGTCAGTGGAGAGGTTTTATTTTGTGATCTAAACAAATCAAAATGACAAAATTAGACTTGACGAAAGAGTACAAAGCGTATTATACTGCTAAAAGTAACCCTGAATTGCTGACGATTGAGAAAGCACAATTTCTATCCATCACGGGAAAAGGAGATCCGTCTGAAAAAGCCTACGCGGACAAGTTGCAAGCACTCTATGCCGTTGCTTACACGGTGAAATTTTTATGTAAAGCACTGGATAAGGATTTTGTTGTTGCAAAGCTGGAAGGACTGTGGAGTTTTGACGAACATAAATACAGTGGTGTGACCATGGACGAAGCACCTTTGAAAATACCCCGCAGCGAATGGGATTACAGAATGTTGATCCGGATGCCGGAATTCGTTACAAAAGAACAGATGGAACAAGCTGTTAAAACTGTAATCACGAAAAAGCAAATTCAATTGGCGACTGAAATTGAGTGGTATGAAATGGAAGAAGGAAAAGTAATCCAAATCCTTCATGTAGGATCATTTGATGATGAACCTGAAACGTTAAAGAAAATTCAAAAATTTTCACAGGAAAATAAGCTGAGTAAAAACGGACTTCACCACGAAATTTATTTGTCAGACTTCAATAAAACCGCACCGGAAAAACTGAAAACCATTCTGAGAGAGCCAGTGAAGTAAACTTCAGCTCTATGCAGGAAAACCAGTTTGAATCCGCTGATTTATTTTCATACCATGCATTATCGTAAATAGTTTACGTTCATCAGAAGTTTCTTTGTCCGGAAATTAAAACCTGAATTTGATGAATAGTAAGCTAAAAGAGTTTGTAATTGAAAACTCATTTGAAAGATTTGTGTACAAAGGGATGAGCAGATTTATGTTGAATCTGTTTTTCATAATCATGACGACGAGTTTGTTCTTAACGATCGGATCCTTGATCGGAATTAGTTCTGATACTCCAAAGCATAGTTGGATTTTTACCTTAATTTCCGGTGTTTCTTTTATTATCAGTATGATGATTGTGTACCTGATAGGAAACAAAGCATCAAAAAAGGTTTTAAACTCGAAGATCCTTCAGGTGAGAAAGAGAAATAGAAATTATCGTTTGAAAGTAAAGCAGCTTATTAAGAAGGAATTTCTTCTGGAAGAAGGAGCGTTTAATAAAATGAAAATCGGAGAGGCAATTGAAATACTGGAATCGAACAAGGCTCAGATAAAATCCGAGTATTCAAAAATGGTGTTCGTTTTTGCAAGTATTACGGGAATCGTATGGTTTCAGTTTATAGAAACAATTTTCGAATGGTTCAGCTATAAAAATGTTTCAGAAATCTTTTATGTGTTTTTATCCCTGCTTGGTTTTTGTATGATAATCTTACTGCTTTACTTTTATATCAGGTTTTTTGTGACTTCCTTTACAAGTATTGGAAAGATTGACAGCTTCGTTGGAATTCTTCAGGAAATAGAGTATGAAACGCGTTGATCGGGCAATTTTTAGAAATGACAGAACTTGAAATAAGTATCAAATCGTACTTTGGAGTAATGGATTCCAAAGACATGGAAACCATTGCTTCTTTGTTTAAACCGGAAACATTGAAAAAGGGAGATTACTTCCTCAAAACCGGAAAAAACTGTGACAAATTAAGCTTTGTACAAACGGGATTCCTGCGCATGTTTGTTGAAACAGAAAAGAAAGAGGTAACGCAATGGATTTCTACCAAAGGCTATTTTGTAACGGATCTGTCGGGGTATGTTTTTGGAGATCCTGCCCGCTGGACCATTCAGGCTTTGACAGATGTTGAAATGTATACTTTGAACAAAAGCGATTATCAACAAATGGAAACCCTCGTTTCGGATTGGTCAACCTTAGAAAAATTGTTCATTGTGCGGTGCTTTACCTTAATGGAAAACCGGATTTTCAGTCATCTTTCCATGACAGCCGAAGAACGCTATGCCTGGTTTTTTGAAAACAATAAGGAATTGTTCAATCAGGTTCCTTTGCAGTACATTGCTTCCATGCTTGGAATGACGCCGGAAACTTTCAGCAGAATCCGGAAAAAACAGTTATTCTGAATTCTTGATTTTTGTCAAGCCGAAACTGATTCTTTCGGGAGATCTTTGTCTTATCAAACAAAAGATAAAGATCATGACAAAAGAAATCAGAACCGAAATCACCATTCAAGCGACACCGGAAAAAGTATGGAATATCCTGACGGACTTTAACGCTTACCCGGATTGGAATCCCTTTATTACTTCGATTACGGGAAGAGCAGAAAAGGGAAGTGCACTTACAGTGAAAATAAAACCAACAGACGGAAAAGCAATGACCTTTAAGCCAACAGTATTGACTGCAGCGAAAAATCGGGAGTTGAGCTGGCTTGGAAAATTACTCTTTAAAGGACTTTTCGACGGAGAACACAAATTCGAACTGATCGATCATGGAAACGGAACGCTGACATTCGTTCAGAGTGAAAAATTCAAAGGCATTTTTGTGGGAATGTTTAATCCGGAGAAAACGAAGAGCGGATTCAACGAAATGAACCGGAAATTGAAAACATTGGCGGAAGAGAATCATAAAAAAGCAGTAATATAGAACTTGTTTAAAGAACTCTCATGCTCAAACAAACGTTCACACAGCTCGCGCTTTCCTATTCAGAAAATGAAATTCTGGTTGAAGAATTCTGGATCGAAATTGAAACCCATTATTCCGGAAAGGAGCGCTATTACCACAGCTTACGGCATTTGGAGCATTTGCTGGAACAGCTGACAACCATTAAATCTGAACTAAAAGACTGGAATACAATTTTATTTACGCTCTTTTATCACGATGTGATTTACAATGCTCTGAAATCCGATAACGAGGAGAGAAGTGCTGAACTGGCGGAAAAACGGATGAAACAATTAGGCATTCCGCTTGAATTGATTGAAAGGTGCAAAGAGCAGATTTTAGCAACGAAGTCGCACGTGAAATCAGAGAATGACGACACCAATTACTTCACGGATGCAGATCTTTCTGTTTTAGGCCAGAATTGGGAAATCTATTCCGCTTACTTCAAAAATGTGCGTCAGGAATATGCCATTTATCCGGATTTGGTTTACAATCCGGGACGTAAGAACGTATTGTTGAATTTTCTTGCAATGGATCGGATCTTCAAAACCGATTACTTCTTTGAAAAGTATGAGAAGCCGGCACGTGAAAATCTGAGAAAGGAAGCGGAACTGCTTGCTTAGCAGACTCGTTACCTGAATTGCCGGGAACATAATAAAAACATGACTTGTCCGAGAATTTAGTTGATGATTTCTCATAATGGTGTCTAAACACGAATCATTTACATCAAAACAGGATGTAAAACCCCACAGATGCACAGATAAATGCTCGCCTACCGGACTCGCTAGTTGGATTGTGGCGACTGGTAAGCGCCACCAATATCTGCGCATCTGTGGAAAAAATCACCAGAATTCTTGTACAAAACCTAAAAACAAAAAACGAGAGCATACTCGCAATGATATACTCTCGTTCTGTTAATTATATTCTTTTGATGGTTGGGTTTTAGATTTTTGATAATAACTAATAACTTATTTGCATAAACGAAGAAACAATCAAATAGGTTGGCAATTCATTAAAAAAGAAAATCGAGTGAATTTCCGAATTCACTCGATTTCCCGATTTTTTCTTGAAAGCGTTTACTTTTTCGACGTCTCGGAAGAAGCAATCTTGCTTTTCGGACTTTCATTCCAGTACTGCATAATAATAAATGATACGGCCACTGCACAGCCGATCCCCTCGGTGAATAGTGTTAATGCAGCTTGACCTAGTGTAATGTGGTTGTTCCACAATATTCCGCCTTCAAATTTGCTGATAAAATCAGGTTGAATGAACATGGCATAAATCACAAAGCCTAATAAGGATAAAACGACCGTTACCACATTGGCCAGGATCAGAGAAACCCAGGCATTCAGGTAATCGCTATCTAAATTGTTTTTGTGGTTCTTTCGCGCCAGCTTATTGGTAAAATAAATAATGATTACGACGTTTAAAAATCGTAGAAAAGTTACATGTTCCAATGAAAACAGTTTCGTCAGTAAGAATAAGATTACAATACCGGTGAAACTATAAAGCCCATAGCGTATGGATTGAGATCGATTGTTGTTCATAGTAATATAATTTTGAATGCACTCAAAAATTACAACAAAATGGATTTGCATCCAAATGTTTTTTGCGCATAATTCATTTATTATCACATGAATAAGCCTGAGAATAAAAAGATACAGAAAGAAAATCGAGTGAATTACCTGAATCCGCTCGATTTTCCGATTTGTATGGGGTTATTTTTTTTCCGGCTCAACCGGAACACATTTGTTATCAGGAGATCTTTCATTCCAGTACATCACTACAATAAATGATGCTGCCAATGCAGAGCCCATTCCTTCAAAGAACAATACGGCTGCTGCCTGGCCTAACGTTACATGGTTATTCCAAAAGATTCCTCCATCAAAATAATCGATAAAATCAGGTTGAATGAACATGGCATAAACCACAAAACTGAATACAGATAACACAACTGTTATTACATTGGCCAGAATCAGAGAGCCAAATGCCTTTAAAAAGTTATCATCCGAATCAAGCTGACGGTTCTTTTTAGCCAGTCTGTTTGTAAAATAAAATACTATAAATACGTTCAAAAAACGCAAATAGCCCACATTCTCCAAAGAGAATAATTTCATGATTAGAAATAATGCTGCGATACAGGCAAAACTATAAAGTCCATAACGGACATGTTGATATTTAGTGTTCATGGCTTTACTATTTTGAATGAACTTAGAATTTACGATAAAATACCGTGAAATCCACGTATTTAACATTTTAAAACAGATGTGTTTCGTGAACGATTTCCAATTGAAGGTGTAATAGCAAATAAAGATTTTCTTACATTAGTGAACTTAATTCTTTACCTATGAAACATGTTGGTTACATCTTCGCTCTTGCTGCATTCGTTGCTTCATGTGGAAATCCGGCAGCCCCAAATTCAGAAAATCCTGTTGGCGGAACGGTGAATGAAACTCCTTCCGAACCGCTTCAATTAAGTAAAGCTGATTTGTTTGACGGAGAAAATGTCCGTTTATTCCTGTTTCAGAATCAGAAAGTCAATCAGGAGTCGACTCAGGAATTCTTAAAAGCGTTGGATGAATTCAAGAATAAGAAAAATCTGAAAGCTGCGGCAGAAGGTTTTCTGACTTCGATCATTACTTATCCGAGCTCGAAAGCATACTACGAGTTGGGAAATGTTTACATGGAACAGAAAAACTACAAGCAGGCGCTGGATGCATATTCATTGGCAGAAAAATTAGGATACGAACCCTTTTCAAAAGTGCTGTTCAATGTGGCTTGTGCCCATTCTCAATTGAAAAACTACCCGTTGAGTGCGGATTATCTGCAATATGCGATTCAATCCGGGTATTCAAACATCGATAATATCGAAAAGGATGCTGATTTGAAGAACCTGCGGGAAGAAGAACCTTATTTGTACAAAAGAAAGATGGATCAGGCATTGAGCGGAATGTCCGATATTGAAAACCTGCATTGGCTTCAGTTCAAACGCAATTTTGTTCAGGCAGCTTTTCCTATCAATATGAATGCAGATCAGGGAAAAGTGGTTTTGGACGAGAAAAACCGAATTTCATATGATTTTGAGCGTTTTGTTTCCGAAATGCGCGATGAACGATTTTCCCGCGAGGTCAGCAAAGGCTTTTTCAATTTTGTGCAGGTTACCGAAACCAATAATTTTGTGGCTCTGATTTATGTGGTAAAAGATGAATTCAACGGAGATATGTCACCTTTGACTTACCGTTTGGTGACCTTTACCAAAACCGGAAAAATCATCGATAAAATGGAAATTGCCGGAAGAGAAGACTATTCGGAAGAGTTGAAAATGTGTACCATCAATAAGGATTTGACATTTACAGTAACGAATTACGAAACGACTTTCCAGAAAAATCCGGAGGAAGAAGGGTATTACGATAATCCGATTGTTTCCAAAAAGAAAGTTTCCGCTGAGAAATACCGCATTGACACATCCGGAAAAATTCAGTTTGTTACCAATATCAATATCGCGGCTTAACGAGCGGAAATAATTCGTTGAACAAGGCCTCGTCTGATCAGAATTTCTGCAATAATCAGATTCGGAATCCAGCTCATCCAGGAAAGAAGGATGTACAGATCCACCGGATCCATCCTGAAATGAAAGAAGTCAAAGGCATAGGAATACAACCGGAGCGAAACGGCTGAAAGCGTTAAGGCATAACTCCGCAGCATCCATTTCCCGTGTGTGACATAATTCTTTTGCCTTACGAAGTAATAAGCCAGAAAAGTCGTTCCCAACCATAAAATACTCAGGATCACAAAACTGGCTTGTGCCGGATATCCTCCGTTGGCATAAAAAGACATGACCAGTGCCGAAGGACCCGAAATGAGCAAAGTGGTCACGAGGTAAATGAATCCGGAAATCCGGTGAATTCTGGTATATTTCGCCAGAATGACCTTGCTGAATTGAAACAAACCACTGGTGATGACCAGAATACTGGTGAAAACATGAATGTAAAAACTAAATCTCCAGTGTTTGATGTGATAAATGAGCTGCTTGGTTTTCAAAAAATCAACTCCTCTGCGCATTTCCAGATATGGAACTGAGAGTAAAAGCAACAAATAAGAGGCATACAGAATTCCAATAACAAAAAGATACCAGGCTGCTTTTTTCATGCGTGTAAAACGGGTTTAATAGTATTGTAAGTCAATACTCAAACCATCCGGACCTTGAAAACCAGGAACTTCATCTTTGGGCTGCAAGAGTTTGAATTTCATGCTTCGCTCCTTGAATTTCGTGTTTTTAGCCCATTCGATAACCAGCGTTTTGTCATCTTCAAACCTCCAGGAAGCTTTGATCGTTTCCAATTGTTCGTGTTTTTGCTCGTCCGGATAATAAGTGAACGTTGCCAGGCCATTTTCCTCAAACTGAATATTTCCGTTATCAAGAGTTGAATAAGAAAACGTTTCAAGGAAATTGCTTTGTGTAAGCGGCCCGCCGTCGTAGAAACTCTTTCCATCCAAAGCTTCTGTTTCCTGCTTTTTCAACTTGAATTTCTTTGCTTTAATAGAAGGATCTTTTGCCGTCCAGGTACCGGTAACACTGAAATCTTTCTTCGAAATATTGAGAACGAACACACCGTCGTACGGATTATCTCCCGGCTCACTCAAAGTCAGTTCAAAACCGTCTTTTTTCTGTACCAGATCTCCGTTGATATTTCGCTGCAATCCTTTGTGAATGTTATAACCGATGGCTTTTTTATCATTCACGTATGTGAGAAATATATTGATAAACCCATCTCCGAAATCGCCCGAGTAAAGCCCGCGAAGCGTATCGAAATCATATCCGGGAAACCATTCTTCGGTTTTGGTGGAATCACCGGGTGATTTTTCAGTCGCCGTAATTTGCTTTGGCTCCGGATCAGATGAACAGGAAGCAAGAAGCAGTAAAACCGGGATTCCTATAGTGAACAAGATGTGTTTTTTCATAAGTCGATAGTTTCGTCAGATAAAAATAGTTTTTTTGAATGAGATTGAAGGATGGAAAACAAAATGAATCCGCGTTTGAAATTTGCTGATGGTGTGATTTACTTAAAGTTACAGGTAAGCGTTTTAGAATAGAGAAAAATACTATTTTTGCCTGCATCATTTAAGGAATCACCATGGAACAAATCATTATCGATAAAATTGAGGAAATTGCTTTTTCGAGAGTAAAACCGACTGATTCCCTTTGGCAGGAAAAAGTTTTGGATTCAATTACCATTGTTGAATTGGTTGTGGAACTGGAAGCTGAATTCGGAATTAAGATTCCATTCAATGAAATCGTTGAAGATCATTTCGAAACGGTTGAACGCATTGTAACTTACTTGAATACCAAAAAATGAGAAAGATCCTTTTAGGATTGATTAGCTATCACCTGATTCCAATTGCAATTTCACTGATTCTTCTTTTTTTTGCTGATTATTTGGTGTCGGGTGGTTTTGAGGCAGAGTCTCACAAGGAAACTGTGGTGTCCGGTGTTTCAGAATCTGTGCGGGGTTCGTTTAGCAATTGTACTAAAAAGCAGGCTGAAATTGAGTTGATGGGTTCCTTACAAAGTAAGGATAAATTAACCGTTTTAGGATCTTCGGAACTTCAGGATCTTCCATATACCTGTTATTACTTTTTACCGGATAGTTTAGGAATCAAAACAACCGGATTCGGACACGCATACCATCAGAATCTGAGCATTGCCTGTGAACTGCTTGCTGCCGGAGATCATCTGAATAATGCAAATGTATGTGTGATATTGAGTCCGGGGTGGTTTCAGACGGAAGGCACAAACATTGAAGCATTTCTGGAATTTGTGAGACCCAATTTTTTGAGGTCGATTATTCACGATTCCTCGATTCCTGAGCAGAATAAATTACACATTGCAAATTATGTCTGGGATTATTTCAAAGACATCAACAATCCATCCCGAGAATTACTTTATTTCAGGAATATGTGGACGTGTAAGCGAAAAGGAGTAACATCGAAAAGTTTCACGTCTTATACTTTGAGCCAGATTGAGAAGGTGAAATACGCAGTTACGGTAAAACAACCGCAATTGACGAAACCAGCTAAGGTGTTTCAATGGGAAAAAACAAAAGACAGATTACAGAAGGAATTTTTGAAAACCTGTACCAACAATAACATTTATGTAGACAGCTTTTATTTTAGAGAATATTTGTTGGTGGATGGGGTGTATGAAAAATCACGGATGCAACCACTTAGTCCCGGAAGAGAATTTGAAGATTTTAAACTGGTTGTGGAGATCCTGAAACGTCATAATTGCCATGCAACGTTTGTTTTGCAACCATATAATCCGCATCATCAGGATGATTTAAGTCAATTCAACCCGGTAAGAAATCTGATAAAGAAAGAATTGACCAAAGCCGGTTTTCCTTTGCTGGATTTGTATGTTACCGACACAAAAAGCTATACACCCGGCATTTTGAAAGACATTATGCATCCGGGCGACAGAGGCTGGATGGAAATCAATTGGTTTTTAGCAAAACATTATAGAAAGTTACATGAATAAGTATCGGATAATTCAAAACATCTTGATTTACACCTTGTTGTTGGTGGGAGCATTTCTTTTTTATGTAGTTCATATTGAAGATTGGATGGGAAAGGATCATCCAGCTGAATCAAGCTCAAAGGTGAATTTCATTTATCAGCAATTCTAAAGTAAAATGGGAAAATTGCATAGTGTTCTGCCATTCACTGAACCCGGATTCTTTTACTTTTTATTCATCGGAATCGGATTACTGGTGTTGGGAAAACAGTTTTTTTCAGGGAAGCTGAAGTACTCATATTTTCTGGCTTTTATATGCCTTGCATATCTGTTGCTTTTTTTCACCAAACCTATCCAGATTCTTGGACTGATGGGTTATTTTTACGGAATCTATTACCTCTTTTCGCGCGTTTTGAAATATGGGGGATTGCTGCTTCCGGTTGTTCTGATTTCATTGCCGATGATTTTCATGAAGACTCTGAACATTCTTCCGACGGAAGGTTCGGGTATTCTGAAGGGACTTTCACTTGTTTTTCAGGTTGCAGGAATTTCATTCATGACCTTCAAAGTTATTCAGTTGTACATTGATGAAAGTCAGAAGGAAAAAGCTGTTTCAGCGCTCGATTTCTTCAATTTCACTGCTTTTGTGCCAACGTTGCTGATCGGTCCGATAGATCGTTTCTCCCGATTCAATGAAAATGTGAAGACAGGATATGAATCGATGACCTCAGAAGCTTTTTTGGATGGACTCAATGATCTGATCAGAGGATTGCTCTACAAATTCATTATAGCGCACGGAATCTCAATTCTGGTTTTGGATCGATTGGAAAACAACGGGACGGTGTTGTTTCATTTAGAGAATATGTACTCTTATTTGTTTTATCTCTTTTTTGATTTTGCCGGCTATTCCTTATTGGCAATCGGATTCAGTAAGATGATGGGAATTCAGACTCCGATCAACTTCAACAAACCATTTCTGGCCGTTAATCCGAAAGATTTCTGGAAACGATGGCACGCTACTCTTGGTGACTGGCTGAACGACTATTTTTTCAAACCCATTTTTAAAGAACTTACAACGAAGAAAAAATTCAAGCCCATTCAACGACAGAACCTGGCGTTGTTTTTAACCTTTACATTGATGGGATTCTGGAATGGATTTCAATTGCATTATATTTTAAGCGGTATGCTTTTCGGGTTGTTTTCCATCAGCCACAATTACTACGTTTATTTGTGTAAAAAGAAAGGAAAGGATGTGTTTTTCGGAAAATTATCTCCCAAAGCCATTCAGATAATTTCTATTTTTCTGATGTTTAATTCGGTCGCTTTTGTCATCTATCTGTTTAGTGGTAAAATCAGTTACATGTTTGATAAGATATTTTAAGATATGAGATTTTGCTTTACCACCAAAGAGTTTGTCGATTGCGAAAAAGACACAGATAAATTAGCTGTTGTTGGAGATGGAGCTCAGCTTACCTGGATGGAATTTGCTCAGAAAGTAGATGAACTGGTGAGCTATTTTGAAAAGCAGGAATGGAAAAATATCAAATTTCCGGTGATTCTTTATGGCCACAAGCAGGTGGAAATGATTGTTTCGATTTATGCATTGATGAAACTGGAAATTCCATATATTCCTGCTGATGTGATCTATCCTAAGGAACGCATTGAATCCATCAAAACCATATCGAAATCGCAGCTGATCATCAATTGTTCAGGAGAAAACATTGATTTTAAAGATGTTTCGATACTTGATTTCGCGGAAGGGGAAATCAAGCTGGTTCAAGAAAATGAAATGCTTTTTGAAAATCAAAAGGAGCAGGATCCGCTGGTTTATTTGATTTTTACATCCGGAAGTACCGGTGAACCAAAAGGAGTGCAGATCAGTACACAGGCCGTTCAGGATTTTACCACATGGATGCGGGAAGATTTTGGGTTTACAGCGGCTGATGTTTTTGTGAATATTGCAGTGTTGAGCTTTGATTTGTCTGTTTATGAATTGATGTCGTTCGGTGCTATCGGAGCAACCATTCTTTTAAATTCCAAAAACACTTCGGAAAACCCTGATTTACTTCTGGAAAGAATTGAAAAATATCAAGGAACCATTTGGGTTTCTACCCCTTCATTTTCATTCATTTACTCACGAATCGATGATACTGCCAAATTAGATTCCATACGCTTCTTTTTGTTTTGCGGTGAGTTGTTACCACATTCTTTAGCGAAGACTTTGGTGGAGAAATTTCCAAAATCAATCGTTTATAACACCTATGGCCCCACAGAAGCAACCGTGGCAACAACACAGGTGATCATTGATAAAGAAACACTTGAAAAGTATAATCCGCTTCCGGTTGGAAAATCCAAACCGCGCAGTCAGATTTTGATTGAAAATGATGAAATCGTGATTGTCGGCAAAAATGTCTCACTCGGATATCTGAACAGACCGGATTTAAATTCCGAAAAGTTTGTTTCAAGAAACGGCGAGCGGGCATTCAAAACCGGAGATCAGGGATATCTGGAAGACGGAATGCTGTTTTTTAAAGGCCGGAATGATGATCAGGTAAAACTTCACGGGTTTCGGATTGAATTGAATGAAATCAGTTCGAAGTTGAACGACCTGAATTTTGTTTTGCAGGCCGAAACGATTCCTTTGAAAAGAAACGGAGAGGTTAAGAAAATTGTCAGCCTGGTTCAGTTGAAATCAACCGTAGATCCGGATCACAACTGGCACGCAGAAATCATGGGCGCATTGGAGTCGGTTCTTCCGCATTACATGCTTCCTTCGGATATCAGATTTGTTGAAAAAATGCCTTTAAATCAGAATGGTAAGGCCGATAAAAAGAAACTGGAAGAGCTCTATTTGTCAAAAAGCTAAGTTGATTTCTCTCAACGGAATAATTCGACCGGATATTTCGATTTAAAAGCTTATTTTTGAACTTTCGAAGAAAATTTATGGAATACAACACCACGAGACCGAAGTTATTACTTCCGGAGTATGGTAGAAACGTACAAGAAATGATTTCTCATGCCATGGAAATTGCTGATCGTGAGGAGCGAAACAAAGCTTCACGTGCAATTATCGAGGTAATGGGACAATTGAATCCGCATTTACGCGATGTGGATGATTTCAAACATAAGCTTTGGACACATTTGTTCGTTATGTCTGATTTCAAACTGGATGTTGATTCTCCGTATGAGATTCCTAAACCGGAAATGCTTTCAAGTAAGCCCGAGCGGATGATTTACCCGAAAGGAAAAATCAAATTCGGTCACTACGGAAAATACACACAGGAAATTTTAAGAGACGCGAAGAATGTAACAGCTTCTGATGAACGCGAATTCTTAAAGATCACGATGGCCAATTTCATGAAAAAACAGTATTTGGCATATAACAATGATGCTGTTGAAAATCACGTGATTGCCAATCAATTGAGAGACCTTTCTCAGGGAGAATTGATTCTTGAAAACCCGGATGAATTGATGAATACAAACCTGATTTTGAAATCGTTTGGAATTCAGCCGAATAAACGTCCGAAGAAGAATCAGAAAAATCAAAAGAATTTTAAAGGAAAAAATCAAAACCAAAATCGTAATAAGAATTAAATATGTCATCGTTTGAAATTTACGGGGGAAAGAAGCTAAAAGGCGAATTGACTGTTCAAGGCGCAAAAAATGAGGCTTTACAAGTGTTATGTGCTCCTTTGCTGACTTCTGAAAAAGTTACTATTTCAAATATTCCGGATATCGTGGATGTCAATAAGTTGATCGACTTATTGCAAACGATGGGAGTGAAGATCGAAAAAGTGGAGCGGGGAACTTATGTTTTTCAGGCGAAAGAGATCGATCTGTCTTATCTGGAGACCGAAGATTTCAAAAAAAGAGCGGCATCGTTAAGAGGTTCTATTATGATTGTCGGGCCTTTATTGGCTCGTTTCGGGAAAGGATTTATTCCGAAACCGGGTGGAGATAAAATCGGACGAAGAAGACTTGATACGCACTTTGACGGATTTGCTCTTTTGGGGGCAAAATTCAATTACGATGCAGGAGAGCATTTCTATTCGATTGAAGCGAAAAAATTAAAAGGAACATACATTCATTTGGATGAAGCTTCCGTAACCGGAACGGCAAACATTATCATGGCGGCTGTTTTGGCAGAAGGAACTACCACATTTTACAATGCTGCCTGTGAACCGTACATTCAGCAATTGTGTAAAATGTTGAATTCAATGGGGGCGAAAATCTCCGGAATCAGCTCGAATTTACTGACGATCGAAGGAGTGAAGGAATTGGGTGGTTGTTATCACCGCATTCTTCCGGATATGATCGAAATCGGTAGTTTCATCGGTTTGGCGGCAATGACGCAGTCCGAAATCACGATCAAGGACGTAAGCTGGGAAAACTTAGGTGTTATCCCGAACACGTTCAGAAGATTGGGAATCAAATTGGAACGAAGAGGAGACGATATTTATATTCCTGCTCAGGAATCATATGAAATCGACACATTTATCGATGGTTCTATTTTGACTATTTACGATGCGCCGTGGCCGGGATTCACACCGGATTTGTTGTCAATCATTCTGGTTGTGGCAACTCAGGCAAAAGGAAGTGTGTTGATTCACCAAAAAATGTTCGAATCGCGTTTGTTCTTTACCGATAAACTGATCGACATGGGAGCACAGATCATTTTGTGTGATCCGCACAGAGCAACGGTAATCGGTTTGGGAAGACATCACCACTTAAGAGGAATTCAGATGACTTCTCCGGATATCCGTGCGGGAGTTTCCTTATTGATTGCGGCGCTTTCTGCAGAAGGAAAAAGTGTGATTCACAATATCGAACAAATTGACAGAGGGTATCAGGATATCGATATTCGTTTGCGTAATTTGGGAGCAGATATTCGTCGTGTAAATTAAAAGACTATGAAAAATTCAATAATCATTCTTTCGACATTGTTGCTTGTTGGTGTGGCTTTGTCATCTTTCAAATCCGTTAAAAGCGCACCGGCTGTTGGTTCGAAAGCACCGGAAATTGCTTTGATTGGAGTAGACGGAAAAGTAGTGAAATTGTCTTCTTTGAAAGGGAAGATGGTTTTGATCGATTTTTGGGCTTCCTGGTGCGGACCTTGCAGAAAGGAAAACCCGAATGTGGTTGAAGCATACAACAAATATAAGAAAGTTAAATTCAAGAATGCGAAAGGCTTTGAAGTATTTTCTGTTTCACTCGACCGCGATGAGACAAAGTGGAAAGAAGCGATTAAAGCTGACGGATTGATCTGGAAAAGCCATGTTTGGGACAAAGCAAACGAAGCTGGGAAAGCCTATGCTGTTCAATTCATTCCAAGCGGATTTTTGGTAGACGGTGAAGGAAAAATCGTTGCATCAGGCGAATCTTTGAGAGGTTTGGGATTGCATGTGGAATTGGATAAGTGTAAATAACGGAAGGTTCGCACTAAAACGATTCGTTCAGGCCACAAAAAGACAAATAGATATCCATCTATTTGCCCGGTGGTGTCAAGAGATTGGTGTTTTTTAGTTCAAAATAAAACCCTTTCCGAAATCCAAAATCAGTGGCTCAGCGTAAATGATTAAAAACGATTGACCATGAAAAATTACTTGATTATTTTCACGCTGCTTTTCGGATTTTCGGCTTGTTCACAAGAAGCATCCAAATCCGATTCAACTTCTGTTAAAAAGAATGCCAAATACAACAAACTGACTGCTCAGGAGGAAAGCGTATTAATTGGCAAAAACACAGACCGGGCTTTTACCGGAGATTATTATCAAAAAACAGACAAAGGAGTTTACATCTGTAAGCAATGCAACAATCCGTTGTATCGTTCGGATGATAAGTTTGAATCCCACTGCGGCTGGCCAAGCTTCGACGACGAAATAAAAGGATCAGTGATTCGAGTACCGGATGCGGATGGAATGCGTACAGAAATCATTTGTGCGAATTGCCAAGGACATCTCGGTCATGTATTCACCGGAGAAGGGTTTACGGATAAAGATACCCGCCATTGCGTCAATACCAGTTCCATTCAGTTTTATCCTTCAAAAGATCTGGATAAACTTCCGAAAGTAATTAAGTAAAATCAGAACGGGATAGTAATTGGTAACTGTTTGGTATATAGTATTTTTTAGCGCTCCTACCGGTAAGCGCTTATATTATTTATGCGAGTGCGGTAGCCGAGTCATTTAATTTGTGCATTTGCGGAGAAAAATAGAGTGTCACCGGTACTCTCGTACAGAATCTTTCTGTTGTAAGGATCTTTTTACATAAAACAACTATTCAAACAGATCGTGATATTTTAATTGAACACTGTTAAAAATAAAAATTTAACAGTGTTTATTGTTTAAATTCAAACAATAATTCATAATATAGGCCCCTAACAAGTAAAAGCACTATTTATGAAAACACTGAATTTTTCGGCGACAGCCTTTCTATGTATTGGAAGCTGTTTGAGCACCTACGCTCAGGAATTGAGAAAAACAAGTTTGCCTAAAGGGGCATATTCTCCAACAAAAGAACTACAACTTGAAAGCCAGCAAAAGGTAAACAGAGTTTATCAAAAACTATCAGAAGTTTATGTTATGGACTTTCAGGGGGCCAAAACAAAAGCTGTTCTCACTGAGATTGAACAAACTGTTTCACAAACACTCAGCAAAGCTTCGTATGTGGATTATTCCAATCAGAAAGCTATTGGAGACCTACTTTCCCTGCGTCCGGAAGCTTTAAGTGTGGAATTACCCTTCGAAAATCAGATTTTAGTACTTGATTTGGTACAAGCTTCCTTATTCGGAGATGATTTCTCTGTCCAATCAAATAATCCGGAAAAAGTTCAGGGAGTGAAACTTGGATTGTACTATCAGGGAACTATTCGTGGTACAACTTCCATGGTCGGAGTCAGTTTCTTTGAAAATGAATTCAGTGTTTTGATTTCGCGTGATACTCCGGAAGATAAAACGATTGAATGTGGATTCGTTCGTACTGACGGCAATTCAACCGGAACGCATATTGTCTATTCGGATGATGATTTGACTTTGAATATTTCACACCCTTGTGGTGCAGAGAGCTTGGATCAGTATCATCAGGCTGTTGAACAAATTTCGAATCAGGGTGGAATTCTGGAAGATATGGAGAAAGCTACTTATAAGTGCGTGACCTATTTTTGGGAAACTTCCTATAACCTGTATACTTCGAAAGGAAGTTCGCAGGCAGTTACCAACTATATGACTTCCCTGTTCAATAACTTCCAGATTATCTATAACAATGAGCAGATCGGGTCGAAATTGAATCAATTATACATTTGGACAACACAGGATTCGTACAACAATGATCTGAATACGTTTTCCGCAAACCGAAGCAATTTCGGAGCAAATCTGGCTACGTTGTTTTCAACTACCGGTGGTGGTGGTGTAGCCTGGCTTGATCAGATTTGCGGAAGCAATCAATATTATAAACATGGATTCTGTGGTTCAATCGGAGGAACAATTCCTGCAGTACCAAATTATAGCTGGGCGGTGAATGTATCTGCACATGAGGTTGGGCATAATTTAGGATCGCCTCACACACACGCTTGCAGCTGGACAGGAGGGGCAATTGATGGCTGCGGACCGGCTGCCGGTTACAGTGAAGGATGCAACGCTGCGATTCCGTCAAATGGAGGTACGATCATGAGTTACTGTCATTTGAACAGTGTGGGAATGAATTTCAGTTTAGGCTTTGGTCCTCAACCCGGAAATCTCATCAGAAGCAGAGTGAACAGCTGCATTACACTAACCTGTGATACGGATGGCGGGTCGACATGTACAACAGCTTTTGAACCCAATGAAACTCAGGCTGCCGCTGCGGCAATAACGAGTGGAACAGCGGTTTCAGCTGCAATCGCAACAGCCGGAGACATAGATTATTTCAAGATAACAACTTCTGTTGTAACCAATACTGTTTTCAATTTAGTCGGACCTTCAGGTGTGGATTTTGACATGACGATTTACAATAGTGCCGGTACTCAAATAGGTTCAGGAGCCGGAAGTACGGCAACAGAGTCGGTTACTCTAAACGGACAAGCCGCAGGAACTTATTACGTTAAGATCTTTGGTTACAACAATGCTGCAAGTTCAACTTGTTATGCCCTGACGGTAACAGCAACTCCGGTTAACAATTGTGCAACGGCTTATGAGCCGAATAATTCAAGTGCGGCTGCGGCAACGATTCCTCTTGCTTCTACAATCTCAGCTGCCATTTCTACAAGCACAGATCCGGATTATTACAAAGTGACGACTACTTCAGTTGGAACGCACCAATTCAGTTTGGTTGGACCAAGCGGAGTGGATTACGATTTGTATGTTTACAACAGTGTAGGAACTCAGATCGGATCAGGAGTCGGGAGTACGGCAACGGAGAGTGTTTCAATTACCAATTTAGCAGTTGGAACTTATACGATTCAGGTAATGGGATATAATGGAGCAAATAGTCCAACTTGCTACACTTTGAATGTGGCGAAGACATCTGCCAGCTTTATGGGAGATCAAACTGCTGAAGCTGCTTATACTGTTTATCCGAATCCGACAAAAGATAAACTTTCTATCAGCTCATCAAATCCAACTGAAGTAATGACCGTTCAGGTAATGGATATGAATGGCAAAATGCTTTCGACACACCAATTATCGGGTAATTCGGTCATTGATGTTTCAAATATCAGTACCGGAGTTTACTTTGTGAAAATAGTATCTGAAACAGAGAAAGTAACTCAGATGAAATTCATCAAGGAATAATGTGTGTGATTCACTAAAAAATCAAAAGAGGCTGTTCATTCCGGACAGCCTCTTTTTTGTTTGAAGATTTTACGGATAAAGACATCCGGTATTGTGCGAATATCGGTTCAATGAAGTTCACTTCTTCAAAAGGCCCGAATAAATTCTTCAAAACTGATTAAATATTTAGGTGTTTTTTAGCTCAATCGGGTAATGGAAAAACAGGTTTGGTTGACGTGTTTATTAGTTTGTTTTCAAGCATAATACTTGCGTTTTTCCTTGGATGCAGGGCTTTCATTTGGTATATTGGATCGACACATTTAAATTAAAAAAATGAAAAAAAAACCATTATTCCTGATTTTAGGACTTGCTTTAGCGTCCTTTTCATTCGGACAAACTGTTTCCGATGATTTCACCTGGGTCCCAACCGATTCAACCAACTCTGCCACGAGTCAAGCATTCAATTTTTGTGCTAATCAAACAGTTACTTACACTGTTTCCTCTTCCGGTATCGGTTTTTGGAATGCGACCTCAAATACTCCGACTTTGTCCGGAATGATCATGCCCGCTACGATTCTTTCAACGGTAACTACGGTTCCGATGAATTTTGCGTTTTCTCAATCAGTATGTAACTTGCGAATCCATTTTACGGATCTGGATGATAATGCAGGGATAGATGCCGAAAGCTTAAGTTCAATTTCTCCTGCATACAATAATCTTACGGGAGGTTTGACAGATCCCGGATCATCTTCTACTGCAGTTGTTTCTCCTGCAAACAACGGGGCAGGGTGGATTGAATGGAATGGACCTGTTACCGGGGTTTCATTTATTTATAACCGAGCAAGAGGCTGTGGATTGATTATCGACTCGATTCAATTTGATTGTTGTTCAGTATGTAATTGCAATCATCTGGCTTCAGTTGTTAGCTTTGGAAACGTTTCTCCAAGTGGATTTGCGTCACCTACCATTAATCTGAATAGTAATGGAGTTGCTGTTCGCTCAATCAGTGTTGAATTACCAACGTACGTTTCAAAAGCAGATTTTAATTGTTTGAAATGTGATCTGGCTAATCAGGGAAGCTACGGAACAATCTTGAGTGCACAGGCTATTTCCGGCACAGCAGGAGTTCTTTATGATCCGATGTCGCTAGGATACTCACGAACCATTCGTTGGGATTTTCCAACTCCGACCGTTGTCAACCAAAATGTTCAGCTGAACTTAAGATTTCCACCTGTTCTGGAATTGAGCTGCTGTAAAAACCTGGTTGATTACTGTTTGAATGTTGTATTCAGAAACGAAGATTGTACTTCTTGTGAATATGATCTTTGTACGAAAACAGCACAATCCCGTGCAGAAACAGAGGATAACCATTCGAAATTAAATGACGGGGAAATGCTGTCCAAGCAAACAGATCTTTTCAACCTCATTCCGAATCCTGCAAAAAGTAAAGTAGAAATTGCACTTTCTGACAAATCACTAGTTGGCGGCGAGGTTATTTTCACGAATATGTCGGGGATGAAAGTGATGGAAGCAAAAGTGAATCGTGCAAAAGAAACAATTGATGTTTCCGGACTTTCTTCAGGATCTTATTTAGTTGTAATCAGCAATAACGGTAAAAGTTATACGAAAACACTGATTATACAATAACGAAAGATGTTTGTATAAAAATGACCGGTCAGTAATATGGCCGGTCATTTTTGTTTTAAGTATAAACATTCACAATACTCTTGCTTCGATGCAATGTTGATTTATGAAGAGTATGTAATCTGCGTTCACCTTTGGTGAGTCAGCGGTATCAGCGGGCCATTAAAAAAATCACCTTTGTTTTCGGACAGTACCAGAGAATAATAAGTTGATGTATAAATCCGGAATGAAAGTCCCGAGAAGAACGATGAGCTAAATCTGTTCTATGCAGGAATTTTCAAGGTTTGCCCGATACGAATCAGGTAAGATCTCAAATTGTTTGCTTTCTTGATTTTTGCCGGAGTAGTGTGATACTTTTCGGCTATTTGCGACATCGTATCTCCCTGTTTCACCGTGTATCGTTTATAACGTACAGCAGGAACTGCTTTCGTATTTGGAGTGCTGGCTAACACAAACATCATTTCAGCATCTTTCTGAGCCACCTCAGCAAGCGTTATTGTGCTTCCGATTTGCGGATCGTAGTATTTATAGAAATGCTGTTGAATGTTTATTGCATTGGTCACCGTATCCAATTTCACTCCGTTCCAATCATAACATTGTAAAACGTTGTCATTGAATTCCAATAGTTTCACCGGAATCATCGTCGAATGCAATCGGTGCATACGCGGACATTGTTTTTGAACTGCAGATAATCCGCCACCTGCCGAGCCACGGCTGTCGACATGCATATAACATCTTCCGTCTAAACTGGGACCAACTACTGCTGTCCAATAAACGGTTAAAGTCGAGGGATCAATCTGAATGTATAATTTCTTTAAATCGGAACTGAATCCTTTGCTGCGAACTTCTGCTAATCCGGCATTAATCTTATCATTTAAATAACCTCCGAAATTGTCCATTCTTCTGCGGTTGAAAGAATGCAGCGCATCATAAACATAAGGTTGCCCAAGTGCGGTGTATGAATCTGAGATGATCTGATCGTTCTCTCCAAGTTGAATGGTATCCGGATTGTATTTCTGAAAAACTGGAACTTCGAGCACTTTTTTGGATGGAGCAATTACAATGGCAGAATCTAATGATTCAACTTCCGGGATGCTGTCCGATTGCGCGTAAAGCGTTTGACTACTAATCAGAATACTTAGAAAAATGAATTTAATACCAGTCACTTTTGTTTATTTCTATATTAATGCGCCTAAATTTAACAAGTTACATTGGTTTTTTAAAAAAAAGATAGCTGAATAGACGAATAAATCCTATAAATTCTGTTAAATGGGGGATTAATCATCAGCAATTCAGGATTATTCATGAAAGAATAACGCTTTTCGTGAGAAATCGCAATGTAAAAGCATGGATTCGGATTAGTGTGCCGTTCAAATCATTTTTCCTAATTTCGAACCATGCAGGATTTCAAAGAACTTACCGCGGTTTGGTGCGACAATTTAAAAGAGATTTATTCTGAGAGAGAAGCCCGGAATATCCTGCTGTTTGCTCTTGAAGATGTTTTCGAATTCAATAGGTCTGCATTGCTTGTTTCCAGTGAAATCAACCTTTCAGAAAACCAGGCTGAACAATTGAATGAAATAGCGGATCGTTTAAAAACAGGAGAGCCTTACCAATATATTGTTGGTTTCACGTATTTCGACGATCTGAAAATTACCGTTGCTCCGGGAGTTTTGATTCCACGTCCTGAAACGGAAGAATTAGTGGTGTGGATCGATGAAAGTATTCAGCACCGGGGAAATCAGCGGATGGAGGATTGGTGTACCGGTTCCGGATGCATTGCCTTAGCGCTTAAAAACCGAAACAAGGGTTCTGAGGTGTCGGCTTATGATATTTCGGAGGAAGCACTGGAAATTTCAAAACGCAATGCGGAAGAATTGAATCTGGAAGTTCTGTTTTCAAGGAAGGATGCTTTGAATCCGTTTGCGGAAGAGAAAGTAGATGTGATTGTTTCAAATCCACCTTACATTCCCTGGAAGGAAAAGAAAGAAATGCATCAAAATGTAACCGAATTTGAACCCGATCTGGCATTGTTTGTTCCGAATGACGACCCATTGTTGTTTTATCGATCGATTGCAAATTATGCTTCAAAAACATTGTCGGAAGAAGGATTGCTGTTTTTTGAATTGCATGAAAACTATGCTTCGGAAACAAAAGAAATGGTGGAACAAATCGGATTCTCTTCGGTAGAGATCAAGACCGATCTGCAAGGAAAACAACGGATGTTGAAAGCTCAATGGAAACTGTGATTTTATTCGTTGAATTTGTATCTTTCAGAAAGTTAAAAAGGAGTCAAAAGCATGTCAGATAAACCAATTGTCAAAGAGTATTCAAACGGAGAAATAACCATTGTCTGGAAGCCTGAGAGTTGTATTCACTCTACTGTTTGCTGGAAAAAAGCAACCGGTTTGCCCAATGTGTTTCAACCGAATACGAAACCGTGGATTAAGGTTGATGGAGCAACAACTGAAGAAATCAAAAATCAGGTGGATAAATGTCCGAGCGGAGCTTTGAGTTACATCTTGAAAGAAAGCCGGCAAACGGAAGTGGACGTCTCTCATGTAGTGGAAACTTTGCCGAACGGCCCTTTGATGGTTTATGGAAATATTACGGTGAAACACGCCGGAATGGAAGAGCAAAAGATTTCTAAGGTGACTGCATTTTGCAGATGTGGAGCTTCATCCAATAAGCCGTATTGCGATGGAACGCATGTGAAGATTCATTTTTCGGATTAGTGGATGATCTTTTCGGATGTAGACGTAATATTACGTCCGGATGATTACTCCCCATTTTGGATTGATTTGGAATTTTTCCTTATGAATAGCGACTTTTTCTGGAATAGAATATTTTCCTTCGATTGCATATATGGACGTAATATTGCGGAATTACGCCCACTTTTAGCTTCACTTTTGATGCTTGGCAAGTATCATGAACTCTTTTACCTTTTGTCCTGATCAAAAGCTTCGCTTGTCCCTCGATACTGCCGCACTAACGTTTGTTGTGTCTCAGTCTTCAAAAGCTTCGCTTGTCCCTTGTTACTGCCGCACTAACGTTTGTTGTAACTCGGTCTTCAAAAGCTTCGCTTGTCCCTCGTTACTGCCGCACTAACGTTTGTTGTAACTCGGTCTTCAAAAGCTTCGCTTGTCTCTCGACACTGCCGCACTGACGTTTGTTGTAACTCGGTCTTCAAAAGCTTTGCTTTTTCTTATCTTTGCGCTCCAGTTCTAAAAAGACATGTCAGCAGCAAATTCAAAATTCATTTCCTTTCATTCAGATGTGTCACAAATCTCCCGACCTGAAAAATTCACCTTCCCTTTTTATTACGAGCCTCACGAATTAGCCTTGATTGCGATGAAACAGCTTCAGGAGTATCTGGAGAATCAGAGCGATTTGAATCATAATTTTGGCTTGAATGAAGAGCAGGAAGGTTTGGTGATCGGGAAGATGTTTGGTGTTTTGGTAGTTGAAAATAAAGCTGGAGAAGTAGGGTTTTTGGCAGCATTTTCAGGAAAACTGGCCGACTCGAATGATCATGCTTACTTTGTTCCTCCGGTATTTGATTTACTGGATTCTCAAGGATTTTTCCGAAAAGAGGAAGTGTTGATTAACGATGTGACAGTGGCTATTTCCGAACTGGAAAAAAATGAAAATTACCACAAAGCAAAATCAGACCTGAAAGAAGCGGAATTGACTTATTCGACACAGCTTCAGAAGCATAAGAAAGAAATCAAGCAAGGAAAGGAAGACCGGAAGCAAATTCGCGAAAAAGCAAATTCGGAATTGAAAGCAGAGGAGTTGGAAAACCTTCTGGAAGAATTGAGAAAGCAATCGATCAAAGAACAATATTTCCTGAAAGATTTTAATGATTTGAACAAGACAAAAATTGAAGCATTAAGAACCGAACTTGCTGTTTTTGACAAGCAATTGGAGGACTTGAAGGAAAAGCGGAAAAGTATGTCGAATGCCCTTCAGAAAGACATTTTTGATTCGTATTACTTTCTGAATTCAAGAAAAGAGAAAAGAAGTTTACAAAGCATTTTTCAAAATACCATTGATCACAAACCGCCGGCAGGAGCGGGGGAATGTGCAGCTCCGAAATTGTTGGAGTTTGCGTTCGAACATGATTTTAAACCACTTTGCTTAGGCGAATTCTGGTGGGGAGCCTCTCCGAAATCCGAAATCCGGGTTCACAAACAAGTGTATCCGGCCTGCAGAGGGAAATGCGAGCCGATTTTGGGCCATATGCTGGAAGGAATTGAAACAGACGAGAATCCGATGTTGCAGAATCCGGCAGAAAACAAAGAATTGGAAATTGTTTTCGAAGATGATTATTTGATAGTGGTGAACAAGCCGGCCGAATTTTTATCCGTTCCGGGGAAAAACATTGAAGATTCTGTTTACACAAGAATGAAAATCAAGTATCCGGATGCTACAGGTCCCTTGATCGTTCATCGCCTGGACATGTCCACTTCCGGAATTCTGGTTTTGGCGAAAGACAAAAAAGTGCATTTCCATTTGCAGAAGCAATTTATCAAACGCAACGTACAAAAAAGATACGTGGCTCTGTTGGATGGCATTGTTACAGAAGATAACGGAACGATTGATCTTCCTTTGCGGGTAGATTTGGATGACAGACCCAGACAATTGGTTTGTTATGAACATGGAAAACGTGCTGTCACCAAATGGGAAGTAGTCGAACGAAGAACGAATCAAACATTGATTTACTTCTATCCGATTACCGGGCGAACACACCAATTGCGGGTTCATGCAGCACATGTTTTGGGTTTGAACGCTCCGATCATTGGAGATGATTTGTACGGGAAAAGAGAATCCAGACTGCATTTGCACGCTCAGTTTTTACAATTTACCCATCCGATAACAAAAGAAGCTATAAAGATTAAAGTGGACGCGGATTTCTAGTCATTCAAAGACCCCGACAAACGAAAAATAGAATTTCAGGAAAGAAGCTTTCGAAGCCAATTTTCTCTATTTTTGATTCTCGAAAACTCCCGTATGAATCCAATTGAAGCACAAAAAAGAATCGAACAGCTGACCAATGAACTGAATCAGCATAATCACAATTATTATGTGGAAAGTAATCCGACCATTACGGATTATGAATTTGATCTTTTGCTCAAAGAACTTCAGGATCTGGAAGCGCAGTTTCCGGAGTTTGCTTCGGGTTTGAGTCCGACAAAACGGGTAGGAGGAGACATTACCAAAAAATTTGAAACAGTTGTTCACCGTTTTCCGATGCTTTCACTTTCCAATTCATACTCGGAGGAAGAGATTATTGAGTGGGAACAGCGTTTGAAAAAACTGGCATCCGGCCCGATTGAATATGTCTGCGAATTGAAATACGACGGTGTAGCAATCGGAATTCGCTATGTGAACGGGAAATTTTCGAGAGCAGTAACGCGCGGAGACGGAACACAGGGAGAAGATATTTCTGCCAATGTGAAGACTATTCGCACAATCCCCTTGAATTTAAAAGGTGATTTTCCGGACGATTTTGAAATCCGTGGTGAAATTTTCTTTCCGAAGGCAAATTTCGAAGCAATGAACCGCCAGAGAGAAGAATTGGGAGAACCTGTTTTTGCCAATCCGCGCAACTCGGCTTCGGGAACGTTGAAGTCGCAAGATTCGAAAGTGGCTGCCGAAAGAGGTTTGGATTGCTATTTATATGGTGTTTACGGCGATGATCTGGTGATGGAATCTCACTTCGAAAGTGTTCAGAAAGCACAGGAATGGGGCTTCAAAACGCCTCAGGAAAAGAATAAATATATCCTGAAGACATCTTCCATTGAGGGAATCATGGAATTCATTCATTATTGGGATAAAGAGCGCTACAACCTGCCTTTCGATATCGATGGAATTGTAATCAAAGTCAATAATTACGAGCAACAGGCTGATTTAGGTTTTACTGCCAAATCGCCGCGTTGGGCAATCGCATATAAATTCAAGGCAGAGCGTGTTGCGACTATTCTGGAAGAAGTAACTTATCAGGTTGGAAGAACGGGAGCGATTACTCCTGTTGCAAATCTGAAACCGGTTCTTTTGGGAGGAACAGTCGTGAAAAGAGCTTCTTTGCACAATGCCGATCAGATCGAAAAACTGAATTTGTTTTTGGGAGATGAGGTTTTTGTAGAAAAAGGAGGAGAAATCATTCCGAAGATTGTAGGAGTGAATACGGAATCCCGCCAGGGAAATGCGGAAAAAGTGATTTTCATCGAACATTGTCCGGAATGTGGTTCTGAATTGCATCGAAGAGAAGGTGAAGCACAGCATTATTGTACAAATGACCTGGTTTGTCCGCCGCAGGTGAAAGGACGAATGGAACACTTCATTTCCCGTAAAGCAATGAACATTGACGGATTGGGAGCCGAAACGATCGATTTGCTCTACAAAAAAGGTTTGGCAAACAGTGTGGCTGATTTGTATGATCTGACTTTTGATCAGGTGGTGAATCTGGATCGCATGGCGGATAAATCGGCAAACAATCTCATTATCGGAATCCGGAATTCAAAAGCCATTCCTTTTGAACGCGTTTTGTTTGCTTTGGGAATTCGTTTTGTAGGAGAAACGGTTGCGAAGAAACTGGCGTACGCACTCAAAAATATCGACGCTATTGCAAAGGCAACTTACGAAGAATTGATTGCTGTAGACGAGATCGGAGAAAAGATTGCGATTGCAGTTCAGCAGTTTTTCCAGGATGAACGCGCCATTCAAACAATTGAACGTCTGAAACAAGCCGGCTTGCAGTTCGAGATCGAAGAAGTGGCTTTGGATTCGAATACGCTGGAAGGAAAAACCTTTGTTGTTTCGGGAGTTTTCTCACAATTCAGCCGCGATGAAATCAAAGACCTGATCGAGAAGAACGGAGGAAAGAATGTCGGTTCTATTTCTGCAAAAACAACCTATGTATTAGCCGGAGAGAACATGGGGCCTGCAAAATTGGAGAAAGCAAGTTCTTTGGGAATTCCGATCATTTCAGAGGCTGATTTTATTCAAATGATTTCAAACTAGAAAATCCGCAATTAATTCAAGCCATTTGGCGTTTATTTGTTCGGTTTGAATCGGAGTCATTTGTTCTTCATTGAATGAGGCAGAATCTGAATTCCATTCCAGAGTTCCTTCCGTAAAAGTGCGTGTTTGCTTTTCACCGGAAGCATCCATCGACTGAAAGCTGAGTGCTTGTATCTCAGCCGGACTTTTCGTGATTTTCAGCCATTTGTAAACAAGACTTTTGTCTTCTGATTGAACATCAGTGCGTTTGATCTCGATAATAATTTGAAACTCATTTTCAAAGCAGAAAAGTACGTTGAATGGAAATTGATTTGTCAGCATGAGACAAAGTTACGAATGAACATACCTTTTAAGCTTAAATAAAGGACAAAATTTGTTCTAGGGTTTATAACCCTAGAAGGGTGTCGCCAAACAAAACGAGTATATTATCGTATGCGTCCGCGCGAAACAAAATCAGCAATCAGATACCTTTTGTTATGAATTTTAACGTTCTGAAATATTTTATTTTCGACTGTAATGAATCGCTTGAAAAATCCGTAATTTTGTTTGACTTTTTAAGCAATTAAAACAAAAGGAATGAATCTATTTAAAGGAGCCGGAGTTGCATTGGTTACTCCGTTTAATGCAGATATGTCAATTGACTTTCCTGCATTGCGCAGATTGGTACGCGAACAAATCGCGGGAGGAACAAATTATTTGGTGGTTCAGGGAACTACCGGTGAATCTCCAACTTTAAATAGTGCAGAAAAGAAACAGGTGCTTGATACCGTTTTGGAAGAAAATAACGGAACACTTCCGATCGTTTACGGAGTAGGAGGAAACAATACACTGGAGGTTGCGGAAGCGTTTAAAAATATTCCACAAGGTGTTGACGGAATTCTTTCTGTTGCTCCGTATTACAACAAACCGACACAGGCGGGTTATTTGGCGCATTACAAGATGTTGGCCGAGAATACCAATTTACCGATTATTCTATACAACGTTCCGGGAAGAACCGGTTCGAATGTATTGGCGGAAACAACATTGGAGTTAGCTGAAATTAAGAACATTGTTGCCATGAAAGAAGCTTCCGGAAACATGGAGCAAATCATGGAGATTATTCGTTGCAAGCCGGAAGGATTTTTAGTTCTTTCAGGAGACGATGCAATTACAATGCCTTTGATCGCTGCCGGAGCGGATGGAGTTATTTCCGTAGTCGCAAATTCATTCCCTGCTCATTTCAGCAAAATGGTTACAAGCGCTTTGAACGGAGATATGGAAACTGCAAGAAAATACCATTACGATTTACTGCCGGTTACAAAATTGCTTTTTGCAGAAGGAAATCCGGGTGGAGTGAAAATTGCCCTGGAAGAACTGGGATGGATGAAACCATACATGAGACTTCCTTTGGTGCAGGTTTCGGATGCTTTGAAAGCAAAAATCATTGCTGAAACAAAGAAATTGATCGGATAAGAAAACGGATTTTAATTCGATAAAAAACACGAAGAGGCTATTTTATTGAGATAGCCTTTTTTTATTTCCCGAATGAGGCAAAATGAACCAACCTTCTAATAGCAGAATACGTTCTTTTTTTTAGACAGAACTCATTCAAATAACCATTAAGATGTATAAACTCCTTTTCTCCATCGTTTGTCTTTTTGCAGTGATCACTTCGCGCGCGCAGCAAAACCTTGTTCCCAATGGCGATTTTGAAGAATACTACAATTGCCCGAGTACAGCGGCCGGATATTTTCTCTATACGGCCTCTAAGTATTGGACCACACCTACATTGGCGAGTCCCGATTATTGTCATGCATGCAGCGATGATTACGATAGCTTTTTCGAAAGATTCAAATACAGTGTTCCTGAAAATTATTATGGTTATCAGCCTGCACATTCCGGTGATGGATATGCAGCTATTGCCTGCCAGCAAAATTCGGACGGAACACAGCAGTATATAGAATACATTCAGGTAGAATTACAAGAACAATTAATTGAAGGAAAGTTGTACGAAGTAAAATTTTTTGTTCATAATCCTAAATATCAATTTTGCATTAATTCGGTTGGTGCTTTGTTCACTTCTTCGGAGTTGAATCTGAATATCAGTGAGCTGATTCCACTTTCGCCGCAAATTACCAGCAATCCGAATGTGTATTTCCGCGATACCACTTCCTGGTATGAAGTGAAGCAGTCTTTTCGTGCTGTGGGCGATGAGAAATTCCTGACCATCGGCTTATTTAAGAAGTTTCCGGAATTGAAAGTCATTCATCATGAAGGCTGGGTTCCCGTATTCAACACGATGTGGGGCATCTTATACATCGATGATGTTTCGGTTATGGAAAAGGCACCGGAGTTGGCAAATATTTTCACTCCGAACGGCGATGGATTAAATGATTCATACGAGCTGGATTTAAAAATGATGGGAGCTTCCAATGCCGTGATACTGAATCGTTGGGGAAATGTAATGGCTGAAGGAAGTACTTCGCTGAATTGGGACGGAACTTTTGAAGGAAATGCTTGTCCGGATGGAGTTTATTTTATCAAGCTCGAATTTGAAAACAGCACCGAAACGAAAGCCATTCAACTGATTCGCTAAAGAATACCATTCTTTCTGTTTTAACGGCTGACCTGTTCCGCAATTTAGTTGACACATTCTTTTTTTTCGCAGATATTAAATAAGTTCATAATCCGCGCTCATCTTTGGTGAGTCTGCGGTATCAGCGGGCCATAAAAATCACTTATATTTTCGTATAAAACGGATACCGTAAATAGCTTACGTTGCTGAGTGCGATCTTTGTATCACCATTCACAACAACATAACCCTTTTCGTTCATCAACCACCATTATTTCATCAACGAAAGCAAAGAGTTTTTATAACCGGGAGTTTCCACAGCCAGTGGAAACTCCGTTGCTTTACCGAAGCGATCAGGTCGAATCTGATTTCAGTATTTTTCTTGATATGTCATTCAAAATCTTCACGGATGGCAAAAAAAATAAACAAATACTTAGCTGATTGGCTGAAAATTAATAGATTCGCACCTAAATACTCAATGATGAAAAACAAACTAATCTTAGTTAGCGCCTTGTTGATGTTTGCTTATGCTTGTGGTTCGGGAGAAGAAAAACAAGAAATTGCAGCAATAGAAGAACAAGAAACAGTTGATGCTGCTAATGTAAACTACAATATTCCGTCTCCTTCAGAGCAATTTGCTTTGATTTCCAAGATGGATGCGGTAAAGAACACTAAAATTCTACACGATCCTGCTTTAGCTGACAAGTATTCCAATTCATCTCAGAAAGCATTGAATTTCGGAGTGTACACAGCTGATGTTGCCTATTTGACTTCATTCAATGAAACCAATAAATACCTGAGTTACTTCGGTAAACTGGAAAAATTGGGATCTGACATTGGTGTAGCGCAGGTTTTCGGTACTGAGTTGGGAGAACTGGCAAAAAAATGGGATGGAAATGCGGATTCATTGTTCAAATTGAGCGATGACATTTACAACCGTACATTCCAGCGTTTGATTGAAATCGAAAAAGGAGACGAACTTTCTTTGATGCTTGTTGGGGGATGGATTGAGTCGATGCACCTAATGCTTGGAAGCTCCAAAGGATTCGGGAAATCGCCTAAATTGGATCAGGCTTTGGCAGATCAGAAGTTGGTAGCAGAGAATTTGTTGGAGTTTTTGGTAAGCTACCAGGACAACGAGGCTGTGAAAGAATATTCAGCGGCGATCGAGCAAGTTCTGAAAGTCTATGAACAAATGGATTGCAGCACGGGAGAAACAAAAGTTCAGAACTCGAATGGTAAACTGACTTTTTCTGGCGGAGATAACTGCAAAATGACCCAGAAATGCTTTGATGCATTGGCGAAAAAAATCACTGAAATACGTACGAAAATTATAACTGCTTAATTTTTTAGACATGAAATTTATTGTAACATTAACCCTATTATTCGGATTTGTCTTTGGATTTGCTCAATGTCCGCCGGCAGAAACGTTCCTGAAAAAGAAAAAAAATAAAGATGAGTATAATTTAAGTTCTCAATCCCGTTCGGGTGCTATTGCAGCTGATGAATCCTATGAAATGTCATTTATTGCACATCCCGGATTGGATTACAGATTGACAACCGTATTGGGTGAAGGAAGTGTAGGAACTTTGAACTACGAAATTTACGAATTGGTAGTGGAAAAGAAAATGGAAGGCGACAAGGAAGTCTTTAAGAAAGTAAAGAAAGTATTGGCTTCTTCCGGTTCTGAATCCCTGGAGTTTATTTCCGATAAATCCCGCAAAATCTTCATCAACGTTTCGATTACGGGAGGTGATAAGAAGAAACATGCATGTGTTGGAGTAATCATCGAAACAAAACGCTCCGTAAAAACAGGATTTTAATCTTTCTTTTGAACTTTATTCCAAAAGCCTCGTAAATTTGCGGGGCTTTCTTGTTTAATGCAGGGAATGAAAGGATGAAAAGTTCAAAAGCTGAAAAAGATTCAAATCGAACTCTTTGAGCTCTTTGAACTCTTTTAACGTTTAAACTTTAAAATGAATCAATCACACGAAATACTGAAGCTTGTTGAACAGGCTCAATTAATTGTCATTACCTCTCATAAATCTCCCGACGGAGATTCTATCGGAAGTTCACTTGCACTGTTTCATCTTCTGAAAAAGTGGAACAAATCCGTTCGTGTGGTTCATCCGGATCCCGCTCCTGCTTTTTTGCATTGGGTTCAGGGACAGGAAGAGATCATCGATTTCGAAAGAAGTCCCGGAAAAGCAAAAGAAGCGCTCGGACAGGCGGATTTGATTTTCTGTCTGGATTACAACGAGCCTTCACGCGTCGGAGAAGCAATGCAGCCGTTTTTGGTTGAAGCAAAAGCACAAAAAGTGATGATCGATCATCATTTGCATCCGGCAGATTTTTGCCAGCAGGTCATTTCCGATACATCAGCATCTTCGACCTGTGAATTGATTTACAAATGGGTGAAAGACATCGACCGTCTGGATGATCTGAACGAAGTTTCCGGTGCTGCAATTTACCTTGGAATCATGACGGATACGGGTTCTTTCCGTTTTCCTTCCGTGAGCTCGTTTACACACGAAGCGATCGGAGATCTGATCCGAAGAGGAGTGAAGCATTTCCTGATTCATGAAGCGGTTTACGATACAAATACAGTTGACCGGATTAAACTAAGAGGTTTTGCCTTGTCGGAAAAATTGGTGTGTCTGAATGAAATTCATGTCGGATACGCATCCCTTTCCGAGGAAGAACTGAACCGGTTCCATTATCAAAAAGGAGATACGGAAGGATTGGTGAATCAGATTCTGGGAATTCAGGGAATTAAAATGGCCGTATTGTTCGTTGAAAAAGAAGGGAAGGTCAAGATTTCCTTCCGGTCCAAAGGAGATTACTACGTGAATGAATTGGCAAAAGTACATTTCGATGGTGGCGGACATGCCTATGCTTCAGGAGGAATTTCGTCTGAAACACTGGAAAAAACAATCGAAAAATTTGTAACATTTGTAAAAGATTTCATTCCTAAAGCATGATAAAAAAAGAATTTGTTTTTTGCCTGTTGCTGGTTTGTTCCTGTTCAGAAGAGGAAAAACCGCCCAAACCTGTGAATTGGAATATCGAGAAATCCACTGAAATGAACAAGGAGTTGGCAATTGAGCAGGATTTGGACATCGATTTATATTTTGCCCAACATGAAAATTGGGAAGTCAAACAAACCGGAACAGGTTTGCGTTACGTGATTTTCAAACCAACGGACGGAGCAATGCCGAAACCGGGTATGGAAGCACGAACTCAATACAAGATCAGTTTACTGGATGGAACCGAAGTTTATCAAACGGCGTCTGACGAAGTTGATATTTTCCGCATTGACAAAAGCGATATGGAATCAGGGATTCACGAAGGAATCAAATTGATGCATGTCGGGGAAAAGGCGAAACTGGTTTTCCCGAGCCATCTGGCTCATGGTTTGGTTGGTGACTTTGCGAAAATTCCACCGCTTTCACCCTTGGTAGTAGATATTGAATTAATAGGAATAGAATGAAACTGGTTAACTGTTTAATGATTGTTTTGCTTTTATCGGCAGCGTGTACTTCAGGAGTAGATACAGCAGAACCGAAAACAAAAGCACCAACTACGCGCGAATTTGACAACGGACTTTCCGATGCGGAAAAACTGATCGAACCGAAAAAAACAATTGAAGATAAAAAGACCTTCCCGAATGGAATCCGTATTCAGTGGTTTGAAAAAACGGATGGTCCTTTGGTTCAGGAAGGAGCTGTTTACGAAATTAATTTCAAGACCAAACTGGAAAACGGCGAAGTGGTTGACGGAAATTTCAAACTGAAAAGAGACATGCTTCCTTTTTTGGTTGGATACGGAATGCAGACAGCAGGATTTGACCTTGCAATGAAAGAATTGAGAGTGGGGGATTTTGTGGAAGTTTTCATTCCCGGAAAACTTGCCCGCGGAAAAAAAGGAATTCCGGGGATTATTCCTCCGAATGCTCCGAATATTGTGATGCTGCGTGTTGGAAAGGAAATTAAACCGCTTAAAACCGTTGATGGAGTAAAAGTGTGGCGTTTGGAAGAAAATCCGGAAATGACGGATGCAAAAGTCGGTGAAAATTCCAATCTGGCGATTCATTATTTTGTAGGAACGAAGTCGAACCCGCGATACGATAATTCTTACCAGCGCAATGTGCCTTTCGGTTTCGGGATGAAAGATGCTTCCCTGATTCCGGGTTTGAGAAAAGGAATTCTGAATGCGAAAATGTATGACAAACTATACATTGTTGTTCCGGCAAAAGAAGCGTATGGTTCAAGAGGTTATGTAGATTTGGTGAAACCGAACGAAGACTTGTTTTACGACATTATTATCATGGATGTTGACGGAAAATCCGTCCAAAAAAATGAAAATTGAGCATATAAAATTGAAAAGGTCTGATCACCGCAAAACTTTTCAAAACACCATTTTAAATGATCAATTTGGCGTTATGAACTTGTAAATGTTGGAATTAACGTTTTTTTGCAGGTGAAATTTATCTTTTTTTTGTTAGTTTTGCGACACCCAGAACATACCAAGATAAAAAATCATGAACAAATTTCTTTCTTTCTTCCTTCTGTTTGTTTCATTTTCGGGATTGGCTCAAACTCCGATTGATACTGTAAGTACCGAAAAAGGTAAAATGGTTCTTTTCTCGAACCGCACCTGGAAATTCCTCATGGATGAAGAGTTTGACGGAATCATGAACGAAGCGCTTTTTAACCGCATTCAGGCAGATACGAACCTGAATCTGGTTCAGACCTGGGATAACGATATTTGCTTCACTTCTGAAAGAACTAATGATTTGTCCCGCATGAATGACACACTTTGGTTGTGTCTGGTAGATGATTTACACAAAGAATTTGTTTCACCTGTTCCCGGAATCGTTACTTCCCGTTACGGATACAGAAAAGGAAGATATCACAACGGAATTGATTTGAACCTGCGCACGGGAGATACGGTGAAAGCTGCATTCTCGGGTCGTGTTCGCTATGCAAAGTGGAATGACGGAGGTTTTGGAAATCTGGTAATTATCCGCCACCACAATGGGTTGGAAACGTTTTATGCCCATCTTTCAAGACATCTGGTAGCTCCGGATCAGGAAGTGAAAGCCGGCGAACCGATCGGATTGGGTGGAAATACAGGACGTTCGTTTGGAGCACATTTACATTTTGAAGTACGTTTCTACGATTCACCGATGAATCCGGAAGAAGTAATTGATTTTGCCAAAAAAGAACTGAAAGACGAGAACCTGATGGTTCATAAACGTTTGTTCAGACCGGGAGCAAAACCAAGCGACGAAGAAATCTCAGGGGAATCAATTGCTGCCGTTCAGGCAAGAACAGAAGCGGCTGCAACCCGAAAATATTACAAGATCAGAACAGGAGATACTCTTTCTCAGATTGCAGCGAAAAGCAATACCACTGTCTCCAGATTGTGCAAGCTCAACGGAATTCGTCCTACAACCTTACTTCAGGTAGGAAGACAGGTGAGAGTGAGATAAAATCCTTCTTTTAAATTGATTTATCAATAGAATTGGTTTTGATTTAAATAATTGACAATCAATTTGTTAAATACCTTATTTTGCTGGTGTTGAGTCATTGTATTTCAACTAAATGATTCGTCCAATCTTAATCGGATACTGTTAAAAATTTGCTTTGTACTGACGATTTGTCTAAATTGCTTTTATGTCATGCAATTACAGAATCGTTTTAGTAACAGATGGAGGATCTGATGCCCTGCTGGTTCCTATCGTCGGGTTAAGTGCCTTGTCGCGTCGGATTCATGCTGTGGATATTGATCGTTCCCTCTACAATTGGATTGACTTATTGGTTGCTACCGGCGACAGCGTTTTACTCGCAAGTTTATTAGCCAAGCACCAAATCTCCCTCGTTGAAGAATTGGGAGCCCTCGAAAAGCTTTTGAAATATCAGAACAATGGTTACAGCAAAGAAATGGTTTCCCGTTTGTTTGATGAAGAAGATACCTTGTTCACTCTCAGAAAGCATTTTCTGTTTATGACCTACGACGTTGATTCGGATGAATTATTTCAGTTTTCTGACAGCAGGCCAACACAGCAATCCATTAAACTGGATTCCGTTTTGAAAGCTTGTATGGGAAATCCGAATGAACAGCAATTTATCAAACTGGGATATCGGAGATTGATGAATGCGAGTCAGTTTACACCCAATCCGATTCTTCAGGCGATGCATTATGCAGATTGCTTGTATCAGGATGATTCGGTGGTGATTGTCAGCATCGGTTCCGGAAAACACAAAGATGCAGATCTGGAACAGCAATTTTCTGAGCAGGCGCAGCTTGAGTTTGAAAAAGAAGTCCGGCAGCATAAAAAATGGCATTATTTCCGGTTTAATCCTGAGTTTGAACGGGATGATTCGATGGAAACCAAAATTGAAAAAACGCGTGCTTATTTTGAACATGAAGCCCCAAGTATGGATCGTTTGTTCCATTTGATGGAGATAAAATCAGGGAAACTGGTTTAATAGTTCAAAGGTTCAGAAGGGTTCAATGCAATTGATGTTTAAGTTCATTAAACCCTTTGAACTTTTTCAATTTTGTTAAGATTTCTCAAAACAATATTTCCTGTAAGCTTTCCGTTATGCTATTTCTCCTATTTTTGTCGTCATGAAATGGATGTTCTTAATTCTCACATTACTATCACTTGCAAGTTGTAACTCGTATAATCAGATTTTAAAGTCGGATGATTACGAAGCTAAATTTAATGAAGCAAACCGGCTTTACGATGATAAAAAATACGAGAGATGTGTTGCTCTTTACGAACAGGTTTACCAAAGAAGCCCCAGAACTCCGCAGGGAGAGGTTGCTTTTTACCGTTTGGGAAAAGCTTGTTTTGAAGTGGAAGACTGGTATTTGGCAAGTTACTATCTGAGTGCTTTTCCATCCAAGTTCCCATATTCTCCTAAAGTAGAAGAAACGACATACCTTGCTGCCTTGTGTGCTGTGAAAAACAGTCCGGAAGCATCATTGGATCAGCATGAAACAGAAGTTGCGCTGAATGAATTACAGAATTTTGTTTCCCGTTTTCCGAATTCCGAATTGCTGGATACCTGTAACGTGATCATGGATAAGTTGCGTTATAAGTTGGAAACGAAAGAAATGATGAATGTGCGTTTGTATTCCAAAACGGAAAACTATCGTGCGGCTGTTGTAAGTTCAGAAGCTTTTCTTGAAAATTATCCGAGATCCAAGTACAGAGAAGAAGCCTGGGCTATTTTGATGCGGAATTCATATCATTTGGCATTGAATAGTGTGGATTCTAAAATAGAGGACCGAATCGCTAAAACAAATGAACGATTTAATGTTTTTCTTGTAGAATTCCCAAATTCAGACTATCTTCGCGAATTCGAAGGGTATGTTGAAAAACTGAAAAAAATCAATATTCCCGCAACTAACAAGTAAAATAAATAGAAGAAATGAGCTTCAAAAACAACAATGCAGAGCGTTCAACTGTGACGCGTGATACAATTGATTTAGAGCAAACTACAGGTAATATCTATGAATCAATTGTAGTATTGTCTAAAAGAGCAAATCAAATCAGCTCTTCCATGAAAGAAGAATTGACTGCAAAATTGCAGGAGTTTGCTTCATCAACAGATAATTTGGAGGAAATCTTCGAAAACCGTGAGCAAATTGAAATCTCCCGTTTTTATGAGAAACTTCCGAAGCCGGTTGCAGTTGCAATTGAAGAGTTGAAAGAAGGACAAATCTATACTAGAAAAAACCAAGAGTAAATAAACTCCTATGTCTTTAGAAGGAAAAAAAATTCTGGTTGGTGTTACCGGCGGAATTGCAGCGTATAAAATTGCTTCCTTCGTAAGATTGTTAAAGAAACAAGGGGCAGAAGTCAGATGTATGATGACTCCTGCCTCTTCTGATTTTATTACACCTCTCACGCTTTCCACCTTATCGGAATCTCCTGTAGGAATTGAATTTTATGATTCCAAAACGGGAGAATGGACCAATCACGTTGAATGGGCTCTTTGGGCCGATGTCATGATTTTCGCTCCGGTTACTGCGAATTCCCTTGCTAAAATGGCTCACGGCTTTTCGGATAATTTCCTTATGGCGACTTATCTGAGTGCAAAATGCCCCGTTTTTATTGCTCCGGCAATGGATCTGGATATGTATCAGCATCCGACTACAAAAGAAAATCTGGAGCGTCTGGAATCATTTGGATATACGATCATTCCTGCTGAAAGCGGTTTTTTGGCCAGTGGTTTGGAAGGTCAGGGGAGAATGGCAGAACCCGAAGTATTGCTGCAATATTTGCAGGATCATTTTCACAAAGACGAACGTTTTGAGGGGAAGAAAGTGCTGATCACAGCCGGACCGACTTACGAAGCAATCGATCCTGTCAGGTTTATCGGGAATCATTCTTCCGGGAAAATGGGATTCTCTTTAGCTGAAGCGGTTGCCGCAAAAGGAGGAGAAGTGATTTTGATTACAGGCCCTTCCAGTTTGAAAACCGTTCACAAAAACATTCAGGTGATTCGGGTTACTTCTGCGTTGCAAATGCTGGATGCCGTTCAAAGCAATTGGGATCGGGCAGATTGGGGAATTTTTTCCTCGGCAGTTGCGGATTACCGCCCAAGTATTGCGGCAGATCAGAAAATCAAGAAAACAGAAGAAAATCTGCATATCGATCTGGAGAAAAATCCGGATATCCTTTCCTGGGCATCTGCAAACAAGAAAGGGCAAAAGGTTGTCGGATTTGCTTTGGAAACCCAAAATGGTTTGGAGTATGCTCAAAACAAGCTGGAGAAAAAACAACTGGATGCAATTGTACTGAATGAAATGGGAGAACCGGGCGTTGGTTTCGGAACTGACACGAATTCAGTTAAATTAATCTTTAAAAGCAATAAAATACGTAGCTTTGAGTTACAATCAAAACAAGAATTGGCTTTCTCGTTATTGAATGAATTGATGAATAATTTTGTATGAATAAAATTCTAACCCTTGTCTTTTTGGCCCTTTTAACGAAAGGTTATTCTCAGGAATTAAATTGCCAGGTTACTATTGTTACAAACATTAAAACGGAGGTTACTTCTGCCGAAAAAGAATTGTTTGATCAAATCAAGCAGGTTGTAACCGAGTTGATGAACAATACGAAATGGACCGACGAGAAATTCAAGGTAGAAGAACGGATTAACTGTCAGCTGCAATTACAGATCAACACGATCAATAACGGTAATTTCACCGGTTCTATTCAGGTGCAGTCAAGCCGTCCGGTTTACAACGGTTCATATAATACCACTTTGTTCAATTTTCAGGACGATAATTTAGAGTTCAGCTACACGCGAAACAGTGTTTTGTTGTACGCAGAGAACCAATACCGCGATAATTTATCTTCCATTCTGGCATTTTATGCATACTACATCATTGCGTTGGATTTCGATTCGTTTTCACTGCAGGGTGGCACGAAATATTTCCAGGAAGCACAGCAGATCGTGACGAATGCGCAAACTTCTGCAAGTAAAGGATGGAAATCAAACGAACAGGGGAAGAAGAACAGATACTGGTTGATAGAAAATGCACTTCAGCAGTTGTTTGAACCTTTGAGAGAATGTTATTATGAGTACCACCGTTTAGGAATGGATCATTTATACGACAAACCGGAAGACGCGAAAAAAGCAATGTATACAGCCTTGGAGAAATTATCCAAGATTGCATCTGCAAGACCGAATTCAATTAACATCATTAATTTTGCTTATTGTAAAATGAATGAGTTGAAAAACCTGTATTCACTGGCTAAACCGGAAGAGAAAACCCAAATAGTTACAGTTCTGAAAAAAATAGATCCTGCGAATGCAACTAAATACGAGGAAATTCTGAACTAATGCTAAAATCCCTTTCTGTTCAAAACTTTGCGTTGATCGAACATGTTTCTCTTGATTTTCACAAGGGATTGCACGTGATTACCGGAGAAACCGGTTCCGGAAAGTCTATTTTGCTCGGAGCCTTAAACCTGATTCTTGGAGAACGATCGGATTTTTCTGTGATCCGGAATCCGGAGAAGAAAACAGTTGTAGAAGCCGTTTTTGAATTGAATCCGGGTTTCAAAGAATGGTTCGTTCAGGAAGATATCGATTGGGATTCCGAAACAGTGATCCGAAGAGAAATCACAAGTCAGGGAAAATCCCGTTCATTCATTAACGATACACCCGTTCAGTTGAGCCAATTGAAAGAACTGACGGAACAATTGGTCTATATCCACTCGCAGCACGAAACACTGGAAATCAAAAAAACGCGCTTTCAGTTTGATTTGCTCGATGCTTACGGTGATTCATTGGATTTGGCAAGCCAGGTATCCGGGCTTTACCTTCAGATTCAGCGATTACGATCCGCAAAAGATCAGTTGGAAAACGCAAAATCAAATCATTTACAGGAACTTGATTATGTGAAGTTTCAATTGGATGAACTGGAACAGCTGGATCTGGACAAAATCAATTATGAAACGCTGGAGCAGGATTTTTCGAAACTTTCAAAAATCGATGATCTGAAAGAGGCGTATGCTTCCATTACGGCGGCGATTGATCAGGAAAATGGCGCAGCGGATTTGTTGAGAAGACTTAAATCCCATATTGATAAGTGGAAAGATGCAGATGCGGAATTGGGAACCATCTCCAATCGGTTGAATGAAGTGATCGTAGAATTAGGTGATATTTCCCGTGATTCCGACAGACAGTTGAATCAGTTGGAAGGAGATCCTGAAGCACTTTTCCGTTTGACGGAATCTCTGGATGAATACAATAAAATTCTGCGCAAGCACCATTTGTCGACACAACAGGAATTGATCGATTACCGCACTTCTTTAAGCGAGAAAGTGAGCGATTATACATTCTCCGATGAACGTATCGCGGAGCTGATCATTGAAATTGAAACAAAGGAAAAGGAATTGAATCAGCTTTCGACGGATTTGTTTGAAAAGCGTTCGAATGTCATCCCTAAACTGGAAGTTTATTTACTCGATTTATTGAGTGAAATGAAGATGGAACATTCCAGATTTCAGATTGTCCTGAACAAGCTGGATAAACTGGATGCAAACGGTGGAATGACGATTCAGATCTTGTTTTCGGCAAACAAAGGTTTGGAGTTGAAACCGATTGAACGTGCGGCAAGCGGCGGAGAATTATCCCGCGTGATGCTGGCAATCCAATTGGTGATGAGTGAGAAAAAAGCACTTCCGACCTTAATTCTGGATGAAATTGACACTGGTGTTTCGGGAGAAGTGGCTTTGAGAATGGGGAAATTGCTGAAAGAAATGGGGAAACACCTGCAGGTATTCGCTATTACGCATTTGCCACAGGTTGCGGCTAAAGGAGATTTTCATTTTGAAGTTTCGAAATCACATGAAAACAGTCAAACCATTTCCCGTATCGAACAGTTAACCGATTCGCAGCGCATCGAAGCATTGGCAAAGTTAATTTCAGGAGAACAGGTAACGGATCTGGCGCGGTCTTCGGCACTTGAGTTGATGAACTGAATTTCATTGCGAATTCCAAATTAATTTGATGTTGTAATTCGTAATTTCAGTTAATTCTCTAACAAATAAACAACCATAGGGGTTTCTTTCCGTATCTTTACTAAATAAATTCAGGGATTATGTTCAAGATTGTGTGGTTGGCAATTTCATTGACCAGTTCAAATTTCGGAGGGGCAACTCTTCCGACGGAACAAACGGTGGTTGCAATGTCCGGAGAGACGATTAAGATGCGTGTAGGAGGTCAGCTTGTGAATTGTTCTGAGAGTGCAGAAGAGACAAAAAAATGTTTTTCTGTACAAAAAGGAGCAACGATCGGTAAGGACAGCTGGGAAGTTTTGCCGCAAACCATCGAAGGATTCAATTTTGAAGCAGGATACACGTACGATCTGATCGTGAAAATTGATCTTGTTGAAGGTAAAACCGGTTCGGAACGATTCAAGTATACATTGGTTCAAATTATTTCTAAAATCAAGGAGTAACAAAGACTTTTTCTTCTATCTTTAAAATATGGAGAGGAAATGGGTTATTACCGGATTAATACTGATTATTATTGCAATTGCACTGGGCGCTTTCGGAGCGCATGGGCTAAAAACGATTACGAAAGACGAAACGATTCTGGCGTCTTTTGATACCGCTACGAAGTATCAGTTTTTTCAGGGCTTGGGATTTTTGGTGATTCCTTCTATCAATGCGCGCTTTCAAATTCAAAGCAAAACCATTTTTCTATTCATGCTTTTGGGAACAATTCTCTTTTCAGGGAGTATTTATGGTCTCACGGCTGCGAAAATCAACGGACTTGAATCTTTGAAGAAGGCTTTTGGTCCGATCACTCCACTTGGAGGTTTATTGATGATTTTAGCATGGTTTTTATTGTTGATCCGCATAATCAGGCATCCTCAATCATGAATTTTTCGGTTACTGTTTTGGGTTCCGGCACATCTCAGGGCGTTCCTGTGATTGCTTGCGGTTGTCATGTCTGCACTTCTCAGAAGAAAGAAGATAATCGTTTGCGTTGCTCTGTTTTGCTGGAAATCGGCGGCAGAAATTTTGTGATCGATGCAGGACCTGATTTCAGACAACAGATGCTTAAATTTCAGGTGAAAACCCTGGAGGCGGTTTTGTTTACACATGAACATAAAGACCATATGGCCGGATTGGATGATGTACGCGCATTCAATTTTATCGAGAAAAGAGATATGGATATTTATTGTTCCAAAGCGGTGGAAGAAGCTTTGAGAAGAGAGTATCACTACGCTTTCTCAGATGATAAATATCCGGGAATTCCGCAGTTAAACATTATAAATATTGAAAACAAACCGTTTAATCTTTCCGGTGATATTCCGATTGTTCCTGTTGAAGTCATGCATTATTTCATGCCGGTATTCGGTTTCAGAATAGGAGACTTTGCTTATATTACGGATGCCAAAACAGTGAGCCCGGAAGAAGTGGAAAAACTGAAAGGGGTGAAGGTTTTAATTATAAACGCGTTGAGAAAAGAGCCTCATATTTCGCATTTCAATCTGGAAGAAGCTTTGGCTTTTATCAACGAAGTGAAACCTGAAAAGGCTTATTTAACGCATATTTCGCACATGTTTGGAACGCATGAGGAAATTGAGAAAGAACTGCCTGAGAATGTCTTTGCTGCCTACGACGGACTGAAATTGGTTTTTCAGGATTAAACAGATTCAAAAGGAAAAGGTTTAATCTTTTGTAATTCAATGCAATTCAGCGCAGCACCGGAAATATTCCTTGGAAGCTTGAAATTAAATTCTAAATTTGTCCTCAAATCAAATGATTATGTCAAAATTATTGGAAGGAAAACGTGGAATCATTACCGGAGCATTGGATCAAAATTCAATTGCTTGGAAAGTCGCTGAAAAAGCGCATGAACACGGTGCTACTTTTGTTTTAACAAATGCCCCGATCGCTATGCGAATGGGAGAAATAAATGAATTGGCAGAAAAAACAAATTCAAAGATTATTCCTGCCGATGCAACAAATATGGACGACCTGAAGAAACTCTTTACGGAGTCGCAGGAAGTTTTGGGCGGTAAAATTGATTTTGTACTGCATTCGATCGGAATGAGTGTAAACATTCGTAAGAATATCCCATATCAAGATCTGAACTACGATTTCTTTCAAAAAGGAATTGATGTTTCGGCGTTGTCATTTCATAAAATGCTTTCTGTAGCTAAAAATATGGATGCAATCAGCGAATGGGGAAGTGTTGTTGCATTAACATATGCTGCAGCTCAAAGAACTTATCCTTTCTATACAGATATGGCGGACATTAAAGCCATGTTGGAATCGATCGCGAGAAGTTTCGGATACCATTATGGTTTAGAGAAAAAAGTACGTATCAATACGGTTTCTCAATCTCCGACAAAAACAACTGCTGGTTCAGGTATCAAAGGATTCGGTGATTTTTATGATTACGCGGATGCAATTGCTCCACTTGGAAATGCAAGCGCTGAAGACTGTGCAAACTACTGCATTTCATTATTCTCTGATTTGACAAGAATGGTGACTATGCAGAATCTATTCCACGACGGAGGATATTCCACTACCGGAGTAAGCGACGCCGTTTTGAAGAAATTGGGAATCTGATTTTAAAAGAATTACAATAAAATAAACAGTCAGGGACGCGATACTTCGCGTCCCTGACTGTTTTTATATACGAATGACTACTTTCGTAACGTTACTACTAGAAAATCATTACTACTAAAAACGAACCTATGAAAAAGCGATGTCTAATATTGTTCGTCCTCTTGTCATGTTCTGCGTTTGCGCAGGAACTGAACATAAAAGGAGGGAGAGGGGGCTTACTTTCTTTCGGTCAGCGGACAACCTTAAGTACTTTTAACGGAGATCATGAACTGGCAGCTGTGGGCCTTGGCGGCCAGTTTCGGCTTCAATTATCGGATAGAGTGAATACCGAGTGGTTTATGGACTATTTGCCCGTTACCAATCAATTCACGAGAAGAAATGATTTGCATATCGGCTGGAGCGTGATGTTTTACCTGTTGAATAATCCCGCTCCGAAAGTGCAGCCATATATTCTGGCAGGACATTGTTTCGACAGAACGTTGCAAACGGAGCTGGCAGACCGGAGTAATAAGATCGATCGCTGGAGCAGCGCGGTTCAAGGTGGATTGGGAGTTCATTTTAATCTGACTCCGCGCTTTGATATTTCACTTTCGAGCCAGTATATGATTCATCTGGGAACGGATATTCACTCGCATGTTGAAGAAGATGGCAGTGTTCATTTCGAGCAGCATAAAGGAGGTTCTTTGGAAGGACATTTATTGACATCACTGACGTTAAACTATAAAATTGCAGACCTATGGAAATCAAAAAGAAAATAAGTTTGCTGTTTTTGGTTTTCGCAGCGGCAGCAACCTCTTCAAAAGCACAGATCATTGCAGATGGAGAACGCGCAGGTTTATTGCAGGCCACAGCAAGTATTTATCCTTCACAGCAATTGAATACCAAAGGATTGAATTTGTATGTCGGAGGATACATGAACTATCATTTTGACGATAAATACAGTTTCAGAGGAGATATTTATCAATTTATCGGAGCACAGACAAAACCGGGATATGTAAATGATCATTTGCAGATTCAGGCTGGTTTTATGCGTTATTTCCCGATGAAAAGACTGGATCCTTTTGTTGGACTTCAGGTTGGTTTTTCAGCAATTCAAACCAATGAACGAAGCGAACGGATCTATAACTCCGCTTTTGCTGTCAAAGCCGGATTGAATTATCATGTTTACAAGTTCTTCTATTTCTTCTTGGAATGCCAGTACGTGCATCAAACAGACCCGTGGCATGCAAGACCTCTGGATCAGTTTATGGGAACAGGAGGGCTCGGCTTTCAGCTTCCGGTTAAAAACATCCGGCAATAAGCAGAAGGTTTGTTGTAATTGATAGAAATTCTTTTCAATTCAACCTTTGAACTGATAAATACTTTTATCCTCCCCAATCGCAATTCTGTTCCGGATCGGAGCAATTGAATTGCAGGGGCGGATCTTCGTTGTCGCGCTCAATTTTTTGCCGGAGTTCGAGAATCTGGTGTGCTTCGTCGTAGGAAAGACATTTTGCTTTCAGAATCTGATCCAGTTCTGCCATGACAACTGTTTTCGGATGCATGTAAATCCGGTGTTTCATGTCTTCAATGACTTTTTCCCGAAGTTTGAGCAAATCTCTTTTGAACAAATCACTTTTCTGAATGACCTGAAAGGATGCTTCCAGAAAAGCAAAGTTGTTGCCGTCACCAAGTAAGGAGCCTCCTCCGTAATCCCAGGTGCGTTCAAAGAAATTTAACCAGGAAGGATCGTATCTGGCCTGATCTCCTTCTGCCATTATTTTCAGTTTGACGAAATCATCATCTGCTTTTCCCTTAGTGAAAGCTGCAAGCGTTGCCAGATCCACGTAATTGTAATTCATCACAAATTCAGAACATTCGGCCTCACAAGATGAACGAAGAGCAAACGATTTATCGATAAAACGCATCGCTTCCATCGCATTGTAGGCATCATCCGGAAATTTGGTGTAGATATCGTTTTCAATGGTTTCAAACAAGGATTTTCCGTTATGATACACGCGTGAAAACTCAATATCTGTTTTAACAGCTGCCCAGTCATTCATGTAGTTAACCAACTTGTTTACGGTTTGTTTGGGAAGCAATTTGGAGAGTTTTTTTATTTGTAAAGCCGTCAAATTGTACACAACAGGATTTCGTTTGGTACTGTCGGCAGACTTTTCCGGTACTTCATCACTTTTACCCGTTTCCGTTTTCGGATCTTCCTTTGGGGGATTTTCCTGCTTCTCTTTCGGCGAATCGGAGTTGCTGCATGAAAACAATGCAAAGGAGATGAAAGTACAATAGATGAGCTGCTTCATGTTGAATTAATAACTTCAAACTAAAATAACATTATTTTTAGGTTCAATATCATAAAATAATTGTTCAAACGTTAGAATGGAATGATGAAGCAGATCAAGTTGGTTTTCCTGTTGCTTATTTGTGCTCTGATGGTAATTCCGTCTTATGCGGAAAAAAACAATCCTGATTTTTTTATTGTGGATTCCTGGGTCAGTGGTTTCATAGCAGGATTGGTGAAGAATAAGGAAAAAAGGTGGAGTAATGCCTGGAAACGGGCAAGACAAAGTGCCAGAAATGATTTGCGGATTTGGGGTGGTTTGTTTGTTTCCGATACGAACCTGACTTCAGGGAAACGTTTTCTGGAAGTAGGTTCCAGATTGACTTATCAAGGACCTCAAACCGGAATCGGTTTTTTCATGGCTCATTTTTACAATACGGTTTTGTGCCGCGTGAATTCAGTCAGCCACCCGAACGGAAGCACCTTGCTGAACATGAATGTGGGTTGGACAGGAATTTGTTTCGGGAATTATATCCTGACCAAAAAAGCGAGTGCTCCGGATCCGGATAATCGTATTTTTCAGCATGAATACGGCCACTATTTACAAAGTAAACGAATGGGTTTTGCTTACCTCATCCGCGTTGGATTGCCGGCTATTATGAGCACGGGAATTCATGATGAACATCCGGTGGAAGTGGATTGCAACCGGGAAGCTTTTTTGTATTTCAATAAGATCAATCCTTCGTTTCAGAACGATTCTGCCTATCACGACAAGAAAGGATGGGATTTTCTGTACAATCCCTTTCCGGATACAATCGGAATCAGGAAAACAACAGCAAGCGGCCGGAATACGTTTCAATACCTGAATTACAAAGACTCGTTGGATCGACAACATGTAGAAGGTTTGAAAGTCAAAGCCAAGTGGTTTGATTATGCAGGATGGATTGCTTTTCCTGCTCCTGCAATTATCGGAATTTGTAATGCTGCGACATACAATAAGAATACAAAGGGTAAAAGCAGTATCCGGATTTTAGAAACCGAAAAAGTACCTAAGACGGCAAATCCGTAAGATTAAATTTTGCCGGTGATATCGTAGGCAAGATATCCGATCATTTCTTTCATCAAACCGTGCCAGTCGTTCATGGTGCTTACATCGGGAATGAGAATTTCATCCGCGGTATAAGAACGTTTCGGCCCCGTATACAAATCGGTTGAATACGTATCGCAAGTCACTCCCAGTTTTTCAAAACAAGCTCTGGCTCTTCGCATGTGTTTTCCGGATGTAACCAATAAAATGGATTTCGAATTCGGAAAGAGGCGATCCAGAATTTTTTTCGATTCGACCGCATTCTCATACGTGTTTTTCGATTTGGTTTCAGTGATGATGACGTGTTCCGGGATTCCCCATTTGATTAAAACATCCTTCAATTGAGTTGCTTCATGCAGTCCTTTATCAACCAGATATCCGTGGTCTCCGGTGATTAAAATCCGGTCGATTTTCCCTGCTTTGTACAAGGAAACTGTTTGCCAGATTCTGTCGATTCCTCTTCGGGCGCTCAGTACTTTCAAGTCATTATTGTATTCCGCCATTCCGGTTAAAACTACAGCTACATCGTGGTGTTTGACTGAAGCAGGAGGTGTTCCGAAAACTTCCCATTGCCGGCAAAATTCTTTAAAAATAAAAGTGTTGCTAAAGAACAACGCAATGAAAACAACCGCGTACTTAGCTCTTTTGACACGTACTGCTTTTTTTGAGAAGAAAGCAAAATACAATGCCACTAACAACCAGGTGTAAGGACTGATGGTAAATAACAGAATTTTTGAAAGAATGAAAAACATAGATTTTCTTGAATCAAAAGGGATTATTCAAAAATAAAAAAAGCGTCCGTAACTGACGGACGCTTTTCATAAAATTAATCGTTTGATTATCTGATCAGGTGTACAAATGTTTGACCATCAATTTGTTTGTCACCTTTAATAGATGTGATTTTATATGTTACAAAGTAAACTCCGTCTTCAGATAAAACTCCGTTCACTTTTCCATCCCATTTCGGATTCAATCCTGAACCTTGATAGATCGGATTTCCCCAACGGTTCACTACTGTGAATTCGATGTTGGAGTAATTGGTTACCGTGAATTCAAAGTAATCGTTATCACTATCTCCGTTTGGAGTAAAGATGTTCGGAATGTTGAAGATCGGTTGAGGATATTCACAAGATCCGTCATTTGCTACTGCCAACGGGTCGTAATTCACCGCTAACGGATCCGTACATCCACAAGTCTGAACAGTTACATTCACATACGTTGTATCGGAACAGTTGCTGTCGTCAAATGCAATCAACATAATTGTTGCATCTCCCGAATACGTATGATGCTGTGTGCTTTCGTCGTTTACATTGATGTTGCCTCCGCCATCACCGAAATTCCATTGGTAATGAGTTGAGTTCTGACTGTTGTTTTCAAACGCCACATCAAAAGGAGCACAACCAGCTAAAGGATTCGCATTGATGATTGCTGTCGGAGGATCTTTGATCTCAATTTGAACGCTGTCCATGTCATTACATACATCGTCCACTACATGGAAGTAATACCATCCCGGTGAACGGTTTGTCCAAACTGTAGAGTTTACAAAGCTTGGATTTGTTGCTCCCGGACCATTCCAGGTATACATCGGCTGATTATTTACAGCAGTGATTCCTGAAACATAAGCTACAACAGCTCCGTCATTTGCACAGGCACTGGCATCATAAGCGACCAGAGAGTCGATGTTGAGTAATTTATTGACGACGAGTATCACGCTATCCTGTCTGTTAAAGCCGCAACCATCCGAAATGGTGACATAATAGGTGATGGAATCGTGTTCGGCACCACCGGTCGATAGAGTCTGCGGGTTATTCATACTTGGAATACTTGTCCAGTTTACAGAGTATGGAGGGATTGCTCCGACAATGTTCGTAACCTGAACGGAAGGATTCGTTGTAGGACAGTAAGAATATGCGTAATCCTGCAAGTTGTAATTCAATACATCGTGGTACAAATGAATCGTAACAGGCAATGAAGTACATTGGTAGTTTCCGGCAGTATCATAAACATCACATGTGAATGTTGTGTCTCCGTAAGGAACTACCCAATAGTTTGTCGTATCGCCCATTCCGTTGCTCCAGTCAAGTACAGCTGTTGATCCGCAAGGAGCACCGGTTGCATTGATGAAAATGTTATCCAATCCCCAGTTATCACAACAAGAACCGGAAGAGTTTGGCTGAAACCAACGGAAACGTGTTCCGCTTGTTTGTGCACCAACCGGGATTTGCACATCAAATGTTCCCCAGCTTGTAAATGGAGTTGCACCTGTAGCGACACTTGTATTTCCTGTTAAAATCGTTGTTGTAATTGTTCCGTCCGGTACGTAGTAATAAATAGTTGTCCAGGTAACACCGCCATCAGTACTGTACTGAAGTGCTACACCTTCATCTAATTCATCGGGACCTTCACAAGGAGAGATTCCTCCCTGAACGGAATAAACCATGTCAAAAGTGATGAAACCACCACAGCTGATATCGAAATCAGCAGTTGTAATGTTCGGAACTCCTGTAGATGTTGATGCCCAGTAGTATGCCGTACCCGTAGGATTCGGGCCACAAGGAGCGGAGAATGTTGATGCTCCACCTGCAGACCATCCCGGAGGCATTACTGATCCGTTAAAGTTGAATGATTGGTTACTATTGATCAAGTTCGCAACTGCAACAACATGAACGGAGTCTCCCGGACAGATTGTTGTATCAGATGGAGTGATAGTAATTGAACAAAGACTGGTTTGTCCAAAAGCACTAAATGAACCAATTAATGCTACGAAGAGAGTATGTATTAAATGCTTCATAATATACTAGTTGATGATTAAATTTTCAATTGCTACTGCAAGCGGTTTCCAGGAAAGCTTGTTGTTCGGATTGTACAGCATCACAGAAGTAGGACAATTCCCTGAATCATACTTTCCTTCTACGGTCTGGTTTGCCGGAATTTCAACAAGTTTGCGTGCTTCCTGAGAGTTTCCGCAATTTGTACAGCCCTCTTCATAGTGAGCCGCCAGGTTGTAAAGCAACTTAACCGTTTTGTTGTTTGTGTTTTCGAGCTTTACCAAAACAAATGTAAATGGCTGTTTCCCTTCGATAACAGTTGCTTTTTCTTCCTTGACATAAAACTTCACGCCTTTGACTTCTTTGAATAAAGTCCATTCGGTTGTGATCGATTCTAAAGGAATTCTGTCCTGAGAGTAGGCGTTGCCTGTGAAAAGGAAAAAACCTGTCAGGAATAATGTTAGTTGAACTAAAACATGTGATTTCATAAATCTCAAAATTTGATTCTTTTTAGTGAAACGAAATAATTAATTGATTCGTTGCATGAAGGTAGAGATATTTTGAAAGAATGTTGCTCGAATATGAAAAAGAGATTAAAATATAATGAATTGAAATGGGACTGTTAAAAAGATTGAATAAATGTTAAAATTAAGTAATGCACCTTGTTTTGACGATAAATATTTAAATATCAGGTAATTAAGTTTCATTATTGATTGGTCTTATAGAAGTTCTCTTCCGGGTATAGGTAGATTGAGCATTCCGGATCAATTTATTTTTGACTACATCCTGAACTAAGGTGTTCTTTGTATGATTGTTTTTCCAACGAAAACGGAATGAAATAAGAAGTAGTAATATTAGTTTAAACTAAATTACAAGGTTTTAACAAGCTCAAAACAGGGTGTTTTGTTTGAAACGAAATAACTCATTCATTCCACAGAATGAAAGATAGATTTTTTTGATGAGGAATAAAAAAAAACATGAAAATATCATGGATTTTAAACAAATAGTTAAAAAACGAATCGTCATTACCTGATTCAGCTCTTTTTGATTCGTAAATCATTCAAGCATAAATCAATGGATGGAAACCGGAATTGAAATCCGAGCTTGTTCAGTTTCTCAGGGTGAATAAAGCGGCTTTTCAAAACCAGTTCACTTTCTGTTCCGATTGCAATCGCTCCCAGGGTTAAGAGCCATTTCGGATGATTGATAAAATAGGGGATGCTTAAGCTTTTTCTCAACTCAGATTGAAATTCACTGTTTCTTATCGGATTCGGACTGCCCAAATTATACACTCCGGCTGCTTCATTGTTTTCAAAGAGAAAGAAGAGAGCTCTGCAGAAATCTTCTATGTGAATCCAGCTGATTTGCTGATTTCCTTTTCCCATTTTTCCACCCAAACCGAATTGTGTAAGCCGTTTTAGAACGGGATAAACTCCACCGTTTTGTCCCAACACAATGGTTGTCCGGAGCAGAATTTGACGAACCGGAAGATCTTTGAAAGCGAAGAATTGTTTTTCCCATGCCTTACAAACATTAACAGAAAAGCCTTTTCCGATGATTCCGTTTTCTTCTGTATTGGGTTTTTCAAGGGAATGTTCGTAAATGGTGGCGCTTGCCATATTGATCCAGCATTTCGGCTTATTTGCACAATCTTCGATCGCTTCACCGATAATCCGCGTACTGTCTAAGCGGGATGAAAAGATTTCAGCTTTGTTTTTGGGCGTATATCTGCAATTGACGGATTTTCCCGCCAGATTGATGATCAAATCAGCATTTTCTAATTGACGGGCCCAAAGACCTGTTGTTTTTCCGTCCCACTGAACCTGTTCAACCGAAGCAGGAATCTTTTTCAGGAGAGTTCTGGAAATGGCCGTGATTTTGTACTCGGGATGATCTTTTACAAAGTAATCGATCAATGCTTTTCCTATAAATCCGTTTGCAGCAAAGAGAACGATCTTTTTCATAACTCAGAATTAAATAAGAAATACGAGCGGATAAATAAGAATTCTGAAAAGAATCCAGGTCAAACTCAATTTGTAATCCCAGTTTTTCAGTTGAATTCGTCTTTTATGCTCAAAAAACAAAAAACAAATGGTAATTCCGAAGCAAATCACCGCGACGAAGTATGTGTCAATTCCAGGAAGGGCCAGTAATTGAAGAAGTAATCCGAAACCGAGTAAGATGAGCGCTCCTAAAAAAGAGGTGAAAGCCAGATGTCCGAGATAGTCATACAGGTTTTTCTGACGAAACAACAGGAAAAAGCTTGTCTGAAAGAGCAGCTGCAGAGTCAGAAGTACCAAATCATTTACCGGATTTTCAATGAGGAAGCTACCCAGAAAAAGAGTGAAATACCAATGAACGATCAGATACGTAAGCCAACTGATCAATGCAATGAATGTAACGCGCCAGAAGACAGATCTGGAAGGTTCACAAGCGCAATCGGCTTTTTGTTTCGGACCCGGTGCTACGATTTTCCGGTTGTAACTCACCAATAAATAGAGTAATTGCAGTAAATAATTGACGGGTTTGAATTTCCCGATCGTGCCAATGATCTTAAACCGCTGACTGAGAACAACTAATAAACTGTCGATCCCGTAAGTAACTTCTTTCGTTTCGTTGTTGACACAGGCAATTTTGGTTTGTGCTAAATCTGCGTCAATCAGCCCATCGAATTCCTGAATATGCTCAGAGTAAGAAACTCTTCCCTGTGGAGCGAGAAAACCGTATTGAACGAATTTTGCTGTGTACCAGCGACATAAAGGACAATCTTCGTCGTACAAAAGTGAGATATTTGCTTTCATAGTTCTATTATTTTCTATTAATTCAAAACTTTCAATATTTTTTGAAAATAAAAATCAAAAAAAATGTTCTACTTGAACAAGTTTAAAATTCTTCCGAAAAAAACATGTTCATCTGCTTTCATCAATGTGCTCGAGAGAGAATCCAGACGAGTCACCAGACGTTCGATATTTTCGATCGTTGCAACAAAGGAAATAGACTCGTAGGATTGTTCTACTTTTTTCAATTCTGCCAAATGCTGTTGAAGCGGTTCCAATTCTCTTCTTTTGCGTTCTTTGACGATGCGCTTTGCAACCTCCCACATATCTTTTTCCGCGCGAAAGTATTCCTTTCGATCTCCGGGAATACTTTCTTTGTAGATCAAATTCCAGTTTGTCAGTTCACGGATATTCATGTTCGCATTTCCGCGGGAAATGGAAAGTTTCTCCATGATTTCTTCTGTGCAGAGAGGATTATCGCTTACAATCAGCAAAGCGTGAACCTGAGCCATGGAACGATTGATTCCCCATTGGGTTCCGAAGTTTCCCCATGTTTGAATAAATTGCTGTTTGGCTTGTTCTAATTCCATGAATCAAATATATACAATATTTTCAATAATAATTGAAAATTGATATTTAATTCCGTAAAATATTCAAGGTTTGGGATTTACCGTTTTGAGAAACGACCAAATGATACAATCCGTGCGCCAAATGTGCCAATGAAATGGATGTTTGGTCGAAGTGAGAAATGTGCTGAATCAATCTGCCATCCGTAGAATAAAGACTTAAATCCGCATCGCCTTTTAGGATAATCTGAACTTGATCTGTTGTCGGATTTGGGGATGCAGATACATTCAATGCCTGCAGTTCGTTTAATCCCAATGTTGCGTTAATAACTCCGATTGCTTCCAGATCAAATCCTCCCGATTCAAATGGAGTAGGGAAAGGGTCGTTGATTTTTGTTCCGTATTGATCCGTGGTGTAATGCGTTCCGGAAATAGCTCCGATTGCATCAATGATTCGAACGAATTGCACGGCATTCTTATTCAGATCCGGATGATTCGGAAGATCACTCAAATCGAATGGAGTTCCGAATCCTGCGCGGTATTTTCCAGCCAGATTATCGAGCATCCGGCAATCTGAAAAAGATCCGTTTGTCATTTGAGTTGTTAAAGGAACTTCCGAAGTGGATGGAAAACGGAAGAAATGAATTCCGTCCGAACTTACTTCCACATGTGCCAATTCAATGTAATTGTCCGCGAAACCGTTTTCGAAAACCGCAAAATCGTATCCCGGACCGTCCATAATGAACTGATCGAAAGAAAGTGTTGCAACCCCGCTGTCGCCCAGAGAAACCACATCGGTTGTACTTCCTGTAGCCGGACCAAAGGCCTGATTCAAAGTTCCGAAACTCGCTTTGTTTGTTCCGCTTGCTTCAGCGGTTGTGTCTGAAATATCGATGAAACCTCTCGTAATGGTTCCGCCTGTTGCCCACGAAACGAAACAAGAACTGTCTTTTTTGATCGCATTGGTATTGGGATTTCCCGGAACCGGATGAAAGCTTTGAGCGTTTGAAAATGCGGGGATAAATACTAAAAGGGAAATGAGCTTATTCATAAATCAAAATTTTACAAGGGTTTAACCCAACATTATAACTTGTTTCAAAAGTGCCGGTGTTCGAGAATACATGAACCTGACCTGTGACAGTGTAATTCTTGGCATCCATACAATAGATTTTATTGGTAATGGAAGAGTAGTAAATTCCATAAAGTGTTTGAATTCCGCTGGTGGAAATGTATGCCGGATTGACAATTGTTTCCGTACTCGGGTCGAACAAAGCAATTTCATTGTCTCCGGAACTGAAATCGTGGTAAGAAACCAGAAATCTATTATTGAACGGCGAAATACCGCTTGCATCAAAAGGAAACGATTGAACGACAGAATGTGTATTGGGATTGATCCGGTGCATGCGTGATGGAATGGAAGCATAATCGCCTCTGGTAATCACATAGACTTCTCCGCCTGGATCAGTTTGAACAGAACCGGGATTTTTTCCTACAGTGATCCGCGTAATTTCCTGCTGACTTCCCAGATCAATAACCGAAACCGTGCTGTCTACATTCGGGAAATTTAGTCCGCCGGAGTTTGCTACAAACAATTTTCCGTTGCTGATGGCCAATCCTTCCGGGTTTGCGCCAACCGGAATCCGATTCGTAATCGTTAAAGAAGCTGTGTCAAGCACATCAACATATCCGTCGTAACAGCTGATATATGCCTTCGATCCGGAAAATGTAATGTATCGCGGTTGTTTGGGAGTTCCGTTGGCAATCATCGAAATCTGGGAGATGCTGTTTCCGGTTGAAGCATCTAAAATTTCAACCGTACTGGAAACATTGACAATGATATAGATTTTTCCTCCGTATCGCTTCATGTCGTTTCCGGTGTCGCCCAGCGAACGATTGGTTTTCTGTTCGAAAAAATCGGAAGTATAGGAACTTGCCGAAAAATCGAACCAGCCGAGTGTGGCATTATTTTGCTGAAAAAGACCTTCGTTCAAGACCAGCATTCCATGGCTGAGTACTTGCGGAGCATCCGGTTCTTTCGTTTTTTTCTTTTTACAGGCAACAGTGAAAAGAACCAACAGAATCAAAAAGAATTTATAGCGCATATTGAAGTCTTACATTAAAGTGAATACCCGGCATTACAAAATAATTAATGTAACTGTATTGTTTATTGGTAATGTTGTTCAGTGAAAAACGTAAAGTTAGTTCGTTATTCTTTATCAGATGAGAATAAGAAGCTCCGAAATCGACCAGCAGATAAGCGTCAAGCAGATTGGAGGGAATATTTTGATTCAATGCATAGCGTTCTCCCAAATAGGAAGTCAACATAAAGAAGGAGATTTTTTTCCAGGAATAATCTAATTCCACACTTCCGGAATGAAGCGGAGAATAGCTTAAGATATGCCGATAGGTCGAACTGTTCGGATCGCTGATATCTTGTGTGTATTGAAACGTATAATTGACGCGCGCGCCCAATGTGTGATTGCGGATTTTCTTTTGGATCAATTCCGTGAATTCAAGTCCGGCAGCATCAGATTTTCCGATGTTCTGAATGCTCCAGATAAATAGGTTTTTAGTGGGGATAGCAAGAATCTTATCGTAAACGTAAGAATAGAAAGGTTGGATCATGGTTTGTGAAAACCCTTTTTTGAAAGGAAGCGTGAGTTCATAGCGAAGCGAAGCAATATGGGCTTTCTCCGTGCGAAGTTTCGTGTTTCCGATCTGTTGGTAGTAAAGTTCGCTGAAAGTTGGCTGTCTGCAGGTATATCTGTAGACCAGACTCAGCTTGTTTTTCTTCCCGAGATCAAAGCTCCAGGAAAGAGCCGGAAGTAAATTCCATTGGCTTTTCAGCACCGTATCGCGCTTTTCAAAAATTCCCTGAGCACCAATTTGCAAGAGAATTCTCCCGACTTTTTTCCATTCCAGGCCGAAGACACTTTCAGAGGTGTTTCGATATGGATTTCCGGAAAGTGATTTCCCGGACAGTTCTTCTGAAATGAGCGAGCTTCCAAGTAAAATTCCCAGATTTTCTGTAATGGAATAGGAAGCCTGCGATTGAAAATCAAGTTGATTGGAATAAAACCGCTGATCGAGGTATCCGAGTGAATTCAGATAACTGGAATCGAGGTATTGGAGATTGTTTTTCTGATAGTTGACTGAAGAGAAAACATCCCATCTGTTCTTTTTGAAATGATGATTCAGAGCAGCATTCAGACCATATCCGTTCAGATATTGTGCTGCATTGCTGTTGTAAAAAATCACTGCTCCGGCAAGTTCTTTTTGGTATTCGTTTCCGGATAAACGCAATTGAAATTGATGATTTTGGTTTGGAGAAAACTGCACGGAAGCTGTTCCGAAATATTCCAGCAAACCGTTGTTTTTTCTTCGTTCTTCAATGGTATTGTTTCCGTTGAGGTAGGAATAGGAATAATTTCCGCCGTAAGATCGAATTTTTCCCGTTAAAGTTCCTGCCCACTTTTTTGCTCTCTTTTGAAGCATTAAATAACCTTCGTACTGGTCGAAAGAACCTAATTGCGCTCCTAAAATGATCTTTCGGGGATTAACGCCCGAATAAGAGTGAACGGATTCAACATTTACAACCACTCCGGCCAGTTTGGCGTGAATGGGAATTTGTGTGCGGGTAGGAGAAAGGGTAATCAATTCCAGGCGTTCAATAAAATCAACGGGAAAAGCACTTAGATCTGCCTGACCGCTCTGAGTGGTTGAAACAGAACTGAAATCCTGAACCAATGCTGTATGACCGGCGCCTAAACTTCGGAAACTAACGGTTTTCAAGCCGCCAACATCTCCGTAATTCTTTATTTGCAATCCGGGAAATAAACTCAGGATCTGCCCCAGGTCATTTGCCAGTTTGTTTTGAATCCGATCCTTATTGAGTTCGATTTGAATACTGTTGTCCTTTTCATTTCGCGGGGAAATGACAACTTCTTCAATAGGCTTAACCTCCTGCCCGAATACCGGACAGGAGATTGAAACCAAAATGGATAATATGGATAAGCGGAAAACCAATTAGATTTTGCTGATGCGTGTTCTTGCAGTTCCTTTTGAACTTGTTGTTTCAACAAAGTAAGTTCCTGCATTCACGTGGTTCAGATTAATTTCCTGAGTTCCGTTTGTTGCTTGCTCCAGAATTAATTCACCTGTAAGGCTGAAAACTTTGATTTGTCCTGCTTCTGATTGAACTGTCAAATGACCTGTTGTAGGATTCGGGTAAATCTCCTGAGTTGAAACGCTCAATTCATTGATGGAAGCCGTTCCGTATGTCAGGTTGTCTAAAGCAAAATAAGCCGGAGTATTCATTCCGAATTGACCTGCATCAGAAGAAGCTAATTCGAACTCTAAGAATTTAACTTCTCCAAGCGGAGTTAAATCTACTGTTTCCCAGGTGTTAACGATGTAATCTTGTGCATTGTTTGCAAAACGGTAATCTGCCAGATAGAATTCAACAGTATCCGTTGTATTGCTTTGAGCATCTTTTCCGATGATGTATAAGCGGAACCAATCTGCTCCGTTTGTTCCGTCCGGATCTCCGGCTGCATTATTGGAAGAACCGAATACTTTCCCATAAGCGTCTCCGTTCAGCATAGACAAAGCTGCATAGGTTGAGTTGGTGATTTTGATGCTGCTCAATACTTTTTCAGTTCCGAAATTAATGCTTCCGTTATTGAACACAGCGTAATTAGCACTTCCGTTTGCGCCGTTTCCGGTATAAGCGGAATAATCATTTGTATTCCCCGGAGTTGCTACATCAGTAGAGTTGGAGTAAACGAATCCGTTCCAGAAATGATACTGTGTGTTGTACGTGTTTTCGAAGAAAACGCCTCTTGAAGTAAATCCGCCTGCCATGTCCGAACCTAACCATGCGGTGTCAGATCCCGGAGGAGTCAGATCTTCGAAATCTACTACGGTTTGTGCTTGTGTGTATTGGATGCAGAATACACTAACTGCGAGTAACATTTTTTTCATTGCTTTTAGCATTTAAAAATTAAACAATTGAAGACAGAGTCTTCGTTCTAAGTAAGCAAATGAAAAAATCAGAGAATAAGAACAAACTGAAAGATTGTACTTCCATATTCGAACTTGACTTTAATCTGAAGTCTTCATTCATTATGTTCAAGGCAGGTATTCTGACTTCCCTCCGGTAACTTCTCCTTCCCATCAGTCGGTCGACTGGCAGTGGAACAATGAAGTCCGTTTGATAAGGGTTACAGCTGCAGATACAGTTTCGGATTCACACCGAATTCCCTATTATCGATTGTATTGCTACAAGCGAACCTAAAACGGTGGCAAAGGTATGCTTTTTATTTTGAACGGTAATATGGAGTGTGTTTCCGGTGAAATTACACGCTGTTCCACTGCAAAAAAGACGGATGGATATGTGTCTGTTAGCCCAGTCACAGTAGGTCTTTTACACATTCCGATACAAGTCCGGATGATCAATTAATGAATCGTGCTTTTCAACCAGAAATCACACATCCAACCGATATATACGACTAAAGTATGAGAGATTCCGCTTTTTTCCGGATACGTAAGCCCGAAAAAGCATACAAACAGCGTATTGTTTGAGCTTTCAGGTACTTCTATTTTCGTAAGGCATACAAAGACTGATGAAACTGGTCGGTCTTTTAAATTTTTAATCATTAAAACTGAATCAAACATTATGAAAAATTTAAAACACTCAGCTTTACTGGCCTTCTGGTGTTTGCTGGCTTCTTTTCAGGTGCTTTATGCACAAAGCGAGGGAGTGAGCAGAGAAGAATGGCAGGAACAAATGAAAACGGAAGAGCTTAAAATTTCGGCCTACGTAAATGAGCAGTTGCTTAATTCTGCTCAAAACGAACGGATCAAGCAATCCTTTTTAACGTCTGAAAACTACCATCATGACGAAGTCAAAGAAGTCAATACACAGGCGTTTATCGATAATTACCTGAAAAGCTTCTATCGGGAACAATACCTGAAATTGCATCCGGAGGTGGTGAAAGTCTACAATCCGGGACGAGTATCTGCACCTGCACCTGCAAAAGCTGCTACCACGACTATTGTTTGTAGTGATGGAGATTTTGAAGCAGGTTATAGTTCACTATCGAGTTTTAACGGATATGTCACAAACAGCTATTATGGCGGGGAATGTAGTTTTGTTCCACCCACGAGTGTTGGTTATACTTACTTGGGACCACTTCCAGGAAGTCCGGAAAACTTTGAATTGACCAATAACATGCCGGATCCGATCGTTCCGGCTATCAATCAAACACACAATGGTTCTGCTCACGCGCTTAGAATCAACGCGCCGATTCCTTGTACAGGTTATTTAAATGCGGTCAATATGTTACAGAAAACATTTTCCTCTTCTACATCTGGGAGAAGCCGGATTAATTTTTCGTATGCCCTTGTAATGGAGGATCCCACACATGTTTCCCCGCCCCAAAACCCATTTTTTGTCGTAAGAGTGTTGGATAACACAGGTATCGAAGTAGCTAGGTTTTGTAAAGTAGCAGATATGACAGATCCATTCTTTCAAAGCGTTTCATTAAGTGTGTGTGGTTATTCTCAGCCAGGAGTTTACAGGGATTGGGATTGCGAATTTCTGGAATTCGATATGGTAGCATATACAAACTATACAATCGAATTTTTTGTAGCCGATTGTGGGGCTGGAGGACATTTTGCTTATGCATATGTTGACGATATTTGTGTGGAGACATGTTATCAGACAATAGCACCGAGAAATCTAAGATGTAATCCGATTATCAACGGTCCTTATTATGGAAGTGTTCTTGCATGGGATCCAATTCCTGGCGCTGTTTCTTATATTGTAACCATTCACGAAAGAGATAGCTCATGCTGTCGTCCGGACTCATTAACACCACCCTATATTTACGATTTGAGTGTGACAGGAACAAGCAAGATGCTCGTAGATACCATTCCTCATTGTTTCTCCTGGTCAGTGGTAGCAGTAATGCCCGGTGGTAAATTGTCTCTCCCGTCTGAACCCATGTGCTCTTGTACACCAAGTGGACCGCCTCCATATAATTTAAGATGCTACCCGGATGGATCAGGGAGCAGATTGTCTTGGAATCCTGTCCCTGGTGCGGTTTCATACAAAGTATCACTTTATGCTTACAACCCGGCGTGCTGTCCTCCGAATCCGCTATATCCGTCCGGATTTGTGTCCGATTGGATGGTGTCCGGAACTATAGTAACTGTTCCCGCAACCTTTGCGGACTGCTTCAGCTGGACGGTAGTAGGTGTGATGTCAGACGGATCGGAGACCGTTATTTCTGAAACTAAATGTTCCTGTGGAGTATCGATCTCATTCATGAAAGAAGATGGTTCAGGAATAATGAATCAGAATGAAAGGTTGCAGGTCAGAGCAATCCCTAATCCGGCATCTGAATATGTGAAGTTTAAGGTAAACAGCAAACAAGAAGGGACAGAGAATTTGACACTTCATTTGTTTGATCTGAGTGGCCGTGAATTATTAAGCAAACCGCTGGATCAGAATGGTGCATTACAGATTGATGTCCGTCCTTACTTAAGCGGTGTTTACGTCTATGAAATCAGAAGTAAAGAGAAAACCATTTATAAGGATAAAATCCTGATCGAAAAACAGTAAAATAGTCATAAAAGAATAAATGGAAGCTGTATGTCACCGGATGTACAGCTTCTTTATTTGATGCTGTTACAAGAGTTTATTCCGTCCCGTTTTATTCAACGCTTCTACCCGGTTGTGCACATGAAGTTTTTCATAGATATGATAAATATGTGTGCGGATCGTATGAAGACTAACGGTTAGTTTCGCAGCGATTTCCTTATTGGCGTAACCTTTTGAAATCAGATCCAGAATTTCGTTCTCTCTTTTGGTGAGTAAAGGTTCTTCCGTATGTATTTGCGTTGTTTCCGTTTCCTTGAATGAATTAACAACCTTCCGGGCGATAGCACTGCTCATAGGCGCCCCTCCGTTCATCAGATCTTTAATCGATTGAATCAGCGTTTGTCCGGCCGAACGTTTCAGTAAATACCCGTTTGCTCCGGCTTTCAGAGCATTGAAGATCTTCTCCGAATCTTCCAGAACGGTACACATCATCACCAGAATATCCGGGTATAATTCCTTGATTTTCCGCGTACATTCGATACCGTCTATCCCGGGAAGATTAATATCCATGAGTATGACGTCCGGTGTCGACAGGCGAAAAGCTTCCAGAGCGGTCTCCGCATTTGAAAAGGAGGTGCACTGAAAATCCGGTTCCGAATGCAAGATAAACAGCATGCCTTCCCGCATTTCCGCATGGTCTTCAATAATACTCACGTTAATTGATTCATTCATACTCGTTTTTATTCAAATGGGTAATTCTATCTGGATAGACGTACCATTACCTATTTCGGTTGTAATGGAAAGTTTGCCATTGAGTGCACTGACTCGCTTATTCATATTCCGCAAACCATTTCCATTGGTACGTGAATTCGGGTCAAATCCTTTGCCGTTGTCTGCTACTTTAATCCGTAGTGTGTTTGCAGACTCTGAAATGGCAACAACTAATTGATCAGCGTTAGCATGTTTCACCACATTGTGCAGGATTTCTTTTACGAGAAGAAAAATACTTCGCCTTTGTTCCGCACTCATGGGGGTTTCTCTGTAAAGAGAATCATCCATTTCAAGGGTTGTGATAATCGCGTGCTTTTCTGAAAATTGATAGATATGATCGCGCAAATATGCCAGCAGATTGAGCAAAGTATCATTCGAAGAGTTGAGTGTCCAGATCACTTCGTTCATCTTATTGATGACTTCGTGTGATGAGGTTTCCAGTTTGTCGAGAATACTGCCCATCGATGCTGCCGATCGTTGATCCCGCAAGGTTTTTGACAGAATAATGATACTTGTAATTTCCGAACCGATATCATCGTGAATATCTGCCGAGATCCGCATACGCTCTTTCTCAATTGCCTCACGCTCGCGCATGGCCACCAATTGCTGTTTCACTTTTCTCTTGAGAATGTACCGGAATGTGAGGACCAACAAGGTGATTCCAATAAAGATGCAGAGGAGCAAAAACCAGCTGCTGTAATAAAACGGCGGAGTAATCGTGAAGCGGATTACTTTGGATTGACTCCAGTTGCTGTTGTACTTTTTTGCCTGAATTTCAAGAGCATATTTTCCGAAAGGAAGCCCTGAGAATTCAAGCTCATTGGAAGAAGTCATCTGCCATTCTTTTTTGACTCCGGCAAATCTGTACCGGTATTGCACCAGTTGCGGTTTGTCCATTACAGGAGCAATGTATCCGATCGTGATTCCTTTGTCTTTGTTATAAGGAATTACAAATGCTTTTCCCGGGTCAAATTCCGTTTTTCCGGAACGAAGACGCTGAACACTGAGAACCGGCGGCTTGGCAGAAGCCAGATCTCTGATAGGTAAGTGGAGAATCGACAAACCTTCTGAGGTAGCGGCGTAAATACAATTATCCCAAAACGACAAATCATTCACATCGTTTGAAATCAATCCTTTGTCCTGTTTCACATTCCGGAGAAGCTTAAAATGCTCGTTTTGAAACAAGAGAATCGAAATTCCGCCGTTGGTGGCAACGTAAAGCGTATCGCGAAGACAATAAATGCGTTTACAGACAGATCCCGCAAGACCGTCCCGGCGTTTGAATGTCGCGATCAGTTTGTCGTTTTTCATCGCAATGAGACCTTCGCTGTAAGTTGCCAGAAACAAGATTCCGCTGCTGTTTTCGGCGTAATGCTGCACTCTTACTTTGAGCCGGGGTTCGTTTGCCGATAAATCCGTAAATCGGCTCTGATTCTTGCCGTGAAGCACTACGAATCCCTTGATAGAGCTTTGATAGCGTCTTCCTTTGGAATCGATGTAATTGCTGAAAACTCTTCCGTACAAAGCACTCAATTCACTGGTGATATGATCAAATGCCATGTCGCGCTTATTCAGTTTCAATGCCGGGAAAGACGGTTCGGTGAGATAAACGTTCCCTTGAGGATCAAAGAAAAATCCTTTATTGGCCCCGAGCCGTACTCCTTGATGGGTTTTTACTTCGATTGGATCGTCGTAAACACCGGTTGATTTCTTTTTAATCAGAAGAACCAGCCGGTCTGTTGCCGCCCAGATATTTCCGTCGTGATCCTGCCGGATCTGTAAAACCCTGTTGATGAGAGAAGAATAACGACTCAAATCATATTGTCTGGTGTGTTTCTTTGAAAAGCAATTGAGGTATCCATTGGTATATCCTAACCAAAGAACCCCGTCATCCGTAATACAGCTGCTTAAGAGGTGTTTTCCTCTGGAATGTGCATTGACCTCGAATTCCAACTGATTTGATAATCTGGAATAGGGAATTTTATAGATGCCCTCTGCTTTGGTGAGAATCCAGATATTATTCTCCCTGTCAAAGCAGATAAAAGCCGGTTTATCGGGCAGGATATTGACTGGCTTTTGGTAACCATTTCCGGTATGTCGGTACAACAGATTTTGACCGGTCAGATCCGACCGCCAGATATTTGAATGCCGGTCTTTGTTAAACCAATAATGCTGACTGTAGCTGGAAATGTAATCAAATGAGAGCAGATAATCGGATTTCAATGCATCGATCCCGTAGAGTTGATGTCCGGCGCTGTAAAGTATCGCAGTGCTTGACGAATTAGGATACCAGGTTCTTTCGGGCCATTTATCGTTCAATTCCGGAGCCGGGATTTTTTTTACAACTCCTGAAGGTTTTAATTCAAAAATATCACTGGGATGCTGAGCTGCCTTCTGCGTTACACAAAATATTCTTTTTCGGTCAACACTTGGATAGACACAGGAGATTTTCTCTGGAATCAGATAATGACTGATTTTGTTGTGGATATCGATTTTAATAAGCTCCTTTTTGGCAGAAGGAATATATACATTACCGGCAGCATCTTCTGCCAGAGAAAACGTATAAAGCAGGTATTGATCCGGCAGCAGCTTGATCATCGGATCATTCTTTTCGGAATAAAACTTCCCTTTGTAGTAATAACTGATTTTTTTGCTGAATGGAAAAAACCAGACCCGCCCTTTCCTGTCTTCGTACATTGCCAGTATTTCATCTTCGGCAAGCCCATCTTCCGTGGTGAAGTTGGTGAATTTTTTACCGTCAAAACGACTCACTCCCGCATCCGTTGAAAGCCAGAGGAAACCTTGCTTGTCTTGCAGGGCGTAGTAAACTGTCTGACTGGGCAAGCCATCATTAACCGTGTAATGATCATAGCTGATTTGCGTCAGGGCAGCTAAGCTGCAAAGATGAAATACCGCGAAGCCGAACAGGAATTTGTAGATCATACTTTTTGATACAGTGAATTTTTGTATCGAATATAAAAATCTGAAGCTCCTGAAAAAAAGATTGTTCTAAAAATAAACCGTTTTTATAAGAAATGTTTTTCTGTGAATGTTCGTGCAACTTTTCTGAAAAAGGAATGTCATAAGGATTGAGAAATGGATTCAATGATGCAATGAACCCGCGACAAATAATCGAATTCTTTGTCTTTCAAGGTAAAAGATTTATGAAAAAATCCTTCTTCACAATCACCTTTTGATAAGTTTCAATCCGTGATTCGAAAAAAAGATTATTTTTGCAACGCTTAAATAAATGAACAAATGGCAGGAACTACCAGTTTTAACGATATTAAACGTCAATTTCAACAAAATAAAAAACTTCGAATCATCACTGCAGTAGTGATCGGATTCATTGTGGGAATTCTTGGATATATTCTGTATAAACAACTTGTTTATGCTCCGAAGAATGAAAAATCCAATGAAGGATATTACCGAGGTTTGAATTTGGCAGCAAAAGATTCAGTAGATGCTTCAATTGCAGAATTGGAACCTTTTGTAAAGAAAAACGACGGATATCAAGGTGGTGAAGTAGCTAAGTTTACGTTGGCGCGTCAGTACATGGCGAAAGGAGATTTCAAGAAAGCATTGAAATTATTGGAAGACGTTTCTTTGAAAGATACTTACGGACCGGCAATGGTTTTGGGTCTTCAGGGAGATTGCTACAGTGAATTAGGAAAATACAAAGATGCTTTGAGTCTTTATGAAGATGCAGCTGAGGTAAATGAGAATGAGTGGACAACTCCGTCATACTTGTTTAAAGCTGGTCAGGTTGCGGAAGAAATCAAAGACTACGCAAAAGCGAAAGAGTTATACGAAAAAATTAATCAGGATTACTACATGTTTGGTCAACAAAAAACGATTGACAAATACATTGCCAGAGTATCCAACAAATAAATTAGAGACGTGGCTACAAGTTTAAAAAACTTATCAGCGTTCGATCAAGATACAATTCCAAACGGTGCCGATTTTTCAATCGGCATTGTTGTTTCTGAATGGAACGGTCATATCACTTCCAAACTATTGGAAGGAGCAGTTGAAACATTGATCAACGCAGGAGTAAAAGAATCAGGTATCATCATCAAACAGGTTCCGGGAGCATTCGAATTGCCTTTGGGAGCTCAGTGGTTTGCGCAGGATGAACACATTGACGGAATCATTGCAATCGGTGTAGTCATTCAGGGAGAAACGAGACATTTTGATTTCGTTTGTTCGGGAACAACACAAGGAATTGTGGACGTAATGCTGAAATACAATAAACCGGTTGGTTTTTGTTTGCTGACAGACAATACGGAACAGCAATCCATCGACAGAGCAGGAGGGAAGCACGGAAATAAAGGCGTGGAAGCTGCTGTGACTGTCTTAAAAATGATTGAACTTAAAAGAAATTATTAATTGAAAATGTAGAATTGGAAAGGGAGAAGCTTTTTAGTAGTTCAGGAACTTTTCAATTTTGAATTTTCATTTTTCAATTACACAATGACATTAATCAAATCCATTTCAGGAATCAGAGGAACGATCGGAGGTGCTCCGGGAGATAATTTAACGCCGATTGATGCAGTGCAATTTGCTGCGGCGTACGGAACATGGTTGAAATCCCTTTCGGATTCAAAGCAATTGAAAGTAGTGGTCGGAAGAGATGCCAGACTTTCGGGAGAAATGATCGCAACCCTTGTGATTCAGACATTGGTTGGATTGGGAATCGAAGTGATTGATCTGGGTTTATCTACCACACCAACTGTTGAAATGGCAGTTCCTCATCACCAGGCGAACGGAGGAATTATCCTGACAGCTTCTCATAACCCAAAGCAATGGAATGCCTTGAAATTATTGAACAGCAAAGGAGAGTTTATTTCCGGAGCTGAAGGGGAATTGTTGTTGAAAATCGCAACTGAAGGAAGTTTTGTGTTCGCGGAAATTGACGATATCGGAAAAGTAGTCACTGATCCGGAAGCAATTAACCGTCACATTGATGCGATTTGCGCACTTTCGGATGTAGATATTCCTGCAATCAAAAACGCGAATTTCAAAGTTGTTGTGGATGCGGTGAACTCAACTGGAGGAATTTCGGTTCCGCAGTTGTTGCGCAAATTGGGAGTAACAGATATCATTGAAATGTACTGTGAACCAACCGGACATTTCCCACACAATCCGGAGCCTTTGAAAGAACATTTGACAGAGTTGTCTGCTCGCGTTGTTTCCGAAAAAGCACATGTAGGAATCACTGTTGATCCGGATGTAGACCGCTTGGCTTTAGTGAATGAAGATGGATCGATGTTTGGAGAAGAATACACGCTTGTGGCAGTTTCCGAATACATTCTTTCCAAGAGAAAAGGAGCTACCGTTTCGAATTTGAGTTCTACAAGAGCATTGCGCGACATTACGGAAGAAGTTGGCTGCACATACCACGCTTCTGCAGTAGGTGAAGTAAATGTGGTGGTGAAAATGAAAGAAACAAACGCTGTGATCGGTGGTGAAGGAAACGGAGGAATCATCTATCCTGAACTGCATTACGGAAGAGATTCCCTGGTTGGAATCGCTTTGTTCCTGTCACATTTGGCACATAAAAACATGAGTATGACTGCTCTTCGTGCATCTTACCCGAATTATGAGATGGCGAAAAAGAAAATCGATCTGACTCCCGGAATTGATGTAGACGCTATTTTGGTTAAGATGGCTGAGAAATATCAAAACGAAGAAGTTGACACGGTTGACGGAGTGAAAATCTATATCGGGAAAGAATGGGTTCACTTGCGCAAAAGCAATACAGAACCGATTATTCGTGTGTATACCGAAAGTAAGGATGCGCAAGCCGCTTCAGATCTGGCGGACCGCATTATCGGAGAAATTAAAGCATTCATCTAGAAGGACGAAATAATTTCTTTGATACTGATTCAATTGAAATGATCATTCAGCTGGAAATAAACCACAGCAAGCCGGATGGGATCAGCTATTTCTCACTTGGAAATTTTTCGTTTGAAAAAGATGGAGTTGTTTTTACCAGTAGATACAGGAAACCGGATCAAAGTTGTATGATTCTGGCTTCTTTGCCGGAACTCTTTAGCCGTCTGGTACACTTAAAAAACGGAACAGCGAGAAAGTTTGTGTTTAGCCCCTTGGATAGCTCGTATTCACTGTTGTTTGAAAAGGTAAAAGATAAGTTGATCATTAGCGAATTCTCCAAAGAAAAGCTGATTTGCGGACTGTATGAGTTTTCATCGGCATTGTTGTTGGAAACGGAGCGTCTGCTTGCAGTAAATGAAATTGAAATAGAAGAATTGGGAGGGGCAGCAATCGATTTTGCTGAATCGATCCGCTCGTTCAAAGAAGTGTTTTCATTTTAGATACTTAAAAAAAGATTCTGAAATTGAATAATTGAAAATCAGGAAGGTGTGTCGTTTTGGGCGCACCTTTTTTCTTTTTGTTAAAATTCTTTTGAACGAAAACCGGATTGAGCAGTACTAGATGGAAATTGATTCCCATGAAAAAAGTAATTGTTCTCCTATTGGCAGTTCTCCCAGGTTTCCTAACACTTGCTGCCAACGACAAAGAGATTATCAAATCTTCCATTAGCGAAGTAACCGTTTATACAAGTGGAGCTCAGATCTACCGCAAGGCCAGTTTCAATGTGAAACCCGGAATTACCGAATTGATCATTGAAGGAGTGAGTCCGAATATCGATCCGAAGAGTTTGCAGGTAAAAGCTTTTGGAAATGTCGTGTTGATGGATTCCAAATACCAGGCATACTATCCGAAGCCGGAAACGGTTAAATTGGAAGGTCTTCCCTTAAAAATCAGAAAAGACATCAACCTGCTTCAGGATTCGATCAACAATATGACCTTTGATATCAAAGAAATTCAGGATGAAATTGATGTGTTGAATACTTCAAAGAATATTTTATCGAATAACGGGGCTATTCGCGGTCAGGGAAAAGTCAACGATTCGATTCAACTGTTGAAACAAGCAATGGAATATTATCAGTTGAAAATGAACGAGATCAATAAAAAACTGCAGATTCTGAATAAGCGTCTGGGAGCTAAAAACACCACGCTTCATGCAATGAATGAACGGATGAACGATCTTCAGAATTATCAGTCTTCCAATACGCCGAAAGTTCCTGTAGGACCGATCCACCGGGTGATCGTAACCATTCAGTCGAAAGAAGCAGTAACCGGAAAACTGGCAATTTCATACCTTGCTTCAGGAGCATCCTGGATTCCTTCATACGATATTCGCAGTGAAATTACGGCAGGAAAGGTAAATCTGGCTTACAAAGCAAGTGTACAGCAAAATACGGGTGAATCCTGGGATAATGTGCAATTGACGCTTTCCACCAACGATCCGTATCAGAATAAGATCAAGCCGGATTTACACCCGTGGTATGTGGATTATTACAATTTGGGGGCAGTTAACGGAAGATTGAACAGTTACAGTGTCACTCCGTCTCCGTCAATGAAATATGAAAAAGATGCGAGCAAAAAAAGCGAAGATATGGAGTACAATGCGGAAACAGCTGCAAACTTCACAACGGTGATCAACCGCGTTTTATCGGCGGAGTATAAAATCGATTTGCCTTATACGATCGAGAGCGATCAGGAAAGTCATTTGGTCTTGGTTCGAAATGTGGATTTGTCGGCAAATTACAGATATTACACTGTTCCTAAAATTGATCCGGGAGTCTTTTTGATTGCCGAAGTATTGAAACTGGAAGACTTACAATTGGTTCCGGCGAGTGCAAACATCTTCTTCGACGGAACATACATCGGTGAAACATATATCGATCCGACAGCCATGAATGATACTTTGAAGCTGAGTCTTGGTAAAGATCCGAACATCATTGCAAAACGCATCTTGCTGAAAAAAGATTACAAGGAAAAAGTAATCGGAAACGACATCGAACGCACCTATGCATACGAGATTTCTGTGAAGAATCTGAAAGCAACAACAATAGAATTGGTGATTGAAGATCAGATCCCTGTAACGACTAACGGAGAAATCGTTATAGAAGCGATCAACACGGATAAAGCAAATTATGACAGAACGACGGGAAAACTCACCTGGACGGTCAATTTGAAGACCAAAGCCACGGATAAATTTACCTATTCGTTTAAGATTAAACATCCGAAAGATCGAAATGTCATCCTTCAATAAATTGTTTTGTAGTTTGAATTGAATGAGAATCCCTCAGTTTGCCGGCTGGGGGATTTTTATGTTGTTTCAAATGTTCAAATAAGTTTCGATCAAATAATCTGATGCATTGAACCGTTTTAATCCTTTTGAACTTTATTTGAACTCTCTGAATCCTGGTAATTCTTGATCGCATCCGGATCGTAGGAGAAAAAGAGATTTGCCCAGATCACTTTGGATAAAGCATAGAGATACGGACTCAGAAAGATGGAAAGCCCTGAGATGATCGCAATTTGAGTCCAGGTTCCTGCATTTGGAAAAAACAAGTTGAAACTCACCCAGCACGTTACAAACAAAGCAACTCCGAGCGCATAGGAAGCGTACATCGCTCCATAATAAAAACCAACCTCTTTCTCATATTTCAGACCGCACTTCGAGCAATTTTCGTGAATTTTTCCCAGGTTTTTCATGTCGTAAGGATGAGAGATGAAAAATTCACCTTCCTGACAACGCGGACACTTCATTTTGAAAACACTGTTCAACTTGGATCCTTTACCAACTAACATTTTTCTCGGATTTGATGTTCTGCAAAGGTAAAAATAGGAAGTTGAAGAAAAGGTGATTTGAATCAGTTTTTAATTTTTTTTAGAAAAGAGTTTTTTTTGAAACCTTTTAGAGGTTCTTGCGTTAAAGAAATCAACGGATCAATTATTAACATCTACAGGTTAAGGGAAAGAGGCTATCAGTCAGTTGACTGGTGGCCTTTTTCTTTTTTGCTAAGTTTTGCAGCAATATGGAAGCTTTCTTGTTTGGAATCGAAGCTTAAAATCTCATTACTCTAATTTAATTTGCCTGTTTGCCATTTGAGAAACCACTACCATGGTAGTTAATTGAAAGTCCGGGAATTTGCTTAAATCCGCGCTATCATTCGATTGAACTCACGTCGATACCGATTGTTATTGGCACTGCGTGAATTTTGGTGTAAGTCATTTGTTAATTAATATACATATTCAAAGAGAATCAGTAAATTGTATGGCTAAAACTTTGTAAATGAAAAAAACTCTCCTTTTTTGCTCCATTTTCAGTGGTTTTTTGATTACGTATGGTCAAAATTTCCATCTGGATTCCGAAAATTCCAAATCACTTGTTTTAAGCCATCATTTTAAAGAGATTCCATTTGAATTCAAGCAAATTGATGGTCATTCGATGATTGATTTTTCCAAAACATTCAAAATCCTGACACAGGAAAAGGGTGCTCCGGCACTTCCGGTCTTTCACGAAACAATTCAGCTTCCTGCAACGGGAAATCCGCAAATTGAAGTGACTTTCGACGAAGTGCAGATTTTTGAAAATGTTTGGGTTGCGCCTTCTAAAGGAACACTGAAAAGAAATGTTGATCCGGGAACTGTGGCTTATACATTTGGTCCCAGGTATCAACAGAATGAATTTTATCCCGGAAATGCGGCAAATGCAAAAACGCCTTTTATCTGGAGATCTCTGCGCGGATCGGTTCTTGAAGTTTCTCCGTATCAATACAATCCGGTGACGAAACAGCTGATCGTCTATAAAAACATTCATGTTCAAGTGAAATACAACGAACAGGAGCAGGGACAGAACGAGTTGAGCGGTCAGCTTGATCCGGTTCTGAAATCTGTTCAGCAGCAAATCGTTATTAATCCATCGGTGCAGAAATATGCGCAGATGGACGAAAGCGGAAGCATGTTGGTGATCTCAGCTCCCAATCTGATGGATGAAGTAACTCCTTTGGTGAACTGGAAAAATCAGAAGGGAATTCGCACCACATTAGTTTCTACAGCCGTTGCGGGAATGAATGATGCTGCTATTTTGACGTACATTCAAAATTATTATTCAACACATCCTGAATTGACGTATGTGTTACTTGTCGGAGATCATGAAGACCTGCCGGCTCATACGTACGGAATGTCGGGAGGTGAAAACCTTTATTCGGATTCTTATTACGGGCAGCTTACAGGCTCCGATTTTTATCCGGAAGTATTTGTGGGCCGTTTTTCAGGAACGGAAACCAACATTACGACGATGGTGAATCGCACGTTGGAATACGAGAAAAACCCGATGGCAGGTGATTGGATGGAACGCGCAGTTGGCCTGGGATCAAACGAAGGAAGCGGTTATGGAGACGACAGTGAAGCAGATTGGCAGCACCTTCGAAATATCAGAACCGTTTTAATGAATTACGGCTATACGGCAGTTTCCGAATTTTATGATGGTTCTCAGGGTGGAAATGATGCAGCCGGATCTCCGAATGCAGCAGCTATTTTACCGGTAATCAACTCAGGAATCGGTTTGTTCAATTATACCGGACATGGCGATGTTAATTTATGTGTAAGCGGTAATTTCCAAAGCACACACATCAATCAGGCAACAAACAACGGGAAATATCCATTCGTGGTTTCTGTTGCTTGTAATAACGGAACGTTTATGTCGGGAACCTGTATTTCTGAAGCATGGCTCAGAGCTACAAAAAATAATAGTGCTTCCGGAGCAATTGCGGCTGCAGGTTCATCTATTTTGATGGCTTGGGCAGAACCGATGCAGACTCAGGATGAACTGGCGGAAATTATCGGTCAGACGAATCCGAATAATCACAAAACAACTTTAGGAGGTTTGTTCTACAATTCCCAATTATCAATGCTGGAAAAATATCCTTCCGGAAGTGGGGAAGAGGTGATGCAAACCTGGGTTTTGTTCGGAGATCCTTCCGCTCAGTTTAGAAATAAGCAAACATTGCCTCTTACGGTAAATCATCCGGGAAATGTGCCGTTAAATACAACTTCAGTAACTGTTTCCTGTAATGTGGAAGGAGCTTTGGTTGCGATTTCACAAAATAATGTGCTTCTGGGATCTGCCATTTCTTCAGGTGGACAAGCAATTATCACCATTCCGGTATTGGCTGTAAATGATTATTTGTTGGTAACGGGAACAAAACAGAATTATGCAACATATCAGAATTCTGTTCAGGTTGCTGATGGACCGCTTGGCCTGGAAGAACAGGAACTTGCATTTGAGATTTATCCGAATCCGGCAAACAATGAGTTGAATCTGAGAGTTGTGAATGGAAATGCTCAAACCGTTCGAATCATCAGTCTGGATGGGAAAGTAGTTTTGAATCAGGAAATGAATGGAAATCAAACGTCATTAAATACAGTTTCGCTTCGTTCCGGGTCGTACATTCTTGAAATGAATTCGGAAGGACAAAGTGTACGTAAACCGATTCAGATTTTGCATTAAAAAATGTGCTGAAACCTTGATGAATAAAGGTCAATACGCAATATCGCGAAATCAGTTCAAATAGGATTCGAAAAAATCAAGAGACCTTCCCCTGACGGAAGGTCTTTTTTTGTCATTACCTTTGCCCCATGAAAGAACTGGACATTTTAGTCGTTGGAGCAGGAGCTGCGGGTTGCTTTGCTGCAATTCGGGCAGCTGAATCATTCAAAGGGGCTAAAATTACAGTTTTGGAAAGAGGAATAAAACCTCTGGCCAAAGTGAAAATTTCCGGAGGAGGACGCTGCAACGTGACGAATGTCATTTCCGAACCCGGAGAATTGTCGAAGCATTATCCGAGAGGCGAGCGTTTTCTGAAAAAAGCGTTTTATCAGTTTTCCAGCAACGATATGAAAAACTGGCTGGAAGAGCGGAAAGTTCCCTTGAAATTGTATCCTGACGGATGTTATTTTCCTTTGAGCAACGATTCACAAACAATTATTGATTGTTTTCTGCGAGAAATGAAAAAGAGCGGGATAGATTTGCTGTTGAATCAACGGGTAGAATCGATTCGTAAGCTTGATTCAGGCCGCTTTGAAGTGAAAACACCCGAAATGACTTTTTCTGCTAAATCGGTGATCCTGACAACCGGCGGACAACCGAAAATTTCGGGATTTGAATTGCTGAAAGAATTTGATTTGAAAATCGTTTCACCGGTTCCGTCTTTGTTTACATTCAATATGCCGAACGAATCGATCAAGGAATTGATGGGGATTGTTCAGGAAAATGCACAAGCTAAAATTGTCGGGGAAAAATGGTCAACGGGCGGACCTTTATTGATTACACATTGGGGAATGAGTGGCCCGGCTGTATTGAAATGTTCTGCTTTCGGAGCACGGATTCTGGAACAAAAAGGCTATAAATCCAATATTTCAGTGAATTGGACCGGAGAAGAAAGTCAGGAAACAGTTCGGGAATTGATTCAGCAATTCGTGAAATCCAATAAACTGGTAACGAATTCACCGCTTTACGAAATCAAAACGCGTTTGTGGAATTATTTAATAGAGAAAGCGGGAATTCCTGTGCATTTCAAGTGCTCTGAACTGACAGCGAAGCATCAGAATAAATTGCTGGAAGTTTTGATGAATGATTTGTATTCAATGGAAGGAAAAACTACTTTCAAGGAAGAATTCGTGACGGCAGGAGGAATTGATCTGAATGAAATCAATGTTCAAACCATGGAATCGAAGAAAGTTCCCGGTCTCTTTTTTGCAGGAGAAGTAATGGATATTGACGGAGTAACCGGCGGATTTAATTTTCAGGCTGCGTGGACAACTGCGGCAATTGCCGGAAAAAATGCCTTACAAAACGAGAAAAAATGATTCGAATAGCTTTCATAACAATCCTAGCGTTCCTGTTTTCATGCAAAACGGTGAAAAACAATCCGCAAAACGAAGCGTTGAAACCGTGCGAAAGATGCCTCGCTGTGGTTGAAATTACCGAAGATTGCGGCGTTTTACTGAAAGTAACCCAATCCGACAACTCAGAAAAGCACATCAGTCCTCAGAATCTGGACTCCAAATTCCACAAGGAAGGATTGAGATTGAAGATCAGTTACGCTGCTTCGACTCAAAATCCGGATAAGAAATGTGGTAAATATTCCCTGGTTGAACTAACGGAAGCCTACGCCATTCGCTGAATCTTACAATTTCTCAAGTAACACCTGATACAATTCAATCATCGACTGAATGTCTTTCTTATAGACTTTTTCCTTTGGCGTATGCACATTGTCTTCCGGAGCACCGATGAAACACCAGTCGATAGGAAGATCTGATTTTTGAAGTACAGAACCGTCGCTTCCGCCTGCAGATTCTACTTCCAGCTGATATTTGATTCCCGATTCCTGTGCAATGGAAATAATCTTGTTGAGGTATTTTCTTCTCGGAAGCATACTGTCGCGCATCGAAACGGCAACTCCGCCTTTGTGGACAACTCCGTGAGTTACCCAGGTAATATCGCAAATCAACGCTTTAAAAACATCGTAATTGTTCATCAGATATTTGGCGCATGCTCCAACGGAATTTCCCCCATGCTCCTCGTAGGTTGAAAAAACAATGGCGCCGTTTTCCAATGTTTCTGCCAGTTGAAGCGCAACGTAAACTCCCAAACGGTTATCGAGATAAGGCGATTGAATGTATTCTTTGGTTTCTTTGAAATCCGGTTTGAAAGAAAGAAGCGTTCCGCGGTCAACCACGCGATTGCATAATAATTGAATGCGCTGCTGTCCTGATTCACTTTCAAAAATCATCAACTCACCTTCAACATCTCCCTGAGAGTCTTTGCCGACAAGAAGTGTTCCGTCAATATTTTTCGGTCCTCCGACACGAATCAGTTCATTTTCATATCCGACAGAATAGCCAATAGTATCCATATGAGCATAAACAGCTGCCCGGGGAGTTCCGAAAACGAGAATTAATGCGTCCTGAAAACCTGTTCCGTCAATGATATGTGGTTTGCATTTCCATTTCGCAGCATTTTCCCGAACATATTCCTTGATGAATGATTTGATCTGTGTTTCATCGCTGGCAACGCCTTGAATGCTGATTAATTCTTGAAGTAATTCGTTATTGGATAATTCCATGATTTTCAATTATAATGTGTTTTTCCTCCGGAAGGAGAAGGTTTAATTCGGATATCTGATCGAGAATCTTTAATTCTGAAACAGGAATCTGGAGATCTAATTTACAGGAAAGTTGAAAATCCTGAAGAACAATTTTTGCCGGACTGTTTTTCAAAATGCTCATTACTTGCGGCATCTCGTCATAACTGTAACGAATAGTAAAGAGAACTTCGTCTTCCTGTTCAATAATCGTTGCGTTTTCCAATGCTTCTTTCGATGCAGTTCGGTAAGCATTGATCAAGCCACCAACTCCCAGATTAATACCTCCGTAATAACGTACAACGGCAATTAAAACATTGGTAAGGTCGAAGGACTGAATTTGCCCCAGAATCGGAGCACCGGCAGAATTGGAAGGTTCACCGTCATCACTTGCGCGATATCGTTTCTTATCGCTTCCCAAACGAAAAGCAGAACAAACATGTACGGCCTGATAATGTTCTTTCCGTAATTGTTGAATATGCTCCTTGATCTCATCCTCTGTTTTGCATGGAATTGCAAATGCCAAAAACTTGGATCCCTTTTCTTTGTAGAAGCCTGTAGAAGTATTTTTCAGGGTTTTATAAACGCCATTTACTATCATTAGCACAAAAGTAATTTTTTCTTTCATTCTGATTTTACCTGGAGTTTTGAGTAACTATTAATTTAGTCTATGAAATAGTTTTATTTGTCTATTATAAATTGTAACTTATCGAATGTTTTAAATGATTCGTCATGAGTAAGATGTACTTCACTATCAGGATGAATAGTTTGGAAAAACTGTTTGTTCTAGGTTGTTGCTTTTTCCTTCTGGCCCTTTCGGGCTGTAAAAAAGAACAACTAACGCGCCAGGATCACAATTCAGTGGGAAGTTCCGCAAGGTCAGCCCAGGTTTCCGCACCTTGCGGAACCCCTTACGTTACAGATTTACTTGCAGGACAAAATATGGATGCAGGAAATGTGACAATTTACAATACACAGGACAGTCTGTATATTTTCGTCGAAACCTCAGGAAACTGGAGATTGACTTCAACAAAAATATATGTCGGTACTTTAGCCGGAATGCCTCAAACAAGCACAGGTAATCCAAAAGTCGGACAATTTCCCTACAAGAAGAACTTTAGTCCTTCTGCGACCAGCTCTCTTACTGTAATTTCTTTGTCGGGCTTGCCTGCTTGCTATATTGTGGCGGTGCATGTCGACTTGCAGGAAGTGGTGAACGGAACGATTGTCCAAACTCAAACGGGTTGGGCGAATGGATCTCCGATACCGGGAGGTAATTGGGCTATGTATGCAAACTATTGTACTCAGGCATGCAATCCGTGTGTTTATCCAACTACAACAACAACACTCTTTGCAGGACAAACTATTAATGCCGGAACGCTGTCAATCACGAATGATGCCAACAATGTTTATGTCACCTATCAACTTACTGGTGGATGGTATCTCGGTGAAGTACATTTGTATGTCGGACCACTAAGTCAAATGCCGATGAATTCGCAAAATGTACCTATTCCCGGTCAGTTTCCGATTAATCAAACATTTGGCTCAGGTGTCCAAACGGTTTCTTATACGATTCCATTGGCAGGTTTACCGCCTTGTTATATCATTGCGGCTCATGCAAGTGTTTATCGTCTGGCTCCTGATGGAAGTGTTGTTCAATCTGAAACGGCTTGGGGTTTTGGAGATCCGTTCCAGAATACCGATCGATGGGGATGGACGGTTCCGTATTGCACCCAGGCTTGTAATTGATGTTATTTGGTTTAAAAAAACGAAAACGCTCCTGTGGGGGCGTTTTTTTGTTGATCAGGTTTTTGGGAATTCCCAATATCCCAAAAACCCAATATTGGGTCGCCCCTAAGAAAATCACAGGTTTTAAATTAACAATCACATGCCGGAAGAAAATACCAAAAGCAAAAATGGCTGTCCTTTCGAACAGCCATCCTTTATTATTGAATTGTCAATTTCTTTTCAAGATCTTCCAGATAAACACGGAACTGTTTGTCCGTTTCTGAAAGATTGATTACCGTTCTGCATGCGTGAAGTACCGTTGCGTGGTCTTTTCCTCCGCAATGTGCTCCGATACTTGCCAAAGATGATTTTGTCATCTTCTTGGAGAAGTACATGGAAATCTGACGAGCCTGAACAACCTCACGTTTACGGGTTTTTGATTTCAACATCTCAATTGGCAGGTCGAAATAATCGCAAACTACTTTTTGGATGTAATCAATAGAAACCTCACGAGCGGTGTTTTTCACAAACTTGTCGATCATTTGTTTCGCCAAATCAAGCGTAATTGCTTTTTTATTCAAAGAAGCCTGAGCCAAAAGTGAAGTCATTGCACCTTCCATCTCACGAATATTCGTATTGATGCTGTATGCAAGGTATTCAACTACTTCACGAGGAAGTTCGATTCCGCTTCCGTACATCTTCTTCTCCATGATGGCGATACGTGTCTCCAGATCAGGAGTAGAAAGATCAGCAGACAATCCCCACTTGAAGCGGGAAAGCAAACGCTGCTCCATTCCCTGCATTTCAACCGGCGGTTTGTCCGAAGTCAAAATGATCTGTTTTCCATTTTGGTGTAAATGGTTGAAGATATGGAAGAATACATCTTGTGTTTTCTCTTTTCCTGAGAAGAACTGTACATCGTCGATGATTAAGACATCAATCATTTGATAAAAATGAATGAAATCATTAGTCGTTTGATTACGAACAGCATCAATAAACTGATGTGCAAATTTTTCAGAGCTAACGTAAAGAACTGTTTTATTCGGGAACTGGTTCTTTACACCGATACCGATTGAATGCGCTAAGTGCGTTTTTCCCAAACCAACACCACCGTAGATCAAAAGCGGATTAAACGCTGTTCCTCCCGGTTTGTTTGCAACGGCATATCCGGCAGAACGTGCCAAACGGTTGCAGTCACCTTCCACAAAGTTCTCAAAAGAATAAGCAGGATTCAGATTTGAATCCACGTTTACCTTTTTCAATCCCGGAATGATGAACGGGTTTTTAATTGGGTTATCGCTGATGTTCAGGGGCATGTTTACAGGTGCGTTCTTCACTGCTTTCTTATTGGAAGCGGGAAGTTTCACTGTATAAGGATTTGAATTGCTGGCAGAATTCTCCATTACAATGCTATATTCCAAATGCCCTTCCTGACCGAGCTCTTTTTTAATCACTTTTTTCAACAAAGTGATGTAATGTTCTTCCAACCATTCATAAAAGAAGTGAGATGGAACTTGTATTGTCAGAACGTTGTTTTCGAGCTTCACAGGTACAATCGGCTCAAACCAAGTCTTATAAGCTTGAATCGGCAGATTGTCTTTAATAACTTTCAGACAGGAATTCCAAATAGCGTCATGGTTGGCACTCATTTAGCAGGGTATTTAAAAGTTTATAATAATTTGTTAATAAAAAAATAATCAGCGTAATAGATTCATAGCTTAACTGTTAAGCAGTCGAATTATTTGAGAGAGCAAATATTTACATAAAAAAGTGAAAAAAAAAGTTCTTTAGGGGTTGCTTATTTGAAAAGTTTTGCATTGTATTGAAGTAATCCTTTAATATCGCCTTCTAAATTTCTTAAAACCTATTGATAGTTCGATGAATAAGCAATTTTTATAGCTAAATGTTAAATTCTGGTATTTAAACTAAATAAATTGTTCTTAATCAAAGGCTCAAAATTAGATTGCATTCACATTCGTTTAATGTTTTCAAAATATACGACATTCCCTGATATTTTTCTACTCCGAAATCTAAAAATAGTTACGACATTTAGCAAAAATAATTTTCAAGAAAAAAGTACATGAAGACTTCCTTTGAATTTCCTGCGAAAGTGCGGGTGAGATATGGTGAAACGGATCAAATGGGGTATTGTTATTATGGAAATTACGCAGCTTATTTTGAAGTAGGAAGAGTGGAGGCTATGCGCTCGCTTGGAATGAGCTACCGGGAATTGGAAGAAAGCGGCGTGATGCTGCCGGTAAGTCATTTTGAAGTGGATTATTTCAAACCGGCTTTTTATGATGATGAATTGACCGTTGTTACGGCGATCACGGAGTTGAAAGGACCGCGCTTGTTTTTTGAATATGCTTTATACAATGAAAGGCAGGAATGCATCAGCAAGGCGAAAACAACGCTGGTTTTTGTGTCGAAAGAAAATATGAGACCGATTGCTCCTCCGGATGCATTTGTTGAACTAATGAAAAAGCATCATGCTTGAATCGACATATTTTAAATTACAGTTTCCCGAAGAGGGTCATTTGAAGCAATGGCTTTCTGAACGCGACGGAGAAATCCGGATCGGGCAAAATGTGTTGTTTCGAAATAAATCGGAACAATGGAAAGAACGGAAATTCCATGTTTTGGGAGTGAAGGAAGATATCGGTCCGCGCTTAAATGGCGGAAAGGGTGGTTCTGATCGAGCTTTCGATGCGTTCATAGCACGATTTCTGGGAGTACAATCCAATCAGTTTCTGACTGGGGCTTCGATTTGTATTCATGGATTCATCGAAACTTCCGAAGAAATTGAGGTGCTTTCGAATATGTTGGTGGATGATTTGGATTATTTGCTTGCTGCCTGGGTGAAAGAGGTGGTGGATGCAGGGGGAATTCCGATTGTGATCGGAGGTGGGCATAACAATGCTTATCCGATCATTAAAGGAGTTTCGGAATCCAAACAACGGGCGATCTCTGTTGTGAATATGGATCCGCATGCAGATACGAGAGTCATGGAGGGCCGGCATTCCGGAAATCCGTTCTCATATGCGTTTGAATACAATTTTTTAGGACATTATTCCGTTATCGGATTACACGAATCTTACAATAATCAGTTTATTCTGGATCAGTTGAAGCAAATGAATGCCTTTTTTACGTTTTATGAATCCTGGTTGGAGAAGCCTTTCAAGTTTCAGGCAGATATTGATAAGGTCTACGATTCGCATTTTCAAAACCTGATGGGAGTGGAGCTTGATATGGATTCCATTGCTTTTATGCCTTCAAGTGCGTTTACACCATCCGGGATTACGGTTGATCAGGCGCGGATTTATATCCGGAAAATGGCTTCTCTGGAAAAAGTGTGTTACCTGCATTTGCCGGAAGCTGCACCTAAAACAGAAACGGATGAAATCATAGTTGGGAAAACATTGGCCTATTTGGTGACGGATTTTGTGAAAGAGTACCAAAAACATCACGTTTAATTCGTATATTCAGTTCGTGGCGGCATTTCGAGACATAACCTTTAATACATTGCGATTTGTTCGGGTATTCTTTCCCTTCGTTTTGCTGATCCATCATTTAAAACACAACTTACTGGGGCTTTTCTATTGGGTTTTCTTTTTCTTGCTCATTTCGGATAAGATCGGAGTCGGATTTGGATTGTCTTATTTGTTTTTGTCTCCTGAATATCAGGGAAACACCAGTTTTTTTTCGTTTTCATTAATCGGTTTTTCGTTTGGTGGTCTGACAATGGCCTTTCATTCGTATTCCTACATGCGTTTGGCATCTCGTTTTCCGTTCCTGGCAATGGTAAACAAGCCTTTTGTACGCTTTTGTATCAATAACAGCATTATTCCGACAACCTTCATAATCTATTTTTTGATTCGGATTGTTCGTTTTCAGCGGATGGAAGAATTTGAATCCTGGACGAATGTGATTCTCTTTGGATCGGGATTTCTGGTGGGCTTCTTTCTGTTTGTCGGGGTTTCTTTATTGTATTTCTTCCCGATCAATAAAAATCTCTTTGAGTTGAGACGTTTTACTGCAGTGCAACCCACTCGCAGTGAACGCTGGCTGCGTTTCGGAAAAGGAAACAGAATTAAGGTGAAAAGCGCGAACAAGCAGCGTCTGTATTTTTATGTCGGAAGAGGAATGCGGATTCAGCAATGCCGCTCTACGAAACATTATGCGCAATCGCTGCTGCAATCGGTGTTTGATCAAAACAGGATTTCAACCACTGTTTTTGAAATTGCAACTATTCTGACTTTTATTCTGATCGGGCTTTTTGGTGGAAAAACATTTTTGGATGTTCCGGCAGGAGTGAGTGTGGTTCTTTTGATGACAATTATCCTGATGTTGCTCAGTGCGCTCATGAGTTGGCTGAGAGTGTGGGCTTATCCGGTGATCATTCTGATTTTCCTGATCATGAACTTCTTTTCGAGAAGCGGTGAGATTTTTCAGTTCCAGACTCAGGCTTACGGATTGAATTATAAAAAAACGGACCTGTATTCTGATTCTGTTATTTATGCTTTCAGTAAGGATGCTGAAGTGCGAAAGGATGATTATGAGCAATATCTGACGTATCTGGAAAACTGGAAGAAAGGAACCGGAGAGGAAAAGCCCTTATTGGTAATTGTGAATACTTCCGGGGGAGGTTCCAGAAGTGCTTCGTGGGTTTATCAGGTGCTCCGGACCTGTGATTCCCTGAGTAATTTCAAGTCTTCCAAGCACATTGCAATGATTACCGGAGCTTCGGGAGGAACTGTCGGAGCGTCTTATTATCGATCGCTGCTATTGGAAAATTACCAGACTGGAAAAGTGAATTTCAACGATCCGAAGTATTTCGAGGAAATTTCGCGGGATTTGCTGAATAAATTGTCGTTTGCAGCTTCAACCAATGATTTGTTTTTCCGCTATCAGTCGGGATTTGAAGATTCGGATTACAGTTATGACCGTGGAATGGCTTTTGAAGCTGATTTGAATGAAAATACGGGTCAGCGTCTGAATAAGCCGTTGTATTACTTCAAGGTTTTCGAGAAACAGGGGCTTATTCCGAATGTGATTCTGACGCCTTCTGTGGTAAATGATGGCCGCAGGATTATGATTTCGTCTCTGGGATTGAGTTTTTTAATGGATTCTGCTTCGCCGGCTGCGGAAACCAATCATATTCAGGAAAACATCGATCTGCATGCCTTGCTGAAAAGTCAGAATGCGGCTAAACTGCGTTTGTCTTCCGCTTTACGGATGAATGCAACTTTTCCATACGTGCTTCCGATGACCAGTTTGCCAACTGTTCCGGAAATTCAATTGATGGATGCAGGAGCAAGAGATAATTTCGGAACTAAAATTACGGTTCGCTGGTTGATGGAACTGGAATCCTGGATTGGTAAAAATACAAGTGGTGTGGTGATTTTGCAGATTCGTGATAACAAACGAATCATGTATCAGGAAGAAACGCGTTCTTTCAGCTTGTTTGATAAGTTTACGGCTCCGATTTCCAATGTGTTTACCAATTTTCCGCGCATTCAGGACTACGACCAAAGTGATTTATTGGATTTGATTGTGGATAAATACGATGTTCCGATCCAAACCGTTAATCTGAATCTGAGAGAATTGCAAAAGGACCGGATCAGCTTGTCCTGGCATTTAACCAAGCACGAAAAACTGAAAGTGCTTTCTGCAATCAAGCGCTCTTCTAACGTCAAAGAATTTAAGAAATATCAGAAGCTTTTGAATTAATCAATCATGATCCCACTTTCGTTTGGAAGAACCTGTTGAATGCTTTACGATCCATCCGTTTTTATCCGCTTCATTAAACAGGAACTTCCGCAATTTCCGTGGATAAAAGAATTTCCAGGTCATTCTGCTTTTGGATAGTTTTTTGGTGACTTTGCTGAGAGAAAGTAAATGATAGCAGGCTGCGGCGCAGCGCATTCCGAAAAATGCATAGGGATATGGTCCGTTTTGAAGAAATGGTGCGGAAGCAATTAGAAGTTCCTGCTTTTGAGCTGGGGTGACAGGAATGAAAATCTGGCAGGTTTTTGTTGTGTCGCAATAAAATGTTCTGTAGAACTGCTTTTTGCTCGAAATAATGTAGCGGCCAATATCGGAATTCACGTTTGTGGCCTTTACACTTCCTCCGGGAATAAAATGCATGACGCTGTCTTGCCCGATCCGAAGCCCGATATGTCCGCCGAGTTTTCCTCCAAACCAATGTCTTCCGTCTTTTGTGAGAGGTTTGGAACCGTAAATAATCTCAACAACCAATGTGTCTTTCTGACAAAAGGCAAAGAATGGAGCCAGTAACAGACTTAGAATGAAAGGTTTCACAGGCTTTTTTTTGTAATGATACAATTCTCTGTTAAATCCGTTTAAACAATTATTTTATCAGTTGGATGAATTGATTGAAATGTGCAGAATTATAATTCGTAATTCAGCATTCGTAATTCGGAATTAATTATTTTCGTGTATGTCAGAAACGGTTCAACTTTACAAGTACAACTTGGATGCTTATTCTCTGGAAAAGAATTCGGAGGGTTATTTTGCGGAAAACTTTAATCCTTTCGAGGATATGAATTCGACGTACTGGTTGAACTTTCATTCCATGAAAAATCGGGAGGCAATTCACAAGTTGTGCGACAAGTTGTGTGTGGATAAAATTTTGCAGGAAGATTTGTTTGATCAAAACAAGCGCACTCGTCTGGAAGAATATTCTGAATATGTGTTTTTCAGCATTATTTCTGCTCTCCCGAAAGAAGGGGTGAATAATTATGACCTGAAAAAAGAGCGGATCAGTTTTATTATCGGAGATAATTACCTGATTTCATTTCAGGAAAAACAGTCGGATCACTTTCCGACAGTTCGTGAACGAATCGAATACAAAAGAGGTAAAATCCGCTTCAAGGGCCCTGATTTTTTGCTGTTCAGAATGCTGGAAGCTATTATTGATAACTATTCGGAGGTGGTAGAAGAGATTGGGGGAAATATTGAAATGCTCGATAAATTGGTGCTTCGGAATCCGAAAAGTGAAGTGCTTCGAAAAGTGGAATGGGAAAAGCGAAAGCTGCTTGATCTGAGAAAGATTGTTTTCCCGATGAAAGAATTAATGGGGCAGTTGGATCGGGTGGAGAACGAGTTGATCATCGAAGACAATATACATTATTTCAGAGAGCTGAAAGATACGTGTTACGGTTTGATCGAAGAGATTGAAGCAAAAAAACAGATGCTGGACGGGGTTGCGAATTTGTACTATGCCATTCAGGGACAGCGTATGAATGAAATCATGAAGGTCTTAACCGTTACAAGCGCAATCTTTATTCCCTTGACTTTTGTGGTGGGAGTTTACGGAATGAATTTCGAAAACATGCCTGAGCTTTCCTGGAAATACGGCTATCACCTCATTTGGGGGATTATGATCTTTGTCAGTATTGTGCTGATCTTTATTTTCTGGAAAAGGGGCTGGCTCAAAAGGAATAATTAATCCTGATCGATCAATTCATTGGCGTAAAGCATGAAGCGCGATTCTTCGAGCAGTTGATACAATTTGATCCATTCTTGCGGGGTAAAAGCAAGAATCATCTTGGTGTTGTCCGTGTGCATGTAAATCTTCTCATTGATTTCTTTTTTCTCGTCATAATGCATCGTGTGGATGTTGTGAACCTGATCCGAGAAACGGATGAATTCATCGTAAGAAAGAATGAGAACAACATTGCCGAATCCCAAATGAAACTGTTCACAGTTTTTGCATTGGATAAGACATCCGAATGAATTGTTGCTGATTGTTTTGTAATGACACATGCCGATTGTTTTTTGGTAAAATTATTATTTAGAATAGTTCTAAACAATACCAAAAAAAAGGTATTATTCCTTTTTGTGAAATTAACCTTAAATCGTTCATAACTCCTGAAAAACAGTGTTGGATAAAGGAGAATCCTTGCTAAATTTGTTACTTGCACAGAATCCGTTTTTATGGCTGAAAATCAATATACTGAAGATAATATCCGATCCCTCGATTGGAAGGAGCACATTCGCCTGAGACCTGGTATGTATATCGGGAAGTTGGGAGATGGAGCTTCGGCTGATGACGGGATCTATATTTTGGTGAAGGAGATTGTCGATAATTCCGTTGACGAATTTGTCATGGGGAATGGAAAGCGTATCGACATTAAAGTGAAGGATGGGAAGGTTTCCGTTCGTGATTACGGACGCGGAATTCCCCTGGGGAAAGTAATTGAATGTGTTTCTCAGATCAATACAGGAGGAAAATACGATTCGAAGGCGTTTAAGAAATCGGTAGGTTTGAATGGAGTCGGAACCAAGGCGGTAAACGCTTTGAGTGATTATTTCATGGTTTATTCTGTCAGAGAAGGTGAAAAGAAACAAGTTGTTTTTTCGCGTGGTGAATTGACGGAAGAGTTTCCTTTGGAAAAAACAACTGAAGTGAATGGAACTTATTTTGAGTTTATTCCCGATGAAACGATTTTCAAAAAGTTTGCTTTCAAAATGCCTTATCTGATTAAGATGTTTTGGAATTACTGCTACCTGAACCGCGGACTTGCGATTTACTTCAACGGAGAAAAATATCAGTCCAAAGACGGATTGAAAGATTTGTTGGAAGACAACATGGATGGAGATCCCTTGTATCCGATCATTCATTTGGAAGGCGAAGATATCGAAGTGGCATTTACGCACGGAAAAACATATGGTGAGGATTACTATTCGTTTGTAAACGGTCAGCACACCACTCAGGGAGGAACGCATCAAAGTGCTTTCAGGGAATCGATCGCAAAAGTGATCCGCGATTTTTACAAGAAAGATTACGATGCTTCGGATATTCGCCAATCGATCGTTGCTGCAATTGCGGTCAAAGTAATCGAACCGGTGTTCGAATCGCAGACGAAAACCAAACTGGGTTCTCAGGAGATCGAGCCGGAAGGAAAATCCATGCGTGCATTTATCAATGATTTCCTGAAAGATAAATTGGATAATTACCTGCACCGCCATCCGGAAGTTGCAGACACGCTGGAAAAGAAGATAAAGCAATCAGAACGTGAACGGAAAGAATTATCCGGAATCCGTAAACTGGCGCGCGACAGAGCAAAGAAAGCGAGCTTACACAATAAGAAATTGCGCGACTGCAGATCGCATTTAACCGATTTGAAGGACGAAAAGCGCGAATTGACCACCTTGTTCATTACCGAGGGAGATTCGGCAAGTGGATCGATTACGAAATCAAGAGATGTAAACACGCAAGCGGTATTCTCATTGCGCGGTAAGCCTTTGAATTGCTACGGACTGACCAAAAAAGTGGTTTACGAGAACGAAGAGTTCAACTTGATCCAGGCAGCTTTAGATATCGAAGAAGATATGGATAACCTGCGTTACAACAACATTGTAATCGCTACCGATGCCGATGTGGATGGAATGCACATTCGTTTGTTGTTGCTGACTTTCTTCCTGCAATTCTTCCCGGATCTGGTGAAACGAAACCACGTATATGTGCTTCAAACACCTTTGTTCCGTGTAAGAAACAAGAAAAAGACAATCTATTGTTATTCGGAAGAAGAAAGACGTAACGCGATTGCGGAATTGGGAAAAAATCCGGAAATCACCCGATTTAAAGGTTTGGGAGAGATTTCCCCGGACGAGTTCAAGCATTTCATCGGAGACGATATCCGTTTGGAACCGGTTCTTCTGACCAAAGACGCATCCATCGATTCAATTTTGTCTTATTTCATGGGGAAAAACACTCCGGAACGACAAGATTTCATTATTGAAAATCTGCGTGTGGAAAAAGACGAAGACAAGAATCGGGAAAAAGCAGAACTTCCATCTGAAGATGAAGATACGGAACCAATAGAAAAAGCTTCTTAAGAAATGATTTTAAACCATTTCCTCCTCACTTCCTCCCTCCAAAAAGGGAGAGAAATCCGGAATTCCGGTGCGGAGGTTTTGTTTTCAATAAATAGATGTTTGACTTCCGATTTCAGTGAAAAAGGAAGTTTTAACTTCCCCCTTTGGAGGGGGATTGAGGGGGAGGATGCCCCTGGAATATCTTTGATTAAAGACCAAATAGTATGAGTGAAGACGAAATCGGACCGATCGATCCTGAAAATGACAACTCCGATAATCTGGGAGATGACGATGGTCAGGAATCGAATGAGTCAAGTCCTTTTGAGAAAAACCATGTAGACGAAAACATCATTCCGCTTGGTGGATTGTATGAGAATTGGTTTTTGGATTATGCTTCGTACGTTATATTGGAACGTGCTGTTCCATCCCTGCACGACGGATTCAAACCTGTTCAGCGAAGAATTCTGCATTCCATGAAAGAATTGGATGATGGGCGCTACAACAAAGTGGCAAACATTATCGGGAATACCATGAAGTATCACCCGCATGGAGACGCTTCCATCGGAGATGCTTTGGTGCAGTTGGGACAAAAAGAATTGCTGATCGACTGTCAGGGAAACTGGGGAAACACATTGACGGGCGATGGGGCAGCAGCTCCGCGTTATATTGAAGCGCGCCTTTCCAAGTTTGCAAGTCATGTGGTCTTTAATCCTAAGACAACGAATTGGCTTTTGAGCTATGACGGACGAAACAAAGAACCGGACAACCTTCCTGTTAAATTCCCGATTCTCCTTGCACAAGGTGCGGAAGGAATTGCGGTAGGGATGGCCTGTAAAATTTTACCTCATAATTTTATTGAATTAATTGATCAGTCGATCAACCATTTGCGTGGAAAGAAAGTGGAAATTTTCCCTGACTTCCTGAATGGTGGAATGGCGGATTTTACCAATTACAATGACGGATTAAGAGGAGGTAAAGTACGCGTTCGTGCAAAGATCAAAAAGATCGATAACAAAACGTTGATTATCAATGAGATTCCCTTTGGTTGCACCACTTCTTCGTTGATCGAAAGTGTGATCAAGGCAAATGATAAGGGAAAGATCAAAGTGAAAAAGATTGAAGACAATACGGCTGCTGACGCCGAAATTGTGATTCATCTTGCTCCCGGAGTTTCTCCTGATAAAACAATTGATGCCTTGTACGCATTCACGGATTGTGAAGTGTCCATTTCACCAAATGCTTCAGTGATTGACGGCGATACTCCTCGTTTTATGGGAGTTTCCGAAATCCTGAAAGTGAACACGGATAATACGCTTACCTTATTGAGACGCGAATTGGAAATCCGTCTGGCAGAATTGGAAGCACAGTGGCATTTTTCAACATTGGAGAAGATCTTTATACGTGAAGAAATGTACATCGACTTTAAGTTGTATTCCGACAAAGAGAACTTGTACCAATACATGTATAAACGCTTTGAGAAGTTTAAAAAGCAGTTTATCCGTGAGATCGTAGATGAAGATTTACAGCGTTTGACGCAGATTCCGATGATTCGTATCACCCGTTTCGATTCCGACAAGGCAGATGAATTGATTGCCAAGCTGGAGGCTGAAATGGAAGAGGTTAAAAAGCATCTGGAAAACCTTGTTGAATACGCGATCGAATATTACAAAAATCTGAAGAAACTTTTCGGAGCAGGAAAAGAGCGTAAAACAGAGATGAAAGTCTTTGATAACATCGCTGCAACGAAAGTAATTATTGCGAATCGCAAATTATACGTAGATATCGACGAAGGATTCATTGGTTGGGGCTTGAAGAAAACCGAAGCGGTCAACGATTGTTCTGAAATTGATGATATCATTGTTTTCTTCGATACAGGGAAATTCATTGTTACAAAAGTATCGGAGAAGAAATTTGTCGGGAAAGGAATTGTTCATGCCGATGTTTGGAAAAAAGGAGATAAACGCACGATTTACCATGTAATGTATCAGGATGGAGCCGGTGGTGCTACCATGATGAAACGTTTCTTTGTGAATTCGGTGACGCGTGACACGGAATACGATCTGACCCGTGGAATCAAAGGTTCGAAACTGTTGTATTTCTCGGTTCATCCGAACGGAGAACGGGAAGTAGTAACGGTAATGCTTCGTCCACGACCGCATTTGAAGCGTTTGCGTTTTGATATCGACTTGGGAGATTTATTGATCAAGGGTCGTCAATCAGCCGGAAATCGTGTGACGAAAGAAATCGTTCAGAAGATTACTCAAAAAGAAGTGGGCGGATCGACTTTAGCTGCACGTAAGATTTGGTACGACACGGTTGTAGGCCGTTTAAATGACGAAGGAAGAGGAAAATTCCTGGGTTCATTCAAAGGAGAAGACCGCATTTTGACCTTGTATAAAAATGGAGATTACAGATTGTCTACCTTCGATTTGGCAAACCACTTCGATGAAGATATGATTCACATTGAGAAATGGGTTCCGGACAGACCGATTTCAGCCGTTTATTACGACGGGGAGAAGGATTTGCATTATGTGAAACGCTTTGTGTGCGAAATCACCACAGATAAGCGCGTGAGTTACATTTCGGAAACGGAAGGTTCTTATTTGGATTGCGTTTCAACGGCATTCAAACCGGTTGTCAGAATTGTATATAACAAATTGCTGAAGGAAACGAAAAATCTTCCGGATAATGAAGTTTTCCTCTCGGATTTCATTGATGTGAAAGGAATGAAGGCGCAAGGAAATCAGTTGACAAAACTGAAGGTTAAAGAAGTGGTTCTGACGCATGAAATTGAAGGTTCGGAACCGTGGCCGGATGAAGAGCCTTTGGAACTGGAAATTGAAAACCAGGATGACGAAGATCTCAATGACGGAGATTCTGATGAAAACGGAGGAAATGGTAATCCGACGATTGAGTGGGATTTAACCAAAGATCCCGACGATCCGGATGATCAGCCGAAATTGTTTTAAATAGTAGAAGAGTCCTGATGAAAGTCAGGACTTTTTGTTTGTTATAGGCTGCTGAACGAAGTTGATGTTGGCTTGTGTCAAAATCAGAATAATGCCGGATTCCTCTGATACCGGACTTCTAAGTGTTTTTAACGGTTACGAAACGGATAAAAATGCAATCAAAATTATACCTTTTAGTATTATACCATTTAGTATTAAATATGAAAATTAATTGTACCTTAGAGTATAATTGAGTGCAATTATGTCGAAAAAAAATCGTATTTTTGATTAAAATCTAATCACTATGCAAGAAGTCTATTCCCCATTTGTTTTTGGGAACACAGTCAGTATTGAAGCTTATACCAACCGGGAGAGTGAAGCACATCGCCTGAGACAAAATCTTTTGGGTGGAATCAATACCATTCTGATTTCTCCCCGCCGCTGGGGGAAATCATCACTTGTCGAACGGGTCTTAATTGATATCAATAAATCGGAGAAAAAATGTAAAACTGTTCTGCTCGATTTGTTTACGGTAAACAACGAGGTGGAGTTTTTTGAGCTATTCACGCGGGAAGTGATCAAGGCAACTTCTACTAAATGGGAAGATTGGCTGCATGACACTAAAAACTTCCTTTCTAACATGGTTCCAACGGTTCATGTGGGAGTAAATCCTCATTTGGATTTCACAATCAAATACGAACATGAAAAAGTACGCGAGTTTGCAGATGAGATTCTCAATCTTCCGGAACGGATTGCCAAGGAAAAAGGAATTCGTTTGGTGATTTGTCTTGACGAGTTTCAGAACCTCACGAATCTCTTGGAATATGAATCTCTGGAAAAGAAAATGCGTGCGATCTGGCAGCGGCAAAAACTGGTTTCCTATTGCTTGTTTGGAAGCAGAAGACATATGTTGGAAGAGATTTTCAATAATCCGTCCAAACCCTTTTATCGTTTTGGGGATTTGATGCTGTTGCCGAAGATTTCGGAAGATGCGTGGGTCAAATTCATTCAGGCCAGCTTTAAGAAAACCGGAAAACAGATTTCCAAAGAAATTGCGACGATTATTCCCCGTTTGATGAAAAATCACTCGTGGTACGTACAACAGCTTTCTCATTATGTCTGGAATCACAGCCGGCAGGAACCGGTCAACAAACAAACCATTCAAAATGCATTGACTGAATTGATCTTCGCGAATCAGCCTTTGTATCAGCGCGAGATTGAAGGAATGAGTTCCACACAGGTGAATTTGTTGAAAGCCATTTATCAAAAAGAGAAACAATTGACAGCTGCCGGAGTAATGCGTCAATACAGTTTGGGAACACCCCGAAATGTTTCCAAAAACCGTCTGGTTCTGGAAGGAAGGGATATGATCATCAAAGAAGAATCCGGTATTTATGAATTTCTGGATCCCGCTTTTGAATTGTGGCTCGGGAAACAGTATTTTCAGGTTCAATGGGTGGCAGCGATAGACTAGAAAGATTATTTCTGAAGCAATCGATTTTTTGGTAGAAAAGTGATAGTTGCGCGCGCATTAATATTACGATTTTCATAGAAATGACCCTTCTAGGGTTATAAACCCTAGAACGAAAAAAGGATGTTTACTTTTCTGGATGCAACTAAACAACATCCTTCTTACCCAAACGCTTCATGTGTCTGAAATGCGAAGCCAAAGCTTCACCTGTACTGGAATAAGAATAGTAAGTCACGCCGTATTCTTCACAGGTTTTTGCTACGATTTTTTGAATTTCAGGATAATGAATATGCGAAATTCGAGGGAAAAGGTGGTGTTCAACCTGAAAGTTCAATCCGCCCACTAACCAGCTTACGACTTTGTTGTCTACTGCAAAATCACTCGTTGTTGCCAACTGATGAACAGCCCATTCGTTTTCAACCATCAAAGATTCATCTTCAGCGTGCTCAAACTCTACATTTTCAACAACGTGAGCTAATTGAAAAACAAAAGACATCGTCAATCCGAGCATCATATGCATCAACGTGAAGCCAAGAATCGTCCAGCCAATTCCCCAAACAAATGAAGGAAGCACTAAATACAACCCGAAGTAGATAATGCGCGTTGTCCAGAACATCAGGTGATCAACAGGCTTCATCTTACCAACTTCAACATTGAAACGCGATCCTAAAATGTAATCTTCAAAATCCTTTACCAAAACCCAGTAAATAGTAGAGATTCCGTATAAAAAAGGCAAGTAGATATGTTGAAAACGGTGAGCTTTATAACGTGGTTGAGTATCACTCATACGCAGAAACGGCGTTTTGGAGATATCGTCATCAATTCCATCAATGTTTGTGTATGTGTGGTGAACCAAATTGTGCTTTTGACGCCACATAAACGCATCACTTCCCAATGCATTCATAGATAGGCCAAAGAAGTAATTCACATTTTTGTTTTTGGAAAAAGCATCGTGACAAGCGTCGTGCATGATATTGAATCCGACCAAAGCCTGAACGAAACCTAAGGAGGCAGATAACAACAAGGCCACATATCCCGGAATTGGCAAAAGCATGATTGTAAGATAAATTGCGATGTATGTTGTAATGATAATGGTCGTCTTCAGATACAGTTTCCAGTTCCCCGAAGTTTCCAATTGATTTTCATCAAAGTAGTTTTGAACAGATTTTCTCAATGTGGAGAAAAACTCACCCTGCGGTTTGGAAAATTGTACTTTTTTCAAGCGATTCAAATTTTATAGTTCTGCAAAGCTACGAAATAATTGTTTTTGATCCGGATTTATTAACGGATGAGTCAATGATTCCTAACGGATTGAAGACTTCCGGGGAAATACATTTTCATACCCGATCGGTTTTTTAAAACATGAATATTTGTATATCTTTGCAGCTCTCAGGGATGATTTCTCTCCTGCGACTGCAAATGAGGAAAGGATGATTGCTCTCCGTGACGAGTAATAATAAGCTTTAAAAAAGTAATATTATGGTAGCATTAGACAAATTGTCATCGGAAGAATTGATGCAGTTGGAAGACCGTTATGGAGCACACAATTATCATCCGCTTCCCGTTGTACTTTCAAAAGGAGAAGGTGTGTATGTTTGGGATGTGGAAGGCAAAAAGTATTTTGATTTCCTTTCTGCATACTCTGCCGTAAATCAGGGGCACTGTCACCCGAAAATTGTAAAAGCATTAACAGATCAGGCTCAAACGCTGACTTTGACTTCAAGAGCATTTTACAATGACACATTGGGTGTTTACGAGAAATTTGTAACAGAATATTTTGGTTTCGACAAAGTGCTTCCGATGAATACCGGAGCTGAAGCGGTTGAAACAGCGATTAAAGTAGCCCGCAAATGGGGGTACGAGAAAAAAGGTGTGGCAGAGAATCAGGCACAGATCATTGTGTGTGAGCAAAACTTCCATGGAAGAACCACAACCATTATCTCTTTTTCAAGCGATCCGGATGCAAATACAAACTTCGGACCTTTCACTCCAGGATTTATCCGCATTCCTTACAACGATTTGGATGCATTGGCAGAAGCAGCAAAACAACCGAACGTAATTGGGTTTTTAGTAGAGCCGATTCAGGGTGAAGCAGGTGTTTATGTTCCGAATGACGGATACTTAAGCGGAGCGAAAGCAATTTGTGAAAAGAATGAAATCCTGTTTATCGCTGATGAGGTTCAGACAGGAATTGCACGTACCGGAAAATTATTGGCTGTTGATCATGAAAATGTAAAACCGGACATTTTGATTCTTGGAAAAGCAATTTCAGGAGGAGTTTATCCGGTATCGGCAGTCTTTGCCAATGACGAAATCATGATGGTGATTAAGCCCGGACAACACGGATCTACTTTCGGAGGAAACCCCCTGGCAGCTAAAGTTGCAATTGCAGCTTTGGAAGTGGTGACAGAAGAAAAACTGGCGGAAAACTCAGAACGTTTAGGAAAATTGTTCCGCGAAAAAATGAATGAGATCATCGAAAAGACTGATCTGATCGTGAAGGTACGTGGAAAAGGACTGTTGAATGCAATTATTGTAAACGATACAGAACAAAGTAAAACTGCCTGGAACCTGTGCGTAGAATTGAAAAACAACGGTTTGCTTGCTAAGCCGACTCACGGAAATATCATTCGTTTTGCTCCGCCGTTGGTGATGACGGAAGAGCAATTGCTTGAATGTGTGGCAATCATCGAAAAAACGATTCTGAAATTTAAGAAGTAAGATTCTAAAAAATACAGGCGATATTTCGCCATGAATAAACGATCGAATCCCTTGTACTCCGTGCAGGGGATTTTTATTTTCCGGAACAACGCTCGTTCAACCAGTTTTGAATATCCTGAAAAACCTGATGTTTCACCTCTTCATTCAGAATTTCATGCCTCATTTGAGGATACAGAATCAGATTGGTGTTGGAAAAACCTTCTTTTTTCATACGGGTAACCGTTTCTGCTACTCCTTTTCCAAAATCACCGATAGGATCTTCGGCGCCGCTGACGAACAGAAACGGAAGATCTTTGGAGATGTTACTTGCCCAATCATTTCTGGTTGACTTGACGTTTAACGTCAGTAAGGTGTGAAATGCGTTGTTGGTAAATGGAATGCCGCAAAGTTCATCCTCCAAAAAAGCAGCTCGGTTGGCTTTATTCACACTCAGCCAGCTTGTATCAGCTGCATCTTCATCACCTTTGAAGCGTTTATTATTCATATTATTGAAAAACTGGTTCAGCGCTTTGCTTCTTCTTTTTGGTGCCAGTATATTTAGAATGGAAAGTACAAATTTGGCTATCGGAGCGATGAATTGTTTTCCGCCGGTTCCCACGATAACAGCTCCGTTAAACCGATGATGAGCTTGTTGGAGCAAACACCGCGTGATGAAAGATCCCATGGAATGTCCGAGAACAAAATGTGGAACGCCCGGGAAGTTCTGTTCCAGGAATTCGGCCATTTTCTCAGCATCATCAACCACGCGTTTAGCAGCATCATTCGAATGAAAATAACCCAGATGAGCTTTTGAAGCAGCTGTTTTCCCGTGTCCTGCATGATCGTAAGTCAAAACGGCATACCCGCTTTCAGAAAGAAAACGCGCAAATTCAGTATAGCGTCCGCTGTGTTCCTGCATTCCGTGTAAGACGAGAACAGTGGCTTTTACAGGCTTTTCATCTTCCCGGAAAAGATTGTAAAAGATGGCTTGTTCTGTTCCGGAATCGGGTGTTTTAGCTGTGAAACCAGTTGTGTGTTTGATCATTCTGCTTTTTTTTTGTGACGGACATGGTCTAAAAGTTAAGGAATATAGTGATAAGATTTGTACGAAGGCAGAGGCATCTTACAAATTGACGGATGGTTTTTCCTGCAGTTACACAAAATTAATACTCAGATTGCTTAAAAATTAGTTGAATTTTCAGGAGATTTTTTTTGACTCTGCTTATCTTCGGCGAAAAAAAATACCTATATGCTATTAATTGTTATACCGGCAGTTATCGTTCTGATCTTTGTTATTGCAGTGATCGTCATTAAGAACGGACTTATTGCCAAAGAAAATCAGGTTGAAAATGCTTTTGCATCCGTAGATGTGATGTTGAAGAAACGTTTCGATCTGATTCCTCAATTAACCTCTTGCGTCAGCGGATACATGACTCATGAAAAAGATTTGCTGGAAAAACTAACGGCTTTGCGTTCCGGTTCGAGAGATACGGAAGCTTTGGCGCAAGGAAATCATGATCTGCAAAATCAATTCAGCCAATTTTTAATCAAAGCGGAAGCTTACCCGGATTTGAAAGCAAGCGAGCAGTTTATGATGCTTCAAAGAAGTATGAACGAAATGGAAGAGCAATTATCTGCAGCCAGAAGAACATACAACATGTCGATTGAAATCTTTAATAATGCGGTTCTTCAGTTTCCTTCGTCTGTGATTGCAAGACGAAACAGAATGGAAAAGAAGGAATATTTGAAATTCAACGATTAAGAAGATGGAAGGAATGGATTTTGCACAATTGCAGGCAACGATGATTGCCGGCGATCTGGGAGTTCTTGAAACGGAAAGAAAAGCATTCATCAAAAAATTCTGGAAACGGTTTTTCATTTGTTTGGCAATTCTGGTTGCAACGGTCGTTTTGATGGGATCGATCAATATGAAAGGATTCGGTTCGGCATTTATTGTTGGCGGATTGATTCTAATCGCTTCGGCAATTTTTCTGGGAATCAGCTACAATCGCTTCTACAAGCATTTCAAAGCACAGTTTAAAGGAAAAGTAATTCCTACGGTGGTGAAATTTGTAGATGAGAGATTGGTTTACGAACCTTCGAGAAGTTTGATTGATCAATACACGGAAAGTAAAATCTTTTCTCAGCGTTATGATCGCTACAAAGCCGAAGACACGATTTCGGGAGCCTTTGATTCGACTGATTTTTCCTTCGGGGAAATTCATACGGAATACAAAACGGTAAGTACGGATAAGAACGGAAATCGCAGGGAAAGCTGGCATACGATCTTCAAAGGAATGTTTTTTGTGAGTGAATTTCACAAGAATTTTCACGGAGAAACCATTATCGACGCCGATTACATGGAGCGTTATTTAGGGAAACTCGGTCGGAAATTGCAGCAATGGAATCCAAGTCGTGCGGGAAATCTGGTAAAACTGGAAAACCCTGAATTTGAGAAGAAGTTTGCGGTTTATAGTACGGACGAACAGGAATGCCGTTATATTCTGAGTCTTTCCATGATGGAACGGCTTCTGGAAATGAGTAAGAAGATTAATTTCCGGATTTCGATCTCATTCCGCAATAATCAGGTTTATCTGGCCGTTTTCAATAACATGGATTTGTTCGAGCCTTCTGTTTTCGGAAGCTTGCTGAAAGAAGAAGACTATAAAATCATTATTTCAATGTTGAAGTTAATGACCGGAGTGATCGAAGATTTGAATTTGAACACGCGAATCTGGACAAAAGAATAATCGATTTAGTAGTCTGATTCAGGCTTCCCCCTTTGGAGGGGATTGAGGGGGGGAGGATATTTAAGTCTTCGTTTTCCGACTTGAATTCATCGCATATAACTATATTTGAACACATAAAAATTGAATCAATTTGGCAACAAAAATAAAATTTGGAACAGATGGTTGGAGAGCAATCATCGCGGATGAGTTTACGGTAGAGAATGTAGCCAGAGTGGCTTATGCAACTGCGCAATGGCTTAAGAAATCAGACTGGAATTCAAAGATCGCTTTGGGGCATGATTGCCGTTTTGGAGGTGAGTTGTTTGCTGAGACTGTTGCCAAAGTGTTATTGCATGAAGGAATCGAGGTGAAAATGTCCAAAGGATTTGTTTCAACTCCTATGATTTCATTGGCTGCAAATCAATTGGGCTGCGGTTTGGGAATTGTCCTGACAGCAAGTCATAATCCTCCTTCTTACAACGGTTTCAAATTGAAAGCACATTACGGTGGTCCTTTGACTCCGGAATTGGTTCAGGAAATTGAAGACATCATTCCGGATTCGGTTCCTTTTGATTACGTTTCTGTGGATTTGAGCACCTTTGAAAACTCCGGAAAACTGGAGATCATGGATTTCGAAACACGTTATGTAGAACATATCGAGAAGAATTTTGATCTGGAAGCAATTCGCAAATCAGGATTGAATCTGGTTTATGATGCAATGTATGGAGCAGGCCAAAACGTAATCCGACGTATTTTGCCGGACGTACAGTTGTTGCATTGCGAATACAACCCTTCGTTTCACGGTCAGGCACCGGAGCCGATTCAAAAGAATCTGAAAGAACTGGAGCAATTCATTTTGGCAAAAGGAAACATTCATTGTGCTTTGGCAACCGATGGTGATGCAGACAGAATCGGGCTTTACAACGGAAAAGGGGAGTTTATCGACTCGCATCATATCATTTTGCTGTTATTGCATTATTTGGTTTCCAATAAAGGAATGTCAGGTAAAGTCGTAACAGCTTTCAGTACAACACCACGCGTGAAAACGCTGGCTGAACATTATGGTTTGGAATACCAGGTCGTGAAGATCGGTTTCAAATACATTGCCGGAATCATGGTGGAAGAAGATGTATTGATCGGTGGAGAAGAATCAGGAGGAATTGCTGTGAAAGGCCACATTCCTGAGCGGGACGGAATCTGGATGGGATTGATCATCTGGGAATATATGGCAAAATCAGGTAAAACTCTGGATCAATTGATCGAGGAAGTATACGAGATTGTCGGTGCATTCAAATTTGAACGAAATGACTTGCACATTACAGAAGACTTAAAGCAGGCTATCGTTGCAAAATGCAGTAAAAATGAATACCAGTCATTCGGAAAATATACTGTGAAAGAAGTCGGAACAATTGATGGATGGAAGTTCTTCTTTGATGATAACCGATGGATGATGATTCGCGCATCGGGAACGGAACCGGTTCTGAGAACGTATGCAGAAGCTCCGACACTGGAAGAAGTTCGGGAAATTCTAAAAATAACCGAAGAAACAATATGCTGATAAAAAAAGCGATTCGTTAACGAATCGCTTTTTTTATTTAATGATGTCTGTGACCTTTGTGTTTTCCGCGTCCGTGCCCATGACCACTTCCGTGATGATGGTGATGCACAGTCGGGTCGCGCACCACTACATAATGTTCTTCCACGTAAACAGGATGAGGCGGATTGATTTCCAAATGAAAACTGATGTTTGATTTTGGTTTACTTTCCACACGAACCTTCGGAACGACTGCCGGTTTCGCGATCCGGTATTCATAATACGTTTTTCGATGCTCCACATTGTAATAATACGGATGTGTTGAAGTTATCCAGAGAGCAAATCTCGGAGAACCCGCATAGGTAACGGAAACATACCTTTCAGGTAAATGCTTTATGCCTTTCCAGTGTGTTTTTTCCCAAACGAAATAAACATGCTGAACCGGATCGTAATACACGTTTTGCCGCGGATAATAATAGTATTTGTTTTTCTTCAGTGCTTGTTTTTGCAAAGAATAAGGCCGCTGGTCTTGTTTTGCACTCACAAATCCTGCGATACTGAATGAAAAGCAAACCATCAGAATGCGGATCCAATAAAAGTTTGATGATTTCATAATTCAAAAATTTGTGTTTGTAGCAGATTGATTTCAATTGTCTTGCCAAAACGGTTTTTAGTCGGGATAATTATCGTTTTTAGGTTGGATTACAGTTTGTTACAAGGGGTTAATGCAAGTAGTAAACGATTTATTCAAAATGAAAATATATTTCAATTTGAATTTTGTTTTTTCAAAATGGAATGATAAAATAGCAGATCTATCTCTCTGATTTGACTATTTTTGAAGGAATCATTGATGTAAAGAGATATGGCAGGTTCAAGTTTTGGTATTTTGGTTCGATTGACAACTTTTGGAGAATCGCATGGAAAAGCCATCGGTGGAATTTTAGAAGGAATTCCGGCCGGATTTTCTCTGGATCTCAATGAAATTCAAAAAGACCTGAATCGAAGAAGACCCGGGCAATCTGCCATCGTTACACAACGTAAGGAATCGGATCAACTTCAGATTTTATCCGGCGTTTTTGAAGGAAAAACCTTAGGAACACCAATCGGGTTTTTAATCGAAAATGAAGATCAGAAATCGAAAGATTATGAAGAGATTCAGCAGGCTTTTCGTCCGTCTCATGCAGATTTCACCTACCAGCAAAAATATGGAATCCGGGATCACAGAGGCGGCGGACGTTCATCAGCCAGAGAAACAGCTTCAAGAGTTGTTGCGGGTTCGATTGCCAAACAAATTTTAGAATCAAAAGGAATTCACATCGATGCATTTGTAGACCAGGTTGGAAATCTGAAATGGGAAGGCGAGTGGAAAGCCGAATTGAAAGAAATCAGTGAATCAAATATCGTTCGGGTGCCTTCTTCAGAGCTGGCTTTGAAAATGGAAGAACTGATAAAAGCAATCCGCAAGGAAGGTGATACGATCGGAGGAGCTGTAAGATGTGTTATTTCCGGAGTTCCTGTTGGTTTGGGAGAGCCGGTTTTCGACAAGCTGCATGCCGAATTGGGAAAAGCCATGCTTTCCATCAATGCGGTGAAAGGTTTTGAGATTGGTTCCGGATTCGGGGCAATTTCAATGAAAGGTTCGGAACACAATGATCTTTTTACAACAGACGGACATACAAAAACGAATTATTCGGGCGGAATTCAGGGTGGAATTTCCAATGGAATGCCGATCGATTTCAGAGTCGCTTTCAAACCCGTTGCAACCATTATGCAAACTCAGGAAACGATCAATGAATCTTTCGAAGCAACCGAAATAAAAGGAAAAGGAAGACACGATCCGTGTGTTGTTCCCAGAGCAGTTCCTATCGTTGAAGCAATGGCAGCATTGGTTATTCTGGATTATTTGTTGATGCAGGAAGCATATAAATGAGCATGACAGCATTGGAACGGATTCTTCAAAAAAAATGGATGATTGGATTGCTTTTCCTTTCAATCACCGTTTTGTTCGCTACAAAATCAGATCACAGATACGGATGGAGTCATTATGACGAAGACAAAGCCATTCCGATCCTTTCCGATGGTGCCGGTTATTACGCCTTCTTACCACGTTGGTATATTCATCATTCATCAAATTTTGAATTTATCGATACAATTCAGGTGCGTTATCCGAATGCGGGATTCACAGCGAATATTGATTATTTACCCGATGGAAGAAGAGTTGACAAATATTTCACCGGAACAGCTGTTTGTCTGACACCTTTTTTTGCAATCGGACATATTCAGGCCGGTTCGATCGGTGAAATTCAGGATGGTTACAGCTGGCCTTATTTGTTTTGGCTCTGCGTCGGGATTATCTGCTATTCTGTTTTAGGATTGTGGGGACTTTTTCTGGTTCTGAAGAAATTCCGGATTTCCTGGTTCGCTATTTACATCACGATCCTCGGATTTGCTGTCGGAACCAACTTGTGTTTCTATTCCTACAGAGATGTTCCTTATGCACATATTTTCTCGTTCTCGGTAATAAGCTGGATGTTTTATGCCCTCTTGATCTGGATTGATGAAAACCGGCTGAAACACTTGTTATTTTTCTCTTTGTTGTTGGGACTCAGTATGATTATCCGGCCAACGAACGGATTGTTTCTCCTCATTGTTCCGTTTTTATTTCCGGATAACAAAACGCTGTGGGAACGATTGAAGCAACTGTTTCAGCATCAAATAACTCATCTGATTACAGCGATTGCCGTGTTTTTGATCCCGATAGCCATTCAGGTGTATTCAAGCTATCAGCAATTCGGAAAAGTACAGTTCAATGGCTACAACAATGAAGGATTCAGCAATATCACCGATCCGTATTTTTGGTCGACCTTGTTCGGGTTTCGGAAAGGGATTTTTATCTATGCTCCCTTTTTACTGCTGATCATTCCCGGATTTATCGTTCTATTCATTAAAAACAGACGTTTGTTCTACGGATTCTTCCTGTTTTTTGTGGTATCCGTTTACATTTTGTCATCCTGGTGGTTCTGGAGCTATGGCGGTTCATTGGGTTATCGCTCGATTGTAGATTTCTATAGTGTTTTAGCCGTACCGATCGCATTTTTGCTGCACTATTCCAAATCGCTTTACAAAGTCATAATCTGTCTTTTTGTGCTTGCTTCCTGCTATGTTTATCAGGTTTACGAAGTTCAGTTTCAGCAGTGCATTATTCACTTCGATGAGATGGATTATCCGAAATGGAAACACGTTTTTATGAAAACGGATAAGCGCTTGAATTTCATGTATTACAGCCGGATAGACAGTCTTCCTGAAAAGATTACTCCGGTGGGTCCGATCCGAACTGTTCAATTGGGAGGTGCAGACATGAAAAGAGAAGTAATCTTTGATTTTCTGGAAGATCAGCCTTTGAAACCGAATTTTCACGATTCACTGGCGATCAATCCCAAATTAAGTTCTTACCGGATGGGAGCAAAATTGACCGGTGAAATGTATCTGTACGAACCCGCTTCCGTCCCGACAGTTATTTTCTATTGCTTTAAAAATGACAGTTTGGTGGGAAAAACAATCGTGAATCTGGGAGCCAGAATGAATCAAACGAAGCAATGGGAAAAGCTGGAAGTAGACTTTGATCCTTTGGTTGAATGGAATTCATTCGATTTTGTGAATGTGGATTTTTACTTTGATCCGAACTCGGCAAAGATTAAAAACTTCGCACTTCAATTCTATAAATTTAAATAGTTCAGACCGTTTTGAATCAAAGAAGAATTTTGGGTTTAAATTTTTAAAATTTTTATGCATTTTCTGTTATTTTCTTGAATGATTTACCATGAAAAATACTTAAATTCATGGGCATGAAACGTAAGAAAATAGTCATCATAGGTGGTGGCTTTGCGGGATTGAATCTCGCCCGTAAATTGGCGAAAGCCGATTGTGAAATAATCCTGGTGGACAAACAAAATCACCACATGTTTCAACCGCTGTTTTATCAGGTAGCGAGTGCACGCCTGGAGCCTTCAAGTATCTCTTTTCCCTTTCGTGCAATCTTCAGGCGCAGAAAAAATGTGGAGTTCAGATATGCAACCGTGGAGCGCGTACGAACAGAAGATAATCTGATCGAAACGTCGATGGGAGATATCAGCTACGATGAATTGATCATTGCAACCGGCTGCCGAACAAACTTCTTCGGAAATCCGGATCTGGAAAAACACACGATGGCCATGAAGTCGACACAGCAAACGATCCACATCCGTAACACCATTCTGACGAAGTTTGAAAAAATCATGTTCGTAGACAACAAACAGGAAGAGGAAGAGTTGATGAACCTGGTGATTGTTGGTGCCGGACCTACCGGAGTAGAGCTTTCAGGAGCATTTGTGGAAATGAAAACCAAAGTCCTTCCGAAAGATTACCCGAATTATGATTTTTCGAAACTGAAAATCATTTTGCTGGAAGGAAGCCCCAATACACTGAATGCGATGAGTGAAAAGTCACGTATGTGGTCACGCAGGTATTTGGAGAAAATGGGTGTGGAAGTACGGACTTCAACAGTTGTTTCCGGATATGACGGTCACAAACTGGAATTGAAAACCGGAGAGATTATCCCGACGCAAACCGTAATCTGGGCTGCAGGAGTTCAGGGAAATGTATTGGAAGGTTTGGATCAGGCTGAATTGGTCAGAGGACGATATACCGTTGACAGACATTCTTTGGTGAAAGGTTACAACAACATTTATGCTATTGGAGATATTTCCTACATGGAAACTGAGAAATATCCTCAAGGGCATCCGCAGTTGGCAAACGTAGCAATCAATCAGGGACGTATTCTGGCAATGAACTTTCGTGCACTTTGGTCCGGCAAAGCACTTCGCCCTTTTGAATACAAAGACAAGGGAACGATGGCAACAGTTGGAAAACACAAAGCGGTTGTCGAGCTGCCGAATTTCAAATTTCAGGGATATTTTGCCTGGATGGTTTGGATGGCTTTGCACTTAATGCTGATTTTGAGCATTCGGAATAAAATTGCTGTTTTCTTCAATTGGGCATGGCGCTACATCACCGGTGATACCTCATTGAGATTGATTTTGAGAGACGAAGTTGACCGGGATGTCATGAGACGAAACGATTGATTTATTCTGAAATCATTGAAAATAAGAACCTAAAACCGTAGTTTTGATTAAACTCATCAAGACTGCGGTTTGCTGTTAAAGAATTACATTCTCTGTTTATTCCTGCTTGTTTGTGCTGTTGTTTGGACTCAGCCAAATACAGGGCAATTTGTCAATTACACGATCAAAGACGGGTTGTGTGAATCCGTTTGTACCGGAATCTCACAAGACAGCCGCGGATTCTATTGGATTGCAACCCAGGAAGGAATTAATCGCTTCGACGGCAGAAATTTTAAATCCTATTACCCCAGCGAAATGTTGGGAGAAAAGCAATTGCTCGACAATTCAAAAGTGTTTTCTGAAATTTCCCCGAATCGTTTGATTGTCACTTTGGGAAATGCAAAAGCCTTCATACTGAATTGTATTTCTCAGGATTTAGTACCCATCCGATCTTTGAAAAACCGGCCTGCATTAGATTTTATCCGGGTGAATCAGAATAAGTTCATTGTACCTTCTTTTGATACGGTTTTCATTCTGAATAATCAGTTGGAAGTGCTGGATGCACTTGTACCACCATTGAAAATCAAAAGAACCGGGATTCAACTGAAAATGCTCAGTGATTCAAAGTATCTGGTATGTTCCGCCAAAGAGTACTTTTTATTTGATCTCACAACAAAACAATTCAAGACCTTTCAAACAGATTTGCCGGTTGACGGGCTTTTTAATTCCGGATACGGATTGCTTCACGTCGATACAACCCACCAATGGATCTATTTTGTCAATTACTTCAAAGGATTATTCCAATTGGATTATTCCGGAAAAGTACTTTTTTCCTGGGGAGCTCAAACTACAGACAGCAAAATGCCTGGATTGCCAAGCTGCATGATAGCCGATAAAAACAATCCGGAAATGGTTTGGATTGCAGGCGATCGCGGTATTTGTCACATGAATATGCTTTCCCGCAAGACTGTTTTGTATGAAAACCATCCCCAGATTCCTTTTTCATTGGGAGATAATCAGATTACGAATTTATTTCTGGATCGTTATCAGAATTTGTGGGTTACGACCATGAAAGGTCTGAGTCTGTTGAATAAAAATGCAACTTTGATCGATTACTGGAATCTACCCGTCAGCTCTGATGAGCCAATGATGAATATGTGCAGGATTTCGAAACAGGAATTGCTTGCTCCGAAATATTTTTCCGAAGTTTTAAAGATAAATGAACGCAATAAAGAATTTGAAGCATTTCATGCTGGGAAATTGACCGGATCGTGGTTTGTTTTTAAAGATGGAACCGCGTTGATTCATGGTGGAAAAGGGATTGTATTGAAACAAGTTGATCTTCGATCTGATCGCGTCACTGAATTGACATTTCTGAAAGATTATTTCAAAGGATCTGAGTTGGTTGTTTTCGGATTCCGGCATAGTTCCGGAGATTGGTGGTTTAGCGGAAATCAGGGCGGAGGATTGGTGCGAATCAACCCGAAATCAAAAAAGACAGTACATTTCTCACGGGCAAAAAAAACATTTTCAGGATCGTATTTTACACATCATTCCGAAACTCTCAATGGAGATATTTGGTTTTCCAGTAATAAAACACAGACTTTGACTCATTGGATCAAGGAAGAAGACCGCTTTGAAGAATTGAATTTCGAGCACATCTTAAAGTTTCAACACCAAAGTATTATATTGTGTATGACCACAGATAAAAAAGGAAACGTCTGGATTGGTTTTGACGGAGGAGGATTAGCCCGTTACGAAGTTTCTTCAAAAAAAATGCTCTTTTTCGGGAAGAAGCAGGGAATTCCATCCAATTTCATTTATAACCTGCTCTTTGATAGCCGTAACCGTTTGTGGATTGGAACGAAAAAAGGATTGGCTTGTTTAAGTGCGGATCTGAAAAAAGTGCAATCTTTTGGGGTGGGGAACGGTTTTCCGGCTGAATGCTTTGACCAGACTTCTTATTTTGATGCACAGACCGGAATGATCTGGATTGCTTCTGACAATTATTTACTGCGTTTTCTTCCGGATAAATTGCTGAAAGTCGAAAAACAGCATCTGAAGATTTTTATTGATGAATTTTGGGTTTCAAACAAAAAACAATCTTTGGGAAGCGAAGTGAATTATTCCTTTTCTCCTACTCAAAATACCATTCAGTTGAGTTTTGCATCGATCAATTCCTCAGGTAAAAGCCGGATTGAATACAGTTATTGGCTCGAGGGTTCTTCCAGTTCCTGGGTTTCTTTGGGAACGAATTCAAGCGTCAATTTCCCTTCTCTGCCTTACGGAACTTATACATTTCGTCTTCGGGCAAAAATTCAGGGAACTAAAAACTGGATCTATTTAAAAGAACCGCTTCATTTCACGATAGAAACTCCCTGGTATCGCAGTTGGTGGTTCAAATTGCTCGTGTTTCTTGCAAGTGCCGGACTTGTCTTTTTCGTAACCCGGATGTATTTCCTGGGAAAAATTGAAAAACAACGGGCCGTTTTGGAAAAACAACGAGCCGTTCAAAATGAGCGCGACAGGATTGCTTATGACATGCATGACGATCTGGGAAGCGGATTAACCCGGATTTCCTATCTGAGTAAAGAAGCTTTGAGAAAACAAGAGAATCAGCAGGAATTGGAACGGATCAACTCGGCCTCACTTGAATTGGTGGAGAATATGAGTGAATTGATCTGGGCCATGAAGGTGGAAAACGATACACTGACGGATTTGCTGGCATATTTGCGGCATTATGCGATGGAATATCTGGAAACGAATCAGATTGCGGTTCAGATTGATTTGGATGAGGTGGAAACAGATTCCATTATTTCCGGAGAGGCACGACGGCACATTTTCCTGATCTTTAAGGAAGCGCTTCACAACATTGTAAAGCACGCTCAAACAGAAAAGGTTGAAATCAAAATTGAAGCGAAGGAAACGCTCCGGATTCAAATCCGGGATTTCGGGAAAGGATTGGATGAAGGAGAAAGCGATAAAAAATTCCGGAATGGAATGAAAACCATGAAAAAGCGGACAGAGCAATTGAAAGGGAACATGGAATTGTCAAATGCCGTTCCCGGATTGAAATTGGAGTTTGAATTTCCGCTTTCGTAACATCAACCGTTTGGTTCATTGTTTTAAAAAGAACAAAGGGTTTAATTTGTAAATAAATGATTGGGATTTGCATCATAGAAGACATTGTGGATATTCAGAACGGGTTGCGTGCCGTAATCGAAAGTGATGAACGCCTGAAATGGATCGAATCTTTTGATACGGCAGAAGCTGCTATTGATAAAATCCCGGTTTTGAAACCGGATGTAGTCGTTACGGATATCAATCTTCCCGGTAAAAACGGAATAGAATGCGTTTTCGAACTGAAAAACAAAGATCCGAAAATCCAATTCATGATGTTCACTATTTACGAAGACAACGATCAGGTTTTCGAAGCCTTGAAATCAGGTGCAACAGGCTATATTCTCAAAAATACCACTCCTGAAAAAATTGTGGAGGCCATTATTGAATTGTATGAGGGCGGAAGCCCGATGTCGCCGAAAATTGCACGAAAAGTGTTGCAATCATTCAACATGACGAAGGAAAATCCGGTTATTCAACTGCTTTCAAACAGAGAACGGGAAGTGCTCGAGTTGCTCAGCAAAGGATATTTGTACAAAGAAATTGCAGACCGACTGGATATTACCTTAAGTACGGTGAAGCGCCATTTGAATCACATCTACGAAAAATTGCAGGTACAGAACAAAACCGAAGCGGTAAACAAGCTGTACGGAAAATCTTGATTTGATTAATAGCTAACTCCTTTTACACTTTTCAATTTTTCATTCTCACTTTTTACTTTAAGATGAACCAAACGGTTGATTGACAAGCCATTCTCCTTGACGTAAGTTTGTTGAAAATAAACAACTATGAAGAGAATTAATCGTGTGGCGGAAAGATGTTTGAACCACTTTGCCTATTTGTCATTTGCCGTAATGGTAGCTTTGACGTCTTGTAAAAAGAAAAATCCGGAACCAGAGCCTCCGTTACAGAACCCGACTCCAACACCGGCGAATTGTAATGTCATTGAGATAAATAATGATATTACTGCTCCTACAACATGGACTTCCGGTAATGTGTATGTTATCACCCAATGGATTGATATTGACGCTCCGTTGGTGATTGAAGCAGGAGTGATTGTGAAGTTTAAAAGTGTTGCCGGATGGGAAGTTTATGCGAAAGTAACAGCGAATGCTACTGAAGATAATCCGATCGTTTTTACTTCTTACAAGGATGATAATTACTGCGGAGACAGTAATGGAGATGGTACGGCTTCCACACCTGCCAAAGGAGATTGGGGCTATGTGAATATGCGCGGCGACCAGCATGGTTCTCTTTTCAGATACTGTAAGTTTCTGTATGGTGGAGGAGAAGGCGGAGGCCGTGTTGTGATTGCAAATGCTGGTACCGGTAACATTCACGACTTTACTTTTGATTATTGTACGTTTGCCCATACTTATGGCGGTACAAGCTATAACACGGCTGCTTTCGACGGGGCGCAAATGAAAGACCCGGCCGTGAGTGTTGTTACCAACAATATTTTTTATGATAACGCCATACCCATTCTTATAAGTGGTTATTACGCATTGGATGGAAACAATAGTTACCACAATCCGGATAACACAAACCAAACGAATAAATATAACGGTATTGTTGTATATGGTTCGGGTATGAGAAACACAACTGTTGTTTATAGTGAAACGGAAGTGCCTTATGTTCTGAATGTCGGAGGAAACAATTATCTGAGTTCAACCGGCAGTGAATTGTTCGTTGTAGGCGCTAATGTTGTTGTCAAATTGAGTTCAGGAGGAGAGATTTCAGGATGGAATGCAAGCAATTTCAATATTCATCCTTCAGCAGTGTTTACTTCTGTAAGGGACGATGCTCATGGAGGTGATTCGAATGGCGACGGCAATGTATCAGTTCCTGCAACCGGCGATTGGACCGGTGTGAATCTGGGATTTAATGACGGTTGGTATACAACCAATGTGTTTTACAGTGTTCATTGATCATTTTAAGAAAGATTCAAAATAAACACATCGTGCAAAGTAGGTGTGATCAGGGAGAATATAGTAAAGGTGATGATAGCACCGACTTCTCCCGCAATGGGTATTTAGGATGATTTTTGGAATTGCAAAAACAACGCGGACGTTTCAGACGCTTGTATTTTGTATGCAGCACGCACACTAATGACCCGGAGATACCCACATGAAGCGGTCAGACTGTCAAGGAGTCTGGCCGTTTTTTTATTTTGATATGTTGTTCAATAGTTTGAGACAGGCAAAGAATTAATGAAGACTTTGAACAATAGGATTCAAAGGATTGAGCCCAAATTTGCAATATCGCAATATTACGAACCGACCTGAAGTTTAGAATTATGTTATAAGGATTAAGGTGTTGATTGTTAGTTTTTTATTGCGTAAATCGTTATTCCACTACGGATGAAGCGGAATGGTATAATTGAAATGAAGATTTGTCATATAACGTCCCTGACCTGTCCCGACTTTGAGTGAATCAATTGTTCCGTAAATGCGGATAGAGTTTCCAATTACCTGAGCACTGATTTGTGGATTTACCACCTCAAAACTTCCACCGGGATTCTGACCTCCCCAAACCAAAATCTGCACTTCTTTCGATTCACTTCCGTCATTCCATTGCGAGGAAGAGCTGTTGATCTTGTCGGCAAGAGCGGATAGGGTAAGAGCCGGATGATTACCTGGACTGGAGTACTGAAACAGGAATGAAAAATCCAATGTCAATCGTTCAGTTCCGGGCTCAATGTTCTCATTCAGATTCGGCCCTTTCAACCAGGTTCTGATCCGGTAATGTTTAAACGACGAATCATCCCATTCGATGGTTTGAAATATGTTTAAAGAAATCCCATTCGTATCGAACTGAAACGTTTCAGAATCCACTTCTCCGGAATGTCCCAAAGAATAATTCGTTATCGGAGTATTGTCCGGTTCTGTCTTCTTCTTTTTGCAGGAAACAGTGAGGAAGAATGCGCAAGTAACGAATAGAAGTGCGGTTTTCATAACTAATGATTTTGCCTGTGTTGATAAGCTAATTTAGCAAAAAAAGAGCGTGAAAACTAAAGGGTATTGATTATCAGTTAGTTCTTTATGATTCTTACTGTTTCTTTAAATTCAGCAGATTGCACAATTGCCAGATAAACTCCCGGATTCAAATCAAACAATTCGATGGGATTTCTAAAAGTTCCGCGTGGCACTTCCCCCGAATAAATGTGTTGAATCAATTTACCGCTCATGTCATACAAATTGATTTCCGCTTGTCCCTTTTTAGGGAATTGAACTTCCAACGTGGTGTTTTCAACCGCAGGATTCGGAAAAGCTGTTGCCTTGTATTCAGTAGGAAAGGGAACGCCGTTTTCATCTAATTCAACTTCATCAACAGTTGCTTCCAGATAATCAACGTAGACCATTGTCATCGAAGCACCTCCAAGATAGTATTCATGTTGACTGTCCTGAACGATTTCAACTTCTTCCAATCCTTCTTCCACTTGAACGATCACAGCAGTTTCCCAATCAGGATCGGCATGAATGACTTCAACCATCGCTACCTTCGGTTCAATGAAAATGGTTTTTTCTTCCGGGGCTTTTTCCGGTTCCTGGATAATTCTGGCTAAAGCAACTTGTGTGTCACTGATTTTTTTGCGGTCTTTTTCATCTTCACAACTAAATAATGTCAACCCGAAAACAATAATCAAAGCTGCGATGAATAAATGCTGAAAATTGCTCTTATTTTGTTCTCTCCAGGCTTCAAACTCTGAGTTCAATGTCATTTCCTGTCCGCTAGTGATTCTGGCACAGATCGATTGATCTTTCATTTCCAATAAAGTGCGCTTGATTTCCTGGGTTGATTGAGTACTGAAATCAATGACTTGTTTTGCGCATTGTTGACAAAAAGCTCCTTTTTCAGTAGGTGTCATCTTATTCCAGTCTTCGGAACAAGCTTGTTGAATTCCAACGTGTTTCATAAGCTAAGGTGTTTGATCGTTACTAAGTTGTCAGTTTAGATGCAAGCTAATTCATTTTTCCATAAATCCGAATAAAAATAGTTGAAGCTTCCGTTATCATTGATTAAAATGTCCTTATCACGGAGTGAATACCTTCTAAAATGATATCTTTGAAAACAAATTTTTGAAACATGATTCAACGAATTCAAACAGTTTATTTTTTGATTGCGGCTTTTTTGATTGCAACGACACTTTTTGGAACAGATTTATTTTCTTTTCACCAGGTAAAAGACATTCACGCTTCGGCTTATGAGTTATTTAGCGGATCCAGAAATGCGAAGAACGAGGTATTGAGAGAATTGGATTTTTGGATGCTTTCACTGGTTCAAATCGCCTTTGCTTTGATGATTATTTTTTCCTTTAAAATGCGTCATCGTCAGATTTTTCTGGGTTGGATTTTATTGGTGTTGAATATTCTAAGTTCAGCTTGGATCATTTTGGGAGCGAATGTTCATTCTTTAGAATGTACGCTTTGTAAGGAACCTGCTACGGATTTGTCATTTGGAATTGCCTTTTATTTACATGCTGCAGCATTCATTTTTGTTTTCCTTGGAATCAGAGGAGTGAGAAAGGATAAGAAGACGATTGATTCTTTGAACAGATTGAGATAACTTTTAATGGAGAATTGAGAAGCTTTTCGATTTTCCATTCTTCATTTTCAATTTTTCCTATTCGATATTCGGATCCCGATAGCTATCAGGACGTAATTCGCAATTATAGTGCTATCTTTGCACCCTTAAAACAACAAACAATATGAATTTTCTTTCCGTTGAAAACCTGACCAAATCCTTTGGAGACCGTGTAATATTCTCAGATGTTACTTTCGGAATCGATCAGGGAGATAAGGTTGCGATTGTTGCAAAAAACGGAAACGGGAAAACGACTTTGCTGCGTTGTTTGATGAATCTGGAACAAGTTGATTCAGGTCGGGTTGTTTACAGAAATGATTTGCGCGTTGCATTCATGCAGCAAACAGAAACTCTGGATGAATCGCACACTATTTTGGAAGCTGTTTTCTCACACGACTTGCCGGAATTGCAGATCGTGAAGAAGTACAATCAGGCGTTGCGTGAAGGAAATGAAGAAGCGATTCATGCTTGTTACGAAGAATTGACCGAGCTGAATGCCTGGGATATGGAAGTGAAAGTGAATCAGATTCTTTCCGTTTTGAAGCTGAATGATACGAGTTTGTTGGTCGGAAGTCTTTCCGGAGGACAAAAGAAACGTGTGGCTCTGGCGCAGGTTTTGGTTGCAGAAGCTGATTTCCTGATTTTGGATGAGCCGACCAACCATTTGGATCTGGATATGATCGAATGGCTGGAAGAATACCTTTCAAAGTCGAAATCTACGATCTTGATGGTAACGCACGACCGTTACTTCTTAGAGGTGGTTTGTGATACGATCTACGAATTGGAAGACAAAACGATCTACAAATACAAAGGAAATTTCTCCTACTATCTGGAAAAGAAAGCAGAACGCCAGGAGCAATTGCAATCAACGATCGATAAAGCGAGAAATACGTTTAAGAAAGAATTAGACTGGATTCGTCGTCAGCCGAAAGCCCGCGGGACAAAGCAAAAGGCGCGTGTCGACAATTTTCAGGATGTTAAAAAAGTTGCCAGCCAACGCATAGACGAGGATGAAATCGATATTCCGGTAAAAATGGAGCGTTTGGGCTCTAAAATTCTGGAACTTCATAAAATCGGAAAAGCTTACGGAAGTAAAGTGATTCTGGATAATTTCTCCTATAATTTCCAGCGAAAAGAACGTTTGGGAATCGTAGGAAACAACGGAACAGGAAAATCTACTTTTCTGAATGTTATTCAGGGAAGAGAAGAAGTAGATAAAGGAAAAGTAGTTACGGGGGAAACGGTTGTTTTCGGTTATTACAGTCAGGAATTGATCAAAGTTGATGAAGACAAGAAAGTGATCGACGTGATTCGTGACATTGCAGAGTTTATTCCTTTGGAAAAGGGGAAGCAGCTTTCTGCAGCACAGTTTCTGGAGAAATTCCTGTTTCCGCGCCACATGCATTACAACTTCGTTCATAAATTGAGCGGAGGAGAGAAAAGACGTTTGAAACTGATGACGGTTTTGATGGCGAACCCCAATTTCCTGATTCTGGATGAGCCTACCAATGACCTGGACATCTTTGTAATGAGTGTTTTGGAAGACTACCTGAGAACATTTGAAGGGTGTTTGATCGTTGTTTCGCATGACCGTTATTTCATGGATAAAATGGTAGACCATTTGTTCGTGTTTGAAGGGCAGGGAGCGATTAAAGACATTATTGGAAATTACACCGAATACAGAAAGCAAACGGCTGCAGATTACAAGAAAGACAAATCGGATGACAAGCCGGTTGAAGTGGTGAAAGTGAAGCAGATCTCGGAAGAAGCACCGAAAGAAAAAAGAAAGCTTTCTTTCAAGGAAAAGCATGAATTTGACCAGATTGAAAAGGATTTGGAACGATTGGAAGAAGAAAAAGTGAAATGGACGGATATGTTGTCCGATTCGGGTGCAACAAATGAACAGTTGATGGATGCGGGTGCAAAACTGGCAGCTATTGTGGCTGAAATCGATGAAAAAACCGAGCGCTGGATCGAACTTTCCGAGTTTGCCTGATTGATCCCGATCTGAGAATAACTTTCCGATAAATTACTCCGGGTTTCCCGCTGTGGGACCGGGTAAATAGATGGATGTCTATTGGTAAAAATCACCTGAATTAATTCCCAAAAAAAAATGGAAGTCCGTAAACTTTTTTGAGTTTACCGAACCCGGCATTTCTGATAAAAATCAAAGAATCTTTTGTTCTGTTTGTGATTTCATCGACTGCTTATCTGGCAGACTCTCCAGGTAAGATGATCGTTGGACGCCTGAAATCCATAACATGTTTTGTTCATCGTCCCGATTCCAGACTGAAATGTCAGGTCTTTTATTTTCAGTTTATTGCGATGTTTTAGCATATCGAATAAAATTATTTAGATTTCTTTATTTAATATTTTAGACATGTCTAAAAATAGTTTTATATTTGTGAAAAATATTTTACTGTGCGTTACATTACTCTTTTTATTACTTACGGAATTTCATTCATTTCCTTTTCTCAAAATCAAACGATTGATTCGCTAAAGACTGTAACTGACACGCTCAGAGAAATAGAAGAAGTAACCGTTACGGGAAGTCGGATAGCGGAATCGAAAAAAAAGAGCGTCATTTCTGTTTCTACGATAGATCAAAAACTATTTCGTGCCATTTCTGCCACTTCCATTTCTGATGCTTTGAAATTCTCTCCCGGAATCCGGATGGAAACCAATTGTCAGACATGTAACTACACACAGGTGCGAATGAATGGTTTGGGAGGATCTTATTCTCAAATTCTGATCAACGGAAGACCTTTGTTCTCCTCTTTGATGGGTTTGTATGGTTTGGAGCAAATTCCGACCAATGTTGTAGACCGGATCGAAATTGTAAACGGAGGAGGTTCTGTGCTTTACGGTTCGAATGCCATTGCCGGAACCATTAATATTATCACCAAACACCCGACCGGTAATTTTTTCGAAGTTTCGGATAAACTTTCAATGATTCAAAACGGACCTGTTGAACAAGTGATTCAGTTGAACGGAGCTTTCGTTTCGAAATCAAAGAAAAGCGGGATTCTTTTCTCCGGAATGAATAAGATCAGAGACGGTTATGACAGAAACGGGGATGGATTTACAGAAATTCCGCGGGTAAACAACACCTTGTTGGGATTGAATGCTTTTCAAACGGTAGGGAAATCGATTGAACTTCGGGCAGATTTCTGGGTTCTACATGAACAACGGCAGGGCGGACAATTCTGGAAAGGAGATCCGCAACAAGCCGAACAAAGTGAATTCCGGAATCAGTTGTCGAGCATCGGTCAGTTTTCCGGAATCTGGAAATCGCGCAACAAGAAATGGAATATTCAGGCATATACCGGATATCAGAAGACAAACAGAAATCATTACACGGGAATTGACCACGTGAATGCCTGGGGGAAAACCAATAACGTAACCTGGCAGTCAGGAATTCAGTCAGGATATACTCAAAAGTTCGGAGAAAAAACCAAAATGACGATGGTCGGAGGTTTGGAACATTATTACGATGCCATTCAGGATACGATTCGCGGATACGATTATTTCATCAATCAACAGATCAATCAGTTTGCAGCATTTTTGCAGGATCAGATGGATTTCGGAGATAAATGGTCTGTAGTTCTTGGTTTGAGAGCAACCAAACATTCCATGCTGAAAAAACCGATTCTTACACCACGTCTGGCACTTTTATTCAAACCAAACGGGCAATGGCAATTCCGCTTATCGTACGGAAACGGATTCAAAGCACCGCAAGTCTTTGAAACAGATATGCACATGGCTTTTGCCAATGGAGGAATTTCTCAGATCCGGGTGGATTCAAACCTGAAAAGTGAAATCTCGCATGCGTATTCCGCTCAGGTAAACTGGAGCAGAAGAAGAAAGAAAATGCTGTATTCTTCCGAAACAACCTTGTTTCACACACAATTGCTGCATTCTTTTGTTCTGAATGAAATTCCAAGTGACGATCCTTCCAAAACACTTCTTTTACGCACCAATGGCTCGAATGCGTCCGTAAGCGGAATCAGTGAATCGATTCGTGTTCGCTGGCACAAATTCATTCAGATCGATCTGAACGTAACGATTCAGGAATCAAGATACACGGAAGCGCAGCAATGGTCTTTGGAATTGGAACCGGTAAAACGCTTTTTGAGAACACCGAATACCTATGGTTCATCTACGATCTCCATTTTTCCGGAAGGTTCCTGGTCGGGATCGGTGAGTTGCGTTTACACAGGAAGCATGCTTGTGCCGCATTTCGGCGGGGCTCCTGAAATTGCGCAGGATGAATTACTGCTGACAAAATCATTTTGGGATTTGGGACTCAGAGTCGAAAAAAGTATTCATTTCCATCGTTCGGAGCAAACAATCCGCATCGGTGCAGGAATTCAGAATCTATTGGACAGCTATCAATCCGATTTTGATACGACGAAATTCCGGGACAGTAACTTTGTTTACGGCCCACCCAGACCGAGAACCTTTTTTGTGGATTTGAAATGGGTTTTGGGAAATAAGCATGAATGATCATCAATCTGAATCGGGTTTTGTTTAAAACCCAATGATACCGGGCCTCTAAAGGTTTTTAACGGTTATGCAACGGATAAATATGAGGGAATGCGGAAAAAACAGCTTTATTCCACTCTTTTATCACTGTATCCCTTATTACCACTGGGCAAATAGACGCATATCTATTTGTCTTTTTAATAGGGAAGGATTCTTCCTCAAATTCCTGTGATTTCCTAAAACGCCCTGATATCGGACCTCTAAAGGTTTTTAACGGTTATGAAACGGATAATTTTATCAAAAATTAATCTGAATTGAAAACCATCGCCTGAAATCTCGTACAAAGCATCAGTAATATGATTATTTTTAAAAGAAAAAATGAAACTCTGTTCGCTAATTACTCTGGTCTTTTTCTTTTCAGTAAAACTGAATGCTCAGATTTCCGATTCTGAAATGGAGTCGCTGAAGGCTGATTGGTGGCTGGAACTAAAAAAGGAAGCACATCAAATGATCCGGAAAATGCCAAAGGAAGAAAGCATGTCCGATTTTTCAGATTCCGTTCAGCGCTTGTTCCTTCAGGATACGTTTGTTTTGGAAAACATCTTCCGCCGTCAATTGGAAAAGGAATCCACCACTTTGGGAATCAATAAGGCAAATCTTTTTTGTGCTTCGGAATACGAAAAACTGGTCGATAAGTATTTCTCCATGCTTCAGGCAAAAATGAAGAAAGAAGACTGCGACCTCTTGCTTTCCTGGCAAAAGGAATGGAAAAAACTGATGGCCACCGAACAGACCTTGATTGGCAAACTGATGCAGGAACAATATAGTGGCGGGGGAAGTATCCATTCCGTTGAATATACTGCGCGTTTGATGAATCAAAATAAGAACCGGCTCCTGACAATTATCGATTATTTAACTCACATGATTTAGCATTATGAAAAATTTGCTGCTGTTTATTTCTCTCTTTTCGCTTACATACTCCTGGTCGCAAATGAAATCGGGATATGATAAATCCGAAGCAATTGAGTTATTGAAAGTCAATTTTCGTTTTGCAGATTCCACACATTGGGATTCTATGCCGGCACCCGAACGTTTTCAATTGAAATACCGTTCCAAAACACTGGGTTTCGATAATAAATGGGATTATTGGGAAGATCAGAAAGGAGTAGGAGTGTTATCACTTCGGGGAACAACGAGTTCCTTTACAAGTTGGGGAGCGAATTTTTATGCGGGAATGATTCCGGCGAAAGGCTGGATCAAAATCAGTGAGAAAGACACCTTTTATTACGAGTTGTCGAAAGATCCGAAGGCTTTGGTTCACGTGGGCTGGACAACCGCTTTGGGATGTTTGTGGAAAGACATGGATTCGGTGCTTTTTGCTCAGATCGATCAGGGAAAGAAAGAGTTCTACATTACAGGCCATAGTCAGGGTGGAGCGTTAGCGTATTTGCTGACTGCACATTTGCTGATCATGAAAGAGAATAAAATTATTCCTCAGGATGTGCAATTCAAAACCTACTGCAGCGCTGCACCCAAACCGGGGAACTTGTATTTTGCGTACTACTATGAAAAAATGACTCAGCAAGGTTGGGCCTATAATACAGTCAATGCATTGGATTGGGTTCCGGAATCTCCGTTTTCAATTCAAACGGTGAACGATTTTAACGCTATAAATCCTTTTCAGGATGCAAAAAAGGCGATCAAAAAACTACCCTTGATTCCACGATTGGTTGTCAGGACGATGTACAATAAAATGGATCGCCCGACGAAGAAATCCCAGAAGCGTTTTGAAAAATACCTGGGAAAAAGACTCGGAAAATTAATGACAAAAAATCTGAAAGGATTCGAACCGCCTCAGCTATCTCATTCTTCCGGATTTACCCGTTGCGGAAACTACATTTTGCTTTATCCGGATGTGGAGTATTATCAGAAATTTCCGCAAGATCCCAAGGAAAAATTCATGAATCACATGCTGGAACCTTATTTACTGCTGTTGGACAAATTACCGAAATAATATTATATTTGAGTAACACTGTTTTATGACATACTTGATACTATTCGCGAGACCAGAAAATTTCGCTTTTTCCAAAGTGAAGCTAAGGATCAATTTTTCTCACTGAAATTAAGTGGCTTGCAAACTGGTTTTGTGGCTGCCAGATCGTGTTTGGTAAAATCAAGGGTTTGTAAATAGTTGAATTGATTTACTAACTAAATTAAATGCCGGTATGCCGAATAAAATTCGATTTTCAGAAACTCAGAAATTCAGACAGTGGTGGTTGTGGTTTATTTTGGCAGGTACCAAAGGAATCATGGGATTCTTTATCGTGACTCAGACAATGTATGGAGAACCTTTTGGAGATAGTGAATGGGAAAACGTAGGTTTGTTAATCGGGTTTTTCCTGATGCTGGTTATTTCCATGTTGTTTTTCTTCCTGCGTCTGGAAACCAAAATCTCGGAGGAAGGAATTTTAGTGCGGTTTTATCCGATCCAATTGAAATTCAGACAATACAAGTGGGAAGACATCGATCAGATTTATTTGCGTGAGTATTCACCGATTACAGAATATGGAGGTTGGGGAATTCGATACAGTTTTACCGGAAATGGAAAAGCGCTCAATGTTTCCGGAAGAAATGGATTACAACTTGTGTTTAAAGATGGCCGGAAGTTGCTGATAGGAACGAACAAATCAGAAGACCTGATGCAGGTTTTGAGTGTATTGGGAAAATAACTATAATTGAAAATGGATTATCCGATCTTCACTGGATCTCCCAGAAACTTAGAATCCACTCCGAACATCATGTCCCAAAATACTTTCATCCGTGCAAAGCACTCGCGTACTTTTGTTTTGAAACCACCCATTTTGGCAACATCCTGAGCGTTGTAGCCATAAACAGTCATCCCAAAATGTTCCCCAAGATAAATAGCGCGCTCGTTGTGAAAACGCTGTGAAACTACGATCACTTCCTTTTGTCCGAATACTTTCAATGCGCGCTCCATCGAATCCAGTGTTCTGAATCCTGCATAATCCAGGTAAATTCTATTGGCAGGAATTCCGGCAGCGATCAATGCGTTTTTCATGTCCGTCGGTTCGTCGTAAGTTGCCACACTGTTGTCGCCGCTTACCAGAATGAATTTCACTTTTCCTGCCCGGTACAATTCCACCGCAGCTTTGATTCTGTAAGAAAAATAGAGGTTGTCATTTCCATGCTTATTGGTTCGGGATGTTCCTAAAACCACGGCCACTTTTACTTTCGGACATTCACTCACCCGGTCGAAGATTTTTCCTTCCGCATTCGACTGAATAGCCCAATTGGCTCCGAAAAACCAAAATACCACGAAGAGGAAAGAGAAAAGAAAGATTCGTTTCAAAAGTTTAGACCGGTTTGTTTTTGGTTTCATGGATGACGTAAGATTTGCCGTAAAAGTAATTGGAAATGATGATACTTAAACGGCCCTGATAAAATTTTTCGGATTGAACGAAATCCCTTGCTGTCACTGGACTAATAGATGTATGCCCATTTGTCTTTTTGAAGTAGAAGAACACCTCTTTCAAGTCAATTTTGAGTAGTCCGCTTATGTCAGGAGTATGGAGAACGACATACGGACAAAAAAAAGCGAGACAAAACCTTGCCTCGCTCTTTCACCTTATCTAAACTACTACTACTTATAAATTAATGAGGATTTCTTCTTCCTGAGAGATCGGTTTTCTGAACACGATCTTCCCGTCAAAAATGTCCATGACTACTGTTAGTGAAGTATCCAGTGTTCCGGCAAGTAAAGCCTTGGATAATTCATTCAGAACCTGTTTCTGAATCACACGTTTCACTGGTCTTGCACCGAAGTGAGGATCATATCCGGCTTCCACCAAATGTTCCTTCGCCTCCTCTGTCATATGCATTTTGATTCCTTTATCAAGGAGCATTTCTTTCAATTGGTTCAACTGAATCTGAACAATTTGTTTGACATAACGCTTGTTCAAAGGAGTGAAGATGATCGTTTCATCAATCCGGTTCAAAAACTCCGGTCTGATTGTCTGCTTCAATAATTCAAGCACTTTGAATTTCGCTTTATCCATTGCTTCGTGGAGATTTTCTTCCTTAACACCTTCAAAACTTTCCTGGATCAGATGTGATCCCATATTGGAAGTCATGATGATGATCGTGTTTTTGAAATTCACGGTTCTTCCTTTGTTATCAGTCAAACGCCCGTCGTCCAAAACCTGAAGCAACACATTGAATACATCCGGATGTGCTTTTTCAATTTCATCCAGCAAAATGATGGAATAAGGTCTTCTTCGAACGGCTTCTGTCAATTGTCCGCCTTCATCGTATCCGACATATCCCGGAGGCGCTCCGACTAATCGGCTCACACTGTGTTTTTCCTGGTATTCCGACATATCGATTCGCGTCATGGCATTTTCATCGTTGAACAAGAAATCTGCCAATGCTTTTGCTAATTCTGTTTTACCAACACCCGTCGGACCTAAGAAAATAAATGATCCGATCGGTCTTCGCATATCCTGCAATCCTGCACGGCTTCTTCTCACCGCATCGGATAAAGCTTCAATTGCTTCTTCTTGTCCCACCACTCGTTTTCCGAGTTCATCTTCCAGACGAAGCAGTTTTGAAACTTCACTTTCAATCATTCTGGAAACAGGAATTCCTGTCCATTTCGAAATAACATCTGCAATTTCTTCCGCATCAACTTCTTCCTTGATGAGTTTTGAATTTGCCTGCAGTTCGGTCAATTTTTGCTTTGCCTGATCCAGTTGGATTTCAGCTTCCTTGATTCGGCCATAGCGGATTTCGGCTACTTTTCCGTAATCACCCGAGCGTTCAGCCTGATCAGCTTCCTGTTTCAGATTTTCGATCAGCTCTTTGGTTTTTTGAACTCCGTCTACAATGTCGCGTTCAGCCTGCCATTTCGCGTTGAAGGCATTGCGCTGTTCTTCCAGCGTCGCCAATTCTTTTCCCAAAGATTCCAATTTCTTGGTATCGTTTTCACGTTTGATGGCTTCACGCTCGATTTCCAACTGCATGATTCGTCTGTCTAATTCATCTAATTCCTCCGGTTTTGAATTGATTTCCATTCGAAGTTTAGATGCAGCCTCATCAATCAAGTCAATTGCCTTGTCAGGTAAATGGCGCTCCGTAATGTATCGTTGAGACAATTCCACAGCAGCAATAATCGCAGCATCCTTGATCAGAACTTTGTGGTGATTCTCATATTTTTCCTTGATACCCCGTAAGATCGAAATGGCATCTTCCGTATCCGGTTCGTCAACCAATACCGGTTGGAAACGACGTACCAACGCCTTGTCTTTTTCGAAGTATTTTTGATATTCATTCAATGTCGTTGCACCAACTGCACGCAATTCTCCTCTTGCCAAAGCAGGTTTCAGAATGTTTGCAGCATCCATTGCACCTTCGCCACCTCCGGCACCAACAAGGGTGTGAATTTCATCAATAAACAGGATGATTTCTCCGTCTGCATTGGTCACTTCTTTTACCACAGACTTCAAACGTTCCTCGAATTCACCTTTGTATTTTGCGCCGGCAACCAAAGCTCCCATGTCCAAGCTGTAAACAATTTTGGATTTCAGGTTCTCAGGAACGTCGCCGTCAATGATCCGATGTGCGATTCCTTCTGCAATAGCTGTTTTACCAACTCCCGGTTCACCGATCAGAATCGGGTTGTTTTTAGTTCGTCGGGTTAAAATTTGCAATACACGGCGAATTTCATCGTCCCGGCCGATAACAGGATCTAATTTCCCTTCTTTCGCCAGTTCATTTAAGTTCTTGGCGTATTTTTCCAATGATTTATAGGTTCCTTCTTGTTGATTGGAAGTGATTTTTTCTCCGTTTCGTAAATCCATAATATTTTTTAGTACTGTTGTTTTGTTGAGTTTCGCATCTCTTAGCAATTGTCCGATCTGATCTTTCGACTCGATCAAAGCCAGAAAAAGCATTTCTACGGTGACATATTCATCACCCTGTTCTTTGGTCAGTTTTACCGCCAATTGAAGTGTTTCCTGTGCTTTTGGCGAAAGATAGATTTGGCCTCCGGAAACTTTGCTTTGATTTTCCAGAATCCGGTCCAATGCCAATTGAATGGTTTGAGGATTCAGTTGTGATTGCTTTAATAAATAAGGAACCACGTCGTTATCCTTTAAAAATATTCCTTTGAGTAAGTGTGCATTCTCGATAGCCTGATGCCCTTCGGTTTGAGCATACTCTTGAGCCGCCTGAATTACTTCCTGGGTTTTTATTGTGAATTGATTGCTATCCATTTTTGTTCGGTTTTGTTTCCTTCCTTTCGTCAAATCGCGAACCAAAGCGAATGGAAACCCTTTTTTAGGACAAAAAGGCAGTTTCACTCAGTTTGAAGCGACAAAATGACATTGTTTATTCTTGATAATCGAAAGAATTAAGTAGTAATTTAGCCGAAAAATTACACGGATGTCTAAAGCTAAAGAGATTTACAAAAAACTATACCCTTATTTTGTGGATGTTTGGCAATACATTGTAATCATTGTCATTTTCATCATTGCTGCGATTTTTATTCTTTAAGTTTCTGTGCGAGAGGATAGAAGATACTTTGTTTTTTCTTCCGTAAATGCTCAAACAACAATAAGCGTTGCTGGTAAGAGCGCTAAAAACTTGCATATTTGTGGTAAATGATCATGAAATATCGTTGTCTGCCTAAGACAGGAAGCTACTCTGAGCAGATCCGGTCGAACAGGAGTCGGAATGGCCATTGTCAATCAAATAGAATCGTTATTTTTGTTCAAAAAGTTTAAACGTTGGAAAATCAACTTGAATTATCAATCGTCGTTCCTTTATTCAATGAAGTAGAATCACTGCCTGAATTGCATGCATGGATCAAACGCGTACTCAATGAGCATAAACTCTCGTATGAGGTTATTTTCGTTGATGATGGAAGCAAGGATGGTTCCTGGAAAGCGATTGAATCCCTGAAATTGGAAGATTCCAATGTTCGCGGGATCAAATTCCAACGTAACTACGGTAAATCTGCTGCGCTTCACACCGGTTTTCAGGCTGCTTTAGGAAAAGTGGTTGTAACCATGGATGCAGACCTTCAGGATTCTCCGGACGAACTTCCGGAATTGCACCGGATGATAACGGAAGATGATTTTGATGTGGTTTCCGGATGGAAGAAAAAGCGCTACGATCCGATTACTAAAACTATTCCGACCAAACTTTACAATTGGGCAGCCCGCAGAATGACAGGAATCTACCTGCATGATTTCAATTGTGGTCTGAAAGCATATAAAAATGTGGTGGTAAAAAGTATTGAGTTGTATGGAGACATGCACCGCTACATTCCGCCATTAGCAAAGTATGCCGGCTTTAACAAAATAGGTGAGAAGGTGGTGATTCATCAGGCACGAAAATACGGAACAACCAAATTCGGGTTAAACCGGTTTTTGAACGGTCCTTTGGATTTGATGACTGTTGCATTCATGGGGAAATTCGGTAAAAAACCGATGCATTTTTTCGGAGCAATGGGAACGTTGTTGTTTATCATTGGATTTGGAATCACCTTTTACCTGGCAATCGATAAATTATTCATTCATTCTACGGCAAAGAAATTGGCGGATCGCACAGAATTCTTTGTTGCTTTGGCAACGATGATCATGGGAGTTCAATTCTTTTTAGCCGGGTTCTTGGCTGAATTAATCGGTAGAAACTCGTCTTCCCGAAATCATTATCTGATAGAAACGGAAATCTGAAAATCTCAATGAAAGATTGGAATTTGGACAAATCATGGACTCTGTTTCTGGACAGGGACGGCGTGATCAATGAACGCATTATGGATAATTATGTGAAACGGACGGAAGAGTTTGTTTTGCTTCCCGGGGTTTCCAAAGCCATTTCCAAAGCCAATCACTTGTTTTCGCGGATTTTGGTTGTCACAAATCAGCAGGGAATAGGAAAAGGTTTGATGACTGAGCGTAACCTTTCGGACGTTCATAGTTATTGTAGTGAGCTGTTGAAATCCGAAAATGCCCGAATTGATGCGTATTATTTTGCACCTAATCTGGCAGCGGAGAATTCTTCTCTTCGAAAGCCGGGTTCAGGAATGGCGCTTCTGGCAAAAGCTGATTTTCCGGAAATTGATTTCGAAAAATCAATCATGGTGGGAGATTCCGATTCCGATATCGAATTTGGCAGGAAACTTGGAATGAAGACAGTGTTTATAAGATACAATGGTGCAACAAATCATGCAAGTGCCGACTTAACCTGTGATTCTTTGGAATCATTTATAAACTTATTGGACTATGATAATTAGGATTTTTTTCATTATGATGCTTTTCACTCCTTTTATTTGGGGGCAAACAGTTAATCAGAAAGATACGCAAGGCAGAAAACAAGGTGTCTGGCAAAAAACATATCCGAAATCCCGCGCTTTTGAATACAAAGGTCAGTTTAAAGACGACAAGCCGGTTGGGACTTTCAATTATTATTATCCTTCCACAAAGGTGAAGGCAGTTATCAAACACGAAGAGAAAACAGGGCGCTCCAGTGCAGTAATGTATCATGAAAATGGAGTTCTGATGGCAAAAGGAATCTTCCGAAATCAGGAAAAAGACAGTATTTGGGAATATTACGGACCATCCGGAAGATTGAGTACGAAAGAAACATATTCGAAAGGAAAACTGAACGGAAATCAAACGATTTATTATGTGTTTGAAGATCCGAGTGATAAACGTGTAGTGGTTGCGAAGGTAACTCCTTATAAAATGGGAGTAATCAACGGAGAGGTGATTGAGTACTTCGATACCGGGGTGATTAAAAGTAAAGTGACTTATATCAACGGAAAGAAGGAAGGGATTGCAGTTACTAATCACCCGAACGGGAAAGTGATGATCACAGAACGGTTTAAAGGTGGAATTCAACATGGCTGGCAATCTGCGCATGACCAAACCGGAAAGGAAACCGGAAAGCAATATTATCGCTTGGGAAAAAGAATCGAGGGAAAAGAGCTTGAAAAATATTTGAAACAGTTGAAAGAAAAAGGAATCAATCCCAATGAATGATTTTTCATCAAGAAGCTCTGTTTGAATAATTTTGATGACTAAAAATGCTTTTTTTCGTACATTCGGTCTGTGAATAAGTTCAGTTTTATAACAATCATTGCTTGCTGCCTCTTGCTTGCTGCTTCTAATTCGTGCAAAAAAGACGAAGCGGTGGAAATGTATTACGACTATTTCCCGCAAACTCAAGGACGTTATGTGGTTTACTCCGTTCATGAAGTGGTGGTAGACGCACAGATCAATCAAAAAGACACCTTCGATTATTTTATCAAAACAGTTATCGGGGATACGATCATAGACAATGAGGGAAGAATTGCCCGAAAGTTTGAACGTTATAAAAGTACGGATGCTGCTGGCCCATGGAGTATTCAGGATGTGTGGACATCTATCATCGATGGCCCGAGAGCAGAATTAGTTGAAGAAAACAACCGCACAATTAAATTGGTTTTTGCTCCTAGTGAAGATGACGAGTGGGATATGAACGCTTATAACACGCTGGATCCTTTGGATTGTTACTATTCCGGTCTGCATGAATCGTATTCGCTGGGCGGAAATGCATTTTCATCCACCGTTACCGTAGAACAGGAAGATTTCTCTTCATTTATAGATTCCAGGAGAAAATACGAAGTCTATGCAAGAGGAGTAGGAATGGTGTATAAATACTATAAGGACTTCATCATCATCAACGGGAACCCGAATAATGTCAAAAAGGGAAGATTATTGATTATGTCGGCGGTTTCCTTCGGTCAGGAATAATTTTTATTTTCTTCCAAACTACCAAATGCTTTCAATTCCGGATCGATTGTGTTTTAAAGAAATCACCTGCTGAAAATTGATTTCCGGATAGTTAAACGGATAACAGTAAGCTAGTTATCATTGGGTGTTAAATCATTCACAACCTGATTCTTTGTGAGAATTTGTCTGAAGAACTTGCTGCAAATCAAAGCTCCCCGCGATTTTTTTCAAAAGGTTTTACACATAAGTTGACATTGATAACCTTAAATGATATATTTGCGGGCTTAAAATATATCAATCAAAATGCGTAATAAAGGATTTTTCTGGTTTTTAACGATTTTGCTTACTGCAGTATGTGTCTATCAATTGTCATTTACTTGGGTATCCATCAACGTTGAAAACGATGCTGAACGTGAAGCCCTACTAAGAGTTGAGGAGTTAAAAAAAGAAGCTGCCACAAACGGTGATTCTGTAACATTAAATAACGGAACAACTATCGATTTTAGTAAGCCTGAATCATTTGAACTTGCAAAAGCTGCAATGATTAACCAGGTTTTATCTGAGAAAGCTGAGAAAGCAGTTTACCCGGTAATTGGTACAAAATTTAAAGATGTAAAGGCTCGTTCTTTGGCATTTGGTTTGGATTTAGTAGGAGGTATGAGTGTAACAATGGAAATCGATGTTCCGGAGTTCATCAAATCATATGCTCGTAACCCACGTGATTTAAAGTTCAGCAAACCATTTGATGCTGCTTATTCGATTCATACAACTCAGGGAGGTGACTTCATCGATTTGTTTATCGAGCAGTTCGAAAAGAAAAATAAAGGAGATAAATTAGCTCGTATTCTTGCGCTTTCTGAAGTGAAAGAGTTGTCTTACAATTCTTCGAATGCAGATGTTGCAAGCTACTTCCACGATAAGATTGCAAGCTCAATGGACGGAGTGGAGCAAATCATGAGTCGTCGTATTAACCAGTTTGGTGTTGCACAGCCGAATATCCAGAAAGAATCACGTAAGAATCGTTTGTATATCGAGCTTCCGGGAGTTCAGGATGAGGCAACTGTAGCTAAGAAATTACAATCTACGGCGAATCTTCAGTTCTACGAAACATATGCTTTGGCAGAAGTTCAAACAGCATTGAGCAACGCAAACGTTGTTTCAAGATCTCCTGAAATCAAAAAACTTGAAATCGATACAACATCAGTTTCTACTGATTCAACAGGTACTGATACTGCAAAAGCTGCTCCGATCAAACCACTTTCTTTGAAAGGAACTGGTAACATGAAAAAGCCGTTGTTTGACTATTTGAAAGTTCAACCGGGAATGGGATTGGGAACTGCAATTGCAGAAGATGTTGAAAAAGTAAACGAAATTTTAAAGCGTTCTGATATTATCAGCTTGTTCCCTGAGGATTTGAAATTCATGTGGTCAGCGGATCTGGAAGATGTTCAGAATGGAGCGAAAGCTTACGTATTATATGCAGTAAGAATTCCTGAAGGAGGAAAAGCACTTGTTGGTGGTGGAGACATTAAATCAGCAGTACGTTCTTACAACCAGCAATCGTTGCAAACAACTGTAAGTTTGACTATGTCTGCAGACGGTTCTCAGAAGTGGGGATCAATGACAGAGAAAAACGTTGGTCGTTCGGTTGCAATTACAATGGATGATGTAGTTTATTCTGCACCGGTTGTTCGTGATGCGATTCGCGGTGGTTCAACTGAAATTTCCGGAGACTTCAGTATTGCTGAGGCAGATGATTTGGCTGGATTGTTGAATGGTGGAGCACTTCCTGCACCATGTATCATCAAAGAACAAACGAAAGTTGGACCAACGATCGGTAAGGAAAACTCCGAATCAGGATTGGTTTCATTTGCATTTGCTTTCCTTGCGGTATTTATTTACATGTATTTCTACTACGGAAAAGGAGGTTTGATTGCAAACATCGCTTTAGCAGTTAACGTAATCCTGATCTTCGGTTGTTTGGCTTCTTTCGGAGCAGTGTTGACTTTGGCAGGTATTGCTGGTATCGTATTAACGATCGGTACGGCCGTCGATGCGAACATCCTGATCTTTGAAAGGATTAAGGAGGAGAACGCACTCGGAAAATCTCCTGAAGAAGCAGTGAATATCGGTTTCATCAAAGCATTACCTTCTATCATCGATGCGAACGTAACTCACTTATTGGTTGCAATCATCCTGAAGATCTTTGGTCGTGGAGAAATCGAATCATTTGCAACAACATTGATCGTGGGTATTTTCACATCTGTTTTCTCTGCAATTATCATCTCTAAATTGATCATTACATCTTCTATTGAAAAAGGACGAAAAGTTTCTTTCAGTACGAAGTATACACATAACATGTTCTCTAACTTCCATTTTGACTGGATCGGGAAAAGAAAGTATTTCTACATCTTCTCTATCACAGTTTCAATTTTAGGAGTTGTTGCGATGGCTTCCAGAGGATTAAAACAAAGTGTTGAATTTACCGGAGGTAGAACATTCGGTGTGAAAATGGAGAAAGCAGCTGATATTGAAACGATCAGAAATGCGATGGAATCTGTTTTCATTGAAAAAGACGGTGAGAAATCCAACGTTGAGATTAAAACGAAATCCAACTCGTACAACGTAGAAATCACTACAAACTACAAATTGGCTGATGCATCTGCAACAACGGATGTAGAGCAAAAAATGAAAGATGGATTTGAGAAAATCAAAGATAAATCAGGTCAGATTCAGGTGACGGATATCCGTTCGATTTCCGCTTCTGTTTCGGAAGAAATGTGGTCTTCGGCAACACTTTCGATTATTCTGGCTTTGATTGCAATCTTTGCCTACATCTTCATCCGATTCGGTCAGTGGCAGTACTCTTTGGGAGCAATCATCGGATTGGCGCATGACGTTCTGTTCGTACTCTCAGTCTTTGCATTGCTTCACGGGTTCTTACCATTCAGTTTGGATGTAAACCAGGCGTTTATTGCCGCGGTACTGACAGTAATCGGTTACTCGATGAACGATACCGTGATTGTATTTGACCGTATTCGTGAAAGCTTGAACTTCGATAAGAATGAGCATGAGCACAAGCAAGTGATCAATGAAGCATTGAACAAAACGTTAAGTCGTACCTTCAACACTTCCATGATCTTGTTCGTAGTATTGTTGGTGATGTTCATCTTCGGTGGACCAGCAATTAAAGGATTCTTGTTCGCATTGTTGATCGGTGTGGTAATCGGAACATACTCTTCATTGTGTGTGGCAACACCAATTTTGATCGACTTTACAAAGTCATTCAAAACAAAGAAAGTAAAATAAGGATTTATATAAGAATGAAAAGCGGCTTGTTAATGACAGGCCGCTTTTTTGTTTTAAGCCATTTTACAACCTTTGATTTTGAGATACATCAAAATAGAAAATGCACGTCATGATTGTTATTGTATCACTCGTTCTGGCTCTATTGGTAGGAAATATTCTTATTCAGAGAAAAGATTGAAAAACAGACTTAACCGTTAAAAGGAATTTTTAAAAGTTCAGGATTCTTTCTGAGATAATATCTGAGAATGGTTCGGACATCTTTGTCTTCGGGATGAAGATCAATGTAACGAAGCCAGTTTCGGTGTGCTTGTTTTACCGTATAATAAGGAACGAAACCGAAACCACGATAAGAACCGTTTTCGATCCAAACCACGCTTTTTTCACGCTTGTCTCTTCCGCCTTCAACAATAAAGAAACTATCGTCGTCAAAAGTCAGGGAATTGATCAATGCAAGAACACGTTCATTATAAGATTCCGGAGTTTCCATACCAACGCAGGCACCATGGCATTTTTTGACCTGATAACCGAAGCAGCTACCCGTACTTTTTTCCAAACCGCATAGTTTCTGACACAACTGATGTGTTTCCACGAGCATGAAAATGTAATCGTTTGCTTCTCTTTTTGTAGTAAAAGTGGTCAAAGGAACACTGGATGATTTACTTATTTTATCGACGTATAATTGCAGATATCCTTTTTGGTCTTCGAAATAGAACAAACCATAAGCATAGGTATTCTTTCGAAGTGCACGATTGTATACCGGCTTATGAATTTTAATCAGTTCCGATTCGTATAAAAGTGCAATCAGTTCCGAGCCCGTCAGTTCGAATTCGATTCGTGCGATTTCCTGCCGCATAACAGAACCTTTGAGCGTTTTCACATTCTTGAGATGCTGCTCAATGCGTTTTCTGATATGTTTGCTCTTCCCGATATAAATCAATTGATTGGTATCGTTGAAAAACTTGTAAACTCCGGGTTTGTTCGGAATTTCTTCCAAAGCTTCCAGATCCAGATTCGGATGCAGGATTTTAGGGTTTACATCTTCCTGAATGAACGTCCCCAAACCTTTTGAGTCCGTTGCAAACAATTTGGTAAACAGATGCGCAGTTGCTTCTGCATCACCTTTTGCCCGGTGCCGGTCTGTCAATTCAATTCCAAGTGCTCTTGATAATTTCCCCAAACTGTAGGAATCATGCCCGGGAAGTACGTATCGGGAAGCTCTCACGGTACATAAGTGCGCTTTCCGGTAATCGTAACCAAGTAATTTGAATTCATGCCGGATAATTCCGTAATCAAATCCCACATTGTGAGCAACGAAAATACAGTCTTCAGTAAATTCGATGATCTGCTTGGCAATTTCATAAAACTTGGGAGCATCCTCCACCATTTTGTCGTGAATTCCCGTTAATCTCGAGATAAATTCGGGAATCGGCATTTCAGGATTGACCAAGGTGGCGAAAGAGCTGATAATTTGCGTACCATCATGCTTGTAGATCGCGATTTCTGTGATCTTTGAGGATTTTGTTGATCCACCGGTTGTTTCGATATCTACAATGGCATAATTCATCATGCGAAGTTACGGAATTTTTTATCTGAAGGATCGCTTCAGAATTCAAACCGAAGTTAAATAAGTTAAACAAGGAGTGGATAATATTCCTTAACTTTGCCCAAAATTGTATCAAAATGGCAAATAAGAGATTAATCAAAAAGCAATTGAACGGGATGATTATTGACGTTCTTGACGAATGTTTTTCAATTCAATTGTATAACGATTCCAAAACTGAAGCTACAGACAAGTTGATCGATGAGGCATTGAACTTCGGAGATGATGTTTTGGCAAAGATTCACGAAGCTAAATCAAAGAAAGATTTTCCTGCTATTCGTCAGATGATGGAAGATAAAGGAGTTTATTTTATTGAGGAATTGAACGGTTTGCAATAGGATTTAAATGAATCAGATATGGAGCTCATTCTTTCGATAGGATGGGCTTTTTTGTTAAGTGAAAATATACAATTGAGAATTGAAAAGCTTTTACAGTTTCCATTTTCAATTGTATTTCATGCTCTGAAGTACTTTTTTAAATCAAGTAAGGGTTTTTCAAAGCAGCGATAGGAAAGAATCGAAAGCAGGCTGTTTAAAGCGATCAATAATACAAAATAGAGTACAAACCACCCGATTTGCTGCGTCATATTCAGTGTTTCGAAAGTCTTGCATAGGTAAAAGATCACGATGCAATGAAACAAATAGAATCCATAGGTTAATTTCCCGGCTCTTTCAAAATACGGAATCCGGTCGGCTTTGTAAAAAGAGTTCTTTGCCAGTAATTGTTCTATGAGAACAAAAGCGAAAAACAATCCGGAGATGATTCGTTCCAATGCAATGAGTTTACCCGGAAGCAATTTCGGAACCAAAAACAAGAATCCGATTCCAAGAAGATAAATGAGGAAAATGTATCCCTTTTTCAACTCCTGAATGAAGTGAATCGTTGATTTCTCGAAAATCCATGTTGCCAATAAACCACCGATTGCCATATCCGAAATCACACTTAAGGAATGATAATAAAGGATACTTGTGTCATCTGCATGGAAAAAGCGAAAGATCACAGAACTGAGTACAACCAGCAGGAAGAAAATCTGAAAGGACCGGATCGATTTCCATTTGAGCAGCCCGATAATCAATCCCCAGCCGAGATAGAACTGCTCTTCGATACTCACACTCCAGGTTGCGGTAAGAAAATTGAGACTGTCTTTACTTCCGTGAATAATCTCATCAAAGTTTGAAAGGAACAGTGCGTAACGCCAGAATTCATGAACGGTTTGAGTTCCGAAGGGCAGATGTGGAAACACAAAGAAACCGAACAGAACAATCACAAAATACAAAGGCCAGAGTCTCAAAATTCTCCGGATGAGGAAGAAACCGATGTGAATTTTACCCTTTTCCTTGAGTTCTTTCAAAAGGAGGTAGGTAATCAGAAATCCGCTGAGTACAAAAAACAAATTCACACCGTAATGTCCGGCCGAAGTCAGTTTTCTGACAACCAAAAAAGGAGTTGATTCAAAAAAACTTCCCCAAACTTCCCTGTTAATAGTGAAGCCGTGAAAGAGAAAAACCATCAAAGCACCAATGAATCTTAATCCATTTAAGTTCTCAAAATGAATTTTCGTTTGCTGCATTTGTAGTCTGTACTTTTTCGGGTTGTTCAAATGTACTTATTTTTTGCAGGAACGTTTCTAAACTCGGCTGGTCTTCATCAGTCAAGCTATTGCTTTTTCTTTTAACTTTGCGCAAATTTTATCTACATGGCATTCGACATAGCAATTATCGGTGGTGGAATCGTTGGAGCGGCAACATTCTATAAATTGCAAACAAGATATCCGGATCTGGCAATCGTATTGATTGAAAAAGAAGCGAAACTGGCAGATCATCAAACGGGAAACAATTCAGGAGTTATTCATAGTGGTTTGTATTACAAGCCGGGGTCTTTAAAAGCAAAGAATTGTGTTGCAGGAAGACATGAATTGGTTGCTTTTGCGAAAGAACACCACATTGCTCATGACGTTTGCGGTAAAGTGGTTGTGGCAACAGATCCGTCTGAGTTGTCCAACATGGATAAAATTTTCCAGAACGGTTTGGCGAATAATACGGAAGGAATTGAAATGATTGATGCGAAACGTGTCAATGAAATTGAGCCTTTCGTAAAAAGCATCGGAGGAATTTGGGTTCCTTGTACGGGAATTATCGATTTCCGTGGCGCTACCGAAAAAATGGCTGAGATTGCTCTTTCCATGCAGTCTAAAAGTGCCATGAAATTGAGCCATGAAGTGATTGGAATCGAACGATCAGCTGAAAAAACAGTGGTTGTTACCAATAAAGGAAATATCGAAGCGAAGTACCTGATTTTCTGTGGCGGTCTTCAGGCAGATCGTCTGGCGAAAAAAGACGGTGTGAAGTTGAAAGAAAAAGTGGTTGGTTTCAGAGGTGATTATTACGAATTGACCGAAGAAGCGAAACACAAAGTGAAGAATTTGATTTACCCTGTTCCGAATCCGGATTTCCCTTTCCTGGGCGTGCATTTCACACGTATGACGAACGGAGAAATAGAATGCGGACCAAACGCTGTGTTTACCTTCAAACGCGAAGGATACGGGAAAACAGATTTCTCCATGAAAGATACTTTTGATGCTTTGACATACAAAGGAACCTGGAAATTGTTTTTCAATAACATGAAATTCGGAATTGACGAATACAGACGCGCTTTCTCAAAACGTTTGTTTTTGAAAACACTTCAACGTATGATCCCGAGCTTGACGATGGAAGACATTCATCCGGGAAGAGCAGGGGTTCGTGCCCTTCTTTTAGCTGAAGATGGTGACACACGCGACGATTTCCGTTTTGAATTCCATGATAATTCCATTCACGTTCTGAATGCACCTTCTCCGGCTGCTACGGCTTCTTTGGCAATTGGTGGTCAGATTGCAGATGAGGCTGAGAAGCATTTCGGATTGAAATAGTAAGTTTTCATAAGTACCTAAATCATATTATATGGAAGCTTACATTCAGGAATCCTTTTTAATGGAAGAAGGGATTGAAAAACTGGTTGAGCGTAAACATTATACTTCGGATCATCTTTTGATCGAATTTGAAGACTTGTGGTACGATGATTCGATCAAGACTTTTTTTGTTTATGATGATCTGAAAAGGCTTGTTCAAAACACAGAATATCAGGATGGAATCGAGATTTCGAAAACGTGCTACACATACGATAAAGCAGGCGAAATCATTGAAGAGATTATAGAAGTGAACGGTTATCTTTTCGAAAAGCATCTATTGGAAAAAACACCCACGGGATTCAACAGGAAAACCTTTCAGGATGATTTGTTGATTGAAGAGATCATTCGCGAGTCGAAAGGTGAAAACACACACGAAGAAAGACTATACAATTCGGGAGAATTAATAGAGCATCATTTTGTGACTAAGTTCCCCGCATCCAAAAGAGAGATCCACGAAATTCATTTGATCCGGGATAAAAAACGGATATTTGTTGAAGAGCAGTTTGACGCAGATGATAATATTGTACATCTGAAAGAAACGAACGAAAAGCAACAGGTTTTAATTGAGTTTCAATCCGAATTTCAAAATGGATTACATATTCGGAAAACAATGATTCATCACACAGACCAGAATGAAATCGGAGTTGAAAAATCGGAATACGATGCTTTCGGTAATCTAACCGGATGGATGAAACAAGACCGGCATGGCAATCCGATTGAAACTAATCAGACTTCGTATGACGAATTCAACAGGCAAGTCTCCTACATCAGTATTAAAAACGGGCAGAAATCACACGTTGTTATGCGTTATGTGAACCTCTGAATAAAGCAGTTGGTTTTGCTTTTACTTAATGACTGGCTTCATTCTAACCTTGAATCATAATATTCCAGTGACCTAAAGTTTTTGCAAAAATAACTGGCGTTTTACTTGTTTAGGAACTAAATTATTATATATTTGTTATGCTCCTCTCGAGGACAAACTGAAATCTTTATAGTCCATTTACATAGGACTAGTTCAACGAAACCTTAATATTCGACTGAAAGAGTAGAATTGTAACCGGCTGTTGCGTTTTGATAAAATTGGCAGACTGTTTAGTCAAAAAGGAGTCTTTAAAATAGATGACTTGACTAAAATTTTTTTTGAGGGTTATTATTAAAACACACATCTATTAATTACCATTTGTCTACTAAAATAGACCGATGCTACTAACTGTTAGATTATGAAAAGGGAACTGTTCAAATGGACAAAAAGTATTGCTGTATGCATACTTTTTAGCTCGACAGCGTTTTCACAGGAGGAGCACCAGCTCATTACCACTCCACAACTTAAAATATCCTATGTGGGTGGCCTTTGTGACGTTGAATCGGGAAAACAAGCTTATCAATTTGCTTTTTTAAAGCTTCAGAATCTAACCAATGCAACCGTGCATGTTGGGTTCAACATTGTTGTTCAGTATGAAGAAGGATGTTCAGGCTGCAATGGCAATGATGAAAGCCTCTACTACTTAAGTTTGTCGCCAAACCAGGTTTATGAAGCCAATTGTGGTGCGGACGACAAATCTAAAATCTACCTCCGAAACCCGAATTTTCCGGGGGCTTGGAATTTTCAGCAATTACGCATTGAAAATTTGATCGTCGAATAAAACTGCGGGAGCAGGAAAGTCCTTTCGACTGAGATTTCATAAACTTCTTATTAACTACTACCATGAAAGCAGCATTACTTTTAATGTGCGTGCTCGGCTATGCAGCAGGGTTTTCACAAACGTGTAACGTCACGGTTACAGGACCGTCACAGGTATGTCCCGGGGTTCCGGTTACTTTTACCGGAGCAGGAACCGTAACACAAGCCAATCAGGCTTTTAATTTTAACAACAATTTACTTCCGGCGGGATGGACTGTTTCAGGAACAGCAAATTATGGCGTCTTGTGCGGAAATTCGTTGGATAACACCTCGTATTTCTGGGCATCAACTGCCGGAGGAACTCCTCAAATCACAACAGGTATTTTCGATGTTTGTTCCGGTGGAACTCTGGATTTCGAAATGAAATATGCCATTCAGGGAGGAGCAGTTCCTTGCGAAGGACCAGATGAGCAGGACGAAGGCGTTTCGATCGAGTACAGTACCGATGGCGGAGCAACGTGGGTTGAATTTGTTTATTTCAGTCCATGGGGATTCCAGCTTGCGGCAAATCCGGGAGGGAATGCTTCTGTAAACGGAGCAACAGCCTACACCAACTGGGGCAATTTCTCTATTCCGATTCCTCCGGGAGCAGCAACCACCAATACCATGTTTCGTTGGATTCAGGTAAATTCATCCGGTGGTTGTTGTGATAACTGGGGATTGGATAACATCTTCATCAATGCAGGCCCGTGTCTGACAACCAATATCGGGTGGGATATTTCTGGAAGTAATACTCCGTCTACCAATAACGCAACCATTCCGATTTATTCGGATACGGTGATTATTGCAGGTTTGTATGATGATAACGGAAATCTTTTGTGTCAATCTGCTCCGTTTCCGGTAACAGTGTTTATTCCGTTCATTGACGGTGGGCCGGACCAAACAATTTGTGAAGGTCAAAGTGTGACATTGTCTGCTTCAAGCGGAACGAATTTTGTTTGGGATAACGGTGTAACAAACAATGTAGCATTTACACCGCCGGCAACACAAACTTATACGGTAAACGGAATCGACCTGAATGGTTGTGCGGCTACAGATCAGGTTTTGATTACGATAAATCCTTCCAATCCGTACACGGTTTCCTATCCGAATCCTGCATATTGTATTGACGCTCCAGACCCGGTTCCGGCATTGTCGACTCCTTTGGCAGGAATCTACAGCGTTGCTCCGAATACCGTTACAATTAATCCGGCTACGGGAGTTCTGGATTTATCTTCAAGCACCACAACGACTTCTCAGCTTTACACAATTACATTTACACCGGGCGTTCCTTGTTATGGGGTAACGACTACAGTGGTAACAATCAATGCACTTCCGGTTGTGAACGCAGGATCTGATACAAGTGTTTGTGCCGGAAGCCAGATTATCGTACAGGCAACGGGTACGGCAGCAACTTATGTCTGGAATAACGGAATTCCTGCTAACGGTTCGAATGTTACTCCTCCTCAGGGTTCAACAACTTATTCCGTAACAGGTACAAGTGCGGGAGGATGTGTCAATACCGACAGCAGAATAGTAACGGTAAATCCATTGCCTTCCGCAACAATTGCCGGAAATACGACCGTGTGTTTGAATGCTCCGCAGCCAACAGTGACCTTTACCGGATCAAATGCTACGGCGCCGTATACTTTCAGTTATGCATACAACGGTGGTGCAGTTCAGCAAGTGGTTTCCAATGCTGCCGGTGTAGCAACGATTTCCATTCCGACAAATACAACCGGATCTCACAAATACAAGCTGTTAGGCGTTCAGGATGCGAGCCCTACCGCATGTCAGAATCAATTACTGGATTCAGTGATTATTTTGGTGAACGGTCTGCCCACAGCTTCTATTGCAGGAAACAGTACAATCTGTCAGCATTCCAATCAACCGCAGGTTACTTTTACGGGTGGCAATACCGTGGGACCTTATACGTTTACCTATACTTTGAATAATGCTCAGCAGACTGTTACGACATCAAACGGATCGAATACAGCAATCATCAATGTTCCAAGCAATGTGGTGGATACTTTTGTTTACCAATTAATCAGTGTTCAGGACGGATCTTCAACAGCTTGTTCGGCGAATCAAGCCGGAACTGCAACGATCATTGTGAATCCGCTTCCAAACGCTTCGATTTCCGGAAATATCAGTTTGTGTCTGAATGAAAATCAACCACTTGTTACATTCCAGGGTACAAATGGAGTTTCGCCATTCGTGTTTACCTATTCAATCAACGGAGGCGCGAACCAGACTGTTTCTTCCAATACCGGACAAGTAACCGTTTCGGCCCCAACGAATGTTTCGGGAGATTTTACATATCAGCTGATTTCCGTACAGGAAGGATCAGTTTCTACATGTACGAATGCGATCGGAGACAGTATTTTGGTAAGAGTATGGGATTTACCAACTGTTTTTGCCGGAAATGATTTTCCGGTTTGTGACGGAGCATCTGCTGTTTTAAACGGTCAGGGAGCTTCTACTTACGTTTGGGATAACTACGTGGTTAATGGAGTTGCTTTTGTTCCTCCGGCTTCCGGGAATTATACAGTGGAAGGAACAGACATAAACGGTTGTAAAAATACAGATGTCATTTACATTACGGTGATTCCGATTCCACAAGTTAATTTCACGACATCAATCGCTCAGGGCTGTTCACCTTTGGTTGCAACATTAACCAATCAATCGACCGGAAACCTGAACAATTGTCAGTGGTTTTTATCAGACGGATCACAGTATACCGGTTGCGGAACAGTAGCTGTTACGCTTGACAATCCGGGATGCTACGATGTTACATTGACTGTTTCAACCCCGGAAGGATGTACCAATACAGGAACACAGTCGGCATTTTTATGTGTGTATCCGAATCCGATTGCAGATTTCGATCTGGACCCGGCAAATTTGGAGATGTCTAATACGTTTGTCAACTTCTTCAATCATTCCTACGGAGCAACAAACTATCAATGGGATTTCGAAGACGGATTTGGCAGTATCAATGAAAATCCGACACATTTGTTCCCCGGAAATGAGCCCGGAGATTATGAAGTGATGCTCATTGCAATCAGTGAATATGGTTGCAGAGATACGATGTACAGAACCGTGCACGTGGCAGAAGATCTCATTTATTATGTTCCGAATGCCTTTTCTCCTGATGGAGATGAATTCAACAATGTGTTTCATCCGGTTTTGACAGCAGGTTTTGATACGCAGAGTTATCATCTGCAAATCTTTAACAGATGGGGAGAGCTGATATTTGAATCGCTGAATTACGAACAGGGATGGGATGGAACATATCACGACGAACAACTGCTTGACGGAACGTATATCTGGAAAATCAAGGTGAAAAATAAACATTCGGATAAAAAAGTTGAACTGGAAGGACATGTTACCTTGCTGAAATAGCGAACATCAAAGAATACATGATGGAATGATCACCCCGGGATTTGTCCCGGGGTGATTTTTGTGTTTACCGGCGAAAACCAATTTCGTTTTTTCAGCGTATTTTTGAGGAAACAAATCAGATTTATGAAAATTCTCATTTCCCCGGCAAAATCCATCAACGAAAACTGTTCTTTTCCCGAATTCAGCTACACACAACCTGCATTTTCAAAGGAAGCAAAAACGTTAGCAGGAAAGTTGAAAAAGTTGAAGGCGAAGGATATTATGGAATTGATGCATGTTTCGAAAGACATTGCTGAGCTGAATGTGAATAGAAATAAAGCCTGGTATCTTTCTCCGGAACCGACAGATGAAGTGAGACCTGCTGCGTTTTTATTTACCGGAGAAGTGTATAAAGGATTGAATATTGAAACACTTTCTGAGAAAGAATTGGAAAAAGCACAGCGAAATCTGAGAATCTTATCCGGAATGTATGGTTTGCTTAAACCAATGGACCTGATTCATCCGTACAGATTGGAAATGGGAACAAAATGGGATATTAAGGAAAACGTAGCGAACTTGTATCAGTTTTGGGGAGATAAGCTTACGAAATCCCTGTTGAAAGAAACGGAGAAAAACGAAGCAATCATCAATCTGGCTTCGAATGAATACAACAAGGCAATTCAGTGGAAAAAAGTTAAAAACCCGGTTGTAACACCCGTTTTTAAAGAGTTTAAGAATGGAGAGTACAAAGTGGTGATGATTTTCGCAAAGCATGCGAGAGGAGCAATGGCCAGATATATTGTTCAGAATGAAATTACCAATCCGGAAGATCTGAAAGCATATAATGTAGATGGATATGCATTTGATGAAAAGCAGTCGACTGCTTCAGAATGGGTTTTCACGCGATAAAAAGACAGGGCTTATCGGGAAGGTTTTCCTGAAACTCTCTGATACCGGACTTCTAAATGTTTTTAACGGTTAAGAAACGGATAAATTCTCCGATTTAAACAGAAACAATCAGGAAGTAAAAACAGAATAAAGGAATAGTGTTTTATTTCTGACGAATCATCTTAGAATTCTTAACATTCTGCTGATGAAAACTTACCTTTGCATGAGGTAAGATTACTCTTTCTTTATGTAACCTTGCGTCTTTAAAACTCACCCATGGAACAAATTAGTGTCTTTGATATTTTCAAAATCGGAGTAGGGCCGTCGAGCTCTCATACGATGGGACCCTGGAGAGCTGCTCAGCAGTTCATCAATCTGTATAAAATCAATCCCGGGATTAATGAAATCAAGCGAATTCATGTGGATTTGTACGGTTCATTAGCAAAAACAGGGAAAGGTCATGGAACAGATATCGCGGTTTTATTGGGATTGATGGGAGAAGATCCTGTTACAATTGAGGTCAACACGATCAATCCGAAATTTGAAAAAATTCATCAGACCAGGACACTTGAAATTTGTGGTGAGCAAGTGATTACATTCGATCCTGTTACAGATTTGATTTTCCATTTCGATAAATCACTTCCCGGACATCCGAATGCGCTGACTTTGACAGTTACGATGATGGATGGATTCGAGGAAGCGCATACCTATTATTCTGTTGGAGGCGGCTTCGTGGTGAAAGAAGGAGAGGAAGGAAAAGATTCGTCCAATTCGGTACAATTGCCGTTTCCTATCGAAACAGCTGCAGATTTGAAAAAGTACTGCGAAGAACAAAAGGTAGGAATCTCTGAAATCGTTTTGCAAAATGAACTTGCCTGGAGACCTCAGGAAGCAACCATTTCCGGATGTCTGGAGATTTGGGATGCGATGCGCGAATGCGTTTACCGTGGTGTGAATACAGAAGGAACTTTGCCCGGAGGATTGAACGTAAAGAGAAGAGCATATGAAATGAGCCGTAGACTGTTGAACGGAATTGCCTGTAAGGATTCGAAAGATTTTATCAGGCAGATTCAGGCTACGAGCAATATTTTTCAGAACACCTTGAATTGGGTAAGCTGTTTTGCACTTTCTGTAAACGAAGAAAATGCGGCATTCGGAAGAGTGGTAACAGCGCCAACAAATGGTGCGTCGGGAGTTATTCCGGCAGTGTTGATGTATTATGTCTGTTTTGCCGGAGGAACCGAAGAGAAAGACATTATTCGGTTCATGACAGTTGCGGCTGAAATCGGAAGTATTTTCAAGAAACGCTCAACAATTTCTGCCGCGATGGGAGGATGTCAGGCTGAAATCGGAGTTTCATCCGCAATGGCTGCTGCTGCTTTAACCGAATGTTTGGGTGGAAACCCGAATCAGGCAATGATGGCTGCTGAAATTGCTATGGAACATCATTTGGGATTGACTTGTGACCCGATCGGAGGATTGGTTCAGATTCCGTGTATTGAACGGAATACAATGGGGGCAATCAAAGCGATTACCGCGTGCCAGCTGGCGTTACAGGGAAATCCGGATACTGCAAAAGTTTCATTGGATGGTGTGATCAAAACGATGTGGGAAACTGCTTTGGACATGAACGAAAAATACAAGGAAACTTCTGATGGCGGATTGGCAACGAATATTCCGGTGAATATTTCGGAGTGCTAACTAATTCAAAAGTTTAAAAATTCAAAATTGGTTTAATTAAGTAATAGTTTGAATACTTAAGCCATTGAACCTGATTGTTTTATTTCAATTTATCAAATTTTTTTCGAAAGAAATTTGCATTTATCAATTTCTTTTAAGAATCTTTGCATCGTAATTCTAAGCGAGAATACAACTAGTTTATACAGAAGAGGCGAGAGACGGACTTTAAGACCCTCTGGCAACCAACTTTAAGTGCTGATGATTTCTGTCAGTATTGGAAAACCGGTGCCAACTTCCGAGCGTGATACAAATTGTGATCAGGCGAATATAAAAATTGTGTTTATGAAAAGTGCAAAAATTTACGATCAAAACTTCAGCCCGAACCCCGGGTCAAATCCTTCATTTTCTTTCGTTAGCCAAATGTGTTGTTGTTGCTGCTGTTAATTTTCTCAGCTCAATAGTTTTTCATTTACAACACATTTTATGTCAACAATTTATTCAAAGGCTTTGCTTTTGCAGCCAACACAGCAATTTTTTTCGCAGAAAAGCGCATTTACCTTAGAATCGGGCAAAAAACTGTCGGAAATCTCTTTGGCGTATCAAACCTGGGGAAAACTCAATGAAGATCAGTCGAATGTGGTTTGGGTGTGTCATGCGCTCACCGGAAATCATCTTGTTCAGGAATGGTGGGACGGATTGTTTGGAACCGGAAAATGTTTCGATCCTGAAAATTATTTTATCGTTGCGGTAAATGTTCCCGGAAGCGCTTACGGATCAACAGGTCCTTTGAGCGAAGAATTGCCTGAAAATGAGCGTTTCGATCAATTTCCCGTACTGACGATCCGCGATATGGTCAAAGGATTGGAACTGGTTCGGAAAGAACTGAAAATCGAAAAAATTCATGCTTTAATCGGAGCTTCACTGGGTGGACAGCAAGTATTGGAATGGGCGCTTTTGATTCCGGATAAAATAGAACACATTATTCCGATTGCAACAAACCTGAAACATTCTCCCTTCGGAATTGCATTCAATGAAGCGCAGCGAATGGCGATCGAATCCGATCCGACTTTTTTCTCAAAAACCGAACACGGTGGAAGAAACGGATTAAAAGCTGCAAGAGCAATCGGGATGCTGAGTTACAGAACCTATGACGGTTACAAGATCACTCAAAGTGAAGAAAACGATGCGAAATTCGATGATTTCAGAGCGAATTCCTACCAACGGTATCAGGGTGAAAAACTAGCCGGACGATTCAATGCGTTCAGTTATTGGTATTTGTCCAAAGCAATGGATTCGCACAATGTTTTCAGAGACAGAGACGAAAAAGTATTTGAGCGATGTCTCATGCCTGCTTTGGTAATTGGAATTGATTCGGATTTACTTTTCCCGATTACAGAGCAGGAAGAAATCAGCAAAATTTTGCCAAACGCTGCATTGATTAGCCTGCAGTCAGATTTTGGTCACGACGGATTTTTAGTAGAAACGGAAACATTGGCAAATCACATTAAACAATTTTTAAAAAACAATTAAGATGAAAAAGCAACTCACAATAGGATTATTTGGTTTCGGATGTGTTGGAACCGGTTTGTATGAGGTTTTAAATAAGACAACCTTGCTTCAGGCTTCCATTAAACACATTGTCATTAAAGATTTAAGCAAAAAACGCATCATTGATCAGAGTTATTTCAGTACGGATGCAAACCGCATTTTGAATGATGAGGAAATCAATGTGGTGGTGGAATTGATCAACGACTACGAAGCGGCCTATGAAATCGTTACCAGAGCATTGAAAGCCGGAAAGCATGTGGTTTCTGCAAATAAGAAACTGATTGCTTACTATCTGGACGAATTGGTTTCTTTAGCAAAGGAAAATAACGTGTCGTTTCTATATGAAGCATCGGTAGGTGGTTCTATTCCAATCATCCGAAACCTGGAAGAATATTATAACAATGATTCGCTTTCGAATATCCACGGAATTGTAAACGGAACAACGAACTACATTCTCACGAAAACAAGCGAAGGTCAGTCGTTCGATGGAGCGCTGAAAACTGCTCAGGAATTGGGCTTCGCTGAATTGGATCCAACTTCAGATGTGGATGGTTTTGATGCCAAATACAAATTGGTCTTGTTGCTGAAGCACGCATTTGGCTTTACGGCAAAGCAGGATCAGGTGTGGAATTATGGAATTCGCCAGTTGAAGGATTGGGATGCGACCTATGTACGTGAAAAAGGCTTGAAGATTAAACTGTTGGCTTTCGGAACGCGAATCAACAATCAGATTGTAGGTTTTGTGGCTCCTCATTTGATTCCGGATAATCATTTTGCATTCAATGTGGAAAATGAGTTCAATGCCGTTGTTGTGGAAGCATTGTTTTCAGACAAACAATTATTTCTTGGAAAAGGTGCAGGAAGCCATCCAACGGCAAGTGCGGTGCTTTCCGATATTTCCGCGTTGCAATTTGATTATGCATACGAGTACAAAAAATCTGCAACGGAGGAAAGTCTGAATTTTGAAACGGACTTCTCGGTAAAGGTTTACATCAGTGCAACTTCTCAGCAAAAACTCGATCAGATTGAATTCCTGGAAACGCATGAATCCTATTCCGGACAATCTCACAGTTATAAAATCGGGGTTGTTGCTTACGAAGAAATTTTAAAACAAAACTGGAACGATGCGTCTGATTATTTTCTGGCAGTGGTTCCTGATAGTGTTCAATTGGCAAAAAAATCCGACCTTAATGCTGAAAATAAAACGCATTTAATAGAGGAATTGTCATGAAATTGGATTTAAAACTGGTAGAATCGCCATTCGTAATAGAAGTAAAAAATGAATCAGGTGTTTCGATTAAGATGGATGCTACCGAAAAAATCGGGGGAAAAAACAAAGGAATGCGCCCGATGGAAGTGCTTGCCAGCTCGTTGGCAGGTTGTATGTCGATCGATGTCTTACTGATTTTGCAAAAGCAGCGTCAGGAAGTTACTTTCTACGAAATAAACATCGAAGGACACAGAAAAGACGCTGTTCCTGCAGCATTTGAATCCTTTCATTTAATTTTTTCCTTTAACAAAGAAGTCGATCTGGAAAAAGCAGAAGCAGCTGTTAAATTGAGCCACGAAAAATATTGCTCCGTTTCAGCATCGCTGAATCCGCAGATCATTATAAAAACAGAAGTCAAACATCAATCATGAATAATTACAGAAGCGAAACCTTAGCAATCCGAATTCAAAATGAACGTTCTCAGGAAGCGGAACACAGTGTTCCCTTGTACCTGACTTCGAGTTATGTTTTTGATGACGCGGAACAAATGCGGGCAGCTTTTTCGGATGAAATTGAAGCAAATATCTACTCGCGTTATTCAAATCCGAATGTAGATGAATTGCTGGAAAAGGTTTCGCGCCTGGAAGGTGGAGAAGCGGCTTGGGGAACTGCAACCGGAATGGCTGCCGTTTTCACCACGTTTGCTGCCCTGCTTCAAAACGGAGATCACATTGTTTCGTCCAAATCGGTTTTCGGGTCCACACATCAGTTGTTTGTGAACATTCTCCCGAAATGGGGAATCACAACGACCTATGTTGATGCAATTGATTACGAAGCATATGAACAGGAAATCCGGCCTGAAACGAAGATTGTTTACATTGAAACTCCTTCCAATCCGGGGCTGGACATCATTGATATCAAACGTCTGGCGGCGATTTGCAAGTCGAAAAACGTGTTGCTGGTGGTGGATAATTGTTTTGCAACTCCGGTTTTGCAGCAGCCGCTTGTTTTGGGAGCTGATATCACCATTCATTCTGCAACCAAATATATGGACGGACAAGGACGTGTTTTGGGCGGATTGATCGTTTCGACAAAAGAAACGATTGCTAAAATTCAGGCTTTTGCTCGTCACAGCGGTCCGGCATTGTCACCGTTTAATGCGTGGATTCTTTCAAAGGCTTTGGAAACCTTGCATTTGAGAATGGAAAAACACTGCCAGCAAGCATTCGAGATTGCCAAAAGACTGGAGAAAAACGAACACGTGGATTGGGTGAAGTATCCGTTTCTAGGATCGCATCCGCAGCACGATATTGCCCGCGAACAAATGAAACACGGAGGTGGAATCGTTACCTTTCAAGTCAAAGGTGGATTGCAGGCCGGACGAAAGTTTCTGGACAGTTTGAGTTTGTTTTCACTTACTCCGAATTTGGGCGACAGCCGCAGTATTGCAACTCACCCGGCTTCCACAACACATAGCAAACTGAAGCAGGAAGAACGCGAAGAAGTGGGGATTTCCGATGGATTGGTTCGTTTGAGTATCGGCTTGGAACACATTGAAGATATTTGGGAGGATTTGGAAGCAGCTTTAAAGGCTTAATCGGGTAAAATCAATATGGATCAGATAAAGATCATCGACTATTCGGAAGAATTGAAAGAGTATATCAAAATCCTCAATTACGAATGGCTTGAAACATATTTTTGGGTGGAAGAGGGAGACGAAAAATCCCTTTCCAACCCGAAAGAACACATTATCGACAAAGGCGGCTTTATTTTTTACGCAGCAAAAGGAAATGAAATCATTGGAACGGCTTCTTTGATAAAAAAGTCTGATACTGTTTTTGAATTGGGGAAAATGGCTGTAGCTAAAACCGCTCAGGGTTTTGGAATCGGAACGCTTTTGTTGGAACATTGCCTTGAAATCGCAAAACAAAAACAAATCGAGAAGCTGATTTTGTATTCAAACACCATGCTGGAATCAGCAATTCATCTTTACCGGAAATACGGATTTGAAGAAATTGAATTGGAACCGGGAGTGTATGAACGCGGAAATATTAAGATGGAAAAGAAGCTTTTTTAACAATTGTTAGATCAACTAAATTCCCGCAACAAACTACCTTTATCTTCATGGAACGTTTTGTGACTATCCGGCCGAAGAATGAACTGGTATCAAAATACATTTCATACTATTATTTCCACCATTCCAATGAGGTGGATTTCCGGAAAAACTACCTGTTTTACCCTCATTTTAAACACGGATTTACGGTTTACAAGGAAGGAGAAAGCTTCAGAACCTTGTTCACGATGAATTACGACCGGCAAATTCCTGTTGAATTAAAGGGGATTTTTCAGAAGATCGGAGTGGCTTTTAATCCATTGGGAATTAATCGTTTTGTTTCAGTGCCTGTTTCGGAGTTGTATGATCCGAAGACATTTTCATTTTCACATTGGAATCCGGATATTTTTCCTGAATTAAAGGAAGTGTTCGATGTGGAGGAAACAGAGCTGAAAAGAGATCTGCTGGATGCTGTTTTTGAAAAACGTTTTAAGCCGAATCCGGAGTTGAAACAGGTGGAAGCGGCATTGGAACATATTTTTGAATCTTTTGGTACGATTCAGGTAGATGAATTGGCTTCGAAGATCGGAATCAGCCGGAAAACGCTGCTTCGCCACTTTAAAAAGCATCTTTACTGTTCAATTGAAGAATACAAAAAAGTAGTCAAGTTCCGGATGAGTATTCAGGGAGCAAACAATTTGGGATTAAAGAATCTGACGGAAGTTTCTCTTTACAGCTTGTACTACGATCAGTCTGATTTTACGAACCGTTTCAAAGAACTGACCGGACAAAATCCGAGTACTTTTTTCGCATCCATTCAAAAAATGGGAGAAGAAGATATTTTTTGGAAGTTTGACGAATAAAAGTCCCAATTCTACAAGTATTTGGTTTTTGAGCTGCTTAATTTTGTAACTCATAACAAAGCCCAATAAATATCAAATGATCAGAACCACATCTATTTTCAGTGCATTGATTTTTACTTGTTTTTTCTGGGTGCGGAATGCGCACGCAAATGCACAACAAGAAAAGACGTATGATTCATTGGTAACACTGGCATTTGGTCTTTATGAAATTAAAGAGTTCAAAGCCTCTGCAGAGAAATTTGCAGAGGCTTTTGTCATTTTTGGCGAAAAAACTCATCCGGAAGATCGTTACAATGCGGCTTGTTCATGGGCTTTATCCGGGAAATCCGATGCTGCTTTTGAGCAGTTGTTTCAAATTACCAAAAGCGGATATTACACCAATCTGAGTCATATCAGTTCTGATTCGGATCTCAATTCTTTGCATAAGGACAAGCGCTGGAAGAAAGTTATTGAGCTGGTAACAAAGAATAAAGAAAAAGCAGAAGCGAAGTTTGATAAACCGCTGCTTATGAAACTGGATTCGATTTATGACGAAGATCAGGGAATCCGGATGAAGATGGGTGAAATTCAGGAGAAATACGGATGGAATTCCCCGCAAATCGATTCCTTGTGGAAAATAGCAGGCGTGAAAGACTCCCTGAATCTGATTGAGATCACAAAGATTCTCGATACAAGAGGATGGCTGGGAGCTGATGTAGTAGGTAAAAAAGGAAATTCTACCTTGTTTTTGGTGATTCAGCATGCCGATCAAAAAACACAGGAAAAATACCTGCCCATGATGCGTGAAGCAGTTGCGAAAGGAAATGCTCAGGCTTCAAGTCTGGCTTTGCTGGAAGATCGTGTGGCACTCGGACAAGGCAAAAAACAGATTTACGGCAGTCAGATCGGTTTTTTCAAGGAAACAGGAGAAAACTATGTTTTGCCCTTGGAAGATCCTGATAACGTAAACAAACGCAGAGCGGAAGTAGGTTTGAATTCTCTGGAAGAATATATTAAGTATTGGGAAATGACCTGGAATCTGGAAGAATACAAAAAGAATCTTCCGAGATATGAAGAAGAGCAGAAGAAATACAACCGGGATTGATTACGAATTGCCTGAGCCTTATTGACAATGCTTTTTTTGTAAGTTCCAACCTTCAATATCTCCTAGTTTATAAGCGTTTTCAAAGTCTTTGCATGCTTCTTCTTTTTTCGATAAGCGCAAATAAATCTCACCACGATAAATGTAAATACCGGATTTGGGTACATCGTTGTACTCAAATGCTTTCGTAAACAGAGCGATCGCTTCATTAAAGTTGCCCAGATTTGCCTGAGCTAATCCCGATAATGTAATGTTTAATGCATTCGGAGATAAAGAAATTGATTTGTTGAATGCTTTTAATGCCTGATCATATTTAACTGTACGGAGGTAGATTTCACCTAAAGTTCCATAAATTTCGTGATTGGTTGAATCTAAACTGATTGCAATAAATAAGTCTTCGATAGCTTCATCATATCTGTTTAATTCTTTTTCGCACAATGCCCGATCTAAAAAATTGTTCATGTCTGTTTTATCAAGACTAATTGCTTTTGTAAATGTCAAAATTGCTGTTTCAAGATCTCCATATAGCGCGTAAACATTTGCAAGATTTCTGAAAGTACTGGAACGAGTCGAATCACATGTTGCAGCTACAAGTAAATCATTCATCGCCAAGGCTAATTCATTCGATTGTTTATATGCAATACCTCTCAGAGCATATGCTTTACAATCTTTATTATCGGATTCGATCAATTTGGTGGTCAGTTCAATTGTTTTCTTATAATCATTTTCATCATAGCTTTTTTTGCTTTGTTCGTAAAGAGAACTTTGAGAAAATGAATTCAAAATAATAAACAACGATAAGAGTAAACTGATAAATTTCATATTGAGCATGAATGATTTAGGATTACTAAACTACGAAAAATTCAATCTGAAAGCACGAATTGTTTAAGACTACTTCCTCAATCGCAGCTGCATAATTAACTTAAATTTGACCAGCGTTGGTAATTCCTAATTCGGCATTCGTAATTATAAATTATCTTTACGTCAAATTTATAAAGCATGTCACAAGATATTCAAGCAGTTAGCTACTGTATTGGCTTAAGCGTTGCAGATAGCCTATTACAACAAGATTTGGGAGGAATTGATCCGGCTGTTATGGCGGAAGCAATTTCAGATGTTTTTCAAGGGAAAACAATGAAGTATTCACCGGATCAGGCGAACGAAATCATTCAAAAATATATTCAGGAAATCACTACTTCTAAGTTTGAAGTACATAAGAACGAAGGAGAAGAATTTCTTGCTGAAAATGCAAAGAAAGAAGGAGTTACAACAACTGATTCAGGTTTGCAATACGAAGTAATTGAATTGGGAACGGGTGATAAGCCGAAAAGCACGGATACGGTAAATGTTCATTATCACGGAACATTGATTGACGGAACAGTATTCGATAGCTCTATTACACGCGGAATTCCTGCAACATTCGGAGTGCATCAGGTGATTAAAGGTTGGACAGAAGCATTGCAATTAATGCCGGTTGGATCTAAATATCGTTTGTACATTCCTCAGGATTTAGCTTACGGAGCACATCCACATCCGGGAGGAGCAATCAAGCCGTTTATGACACTTGTTTTTGATGTTGAACTTTTAGGAATTGAAAACTAAGATGAAAAAAATAATTTTAGCATCCCTGTTGCTAGCATTGAATGTTGCTTGTGGGAGTGATTCGACTGAAGCAGGAGGAGTAAAATCATTGCCTTTAGATTCACCGAAGCAGAAGATTTCCTACTTGATGGGATCAGATAATGCCGGACAGTTATTGCAGGACCCGAATTTTGCAAAATACGATAAAGCAGAGATTCTGAAAGGATTTAAGACTGGTTTGAATGACGAGAAGTCCTTTGATGCGGCTTGTCAGCAAACGATTCAGAAATTGTTGGGACAAACTCAACAAGAGTTTCACGAAGAGCACGCAAAAGAAGCTTCTCTTTGTATCGGGAAATTTCTTGGAGGAATGTTCAAAACAAGCTGGGAACAGGCAAAATCTTATGATGAATTCGACAAAGAATACTTGATCTACGGTTTTGAATTGGGATTGAACAAAGCGGACACATTGATTAAGAAAGATGTGAAAGACATGATGATGAAAGATTTCATGACGAAGATCAATAACCGTGTAATGGCTGAAGTAACGAAAAGAGAAAATGCTTATTTCTCAAAAGTGAAAACAATCGCGGGAATTAAGGAATTGCAAAACGGAATCTATCTGGAAACCATCAAAGCAGGAAATGGCGCAAGCCCAACAGCTGCAAGTGATGTAAGAGCACATTATGTGTTGATGAATACGGAAGGCGATACCTTACAGTCATCGTTGAGTAATCCGCAAATTCCGGTGTTCAACTTAGGATCAGTAATCCCTGGATGGACGCTTGGTATTCCGGCGATGAAAAAAGGAGGGAAGTACAAATTGTACGTTCCACAAAACATGGCATACGGTAAACAATCTCCGGATCCGAACAGCATTCCGCCGTTCGCAACATTGGTTTTCTACGTAGAACTTGTTGATTTCGGCCCGATGGGTACTTTGAAATAAGAACTGAAAAAGAACTTGAAAATCCTTCGTCACTGACGAGGGATTTTTTGTTTTGCAGAGAATCGGGTGATACTAGAAATTCTTTGGGTCGTTTATACCTTGCATAATATCTTCTCAGACTATCCTGCGTCTTTATTCGCCATTTAAGCAAGGCCGGTAGGCTCGCTCTAATCTGTGCATCTGTGGGAAAGATAAAGAGTGCCTGCTAGCAGACACTGAAATTATGAATCATGCAGGTGCTTTTTGGAACCGCCTGATTGAAATACAGAAATCCACTTTTTAGCTTAAGGGACAAATCATTTTCAATGAATCCTGCTGTTTATACCTTGTTCAGATCACAATTTGAAGAAAAAGGCAATCCGATAGATCAAAGGAATTAAAGTTCCGTTTTCCTTTTTCATGAAATACCCGGTTCTGAGCGGGCTGTTTGCATTATCGATAATATCGTACATGATTCCGGCATTCAAACGGAAATTTTGTTCTTCACCGAATGCATGGGAAAACCCAAAACCAAGCAAGCCGGTTGGCGCCCAGACTCTTTTAGCCGAAATAACCCCATTTGCATAACTATACGGATTTGAAAGCATTTCGAATTCAAATCCTACAAACAGGTAGTTGAAAAAACGGGCATGAACGAAGGCTCCTCCGCCATAAACAGAATAGGAACCCGAAAGACCGGTTTGCGGGCTCTTGTAAGAAGAATAATGATAGCGTAGAGAAGGACCGAAAGAAACATATTTGTTGCGGACAATCCCGAATTTTAAACCCAATCCACCGGTACCACCGTAACTACCTGCAGAAAAGTGTATATCCGCACCGATTTCATAGTAAGGTTCGAAACGGGAATCAGTTGTTTTTTCATCATCTACGTACAGTTCATCATCTACCTGACTGAAACTGGTGAGAGAAGTAAAAAGAATTAAAAAGAGTGTAGCAAACTGTTTCATAATATTGCGATAAGTGTTTCTTCGTGAATGTCGTGTTTGCCTTCAAAACGGGCAATTTGAATTCCTTTCGACCGATAATCAGCAATCAGGGATTCCTGTTCGGATGCTGGAAAATATTCGTCTTCGGCTCCAAGAACAAAGGTACATTTTTTAGCAATCGATCTGTGTTCTTCAATCGTCAGGTCCGGAGGATAAACGCTGGCCCAGGAAATGAAATGGTCGCAGTTGATTTTTCCATAAGACAACCATCTGGCAGCAGTTGCACCTCCCTGTGAAAAACCAAGTACGGTGATTTTTTCTGCAGGATGTTTTTGACTGATTTCCTGATGAAGCAAATCAAGTGACAAAACGTTTAATCGAATGTCTTCTTCCCTCCATTCGCGCGTCATCCAGGATGCACCAACCCTTCCTGAAGTTCCTTTCAAGTAAAAGCGGTGTCTTCCTTCCGGAAATACGAAAAGCGTGTCGTTTAAAGAAATTCCTGCGAACTTAAGATGAAAATATGCAACCAGCTGACCGTAACCATGCAAGACATAAACGATGTGTTTAACAGGTTCTTCAGGGACAATCAACCGATATCTCAAAGAAGACGGAACTTCAATAACAGCTTCTACGGAACTCATACCCTTCGAGGTAAGTTTTTAGCAAATTCAGGATAAAGGCGGTATTTTTTAGCCACAGGATCCAGGAAGAATTTGAACTTCAACGTCTTTTTCTTTGTGATGGAAGGAATGTATTGGTAGATATCTCCGATATTTTTGGTGTGTGCATCAATCTCACTTTCATAAATGGCAATATCCATCGGAACCTGCTGCGGATTTTCTTCATAAGAATGAATAAATGCTTCCGGCTTATCTTCTCCCGCATGATCAAAACATTTCCACTGGAAAACCATCATCAGATCGTGGTCATTGAACACAGAGAAATAACTTTTCCATCCGGAATTACGAATGCGGTATCCGATAATGATATCTTTTCTGGTTGGTGCAACAATGGAACGGAACTCAACATCCAATTCTCTTCCCGGACTTGAAGGAGCAAAGATGGGATTTGAAATGCGGTCGATAGCTCCGTCGTAATAGAAGATGTAGTTGTAATTTCCGGTATATCCTACTTCAGCGGCTTTTGCCTCGTTTTTGTTTTTAATGGATTGATTGATTGCATACTCCATTCTGTTCAGCGTAATAATCGCATCTTCAATCGTGTCGGCATTGATGTATTCCTTGTAAATCCGGATACTGTATTTTTCATTGGCAGGAATAGCCAGTGAGGCCGTGATTTCCCGTTTTGCGCGGGCATCAAAACTTTCATTGTTTTTTTTACTTGCTTCAGCAGATTCGGTAGACGTCGTTGAAGAATTGTCTTCTCCGCAAGAACTACTGATAAGTAAGAGGCAGATGATGCCGATTGAGAATGGTTTCATATAAATTAATAATCAATGTCTAAGTTAAAACGATTCTTAAGGTCGAAAAGGTTGCTGTTTTTCTTAGCTAATTTTTCAAAACGGTCGGGACCGTTCAAATATTTGACTTCTTCCGGAGCATCTTTGATCATTTCCAACAGAATATTTAAATCGTAATTCTGGATTTCCTTCCGGATATAAGCCAGCACTTCTCCGATTGCACCTTCCAGTCTGGTGAACTGAATCGTATTGTCTACCTCAAACTGGAAAGTGATTTCATCCAATTGAACAGGTTCGCGTTTGATCATAACGTGATAAACCTGGTCCTGGCCATTTAATTTCTGAGTGTGTGCCATGGTTTTCCATAAACGCACGACATCGTCCCGGTGAAATTCTTTTCGGGGCAAATCACTTGTAGCAACAGTAGCTTTCGCTTTTTGCTGCTCAATCATGTGATTGATCGATAAGTTATTGGAATTCAGATTTCCTGTCGGAGCGGAAAGCACTTTTGCTTCCGGTTTCGTAGCAAAAGCTGCACGTTCAGGAGTAACGGAAGGCTTGTTTACAGGCTTGCTGGGCTCATTTCGTAAGCTTTGTCCGATATAAGGAATGATTTGAACAGGATCAGTTAAGGATTTTTTTTTTCAAGCTCAGATTTAACCGAACAAATTTGCATCAGTGTTAACTCAACGAGCAGTCGTTGGTTCTTGGCAGCTTTGTAGTCGACATCTGCTTTACTCAAAACACCTAAACAGCGCAGAACCATTGCTCCGTCTACTTTTTTAGCTTGTTCGATAAAGAGTTTTTCCGTCACTTCACCTACTTCGAGCAAGTTTGCCGTTCGGGGATCTTTGCAGATCAACAGGTTTCTGAAGTGTTCAGCCAATCCGACCAGGAAATGATGTCCGTCGAATCCTTTTTCCATTACATCGTTGAACAACAACAAGCAAGCGGGAATATCTTCATTCAAAGCATTTTCAATTACTTTGAAATAATAATCGTGATCCAGTACGTTCAGATTCTCCAATACGGCTTTGTGCGTAATGGTTGTACCACAAAAACTAACAATCTGATCGAAAATGGAAAGCGCATCACGCAAAGCACCATCTGCTTTTTGAGCAATTAAGTGAAGTGCGTCGGGATCGGCAGAAATGGCTTCCTGAGTTGCCACGTGAGCCAAATGATCCGCAATGTCTTTTACTTTGATTCGTTGAAAGTCAAAAATCTGACAGCGGGAAAGAATCGTAGGAAGAATTTTATGCTTTTCAGTTGTTGCCAGAATGAAAATGGCATGAGCAGGTGGTTCTTCCAATGTTTTCAGGAAGGCATTAAAAGCCGCCGTCGACAACATGTGAACCTCGTCGATGATATACACCTTGTGAGTTCCCAATTGCGGGGCAATGCGCACCTGATCAATCAATCCGCGGATATCGTCCACCGAGTTGTTGGATGCCGCATCCAATTCGTAAACGTTCAGTGAAGCTCCTTCATTGAAAGAAAGACAGCTGTCACACTGATCACAAGCCTCAACAGATTCTGTTCGGTTAAAACAATTGATCGTTTTCGCTAAAATACGGGCTGTAGTCGTTTTTCCAACTCCACGGGAACCACAGAACAAGAAGGCCTGAGCCAGATGCTGGTTCTTGATGGCATTCTTTAAAGTGTTTGTAATTGCCTTCTGCCCAACAACCGTATCAAAGGTCTGGGGTCTGTATTTTCTGGCAGAAACAACGAAATCCGACATAAGAACAAAATTAGCTAAACTTTCTCAAAGAATTGAAAATTGAAAATGGTAAAATTGAAAAGTTTTGAAAAAATGAAAAGAGTCAAGACAGATTAGTGGTTATTGGGGGTGTTTTTCAATATTGACTCTAAAAGTCTTGTCTGTTGACTCTTTAAATTTTCAATTAAAACTATCTTTGCGTAAAATTCAGTACATGAAAGTTTATAACAACATATTGGAAACCATCGGGAACACTCCTTTGGTGAAATTAAACAAGCTCACAAAAAACTGTAAGGCAACTGTTTTGGCGAAAGTTGAAACAACCAATCCGGGAAACTCTGTGAAAGACAGAATGGCCGTGAAAATGATTGAAGATGCTGAAAAAGCAGGATTATTGAAACCGGGAGGAACGATCATCGAAGGAACTTCAGGAAATACAGGAATGGGTTTGGCTTTGGTTGCAATCATTAAAGGTTATAAACTGATCTGCGTTTTGAATGACAAACAGTCGAAGGAGAAAATGGATATTTTACGCGCAGTTGGTGCGGAAGTAGTTGTTTGTCCTACGGCGGTTGAACCTTCAGATCCACGTTCCTATTATTCGGTATCCAAAAGATTGGCAAAAGAAATTCCGAATTCCTGGTATGTAAACCAATACGATAACTTGTCGAACAGAACGGCTCATTATGAGCAAACAGGACCTGAAATTTGGGAACAAACCGAAGGGAAAGTGACACATTTTATCGTTGGAGTTGGAACCGGAGGAACGATTTCCGGAGTTGGTAAATATTTGAAAGAGAAAAACCCGAATGTGAAAATCTGGGGAATCGATACGTATGGTTCTGTTTTCAAAAAGTACAAGGAAACAGGAATTTTCGATGAAAATGAGATTTATCCGTATATCACTGAAGGAATCGGGGAAGATATTCTTCCTGCAAACGTAGATTTCGAAGTGATTGATTTGTTCGAGAAAGTAACAGATAAAGATGCAGCAGTTTACACGCGTCGTTTGGCTCGTGAAGAAGGAATTTTCGTTGGAAACTCAGCAGGAGCTGCAATCGGTGGATTAATTCAGTTACAGGATCAGTTGACGGAAGACGATGTAGTGGTTGTTTTATTCCACGATCATGGAAGCCGTTACGTTGGGAAGATTTTCAACGACGATTGGATGCGTGAAAGAGGATTCCTGGAAGAAGAATTTAAAACAGCTGAAGATGTGATTGCGCGTCATGCGGACTTGCCTTTGGTAACATTGTATTCTGAAGAATTGGTGTCTCACGCGATTATGAAAATGCGTAAGTACAACATTTCTCAGATTCCGGTATTGAGAGACGGTGAATTGGTAGGTTCGTTGAATGATTCTCAGGTTTATCAGTTGTTGGTCGACAATCCTGCATTGCGTGATACTCCGATTTCTAAAATCATGCAGAAACCTTTCCCCGTTGTTCAGGCGAGCGCAAAGTTGGAAGATGTTGCAAAATTAATCAATGAGCAAACTCCGGCTGTGATTGTGGAACGTGCAAACGGCGACAAAAAGATTTTAACACGTCAGGATGTAATTGCTTCTTTGGCGTAGTGGAAAAAATCAAATACATAGATCAAATGCAGCGAACGGTGGAAGTTAATTCCACCGTTTTGCGTATTGTGTCACTGGTTCCTTCTCAAACGGAGTTATTGGTTGATTTGGGCTTGCGGGAAAAATTGGTCGGAATCACCAAATTCTGTATTCATCCACCTGAACTGAGAAAAGAGGTGCAATTGATCGGAGGAACAAAAAATGCGAAAATCGACCTGATCAGGTCATTGAACCCGGATTTGATCATTGGAAACAAGGAAGAAAACAATCAGACTGATATCGAACAACTGGAACAGGAATTTCCCGTTTGGATGAGCGATATCTTCAATCTGGAAGATGCTTTGGAAATGCTCGACAAAATAGGAGAGCTTACCGGTACACAGCAAAAGGCTGCAGAATTGAGATCTGCGATTGAAAAGAACTTCAAGTCATTGAATACCTTAAAATCGACCGGAAAAAGCGTCTTGTATCTGATCTGGAAAAACCCTTACATCGCAGCCGGAAAAAATACATTCATAGATTCCATGCTGGAAACTTTGGGCTTTGAAAATGCAATGGATCAGGATCGTTATCCGGAAGTGAATCTGGAAACCGTCAACCCGGATTTCGTATTCCTGAGTTCAGAGCCATATCCCTTCAAAGAAAAACACATAGAGGAATTGCAGAAACAGTTTCCTGAAAGCCAAATTATTTTGGTGGACGGAGAATATTTTTCCTGGTACGGATCGCGTTTACTGGGTGCTCCGGCTTATTTTTTGAAATTGTTGGGTTCTATCTGAGAATTTAAGTGATAATTTCCCGCAGATGCACAGATTATTTGTGGCGCTTATCAGTCGCCACTCAAGCGAGTGCGGTGGCCGGGCAGTTAATATGCGCATCTGTGGAAAAGTTAAAGAGTACCTACTGGCAGGCACTAAAATTATTAATCACTTGGGTATATTTTGGCATGGCCTGTTTTAAGTACATAATTCCCTCTAACGAGCGCCTCATATGCGAGTCTGTTAGGCGAGCAGCCCATAAAATCGGCATTCGTGCAATTAGTGGCTAACTATATCATCCAAATTTCTTTAGCAGTTTTAATCAATTGTTAAATATGCTCCTGCAATAAAACGAATTCGGACGAATCCCTTAAATTTATGCAGGCATATCTATTTTTACCATGAAAAATTCAGTTTTTACTTTCGTATTGCTTGCCTTTATTTGTTGGGTATCGCTTTCGTTTAAAACTCCTGCTCCGACGTATCATACCATTACCATAAAGGTTACCAACATTCGGAACAACTCGGGGAAACTTCAAATACAGGTTTTTCGTACAGCCGAAAACTACAAAAAGCAAATTCCCTGGAAAGTGAAATTGTTTGATAAGGATGCTGTGAAGAATAACACGCTGACTTGCACCATTACGGGAATTGAAGAAGGAGAATACGGTGTGGCGCTTTTGGACGACGAAAATGCGAACAAGGAAATGGATTACAGCATGTTTGTCCCCGATGAAGGATTTGGTTTTTCAGATTACTACCACACTGCGTGGAGCAAACCCCAGTTTGAAAACTTCAAATTTCAATTAAAAGGAGATAAAACGGTTACGATCAAAGTGCGCTACGTTTAAGATTCTACAGCTCAAAAACTCCCAATCCGAACACCATTTTAGAGAGTTCGTGAAGCGGATGTTTATTCTCTTTGAACAGAATTTTTCCGCTGAGGGAATAATGCTTTCCTTTTTCCGGTTTGATTTCGATCTGAACAGATTCAGTGCTTTTCAAAAAGTCGTTGAATGCCTTGACTGGCCCCATGTTTTCAATGACTGCTGTCACAAAAGTACTTCCATAAACCTTAGTGGCTTTTTCGAGGTGGCCCTTGATGAAAAACACCTCATTTCCATTATACGGAACAACCGCGGAAGGATCAACTCCGATAAAATATGTGTTGGAAGCAAGCTGCTTCAGATAATATGAAGTATTTCCAAAGCTTAGGCGCAGGTTGTCTTTGCGAACCGACGAAGGAAAAGATTTCCAAAGCTCCTCAACGTTACAATCCTTTTTTGTCTGAACAATCAGATTCATGACCGGAACGGGTAAAAAACCGAAAACCTTCGGCAAACTGTCTTTTGTGTCTTCCAGATACGTTCCGTTGAAATCCACGGCGTAAGCCTCTAAATCCTTAAAATGCGGAAGTCCTTTCGGGAAAAAACTCAATAAAGTATCCGGCAACGCTTCTGAAATCAGGCGGGAATAAATATAAACTCCTTTCGGATTCAAACCGAATTTCAAACTCTGGTGAAGTTGTTTCGGGTAAACAAGTCCGCCTTCCAGGTTGATTTCACGATCCTGATGCTGAATGGATAAATCCATGGAAGAAAACCCGCTTTTTTCAGGAAGATTTTTCCAATGGAGCGCAATGAATTCATTCTTCTCAGGCGCTGCTTTGCGCAATTCTTTAAACGGAGCATTCAGAACTTCAGCCAAAACGGATTCCAATTCCTTTTTGCTCGATTTTATGCCGCGAATTTGATTGATATAGATCCCACAATGTCCTTTTGCTCTTCCGATTTGGTTGGATTTGCAGTATTCTGAAATATGTTTGTTAAATGCAGAGCTATTAAAAGTCTGAACGGCAATAACCAGAAAGTTCTTCTTGTTTCGCTCAATGTTATAGAGAACGATGTCTTCCTGAAAATCGATAAACAAAGGTTTTTTGTCTGTGTCTTCATTGGTTCCTCTTTCGATCAGATCTTTCACTTGCTGAACAAAAGCGTCATCTTTTTCCGTGAACAGGGTCGTGTAAACTTCTGTTTTGATAAAAGATTCGGCATCCATCCGCAAAACCCATTGACTGTCTTTTGGAATTGGCACAAAGGGATTATTCTGATTGTTTGAGAGGAAATTAAGGCAAATAAAAATCAATAAACTGGATGCTGTGAGTAGCACTACAAGGAAAGCTGCATAAAAGCGTTTTTTTATTTGCATGTCATAAAGGTAATTTTTTCTTGAAATTGTAACTTTGTTTCATGGGAAAATTCTTTTTCTGGATACTTAAGTTATTCGGTTGGAAAATAGACAGTCATACTCCGGTTGGTATTGATAAAGCTGTAGTAGTGGTAGGTCCTCATACTTCGAACTGGGATTTTGTGATTGGTAAAATAGCTTTTGCGCACTATGGAGTGAATGCCAAGTTCTTGATTAAGAAAGATTTGTTCTTTTTTCCGTTGGGTTTTATTTTGAAGGCAATGGGAGGAGTTCCGGTCGACAGAAAGAAAAATAACAACATCACCGAGCAGGCTGTAAATTACTTTAAGACGAATGAAAAGTGCTTCATGGTATTTACTCCTGAAGGAACCAGAGGCTATCAGCCGAACTGGAAAAAGGGATTTTATTACATTGCTCAAAGTGCAGATGTTCCGATTTACATTGCTTATATCGATTACAAACGCAAAACAGGTGGTTTTCATTCGCTCTTTATTCCAACCGGAAATGTGGATGCGGATATCAAATACATTAAGAATATTTTATCTGAATACACAGGGAAAGTTCCTGAAAATGGTATACGAAAGGAAGAGACAATGTAGCTGTCGAAGACGAGCAATGACAAACGTCAGCACAGAAATTGAGAAGATAAAACAGCAACGTAAAATAGAAGCATGTCAGAATTTTTAAGAACGGTTAACGTTACACGTTACATTTCGCCTTTGAGAGAAGGAGGTTCACTTCCGGCTTTGGTGGATGCAGACGACGATTTTAAGTATGTGCTGAAGTTTCGCGGAGCGGGACACGGAGTGAAAGCATTGATCTCGGAGTTTCTAGGTGGTGAAATTGCCCGAATGTTGGGATTCAAAGTTCCGGAATTGGTTTTCGTGAATTTAGATGAAGATTTCGGTCGTTCTGAAGCAGACGAGGAAATTCAGGATTTACTGCGCGCCAGCCACGGATTGAATCTGGGACTGCACTTTTTGTCGGGAGCAATTACTTTTGACCCCGTTGTGACCAAAGTCGACGAAGAAACGGCTTCCAGGATTGTTTGGCTGGATGCTTTCATCACAAACATCGACCGGACTTTCCGAAATACCAATATGCTGATCTGGAAAAAAGAATTGTGGCTGATCGATCACGGCGCTGCATTTTATTTCCATCATACCTGGGAAAACTGGGAGAAAACGGCAGTGAGTAATTTTGTGTATGTAAAAGACCATGTTTTACTGCCTCAGGCCACAAAAATGGACGAAGCAAATACTTTTTGCAAGACCAAACTGAATGAGGAAAACCTGAACCGTTTGGTGGATGCAATTCCGGAATCCTGGCTTATCTGGGAAGATCTGGATGCAACTCCGGATGAGATCAGAGGGGTTTATAAACAGTTTTTGAATCTGAGATTGACTCATTCCGACAATTTTGTCAACGAAGCTAAAAATGCACGCAATGTTCTTATATGAGTACGCAGTTATCCGGTTGGTACCTCAGGTAGAACGGGAAGAATTTATCAATGTGGGCATTATTCTGTTTTCGAAAAAGGAAAAATTTATCCAAACCAAAATTGCCCTTTCAGAGAAACGATTGGCTTTGTTTGAGTGTGAACTGGACATTGAACAGGTGAAATCTAATCTGAGAGCATTTGAACTGATCAGTATCGGAGCAAAAGAAGGCGGACCGATTGCCTGCGAAGAATTACCGGAACGTTTTCGTTGGTTGACAGCAGTTCGGAGTTCTATTATTCAAACGTCACGGCCACATCCCGGAAAAGCAAAAGATCTGGAAAAAGAAGTGGAGCGTTTGTTTGCGGAGTACGTTTCTTAAATGGAAGACTTTTTAAATTCTCACTTTTACCTTTTCACTTTTTAAAAGAATCCGTTTTTTTATCATATCCATACGGACAGTGTCTGCAGCCGCTTTTACAGCAATGACCGCGTTTCAGGTGATACTTTTCAGTGAAAACGATATATCCTTCCGGAGTGTAATAGAAATCATCCGGATCTAAACCGTTATTTTTGGGAAGCGGACGAAAATCATCAATCATAATGCAAAATTACATATTTCATGGAGCTGTTTGATACTTCCAAATCCATTTTACAGGAAATTAACCTTGGTTCGGGGTTTCGGAATGTGCGTTTGCTTGTAAAAAGAGACGATTTAATCCATTCGGAAGTTTCGGGAAACAAATGGCGAAAACTGAAGTACAACATTGAATTGGTGCAATTTCAGAAAAAAGACGGGATTCTGACTTTCGGCGGTGCTTATTCCAATCATTTGTTGGCAACTGCAGCGGCTTGTCATCTGGCCGGACTGAAATCCATCGGAATTGTTCGGGGAGAAGAGTTAAATGAGAACAGCAATGAAAACCTCAGACGTTGTTCGGAACTGGGAATGGAATTGAAGTTTGTTTCAAGAGAAGAATACGATTCCCGAAACGAAAAGATCTCGCAGGAAACCTGGAAAGAAGAATACCCGTTTTATCTCCTCATTCCTGAAGGCGGGAGCAATTACTACGGAATGGTGGGCTGCCAGGAAATCTGGAAAGAACTTCCGGAACGGGTGGATCATCTATTCGTGGCGCAGGGAACCACCACCACCAGTTGCGGATTATTGGTCGGTGGAAGTGAGCATACTGAAATTCACGTTGTGCCTGTTTTGAAAGATTTCGATTCAAAAGCAGAAATGAAAAAGCAGCTTTTTCCGTTTTTGATAGATGAAGAAACCATCATGGAAAATTTGAATCGGGTAGTGGTGCATGGGGAATCTCATTTCGGAGGTTATGGAAAATGGAATGACGAATTGTTGGATTTCATCGGTTTTTGCCAAAAAGAGTACGATTTGCCGCTTGATAAAATCTATACCGGGAAAGCATTTTACGCTTTGATGGAATGGCTCAAACTTCAGGATTTTCCAACTCCGCAAACCATTGTGTTCATCCACACGGGTGGGTTGATGAATGGTGGTGTTTGATTTTTTTTTACTTCAATCGTTTCCCCAAACTCTCAACTTTTTCCAGCCATTTTTTCCTCATTTCTGTTTTGGAATTCTTAATAATCCCGATATAACTCACTTTCACCGGACTAATTCCACAAAATTTCAGGGTAGAACGCTTTAATTGATTGACGCTGGGTCTTCCGAAATAAAACCGATAAAACCAGCCGGGTTGATCCAAAGTGGTAATAATATGCGCTGTTTTTCCTTTTAGTAATTTATCCCACAAGCTTGAATTTTCGCGGTATTGAAAAGCAAATCCGGGAAGAAACAAACGGTCGAGGAATCCTTTTGTGATAGCAGGTAATCCTCCCCACCAAACCGGGTGAATCCAAACCAAATGCTCGGCCCATTGAATCTTTTCCCATGCCTCAAGCAAATCGGGTTCCAATTCGGTTCTTTTTTGATATCCGAACTGAAGATTGGGGTTAAATTGAAGATCTGCAATAACGATTTCGCGAATTTCAGCGTTTGAATTTGCCGCCCCTTTCCGGTAAGCTTCCGCGATTCCGAAATTGAACGAGTCGTGATTGGGATGTCCGTTGATAATTAAGATCTTCTTGCTCATTGTTTTTGTTTTGAGCAAAGCTAAGTGTATCCGTTTCAGTAGAAAAGGACAAATGTCACAAAACAATTTGCTTTCTGATTCGGATTAAATGCCGCTGCGTGATTCCAAGATAGGACGCCAGATGCTGCCCGGAAATCAGTTGAATGTATTCCGGCTGATTGTCTACAAGACCTTGATACCGTTTTTGCGCAGAATCACGCTGCAGCTGAAACACACGACCTTCGAGTTCGAGGTATTGTTGTTCGGCAACGATTTTCAGAAAGAGCACCCATTTCGGATTTTTCTCTGCAAGTTGCTCGATCTCTTTTTTGGGAATTACCAGTAGTTCTCCGTTCGAAATAGCCTGAAGGTTTTCAATGCTCTTATTTCCGGTAATGAATGCCGAATAAGCAGTCATGAATTCATTTTGAAAGCGAAAGCAGTAGGTAATCTCTTCTCCAGTTTCGGAAGGGTAAAAAGAACGGAAAATCCCTTTTTCAATAAAAGCTACTTCAGAGCAAAATTGCCCTTCCCGGATAAAATAAGTTCCCTTTTCAACTTTTCGGAGTACAAACAGAGGAAGAGCCTGATTGATCTCTTCCTCTGAAAAAATAGCAAAACTGTTTAAGTATGATTTCAACTGCATGAATCAAAGTTACTGTTTCGCAACTTTAATGGTATTTGTTTCTCCTGATTTCTTTGTGAAAACAAGTTGGTAAACTCCGGCTGAAAGGTGACCTAATTGCAATTTATTGTCTTCAATCTGCTGAAAAGTGCTTACAATGCGGCCTGAAGCATCAATCAGTTTGATATCGGAAAGTTCATTGCCATCAATTGAAAAAGTCAATTCAGAAGTAAATGGATTCGGGTAGGCTGAAACCGTTTCTGCAGCATTTTCAGAAAGACTTAAACTCTGGCTGATATCAATCTGCACATGCATGAAGTTTGCAACAGCATTCGCATCTCTGGATGAACCGCCAACCAGGATTGCATTCCCTGAATGTACCAGTTTCATTGTTTGTAAATAATCATTCGAAGGAGAAACATCCACTGTAAATGACCCGTTTCCGTTGAAACCCAAATCCGGAGTTCCGTTGGAGTGGAGACGGGTAATGGTAAAACCGTAATTGTATTCCGAAATTACGCGGCTTCCCCCAAGAAGTATTTTTCCGTCTTGCTGAATCTGCATGTCTTTGGAAGGATAGTTGTGAGTCAGAATTCCGTTTGAACCAAATCCCGAATCAGGAGTTCCGTTTGCATTGATTTGCAGGATTAAATTTCCCATGGCAGATCCATTCATGATGATTTTTCCGTTGGGTAATTCAAAGGCATCAGAGATTAACTCACCGGAGAGTCCGACCACCTGACTGTTGTCATAGATATCAATAACAACTTTTCCTCCCTGACCGAAAGACGTTATAAAATTTCCCTGCAAATCCACTTTCACACAGCTGAGTTTTGGATTCTCAAGATCATTTGCTTCATAGCCGTAAATCAAAATTGAGCCGTCGCTCATCGAAATTCCACCCCAGTTCACTAAAGAGTAATTGGCATCGCCTATAAATTTAACTCCGCCGTTGCCGTAATTCGTATCCAAAACTCCGGTGGAAGTGAGTTTCATAATGCATGTCTGGTATCCGGCATTTCCAACCAACAACATGGAGCCATTCGCTTGGAGTAGGATCGAATTGAAATGGCTGTCCGTATGATTAAAAACAAGCGTTCCGTTGTTTGCGAAACTGGAATCGATTGCTCCGTTCGGATGATAGCGGGCAATGAAAGAACGATGGTCTCCCGGCCCGGCCTGAGTTGGTCCCATATAAGCAGATCCTGCTGTCAGGATTTTTCCATCCGGTTGAAGAACGATTTCCAACGGGAATTCGGAGTATTCGATTTCTGTATACACCAGGCCGTTTGTTCCGAAATTGGTTGCGATACTTCCATTACTGGTGTGTTTTGACAAAGTCAGGCGATAAACGTCGCTTCCGCCTCCCAATGAATGATAACCGGTACTGAAAACAGATCCGTCCGGAGCGATCGTAAGTTTGTTTATTTCGGTTGAATTGCCGGTAATAACGACTCCTGAATTCCCGAAATTATTGTCCAGACTGACATTTTGGGAAAAGGTATTGAAAAAGATAAAGCAGGAAAAAAATGTAAAATAGGTCTTCATGTGCGTTGAAATTTATTGTGTTGCTAAGAATACAATCGCGAAAACACAAAGGTTGCCTGCGGGAAATGAAAAATGTCCTGAAACAAAAAAAGTCGGAGTGAAAATTGTTCACCCCGACTTTTTCAATGATTAATTATTCAAACATCGTTTTGTCGTATTCACCATTGAATTCGATTGATTTCGTAACTCCGGAAAGGCTCATTTCACCTGCCGTTTGAGTTAGTTTGTGAGCAAACAAGAATCCGTTTACTTCTTTGTAATCATCGAAAGTAACTGTTGATTCCATTACTTCATCACCTTTTTTCACAATTGAAATGGTTTTGAACTTCAGGTTCGTTGTTACATCAAAGTAATCAAAGGATTCTTTTTCTCCGTCATTTGTTACCAATACGTAGTAATCTTTTCCGTTGATTGTTTCAATTCCTTTGATTTCGTATTTCATTCCGGAAGTTTTGTAGCTTACTTCAGGGAATAAACCTTCGCTTTTCTTTTTCGAAGTCAATTCTTCAGCTGTCATCGCTTTCTTACCGGTTTGCATATTCATTTCAGAACCTTTTGTTCCGTCGTAGTACGAACTTTGGAAAACCATTCCCTGAGCTTCGATCTTCATTGCTTCCTTGTTAGGTGCTACGAATACGTCAGTCATGCTGATTGCCATTGGGATTTGAGGAGCAGAAAGTTCCACTTTCTTCACAACAGATTTTACTTTCTTCATCTTCTTAGCCAAATCTTTCGCAGAAGTTGTTTTCGTAACCGTGTTGATATATCTTTCGATCAATTGATCAGCAGTAATATCTGCTTTCTTCATTTCCTTCACAGGATTTCCGAACGGATCTAATTTTTCAATCACTCCATCGCTGTCGAAAGCTTTTAATTTCGGCAAGATATCTTCGTTACCGACTACTACGATGTTGAATCCGTTTTTGAAGTACTTCTGAGCAACAGTCAATACATCGTCTTTAGAAATAGCTTCCAAACGCTTCAAGTATGTTTGGTAGTAATCTGCAGGCAGGTTTTCGCGGATGATGTTCAAAGCGAAACGAGCAATTGTTTGCGGTCTTTCCAATGAACGTGCAAATCCACCAGCCATTGCTGATTTTGCCAGGTTCAATTCGTCATCTGTTACATAGCTGTCGCTGATTTTAGCAATTTCGTTCAGGATTTGAGTGATCGCAGAATCTGTTACATCATTTCTGAAGCTTCCGGATGTTCCGAACCAGCTTCCGTCCCTTGTAACTTCGAAGTCGGAATAACATCCGTAAGTGTACGCCTTATCTTCACGCAGGTTTTGCATCAAACGAGCACCGAATGAACCACCACCAAGGATGCTGTTCATAACATTCAAAGCGATCTGATCATTTGCTCCAGGTTTCATTTCGATCGGGAACGTAATGGAAATAACAGATTGAACTGCTCCCGGTTTGTTTACGAAGATCACACGGTTTCCTTTTGCTTTCAATCCGCTTCCGAAATCTTCCTTGTAAACAGCTCCGCCTTTCCATGTTCCGAAGTACTTCTCAGCCAATTTCACCGCATTGTCTTTTGTGATATCACCAACAATTACCAAATACGCTCCGTTTGGAGTGAATATTTTCTTGTAGTTGTCCTGAACATCATTCAAGGTAATTGCAGCCAAAGAAGCTTCGTCCATGACACCACCGCGCGGGTGATTCGGGAAATCGATCTTCATTTCAGCGTTTGAAGCCATTGTGTTCGGGTCTGATTTCGCAGACAACAAGCTGGATTCGTTTTGTTTTTTGATACGCTCAAATTCACCTTGAGGGAAAGCCGGATTCATCGCAACATCCTGCATGATATCCAATCCTGTTTCAATGTGTTTTGTTAAACAAGAGAAGTAAATAGAACTTCCGTCAGCGTTTAAAGAAGCACCCATGTTGTCTACTTCCTTATCCAATACGTCTTTTGAACGCTTCGTTGTTCCGGAAGTAAGCAATTGTCCCATCAGGTTATTTGTTCCCGCTTTAGAACCTTCGATCATTGGTGAAGCTCCCATTGTAAGTGAGAAAGAAACGCGTGGAAGTTTGTGATTTTCAGAAAGAATAACAGTGATTCCGTTGCTCAGTTTGAAAACCTCAGAGTTTTTAATGTTAATGGTTGGGGCTGCAGCTGCAGCAGGTCTTACAGAACGATCAATTTGTCCGTAAACCCCTGTAAATGCCGCTAAAGCAACAAGTGTAATTAACTTTTTCATGATCTTATTCTGTTAGTTTGCCTTTGGTAAATAATGTAAAATGATGCGATTGTCCTGAGTCAGGTATTTTTTCGCAACACGTTGGATATCCTCACGAGTAATGCTCATGTAGATTTCCATTTGCTTGTTGATCAACTCCGTGCTTCCGAAATACATTCTGTTTTGTGCCAGGTTTTCAGCAATTCCGGCTACAGTTGAATTGGAACTTACGATTTGGTTCTCAAATTGATTTCGAACCGCTTGAAATTCTTCTTCGGAAATTAAATTGTCCTGAATAGCTTTGATCTCAGCATCCAATGATTTTTCCAAATCGTCAACTGAAGTACCGTTCGCAGCGATTGCAGCAACGATTCCCAATCCCGGATCTTCCATGTTGAACGCGAAAGAGAAAGCAGCAACAGCTTGTTGTTTTTTCTCTACAATCTCTTTGTTCATACGGGAAGAATTACTTCCTGATAAAACTGCGTTCAAAAATTCGATAGCAGCGAAATCTTTGTCTGTTTCTTTCGGGAATTTGTATCCCATAAATACAGCAGGCAATTGAATGTTGTCGTAAACAGTTTCTCTTTGTACTCCTGAAATCGGTTCAAATGCCGGATTCGGACGAGGAATATCGCAAGACATTGCAGCATATTTCTTCAACAATTCTTTTGCTTTTGCATCCGTCGGGTTATTGAAGTTTTTCGCGTCAAATGCTTTTTTCTCAACTCCGTATTTTGTTTTGAAATCTGCATCGGAAAGGTTTTCGAAATCGCGGAAAAGATTGATTGCCTGTCCTTTAGGAACGGAGGCAAAATATTTGTCAATCCACTTTTTAGTTTGCTCGATATTGATATCTCCGGCAATAGAAAGAACCGCATTGGAAGGAACATAGAATGTGTGATAGAAATTCACATAATCGATTTCCTGTGCAGCATTCAAATCTTCCATACTTCCGATCGGAACCCAACGGTAAGGATGGTTTTTGTAAGCCATCTTGAACAGGTTCTCCATGAAAGTAGCATACGGTTGGTTGTCAACACGCTGTCTTTTTTCTTCTTTTACAACTTCACGCTGTGTTTCAACACCTGTTTGATCCACTTTTGCATGCAGCAAACGCTCACTTTCTAACCATAAACCAAGTTCCAATTGATTGGAAGGAAGGATTTCATAGTAATAAGTTCTGTCCTGACTGGTGTTTGCATTCAACGCACCTCCGTTTTTCTCAACCAATTCGGAATATTCTCCGCGTTTGATGTTTGTAGAACCTTCAAACAATAAATGTTCGAAGAAGTGAGCGAATCCAGTTCGGGAAGGATTTTCGTTTTTAGAACCTACGTGATACATAACAGAAACAGCTACAATCGGTGTAGCGTGCTCTTCATGTAAAATAACATGCATTCCGTTTGCTAAATCATATTCGATATATTTTACCTTCTCCTGGGAGAAACTATAGATCGAAGAAGAAAGCAACAATGCTGTAAAAAGACTTTTTTTCATGTTGAATTTTTCGACTTGTTTGTACGAAAATAAAAACAAAATTGCTTTTGGGATCATTTAGATGAATTTCGGATCATATTATGGACAAACGGTTTGTATGGATTAATTACGAATGATGCCACTGAAAATTTGTTCTAGGGTTTATAACCCTAAAAGGGTGACGTCAAAAAAAATCACTATATTAATTACGTACGCGATTCCCCATGATTTCTTAAAATACCAACCTTAACAAATTTTAGCCGCAAGCTACAAGCCGGATTTCGTAATTAATAGCATGGTTTTTGCTATTTTCGGGATTATGAAATTATTGACTTTCGGCTTTTTGCTTTTTTCAACCGGTCTCTTCGCACAAAAACAGACCGTTTTTGCCTATATGGACTACAACAATTTTTTTCGTTCGTTTAAAGATGGTTACTTCAATCAGGTTGATCATCAGGCTGTAACCGGTCTGGCTCACGGCGATGAGGTGATTGCCTATTACAACAATCAGCGCGATTTTAAAGTTTACGACGGAACATTTTCCAGAGTAATGACCAATCAACCGGCAACGTTTAAAATTTCGGATCACATGGCTGCCTGGAATATCGGTCAGCTGCTTTTCTATTACGAAAATGGAAAACCACATAATTTAACATCTTTTGGAGCGAATTATTGGGTTACGGATTCCTTGATCACTTTTCAGGATAGACGCTATAATTCGTTGAATGTCGTGTATCAGGGAAAAATTTCCACATTGGTGCAAAGTACCACCGAACTTCCGGAGCCGGTTGTGCAGGGAGATAATATTTTGGTGTTTAAAGATAACGGTGATGTTTACAAAGTGTTTTACAAAGGCCAGACCTACGATTTGGGAACTTACAACGGAACTCCTTTTGAGTTTTTTGCAGGTACGGATATTTTAGCATTCAACGATCCGCAAACAAGAACCTTCGCTGTTTTTCAGGACGGGGAATTTCTGGATGTAGAAGACTTCCGCGTACCCAAAGTCAAAGCAGGAAGAGGTTTTATTGCTTACGAAGATCTTCAGGGAAATTTGAAATTCTACGGAAAAGGGAAATATGAAACACTAAGTTCTTTTGCTCAATTCTGGGATGCGAAAGATGATCTGGTTGTTTGGGGAGATGCCAATACAACGTATCAGTATTTCAAAGGTGAAAAGAAAAACCTGGCAAATTTCGTGGTGAAAGAATGGCAGATGAAAAATGATGTAGTTGCCTTCAGAACGCTGATGGGCGGAGTAGGAGCTTCAGTTGGCGGAGCTTATAAGGAAATCACAACCATCAACAATACAGAATTCATTATTAACGGACATGGTGTGATGGTGACCTTGCCGAATCGCGCTGTAATGGTTTTGTATAACGGACAAATCTACCGGGATTAATATAAAAGTGAGAAACAAAAATTGGGCATTCCGATCGATGAGTCACTTTTCTTTCAATTTTAACTTTTCAATTTTAACTTTCACTCAATTCGTAATTGCGAATTGAGTATTTTTGTTTCTCTAAAATTTTGATTAAATGAACAGTTGGTTTACCGTTAAGGTTAAATATACAAAGCAGTTGGAAGATGGTACTTTCAAGCGCGTTTCGGAACCGTATTTGGTTGCAGCAATGACTTTTACGGATGCTGAAGCAAGAATCTACGAAGAATTGGGAAGTTTGATCCGTGGGGAATTTGTCGTTACGGGAATTACACGTACTGATTTCCACGATATTTTCCATTATGAGGATGCAGACGTTTGGTATAAATGTAAAATCACTTACGAAGCCGGAGGTGATGGCGGAGAAGAAGGTGCGAAGGCTAAAAAAGTCTCTCAAAACTTTATCGTAACTGCTCATTCCGTGAAAGATGCATTTGAACGTTTGAAAGAAAGTTTGGGCGGAATGATGATCGATTACGTGATTCCTTCCATTATCATTTCACCGATCGTAGATGTTTTCCCTTTTGGAGATGAATCTGAAGACCGCGTAGCTGTTGATTTCGAAAAACAAGTAAAAGCAGAAGTTGCTGAACATGCGATGGGAACAAAAACGGTGTTTTCGGCTCCCGGATCTGATGTAGATGAGTTCGAAGGTGACGACGAAGATTCAGTGATTGATGACCAATTCGGAGAAGAGGAATAAGAAATGGATGACTTTTTGAAAGTGATTCGGAACGACCATCACCAATTTGACCAGGGGAAACTGGAAGATCATTTCGGAGATGAACCTTTTGCGCTTTTATCCAGATGGTTGAGAGAAGCGATTGAAAAACCGACTACAGAGCCGAATGCGATGACGGTGTCAACGATTGGCTTGGATGGATTTCCGAGAGCACGTGTGGTTTACTGGAAAGAATTACTGGAAGAAGGGATTGTTTTTTATACCAACTATCTAAGCGATAAGGGAAAAGCCATTGAAGCAAATCCGAAGGTTCATGCTTTGTTGTATTGGCCGGAAATGGAACGACAAATCAGCATTTCAGGATTAGCGGAGAAAGTTCCTGCTGAAATGAGCGATGCTTATTTCGAATCAAGACCCAGAGGAAGCAAATTGGGAGCCTGGGCTTCTCATCAAAGTGAAGTGCTTCTTTCCAGAGAAGATCTGGAAAATCGCGTTGCGGAGTATTCCGAAAAATTCCCTGATTTTGTGCCGCGGCCGGATCATTGGGGTGGTTACATTATTAAACCCTTGAATGTGGAATTTTGGCAGGGAAGATCTTCCAGATTGCACGACCGAATCGTTTTTAACTTGAAATCCGACAATTCTTGGGCTTTGTACCGCAAGAATCCTTAACGAATGATAGAATTATTACCTCATATTTATACCCTTTCCAATGGGTTAAGACTGGTTTATTTGCATGCAAATTCACCGGTTGCACATTTGGGGGTTACTGTTCTTGCAGGTTCCCGATTTGAAGAAGATCACGAGATTGGTCTTGCTCATTTCCTGGAACATAGCATTTTTAAGGGAACGGAGAAAAGAAAAGCATTTCACATTCTCTCCAGATTAGATTCTGTTGGGGGAGAGTTGAACGCTTACACCACAAAAGAGGAAATTTGTTTGTATGCTTCTTTTGTGAAATCACACCTGAACCGGGCGGCAGAATTGCTTTCCGATATTGCCATCAACAGCAACTTTCCCGAGAAGGAAATTCAGAAAGAAAAGGAAATCGTTCTGGATGAATTGAATTCCTATCTCGACAATCCAAGCGATAAAATTTTTGATGATTACGAAGCGTTGATCTTCCCGGATCATCCTTTGGGAAATAACATTTTGGGAACTCCCGAATCGGTGCAGTCTTTTGGAAGGGAATCCTTGAAAAGGTATGTCGACAAGTTCTTCTTTACGGAGAACACGGTGCTTTCTTTTGTGGGAGACATTCCGCTGAATACACTTGTAAAATGTCTGGAAAAGCATTTTCATTCCATGTCGAGCGGAAAAACAAAAGCGATTCCTAGACCTTTTGATGCCTATCAACCGATTAAAAAGCGCGTAGAAGAAGGAAATTACCAGGCTCACGCAATTATTGGGGGAATTGCTCCCGGTTACAACAGTGATCACCGAAGAGGAATGACCATGTTGACGAATGTACTTGGCGGACCGGCGATGAATTCCAGATTGATCTTGTCTGTTCGTGAAAAATACGGATATACCTATAATATTGAAGCGCAGTATTCGCCTTATCCGGACTTGGGTTATTGGTCCATTTACTTCGGAACGGATCAAAAGTATCTTTCCAAGACTATTAAGATCATTTACGCCGAATTGAAGAAGCTGCGTGACATTCCACTCACTTCGAAACAATTGCAGCAGGCAAAAGAGCAGCTGAAAGGACACATTGCACTGTCTCTCGATTCCAACCTGGGATTGATGCAGGGCTTGGGGAAATCATTGCTTTTGTTCAATCAAATTGATACGATTCAGGAAATGTATGCCAGCATTGATAAGTTGACGAGTGAGGAATTGCAGGAAATTGCTCAGACTTATTTCAAGGAGGAAAACATTTCTGAATTGATCTATGATGTGAAATCAGGAAACTGATTGCCTGAAAATACTGGGATGTCCCAATATTGGGAAATGGGGAAATGACATTTCAACTCTTGCAATCCTAAGTCATCATTCAAAAAATATTTTATTGTTTTTTGAGGATCTCCGAAAAGAATTGGAGCTACCTTTGATGATCAAATTACAGGTCATGACTTTTCAAACTTATTTAGAACTTTTCGAACAAATTTTAAGCTCACCGAAACCAGAAGCACCTTACGACAATCCGGATTATTTCAACTATACCAAGCTGAATTGGTCTCGGATGAACCGATGGTTGAAAAAGGGTGAGATCCTGCCTCAGATTCAAGAGAAAATCAAAAATATTCAGGAGCCGCAAAGCTGGATTCTAATCACCGAACCCTGGTGTGGAGATGCTGCGCATATCGTACCGTTTATCAAAATGATGGCAGATCTGAATCCATTAATTCAACTGGATTTGGAGCTACGTGATGCCGAACCGCATCGTATTCAGAACTACCTGACAAACGGAGGAAAAGCAATCCCGAAATTGATTATACGGAATTCAAACGGTGAAGATTTGGCAAGCTGGGGTCCAAGACCTGTGGAATGTCAGACCCTTTATCAGGAAATGCATACAAGCAAAGCACCTTTTGAAGAAGTGAAGATCCGACTGCAGAATTGGTATAACGAGCACAATGGCGTCGAAATTCAGGACGAAATAGCTGGTTTAATCTAAAACCCGGTCGTGAAAATCTCGGGTGAGTTCTTTATACTCCTGAGTATATTTCCCTTGTTCATCGCGAATACAAAAAGAAGACTTTTTAGTCTCTACCTGCTTTTTTTGCAAAGAGATAATTGCTCGCGTATGCTTGTTGGGTTTACCGAAAATGGTAATAAAATCGGCTGGGAATAAGTTTTTCTGATCGGCCAACTGAATGAATGATTCGGAAGCTTCAAAAGGAATGATTATCCAGGCTTTTCCATCCGGAGAGAGAAAGTTTAGAATCGAATTCAGAAGTTCATCGAAGCTAAGGCTGTCGGTGTGTCTGGCTAATGATTTGTGCTCATCCGAATTTTTAGAGCTGTTCTCAAAGAAAGGAGGATTGCTGATGATGGCATCAAAGGGAAGTTCCGTCTGATAATCCTGAACAGCTTGATTAAAAATGGAAATAGCGCTTTGAAAAGGCGAATTTTTGGCATTTTCTACTGCATCCGTGAAAGCTTCTTCCGAGATTTCCAATCCGATGATTTCCTCGAATGGAAAACGCTGAGCTGACATCAGTGCTAAAACGCCGGTTCCGGTTCCGATATCTAAAAGCCTTTTGGGAGCATCCCAATAGCAGAGAGAACCGAGAATCATAGAATCGGTTCCTACTTTGAGGGCTGCATGTTTTTGTTGGATTTGAAAGTGTTTGAATTGAAAAACACTCATTCTCCCATGTACATTTCAATCAGCCCTTCCGGAGATGTAATATGTAATGTCTTGGATTTACGGTCTACCTTTTGAATAAGGCCATCAATGAACGGAATCAGGATTTCTTTTTCACCATTGATTGCTACAATCAGCGGATTAACACTGTTGTCGACAACCTGTTCAATAATTCCGGTTTCCCCGTAACGCGTATCAATCAATTTAAAACCAATGATTTCATGGTCGTAAAAATGTTTGTCGTCTAATTCGGGAAGAATGGATAGGGGAAGGTAACAGCTTTTACGGAGAATAATCTTCGCGTCATTTTCAGAGTCAACACCTTCAAGTTTTACTGCTGCAAATCCTTTATTTTTCAAGATGAAAGATTTGACAAAGAAAGGCGTTAACTGGCCGTTAATGTCGATGAAAAAAGCATCAAGTGTGCGGTAATCTTCCGGATTGGTTACGTCTAAAAAAAGCGAAACTTCACCTTTGTATCCGTGAAGTTTCGCAATATAACCAAGTTGAAAGCAATCAGAATGTTGCATTGATCAACTTTTAAATAATTAAGCCTCAGCTTCTCCTTCTGCAGCCGGAGCATCCTCTGCAGGAGCTTCAGTTGTTTCTTCAGCAGCTTCTTCTGTTGCAGCCTCAGTTTCTTCAACTGCAGGAGCCTCTTCAACAGCAGGCGTGTTTTTAGCTTCAATTGCTTTCGCTTTTGCTTCGTTAGCTTCAGCTTCAGCTTTCAAACGAGCAGCTTTGTCAGCTACAGCGTCTTTCCCAAGACCTTCAATTTTACCTTGGATTTTAGATGCTTTATCAGCTTCCCAAGCAGCAAATTTTGCTTCTACTTGTTCTGCAGTCAAAGCTCCTTTTGTGATTCCTTTCAACAAGTGGTTTTTGTATAAAACTCCTTTGTAAGAAAGAATTGCACGTGCAGTATCAGACATTTCAGCTCCTGTACCAACCCATTTCAAAGTTGATTCAAAGTTGATGTCAATTGTTGCAGGATTCGTGTTTGGATTGTAAATTCCTAATTTCTCGATGAATTTACCATCACGCTTAGCGCGGGAATCAGCTACTACTACGTGGAAAATTGCTTTTCCTTTTTTACCGTGTCTTTGCAAACGAATACGTGTTGCCATAATGTTAATTGTTTGAGGTGCGAAACCTCGATTAAAAATGAATATTAACTTCTGCTTAACGAATAAACAGGGTGCAAAGATAGTAAAAGCTTCAGAATCTGCAAATAAAAAGAGGCAAGATATTTCTACCTTGCCTCAGCCAATAATAATTTGATTTGTTGCAGATTAATCTCCGAAAGAAAATTTAATTCCTACCTGAACAAAGAAGTTGCTGAAGTTTGCAATCTGACGTAATTCTTCTGTCGCTTTTGAATTATCAAACCCCAGAGGGTTTGTTGAAGTATTATTCGAAGAACTTGTTAATTCATCTACGTAAGTCGTTTGCTTGTCAGAGGTTGTCATCGCTCCCATGGCATCATTTCCGTTGATAGTGTATTTTTTAATTTCTGTTTCTTTTGATTTAACGCGTAAGCTTGTAGCACCAATTTCCGCAAAGAATCCGAATTTGGTTCCGAAGTGAACGTTCAAACCAAGAGCTCCGGTATATCCTAAAGCTACTTTTCCGGAAGTTGTTAATTCAACCATTGTAGGTGAAAGAGGATTTGTTTGGTTGTCAATTTCTGATTTAACAGATCCGATCAATGGCAATACCAATCCGGCACGTGTGTAAACAGAAACCTTTTCACCTCCTGATTTTACAATAACTGCAGGTGTAATTCTGAATTGCGTTGAACGCTGTGTATGTTCATATTTTCCAGTCGGAGCAGTCGTTTCTTCTACCATTGTTTTAGACCCGAAGAACCCGTTTAAACCTAATTCAATTCCGAAATGCTCACCAAACATATAGCCCGGAGTTACGTTTGCAAGAACTCCACCTCCAAGAGTACCATAAATATTTTTCTCGCTGTAAGTTCCGGTCAAATTTGTATTTGTACCAAGAACGTGTCCCGGAGATCCAAGACCATACCCTACAGAAACGCCTAAATTAAATTGTGCTGACGCCGTACCGAGAGAAAGAACAGCAATTACGGGTAAAATTAATTTTTTCATAAGTTAATAGTTATTAAGATTTTTCGCAATTTAGAAGTTAGAAATTAATTATGCAAACATAATATTTAAGAATTGCAAAAAAAGATGATAATTAACAAGTTAAAAGAGATTGTAGAAGAGAAATTCAGAAGTGAAAGCGCAGATCACGATTGGTATCACATCGAACGCGTTTTGAAACTGTCGGAATTTATTCAGGAGAAAGAAGGAGGAGATTTGTTGGTTGTACAGGCGGCGGCTTTGCTGCACGATATTTCCGACCATAAATTGAATGGCGGAATAAAAAATGACTGTGGAAGAGTTTCCCGCGAGATTTTAACTTCATTGGATGCTGATCCCGAATTGATTGATCAGGTTTGCTCGATTGTGGATTTGGTTTCCTTTAAAGGAGCAGGAGTGGAAGATGAAGCGGGAAGCATTGAATTGACAATTGTCCGTGACGCAGACCGTTTGGATGCAATCGGAGCGATCGGAATTGCCCGGGCGTTTCATTTTGGCGGAAAACGTGACAGATCACTTTATGAACCGGATTTAGGTCCGTCGCTGCACACGGATTTTGAAGCCTACTCTTCTGATAAATCACACACTTTGAACCACTTCTACGAGAAGTTACTTTTATTGAAAGATCGCCTGACGACACCAACCGCACAAAAAATCGGTTTGGAAAGACATGAATTGATGGAAAATTTCGTGGATTCTTTTCTAAAGGAATGGAATGTGAAGGTAAAATGAAGATAAATTACTAAATCTGTTTACTAAACTTTAATACTCGAAAAAAAAATAGCAATTTTACCGCATGATTGAACATGTTGCACTTGGAATAGATATCGGTGGAACCAATACTGCTTATGGCTTGGTAAACCGAAAAGGAGAAGTTCTTTTTGAGGAGTCAATTACTACGAACGATTATTTGGATCCGGAAGAGTTGGTTGACAAAATTTATCAGGATGTAAAAGACAAAGGTTTTTTGGATAATTTGCTGGGATTGGGAGTTGGAGCTCCGAATGGAAACGCTTTTACTGGAAATATCGAATTTGCACCGAACCTGAAATGGAAAGGTGTTGTTCCGATTGCAGAATTGTTTGAACAAAAATTTCACCGGCCAACTTTATTGGCGAATGACGCAAATGCCGCCGCAATAGGTGAGCATTTATTCGGAAATGCAAAAGATCTGAATGATTTTGTATTGGTGACACTTGGAACCGGGCTTGGATCCGGAATTTTCATCAACGGAGAATTGATTGTCGGGTCGCAAGGTTTTGCAGGAGAATACGGACACATCCGAGTTGTTCATAACGGACGTTCATGTGGCTGCGGAAGAAACGGCTGTCTGGAAACTTATGTTTCGAGTACAGGTGTTGTGAGAAGTGTGGAGGAATTGGAAAGTCCGCACAGAGAAAACTCCAGTTTGAGAGATTTGTCGAACATAACGGCGAAAAAAGTGTTTGAAGCAGCTTCTTCCGGAGACGACTTTGCCTGCGAAATTGTTGATTACACAGCTGAAATGCTTGGAATTGCCTTAGCTGATTTTGCTGCTTTTTCAAATCCGAAAGCATACGTCTTGTTTGGAGGATTGGCTCAGAGCGGAGCTTATTTCTCTGAGAAAGTGAAAAAATACATGGAAGAAAATCTTCTTCAGATCTACAAAGGACACATTGAAATCCGAAATTCCGCTTTGCACGATATGAACGCTGCTGTTTTAGGTACTGCAGCTTCCATGTTCTGGAATGCGATAAAAAAATAGAATATGAAAAGAACCATCGCTTTATCAATTCTACTGACGTCATTTTCTGCAACATCCCAAATTCAGGAGTTGAAGCAGAATTCAGACCTGGCCAGAGAAAAAATCACTCAAAACAAGTCGGCAAAAAAGAACATAGATCCAACTCAATTTGTCAATCCGTTTGTAGGAACAGGCGGCCACGGACACACTTTTCCCGGACCGGTTCTTCCGTTTGGAATGGTACAAGTGGGACCCGATACACGTTATGAAGGCTGGGACGGATGCGGTGGTTATCATTATTCAGATTCGGTTATTTACGGATTCAGTCACACACATTTAAGCGGTACGGGAGTTCCTGATTACGCGGATGTGTTGTTGGTTCCGCAGCAGGGACAATTAAATACTGTTCCCGGATATAAAAAAGCTTCCGGTTTCGGATCAGCATTCAGTCATTCGAAAGAAAAAGCCCTTCCCGGATATTATCATGTGGAACTGGAGAATGGAATAACAGCGGATTTAACGGCAACGCTTCGTTGTGCTCTGCACAGATATCAGTTTTCGGAAGTAAAAGGAAAACGATACATTATTATTGATTTGGGATACAGAGATCGTGTACTGGACGTTTCTGCAACCAAAACCGGGGCAAACTCAGTTACCGGAAAACGTGTTTCCGAAGCCTGGGCAACGAACCAGCATTTATATTTCAGTTTGGAAACATCGATTCCTTTCAAGAAAACGAAATGGATTCAGGATGAGAAGAACGGGAATTACCTGTTTGTGATGGAATTTCCCGATGGTGTGAAAGAGATTTCCGTTCGCGTAGGAATTTCCGGAACCAGTGAAGCAGGAGCTGTTTCGAATCTGAAAGCAGAACTAAATACCTTTGATTTCGATTTGATCCGTTCAAGAGCACAGGTTGCCTGGAACACGGAATTGAAGAAAATTCAGGTAGAATCTTCTGATAGAACGGTATTGACAAACTTCTACACGGCACTTTATCACAGCTATGTCCATCCGTCGCTTTGGTCGGATGCAGATGGGAAGTACAGAAATTTCAAGAATGAAATCATGCAGTCGGAAACTCCGTTGTATTCTGTTTTTTCCTTGTGGGATACTTACCGCGGGGCAAATCCGCTTTATACCATCACACAGCCGAAGAAAGTGCCTTCATTTGTAGAGTCATTTTACCAGCAATATAAAAACACAGGTTTACTTCCCGTTTGGACGCTTTCCAATAACGAAACCAATTGTATGATCGGATACCATTCTGTATCGGTGATTACGGATGCTTATTTGAAAGGAATTCCTTTGGATAACCCGGAAGGATTACTGGAAGCAATGATCGCTTCAAGTACAGCAGATCATTTGGGCAAAAAGCAATACGGAGAAATTGGTTTTATTTCAGCAAATGCAGAGGCGGAATCCGTTTCCAAAACCCTGGAGTATGCTTATGATGACTGGTGTATTTCCAGATTTGCCGAGAAATTGGGGAAAACGGATATCGCAAAAAAATATCAGATCAGATCTGCAAACTGGATGAACCTGATGCATCCCGAAACCCGCTTTTTCCAACCGCGCAAAGAAGGTGTTTTTCTTCCTTTTTTTAGACCAAATGAAGTCAATCATCATTTTACGGAAGCAAACGGCTGGCAATATTCGTTAGCAGCTCCGCAGCATATTCAGGCCTTGATCGATATGCACGGAGGAAACGAAGGAATGGTCAATTTCTTAGACACGATGTTTCTGGGGTCGTCTTCCATGTCGGGCCGCGAACAAGCGGATATCACGGGATTGATCGGGCAATATGCTCACGGAAACGAACCGTCGCATCACATGGCTTACACCTATAATTATTGTGGTGCGCCTGAGAAAACACAGTTTTTCATCGACACGATCCTCAAAACATTTTATACCAACGAACCGGACGGACTTTCAGGAAATGAAGATTGCGGACAAATGTCGGCCTGGTATGTGTTGAGCTCAATGGGCTTTTATCCGGTTGCTCCGGGAAGCCCGACTTATGCCATTGGCCGTCCGTTGATGAATTATGTCACGATTTTCGGAGAGAAAGCAAATTTTGAAATCAGTGTAGTGAACAATACTCCGGAAAATAAGTATGTTCAATCCATTACCTGGAATGGTGCTGCTTATCAGAAATTATTCATTACGCATGAAATGATTGTGAATGGAGGTGTTCTGGAAATTGAAATGGGTGCGAAACCCAATAAGCAAATTGCGAACTACGAATTGGATCTGCGTCATGAAGTGAATCCGGGATTTGTCCCTGTGCCGTTTTTCACGACCAATCAAACCACTTTTGAAACACAGATAGAAGTTGGAATGGATGTGTTGTTCTTTGAAAAAGGAAAGATCTATTACAGCCTAGACGGAGAGAAATTCCAGCCTTTTTATAAACAGGGAGGAAAGAATATAATTCTGAACGAAACGACAACGGTTTATGCGAAAGTTGTTCGCGAAGACGGAGCTGAGAGCAAAGTTGTCAGATCGGAGTTCGTAAAATACATCAAAGACAAAAAGATTGCTTTGTCTACCGAATATGCGAATCAGTATGCGGGCGGCGGTTCACAGGCTTTGGTTGACGGTCAGGAAGGAACGGATGAATACAGAGGAACAGAATGGCAGGGATTCAACGGAAAGAATGTAGAAGGAGTCATTGAATTGAATGAGACAAAAGAAGTTTCTACGATTCAGGTTTCTTACTTAGTGGATCAGAAATCGTGGATCTTCCCTCCGAAAAGTATTGCCGTTGAAATTTCGGAAGACGGTGTGAACTTTAAGAAATTGGGTAAAGCAGCCGGAATTACAATCAAAGAAGGTGAAACGCCGAAAACGGGAGAGATTACTCTTGAAATCGCTCCGACTTCCTGTAAGTTTATCCGCTTTACGGTTGAAAACTACGGTCCGTGCCCGGATTGGCATTTAGGAAAAGGAAATCAAACCTGGTTGTTTCTGGATGAAATCATCGTTAAGTAAAAAGTTAGAAGGTAAAGGTTAAAAAGAAAGGTGGTTGAGCAGAGTCGAGATCACCTTTTTTCTTTTTTACTTCTCGTTTTTACATTTTACCTTTCAAATAATACACAAACGGTCAATCATTCGCGTTAAAAAGTTGTTACCTTTAGCGCTCTTTTAAATAAAATCTAAAGAATGAAAAAAATAGTACTCGCATTAGTCTTGTTGACCTATTCGATGGGGAACATTGCTCGTGCAGATGAAGGAATGTGGCTTCCCTTTTTGATTGGAAGAAACTACGAGGACATGAAAAAGCATGGTCTGAAGTTAACGCAAGAGCAAATCTACTCCATTAACAAATCGTCATTAAAAGATGCAGTAATCTCTTTCGGTGGTTTTTGTACAGGTGAGATCATTTCCAATCAGGGATTGATTTTGACAAATCACCACTGTGGTTACGATGCGATTGCAGGTGCTTCAACTCCTGAGCACAATTACCTGGATAACGGTTTTTGGGCAAAGAATTTCAAAGAAGAAATTGCTGTAAAAGGATTGACGGCTACGTTCATGATTCGTATGGAAGATGTGACAGCGCAGGTTGCGAAAGAATTGAATCCGAAAATGACTGCTGAAGAGCGTGCTAAGAAAATCAAAGAAGTAACAGACATTTTGGTGAAAGATGCTGTTGCAGGAACGCATTACGAAGCATTTGTACGTGATTTTTACGACGGAAACGAATTCTATTTGTTCGTGAAAGAAACATTCAAAGATGTACGTTTGGTAGGAACACCTCCTCAATCTGCAGGAAAATTCGGTGGAGACTCTGACAACTGGGAATGGCCTCGTCATACGGCAGATTTCTCTATGTTCCGTGTTTACGCAGGATCAGATAACAAACCAGCTGATTTCAGTGATTCAAATGTTCCGTTGAAACCTAAGCATTCATTACCTATTTCTTTGAAAGGTGTGAAACAAGGAGATTACGCGATGATTATGGGATTCCCTGGAAGAACGAACCGTTACCTGACTTCTTACGGTGTAGATCAGGCAATTTCTTTGGAGCAGCCTAAAATCGTTGATATCCGTGCGAAGAAATTGGAAATCATGAAAAAATACATGGATAAAGATGTTGCGGTTCGTTTGCATTATTCATCCAAGTATGCTCAGGTTGCAAACTACTGGAAATACTTTATCGGTCAGACAGCTCAATTGAAAGCAAACAACGTAACTGACAAAAAGCGTAAAGTAGAAGAGGAGTTTACGAAATATGCTGCAGGTAAAGAAGAATACAACAATGTTCTTTCGGATATCGATGCTGCATTTAAGGCTACAAATGACATTATTTATATTAAAGTATATCAGGGTGAATTCGTTCGTCAGGTAGACATCAACTCTGTTGTTTACTTGTATAAATTGGCTTTGGATGCTAAAAACTCAGGAAACGAAGAGCGTTACAACATGATTTTGGGTGCAGCGAAAGAAACTGCAGCAGAAATTTATGCAGAGCGTTCCATGGATATCGAATTGGAAACATTGGAGGAAGTATTGAAAATGTACATCCGTGATGTTCCGATGAACCAACAGGTTGGAATCACAAAATCGCTTGGTGTAGACGGTGTTGCTGCATTCATGAGCCGTGTGAAAGCAAACTCTGTATTCGCATCGAAAGAGCGTTTTGAAGAGTTCATGAAAAACTTTGATGCAACGAAAATGAGCCAGGATCCATTATTCATCCTGATTAAGGATTTGGATAATGCTTATCAGGCTGCAATGGGGCAAGATGCGATCAAAAACGCAAATGCGAAGTTGACAGTTGCAAACCGTGCTTTTGTAAAAGGAGTTCGCGAAATGCAACCGAATAAGAAGTTCTACCCGAATGCAAACTCAACGATGCGTTTGACTTACGGAAATGTATTGGCTTACGATCCGCGTGATGCAGTTCATTACGACTACTTCACAACATTGGATGGTGTGATGCAGAAAGAAGACCCTACAAACCCTGAATTCGTGGTTGATCCGCGTATCAAGGAATTGTGGCAGAAAAAAGATTACGGTCAGTATGCTTCAAATGGGAAATTGCCTGTAAACTTCCTTTCAAACAACGATATCACAGGAGGTAACTCAGGTTCTCCGGTTATCAATGCAAACGGAGAATTGATCGGAACTGCATTTGACGGAAACTGGGAAGCAATGTCCGGTGATATCTATTTCGAACCGAACATTCAGCGTACGATCTCTTTGGATATCCGTTACACGCTTTGGCTGGTAGACAAGTGCTACGGAGCTACGAATTTGATTAATGAAATGAAATTGGTGAAGTAACAAAGTAGACTTTCAGTCACTTCGTTACTTGTAACTAAGAAATAGAAAAGCCGCTGGTCGAAGGATCAGCGGCTTTTTTGGTTTCACAGATACTCAAAAAAATGAAGCTTCATGAAAAAGACAGGTTTCTCCATTTTTACTATTCGTAAATTATCAGAGAATGAGGAATCCGGACATCCCGGTTTTTTAATTTCTATGATTGAACTTTGATTTTCTAAATGCTTTTAACATTTCGTTCTTGTCTTTTTCATTGTTGTAGTTGATGTTTACACCGAAATCAAACCCATTGATGAGTCTGCTGTACATAATCTGTTTAAGGATAATATTTCCTTTTGGATCATAAATAGTGAAGGAATAGGTATGAAAATCCAGTCCGTCAATTTTCTCAATGCTTGTAGCTGACGAGTCTGATTTTATTCCTTGATTTTCAAAAGTGGAATAGATTATGGTTTTTAAAGAATTGTTGTTTTCTTTCCATTCTCCTTCATACTCCTGTTTGTATGGCTCTGAAGTTGATTGGAATATATTGAACTGATTTTTTTGAAATCTGATGAGATTTTTGAGACCGCTGTAATCAACTTTAGCATCGATTGTTTCTTCGATGGCTTTCACTCCCTTTTTAGTAGACTCCTTGGCTTTTTCTAAATTAGCAACTTCCCAGCCTTCCGGTATTTCAATTGTCCAACCGATTTCTCTACTGGTATATTCATTTTTACGAATCCGTCCTTCGTCAATCTTTTTGGCAGGTTGTCCGCAGGAAGATAGAGAAAGAGCAGTTCCTATTGTCAGAGTTAAAAATAGCATTTTCATTTTTAGATTTTTGTTGGTTAATCAATTGTGTTCAATAATAGTCAAAAAAAAGTGGAACTGTCATCCTGAGTATTATCCTGTTCCTGAATTTCCTGGTTTTTCCAGCTCAGCAATGCAATTTTTCAACCCCTTTTCCCATTCAGGATTTATTTTTATTGTTTGGTCTTCTTTTATCGCATTTAGATTTTGTTGAAGTAAAGGCAGGAATTCTTGGTTTTCACTAGTGATGATTGCTTCAAAAAGTAAGGTTCCAAATTCATCATTCATAAGTTCACGCTTTATTAGTTCGTTCACTCGTGTGTCTTTTCGTTTTGCCAATCCGACAATTGCTTCCAACTTTGTTTCTTGATGCTTGTCATCTATTCGTTTCCATAAAGCGTTCCGTATATCTTTGGTGTTTCTTTCTCCTTGTCCAATATAAAAGGTTGCCCAATTTCTGACATGGTTTGATTTGTCGTCCGACAGTTTTATTAGAATACTGATTGCTTGGGAATTGTCAATAAATCCCAGAGCCGAAACAAGGCCTTCTTTTATAAATTTATTGTCGCTGTTGCGAAACGAACATATCTTTTCGATTTGTTCTTTATCCAGATTGTCGTTATTGTGTCCAATCGCATAAAGTAAAGCCATCAATACTTTGGGCTCCTTTTCATTGGTTAATAAATCAAAATAGAGGAGTAAAGTCTCTTTCAAAAATGGTCTTGGTGACAAACCTAGTTGTGCTAGAATATCAATCCCGATAATCCGTACTTTAGGGTCGTTTGACTTGGTGAATTCCAAACATTTCCCAAACAATTCTTCACTGGGTCGTTTTCTTAAAATAGTGATATTGTCCCAACGTGATTTGTCTGACTTGTTATGGATAAGTCTGGATAATAATTTGTCGTCTGTCCAATTAATTTTACTCATTTCCGGTTAGCGATTTTTTACGATTCTCAGTTTAATGGTTTCATTCTTGCGGCAAACTCCATTTGAATCCCGTTTAAATGAATGGTGCGAATCAGACAGAAACTTACTTGAATCAAGAAGCTTCGTGTTTATCAAAAATAAAGAAAATCAAGCACAAAAAAAGTGGAACTGCCGCAACAATTCCACTTGAGTATGTTTCTAAGGAAGAATTTCAATGACTAATTATCATTACCTCATTGTTCTCCCCTTAGTTCCCCTCCAAAGGGGGAAAGGAGGTTCTCTTACTTCTGATAAAAAGGCATTTTAACCACTTTTGCCAAAACTCCCTTATCACGGATCTCAATATAGATTTCACTGTCAGGAGCGGCAAATTCTGTTTTCACATAAGCCATTCCGATTGCTTTCTTAACACTTGGTCCCTGAGTTCCGGAAGTTACTTTTCCGATCTCATTTCCATCAGCGTCTAACACACGGTAATCGTGACGTGGAATTCCGCGTTCGATCATTTCGAAACCGATTAATTTACGGGAAACTCCGGCTTCTTTTTGAGCTTTCAAAAATTCAGAATCCGTAAAATCTTTCGTGAATTTGGTAATCCATCCCAATCCTGCTTCCAAAGGAGAAGTGGTATCATCGATGTCGTTTCCGTACAAGCAGAAGCCCATTTCCAAACGCAAAGTATCACGCGCAGCCAAACCGATTGGTTTAATACCGAATGCAGCACCAGCTTCGAATACTTTATCCCAAACTTGTTTTACTTCCGAGTTTTTACAGTAGATTTCAAAACCTCCTGATCCGGTATAACCGGTTGCTGAAATGATCACATGATCGATTCCTGCAAAAGGACCAACTTCGAAGTGGTAATATTTGATAGCAGATAAATCTACGTTTGTTAAAGATTGCATTGCCTCGATAGCTTTCGGGCCTTGAATTGCTAATAATGAGTAATCGTCGGAAAGATTTCTCATCGACACATTTTTCGTGTTGTGAGAAGAAATCCAATTCCAGTCTTTTTCAATATTGGAAGCATTTACAACCAATAAATATTCTTCTTCCTTGATTTTGTAAACGATCAAATCATCAACGATTCCACCTTTTCCGTTCGGGAGACAAGAATATTGTGCACGACCGATCGTCAAAACAGAAGCATCATTACTTGTTACTCGCTGAATCAAATCCAAAGCATCAGGACCGCTTAACAAAAACTCTCCCATATGTGAAACATCGAATACTCCGACAGCGTTTCGAACAGTTTCGTGTTCTGCGTTCACGCCTTCATATTGTACCGGCATATTAAATCCCGCAAATGGAACCAATTTGGCTCCCAAAGCCTCATGGACTTGGGTAAGAGCAGTGTTTTTCATCTATTTACTTTTTAGAGCATAAAAGTAAATATTCCTTTTAATTTGAGCCTAGAAAGTTTGAAAGAAATGGGATCTTGCAGTATTTTATTGAATGATCAATTTGGAACCGTGATACGGACAGAACTCATAGTTTGCAGGAAACAACTCTCCGTCATTCGAACACTTGGAATCCATGAATAAACTTGGTAAAGGCAAATGGAAAGTATGTTGAACCGAACTTACTCCAAATGTAAACTCTTCATTGGAGTAGGGATTAAGGGCTGATTGACCGTCTTCATCAATGATCTCAACATAAAATAAAGCCAGTCCTGAACCGAAATCGCCAAGCATTCTTGAAAACATTTGTCCGAGAGAGGCACTGATCATTTTAAGTTCACCGGAGAGTTTTGAATCAGGAATTGCTTTATAGCTTTTTCCTTTGAACTTTACAATGAAACTTTTTCGGAGATCTTCCTCGCTTTTAGCATCGAATTTTTGGGTGTAAGGATTGATTTTTCCCGAAACAACCGCAAACACACTTTTGTTGCCCAACGTTTCCTTAAATTGTGCTACAATTTCCGGAGTAAGTGTTTTCGGGTCTTTTGCTGCAAAAATATCCCAATAGATGTCCGAGAACCAATAAAGAATCGTTGTTTCATCCGTGTCGGTTTTTGTGACCATGATATCTTTAATGAATTTGGTCTGGTCAACATCAATTAGTTTCAGTTTCGATTGAGTAAAGGAAAATCCTGAAATGCACAAAGCAATTGTAAGGAGAATAGGCTTCATTATTTTAATTTAGGTCAAAGATAGTTATTGCAGGAGATTTCAACGATTTCCCACTTAGTGGCAATCGATATTTTTAAGTCGATGCCAATTTTGAAAACCGGATGGTACAATCCCTTTCCTGTGCATTCGGATTCTCAAAAGCTCCGTATCTGAGAGTGGCAATTGATTTGTCCATGAAATAATGCTGTTCCAAAATCGGTTTGATGGCTTCAAATAATTGTTCTGCGTTCTTTCCGTTGAAATAAAGATAACCGTCTCCAAAGTCCAGTGAGATATCATGACCTTCATATCTTCCAAGCTCGGTATCGGTGATGTTTGATTGAAGTTGTTCTTCCAATTCATGTAACTCGGATAGATCCTCAATTCCGTAAAAGAATTGAATGACTACCAAATGGTCTTCTGCCGGAAAGGCATTTCCCGATTCGTCAGAAGTTGTATTCTTTCGTTGAAAAAAAGCAAGCCACCCCATTCCACAAGTTTTTCAATTAAAAAGTAAGTTAATTAAAAAAAATGAAATTTTTCAGAACGGCAGATTTATTTAACAAAATGTTAATATGCAATAATTCAACTTCCTGATTTGTACTGAAACACCTTGATTCTATTTTTCCTGAAATCTTCATTTTTTACTTACAAAATGGATTTTGATAAGAATTATTGAAATTAACAGGGGGTGTTAGTAAAATAATGTGTAAAATTTTGGAATGACCCCCTCAAAAAGTATATCTTTGTCGAAAATTTTGAATTTATGGCAACAAAAAGGTTACAAGCGTATCAGGATGTACTCAATCGTACACCAAAACACATCGATTACGATGGAAAAGTATCTGATTTATTTGGAAAAAATGTATTTCATGCAGAAGTAATGCGTGAATACCTTCCGTCAGATGCATATAAATCTATGATGGAGTCTATCCAAAATGGAACTCGCTTGGATCGTAAAATGGCCGATCAGGTTGCTTCGGCAATGAAAGATTGGGCATTAACGAAAGGTGCCACACATTATACTCACTGGTTTCAGCCTTTAACAGGAACAACCGCTGAAAAACACGATGCATTTTTTAAACCGGTAGGACCAGGTCGTGCAATTGAGCGTTTCGATGGCGAATTGTTGGTACAGCAGGAGCCGGATGCTTCTTCTTTTCCGAATGGTGGAATCAGAAATACATTTGAAGCACGTGGTTATACCGCCTGGGATCCTTCATCACCGGCTTTCGTAATCGGGAAAACCTTGTGTATTCCTACCATTATGATTTCATATACAGGTGAATCATTGGATTACAAGATGCCTTTATTGAAAGCGCTTCATGCAGTGGATAAAGCAGCTGTTGAGGTGTGCCAGTATTTTGATAAGAACGTTACAAAAGTAAATGCAACACTTGGTTGGGAACAGGAATATTTCCTGGTAGATCAGGCTTTGTTCAACTGCCGTCCGGATCTGATGATGACGGGTCGTGCATTATTCGGTCATGCTCCTGCAAAAGGACAACAATTGGAGGATCATTATTTTGGTTCTATTCCTGAACGCGTTACTGCTTTCATGCGCGAGTTTGAAACGGAAGCAATTTTGTTGGGAATTCCGGTTACGACGCGTCACAATGAGGTTGCTCCGAATCAATTCGAGTGTGCGCCGATTTTTGAAGAGTGTAACCTGGCGAACGACCACAATATGTTATTGATGGATTTGTTGGAAAAAATTGCACGTAAGCATGATTTCCGTGTTTTGTTGCACGAAAAACCATTTGCAGGTGTAAACGGATCCGGAAAACATAATAACTGGTCCTTATCTACTGATACAGGTGTGAACTTGTTGCAACCGGGTAAAAACCCTAAGACAAACTTACAGTTCCTGACTTTCTTCGTGAATACGATTAAGGCAATTCATGATAACGATGATTTGTTGCGTGCTTGTATTGCATCGGCAAATAACGATCACCGTTTGGGGGCAAACGAAGCTCCTCCTGCAATTATCTCTACGTTTATCGGTTCTCAATTGTCCGGAATGCTGGATGAGTTGGAGCAAAACGTAAAAGCTGGAAAAATGTCTCCGGAAGAAAAAACGGAGTTGAAATTGAATATTGGTAAAATTCCTCAGATCATGTTGGATAATACGGATAGAAATAGAACTTCTCCGTTTGCATTCACAGGAAATAAATTCGAATTCCGCGCAGTAGGTTCTTCTGCAAACTGTGCTTCTGCAATGATTGTATTGAACACCATCATGGCGAAACAGCTGCAATTGTTCAAAGTGAGCGTGGATGCTCGCATTGATAAAGGAGAGGCGAAAGATGAGGCAATTCTGAAAGAACTTCAAATCCTGATCAAGGAATCCAAGAGAATTCGTTTCGAAGGAAACGGATATGGAGACGAGTGGGTGAAGGAAGCTGAAAAAAGAGGTTTGAATAACTTTAAAGATACTCCGCGTGCATTGAAGGCTTGGGGAGACAAGAAATTCATCAAGTTATTCGATGAAATGAATGTATTGACTCCACGTGAATTAGAAGCTCGTCAGGAAATCGAATTCGATAGCTACATCATGAAAATTCAAATTGAAGCGCGTTTGATGGGAGATTTGGTTCAGACACACATTTTACCTGCTGTATTTGAGTACCAAAATCGCTTATTGTCGAATATTCAGGGAATCATGAGTGCTTTGGGTGAAAAGGCAGGAAAAGAAGCTGCTGCTGCTCAAATCGAATTGGTTACTAAGATTTCGATGCATTTGAATAAAATGAAGGCGACTTGTGATACGATGCTTCAGGCTCGAAAAGAAGCAAACAAAATTGAACATGCAGAAGAAAAAGCAATTGCTTACTGCGATAAAGTAAAGGTTCATTTTGATGAAATCCGTTACCATGCAGATAAATTAGAGTTATTGGTAGACGATGAATTGTGGCCATTGCCGAAATTCAGAGAAATGTTGTTTACACGTTAATAAAATTCAACTTAGATTCAACCCCGGTTCTGTATTCAGGATCGGGGCTTTTTGTTTCCCGGAGATTTTACGGATAGCGCAGATTTTGATATTACTGTGTACTGAAAAAGATCGTTTTATCTTAAAAGTAAATTGACGTAATCCGCGCTATTTGCACGAAACTTCAAAACAGTCTGTAAATCCCCACAGATTCACAAATAAATGCTCGCCTACCGGACTCGCTGGTTGAATTGTGGCGACTGGTAAGCGTCACCAATATCTGCGCATCTGTGGAAAAATCACCAGAATTCTCTTACAAAACCTTTTATTAATGACTTGTATGAAAATTTGGAGGATGGCGTTAGAAATCCTTAGCGTTTATTTAAATTAATCTCAAAGTCTTGTACCTTCTTTTTGACTTAAATGATTACCTGTATTTTCATACATGACTTTTGTTAAAAACAAATTGGTATAATCCTCGCTATCTGGGGGAGAAAAGAGATGCTCGATACTTATTCAACAATTCCTTACCTTTGTTTCGAAGATGAAACAGTTTGATATTCCGTCCCTTTTTCGATCGCCGATTATTTCAAAAGTAAAGGCATTCCGCAAAGCTCAGGATCCTCGTAAAAAGGATTTTTCAGCAACATTGCTGGACTTCGGAAATCTTCAATTGTACATTGCCCGCCACTTTGGTTTTTGCTATGGTGTGGAGAATGCCATTGAGATTGCTTATCGTGCGGTAGAAGAAAATAAAGGAAAGCGAATCTTTCTGTTGAGTCAGATGATTCACAATCCTACGGTGAATGAAGACCTGACGCAGCACGGAATTCAATTTATTCAGGATACTTCCGGAAAACAGTTGATTTCCTGGGATGAACTGAACTCAAATGATGTGGTAATCATTCCTGCCTTTGGAACTACGCTGGAAATCGAACAAATTCTAAACGACAGAGGTGTTTCTACCGAGAAATACAATACAACTTGTCCCTTTGTGGAAAAAGTCTGGAACAGGGCAGAGAAACTGGGAACAGAGAATCACACCTTAGTTATTCATGGGAAATACAACCACGAAGAAACCCGCGCAACATTTTCGCATACGGCAGCAAATTCAGAAGCGGTTATCATTAAAAACATGGAAGAAGCCATTTTTCTGGCGAAATGTATTACCGGCGAAGCTTCCAAAGCAGAGTTTTATACTTATTTCAAAGGAAAGCACACTCCTGATTTCGATCCGGAGCTTCATTTGAATAAAATCGGAGTGATCAATCAAACAACAATGCTTGCAACGGAAACTCAGGAAATAGCTGAGTTTTTAAAGAAAGCAACAGAAAGTTTTGCGGCCGCTTCCGGAATTTCAAAGACTTTTGCTGACACCAGAGATACCCTGTGTTATGCAACAAATGATAATCAGAGTGCGACAGAAGCATTGATGCAGGAACAGCTTGATTTTGCAATAGTGGTAGGTGGTTACAATAGTTCGAATACCACACATTTGGTAGAGCTGTTGGAACAAAGCTGTCCAACGTATTTCATTAAGGACGAATCGGAGATTTTGGATGGAACAACCATTCGCAGCTTCAATATTCATACACATGAATTGGAAACGATCGAGCATTGGATGAAAGGGAGCAAGATCGGGGTTACTTCAGGGGCTTCCTGCCCGGATTCGATTATCGATGCAGTGATCTCTAAACTATTACAGCTTAATGGCAGTGAGAAAACCATTGAAGAAGCGATGTCAAATCACTGATTTTTTCAGAACACCTTTTTTCTAAGACATAAAAAAACCCTGACGTTTAACGTCAGGGTTTCGATTTTATATTAAGACTTATTAGTTCTTAACGAAGTTTCCTGTACCGATTTTACCAGAAACTGTTGTCAATTGGTAAATGTACATTCCTGCATTCAATGAAGCTACATTGATGTTGCTAGTGTTACCAGTTGCAACTGTTTTTCCATCAGTTGTTGTAATAACTACAGAAGCGATTTCTTCAGTTGTTTTGATGTTCAATACATCTGTAGCCGGGTTAGGATAAACAGAAGCAGAAATTGCATTCTCGTTTAATCCAGCTGCACTCGTGATGTTAATGATCGGGTAAATAGCTAATGACATTTTAGCACTTGCACCCCAAGCACTTACGATTGAATGGTAAGTACCATCACCCCAAACTTCACCAACATAATTAGCTGATGGAGCAAATGGGTTTGTACTTAAGTTATTGGATGCGATACCTAAGATTTCACCAGCTGTTGTAGGAAGAACAACACCACACCAGAATTTTTGGTTAGCAGGAATTGCAACTGGCGCACTTAAAGCAACAATGTGATTGTAAACGCGGCTTCCGTCAACTAGGTGGTATCCAGCTGCACTTGTATCAACTAGAGCTAAAGTAGAAGCACCTATACCAAGTGGCGTCATTAGATTTCCTGGTTGACCAGCATTATCAGACCAGATTGCAACTTGAAACGCACCAGTTCCAACTTTACGTGGAAGTAATAAGGCAACTTTTGAAATAGTTCCAGCACCGGCTACACCATAGTTACTATCAAATAATTGAAGTTTAATACGGTCGCCAAAAGCATTGCTTCCAGAAACATAACCACTATCAGGTGTTGAGCCTGCGAAATATATTGTAGGATTACCTACAAAATGAGAAGTCAATGTGTCAACTTGGGACATTGCTGCAAATGAAGAAGCAATAATACCAATAGAAAGTAAAAGTTTTTTCATAGTTAATTTTAAAAAGTTTGAACAAATATAATTTTTATTAATTAATTCTTAATATGCGAACTAATTTTATTCTTAACCGTTGATTGTTTATATTCAAAAAGGTTGGAAAAAGAAAATGTATTTGTCTTTGAAAGCTTACTGTACTTAATTTTTCGTGATATCTGCGTAGTTTTGATATTATATGTATTTTCAACTTCGGAATAATTTTGTGGAATGGAGCGCTTAATTAATATTTTAATCATTGATGAAAAAGAATCTGATCGCCTGGCACTAAGAGAAATCCTTGGTGGTGGCGGAAACATTCTCTTGTTTTGTGATTCGATTGAGGAAGCGCATGTGATTTTAAACAGAAGGGAGGCAGGAATTATCCTCGTAAACGTGGACAGTCCGAATTTTTCATCTATGGATGATCTGAAAGATTTGCTGCAGGCTCATGCTTCGAGAACACATTATTCGATTATTATTACTGAAAATACCAGAACGGGTTCCAAACTTTTGAAAGGATTCAATTCGGGAGCGGTTGATTTTATCACCAAACCATTCAATCCTTTGCTGATTCAGGCAAAACTGGACATTTACAAATCACTTTATTATAAAGATCAGCGGATTGCGCAGCTTTTAGGAAACATTCTTCCTGAAAATGTACTGGATGATCTGAATCAGTACGGAAAGTTTTCTCCGAAACGGGTAGATAAGGGAGTGGTTTTGTTTACGGATTTTGTTGATTTCTCGATGAAGTCCAAATCGATCCGACCAATCAAACTGGTAAAACGTTTGGAATACTATTTCACGGCATTTGATGAAATCGTTGAACGGTACAAACTGGAAAAGATCAAAACAATCGGAGATGCCTACATGGCAATTGCCGGAGTGAATGAAGACAATGCAGAACCGATTCTCCGGGCTTGTATGGCTGCTTTGGAAATGCGGAACTTCATCCGCAATGAAAAAGAACTGGCCAAAGCATTGAAAAAGGATTTTTGGGAAATCCGGATCGGGATGCATGCCGGACCTTTGGTTGCAGGAATTATCGGTTCGAAACGCTATTCATTTGATGTATGGGGAGATACCGTAAATATTGCAGCAAGAGCACAGCAATTCAGCGGGATTGATCAGATAACGGTTACTCAGGTTATTCAGGATGAATGTTCCGTGTATTTCGAAACGAGAGGAATGGGGAACGTACCGATCAAAAAACGCGGTGGTACAATGGAAACCTTCGAATTGGAATCGCTCAAATCGGAACACAGTTTATACCGTAACGGAAAAGTTCCATCTGTCGAATTGCGTGTTCTGTGTCAGATCGCAACGGTAGATTTTGAGCACATGCGCAGTGATATCCTGAATAAACTCAAATCAATGCTTCCGGAAGAAGTCGTTTATCATGATCTGGGACATACCTTAAATGTTGAAAAAGCAGCTATCCGATTGGGACGATTGGAAGGATTGAATGAAGACGAGATGTTGTTGTTGCGCACTGCAGCTTTGTTTCACGACACGGGCTTTATCTTTACCTACGATCACAATGAATTGCATGCAGTGCGTTTGATGGAGCAAATGCTTCCGAAATACGGATTCAACGCTGAACAAATTCAGGTAATCCGTGAAATGATTCTGGCAACTTCCCTGGATATTGAACCGGTTGGCTTACTTCAGGAAATTTTGTGCGATGCCGATCACGACTATCTGGGGCGAGCGGATTATTATGTTGTGGCAGCTAAATTGCAACAAGAAATGATTGCCTTCGGAAAAGAAATGTCTGAAGAAAAGTGGCTTCAGATGCAAATTCGGTTTTTGGGAGAAACGCACCAGTTCTACACGATCACAGCTTTGAATATCCGCCAGAAGGGAAAAACAAACCGTTTGGCAGAATTAAAAATAAATCTGGAAGTTTTGCAAAATCAGCAAGTTTAATTGAAAATGTTTAGCAGGTTCAATAATTCAAATATTCTTTGAACTTTCTCAAAAGCTCGGCTCAATTAAGCTCAATAAATCATTCGTCGAGATTTCTCTGCTTTCTGCTTTTTTCGCCAGATTCCCGAAAGGATTTAAATCGGCATCCATACCTGCTCTTGCAAAACCATCAATAGCTTCCTCTTTCTTTTGTTCTGCTTTCGGGGGATTTGAAAAGTAGGTGCCGGTACTCTGTACGCTTGGTTCGGCAGCTAAATCTTTTTCGTCTCCGTCGCTTCGGGTTTCATCCTGAATGATAACCGATTTGAAACTTGTATTTTCAGAAGAAACAATGGTCGATGAAGCAGTGTATTTCCTCGCATCACTTTCCCCGATCGGGAATTTCTTTTTGGTTTCAACGGTGCTTTCTTCTTTCGCAGGAGTTGTTGTTTTCGCCATTTGAGGGCTGCCGATAGAATCTGTTTCCATCACGGCCTTATCTTCAGGAGCAGCAACCCAAATAGTTGCAACACCTGCTGAAACAACAAGTAAAGCAGCCACACGGAACCAATTCCGGTTGTAAAGAGGAACTACTTTTGCTTCCTCCGGCTCACTTACGGGGGCGCTCCAATTCTGATGAATCCCGGGATGTTTTGCCTGAAAGACAGAATTTAAGCTGGATTTCACGGAAGGAGAAATCTCTTCACGGCTCGAAACCGAAAGGTGATTGATCTCCGTGTAAAATCCTCTCATTTCATTGTATTCCTGTTCAGAAGAAATAAGTTCCTGAACAATCTCCAATTCTGTCGGAGTTAAATCGCTGTAAGCCTTTGTCTGTATAATTTCGTCGAACGTATTCATATCACTTTGTATGTTCCGGTTGGTATTCTTTTAATCCTTGAGCTAAGTATTTGGTAGCATAGAAAAGCCGGGATTTAATGGTTCCTTCGCTGATTTCCAATGCCTCTGCGATTTCTTTGATCGATAATCCGTCGAAATGGCGCATTTCAAATACTTCTCTGTGTTTGTCTTCCAGTTGGGTAACCTGATAATTGTAGGCGTCCTTAAACATGGAATGATGAACCTGATTTTCCGTATTCTTGCTTGTGTCGCTGATGGAATAGTTATTATCAAGTCCGTTACTGGTATTTTTCCGAATCTCCTGCTTCTTGTATTCGTTTTTGCACATGTTGTTAGCCACCGAATACATCCATGTTTTGAAAGAACGGGTCGTATCAAACAACTCCGGACGGTGAATCAGTTTGGTGAAGAAATCGTGTACGAAATCCTCCGATTTTTCACGGTCTCTCCAAAGCATGCGCATAAAATACGAAAGCAGGGCAGAAGCATAACGCGCGTAAAGCTTGTCAAAAGCCCTTTGATCTCCTCCTGCCATTGCAATAACCAACTGTTCGTCGGTCATCTGATCATATTCTTTCCTGATTACCCGCATCAACGCTTGATTTTAGAAAGTTGACCGGTTTTACGCGCTCTTGTTGCAACATTCAGGATCAAAGCACTCATTTCTTTGGCTTCTTCCGTTTTGTTGTATTCCTGATACAATCGTTCAATGCTGATCAAAGCAGGCAGATAGTTTGCCGAAAGCGCATCCGATTGTACATCCTGCGAAATTCCGAGTTTGTTTTTCTGCCAAACGGATTGAATCAGGTTGCTATTCCAGGCATTGTAATCAAAATGACTCTTCAATTTGTATCCGAAAGTCAAGCCCACAGGATTCAAGGACCCGCTGATTCCTTGAAAATATTCTTTTGGAAAGGACATCGACAGGTAAATGTTTTTGGATACATTCAAAGAGCAGAATTCCTGAACAAAAGCAGTGTCAATATAAGTTGAGTTCGGCATCACAAATCCTTTTGCACTTAGGTTTTGCTGATAATCAACACTCTGCATCAAATCAACGGAAATCAATTCAATATCGGATCGGTTCAGGTTGTTCTTTTCGAAGTTTGCGGGAATCAATTCGGTATAGCCATGAAGCAGCAGTGTTCCGTTACTTGGAACAGAGTTAACCAAATCCGTTGCATAATCTAAAACTCCGGTTGTAATTTTATTCTGACTGATCATCTGAAGTGTCACGCTGTCTGCAAGCTGTTGATTGTTCGTTGCGAAACCATATACAGCCAGTTCTTGCTGAACTTCCGTTTTGTTTGGATTTAATTGCGCTGCTTGTACCAACTCCGGAAATTGCTTCGGATTGTATTTGCTCACCAGATAGGTGTAAAAATGCTTTTCAAAACTTCCCGGAAGGATGTCTGTATAAAGCTGAGCGCTTTGCTTCATTTTGGAAGATTCCAAATCGCTCGGGCTTCGTCTGTATAATTGGTGTTTGGAATTGGAATAATTTGTCTCAAACTGATATTTGGCGCTTTGCAATTGTACGCTTGAATTGGAATCTTTTAGTCCTTCAGCACTTTCTTCTCCTAGCTTGCCAAAACTTGAATTCAAAGATTTGTCCTTTTTAAATGACCGTGTTTTTTTGCCATCTACAATCATGATCTCTTCCAATTCGGGAGCGGCTTTAGTAGTATCTGCCTTGACAGTACCGGGCATTCCTGTATTATTGGTATTGTTGTTCTTGTTATATATCGTCTCCTGTGATTGAGCTTTGCTAAACACCGCGCAGGAACAAAATGAAACAAGAAATATGAAATAACGCATAAAGCAATTTTTATCTGTAGTACAATCAGATTAAAATTAGGTTCAAAAAATGAAAGAAAAAAATGATTTACGAATTAGAATCTGCCGCGAACAGGAATTTATTCGGCGATACTAAGTTTGTTTTTACAGCGTAAATGACAATTCCTGCAGTGTTTTTAACACCTAATTTTGCCATGATGTTTTTGCGGTGAGTATTGATTGTGTGATTACTCAAACACAAAGAATCTGCAATCATGACGTTGGTCAATCCTTCAGCAATCATGGTGATGATCTCGGTTTCACGTTCACTCAGCATAATCGGTTCGCAGCTGAAAGAATCGAAATCGATATCGTTTACGTCAATGGCAGCATCGCGGATCGTTTCCAGAATCTGACCGCAAAAGAACTTGTTCCCTCTCCAGGTTTCACGAATTGAATCAATGATTTCCTGACTGTCACAATCTTTTTTGATATAGCTTTTCACGCCGGAACGCAATGCATTGACCAATGTTTGAGCGGATTGCTCGGGAGTAATCGCTACAACACTTAAATCCGGTTTTTTCTGGAGAATCTGAGGAATTACATCGATGGAAAAACCTCTTGCAGTGTAATCAACTAAAATAATGTTTGCATCAAATGCTTTGTTGAGTGCGATAAGTTCTTCATTATTACGCGCTTCACCTACAATTTGAATATTTCGCTCCGTAGACAACAGCGTACGCAGACCAATGCGTATAATTTCATTACTGTCGGCTAAAATGAGCTTCATTATTTAGATTAATTTTAAACAAGACAAAAGTAAGCAAAAAATGAACTGCTCGCTTCTTTCATCTAATAAAACTTTCAGATGTGACAGAATCAATGAAATTCATCGGAAAATGTGTGAAAACTTTCCTTTAAAAGTGGCAGTTTCCGGTAGGGAATTTTCCTGATCTGAAAAGTGTCCTTTTGAACGATTAATTCGCTTTTTGTTCCGTTCCAGATGCAGGTGAGCGGGTATTCCGGTGAAGAGTAACGATCCGGATTACTTGTATTTAGCTTGAAGTCATGAAATTCATCTTTCGAATTTTGAAGAATAATGTATCCGTCCCGATGAATAAACAGGTGTTTGATCTGTGGAGAACCAAAAACTGCGTAAGCCCCGTGGTGCTTCAGACGCGGAAATTGATCGTCGTTAAAATTTCCATGTCTGAAGCTGGGTAATGTACATTCCAAAAGAATGAGTAAAGCAAAAGTGCCTTTAATGATTTGGTGATTTCGGGTGTTTTTAGTGAATGAAAGATTGTTTTTGAAACCGAAGATTCCTTTCCAGTTTTCCGGAAAGCAGGAAGTGTAGAGCAAGCTGAAGAAGAGGAGTGAACAGGAAAGAACCTTGACTGAAATATCAAAGGAGAAATTGATCAGAACAACTTGTGCAAAAACAACTACAGCAAGCAGTGAAGCCAGAAACTGAGTCCGTTTGAAGAGCAGCAACAGCGCAGTCAATAGTTCGATACAACCTAAGGTAATTGTGTAGGCATATGAACTTCCGGTCAGAGACCAGTAAGCAATGTCCTTGGAAAGTTTTCCGAATGGAGTGTAAAGCGTATTGGGTTCGGGCAAATAGAATTGCGTTTTGACGATTTTATCCCAACCATATTTGAAGAGGAAAAGGAACAAAATTCCTGCAAGGATCGTTTTGAGCAAATCTGCCGCATTGAGTTTCCACTTCATGCAAATCCACCGGATCGCGAAGCTTGAAAGCAAGCCTAAAATAACGCTTAAACTGACCAAAAGATAAGTTCCATAAGTGTCTGTCTCAAAAAGGAGCGTATCGTCCACCCACTTTAGAATAGCGAAAACAGGCTCTTGAATGGAATGGAAAAACCAATTGAAAAGAGTGTAGTCAAAGGGAAGCAAAAGCATCCACCAAAGAGCAATTCCTATGAAACTTATTTTCAGTCGTTCGTTCATCAAACAGTTTGAGGGGTAAAAAATCTGTTTAAAGCTCTGAAAAGAAGCATTCCACCGCCGGTGATTCCAAACAGAAAAAGCAAATAAGATTTTTTCTTTTTCTTCGGAGGGTTTTCCTGAATTTGTTCGATCGGTGTCTCTTGGGGAGCGTTTTCGCCATTGTAGATCTCAATCGGTGGAGTGTAACCGGGAAGATGCTGCTTCAAGGAATCCGGAGAATTTTTAAAATTGATATATTCTACTTTGTAGTAATAATTGGTATTGGTTATCGAATCAATGTTCAGATTATAATTCGAGTATTGCGGATCCCGGTAAACGGTATCGTAATAATGGAAACCACCAAAGTTTCCATATATTTCAATACTTGTCGTGTCGTTGAGACGTACTACTTGTTTCAATCTTGGAGGTGGATCTCCGAAATTCCCGGAGGGATCGATCACAAATGTCGCAGCTGTTCCGGAATGACTTTTATGCGCAATGATGGCAGTTTGAGCTTGCAAAAAGGAACTCAGTGTCAATGTCAAAAATAGAGATAGCTGTTTCATAGTTATGCAATGGATCGGTTCGTATTTTGAGCTCTTCCGAAAAGTTTCATCAATAACATTCCACCGCCGGTGATTCCGAATAGAAACAATAAATAAGATTTCTTTTTCTTCTTTGCAGGAGTTTGGTTCAATTCGGTTTGTACCGGCTGAACTTGAGGTTCCTTTTGTTCAGGCTGAAGGGTTTCTTCCTGTGTGTTTGCTTTTTTGATGGAATCCTGATACTTCATCTGAAAGATCAGGGAAGAATAACGGTTCTTGTTTGGCAACGTATCTACTTTGATAACGGTTTGATTCAAATCGCTGATTTCATGCAAAATAACGGTGTCATTCAAAGGCTTGAAGTTTTGATAGTTGACAGGCTGCTTGAATGGAGATTCCACGTCAATGCGGATTTGACCGAAATTACTGTTTGCGGCGATTAAAAATGTAGCGGCGCTTCCGGAATGGCTTTTGTGAGAGATTAAAGGTGTTTGAGCAATGGATGCAAAACCTGAAAGTGCGCAGACGAGCGTAAAAAAGTGTTTCATTGTGTTTGTTTTGAAATAGGATACACTCTTGTCTTGAATTGGTTCAAAAAAAAGCAGACTTCGACTTCGTTTAGCTTACAAATAAAAAAAACTCCCTCTGGAAAGCGGGAGTTTTTGTCTGAAGTGATAGAATAGTGGTGGTTTTACTCTTTTACTATGCGGGTCATAATCTGCTGCTGATCCAGTTCCAATATCACAAAATATACTCCGTTCGGATTACTGCTTAAATCGATTGTCATATTTGAAGAGTAGACAGTGTCACATATTAACGCGCCCACTGCGTTGGTTATTTTCACTGAAGTTGGTTCGAAACCAGACGTTTTTATGTGAAAAATACCTGTACCCGGATTCGGATATATTTCAACCTGATCAGAAAGTAGATTTTCCTGTAAACCAACAGTATTTATAATCACACAAGCAGAAGTGTCGGAACAATTGTTATTGTTGGTAACAATTACAGCATAGCTTCCGTTTATGGTTGCAGTAAAATTTTGAGCTGTTTGCCCGGCAATGGGAGCATTTGTAGTACAATTGATCCATTGATAAGCTGCACCGGCTTGTGTTGCCGTAATAGTGATTCCCGTTAAAGTTGTATTTGTATTCGGCAAAGCGTTTACTGTTATATTCACCTGATCTGTATTCGTGCAGTTGTTGGCATCCGTTCCTGTTACGGTATAGGTTGTTGTACCGACTGCCGGAGTAAATGGAGTATTGTTCGTTACTCCGTTATTCCAGGTATAGGAAACTGCACCAGAACCATTCAATGTTAGTTGTGTTCCGGCGCAAACTGTTTGATCCGTTCCGGCATTTACGCCTGGTGCTGCGCTTACAGTAACAATTTTGCTGTTATTTGCCCGACATCCGTTTGGCTGTGTACTTGATACGGTATAAGTCGTCGTAATTGCGGGGCTGACTGAAATGCTTGCACTGGTTTCTCCTGTACTCCATGAGTATGAACTACCGCCACTTGCCGTTAAGGTGATACTATTTCCGGAGCAAACCGTACCCGGACCACTGATATTCACAACCGGTACAACGTCATAGAATTGGGTCACAGGAGGAAACTGATATGGAAATACATCCCAGCTGTTCGTACTGTAAGCTGCATTATCAACATATACGCAGGTAAGCCCCGGATTTGCCCCGGCATCAATATAGCTTAAAGCAGTATTGTTTCCGCTGGCCAGGTTTAAATAGGTCAATTGATTACCAAAACAGTCTAAAGCGACTAAGCCGGGATTGTTACTGAAGTCGAGACTCGTTATATTGTTTTCGTAGCAATACAAATGGGTGAGAAGCGTGTTTGCACTGAGATCCAAACTGGTTAAAAGATTGTTGTAGCAATAGAGTTCCGTTAAATTGGTATTTGCACTCAGGTTTAGACTGGTTAATTGACAATTCGTACAGTCTAAAAAAGATAAAGAGGTATTTGAGCTGAGGTTAAAACCCATTAATGGATTATCGTAGCACTTCAAAGTCGTTAGAGAAGTAAATGCTTCTATGCCGGTAAGATTGGTGATTCCGAGATTATAGCAGTTCATCGGGCCGGTAAAAGCTTGTGCTTCTGAAACTTCAATTTCCGGACCTCCGCCGGTATTGATCGCTGGATTATTGACCAGATAGGCTTTGAAATTCGCATCCGGGATGTTTACGATTTGGGATTTGACGCTAAGGCTGGAAATTAAGATAGCAGCCAAAACGAGTATGTTTTGTTTCATGTTAGATGAAATAATTATTTAGGTGGTAAAATTAGATTGTACAATCAAGGTAAAATTGTACAGAATGGACAAATTTCATGAAATCGATGCTGCTGCTGAGGTTTGCTTTTCAGGATTTTGAACAACAAAAAACTCCCGGTTGCCGCCGGGAGCCAGGTTGTATTCCTACAACGTTGTTTTGTGTATATTTTCCCTTTACACAACAAGAAAATGTCTGTTGGTAAAAAAGTAACAGAGAATAGTTGGGATTATTTAATCTTCGATCGGAATTTCCTTAATGATCAATTTGTCGATACGAGCGCCATCCATGTCAACCACTTCGATCTCAAAATTCAGCCAGTGAATTTTTTGTCCGGTGATGGGAAGACTTCTGGATTCATTTAAAACCAGTCCGCCAATCGTTGTGAAGTTCAGTTCGGATGAATTGTCTTCCAAACCAAATTGACGGAAGAACTCAGCAATCGGGTATTGCCCGTCGATTAACCACGAACCGTCTTCGCGCTGAACGAATTCAAACTCTTCCGCGTAGAAATCATTGAAATCACCCACAAGAGCCAAAAGTAAATCGTTCAAGGTTACAATTCCCTGTGTCTGACCGAATTCATCTGTAATGATTCCGTAGTGCGTTCTGCTTTCTTTAAAATGAACCAAAGCTTCGTAAGCAGAAATATTTTCCAGGAGGAATTGAGGCTTTAACATCAAATCCTTCAAATTGAAATCATGGTTGTTGATCGTGCGGAACAAGTCTTTCAAAAGAACAACTCCTAAAACGTGTTCGCGCTCTTCATCAAAGATCGGATAGACAGAATGCAGTTCTTTTTCAACCTGCTCGCGGACTTCTTCTCTCGAATCGCCGATATCGATGAAAATCACATCATTCCGGTGCGTCATCAGGGAACTGATCGTACGATCTCCCAAATGAAAAACGCGCTCCAGAATATCCTGTTCGATTTCCTGAACTTCACCACCTTCCGTTCCTTCCTGAATAATGGCTTTGATTTCCTCTTCCGTTACTTTTCCGTCTGAAGATTGTTTGATTCGCAAGAGCTTAATTAAAAGATCCGAAGTAATGGTCAGCAACCAAACAAACGGAGCAGTCATCTTGGAAATAATCAACATCGGTCTTGCCATTGTTTTGGCAATTCCTTCCGGATTTGTTAAACCGATTCGTTTCGGAACCAATTCACCTAAAACAAGGGAGAAGAAAGTGATGATAACAACTACTGTGGTTACGGCAAGAAAATGCGCATAAGGTCTGGATGATTCAAAACCATGGTAAAACCCTTTGATATCTTCGGTCATTTTCTCTCCTGAAAAAATACCCGTTAGGATTCCGATTAAAGTAATCCCGATTTGAACCGTTGAAAGAAATTTGTTGGGTGCATTGAGTGTTTCAATGACCAACTTCGCACTTTTGTCACCTCTTTTTGCTGCGGCATCTAATTTGGATTTTCGGGCAGAAACCGTTGCGATCTCTGCCATGGAGAAAATTCCGTTTAAAATGATCAAAAAGAGGATTATGAGTAGTTCCATTTATCGAGTTGTTCCGGGATAAATTTCCAACGCTTTTTCTAAACAAACAACTGCTTTTTTCAAAGAATCCTGATTTAATACATAAGCGATACGCGCTTCCTGCATTCCTGCACCCGGTGTAGAGTAAAAACCATTCGCTGGTGCCATCATCACGGTCTGACCTTCATATTCAAAGTCTTCCAAAAGCCATTGGCAGAATTTTTCAGCATCATCAACCGGAAACTTAGCAACACAATAGAATGCACCGCTTGGTTTCGGGCAGAAAACACCCGGAATGCTGTTCAATCCGTCAACCATAATATTTCTGCGCTCAACATATTCCGAAACAACATCGTCGAAATAAGATTGCGGAGTATTCAAAGCTGCTTCCGAAGCAATCTGATCCACTGTCGGAGGAGAAAGACGTGCCTGACCGAACTTCAAAGCTGCAGCCATTACTTCCTGATTTTTGGAAACCAACGCACCGATACGAGCTCCGCACATGGAGTAGCGTTTCGAAACCGAATCAATCATGATCACGTTGTTTTCGATTCCTTCCAGATTCAATACGGAAAACGGTTGAGCTCCATCGTAGCAGAATTCGCGGTAAACTTCATCAGCAAACAAGAACAAGTCATGTTTTTTGATGATGTCGCGCAATTGTTCCAATTCTTGCTTGCTGTATAAATATCCGGTTGGATTCCCCGGATTGCAAATAACGATTGCTTTCGTTTTTGCAGTAATTTTCGCTTCAATTTCAGATACCGGAGGTAAAGCAAATCCTGTTTCGATACTTGCCGTTACCGGAACAACAGTCAAACCTGCCGTTACGGCAAATCCGTTGTAGTTTGCGTAGAATGGTTCAGGAATAATGACTTCATCACCCGGATTGCAAGTTGTCATGAAACCAAAAATCAATGCTTCGGAACCGCCGGTTGTAATGATAATGTCTTCAGTATTTACCGGAAGTCCGCCTTTGCGATATGTTTCAGCCAATTTTGTTCTGTAAGATTCAAAACCTGCAGAATGGCTGTATTCAATTACTTTATGATCAAAATTTCGGATTGCATCCAGTGCAACTTGAGGAGTTTCGATGTCTGGCTGACCAATGTTTAAGTGATAAACTGTTTTTCCGGCTTTCTTAGCTTTTTCGGCATAAGGAACCAATTTACGAATTGGCGAGGCCGGCATATCAATGGCTTTTTGAGCAATTTTTGGCATTTCTTTCTTTAATTTGGGGATAACAAAAGTACAGGAAATGTTGAGATATGCGTAAAATTGACAATTTTTACAAGATGAAGTATCTGTTAAGTCTCTTATTAGCCGCGTTTTTATTGAATGCATGTCAGGAAAATACCTCTGCCGAAGATGAAACTCCTTTGGTTGGAGAGTTTGATGTGAAAACGGTTGTTGAGAAGGAGGAAAAAGCAAAACCGGAAAAAATCGACCGGGTAATTCACGGTAAAGACACCTTGGTTTCAGTGGATTCCTTCAATAAAAATATTTGGTGGGAATTGAAATATGCAACCAAAGATAATTTCATGCACCGCGTGTTGTACGATACGATGCAGAAAGTGTACGTTCAGATTGATGTGGCGCGCAGACTGGCAAAATCGCAGGAATATCTGACAGGAAGAAACAAAGATCTGCATTTGTTGGTTTACGACGGATTGAGACCTTTAAGTGTTCAATGGGAAATGTGGAACGCTCTGGATACGATTCCGGTGTTTGAACGGGGAAGATTTGTGAGTAATCCGCGAAACGGAAGCGTTCATAATTATGGAGCTGCTGTCGACTTAACGATTTGTGATGCGAAACGGAAACCATTGGATATGGGAGCAGGGTATGACGATATCCGGAAGATTGCTTATCCGTCGCTGGAATCTGAGTTTTTGGCAACAGGAGAAATCACGCAGCAGCAAATTGACAACCGGAAAATGCTGAGAAGAACCATGAAAAGTCAGGGGTTCTCTAATATTCCTACCGAATGGTGGCATTTCAATGCTTTTCCGCGTCCGATTGCAAAATCGAAGTATGCGGTGGTTCTGAATGAAATTGAATGAAAATCAATATTTGAAACTTTCATTTAACCTGTGTTTTTAGCTTGATGAGGTTTCTTGTTTCATTTTTCTCTTTATGATATTTTGATTAATATCTTGATTTTTAGATGATTAATCTTTTATATTCTATTTGTCCGATAGAATATATAGAAAATAATCTTCCTTTTCCTTGTTGTCCACAAAAAGACTTATTTAATTTGTCCCCTCAATTAAATAAATGAAAACAACAATACTCTTTTTCTTGCTTGGAATAAGTATCCGGGTTCAGGCACAAACAATTATTCGGGGGAATATTTCCGACGAAAGCGGACAATCTATTTACAATGCGCGGGTCACGTTGCTGAACTCCGGAAAGACTTACATGGTAGATTCACTTGGCGTTTTTCTCATTGAAACTTCGGAGAAATTACCTTACAGATTGAAGTTCCATGCCGTCGGATTTCAAGCTTCGGAAGAGGAATTGAATGCTTATCCGCAAACTCCGCTGAAAATCACATTGAAAGATGAATCCTTGTCGGAAGTGGTGGTTTCTGCCCGCCGGAGAAATGAAACAGCTCAGGATTTACCGATTCCGATTGCGGTTGTATCCGGTGCAGCGATTGCAGAATCCGGGTCCTTCAATGTGAATCGGGTAAAGGAATTGGTTCCTTCCGTTCAGTTGTATTCATCCAATCCACGAAATACAACCTTGAACATTCGCGGTTTGGGTTCCACTTTCGGTTTGACAAATGACGGAATTGATCCCGGAGTAGGATTTTATGTCGATGGAGTTTATTATGCCCGTCCGGCGGCTACAACACTCGATTTTATCGATGTTGATCAGATTGAAGTGTTGAGAGGCCCGCAGGGAACATTATTTGGAAAAAACACAACAGCGGGTTCTTTCAACGTAACCACCAAAAAGCCTGAGTTTACGCGTGGAGCAAATTTTGAACTCAGCTACGGAAATTACGGATACATTCAGGCCAAAGCATCCGTAACAGGGCCGCTAACCAAAAAACTGGCCGCACGGGTTTCTTTTTCGGGTACTCAACGAAACGGAACGATTTACAATGTTTCTACCAATAAATACACGAACGATCTGAATAACATCGGAACACGCGTTCAGCTCTTGTATAACCCCACCAGTAAGATCGACGTTGCGCTGGCCGGAGATTTTACACGGCAAAGACCGGACGGTTACGCACAGGTTGTAGCGGGAGTTGTGAAGACCAAACGAGTGGCTTACAGACAATTCGATCAGATTATTGCTGATTTGAATTACTCTTTGCCCGGTGAAAATGCTTTCGATCGTAAAATTGATCACAATACAAGCTGGAAATCGGATCAGGATCTCGGAGGAGTTTCATTAAACGTTGATTTCCGGATAGGGAAGGGAAAATTGACCTCGACAACAGCCTGGAGATTCTGGAACTGGAATCCGTCTAACGACAGAGATTTTACGGGACTTCCTGTTCTGACTTTGTCGCAAGCACCATCGAAACATCAGCAATGGTCTCAGGAAGTGCGATACGCAGGAAACATCGTGAAGAAACTATCAGGTGTAATCGGAGTTTACGCCATTGGACAGGAATTGAAAACCTGGCCGTATCATACCGAAGAATCAGGCGCTGCACAATGGCGATTTTCTCAAAGTTCCACCAGTTCTCTGTGGCAGACTCCGGGCTTGTTTGAAGGATACGGAATCCGTACAACTTCAGCGTTGACAACATTCAGTGGTGCAGTATTCGGGCAGTTGGATTGGGAAATACTCAAACAACTGCACGTTTTGGGAGGTTTAAGAGTGAATTACGACGAGAAGAAAGTCAATTTCAGCAGAAAAACCTATGGTGGACTGGAAACCACTGATGCGCAATTGATCGCCTTGAAGAAACTGGTTTACAGCGATCAGGAATTTTCGTCCGGAACGGATAATTCCAATGTTTCCGGGCAGCTTACATTATCTTACAAACCGATCAGACAAATGAATATTTATGCGACCTATTCCACGAATTACAAACCCGTTGGCTTGAATCTGGGCGGTCTGCCTACAGAATCCGGGCGTGTAATGACCGAATTGGCGGTGATTCGTCCGGAATACGTTCAGCATTACGAATTTGGAATTAAAACATCGTTTAAGCGGAATTTCATATTCAACATTACGGCATTCAATACGGATATCAAAGATTATCAGACGCAGGTTCAAACAGCAGAAGTAGGAGTGAACCGCGGTTATTTAGCCAATGCAGAGCGGGTTCAGGTTTTCGGTGTGGAAGTAGACGCCAATTTGAAAATCAATCAATACCTATCAATTTACGCGAACGGAGCATACACGGAAGGGAAATATGTGAAATTTACCAATGCACCTGTTCCCTTGGAAGAAACGGGAGGTTCGGCTGCCTTCAAGGATGTTTCGGGATCGAGACTGCCGGGAATTTCCAAATGGACGGTATCTGCCGGAGCGGAGTTCGGTCTTTCCGGAAAATTACTGGGTTGGTCAGGAAGATTCTTTCTGGCTTTGGATACTTACGCGCGCTCTTCGTTTTCATCCAGTTCTTCCGAATCTGCTTATCTGAATGTTTCCGGATATTCCCTGTTGAATGCCCGCATCGGTTTCAGAGCCGTGGACGGTGTTTCGGTTTATTTCTGGGGAAGAAACATTTTGAACAAGAATTACTACGAACAGTTATTGGTTGCAGCCGGAAATGCAGGTCAGTTTGCTGCTGTGTTGGGTGATCCGATGACTTTTGGTGTAACCCTAAAGTATTCATTTTAAGGATCAGGCAGTTACTTGATTCAATTCCTATTAAATTAGTAGTATATTTATGGCATGATTCCAAAAAGATCGAAATATGCTATTCAGGCGTTGAAATGTCTGGCTAAAGTTTACCGCGAAAAGAAACACTTGTCAATCGCTGTGATCGCTGAACAGGAGAAGATTCCACGAAAATTTCTGGAAGCTATTCTGCTGCAATTGAGAAACGGCGGACTTGTCGGAAGTAAGATGGGAGCAAGCGGAGGTTACTTTTTGGTCAAACATCCGGATGAAATTGTATTGAGCAATATTATTCGTTTGACCGGTGGTCCTATTGCCTTACTGCCTTGCGTGAGTCTGAATTTTTACGAAGAATGTATTGAATGTCCGCACGAAGAGCTGTGCGCTTTACACGATGTAATGCTCGAAGTACGTGAAGCAAGCATTCATATTTTATCTAAAACAAGTCTGGCAGATTTAATTTTAAGAGAAAAGAAATTATTCAGAAAACATGAAAACAAGCGTAAATAGTGATTTTTTGATTTTTAATTCCTACTTATCCGATAGGATAAATAGAAAATAATTTGCAATTTCCTTGCTCTTTTTAAGAAGAGGACTTTACTTTGCAGGACAAAATGAAAATAGAAATGATTCAAAGAAACTTCATGCACAACATGCAAATATGCTGTATGTCTGTCAAGCGACGGACAGCGGGAGGTATAATTATATAAGTTAACAACGAGTTATAACCCTTCTCCGCTTTTTGGTAGAGAAGGGTTTTTTATTGGCATTAAAAAAAGAAATAATGAAAAAAGTATATATCAATGAATATGGTCCGCGGGTTTCAGCTGCAGTTTATGGATTCTGGAGATGGACCGAAGAAGATCTGAATGACAGCAAAAAGCTGGAAGAAGTAGTGTTGTTCACCCGCGAACTTGGAATTGATACCTATGACCTGAGTTCAGGAGTCGGAGGAAATGAACTGGAGCATCAGTTCGGAAAACTGATTGAATCCGGAGTAATCGATCAATCGGAGTTGATTTTATCAACCAAGGTCGGAATCCGGGAGTATTCCGGAGCTTACGGAAGCGGGATTTATTATGATTTGAGTCCGCAAAACATTACCAAAAGTGTTGAACAATCTCTGAAACGCTTAAAACGGGAAAAGATTGAAATTCTGATTCTGGAACATTTTGATTTCCTTGCAAACATCGAAGAAACAGCATCCGCTTTATTGAAATTACAGCGAAGCGGAAAGATCTCATACATCGGAGTGTCGAACTTCAATGTGTTTCAGCAGCGCTTGTTGTCAGCTACACTTTCCCAACCGATCATTACCAATCATTTGGAACTGAATCTGCTTCAAACAGAGGCATTGCACGACGGGCGGCTTGATTTTATCAGAGAACAGCACAGTCGGGCACTTGCATTTTCACCGTTGGCGGATGGCCGGATTTTGTTGGGAGAAGATGCACAAGCGGTGAAACTGCGTTTGGCTTTGATCGAAATCGGAAAGAAATACGAGGCAAATGTGGAGCAGGTTGCGGTAGCCTGGTTGAATAAACTGGGAGCACTTCCGATTATCGGCAGTAAAGAAAAACGCAGAATCCAGAATGCTGCAACGGCTCATTCATTCGAATTGTCGCAGGAAGATTGGTATTACCTCTATCATGCAACCAAATAATCATGGAAAGTTTCAGAACAGAATACGAACTTCAGACTGAAGCGAAGAAAATCCGGGTTGAACAGGATATTCTCGAGTTGGGAGAAAAAATTGCGGCTTTCAAAGAAGGAAAAATTCCGGATGATAAGTTTCGCTCATTGCGCTTAGCCCGTGGAGTTTATGGCCAGCGTCAGTTGGGTGTTCAGATGATCCGGATTAAACTTCCCTACGGAAAAGTGAATTCCCGTCAATTGAGGCGAATTGCGCAGGTCAGCGATGAATACAGTACAGGGAAATTGCACATAACTACCCGGCAGGATATTCAGATTCACCATGTTTCCCTTGACAGAACTCCGCAATTGTGGGCTGATCTGGAAAAAGATGACGTGACTTTGCGTGAAGCTTGCGGAAACACCGTTCGGAATGTGACAGCGAGCGACAATGCCGGCATCAATCCCAATGAGCTTTTTGATGTGACACCTTATGCCGAGCAGGTATTTCAATATTTTCTGCGAAAACCGTTCGGACAGGAATTAGGGCGAAAAATAAAGATTGCTTTCAGCTCAGATGATGTCGATGATGCATTTACATTCATTCACGATTTTGGATTTATTCCCCGTATTGAAATTCAAAACAATTCCGATAACTCCCCGAATGAAGTAAAAGGATTTAGAGTTTTGATTGGTGGCGGATTAGGTGCTCAACCTTTTTTGGCAAACCTTGCCTACGAGTTTCTTCCTGCAAGCGAATTGATTCCGTTTATAGAAGCTTCCATCCGTATTTTCGACCGGTATGGGGAACGTAACAGCAGGAATAAAGCACGGATGAAGTACCTGATTTCAAAAATTGGACTTGAAAAGTTCATGGATCTGGTAATAGAGGAGCGACTGGCGGTTCAGTACGACCCTGAAAATGACGCTGTAAAAAGCCTGTTTGAGCAGGATTATGAAAAGCTGAATCCGATTGAAATCAATACTTTGTTTACAGATGATCAACTTTATAATGAATGGATCAGAACCAACGTGATTCTGCAAAAGCAACAGGGATATCTGGCTGTTTATGCAAAAGTTTCTTTGGGCGATTTTTCTACTGATCAGGCTCGTTCCCTGTCAGATTTGCTGGATGAGTTCGGTTTTTCTGAATTGCGTTTTACCATTCATCAGAATATTCAGATCAGAGGAGTAAAGGCGGAACAATTACCACTTGTTTATGCGAAGCTGAGGGTTCTGAATCTGGCAGATTCAGGATTCAACCGCCTCACCGACATTACTGCTTGTCCGGGAACGGATACCTGTAACCTGGGAATCTCCAACAGTACGAACGTGGCATTGGAACTGGAATCATTTATCCGGACTTCCTATCCGGGATTGATAGAAGAAGCCGCAATCAAGATCAAAATCAGCGGTTGTATGAATTCCTGTGGTCAACACGGTTTGGCGCAGATCGGTTTTCACGGAAGCTCAATCAAAACCAAAGAAGGAACGCTTCCGGCTCTACAGGTATTACTCGGAGGAGGAAGCACAGGTTCGGGAAGTGGAAGAATTGCCGAAAAAACGATCAAAATCCCAAGTAAACGCGTGTTGAAAACGATTCAGGCGATTTTAGACGATTACCTCCGTTTTCATGAAAATGCAGAAACGTTTAATGATTATTACGACCGGCAGGGAAATCTTTATTTCTACAATTTGCTCAAACCGCTCACAGATCTGGAACAAACAGAAGAAACCGAATACCTTGATTGGGGACAGGATCAACGCTTTGCGACAGCAATTGGAGTAGGAGAATGTGCCGGAGTAATGATTGATCTGGTGGCGACACTCTTTTGGGATGCGGAAGAAAAACTGGAGTCTGCTCATCAGGCATTTCAGGAAGAAAGATATGCAGATGCGGTTTATTACGCATATGCTTCCGGAATTCTCGGAGCAAAAGCCAGATTGATTGAAAAAGGAGTGAAATGTAATACACAGCACGGCATTCTGACGGATTTTGATACGCATTTAGGACCAGCATCCGGTTTTTCAGAAGAGAAATCCTTTCACGACTTTATGTTGAGAATCAACCAGGAGAAAGCAAACGAACTTTTTGCGTCGGATTATCTGAAAGAGATTGACGCATTCATTACAAAATTGAAAATAAGAGATGAATACTAAAGAAAATCCCCAAATTTCTCTCGTCGGAGCGGGTCCGGGAGACATTGATCTGATTTCCGTAAAAGGATTGGACCGGCTGAAAAAAGCGCGGGTAGTACTCTACGATGCTTTGGTCAACGAAGAACTATTGACTTATGCTCCCACGGCAAAAAAGATTTTTGTTGGAAAACGAAAAGGATATAAAGCGTATGAGCAGGAAGAAATCAATCAACTTCTGGTCGAATCGGCGAATGAATTCGGGCATGTGGTGCGCTTAAAAGGTGGCGATTCCTTTGTTTTTGGAAGAGGAATGGAAGAAATTCAGTTTGCCCGGAAATATCAGATTCCGACAGAGGTTATTCCCGGAATTTCAAGTTCGATTTCCGTTCCGGCTTTGGCAGGAATTCCCGTTACACACCGGGGAGTCAGCAATTCGTTTTTTGTACTTTCCGCTACTTTGGCCGATGGATCGTTGAATCCGGAGTTGAAAAAAGCAGTGCAACTGGACGCTACGATTGTCATTCTGATGGGATTGAGCCAACTGGAAAAAATCACCCGTTTGTATCAGGAAGAATCGAAACAGGATCTTCCGGCTGCAGTGATTTATAACGGTTCTCTTCCGGATCAAAAAATACTTAGTGGTAACATTGAAACGATCACTGGGTTGCATCAGCAAGCCGGAATTGAAGGTCCGGGAGTGATCGTAATCGGAAATGTGGTTGCTTTTTCAAGTGCTGCTGCTCATTCAGAAACGTTTCATGAAGCAAAATCGACCTGTCTTTCATGAGAGAATCAGTGGTAAACGAACTTTTTCCGGTTTTTCTCAAAACCAATGAGTTGAATGTCTTGTTGGTAGGCGGGGGAAATGTGGCACTGGAAAAACTGAGGGCTTTATTGACGAATTCTCCCGAAACCAATATCTCGGTCGTTTCGAGAGAATATCAGGAAGCGTTTATAGACTTTGCAGAACGTCATGAAAACGTTTATCTGGAAACCCGTGACTTCGAAAAAGAAGACATTCTGGATAAACAACTGATCATTACGGCCTTGAATGACGTGGATCTTTCAGAGGAAATCATGAATCTGGCAAGTGATTCGGGAATTCTGTACAATGCAGCCGATAAACCTGATTTGTGTACATTTTACCTCGGATCGGTAGTTCGGAAAGGACATCTGAAGATTGGAATTTCGACCAATGGAAAGTCGCCGACTTTAGCCCGGCGGCTCAAAGAAATCCTGGACGAAAATTTACCGGATGAACTGAATGAGTCTGCTGTTCAGCTGAATTCCCTGCGAAGCTTTCTGAAAGGAGATTTCAGGAAGAAAGTCCGGAAAATGAATAAAGCCACAGCAGGTTTGTTGGTTCGGGCGGAAAGGCCCTGGTATTTTTTTTCTCCATGGAAATTACTGGCATATCTGGTCAGTATTTTGGGAGTAATGTTAGCCGGACATTTGATCTTCACATTGATTCCGCTGGAAACAATCTGGATTTCCGCTTCCGGTGCACTTGATTCATTGACCATTGATTTTGCGTACTTCATATTGGCTGGTTTCATTGCACAATTGATCGATGGTGCATTGGGAATGGCTTACGGAATCAGCGCAACAACTTTTTTACTTTCGTTTGGAATTTCTCCGGCGATTTCCAGTATGGCGGTTCATGCTTCGGAGATTTTTACCAGCGGCGTATCCGGAATTATGCACCTGCGCTTTGGAAACGTCAATAACCGCTTGTTCAAATCAATCCTGATTCCGGGTGTTTTAGGAGCGATCGTGGGAGCATACGTCTTGTCGGAATTTGAATCTTACAACAACATCATCAAACCTGTTGTAAGTGCATATACTTTGTTTCTGGGAGCTTTGATCATTTATAAAGTGATCCGGAAAAAACAAACCCGGAAAAAGGTCACTAAAGTTGGTTGGTTGGGATTGCTTGGCGGTTTTCTTGATTCTATCGGCGGTGGTGGCTGGGGACCGGTTGTTTCTTCGACATTGATTGCCAGAGGAAAACATCCGAGAATGATTGTCGGATCGGTGAATCTGGCGGAATTTTTTGTTTCGCTGGCCAGTTCTTTCACCTTTTTCACGGTTTTGGGAGCAAGTTCTGTTTGGCAGCCGATTGTCGGGTTGATTCTTGGTGGAGTTTGTGCAGCACCGATCGCTGCTTATCTGGCATCGAAGTTAAATATCAAAGCCTTGATGCTTTTTGTGGGAATTGTAGTTGTGATAGTGAGTTTACGCAACTTTTTAACCTTGTTATTCTAGAAAAATGATTGAGAAAATAAAAGAAATCACGTACGACACGCTGGAGGATTACCTGCTTCGCTTATCGGAAATAAAAGATGTGAATATTGCTTTTTCAAGCAGTTTGAGCTGGGAAGATCAGGTAATCACGCACGCTATTTTTAGTCAGAATTTACCGATCCGGGTTTTTACCTTGGATACGGGAAGATTGTTTCCTGAAACTTACAGCGTGATTGAATCGACACGTCAGCGTTATCAAAAATCGTTGGAAGTTTATTTTCCGAAGCACGAAGCTGTTGAGGATTTGTTGACCAGGAAAGGACCAATCAGCTTCTATGAATCGATTGAAAACAGAAAAGAGTGCTGTTTTATTCGAAAAGTGGAACCTCTGAACCGTGCTTTGGAATATGTCGATGTTTGGATCACCGGATTGAGAGCGGAGCATTCCGAAAACAGAAACGATCTGAGCCTGGTTGAGCTTGATCCGGGAAGAGGAATCGTGAAAGTAAATCCTTTGGCTTTCTGGAGTCTGGAAGACGTGAAATCATACGTCGAAAAACACAACATTCCGAGTAATGTACTTCAGGATCGCGGATTTGTGAGTTTGGGCTGCCAGCCTTGTACAAGAGCAATCCGTGAAGGAGAACCGTTCCGCGCCGGAAGATGGTGGTGGGAAGACAACTCGAAGAAAGAATGTGGTTTGCATAGTTAACTAATTTCCTCCCTCAAGGGGAGACTAAGAGAGGGGTAAACGAATTCTATTAATAGAATAAAGAATAAAAATGAAAGATTATTTAGACGAATTAGAGGCGGAAGCCATTTACATTTTACGCGAAGTAGCGGGACAGTTTGATAGACCGGCTTTACTTTTTTCAGGAGGAAAAGACAGCATTTGTCTGGTACATCTGGCTTTGAAAGCATTTCGCCCGGGGAAATTCCCTTTTCCTTTAGTTCATATCGATACCGGACATAATTTTCCGGAAGCATTGGATTTCAGAGATCATTTGGCCGTTGAGCTTGGAGAGCGTTTGATTGTCCGAAAAGTAGAAGATACGATCGCCAGAAACCGGCTTCAGGATGCACGTGGGAAGTTTCCGAGCAGAAATGCACTTCAAACCAATACTTTGTTGGAAACAATTGAAGAATTTGAGTTTGATGCCTGTATCGGCGGAGCGCGAAGGGACGAGGAAAAAGCAAGAGCGAAAGAACGGGTTTTCTCTGTGCGTGATGAGTTCGGACAATGGGATCCGAAACTGCAAAGACCGGAATTGTGGAATATCTACAACGGGAAGATTCACAAGGGAGAAAACGTACGCGTCTTTCCGATCAGCAACTGGACGGAACTCGATGTGTGGAATTACATCAAACGGGAAAACATTCAGCTTCCGGAAATTTACTTTACACACGAACGCGAATGTGTTTTGACGGAAAGCGGTCAGCTCATGGCAAACAACGAATTCCTGAATCTGGATGAAAACGATGTGTTGGTAACGCGAAAAGTGCGCTACAGAACGGTTGGAGATATGACTTGTACTGCCGCAGTGGAAAGTGAAGCCTTCACAGTCGAAGATATTATCGCAGAAATTCGTGAAGCGAAGATTTCCGAGCGTGGAGCCACGCGCATGGACGACCGGATTTCTGAAGCCGCGATGGAAGACAGAAAAAAAGGAGGATATTTTTAATTATTAATTAGCAATTATCAATGTTGAAAGAGGATCAGGCTTCCCCCCTTGGAGGGGGATTGAGGGGGAGGATTCAACAGAATAATTCATCATTCAGCAAAATGGATTTATTACGATTTTTTACAGCAGGAAACGTAGATGACGGGAAAAGCACTTTGATCGGTCGTCTGCTTTACGATAGTCAGTCAATATCAACGGATATTATTGAAACACTTACGCGTCAGAGCAAAACGACGGGTGAATATGCCGACATTGATCTGGCACTTTTAACTGATGGTTTGAGAGCCGAACGCGAGCAGGGAATTACCATTGATGTGGCCTACAAATATTTTTCGACAGATAAACGAAAATTCATCATTGCGGATACTCCCGGACATGCTCAGTACACACGAAATATGTTCACCGGAGCTTCAACGGCTCAGCTGGCAATTATTTTAGTTGATGCGCGAAATGGAATCACGGATCAGACAAAACGCCACAGTATTATTTCTGCTACACTTGGAATTCCAAAGGTTTTGGTGTGTATCAATAAGATGGATCTGGTGGAATACAGCGAAGAAAGATTCAATGAAATCGCAGCAGCATACCGCGATTTTGCTGAACTGATCGGACTTAAGAGTGTTGATTTCATTCCGACATCGGCGCTCGTTGGAGACAATGTTGTTCATAGCAGCGAACGATTCGGATGGTACAAAGGATTGCCTTTGCTTCAATATCTCGAAAGTGTTGAAGTGGAAGAAGCAGAATCCTCCGATGAAGCCCGCTTTCAGGTGCAGTTGGTTATCCGTCCTCAAACCGATGAATTACATGATTACAGAGGATATGCAGGAAGTGTTTTAAGCGGAACGTTTCAATTGGGAGATGAGGTTACGGTTTTACCTTCCGGACAGCAAAGTAAAATTGCACGGATAGAATACAACCTGTCAGATGTTGACGAAGCTTCGAAAAACCAGCCGGTGGTGCTTCATCTGGAAGATGATCTGGATGTGAGCAGGGGAGATTCCATTGTTTTGTCTTCTGCATTGCCTCTCTCTGAAAAGGAAATAAATGCTACTGTCTGCTGGATGGATAATCAGCCATTTCAAGCCGGTCAGAAATTATTATTGCAGCAAAACAGCTTCAGAACAAAAGCTTCCATCCGTGTGATTACGTCGAAAATAGATATTCACAACTTTCAGGAATTGGAAAGTGACGGAGAATTAAAGCTGAATGAATTGGCAAAGGTTCAGATCCGGACAGCAGAAGCAGTCAGTTATGATGCTTTCAAAAAACAAGCAAAAACAGGAGCTTTTATCCTGATTAATGAGAATACGAATCAAACCGTTGCAGCGGGAGTCATTTAGAGAGTTCAAAAGTTAAAATATAATTGAACTGATTTATTAAAAACAAAATAAAACCATGATTGAAACAGATATCGTTATTATCGGAGCAGGTCCGGTTGGACTTTTTACCGTGTTTGAAGCAGGATTATTAAAACTGCGTTGTCATTTAATCGATTCATTGCCTCAACCCGGAGGACAATGTTCTGAAATCTATCCGAAGAAGCCGATTTATGATATTCCGGGCTTTCCATCCGTATTGGCAGGTGATCTGATTGATAATCTGATGGAACAGGCAGCGCCTTTCAAACCCGGATTTACTTTGGGAGAAGCCGCAACCGATATTGAGAAAGAAGCTGACGGTACATTCATCGTTTCAACCATTAAAGGAACGAAACACAAAGCGAAAGTGGTGATTATTGCCGGAGGTTTGGGAGTGTTCGAACCGCGTAAGCCGCCCATCGAAAGTATCGGACTGTTTGAAGAAAAAGGAGTTGATTATATGATCAAGGATCCGGAAGTGTTTCGCGGTAAAAAATGCGTCATAGCCGGAGGTGGCGATTCTGCTTTGGATTGGTCGATTTATCTGGCAGAAAACAACATTGCTTCTGAAATAACCCTTGTTCATCGAAGTGCTTCTTTCCGTGGTCATCTGGATTCGGTGCAAAAAGTCATTCACATGGCTGAAACCGGAAAAATAGCACTCATTACGGAAGCTGAAGTTGTTGATCTGAAAGGAGGAACAAATCTGGAGGAAGTGGTGATCAGTCATTCGAAAAACGGAGAGATTATCACAAAAGCAGATCACTTTATTCCTTTGTTCGGGTTGAAACCTGCTCTTGGACCAATTGCTGATTGGGGATTGGAGATTGAGAAGAGCGCCATCAAAGTTGATACCCTGGATTATTCTACCAATATTCCCGGAATATATGCCATTGGCGATGTAAATACATATGAAAACAAACTGAAGTTGATTTTGTGCGGTTTTCACGAAGGAACATTGGCAGTTCAATCTGCATTTGCCCGCATTCATCCGGACAAAAAGAATATCCTGAAGTATACAACGGTAAATGGGGTAAACGGATTCTAGAAATGGGGAGGCGAGTATTTATCTGTGCATCTGTTGAAGATCACCGGCATTCTCATACAAAACCATAAAATAAAAAGCCCCGGCAATATATGTCGGGGCTTTTTTGAAAGAGTTTATCTTAATGACTGTGATTGTGACCTTCACCTTCTTTGTGTTCATGGTCATGATCATGTCCTTCGGTTTCAGAACAAAGCCCTACGATTTGATGAAATACATCATGCAATTCGGAAATTGCTTTCGTAATTTTCTTATCACTTGCTCCGCCTTTGATAGCTTTTTGTAATTTCTCACTATCCGTTACCAATTGAGCAACTGCTTTTCTTACTTTCTCATTATCAAAATCAGCCGGGAATTTAGAAGCTTGCAATGTTTTTGCTTTTTCTACCATTTCACCGATTCGTGTTTTGATCGGCTCCAAATTTCCTTCTTCACTCGGGTGGAATGTCTGAGCCATTACTTTATGAAAGTCCTTCAGTTCGTTCCAGTCTTGAAGTTTACTCTGTGCAGAGGCCTGACTCATTAAAGCTGAGATACCAAAACCTACTAATAGTAATAAAGCGATTTTTTTCATGAATTGTTTTTTAGTCCCGTAAATTTAGGGAGGATTTTCTGACGGAAGAGATAATTTAAAACAAAATTAACTGAAATTAAAAAAGCACCCTTCGGTTTGAAGAGTGCTTTCGGGTATAAATCATGTAATATTATCGCTTGATCAACTTGCTGTATCGCTCTCCGCTAACCAGATTTCGTACTTGTAAAATATACGTTCCGGAAGCGTAATCTTTCAGATCCAAAGTCGCAGAATGATCAAATTTTTGAGAAAGTAAAGAACGGCCTTTACTGTCCAAAAGAATCAATTCATAGTTTTCTGCCGCATTTTTCATTTCGATCGTAACATACGAACTTGTTGGATTCGGATAAACGGAAATGTTTGATGAATGCGCATTTTCGGAAATTCCGGCTGTGAAATTGTTATCTCTTACAATTCCCGTCGACTTGTTGCAAATCCAGTTGTTCGGATCAATTTTGGTAATGTTCACGTAGTTTGAAGCATTCGGGATGATAAACTGATTCTGAGCTCCGGTAATTTCGAAACGAATAGTTGTATCCGCAACACCCGTACGGTCGAACAACAATTCCAGATCATTGGTGAAAACCGGAGTAATAAGCGGTTTGGATGTTGTCTGATTAATTTCCAGAAGCAAATCGCTTCCTACCAGATTCCAACGAGCGGAATAAGTCGGATATCCTTCTCCGAAATACCATTCTTCTGCAAAATTGGAGAAATCCTTACCACTTTCGTTTTCGAATACTTCAATAATATCCATTCCGGAAGCAACCGAATCGGCATATAGAATCTGAGCATTTTTCAAAGCCTGATAAAAAACAGCATCGTCTCCGATTAAGAAACGAAGCGTATGTACAATAGCAGCTCCTTTGTTGTAAACCAAACGACTGGAGAAAATATCTCCGTCATCCAGAGAATCCAACACCCAAACAGATCCGCCTGTTTGCTGCATGATATCCGAATGTCTGTCCAGCATATCCTGAAGTTGATCACCCGGATACAATGCTTCCAGCATCATGTATTCTGCGTAGGAAGCAAAACCTTCGTTCACCCAGATATCTGCCCAGGAAGAACAGGTAATGTGATCTCCGAACCATTGATGTGCCAATTCGTGAGCTGTAAGTGTCGGGTTAAAAAAACCTTGCGTGGTCATGGTTTGGTGTTCCATTCCTCCGGAAATCGGAGCCATGCAGTGTCCGTATTTTTCATCTGCAAACGGATAAGGACCAAACAAATCTGCAAACAGTTCCATGAAGTCTACCGTTTCATTGATATCATCCTGAAAATTCGGCAGCGTTCCCGGATTGTCGTAAATGAAATTCTGGATCAGAACCGGACCGGAACCTGCCGGATTTGCCGTTACGTTGTATTCTACATATTTCGCCACAGCAACCGAGATCAGATAATAATCAATCGGATGACGGTGTTTCCACTCAAACCTGTGAGTTCCGTTTCCAAGATCAACCACTTGCTGCAAAAGTCCATTTGAACCTGCTTTACAATTCGTAGGAACTGTAACCCAAACGGAACAGCTGTCTGCTTTGTCTTTCAACGATTGTTTTACAGGAAACCACTCATAAGCTGCGAAAGGTTCTGACAAAGACCAGGTAACCTGATTTCCCCAGGATGGAGAATTGTCGTTGGTCATTCCACCTCCGCCAAGAGGATTGGTAGCTGAAGTAGGAGGAGTTCCACTGTAGTTCACATGAATCACAAAGTTTTCTCCCTGCAATTTGTTTACGGGAATTTTCAAAGCACTGTTCAGTCGGTTGTAATTCACGGGAGTTCCGTTCACTTCAATGGAAGAAATAATGAAGGTGTTGAAGAATTCCACTAAAGCCGTATCGAGATTTACCCGTGCTTTTGCATGAATTTCACCGAAACCGGATAAGGCCGTTGAAGTATTGGTCATGTTCAGATTCAGGAAATAATAATGAACATCATACTTTTCCGTTTCAGTGATTTGTGTAACATTAAACGTGTTACTTTTGAGCTGTGAATTTTGGTGTTTTTTTACGGAAGAACAACTCCCGTGGGAGTCTTGAGCAAAGTGGAATAGTGGAAGGATAAGGAAAGAGAGGAGAATTTTGTTTTTCATAGTTTTGTTTTATGCTGTCGAATTTAACGAAGTTTTATCAGAAACTTGTTTATTTAGTAAATTCAGGTAGCCAAGTAGCTGATCTATTTAGTGTAAGGCACATTCTGGACATTTATTCCGCCTTTCAGCAGTGAACCGCATTTCGGAGTCGGAAAATAATCCTTAACTTCACATTAATTGGCTGTAATTCAAACTCATGAAGGGGACTTTGGAAAGGAATATCTTCTTGGCAAAACTTCTTGTTTTAGGAGGTGTATTTCTTTTAAACAGCGGGTTCTCGTATGCCGATTCAATTCCTGAAAACAATCCCCCGGTTCAGTCATTGATCCAAAGAGCTGCCGAATTAAAGGATTCGGATGTTCGTGAAAGTATCCGGCTTCTGACGATTGCAAATCGATCGGAGGAAATCAAACAAAAGAAAGACTTCAAATACACGGTATTGAGTCGTCTGAGTGCCTATGAACAACAGAGCGGAGATTTGAAATCTGCAATTGATTTTTCTTATCAGGCACTGACTGTTGCAGAACAGCTGAATGATTCCAAACTGATCGGCGAAACGGAATATCAGATCGGTTACATTTTCAAAAACCTGAAAGTGCATTTGAAAGCTGCCAGTCATTTCGAACGATCACTGATCGAATTCCGGAAAGTGAAGGAGATTTTTTCCTATTTCAGAAGTAAAAGTTTTGTGGGACATTGTTTAACGGATTACGGACTGGAAAACAAAAATGTCTGGTATTTGGATAAAGCAAGAGCGATTTACAAATCAGTGCTTCTGGAGGCGAAAACGAAAAAACGTCAAGATTACGTATTGGCTTCGAATAACAACTTGTCGAATCTTTACCTGATTTATTATCAGGTTCGGAAAGGAGACGATGATCTGAGAATAAGCAGGGAATATGCCCAAAAAGTGATCGTCAATTCATTGATTTTAAAAGATACCTTGAGTTACGCAGTCGGTTTGGCCAATTATGGTGAAGCTTACGGTTTGGAGGGGAATGTTGACAGCTTGAAGAAATATACTAAACAGGCACTGAAAATCTATGTCAGATTGAAAATGCCGGATTATATTTTCAATGCATCCAAATTAACGATCAGAACATATCTGGATCTGAAGATGCAGAAAGAAGCCGAAGAAGCGTTGAGGGATTACGAAAAAAACATCAATCGCTTTCAGTTTCTGGGAGAGTATAAAAACTATTATGAATTCTATTCGGAGCTGGAAAGCCAGAGAGGAAACTACAAAGCTGCTTATGAGTATCGCTTACTGTACAATCAAAAATTTGAAGAATACAGCGTAGAGGAAAATGCAAAAGAATTGGTGAGGTTGCAGTTTCTCTATGACCTGAATAAGAAGAATGAGGAAATTGCCATTCTGAACCGAAACAGAAAGCTTCAGAACGACAATAACATCAATCAGATGACGATCCAGAATTTGTTGATGGGAAGTATTGCTTTGTTGATTGTTCTTTTGATTTTTATTTATGCCCGTTACAAAGACCGTGTTTCGTCCAACAAAGTGATTCTTTCGAAAAACAAGGAATTGGAGCGCTTGTCAATTGTGGCGAGTAATACCAATAACGGAATCACGATTACGAACCCACAGGGAATTATTTCCTGGATGAATGAAGGTTTTGTGAGATTATACGGCTGGAATTCATCGGAGGAATTTCTTTCCGCAAAAGGAACGAGCATTTACGATGTCAGCGGATTAACGCGGGCCGAGATTTCCTCGTTTATAGAAAAGTCGGTTGAAACAAAGGAATCGATCGTTTTTCAGGCATTTAAAGAATTGAAAAATCAGGAGCAGAAATACATTCAAACGTCTTTGACACCGGTTTTCGACGAACAGAACGAATTGAAGTTCCTTGTTTTCGTAGATACGGATATCACGGATTTATTAGAGGCAAGAGAATTGGCGATCCGGGAGAAACGAAAGGCAGAAAATGCGCTTAAAACTCAGGAATTGTTTCTGGCAAACGTCAGTCACGAAATCCGGACTCCGATGAATGGAATCATTGGTTTGACCCGGCAGTTGAATGATGAAAACTTATCTGAAAACCAACGGGAAATTGCACATACGCTGAATCTTTCTGCAAACGGATTGTTGCATGTGGTGAATGATTTACTGGATGTTTCCAAAATCAGAGCGGGTAAAATGTCTTTTGAATATGTGCGTTTTTCCCTGAAAGACTTTCTGTCCAATTTCGTTAATTCCATTGCATACCGGATAGAAGAGAAAGGTTTGAGTCTGCATTTGGATTTTCATCAGAACCTGCCTGATTTTGTAATCGGAGATCCGGTTCGTTTGAATCAGATTTTGTTGAATATTGTCGGAAATTCGATCAAATTCACCATCGATGGAAGTATTACGTTGCGTGTTCATTCCATTCTCCATAAAAAAAGCATGGAGCGGATTTCTTTCGAAGTAAAAGATACGGGAATCGGAATTCCTGAAAACAAGCAGGAATTTGTCTTTGAAAATTTCACGCAGTTGGAAGATCATCGCACGCGCACTGTTTCCGGAACCGGATTGGGGCTGGGAATTGCAAAATCCCTGGTTGAAGCGATGGGAGGAAATGTAGGGCTGACGAGTAAACAAGGCTGGGGAACCACTTTGTCGTTTGAACTGGATTTTGAGCTCCATAACGTTCAGTTCGAAACAAAAAAAGCGGATCAGGAAGACATCGTTTTAGTTAAAGATTTGAGCGGACTTCGTGTTTTGCTGGTCGAAGACAATTCGATCAACCAACGCGTCATTTTGTACGATCTGAATAAGTGGAATGCCGAAGTTGTTGCGGTAAGTAATGCTTTGGATGCCATTGCAATCTTAAAAGATCAACCGTTCGATGTGATTTTGATGGATTACTACATGCCGAGAATGGACGGAATGGAAGCAACCAGATTTATCCGTTCGAAATTTCCGGAACCGACCTGTTCCATTCCGATTATTGCAATTACGGCTTCTGCGATGGTTGGAGATCAGAATAAATTCATCAATGCGGGAATGAACGATTATATTTCGAAACCTTTTAATCCCGAAAGATTGTATCAATTACTGATCAAATGGGGATATCAGAACAATCTGGCATTCTCCGAAACGAAACAAACAGAGCAGGCCGCGGAAGGATTACTGGATTTGAGTCTGCTGGAAGAACGCGCAGAAGGAAACGAAGAATACCTGCAGGAAATGTACGGAGCTTATCTTGAAATGATGCCGGAATATTCCATTGAGCTGATTCACTTTTTTGAAGATGAAAATTGGGTTGAGCTCCGCAAACAAGCGCATCAGATCTTAAGCCCGGCGCGTCTTTTCGGAATGCATGCCACGGCTGAATTGCTGCTGAAACTGGAGAAAGATCTGCAATTGAGCAAAAGTGAGATAAAGACCTTGGTTTCGCAGATAGTCGATCAGATTCAGATTTGCGGGAAATTGATTCGCGATGAATTGAGACGCATCGAATCGAAAGAGAATTAGGTCAATCCGTCTTCATTCAGAATTTTCACAAAATGAAAGCCTTTGGGAGAATATCCCTGATTGTAATAAAAACGGTGCGCTTTAAAATTACTGGTATAGGCATCCAAAGCCATGATGTTGCAATCTAATGCAGCAGCCTTTTCTTCCAGATAATGTTGAATGAGTTTCCCGGCCCCTGTACCTCTCGCACTTTGGGAAACGATCACATTATCGAGTTCCAGATATGAACCGCACCAAAGTTTTGTTCCAAGCCAGTAGCCGCTGATTGCAATACATGTTTCCTGCTCAAAAACTGCCACTTGTGCATAATTATTCGGAAGCATTTCCAACAGCATTTTCCGGTAATTTTCCGCAGTCAGCTCCGGGTAAAGTTCCTGCAAAACGGAAAGATGAGGTAACATTTCGTCGATGGTCTTTAATTCACGAACTTCCATAGTTTTGATTTAGTATTTTAATTATTTCCCTTTGAAGGTGGATAAAGGGGCGGAAATTTCTGGTTCTTCACAATTCAGATCATTGACAGTTAGCGTAAGTTCATTTCAAACAGCTCCAAAATTCTTCTGTATTCGTCGATCCATGCAGGAGTGAACGTAAATCCGTGTGCTTCGGTTGGATAAATACTTAGTTGAAAGTTGGTTTTACCCAATTCGATAAAACGCTGGTTCAAACGCACGATATCCTGAAATTGTACGTTGTCATCGACCATTCCATGCAGCATCAACAGCGGTTTCTTGAGATTTTGAGCAAAGTAAATCGGGCTGCTTCTTTTGTAAGCCACAGGATCTGTTGAAGGGTAATTCAGAATATTACTCGTGTATTCGTGATTGTAATGAGCCCAATCCGTTACAGCTCTCAATGCAGCTCCGCAATTGAATGCATCTGGAGTTTTCAGTAAGCTCATTAAGGTGATGAAACCTCCGTAGCTTCCGCCGTAAATCCCGATTCTGTTCGAATCTACTGCATGATTTTTTACCAGAAAACCTTTCGCGTCAATGTAATCCTGCAGATCACGGTTGCCCATATCGCGGTAAATATCCGTTCTCCAATCACGACCATATCCTTCGCTGGCTCTGTAATCGACATCCAGAACCGTGTATCCCTTTTCAATCAGCAATTGATGGAAAAGCATCTCGCGCTGGTAATAACTCCAGTAATGATGTGCATTTTGCAGATAGCCCGCTCCATGAACGAACAACACTGCCGCACCATTCGATTTTGCAGGCTTGTAGATACGGGAATAGATGGTTTTTCCGTCAGAAGAAGGAATCTGAATGATCTCAGGAGCTTGAAGTTTCAGTTGATCAAATTCAGGCAATGTGCTTTTCGTAACAGGAACAATTTTTTGATTCGGGAGATTCGGTGCAAAACATAATTCCCAGGGTTTAGTGGTCGTTGAATAACGGATTGCCCATGTTTTTTCATCAGGAGACAAAGACCATTCAATTCCGAAATTTCCTTCAAACAAAGGTGTGATCTGATTGGATTTCAAATCCAGTTTGTAGCCGTTTCGAACTCCCGGATGAATCTTGTTCGCAATGAAATAGATCGATTTTTTATCATGAGAAAAAAAACAATTGTGTACTTCCCAATTTCCGGAAGTCAAACCCTTTTTCTTTTGTGAAAGGGCATCCATCGAGTATAAGTGCGAATAACCACTTTTTTCGCTTTGATAGATGAATTCCGCCGGATTGATCCACTCCAAAGTACCATCATCTTCATTCCACTCAGAAATTCCGGGACCACCGATCCACGCTTCGTCGTGTTGATGATCCAATTCGTTTAGAGTTCCTGTTTCCAGATTCAGAAGACAAATCCATCGATCTTTGTTGTCGAAGGCACGAATATCGACCAAGGCAATGTTTTTCTCCGGATTCATGATTGCCTGATGAAAACAAAGTTCTCTGTCATTCGGAAACGAACCGTTGGAGCCGTATTCTGCCAGATAAGCAGGTTTTTTACGAATGTCACTCAACGAGGAAGCACTCACAAAATAAACACTGTCTTTTTCGACGTCAAAAATTCCCATACGTGTATTGGGCTCCTGATTGCTCACTTTTGGTCGTGCCTGACGGTTTTGTGTAAATCCATCCTGAGTAATGTGAGCCTCATAATTGGTATTCGGAACATCTGAATCTGTTGTGAGAACAAATGAGATATATCGTCCGTTTTCGCTGATGCTTATTTTGGAAAGATATTCGCTTTTAGAATAGTAAATTCCGAAAGGAAGCTTTCGCTTTGGCTGCTTTTGATTCCAGTCTTTTTTTGCACTTTGCCACTGAATATACGTGAACAATTCTTTCTGCTGCTGAATCAAAAAACTGGAATCGGTTTTTTCTACAGGTTTACTTCCCTGTACAAAATTGGTGACTTGTGTAATGCTTCCGGCAAGAGCGTTGTAGGAAAAAAGATTGGAGCGAAGCATAAAATAGATCAGCGGAGAATTCTTCCGTTGAAATACTTCTTCAACAGGATCACTTCCCGAATAGATAAGTGTTTTTTCTTTGGTCTTGAGAATATATCTGAATAAGTTTCCGTTTTCAATAAAATACTGAATAGCATTTTGTTGTGAGTGATTACTTAAAGTTGGAGTCCAGGAATATTCGCCGTTTACCACCGGAATTTTTACTGCTTTTTGTTGCTTCAGATTATAAGCATACAAACTTCTTCCGGGTTCTTTGTCCGGATTCCAGTCAAAAACCACCGATTCATTGTCGATTGCCCAACGGATATTCTGTGGAGAAAATCCCACGAATTCTTCTCCTTTCATGATTTCTTCCAAACGGATGGTTTGGGAAATGCTTTGATGAACGAAACAAAGCAGAAGAATGAGAAGTGAGAAGAATTTAGTATTCATAATAAGGATGTTTGCGGTATTTTTTTTCAAAATTTCGGGCCATTGCCTGCATAGAAGGTTTCGGGTGAGTTGAAATCACTTCGAAAACCGTTCGCAATTCCCGAACCAGTTCCGGGTACGCTTTCAGGTAATGCTTTTCGATCATGCGCAAGGCGTGGTATTTCAATGCCGGAAGGGCTTCAGAATCATGAAGGAACAAGAAGAGTTTATCCAGTAATTCTCCGTTTTCAGAACAAGGAAAAGGAGAATAAACCAGGGTGTTGGACAAATTGCGCTGAACGGAATGATTGCTTGTGTTGATCAGTGTATGAACCATTAAATCAAAGAGTTCCCTTGTCATGAGTTTCCGTTTTCTTTCGAAGAAATGATACGCAATCCACGAAGAGTACTCCGGAAAAGGATATTGATCGGAAGCGATTTCTTCAAAAATGGCTGTCCGGAGCTGTTCATCTTTTGCCAAAAGTGTCGTCGCCGACTTAAAATTCCGGTGTGTTTTGAATTCTGTTAGAAATTCCTGTGCTGCATTCATCTTTTAGAGGAAAATTATTTCTCGTTCAAACTCAAATAAACAGGTAAATGATCGGAATAACCACCCTGATAAAAATCGCCGCCATAACTGGAATTCGGTTTTTGATTCCCGTCTTCGAATGTGTATAAAAGTTTCGGATTCCGGACGATAAATGCATTGTTCCGTTCAATTTCAAGCCCGGATTGACCTTGCAGTAAACCCTGAGAAACAATTAACTGATCAAAAACATCCCATTGACGTTCATGAACCACCGTTCCTTCTCCTTTTTTGTGTTCTTCAACCAATAAGTTGATCAAATCTCCGGATTTTTGTTCGTGTTGTCCTTTTGCGCGAAGAATTTCCCGGATGCTGAGATCTTCCGGAGTATCGTTGAAATCGCCCATCACAATGATGTTTGCATCTTCATTGAAGTCCAGAATTTCATCAATTTCAGCCCGAAGTAACTGTGCGGCTGTATGTCTGCGGTTTTCAGATTCTCTGATTCCTTCTCTTCGCGATGGCCAGTGGTTTACAAAGAAATGAATTTCATGACCTGAAATAAGGCCTTTAATGTGCAGAATATCGCGTGTTCTGAAATGTGGTTCGTCTTCCACCTGAACGATCAGTTTTGTTTCCAGCTGCGTCTTCAGAAAACGACTGTCATAAACAAAAACGCAATCAATTCCGCGTCTGTCCTCCGAATCGAAATGCACAATTTTGTAAGGAACAGCGCTCAGTTTTTCCGTCCGGATCAAATCTTCGATCACTTTCCGGTTCTCAATTTCTGCCATTCCGAAAGCGAGAGGAGTAGACCCGTTTGCCAAAAGCAATGCTTCCGAAAGCCGGTTTAATTTTTCAACATATCGTTCGTGATTCCATTCTTTATCTCCTTCGGGAGTGAATTCCTCGTTTCCCTGAAGTTTCGGGTCGTCGATCGTGTCAAACAGATTTTCGACGTTGTAAAAAATGACTGGATGTTTACTTAAAGGCTGCGACATACGTTTGTAATGAATCAAAATCAAATATAAGCAATGTCATTTGAATCAATCCACCGGATAGAAGAGAGGTGAAACAAAAAAGCCAGGATATTCCTGACTTTTCTCAATGTGTTTTGTTTCGTAGGTAATGTACAAAACAGAGGTGATTTTTTTTAATGGCCCGCTGATAACGCAGACTCACCAAAGGTGAACGCAGATTATGAACTTATTTAATATCTGCGTAATCCGCGCAATCTGCGGGGAAAAATAATGTATCACGGATCTACGTAAAATCTTCTTGAATTGGTTGTTGATTTACCGGATTTATCAATCGCTTTGATGTACATATAGAAAGCCCCAAGAGTATCGGGAATGTAAGTTTGGAGCTTTAGGTTGATGCGTTTTTCCTTGTTTTCAAGGCTGCTTTCCTCACTGCTGGAGAAGCCGAACACAGCATTTCCGGCTTCGTCGCCTACATAAAAATCATAGGAATCAAGTGCCCGGTCGTCCGAAATTTCCACTTGAAAGGACAAACTCTGTCCAACATTTTTATGAACGTTTTCTTCAGGGGAGATAAATTCGATCTCGGGGTTTTTCTTGTCTTTGCAGGAACCGAATCCAAGTGCCAGAAAAGCAAAGAGTGTTAATTGGATAGTCTTTTTCATAGAATAGTTAGTTACTCTAAATCAAGTATAACAATTTATTTTTGAATTTTTCGCACTTTTTTGATAATCAATAAGATCCCAAAATGGAGAACAAATAAAATTCCGAGTAGAATTACCTGAGCACCTAATCCTGCGAAATTCAACGGATAACCATCATTAAAAAAAGCTCCCCAAATAATAATTAAAATCCAGAAAAGACTGAGAACATTGCAAACCACGAGTGAAACAGTTCGTTTGTTGACAAGTAATAGGCAGGAGAGGGAATAGGCCATAAAACCTCCTGCTCCAATTAGTTTGAAAATATTCGCAAACGGCCAATGCATGAATTTAAACAGGTATCCGATGAAGAACAACAAACCCCAAATGAGTATGGTTTCCCAACGGAATTGAAGTGTTTTTTTCTTGGGAGTGGTAGCTTGATCCAGTAATTCTTCCATGATGTGTTAGCTCGTTTTTTAAGTTGATGATTTATTCTACAATGGTTCTGAATGTCAGATTAACCCGTGGTTTCTTGTTTAATTTGGTTGGAGGAAGCCGGTGCAGCCAATGAGTTTGTGTTGTCCCTTTCATCACGAGCAAACTTCCGTGTTCGAGAATCAATTCTACTTTTTCCTTGGTCTGTTTGTGCTTGAAAGCAAATTTACGTTCGCTCCCGAAACTGAGAGAACCGATCGCTCCGTTTTTCAGCAGGTCTTTTTCTCCGTCACTGTGCCAGGCCATTCCTTCACTGCCGTCGTGATACAAATTCAATAAACAGGAATTAAAGGTTTCACCTGTTTGCTGTTCAATAGCTGATTTCAGTTCCAGAAGTTCTTTTGTCCACGGAAGTGCCTGTTTGGTCGTATTTGAATAGGTGTATTCGAAGGCTTTTTCACCATACCACGCCACTTTTCGCTTGGTAATGATCCGTTTTCCGAAGATTACAGCTTCATCGTTTCTCCATTCAATAGCGTTTAATAAGGTTTCCAGGAAAAAATCGGCTTGCTGTCTGGAGAAAATAACGCCGTAATAATTCACAATTCCGTCTTTCGGAAGGAGGTTTGTTGAAGCATTTAGTGAGTTTCCGAATAGATCCATGGTGTTGAGAAACCTTGTTTTCGCGAAGATACGAAATACAAAAAGCGAATATAGAAAAATCCGTATTCGCTTTCCGATGAATCAGAGGATTCGTTATTGGAAAGAATAAGTCTCTGTGAGGAATTGTTTCAGAAAAGATCGCAGTTTAACGACTGTTTTCATCGGTAGGTTTGCTAAACGAAATCCATTCGGTTTTGCCGCCTGCAGCATTTCCCGAATTATCCAAAAGCTCAAACTGAACCTCGTATTCGTTCCCATCATTCAACTGAAATGCTCCGGAACACATTCCGTGACCGATGGAAACACCTTCTCCGCTATAAACCAGCAGGTAGGTGGTCGTTATGCCGGTATCCCTGCTTTTTACAGTGGTTCGAACCAACACATTGGAATCGTCCGAAACGTCGAAACCAAATTCCACATGAATGGAAGGACCACAGCCGAAATGAGCCAATGATTTACTTTTTTCCTGTGGAAGATTCGTCAGCTTGGGTGAAGCTAAATCGTCCGGAAGATTTACCAAATAGGTAATCGGGTCGTATTTTTGTGTTTTTGAATTGTAGTTTCCGAAGTATTCGTATTCCGGCAAATGCTCAATAACCAAAAGGTATTCTTTGCCGAGAGTTAAAGGTTTTTCAGGCTTCAAAAGAGCTTGCGTCACATAAAATTGCCCCGTATTGACTTCCGTAACTTCCAGTTTGATGATCTCTTTTCCTGATTTCAGATAAATCGGAAATTCCTTGTTCAGACCAGCAATTACATGTTGACTTTGAGCATAACCTTCCAGCAAAAAAAGGTTGTTTGTGCGAATTTCTTTTTGAGACGGAAAAACATGCAAACCAGTTCCGGCGCAATCGGCGAAACTTTTGGAAGCGAAAAGAACGAAAGTCAGAATTAAGAAAAATACGGGTTTCATGTTACTTTTTTTCATTGGTACATTTTGGAAAAGATATCGTTCAATTTCTGAAGAAGTCAGACACTTAATCCGAAATGAAACTAGCAAATTCTACTACATTGATTATTTTTAAAACATGAAAACGACGATTACCTTTTTGTTTTTTCCTTTGTTTCTGTTTGCTCAGTGGGATAAGAATCAAACTCCGACTTATCCTGAATTGATTGAGATTTACAAAAAACTGGATGTTCAACATGCCGAAATTGAATTGTTTCAGATGGGAGCTTCCGATACGGAATGCCCGATTTACCTCGTGGTAATTAACGGAGCACAGGATTCATTGAAGACTTTTGAGAAAGCAAGAGCGAAAACAACAGTTTTGATCAATAATGCCATTCATGCCGGCGAACCGGATGGCGTAAATGCCTGTTTGCTGTGGATTGATGAATGGATCAAAAAAGGAAAAAAAACGAGCAATCTGCCAGTTATAGCAATTATTCCGGCTTACAATATCGGGGGAATGCTCAATCGGTCTTCCACGAGCAGAGCCAATCAGGATGGACCTGCAGAATACGGTTTCAGAGGAAATGCGCAAAATCTGGATTTGAACCGTGATTTCATCAAAATGGATTCTCCGAATGCGAAGACCTTTGCGAGGATCTACCATGCACTCGATCCCGATGTTTTTGTAGATACACACGTTTCGAATGGCGCAGATTATCAATATACCCTGACGTTGATTCATTCGATGAAAGAACGGATAGATCCGGGACTTGACCGCCTGATGACTCAGAAATACATTCCATATCTGACGGAAACACTCCAAAAGAAAGGCTGGGATTGGTCGCCGTATGTGGAAACAATGGAAGAAACTCCTGAATCCGGTTTGCAGGCATTCAATGATCTGCCGAGGTATGCTCAGGGTTACGGAACGTTGTTTCATGCTTTGAGTGTTACGATTGAAACACATATGCTGAAACCCTTTCCACAGCGCGTTCAGGCAACGAAAGATTATCTGGATTTCTTGATCGGGTGGGCTCAAGGTGCTTCTCAAGGTTTGGAACACGCGCGTTCGGATGCTTTCAGACGAGATGTAAATAAAGCTTATTATCCGATCAATTATGAGCTGACCTCGAAGAAAGATTCGATCTTGTTTAAAGGATTTGCGCACGAATACAAACCAAGTCAGGTGAGTGGAGAAAAGCGTTTGTTTTATGACCGGACGAAACCTTTCACGAAATACATTCCTTATTACAAAACGTATCAGGCGAAAGATTCCGTGCGAATTCCAAGCGGATATTATGTTTCAGCGGAGGCAACGGAGATTATTGAACGCTTGAAATTAAACGGGGTCGAAATGCAGCAAACAGCCGATCGTACGGAAAAGGAAGTAAGTACTCTCCGTATTCTTAAATTTGAATCGGGTTCAAAACCGTATGAAGGGCATTATCTGCACAGAGGAGTTGAAGTCAGCGAACAGACAGAACGGGTTTCTTTGCCGAAAGGAAGTGTCTGGATTCCGACCAATCAGTCGAAACGAAACTTTATCATATCGGTACTCGAGCCCGAAAGCGAAGATTCCTATTTTGCATGGAATTTCATGGACAGTTACGTGCAGGAGAAAGAATACTTCTCCGCATATGTTTTTGAAGATGCGGCGGCAAAGTTGCTGGAAGAAAATCCGGATCTGAAAAAACGTTTTCTGGCTAAAAAACAAGAAGATGCGGAGTTCGCGAAAAATCCGAGAGCACAATTGTTCTTTATCTATCAGAACAGCCCGAATTTTGAAAGCAGAACATTTAACAGACTTCCTGTTTTTAAGGTCTATTAAAATAATGACTTGCCCGGGAGTTTAGTTGACGATTTCTCAGAATAAGGATGTTTACACACTAATCATTTACATCAAAACAGGATGTAAAACCCCACAGATGTACAGATAAATACTCGCCTACCGGGCTCGCCGGTTGAATTGTGGCGACCGATAAGCGCCGCCAATATCTGCACATCTGTGGAAAAATCAACAGAATTCTCGTGCAAAACCTAAGTTTATGATTTGCGCTTACCAAAGAGGGAGCCTGTATTATAAGCGTGTCATTAAAAATCACTTATATTTTCATGCAACATCTAAAATGAAGGTGTTTTAGGGGTAGAAATCCGGTCAAATCGCTGATAATTAGTTAGCATTACAAGATAATAAGAGAATTGTCCCTTAAATGTCGCAAAAACGTTGTAGTCGAACCTTTTCTTTCGGTTATCTTTACGGACCTATACGAATAATTATGAAAAGACTGATTCTCTCTGCTTTCTTTGGGGTATTTGCATTGCTTTCCTTTGCTCAGGATACCACGTGGGTGCAAACCTATACGTTTGACACGATTTCAACAAGAAGAGCCAATTTCCAATTTCCTGCAAGTTTAGACAACAAACGCTTCGAAAAAGTGTTGATGTACTACAAACTGAAGTGTTCTCCGCTGACAACATGGGATCAATACAATTGTGGCGAATGGGATTACTTGACATATACACGAATCTTTGATCATACCAATATTTGGGATTCTGTGAAAGTTGAAGGACCGAAGTTTAAAGTGAACACGCAAGCGCCGGTTTCTTATGCCTATTCAAATCAGGTGTATTTCGATCAGCAATATCGTCCGGTTTCAAGAAGAGCAGCACAAACTTCGAATATGCATGCTGTTTCGGGGACTGCTGCATCTACTGTTGATTTTGTGAGATCAGGATCTAACGGTGCAAAAATGCAATGGGTTGTTTCGGCGGCAGATCTTGCTGCAAATGGAGTTACAACCGGAAATATTCAGGCTTTGCAATTGATGTTCTCACAGGGACTTTCCGAATTGGAAAATGTAACGATTAAAATCAAACACACAGCTTTATCTGCTTTAACGGCTTGGGAAACAACCGGATTCAGTTCTGTTTTCAATGATGATGTGGCGAATATTGTCAACGGAGCAAATGTGTTTCACTTTTCTGCACCGTTTGCTTATAATGGAGCAGACAATATCATTATTGAAGTGACTTATGAAGATGCGCATCTGGCTGCAACAACCAGCGCTCTTTCCATGCAGACTCTTGGTTCAAATAATTCCTTGTTTTATAATAATGCAGGAGGAGTTTTGAGAGCAGCGGGCTCCAATTTTGCCGATGTTAATTTGAGCAATGTAGATTTGGGAGGTGACGTAACAGTTGCATTCTGGACAAAAGGAAATGGGAACTCAGGAACGAATACATCGATCCTGGAAGCATTGGATTCATTAGGAAACAGAGTATTCAATATTCACATGCCGTGGTCCGACAACACGATTTATTTCGATGCGGGATCAGGTTCCGGTTACGACCGGATTTCAAAAGCTGCAACAGCTACTGAGATCGACAATGTTTGGCATCACTGGGCGTTTGTGAAGAAAACCTCTACCGGACAAATGTTTATTTATAAGGATGGCGTTTTATGGCATTCCGGAACGGGAAAAACCCGTCCTGTAGGAAAAATCGCGCGATTTGTATTGGGTGCAAATGCTTTCGAAGGGAATTTCTATAAAGGAGATCTGGATGAATTCAGTGTTTGGTCGACAGCAATCAATGCCGCGGATATCACTTCCTGGATGAACAAAAAAATCACTGCGTCTCACCCGAATTATGCGGATCTTGAAGTGTATTACGACTTTGACGGAGAAAGAGCTTGTATTGACCGATCGACTCACAACCGCCTGGCAATGGCTTCAACGGTTAATACTGTCGTTTCATCCAACACAGCTTTCCTTCCGGGAACAGTTTCTTCCGGTGATGTTCCTGTTTTTTCACTGGATCAGGGAAGTTACAATGCAGCGACTTCAGATTCAGTACTGACGGCTTTGTTTCCTGCGGTTTCAGTTAAGTTCAATTACGCTGCAAGTGATAATAGTTTCGTAGTTTCTTCGAATCAGAAAACATACACACAGGGAACAATTGATACGCTTTCCTCTTCAGGATCAAATCTTGGTTCAGGGCCAAGTGTAGTGGATGCAACAGAATTGAATGACACGATTTTTTACTATAAAGAACCATTCGAATTGGTCAATGACGTGGAAATAGGCCGCTACATTACGCCTTACGGAATCGGATTTGATTTGGGGCCGCAAGGATTTACATGGATTTATGATGTAACGGATTATCAGAAGTATCTAAGCGGAATGGTCGATCTGGCTGCGCATAACACACAGGAATTAATCGACTTGAAATTTGCCTTTGTGGAAGGAATTCCGGCAAGAGATGTACACGATATTCAACCGATCTGGCAAAACTGGACTTCCTATAACTATGCAGAAATGGCAAATGATGTTGTTTTGCAGGCGAAAGATGTGGTGCTTTCGGATACTTCTCAAAACTTTAAGATCAGAACCCGTTTGACCGGGCACGGACAAGTTGGAAATGGAGCATGCTGCGAATGGCAGGACAAACAACATAAAATCATTATTGACGGAGTAGAACGCTTCAGCTGGAGTATCTGGAGAGATGATTGTGGAAAGAACCCGAATATTGCTCAGGGAGGAACATGGCCGTATGCGCGTGAAGGCTGGTGCCCGGGAGACATGGTAAGAGAATTTGATCACGAATTGTCTTCTTTTGTACAACCGGGAGATACAATTTCTGTAGATTACGATATCAGCGATGTGCCTTCAAATGATCAGGGGCAAGCAGGAGGAAACTTTATCACTGCGATCGATTTGGTTTCATACTCAGCACCGAATTTCCAGCATGATGCCGCTATTTTGGATATTTTGAATCCGAATAGCTATGAATATTACAAAAAATGGAATCCGACTTGTTCTAATCCGCGGGTAATTTTGCAAAACAACGGAGCTTTGCCTCTGACATCTTGTAAGATCCGCATCTGGGTTACCTACGGAAATTTCGTTGATTATGTATGGAGTGGGAATTTAGGATTCCTTCAAAAAGAAATCGTGGAGATTCCGATTACAGACCAGAATTTCTGGTTGGGAGCAAATCCTACAAACGGATTCTATGCCCGTGTCATTGAAATCGACGGTTCATCTTCAGTAGATGAATATCCGAATAACAATGAATTCAAAACAAAATACACCGCTCCGGAAGTCATCAACAGCCCGTTCTTCGTTTGGTTGGTTACAAACAATAAAGCGGCAGAAAACAAGTGGAGATTGGTAGATCAAAGCGGAAACATCATTTTCCAGCGCACATCTTTAACAAACTCAACAGACTACAAAGACACATTTAATTTAGCTCCGGGCTGCTATTCCATTATCGTGGAAGACAGCGACGATGATGGTTTGGCTTTTTGGTATTCTTCGCAAACAGAAGGAGAAACTGCCGGTTCCATGCGTATTCGTAAAGTAGGAGGGTCAATTATTGAAACATTCCCGTCGGATTTCGGATCGTATCACCGCTACAATTTCTCTGTTGGTTTTGCTTTAGGGTTGGATGAGAAAGTTCTTAGCAATGAGCTGATGGTTTTCCCGAACCCGTCTTCGGATAAGATCAGAGTGGAGTTAGTTGGAAATGTGGGATCGAATGCTCTGGCAGAGATCGTAGATATGAACGGACGCGTTGTAAAACGCCAGTCTGTAAATAACAACAATCAAAGCTACGGTGTGGATTTCCAGATCAATGATTTGCAGAACGGATATTATCTGGTTCGCATCAGCGGAGATGAAGGATCGGAAACGGTTCCGTTTATCAAGCAGTAAAAAAAGTATCTGAATAAAAAGAAACGCGGTTTGTCAATAAGATAAACCGCGTTTTTTGTTGCTTGAATGTCAACTTTAAAGAAGAGTACTCCAAACGATCAATTACTTTTTGTCCGCAAGTTTGATGAATTGGGATATGGTCATCGTTTTCCGTTTTGGTTTCTCATTCGTCACTCTGTTTTCATTGATTCTTTCAAAGTGCTGCCTGATTGAATCGGAGCTAAGCGTATAACTATCCATCAGTTTATACTTTTCATCCAAAAGGACCAATACAGCATAATCAAAAGGAGTATCGTATTTTTTGTCCAACAAAGGGCCCGTCAAAGCCGACTTAACACCTTTGTACCTTCTTGTTTTTATTTGAACCCGTTTACCTTCCTGGTCCAAAGCATCAAAACCTTCATTGATATCGTCGACCATCAGTTTTAAATTGTGAACTCTACAAGCGAGAACTTCACCGACGATACTTGTGATATTGAGTTGCTTTTTGGTCAATTGCTCGAAATCCAATGAGGTTTCGATGGCGCTGTTTAATTTTTCAATGATCTCGTCTGAGATCGTAATCGGTGGGATGTCTTTTTTCATAATTTGGATGTTCAATCAATTGATTGGGGATTGCTTCGGGTATTATTTTTCAAGCTCTAAAATCAGGTCGCTGTATGATTTATCAATGAGGTTTTTCTGAGTCAATTCAAAGAAGTTGAAATAGTAGTCACATTGCTCCTTTAATTCTTCTGAGGTAAATTCATCTTTACTATCAATTGCTTCAACCTCTATAAATGTGCCCAGGTCTTTAACAAGATCAAAGTGAAATTTCACATTGTTTAAAAAATAGATTTTCCGTTTTTTGTCAACAATGATTTTTACTCCAAGCTGCTTGGTCAATATGGCTTTCAAAGCATCGTTCGGATTGTGTTGATACAAGATAACCTGTGATTCTTTTGAGCCCGAAATATTCTTTCTGTCATAATTGATTAATGAATTTTCGATGTTTCCTTCCCGCAGCTTTAATCTGCCATGCTGAACATTGAAATAGGTGTCGATTTGGTGGTCTAAACCCTGAAACACGGGATTCAGAGCCAATAATTTGGTTTCATATGTTTCAAATTCTTCCACTTTCGCTTTGAATTCAAAATTTTTGATATTCATAATGGTGTTATTTACTAATTGATTAAAAGTCGGGGTGAACGATTTTTCGCCCAACTGCTTTTATCGAATAAACTTCTGAATTTCCTTGTAAAGCCGATGAGTGGGCAATCCCATGACATTGGTGTACGTTCCGTTCATGTGTTTTACGGCAACATAACCGATCCATTCCTGAACGCCGTAAGATCCGGCCTTGTCGAATGGTTTGTATTGATTGATGTAGAAGGTAATTTCTTCTTCCGTTAAGGATTCAAATTGAACTTCTGTCCGGTCGGAAAAGGAAACCGTTTTAGCGGATGAGCCGATAAAAACACCGGTTATAACTGTATGCGTTTGCCCGGAAAGTTTCCGAAGCATTTCTTTCGCATCTTCGAAATCGACAGGTTTTCCCAAAATCTCACCATTTAAGATCACAACTGTATCCGCACAGATAACAGCTTCGTTTTCCTGTAAATCAGGGAGTAGCGCTTTTGCTTTCAAGGCAGCCAGAAATTCGGGGACGTCTTCTGCGGCAAGTGTTTCAGGATAGATTTCTTCCGTGTCTTTGGTACGGACTTCAAATTCAATTCCGATTCCGGCCAATAATTCTTTTCTTCTAGGCGACTGAGAGCCTAAAATCCATTTGATGCGATTCATAAAAAATACCAGTAAAAAGGCATAGAGCAGCCAATTGCCATTAAGATTTTAAGTAACAAATCTGCTCGTCTCAGGTTCTTTTCCGCCTGCATACTCAACAATCCGATGACAAATAATATTCCAACCGGAATGAGGAAAATAGGGGCAAAGGCACGTAAAAACTCCATTTTATAGATGAAATAACCGTCGACCAAAAAAGGAACGGAAGTAAGCAGCAGTAAAACCAACAAAATACTGGCAATCACTTTGGTTTTCCGCTTACCCAGAACGATCGGAAGAGTTTTTGCTCTTAAAATCAAATCTCCCTGCACATCTTCAATGTCTTTGATGATTTCTCGAATCAGGTTCAAAGTGCCGGCATAGAAGGCAAAAACCAATACCACGAATGTGTTGAAATAAGATCCGAATGCCCAGCCCGTATGAAGTGGAGTTTCAATGGTCCAGCTGTTATGAAGATCGATGTGCTGACTTTGAATAAATTCCAGAAAGTGGATGCCGCAAAGAATCGGAACCAATGCCGTTAATCCGGCAATCATCAGGTTTCCGATCAGGAATCTGCGTTTGAAATACATGGAATAGAACCAAAGCACATTGATGCTCAGCAAATGGATGAAGACATACCAGAATGTTTCATAGCGCCAGCTCAGATAACAGGCAATTGCAAAAGCAACGAAGTTCATCATCCAATGCAAAACAATGGCCCAGCGCGGCTTGATGAATTTCCCGATAATGACTTTCTGCGGTTTATTGATCTTGTCGGCTTTTACATCAAAGTAGTCATTGATAATGTTTCCTGCAGCAGCAATCAATACGGTGGAAAAAACAAGCAGGAAAAAATCGAAAGGTTCCGAACTTCCCTGATTGGAGTTTACCTGAATCCGTGGAATGAAGTACACACGCATTCCGTACATTGTTAAAGCAATGACGAGTAGATTGATAGGCCGTATGAGTCGAAGAAGATGCATTACTTCACAATCTTATATTCCGTTCTACGGTTTTCCTGGTGCGCCTTCTCTTTTTCTTTCTCGGTAGCCATTTTCGCAATGACTTCGTCAGAGTAGATCGGCAGGGTTTCTCCATAGCCCTTCGATGACAAACGAGCCGCTTCAATTCCTTGCTGGATCAGATAATCTTTCACTGATTTAGCACGAGCGTCCGACAACTTTAAGTTTTCAGCAGCATCACCGCGCGTATCCGTATGTCCACCGATCTCAATTTTAATGGTCGGATTGGCCTTCAGGAAGTCGCGCAATTTGTTCAATTCCACAAAAGATTCCGGACGTAATGTTGCTTTTGCCAAATCGAAGAAAACATTCTTCAATGCAACCGGATTCACCGTATTCGAAACCGAAACCATCGGAACATCCATGTGGAAAGATTCCTGATTATCGGCAAGCGTCATGTTGAAGTTCTGTGAAAAGAACGTATAGCCCGGATAACTTACCGATAAAGCGTATTCTTCGTTAATCGGCAGGGAAACCGTAAACGATCCGGTTACCTGATCAGCTTCAGATTTAATGACTTCTTTTCCTGTTTTGATATTAACCAGAGAGAATTTCCCCGGAATCGGTTTTTTAGTCACGGCATCGAATACCAAACCGTCAAAGTAAAGTGTTTTTACCGGTCTGAACTTTTCCGGCATAATGAAATAGTAAAGATCCAGTTTTCCGAACCCGCCTTCGCGATCGGATGCGAAGAAAGCAATTTCACCGTCGGCACTAACGAGCAGCGAGTTTTCATCAGCACTTGTATTGATCGGATATCCCAGGTTTTCAGGTTTTCCCCAAACTCCGTGTTCATCCATTCTGGAAACGAAAATATCCAAACCGCCCATACCTTGATGTCCTTGAGAAGAAAAATAAAGTGTTTTCCCGTCGGGGTGAATCAAAACGGATTCCTCCATGTAAGGAGTGTTGATTGTATTTGGTAAACGAACCGGGGTATCCCACGAACCGTCTTCTTTTAAAGTCGAAAAATAAATATCGGAATCAGGTCTTCCGCCGCGGGTCATTACTTTGCGAACAAAGTACAGGGTTTTTCCGTCAGCAGATAAAGATGGTTGAGATTCCCAGCTACCTGTATTGATCGCTCCGGGAAGATTCGTCGGATCAATCCATTGATTTCCCAAACGCTTGGTGTAGAATAGATCACAGCTTCCTTTTCCGTTGCGATTATCACCATAACTTCCCGATTCATCCGCACAGGCCACGAAAATCAATGTTCTTCCATCGGCTGCAATAGTGGGAGCACCTTCGTTGTTTAAGGTATTGATGTTTTTGGGCATTGGAATCGCCGCTTCCCAGGTATTGAACGTACTTAAATTGGAAACGTAAAAATCTTCCTGTTCTCCATAAACCTGAACTCGTTTGTCTTCAATTCGTCGTGTAAATAACAATGTTTTTCCGTCAACGGTAATGGTCGGAAAATATTCGGAATCTTTCGTGTTTACTCCCGGGCCGAGGTTAATCGGTTTAAACTGATTCGGATTTTTCATCGCCTCAACTGCAAAGTCACAATCATTGATGATTTGTTTTGCACGGGCTACATTATCCGGATGCGCACCTTTTGCCTGCGTAAACGTAGTTAAGTTTTTCCGGGCATTTTCATATTCTCCTACGCTGTATTCCAGTGTTCCGAGGTAAAAATATGTCGAGCCACCCGAAGTAGGACTTGGATTAATTGCCAGAGCTTTTCGACATTGTTCTATTGCTTTGTAGGGCTGATTCAGCAATTCATACATTTCAGCTTCCACCATATGAGCTTCCCAAAAAGCCGGATCTTTCTCCAATGCTTTTTCCAAAAGTGCAATTCCGCCGGCATAATTAGGGCCATGCGTTCTGGGATCTACCGATTTACCCGGTTCGTCTCTTCCTTGTTCAAATAAGGCAATTGCTTTTTTGTTTTTTGATGAGTAAGTCATTTGTGCCGTAGAGCAGGATGCTGTAGCCAAAATGAATAATGCCAATAAGAGGTTTCTCATTTTTTTATGGAATTTCTAAATATTTATGAGTCTGTAAGGAAATCTTCCATTTCGGGTGATTTTTCACATACTCAATGATGGTTGGCAATAATTGTTCCCTTTTTGACCATTCCGGTTGGAGGTAAAGGACACAATCAGCCGATACTTTTTTAGCGTGTTCTTCAGCCCATGCCAAATCCGATTTGTGAAAGATAACAATTTTTAGCTCAGAAGCTTTCTCATATGCTTCATTAACCGGGGCTTTAAATTTTTTCGGAGAAAAAGTATACCAATCCACATTTCCGACCAGGTCACTGGTTCCCGAAGTTTCTATTGCAACATATTTTCCAGCCGAATGAAGCGCATTTACCAAAACACTCAGATCATACATCGCGGGTTCTCCGCCGGTAATAACGACCAAATCTCCCGGATATTGAGAAACAATGTTTTTTAGTTCTTCCACACTCATTTTAGGATGAACGTCGGCATCCCAGGATTCCTTGACGTCGCACCAAACACATCCCACATCACAACCTCCAAGCCGAATGAAATAGGCTGATGTGCCCGTATACTTTCCTTCACCCTGCAAGGTGTAGAAATGTTCCATAATCGGATATAAGGTAGAACCATCTGTTGTCATACTTCAAAGGTAATTACTAATTGCGAATTCCGAATTAGGAATTTCGAATTGAAGAGCTATTTTGTATCTCCCGACTTTATCGGATGTCAGCTTGTAATATCATTAATTCGTAATTAGGATAGGGGTTCCAAATCACTTATTTCATGAATATTGAGAACAATTGTTCCGTTTTCATCCGCACTGAAATTCTTTTTGAATTTTACTCCGCTGACCCATTGATGTTCTGCATAGGAATGTTTTCTGACAACCGTTTGCGAGTAGGTTTCATCAAATGCCTCAATGAGAATAAGCAATTCGGCCAGTTTTTCTTTGATTTCAGATAAATTCAGATCATACAGCGGGGAATCCTCATCAATTACGTGCACAAGTGTCCAGGTGAGTGGGAAATAACGTACAAAATCCAATTCCAGAGGGAGGTCGTAGTATTTCCGGGTGACCATGTTAAAGGAAGAACCTTCATCGATAAGGGAAAGCATGACATGAACTTTTGTATTCAATAAAACACTGTTCCGTTGATTAACGATTTTAAACATCAAAGCCATTTTGTCTTTGTGCGGCGTGATGATGACATTGTGAGAGAAAGCAATTTTGGTGGAAGGTCTTGAAAATCTTCCGTAGATCAGACCGGTTGCGATGGCAAAAGCAATCAACCCGATAAAGGCTTCCATAGCTGCAATAAAGGAAATCAGGTTTCCTCTGGGTGCAATTGCTCCGTAACCAACAGTGGTAAATGTTTGAGCACTGAAATAATAGGCAGCGATAAAGCTGTTTTGATTGGGATTGATTCCGTGTAAATATTCCGTTCCGATCCAGCAATAAATTCCGGCGAAAAACAGATTTGCCACGAGAAAACTTCCCACCAGAAAAACTCCGAACCACCAGGAATTGAGATCGACCAGGTATTTATAGAAATCTTTGAGCATCCGGATAGCGCCAACACGTTTGATGTTGTAAGATCCGTCTTCGTTCAGGATTCGTTTTACAGACTTTTGATATGTTGTGCCTAATCCCGGGTCCTGTGATTCATATTGTTCCAATTTGCGCTGCTTGCCCATGTCGTTTCGTCTGTCCAAATAATGATAAGCTGAAAGTAATGAATTCGGTGGGATTTAAGTTGAATTTTTGAGTCAAAAAAAATCCCGTTCATCGGCAGACAAACGGGATCTTGTAGTATTAATTAGAGCGATTACGCTGTAACTCCTAAAATTTCTGCCATTTTCGCACCGATGTGAGCAGGAGAATCAACTACGTGGATTCCACACTCACGCATAATGCGTTTTTTAGCTTCTGCAGTATCGTCATCACCACCAACGATTGCACCTGCGTGCCCCATTGTACGTCCTTTCGGAGCAGTTTCACCCGCGATGAATCCAACAACTGGTTTTGTACCGTTTTCTTTAATCCAGCGAGCAGCGATTGCTTCCAGGCTACCACCGATTTCACCGATCATTACGATACCTTCTGTTTCCGGATCGTTCATTAACAATTCTACAGCTTCCTTAGTAGTTGTTCCGATAATCGGGTCACCACCAATTCCGATTGCAGTTGTAATTCCCAATCCTGCTTTAGCAACCTGGTCAGCTGCTTCGTAAGTTAACGTTCCCGATTTGGAAACGATACCGATTTTTCCTTTTTTGAATACGAATCCTGGCATAATTCCCACTTTCGCTTCTCCCGCAGTGATTACTCCCGGACAGTTAGGACCGATTAAACGAGCTCCCGAACCTTTCAAGTATTCTTTTGCTTTTACCATGTCGTTTACCGGAATACCTTCCGTAATACAAACGATCACTTTAATTCCTGCATTTGCCGCTTCCATAATTGCATCAGCTGCGAAAGCCGGCGGAACGAAAATAATTGAAACATCAGCACCAGTTTTTGCTACCGCATCAGCAACTGTGTTGAAAACAGGACGATCCAAGTGAGTAGAACCTCCTTTTCCCGGAGTTACACCACCTACAACGTTTGTTCCATATTCAATCATTTGACCTGCATGGAAAGTACCTTCACTTCCTGTGAATCCTTGTACAATTACTTTAGAGTTTTTATTAACTAGAACACTCATGTTTGAGAATTTAGATTTCGTTTTTAAAATGCGCTTCAAAAATAGGGGTTTCTTTTCGTTTTAGCAATGTTTTGACAGATTTTATCTTGCTAATTTGACTTATTTCTCATGCTTGTCTTAAGCCATTGAAAATGAGTAGTTAGATTGCTGAATATTCGCTGTTCTGTTTATTGGATTCTTTTGAATCCTATCCGGAATTTCGGAGCCTGAAAGCACTGATTTTGTGGTTTAAAGCAATAAATAAGCTTTAAACTTGTTATTGTAGACACTAAAAAATGTTTTATGAAAACCTACATCCAATATTTATTTGTACTACTCTCCGGTTTTAGTTTTGCACAGCAAAAGGATTCTGTCAGGCAAAAAGTTCCTGCGTTTATTATCAAATTCACCCACGGAATGAATAACAGCAGTGAGTTTGACTTCTCCAATTCGGATTGGGAAAGAATGACCCCGGATTTTCAGGTTTCGGATTCGTTAATCCCTTCCGGTCTTGGAAATTATATAGATGGCACTGATAATATCCATTCTGTTACAAATGATTCATACTACATGTTGTCTTTTTCGTTGATCAACAATAAGGAAAAGCAGGCAGGCAAAAAGTACCGAACGACGACTACTTTTCATCTGGGATATGGTCCTCAACTGAGGTCAGATAAGCGCTGGTATCACGAAGAGCGAAAGGTTATCGATACGCTGACTTCCAGTCAAAACGGGAATTCCTATTATGTAACAGCGAACAGAAGACAAGATCTGGTTAAAACATATCGTTCTCAAAGCATTGTTTTTGGAGTAGGGCAGCATTTTTCAACTAATCCGGATCGTATTTTTCAATTCGAAACAGGAGTAGACCTGTTATGCTTTATGAGCATCGTCAGTGAGGTCAAATTGGCTTTTGTAGATACTTATACGGTTGAAAATGTTCCTGATGGTTATGGTTACCAATATCCGGTACTGAATGATCCGGTTCACAGAAATTACGACGGTAAATTTGCTGCAGGAATGATTATGCGGATTCCATTGGATATGAGTTTCAAATTGTCGAGAAAAAATCCGGTGTTAAGCAATATGCGTTTGGGAGCGGAGTTAAATCCGGGAGTGACCATGCACTTTAATCAATCATTAATCACATCGAATTTCAATATAAGCGGAGGAGTTAATTTCCGTTATCAGTTTTGATAGTTGAATAGTTTGGGAACAAAAAGGCCGGGCGGAAAATTTTCCGCCCGGCCTTTTTTATTTCTTTTTCAAACGTTTAAATAACCTTTTCAATCGTAATCTCGAAAACAAGCGTAGAATTAGCCGGAATTTTGTCCAGATTATCGTCTCCGTAACCCAATTGCGGCGGAATTACCAAACGCAGTTTTGTTCCGGCTACCTGATTGAGCAAACCGAGTTGAAATCCGCCGATAAGCCCTTTTAGGTTGGCTTCGAAAGGTTTTCCGGGTTCTGTCTGATCAAATTTTCTTCCGTTTGTCAAGGTTCCTTTATAGGAAAGTGCTACTTCACTTCCTGCCTGAATTTTTTCTGTTCCGGAACCCTTTTCCAATACTTCGAGGATCAAACCTCCATCCAGCTTTTCGTAGTTCCAATGATGCTTTTTGGCATAATTTTCTGCTTCGGAGTTAAAACTGTGTGTTTGTTCTTCCGAATACGTGTTACATGCAGTTGCAAGCAGAGCACTAACTAATAAAAGTGTAAAATTTCGCATGAGAATTAGTATCGAACCGGTGTTACTTCATATCCTTTTTGACGAAGCAATTGAATGACTCCGTTTGGACCGCCTAAATGTCCTGCACCAACAGCAAAAAAACAAGATTTCGTTTTCATCAGCTCTTCCATTTTAGGAATCCAGTTCTGATTTCGTTTATCCAGTAATTCATCTGCAGAGCTTCCCAACTGATCACTTTCCAAAATCAATTTGGCCAATGATTCCAGGTCTTGCTTGTGGTAAGACTGCACCAGTTTTTGAAACGTTTCTTCTCCTTCATTCGGGTTTCTGATCAGATCCATGATCATTTCCGCCATTTCGGATGAAGGCATTTTGTCGAAGATAGATAATTGATATTCGACTGTTTCAAGTCCTGAAACCGGAATTTTGTTTTGTTTCGCTTTGTTTTCGATTTCCATATCAACCATTTTGATCTTTCCGGAAATCATTTTTTGAAAACTCAACTGAAGAAGGGTGAAGGGCTTTCTTTTTTCAAAGCCTTTTTCAAACAACTCTGGTTTGATTCCCAATAAAGTTGCTCCCCAGTTGATGACAGAATCTTTTTGCTGCGGAGTAAAAATATCGAAGCAGGATCCCGAATCCAGAACAAGCAATCTCATTACACTGCTTTGATCCGAAAGGTTTGCTACTTCGAGAATAATCTCTTCCGATTTGGAAACAATTTTATCCAGTTTGCCCGGGAAATAGTAAAGCGAATCGGGAATCATGTGGATTGTTCCGAACAGGTAGGACACTTTTTTGTCCTTTCCCTTGATTTGATACAAGAGGGAATTGTCCTGTCCGAATGCAAGCCCGTTGAGAAATAAAAAGGTGATTAAGATAAATCTCATACTATTTCTCCAATGTTATTTCAGCCAGATAATGATCGTCTTCTTCGTACACTCTGATTGCTTTCAAGCCTACATTTTTGGACGCTTTGAACAAATTGTCGAAATCAACATACAACCAATCGAACCAAGGCCCTTTTTGCTTTTTGTATTTCATTTGGAAACGGAAATTTCCGTAGTATTCCGTGTTTAAGTCTACCCAAAGAGCTCCGTCTTCATCTTCATAAAGCGAATGAATATCTGAGGAATCACAAAGAATTTTCCCTCCCGGATTCAACAATGATTTTGCGTGCTCCAGAGTTTTTTCCAGATTCGACAATTTACCTGCAATACCAATACCATTCATCAACATCAAAATCGTGTCGTACTTCTTATCAGTCAAAGAAAAGAAGTTGATTCGTTCGGCATTCAGTTCATTGCTTTTCAAGTATTCAACCGCACCTTCAGAAATGTCGATGCAATCCACTTTAAAGCCAAGATCCTGTAAATAAGTAGCGTGAGTTCCGGCACCGGATCCCACATCTAAAACATGACCTCTTGCCAATGCGAGCGCTTTTTGCTCAATCACAGGCATTTCGTCGTACTTTCTGAAAAGAACTTCCAATGGAATAATGTCATCCTCACAAATGTCAGAGGAAACGATAATATCTTCCGGTCTTCTTTTATCGGCGTATTCTCTGATAGCATGCCCAATCGGGTCGCCGTATTTTTTTTCTGTGCTCATATTTTCTTTTTAGACTGAGAGACTTCGGAGGGCCAGGAGTCTAGTTAATATTCGTATTCTTCGTAACCTGATAAATCTTCGTCGTCGTATCCGTCTCCGAAATCTTCATCAAAATCGTTCATATCGTCTTCATCTTCGTCTCCGTAGAAAGCATCATCCTGAATCATTTTTGAATCCTCGGGCGGAGCAATTCCTACAGCCAGATCCACTTTTGGTTTGTCCAATGTTTCTTCCGTGCGTTCCTGCAGTTCAATCAGGAAAATCCACATTCTCAGGAAATCATATACCAAAATGACTTTTTGATCGGGAGCTTCCATGAAATCTGCCAGTTTTGCTTCTGACATGACGCTGGTTACTTCCTGATCTTCATCGGAATAACTCATATCCATCAAGCTGATTTCATGTCCTTTGTCCCACTCGTCGTTTGACATAAAGAATGAACCGATTTCCTGCCCTTCAAAATTGAAAGCATTCAAAATCGTTCTATATAAAGATTCGAAGTTGTCTTCTTCATTAATGCTGATATCCCGAAAAATCTCCTGATCTTTCTCAGAATCTAATAACACGCGAAATTTAAGCGTACCCATGCAGTTTTTTTTACAAAGATAATGTTAATTGAAAATTGAAAATGTAAAAGTGAAAAGGGATCTAAAATATGTTCAAATAGTTCCGGTGTTCAAATTGTTAAACGGTTGAACCCTTTTGATCTTTTTGAACCTTCAAACCCAGTTCTTCACCAATTGTCAGCATCAATTTCTTTGCCGTTTCGAAATCATTTGGAATTTCGCCTTCTAAAATGGCTTCTTTGATGCGTGATTTGATGATGCCTATTTCCTCACAAGGTTTGAGATCAAAGGTTTGCATGATCAATTCGCCTGAAACTGGCGGTTGAAAATTCCGCACATGATCTTTTTCCTCTACGGCTTTTATTTTTTCAATAACGAGTTCGAAGTTCTTTTTGTATTTCTTGACCTTGAATTCGTTTTTGGAAGTAATGTCGGCATTACACAAAGTCATCAGATCGTCAATGTCATCTCCGGCTTCAAAAAGCAGGCGTCTCACAGCTGAGTCGGTAACATTGCTTTTCACCAATGAAATCGGTCTCAAATGAAGTCGAACCAGTTTTTGAACGTATTTCATTTTCAAATCGAGCGGTAATCTTAGTCGCGCGAATATTTTAGGGACCATGCGTGCTCCCAGTTCTTCGTGTCCGTGAAAAGTCCACCCAACCTGTGTATCGAATTTTTTTGTCGGAGGTTTGGCAATATCATGAAGAATAGCTGCCCATCTTAACCACAGATTATCCGAGTTCTTAGCCACGTTGTCCAAAACTTCCAATGTGTGGTAGAAATTGTCTTTATGACTTTTCCCTTCACGGGTTTCCACGCCGTGCAATGCAATCATTTCAGGGAAAAACTGATGCAGTAATTTGGTTGAATTCAAAAGCTCAAATCCACGGGATGGTGTTTCCGCCAAAATGATTTTATTGAGCTCATCCATGATTCGTTCTTTGGAAATGATTTCCAGTCGGGATGAATTCTCCAGAATCGACTGAAGGCTTTTTAATTCAATTTGAAAATCGAGCTGCGTTGCAAAACGAATGGCACGCATCATGCGCAGCGGATCATCTGAATAGGTTGTATCCGGATCAAGCGGTGTGCGCAGAATTCCTTTTTCAAGATCCGCCAATCCGTTGAACGGGTCAATGAGATTTCCGAAAGTTTCAGCTCGTAAGTCCAATGCAAGTGCGTTGATGGTGAAATCTCTGCGCTTTTGATCGTCGCTCAGCGTTCCGTCTTCGACAATGGGTTTACGTGAATCTCTTTGGTAGGATTCTTTTCGGGCTCCGACAAATTCTACATCCAGGTCTTTGTAATTGAACTGAGCCGTTCCGAAATTTTTGAACAGGTTGACTTTTTTAACCCGCAGTTTTTCTCCTGCAGCCTGAGCAAGTTCCATTCCGTTTCCTACAACAACAATGTCGATATCCTTGGAAGGGCGTTCAAGTAATAAATCCCGCACAAATCCACCGATAACATAGGCTTCCAAACCTTTTTCAGAAATGATTTGAGAAACAACCTTAAAAACAGGGTGTTTGAGTTTGTGAGCGAAATTTTGTGTGTGCATGCGGGTACAAAGTTACTGAATTTGGAAAAATCAGCTTCTGATTACTTTTATTGAACTGTCCAATCCGATTTTAATGATTTGGGAAGGTGTTGTAAGTTCTTCATTGATACGTTCTTCCAAAATAGCATCTACCTGATCTTTGATCCGGGAATCAATGTTTTTGAAATTCGTTGGAAAAGGGTTTCCTGAAAGATTTGCAGAGGTAGAAACCAACGGTTTGCGGATACTTCTGATCAAGGCCAGACAAAGAGGATCTTTCGTCAGACGAATTCCTACGGAACCATCTTCGGCCAAAACACTCGGAGCTAATCCAGTTGCATTGGGATAAATGATGGTTAATGGTTTTTCGGATAGATCTGCCAAATCGTAACAAACAGGAGGGAAGTCCGGAATGTATTTCTCAATCATCTGAAAACTGTCGACCAACAGAATAAAACTTTTGTTTTCCGGACGCTGTTTGATCTCCAGAATGCGTTTGCATGCTTCTTCATTCGTAGCATCACAACCAAGACCCCAAATGGTATCCGACGGATACAAAATAGTTTTACCATTTTTAAGTGCTTCGATGACAGCGGAATCTAATTGCATACTGTTAAAATTGAATCGCAAAGTTAGTTTAAATTACCCCCAAATGAAATCCGTCTTTTCGATCAAAAGTAAAAAGTGCTGCCAAAAGCATGTATTTTTCAACTTGACTTTCGGAGATGGACGCAATGGTTGCTCCTTGTTCTGAAGCGATATGGATAATATCAGCCTGCCAAAGTTTCACCAGGTGATCATGAATGGTGGAGCGCGTCATTCCAAAATAGTCTGCAAATTCCTGGTTGTTTAATTTTTTTCTCTCAAGAAGTAATTCCATGATTTTTACACGACAGGGATGTGCAAGTGCTCTTCCTACCATGGAAATCGAAAGTGTTTGAGGAGAATAGTCAAAGTATTTAATTACGCCCATAAAATAGTGATGTTTAAAGGGTTAAAAATGTATGTTCTCTATTTAAGTTAGTTGAAAAGGGCGTATGTTCCAAATTTTTGAGGAGGTTTTTGGGGATTTTGGAAAAACCCAAAAACCCAATTTCCCAATATTGGGACGAGCCTGTAAATTAATAAGTTAACTCATTTTACATGTCCTGAAACCATCTTTCTTTTTTTTGCTAATTTTAGCCTTCAATCAAATTTCAGTGAAAAAAATATTGATTATTGAGGATGATCCGCAGATTAGTTCCCTGGTTCAAAAAGGACTTACGGAAGAAAACTTTGAAACGAAAGTTTCCAACGACGGACTTAGGGGCCTGGATGAATTTTATTTCTGGAATCCGGATCTGATCATTTTGGATATTATGTTGCCCGGAATGAATGGCCTGCAGGTTTGTTCGAAAATCCGGGAAACGAGTCAGGTTCCGATTTTGATGCTTACCGCTTTGGGAACGGCTGAAAATGTTGCTTTGGGATTGGATTCAGGAGCAGATGATTATTTACCCAAACCGTTTAAGTTTATCGAATTGAATGCACGGGTGAAATCTTTACTGCGCAGAATGGAGAATTTGAATCCGGTTCAGAATACGATTTTCCAGTTTGATGATCTGGTGATTGATGATAATCAGAAAACGGTTATGAGGGCTGGAAATCCGATTAGTTTGACGTCTACCGAATATCGCCTTTTGTTGTTGTTTGTAATGAATCCCAAAAAGGTACTTTCACGGATCGATATTCTGGAGGACGTCTGGGGAATTGATTTTGAGTCAGGAACCAACGTGGTGGATGTTTACGTAAACTATCTGCGCAAAAAGCTGGTGCAATTCGGCGGTTCCAAATTGATTCATACCGTAATTGGAATGGGATATGTAATGCGCGAAGAAGAATGAAAATCAGAACACGGATTATTTGGTTGCTGAGCACTACATTTGCTTTTTTGGTACTGGTCTTCAGTACGTTTGTATATGTTCTGTCTTCCAATTACGTGTTCAATGATTTTTACGACCGCTTAAAGACGCGCACTACGACGACTATTCGTATTGAATTGGATGATCATCGTGACGACCGGGAATTTGTAAAAGATTTCAAACAGGAATACCTTGAAAAACTGCCGGAAGAGAAAAGTGTGATTGTCCCGCTGAATAACCATTTCAAACCCATCGATTCAAACTGGAAGATCAAGACTGACAAAGAATTTGTTCAAAAGGTTATCCGCAATCATTTTGCTCAGGAACGAAAAAACAACCTGTTAAAGTACGGAATCCTGTATGAGGCAAAAGACGGAAAGAAGTACGTGGTTTACACTTCTGCAAAGAATATGTACTATACCAAGTACAAACATTACCTTGGAGGCTTACTGATTTCGATGTTTCTGGTTGCGGTAGTATTGATCTTCGGAGTTTCGCTCTGGTTGTCCAAAAGACTCATCAAACCGATTAGTGATCTGAGTTCCAGTGTTCATAAGATCGGGACGGAAAACCTGCATTTTCGCATTGAAAATAAGCAGGAAGGCGATGAATTAGGAGAATTGATCCAAACGATGAACAATATGCTGGATCGTCTGGAAACGAGTTTTGAGACTCAAAACAACTTCATCAGCAATGCCTCACACGAATTAAATACGCCGCTTACGAGTATTATCGGACAAGCAGATCTAATGCTCAGCAAAGAACGAAGTACGGAAGATTATAAAACAGCATTGAATAATATTTTGGAGCAGGCTGAGAAATTGAATAAGAAAACGAAGGCTTTGTTGTTTTTGGCTCAAACCGGTTTCGACGGTAAGAAAATGACGATCGAAAAGCTGCGGATCGATGAATTGATCTTCGAAACAATGGAAACAGTCGACAGGATCATTCCCGGAAACAAAATCAAATTTGCTTTTGAAACATTACCTGATAATCTGAACTTGCTTGAGGTCATGGGAAATTCTCAATTGCTGCAATTAGCCCTTTCGAATGTTCTTTTGAATGCAACCAAGTATTCTGAAAATAAGGAAGTACGGATTTATTTAAGTCACACTTCCGAATACCTTTCGATTCATGTAAAAGATCAGGGAATTGGAATTCCGCCCAAAGATCTGAGTCATATTTACGATCCTTTTTTCAGGGCTTCAAATACTACTTCCTTCGAAGGATATGGAATTGGACTACCCTTGACAAGAAACATTATGCGCCAGCATAAAGGAAAGATTATCGTACATTCCGAAGAGAACTCGGGCACTTTGGTAAGCTTGCTTTTGCCCTATAAATCCTAAATAAAAGTTAAAACTAAAATTTTAATCTGGTTCTAATCCGGTTCTTATACCGTCCTTATACCCGTGCTCTAATTTTACCAAAAAATATTAGAGATGGCAGCAACAATTTTAATACCGACAGATTTCAAAGTGTCTTCAATTGAGTCACTAAAAGCTTTACTTCAATTCCAAAATGAGGACTCGTTGAACGTGCTTCTGGTTCATGGAATTTATTTATCCAATTCAATTTCCGATTTGTTGTTTTTTGATCAAAGCGATTTGAAAATTGAAATGGCAGGGAAGGAGTTCTTGAACAAATTGACGGATCTTGAAAAGGAACTGGGTTCAAAAGTAAAATCCATTCAGGTAACTTTCTTCAGCGGACTCAGACAAAACTCCTTTGATCAGTTTGCGGAAGCAAATAAAGTGAATCGGATCATTATTCCTTATGAATTGGAATTCGATTGGTCACATAAAAAGAGCATGGATATTCTGCCTTTCCTTCACAAATCAAAAATTACGAAACAGTTAGTCGCTTGGGATAACAATCATTACTCCAGTGAAGCGAATCAAACATATGTAACAGCATTAGTATGAACAGAAAATTGATCATATCGTCATTAATTGCCCTGATAACGCTTAGTTCATTCGGATATTATGTTTTTAGCCATTCGTATTATCCTGAACGCGCTATTCTGGGAGAATGGAAAGAAGTTTCCTGGGTTTACGACAGAAATGATCTGAACCAAAAAGTGAAACAGGAGATCGATACCAATGAGCGTGCAGATATTGCAAATCATTTGGTGATCCACCAGTTTGAAAACTGGACTTTCAAAAAGGATTATTCGATTAAACTTCACGAAAGAACTGGAAATGAGCACGTAGCCAAATGGCGTTTGAAAGATCGCGGACGAATTCTGACAATCATCAATGATGACGGAACGCATGAAGCGTATTCGGTCGAATCAATGAAGAAAGACGAACTTGTTTTGCATTTCGACACAGATGTTCACGCACGTGGAATTGTAAAAATCACACTTAAAAAAGTGAACTAAAAGAAAGTAGCGCTTTCGATATCGTAAAGCATTGCTTTAAATAAACAGATCATCCCAACGGATGATAACACATTAAATATAACAGTATGTTACGCAGATTTAGTCATAGCAGATCTTTTCAGGATAATTTGAAATTGGGAATCTTCACAGCAATCATTGCCGGAATGGTGAACGTTGCGTCCTTGGTTTTGTTTTATTCCTTTACATCGAATTTGACCGGACATTTTGCCATTTTGGCTCAGGAAATTGCTGATGGAAAGTGGTTTCAGATGTTGATCGTTCTTTTTTGGATCTTATTATTCTTTGCAGGAAGTTTCCTGTCCAATAACCTCATTATAAACAGTACGAAGAAAAATGCATTCATTTCTCACAGTATTCCGATGATTCTGGAAATCCTGTGCTTCGTCTTCGTGGGAATTTACGGACAGTTTTTCTACACGGAAACCTTGACACAAACAGAGATTCTGGTTTCAGTGTTGTTGTTTTCCATGGGACTTCAAAACGGTTTGACGGCAAGTATTTCCAACTTTCAGGTGAAAACAACCCATTTAACGGGTTTAACAACTGATTTGGCGATTCATCTTTCGATGTTAACGAAGAAAAAATACCGTTTGAATAAGCAAGTGGTTGAAAAAACGAAATTGATGGCTGCAATTATGGGATCTTATCTGGTAGGTGGAATTCTTTCAGGATTGATTATTCACTATGTGCATTTTCAGGTATTCTACGCTATTTCTGCTGCAATGTTGGGAGTTTTGGCTTATGATTTCATCAAAACATATGTTCCTTTCTTTGTGAATAAAAAGAAACACGATAATCGATTGAAAACGAATCTGGAAAAGATTCAGGAATCAATCAAAAGCAATACATCCAGAAATGGGAATGTTCTTTCAGAAAGCAAGAGGTAGGCGATTTAGTCTTCGCCATTAAATTTCTTGTATAAATCAGGCCTTCTGACCTTTGTACGTTCGATTGCTTGTTGTTCTCTCCATTGCTCAATTTTTCCAAAGTCCCCGGATAACAAAACTTCGGGGACTTTCCATCCGTTAAATTCCGGTGGACGGGTGTAAACCGGCGGGGAAAGCAAATCATCCTGAAAACTATCCGTCAAAGCAGACGTTTCATCGTTCATCACTCCGGGAATCAATCTCCCGATGCTGTCAACAACGACCGCTGCAGCTAATTCACCTCCTGTCAAAACGTAAGACCCGATAGAAATTTCCTTCGTAATGTAATGTTCTCTGATTCGTTCGTCAACACCTTTGTAGTGTCCGCACAAAATCATGATATTCTCTTTCAAACTCCAGTTGTTACTGTGACGCTGCTCCAGTAATTCACCGTCAGGAGTCATGTAAATGATTTCGTCGTAAGCACGTTCTGCTTTCAGCTTTTCGATCAGAGTTACGATCGGTTCGATTGCCATGACCATTCCCGCACCGCCGCCATATTGATAATCATCTACATTTTTGTGTTTTGAAGTCGAATAATCGCGGATGTTGTGTACATGAATTTCCAGTAAGCCTCGTTCCTGTGCACGTTTCATGATCGAAACATTGAAGGGGCCTTCTAGTAATTCCGGGAGAATGGTCAAAATATCAAATCGCATGGAGCAAAGTTAGTCAAATTAAACAGCAGAGCTCACGAATTTATCCGTTTATTAACCGTTAAAAACCTTTAGAGGTCCGCTATCATTGGGTTTCAGCAAATCACTTGATTTTTTAGAATTGATTCCGTCAATCGCTCTTATTTTCGTTTCGCTTTGAAATAAGTAAAAACGCTGATCAGTAAAATCATACTTGTCAAACCGATCCACAACATGGAACGATCGGATTTTGGATCTTTCTTCACAACAGCCGTCTTTTCGATTATTTCCGGATTGTTTTCATCGGCAATTTCCGGTTTCATTTCTTCCACGCGCTTTAAGCCGATTAGTTCCAGTAATTGATCAGGATCGGTGAGAATATCCGACCAATTGATCTGAACATTGCCTGAATTCGGATCCTTGAGATAAGATTTATAAGGAACACCGCTCACTTTGCTGACCATTCCCATATCAATTTCTTCCCGCCGGCTTTCATCCGGATGAAGATTGGCATATTTTTCCCGGAGTTTTCGTACTTCGTCTATTTTCTGGTCGATATCTGCTCTCGAAGATTGGTAATAGATCTTGGCGATCTGATACAGGCCTTTTGCGTGTTCGAATGAAATCGAATGCAGGTAGCAATCACCCAAATCGACAAACAAATCAGCCATCACCGGATCCGGTCCTTTGCAAAACGGAAAGCGTTCCTGCAATTGAGTGTACAGTTGTTTTCGAATCTTTTCCGATTCTTCCTGTTTTGTATCCAGATTCAAAACGGTGTGATTGCTCAGGTAATCGGGATCTTTATCCAATGCAATTTTGGCAAGCAGAACTTTGACATGAATCCATTCACTTCCATTATGGGAATCGGGATTCAATTTTAATCCTTTTCGAATGTATTCCAATGCTTTTTCATTGTTTCCACTCAGTTCATAGGTAGTTCCGAGATTGGCAATAATGCTGTATTCGTTCGGATAAGCCTGGGCAAGTGCTTCGAAAATGACCAATGCTTCCTTCACTTTTCCACCTTTTACCAAATACAATCCGTAATCCGAAAGGAGTTTGTAATCGGCTTGGGTTTGAAGCTTTTTTCCAAGTTTTCGCAATTGTTTTTCGATTTTTTGCTGATCAAAATTTTGTTGAAAGCGGATAGCACCTATTTCCATCTGATGGAAGTGACCTTTTGAATCGAGGCTGTAATATTCGTTGTAGCAGGCGAAACCGGAAGAATAAATCAGGGCCGTCAGCAGGAATGAGATGTAGTATTTCATGTTGATGTTTTTGGGTTCGCATCAAATTACAAAAAACTGGTTAACAGTAAACTACAATTGTGTATATTCGCCCGATTATTGATTTAACGGTATAGCCGGAACCAACACAATTCACATGAAACTGATTTTTATATTTCTCTTATTTTGTACATTTTCCGGCGCAGACGGGAACGTTTTTATCTGTGATTCACCCAATTCTGTTGCATATCATTACAAACGGGATTGCCGCGGATTGAATAATTGCAAACACGAGATAAAGAAAACAACCGTTTCCGAAGCAGAGAAAATCGGTTTGAGAATTTGCGGTTGGGAGGATTAAATATTCTTTTTCCGGCTATTCATGAAAATAACGGTGAGCAAGATCAGAAATACTCCAAACCATTGAACCAGAGAGATTTGTTCATTTAAAACAAAATGTGCCGAAAGAATCGAAACCGGGATTTCCAAAGCAACTAAAATTCCCGCAAGACCCAATCCGATAAGCGGGATGCCGCGTGTAAACATGATCGGTGGAATAACCGTACCGAAAATTCCCAAAACGATTCCGAATTTCAGGAGAACCATCCAATCCAGATGTTCAAGGATCTGAATGTTCCAAAATGCGGTAACAGTGAGCAAACTTCCCAAAATCAGGTAGAAACTTCTGGTGATACTCGGAACCTGCTTTTCCACATGATTGGAAGCGTGTAAACTCACGGTGTAGGATAATGCGGCCGAAAGACCATATAACAATCCTGTGAATGAAATCTGAATATCCTGCTGAATCAGGTTTGTAGCGAATACTGTTCCGACCAATACTGCCAAACTTCCGGCCAATTTACTCCAATGAGCCAGTTTTCGTTGCTGAATCATTTCCCACACAACGCTCATCCAAATGGATTGCATCAAGAGAATAATTCCGATTGAAACCGAAACGTATTGAATGGAAATGTAATACAAACAACTGGTCAAACCCATGGAGATTCCGAAAAGCACAAGCTTTATCTTGGATTTAGACTTTGGTTTTACCAAATCGGGTTGTTTGCGGGATTGAATCGACATCAAAATGAAAAGCGAAACAACTCCGATCAGGGATTGATAGAAGGTGAGTACGCTGGTGTGAGCACCGGAATTGTTTGCAAATTTGACGATTGTGGCTAAAATCCCGTAGCTTGCTGCTCCAAATCCCACTAAAAACACACCTCTCAGCTTACTCATATTCTTGTTTGAGGAGTAAAATTAGTTCTTTTTTCGAGGCGGAAAATGAATGAAAAAAGCTAAAGCGATATAGTACGAAAAATAATTTTCCACGAAGGGTTTATTCATCATTTATCCTTTTTCCAAACCGTTTAATCCGTTTCTGAAACTGTTAATCATAAATGCAAGAACAGATAATGATTGATAAGTCAATTAAATTCATCTTTGTTTAAATTTCGAACTCAATGAAAACGTTGCTACTCATTTGCTTACTTGTTTCCCTTCAAAGTTATTCTCAGGATAAAATGACGGTGAAAGGAAGCATCTTCAATCCGGAAAACACGCCTGTTCCGGATGCTGTTCTGTTTGTTTATACAGCAGATTCAACGCTTTTGTCCATGGCAGTTTCTGAAAAAGACGGGAGCTTTGCAACGGAAGTTCTCAAAACGGATTCTGTTTTTATACGCGCCACTCACGATGATTTTTCGGAATTCATAACTGGAATATTGACTTCTGAGGCTTTGTCGGACTTAAAGCTTACGTTTAAAAGCACTCCGAAAGAAGTGGGAGAGGTAACGGTTACCGCAACGAAACCTTTGATAGAACGAAAACCCGGAATGATGATTCTGAATGTGGAACAATCGCTAAGTGCAACAGGTTCTTCGGCTTTCGAAATCTTGGAAAAATCGCCCGGCGTGAGCATCAGTTCTTCTGACAATATCAGTTTGAACGGAAAGAGCGGAATCATCGTCCAGATTGACGGAAAAGCACAGCCGATGTCGGGAACGGATCTGGCGAATTTCTTAAGAGGAATCCCGTCATCTGCTATCGATAAAATAGAATTGATCAGCAATCCTTCCGCAAAATACGATGCTGCGGGTTCAGCCATTATCAATATCCGACTGAAAAAAGACACGCGTTTGGGAACCAATGGAACGGTTACGACCAGTTATGGACAAGGAATCTACCCGAAAGCCGGAGCCGGAATTTCCCTTAACCACCGAAATAAGAAAATGAATGTATTCGGAGCTTACAATTATGCTTATCGGAAAGGGTTTAATCATTTGGTTCTCGAACGGCGATTTTACAAACAGGATACTTTTACCGGCGCTTATCTGCAGGATAATGATCTGAAATTCCCGGTTTCCAATCACAGTGCCCGTTTTGGAATGGATTTTCAAGTCAACAAAAAGAATGCTTTGAGTTTTGTGGTCAACGGAATGGGAAATAGTTTTCGGATCGATGGATTCAATCAGTCGAATGTAGAACAGCAGAACGGAGTGACGGCTTCTCGTTTTACCACCTCAAATGACACGAAGGAAAAGTGGTTCAATGGCTCTGCAAATGTGAATTACAAACTGGTTTTGGATTCGCTGGGTTCTGAGTTTACAACGGATTTGGATTATGCGCAATATCAGCATCACAGCGATCAGCAGTTCTATACGGGGTATTATGATTTGAATGGAATGCAGTTTCAAAATCCGTACATTCTTTCAGGAGATTTGAACGGAAAACTTTCGATTCATGCAGCAAAAGTTGATTTACACCAGGTTCTGAATAAAAAGCACTTTCTGGATGCAGGCTTGAAATCCAGTTATGTCATTGCAGACAACGACCTGAAATTCTATGACAGAAGCAATGGTGGCGCGATTTACGATACAACCAAAAGCAATCATTATTTGTATCAGGAAACGATTCATGCGGGATATCTGACCTGGAATTATGAAGGAGAACATTGGTCTGTTCAACTTGGAACGCGTGGAGAATATACGCATGTGAAAGGAACGCAGATGGCAACGTCTTCGGTTTCAAATACACGCTATTTCCAGCTTTTCCCAACGGCGTTCATTGGCTTCAATCCTTCGAAAAACCATCATTGGGAACTTTCCATGAATCGCCGCATTGACCGCCCGAGTTACGATCAGCTGAATCCGTTTAAGTTTTACCTCGATCCATCGACATACAGAGCCGGAAACCCGTATTTGCGTCCGCAAACGACTTATACTTTTGAGTTGGGATATGCATGGAAGGATCAGCTTTTTGTGAATGCCGGAGTTGCTACCACAAAGAATAATATTACGGATGTAATCGCTCCTTTGGTTCAAAATGAAATCGTGACGGTTCAAACGAATGTGAATCTGAAACGCGCTGATTTGATTTATGCGAATATTTCTGCTCCGATTCAGATCACGAAATGGTGGAACAGTGTGAACAACGTCAATGCTTATGTGGCTTTGTATTCCGGGAATGTGGCTCAGACAAACCTGCAAAACAGAGGATCCGGAGTGTTGATTTTAAGCACGGTGAATACGTTTTTACTCAAGAAAAACTGGTCGATCGAATGGACTGCATCTTATCATACGCCCGAAATTTATGCCTTCGATCACATCAAAGAAATCTGGCATACGGGAATCGGAGTGCAGAAGAAGATTCTGGATAACAGAGGTGTAATCAAGTTTGCCTGGACTGATATTTTCTATACGAATTACATTCGCGCCAATGTGGCTTTCACCAATTACACAGAATATTTCGATGTGAAACGCGATACGCGGGTTGCCACGATGAGTTTTACGTACAAATTCGGGAAAACAAGTGTTGCTGGAGTGAGAAGAAGAGCTGGCGGAGCAGATGATTTGAAAGGACGGGTGAATACGGGAGGAGGATAAAAAATGGGATGCAAACGTAATTCCGCAATATTACGTCCACCTCAAAACAGAAAACAGAAACCCTTATCTTTACTGGGCTAATAGATACAACTTGTCCTGCCAACACGGGATATCTATTTGTCTTTTAACCTGCTTTCAGACTTCGAAAAGATCCGTTATTTCTTCCCCGAATTACCGCGCTTCTGATACAACTGCTGAATAGATTCCCATTGCGCTGCATTCACATCTTTTGCTGAAACGACATGCGTAACGAGTTTGTTTTGCCAGAATAAAATCAAACCGGCGCGCTTTCTCACAGCAATGATTTCACTCCATTTCACAGTGGAAGAATATCCTTCTTTGGAAATGGAAATGCCCTTATCTGAAAAATCATAAGTGGTTTCCTGCCGGATTCGTGGGTTGTTTTGATAATGTCTTTTCGCATTATTGTAAATGCTGAATGCAAACAAAGCGATGAACACAATACCAACAAAAACGAGCATATAAGCAGATTGATTGTGAAAAGCGAATATAGCGATCAACGCTCCGATGATTAGTCCCAGAACGGCCAAAAGCAAAAATAAAACCTGAAGTCTTTTGAGTAATAAAATTCCTGTTAGTTTGGCGAATTCACCTTGTGTGAGTGTTGTTTTGATTTGCATGGTCAAAGTTAATAATTTACTCATAGAGTCAAGACTGATAGAGACAAGAGTCAGGAAAAATAACATGATGGTCTTACCTCTGTTTCATTGTCAATTAATCTTCAAAACCCAACACTCCACAAATTCCTGATCGCGCCAAACTGCTTTTCGTTTTGTTTTGGAAGAAGCAGGAGCAACTTTTTTAGTCGTTTTTTGAACCAGAGAAAAGCGTTTTCGCTGTTTGATTTCAAATTGGATCGGGTGAATGAACTGAGAATCCATCAATCCGGCCAGATTAGAGAAAAGGAGAACGACCTGTCCGTCAGGATTCAAATGTTTCTTAGCCTCTTCAAAAAAGCGCGGGAACAATTCTTTATCATAATAAATGGCTAAATCAATTCCGGAAACTTCCTTCGGAAGCGGAATCCATGGCGGATTGAAAACAATCAGATCGGATTTTTTCTTTGAATCAGCAAACAAATCACCGAAATACAAATTGAATTTCTGATCGGTTTTTGTTTGTTCTTCCAACATTCCGATCAGGGCATTCGGGTTTATATCAGAAGCGTTAATCTCTTTAAAATCAAATTGATGAAGCAGTTTGCTTAAAATACCACTTCCGATCCCGATATCAAAAGCGCTTTCTTTTGAGCCTTGGTAGTTTTTCAGATAATTGACAAACAGTTCAATGTGCTCAAAACGGGTAGGGAAGTAAGTTCCGTAGAACGGATGGACGATTTGTTTCAACCCGGGAATCCGGATTCCTTTCTCGTACCACTGCCAGGCGCTGTTTAAACCCTGAACATCTGTGAACGGCAACAAGAATTCCTGCATTTCGGGATACAAACGTTTCAACCAGCCAATTTCGGGAGATTTCCGAAGATGCAACTGATGATTGACAATTTCAACAACTAAGAACTGTGAAGCATCCCGAAATTGTTGTCGGTAATTTCGCTGTGAAGAAAAAGAAGCATCATGGGTGTTTTTCGAAAGCTGTTTTTTCAATGCTTCCAATACCGTCACTCCGCTGCTGAACTGATCTGCAACCAGAACATAAGAACCTTCAAGCAAAGCTTCCACAGCATATTTCGGATCAATATTTTTGGAATATTCCAAAACAGAAATACTTTCCGTAATCGGTTCCGGACGATTGACCGTGAGATCTTTTGAATGAAGAATGGGTTTTCCTTGAATCATGAATCGGCCAAATTACAAATCATTTCTGTATTGCCGGTGAATCTACTTTTTTGTTTGCGCCTCCACAGCAGCTCTTACCGAGCCATATTTTAGCAACAATTCATTGGCTTGTGATTCTTCCAGTCCGGTTGCTTCCATCACCATTTTGGTTCCCCGGTCAACCAACTTTTCATTTGAAAGTTGCATATCCACCATGCGGTTTCCTTTTACGCGGCCTAAGCGAATCATGATCGAAGTAGAAAGCATGTTCAAAACCAGTTTCTGAGCCGTTCCGCTTTTCATGCGCGTGCTTCCGGTAACAAATTCCGGGCCTACGACAGGTGTTATTGCAATATCCGCCAACTGGCTCAAAGGTGAATGCGGATTACACGAAATTCCACCGGTCAGAATTCCTTTCGACTTTGCAGTTTCCAATGCTCCAAGTACATAAGGTGTTGTTCCTGAAGCAGCAATTCCGACTACGATATCTTTTTCATTGATTTTGAATGTTTCCAGATCTTTCCAGCCTTGCAAACGATCGTCTTCAGCAAATTCCACTGCTTTTCGAATCGCCTGATCTCCACCGGCAATAATCCCGATGACCATTCCTTGCGGAACACCAAAGGTTGGAGGGCATTCGCTTGCATCCACGATTCCCAGACGTCCGCTGGTTCCTGCGCCCATGTAGAATAAACGTCCGCCTTCTTTCAAGCGTTCAACACACGCGTCAACCAATTTTTCAATCTGCGGGATTTCTTTCTCAACAGCCAAAGGAACGGTATGATCTTCCTGATTGATTCCAATCAACAGGTCACGCGTTGACATCTGATCTAAGCCCTGATGATTGCTTTCGGATTCTGTAATTCGTTTCATAAGAATGCACAATGATGAATGCAAAATTCAAAAATACCCTTGTTTTGAATTTTTAATTTTGCATGTTGAATTATACTAAAAATGCTTCCAAAGCGCCGTTTGAAGGAACTACCTCAACACGTTCGCCTAAAGTTGTTGTCAGAGTCATTCCTACAAAGTCACATTTAATAGGATATCTGCGGTGCATCCGATCTACCAGAGCAACTGTTTTCACACTTTTCACGGGCTTTTCCAAAATTTTCAAAACGCCGTATTGCATGGTTGTTCCGGAGTTGATCACATCATCAACCAAAATGATTGTATTTCCGCTGAACAGATTCGGATCGATCGAACAACTGATCTCCTGATCAAGCGGATGATCTTTGTCCAGTTCGATTTTGAAGTAGTTTACCTTTTGAGAACTGTTTTTCTGAATAATCTCACAAATCTGCTGAGCAAAGGTTTCACCGTTTCCGGTAATTCCTCCGATAAATAATTCCGGAATTCCGTAAGTGTTTTCTAAAATTTCATGTGCCAGGCGCATGATTTTTTGCTCAATTTGATGCTGATTCAAGACCAATTTCATGGAAAAACTATTTAAGTGTAAAGGTACTTTTTTCGTCCGGAAATGAACGACTATTCATTGAAAAATCTTTGAGCGAATCACACCGCTTTCCGGATTCACTAATTCCTTGATGTGTTACTTTGAATCAGTGAGGATTGATTTTTGACTTTCAATGAATTTTGAACCGATCAAATAAAAGATTCAAGCATAAAATAGTATTTTTGATTTCGTACAAATTACTCGGATGCATCATACATTATTACTTATTCTCGGACTTTTATTCGCTGTTTTTTTATTGGTCATGCTGGCGCAGCGTTTCAAGATTGCCTATCCGATTTTTTTGGTTTTGTCCGGTTTGGGAATTAGTTTGATTCCCGGAGTTTCTTCGTTGCAGGTTGAACCTGAAGTCATTTTCATGATCTTTCTTCCTCCATTGCTTTATGAAGCGGCCTGGTATACGTCCTGGAATGATTTCTGGAAATGGAAACGCCCGATTTCTTTGCTGGCCTTCGGGTTGGTGTTTTTCACTTCTTTAGTGATTGCTTATGTTTCAAGTGCAATTATTCCCGGATTCACGTTGGCGTTGGGATTTTTATTGGGAGGAATTATTTCGCCTCCGGATGCGGTAGCTGCAGCGACAGTTCTCAAAGGAATGAAAGTCCCAAAGAGGATTCTGACCATTCTGGAAGGTGAAAGTTTGGTGAACGATGCCTCGTCGCTGATTGTTTTTCGCTTTGCTTTACTGGCTGTTTTAACCGGAACGTTTTCCTTTCAGGAAGCAGTCGGTCAGTTTTTCATTATGGCAGGAATGGGAGTAGTAGTTGGACTTGCAATAACGCATGTGTTTTATTTCATCCACCGCTTTTTGCCCACTACTCCGGCTATTGATGCGGCATTGACGGTGATGACTCCTTACATTTTATTTCTGGTTGCGGAAGAATTTCATTTTTCCGGAATTATGGCGGTTGTGAGTGGAGGTTTGTTCATGTCTTACCGGGCGCATGAAGTATTTCAAACTGGAAGCACGCGTTTGAATATGCTGGGAGTCTGGACGACGATGATTTTTGTGATGAACGCTTTTGTGTTTGTCATTATCGGGTTGAAATTACCGGAGATTATGGCCGGTTTGGGAGAATATTCGGTTTGGCAGGCTGTTAAATACGGGCTTTTAATTAGTCTGATCACCATTGTATTGCGCTTTTTGTGGGTTTATCCGGCAGCTTTTGTTCCAAGATGGCTAAGTGCCAGAGTGAGAAGAGATCCGTCGCCGGGTTGGAAAGGCCCTTTGGTTATTGGTTGGGCGGGAATGCGTGGAGTCGTTTCTCTTGCTACGGCGCTTTCCATTCCGATGTTGATGACAGACGGAACCTCGTTTCCTCACCGCAATCTGATTATTTTCATCACGTTTGTAGTCATTTTGATCACCTTGGTTGTTCAGGGATTGACACTTCCGTTTATCATTAAGCTGATTAAACTCGAAGAAATCGACAACATTGCTCGAGAAGATGAACAGCAGGCCGGAATTCAATTACGCCTGGATAACATTGCACTTGATCATGCGCACAGAAGACATTCGGAGGAATTGGTCGATAATGAATTATTGGCTTTTTACAAGGAAAATATCAAGCTTCGGATGGAAAACACACGCATGCAGCTGAATTCTGTTGAATGCAGTGAAATGCAGTTGGTCGAAGTTAAAAAGTATCAGCATGTATTAATGGAAATATATGCGCTGCAACGAAAGGAATTGTTTCAACTTCGAAGGGAAAAGTATTACAGCGACGAAGAAATCCGGAAAGCTGAGATGCAGGTTGATCTGAATGAATTGAAGATTACCGGTTCTAAACATTTATAATGAATTGCGAATTATTTTTCACTTTTAACGTCTCCCTTTTCAATTAAAAAAGATGCACTCAGGAAAATCATATCGTTTGGAAGAGTTTCTGGTTTGGACCAGAAGAAATATTTATTGGCTGCTTGTGATTGGAGTGATTCCGGTGGTGCTTTTCGATCTGTTTCATTTTTATTGGATTGCCATTCCGTGGACTGTTGTTGCTTTGTTGGGAACGGCCACGGCGTTTATTGTCGGATTTAAAAACACACAGACGTATAACCGCACCTGGGAAGCACGCCAAATCTGGGGTTCTATCGTAAACAGCAGCCGATCCTGGGGAGCCATGTCAAAAAATGTCATTCCGGATGATGAAGTGAGCAAAGAATTGATCTACCGTCATTTTGCATGGCTGACAGCTTTGCGTTATCAGTTGCGTGATTCCCGTTCATGGGAAACCATTACAAAGTCGTATAATCGGGAGTATAAGCGCTTTTACAAAGTTCCGGAGCATGAAAGTCCACTGGAAGAAGAATTGGCGAAATATCTGAACGAGGATGAAATGGCATTTATCCTGTCGAAAAAGAATCGTGCAACACAATTGCTGGCTATGCAAGCTGAAACACTGCGGGAAATGTTTGAAAGCAAACAAATTGATTCTTTTCAGTACATGGAAATGCAGCGTATCCTGAACGAATTTTTCGAACATCAGGGGAAGAGTGAACGGATTAAGAACTTTCCATATCCGCGTCAATTTGCTTCGATCAACACGTTTTTTATCCGCCTTTTTTGCTTTTTACTTCCCTTTGGAATGCTGCTGGAATTTGAAAAACTCAATGCCGTAGTTGAAGGACCGATGAAAGGACATATGGTTTGGTTAGTTTTGCCTTTCAGTGTGTTGATTTCGTGGGTTTATACCACTTTGGAGCAAGTAGGAGAGAGCACGGAAAATCCTTTTGAGGGAAGTGCAAATGATGTTCCGATTTCACAAATCAGCCGCACGATTGAAATTGATTTGCGCGAAATGTTGGGAGAAACGGATTTGCCTGCGGCGATTACTCCGGTAAATAATATTGTATTGTAAGAGTTGAGCATGAAAACACCATTTATCTGATAAACTACCAAAAAGTGTAGTTCGCAAACTAAATGAAACTGATTATTTTGCGGAATCCTGGTTCAGATACTACGATATTGCTTGTCACTTTTCGAATACTTCTTACACTCTCTAATGGTAAAACGATCCCGTAAATTCAAACAAATCAACTCATGAAAAAATTTCTTTTCCTTGCATCTTTTTGTCTACTGATTCAAAGCTCTTTTGCGCAAAACGGCATCAGCTTCAAATTTAAGGTCAGTAAGCCATATTGCGTTTTTAACTTCATGGAAAGTGCGATTTATCATCATACGACTTCTTCGACTTTGCAAAAGTTTATTGATGAAAAAACGAAGACAAACAAGGAATTTGCAAAGCTATGTAATGAGTTTGCTGCAATTCGTCTGGAATATACTTACACCCGGGATGAGTATCCTGTCGGCAGACGTCAAAATCGAACCACCTTTGATCTCATCAATATTGCGTTGGTAAATTCAGGTAATATCGAAGAATTCGGACAGCGTATCATTGGGATTCTACCAAATGACGAAACGCAAAGGCTTTTGAATATTCTGGTGAAGGCAGAGGCAATTTACGATCAGTTGATCTGGAATGAAAACGAATCGAAGATTACAGCACAATTGTCTGCTTTGGAGTCATATGCAACTCAGTGTTCTGAAAACTTCTACAAAATCAAACAGTTCTACAATTCTGCCTGGTCCTCGGATATTCCGTTTCATGTGGCGCTTTACCCGATTCCGGTTATGAGTGGAAGCACAACAGCAACGCCTTATGCGAACAGTTTGTGTGTCGGAGTACTTGCAGATGAAACCAATCATGTTGCCCGGATTGGTGTGGTATTACACGAAATGTGTCACGTACTTTATGACGAACAATCTGCCGCATTTCAGCATACGCTGGATTCGTGGTTTGCAGAAAATCAGTCGCCATACAAATCCTTTGCCTATAATTTCTTTGATGAAGGCCTGGCTACAGCTTTAGGAAATGGCTGGGCATATAAAAATCTGAGCGGGAAACTGGATCCGGATGCCTGGTACGACAATGAATACATCAATGGATTTGCAAAAGCCTTGTACCCGATGATTGAAGAATATCTTTCAAACGGGAAACAGCTTGATCAAGAGTTTGTAAACAAGGCAATTGATCTTTTTGCAGCAACATTCCCGAATTCTCTGACGGATTATGCAATTCTGATGAATCGTGTTTCAATCTATAATGATGCGGAAACAGGTCCGGAAATTAATGCAATGCGGGATTTGATCGGAAGGTATTTCCAAATGACCAACTCTAATTTTTCTGCACCTATTCTGGATCCGATCAGCGTTGAAATGTTGAAAAACAATGAATCGACACAATTGATTGTGATTGATAAGAATCATGCTGCGACAATGAAAGAACTGAAGAAGGTATTTCCGCAACTTGCCAAAGTAAAACCAGTTTCCAACAGTGTTTTAAGTTTCCGGGATACCAAAAATCGCGCAGTGATCATAATTTATGCTGTGGATAAAAACGGCGTGGATCAACTTCTGAAGGAAATGAAAACGAAGAAGTACTTTGATAAAACAACGGTTGTTCAGAAATAGAGAGTTCGTAAATAATTATTGAGTTACTCTTAAAAAAGAACATGGTTTTATTAAGAGTACGGTTCTTTGCGCCCTTTGCTTCTTTGCGTTTCATTTATATAAAATTGACTGCTATTCCTGCGTTATAGGAAACGATCTGTTAATAACTCCATAAAAAACAAAATCGGTTTTGTAGAAATCCCGATTAAATTCCATAAATTTGCGCTCAATTTGTAGTATAGGTAGAGCCATTTACCGTGTTGCAAAGATTAATTACAAATTGAACTCTTAAAAAGCGCATAAATGCCGAAAAACAATTCCATTAAGTCCGTACTAATCATCGGTTCAGGTCCTATCGTTATTGGTCAAGCATGTGAATTCGATTACTCAGGTTCCCAAGCAGCCCGCTCACTTCGTGAGGAAGGTATTGAGGTAACTTTGATCAATTCGAATCCTGCAACGATCATGACTGATAAAGTAGTTGCTGATAACGTTTACCTGCAACCTCTTGAACCAGAAAGCATCATCGAAATTCTGAAAAACCACAAAATTGATGCTGTATTGCCTACAATGGGGGGACAAACTGCCTTAAACCTTGCAATCAAATGCGATGAAATGGGGATTTGGGAAGAATACGGTGTTGAAATCATTGGTGTAGACATTGCTGCGATCGAAATTACGGAGAACCGTGAGGCATTCCGTTTGCTGATGGAAGAAATCGGTGTTCCGATGGCTCCGCAGGCAACAGCAAAATCATTCCTGGAAGGAAAAGAAATTGCTCAGGAATTCGGATTCCCGCTTTGTATCCGACCTTCTTATACGCTAGGAGGATCAGGAGCATCAATTGTATACGATCCGAAAGAATTTGACGGATTGTTGGAGCGAGGACTTCAATTGTCTCCGATCCACGAAGTCATGATCGACAAAGCTCTATTGGGCTGGAAAGAATACGAGTTGGAATTGTTGCGTGATGCAAACGACAATGTCGTGATCATCTGTTCAATCGAAAACTTCGACCCGATGGGAATCCACACGGGAGATTCTATTACGGTTGCACCGGCAATGACACTTTCCGATACGACTTTCCAAAGAATGCGCGACATGGCAATCATGATGATGCGTTCGATCGGAAACTTCGCAGGAGGATGTAACGTACAGTTCGCTGTTTCACCGGATGAAAAAGAAGACATCATTGCAATTGAGATCAACCCGCGTGTATCCCGTTCATCAGCTTTAGCATCGAAAGCAACCGGTTATCCGATTGCAAAAATTGCTTCGAAACTGGCTATCGGATACCATTTAAATGAATTGAACAATCAGATTACAAAAACAACTTCCGCTTTGTTTGAGCCGACTTTGGATTATGTAATCGTGAAAATACCTCGTTGGAATTTCAATAAATTCCCGGGAACAGACCGCCGACTTGGATTACAAATGAAATCGGTTGGTGAAGTAATGGGAATCGGACGTTCGTTCCAGGAAGCATTACAAAAAGCTTGTCAGTCTTTAGAAATCAACAGAAATGGTTTGGGAGCTGACGGAAAAGAATTGACCAGTCAGGATGATATCTTACATTCTTTGGAAAATCCGAGCTGGAACCGTTTGTTCCATGTTTACGATGCGATCAAACTGGGAATTCCATTCAAAACGATCTTCGAAAAAACAAAAATTGATACTTGGTTCCTGAAACAAATTGAGGATCTGATCAAATTGGAGCGCCGCGTAGAGAAATATCATTTGGGGAATATCCCGAAAGAATTGATGTTCGAAGCGAAGCAAAAAGGATACGCAGACCGTCAGGTTGCACATTTGTTGCGCTGCCTGGAATCGGAAGTGCACAACAAGCGTTCCGAGATGGGAATCAAACGAGTATTCAAACTGGTAGATACCTGTGCGGCAGAATTTGACGCAAAAACACCTTACTACTATTCCACATTCGAATATGAGAATGAAAGTACAGTAAGTGACAAGAAAAAAGTAGTTGTTTTAGGTTCAGGACCAAACAGAATCGGTCAGGGAATCGAATTCGATTACTCTTGTGTACACGGAGTTTTGGCAGCGAAAGAATGCGGTTACGAAACGATCATGATCAACTGTAACCCGGAAACGGTTTCCACGGATTTCGATACAGCTGATAAATTGTACTTCGAACCTGTTTTCTGGGAACATATTTACGACATCATTCAGCACGAAAAGCCGGAAGGAGTTATTGTTCAGTTAGGTGGACAAACTGCTTTGAAGCTGGCTGAAAAACTGGAGCGTTACGGAATCAAGATCTTAGGAACGAGTTTCGATGCCCTGGATTTAGCTGAAGACCGCGGAAGATTCTCGAAAGTATTGGAGCAGCACAACATCCCATTCCCGAAATACGGAGTAGTGGAAAGTGCTGAGCAGGCGATCGAATTGTCAAACGACTTAGGTTTCCCGTTATTGGTTCGCCCATCTTATGTATTGGGAGGACAAAAAATGAAAATCGTCATCAACAAAGAAGAATTGGAGCACCACGTAGTGGATATCATCAACGAAATGGGAAGCAACCAAATCTTGCTGGATCACTTCCTTGGCGGGGCGATTGAAGCAGAAGCTGATGCGATTTGTGACGGAAAAGACGTATACATTATCGGTGTGATGCAGCACATTGAACCGGCAGGAATTCACTCCGGTGATTCATACGCGGTTCTTCCTCCATACAACCTGGGAGACTTTGTGATGCAGCAGATCGAAGATATTACGAAGAAGATCGCAATCGAATTGAAAACGGTTGGTTTGATCAACATTCAGTTCGCGATCAAAGACGATAAAGTATATGTAATCGAAGCAAATCCGAGAGCATCCCGTACAGTTCCTTTCATCGCCAAAGCATACGACGAACCGTATGTGAATTACGCAACGAAAGTGATGTTGGGAGAGAAGAAGGTGAAAGACTTCAACTTCAATCCGAAGAAAGAAGGATACGCGATCAAAATTCCGGTGTTCTCCTATGAGAAATTCCCGGATGTGAAGAAAGAATTAGGACCTGAAATGAAATCTACCGGTGAAGCAATCCGTTTCATCAAGAATTTGAAAGATCCGTTCTTCACGAAGATCTATTCAGAAAGAAACATGCATTTGTCAAAGTAAGAGAAAGCACTGCTTTCGATTCGCTACAGGCAAGCGCGTTAGCGCGGTCAATATAAAAAGAATTAAGAGTGTTGAAATGACATCAGATTCACAGATAGTAGAAGCAAGCATATCCGGTTTGTTCAAAACGATATTGATCCTGATCGGAGCATTGGTATTGCTCCGGTTTTTGGGTCGTGTAATGATCGCAAAACGCAATCTGGATCAGGAACGTGCCGATTTGGCTCGTGAAAAGGCTTTTGTAAAGGAACGAAACGAAAAATTGAAGAATTTCGGGAAGGTTTCAGTTACAAAATCCAGCCCGAAAGGTGAGGTTCAGGATGTGGAATATGAAGAAATCAATTAATGAAAATATGAAGGGGCGAAAAATTTTTCGCCCCTTCATATTTTATCCCCTTTCAACTATTGAACCTTTTCCATCCAATCCAACACATATCCAGCTACTTCTTCCCAACCTTTTTCTCCTGCAATAAAGTGACTTCTTCCGGGGAAAGATTTGAAATCGACTGTGCTGTTTTTGTCTTGGTAAGATCCTGCAATCTTTTTTGTAAACGCTGCGGGGAAAATCGTGTCGTTTTCGCCACCAATGAATAATAAAGGATTGTGTGCTTTTTTGAAATCTATTTTTGCAAAAGACTTTAACAAGGTATCCCGAGCAATTTTACGGCTTTCCGGAACTGCAATTTCATTGTAGAACAGATCACTTTCCGTACGGGTATAATTATTGAAAAACGCTTTGTGGTACCATTCTCTCGTACCCATGTAAGCAGAACCACCTTTGAACGGATTCACAACTGGCAGAACCGTTTTGATTGTTTGCCATGGAGCAAAGACGTTTTTGGGAGGTGCACCGTCAATACTGATTCCGGCAACAGCTTTATCCAATTCGATGAGCTTCTGAACGACCAAACCAGCTAATGAATGCCCGATCACGATTGGTTTCTCAGGAAGTGTGTCAATGAGTTTTACAATATTCGTTACCACATCTTCAAATCCTGTTTTGGTAAGATCCGCATGGATGTTTTTTCTAAGATCTGAAGGATTTCCTTCATGTCCGGGATTTGCAGGTGTGTGAACGGTGTAGCCTTGATTTTCGAAATAGGTTTTCCAGTTTGTCCAGCTTGTGTTGTTTACGAATAATCCGTGGATCAGTACGATTGTTTTTGACGTTTTCATGACTTTTTCATTTAGTGCCCTGACTTTTAAGTATCAGTGGCTGTTTCTTATATGACAAAGTTGCATGGTTTAAATCGCAAATATTTTAACCTGGGTTAAAATCGTCTATTTACCTGAAAGTCTTTTTCGAATCCGGCTTAAAGACGGGCCTTGAATACCCAGATACGAGGAAATATGGTACAAAGGAACATTATTCATAATGCTCGGATGCTGCTTCATCAGATCCAGATAACGTTCTTCCGGTGTTTTGAAAAGAAAACTTTCACTGCGTTCCATGGCAATATTAAATGCCTCCTGTGCCAATAAACGCCCGAAACGTTCCCACGCATGCGATTTATGATACAAAGCCAGTAAATCAATGATATTGATGTATAAGATCGTAGAATCGGTGAGGGCTTGCGTGTGGTAATCACAAGGACTTTGATTGATGAAGCTCTTGAATGAAACCACGAATTGATCCGAAGAATAAAGGAAAACATTTTTCTCTTCACCGTTTCTTTCTTCAATAATGTAGGAACGAAAGGTGCCGTCAATGATAAACCCCAGATTTTTGCAAATATGGTGTCTTTCATTGTAGTATTCTCCTTTTTTGAAATTCCGCTGATGCCAGAAAGGAAGCGAATTCTGAAATTCTTCAGGACTCATTTTTGCGAAAGTAGTGATGGCGAATGCGAGTTTTTCGAGATCAGTCATTGGTCAATATTAATGTTCCAGAACCAAAAGTTCTTTTAGCTCCGAAGGTATTTCTTTTCGAACGGTTTTGATGGTTTTATCAGTAGAATTGGCCAAACTGACACTTGAAACATACACGATCAGGCGCTTGCCTTTTTCTTTTAAACCGATAGACATGGTTTCAATATTGAATTCCTCGACCGTGAAATTTTTTAAGAGATACCAATAATAGCCGTTTGAGGTTGGGGAAGTGAGATCCGGATCTTTTTCAATGGAAATATTGCTGAATGAAATGTTTTTCAGAAAATCGGCTTTGGTCATTTTGAGTTTAAATGATTCTTGAATCCAGTATTTCGGAGTAGAACCGTGTGCACCCAGATTTTTTGCTTTGGAAGTTGCAACAATGGCAAACAAACCCGTGAATAAAAGCGGAACTGCGGCCCATTTTACAGTGACCGGTTTTTGTGTTTCGGGATGATAAAAATAAAGCGGGATGAGTACCAAAAGACACCATAAATCTGAATAATCGACTGTTCGTTCAAGTGGATAAAAGGTTATTGTTTGATTCCAGGCATCAATGAAAGATTCACTCCGCGTAGATTTCCACCAAACGAACAACAAAGCTGTTGTCAGATAAAGAACAATGCGAAATTTGCTTGCCAGTAAAGCTGAGAAAAAGAGCACAAAAACTACCAAACCGAAAACATCTGAGAGTTTTCCTGTCAAACCATTCGAATACGTTTCCTTCCAATAAAAATCATTCAGCAAAAGGATAGTGAGTGCCGGAAGAAATAGTAGGTTTAATATGTAGGATCTGTTTTTCACAGAGTTAAGATAAAATTTTTCTTTGAAAATAAACGGCTTAAAACGAAATAGATTGAAATACCCTCTTTGAGTAATCCCGACTCCTGGAATACCCTAATTCAGGTATTGAAGGTGCGCGGTTAAAAAACTAGATTTGCGGGAAATTTGAGAAACTCCTCATTATTCGTAAAATGGTTTTTGGTCTTTTTTTACTAAAGTTTATAGGATTTTACCTGCTTTACATCAATTCGCGTAAAACGAATTATGTATTGGTGAACTGGGAACAAAGAATCCGGAAACAAAAGAATTTTGCATTAAGTCTCGGCGGCTTTTTGATCGGAGCAACATGTGTCGGATTCATGTTTGTTTTTGGTTTGGCCGGCGGATTTTTCTACTCCTTGACCTTATTGATGTTCATTGCAAGTTTGACCGTTATCCTAAGACCTTTGATGACCAAAGAACAAGCAAAACACACTTCTCATGCCGGCAAATAAAAAATATCTTTCTTCCGGATGGCAGCGTTTTGCGAAAGTAACGGCTGCAATTTTGGGAAGTCTTCTGATCAGTTCGTTTTTGTTTGCAGCTCTGGCATTCTGGCTTCCGGATTACAAAACTGCGGTAGTGACTTCCGTTTATGGACTATTTCCCATTTGGATCACTTTGATGGTTGTTCCGTTTTTATTTGAAAACGGCTGGAAATGCTGGCTTTATTATTTATTGATCCTGATTCTTCTTTATATTTTGATTCATTTCGGAAGAAACTGATTCCTTCACTCTCTTTGCATGAACAATAGAAATTACAATATCTTTTTTCATTTACACACCGTTAGTGGAATTACGATCACGGTCGGATTATTCATTATTTTTTTCGGGGGAGCTTTTGCATTGTTTCGTCAGGAAATAGGCGAGTGGGAATCGGGAACGTACCAAAAGGAACAGGTTGCTGTTTCTAAGTCGGGCAAGATTGATTACAACCGGATCATGGATTCAATAGCCGGACACGTTCCCTCACTTTACGGACGAAATGTGTACGTTTACTCCGAAGGAAACTCCGAAAAACAATCAATCTATATTTCCGGTTCGGATGATCCGAAGACGGATTCTTTGGGTAAAATCGTTTATGAATACGAAGTCGATCCGAAAAACTACGAGCTGAAAAGCCATGAAAGTGCCTTCAGTTTTGGAGAATTGTTGTACATGCTTCATTTCTATTATCAGTTAGATCGCATCGGATATTACATTTCCGGATTCGTGGCCTTGTTTTTCTTTTTGGCGATCGTAACCGGGGTTTTGGTTCATTGGGAGAAGATCAAATCGAATTTTTACCTTTTCCGGCCAAGGCAAAAAATGAAAACGGTTTGGACGGATGCGCATACGGCATTGGGTGTGATCGGACTTCCTTTTCAGTTTATCTATGCACTTACGGGCTGCATGTTTGGTCTCGGAATTGTGGTAGCAAGTTCCAATGCTATTTGGGTTTACAATGGTGACACCAACAAAATGTACGACGATGTGATTCGTGGAGAGAACAAGGATACATTAGGAAAACAACAAACCTACGTGGTTGATTACAACCAGATGGTGGAGAAAACATCCGGAAAATGGCCCGATTTTAAAGTAGATCGTCTGCACCTGGAATTTTACGGAAGCCAAACCATGAAGGTCGATGTCAGTGGTTCCGAACACATCAGTGAACGTTTCTTAGGACAAGGTTCTGTTCTTTTTGATGCGAAAACAGGAAAGGAGAAAGCTGTTCAAAAACCGGGCGAAATGAGCTATTACGACAATGTTTGGTCTTCGGTACGCAGATTGCATTACGCACAATTCGGTGAAATCGGGACGTTCAGTACTTACTTATTGAAAGTTGTTTACTTCCTGATGGCATTTCTAACTTGTTTCGTCATTATTTCCGGAGTGTTGATCTGGCTCGAAGCAAGAAATAAGAAGAACATTCCGGAGAAAAAGAAACGTTACAACAGACGTGTCGGATCAATTTATCTTGCTTTATGTTTGTCCATGCTTCCGATTACGGCGGCGAGTTTCATCGTTTCAAAACTGCTTCCGGCTTCAGTAGCAGAATCACGTGAATCTATTTTGAATTACTCTTTCTTCCTTGGCTGGCTGGTATTAAGCATTCTGCTGAGTCTGAAGAAAGATAAAAACTTCACGAACAAATTCACCTTGCTTTCGGGAGGTCTTTTGGGAATTTTGATTCCGGTAGTAAACGGAGTGAGCTCCGGAAATTGGTTCTGGAGAACATGGAACAATGGCGAGTACGGAATCCTCTCTGTTGACCTGATCTGGCTTTGTACGGGAATCATCTGTTTGTTCGTTGTCAAACGATTGAAAAAAGAAAAAGCAGAAGCAGAAGTAACTCCTGCTTCATCTATCTGATAAAAAACACTTAACCGAGACAAGTCCGGTCTTCGTGTCAAATGAATTCAATCAATTGCTTACCTTTTTACAGGTATATTCTGTTTCAAAGTAAAAACCGGTAGAATATTGGTCGTAATAAATCTCTCCTTGATGTAAGACAAACGATTTTTTATCCCATTTCCAGTTTAGGTCAAAGTATCTGGAATCTCCGGATTCATATCGGAATTGCATTCTGTTGGAACTTGCTTCCAGATTAATTGTCCCGGCCTCATAAGAAATTTCTTCTCCGTTCAGGATATAACTACCGGCTGGAATAAACATCTTACCATTTCCGTTCTTATCAAACTGAATAGTTGCGTAATGAGGCTTGTTAATACTCGAAGGTGATCCAAAGTTTAAATTTGCCCAATGTAAGTCTGTCAGAGTAACGTCCCAACGCCCTTTTAAGATTCTATCGGTTCGTTTTTCCTTGTTGCACCCTGAAAGAAGAGTTGCCAAAAGAAGGAATACTATAATTTGTTTCATGATACGATTTGTTTAGGTGATACTATTTTTTCTGACAGATCATGATATTGACATAACCTTCCTGCTTTAATTTTTGACTTAAAGTCATTTGGGTTCTTTTCAAATTCCAGGTTATATCGTACACAGCTTCTCCGTCATGATTAAGCAATGTCAATGCATCTTCTGTGTTGGAATAAGTAAATTCAAAATTTCCGTCTGCTCCCTGAGTAAATACTGAAAGCACTCCGGAACCATCTCGTTCAAATTCAATAACACCGCAATTTTCGCACAAATAAGTGTTTTGACTGTTTGTCCCGGAAGGCGACCAGAAATAACGTTTGTACAATGAGATTTCCCATTTTCCGTTTCCGGAATGTAATTTCCGTTTGATTTTTTTATCACTGCTGCAAGCAAAAAACAAAACTGACAACAAGAGCAGCAAAACGATTCTTTTCATAGGATGATTTTAAGTTAGAATGCCTGCAAAACTACATAAAAAACAATTAAGACAACTGATTTTGAGTAGTGTAAAAACGGACTCCTGATAAAAAACAAGAGCCGTTTTCCATAAGAGTTGTTGTTGTCCGTTAGTGATTTTTCGAATGGTTTACTTCTGAAAAGAGATCTGACATACTTTGAATCGGATCTCCGGAATGCAGCATTTCTGTAGAATCCAGTGTCATTTTTGTTACTTCAGATGCTCTTTCACACATTTGCTTTTCGAATGCTGAGATAGCACTTTTGAGGTCGGAAAATTGCTGGTCGGTTAAACAATCACACAATTCAAAAGCATCCTGCATCGCCATGTTTACACCTTCTCCGGCATAAGGCGGCATTCTGTGAGCAGCATCGCCGATCATCGTTATGTTGGAATGAGCGTTCCAGGATTGATCGGGTGGAAAATGATACTGAGGCCGCGGAACAAACCACAATTCATCGCTTTCGAACAATTCCTGCCAGATCGGATTCCAGGCAGCAAATTCCTGCTGAAACCACTGATGAACTGAAGCTTTGTCTGAAAAATCAATTCCGGAACCTTGCAGCCGGTATAGAAAGACATGCTTCCGTCTCCTTTAGCACTCAGAATAATGGATTGATCGTCTCCGAAAGCGAACACTTTTCCACCTTTGAGAATCTCGTATAATTTAGGAGCATTGACCGCTGCGTTGTAAATATTTCCTTCCACGATCGTAATTCCCGAGTAAATGGGGTTGATATCCGTGATTGTGGAGCGGATTTTGGAATTGGCACCATCTGCCGCGATCACCAAATCGGCATAAGCACTTGTTCCGTTTTTGAATCGGATTCTCCAGCCTTCATTTTCCGGTTCAAGAGAGAGGAAATGAGAATCCCAGACAACGGTTTCTTCCGGTAAGCGATTCAATAAGATTTTTCTCAGCGGACCACGGTCAATTTCAGGTCGAAGATCTTCTCTTTGATTTCCTTCCTGATGATCGTCGAATTTGATTTCCAGATTCTTCGTAATAAGTCGCATTTTTCCTGCTCCCGGACGGTAATTCTCGTAAAAAGCTTCCAGCAATCCGGCGCGTTTCAAAGCTTCCAAGCCGGATTCTTCGTGTAAATCCAACGTTGCACCCTGTACACGGGCGTGTTTGTTTTCATCGCGTTCGTAAACACGAACATCCGCACCTTTTTGCTGAAGTAAATTGGCAAGTGTAAGTCCTCCGGGACCGCCGCCGATAATGGCTGTTTTTTTATTTTTAAGTAACATTTCTTTTGCTTTCGGAGATTTTCATCCCTCATTTATAAAGCAAAATTACTTCCCGGGAAGAGTAGAAAATTGTATAAATCGGTCATTGGTATTTTTTAGCAATTCCTTAGGAGTAACACCGGAAAAGCGTTTAACCTCTTTGATGAAATGTGCCTGATCTGTAAAATTCTGTTCCGGGAAGAGCTTTCCTTCTTTGATGTGTGAAAAAGAGGCCCGGAAGCGAAGAATGGTACAATAGCTTTTGATTGAGATTCCGAATTGACTTTTGAAATAACGGTTGATTTGGCGTTCGCTCCACTGAATGTTTTCTGCCAGTTCATGAACCGGAATTTCGCCCTGATGCGAATAGATCAATTCAAACAATTGCTGCTTTCTCGGGTCTATTTGCTGTCCGGAAAAAATCGTGTGAATGATTTCGTTCGCCTTTGCACAGAATTTCCCGAAGTCGGAAAGATCATTTTGGCTGAAACCCCAAAAATCATCGGGCAAGAGTGTGGTCTCATTGAGAAGAGAAGAAATCGGCTGTTTGATGATGTGTTCAATGCCGAGTAATTTGAAACTGATGGCAAAAATGACTGTGTTTGCTTCAAAAACAACGCATTCAGGCTCACTTTCCAAACCGGATAATGTGATGTGAAAACCTTGTTGAGGAGAATGGGAAATAAAGAGATCTGCACGACCATCGGGAACAATGATAATTTCCTTGTCCTGCCCGGAATCATTTTCGAGACACCAGAAACTTTCTACGAGATCTTTCAATCCGGAATCCGGTTTCACCAACTGATATGTGAGAATAGCTTCCACAGCCTATGAAATTAAGCATTCCATTTGGCAGTTTTGGTATCGGTCGAAAGAACATCTCCGAGTAAACTGATTGCATTTCCGGGTTGCAGATAATTCCACCCGAGTGCAATTGCTTTTTCAATCAACGGACTGATCATGGCCGGAGTGACACTTTCCGGAGAATTATTCTGATAACCGCCGTAAGCTCTAGTGAAACCCACATAAACAAACAAAACCTGTCCGCCGGAAACGTGCTGAACAGGAATTGCATATTGATCGTTATGTGCTTCGTCATGCGAAATTTTCCGCCGGATTTTCCAGTGAAAAATTTCGCCATTCACGGTTATTTTGCGCATTCCTTTTAATGAAATTGCCATCGTTTGTTATTTCGCAAAGACGTGTAAGAATCCATGTTTGACATATCCCGGATCCTTGATTCCGTTTGGATAATACAAATAGAAATAAACACCGTCAGAAATTTTGTCTCCGTCCCAATCGTTTTTATACGGACTTGCTTCAAACATTTTATTTCCCCAACGATTGATGATGATCAGCGTATTTCCCAATTGCGAATACGCATCGTCAATAATGAAGTAATCGTTGATTCCGTCTCCGTTCGGAGTAATGATATTCGGAAGTTCGTCATCGCAGTCAACGGCATGTACCACCAGGGTATCGGAACCAACGCAACCATCCGGAGTAACAACATTCAGAATGAGCTGCTGATCAAATGTGATCGGAATCTGAGTACTGTTTCCGTAAGTTGTCCAGTAATAGGTGTTTCCGTCGTTCGGGAAATAGAAAGTGTAAATGTCATTGGCACAAAAAACAGTGTCAGGAAGAACATCCAGATTTGGAACCGGAGCTAAAGGAACAAGCACCGTATCGATGTATGCACAACCCATATCGTCCCAGGTTCGAACATAGAAATTCCCGGAATTTTGCTGACTCAGCGTAAATGTGAGCGGATTGCTGGAACTGTTTCCGAAAGGAGTGATCCACAAAACGCTGTCGGAAGTTGTATTCACAGTGATATTTCCCGTTGTTCCCGGACAATAATTCGGGAAGTTCAGATCCGGAGTGATGTTGTAAATAGAAGTATTCACAATCAAAACCGCACTTTGCGTGGCACAGCCATATTGATCGATTGCCGTTACAGTAATCGGAGTATATGTTGTATTTCCGTGAACGGTCAGATTATCATTTTGAATTGTTCCGAAATTCCCGCTCCATGTTACGGAAGTCAAACCGTTATTTTCAAGAAAAACAACTTCCGAATCAAAGAAGCAGACATTTACCGTATCGTCGGAAAGTTCCAGTGCTTCCGGAGTAATGATGACTACGCTGTCAAATTGAGTGGTATTGAAACACGCATTGGAAAGAACGATTGAGAATACCGGGTTTATGTTCAGTGTGCTGAAAGGAATCGTGATCGGATTGGCACTTCCCAATGAAGCTCCGTTTGCAAACCATTCAATATTGTCGGTTGTAACGGCAAAAAACACTCCGTCCTGATTCACACACAAGTTGGAATCTCCGATGATGTTGATCGGTCCCGGAGGAACGCTGAGAATCACATTTACGACCGAATAGCTCATTCCGCAAGTTGCATTGGCAGTTGTGAAAGAAATCAGGAAACTCGTATCCTGCTGCACGTTCGTCAGGTTCACGGTTGTTCCCGTATAGATCAACGTTGTATCCATATCATACCACAACAAAGTGTTGGAAGCATTATCCGATAAACTCACGTTGTCTCCCGGACAAATGGTTGGCGAAGCAATGCTTGGAGGTGCACTTCCCGGAACATTGATCACTGAAATGGCGTTGGTTTGAGCCGTACAGCCAAAGGAGTTCGTAACGATTGCCGAATAAGTTCCTGTGTTGGTAGTTGCATAGGTGTGTCCGGTAATTTCCCCGTTAATCCATTCGTAACTTGCTCCCGGAACAGAACCTGTGAAAACAGCGGTGTCGCCAAAACAAAGAATCGAGTCACTGACAGAAATGGAAGCAGTGAACGTTCCGTTGACAATTTCAATACTGTCGGTTACCGTGACACCGCATTGTGTCATTTGTACGATATAAATTCCTGAAACATTGGTTGTAATATGATCACTTGTCGATCCGTTATTCCACAAAAAAGTGGCATTTCCGGAGTAACTGATCTGAATATCGACCATCTGATTGTCGCAGATTGTAGCATTCGGTGATGCAGACAATGACGGAGTAGAGTATTGGAAAACTTCAAATGGAGGAGAAACCAACACACAACCTTCTGCGTCCGTTACCTGGCAAGTATAACTTCCAACCTGAGTGGTGTAGCAATTTGGTGTTGTTGATAAGGTATCTCCGTTAGGACCAACCCATAAGTAATTTACAAATGAATTCGGCACCGACATCAGAAGTGAATCGAACGGACAAATCACGGCATCTCCCGGAAAGGACATGATGTTTGGCGGCACTTTGACAGAAACATAGTGATTGAATGCCAAAGATGCGCTGCACCCGGTGGCTGTATCGACAAGTAATCCGGCATAATTATACCATCCCGGAGCATTGACCTCAATACTGTCTGCTCCGTTGTTCCAAAGAATATTCGACCCCGACCAGTGGAGTTCCGGATGTGGATTGTCTGCTACCAGAAATTCTGTTTCTCCCGGACAAAGTACGTTTCCTCCGGAAATAGTTGTACTCCAGCTCGGAATCGGATTTACCTGAATGTAAAATTGTCTGGTAGCCGTATAAACGGTTGTGTCCAAACCACAGAGGTTGTCATATCCTTTAATGACTTTGATCTGAACCGTATGCCAGCCGCTTGTGTTCGTGCCGAAAACAGTTGCTGCAGTATCGAAATTGATATGCGGAGTACCATCAATAGTCCAGATAACAGTATCAATCGGAGGATAGACAGACGGATAAAAATTCGCATTCGGATTGACAATTAAATCAATTCCGTGAAATACGATCAATGTATTCTCACAGATTTCAATCGAATCTCCGGTAGGAACCGGCGTATCCATTGCGATGGAAAGGGAAATACTATCGGGAGGAGCCAACATATCGTGCATGAAGGTGAAATCTCCCAGGTTCATACAATACTGGTTCATTACCTGAACATAGTACTGTAATTCCTGATTCAAGACGTGTGGTCCCGGACCATTAAAAGTAACCGAGTTTCCGATTGTTGTCAAAGTTGATCCCGGATCCAGATTGGAGAAAGTAATGATTGCTCCTTCCGGATAACAGAAATGATAATTGTTGTAATCAGGTCCCGGATGCATCACATTTACACCATGATCGTCGGTTAGAAGCGGAAGATTCGGAATGGGTTCTTTGATAGCATAAATGGAATCCATATCCATGAAGCAATCATCGTTTCGTTTGTGTTGAATCCAATAAGTTCCCGTAGCGCTAATCGTATTGATAATCGTGTGACTTCCGTCATACCAGGTGCTGGTGTAGCTCGGTCCGAAATGAGGAAAAGTCAAGGTATTGTAGAACAAATTTGCCTGATTACAGAAATGGACCGTATCGCCATTTGCGCTGACCGTTACATAATGATTGGCTTCTTCTGCATCGATATAACCGACCAGTGAATCTGTTGAAAACTGCGTGAAGAAGTTGTAAACTCCATAATTGGAAGTTACATGATTGGTTAAGAACGAGTTCCGGCTTTGATCACCTGTCAGATAAATATGATAAGGCTCCAAACCAAAGTAAGGGGAGAAGGTGAAGTTGTCGTATCCCAATGCCGGAGTACCAACGGACCCGGGATTGAAATTCAAATCTTCCGTGTAGTTTCCGCAGATGATTGCCTGATCAGCTTGTTTGACAGCTACTCCTTTGCCTTCATCGTCCTGCTTACTACCGAAATGTTTGATGTATGCACGTCCTCCTGTATTGGCGATTTTCAGTAAATACGGATCTTTGAATCCAACGGAATTGAAAACCGATTCCGTGCTGTCCTGAACCTGGGATAAATCGCATTTGAAGTATCCCGTCACGAAGATGTTATTTCCCGGATCAATCGAAAGGGATCTTGCGGATAATTCATTATTGGATCCAAGGGTATTGCTCCAGATAAATTGCCCGGTATTGCTTGTTTTTAAAGCAAAAATCTGTTTATCGTAAGGATTCTGAACACTGTTCGACCCGTTTTGATCGTAGAAAAGCATGTTTCCGAGGAAATCTCCCACAACAACCGGTTCGTTATTTAGATTTACTTCCACATCATACGGCATAACATAACCTGCTTTCATTTGATGAAGAAACTGCACTTGTCCGGCAGGATTCAGTTTACAGAGAAAACCAACATTGATTCCGGTATTGACATAGGTATTTGAGGCGAAATTCAGGGTGTTTGAAAATTGTCCCGTAAAGAAAATGTTGTTCTGGGCATCAACGGCTACTGAAAGTCCACGGTCATCGAGGTTTGCGGTTCCGATTAAAGACCAGATAGGAGTTCCGTTTGGATCGTATTTGGAAATAAACAAATCGAAGGAAGGACCGCCTGTATTCGGATCGGTTGTACTGGTGAACGTATTTGCTCCGATGGTTGCAGTTCCCTGGAAATCTCCGGTCAGAATCACATTATTCAGGTTATCGACAGTCAGTTTGTAGCCATTGTCTGGGCCAGTTCCTCCTTCTTTTCTTGCCCAGAGAACGTTTCCTGCAGGATCCAGTTTCAATACAAAAATATCCTTGGAATTTCCCGAAGAGGTTAAAGTAGTACTTCCGAAAGTGACTGTTCCGAAAAATTGCCCCGTCACAACAATATTCTGATCCGGACCAACAGCCAGATCAAGAGCGCGGTCTGCCAGAGGACCACCGAATTGCTTGATCCAGAGAACGTTTCCTGTAGCGCTGTATTTTGCAATATAAGCATCGGTATTTCCTTGGGTAGAGGCGAGTGAATTGGTGGGGCTGAAAGAAGTTTGACCGGAGTAATAACCGGCTACGTATGATTCGTTGAGGTTATTTAATTCGATATCGTTCGCTTCATTGGTGGTCTGACTAAACGTACTGGCTCCCCAGGTCTGAGACCATGACAGCGGCACGGAAAAGCAGAGCAAACAGATAAAGAAGATTAGCTTCATAGTAATGGTGTTACATTGGTTAAGACGATAAAAGGAACGAAAAGTTGGTTGGCCCGGAAAATTGTTTTTCCGACCAAATAGGTAATTTCTCCTGTATGAAATGAAGCTTTTGTTGCTCAACTTTCTGTTATTAAATCCGTTACTTTGGAAAAAAGGAACCTAACAGTATTGAGTAGAGAGAGTGTTTTCAATAATCTTGGGGCAAGATAGTCATTCCGGTCTCAATAAAAAAAGGAAGTACCCGAAAAAAATACGTGATATGTTAATTAAAAGGGCGGTTTTTCTTGTCCGACAGAGGAGTGTAGATTTTCGGTCGGTTCGAGTACTGTAACGTAATGAAGGTGTATCTGGAACGGCTGGAAAGATAAAGTTTTACAGATGTGTGTACAAATTACGAATTGCGCCCCGATAGCTATCGGGATGCGGATTGCGAATGAATTTGACTTAATCGAAATGGGGATATCAATCAAAAAAATGATTTGAAAGGAGTTTTTCGGCTAATTCCTTTTTGGATTTCTCTTCGCTTAAACCGATTCGATACTGTAAATTATTGTAAGTGAAAACTCCGTACGTTTTCTTGCCTTCGCTTACGATTGTCAATTTCCGGATGGCATCTTTTATGGAGCTTTTCACTTTGTTTATCTGATCTTTCCCGATCAGTTCAACCAGTTCTTCATTGACACTGGAATAGAAATCTACATTAGACAAGCTTTCATAATCCGGCTTCCGGAAACGAACATCGGTATCGAGTGTTTTGGCTAACAAGACATAAATCGCGCTGTCTTGCTGGTTCATTTCCATGTAAATTCTGGATTTCCACATGGCTATCGACACGGCTCTTTTTTCGAATCCTGTTCCGCTGAAAGTTTCAAAAGGGTAGGTTGTTTCAGCTGAATCCAGGTATCGAACGGCTTGAGGAAATTCCTTTAGGGTTTGATGTACCTGAACCATTTTCATACAGGCATTGTGATGATAATTGGCATAAGGTTCCATGATATCAGTTCCGGGTTCCAGATCATTCAATTTGGAACGCAGGATTTTATTAAACCAGATTTTGGATTGATCAAATTGACCTAAAGATGCATATGCCAAAGGAATGTTATTGAAACATCTTCCATAGCAATTACTGGTGTCGGGCATGTTTTCCACAACATAGGTCATGAGTGTGATAGCGCTGTCGAGTTCTTTGTTTTGAAAATGACCGATGGCTTTTTCCAAATATACGCAAGGACCGTCCTGTGCGTTAGAACCAAATGAAATGAGTGTGCAGGCAGACAGGATGATTGATTTCATGCTTTAAAATGTTGTTTAATCGAAAGCTAAATTAAAAAGTTTTTCCAAGTAGGAAAATAATCTGTTGAACAGCGGTTTCAGAATCGGTATCCGATCACGAAATCAAGATTCAAATCACTGTAAATGGCTGAGTGATCCAATGATACACCGGCCTGGAAATGTTTGAGGAAATTCCCGCGGATGCTGTAAATACTTCGAAGTTCCAGAATCCGGAGGGCATAAGAAATACTCACGACTTTGAATAAATTGATATTCAAACCCGCATCCAGATCGAAATCCCGTTCGGCATAAGCTAAAACAAATGGTGCCAATTCTACTTTCCGTTTGAAAAGCCCGAAGTTGTAGGAAAGATTTCCATAGATTTCCCTGCGGTCTTTGATGAAATCCATATCGTCAATTCTCACGGAGCTTGCAAAGAGGTTTTTCGCCGATGCTCCAACGGTAAGCCCTTTCCACTGATATTGAATTCCGAAATCGAGATCCGCATTGAATTTAAGTTTCGGAGTGCTTGAAGTTACACCTGCAAAATCGGACCAATCGAAGTTGTTGAAATTTAAGATTGCACGTGCTCCCAAGTTCAACCTGCTTGATTTTCCCCAGCGAAACATGCGTGTATAGCCCAGATAAACAATATTCCGGTTGTAATAGGAATAACCGTCGTAGAGGTAGGACAGATGAAATGCATTTTTTTGATTCAGATTGTAAATATGATTGAAGTAGATATTTACCGGTTTTTGCCACACATCGTCATTTTCTTCAGGAACGAACTTGTATTTTGCATACAGATCAAAAGAGGCATGGGCAGAAGTGTCTTCAATTCCTGCCGCTACGTTGTAGTAGTGCATTTTTTGAAAATACATGTTCGGACGAAGTGTATTCTGAGCTTGAATCCCTGATGACAGAGCCACCAAAATCAAGGTAAGCGTATAAACTTTCTTCATGAATCTTATTTTAAGGCATTAAAGTCAGTCAGGGTATTCCGAACATAATTTTCAAGTTCCGAATCATGCGTTCCTCCCGGATAGGAATAAAGTGTGACATCTCCTCCGGCAGCAGTCAATCCGTTTTTTGCATCAACCGAATTCATATAATACACTGTATTGTCAGCATCTCCATGATGCAGAAAGACTTTTCCAACCGGATTCCAGCCATGAGAAAAGGTGTTGCGGTCAATGACCTGTACGAATTTGGTATCCGTTCCGTCCATGACATGTGCGATAAAGTATTCATGAAGAATTTCTGAAGGAACCTTGGAAGGAGTAAAAATAGCGGCCATCTGATTGGATACCGGATAGGAATACAATTGATCCGTAGGTCGTTTTAATTCCGGTGAAAATCTATTCAAACTGTAAACTCCCCAGGAAAATACTCCGCTGATAATCCCGACATCCTGATCTTTTTGGGCTAAAATTTCATCAATGAATCCTTTCATATTGTATGGGCCTGCCAAACCGGAACTCGCTGTAACAGTGAATTCGGAAGAATACTGTTCCTGAATGAATTTATGAGCAGAGAGGCAGGCTCCGCCGCCTTGTGACCAACCACTGAGAAAAATCCGGTTATCGTATGAATATCCTTTTTCGGCAATAAAACTCTTGGCTGCCAGCAATCCGTCAATGTTTGCTTTAAAAAGCTCGTCATAAGCCAGATAGGGATGTTCTTTATCGCTGGTTAACCCAAATCCGATGTAATCCGGAAGAAAAACGGTGTATCCTGCGGATGCCCAAGCCAGAGCAATGTTCCGCGTTTCAAGGAAATGAGTGCCTTCCCCGGCATAATTGGAAGGAGTTTCCATTTTGGCAGAATAAAAATCTCCCAGATTCAGCGGAATGTGTGTGCCATGAAAGTATGCAATCAGATAGGTTGAATCCACATCGTCCGGCACAAACAGTAAACCTCTTGAATTGATTTGTTTTCCTTCGTAAACTGTGCGATAAGTAATGGAATAATACCTGACACCATGCACCACAATATTCTGTGCGTCGAACTTATCGATCTTTGCAGCAATTTCACTTGCCGTAATATGGCCGTTTGAACTCGATTCAATCAACGTGCCGCGATCTTTGTAATCCAACTCCGGTGTTTTTTTCTTACAGGATTGAATAGTCAGTAAGAAAGGAAGGCTCAAAAACAGAATGAAAAATGACTTCATATGGAATAGTAATTCGAGTGAAGATAGCATTTCCGGGGTTCTTTTGCAACCTTTTATGCTTAAAGTAACGGTTTAAAAAGTTCAAAGAGATCAAAAGGTTTAAAAGGGGCGAAGAGGGTGAAAATTCCGGGTTGAAGAATCGGAGAGTGTATATCGTTGTTTTTTAACAAATTAGTTTATTTATCTTCTTTAGCCCGAATTCATTGGGTTTGTTTTATCAAATGATTGTTTCAATTCTTTTCTGTGAATAAAAATTTAGTTAAAATTTTGGAATTAGAAATCTAAAGCACGCATAATGACGTACTTTTGCGATGAATTTCAAAATTTCACCTCAAATGCGTAAGAGAACAGGATTAGTTCAACTAACCTTATTGGTAAGCCTATTGCTTATTTTTACAACTTCCAAATCCGTTGCACAATGTGTCATTACTTCAACAAACGGCTATGTAGTTTCGGTATCTATTCAACCAAAATCTATTGCAGTTAGCACAACAGATTGCCCCTGGGGATACAATTACAATGTTAATTTCGATTATAATATCAGCATCACAGGACCGAATGCTGCCGCAATGTATACGCTTCAGGCACGGATTTACTGTGCAAATTCCGCGATGAACGGGGCATATTCTCTTCCGTTGAACGGAGGTATCGGTTCTGCTCAGACAACGACAAATCCAAGTGTTCCTCACAATGGAACGGCATACGGTTACAATGCTCCTTATCCAAGTTGTAATAATGCAACTGTTGCAACATTGAATTGTACGACTGTTGATTTAGTGATCGAAGGACCCGGAATTCCGTATCGTGTCATTCATTGTAACAACATCGGTTCGGTATTGCCGGTTGAGTTTTTGTCTTTTGAAGGAGAGAAAAAGAACGACGGAAATTTGTTGTTCTGGCAGGTGCAATCTGAACAGCGGAATGATTATTTCACAATTGAAACAAGCCGCGATGGATTGAACTGGAAAGAACTGGCACAAGTGAAAGGTGCGATCAATTCCACGGAATTAAAATCATATTCTTATCTGGATACTAAAAATACGCAAGGAGCAGTTTATTATAAATTGAGTCAGACGGATTTGGATGGTTCCAGAAACGAATTGTCTATCAGATACATTTCGTCCGAAGAAGCTGATTTCAGATTGTATCCGAATCCATCTGCAGATGGCCGCATTCATGTTTCATTTTCGGATCATTCAGAAGCAAAATCTACGATCTCTTTAAGAAATGAAGTCGGGCAATTGGTTCATCAGGAAGATCTGGAGCCTGCATCAAAATCAGGGAAAGTAGCTTATTACAATTCGGATTTTTATTTGAATCAACCTGCAGGTGTTTACTTTGTGGAAGTGAGAAGCAATGATGATGTTGTTAATCGGTCGAAGCTGGTTATTCGTTAATTGGATTTCAGGATTTTAGGACTTCAAGACTTCAGGACTTCAAGATTTCAGGACTTCAAGATTTCAGGACTTCAGGATTTTAGGATTTCATGACTTCTGGATTTTAGGGCTTTAAGATTTCGGGCAAGACTGATTGGTTTTCTTGTCAGGAAACTCTATAATTGATATCTGATTCAAAGTGGGTAGCGCATTTCGGGCAGTCTGATGGTTCTGTGTGGCCAGGTGATTTCGAGTTCTTTTGTTTCGTTGTATCCAATCCACAGCGAATCGATCATGTAATCGTTAAATAATTTGTTTTTCAGAGTTATCCGATAAGTTCCCGGAAGAAAATCTGCCCGGTAAAAATTATTCCAGGATGCTGTTAAAGGAATGGTATCCTTGTTGGCAATGAGCAGAATGATTCCTTTAAACACTTCTCCTTTTTCATTGCGTATTTTCAATGCTAAATGAGCATTTCTGTCTTCTTCCTGAGAAAATGCACTGGAATAGGTGAATGCCAGACAAAGAAACAGTAATTGAATTTGGTTCATTTCCTCCTTTTTCTTTTAAATGTTCACATCGAATAAATGTAAACGGTTCCGAACATATTTTTTAATTTCGATTCCATGAAAGGAAAGGCGATTGTGCTTTGGTCGGGAGGAAAGGATTGTAATCTTGCACTGCATTTAGCAAAGCAGGAGGGATACGAGATTATTGCATTGGTGACTTTTTGTTCCGAATCAACTGAATTCAGAGCACATCCGAAGGAATGGATGGAATTGCAGTCCAAATCATTGGGAATTCCCCATTTATTGCTGCAGATTCAGGAACCGTTTGCAGAGAATTATGAAGTTCAGCTGCGCAAATTGAAAGAGCAATTGGAAATCGAAGTCCTTGTTTCGGGAGATATTTCGGAAGTGCACGGAAACTCTAATTGGATCAGTGAACGCGCAAAAGCGGTCGGATTGAAGACATTTCTTCCTCTATGGCATACAGAGCGGGAAGAGGTGATGAGTCTTTTGCTGAAATTCGATTTCGAAGTCATGCTGACCATGATAAAAACTCCCTGGCTTGAAGAGCATTTTCCTGGAAGAACAATCGATCCGGATCTTCTGGAAGAGTTCAGAACATTGGGCCTGCAAAACGGATTGGATTTGTGCGGAGAGCAAGGAGAATACCATACAATGGTTTTAAATGGCCCGGGATATCGTTCACCCATTGCGTTGAAGAATTTCAAAATCACAAAATTCGAAGAACTTGTTCACTTGTCGGAAATGAGTCTGTCGCTGGATGGAGATTATAAAGTCCCGACACTTGAAAAGCACAAGATTTGTGTCAACTGCGGAGTTCCATTTTCTTGTTACACACAAGGCTGTTGGTGCGCAGAGCTCCCCATGATTATGCCCATGGAAAACATCACGGATTGTTTGTGCCCGAACTGCCTGAAAGCGACTATTAATCAAAAGCTGGTTGAAAACAACCTGAAGCCGATTGAATAGGAAGCTATTTTGTCATCCCTTTTTCCAGGAAACTTTGGAATGTGTTTGCTCCGTCTTCATAAGACCAGCTTGCAATGATTTTTCCATCGGGTGAAAGGATGTAAAGTATTGGCTGGCTGACGGACTTAAACGTTTCTTTTTGAAGCTCCGTGTATTTTTCTCCAATCGTCTTTGTTTCACCCGGTAGTTTTTGTCTGTTGTCCACATATGCGATTTTGTAGACGAAATGTTGTTGAATGGTTTTTTGAATCCTTGAATCCTTCAAGAGTTGATCTTCGAATTTTCGTGCATTCACACAGCCATAGCAGGAAAAGTAAAGAAGACCGTTTTTATTTTTTGTTTTGGCATCTGCCAATAATTTTTCCAACGTTTGCAATTCAGGAAAGACCAGTGGTTGATTTGAAGAAGCAGCTGGATTTTGAGATTGTCCGAAAGCCGTGATTGCCTCTTTGTAATTCCAGGATTTATTTTGAGTTTCTAAAAAAGATTTGAAAATATCGACTTCTTCATTGGTTAATCCGGCAGTAATTAATTTGGAACGAATGGCTTCAAATTTACTGAGTTCAACAGGCATTTTTTCTATTTCTAGCCGGACGATGGTTCCCTTTCTCATTTTTTGATAAAGTTCTCCGTTCTCATTTTTGAAGGTGGAAATCAAATCAATTAAAGCCTGATAAGTGATCAGATCATTTAATTCCGTTTTATTGGATACTAATAATTGCGCGAGTACCGGCCCCTGGAAAATCATTCCATCAATTGAATCCAGATTCCCACATTCCTGAAGAACGCTATAATCGTGCTTTACCGAATCCAGGTTCATGGTTTGCTGCTGACCTTGTCTGAATATATAAGGTTGTTGATTCAGTAAAGTCTTGCAGTCTTGTTCTTTCTCTTGAGAACACGCGGTTAGCTGGATAAACAATAACAGAACGAAAAAGGGAAGTATGGCAGTGTTTTTCATGAGTTAAAAATACTTTTTTTGAAGAATAATCCTTGAAAACCAGTTGGGAATATTGAAATAAGATCAAAAAAGAGCAAGAGCCAAAACCATGAGAGTCAAGACAAAATAACCTGAAAAGTCTAGACTTCTGACCCTTTAAAACCCGCCTCTGAAAAGGTTCTAAAGGCATTAATTAACAATTACTTGCACTTTTATTAACAATGATCAAAAAAAAGGTCGTACCTTTGCGCCAAATTTTAGATTTATTATATGACCTTTAAAGAACTCGGGTTAAGAGTTGAGGTTCTGCAGTCGATAGAAGCAATGGGTTTTGCAGAACCAACTCCGATCCAACAAAGTGCCATTCCGCACTTGTTACAATTAGAAAGCGATTTTGTCGGACTCGCACAAACAGGGACAGGGAAAACAGCCGCATTCGGCCTACCGTTAATTCACAAGGTAACAGACCGCCCCACTGAAACACAAGGTTTAGTCATCGCTCCAACGCGTGAATTGTGTTTACAAATCTCCAAAGACTTAGAAGCATTTGCTCAATTTGATCGTCAGATTAAAGTAGTAGCCGTTTACGGTGGTACTGATATCCGTAAGCAAATGAGTGATATCAAGCGTGGTGCAACAATCGTTGTAGCAACGCCCGGGCGTTTGGTTGATTTGATCAATCGTAAAGCAATCAACTTGAAAACAGTTGAAACAGTTGTGCTTGACGAAGCAGATGAAATGTTGAATATGGGCTTCAAGGAAGACATTGACGCAATTTTGGAAGCTACTCCTGAAACAAAGAATGTATGGTTGTTTTCTGCAACAATGCCAAAAGAAGTGGCTGCGATTGCGAAAAACTACATGACAGATCCTTTGGAAGTTGCCATGGGCCACAAAAATCAAAGTAACGAAAACATCGAGCACATTTACTATACAGTAAAAGAGCGTGATCGTTATGATGCATTAAAAAGATTAATCGATGCTAGTCCGGATATCTTCGGATTGGTTTTCTGTCGTACACGTAATGAAACGGCTACTGTTGCTGAGAAATTGGCAAAAGAAGGATATAGCGCTGAACCTTTGCACGGAGATTTATCTCAGGCAATGCGTGATCGTGTTATGGATCGTTTCCGTGAGCGTTCAATCCAGTTGTTAGTTGCAACAGACGTTGCTGCTCGTGGAATTGACGTAGACAATATTACACACGTTATCAATTACAACTTACCGGATGATATCGAGAACTACACGCACCGTTCAGGTCGTACAGCTCGTGCAGGTCGTCAGGGAAAGTCTTTGGTATTGATCAATACACGTGAGAATTATAAAATTAAAGCAATCGAACGTCAGATTCGTACGACGTTTACAGCTGCTTTGATTCCTGAAGCTTCAGAAATTTGTGGAATTCAATTGAACAAATTGATTTCTAAAGTGAAAGAAATCGAAGTAAAAGAAAATGATATCGCTCCTTTCTTGCCTGCAATCATGGCAGATTTCGAAGAGTTGTCAAAAGAAGAAGTGATCAAAAAATTCATCTCAGCAGAATTCAACCGATTCATCGAGTACTATGACCGTGCAGGTGATTTGAATGTGAGTTCAGGAAGAGGTGATCGTGAAGATCGCAAAGAAAGAAGAGGCGATGATCGTTTTGACCGCAAAGACCGTTTCGAAAGAAGCGACAGAGGGGAAAGAAGCGAACGTGCTCCGAGAGCAGACCGCGATAACGCAAACAGAACCCGTTTCTTTGTTAGTCTTGGAAAACGCGATGGATTGAACCCTGGTGGTTTGCTACGTGTAATCTGTGATTCAACAGGATTGAACAGTGGTTCTATCGGTCGTATCGACGTGATGCCGAACTTCTCATTCTTTGAAGCAGACAAAACAGATGAATCAGCTATTTTATCTAAAGTAAATGGTGCTGATTACGAAGGACACAGCGTAAGCGTTGAAATCACTCAGAAGAAAGACGGTGGAGATCGCAGCAGAAGTGGAGGCGGAGAACGTCGTTCATTCGGAGATCGTGACCGTTCTTCAGGAAGCTCAGATCGTCGTTCAGGCGGTGGAGGTTTCAGAGGTGGAAATTCCAGCTACGGTAAATCGTCTGAAGGAGGAAGTGATCGCCGCAGTGGTGGAGATCGTGAGCGCAAAGGAGGATTCTCCGGGAATAAATCCTATGGTTCTGCTTCCGGAGGTTCCGGATCATCAAGCAGAAGAGAAGGAAGTTCAGATCGTCGTTCATCTTCGTCTGGTAGAAAATTCAGTTCAAACAGCTACAAGTAATTGAGACTTTGTCTCCTCCTTTGGAGGGAAGGGGGAGACAAAGCAATTATTACAATAAGATTTTTAAATCAACAAAGAATAACAAAGAAGTGCCAGGGAAGCAATACGGAGAGATAAATTGAAAATATCCTCCCCCTCAGTCCCCCTCCAAAGGGGGAAGCAATTCCAACTTCTAGTTTAAAAGATTAACAATGGAAATTAGAAACATCGCAATTATTGCACACGTTGACCACGGTAAGACAACATTGGTTGATAAAATGATTGAGGCAGGAAATGTATTGAATGAACGTGATCGTCCTACCGGGGATTTGATTATGGACAGTAACGATTTAGAGCGCGAACGTGGAATCACGATTGTATCTAAAAACGTTTCCGTTTCTTACAAAGGAACAAAGATTAACATTATCGACACTCCTGGTCACGCCGACTTTGGAGGAGAGGTAGAGCGTGTATTGAATATGGCTGACGGAGTTTGTTTGCTGGTGGATGCTTTTGAAGGTCCGATGCCGCAAACACGTTTCGTATTAGGAAAAGCATTGTCAATGGGAATCAAACCATTGTTGGTAATCAACAAGGTTGACAAAGACAACTGTACTCCTGACGAAGTTCATGAAAAAGTATTCGATTTGATGTTCGAACTGGATGCAAACGAAGAGCAGTTGGAATTCCCTACAATCTACGGTTCTGCTAAAAACGGTTGGATGTCTACAGACTGGAAACAACCGAAAACAGATATTACAGATTTGTTGGATCAGATTTTGGATTATTTCCCGCCACGTAAAATTGAAGAAGGAAATACACAAATGTTGATCACTTCTTTGGATTTCTCTACGTACGTTGGACGTATCGCTATCGGTCGTTTACACCGTGGAGAATTGAAAGAAAATCAGCCGATTGTATTGGCAAAACGCGATGGAACTCAAGAGAAACACCGTGTGAAAGAATTGTTCGTATTTGACGGAACTGAGCGTCGTAAAGTAGATTCAGTTGCTGCAGGAGATATTTGTGCTGTAACAGGAATTGAAGGTTTTGAGATCGGTGATGTAATCTGTGATGTTGAAAATCCGGAGCCATTGGCATCTATCAAAATCGATGAGCCTACGATGAACATGTTGTTCTCTATTAACGATTCACCATTCTTCGGAAAAGAAGGGAAGAAAGTAACTTCTCGTCACATCCAGGAGCGTTTGCAGAAAGAATTAGAGAAAAACCTTGCAATGCGTGTTTCAGATACGGATAAAGCAGACAAGTGGATCGTTGCAGGTCGTGGTGTATTGCATTTATCAGTATTGATCGAAACAATGCGTCGTGAAGGATACGAATTACAAGTTGGTCAGCCACAGGTAATTTTGAAAGAAATTGACGGTAAAAAATGTGAGCCAATTGAAGAATTGACAATCGACTTACCGGAAGAGTTTTCAGGAACAGCTGTAGAAGCAGTGACAAAACGCAAAGGTGAAATGACGAATATGGAGCCGAAAGGAGCTCGTATGATCATTCAATTCCAGATTCCATCCCGTGGAATTATCGGATTGCGTAACTACTTGTTGACACAAACTGCCGGTGAAGCGATTATGACTCACCGTTTCCTTGAATACCAACCATACAAAGGAGATATTCCCGGGCGCCAAAACGGATCTATGATCTCATTGGAGCAAGGAACATCGATTCCATTCTCATTGAATAACTTACAAGATCGTGGTAAATTCTTCATTAATCCGAATGAAAACATCTACGAAGGACAAGTAATCGGTGAAAACTCACGTGCAGGAGATTTGTGTGTGAACGTAACAAAGACAAAGAAAATGTCGAACATGCGTTCATCAGGAGCAGACGAGAAAGTTCGTTTGGCACCGGCAAAAATCTTCAGTTTGGAAGAGTGTTTGGAATACATCCAGGGAGATGAATATGTTGAAGTAACACCGGAAAACCTGCGTATCCGCAAAATCTTGTTGAAAGAAGGCGAGCGTAAGCGTTCAGGAAAATAATTAGTCGGTACCTTCGACCCTGTTCAGTCACCTTTGGAGGAGGCTAAGAGGAGACGAAGTTCTGATAAATATTGAAAAGCGATTTTCCGCCTCAGGTGGAAAATCGCTTTTTGTTTACAAATAATGACGAAAACATGATCGAATCAAAACTCACATTAGAAATTATTACAGCAACACTGCAAGGTGAAAAGCACGAAGCACAAATCACCAACCAGTTGGAGCATTTAGAAGAAGTGGAATATGAGCATACGGATTCCGGACTTCTTATTTTTATTGAGTATAGAAAGCAGGCCAAAGAATTTTGGTTAACAGATGAGCAGTTACACGAACTATTCGGAGAATCAAGTCCCGAATTATCTAAAGTTGAATTGATCAATGAAGAATTGAATATTCATGCAGAAACATCGGTACATTTTACAAATGGAATGATAGACCGTGTAGAGATTTGGAACAAACTGGGAGATTATCCGGAAGAAGATCTGGAGACCTGGGAATTGAGAAGAATCTGATAATGTAACGAAACACATTGGTCGGGAGTGGACATTCAGGTGTTATTCGTTCAGGCAAGCTGCTTGCAAATAGTAACCGAAAAACTCAAAACGACTCTTAAAATAAAAAAGTGATTTGTCTCCGGACGGATCACTTTTTTTGTTTACCATTTTAAGTGTTATTTTTATCTCTTGTGCGAGAATTTAGAGGATAGTAATAGAAATTCCTTTGCGCTCTTCTTAAATACGAAGTTGACTTAATAAAATCGAATGATGGATACATATAGCGGAATCTTAATAGTTATTGGTGTTTTGTATTTACTCGTTTTTATTGCAGGAATTTTAAGCGTTGCTCCTTCCGTAGATAGTTCGGATTATTTAACGAAAGCCGCACAGCGGCCAAATCAAACATATAAAGCAGTCTTTTTTCAGTTTTTAATGATGGTTTTATATATCGGGATTGCAATTTTGTTCTATCCGATACTGAAAATTTCTAATGGAGAATTAGCAACAGGATTTCTTATCTCCAGAATTATAGCAGGGCTGTTTGTTTTAATAGGAACCATAATACTCTTGCTGATATTGAACTTAAGTCAGGAATTTGTCAAAGGGAATGCTTCAAATTTGTCTCATTATACCTTGATCGGAGACTTACTCAAAACAGCGCGCGATTTGGTGAATCATGTTGGTATGATCATCGTGTTATGCATGGGAGGAATCCTGTTAAACATCATCATGATTCAATCGGAACTGGTTCCAATCTGGCTTTCCGTTTGGGGCTTATTTGGTTCCGTAATAGCAATCATCGCGAGTATTCTTGCCTTGATAAAACGGGTAGAAATCATTTCCCCGGTATATTTGATTTTGAATGTACCCATTGTTTTGCAGGAGATTGTTTTTGCAGCGTTTTTAATACTGAAAGGACTTCAACTGATTTGACCACCAAAAAACAAACAGAAATGCATCATTCTTTTACCCTTAGAAAAGGAGAGCAAAACGACTTGATCGAATTGCAGAAGCTATATGTAGATACCATAACAACAGTTTGTACTGCTGACTACGACAAACAACAAATTGAAGTATGGACATCCGGTATTGAAAACAAACAACGTTGGGACGAAATGATCACAAAGCAATTTGTTTTAGTTGCTCAGAACGAAAACAAAATCGTTGGATTTGCAACACTGGACAAAGGGAATTACATTGACTTTTTCTATATTCACAAAGATCACCAACGGCAAGGAATCGCAAACAGATTGCTTGCCGAGATTGAAGCTGAAGCAAGACGATTGAAGCAAACCGATTTAATTTCGGATATCAGTAAAACAGCAAAACCCTTTTTTGAGAAGAATGACTTCATTGTTCTGGCGGAACAAACGATAATTAAAAAAGGAGTAAATCTATCGAACTATCAAATGACCAAAAAGCTTGTTTAAAAAATCATTACAGCCCGTTTCATCGAAAATCAAACAGATAGTTCTATTTTTAGAAGTAGACAAATCAAACTATGTTTATCAGAAAAGCAAATCAGGAAGAGTCTGAAATTATTGCCTCTCATATTATATTGGCAATGGAAGACATCGTTTATAAGTTCATCGGAGAGAAATCACCGGAAAAAGCGCTTTGGTTTTTAAGTAGTTTAACCGAAGAGAAAGGAAATCAATATTCTTATGAAAACTGCTGGGTAGCAGAATTGGCAGGTGAAATTGTTGGTGTTGCATTGGTGTATGACGGGGCGAGATTAAATGAGTTGAGAGAACCGGTTGCACACAAAGTCAACACGCTGTTTAACAAAGAATTCAATCCTGAAGACGAAACACAGGCCGGAGAATATTACATTGATTGTGTAGCGGTGAATCCGAATCAACAGGGAAAAGGAATCGGCTCAAAAATATTTCAGTTTTTGATTCATGAATACGTCGATCAAAGGAATGAAACACTCGGTTTGTTGGTAGATAAAGACAATCCGAATGCTAAAAAACTGTATTTGAAATTGGGCTTTGAAATCGTGGGTGAAAAAACACTTGCTGGTAAAGAGATGGAACACCTTCAGTTTAAAAAGGCGAGTTCAGATTCTAATTAATACTGAATCAGGCAAAAGAACTGCAATCGGGTTAGTATAAATGGCAAAAAAGTAAATGATGAGTTTTACAAAAAAATTAAATGAGGCAGTAGAAGAGTTAAAATCAAATCCGGAGATTTATGTAGCGCATTATGCGGTTTTCCCTCCCGATTTAGAAGCAATTACAAGCGTAGAAAGCGAATTGGGTTATCCATTGGATGATTCGATTACGGATTTTTACAAGGAATGCGGAGGTATTCAATTGCTTTGGATCAATAAGAATAACGATTCATTTGACAAAATCAAAAAGCAAATTGAAAGCTTCGAAAAACCATTGGATGCATTTACCTATTTTGGTCAAAATATGCCTCCCGACGGTTCTATCATGATTCCTTCTATTGAAACAGTTTTCCTTAAAGATCCTGAAGTGTCTGTATCTGAAGGTGAATTTGAAGATTACGACATGCTGAGCGATTGGGAAAATATTGTCATTCAACCATTCGATCTGTTTGGTCATAGTAAAGATGTGGCCTTTATTCTGAATAAAACTTCTAATCCTCCGATGCTTTTGGGATCCGACAACCAGGCTTGCTACACGGATTCATATGTCATCTATTTTAAAGAGTACCTGGATCTGTTGTTGAAATTGAAAGGAGCCCGTTCCAGAAGCAAATTTTTAGACAGTTATTCCAATGATGGAATCGAGGGAGCTGTGAATGCAGACAATATCGAAAAGATTGACGCTCCTTCATACATCAATCAGATTTTATAGAAATACACTTTAATTACCAGATAATAAAATCATAGCCGAATGAAAATTACCACTTACATTTTAATGACTCTTATTCTTGTTTCCTGCAATAATTCAACGAAACCCAAAGTAGAAAAGAAAACAGTTCCTATTGAACAAGTGCCTGAGAAATCCACTGGTAAATCTTCCGTTGAAGAGGCAATGAAAGAAGACTCAGAACCCGGTTTTGAGATTCTTTTACCCAGCACTTACCGCGATTGGGAAGGGAAAAATCCGGCGAATAACCTAACGAAAGACTGGATGGATCTATATGAGAAAAAGGGGAAGTATTATTTAGGAAAAGCAGATTTCTCCATTGAAGGAGGATATTCCGAATGTTCGGGTGATTCCACTAAAACAATCGAATCGAAGAACAAGACATTGCTTTTGATCAAGCATCCGGGACTGAAGCAGGGAGAAGTAAATGCTGTAAAACTGAACAAAATCAAAATCTGGCCCGGAGAAAAAATGGCTTTCAAATACAACGGTATCGGATATTTATTGCGTGCCGAAGGTGATGTGATTTCGTCCGACAAAGTGCTTACTGATACAGGAGAAGAACTATTCCAGCAGGTGAAAAATTACAAACTCTATATTTCGGCAGACAAGCTTCCCGAAACTTTGTTTTTGGAGGAAGAATCCTTCAATGATACTTTCACGGAATTGCTTTTTATCGGGGATTTGGACAGCGACGGAAAGCCGGATATTATTGTCAGATCGAACAGGGATTATGAAGAAGAAAGAGCTCTTTTGTTTCTTTCTACTGAAGCAGGAAAAGGGCGTGTCGTAGGGAAAGCCGGAGAAATTGCCATTCAATTTGATTGTTAAAGAGACGCTGACGAACAGAACCTCTTTCAAACAATGAATTCAACTAAAATGGATACAACTTTAATTTCAGGAATTACCGACCAAATGATCCGGATTCCGGGTGGTGAAATAGAATTGCGCGACGACAGAACCAAAAAGAAATGGACCGTTGAGATCGAACCTTTCCTGCTGGCAAAATTCCCGGTAACACAAGAATTGTATTTTGCACTGACGAATGACGATCCGAGTACAATTAAAGGCAGCAGCCGGCCTGTAGAAACAGTTACCTGGAAAGAAGCGGTTATTTTTTGTAACCGGTTATCCGCTGAGGCTGGACTCAATTCGTGCTATTTCATACAGGAAGAAAACGAGCAGATTACTTTTGATATCACAGCGAATGGTTTTCGTTTGCCCACAGAAGCAGAATGGGAATATGCTTGTAAAGCAGGAACAGGCGGCATCAGATACGGTGATTTGAACAACATTGCCTGGTACAAGGAAAATTCAGAAAGGACAACGCATGATGTCGGGCAAAAAGAACCAAATGCGTGGGGACTTTACGATATGTTAGGCAATGTTTGGGAATGGTGTTCGGATATTTATGACGAAACTGTTTACGGTTCTTACCGCTTGTTCAGAGGTGGTGGTTGGTGTGACGAAGAACGAAGTGTAATGGCAACAACCCGGAGAAGAAGTCATCCTTTAAAATTCAAAATTGATGACCTCGGATTCAGAATTGCCAAAAACATTCAACCCAATGAAATGTAATGATGTCTGATTTAGCTCGAAAAATGGATGAAATCATCCTGAAGATTAGTCCGGAAGCTCAGAAAGGATTGGACGACTTGCTGGTATACAAAGAACTCAGGAAAGAAAGTTTTTTGCTTTCCGAAGGACAAGTTTGTCAAAATTGCTTCATTATTCAGGAAGGAGTTGCACGAAAATTCACCCGTTCCGAAGATAAAGAGCTGACCACTGAATTGTATTTGAAAGATGATCTGGCAGTTTCATTTGAAAGCTTTTGTTACCAAAAATCAAGCACAGAGTTTATTCAAGCCATTACCGATCTGAAAGTGGTGCAGATCAATTTCGGCAGTTTTCAAAAGTTGAAAAGTGAATTCCCGGAGCTTGTTCAGTTGGATCTGGCTATTGCAGAATACTATACAATCTGGCTTGAAAAGCGATTTATGGAGTTCCGGACACAAAGTGCTGCTCAAAGATATCTGAATCTGATAGCCAGAGAACCACGCTATTTAAAGCACCTGAAACTTACCATTATTGCATCTTATTTGGGAATCTCCCTGGAAACATTGAGCCGGATTCGCTCCAAAATCTGATTTTTTGACTTAGGTCAAATTTCGTCTGAACGAGGTTTACCATTTTTACGAAAAAAAATGAAAGGAATGAATCTCGCAGTAAGAATAATTTTAACAGCTCTCCTGGTTTGGTGGGTACTATTTCCGGTTTTCGCCGATTCAAAGAATGAAAGTATTCTGGCCGAGATTTATCGTATCGGGATGGTTCCCGCCATGCTGATCATGGGAGCTTTTTTCGGAATGGTTGCGTTTTATTGCAGAACATTGAAAAAGTGTTACCTGCAAATCAAGCCCGAAAACAGAAAGGCAAAACCCAATGCTGTTTGGTATATGTTCGCTTTACCGTTTAATTTCGTGGAAGACTTCTTCATTGTGATTGATTTGGCAAGATCCCTTGAAGAAGAAAAGAAAAACAACGATAAACTCAGTCAAATTACGGATTTCGGAATGGTATCGGGAATCGGCTGGAGCATTGCTCAAATCATGTCATTTATTCCCAATCTCGTGGGACAGGTTGCCGGGATGATCGGTTTTGTACTGGTGATTTATCATTGGATTCTGATTAACAGGATAAAGAATTTGCTATCCGCTCCCAATGAAACCAGCTGATAAAAACAAAAGTTTTTTGCCCCGTCCGGGAATTCTTAGAATAATAGTATTTAAAGCCCCACAGATGCGCAGATATTGGTGGCGCTTACAGTCACCACAATTCAACCAACGAGTCCGGTAGGCGAGCATTTATCTGTGCATCTGTGGAAAAAACTACCTATATTTTCATACAAAACCAGGTTTTTTTTAAACAGACTGCCATAGGGTTGTCAGTGGGATTGTTTTATTTCGCGATCGAAATAGTTCAAAATGATAAAAATTAGATTTATTACTAATGAATAATTTAATATTATTGCTTCATGCTAAATGAAAGCAAATTGAACTGGAATAAAAGAAATAGAAAATTTTAATCGGGAATAATGGAGATATCAGCGCTTCTGAATGACAAGGCAATCAAGTCAAAAGAAAAAACAGAAATATTAAGTAAGTTGGTTCTTGATAATAAGATCACCACGGATAGTTTATTGGAGTTTGCCGGAACAGCAAAAGATCCGATAAAAGCAACCTGCATTGAAGCATTGGAATACGCAACAAAGCAAAAACCTTCCATTGCCAATGAAAAGAGCTTTCAATTTGTTACAGCTGCTTTGACCGAAAAGGCGCCGCGAATCAAATGGGAAAGCGCAAAAGTGATTGGAAATACGGTGCATCTGTTTCCCGGAAGTATGGATCAGGCAATCAAAAACCTGCTCGATAATTCGGAGCACGAAGGAACAGTTGTGCGATGGAGTGCCGCTTTTGCATTGGGCGAAATTTTAAAGCTGAAAACAAAATACAATAAAGATCTGCTTCCTGCCATGGAGGCGATTTGCAAGCGGGAAGAAAAAAACAGCATTAAAAAGATCTATCTCGACGCAATTAAAAAGTCAAATGCATGAAGCAGAGTAAAAGTGAGAACGAATCGAATGATTCAGGGCAAAGTCCTTTTTCTCAAACCTTTTTTCATGGAACAAAAGCTGATTTAAAGATCGGAGATTTGATTAATACAGGAATTCAATCAAACTACGGTCAGCAGAAAAAAGCGAAATACATCTATTTGACAGCCACTTTGGATGCCGCTATTTGGGGCGCTGAACTTGCTTTGGGTGATGGTCGGGAGAGAATCTATCTGGTAGAACCAACCGGGCAGATAGAAGATGATCCGAATGTTACGGATAAAAAATTCCCGGGCAACCCGACGATGTCTTACCGATCAGAACATCCGTTTAAGGTTGTCGGTGAAATTACAGTCTGGCAAGGACATTCCTCCGAAAAAGTACAAGCAATGAAAGACGCATTGGCAAAACTCAAAGAACAAGGGATTGAAGCCATTGAAGATTGAAAAAACAGAATGAATACGATTTTAAAAACGATTTGTCTTCGGATAAATCGTTTTTCTTTTTATAAATCATTTTCATTGAACTTTCAATAAGTTAAACTAATGTATTAGTTTGTTGTGAAGGATTGATTAATAAAGAAAGTATAAATTAGTAGATTCAAAGCGAATAAAGTGTTCACAGGTCTCAAAGAAAGGAGAGTAACAACTTCTGTGGAAATAACACGTTATTGCATACACACTATAAACTGTTGTTTTATGAAACAGATTTCACTTTTATTACTGCTATTCTTCTCTTTTCATCTTTTCGGGCAGTCTGAAGAGCAACAACAAATTCTTGAAAAAACAATCGAAAAATATCAGTCACACGAGAGCGTTTCCTATGACGTTGTGTATGAGATTAAGTATTTTGATGATGAAAAACCAATGACTGTTACCAGCCATGTTGATATCCTGAAGTCTGAAACGGATACGATCTTCAAAGGCTTTTTTATATATGACCGGAAAGACAGCTTTGTGAATGTGATAAAATACTACAAACCCAACGATCTCTTTGTGATCGACCTGAGCGAGGAAGTTGTCACCAAATTCAATGCTTCAAAAGAACAAACCTTTCCGGTTGAAGGAAACATGGACGGGAGTGTATTGAATATCTATTTTTTAGAAATGGACAAATTGCAAAGAAAGCTAAAGAATCCTGAAAACAAATGGAGCTATTCTGACACCGGCAATTGTTTAAAAGTGAAAATAAGCTATCCGGATGATGAAGATTATTATGATCGGGAAGAATCAATTTATATCGACAAAAAGACACAGACAATCATTAAAATAACTTATCAGGCCAGATATAAAGACCAGATTCAAGAGAATCAATGGTTGATCAATAATCTGACCTTCGACCAGTTGAATGAAGCCAGTTTTGACAAGAGGGCAGGGAATTATTTAAAAACATTCAAAACGGAAAATTATCAACCGTTGACAAAAGAGGATTACAAATTGTTGGAGAACGGAACAGTAATTCCTAAAATAAAAGGAACGATTTTTCCAAATTATAATGAAACGATAGAACTCAACTCAAACAAAGTCATGATCCTGGACTTTTGGTATACATCCTGCATGCCATGTATCAAAACAATACCGCATTTAAATAAGCTAAAACAAAAATACAAAGACAAAATCGAGATTGTAGGTATCAACCCGATTGAAAATCAGTTGAAACAGAAAGATAAAATTGAGAAATTTCTGCAACAAGTACCGATGGATTATCCGATCTTACTGGTAAATGAAATTCCGACAGAATACAACATTCGGGTTTATCCTACTTTGTATATCATAGATCAAAATGGAAAAGTAAGGTTTTCATCCATGGGGTTCTCGGAAAACATCTACGAAGAACTGGATAGGATACTTAAACAAATAACTAACTAACTTTAACTTGTCAGTTTCATACAAACGTCAAAAAAGAACAATATGTCAATCACAAAAGAATCCGAACTAACAGGAATGCAACAAGCGAGTATCGCTGTTGCAGAGACCTTACGACACATGATACACTACGCGCAGCCCGGAATGAGCACCAAAGAACTGGATGAATACGGTGCAGGAATTTTAGCCGGTTTCGGGGCAAAATCCGCACCTTACTTAACGTATGGTTTTCCGGGATGGACCTGCATCAGCGTGAACAACGAATTTTGTCACGGCATTCCTTCAAACAAACGAATACTGAAAGAAGGAGATTTAATCAATATTGACGTTTCTGCCGAATTGAATGGTTTTTGGGCAGACAATGGCGGTTCATTTGTATTGGGTGAAGATCGATACGGACATCAAAAATTAGTGGATGCATCGAAAGAAATTCTGCAAAAAACGATCAACAGTATTCGCGGAGGGGTGAAAATCGCCGACATTGGATTTTTGATGGAATCTGAAGCAAAAAAGAGAGGCTACAAGGTAATTCGGAATCTGGGCGGACATGGAATAGGCAGAAGCCTGCACGAAGAACCGGATGAATTGCTCAATTACAAAAACCGCTTGGACCAAAGACGATTTAAGAAGAATTCCGTTGTGGCGATCGAAACATTTATTTCAACGACTTCAAGCTATGCAGACACGTTGAATGACGGATGGACAATGGTCGGAAACAAAGGAGGTTTCATGGCGCAACACGAGCATACGATTATTGTAACGGACGGAAAGCCGATCATTCTGACGGAAGCGAATGAAATACTGATGTAAATCATCGTCAGACAACAGCAATTCACTAAACGCAGAGCAAACGATACACAAACAGCATGAAAAATCAGCTATTGATCCTTTTTTTGACAACACTTCCGGCATTCGGACAGACCGACAAAAACTCAAATTCCGATCAGGCGAATCTTTCGAAAGATAGTTTGGCCTTAAATACTGATCGACAGGCGTATCAGGTCCAACAAGGAGAAAGCTCCCTGTTTGGGAATGATTTTGAAATGGAACAATGGCTGAAAGAGAACAAAGTGCCGACACTTGGATTGGGAATTATTGAAAATGGTAAACTGCAGCAGATAAAAGTGTATGGTGAAATCGCAAAAGGAAATGCAGCTCCTTACAACACGATTTTCAACGTAGCTTCTTTAACGAAACCTGTAACAGCAATGATTGCGCTGAAACTGGTAAGTTTAGGCAAATGGGATTTAGACGAACCGATTGATAAGTATTGGACAGATCCGGATATTGCCGGCGACCCAAGAAGCAAAAAAATAACCACCAGATTGATTCTGAGCCACCAAACAGGTTTCCCGAATTGGCGTTGGATGATGGAAGACCAAAAACTCCGGTTTCTTTTTGATCCGGGAACAAAACACGGATATTCCGGTGAAGGATTGGAATACCTCAGAAAGGCATTGGAGAAAAAGTTCAAGAAATCATTACAGCAATTAGCGGATGAGCTCATTTTTCAACCGCTTAAGATGAATGATACGCGATATGTTTGGGATAAAAATATCGACACATCAAGGCTTGCTCTTGGCTATGATAAAAATGGAAACGTGTATGAAACGGTCAAGAGGACAATTCCGAATGGAGCTGATGATTTGTTGACGACCATTGAAGATTATGGAACCTTTTTGGTCAGTGTGATGAACAGCAACGGATTGTCAAAGAAACTTTTTGATGAAATGATTTCGCATCAGGTTGCCAGTACGAGAGGAAAGTATTTTGGCTTGGGCTTCGAGATTTATGAGCTTGGAAATGGAGAATATGCTTTGTCTCACGGAGGCTCTGACAAAGGTGTTCAAACAATCGTGTTTATTTTTCCGCAAACGAAAAATGGAATATTGATTTTCACCAACTCTGATACAGGTGCAGGCGTTTATGAAAACTTATTGAAACATTATTTGGGTAAAAACGGACAAAAAATAATCGATATCGAAACGAAATAAAAGGTCCGTTTGGTAAAAGACAACAGCAAATGAGTAACAATGACACAAAGCGGCTTTCCCGGCTGGTAGCGATTCTGACACAGTTGCAGACGAAACGGCTTTTGACGGCTGCTGAGCTTGCAACCAGGTTTTCGCTGAGTAACAGAACCATTTATCGGGATATAAAAGCATTGGAACAAGCCGGAGTTCCCATTCTGACGGAAGAAGGAAAAGGATATTCGTTGATGGAAGGATACCGAATCGCTCCGGTAATGTTTACCGAAAGTGAGGCCAACGCTTTGATCACAGCTGAGCAGTTAATCCAGAAAAACAAAGACGCTTCATTGGTAAAAGAATATTCGGAAGCGATCAACAAAATAAAATCCGTTCTCCGTAATAACACGAAAGACAAGGCAGACTTGCTTTCCAGGCGCATTGTATTCAGAAATAACCAGGATAACGACCGGACAAGTAATCATCTTTCCGTTTTGCAGTTAGCGCTGACGAATTTTGATCTTGTCAACATAAAATACCACTCGCCGGATACGAATAAAACCACAGAACGAATCATCGAACCTTTTGCCATTTACAGCACACAGGACAATTGGTTGCTCATTGCTTTTTGCCGCTTGCGAAAGGATTTCAGAGCATTTCGATTGGATAGAATCCAGAATCTGAATACACTGACAGACAAGTTTGAACCTCACAAAATGACCTTGCAGGAATACTTCGAAATCTGCAAAGCAAAAACTTTTTTCTGAACCCTTGACATAAGGCTGTCGCAGTGCCGTTTTAGTTTTGTGCTGTATCAAAAAAATATCAAATGGACAGATTTAAAATGGAGCCTTTTCAAGTAATCGGCATTTCGGTAAGAACGACCAATGAAAACAACCAGGCTGCAACAGACATTGCAGCTTTATGGGGAAAGTTTATGAATGAAAAAGTACTCGAAACTATCCCGAACAAAGTGGACAATACCGTGTATTCGATCTACACGGACTATGAAAGCGACCACACCAAACCGTACACCACGATATTGGGTTGCAAAGTAGAAAACCTGGACGAAATTCCTGATGGAATGATCGGAAAATCAATTGAAGGTGGAAACTACCTTAAAATGTCAGCCAAAGGAGATTTAATGAAAGGACTGATCATCAATAAATGGATTGAGATTTGGGGAATGGAATTAGACAGAGTATTCACCGCAGACTTTGAAGTTTTTGGAGAAAAGGCACAAAATCCCTCAGATGCTGAGATTGACTTTTTAATTGCAGTCAAAAATAGCTGACGAAGTTTTGATATTCAAAAGTTTCAATATTTTGCATGGAACTTTCTATCTTTTGAACAAGTTAAACCCATTATTTGGTGTTTTTAATCCGGAAAAATAGTAAATCATGCTTGAAGAACTCCAGAACTACTATTTAAACAAAGCAGAACCGAACAAGAGTTGCCTGCTTGCCTTGCGAAGCATGATTCTTGAACAGGATCCGGATATTACGGAAACTCGAAAGTGGGGAATGCCTTGTTTTTGCTATCGAAAAAAGATATTCTGCTATTTATGGACGGATAAAAAAACAGATAAGCCATATATCCTGATAGTAGAAGGAAAATACCTTGATCATCCTGATCTGGAAGTAGGAGATCGCTCGAGAATGAAGATTTTTAGAGTTGATCCTGATAAAGATCTACCTATTGAGACAATGGAACATATTTTACAAAAAGCATTGGATTTGTACCGGACAGGGGCAATCAAGATCAAGGAATAAGAGAAAGTGTATGAACGCGATGCATCGCATCCCTACACTTTTGTTATCTTTAATAAGTCAGTTCAAATTAAAAAGCTCCAAATGAATCCGGATACTCAAACATACAATCAAATGCAGACAGAAGAAAATCAATTGATTTGCGATCTGTTGGCGAATGAAATTTGCAAAGGGCTTCCTGAGGCCGAAAACAAAATCTGGCATGCGCATCCTGTTTGGTTTCTGGAAGGAAATCCGGTGGTTGGATACAGTAAATTGAAAAACTGTGTGCGTTTGTTGTTTTGGAGCGGCCAGTCATTTGATGAAACGGGTCTGAAACCGGAAGGAACCTTTAAAGCTGCGGAGTCGCGCTACACCGATGTAAGTGAAGTGAACACAAAAGATTTGGCACGTTGGTTAGCGAAAGCAAGGGAAATTCAATGGGATTATAAGAATATTGTCAAACGCAAAGGACAATTGGAGCGATTGAAATAATCCATAAACTCTCATGCGGGTGTGATCCTTGAAAGAGATGAAGTTGTTGAAGAAATAAAAATCCGGAATGGGACTATTCAAAAATATATACGACTCCTTGTTCGGAAAAGATTATGGAGTTATCTGGAAACAGTTTTCTCTGGAAAATTCAGGTATCTTCCGTTTCTCACCAAGGGGATACAAATTGGAATACCCGTATGGAGACTTTTTAATAACAATCGAAACACATATTCATTATACAACTGTTGGAGGAAACACATACGAATCCGAATATGTTCGCGTAATAACAGAGTTTGCTTCCAAAGACCATTTCAATTTATTGATTACTCAACAAGGTTTAATAGAGAACATCAGTAAGTTTTTTGGTGCACAGGATGTTCAAACCGGAGACAAACGATTCGATAAGAGATTTATGATCAAAAGTAATGATGAAGCTAAAACTCAATTGATTCTTTCAAATAGTTCGATTACAAATGTGCTTCTGGAAAGTGAAACAATTCGTTTGGCTGTAACGGACGGTGAAGGATTGTTCAATGAAAAACCGAAAGAAGGGAGTTTTATGCTTTACTACGTATTGGACAGTAAAATCAAACAGATAGACCAATTGAATAAGATCCATTCTCTTTTCACGAACATGCTCGATACTTTGGCTAAAAATGCAACTGTCAAGCCTGCTAAATAGATCGCGAATCCTATATTTGTCAAAAAATAACTTCATTTGCTAAAGTTGATACCACCGATCTATATTTATCCTTGTAAAATGATAAAAACTACCTGCGCCAAATGATAAATAAATTAATTCTGCTTATAGTTATCAGCTGTTTTACTTCGATTGTTTTCGGGCAAAACGGATTAAATTCCGGAGATTACTTTCTGTTGGTAAGTAGTAAGAACAAAATTTCTTTGAATACTTATGAGAATAAGGAAATTAAAAAAAGAAGAACCTTTGTCATCAACGAGAATACAATTTTTACGACGAATCAAAATACAAAGGTTGCGCTTCTTGACACGACGGAAAACATAGTTACCCTGTTTCAAATTTCTTCGCACAAAAAGATCCGTCTGTCCATTCCTTTTGATATTAAACCCAGATGTATTCTAATGAATGAGGAGAATCTCTTCATCGGTGGAGAAATGGGAAAGGAAATGCTGATTCAGTATCACATACGAAGCAAAAAATGGTTTTCACTTGAAATTCCCACTAAAGTTTTGTCGCCCAGAAAGGGAATTGATGATTTGCTTATAAAAGATAGTTTGTTGATAGCAGTTGATAACCTGGTAATGCCCAAGTATGCCTTGTTCTATAAGTTGAACTCATCCGATAAACAGAATTTTTCACATTTTCTGGAATTGAAATCAAATGGAGCTTACGAACGAATTGCAAAAGGAGGAATCACTCAGGATTATTTGTGGATCAGTTCAGAAACATCCAGCGGGTACTTCGGATCTGAAGAACATATGACGGTTTATGATAAAACCGATCTGACGAGATGTTTTACTCTTTCATTTCATTTGGGCGGATTAAAAAGAGGTGATTACATGGAGAACGAGTTCCTGATTATTCGAAACAAAATAATTGTTTCAAACAAAAAGGAAGGATTGGGGATTTTTGAGATAGATCCTTCTTTTCTGAATCCTGTTTATGAGTACGATGAATGTGACGGAAAATACAATTATGATCGTTACGAAAACAAACGATTTGATGGTAATAAACAATTGAAATACCTGAACTATGAAGGGAAAATCTTGGGATTGACAATCGTGCCAAATACGACGAGTTTCGTTCTTACTCTGGAGAGTCAAAACGGAGAGATCATACAGGAAATAGTGGAATCAGATTTCTGAAATTTTGTATTACATTGTAAAGTATTAAACAGATACAAAATGAAAAAAACGGTTTTAATCATTTTAGGACTTGTAACGGCATCATCTTTTTGCTTCGGGTTCTATTTCAACACTATCTTTGTCGAAAAACCTGCTGTCAAAATCGATTATAATAAACCTGAAAAAGAAAAGAATATGAAATTAGGAGCGTTTTCAATCAGTCTGAGTGTAAAAGATCTGACTGTCTCGAAAGAATTTTACGAGAAACTGGGGTTCAAAGTTTTTGCCGGAGGAATGGAGCAAAAATACCTCATTATGAAAAACGGAAATGCACTCGTTGGGCTTTTTCAGGGAATGTTTCAGGGAAATATTCTAACCTTCAATCCGGGATGGGACGAAAATGCGCAAAACGTGGAGCAATTTGACGACGTGCGTGAAATTCAGCGCCAATTGAAAAGCGAAGGTATCGCAATCAGTCCCGAAGTGGACGAGAAGACAAGCGGTCCTGCAGGTTTTATGATCACAGATCCGGATGGAAATGTCGTGTTGATCGATCAGCATCGTTAATTTCAACTAAAACGGATTAAAAGCAGTTTACAATCAACTAAAAACAAAGAGTGACTTGGTCCCGGTTAAGATCTAAATTGTAAATTTAGGCCGGAGACCACATTCACTGACTTCAAAAATAAGCCGATTTTGAATCATCATTCGATTCGTTTTCTGTAGTTATTTGTGTGGATTCCATTATTTACGAACCTGATAATACATTCACAATGACTACACAAACAATCCAATTTAACGTTGGCATTCAAAATTTAGCAATCACTTCCGGAAAGTTTTCCGTGCAGGGAATTGTTTCCGGATATGTGGGAACAGCTTTTTCCGGTGATTTCACAGGAACAGCCTTTAGCGCCAAAATCCCGACGGGTGAATCTGAGTATTTTGCCGTAACGGTTTGGATAAAGGAATATACATTGAACGGCGTTTCTCATAAAATAGAAAATCACCCCTTGAACCTTTTGGCGACTTTTTATTTACCGGATCTTACCGGTGATTCTGTCGTTCAGGTTTGCCCGGAATCTTCCATCGCATCTATGTATACTTTTGCGAGAATGACAAGCGTTAACAGCGATGGATTGGTTACAATGAAAGGGACTTCACGCAATATGAAGATTGCTTATGGAATGAAGCAAAACCTGTTTCTAACGGAAGGCGGAATGGCTGAAATGATTCAAACATCTCCAAACGGATTGGAAACGAATAGTTATCCGATGTTTAACTCGTTGTGTAATCTCCAATATTATTGCCTCACAAACCCCAGATTTTCCACAGGTGAACTTTTCTACGACGCATTTTTAAACAGTGCCTGGCATGAAACAAATACTCCAAACAGCAGTTTTTTGGGGGCCGTTCGAAATATGCTCCATGACCCGTGTACCGGTGCCGAGAAGATTTATTTGTTATCAGCCTCTCAGCCGGAAATCTATCAACCTTCATTGGTTTCCATGAATGTTTCGAAAGAAGAGAAAATCCCGGACAATTGGACGCTCACACTCAAAAGCAACAAATCGGGATCGAAGAATTTTATTCCAAGCGGGGCTGCTTTTGTGGTATTCGACTTAGATGACAATGCCTGGGTGGCAAATAATTTCCGGGCTGGATCAGGAGATTCCGGAACGCATTGTCCGGTTTATAAATACGATGCAACTCCGGCAAGCTTTTCACCTGTTCAGGGAGGAGGATTATTGGGTGTAGCATTCGGTGCGGCAATCAGTCCGGATAAAAAGCGGATTTCTTTCGGAAATTTCGGTTGGGGATCAGAATTCAACAATCCTCAGGAAGGAAGTATTTCTCAGTTTGATTATGCAACTGGAAAACCACTGAGTCCTTCCAATGGGTTTACTCCCGGTTTGTCGCGGGTGCAAGGTATGGAATACGATCATGCAGGAAATCTCTGGATGGCCTCTGTCGGATGTCAGGATCCGTTTGCTCCGGCTCCGGTGGGAGTTTACCCTTTTGAAAGCGAACCGAGTGCTGTGGTTGTCTACCTGAAATCAGCTTCAGATCCGTCGATAGAAACTACGCTCATTTGTGACGAATTTCCGATTAAACACCGATATGATCTGGCTCCGGTGAATGAAAAAACACCTTATCTGAAAGTGTTTGATGTGATACCGGATAACAAAGGAAATGCTTATGTTTCCTGCATCGGGAATTACGACAAAGATCCTGAAAAATGTGTGCTTTCTGCCGTTTACAAAGTAAATATGTCAAACAACAAATTGACTGTAACTGCGAGTTGGTACAGTGACTATCCGAATAAAGTGAATAAACAGAAAGGGTTTGAGTCATTGCGGCAAGTCGCAATCAATGGAAATGGAGACGTGGTAGTGGTTGGTGTTGAAAGCAGCAGGGCAACCGTGCTTTCGGGAGAGGATCTTTCGTTTAAGGAATATTACGAAACAAATACGTACGCACCATGGGGAGTGAAAATCGACCGGAAACAAACGGTTTTCCTGGCTAATTTCGGACACGATAAAGGTTCTGTGAAAGCAGGTACTTTGGATTTACAAGCTCCGTTTGGTGTTACCATGATCCGGGATGCGTCAAAACCGGATTCTGCGGTACTTCTAACAGTTCCTACCGGAGGAGATGAGGTGATGCTTGATAACGGACATCCGCTTTACGGAACCCAAACAAGACCGGGAGAACCGATCGGACTCGTTGAAGGAGAACCTTCATTTGCAGCAGTCCGTATGAAATCTTATCAACCGATTATGCGGCTTACATCAACGAACATCGACGGAGCAGGAAACTTGTGGTGTATGAACAACTGGAAACCTTCGGCTTTGATAGATGTTGCCGGGAATCCTGGTGGAGACGGAGTTGTGATCTTTTTGGGGATTGCGGAACCGGAATAGAAAAAGGTTATTGTATTTATATTGTTGATAATCAATTGGTTATTTGTGCTTATGTAATGTTGAACTTGAGATCGGTTCGTAATATTGCGATATTGCAAATTTGAGATAGATCCTTTGAATCCTAAAACTCAAAATTTTCAATTTGGCATCACATTACAGATGATAGTTGGAGAGATCTAAACAATAAAGCCTGTAAAAAAGAGTGGGGACGTGATGCATCGCGTCCCCACTCTCCATTTCCAACTCCTGAAAAGCTCTCTTCAAAAATTGATTTCAAGCTTAATTAGCTCTGTTTTGCTCTTCCTCATTCCCAAAATTCCGTTCTTTCGATTTCAGATTGTCATTCCCGAATTTGTAAGTAACAGAGATTCTGAAAGCTCTGGAATCATTGTAGTTTTGAACAGTCGTTTTTACGCCGTTGGAATAAAAGCTAACCACAGGTCGTTGTCCGTTTAGCAGATCCTCGCAAGTGAATCCAAGAGAAAGCTTCTTTTTGAAGAACAAAGCTTGTATAGACACATCCAGCAGATGCATTGCTGAGATCTGAAAGATTTGGTAATTTCCTGAAGGTTGTAATCCGTAATTGACACTGGCAATGAGTGTTTTGGATTTGTTCAGCGTGAAATTGTTATTTGAATAGAAGTAGGAGTTCCATCCTCCGACAGATTGAAACAAATCGATTTTTGAATCCACAAGCTGGTAGTTTAGACTGAATCCGGTAAAACTGTTCCACCAGCTCCATTTATTGAAATTGTAATAAGTGGAAAGACCAACAGAGTGCACATTGGCATAATTCAATGGAGTGTTTCTGGTGATATTGGTATTCACATCCGGAATAGAAAGATCCTGAGAAAAATCGGAAATGTATGAGTAATATATTGATGAAACCCAATTCTGATTGTGGACATAGGAAAACTCCAGGTTGTCGATAATTGTCGGTTTCAGAAACGGATTTCCTTCAGAATAATAATACGGACTTGAACGAACAATGAAGGGATTCAGATAGTCGAAGTCCGGACGTCTGATTCTTCTGCTATAATTCAGTGAAAAAGAACGCTTGTCGTTTGGTGAATAAGTCACATAAGCAGTAGGGAACAACTTGATGTAATGATTCAGGTTGGTTTGATCCAGATTTTTCGAGTAACCATCTGTTTGTGTAAACTCAAGCCGCAATCCGATTTGTGAATCCCATTTCTTACCCATTTTTTTACTGAGGGAAGAATACAATGCTTCGTTGTATTCCCGGTAACGGAACACATTCGACTGATCGGGATTCAAAACAGTGGTTCCCGATTCGTGATTGTAAACACTCAGATCGTTCATCGTTTCAGTATAAGAAAGTTTTCCTCCGAAAGTCAATGCAGCAAAGCTTAAAGGCATTTCAATATCTGTTTTGAAAGAATAGTTTTCAATTTGGTTGGTATTGGAATTCGTGGACGAAAAATAGGTAGAGGGAATAACACTTCTGTTTTCATCCAATTCATTCCCCGAAAAAGAACGGGAGTCTTTCTTCCTGTAATTGAAATAGTCGAGTTCTATTGTCAGGATTCTTCCGGAAGAATCAGCTTTAAAAGTATTTGCCCAATTGATTGAATGCATCACAGGTTTGCTGGTGGCAGTTACGTTGGAAGTAATATAGGAATGAGCAGTTCCGGAAGAAACAGCAGTTCTGTTCGTGAAAGGGTTGCTGCTGTTTGAGTCCCCGGTGAAATTCCCCGAATACTTTACTCCTGAAGTCCAACGACGGGTAAGTTTGTAATCAAGCCCCGTTCCAATACTGAATCCCTTTACTGTTGAATGGTTCTTCGGATTCGTCTGCCAGGATTTCGTCGGATAAAAGATCCGGTGCTCTGCAGTTGTGAGGTATTCCTGAATCCCACTGTTGAGAGAAAACTGAAAGGAAAGCTTGTTGTGATTGTAGTTCAGCATACCATTTACATTCCCACCGGCATAGGTTCTTTGTTTGTAGGTAGTGCCAATACTGGCATTCCAGGAATTGGCTCTGGCAGATTTCAACCGGATATTGATCAGACCACTGTTTCCTTCCGCTTCGTATTTTGCCGGGGGAGTGGTAATGACTTCAATACTCTTGATCTGATCGGCTGGAATGGACTGAAGCAGGTTTGCCAGATCGTCGGAAGACAGACGCTGCAAATGATCGTCTATCATCACCAGAACTTCACTTTTCCCTACAATTGAAACAGTTTCGTTCTGAACCCGGATCAAAGGAGTGGATTTCAATACGTCCAAAGCATTCCCTCCGGTAGTTGCGGTATTTTCTACATGAAAGACCAAACGGTCTGCTTTTCGTTCGATGATTTTTTTGCGGCCTTCTACAACCACTCCATCCAGCAATTGGGATTCATTGATTTCGATTATTCCAAGATCACTGTCTTTTTGAAGAAAAAGATCCTGGTTGTAAAGTTCTTCACCGAATTGCCGGATGTGGAGCGTATAATTTCCTGCTGCGGCCTGAAGAATAAAACTCCCCAGGCTGTCTGTCATGATATGAGTGATAGGAATACTGTCGTTGAGCTTTAGAAGCACGCTTGCAAGTTCTACCGGAATGTGATCCCGGTTATGTACTTTTCCTGTAAGTTGAAAGGTCTGTCCGTAAAAGGAAGAGAAGGAAAGTGTAAAAAGGAAGAGACACAACATGTTTTTCATGACGATCGATTAAGGGGTAAAAGGAAGAATTACTTTAGGAAACGGAAAATATCAACCAATGAATATTTAGGGCTTCGTTTCATGAAATCATGGAAAAAAGCAGTGTGTGAAGTGCCCATCAAAATGAAAATGCGGTCGTCTTTGGTGAGTTTTAACTGATTCAAGTTGGAATACATTGCCAGGTTGCGATGATAGTACTTTGCGGCTTCGTCTGCACCTTCAGTTTTTCCTGCAGAAGCAACGTGAGTCAGAATATCTGCATTGATGTTGATCATGAAATCCAGGTAAGCAGGCTGATTGTTCATGATCAGTGCATCCAGAAGTTTCATTTTATCTTCGGGGTACTTTTGCTCAAAAGCTTCGATCATGCTGATGTATTTGGAAACAGTGACGCTGTCGACACTTTTCTTCACAGAATTACCGATCATGTAATTGTAACCTTCCTTGTAATCGATTCCGTAGATTTGCTTACAATTGGAAAGTCTTCCTACTTCATATGCCAGAAGTTCAATTTCAGAAGGAGATTCAAACTTCATTGCCGGATTTTTCAGGTATTCCTGATATTCCTGCTGCAAGGCAAGATTAAACGAAGGAGGTGTTTCTACAATAATGACTGTTGGTTTGAACTCGGCAATTTTGCGCGCAATTTCATGGATCTGTTTAATGTTCTCTCTATTGTGTTCATCAAACTCCGTAGTGTGAGCATCGCTGGAATTACCCATGTGAAATGTTCCCATGTTCAATACCGGAATGGAATCATGAAACTTTGCAGGAATAACGATTGTATTTTGTTGAGCGTGGAGTTGTGCCGACAGCAGCAGTCCGATAGAAATAATAAGTGTCTTCATATTCATTTGATTTATGAGACAAAATTTGAGAAAGGAAGCGGTGCTTGAAAATTTTATCTACAAACCCCTTTGGTTTATCTACGAACCCGTTTATTCAATTGAAACGATATATCTAGCTTTACAAAAACAAATTTCCGGTATGTATAAAAGTTCCATATCTCTAAAAAAAGAAGTGATCATCCATTTGGTTTTTTGGTTGATCTGGATGTACTACAGTCTGATTGTATTAGATGATAATGGTTTTCGGATCGGTGAGGTGGACCTTTTCTATACAACCGGGATGGTGGTTTATGTGACCACATTTTATGTACATTATTTATTTGTGCTGCCACGGGTTTTCAAACCGTTCAAGTGGAAGAAAGCAATCATGGGCTTTGTGATCAGTTTTTTATTCTTTGCCACTTTGAGATATCTCATAGAGGAAGTTCTGACGCTTTACTTTCTGAATATAAGAAACTACTATCCGGGAACGAACATGGTATATTATTTTTACGACAACCTGTTTTATAGCTCCCAGCCGATTATTTTGTGCACGGCCTTGTGGTTGATTATCTTTTTGGTGCGGACGCTGGATTACAATAACTACATGATCCGGGAACAGAAAAACCTCGAGATCAAATTTCTGAAATCACAGATCAATCCGCATTTTATCTTCAATACGCTGAACAATATTTACTCAATGGTTCATTTTCAATCTCCGAATGCCTTATCTGCCATAGAAAAATTAAGTAATATCATGCGTTTTACGACTTACGAAGCTCAGAAAAGTATGATCAGATTGTCCGAAGAACTCAACTACATTCATGCTTATATTGAACTGGAAGAATTAAGACATTACGAAAAGTCATTTGTGAAATGGGAACTCAACATCAAAGACGAAAACATGGAGATTCCGCCCTATATGCTGTCACCCTTTATTGAAAACGCATTGAAACACGGAGCATACTCTGAGGAAAACCCGATCCTGATTTCACTTTTCTGCGATGATAAACAGATTCGATTTGAAGTAAAGAATCAGATCGGCCAGCAGAAAAAAGATCAATTGGGCGGAATAGGCCTGCAAAATCTGGAAACCAGGCTGGGAATTCTGTATCCGGAAAAATACCGGCTTCAGACTCACCAGGAAGATGAGGTATTTAGTGCGAATCTTGAAATCCGATTGAAATGAAATCTCCGATCAAATGTATCATCATAGACGATGAGCCCCTGGCTGTTCAGCTGATAGAGGATTATGCGAAAAAGATGTCGTCCTTGCAGGTATTGTATGCCGGAAGCGACGTACATCAGGCGATTCATGTTGTGAACACGGAAGAAGTGGATCTGATCTTCTTAGATATTCAGATGCCGGAATTGACAGGAATGGAATTGATGCAGATTTTTAACCGCAACAATAATTTTATTGTCACCTCGGCCTATTCTCAATACGCATTGGAAGCCTATCAGTTCCATGTGGTTGATTTTTTACTGAAACCCATTACGTTTAACCGCTTCTATCAAAGTGTGGAGAAATTCATTCAATGGCGGGATAATTTTGCTCCGGCTGCAGAATTGGCAGATCATTTGTTTGTGCGGGCAGACCGGAAGCATTACAAGATCATGTTCGACAATATCCTGTATGTGGAAGGATTGAAAGATTACATCCGGATTCATACAAAAGACGAGAAAATCATGGTTCTGGAGAATATGAAAGACCTGTTGGAAAAACTTCCGCCAAGCAGATTTATCCGGATTCACCGCTCGTATATTATCCCCACGGATAAGATCAAACTCATTGAAGGAAACCAGATTCAGATGCAGAACCGCGAATACCTGCCCATCGGTGAAACCTACAAAAAAGTGGTTGCAGAATGGCTGAACAAGAAGTGAAATTTTAGCGGGAAGATGTTAAAAGTGGGGCTTTCCGTTCTGTTTTATTAGGTAAAATGAACAGAAAGGCCTAACTTGTTCGGGAAGTTTTATTACAACGGATCTAAAGCATTTTTGCGTATTGATAGTGATCACTAACACACAATACGATGATACAAACCACTATTTATGAAAAGAACAAACCCTTGTTCAATTCGCTGCTTACCGGAGCTTTTTACTTTTTCCTATGTTGGTCCGTTGATTTTGAAAACATGACAAAAGGCTTGTTGGTTGCTTTAATGCTGCTTTTGCCCGGGCTCACATTTCCATTGGCGACTTGTTATTTTGGAAATCACAGCAAAAATTCCGAGATCAGGAACCTGCTTCACGCCATTCTCTCCATTGCCATTTATCACGGTTGTGCGTGGTTGTTTTCCGGTGAAGGACAAGTAAAGTATATTACCATTTTGGCAGGATTTCTGGGATCTTTGTTTTTCCTGCTGAGTACCAGATATATTTTGAAAAAGCAAATTGATCTGATTCACATCCTCTTGACTTCCGTTTTGAGTGGATTGGCTTTCTTACCATATGAGCTGATCGGACATTTCGGATATCTGATCGGATTGGCGATTTTTCTTTGGACGATCTTCAACGGTTCCTTATTGAATTTTGCATACAAGAGAAAGCGATTCCCCTTAAAAGAAGCGAGGTAAATTCATTTGTACCAACGTTTAAGTGTTTTTTTGAATGCCCGCAGATTGTGATTTGTCTGCTGATTAATTTCTTCGTCTTCCATTCCCAAACGGATGATTTATAAATCCCTTTCACTGCAATTTTTGAGGATAGAAAGCGTTATCTGGTAAAACTACGTGATGACGAAACCTCTGAAAATCATTTTAATTGTTTTACTTGCTCTCGGGCTTTTACTGACAGGAGTCTATTTCGGAATCCGGAATTACACCCGGTCTATTTACGATCAAAGAAGTTGTGAATGGTCGAGTATTGACAATATCGAAATGCATGCAGAAGTGGATATTCCTGAGGTGATCAGCAATCAATGCGAATACATTCCGGAGAAAAATATGAAAATGGCCCGCTTTGTTATTGACCGGAAAAATGTAAATCTTGATGAATATATCCCGAAAAATAACCTGAAAAAATCCGCTCTTCCGGATTCATTAATAATCAACGATTTGCTGAAAGAACCGGGAGATGAGAAAGAACTTCGGGAATCAAGGGAGCTATACATCAGAGAAGGGGCATACAAACGAGAAACCTGGATCATTATTCTCGATAAGAAAACCGGAAAGCTTTGGGTGACGATTAAATACAATGATTGAGAAAAGGAACTCATTTGAAAAAAATCAGTAAACTTGTTCCGGCACTAAACGGGTAAGCAGCAAAACAATAACAACCTTAACATCACATAAAATGAGCTTCTTAAAAAGATTGTTTTCAAGTAAAACTTCACAAGAATCAAATCCCGAAACTTCCGGACAACAGGTCAAAGAGATTATCACTGAATCGTATTTTGAAGAAAGATATACGCTTCAGGACTTGCAGAAAGATCCCGGAATGCTCGATGGTTGTCTAAAATGGTTGAAAGTTATTTTATGGATAACAAGCTCGAAAAACGTGTTGCCAATCCGATCAATCATCCATCGAATCTGGATCAGACAATGGACGACGGTCTCGGATTTAAAATGTACTGTCAGGCTTTTCAGCTTGGAGAAAGCGAAGCAACCTTGTTTCTGGCAATCGCATTCAGCGAGTTTCTGATCAACGAATTCGGGTTTAAATTATACAAAGACAGTCAGCCGGAATATCCTTTGCGGGGCATGACTTTAAAATACGATCAAAATGGAGCATTGCTTTCGCTTTACCCGTATGAATATGCTTCCAAAGTATTGAATTACGAAGCAGAATTTGCCGGATTGTATGAGAAAATCAAGGTGAATCTTGGAAATATGCCCTCAGCCGAAGACTTTTTGAATAAATTGAAAGGTTGAAAAATAAGAAGGAACAAACGATCGAAGAAGCTCTTAGAATGGGGCGGAGAATGTTGAGTTATCCCGTTTCCATCAGTTTTGTTGTAATTATCACTTCTTGTATTTTGATCTTCATTTATAAGATCCTTTTTTGGAGGATTGCATTGTTAATGATTCCTGTTTTGGTATTTCTTTTTCAGTGGATTTACAGAAGTTATATACTCACGAAATGGAAAATCCGGGCCTATGAAAGAACAAAGGATGTCAAGGAATTGAAAGCACAGGCGATTTTGTCAGGCTTGATCTCAGAACAGGAAGGATTTTTGGAGAAACGACTCAGAACTTCTGAGGAAAAGCGCAAACTGGAAGAATTTCAAAAGAAATCGGACAATCCCGGGGTGTTTGAAGATCAACCGGATGTTCCAAAAGAAACCGTTATTGACTATTCAAAACGGAATCATATAGCAGGAACGGTGTTTTTTACTTTGGGATTCATTGCAACTTTGATCATGTTCTGGATGAAGGAGCAGAAATATGTATTGGCACTTTTAATATTATCAGCGTATTTCATCTGGAGAAATGTTCAGGGACTCTTTAAGAATCCCCCACGTATCGTTTTGAATGAAAAAGGAATCGAAACGTCCGATTGCGGATTGGTAGGATGGGCTTTTATTTCGGACGAAAAAGTGGTGAGAGAGGATGATGACGGAGAGAGCTTCTATCTTGTTTTCAATTATCCCGAAGGTGAAGAAAAAATATCCATTGGTTCACTTTCACGAACTCCTGAAGAAATTCATAAGCTATTGAAGGTTTACCGGGGACGATTTGAGAAAATGAACTTTGATAAAAACAATATAAATGAGATCTAAAAACGCATTGTTAAGCCTTTTAGCGGTGGTTCTATTACAACTTGTGAGTTGTACATCGGAGAAACAGGTTGATGTTGTAAAAGCTAAAAACGAAACCAGAGTAGATACACTTTATTATCATGATAAAATATTTCTGGATGAAAATGGATTCGCACTTCCCCGGAAAATTTTCAGGCATAAGACCAAAACAAATGGAACCCTTCCGAAAAACGAAGTGATAAACATGACTTTAGTTTATGAGGGAGAGTACAAGGAATTGGTGAAACATACAGATATCGATTTCATGACGAGGACAGATCAATTGAAAATTAAAAAAATAGATAACTATCACTTTAAGCTGTTTATTGATAAAGATTATTCTGAAAAAATGGTTTCAATGTGGTATTATCTGACTCCAAAGAAAAACTATGTTATGAAAGTGTATTTTCAGGATGATGTAGTTAAATACCCGAATAAGACGGTAGGTTCAGCCTTCAATTTTCTTGTAGAACAGCATTAAAAAGCGGGTATTTTCTTGTTTAAACAAAGTTCAAAATCAATAAATCATTTTTCCTTTTGCTCCGTAAATGTTTTTTGCTAACTTACTTTCCTGAGTTAAATAATCGCATACTATGGAAAACAATTCGAACGAAAGTGGACAATGCCCGTTTCACGGAGGAACTCAAAAACACAGTCTTGGAGGTGGAGGAACCGGAAACAGTGATTGGTGGCCCAATCGCTTAAAACTAAACATTCTGCGACAGCATTCGTCCTTGTCAAACCCGATGAACGATGGTTTTGATTATGCGACAGCATTCAAAAGCCTGGATTATCAAGCCTTAAAAAAAGATTTACACGCTCTGATGACGGATTCTCAGGATTGGTGGCCGGCAGATTTCGGACATTACGGGCCATTCTTCATTCGAATGGCATGGCATAGTGCCGGAACTTACCGGATCGGAGACGGACGCGGAGGGGCTGGTGGCGGACAACAGCGTTTTGCACCTTTGAACAGCTGGCCCGACAACGGAAATCTCGACAAAGCACGCAGATTGTTGTGGCCGATCAAACAGAAATACGGACAAAAAATATCCTGGGCAGATCTGATGGTTCTTGCCGGAAATGTAGCATTGGAATCCATGGGATTCAAAACATTCGGTTTCGCAGGAGGCCGTGAAGACGTTTGGGAGCCGGAAGAAGACGTATACTGGGGAATGGAAAAAGAATGGCTGGCAACGAGCGATAAACCGTTCAGCCGTTATTCCGGAAACCGTGATTTGGAAAATCCGCTGGCGGCAGTTCAAATGGGCTTGATTTACGTGAATCCGGAAGGACCGGACGGAAATCCCGATCCGATTGCAGCGGCAAAAGATATTCGCGAAACCTTTGCCCGCATGGCAATGGATGATGAAGAAACGGTGGCTTTGATTGCCGGTGGACATACTTTCGGGAAAACTCACGGGGCCGGAGATGCCGCTTTGGTAGGGCCAGAACCCGAAGCTGAAAGTATTGAAAAGCAAGGTTTGGGATGGTTTAGCAAGCACGGTTCAGGAAAAGCCGGAGACGCTATTACCAGCGGTTTGGAAGTAACCTGGACACAGGCTCCGACTCAGTGGTCGAATTTGTTTTTTGACAATTTATTCGGCTACGAATGGGAATTGAGCAAAAGTCCGGCAGGTGGACACCAATGGATTGCAAAAACTTCCGACAAAAATATTCCCGATGCATTTGATGCTTCGAAAAAACATACTCCAAGGATGTTGACAACGGATCTTTCCTTGCGTTTTGATCCGGCATATGCAAAAATCTCGAAACGTTTTCATGAAAATCCGGATCAGTTAGCCGATGCATTTGCACGCGCATGGTACAAGTTAACTCACCGGGATATGGGACCGATTACGCGATATTTAGGTCCTGAAGTTCCAAAAGAAGAACTCATTTGGCAGGATCCGGTTCCGGCAGCGAATCATCCGCTGATTGATGGAAATGACATTTCAAATCTGAAAAAAGCCATTTTAAATTCCGGATTTTCTGTTTCCGAATTGGTAAGTACAGCGTGGGCTTCTGCATCTACATTTCGTGGTTCAGACAAGCGCGGTGGAGCCAATGGTGCACGGATTCGTTTAGCTCCTCAGAAATTCTGGGCAGTGAATAATCCGGCGCAGCTTTCAAAAGTATTGGATGCATTGGAAAAAATTCAGCAGGAATTCAATGCTGAAGGCGGAAAACGCGTTTCTTTAGCGGATCTGATCGTACTGGCAGGTTGCGCAGGAGTGGAAAAAGCGGTGCAGAGTGCAGGGAAAAATGTTCCGGTTCCATTTAAACCGGGACGCACGGATGCGTCGGTCGAACAAACGGATGTGGAATCATTCTCCGTATTGGAACCAATGGCTGATGGCTTTAGAAACTACCTCAAAACCAAATACAGCGTATCCACAGAAGAGTTATTGATCGATAAAGCTCAGTTATTGACGCTCACCGCGCCGGAAATGACCGTTTTGATTGGAGGAATGCGTGTATTGAATGCCAATTTTGACGGATCAAAACACGGAATATTTACCAATCGTCCGGGAACGCTGACAAATGATTTCTTTGTGAATTTGCTGGATATGGATACTGTTTGGAAAGCAAAAGACGAGCACGAGGAATTGTTTGACGGACATAGTCGAAACGGAGGAGCTTTGAAATGGACTGCAACACGTGCAGATCTGATTTTCGGATCGAACTCTGAATTGAGAGCAATTGCGGAAGTTTATGGAAGCGCAGATGCACAAGACAAATTCGTAAATGATTTTGTTGCAGCTTGGAATAAAGTAATGAATCTGGATCGTTTTGATCTGGCCGATTAAACAAACAGTTGTATAAAATTACATCAAAATGCGGGGAGAGATTTCCGCATTTTTGTTTAAATTTCGCTTGTAAACAAACACCTTAACAGCAAAGAAATGAAAACGCATACGACCAATTATCAGGATACTTTTATTGAAGTAGCGGAAGATACAAAGGTAAGTGCCGGAATTGTGCCTGCTTCAAAAGGGGATAAGAAAACCGTTGCTGAAATGCAGTATGAATTGCTTTCTAAAAATCCCTACAAATATACTTCCGACGATGTCCTTTTCCGTGTATTCGCAGACCGGAATGATTTGACGGAATCCGAATACGAAGAAGCCCGAAAACAATTTTTCTCAAAAGGACAGGCATGTTTCAGAGCTTCTCCCTTAACAAAGACTTACGGTTTCGGAGTGCACAATGATGAAAACGGAAGAATGGCGCTTTACGCTTTGGGAACTGATGAATATCAGCAGTTTGTGAATGATTCTGCCATCAAGAAAGTGAAAGCCATGCGGACGTCCCGAAAATGATGAAATAATAAAGGGGGAATTTGATCCCAAAAAGAAAAAACACTAGTTTAGACTAAATTACTACACTGTTCACAACCCATTGAAAATCTTGCGGATGGTGAAGGAAGTTATCGAAAATAAAACAGAAACACATGATGACCCGCACCGCTCAAAAAAAGGGAAATAAGACTTCTACTACTTTGGTTGACACTCCCAAAAGAAAAACATCCGGAAAACCGGAGTCAAAGTTTGTGGATAATCGTCCGGAATCACTTGCACAAAGAAAGTTGCAGGAATCCATTCAAAGTACTACTCAGCTGTTTCAGTCGGGAGGAGAACTTCTTCGTGCTTCAGATCAAAAAGCTTCTAAGAAAACCATCGCAACGCAAAGTAATGAACAGCCGATTCAATGCGTTTTGCGTTCGAGGGATGCTTTTGACAATGGATTGGCTCCGGAACAGGCACAACAGCAGCAATTAGGAATTATTTCAGGTAATCTGGAAGGCTATCACCAGATTGATGTCGGTGCAGATCTGGATTTTCAATTGAGATTGGGAGCCTTGAAAGCACTTTTATCGAGTATTCATCAATGGTTTGATCTCTTCAAAACCGGAGATGTAGATTCCGTTACAAATACAGCGTACTTGAAAACCGTGTATGCAGAAGCAGAACAGGAGCATCAGGATCTGATCGTTCAGATTTCTCAAACTCAGCATTTGCCAGTAAATACGCAGGGAATGCCACATACGGAAGTGGCGAAAATTACTCAGATCTGGACAGACTTGCTGGCTGGTTCCGGAAATATTGAAATTCGTGAAACGGCCGCAGGTTTTCGTAACCGGATGCTTGCTGCGTTTGCAAAGCTGTTGGAAGGACAATTCGGGAGAACGATGCTTCATGATATGAATACGAACCGTGGCGGCGGCGAACAGAAAATCATTGTCGGAGACAATTTTGCAAATGAAACGGGGGGTAATGAGCGCCCTGAATCAGAAGCTATCCCAAGATCATCTCTTGATCCTTTGCGGGAGAATGCACATAAAATGATTGGTTCCACCGGAGACGATGCGCGAATGGATTTACCAACTCATAACGAAATCGGAGACAATTTTGATCCTGAGAATTTCCATGATTTTTTGATTGGAAACGATCAGACGAACCTCGTGAAATGGGGAAATGAAGCGCGCAGAAAAGGAACTGGAACCGGGAGTCTTGTTCGGATTGCGCAAGATGGTGGTGGATACAATATCGGAGAGAACGATTCTCAGATTATCATGCCTGAATTTGTAACACTCGGACATGAACTGGGACATGCACAACGTTTGCTCAGAGGAGCTCCGCTTCACACAGAGCAAATGACCGATATGGGAGTAACGGATAGTGCCGATAAGTTGTTGTGGAATAATCCGGAAGAGTATGTGAATATCAATGCTGTGGAAAACAGAATCCGCGATGAACACAGCTTGTCGAAGCGAAAGTATCACGTGGGAGACATGAATTCAGTGAGATTTGAAAGAAACAGGGCTCAATTTACGGATCAATACATGAATTGGTTTGATACACTGAATCCTTACCAGAGAAGCATGTTCGGGTTTCATCCTATCGGAGAAATAGTGAGAGATTATTATGCAGTAAAACCAGATTGGGCAGATCCTGTAGTTCTTCAACAAGCCAATAATAATTTGCTCACATTGCAGCAGGATGTATTGTCGCAAACTGAGTTATGGACGCAAGCAACTGTTTATTTGCAACAAAACCCGCATTTGCTTGGAATGGTCCGGATTAATATGAAACACATTATACCATATATTTCCAATGAAGCTCTGACTCACGTTCCAGTTGGTGTAGCGAATGAATTTGTGAGATATTATGTTCAGAATAATAACAATCAATACCTGAATAGAATTATCACCTGGGTGGAAACGAACAACAATAAGGAACCTTTCATTTTTGCAATAAATCAGGGGATTGCTGACCGGTTTTTGAATGAAAATGCATTTCAGGAATTTTATTTGCAGGACAATCGCTCAGTGAATTACCTTCCTCAACTACTAACAGCATCCGGAAATGCTGGAAATTGGCAGATCGTCCGGGAATTTTATTTGCAGGACAATCGCTCGGTAAATTACCTTTCTCAACTTCTGACAGCATCCAGAAACGCTGGAAATTGGCAGGTCGTCCGGATATTGATGAGCCAGGGAAGTGCTATGCAGATCCGGTTTTTTGAACTCGGTTTGACTGATACTGAATTTGAGCGTTCTGTTGATCCGAATGCGAGTATCGATGTTGAAATCGAATACAATACGGTAGATCCAAAAGCGTGGTTTTTCAAGCACATGCATCATGTGTATGTGAGAAAGCAGATGAAAACGAAAAAAACGCCACCGGTTAAGATAACTGGAAAATCAACTTCGGGAAGGAAAAAAAACAGGTAATTTTGATCGAAAAGAACGTTCGAAATGATTTATGAGGTGAAAAATACGGAATATGGTGAGTTGGTTGCTGTTTGGGAATCATCCGTGAAAGCAACACATCATTTTTTGAGCGAGGAGGATTTTGAGTTTTACAAAGAGCTCGTACCCACATTTTTTGATCAGGTGGTTTTATATGGTGTTAAGAACGAAAGCGGACAAATTACCGGATTCATCGGAACGAATGAAGCTAATCTGGAAATGCTTTTTGTAGCTGCCAATCAAAGAGGGAAAGGAATCGGGAAGAAACTCCTGTTGTATGCATTTGAAAATCTCAAAGTCACCCAAGTGGATGTGAATGCACAAAACGAACAAGCGGTGAAATTCTACGAACATTTCGGTTTCGAGACAAAGAGCACATCCGAATTGGATGGTTTCGGAAAACCTTATCCGATTTTACACATGGAATTGAAGAAGAGGAGTTGATTCTTTGAGATCTGAATAAAAGCAGGTACACAGAAGCCAACCAAAAACCAAATCCTGCGTTTAGTAAACAAAGCGTTATTTTAGTTTCATCGTTCATGAGTATTGTCTCCTTCCCGCATCCCAATAAATTATTGGTCATAGAACCTTTGGACTATCCGAATACGTACGATTTTCACAGTCCGCACCGCCACGATTATTTTGAGATCATTCTGGTGAAAGAAGGAGAGGGAGAACAATTCATTGATTTTACCAAAACAGAACTGAAAGCAAATGACATTTACGTCGTTTACCCCGGACAAATTCATTTGTTGAATCGAAATTCTGCACAAGGTCTGCTGATTCAGTTTCACAAAAGCATCTTTGATTTTATTTTTCCGATCAAACACCACAATCTTTATTTTCAGCATTCGAATATCCGTTTATCTCAGGAAGCATTCGAACATATTTATTCTTTAACCGAAATTATCTCAAACCTTTGCCAGGTAAAGAATCTGAGCACTTTATCGATCCATAAAGCATACAGTTACCTCGAGATCATTCTGATTACCCTGATTGAACACAGCAATCAGACTTTCGAGATGGACGACAGCATTTTTGTGAGTAAGTTTCTTTCGTTGATCAGTGAGCACACGAAAGAAAAAAGGAAAGTTTCGGATTATGCTGAAATGATGAGCTACAGCACCGACAAACTTACAACACTTTGTAAAAAATGTTTGGGGAAAGCCCCTCTGAAACTGATCCACGAAGAATTGATGATCGAGATTCGCCGGATGATGGTTGTGAGCAACCTTTCATTAAAGGAAATTTCCTTTGAACTGAACTTCGACAGTACGGCAAATTTCAGCGCATTCATCAAAAATGCAACAGGACTCACTCCAAAGGAACTGCAGGAATCTCTGATGGTGAATTATCAGTCCTGAAACCGGATTTCAACCATTCTTAAATTCACAACTCTTTACGGTTTTTTCATAACGACATTGAATTCAGTTGCTTGTAGCTTTGTTTCATTCACTTATAATTCCTTTCGTTATGAAAACTATAAAAAACAAACTACTTGTGCTGACGCTTGCAACTCTCCCGGTGGCAGGATATACGCAAGTCAATAATCTTGATTTTGAAACCTGGGATCATCCGGTTATAGATCAGGTTTTCAGTAATCTTCCTACAGGTTGGCTGATGCTTTCTCCCGGAAACGCGGAACCTTCTGTTTTGGATGTTTTCTACCTTCCGCCTGCAACAGATGCGCAAAATGGAACGTACGCCCTGACGGTGAGCGTTTGGTATAATTACACAAAAGACGTTGCCATTCAAACTGCGGCATATTCCTCCCGACCAACAGCGCTGAAAGGTTTCTATAAGTATACGCAAAACAGCATTTGGGCACAGAGTGGAGAAATAAGCGATTTGGCACAGGTCGGGGTATATCTTACAAAATGGAATAGTGCAGCACATCACAGAGATACTATCGGAACAGGAATTCTGGATCTGGGAGCAGCCGTAGAATACACTTCGTTCACCAATGTGATTACTTACACGGATGCTTCAACTCTTCCGGATTCGATCAGAATAATAGCCGATCCTTCGTTGCTAAGAAGAAAAAATTCAGATGGAACTTTGATTTCTCAGGATGGAACAAGTTCCTTTTTTACCATTGATAACCTTTCATTCACTCATGAACAGACGGCGGGTTTACAGGAATGGTCATCGCTTTACAAGATTTACCCGAATCCGGCAGCAGATCTATTGCATATTGAAGGATTTGAAGGTTCTATAGAATTATTTGATGTAAATGGCAGGCATTTGCAAACAGAGGAATTGGGTTTTCAAGAGCCTTTTCTGATGAGTCATTTACAAACAGGAGTTTACATGCTGCGCTTGAACGATGGAAAACAGATCGGACAATTGAGAATTGTAAAGAAGTAAGTAAAAGTAATAGTTTAGTTTGATGTTCACTGCAAGGTGAAAATGGTTAGGTGTAAAGGATGCGGATGAAAATCTGCGTCCTTTTTTTGTTTTGAGGGATTCTCAATGCTCGAAAAGCAGTTTTAAAATATCTTTGGTTTTTCTTTGGGAAGAAAGTTGAATGTTCTATTTTGTCGTGATTCATGGATATCCGAAAATTCTATACTCCGATTCAGCCAACGGTAAGACGTTCGTCCGAACACGTTGTGTATACGGAATTTTTGCCCCATCTTCAGTTGCAGGATTCCATTTATTGCTACTGGGAATTAAAGACAAACCGCACCTTATCGGAACAATTCAATTACCGGGTGGTGGCCGACGGCTGCATTGATATTTTCTTCGAACTCAATAACCCGGAAGAAAGTTACGTGATGGGATTTTGTAAAAAGTTCACCGAATTTCCATTGGAAAACTCTTTTCATTATATCGGAATCCGTTTCCTGCCAACGATGTTTCCACAGCTGTTTCAGGTAAATGCTAAAGAATTGAGCAATCGTTTTGAAAAATTGGAGCTGGTTGTGCCGCTTGTGGCAGATTACATCCGGAATCATTTGAATAAGGAACAAACAGTTGAAGAAATCCGGCAAATGTTGGATCAGTGTTTTTTGAAGATTCACACAAATGAAACTTTCGACCGCGACAATAGATTGTATGCAGCACTCTATCTGATTTTGAAAAAGAACGGAGTGATTGATGTTGAACATGATTTGCAAACGGGAATCAGTTCCCGGCAGCTTCGCAGGCTCTTTGAGTTTTATATCGGGGATACGGCTAAAACCTTCAGTCAGGTAGTTCGTTTTCAAAATATCCTGAAAGCCAAGCCATCAACCGAAAGTTTGCGACAGAACAAGTTGTTTTTCGACAGCGGATATTACGATCAGTCGCATTTCATCAAAGAGTTTAAAAACTTTTACGGTGTAACGCCCAGTAAAGCTTTCGGAAGATAAGTTGTCCGTTTTTTACTATGTTTCGGGTTCAATATACCGGATGTTTGCAGTATAAATCATTCAAATGAAAAAGAGATTCATTACAGCATTCATAGGATTGTTTTTAACCGTGAATGTATTTTCGCAAACAGAATTAACCGATAAAACGCAAAACAAGATGAAATTAAATGCAGGAGTAGTAACCGACAAGTTTGTAGAAACAAAAGCTTTTTACACCCATATTCTGGGCTTCGGAGTGACGTTCGAGAATGAGTTTTACCTCTTGCTGCATACTCCGGATAAAAGTGCTGAGATCAGTTTTCTGCTTCCCAATCATCCGAGTCAGCAAAGCTTGTTTCACAAACCGTTTTCGGGAGAAGGAATGTATCTGACGATTGAAGTCGAAAACGTGGATGTATTGTATGAACAAATGAAACAGAAAGGTGTTGAAATCCGGATCGAACTTCGCGATGAACCCTGGGGAGATCGTCATTTCGCCATTCAGGATCCAAACGGAATAGGGATTGATATCGTGGAATATGCTCCGCAGGAAGAGTAAGGAGTTTTGAAAGATGTTTTATTAACTTTTTGAGTAGTTGAATTCGGTGTTGATAATATATTCTGCGGAAGAAAACAGTTAAGTTAAGAACTCATTTACAGGATACAGAGGTATCGGTCTATTTGTGTTTTTTTAAGAAAAAGGACCGTCGTTTTGCGGATTTTGCTCTGTTCCTGTTGGTTTTTTGAGTAAATTTGCGCCCATGAAGGACAAGGGACATTTGATATCTGTTTCAAAAATACTTTCCCGTTTGGCGATTGTTCTTCTTTTGGGTACTTATCTTTTTAGTAATATGCAATTAGATAAGTCATTCATCTCACACACCGAAAAAATCCAGAAGAACGCAACTTTTTTTGATGAATCATCGGAAGCAGATTGCAACACTCCGTTCGAACTGGAGTTTATCCGTGATTCGATTATTCAGCCTCTTTGTTTTGATTTTTCATCCTATTTCTTTTTAGAAGAAAAGAAAAGTGAATTTTCAGGGCTCCGGGCATTCACCTCGATCTATCTAGAAATTCTGATTCCGCCACCACGGTTGAACAGTTCGTTTACAACTGTTTCATAAAATAAAATTAGAATTACTTAATATTTCATAACATGAATTATCGTGGTGTATTCCTATACGGAGTACTGATTCTGCTTGCATTGTCTTCGTGTGCAGATCAAAAAGAAAATCAACAGGTGTCGGAAATTTATCCTGTAACATCTCCCATTCACATCGATACGAACACTTTTATCGAGTACGTAGCGGATATTGCTGCAGTAAAGAATATTGAAATCCGCGCAAAAGCTGCCGGATATCTTGAAAAAGTTCACGTAGACGAAGGTTCTTATGTGAAAGAAGGACAATTGCTGTTCAGCATCAACAACAGAGAATACAGTGAAGCTTTGGCTAAAGACCGGGCTGTATTGAAAATTGCACGCGCAGAGGCAAAAAATGCAGAGTTGGAATTGGAAAACACGAAAATGCTTCTGGACAAAAATGTGATTTCCAAAATCGAATATGAGTTTGCGAAAAACAAACTGCAGATAGCCAAAGCCAAAGTGGAAGAAATGCTGGCGGAAGAAGCACACGCAAAACAAATGCTTTCCTATGCAGAAATCAGAGCACCATTTAACGGAACAATTTCCAGATTGCCTCATAAGATCGGATCTTTGGTGGAAGAAGGAACGCTTCTGACGGACTTATCTCAGAACGATGAAATCTTTGCTTATTTCAACGTATCGGAAAAAGAATACCTGGAATTCATGTTGAAAATTTCCCGCGGAAACGAGTTGGACAGAAAAGTTCAGTTGGTGATGGCAAACGGTAAAATGCACAAAAGTGACGGTTTGATAGAAACAATGGATGGTCAGATCGATCAGGAAACCGGAAATCTGGCTATTCGCGCACGATTCAGCAACCAAGGGAAAATTCTGAAACACGGAGCAAGCGGAAAGATCCGGATGCAACAGGAATTCGATAAAGCATTGATTATTCCCCAGAAAGCCACGTTTGAAATTCAGGACAAGGTTTATGTGTATGTTGTTGGAAAAAATGGAAAAGTGAAAACGCGTGCAGTTGAAATTCAGGCCCGCATTCCTCATTTCTACATCATTTCAAACGGACTGACGAAGAAAGATGTGATTCTCTACGAAGGAATTCAATCGGTGAGCGACGGAATGAAGATCAAACCCAAAGCGATTCCTTTAAAACACATTATTCAGGAAGTTTCGGCAGAATAATCCCTTAAAAATTTTACGATGATTCAAAAAATGATTGAAAGACCGGTGCTCTCACTGGTCATCTCTATTTTCATTGTGCTGCTGGGATTGTTGGCAATGACCTCACTTCCCGTAACACAATATCCGGATATTGCGCCGCCCGCAGTTTCTGTAACCACGCGATACACAGGTGCAAACGCCGAAGTTTGTTCGAAAGCAGTTGTAACTCCGCTGGAAAGAGCCATTAACGGTGTTCCCGGAATGACCTACATGAGTTCTGTTTCAGGAAACGACGGAACGAGTATCATTCAGATCTACTTTGAAGTAGGAACCGATCCCGATCTGGCGGCTGTAAACGTACAAAACAGGGTTGCAACCGTTTTGGATGAATTACCTGAAGAAGTAATTAAAGCAGGAGTATCTACCGAGAAGGAAATCAACAGTATGTTGATGTACATCAACCTGAAAAGCAGCGATGCATCGGTAGATGAAAAATTCATTTACAACTTTTCGGATATCAACGTACTTCCCGAACTTCGAAGAATTGACGGAGTAGGTTACGCAGATATTATGGGAAACAGGGAATACGCGATGCGTATCTGGTTGAAACCGCAGCGTTTGGATGCTTACGAACTTTCTGCTCAGGATGTAGTTACAGCTTTGAGAAAGCAAAATCTGGAAGCAGCTCCCGGAAAGATCGGGGAAAGCTCCGGACGCAAATCACAATCCATGCAGTATGTATTGCGCTATACCGGAAAACTGACTGAAAAAGAACAATATGGTAATATAGTAATCAAAGTAGCCGAAACCGGTGAAATGGTGCGTTTGAAAGACATTGCCGAAGTAGAATTCGGATCGGTGGATTATGACGTAATCTCCAAAGAAAACGGAAGTCCTTCTGCCGCAATTGTATTGAAACAACGGCCCGGTTCGAATGCGAGTAATGTGATTGAACAGGTAAAAACGCGTTTGGAGGAAATGAAGCAAAAGTCCTTTCCTCCGGGAATGGATTATACGATCAGTTATGACGTTTCCCGCTTTTTGGATGCTTCCATCAGCGAAGTAATCAAAACCCTGATTGAAGCCTTTATTCTGGTTGCATTGGTGGTTTTCCTGTTTTTGCAGGATTGGAAATCGACATTGATTCCCATTTTTGCCGTTCCTGTTTCCCTGATCGGAACCTTCGCGTTTATGCAATTGTTTGGTTTTTCGATCAACTTATTGACCCTATTTGCCTTGGTTCTTTCCATCGGAATTGTGGTCGACAATGCCATTGTAGTGGTAGAAGCCGTTCATGCCAAAATGCACGATGAGCACATGGATGCCAAAACGGCAACGATCGAATCGATGAAAGAAATTACCGGAGCAATCCTGGCGATTACGCTTGTGATGTCGGCGGTGTTTATTCCTGTTGCTTTTTTATCCGGTCCGGTAGGAGTTTTTTATCGCCAGTTCTCGGTCACGATGGCCATATCCATTGTCATATCCGGAATTAACGCCTTGACATTGACGCCGGCATTGTGTGCTTTGATGCTCAAACCAATTGATCCGAATGCGAAGAAAACACTGATTCAGCGATTCTTTGATTCCTTCAATCGGGGATATGACAAGATTTCGAACAGATACAAGCGCTTACTGGAAATGATCGTCAACAGAAGAACGGTTACCGTGGGGCTCCTGCTTTTGTTTATTGCAGGAACCTGGGGAATCGGGAAAGTGCTTCCAACCGGATTTATTCCTACGGAAGATCAGGGAACGGTTTATGTCAATGTAACGACTCCGGTTGGTTCTACTCTGGAAAGAACGGAAGCGGTGATGGATGAAATCGACAAGATTGCGCAAACGCTGCCGGAAGTGGAATCCATTTCAAGTCTTTCGGGCTACAGTATGATGACAGAAGGTGTTGGAGCTTCATTCGGAATGGGAACCATTAACCTGAAGCCCTGGGATGAACGAAGCAAAAATGCCAACGAACTGATTAATGAATTAATTGCGAAAACAAGTCACATCCGGGATGCGGAAGTGCAGTTTTTCCCGCCTCCGGCAGTTCCCGGATTTGGTAATGCCAACGGATTCGAAGTACGGGTTTTGGATAAAACCGGAAAAGGAAACCTTCAGGAAACAGCGAAGATCACGGATAATTTCATCAAAGAATTGAAGAAAAGACCGGAAATTAAAGATGCGTTCTCCAGTTTCGACCCGAGTTTCCCGCAGTATCTGATTCACATAGATCAGGATGTAGCGGCGAGAAAATTGATTTCAGCAGAAGATGCTTTGTTTAACTTACAAGCTTTGATCGGAAGTTACTACGCGACGAATTTTATCCGTTACGGACAGATGTATAAAGTGATGGTGCAGGCCGATCCGAAATACCGTGCACAGCCGGATGACATTCTTCACCTGCGTATCAAGAACAGTGCCGGTGAAATGGTTCCGTACAGCGCATTTGCAAGAATCGAACGGGTTTATGGACCGGAACAGTTGACGCGCTACAACATGTACATTTCAGCGATGGTGAATGGAGAAGCAGCTGCGGGTTACAGTAGTGGGGAAGCCATTACTGCGATTGAAGAAACCGCCGCAAAACATTTACCGCGGGGCTACGATTACGAATGGTCGGGAATGACGCGGGAAGAAGTACTTTCCGGAAATCAGATTTTCTACATTTTTGCCATTTGTTTGCTCTTCGTATACCTTTTGCTGGCAGCACAGTATGAAAGTTTCCTACTTCCCTTGCCGGTATTGTTGTTCCTTCCGATCGGAATTTTCGGGTCGATGTTCTTCCTGCAGATTCTGGGACTGGATAACAACATTTATGCACAGGTCGCCATGATCATGCTCATCGGATTGTTAGGTAAAAACGCCATTCTGATTATTGAATTTGCGATCCTGAAACAATCCGAAGGACGAACCGTGGTTCAGGCGGCGATAGACGGAGCAGTTGCCCGTTTACGTCCGATTTTAATGACATCTTTCGCATTTACAGCCGGAATGATTCCTTTAATGATGGCTTCCGGAGCAGGAGAAATCGGAAACAGTACGATTGGTTCTGCCGCTGCGGGTGGAATGTTGTTCGGAACGATCTTCGGAGTGATTGTTATTCCGGGATTGTACGTCATTTTCGCATCCATGTCTTCCAAAACAAAATCAAAAAAATGAAACAATTCAAAAGAATAAAACAAGGAACACTTTTGTTGGTTTTGGTCACTCTGTCTGCTTGTAAGATTCAGAATGAAGCCTTGAAAACAGATATTGTGATTCCTCAGAAATATGAGAGTCAGACCGAGCTCATTGCCATCGATTCGATTAAAAAGGCAGCGGAAGCTCCTCCGAAATGGCAAACGTTTTTCACCGATCCGATTCTCGTTCAACTGATCGATTCTGCTTTGGTGAACAATCAGGATTTGCAGATTGCGCTTCAAAAAGTACAGCAGGCGCGGGCAGGAGTTCAATACACGAAAGGAATCAGATTACCTGAATTGGGGCTGAATCTGGGAGCTGGAGTTCGTCGTTTCGGTGATTATACCATCGACGGAGTGGGGAACTACGACACGAAGTTTTCAACCAATCTGAACAACAAACAGAAACTTCCCAATCCTGTTCCGGATTTCTATGCCGGAGTTTATACAACCTGGGAAATTGATATCTGGGGGAAATTGAAAGCGAAGAAAAAAGCGGCTTTGAATCGTTTTTTATCTGAAGAGCAAGGGAAAAATTTAGTAATCACAAACCTGATTTCGGAAATTGCCCAGCGCTATTATCATTTGATGCTTCTGGACCGGAAACGTGCAATTATCGAAGAAAATATCCTGTTGCAGCAAAATGCATTGGAAGTAATCGGTTTGCAAAAAGACATCGGGAAATCCAATCAATTGGCGATCGAATTGATCTCTGCAGAATTGCTTGAAGCAAAAGCCCTGGTGATAGAAGTGGATCAGGTGATTATCGAAGAAGAAAACACGCTGAATTTCCTGTTGGGACGCTATCCGCAGCCAATTGTGAGATCCGATTTTGCTACAAATCAGGAACTGACACAGGCGGTAGCAAGTGGAATTCCTTCGGATGTATTGGAGAATCGCCCCGACATTCTGGCTTCAGCCTATCAGCTAAGGGCGCAAAATGCAGATGTGAAAGCAGCAAAAACGGCATTTTATCCGGCTTTGACTTTGAATGCAAATTTGGGATATCAGTCGTTTCGCGCCGCATTTTTGTTTGAATCTCCGGCTTCGATTGCCTATAATGTAGTTGGTGGTTTGGTTACACCTTTGCTGAACCGAAGAGCTTTGAAAGCAGATTTGATGGCAAGCAAAGCGTCACAGCAAGCCGCATATCTGAATTACGAGAAAACAATTCTGCAGGCTTTCACAGAAGTGTACCAGTTATTGAAACTCGACGATAATTTCCAGAATCGAAAAGAAGTGAAACAGGAGCAAGTGACTTTGTTGAAGCAATCGGTGGAAACTTCCCGGATTCTGTTTACATCCGGAAGAGCGGGGTATCTGGAAATCATTACTTCACAGGAAAATTACCTGCAATCACAAGTTGAACTTCTGGAACTTCACCGCCTGAAAAACCAGAACAATGTGCTGCTTTACAAAGCGCTTGGAGGAGGTTGGAAGTAAGAAATAAGCTTTTCGTTTTTTTGCCACAGTTTGTTGAAGTTTCTTTGACAGCTGTGGCATTTTTATTTTCTGGTATAAATCAGGTATCTTTGAAGAACACTCAACTCATACATCATGAAATCACTTCAATTTTTTTCGATCCTTTTACTCTCGCTTGCAACAATACTGTTTGTGAATACTTCCTGCAAAAAGAAAAAGGTAGAGAATTGGGAAACGATGAAAAAACTCTACAAAACGTATAAGAACGGAGAGATTTCCGAATGCAAATACAACGACGAAACTGTTTTTACTGCACAACTGAATGCATATGATGCGGAAACAGTTGTTTTCGACAAAAACGGAAAGAAAATCGGGAGCTGTAACTATGGCTGGGGTTCTGTTGATCCTATTTGTAATGAACTGAAAAGCTGTGAAGCCATTTACCGGGTCGACAAAAACATCTGGGGATTACCCGCTGTTGATAAATACGATTTGAAGAAGTAGAAAAACGCCTGTTTGCAGGATTCAAATAATAAGTTTTGTAGTTTTAGAAACAAGTCAAAACCAGTTCATTCATAGTATTACCCAAATCAGAAATGCAGGAGAAAGAATTATTTGAGAACACCGAAGAAATTGTCAATTGGACATATCCCGGAACAACGCTTTATTACAAGGATTGTGATTTGAAATCGTCTGTTCGGGAACAATTTACCAAAGATAAAATCCTGCGAAACGGCTATTTTCTGGACGTAAGCTGGAAAGGTGCAGGAATGAAATTCAACACGCGATTTTTAATTGCTTCCAACAAAGCAGCCAAGCTCTATGAGGTAAATCCTGCAAACGAACGTTTCGGACATTGCTGTATCAATGTAAACAGCTATTTCAAGGTTTTGGACATCTATCAAATCGGAGATAAAACACAGATTTTTTTACTGCATATTCCTGCGAAAGGAGTTCCGTATTTCAGACAGGTACAATCCAATCTGGATGAGATTATTATTGAGAAAGCACGAAAAAGCTTTGATGAAAAAATCACGATGCAACCATTGCCCGATTTACTTGAACCGTTTTGGGTGGAACGAACCAATTTCCCTGTTGGAATGGATGGATACAACAAATTCTATCCTCTGGATTCCATTACACCGCTTCCGCCAGGTGGAGAACCGTTGTTTAATGGAATTCGCAGCCTGACAAAAGATTCCTCAGAGTTGAACATTCCGGAACCGATTGCAGGAATAAAATCCGAAGAACAGAAAAAAGGAGGCTTTTTTGGTAAATTATTCGGGAAGTAAATAGAATAAATCGTATAATTTTCTGGTGGATTTGCTCATGATAAGCAGATGATTCATCTGCGAAAATCTGCGGTATCTGCGTGAGAAAACGTGTTGTCTATATTTTTAATACATAAATGAAAGTATCAACAAATCTCCCAATCGGGCTGGAAAACCTTCTGATTAAACTTGAAGAAGAAGATGGAGGTATTGTTATCTCTTCACTTGAATACAAAGATTCGGATCTGGAGATTCATTTCAAAGCAAGTTTTCCCAATTCTGAAATTCCGGAGCAAATCTGGAAAATTCAGGCCATCAATATCGAGAAAGAACGATTTGTGAGAGACTGGTCTGTGAACATTCAATTATTTGTCAACCACCAGCTTTTGTTGGAGTTTAATGAGAATCATTCTGAACTTTATTATAGAGGAAAAGTAACCGCCCCTGAGAAACTTGCTTTTGATTTGTTTCAGGTTTTTACTGAAAATGAATGGAAAGATTTGCAACTTGGTCTCGGGATCAATGCTCCTGAGGGTTTTTTGAAACTTTGTAATCGGGAAGCTGGGTTATTTGCACGTGGTCCGAGGTCACTTTTAGATAGATATTCTTCCTTGCTTCATGAAAATGGAGTTCATACAAGAATGCTTGATAATATGGAAAAAAACCGCCAGGAATTAGTTTTATTACTCTTTGGTCAAAGCTACTTTGTTGCTGAAGAGTTTGTTTTTGATCAGATTAAATGAATAATTTAAATCGAAAATTTCAATTTGAAATAAATTCTTCAAATGAGATAAACTAACTTTAACAATCATGGGAATAGTAAACAAGCTTTTTAAATGGTTTTCAGGAAAAGATCAATCGAACCAGGAAATACAGGTGGGATATGTGCTGGAACACGAACCGAAAACCACAGAGGATATCCGAAAAGTATTCGAAGCTTTCAAACTGACGAACTATTTTGAGATGATAAAACCCTTGGTCAGACCGGTCATAAAATTAGATTTAACTCCGCAGGATGAGCCTGATTTCCGGCTTTCGGAGTCAAAAATTGGTGGTCGTCCGGCTTTAGGGAAAATGCAGAAATGGCCGCTCAATGATGAAGGGATTCCACTGTCATTTATCGGTCAGTTGAATCTGGCTGAAATGAAGCCCTTTGATTCTGAAAGAAGATTGCCTGAAAACGGATTATTGTCTTTTTTCTATTGTGGAGATCAGGATGTCTGGGGATTTGACCCGGATGACAAGGATCATTTCAAAGTATTGTTTACGGAAGATTTGAATGATCTGGAAATAAAAGACTTTCCGGAAGATCTGAATCCTGAAGGAGTTTTCCTGCCGAACAAAATTGATTTTGAAGCCACATTAAGCATTCCGGGCTGGGATCATGATACCATTGAAGGATTAATTGATGAGGATGATTACGAGAGCTATTCCGAAGCTGCCAGAGGATTCGATAATCAGGTATTTGGTTATGCAAACGTGATTCAGGGAGAAATGGAACTGGAATGTCAATTGGTAACCAATGGATTGAATTGTGGAGACGGAGCAGGTTATGAAGACCCAAGAAGAAAGGAATTGGAACAGGACAAAGATGATTGGGTTTTGCTTCTCCAGGTGGATTCGGAGGAAGAAAAAACAGGAATGTTGTGGGGAGACTGCGGCCGGATTTACTTTTGGATCAAGAAACAAGATTTGGCGAAGAAGAATTTCAATCAGGTTTGGTGTATTTTGCAATGTTATTAAAGAGAGGTTTTGTACGAGAATTCTGGTGATTCTTTCCACTCATGAAGATGAATGGATTTTGATTATTAATGCAATAAAGTTGCAATAATAAAATTAAAATGTACTTTTGTTGTAAATACACATACAACATTCAAAGACATGACAAACACACATTCGTTCGATGTAATCATCATTGGCGGTAGTTATTCCGGACTTTCTGCAGCTTTATCCTTAGGGCGATCTTTAAGACAGGTATTGATTATCGACAGCGGGAAACCATGCAATGAGCAAACTCCGCATTCACACAATTTCCTGACTCACGACGGCGAAACTCCGCGATCCATTGCTTCCAAAGCAAAAGAAGAAGTTTCGAAATACGAAACAGTTCAATTTTATTCCGGGCTGGCAATTCACGGAGAAAAAACAGATTCCGGCTTCGAAATAACCACTGAAACAGGGGAGATTTTCAGGACTAAAAAACTCATTTTTGCAACAGGAGTTCGCGATATCATGCCGGAAATGGAAGGAATCTCCGAATGTTGGGGAATCTCTGTGATTCATTGCCCGTATTGCCACGGATACGAAGTGCGCGGTGAGAAAACAGGACTTCTGGCAAATGGAGAAATTGCTTATGAATTCTCGAAAATGGTACATCATCTCACAAAAGACCTGACGATCTTCACCAACGGAAAATCGACCATGACCGAGGAGCAAAGCGATCAATTGAAAAATAAGGGAATCGTGATCGTTGAAACCGAAATTGCTTCGTTAAAACATACTCAAGGACAAATAGAAGCGGTGATCTTCAAAGACGGAACTTCTTTAAATCTGAAAGCCTTGTATGCAAAACTTCCTTTCGAACAGCATTCCGATATTCCTGAAAAAATGGGATGTGCTTTCAGTCCGTCCGGGCATATTCAGGTAGATGTGTTTCAGAAAACAAGTATTCCGGGAGTTTTTGCCTGCGGAGATAACACAACCCAAATGCGTTCGGTTTCGAATGCGGTGGCTGCGGGAACATTTGCAGGAGCAATGACCAACAAGGAATTGATAGACGAGTCGTTTTAGAAAGGTTTTATCCGTTTCATAACCGTTAAAAACGTTTAGAGGCCTGATATCAGTGAGTTTTATCATATCAGACTTAGCAGAATTTCATTCTAATTGTTAAGTTTACAGCATGAACAATTCTCGATTTTCTATGCGGGTTATCCACAGATACCTCGGTTTTTTCCTTGCCGGAATCATGGCAGTTTATGCAATCAGCGGAATCGTATTGATTTTTCGCGACACGGATTTTCTGAAGACAAAGAAAACGGTTGAAGTAAAAGTAGCACCTCAGGTGAAAAATGAAATGTTGGGTAAGGAATTGGGAATTCGTAAATACCAGTTCGACAGGGAAGAAGGCAAGATGGTTTACTTCAAAAATGGAGATTACAACAAAGAAACCGGAGTAGCACATATCACCACAAAAGAGCTTCCGTACATTCTTGATAAAATGACACACCTGCACAAAGCAACTACGGATGATCCGCTTTACTGGCTGAATATTTTCTTCGGTGTTTCACTTTTGTTCTTCGTAATTTCCGCATTCTGGATGTATCTGCCCAAAACAAAGGTGTTCAAAACCGGATTGCTTTACTCACTCGGAGGATTGGTGTTGACGTTGATTTTGCTGTTTGTGTAGGACAATTTTAAACGCAAAAAACCGTATCATTCTCATGTTTTTATTGATAAGCCGTTTTCCAATCTGACAATATTTTTAATTGCCCGCTGAACACGCAGACTCGCCAAAGGTGAGCGCTGATTATAAGTTTATTTGATATCTGCGTAATCCGCGCTATCCGCGGGAAAAAATAATGTGTCAATTAAATTCTCGGACAAGGCAAATTTGAAAAAACAGCTAAAACCGCTATCTTTGCATTTCAAAACGAACAAACACAACCATGTAGGAGCATTTTCTTGAAGAATTAATAAACAATGAAATCCGGAAGGATTCATTCACATATTCATCCTTTTACGCAAGAAAACATGCTTGTTTTACAGAATGGTTCATACACCCATCCTACGGGTGAGGCGTTGTTTGACAACATCCAGTTAACACTTCACAAACACGAAAAAGTTGCATTGATCGGGAATAACGGTTCCGGAAAATCAACCTTATTGAAAATGATTGCGGGACAATTTCCCCAGCCATCCGGGTTGCTCAAAAAAGAATCCGAGCCTTATTATATTCCTCAGGTCGTTGGGCAATTTGACGATTTAACGCTTGCTCAGGCTTTGCAGATTGATGCGAAACTGCTGGCTTTTCAGGAAATTTTGTCGGGGAATGCCTCTGAAGTAAACCTCGAAATTCTCAATGACGACTGGACAATTGAAGACCGTTGTCGGGAAGCTTTAAGTTATTGGAAACTCGATGAATTGGACTTGAACCAATCCATGAAATCTCTGAGCGGCGGACAGAAAACCAAGGCATTTCTGGCTGGTATACTCATTCATCAGCCCGAATTTGTATTGATGGATGAACCGAGCAATCACCTGGATGTTGCTTCCAGACAGTTATTGTTTGATTTCATTACATCGACCCCGAAAACACTCCTGATTGTCAGTCATGACCGCAAGTTATTGAATCTGCTGGATAAGATTTGTGTTTTGGACAAACGCGGAATTACCGTTTACGGAGGAAATTATGAATTCTATCAGGCGCAAAAAAGCATTGAACTGAAAGCTTTGAGTCTGGAGGTCAATAGTCTGGAGAAAACACTTCGAAAAGCAAAAGAAAAGGAGCGCGAGACCATGGAACGACAGCAAAAACTGGATTCCCGTGGAAAAAAGAAACAGGAAAAAGCCGGAGTACCGACCATTATGCTGAATACCTTGCGGAACAATGCCGAAAAAAGCACTTCCAAACTGAAAAATGCACATGCTGATAAGATCGGAGGGATTTCGAAAGATTTGCATGAACTGAGAAGAGCTTTACCGGATTTAGACAAAATGAAATTTGGTTTCGATTCTTCGCATTTGCATCAGGGGAAAGTATTGGTCAAGACGGAAAATCTGAATTATACCTATTCAGATCAAGTGCTTTGGAAGGAAAACAGGAGTTTTCAGATAAACAGCGGAGAACGGATCGCCATCAAAGGTGCAAACGGTTCCGGAAAAACAACCCTGATTCGTTTGATTCTTGGAAACATAGAACCAACCGGAGGAACGATTTTCAGATCAATAAATCAATCGGTTTACATCGATCAGGATTATTCACTCATAAACAACGAGTTAAATGTTTATGAGCAGGCAAGTGAATTCAATCAAAGGGCCTTGTTGGAACACGAAGTGAAAACGCGTTTGGACTACTTCCTGTTCGATAAAAATGATTGGGACAAGCCGTGTTCCGTGCTCAGCGGAGGAGAACGCATGCGTTTGATTTTATGCTGTCTGGCACTTGGAGTGAAAGCACCCGATTTGATCGTACTGGATGAACCCACAAACAATCTGGATCTGGAAAGCATTGAAATTCTGACATCAGCCATTCAGGCGTATCAGGGAACGGTATTGGTTGTTTCACATGACGAATCATTTCTGGAACAAATAAATATTCAAAGGGTTCTGCAAGTGTAAAAAGGAATCTCTAATTTGGTAAGATGAATGCAGATGCACTGATTGATGAAATAGCGGTTTTGCCCCCGGAATCAAGGGAAGCATTAAAAGCCTGTTTGTCGGAAGTTTCCTATCCGAAAGGGCATTTGCTGCTCCGAGCGGAAAAAGTGGAGTCGGGCATTTATTTTATCAAAAAAGGAATCGTCAGAGCTTACGCAAATCAGAATGACAACGAGATTACCTTCTGGTTCGGATCGGAAGGTCAGACCATTATTTCGATGAAAAGCTACGTGGAAAACCTGCCGGGATACGAAAACATCGAGCTTTTGGAAGACTGTGAATTGCTGGAATTGAAAACAAGCGATTTGAAACACCTGTTCAAAACGGATATTCACATCGCTAATTGGGGAAGACGTTTTGCGGAAAAAGAGCTCATCAGAACAGAAGAGCGCTTAATTTCCCGCCAATTCAGAACAGCATTGGAACGCTACACAGAATTGCTCGAAACGAACCCTGATCTGGTGAAAAGAGTACAACTCGGTTACATTGCTTCCTATCTCGGAATCACACAAGTCAGTTTGAGCAGAATCCGGGCGAAATAACCAAAATCCGACCGAGCGGAGTATAAAGGAACTTTTCTGAATTTTTTATCATTTGTAAAATGTTTCCTGAATTCTCTTTCGGAACTTTGTCGAAACAAATGAACAAAATAGTGATTCTCTTAACTCTGAAAGTATGAACTGGATAATATTGATTGTAGCCGGATTATTTGAAGTGGCTTTCGCTTCGTGTTTGGAAAAAGCGCGTATTTCTACCGGAAACGCAGTATATTGGTGGTATACCGGTTTCTTTATTTCAATAACGGTAAGTATGTTGTTGTTGATGAAAGCGATTCAGACCTTACCGATCGGAACGGCTTATGCGGTTTGGACCGGAATAGGAGCGGTGGGAACCGTTTTGGTGGGAATTTTCATTTTTAAAGAACCGATCAGCTTCTGGAAATTATTCTTCATCATAACATTGGTTGGCTCCATTATCGGACTGAAAGCCGTTGCACATTAACAAGACAGATTATTTGGTATATCAGCAGGGTGAAATAAGTTTATCCTGCTGATATACAACAATTCATGGTTTTTTCTGATAATCTCTTATATTCGTAGGAATTAATCAACGAAAACATGAAAAAGACCATCTTAATCATCACGACATTATTTCTGGGATTTGCAGCATCTGCACAATTTGTTGCACGTGTCGAAATGAAAGAAGACATTCCCGGTATTTGTGATAAGAACGAAGTGTATGCATTGTTCCCGGGTTTTAAAGGACAGGAAGAAGCAGTTTGCCCGCTGACCAAAGCCGAAATCTTAAAAAGACTCAATGAAGAAGTCGCTTTCCTGAAACTAAATCCCAAATTTTCCGGTGATGGAATGATTGGAATCTTCATCAATTGTGAAGGAGAAATGGTACAATGCGAAATGGACAACAAGACCAAAAACGAAGAGTTGGATAAACAAATAGAAGCGGTTTTCAGTTCGTTGGGAGTCTGGAAAAGTGGAAAACTCGACGGGAAAAATGTTGACAGCCACGTATTGTTCAGTTTCAAAGTCAAGAAAGGGAAAATCACATTTGATTAATGTTTTGTCCAAAGAGTAATTATTGATTTGAACGAAAAGAGGTAGTTTTGAATCCTGTATGAAATCAATGTGGCGAATTCTTTATTTCCTGGTGTTTTGTGCCCTGTTATCAGGCCTTTTCTTCGGATTGGGTGACAAAATCATGTTTGGGAAATCGATTTTTGTGAAAATTATTCCCTTCATTCTGATTTTTATCGGAATACCATTTTTTTTGTACATGTTTCTTAAAACCTTTCGGATTAAACGCTCCCTTCTGGTTGGAAAAATTGTGCCTTTGAGTATTATGATTCTGGGCCCCGGATTCGGATTTTGGGCAAAATACACTTCGGAAAATGACCTCGAAAAGTATGGGAAGCAGGTTGACGGAAAAGTAATAAGCAGAGAATGGAGCAGCCGGCGACCAAGTGGGTGGGTTGTATCCGCTGAGTTTGTCTATAACTCCAAAAAGTACGAGACCTTTTCCAAATCAGAGAGAAGACATCACTATGAACCCGGAGAAAAAGTTCAGGTTCGTTTTTCAACCCGGAATCCGGAAAACAACGAATTGGTATTGAAATAAAACCACCTTTTTGATGTGGATCAATTCAACTATCTTTGTTGTTCAATTACAAGGATGTTTCGCAAGCTTTTCGGTTCATATAAACTCATTTTACTTTACGGGATTTCACTCGCAGGATTGCTGTTTCTGATGCGTTGGCTGGAGTTTCGCCTTTTGTTGATTGATCGTTCCACGGAATTATACGCTTTGGCAATTGCAGTGATTTTTACAATTCTCGGTATTTGGGTAGCGCGACATTTATCCAAGCCAAAAACCGTATTGGTCGAAAAGACAATTTATGTCGGAAATTCAGAAACTTTTGAACGGAACGAGCAAATCATCACCCAATTGGGGTTGAGTAAACGTGAATTGGAAGTGCTTGAACTGATGGCTCAGGGATTGAGCAACCACGAAATTGCGGAGCGTCTGTTCGTTTCCCTGAATACAATCAAAACACATTGTTCCAGATTGTTTGAAAAACTGGATGTCAAGCGGAGAACCCAGGCAGTAGAATCAGCAAAACGATTGGGAATTATTTCGCTTTAAAACGCGAAATCACCCGAAAGTATGAGCCGAAAAGCCCATAGATTCTCACTTTTGTCGAAATATAAAACAAGAAAAGATGAAAAGAATTGTATTGGTTTACGGAGTCATTTCCGGTTTGATTACGGCATTTTGGATTTTAATTGCCATGCTTTTTGTGCCAAAAGAAATGCACATGAGCATCGGAATGATTCTCGGATATGCTTCGATGATCATTGCGAACATATTTTTGGTTGTGGGAGTCAAAAACTACCGCGATAGGTACAATGGTGGCGTGATTACTTTTGGAAAAGCATTGAAAGTCGGACTTCTCATTGCCTTCATTGCTTCTACATTTTATGTCGTTACGTGGCTGGTATATTTCTTCGGAGTTGGTACCGATTTCATGGATTATTTCGTACAGAGTACCCATCAGGAACTGGTAGAAAGCGGAGCAAGTGCTGCAGAAATTGCGAAACAAAGCAAAGAAATGAACGAATTTATGGTGATGTATCAAAACCCGTTCTTCAATGCTGCCGTAACCTACATGGAAATTCTTCCGATAGGAATTTTGTTTGCGCTCATTACTGCTTTGGTGATGAAGAGAAAAGAACCGAAAACGAATTAATCCGATCTCCCGATTGGTCATTGGTATTGATTGAATCCGGTATCTTTACCGGACAAAAAAGTTCAGATGAGTAAACAAGCAGCGGCCGGACGCATGTTCCAGGATATCAATTTCAAGGTGAAAAGTGCCAAAGGAAAGAAATTGGAACAGTTGATTGGTGTGGAAGATCCGGAAAATCCGGAGCGCGGCCCGATCCTGATTTACATCAAAATGGAAGGAATCAGCTGGTCGCAATATTATCTGGATGTTTGTTTCGGTGTTTGGGAAAACTGGGGCGAAATCGATACGGAAGACGAATCCTATTCCTACCATGACTATGCGAAGCGATTTGAAGTAGAAAATCAGATTATCCAGTCTGCATATTGCAAAGACAACGAAATCACGCTGGAATTTGAAAATGGAGAAAAACTGATACTCAAATACAAAGACCCGGATGATTGGGACGGAGATCATGAAATGGTGAAAGTTTAGAGAACAGGCAAAATCGAATTTCACCTTTTCGCTTTTTAATCATCACTTCATTTTACCCCTGACATACCTTTGTCACAAGCCCCTTTTATCTTTGACTCATAAATCAATTTAAAACGAGAATCATGAGTAATTCAACAACATTAAGAGGTTTGGCAACGGTCAATTTTTATGCAGCGGATCTGGAAGCAGCGAAACACTGGTATACTGAGTTTTTAGGAATCGAACCGTATTTCAATGTTCCGGGATATACCGAATTCAGAATCGGTGATTATCAACAGGAATTGGGAATTATCGATGCGAACTATGCGCCCGAAGGATATTCCGGAAAGCCTGCAGGAGCGATCGTATATTGGCATGTGGACAATTTGCAGGAAACGTTGGATCGTTTGATTTCCTTAGGAGCAACACCTTTTTTACCAATTACGGATCACAGTCAGGGAAAAGGAACTTTCGTCACAGCTTCGGTTGCAGATCCATTTGGAAATGTGTTGGGAATTATGACCAATGTTCATTATCTGGACATTCTGAATCAAAAGAACAAGTAAAACTTCGAACGATGGAAATGAAAGACGGAAAGCCGGCCATTTATGCACCTGCACGCAAAGAGTGGAGAAAGTGGTTGGAAGAAAATAGTCAGGCGGAAAAATCCGTTTGGCTGATTCTTTACCATAAAAAGAGTCAAACCGAAAGCGTGAATCTGATTGAAGCAACAGAGGAAGCCTTATGTTTCGGCTGGATTGACAGTTTATGCAAAAAGCGCGATTCGGAAAGTTATTACCTGACTTTTGGCCACCGGAATCCGAAAACGAGCAAATGGAGTCAAATCAATATCGAACGTGCCGAAAGAATGGTTCGGGAAGGATTAATGACCGAACACGGGCAGCGTTTGATTGATCTTGCGAAACAGCAGGGAAAGTGGACGGAGGTGAGTTGAAATTAAGAATTCTGTTTCCGGAAAGAGAAGCAGTGACTAGTTATTTTTAGCGAAATAATTCAGGAACTCGCCATTAATCGTCACGAATGTCATTTACAATTGATAATTTAGAACCGTTCAACCAGTGTGATAAATACAAAAACGGATTTCATGAAATTTCAATACTATTTATTCCTTTCAATTGCTTTGATGACGGCTTGCAGCGAAAATAAACAAGCGGAGAAAACCATCGAAAACAAAGAGGAATTAGTTGAAAAATCGGTAGAGAAAACTCAACCCGTTGAACCTGAATCTGTAGATTTCAAGCGATTGAAACTGGATACATTGGTGGCGCTTACCATCATGAAAGAGGAGAGCAACAATGTTTACGAGAAGTTCGGGATTGATTTCACCGGATATTGCTATGCCTGCGATGCTGCAGATTTAATTTTGGATAATGAGCAGATAAAACTGGTAAATACTTGCGACCCGGAAGTGAAAAAAGTATTTCGCATTCAAAAAAAATCACTGACAAAAGACGGATTTACACTCGATTCGGAAGGCTATAAGTTCGTTTTTTCAAGAATCGACAATACTCCGATTTATAAACTGAAACTGCCTGGAAAACCCTTCAACGACCCGGAACTTCGACTGAATACCTATTTCACCACCAGGAAAGCACTTCCGAAGTTTGAAGTTCATGATTGTGGCGATTTTCAAGGATAGATTATGGAAATTCAATCCTAAATGAATCTGAATAGATAAATTTATCTGATGAAACTTCTCTTATCTTGTTCCTTTTGTTGTGTATTTCTCTTTTCCTTCGGACAGAAAGGATTTGAAGTCATTGAACAAGCTGAAAAGCAAATTGAAAAAGGGAATTACAAAAAAGCTGAGAAACTACTCAATAAAGCCGATTCCATGGATTATGGTTTTTGCGGACTTGCCTGGGGTGAAGCCCGTTCTATTATTGCAATTAACCGATGTAAAATACGTGCTGGACGAGGAGAATATTTACTGGCGGCCAATCAATTAAATAATACGGATTATTGGAATTCATATGAATTGGATACTTTGAAAATGACGTATTTTATTCGTTCGTTAGGAAAAGAAATCATTAAACGCGAGATTGATTCCTGCCTCGAAGCAATTGTTTCTGTAGACTCAACAGAATGGATGGATTTTGAATTGACATTGTATGTAGGATTTTCTGAAAAACCACTTATTTTCTCTTATGAAACAAGTCAAATGATTTTTAGAGATGTCATTTATCCTTCAAAGGAATACAAAGAAAAAACATTGATTGATAGGTTCAGGTTAGCTGTTAAAAAGCAATATTTCTATCAACTATTGCTTTGAAAGTAAATACTATAATCCATAATTTTTTCCAGTCAGTTCGAGTACTGAATTTCCAGTATGTCCAGATCGACTTTGATTTCTCAAAGAACGAAATTTCAATAACCAATTCGGTTTCCACAACACTCAAAAACCGGGCAAGATTTTTGCGATAAGTACACAAACAAAAAATAAAAACACCATGAAACAATTCTTCCTGCTCGCACTTGCCTTATTGTCATTCGTTTCATTGAATGCACAAACAAAAGTATACAAAGGAAATTCCACCAGTTATTCCGACTGCTTATATTCCGTCAGCGGAGAAAAAATCTACCACGGAAACTCAACATCCTATTCCGATTGCGTTTTTACGGTAAACGGAAATAAGATTTACAGGGGGAACTCAACGTCTTATTCGGATTGCATCTACACCATTAACGGCAATAAAATCTACAGAGGAAACTCGACCAGCTATTCGGATTGTTTGTACACGATCGACAAAGGAAAAGTGTATTACGGAAATTCTACCAGTTATTCCGATTGCATGCTGACGATAGACGGAGCAAAAGTATACAGAGGTAATTCAACCAGCTACTCCAATTGTTTGGGAACAATCAGCGGAGAATTATCTGTTGAAACGATAGCCATTCTTCTCGGAAATTATTAGCAATGCAACCGTTCCCGGAGAACGATTACAGGCAGAAATAAGTATCTTGTGATTTCATTTCAATTGTACAATGAACCGATTTCTTTTTTTGCTTTTGCCTTTTGCTGCTTCCGCGCAGTTCAAACCCGTTGATTATGTGAATCCTTTGATGGGAACCGATTCCAAAATGGAACTTTCCAACGGAAATACCTATCCGGCAGTTGGTTTGCCGTGGGGAATGAATATGTGGACGGCACAGACAAATGTGATGGGAGACGGTTGGGCGTATCAATACGGAGCGGATAAAATCCGTGGATTCAAACAAACACATCAGCCTTCTCCGTGGATGAATGACTACGGACAGTTTGCCATCATGCCGGGAAGCGGGAAACCTGTTTTTGATCAAAATGAGCGGGCAAGTTGGTTTTCCCACAAATCGGAGATCTCAAAACCACATTATTACAGCGTTTATCTGGCAGATTGTGATGTGACTACAGAATTGACTCCGACTGAGCGCGCAGCAGTTTTCCGTTTCACTTTCCCTGAAAGCGACAGTTCATTTATTGTGATTGATGCTTTGGACCGCGGATCGTATGTGAAAGTTTTCCCGAAAGAACGAAAGATTGTCGGGTACACGAAACGATATGCAAGAGGGAAACTGACCAATTTCAAAAATTACTTTGTCATTTATCTGGATCAGGACATTTCGTTTTATTCGCTTGCATCCAATGGGAAATTGGGAGCAAAAGGAGACGAATCGGAATCAGATCATTCGGGAATCGTCGTCGGATTCAAAACTCAAAGAGGGCAGAAGGTTCATCTGAAGGTTGCTTCGTCCTTTATTTCGCTGGAACAAGCTGAATTGAATCTGCAAAGAGAAGTCGGAAGTAAAAGTTTTGACAATGTATTTCAGAATGCTGAAAATGAATGGAATCATAAATTAGGAAAGATCGAAGTGTCCGGAGGATCGGAAGAACAAATCCGGACTTTTTATTCGTGTTTGTACCGAACCTTGTTTTTTCCGAATAAATTGTATGAAATAGATGCAAACGGAAAGGAAGTTCATTGGAGTCCTTATAACGGCCAGGTTCTTCCGGGAAAAATGTTCGGAGGAACCGGTTTCTGGGATACATTCAGAGCGCTTTACCCCTTGTTGAATCTGGTTTATCCTGAAATCAACCGCGAAATGCAGGAAGGTTTGGTAAATGCGTACAAAGAAGGAGGTTTTCTGCCGGAATGGTCGAGTCCCGGCTATTCGGATATCATGATCGGGAATAATTCGGCTTCGGTTGTGGCGGATGCATATATCAAAGGATTGCGCGGTTACGACATTGAGAAGTTGTATGAAGCGTTGCTGCACGGCGCAAACAATGAAGGTCCGATTGGCGCAGTTGGTCGTTTGGGAGTAAGTTATTACAACAAATCAGGCTACGTTCCTTACGATGTGAAGATCAATGAGAATGCGGCGAGAACACTCGAATACGCTTACGATGACTTCGCGATTTATCAGCTGGGGAAAGCATTGAACAGACCAAAGAAAGAATTGGATCTTTATGCAAAACGTTCTCAGAATTACCGCAATTTGTTTGATCCTGCGAGCGGAATGATGCGAGGGAAAAATGCGAACGGACAGTTTCAAACTCCGTTCAATCCTTTTAAATGGGGTGATGCATTTACGGAAGGAAACAGCTGGCATTACACCTGGTCGGTTTTCCACGATGTTCAGGGTTTGATTGATCTGATGGGAGGGAAGAACAACTTCCTTGCAAAACTCGACTCCGTGTTTTCGCTTTCTCCGGTTTATGACGACAGTTATTATGGCGGAATGATTCATGAAATCAAAGAAATGCAGATTGCAAACATGGGACAATATGCACACGGAAATCAACCGATTCAGCACATGATTTATCTCTATAATTATGCCGGTGCTCCCGAAAAAACGCAGTATTGGATTCGTGAAGTTCTGAATCGTTTGTACAAGCCGACACCCGACGGATATTGCGGTGACGAAGATAACGGACAAACTTCTGCCTGGTATGTTTTTTCTGCACTTGGATTCTATCCGGTTTGTCCGGCGACGGATGAATACGTTTTGGGTGCTCCACTTTTTCAAAAAGCAGTCATTCATCTGGATAACGGAAAAGAGCTTGTGTTGAATGCTGCACAAAATTCATCCGAAAACAAATACGTTTCCTCGCTGATGTGGAACGGAGCGGATTACTCGAAGTTGTTTATCAATCATTCGGAATTGATGAAAGGAGCGGTACTTGATTTCAAAATGACTTCCACACCTTTTGTGAACCGGAAGTTTGTTTTGACCGATTTTCCGTATTCTTTTTCCCGCAAATTGAAATAATCGAAGCAGTAATTGTTTTCAGTATTTTGGTTAAATGGATTGAGAGCGAGGAAAGCCTTGAATGGATATTTATTTCAAGTGAATGATGACCTTGAAAATTGGATGATCACTGAAAAGAACGGGTATTTTTGAATAATTGCCCCCAATCTTTTAAAACGCAAAATTGCAATATCGCAATATTACGAACCGGCATCAAGTTTAACATTAAGTTTTGATATTTAAACAATTGATTATCAATATTTAGTGTTTTGTTTATAACATTTTGATTACTATTATCTTCTTACATAATCCAATAATTAAATGGAAAGCTGTATTTTTCATTTGAAAAGAACTTTTAACCAACAAAACACATCATTGATGAATCAAACCATGAAATTATTGCTCGGATTTTTACTGATTGCTCAGGGAGTATGGGGGCAGATTCTTCAGGCAGGTTTTGATAAAGCTGAATATCTTGAAACATTAAAAATAAATCAGAAGGCGCACATTCCGCTTGACAGGTGGGAAACGGATACTATTCCGTATCCGCAGGATTACAATTTCGTGTATCGTTCGCCGGTTGTGGCATTCGACAATATTTGGGATTTATGGGTACACAAAGAAAAATCATTGGCGCTTGTTTCCGTTCAGGGAAGCATTCAAACAGAGGCGAGTTTTCTGGCAAATCTATACGCAGCAATGATTCCGGCAAAAGGAGAATTGCAGCTCGATAAGGATTTCTTGTTTAAATACCATCTTTCCGATAATGATCATGCTGCCGTTCATGTTGGCTGGTTTGTTGCGATGGCGTATTTGTCCAAAAGCCTTGAACCGAAAATAGATTCGTGTTACAAAGCAGGAATTAAAAATTTCATTCTCACCGGACACAGCCAGGGAGGAGGAATTACCTTTTTGCTGAATTCGTATTTGGAAAGTTTAAAAAGAGACGGGAAACTTCCGGCAGATATCCGTTTCAAAACATACTGCAGTGCGGGACCAAAACCGGGGAATCTGTTTTTTGCATACGACTACGAACGCATGACTGCGGGTGGTTGGGGATTCAATGTTGTTAGTTCTGTAGATTGGGTTCCGGATGTGCCATTTACGGTTCAAACGGTTGACGACTTTACTGCGGTGAATCCTTTTCACGGAGCAAAAGCAATGATCAAAAAACAAAAGTTTCCGAAAAACATTGCGTTAAAACACGTATACAATCAAATGAGCAAGCCGAGCAAAAAAGCTCAGAAGAATTACGAGAAATATCTGGGAAAAATGATTTCGCAGGCCGTTAAAAAGCAACTTCCCGGATTTGTAACTCCGGAATATTACAAAAGCAATTACTACGTCAGAACCGGAACAACGATCGTGTTGTATCCAACCGAAGAATACTTCAAATGGTACAGTAATGACCCCGATAACCCGAATATCTGGCAGCATCATTTACCGAAGCAATACTTGTTTTTGGCGGAGAAACTGAAAAACTAATTATTTAAACCTTCGACCGGAGTGCATTGAACTTCTCGAAGATTGACTTTTTATGATGATAAGAGAAGCTAAAATAGAAGACATTCCACGAATTCAGGTTGTTCGGAATGCTGTGAAAGAAAATACGCTGTCGAATCCAAATCTGGTGACGGATCAGGATTGCGAAGAATTTCTAATCGTTCGCGGAAAGGGCTGGGTGTATGAAATAGATGAACGGATTGCGGGCTTTTCCATTGTTGATTTGAAAGATCACAATATTTGGGCCTTATTCATCCATCCTGATTTTGAGAAACAAGGAATCGGTCGTAAATTACACGATGTGATGCTTGATTGGTATTTCGATCAGACAAAAGAAACTGTTTGGCTGGGAACGGCTCCGAAAACAAGAGCCGAAACCTTTTACAGGATGTCGGGCTGGGTAGAAATCGGAATGCATGGAAAAGGAGAAGTGAAATTTGAAATGACGTATCCGAATTGGTCGGAAAGGAAGTAGGCAAAATCGGAAACCTCAAAAAAGGTGAATACTATGAGTTTGACAAAGCAACTGGCGAAACATTTAAGAGATGCCCATTTCGGAGGAAATTGGAGTACGGTAGATTTAAAAAGCACATTGTCTGACGTAACTTTTGATCAGGCAGGTGTTCATGTTTACTCATTGAATTCGATTTCAGCATTGACCTTTCATCTGGCCTATTATCTGGATGTGCTGATCATTGTGTTGGAAGAAAATAAACTTGTCGGGAAGGATGAATTAAGCTGGATTTCAAAAGCTCCGGAAACAAAAGAAGAGTGGGAGAGTTTTCAGCAAAGTATTTGGGAGAAGGCTGAAAAAGCAGCTTTGCTGATCGAAAAATTGCCGGATGAACAATTAACGCAGGACTTTGTCGATCCGAAATATGGAACCAATTACCGCAACATTGCCGGAATTGTCGAACACATCTATTATCATTTAGGCCAAATTGTATTGATCAAGAAGCTATTGACACAATAGAGCCGCGATTTGTCCACTTTTAAGCGTCTTCTGTTGGACAAATGCCAGTTGACCCGTTTTTACTTTTGTGAAAACAAAACGAATGGCAAATGTTCTGAAAAAAGCAGTAGGCGGTTTATTTGATAAGATGCTTACTTCAGGTAAGGTGATCAGCGTAAACAAATGGAATCCGGAAACAATGGTGGAAGTTGATGTTCATCTTCCGACGCTGAATATGGAGAAATGGAAAACCATTCACCGGGTGAAATGCCGGGTAGCAGATTTGGAATACCGCGATTACACACCGACAGCCTGGAACGCAGAAAAAAGAACCTTTAAATTATATCTTGAAGCCGGACACGACGGAGCCGGAAGCCGCTGGGCACAACAACTGAAAGCAGGAAACGAAATTTTGCTTGGAGCGGTTCATTCGGCACAAATTCCTTCCAAAGAAGGAAAGGTTCTTTGTTTGGTCGATTTGAGTGCGCTCGGACATGCTTTAACCCTGAAACAATTAACAGATCCCGCGAAATTTCCCCTGGAAACGTGTGTTTTTCTTCATGAACAATATCAAATCCCGAAATCACTCCGTTTGGAAAATCCGGAGTTTGAGTTTCTCTATCAGGAAAATGAACAAAGCGCAGCCGTATTGGAAAAGTGGATTATGTCGAAAAAATTGGCTAACTATGAATCCATTTGCATTGCAGGAAATACTCCGATGGTGTCGCAATTGCGAAAGAAACTAAAAGCGATTCCGGAAGTCGGGGCACGAATCCTCGCACAGGGATTTTGGTCTTAAAAAAACAGGAATGAACAACGAGCAGATCCAACTGGTTCAATTACCCGAAAAAACGCGCGGAATTGAAATCTTCAAACTAACGGAAGAACTGATTTCTGTTGTTGAACGGGAAACCGCTTCGTTGCCTCACAGACACGATCATTATACCTGTTTTTTTGTAGAAGAAGGAACCATCAATCTGGGAATTGATTTCAACGACGTTAAAATAAACGGTCCTTCGATGCTGATTTCCTATCCGGGACAATTGCATCACCATCTCAATGCGCTTGAACGCGTGAATTCCGAAGGATGGATTTTGGCTTTCGATCCCAAATTCATTCATAAAAGCGCTTCTGCATCCATTGAAGAATCCTTTTCCAATGTCATTTTAATTCAGTTCGATCAGGAGCAAAGACAGTGGTTTACTTCTCTTTTTGAATTGATCAGCGCAGAGGTAAAACTGGGAGATTCGAGTCTGAACAACCCGGTTATCGGACATTTGGTAAATGGATTTTTCTCCAAAACTGCCGCTTTGTTTCAACTGCAGGAAAAAGAGCGCATTTTGAAATATTCTTCGCGGAGTGTTGAAATTGTGAAAACCTTCAAACGATTGGTTCGGGAACAATTCATTCAATTGAAAAAACCTTCGGAATATGCTGAAAGAATGAATATCAGCGTTAGTTATCTGAACGACACGGTCAAATCAATTACAGGCTTTTCCGCTACGAATTTCATTCAGCAGGAAATTTTCAGAGAAGCAGAACGTCTGCTGTGTTATACCAATAAAAGTATCAAGGAAATTGCCTTTCAGTTGGGATATGAAGATTACAAGTATTTCATCCGTTTGTTCTCTAAATATATTGGAGTTTCTCCTTCCAATTTCAGAAAACAGAATCAATAATTGTATTTTTAGTCTGTAATTAAATCTATGGACAAAAAAGACTCAGCATCGTTTCATGCGGTGATCGACATTATTGGAATCAACCCGTTTGTGTTTGTTCCGGAACCCATTTTGGAAAAGCTGTTTCGTGAATCCGGAAAAGATAAAGGACCGATTCAGATTTGCGGCTTGATCAACGGAAAGGAATACAAACAAACGCTGGTGAAATACAGCGGTCATTGGCGGCTTTATATCAATACGCAAATGCTGGTGAATTCCCCGAAACGGATCGGAGAACAAGTGGAATTGTCGGTAGCTTTTGATCCGGAAGAACGCAAAGTTGAAATGCATCCGAAACTAGCTGAAGCACTTCAGGGAAATCCCGAAGCAAACGGGGTTTTTGAAAGCCTGACTCCTTCGCATAAATTGGAAATAGTTCGTTACATTGCAAATCTCAAAACAGAAGCAAGCGTGGATAAAAATGTTGTGAAAGCGATCGGTTATTTACTTGGAAAGGAACGTTTTGTGGGAAGAAGTATGACAAATTAATTGAAAAGATATGGCAAAGAATAAAACACAGGAAACGGAGAAGGATGTTTTTGAATTCATCGAAGAGTTTACAACTTCGGAACAAAAACGGAAAGACAGCCATGAGTTGATCGCAATGATGACAAAAGCTACAGGTTTCGAACCGAAAATGTGGGGGCCAAGCATCATTGGTTTCGGGACTTACCATTACAAATACGCAAGCGGACATGAAGGAGATATGCCGGTATTAGGCTTCTCTCCAAGAAAATCAGCACTTTCACTATATGTTTATACCGGTTTGCCTGAACACGAATTCCTGTTGAAAGACCTTGGGAAATTTAAAATGGGGAAAGTGTGTATGTATGTAAACAAGCTGTCGGATATTGATCGGGAGCGCTTGGTTTACCTGATGGATTACACGGTGGCTTACATGAAAGACAACTACACAACTGATCTGAGGTGTTGAAAAAAAGCGCTTTACGATTAATTAACCTTTTTGCGTTGTAAATCAATCTCAAATGAGCTAACTTGAAAAGTGTAATTCTAAATTTCAGGTCATGCAATTCAAAAAATTACTATTCATTGCCGCGTGTGTGATTGCTGATTTGGTTCATGCGCAGACAGCGCAGCAAGTCGGATCAACAACCGTTTATATCGACACTTTAACAACAGATGTAAACATTCCGTGGGAAATTAAGGTCGAAGGCAGCAATTATTTGTGGGTAACCGAACGCGGAGGATTGGTAAGCCGCATCGATCTGAATACAGGCGTAAAAACAGTTGTACTGGATTTAACGGCAACGGTTCACACGGTAGGCGAAAGCGGTTTGCTCGGATTGGCTTTGCATCCGGACTTTCCTTCCACAGCAGAAGTTTTCCTGGTTTATACTTACGGACCGGAAGACGGACAAGGATTTTTCAAGGAACGTTTGGTGAAATATACCTTTAACGGAAATAATCTGGTGAATCCGGATATTCTGATCGACAATATTCTGGCCTGGGGAAATCACGATGGTTCGCGTTTGCTCTTTTTGCCGGATAATACCTTACTGATGTCAACCGGAGAATGTTCGCAGGCTCAGTTATCACAAGATTCTTCTTCACTTTCCGGAAAGTACCTGCGGTTGAATACGGATGGTTCTATTCCGGCAAACAACCCGATTCCCGGATCTTATGTTTATACGATGGGACACCGCAATTCTCAGGGAGTTTGTGCGCTTCCGAACGGAAAAGTACTCATTTCGGAACACGGACCTTCTACTGACGACGAAATACAAGTTTTGGAAGCCGGAAAGAATTATGGCTGGCCGCTGATTCACGGTTTTTGTGATGAGGCATTTGAAAACACACCGTGTGCAACAGGTTTGTACAAGGAACCGATTCATGTCTGGACACCAACGATCGCAACTTCCGATTTGGTTTATTACGAAAATCCGGCATTTCCCGAATGGAACAATCGTGTTTTGATGGTCACGCTGAACGGACAGCGATTGGTAGCGCTGCAATTAGATGCATTGGCAACTTCCGTGACCGATGAAGATCAGTATTTTCAGGCGCAGTTTGGTCGATTGAGAGATATTGCCATTGGCCCGAACAAGGAAATTTACATCGCAACAAATTCAGGAGATCATTCCATTATCCGGATTACTCCTCCAACAACTGTCGGATTGAACGAACTGGGATCTCCCATATTTTCAATTCTCCCGAATCCGGTAGACAGTTATATCCAGCTCTCTGCAAACAATCGGGCAGAAAAGGTTGCAATTCTGGATTTGAACGGAAAAGTGGTCGTGGATTTAAAATGTATGGAGATTGGAGATCATATTGATGTAAGCAAGCTGACATCCGGAACCTATTCGATTGAAGTCAAATTTGAAGGAATTGACGATCTTCAGCGGGAGAAATTCATTAAATAAGATATTGTACTATTATTCCGAGAAATTAAATAAACAACTATTCGGAAAGTGAACGATTCCAATATTTGTGTATTTTTCAATTCCGAAATGAATGTGAGTTATGGATATTGAAACAATCAGAAGTATTTGTACCAGTTTGCCGCATGTTACCGAAGACATCAAATGGGAACACGATTTGGTTTTTTCGATAGGTGAGAAGATGTTTTGTGTTACCGGATTGGATGAAAGCCCGGTTTCTGCATCGTTCAAAACCAGCGACGAACTTTTTGAAGAACTCTCGAATCTTCCCGGATTTAAACCCGCTCCGTATTTGGCCAGATACAAATGGATTCTGGTTGAAGATATCAGCATCCTGAAAAAAACAGAATTGGAGTCGTATGTGAAAGAATCCTATGAATTGGTAAAAGCAAAGCTTCCGGCTAAAATCAGGAAATTGATCACTGATTAAATGGTTGTTGAATTTATTTTCAAATTCGACATTCAACATTTGACATTCGCAATTAATCTCTATCTTTAGTGGTAAAATATAAAGCCATGATTCATAGAAGATTACTAATTGCAAGCGCAGTTTTATTCATCACCTTTTCCATTCATGCTCAGACACTCGTTTTTCAGGCAAAACCCGCAGGAGGTAAAACCTGGGGCTATGTTGGAGTTAACGGAGAATTCCTGATTCCGGCAGAATACGAAAAATGTTATGAGTTCTCATCAAACGGATTAGCCATTATTTACGATGCTAAAATCAGACAGCATTATCTCATTAACCTGAAAAATGAAAAGCAGCAAACCGAACAGCCTGATTTTAAAATAAAGGATGGCTTCGGTTTTAGTGCAAGTACTTTCCACAACGAGTTACTTTTGGTCAAAATAGGAGCGAAGTGGGGATACATGAATACTTCCGGAAAAATGGCAATTCCCGCAAACTACGACGACGGAAATGATTTTAACGGAGGGTTTGCCGCCGTAAAGAAAGGTTCGCAATTTGTGATTCTCGATACGAAAGGAAAAGAAACGGAAATTAAAACTCCGGCTTTGGATGTCAGGGATTTTTCGGAAGGTTTGGCTCCGATCCGCACGGTGGATAAGAAATTCGGATTTGTGAACACCAAAGGAGAACTGGTTGTTCCGTCTCAATTTGAAAGCGTCGGATATTTTTCAAATGGCTTGGCGTGGGCAAAAACAGCTGATAAAAAGTTGGGCTATATCGATCAGACGGGGAAATGGATCATTGAACCGCAATTCGAAGCAGGGAAGGAATTTGATTCAAAAAGCGGTTTGGCTCGTGTGAAACAAGGTGAGAACTGGACCTACATCAATAAAAAAGGCGAAATCGTAAATATCAGTGATTCTGAATCGTTGGGAGATTTCTCGGAAGGCCTTGCAGAAGGAAAGAAAGGTGCTTTGAAAGGATTTTATGACAACAAAGGACAATGGGTCATCAAACCGCAATTCGATGACGTACGGAGTTTCCAAAATGGTTATGCCGCAGCGAAATTGAACGGGAAATGGGGCTTGATCGACAAAACGGGAAAATGGATTGTGGAAGCAAAGTTTGATGCGATTAAAGATGTAACTTTGGTTAAGTGATTCAACGAACCTTAGAATATGTTTAAAACCCTAAAAGCAATTTTCAGTTTAGTAATCGTTCTGTTTGTCAGTATTCCGGCAAACAGTCAGATGGACGAACGTTTTTATTATCCGTCAAGTGAATGGAAAGAAATCGATTCGGTAAATGTAAAGACATTCAAAGAGAAGGCTGATGATGATTTTGTGACCGCTTACTTGTTGTCGAATGTGGAGAAGCCGAAAGCAACAATCATTTATTTTCATGGAGCAGGTGGAAACGTTTCTAAGTATGTTCAGTTGGTGAGACCACTTTTAAAAGACGGTTTTCAGATATTCATGGTCGATTTTCGCGGCTATGGAAAGTCTACAGGAAAACCGACGCATCTCAATATTGAAGCGGACGGACAGAAAATGCTGGATTTTGCTTTGAGTCAAAAAGCGATAAAAAACACCAGAATCCTGATCTGCGGTGTTTCAATGGGAACGCAGATTGCAACACATTTGGCATCAAACAATGAAAATCGCATCAGCGGATTGATTCTGGATGGAACCATTGCGTCGTTTACCGATATCGCTGTTTCTTCGTCTCCACCGGAACAGGAAGAAATGATCCGGAAATTTCTGACATCGCCATACTCGGCAAAAGAAGATATTCGAAAACTGACTAAAATTCCGGTTTTGTTTGTTCATTCAAAAGAAGATACAGGAGTTCCCTTTTCGCATTATGAAATGGTTGCTGCAAATTGTACAACGAAACACGACGCACTTGTTTATACGGGAGAACATTTGGAAGGTCCTTTAGTTGACACGGAAAACTATTTGATGATGATTAACAAATTGTTGGATCAGAAATAAATCCGAATCACATGAGACTACTAATCATCCTGATTATTTTATCCACACAAACCGTTTATACTCAAGGAACTTTTCGGGCTTCATTCTGAGTTTATTCACCGCTGTAAAACAGAGAATATGATCTTATTTGTTATTCTATATGCGAGTTTTTTACTTCATTTTTTCAGTAAAAAGAAGCGGATACTTTCCTCGAAAAAAACAATAGCGCTTCAGAGTGCTCATGTTTTATCGTTGTTACTGGTGATTGCAATAATCTGGATGAAATACCACGGAATGTCTTTTCGCGGCTATTGGGTGGAACGGGTTATCTGGTGGGTATTCTATTTTTCTGCAGTGAGTATACTGGTTTCCGGAAGCCCTGATTTGGTAAAAGGAATCCGGAAATTTTATTATTCCTTGTTTTTGCTTTTCCCGATTTTGTTGGTATTCTCGTTGCTAATTCCCTTTTTGGGTATCGGAACAGTTTTCTTCGTTAGAAATGAATGTATCGGAGACGCAGACATGATCCGGTATTCCGACAACAAATTCAGGATCGAACTTCCTTATTCAGGTGTTTTGGGTGCTCGTCCGGAACATGGAACTCTGATCGTAAAGAAAGGAATCTTCGAATACGAAGATCAGGTCTTGGATTCGATCAACGACAACAAGGTCAGCGTTTACAGAATCGAAATAAAATCTCCCTGGGAGATCCTGATAAAAACGTTGGGCAAAAATGAACAAAAATACCTGGTAACGGATTACGAAATTCAGTTGACACACATTGTAAAGAAGTAATGTGTTTGTTGACAAATTTCTGCGTAAATCTGCGCTTTCCACGGGAAAAAATAATGTGTCAATTAAATTCACGGACAAGTCATCTTTTTAAGAAATTTTGGAGAATTGAATTTGGACAACACGTTTAGATTTTCGTACTTTGCTGTAACATAAACTGAAAACAATAATTAATCTATTTAATTATTGGTGAGATGGAAAAGATAAAAGTTCTGCTGTTCAGTTTATCTCTGTGCTTGTTAGGAAACAACGATTTAAGTGCTCAAATTACACTTCCGCTTTCCGTAGACTCAAATTCAACTTCTTTGGTCATTCGTTCCAGTCCGAATTCGGATTATATTCTGTTGGAATTAACCGGGGATAAGAAAGTCAAACCCTTCCAGATTTTTGGTATGGACGGAAAAGAAGTGTATCAGGGAAGAATCAGCGGAGTGCAGTTGATTGAAGTTTCTACATGGAATTCGGGGACTTATTTTGTGATTTGCGGTTCACAACGAGAAAAACTGTTGTTAATGAAGTAATTGATCGGGTTTGGTGATTTATCACAAAATTTAACGCTTGCATTTCATTTGATTGGAGCTTCGTTCCGTAACTTTATGGCATGAAAAAAATCAAATATTCCGTCTTGGATTTATCCACGATTACCAAAGACGGCAACGCAGCAACAGCCATTCAACGAACAGTAGATTTAGCACAAAAAGCAGAACAATTAGGATACGAACGAATCTGGCTTGCAGAACATCACAATATGGAGTTCATCGCAAGTTCGGCTACTTCCGTGCTCATTGGTCATATCGGATCGAAAACAAAAACCATCCGGGTTGGCTCCGGAGGAATTATGCTTCCGAATCATGCTCCTTTGGCAATTGCAGAACAGTTCGGAACCCTGGAAACCTTGTATCCGGGAAGAATCGATCTGGGTTTGGGAAGAGCTCCTGGAACGGACCAGCAAACAGCCATTGCTTTGAGAAGAGGAGATCTGAATACGGCGTATCAATTTCCGAAAGACGTAATTGCGCTTCAGACTTTTTTTAGCGAAGCCAATAAAACAGCGGCAGTAAGAGCTTTTCCCGGTGAAGGTTTAAATATTCCGATCTGGATTCTGGGATCGAGCACGGATAGTGCTTATCTGGCCGCAGAAATGGGGCTTCCATATGCTTTTGCATCTCATTTCGCTCCGAAACAATTCCGCCATGCATTACAGATTTACAGACACAATTTCCAACCGTCGAAGTATTTGGACAAACCCTATGTTTTGGCATGTGTGAACGGAATTGCAGCCGATACGAATGAAGAAGCAGAATTATTGTCCATGAGTTTGTATCAGCTTTTCTCAGGTATTTTGACCAATGCCAGAAAACCGCTTTCTCCTCCGATTCCGAATTTATTGGACTCCTGGCCGCAGGATTTGATCGACGCGGTAAACGGAATGACGTCATGTACTTTTGTCGGAGATAAAGACACCCTGATTCAGCAGTTCAGCGACTTCCTTTTTGAAAATGAGGTAGATGAATTCATGATCACGGGAAATATTTTTGACAATGAGAAACGCTTGAGATCGTATGAGATTTTGTCGGAAGTTTTTAATGCGATCAATCAATCGTAATTCCGGAGAAATTAATTAGTTTTCTGAGCAAATCAGTTTACTATGAGCAAATACTTCTATGGATTCGTTTTGATGTTCTTTTTACAAAGCATGTTCACTTCGTGCGGAAATTCTGCTCCTGTAGAAAATCAGAAAGAAGCAGAACGAATCCATGAATCAGATTCTCCCGTCATTGAAAAAGAAAGCCGTTATGCAGATCTGCTGAAAAAATTCAAAGAGGTTTCTTTCGACACCTTGAAAGTGTTTTACAGCTATGACGACAAGAGTTTTCAGGGAAAGGAACTGACGTTGAAACAGGCAAAGGTTTTCCCGCTTGGCATCGAAGAGAATTATTTCGGAGAACTATCAGGAGTTTATGCCTGCTATCGTTTTAAGATTGATTCCACCCGTTTGGGATTGATTGTCCGGACACCTTCCGAATATGAATCTTCCTCAATCAAGTTGTTTGTTTTCGATCAAAAAGCGGATAAATTGCAGGATCATTTCATTGAATTGGGGCAGATGTTCGGCGACGCGGGAGATTTTATCTATAAATGTTCCTGGTTGTTTAAAACAAAGAAGAACGAAATCCATTCCCTGATCTATGACTATCAATCGTATGACCATCAGGTCGATGATACGGCAGATTTAACAGTGGATGAATGGAAGAACTATGCGCTGATCGATTGTATAAAAGGAAAATTCGACACGCTTTCAACGAATGGAACACAGCTCAAAAAACGTTTCAAAAGAATATTGAAGGAAGAAGAGTAAGAAATTTTTCCCAAATCGCTTTCTAATTCAATGAAATTCATTAATATCATGTCCTGAAAACAAACCAACGTTACATGGAAACTGGACCGATTAGCGAACAGGCAAACGTACTACATCTGGAAGCAAGAGAAGCAGGGCAGGCAGGGAATTATGATCTTGCCATTCAAAAATTGAAAGAAGCAATGACTCTTGAACCAACCTGGCCTTATCCGGTTTATGATCTTGCATTTACGTATTTGTTGAAAGGAGATTTCATCAATGCGCTGAAATACTACAAAGAAACCGATGCGTTGGAGCCGGGAGGTTTTTTCACCGCAAAAACAGCCATTTACAGTTTGGAAGGGGAGGTAAACGGATTATTTCCGGAAGGATTGTATACGTTCTACATGCAAATTGAATGGACGGAAGAACCTGAAAAGAAATACGAAATCGCCAAACGGATTGCGGATAATGTGCCCGGATATGCACCAGCGTGGAAGGAACTGGCTTATTTACAAAACGATCCGGAAGAACGTCTGCATTCCATTGAACAAGGTTTGTCGGGGAATCCGGATGAGGAAACAAAAGGAATATTACTACTGAATAAAGCGATGATCCTGCATGAAAAGGGAGATTCGGAAACTGCAAAGAAATTACTTGCTGAAATTATCGAATCTCAGGAAACCACTATCTCGAATAGTGAAATTGCCAAAGTGGCCATGAAATCGATCAGCGAAAATTAAATTTCTTGCTAAAAAAGCTACATAACTATGAACTAAGTTGTAAAAAATGGTAAAAAACGATCATTTTTCGACTCAAAATTTCAATTGAAAACAGAAAATTGTATTTTTTAACACTTCGTGTTTTTTACGTGTAATGACCTGACTGTCAGTTGTTACTTAGCCATTTCTGGAAGGTTAAGTACGTATTAACACGCCCTGTCCCGAAGAAATAATTGGAAACTGTAGGCTGATGGTCTATTTTTGCGGGACAATTTTAAAATATACAATATGAAATCACCTTTACAATGGCTTGCGCTAGCCTCTGTCACTATGGTTTCAGGTATCAGCTTTTCACAACAGACACTTTATGTATCCGCAACAGGATCCGATGCGTCTAATAACTGCCTGACACCTGGAAGCCCCTGTGGAACAATTAATCATGCGTACACCCAAGCTGCGATTGCAGATACGATCAAAATTGCTCCAGGAAACTACACGCTTTCTGCTACTTTAAATTTGCTTCAATCAGTTGTTTTAACTGGTGATGACGCGGTAAACTTGCCGGTAATTACATCTACAGCAAATGATGTGATTTTTGTAAACAGTGATGATGTTACAATTAGCAACATCAAATTCCAAATGGGATTGACATCTTCTACAGGTATGCGCGGAATTGCTGCAAATACAGGAAATTTCAACAACCTTAAAATTACAAACAACGTATTTGAATCAGTGAATCCTATTTCAGGAACACCGAATACAAATATGGTTTGGAATGCTTTCGCAATTGCATTGGTTTCAGCTGCTGGTGACGTTCAAAACGTAACTATTGAAGACAATGAAATCATTGCGGGTGCTGCTGCAAACGTTTTCGGAAGAGGAATTTTCCTTGGAAACGGTGGTTCTTCATTGGATGCTCCGGGAGGAACAATCAGTGGAAACACGATCAATGCTTACTATGCAATCCAATCAGTATTGATGGCGGATGATTTGTTGATTTCAGATAACGATATCAACGGAACTGTTTTGATCAGCTCTCCACGTGCTGGTGTTGTTGTTGACATTGAAAACAACGACTTAGGAAACGATACGCAAATGACTCCTGCAAGCTATTATGCAGTTTTGGAATTGCGTTCAGTTGAATTAGGTGATGTGAATGTAACAAACAACCAATTCAACAACTACGTAAACATCGGTTTGTTGAGTGAGGCATCTAAGAATGTAATCGTTGCAGGTAACACATTTACACCTGCTGCTTCTGCAACAACGTTTGCTTCTATCATGGCTAACACGAAATTGATGACGAACGGTGTTCAGGGAAATACTTATTCTGATGAAATCGTTATTACAGGAAACACATTTGCAGCTGCATCAGGAACAACTGGTTCTGCAATCGTTTTTGCTGACCATTACGGAGTAAACACTCCTGCATTTGCAAGTATCACTGTTGGTGGACCAACTGTAGCTGAAAAGAACATTTTCGCAGCAGGTTTGGGTAACTTCATCACATTGGATGCACAAACAGGTGCAAGTACTTCATTCCCTTTATGGGCTCCATACCCGGCTACAACCATGAAGCCTTTCGCTCAGGATGTAAATGCTTACGGAGTTTATAACAACTACGGTTTGACTACAATTGCTGCAGTTGAAGCAAAAAACCAGGATGAGTTGGATAACGCTGTTTTGGGTAAAATCAATTTATCTCCTATTGGAACAAACCGTTACGTTTCAACAACAGGTACTGATAACGTAAACGCATGTACACTTCCTGGAAGCCCATGTTTGACTATCGCTCATGCACTTTCTGTTGCTATTGACGAAGATTCAGTTTTGGTTGCTCCGGGTAACTACGCTTTGACAAGTGTTTTGAACATTGGTCAGGACGGATTGGTATTAACAGCACAAGATGAGAACAACAAGCCGGTATTGACAACAAATCAGGATAAGATGATCGACATCAATGCTGAAGACGTTTCTATCAATGCATTGCGTTTGGAAATGGGATTGACTGCAACAACAGGAAAATACGGTATCGTTTCTACAACGAATCTTTTTGACAGCTTAAGCCTGACAAAAAATGAAATCGTTTCTACATCTCCTGTAATTCCTTACGGAATGGTTTGGGATGCATTTGCTGTTCGTTTGAGCTCAGGAACAAACGTAAATACAAGTGTAAATATTCAGGATAACACAATCGGTGAAGCAGTAGCAGGAACAAACAATATTTTTGGTCGTGGAATCAGCTTAGGTTCATCAACATCTGATGGTCCGGGTGGAGTTGTTGCAAACAACGATATCATGGCTTACTATACAGTTCAGGCAATCAGATCTCAAAACGAATTGTCTATCAATGACAATACTTTGGCTGGAATCATGATGGTAAACACACCATTGTCAGATATTCACGCACATGACAACATCTTCGACGGTATTACACCAATGTCTATGGATAGCTTGTATGCATTGGTTGAACTTCGTTCAATTGAAAATGCATCTGTAGTAATTGAAAACAACCAATTCACAAACTACAAGCGTATTGCTTTGTTAAGTGAAGCATCTAAGAATGTAACTGCAACAGGAAACGAGTTTACTCCTAGTACTTCAGCAACAGCTTTCGTTTCCATTATGGCAAACACGAAGTTGATGACAAACGGTGTTCAGGGAAATACTTACTCTGATGAAATCGAAATTAAAGGTAACACGTTCAACGCTGGTACAGCTGGTGTTGGTACTGCAATTACTTTTGCTGACCATTACGGTGCAAACACTCCTGCATTCAACGCGATCACAATCGGTGGATCAACTGCTGCAGAGAAAAACACATTCGATACAGATCTTGGATCATACATCGCTTTGGACGAATTGACAGGTGCAAGTACTGCGTTCCCTTTATGGGCTCCATATCCTGCAACAACAATGGTTCCTTTCGCTCAGGATGTAGAAGCATTGGCTATCAATAACAACTACGGTTTGGTTGACTTCAACGCAATCGAAGCGAAAAACCACGATGTATTGGAAAATGCAGTATTAGGAAAAGTAATCATCAAGTCTGCCGGAGATAACCGTTATGTTGCTACAACAGGTAACGATACTTCAAATGACTGTACATTGCCAGGAAGCCCTTGTTTGACAATCGCTCATGCACTTTCTGTTGCAATTGATGCAGATTCAGTAATCGTTTCTCCGGGAGTTTACGCTTTGACAAGTGTATTGAACATTACTCAAGACGGTTTGACTTTGACAGGTACTTCTTTAGGGAACAAGCCGTTTATTGAAACAAACCAGGCAAACGTAATCGACGTGAATGCTGAAAACGTTGTAATCAACGGATTGGAATTCTCTATGAATTTAACTGCAACTTCAGGAATCAAGGGAATTGTTTCAACTGCAAATAATTTCAATCACCTGACAGTTAAAAACAACGATTTCGTTTCACAAGCTGCTTTGGATTCAGAAGGAATGGTATGGTCTGCTTTTGCAGTACAATTAAGTTCTGCTGCCGGTCAGACAGATACTGTTACAATTACAGACAACACAATTGCTGCACTAGATGCAACTTATAACGTATTTGGTCGTGGAATCTACTTAGGTTCAGGTTCTACAAACGCTCCGGGTGGATTGATCGCGAATAACGACATCCAGGCATACTACGCGATTCAAACTGCAAACGTAATGACTGATTTGACAATCGAATCAAATGATATCAACGGTATCACGATGTTGAACTATCCACGTAACAATGCTAAGTTTGAAGTGTTTGACAACACATTCTCTGCTGCTGATATGAACGCAAGCATGACTTCTGACAGTTTGTATGCAGTAGTTGACATCCGTGCAATTGAAAACGGTTCTGTAGACTTCTACGATAACACAATCGAAGCGTTCTCTAAAATCGGTGTATTGAGCATGGCGTCTCAGAATGTTGCTTTGGATGCAAACGTATTCACTCCGAAATCAACTGCTAACGGGTTTATCTCTATTATGGCAAACACGAAGTTGATGACGAACGGTGTTCAGGGAAATACTTACTCTGATGAAATCGAAATCACAGGAAACACATTTGCAGCTGGAGCAGCTAACGGTGGTACTGCAATTATTTTTGCTGACCATTACGGTGTAAACACTCCTGCATTTGCTGATATTACAATCGGTGGTGCAACTGCAGCTGAGAAAAACACATTCAACACGAACTTAGGAAACTACATCGTATTGGATGAGAAAACAGGATCAAGTGCTGCTTACGCATTGTGGGCTCCATATGCTGTAACAACAATGAAAGCTTTCACTCAGGATGTTGAAGCACTTTATGTGAACAATGTTTACAACTTCGGATCAACAGGTGAAGTTGAATTGAAAAACATCGATTCAGTTGATAACAACATCTTAGGAAAAGTGATCCTTGCTTACTCTTTTGTTGGATTAGACGAGTTGTCAGCTACAACTGCAACACTTTATCCAAACCCAGCAATTAACAGCGTTACAATTGAGTTGACTGATAAAAATGCAGTTGCTGAATTGACAATCGTTGATTTGTTCGGAAAAGTAGTTTACACTTCTTCTGTTACAGGTACAGAATCTGTAGATGTTAGCAACTTTACATCTGGTGTTTATGTAGTTCGTTTGACTAACAACGGACAAACATCAAGCACACGTTTCGTGAAGAACTAAGATTCTATAAATAATTAGAAATCCCTCTGTCAGTAATGGCAGGGGGATTTTTGTTTTTATTCCTTTCGTGTCCGTTTGAGTGAGAGAGTTTTATTCCTCCGAATACCGGTGAATAAGTAACAATACAAAACCTTCTTTTACGTTATAGAAGTACCCGGAATTCCGGGTTTGGCATTCCAATTTGACACGCGTAATTATTAATAACCTGTTCATAAACTTTCCTAATTCTTTCGAAGCCTCCTCTAATTTTCGCTAATTTTATAGAAACTCAATAAAATGTATGTTTGACTGGGAAGACGATAATGACAACTTTGAGAATCACCTGAATGACGATTTGGCTCGTTTTGAGGAGCAGTTGGCGTCGAATTCGGTGGGTTTTTTTGACAGTGACCGTTTAGAAGCAATCATTGACCATTATTTGATGAATGGGAATTATTCCAAAGGAGAACTGGCTGCAGAAGTCGGGATTCAGCAATATCCTTTCAATACTTTATTTCAGATCCGAAGAGCTCAGGCTTTATCCGGACTGGGGAAGTTGAAGGAAGCTTTGGAATTATTGGACTCTGCTGAGAAGATCGATTCCGAATCCATGGAATTGTTTCTGACGAAGGCTGCTATTTTTAGTCAGCTGCGCGATAGTAAACGTGCGGTTGCTTTCTTTCGTCGCGCTCTGGAATTGGCAGACAGAGAAGAAAAAGATGAAATTTATCTGGATCTGGCAACCGAACTGGAACAATTAAAAGATTTTAAAGCTGCCGTTGAAGTGTTGGAAGAAGCAATGAGATCCAATCCTAAAAACGAAGGAGCTTTGTATGAATTGGCTTTTTGTTTTGACCAGTTGGGAAACAATGCTCAGGCCATTCAAACATATAGAAGATTTCTGGACGATAATCCGTATTCTTTTACCGCATGGTATAATTTGGGAAACACTTACTCGAAAGAAGAAAAATTCCAGGATGCGATTACGGCCTATGAATATTGTGTTGCAATTAATGACCGCTTTTCTCCTGCATATTTCAATATGGGGAATGCACAGCTGACCATCGAACAGTATCAGGAATCAATTGAGTCCTTTGAGCGCTGTATCGAAATAGACGGAGATGATCCGTTGACTTATTGTTATTTGGGTGAAGCCAATGAACAATTGAATAATCTGACCATTGCATGGGATTTCTACCAGAAGGCACTTTCTTTGGCTCCAACTTTGGGCGAAGCGTGGCTTGGACTTGGAATCGTGAAAGATTTGGAAGGAAAACCAAAAGAAAGTCTTCATTATATTGAGAGAGCATTGGAGTTGGAACCAAACATGGACGGATATTATCATGTCTATGCAGGAGCTTTAGAGAACGCGGAATTGCTGGAGGAAGCAGAAGAAGCCTATCTGGCTTGTCTGACTCTGGATCCTGCAAATGAGGATTGCTTTTTTGATTATGTGGATTATTTGCTGGAGCATCGGGTAGGAGATGCAAGAACCTTTGTTGAGAACTACATTCTGCAGCACCAGTTGTTTTTCTCCATCTTACCGGTTATTTATATGAATTGGGTATCCGGAAACACGGAAGGTGCTAAATTAGTGTTAGTTGAGTCCTTCAATAAAGATCCGGAAAAAACAAAAGATGTTTTTATTCGCTATCCTGAATTGGCGGATGTTCAAGAATTAGTAAATTTGACACGCTCATAAGTGTTTTAATTTGACACAAATTCAATATACCAATTTTACTAAGAATGAATTTTAATTTACCTCATATTCCGGAACGCACCAAACAACCACGTAAAAATGGGATTACTATGATGATGGATAAAGGTCTGAGTTTGACTGAAGCAGCAAGCTTCATTGAAGCGAACGGACATTTAACCGACATTGTAAAGTTTGGTTTCGGAACAGCGTATGTAACAAACAATTTAGAAGAAAAAATCAAATTATATCGTTCTGCAGGATTAAGGCCTTATTTTGGAGGAACTCTTTTCGAAGCATACCATGCACGTGGTCGTTTTGAAGATTACCTGCGTTTGTTAGATAAATACGATTTGGATTTAGCTGAAATTTCCGATGGTTCGATTATTTTGAATCACGATGAGAAATTGCAGTTGATTCAGCGCATGGCAAAAACAAGAACCGTTCTTTCTGAAGTAGGTTCAAAAGATTCAGGGATTCTGATTAGTCCGGGAAGATGGATTAAAATGATGAGCTCTGAATTGGAAGCCGGATCATGGAAAGTGATCGCAGAAGGACGTGAAGCAGGAAATGTAGGTGTTTTCCGCCCGAACGGAACGGCGCACACGATGCTGATCAATAAAATTATTGCGAAAGTGAAGCCCGAAGATATTTTGTGGGAAGCTCCGCAGAAAAATCAACAGGTTTGGTTCATCAAATTATTTGGTGCAAATGTGAATTTAGGAAACATTGCTCCGAATGAAGTGATTCCCTTGGAATGTCTTCGTTTGGGTTTAAGAGGAGATACCTTCTTCGATTTCCTTCCGGAAGATTATGCCCAACGATTGAAGCAAGTCGACTCAGACGAGCCTGAGGAAGAAGAAGCATAATGTTTCGGTCGAAGGTTGTATTGAATGGCCATGCCGGGCCGATTTATGCGGCTTCCTGGGATGGAAGTTTTCTTTACAGCTCTTCAGGTGACAAGTATGTGACGCGTTGGGATCTGACGACCAATCTGCAGGATTCATCCTTTACGGTCAAATTGGAATATGCGGCATATGCGCTCGAAGCGAAAAGCTCTTTTTGTTTTATTGGCTGCACAGACGGAACTTTACTGGGAATTGATACCCGGACAAAAACCGTTTTGTGGGAACACAATTTCTTTGGAAACGCCTGGTTTTCCCTTTGTATTGATTTGGACAAAAACTGGCTCATCGGAGGCGATTCCGAAGGGAATTTACTGATTCTGGAACTGGAATCGGGTAAACGCGTTTTACATCTGCCTTTGGCAGCCGGAAAAATCCGTACGATAGTCCGGAAAGACAATCTCTGCTTTGTAAGCACACAGCTCATCGGAATTTTAGTGTTTTCCTGTGATACATGGAATGAAATTGCCTCGTGGGAACCCAATGAATTGGGGAGCAACGCGGTTTTTGTTGATGAAGCTTCCGGGAGAATCATTACTGTAGGAAGAGATGCACATATCGCAATCAGTAGTTTGGAGTATCAATTAATCAAACGGATTCCGGCACATTATCAAACGATTTACAAATTAATCATGCTTGGAAATCAGTTTGTGACGGCTTCTCTTGATAAGACCATTAAAGTCTGGAACGAAGATTTCTCCAAAGTGGAACAACGTATCGAATTTAAACACGGCGGACACAATCGATCCGTGAATGGCGTTGTTTTCATTGATGAACTTTCCTTTGCGAGCTACAGCGATGATAAAAAGCTGATTATTTGGCAAAAAGAATCACCGATTTATTGGTCTGATAATTGATTCTGAAAAAGGAATTTCGTACATTAGTATCATTATGGACAACGACTTAAATTCTCTGTACCCGCCAAAACCGTTTTTGGAAAAGGAGCCGATCCGGCAAGGCCATATTGCCGTGACCGTATTTTCTTTATTGCTGTTTGCTCTTAGCTTTTTGTTGTTTTTCGACAATCAGCTTGTTTTTCTTTTGGAGCTGATCGCTGTTTTGATTATTCATGAGGGAGGTCATTATTTGTTCATGAAATTGTACAAATACGAAAATGTGCGCATGTTGTTTGTTCCTTTGATGGGAGCTTTCGTACACGGGCAAAAAGATGCTTACCGGCAGCGGGAAAGCTTGATGGTTGTTATGGCAGGGCCATTTCCCGGAATCATTATCGGAATCGGACTTTGGTTATTGGGAATGAATTACCAGGTTCCGTGGATGATGGAGACCGCTTTACTGCTTTTTGCGGTAAATATTTTGAATTTACTTCCGATTTTACCTCTGGACGGAGGAAGAATGCTGAGTATCTTGTTTTTTGAGAAAATCGAATTGTTTCAGGTCGTGTTTTCATTCATTTCTTCCCTGACCCTGATCGGAATCGGTTACTTTATGGAATGGTACGTGATTATGGTATTTGGCTTTTTGATGGGATTTCAGGTCAGAAGTCTGCACCGCCGCTATTTAATTCACAAAGGTTTGAAAGAAGACGAAGTGAACTTCAATTCGACTTACGATAATCTTTCAGACAGATCTTATCACTTTGTCAAAAATCACGTTTTGGAACATACTCCGGGTTTACGCAGATTTGTGGAAAACATGGAAGGAGAAGAAACCAAAACCGTAGTAGCCAATGAAGTAAAGAATATGCTTGTTCCTCCGATGGATCAGGATGTTACTCTCTTTATGAAGATCATGGTGATTATTGGCTGGTTTTTGGCTATTTTTGGGCCAATCTACCTGATGTGGAATCAGGGATTCTTTAATAAAATCTATGTTTAAGATTGGGCAAAAAGTTTCTTTTTTATACGAAAAAGGAGATGGCATTATTATAAATCTGGAACCAAACAGAGCGCTTGTTTCAGACGATTCAGGCTTCGACCGTTGGTTTCCGATAAACGAGTTGGTATTTATTCATTCCGAAAAATATGCCGATGATGAAATTTCAATTTCCAAAGAAGATTTGGAACCCGAAACAACTTTCCGGATCATTGAAGAGCGAACAGGAGTTCGAAAGCCGCGTACCATTTGGGAAATAGATCTGCATATCGAAGAAATCCTTGAATCAACGCAGGGAATGTCGAATACAGAGATTTTGATGAAACAGATGGCAGAATTCCGGGCAACCTTTAAAAAAGCCAAAAATCAATCGATTCACAAGCTTGTGGTGATTCATGGAGTGGGAGAAGGTGTTTTGAAAAACGAAATCCGGACTTATCTGGCACAGCAGGATCAAATTGAAGTGTATGATGCCGATTTTCTGGAATACGGAAAAGGAGCAACTGCTATTGAATTCCACCCGAATTGGTAATGAACGAATCTGAATTAATCGACGACCTGAACCCGGTAGCTCCAAAAAGTACCGATCGAGCGGTTCGAAGACTTGTCAGTATTTTAAGTGTTTTAATCCTGATATTGGCAGCTTTTTGCTACATGGACATCGTAGGTTTCTTAAATACATACGCGGGGTTAAGAGGTAAGATTTTGTTGGGTGCTGAATCGTTACACGGAATGGTGAGTACTTTCTTTATTGCAAGTATTCCGGCTATTGCGTACAACTGCCGGGATAAAAAGGCAACCGATTACACGATTATTTCTTATCTGCCACCTTTGATACTTACTTCAGTTTTGTTTGTGGTGTTCCTGATACTTGGAATGGAATTGTTGTTTGTGATTCCTTCTGGTTTGAATAATTCCCTGATGCCGGGAGTGATGATTGTTCCGCCTTTTTCTTTTTTCTTCGACCTCTTGTTTATTTCGGCATCGCTGATGAGCTTCTTAGTATTAAAAGTGTCCTTCAAAAAGCGTCGAAAGTAAGTTTTGAGCCCTTTGAACTTCTTTACTTACATAGACAATAAGTAGAGTCTTCTGTCCCGAAAGTGAATTCTCCCTGATGTTCCCAGAAGTAGAACTTCCCGTCTTTTGTTTCATACTTTACACCGCTTGCTGCACGTGCCTGTTTCATGTCATATTCACTGTTCAGTGAGGGACTTTTTACCGAAACTTTGATCTTGGTTGTGCTGTCACTCGCTGTAATAACAGTGCTTTCCTGAAAAGTCAGTTTGAAATGATTGTCGCAATTGAATTCCATATTGCGGGTTTTTGTAAGTGTACCGTTTCCTGTTTCGGAACATGAGGCCAGAATACCAAGTGAGATCAATCCAATAGCTAAATAATTCATAACTCCGTTTTTAATAAAGATAGAAAATGTATTGATATGTCTGGTTCAAAAGTTCATGCTTCGACAGACCTGGCATATCTTGAACCTTTTTAACCATTCCACTTTTTGAACTGTTAAAGCGACTTGGTCATCACAAAATCATCCATTACATACCCGTTTCCGATATCCAGTACTTCTTCATGAGCCACAGAAAAGCCCAATCTTTGATAGAATTCAACGGCTTTATTGTGTTTGTTGACATTCAGATGCAAGTGCTGATTTCCATGAGCCAGAGCTTCTTTTCCAACATGATTGAGCAGGATTTTTCCAATTCCCATTCCCTGAGTGTCAGGAAGAATATACAATTTATGAATGCGCGTGAAATTTGCTTCAGGATAATCGTGTTCGATTCCACAAAAGCCCAGAACGACATCGTCTTTTTCTGCCAGCCAGAATGCCTGATGCGGGTCGAGAATTGATTTCTCAATATTGGATGTGCTGTACATGTTGTCCAGCATAAATCTGATCTGCTCCGAAGAAATGATTCCCTGATAGGAAACAAACCACGTTCTTTCAGCGATTTCCTGGATAATTGAAATGTCTTTTATTGTTGCTAAACGCAGTGTAATCATTTTAAAGGTCTTTTCCGAAAGAATACATGTCATTGTGGTTGAACTCGATCTGATCTTTTACTTTTTTGATCGTTTTGATCAAACCGAATAGAAATTCATCTGTGTTATGATTCAGCCATTTGAATCCGGCTTCGTCGTCGTCGATTGCAATAGAGGCTTGATAGAGAAATTCGAATCCGTGAACCTGAAGCCAATGCTGAGCGCTTTCATTTCCCTCGGCAGCGTTCACAAAAGCCATTAAATGCGGGTATCCGTTTTTCATGAGCCAATCTCTGGCTTCCTGTTTCAAGGTAAGAGCCTGATTCAGAAAGAAAATTTCTTCGTAACCGTTTTCGTACAGGAATTTCTGAAGGTCTTTATGTCCTTCCAAAGCCTTGATCCAGGCCAGAATGATCTTGGTAGGGTAGTTGAATTCCGCAAATTCAATATTTGCTTTCTTAACTTCCGCCTTTTTCCTTTTCTCTTCTAAAGGCTCCTTCCCGAATACGCGTTTAAACCAATTCATTTTACAGCAGGGACATGATAAAACAGATAGGAAACTAAGATAGCAATAATAATTCCGATTACATCAACAATCAGTCCGACGCCGGCCGCATATCTGGTGTTTTTGATTTTCACCGAACCGAAATAAACCGCCAGAATATAGAAAGTGGTTTCCGTTCCACCCTGCATGGTTGCGGCAATTTTTGCAACAAAAGTATCCACACCTTTAATCGTGTCAGTTGTATTGGATTCGATAATACTTTGCATCATTGCACGTCCGCCTGATCCGCTGAATGGTTTGATTAATCCAACAGGAAGGGCTTCTACGAACTCCGTATGAACCATTCCGATCACAGTGAAGAACCAAACCAATCCTTCCTGGATTGCGTCCAAAGCTCCGGAAGCTCTGAACAATCCAATGGCACATAGAATAGCGATAACGTACGGAACAATGGTAATTGCAACCTGAAAACCCTCTTTAGCGCCTTCAATGAATTCTTCGTAAACAACTACTTTCTTGCGAATCGCCAGTATCAGGAATAAAATAATAATTCCGAATAGGATTCCATTCCCCATGACATTGGAAATGATTTCGGTGTATTGCGGAAACCAGAATGAACAGATTAATAGCGACGATACGAAGCCTAAACCTCCCAGAAAATAGGCAATAACAACAGGATCTATTAATTTGATCCGCTGTTTAATAGCAACGATGATCAGCGCAAACAAAGCGGATAAGAAAGTCGTAATCAGAATCGGAAGGAATACTTCCGTTGTATTTTCAGAAAGGTATTGAGAGCGAATAGCAAGAACACTTACCGGAATGATTGTTAAACCCGCGGTATTCAGAGCCAGAAACATGATTTGAGCATTAGATGCCGTTTCTTTGTCAGGATTTAGTTCCTGCATTTCCTGCATTGCTTTCAAGCCTAAAGGAGTTGCGGCATTATCCAATCCAAGCATATTCGCACTGAAATTCATCATGATCGAACCTGCTGCCGGATGATTTTTAGGAATTTCAGGGAAAATGCGAACAAATAAAGGTGAAATTAATCTGGAAAGCCACTGAACAGCTCCGCCTTTTTCCCCGATTCGCATGAATCCAAGCCAAAAGCACAAAGCGCCCGTAAGTCCTAAAGATATTTCAAACCCTGATTTTGCAGAAGCGAACAAGGCTTCCATCATGCGTTTGTAAATATCCAGATCTTGCCAGAATATCAACTTACTTGTCCCAACCAAAAAGGCAATCAGGAAAAATCCAATCCAAATACGATTAAATAACATGAACCAAAAGTCGGGATTTAATTCCTGATTTAAGAGTTATGATCTTCGCAAATATGAACAAAGTTTTCAAGAATGATTGCGCCATGATTTCCAGAGACTTCAGGATGAAACTGAACTCCGTAGAAAGGTTTGGAATGATGCATCATTGCTTCGTTGACAGTAGCATCTGAAACAGCCACATGAATGAAATCTTTCGGAATACTGATGGCTTCGCAATGATCTTCCATGAGTTCGATCTCGGTTGGGAGCTTATTGAAAAGCGGACAATCGGCAATGACTTCAACGGTTTGCCAATCGCGGTCTTCCCGCTGACGGTTCGAAAGTGCACCAAAAGTCAGACCCAGCATCTGGTGTCCGAAACAAATTCCCAGGATGGGTTTTTCTTCGGTTTTGATCCATTCAAACTGTTCCAGATACGGTTCTGTATCCACTTCTGTAATCAGAATCGGAGCACCCGAAATGATGAAACCAAGTGCATCAGGATGCAATTCCCGCTTAAAATCAAAAAGAGGAACGACCCGTGTATCCATGTGTTCATAAACAACGGATTCAATCAAAGGAGTTTTAGAACTCCCGCAATCTATAATGAGTATCATAAATCATAATTCAATCTGACCAACTCCCTGACGTATAATTTCAGCATTTCCATTGGTGCAGTCAACAATTGTCGATGCATCCAGCTTACCCGGTCCACCATCAATAATGATCGCTACTTCGTCATCGTAACGTTCATAAATGGCTGCAGGATCTACAAAATAATCCATGATCTCGTCTTCCGAATCGTGCAGGGAAGTTACGGCCATTGGATTTCCTAATTTCTCTACGATAGCGGCTACAATTTTATTATCCGGAATACGAATCCCGATCTCTTTTTTACTTGAATCAAACAATTTGGAAACTTCGTTTGTTGCATCGAGAATGAACGTAAAAGGCCCGGGCAGGTAATACTTCAATAAACGAAACGTATTGCGGTCTAATTGCTTGACATATTCTGAAACCTGACTCAGATCCGAGCAAATGATGGAGAAATTGGCTTTTGACAACTTCACATCTTTCCATTTGGCAAGTTCTGCCAATGCTTTCTTATTCATTACATCGCATCCAACGGCATAAACGGCGTCAGTAGGGAAGATGATGATTCCTCCTTTTTTTAATTCGTCAACCACTTGCTGCACTAAACGATTGTCAATATTATCCGGATTGATTTCGATGAACATCTTGTAAAATTTGTGTTTTATAAATTTAATCAAATTTCGGAAAACATTCGAAAGAACGAGCTGTCGGAGTTTGGAACACGATTTGTTAGGGAGAATTCAAAATTGAAAAGATAAAAGTCAGAAGTGCTGGTGAATTCTCTTCTTTTATGCTTCTCACTTTTCCATTTTTTGGATTTTCAATTAAAAGGTATCTTTGCACAAAAATATTCGGAATGAGAGTTTTGGTTTTAATGATGGTTTGTTTTTTAGGGTTGAATTCATACGCGCAATTGGATCGCAAATCAATTTACAATGCTTTGGCGGGTGATTCGAAAGAATCTGTTCAAAAACAGTTGGATGCTTTGGAGAAGATAAAGGAGTCTTCCGAGTTGAAAGCTTTTAAAGGAGCATTGCAAATGAAAGCGGCTCAGTTTCAGAAAACAGCGAAAGCAAAAATGGATCTGTTCAACACCGGTAAAAAAACATTGGAGTCCGAAATTAAATCCAACGACGGAAATGTGGAATATCGTTTCTTAAGATTGTTGATTCAGGAAAATGCTCCGAAACAATTGAAATACAACGGAAATATTGATGAAGATGTCACCGCAATCATTACAGGATACAGTAAGTTGAAAGAGGCAACGAAAACGGCTTTGGAAGCTTATGCCAAAAAATCGGCTACGTTAAAAGGACTTATATAATTGATAAAAAATAAGGGCGGAAATTTTTCCGCCCTTATTTTTTATTGTGTCCTATTTTTTATTGTGTCCTATTTTTTATTGTACGTCTGCTTTTACTTTTAAAACCGTGATTCTCGGTTCTGTGTTTGCAGTAACAGTAATTGTTTTTTCGCCGACACCTTTTCCGTTCGGTTTAAATCCAACTTCAATTTTATCAGATTTCCCCGGAGCGATCGGACCTTCAGGTTTGCTTGGAGTTGTACAGCCGCAGCTAGCTTTCACATCCGAAAGAATCAATGGTTTCGTTCCTGTGTTTGTTACTAAGAAAGTACAGTGATTTTCAACTCCTTCCTTCACTTTACCGAAATCGTGGATCTCCTTATCTATTTTCATAGACGTTATGGATTCTGCTTCGGCTTTTTGCTGTTCTTTTAGTTCTTCTAAAGCTTTTTCGTTTGCTTTGATTGTTTCCGGATCATCGGCAACTTCCATGACCAGATTACCATCACTTTCCGTTTTTTCGGTGTTGTCCGCACAAGCGCCCAGAGTTCCGCCAATAAATAAAAGGGCAATAAAGAAACTTCTCTTTTTCATATTAGTTTAATGCAAGTTTTTGTTTATCGTATTCATTTGATTCAAGCAATTGAATTGCTTTTTGTAGAATTTCATTCTTTTGGTTATAGACTTTATAGAACGCTTCGATTCCGAAAAGATCGTTTGCAATGGTCGCTTTCAAACGAAGTTCCATAATGTTCTTACTGATTTTGTACTGATCTTCTTTCAATTCAAAATCCTTGTTTTCCTTTTTATTGTAAGCAAAGAATTCGTCCATCAATTTTTTGTCTACAACGAAATTGGCGATGAATTGGTCAACCGTTTCATACTTTTTATGTAAATCGTCTCTGTTTTTGTCTACATAAGTCAAAGGGAAACTGGTGAATGAACCGTTTTGAACCGTTGATCTGTACAGGTCTGTAATCTCGGAAGTATCGATTGGAACGAAGAAATCCGGCATGATTCCGCCACCACCGTAAACAGGTCTTTTGGTAATTCTCGTTTCGAATTTCAATGAATCGGGAAGTTTGATGCTGTCGATGTGAGAAAATTCACCGTGCATAAAACGTCTCATGTATTCATTTTTATAATCACTGATGTTTTCGTAAGGTCTTTGAATGAATCGGCCGGAAGGAGTGAAGTAGCGCGCGATGGTTAAACGCATCTGCGAACCGTCAGAAAGATCGATCGGTCTTTGTACCAATCCTTTTCCGTAGCTTCTTCGGCCTACCACCAAACCTCTGTCCCAATCCTGAATTGCTCCGGATAGAATTTCGGAAGCAGAAGCTGAATTATCGTCGATCAAAACAACTACTTTTCCTTGTTCCCAGGATCCTTTTCTTCCTGCATTCAAATCCTGACGCGGTTGTGAACGACCTTCCGAGTAAACGATCAATTTGTTTTCAGACAGGAATTCATCGGCAATCAGCTGTGCAGCATAAAGCAATCCACCGCCATTTCCCTGAAGATCGAGAATCAGACTTTCCATTCCCTGACTTTTCAATTTTTCCACTCCTTTTTTGATTTCTTCGTGCGAACTGCGGGAGAAAGATGTCAGTTTCAGATAACCGATTTTCGGGCTCACCATGTAAGCACAATCCACGGAATTTACCGGAACTTTATCTCTTGTAATGACATAATTGATTGGCTTCTTCTGAGCTTTTCTCATGATATCCACACGAACTTTTGTTCCCATTTCTCCAAGGAGTTTTTCACGAACCTGATTGTTTTTCAAACCGATTCCGGCAACATTTACTCCGTCAATGGATACAATTTTATCTCCTGCACGAATCCCCAGTTTTTCCGACGGACCGCCAACAATTGTTTCCACAACCATTAACGTGTCTTTCAGGATTTGAAAGCGAACACCGATTCCAACAAAACTTCCGTCGATGGCAACATTCGCTGCATCTACTTCTTCTTTGGGAATATAAACCGTATGCGGGTCGAGTTTTTCCAACATTCCTACGATCGCGGCATCCATGAGTTCTTTATCATTGACCGGATCTACATAGAGTTTGTCGACATACATGAAAATTTCGTCCAAACGCTGTCCGTTTGAAGGAGATTTGGGTTCAGTCGGAACCTTTTGAGCTGAAGATACAAATGAATGGATACTTAATCCAAGTATCAACAAAACGCTATAGTGTTTCATACAATTTTCTTGAGAATACTAATATAAGGATAAAACGTTCAAACAGCTTGTCAGGTACATCCTAAGTTGCTGATTCCTGTTAAAAAAAGATAATTTGAATGCTGAGTTACGAACAATCGGATGTTGGTCTTTTATTCAGGATGCAAAGGAGGTCTTTTTGTAATTTTAAGACGTATACATCAGTTATGAAGCAGATAAAAAATGTATTGTTGGCGGTCTGTGTGAGCTTTGTTTCGCTTACATCTTTCGGACAGATAAAGGCTTTGGATAAGCTGGAGGTTTTGTATGAGCAAGGACATTATAAAATGGTTTTGCGCAGAGCCAATCGTTTGCTGGACCAACCGGATTACGATTATTCCTACAAACCGGAGTTTTACAAAAGTCTGGCTTTGTTTCAATTGGCTGACCAGGGTTTGTGGGCGCAATTTCACCCGAAAGCACTTCAGGAAGCCCGCGAACTGTTCAGCATGGTTCTGGCTTCTCCCGACGGAATCAAAGTGTTTAATACACATTTGAATCACGTTTCCCAATTGAAAAGAGATCTGGTACAAAAAGCTTTGGCGTATAAATCAGAAGGAAAACAGGCAAAATATGATGAAATCCAGCAAATTTTATTCGGATTATTCGACCGGATTCCTGATTTGGACGTTCCAGGAGAAATTCAGGCTCCGGTAGTAGATGCACCGGAAATTAAGGAAACTGCTGCAACGAGTAAAGAACGGGAAGAAATTATCAAGTACGCGAAGAAGTATGTAGGAGTTCCGTATAAATGGGCAGGAGTAGACGCAAATGGCTTCGACTGCAGCGGATTTACGACTTATGTGATGAAAGAGTTTAAAGTAACATTGAGCAGAAGGGCGGAAGACCAATACAACTCTTCAGTGAAAGTGAAACAGAAGAATGCTCAAAAAGGAGATCTGGTATTTTTTAATAACGGTTCAGGGATTTCCCATGTCGGGATTATTGTTTCCGCTAAAGGAGAGCCTTTGACGATGATTCACGCAAGTTCCAGTAAAGGAGTGATTATTACCAATATTGAAGAATCCGAGTATTGGTTGAAGAGACTTTACGCGATCGGGACGTATGTGAAAGGAGATTGATTATTCTTTGTCCTTTTTGACCATAGCCTCAAAAAGGACCAAAAAACGCATAGCTTCATTCAAAGCCGTTCGCTAAGGACAAGTTACTTGTTGAATCTTTACGAAAAGAACGGATTACGCTGCGCTCCATCCAAATGACAAGCACTTTTCGAAGATTCATACTTCGTAACTTATCCTTTTAACGCTCACTTCCAGAATGAAGCTTTGATTCTCCTTCGAAAGAAAACATTCTCTTGGATTTTGTTCAGGTGCTAAAACCGTTCTCTGGACCCGGATTTAAACAAGGCTCTTACGCTGAAAACCGTTGTAAACAAGTAAATGAAGCGAAATAAAGCATTCGTTGTTTGAGTCCAACGCTTTTTAGCGGCCGGACGAGTTTTGAATGCTTTCGCGAAATGCCACGTAGTTTATAGGTTTTTCGAGTACAAGCCTAGCGCTTTTTTGCTTCTTTTTTAAGGCAATGTTAAAAAAGAAGGTATGAGTTAGTTGCTTCGTTCTTCTCTTTTCGGATTAAACAGAAAAATATTCATCAGTACGATCAAACCTGACAGCATGGCGCTGATGAAACCAACATTCATTAAGTACGGAGATTTGTCAATCAGAAGGAATGCAATTAAACTGATTCCAAGCAAAATCAATAAAAGCCATTTGGAAAATAACCTTCTTTGGATAAAGCGATTATTGAGGTCGAGTAAATAAACGTGTGTTGCTGCAAGCAGGAACAACATGTTTAATTTCCAGATTTGTCCAATTTCTACCAGAGAAAGCAGGAAAGAACCTAAAAACAAAATCTGTACAACAAGCAGCGAAATATTGATCAGACGAAAAGGTTTCGAACTGATTCTGCTAACCGTTAAGAACTGGAAAAACAGGAAAATACAGCTAATGAGGTAGGGAAGAACTTTGGTTAGTTTCCAGGAAAATTCACTCCAACCCAAAAATAGGAGAACAAGGAGTGCCAAAAACACCCAAGCCAGTAACGCAGGCCATTTAGCTTTCATGTGATGATGTTAAATATTTTACTGCAAATACGCACACATCATCTACCTGTTCCACGTCGTGTTTCCAGGTATCAAAAGTTCGCTGTATCTCTTTGTATTGATCTTCCATATCCATTTGATAGATCGTGGAAAGAAATGCCTTAAAGGGCTTTGATTTGAATTTTTTCAGCCGTTCTCCTCCAAACTGATCAACGTATCCGTCCGTGTAAAGATAAACGCAGTCGCCATGCTGCAATTGGAATTCCTGCTGACTGAAGGGTTTTGCGTCAATAAACAATCCGATTGGCTGTTTGTTTGGTTTCAATTCGATGATTTCACCGTTCCGGATGATGACACATTCGTTGTTTGCTCCGGAGAATTTCAAGAGTCCTGTTTGCTGGTCGATGGAACAAAGCGCGATGTCCATTCCGTCTTTCACATCCAATTGACCTTCCACCCGGAAGGCATCAATTACGATCTCTCTCAGTTTATTCAGAATGTCATTCGGTTCCGTCAATTTGAACTCATTGATCGCTCTCAGTAGGCCGTTATTACCGACAATACTTACCAAAGCTCCCGGAACTCCGTGTCCGGTACAGTCAACTGCAGAGAAAATGACCTTGCCCTGAACTTCTCTTGCCCAGTAAAAATCTCCGGAAACAATGTCTTTCGGACGATAGAACACGAAATGCTGTTTGAACAATTCGTTCAAACGTGAAGTAGTAGGAAGAATGGTAGATTGAATCCGTTTCGCGTAATGGATACTGTCGAGAATATCCATTGTTTTTGCGGTAATTTCTTCTTTTTGAATCTCCAATTGATGGTTTTGTTCTGCAATTTCTTTGGTTCTTTCCTGAACGGTTTCTTCCAGTTTCTGGTTTTGTCTTTTAACACGCTGAGTGGAAAGTTGAACCACAAAATAAATGAGGAAGATCAATAGAATGAGGTAGAAAACATATGCCCAAACAGTGCGGTACCACGGAGGGAAAACGACGATTTCATAAGTCAGGATTTCACTTTCAATCCCATAAGCAGATTTCGCTTTGACCTTAAAGGTGTAAGTTCCTTCCGGAATTTTCTCGAAATTGGCAAAGTTCAAAGGAGACCATTGCGACCATTGGTCACTGAATCCTTCTAATTTGTAGCTGAACAAAGTTGGTCCGATACAGGAGAATGAATTGGCATGAAAGATTACCTTGAATGAGTTTTGCGCATAATCCAATCCTTCCTGTTTTTTGCTTTTAGCAACGTCATACAGGAATGTTTTTCCGTTTACTTCAAAGCGGTCGATCTGTACCTTGAATGAATTTCTGTTTTTGCGGATCGCATCCAGATTCAGGACAAACAAGCCGTCGTTTGCACCAATCCACACTTCATTGGTTAAAGGATTTTTCTCTACCGCGAAGACTAATCCTGCATTTTTGAGTCCTGCTAAAGGCCAGGAAACCCATTCCCATTGTTTTCCCTTCTTTTCAAACCAGCCGAAAATATTCTCGAATTTTCCGTCTTTTTTATCCTGATAGATCACTACCCAAAGCTGTTCATCGTTCACATTGATGATCCGGTGAATGGTGTTTTTGTAGTTTTTGATTTTCAGAGCCTTTGAAGGTTCAAAAGGAATGATTTTATTCAAGGAATCGTCGAATACAAACATACCGTTTGCGGTTCCAACAAAGATTTGTCCTTTGAATTCTTCTACGTAGAAATTATTGTTTTGGTCTTCTTTGCTGAGACTTGGAATCGTTACAATCTTGAATTTCTTTGTTTTCAGATCGTAAACGCCAATTCCTTTGGAGCGAATGCTGAAAAAGATTTTATCCTGAAGATAGGTGAGACTCACCGTTTCTCCGCCGGCATCGCCAACCAATTCCGTGTATTCCCATTTTCCATCCGGAAGCAGGCTTAGTTTTGCCAAACCTCCTTCAAGTGTCAGGTAAATCGAATTGGGATCTTTGGGATCTTTCTCAAAAGCAATGGCATATTGATAAGATGCAGAAACTTCTTTTTTAGTAAGTGTATTCAGATCATAAACGCCGTTGTAGCCGATGACCATGGATTTGTTTCCCGAACGTGTTTTGATCGTTTCGATGTCAAAAATAATCTCATTGAGTGTTCCGAAAGAAAGCATTTTCTTGCCAGAGCCCGAGATCTGTGGAGAAATAACCCCGTTGTGCGTTCCGATCAGTGGAATGCCAGAATTAAAATCAATGGTTTCGATCTGGGAGTTTACGCCTTCGTTTTTGTGAAAATAGGAGAGAGGAGAACCCGTTTCAATAAACTGAATTCCGTTTCCGAGGCATAACCAAAGGTTGAAATCTGTATCGAAAAAAGACTGGTTGATGGTCAGATTTGCTAAATCGTCCTGCAGATTGTATTCCCGGATAATTTTCCCTGAAACATCACCGATCACTAAGCCGTCGTTTTCGGTACTGACCAGAAGATAATCTCCCGATTTCGTCACACTGTTTACGAAGTATTTGCTCAGACAAGGGAATTTCATGCGCGAAACAGAATCCCACTGCTGCACTCCGGAATTGTTTTTCACACTGAAGATCTTGCTTTTCGCATCAACAATGTACCAGGTATTGTCAATTTGAAAACTTCCGCGAATGTTTTTGATGTGAACAGATTGAGGCAGGTGAAGTTCTTTCAGTTTTGCATTGACGATATCGTAATACAAATAGTTTTCTTTCCGGGATTTGAATTCTGCTTTCGATTGGTAGGTTAACAGAAAACCATTCAGAATGCGGCAGGAAGTTTTACACTCCAATTCCTGAAAAGCAGGAGGAACTTCCAATCTGACAGCTTTATTGTTTTTCAGAATGTAGAGTCCTTTTTCAGCAACAAACAAAATGGAATTGTCTCCCAGTTCGAAAATATTCCAAACCTGACCGATATCGTTTTTCAGTCCGCCGCAGAAAATGGGAAAATAAACGAGTTCACCTTTACTGGAATAATCTAAGTATCCGAAGTTGTTTTCCCGACCAACATAAACGCGATCATCGGAAGCCAGATACAATTTTGAAACATACGTTTCTGCACAGCTCTCAAGGATTGTTTTTTTCGTTTTTTCAGTATCAGTTTTGATTTTCGACCACTCAATTCCGTTGAAAGAAAGGATGTCTTGTCTGTTTCCGAAAAGCACATTTCCGTTTGCAGCTTGCAAACCTGTCCAGATCTGACCGGCGCTTCCGTATTCATTAATTGAAAAATGTTTGGTATTGATCCTCCCCTGTAATGTAATGTTTTGAGCGGTGGAAAGTTCCGCAAAATGAACAGTAAATAGGACTACTAAAAATACCAGTTTGTTTTTCAACATTTCTTTCCGTTATACGACACGAATATATAAATAAAAAAACACCTGAAGAGTATTTTTCTTCAGGTGTTCAGCACTCAAAAACGAGTAGAATATCAGTAGTTTATTTTTCTGCTTTTTTCCGTTGCACAAACGAGATTCCAAAGAGCTCTCGCACCAACGTTTGCATCCCAATCTCCCTCTTTTCCGGGAGAGACTTCATTCAGGTCGAAACCGATGATTTTTCTTCCGGATTCTACCAATTGGAAGAACAAATAATTGATCTGTTCCAAATCAAAGCCGCCAACAACAGGAGTTCCCGTGTTCGGACAAAGAGCAGGATTCAACCCGTCGATATCGAATGAAATGTAAACCCGTTCCGGAAGTTCGTTCAGAATCATGGCAACTTGTTCTTTCCAGGTTTGACCTTCGAACTGCCCGCGTTTCAAATCCCAGTCGTAAAACGTTTTGACTCTTGGGTCCGAATCCGAAAGCTGTACTTCCGAATGAGCGATGTCGCGGATTCCAACCTGAACCAACTTTTGAAGATTGGAACACGATTGAAGTACATTGTACATGATACTTGCGTGAGACTGCTCGAATCCTTCGTATGCTTTTCTCAAATCTGCATGTGCATCAATTTGAAGAATTCCAAAAGATTGCCCGGTTTCACTTAAAGCTTCCATTAAACCTAATGGAGTACTGTGCTCACCACCTAAAACAGCAACAATTTTGTTTTCAGCCAATAATTTGGAAGCGCGTTCTTTTAAATTGTTTCTCAACAAATCCGAAGTCGCATTTACCTGATCAAGTACTTCCTGAAACGGACTGTTTTCATCCAATTCACCACCTTCTTCCAGAAATCCAATGTATTGAACGGTGTCGATACACATCTGATCGTTGATCTGTTTCATTTCATCCGAAATCGGAGTCATGAAAACCTGTGTATTCCATGCTTCCGGCAATTGTGGATGATAGAAGTCCAATTGAGTACTTGCATCCAGGATTGCTTTCGGTCCGTCGCTCGTTCCTTTTCCGTAAGAAGCTGTTGCATCCCAGGGAACGGGAATAATGACAATTTGTGCATTTTCCTCCGCTACGGGAAATCCGAAGATATTTCCGTTTGCAATTCCTACTCCGTTCGGATCAAACTTCGTTGAATTATCCATTAATCAGGGTTTTCACGAAGTTTGGTAATGCAAAACTAGCTTTGTGGATATCGGAATTGTAATATTTCAATCCTTTAGCGCTTACAAACTGCTCGATTTCAGAGTCGTTTGAAACAGCTTTCGGCTGAGCACTTCCTTTTAAACCATATTGGAAGCTCCACATTCCTGTAGGATATGTTGGAACGAAGAACAAGGAAACAGGTGCGTTTTCTTTTCCGAAAATATGTTGCAAAGTGATATTTAATTCTGTAAATGCCTGCTCATTGAATTTCGGAGATTCACCTTGTGCAACCAAAATTCCTCCCGGTTTCAAAATACGGTGACAGTTTCTGTAGAATTCAACGGAGAAAAGTCCTTCAGCAGGTCCAACAGGATCTGATCCGTCAACGATTACCAAGTCAAATTCTTCGTTTGCTGCTTCTCTTGCAAATGCAATTCCGTCACCAACGATCAAATTCAATTTCGGATCATCGAATGAAGCTGCGATAGTAGGTAAATGCTCTTTACACGCTTTGATTACTTCACCGTCGATCTCAACCATCGTTACTTTTTCAACTCCTTCATGGCGCAAAAATTCACGAACCGTTCCACCGTCACCACCACCGATTACCAAAATGTTTTTAGCATTTCCGTGTGTGAACATTGCAGGATGTGAAATCATTTCATGATAATGGAATTCGTCTTTCTCTGTTGTCATGAACATGTCGTCCAAAGTCAGCAACTTCCCGTATTTCGGAGATTCCAAAATGCGCACGCGCTGGAACGGAGATTGAACATCGTGATATACTTCTCCGGTATAGCGAAGAGACAAAGCCTGGTTATCGTCCTTATCTGTAAACCACACATTGCGGGTATACATTTCAGGATTGGTCCATTCTCCGGCTTTTTGACGCATAGAACTGATGTCAAAATCATTTCTGGTTAACAACTGAACAGCCCCGCGTTTCATTTCCAAAGCGGAATAATTCTTGGCACCAAAACATTCTTTCAGGTAATCGAAAGAAATCCATGCATCCATTTCTCCGCATGTAAACAAGTCTACAGCAGCATAACCGTATTCCGGCCATGTATGAATTGCCAAATGGCTTTCCTGAATTACCACTACACCAGAAACTCCATAGGGAGAAAAATGGTGGAATGTAGAATTAATCACAGTTGCACCTGCTTTCAAAGCCGCGTCTACCATGTCGCGCTCGATTGAAGATACATCATTCATAATGTGCGGATCGCACCCCATAAACTCTACCAGAATATGGTTCCCCAATGCATTACTCATTAGCTATTCAAAAATTACGTTAAAAATGAGGGGCAAAGTTACTGGTTTTCGATGGTTTAGAGTGGAAATATGTAAAAAAATAATGCAGAGGTAAATTTGCATTTAAGAATGCTTCATTTTCAGGAATATAACTATTGGATTTTCAATGTTTAAAACCCGGACGTAATATTGCGGAATTACATCCGGTTTGAGATTTTTACATGAACACAAGGAATCCTTGATTTTGACTGCTCTTTTGCGTTCTCTAAAAAACAGTTGTAGTGTGAATAAGAGAGGAGAATCAAACGTAATATTACGTCCGGATTTAGTTTGAATTTCTTTAAATATGAACCCTTGTCCCAATTTTGGGAAATCACGTCAGCGCTTAGATTAATAGATTTGCTTTGAAATCCAATCCGAAATCAAATCAACCATTTCTTTCGACTTTTCCAAATGCGGATGATGCCCGCAGGCAGGAACCATTTTCCCGACCCGGTTCGAATGACCGTCAACAATCGAATTGACTTGTTCTTCTGTTCCGTATTGGTCGTTCAAACCTTGAATCGCTAAAACAGGTTGCTTGAAATCCTGAATTTCATCACGAATATCCCATGATTTGAACCCGGGAGAAAGCCAGGTATTTGCCCAGGCGTAAAACAAAGCCTCCGTTTTGTCTCCGTGAATTTTATACAAGCCATTGAGTTTTCCATTCTTGAAAGCTTCAATAGCCGGATGAATTCCGGCAAGAGTTTCCGGTTCCACAAAAGTGTGAGCCGCCATCGTAACAACTGCCTGGAGATTTTTCAATCCTTTGCTGCCCAAAAGCAAGGAAATACTTCCGCCGTCACTATGTCCGACCAGAATAATCTTTTGATTCGGATTCAGAATCTCAAGAAGTACCTGAATCGTCTCATCCGCATACTGGTGCAGATAATTCCGATCTCTTTCACCGACAAGCGGCGAAGATTTTCCGTGTCCGCTTCGCTCAATGACAACTCCCGACAAATTCAAGGAATTGCACAAATCCATGGGAAAGCTTTTCCATTGAATAATACTTCCCAGAGCTTCGTGTAAAAAAACGAGAATAGGTTTCGATTCTGTAATTAAGGGATGATTAATCAGCTGAATATGAATCGTACGATCACTTAAATGAACTTGTTTTTCCATACAATAAAAAAGGGAATCCATCAGTTGATGAACCCCCTTCGGATTTTAAATATGATTTCCTTAGTTTTTAACGCGTTCAACGTAAACTCCGGTTCTTGTATCAACTTTAATAATTTCTCCCATGTCGATAAACAAAGGAACTTTTACTTCTGCACCTGTTGCAATTGTTGCAGGTTTCATGGAGTTTGTAGCAGTGTCGCCTTTTACTCCCGGTTCTGTGTAAGTCACTTCAGAAATGACATACATTGGTAATTCAACCACCAAAGGAATTTCTTCGCTTGCATCATACAAGATGTTACAAATCATTCCTTCTAGCAAAAACGCTGGTTTTTCAACCATTTTCACAGGAATCGGAACTTGCTCAAATGTTTCGTTATTCATGAAAATGAAGTTTTCATCTTCCTGATACAAATATTGATATTCGCGGTTTTCAACGCGAACGATGTCAATTTTATGTCCCGCTGAAAAAGTATTATCAATTACTTTCCCACTTTCAATGATACGCATTTTTGTACGTACGAAAGCCGGGCCTTTTCCAGGTTTTACGTGTTGGAATTCAATAATTTGACTGATTTTGTCATTAAATCTGATACACAGTCCGTTTCGAATATCTGCCGTGGTTGCCATAGCTTCTTCTTAATTTATTTTCGGCGCAAATATAACCAAAAAACTATCCGAAATGCGATTAAAAAATTAACGTTTCCTAAGATAATACTTTAGGAATGCTCAATTAATTCGATTACTTTTGTTGTCATTATGACATTTTTGCCTTTATTTCTCAGCGATGTTGGAGGTTCAGAGATAGTTCTGATTTTAGTCGTTATTCTGATGTTTTTCGGTTCGAAAAGCATTCCCGGTATTGCTCGTTCAATGGGGAAGGCAGTGCATCAGATTAAACAGGCGTCTCAGGATGTTCAGAATGAAATCAAGAAATCAACCGGTGATGTGAAAGCTGATTTTGATTTGCAGAATGTGATGAGAGAAACAGTTGGAATCGTTGAAAATCCCATTCAGGAGGAAGCTCTGAAAATGGATCAGATTATTCAAACACCGACTGAGTTTTCAAGACCTTTCGGAATTGCAAATCCTTCTGCTCCGGCTCATCTTCCTGAAACAAATACAACTCCATTAGATCAGCAGGTGGAAGAAACGACTCCTCAAACTGCCGACTCAAAAGATCTGGCACAGGAGTAAAACGTTGGTTTCAACTTCGTTCAGTCAATCGACAATTTTTCGCACTAAATTTTCCCTTCAAAACATTCTGTTTCAAATTCGCAATTGACTAGCTTGTCATTTGAAACACCAAATCCTGGTAAACCTGGGCGTTTCCTTTGTGAAGGAATTCAACTTCTTCAGCTCCTCCGAAAGCCAAAATAGGAGTAAAAGTAAAGACTTCGTGCTTTTGAAGTTTCCCTATTTGTTGGACCGCTTCTACAAATAAACTTTCACGCAGCCACATGTTTCTGTCTTCTTCATCTTGCAATAAATCTTCCAGAAAACCTTTCATACTCCAAATCAATGTTTCGATTTTACGGTACTGAATGTCAACGATGCACACGTCTTCGTCTACTTCCGTTAGTCTTCGATAATAGAATAATTCTCCGAATCCGCTGATTGCAAAAGGAACGTAATTGGGAACTTCTCTTCCAAGCCAGGTCCACAGGTTGTGCTCAAAATCAGCCGGATTGACAAATTCAATCAACCCGTCGTTGTATTTTCCAAACCCGCTTGTTTTCCAGATTTCAAGTAAGGTTTCGGGGATTTTATTTTCGTATTGTTTTACAATTTCTTCTGAGGCAGGAACACAATCTGCGTCAGGTGTGTAATGAGCTTTAAAATTTTCAAGCATAACTTTTAATTTTAAAATGGAAAATCAATTCTGTTTAGTCTTCGTCGTGCGAGGTGCTTTCATTGAATTTGAAGTCTTTTCGGATTTCCGGATGAGAGATTTCACCTCCTGAATTTCCTACTTCTTTAGCAAAATAGGTTGCAATCACTCCGATAATCAAAACAATGATCGATGCAGGCAAAGCCATTGATTTTTTCTTGAATTCCAAAAACAAAGCAATCAAAGAAAGCGCGAAAATTCCCCACATCAGTGGCATCATTTCTTCAGCATGTTCTTCGTGAATATGAATCAAGGTTTTTGTTTCTTCTGTGTTTTCCAGAGTTGTCTGAATCGCATCCGGACAATCCAGTGAAATTGTTTTCTGTTCGGTAGCTTGTTCAACCAAATGTTCAGCACCTTCACCGGTTGCTTCGGAAATCTGAGCAGTAATACCCGCAATAATAAAAAGGAGCAAGCCGACTCTTCTGGTTACGGATGATTTTGCTAAAATTCCGATTAACAAGACGATAATTCCTAAAACGAGACCGATAATAGGAAAATGGTTGATAATTAAGTGCGAATGTGCTGCGTTCATAAGAGTTTAATTTGTCCCGAAAATACAAGAATTCTTAGAAATAAGAAGCCTTCCGTGAAGGAAAGGGAAAGTTATTTATCTTTTGAAATGAGTGAGGCCAATTGTTCACCGACAAGAGAACCGATGGCAACTCCCATTCCGCCAAGTCTGACTCCGACAGCGCAGTGCTGATCGATCTTTTCAATAATCGGAGCTTTCTTTTCGCCAACTCCCATTGTTCCGGACCAGCGATAATCAATCGAGAACTTTTTTCCGGGAAGGATATTTTCTGAAAGCAATTCTTCCAGTTTGTTTTGAATGAGCTCTGTCTGATTCAGATCAAAGGTGTTTTCGGTTTTGAAATCGAGGTTTCGTCCGCCTCCGAATAAGATACGGTTTCCGACATTCCGAAAGTAATAATAGCCTTTGTCCAGATGGAAAGTTCCTTTTGCCTGAAGATCCGGAATTTCAGAAGTAACCAGTACTTGTGCTCTTGCGGGTTCAACTTCCAGATGGGGAAGAAGTTTTTTTGCAAATCCGTTGACGGTAATACAGAGTTTACGGGCTTTTACTTCTCCGTAATTGGTTTCTGCAATGACTCCGTTTTCATCGGATTGAAAGGTTTTTACTTCGATTCCGAACAAGGTGATAATGCCGTTTTTCGCCAGATCTTTTTGAGTGGATAAAAGCAGTTTTCCGGTATCAATTGCTCCTTCAAGTCTGTTAAAATATCCACCTTGAAATCCCTTGAATCCGAATTTGGAATGCATATTTTCTTCATAGGAATAGCAATTTTTCAGCCCGCATATTGACTCGATTTTTTGGTTCAGATAATCCAGTTTCGGGTGGTAAAAATCAAGATCCGATTTTGCAGTAATCAAGTCATAAGAGCCGCAATTCTGATAATCCAAATCTGAGGCATTGTATCGCTGAAGTAAGCGCTGTAAACCTTCATATCGGAGTTTTACAGTATTCCAAACGCTTGTTTCGTCCGAGTTTTTAAGGTCGTCCAAAAGCTCTGTAACACTTCCGAAACAGGCAAATCCGGCATTTTTTGTACTGGCTCCCAAAGGAAGATAACTTCGTTCCAAAATGACGATTTTTGCATCCGGATGTTGTCTTCGTAGTTCCAATGCACATGCTGATCCAACTATTCCACTTCCAACTATCAGAAAATCAATATTTTCCAATAGTGTTACTTTTTCCCAAAAACTGAGTTGTTTAAATTGAATCATAGCAATGAAAATGAACTTTTTTACCGATATTTGTCTGTAATAAATTGAACTAATTTAAACCAAAATTAATCTCAGTTGTACTACGACTAGAATAAACTAAAAACATGAGAGTGAAACTCCTTCTTTTAATTTCCTTTTTCTTCCTGACCAGTTGGGTTATTGGTCAATCGGATGTGCAGTTTTTTGTCAAAACAATCAATTTTACCACTAAGAAAAAAGAAGCAGGTGTTACAGTGAAGTTGCTGGAAGGCGGTTCAATGGTTACATCTTCCGTTACGGATGCATCCGGTGAAATTAAATTCACATTGAAATCCGGGAAAAAGTATAAAGTAGAGCTTTCCAAACCTGGAAAAGTTTCGAGAAATTTTACCATTAATGTTTCCGGTATTGACGATGAGTTATTGCAGGGAAGCTCCAAACCATACGGAGAAGCTGAAATCGCGTTGTTTGATGAACAGCCGAATATTGATTATAGCTATGTCAAGGAAAATCCGATTACTGAATTCTTTTTTGACGGACAAAATACCTTGTTGCAGCATGACGAGATTTTGGCTGACAAAATGAGAAAGAAGATCGAAAAGATCATGAAAGATGCTGAGGCTTCCCAAAAACAAGGCGAAGCCAATTACAATACGATTATCAAACAGGCCGATGCTTTGTATACGGCTAAGAAATATGAAGAAGCGCTTGCTCAATATGAGACGGCTACGAAAATCAAAGGAAAAGAAACAGAAAAGCATCCGAATGACCGGCTCATTGAAATTGATGGAATTCTAAAAGCTGCAAAATCCGCAAACCTTGCGAATTCACAATTGGATGGCGAATACAAAGCATTGATAACGGCTGCGGACGGGTTGCGTGATCAGAAGAAATATCCGGAAGCAATTGCCCGTTACAACGAAGCTTTGGGTAAAAAGCAAGAGCAATATCCGAAGGATGAGATTGCGAAATGTGAAGCAGCTATTACGGCAGCTAAAAACGAAGCGGCAAATGCCGAAAAATACAATGCTGCAATCAAAGCTGCAGACGGTTTTTATGCTCAGAAGAGTTGGATGTCTGCCCGCGATAAGTACAAGGAAGCATTGAAATTAAAACCTGGAGATCCTGTTTCTACTGCGAAACTGGCAGATCTGGACGGAAAATTAAATGCGCAAAAATCCGAACAGGAGAAGAAACAAAAATACAACGATGCTGTAGCTGCCGCCGATGCTTTGATGACGGAGGAAAAATGGGCTGATGCAAAAACGAAATACACGGAAGCTTTGACTTTCGAAACTGCAGCAACTTATCCGAAAGAAAAGATCAAGGAAGCTGACGTGAAGTTGGCGGAAATTGCAAAGGCAAATGCCTTGAAGGAGCAAATCACCAAATTACTGGCAGAAGGGAATACGGCTATTGGTACAAAACAATATCCGGCTGCAAAAGCGAAATTTGAACAGGTATTGACCTTGGATCCAGAAAACGGAGAAGCAAAAACCAAAGTTCAGGAAATTGATAAATTACTGGAACAGGAAAAGGCGAATGCGGATAAGATCGCAAAAGCAAAACAGTTGATCACGGAAGGTGATGCTTTGGACAAGGCAACAAAATATGCTGACGCAAAAGCGAAATACCAGGAATCAATTGCGTTAATTCCGGATCCAACAGTTCAGGCAAAAATTGATGCAATTGATGCGAAGATTTTAGCAGACGGAAAAAAGGCAGAACAAAAAGCAAAATTCGATCAGGCAATTTTAGATGGTGATGCAGCGATGACTGCTTCCAACTTTGAAGCTGCCAAGAAAAAATATGAAGAAGCACAGGCAATTGATCCTGCTTCATCGGTTGCAAAAGCAAAATTGATTGAGGTTGAGAAGAAAATTGCTCAGGCAAATGCCGAAAAAGATAAAAATCAAAAATACCAGGAAGCCTTTAATGCGGGAGTGAGCGCTTTGGCATCAAAAGATTATCCGACAGCAAAAGAGAAACTCACAGCAGCTCTTGCTATCGACAATACTAAAACGGAGGCAAAAGAGAAACTGGCTGAAGTGGATAAGATCATAGCGGAAAATGCAAAGGCAACTGCTATGAAGGAGCAAATTACCAAATTGCTGGCAGAAGGAAATACAGCTTTTGGTACAAAACAATATCCGGCTGCGAAAGCGAAATATGATCAGGTACTGACATTGGATCCTGAAAATGCGGAAGCAAAAACGAAAGTTCAGGAAATTGAGAAATTGTTTGAACAGGAAAAGGCAAGCGCCGATAAAATTGCAAAAGCAAAACAGTTGATCACGGAAGGGGACGCTTTGGACAAGGCTGCGAAATATGCTGACGCAAAAGGGAAATACCAGGAATCCATTGCGTTAATTCCGGATGCTGCTGTTCAGGCAAAAATTGAGGCAATTGATGCGAAGATTTTAGCCGATGGCAAAAAAGCAGAACAAAAAGCAAAATTCGATCAGGCAATTGCAGATGGAGATGCGGCGATGTCTGCTTCCAATTTTGAAGCGGCAAAGAAAAATTATGAAGAAGCACAATTACTTGATCCGGCTTCAACTGTTCCAAAAACGAAATTGATTGAAGTTGAGAAGAAAATTGCTCAGGCAAATGCGGAAAAAGATAAAGGCCAAAAATATCAGGAGGCATTTAACGCAGGTTTGAGTGCTTTGGCTTCTAAAGATTATACAACTGCAAAAGAGAAGTTCACAGCTGCTCTTACTTTTGACAATACCAAAACAGAAGCAAAAGACAAACTGGCTGAAGTAGAAAAGATCATAGCAGAAAATTCACAGGCAACAGCTCAGAAAGAAAAATATGATGCAGCGATCAAAGCCGGTGGAGACTTGCTTGGACAAAACAAACTACCTGAAGCAAAAAAGAAATTTGAAGAAGCAGGACTTTTGGATCCGACTCAGACTTTACCGAAAGAAAAGGTAAAAGAGATTGAAGCGTTGATCACAAAAGCGGATAAAGAGAAACAAGTTACACAGCTTTTGGCAGAAGGAGCAGCAGCTTTGACGAAGAAAGATTTGTCAGGAGCGAAAGGGAAATACCAGCAGGTACTTACAATAGAACCTTCCAATGCAACTGCTTCGGAGAAAATACTGGAGATTTCCAAGTTGGAAAATGATCAGGCGAGTGAGGCTCAGAAATTGGCTGCTTTCGAGAAATTGAAAGGAGAAGGAATGGCTTTCCAAAACCAGAACAAATATGCTGAAGCGAAACAAAAGTATCTGGAAGCAAGAGCAATCAAAGCAGATGAAGAAGTTGAAAAAGCAATTGTATGGTGCGACAAAAAGATTGAAGAAGAGCTAAAAGATGTTGAACTGAACAAGAAATACAATGCTGTTTTAGCCGAAGCAAAGAATTTAGAGACTGCGAAAAAATACGATGAAGCCATTGCAAAATACAATGATGCTTTAATGATTAAAAATGAGCAGGAACCTAAAAACCGCATCAATGCGATTAAAGCATTGAAAGAAGCAGATGCAGAACAATTGAAAGTGGAGCAGGAATATTTGGCGGCTCTCAAAAAAGGAGACGACCTGGTTGCTGAAAAGAAATATACGGAAGCTGTTCAGGCATTTAATGCTGCATTGGTATTGAAACCGTATGAAAAACTTCCGGTTGAAAAAGCTGAAAATGCGAAGAGATTATCAGAACAGGAATCAAGTGACGGTGATCAGGCATACCAGAAAATCATCGATGTCGGAAACAAGGCTTTTGATGAGAAAAACTACGTGAAAGCGAAGGAAATGTTCAATCGCGCTGCAAATTTCAGACCGGCAGATCAATATCCGAGACAAAAACTGGCTAAGATCGAAGAGCTTGAAAAAGAGGAGAAATTAGCACAGGATCAGCAAAATCAATTTGCAAAGAAAATGGCTGAGGCAGATGCTTTAGCGAAAGCAAATAAACTGGAGGAAGCGATTGCTGCATACAAAACTGCGAAAACAATTAAACCGGATGATTTGGTTCCGGATCAGAAAATCTCAGATCTTCAGGCTTTGTTGGAGGCGAATAAAGTAGATCCGGCAAAAGAAGCGAAACTGCTTTACGATGAAGCAATGCTGAAAGGTAAAAATGCTGCGGCCGGAAAAGATTACAATGGAGCTATTTCGCATTTTGAAGAAGCATTGAGACATCAACCGAAAGATCAGGCTGCATCAAACAAAATTGATGAAATGCGACAACTTCTGGATGACCTTGCGAAAGCAAATGCTGCAAACAAGGAGTTGGCATCATTGACGGCTTCTGCCGATAAGGAATTCAATGCAAGTAAGTGGTCTGCCGCGAAAACAGCTTATGATAATATTCTGACGAAGTATCCTTCCAATGCTTATGCATACGAGCAATCGAAGAAATGTGAGATCAAACTGAAAGAAGAAGCGGATGCAGATAAAGAACGTGTTTACAGAAATCTGGTAAACAGTGCCAATGAAAAATTCAATTCGGGGAATTATAAAAAAGCGAAAGAGTTGTATGAAAGAGCGGTGACTCAAAGACCAACGGATCTTTACCCAAGACAAAAATTGAATGACATTAATAATATTCTGAATCCGCCGGTAGCTCAAAAAACAACGACACCAGAACCGGAATCAAACAAACTGGAATTGGAAAGTTTGGGTGAAGCAACAGACAACTCTTTAACTGAAGGTGCAAAAAGATTGGAGCAGGCATCCCGCAAACGAAAAGGAAATACTTCAGACAAGATCACTGAGAAAACGAAGCAAATGGAAGTAAGTACTTCCGAGTCGACTGATAAGCAGAAAAATCTGGCACTTGCTTCGGACAGTACACTTGCCCGAATTAAAATTGATAACAGCCAGAGAGACGCCGCCGCAAATGCGAAGGTTCAAAACAATGTGGATGAACTCGGAAACAAGCAGGCTGCTGTTATTAAAAGTACTGAAGAGAACAATACGATTAAAGAGTTGAATATTGTTAATCAGAAGGAGCAACTGGAAGCAGCTAAAGAAGCAGTTGATGTTACAAACAGCAAGCTTGACGGCGGTGCGGTAGAAAACAATGAGGTTATCAAAAAATCGTCAAACGATTTAGGGGAAACCAATACCAAACTGACGCAGGATAAGTATGCTCAAATTGCGAAAAATGATGTGGCTTATTCGAAAATCAAAATCGAGCAGGAGAAAAACACCATTGATGACATGCAAGAGCGTTTGGCGGAAGAGAAGAAAGTGAAAGACGCTCAGAAGACCCAAATTGAACTGGATATTGAGAACAGCGACAAGGCCGCTGTTAAAACAGTTGAGACGAAGGAAGTGTTGAAAAACGTTGAAAACAACATTTCGGTGAAAGCAAACGATGAAAAACAACTTTCCAGTGATAATAATGAGATCATCAAAGAGATCAAGAAGACTGAGCTTGAAAGCAAAGTAGAGAATACTCAGGCTCAGATTGACAACTCTCAAAGATTTGTTGCGAAGAATAGTGAAACGGAGAAAATTGTCAGGGAAGCTGCTTCAAGCAGAATGGAAGAGAATAGAGAAAACACGGAGGTTATTGAAAACGTGAGAGATCAGAAAACGGAGATCGACAGAGCGGATTACAATAAGGCATATGTTAAGAATATTGAGAACAAACAGGTGTTGTCGGCTAAAGTAAAAGAAATGGAAGACAAAGAAAGCCTTCCTTCAATTGCCGGTGCTGAAAACAAGAAAAATTTTGATCAGATTCAGTTGAGCTCCATTCAGAGTGAATCAGAAAAAACAGCTCTGAACAATGAAAAGATTGTTAGCAATGAACAAAAAGTAAGAAGCACACAACAACAGATTCAGGAAGGTACTCAAAACACTCAGGCTACGGATAATGCGAATGCGATTACGAATTCCAAAAAAGAAATGGGAGCGACAAATCAGATTCAGCAAGATAAAAACGAGGAAAAGACACAGGCTTCCAAAAAGATCATTGATGATGCAGCGAAACCTCAACCGGAAAAAATTGCTACGGGATCTTATGAAGTTGATTTGTCCAAATATCCGGAAGGAGTGAGTCAGGAACAGTTTGACCAGCTTGGATCGGACGGATTGGTTTCTGCGGTTGTTACAAGAAGAGTAGTCGTTAGAAACGGAAGAGCGGATGTGTACATCAGAACGCAAACCATGAACGGGATTACTTATTCGAAGAACGGACAAGGATGTACGGAGATTGTTTGGCAAAGAGAAACTCAGGATGCTAAATTGAAACGTAACTATTAAAGGATTCTTTTTAATTATAAACAGATAGGGGCGGAAAATTTTCCGCCCCTATCTGTTTTAGTGTGGTTCAATTCCACTAATTTCGAATTCAAATTTAATTTCAGTCTTATGAATGTTCATTTTATCGCAATCGGAGGAAGTGCTATGCACAATTTAGCGATCGCTTTATCCCGAAAAGGAGTCCATGTAACAGGTTCCGATGATGAAATATTTGAACCTTCCAGAACAAGACTGGAAAAACAAGGGATTCTACCTGAATCGATCGGCTGGTTTCCCGAAAAGATCACTTCCGGTTTGGATGCCGTTATTTTAGGAATGCATGCAAGAGAAGATAACCCGGAGTTATTGAAGGCGAAAGAACTTCAGATTCCGATTTTCTCCTATCCGGAATATCTGTACGAACAAAGCAAAAACAAATACCGGATCGTTATTGGCGGAAGTCACGGGAAAACGACCATTACTTCGATGTTATTGCATGTCGTGAATGCCTTGGATCTGAATGTCGATTACATGGTTGGCGCGCAGCTGGAAGGCTACGATTGCATGGTGAAACTTTCCGAAGAAGCACAATACATGATTCTGGAAGGAGACGAGTATCTGAGTTCTCCGATCGATCGCCGCCCGAAATTTCATTTGTACAAACCGAATACAGCATTGATCAGTGGAATTGCCTGGGATCATATCAATGTTTTTCCGACCTGGGAAAACTATGTGGATCAATTCAGAATATTCTGTGAAGTGATTGAACCGAACGGCAAACTGATTTACAATTCGGAAGACGCGACCTTAAAGAGTTTGGGAGAAGAGTTTGAAGGGAAACTGGAAACAAAAGCTTACAAAACTCCTCAATACCGGATTTCCGATTCAGGAACGATTATGACTTATGATGGAAAAGAATATGAATTGCAGATTTTCGGAGCTCATAATCTGCAGAATCTGGTAGGAGCAATGTATCTGGCGGAATCCATGAATATTTCCAATCACGACTTTCTTCAAGCAATCAGAACCTTCAAAGGAGCAGGGAAACGCCTTCAGAAAGTGGTTGAAAAAGGATCGTTTACCTTGTTTAAGGATTTTGCTCATTCACCATCCAAACTAAAGGCTACGACTTCGGCTGTGAAAGAACAGTATCCGTCGAGAAACGTTGTGGCTTGCATGGAATTACATACGTTTTCTTCTTTGAGAAAAGAATTCCTGCCTTTGTATGACGGAGCAATGAACGCAGCAGATGAAGCTTTGGTGTATTTCAGCCCGGAAGTTGTTGCTCACAAAAAACTTGCTCCTTTAAGCATCGAAGAAGTTCAATCGGCATTCGGAGGACGCGTCAAAGTAGTCAACAATACAGAAGAAGTGTTGGAGTTCATTCGTGAAAAGAACTGGAATAATTCGGTGCTTCTAATGATGTCTTCCGGAAATTTCGACGGAATCGACTACGATCAATTGGGTGAAGAATTAACTCTTGGGTTGTCTGAATAAGATTCTGCGGTAAATAATCGTTAAGATCAGGGAATTCATTACTGACAACATCAGCATTGCAAGCAGGGAAATCGTCATTACGGAAGTCGGATTGTACCAGTTGCGGATATTTTCGCTTGATTTTTTGATGATCTCTTCTTTTGTGGAAGCCTCAAACTCGGGTCTTTCAGATCTGAATTTCTTCAATTGAACCGGATCATCCACCATTTTCTGCATGGTTTGCTCAATCACTGCAATTTGATTTTCATTGTATGCAGGATCAATTTTAGCGTAGTACAAGTAAATCAAACCACCAACAATAACAGTATAGATCATTCCGATTTTCAGAGTAGACTTAATGTCGCCTAAAGCAGAACTTTCACTTGCTTTCTCACGTCTTTTTTCGATCAAACTTCCGATCGACATAGCCAATAGCAAACAGAAAATGTTCCACATAACCTGAAGCGGATACTGCTCAGATGTCTGCAGGATTTGAAAATAGAAAAAACAGTATTTACCTAAGAACCAAATACCTGTAAATAATAATGCAATTTTTGTTGATGTACGCATATTTAAACTGAAAAAAAGTCCCACTTGGGAAGAGGGACTTTCGTTTTATGAATTCATTGATACTAAAAACTCTTCATTGGAACGAGTGTTCTCCATGTGGCCTTTCACAAACTCCATGGCTTCTACCGGGTTCATGTCCGCGATGAACTTTCGAAGGAGCCAGATGCGTTGTAACACGTCTTTTCCAACCAATAGATCTTCTCGTCTTGTTCCGGAAGAAAGGATGTCGATAGCAGGATAGATTCTTCTGTTTGAGATCTTACGATCCAACTGAAGTTCCATGTTACCTGTTCCTTTAAATTCTTCGAAGATAACTTCGTCCATTTTAGAACCTGTTTCCGTTAAAGCCGTAGCTAAAATGGAAAGAGAGCCTCCGTTTTCAATTTTTCGGGCAGAACCGAAGAAACGTTTTGGTTTGTGTAATGCATTTGCATCCACACCACCGGAAAGTACTTTACCTGAAGCCGGAGAAACGGTATTGTAAGCACGAGCCAAACGTGTAATCGAGTCTAATAGAATACAAACATCGTGACCACATTCTACCATGCGTTTTGCTTTTTCCAAAACGATGTTAGCCACTTTTACATGTCGGTCTGCAGGTTCGTCGAATGTAGATGCTACTACTTCCGCTTTTACGCTGCGTGCCATATCTGTAACCTCTTCCGGACGTTCATCAATCAGCAATACAATTAAGTAAACTTCCGGATGATTTGCCGCGATTGCGTTTGCAACGTCTTTCAAAAGCATGGTTTTACCTGTTTTAGGCTGAGCCACGATCATTCCACGCTGACCTTTTCCGATCGGAGCAAATAAGTCCATCACACGGGTCGACATGGTTTCTTCCTTATGTCCTGTCAATTTGAATTTCTCATCCGGGAATAGAGGAGTCAGGTATTCAAACGGAACTCTGTCGCGAATGTATCCCGGATCTCTTCCGTTGATGGAATCTACTTTAACAAGCGGGAAAAATTTCTCACCTTCTCTCGGTGGACGAATCGTTCCGCGAACGGTATCTCCTGTTTTCAAACCAAATAATTTGATCTGACTTTGAGAAACGTATACGTCATCCGGTGAAGGCAAATAGTTATAATCTGAAGAACGCAAAAACCCGTAACCATCCTGAATCACTTCCAAAACTCCTTCAGCCGTAACAATACCAACTAAGTTGTATGCATCTTCATCAACTTTTTCTTCTTGTTGATTTTGATTTTGCTGATTCTGGTGCTGCGGACGATTCTGGTTTTGATTTCGCTGCTGATTTTGTTGATTCTGGTTTTGTTGGTTTTGGTTTCTCTGGTTATTATTATTGTTCTGGCGGTCCTGATTTTGTTGGTTTCCGCTCTGATTACCTTGGTTTTCGCCTTGAACCTGTTGGTTCTGTTGATTCTGATTCTGCGGACGATTCTGGTTTTGATTTCGCTGCTGATTCTGATTCTGGCGGTTTTTATTTTCCAATCGTTCGAAAGGGCGTCTTTCCTGAGCTGGTTTTTCTTCTGTTGAAGCTGCTTCTTTTTCCTTCTGATTGTCATCTTTTCCGGATGAAGCTTCAGTCTTAGGAAGTTTTGTTTCTTCTGCTCTTGGCGAATCAGTTGATTCCGCTTTAGCTTCTGTGATAGCAGTTTCTTTTGCTGCAGGAATGCGCTTACGCTTTTCTTTTGAGTGAGGATTGGAATTGGTTTCTGCTTCTGGCTTTACTTCTTTCACTTCCGTTTTAACTTCAGTGACTTCAGGAGTTTCTGTCGAAAATAAATCTGTAGCAGGGGTATCTTTCTCGCTTTTAGGTTCAGCGGTTTTTTTAGTGGCTTTCGGTTTGGCAGGAGCTTTTTCTGCAGGGGCAGAAGGTGTTGAATTTGCTTGAATTTGCTCAATCAATTCGTTTTTTTTAAATGATTCAACCTTCTTAACTCCGAGAGATTTAGCAATTTCCCTTAATTCTGGTAATAACTTACCGTCTAAGTCTTTTTTATTCATATAAAATTTTGGACTAGTTGTATTGTATTCGACTGAATACTTGCGAAAAGCAATGTAATTTCAATTACGATGTTGCAATATTACAAATATTCCTTATACAAGCACAATGAAATTACTTTTTTTCGGAAAAAAATAGGTTTTGTTTTCATTTTTATCCTATTAAATTTGTGCCCACAGCGAAAAAAACATAAAATTCCCCTTATGAAAATATCTAAAACACTTATTCTTCGACTACTTATCGTTTTATTTTATGCTGTTTTAGTAGCAATAAAGGTTTTTTATAAACAGGTGGACCCTTTTGCTTTGATTGCTCCGGGAACCATTGTTGCAGGTGCAATTGGCGGTTGGTATTTGTTCAAAACGCGAAGAAACCTGTTGTATTACGTAGGATTGTATTTAGCCGTTGCACTGTTGTTTTATGTAGAACGATTGGGCGGTGATGTACTTTTTGTTGGAGGACATGTTTTGAAATTCCTGCTGATGGGGATGTTGATCGGATTCTCCATGCGGAATAAGAAATTGTCGCTGTGGATTTTCTCTTCCATGATTATCGGAGTGGAAGTTGGTTTGGATTTCCCGGAAATGTCTTTGGAATTGAAACGTTTCGGAGATATCTTCCTTCGATTGATTAAAACACTGGTTGCTCCTTTGTTGTTCTCAACCTTGGTTGTCGGAATTGCAGGACACAGTAATTTGAAGCAGGTCGGAAGAATCGGATTAAAGAGTATTATTTATTTTGAGATCGTAACCACGTTTGCCTTGTTCCTGGGATTGGCTGCAATTAACCTGACAGAAGCAGGAAAAGGTGTGAAGCAGGTGGAAGTGACCGAAACAATGAAAGAAAAATCGACGGATTTGCTTGCACAGCTGGAGAAACCGAAAGATCATCTGGTAGACATTTTCCCTGAAAACTTTGCAAAATCCATCGTTGAAAATCAGGTGCTTCAAATCGTTGTGTTCTCGTTGATTTTTGCAATTGCCTTGAGTTTGGTACAAAACCTGAAGCATAAGGAAACGATGATCAACTGGATGGAAAGCCTTTCGGAAGTGATGTTCAAGTTTACGGATATTGTGATGTATGTTGCGCCGCTTGCCGTATTTGGTTCGATAGCTTATACGGTGGCAAATTCCGGAACGGAAGTACTGGGGAATCTCATGAAATTGGTCGGAACGCTTTATGTCACGCTCATTGTCTTTGTTTTGGTGGTTTTACTACCGATAGCTTTAATGGCAAAAGTTCCATTGAGAGGCTTCCTGAAAGCCGTTACGGAACCCATTTCTGTTGCTTTTGCTACAGCGAGTAGCGAGGCTGCTTTGCCAAAAGCATTGGAAAACATGGAGAAATTCGGAATCTCTAAGAAAATCGTCGGTTTTGTGATTCCGACCGGATATTCATTCAACCTGGACGGAACGACGCTTTATTTATCGATGGCGACCGTTTTTGTGGCGCAGATGAGCGGGGTAGACCTCACCATCGGGCAGCAAATCTCTATTTGTTTGACTTTGATGCTTACCAGTAAAGGTGTGGCAGGAGTAAGAGGTGCTTCCTTCGTGATTCTGACAACGACTTTAATGGATTACAAGCATTTGGGAATCAGTGTTGAGAAAGCCGGAATTATTCTCGGAATCGATGCTTTGATGGATATGGCCAGAACTTCGGTAAACGTACTTGGAAACTGTTTGGCTTCGGCGGTAATTGCCAGAAGTGAAGGAGAGTTATTGGTACAAAAAAACGACGAGTAAGCTAGTTTCATCACTTATCGTCGTTTTTATATAATACTTTCAATGAGGTTCACTACTTATTGATGCGCTTTACAACCGTGGAATTGGAGTTTCAATTCTTCAGCAGATGACACCTGTGAACTGGTTTCTTCTTCGGCGATATAATCCTTTGAGGAAAGCGAAGAAACAGTTTCACGCTTCATTTCTGACTCAGTCGAACAGGAATGTAACCCATTGATTGCGAATAGTGTGAAACAAAGTAATTTGAATCTCATAATCATGAAACGAATATAGGTCAAAAGAAAAACAAGAAACATTGAGAATATGTTTTTTGTTGCTTTCGTCGAATGAAATGTTGTTTTCGTCGATTACTAAATCCTACTTCAACTTATGCTTTAAGTGCATTCCGGTGTAGTTGTTTTTTACTTCAACCAATTGTTCAGGTGTCCCTGTAAATTCAATGTTTCCACCGTTAATTCCGCCTTCCGGACCAATGTCGATAATCCAATCTGCAGCTTTGATTACATCCATGTTATGTTCAATAACAATGATCGAATGCCCGTCATCTACCAGACGGTTAAAAGCAATCAGCAGTTTTTCGATATCGTAGAAATGAAGCCCTGTTGTGGGTTCATCAAAAATGAACAATGTTTTATTGCTTTTTTGTGCCCCTTTGATCAGGAAAGAAGCCAGTTTCACGCGTTGCGCTTCACCACCACTCAAAGAACTGCTGGATTGTCCCATTTGGAGGTAGCCTAAACCAACATCTTCCAAAGGCTGGATTTTCTGAATGATTTTTTCGTCCAGTTTATCTTTTCCTTCCTTGAAAAAAGCAAGAGCAGAAGAAATATCCATATTCAGAATATCTGAAATGTTTTTTTCGCGATAATGAACTTCCAGTGCTTCCTGACGGTATCTGCTTCCACCACAAGCTTCGCAGCTTAAGTGCACATCTGCCATGAACTGCATGCTGACTGTAACAACTCCTTCACCTTCGCACATTTCACAGCGTCCGCCTTCCACGTTGAAAGAGAAGAATCCGGCTTTGTATCCGTTGTGTTTGGAAGCATTTTGTCTGGCAAACAATTCGCGGATATCGTCAAAAGCTTTAACATATGTTACCGGGTTGCTTCGGGAAGATTTCCCGATCGGATTCTGGTCGATCAATTCAATTTCAGCAATGCTCGACAAATCACCTTCAATGCGCTTCACATTTCCCTGATGGTCGCCGAATTGACCTAAAAACTTGCGAATTCCCGGATATAAGATTTCCTTTACCAATGTAGATTTCCCGGATCCGCTCACGCCTGTTACAGCTACAATGCGGTTGAGAGGAAAGTCTACCGAAACATTTTTCAGGTTGTGCTCTTTGGCTCCGATAACCGAAATTTTGTTGTTTCCGTTTCTGCGTTTTTTCGGAACGGGAATTTCCCGCACTCCTGTCAGATATTGAGTGGTAAGACTGGTTTCATTTTTTGTCAATGCATCAAATTTTCCCTGGAAAACCACTTCACCACCGAATTTTCCGGCTGCAGGACCAATATCAATGATTTCATCTGCATGAAGCATCATGTCTTCTTCGTGTTCCACAACAATAACCGTGTTTCCGAGATCACGCAATTTTTTCAGAACTCCGATTAAGCGTTCCGTATCTCTGGGATGCAGACCAATACTCGGTTCATCCAAAATATACATCGACCCCACAAGGCTGCTTCCCAATGAAGTTGCCAGATTGATACGTTGAGATTCTCCACCGGAAAGTGTGTTTGCTGCACGGTTTAAAGTCAGATATCCCAAACCTACGTCGCATAGAAACGAAAGTCGCTGAGTGATTTCCGGTAGAATCCGCTTGGTGATTTGTGCTTCAAAAGAAGCGACTTCCAGTTTTTGGAAAAACTCCAGAGCTTTTTCAATCGGCATTAAAACCAATTCTTTAATGGAAATACCACCTACTTTTACGTAGTTTGCATCTTCGCGAAGACGGGTTCCGTGGCATTCCGGGCAACTTGTTTTTCCTCTGTAGCGGGAAAGCAAGACGCGGTATTGGATTTTGTATGATTGGCTTTCAACGAATTTGAAGAAACCGTTGATTCCTGCAAAATGCTTGTTTCCGTTCCACAACAATTCTACTTGCTCTTCAGTCAATTCTTCAACTGGTCTGTGAATCGGGAAGTCAAATTGGCGGGCATTCCGAACCAATTCCTGTAGGTATTCGCCCATGACTTCACCTTTCCAGGGAACAACAGCGCCTTCGTAAACACTTAAGCTCGGATCGGGAATCACCAGATTCGGATCAATTCCGATGATAGAACCGTAACCTTCACAGGTTTTACAAGCTCCGAAAGGATTGTTGAATGTAAACAAATGCGGTGTCGGCTCAACGAAAACCATGTTGTCCAATTCAAAGCGGGTAGAGAAGGTGCGTTCTTCCATACTTCCCATTTGAATGATGGAACAATCTCCATGACCTTCAGTAAATGCCAATTGAATCGAATCGCCCAAACGACCTGAAAAATCAGTGTCCAGTTCCTGAGTTACAACGCGATCTACCACAATTTGAATAGAGTCTGAGATCTTCAGCTTCTTTGGATCAAGATCTTCCAGTTGCTTTAGTTCGTGATTGTGCAAGATGCGCACATATCCTTGTTCTTTCAGCAATTTCAGGGATTTTTCAATCCCGTATTTTTCCAGTGAAGGAAAGGGTGCGATAATCAGGAGTCTCAGATCGTGTTCAAGCCCTGCAATATAATTAATGACATCTGTCACGGAATCTTTCTTCACTTCGTTTCCCGAAACAGGAGAGAAGGTGCGTCCGATGCGTGCAAACAGAATTTTGAGATAATCGTAGATTTCGGTTGTTGTACCGACAGTTGACCGCGGGTTGTTGGTAATGACTTTTTGCTGAATTGCAATTGCCGGAGCAATTCCTTTGATGAAATCGGTTTCCGGCTTGTCTAATTTTCCCAAAAACTGTCGGGCGTAAGAAGATAAACTTTCAATATAGCGTCTCTGTCCTTCGGCATAAAGTGTATCAAAAGCCAAAGAAGATTTTCCCGAACCTGATAATCCGGTAATCACGGTTAGTTTCCCGTGTTCTATTTTAACCTCTAAATTCTTTAAGTTGTTGACGCGTGCGCCTTTGATGTGAATATATCTCTCTGACATAGTACAAATTTCGCAAATAATTGCGAATGCCGAATGTCGAATGCCGAATTAAATTAGGGTAAGTTGGGATGATGTGATTTCTTGGGATTTAATAGCTGGTAAATGAGCTGTTATTGTTGAAAGTGAAGCTAAAATTCACCATTAGGCATCCGCAATTCGGAATTATTTAAGTTTTTTTTTGATTTTAAACTGAAATAGTATATCTTTCCGAAATAATTCATAAGTGCCTATAGAGAAAATTCTACTTTAAACTGTTATTAAACAACTGGTTAAACCTTTAAGAGTAGAGTTATGGCTATGAAATTTCTAGACGATCAAGTCCTTATACATCATTATTTAGAAGGTAACGAACAAGCATTCGAAGTGTTACTAATGCGTCATAAGGACAAGATTTACCGATCGATCTATCATAAAATTCGCGAGAGAGAAATTGCAGAAGATATTTTTCAGGAAACGTTTGTAAAAATTATTCAAACGTTAAAATTGGGGAATTACAACGAAGAAGGAAAGTTCTTACCTTGGGCAATGCGAATCGCACAAAATTTAGTGATTGATTATTTTCGTAAACACGGAAGAATGAAATTGATCAGTGAGCGCAATGCAAAAAGCGAAGACTTCAATATTTTTTCCGTTCTGAAAATGGATGCATTGAACATTGAGCAAAGCATTTCTAAAAGCGAATTGGAGCAGCAATTAATTCAGCTGATTCAGAATTTGCCTGAAAGTCAGAAAGACATTATTGAGAAACGCATTTTTCAGGATTTGTCTTTCAAGGATATTGCTGAAATGGAAGATATTTCCATCAACACCGCACTGGGAAGAATGCGCTATGCATTAATAAATTTAAGGAAGTTGATCGAGAAGCACCAGTTAGTTACTGATCTCGATTAATTGTTAGCTACCACAAATAAAATAAGAAATCCCTCATTGTAAAATGGGGGATTTTTTTGTTCACGCAGTTTATTTCCAGACCCAATCTGGATCCGTTTTATATGGAATATTTAGCTTGAGTGCAAGTTCTTTTAATTCAATTACCAGTCCCGGAGTATTTACAATTTCCTGTCTCGGTATTATTAATGATTGACCACCTTTTAATCCGAGGAGTATAATTGACGGGATTTCGTTTATTGCTTCCAATTCTTCTAATTGAATTTTGCCTTCGTTTCCATTTTCCTTGACCAAAATTGATTCATCGTTAATTTCGATAGTAGCCACTCTACCAATTCTGTCTTTTACATTTTCATTAATGAAAAGCTGGTAGTTCCGGATAAACTTTCCTTTTTCCCAAAGCGGATACAAGAAAAACCAAAGAACCCCTAAAACAAAAAAACTAATAGCAAGCGGATACTTATGAGTGAAGAAGAAGATTACTGCCATGGGAAGATATGCCAGACCCATCGATCTGTTTCGTCTCCTTTGTTTTTTTATTCGATCTGACTTTGATGCGATAAAAAGCTGATGCGTCAACAAATCATTTTCGTTAATGGCGTATTGTACTTTCATAGCATTGAATTATTTGAAGGATCGGGTTTCATGCGATTTCTAAGTTGATTCGTGTTTTGTAAAATAAATCAGTTTCAAATATAGTTTTTTAGAAGTTCGCCCTACTGTTTTTTCATCCGTTTCATTTATGTAAAGAGTTGGTTTAAGCCTGAATTTATTCTATGAAGGCTCTTTGAAAATTCAAAAGAGATTGGTGGTAGTGAATCCATCTTATTTTTTGGGTGAATTAAAAAGAGATGAGTCTTTGTGTTGAATTTGCGATCTTGTTTGTTGATAATCAGTATTTTAATTCGTTTTATGTAATGTTGAACTTGAACCGGGTTCGTAATATTGCGATATTGCAAAATAACGTTTGATCTTTTCAATTCGAACAATTCCGAAAATCATAATTGATTCAATCCGGTAGAAAATCAAAAAGCCCCTGAAACAAATTCAGAGGCTTCGATGATCGTTATCATTTCTTCTATTTCGGAGGTTGATTCAAACCACTGATTGCAATCCGGTTCCAGGCATTGATCGTTACAATCGCCATAAGAATCTGAGACAGGTAGTTCTCGTTAAAAGCTGCGCGTGCTTCTGCGTAAAGATCAGTCGGAATTCCTCCCTGATGAATCAAGGTTACAGCTTCTGTCAACGCCAAAATGATTCGCTCTTCCTGAGTGTACAAATCAAAAACCTCTCTCCATGCATTTAGCAGAAAAATACGCTGAGTGGATTCACCCAGTTTCAATGCATCTTTGGTATGCATATCGATACAGTAAGCACAACCGTTGATTTGAGAAGCGCGGATTTTGATTAATTCTTTGTGTGTTTTTGACAGGTCGCTTTTTGCAAGATACCCTTCTAAACCGTACATGGCTTTTGTTGCTTCGGGTTCAGTTTCCAAGATGTTGATTCGTTTTTCCATTTGTTTGAATTTCTTTTGTGAAACAAAGATCGGAATGAGAAATTCAAAAAAACTTAAACTGGTTTAAGAACGTTTTTTCCTTCTGATTTCACTCAAATATTCCGGAGTAAAGCCCAGATAAGAGGCAATCAGGTATTGAGGCATTCGCTGGACGAAATAAGGTTGAGCTTCAATAAAATGATAATAGCTGTCTTCTTTGGAGAAATCATACAGGAACTTCAAGCGCATTTGTACTGCCGCGTAAGCTCGTTGGTAAACAAAACGGAAATAGCGTTCCATAATGGGGAAATCGTTCAGGAGTTTTTCCTGAGAATGAAAATCAATAGATAAAGCGCTTGTTTTTTCTACAGACTGAATATTAAATGGGGATTCTGTTTGGTGTTCAAACGATTTGTTGTCCGTCAGCCACCAGGTTTCAATAGCGAATTCTGTGGTGATTTCAACACCTTTTTCATTGATAAAGAACTTACGCAGACAGCCGTTCAGTACGAAATAATGCTGTTTACAAATTTGACCTTCCAGCAACAGGTTCTCCTTTTTCGAAACCTGAATAAGCTTAAAATAGGAGAGAATGGATTCAAACTCCTCATCAGAAAAGGAGATAAATTTTTGAAGATGTTGTTTGAAAATGTCTGACATGGCCGGAAGCGATTCGTAGAGTTTTTTTGAGATAGACCAGAAGTAGACTTCCGGGCTATTTACTCGTTTTTTTCTTGTCTTTCTGCCGCCCTTTGTATTTTTTTCTGGCAAGACTCAAAGTATGTTTTAATGACTTTTTGCCTGTTGCAATTTTCTGATGTCCCGGAATGACGGTTTTTACCTTCGGATATTTTTTGATCAGTGTTTTTGCTGAAACCCGCCACATACCGATGTTTGCATCCGAAAGATTTCCCAAATCCGTTGCTTCTGCGGATTTTACGAAACATCCGCCGACCAGCAAACGGTCTGCAGGAAAATAAACTACGATATTGTCTGAGGAATGTCCTGCGCCGGGATAAAACGTCTCGAAAGTGGTATTTCCGAACTGAAATATCGTATCGCCTTCAAAGGTGAATTGCGCTTCCGGAAAGTGGTGTTCTCGGCACAGATTTTTAGTCGCATACGTGCTGTAAGTTGCAATTCCTTTCTTTTTGTAATAATCCAATCCGGCAGTTCTGTCTTCATGCCAGTGGGTGGATAATACAAATACAACCGGTTGGTTGAATTTCAGTTTAACGGAATCCAGAAGCGGCTGAAATTGCGTAGTATCCCAGGGAGTATCAATCATGACAACTCCTTTTGAGGTTGCTTTCAACAAGCCGTGAGAAGAAATGCGGTTTCCCTGATAGGTTTGATAAGTCGTGAAAATATAAGAACTATCCGAAATTTTGGTGAAATCCAACTGAGCATTTCCCCCAAAAGATAAAAGGCAAACAAAAGAAAAAAGAAGTGTTCTCATGAATATAAATTTACTCATTTATCTCATTCTGTTCATCCTTTTTTGTTGGTTTTCTTGTAGTTTCAGAGCAATGTGATCGACCACTTCACAGGATTCCAGTTCCTGAAGTTTTTTCACTGCTTTGAGTACCAGTTTGTAACTGGAAAACTCATAAATAGTGACCCAGTGATCATTTTTGCTCAGATACAACAAATCATAGGTGATTGATTTGGATTGTGCCACAGTATTTCTTCCATAGTACGATGGACTAGACAATTGAGCAAAAGTTCTGTAGCTGATACTATCTACCGATAAACGTACGTGGAAGCTGTCAGGATCTTCTATCTGGACCCATTTTCCCCGGGAAGAACCAAACAGAGACTGATATTTCCGATACTGCATGGTTTCCGTATTGAATTCCAGACCGGATTCAATCGATCCTAACAAAACACAAGTTGCTGCCAAAAGAATTCCCAGAGGCCAGAATAAAACGAAACTGACAAGACTTAGAATTGCGCAGAAGATAATCGGGATAAGGTAGTTGAAGGTTTTTCCTTCACTAATTTTAAGAGTAGAAGCGTGTTCGTTCATTCAGGTCATTCAGTTTTGAAGCAGGAAAATTACATGGAAGTTCGGAATCAATTTGATAATTAGGTTTTTTTAGGAGTTTTGATGATCATAGAGGGCATATGTCATTTGATTGTTAGCCATTTAAAAACAGAAAACTCCCCTTCGAATTGAATTCAAAGAGGAGTTTTTAAACCAAAGAATCACTTCCGTTTCAAGGTCCATTTGCCAGTCAGAACTGAATTAGTCAGAGGATCACCAGCATTATTGCGCCAAATGACTTCAAAATAACCGTCATCCACAATGTAGGCTCTTCCTTTTCGGGTGTAAGCCCCTTCAAAGTAGATATCTCCATGTTTTCCATTAATGATTATTATTTGCCCCGAACATATCAATTTACCATTTACTTTAAGGAAGAGATAATCATTAAACACAGTGGTAGATATGGCTGTACTATTATACTGTTTTAATTTTTTTTCAGATACAATCCCTTCATCCTTGTAAACTTCACCATTATCAAACAGTAATTGCATTTCGTATTCACGCTTCCCGTTTTCTTTTTTGCAACCTGATATTAGAAAACAAAACATGATAAAGGGTATAATTCCAAATTTCAACATATTCTTATTCTTTTCTTGTTAAAGTAAGACTTCCGGACAGGGTATCCCCCGATTCAAAACGAACTAGCAAATAGTCAGAATTATGGTCCTCATAAGTAATGACTCCATCTCTATTTACCTGTCCAGCAAAGCGACTATTAATAATGCTCTTAAAGTTTCCAACATTGAAACTTTTAAGCTGTTTATCCATTGACAATTCCTGCCTTATCTTAAAGATATACGAGGTAGATTTTACATAAGGTCCTGATAGTTCACCTGTAATCGTGTCATGATTTGCATTATCGTTAAAGATGTACACAAAATCAAATCTCCCGGGAGTAAGGCCATCTAAAGCCCCTTTTTCTTTTTTGCAACCTGATATTAGAAAACAAAACATGATAAAGGGTATAATTCCAATTCTCAACATTATATTATTTTTTTCTAGTTAAACTAAGACTACCTGACAAGCCGTTCCCTGATTCAAAACGAACAAGTAAATAGTCAGAAGTATGATCTTCATAAATTATATTACCATTATTATTTACCTGAGCCGCAAAGTAACCATTGATTACACTTTTAAACGTTCCAACTGTGAAAGCTTTAAGTTGTTTATCCATTAGTAATTCCTGTCTTACCTTAAAAATATACAACCCAGATTCCACATAGGGTCCCGTTAATTCACCTGTAATCGTGTCATGATTTGCATTATTGTTTAATACATAAACAAAATCAAAGCTACCTGGAGTAAGACCTTCTAACGCTCCTTTTTCTTTTTTACATGAAAGGACAGTTATTAGGATCAAACTAAAACTTAACGATTTTAATATGCTTTGTTTCATTGTTGCTGAATGTTAGCCTTTTAAAAACAGAAAACTCCTCTTCGAATCTAATTCAAAGAGGAGTTTTTAAATCAAAGAATCACTTCCGTTTCAAGGTCCATTTGCCTTTATACACAATGCTATTAACTGGTTGCCCTGTTGATTCATTGCGCCAAATAAACTCAAAATTACCATTATCAACCGTGTATGCTCTTCCCTTTTGAGAATATTCTCCTTCAAAGTATACATCTCCTTTAAAAGAACCTGATTGCCCATTTGCAAAAGCTACTGGAGTATTACTATCTAAATAAAGCTTATAGGAACATACTAGCTTATTACCCTTCACTTTAAGAAAAGTATATCGATTAAACACGTCAACATGTATTTCCTGACCTTTTCTTCTTTTTAGATTCTTTTCAAAGATCTTTCCATTATCAGTAAAAATATCTCCGCTGTCGAACATCAATCGCATTTCATAATCATGTTTTGCATTTTCCTTATGACAACCTGAAAGAAATATAAATACAAGTAAAAAAGGTATTATTCTGATTTCAAACATAGATTTATTCTTTTCGAGTTAGTTTAAATGTCCCGTTCAAAGTATCACTTGAAGTATTTAATGACTGAAAGTGAACCAACAAATGATCTGCATCATGTTCTTCATAAGTAACTTCAGAATGTATTATTAATAAACCGGGAGCATAAAAGGGACCATTTACGATTTGTGAATAATTTCCTACCTTGAAATCTTTCAGTGAACTGATGGTTCCTAACTCCTGTTTTACCATAAAATAGTAACTCGGAGAACTCGCATCTGGCCCCGAGACCTCACCTGTTACTGTGTCTTGAACACCATTTTTAGTCCAGATACAGACGAAATCGAATCTTCCGGAATCAAAATCGTCTAAAACTCCTTTTTCCTTTTTACAGGAGAGGATGAATAATAGTATCAAGCTACAACTTAACCACTTTAATGTGCTTTGTTTCATGATCAGTGAATTTTAAAATAAGCGTGTATATTCCTGACGCCAGCTCACGAATATCGTATAATTTATCTAAAGGATCAAATTGTTTGACCTCTACGCCATTTTGATTCAACAAAAGAACTTGTTGTAAGTCTTCTGTCTGTACAACTTGAAAGAAATCAGTTACTGGATTAGGATACACCAAAGTATGACTATTCTCTATACTGTTATCTCTTGCTATTTGGTTTAAGCGTAGGGTCTCTTCAAACTCTGAGAATGTTGGTACTTTCATAGGTAAACTATGATTCTTTCCGTTTGTTATCGGTGCTACAAAGCTTCCAATTTTGCTTTCCAAACTACAGGTTTGACAGGAATCATTCTCTCCTCTGGAATAGGGGGTATTGGAGGAAGTGAAATTGTTTCCGCAGGTAATTTTTCCGACTTCAACGGTAATCCCTTCCGGCATGTTATTCGGGTCATAAATTCCTTCATCCAAAAGCACGTATTCTAGTGCTTTTAAAGTAACCGGAGTATTTCCGTAGATGTTCGAAGTTACAGTTAAGTTCTCAAAGCCCCCGATCATCAATCCTTCGGCGGTATATCCGTACAAATCCGCATACAGATCTGTATTAATGTCATAATCAACCACCCGGTTGATCAAGTCATGGTATAAGGGTTTATCGCCTCCAATGTTAGCATAAATTAAGTTGTACAACAACATATAATCTACTCCAGAAAACCAGCCTTCTTGAATATCATCACCTTTCATGCCATCATCCCATCGGTCGTGCTCATTATCAAATAAAAACGGTACGTTCCAATAATAGGGGATTCCATCCGGATCTTGAACCGAAGAGAACGCCCCTTTATACTCATAATGATTATTTGGATCTCCAAGTTCAGTGTATCCAAAATTATGAGGTCCGACGCAAGGTGCTGCTTCCAGCATCAAGTTGGCATAATTGTAAGCATGCTCCTTTCGCTCTACATCATTTTCATTATCTGTTGGATTCCAATCCCAGAAGTAGTCATATAAAGGAACATACAAACCATCAATATGATTGTCTGCACTTTTGTTAGCCACAAAACGAGGGACAGGTAATAAGCCTGAGCCACTATTAGAAATAACATTCAGAATCAAAGCCATTTTTGCATTGACAAAATCATTATAGCCATTTAATCCAGCATTCCACAAAGTTGTGTTTATAGGGGAATAAGTCAGAGTTGCATAATTGGATGATCCTATTCCTAAATCGTTACCCGAAGTAAATAAAGGGATGGAAATCATTTGCATTGGAACCATATACATATAAGGAGATGAGCCAAGTGAAACTTCATTATGTCTTGGGTTGTAAATAGTCCAATAAGGAGCCGATGGAATTCCTAAGGAAGGATACGCTATAAATAGATTTTCATTCGGTTCTACTTGTTTAGTTCCGCTAAACCAGCCAGCCATTCTTCCGATCATATTGGTACTGTGCCGTTTGGCTTCTTCATGAAAATTCATATAAGTATCTACAGCCCCATCTTTGTCTTTATCAATAGCATAAGTTGCATCCGGAATACTTTTGATAATAGTAAAAAAGCCTAATAACAGACGGATAGCCTGATCCTGGCTTTCTTCCCCCAAACCATATTCTGAATCTTGGTTATCATCATCTGGCTCCTCAACTCCTTTTTTGTAGTTGACTATGGGGTGTTGGGAGAAATCCAAATCGGGAGGAGAATTTCCATCATGTAGTATGGTTATATCCCATAATCCACAATAATCACTTTGATTGTAAAGTATATCATTCCCATAATCAATCCCCGTTTTATTGCCAGTTAACGAGTAGTAATTTGAAGTAAAGATTGGCAGATCAACAGGGTTGGGATGTAGATTTAAAAATGTAGGGGGTACATCATCTCTGAAAAAATAGCCGTTGACATCAGGGAGTAAAGGTGAATCTCCGGTGCGAAAAACATCTTGGTCATTTCCCTCCGACGAATAAAATGTTTCAGAAACATAATCTAATCGTTCAAAAGCTTTAATTGCAAAATATAATTCCCGTTCATTATTTTTTAAATCGGCCCATCTTCCTTTGTCTTGCAGGATTTTATGTTCAAGTGCAAGCATGGTCAAATAATATCCATGCATAATCGTTGCATCTGCCCATTTTATGAATGCACCACGCGTAAGATTCCGACTTTCTGCAACCAAGCTTTGTCCTGGACCTTCACCCATGACCATAAAGTCATTTCTGAGACGCCAGCGGTAAAACCAATATTTAGCATGCCATCCGTGCATATTTGGATTTGTGCTTTGTGCAAAACTGATAGTCGGTTCAATGATGGAGAAAAGAATCGCTCCTAAAACCGCTAATATGATTCTTCTCATGGTTTCTGTTGTTTTAAAGTTTCCAATTCTGCTTTCAATTTTTCCAATTCCTTGTTTTGCTGAATCAGATACAAAGTCAATTCTTCAATCTTTTCCATCATTTTCACATTCATTTCAGCCACATCAATTCCTTCTTCTTTCATTACCTTCTCGGATGGAATGGAAGGCAGGTGTTTGTGTTCTTTCAGGAAGTTTTCCACATCAGTTAATGGCATCAAAACGTAATTGTCTTCAAAAACATAATCTGCCCAAACGTCTGCATCCACCTTGATTTTTCGTGCTCTTGTCAGTCCGCTTGCTTCCACTACAAATGTTTTTCGGACTCCATTGCTGATTGAGAACATTCCATCAGTTCCCAAATGAAGGATATTGGTTACACCATTGTCGATGTCCATTGCTCCGTCGGCTTTTAAAGAAAATGGGGTTCTGCCTGTTGCGGTATTAATGACTTCAAGGATTTTAGTGTCGGGATTGTCATACTCAAAGAACATTAAGCGTTGATACGGTTTGCTATTTCCTGCGGTATTTACCTGAATGGCCGCCGTCCGGTTGGTATTCACCAAATTGAACTTGGAAAAGGTGTTCAGGTCTGCTCCAACAGAAAAAGAAGTGTTTGTCCATAAATGACCGGAAACTTTTGTGTTTCCCACCACATCTAAATTTCGGGTAGGAGTATTTGTGCCGATTCCGACAAAAACACTCGGACATTCGATGAAGATTTTATTGGGGCCGTTTGCCCATGCCGGGCTTTGTGTGATTCCGCCTGCCAGATCACAAATACTGGTGTACATGAAATCTTTTAATCCAAGTACTGAAAATTTAGATGTTAAGCCCTCTCCATTTGAAAACAAAATGGTTTCGTTATGGATTCCGTTCATAGTGGGAATATTGGGGAAATACACATTTCCGCCTACTTTTAAATCTCCACCGATTGTAACATTTCTGGTCATGGATACAGAATCGTTGGCAACGACCGTTGAATCAAAACGAGCTGAACCTGCGACTTGCAGACGTGCATTCGGTGTAGTTGTTCCAATTCCGATATTTCCATTTTCAGAAATGACATTTTCTTGTGCAAACGTTTGATTTGCAATAAATAGGGCTGATAAGACCAGTAAATAAGTGATTTTTTTCATAAGGTATACTTTTGTTTTTTAGTGCCGATTGTACGTTTAAACTTTTCTGTATGAGTGTTTTCGGCAGAAACAAGTCATACGGAATGTGTATTCAACAGTCTGTAATCTGTTGAAATACTGACAAACAAGATTTTACAGGGATCTCGCTTGTTTATTTTAAAATTTCTTTTCGCTAAAAGCGATTCAGTGAAGGTCCGTTACTGTTTCATCGTATTGGCACCAGGTGGATTTTAAATTCTGTGACAAGTATAATACTTCTTTCTTTTCTTGTTACAGTTGAATTAAAAAGTATTTGTATTTAACTCATCATTAAATGAAGGAGTTGTTTTCGTAGTAGGATGTCTCATTTTTGGAAGAATAAATTTATGAATGCTCAAAAGTGTGTATTATTTCTCATAAATGCAAATGATTTCATTTTTACAGTCACAAAATTAGCTCTCAGCTTCGTAATCTTTTTACGTGATCAAAATTGATTTCAATGAGAAAACAGGAATTGTAATCAATAATAGTGAGTTAATTGTCTGGTGTTTTTTAATCACTAGCATTCAGATACTATATGCGTCATTTTAGGATCATAACAAACAAAAAAGGCTCTCCGAAATCCGGAGAGCCTTTGAAGAAATCAAAAAAACAATGTTAAACAGTAACTTTTGGTGCTGCTGCTAAAATATCTGAAGATGTCTCTGCCGCGAACTGTTCAAAGTTCTTAACGAACTGATCAGCTAAATGGTTGGCAGTTTTATCGTATCCTGTTTTATCTGCCCAGGTCTCACGCGGATTTAAAATCTCAGCAGGAACTTCCGGACAAGAAGTAGGGAATGACAATTCGAATACCGGCAATGTTTCAAAGCTTACATTATCCAACTGACCAGTCAACGCTGCAGTAATCATAGCACGCGTGTAAGATAATTTCATGCGGCTTCCTACACCGTAAGAACCTCCTGACCATCCTGTGTTGATCAACCAAACTTTAATGTCAGTTCCTTCCAGTTTTTCACCCAATAATTTCGCGTATTTTGCAGGGTGTAACGGTAAGAATGCTTTTCCGAAACAAGCGGAGAAAGTTGTTGTAGGCTCAGTAATACCAACCTCAGTTCCGGCAACTTTTGCAGTATATCCGGACATAAAGTGATACATCGCCTGCTCTTTCGTTAAACGTGAGATCGGAGGCAATACTCCAAATGCATCAGCAGTTAAGAAAAAGATATTTTTTGGTCCGGCTCCGATAGAAGGAACCATGATGTTGTCAATGTAATCGATCGGGTAGGAAACACGTGTGTTTTCAGTGATTGAACCGTCCGCATAATCAGGAGTTGAAGTTCCTTCGTGGAATCCGATGTTTTCCAAAATAGCTCCGAACTTGATTGCGTCGTAAATTTGCGGCTCTTTTTCTTTCGATAAATCGATTGTTTTTGCGTAGCATCCACCTTCGAAGTTGAAAACCGTATTGTCTGACCAACCGTGCTCATCGTCACCGATCAAACGACGATTCGGATCAGAAGACAAAGTTGTTTTTCCTGTTCCGGATAATCCGAAGAAAATAGCAGTGTCTCCTGATGCTCCTACGTTAGCGGAACAGTGCATGGAAAGTACATTTTTCTCGTGTGGCAACACATAATTCAAAACAGAGAAAATTCCTTTTTTGATTTCACCTGTATATCCTGTTCCACCGATAATAATCATTTTACGGGTGAAGTTCAGAATAGCGAAATTGGATTGGCGTGTTCCGTCGATAGCAGGATCAGCCTTGAAACCAGGAGCACAAACGATGTTCCATTCAGCGTCAAAGTTTTCGATCTCAGCATCAGTAGGACGTAAGAACATGTTGTAAGCAAACATGTTTGACCAAGGGAATTCAGTTGTAACACGGATGTTCATTCTGAATTTGTCGTCAGCACATGCATAAGCGTCACGAACATAAACGTCTTTTCCAATCAAATAAGACTTCATGCGGTTGTATAACGCATCAAATTGCTCTGTGGAAACAGGAATATTTACATCTCCCCACCAAACACTGTTTTCTGTATTTGCGTCGCGAACAACAAAGCGATCTTTTGGAGATCTACCAGTAAATTCACCAGTTTCAATTGCAATCGCTCCAGTGTCTGTTAAAACACCCTGACCGCCGATGATCGTATCTTCTACAAGTTCAGCTGGTGTTAAATTCCAGAATACGTTACCGAGATTTTCTAATCCGATAGTTGATTTTAAATCGGCATTTTTTCCTCGTTTACCAAATTCGTCCATAAAATGTCTTTTTGTATTGCCTTGAGGCTAACTTATTTTGGTGCAAAAGTACACGGATTCGTCAAAAAATCAGCCTTTTTGACCTAGAAATATTAACAGAATAAGAACAAATTGTTTACATGAGTCGGTTTAACTCGCTATTTAACAGCTTTTTGGGGTGTAATCAGAGTTGATAACTTCTTGCAGTTAAGGAGCCAGATTCCAGTCTTTTGCAATTTCGTAGGTGCTGAAGAAATCTCCGTCCTTGGCGTGTTTCGTGACTTCTCCGCCTTGTTTTGGCCCCGGTCCCGGATCAATCATTAAATAATGTCCCCAATTGTCTGCAGTGTAAAAGATAATCACAGAGCGGTTTTCAGCATCTTTAAAATCTTTGCGTGTAATAGTCGGTGAGGACGGATTTACATTCACTTTCCGCTCGGTTTCGGACGCAATTTTGAATGCTGTTTTCCATTGTTTCACCAAAACTTCTCCGTTTCCGTAATTCACCACTTTGTCATCTGTTCCGTGAACAACGATTAACTGAGGAAATTCACCCGAGTACAGGGAATCTTGTGAATACAGCCGCTGACGCAGTACTTCATCGGAAAAAACGGTTGGCTGACGCATTTCTGCAAATGATTTCATCGGAGAATCGACTTGCTTGTAGGCAGTTCCGGCTAAAATAGCTCCGGATTTTAATTTATCGGGATAACAAGCCATGAAATTCACGCTCATTGCTGCTCCGGCGCTCACTCCGTAAATATAAGTGCGGGATTCATCGATGGAATAATGGGAAATAGCATACTGCATCATTTCGTAAATGCTGGCCATTTCTCCCTTGTCTTTTTCCTGATCGTCTTTCAAAAACCAATTGAAGCATCTGAACAGGTTGTTATTTGTTTTTTGTTCCGGATAAAGAACATAGAAGCCCAATGAATCTGCCAACTGATTCCAGCCCGAACCCAAAGCAATGTCATCTGCTGTTTGATTGCAGCCGTGAAGAACAAGTATCAAAGGCTTTTTGCCATTCGGTTTGCCCTTAGGCTCATGAACATAAGCGTTCAGATTTCCCGGATTTTTGTTCAATTGAGCAGAAATGTCCGTTAGTTGGGAAAGCCCGATAAACGGTAGGAAAAACAATAATACAATATGGTGTTTTAGTTTCAAATGACCTGGTATTTTTTCATGATGAATGTTGCACTTTTATTCTGACAAATGCCATCTCTCAACCTGTAATCGAAAAACAAATCGTTGTCTTTAATTTCTACTTCGAAGCATTTGTTTCTTAAATACGACGGATGTGCTTTGGTGGTTTCACAAACCTCTAAATCGTGTGTTGCAATCATCCCGATCGCATTCAAACGAACCATTTGTTCCACAATTCCGATGGTGCCGTTTCGTTTATCGTCGGAGTTTGTTCCCCGCAGAATTTCATCCAGAAGGACAAATGCATTTTCAGTATTCAAATGATCGATGATCAGTTTTAAACGCTTGACTTCTGAGAAAAAGTAGGAAGTGCTTTCTGAAAGTGAATCGCTCAAACGCATGGAAACAAGCAGCGGAATCGGGTAGAAGCGCGCACTTTTAGCCGGAACAACGGACCCTGCATTGGCAAGGATCACTCCAATTCCCAAGGTTCTTAAGAAGGTGCTTTTTCCCGACATATTGGATCCTGTCAGAATCACAAAACGTTCGTTGTCGAAAGAAATGGAATTATTGACGCGGGTATTTTTAGAAATCAGCGGATGCCCCAATTCTTCGAAAGAAATATTGTTCTCCGTTAAAACAGGAAAGCTGTATTCCGGGTTATTTACCTGAAAGTTACTGAAGGAAAGAATGCTTTCGACTTCTGCAATTTGTTCAATCCACTGACTGATCGATTCGCGGTGGTGCTTTTTCCAGCGTACAAGCTGCCGGAAGATATGTACGTGAAACTGAAGCGTTCCGTTCAATAGAAAAACAGCAAATCCGTTATTGATACTGTCCAGATTTTCATAAATCCGCGACGATTCTTTCAATAAAGAGCTCGCAGCTTGATTTTTGGAATGCACTTTTTGATGAATTTCCTGTAGTTGCTTTGATTTCCAAACCCTGTTTTCGATCAGTTGCAGCATTTCGCTGTAAGCCAGTAAAGCCGCTCCGATTCGTTCTGTTTTCCCGATTTCCTTGCGGATATTTGACTGAACCAATGCAAAAAGAAGCATGTTTACTAAAAACAAGACAACTCCCCAATTGAACCAGTAAACATTGGTTGTTTGCCAAAAAAGAATCATGGTGGTCAATCCGGCCAAGGGCATCAAAAAAGAAAGAAGTACAGAAAGGATGGAAATAGACTGTTTGGAATCCTGCCAACGCTCAATATACTTTCGGATTTCCTGCGTGTCTTCCCCTAGTTTTGCATAAACCTGAAATGCCTGTCTCCATTCCGGATCTTCAGCAATTTCCCGAACTGCTTCCTGAGTTTCTGCAAGGTTTTCGCTTGTTTTTGTATGCAACAAGGCGGCTGCGAGTTTTTCCCGCCCGATCACGGTTGAAGTCCGGTTCAGATGTTCATAAAGAGAATGCGGTCCAAACAAATCGATATCAAACGAGTAGGGATGAGCAGTATCGATGAATTCCTGTCCGTTCGGATAATACGGAGTGATTTCTTTAACAAATTTATCTTCGGATTCGTTCAGCCACAAATAAGTACTTGCAATTTCGAGTTTCCGTTTCACTTTGAAATGATAGAAAACGAGGAAGACGAAGCCTGCCGAAAACAAAATGCCGAGAATTAAAAACAGAATTTCAAGCTGATTTTTGGACTGATACAAACAAAAACCAGCCAGAAGAAGTGTAAACAATCTCGACCAACCAATGAACTTCAATCGTTTATTAATCTGACTGACAGCATTTTTGTAATGGATTGATTTGGCAGCGTAGTCAGGAATCATATAGTTGCAAGTTTCTTCAATTCTGTTACTGCTTGCTGAATGTTTTTCCAGATATCGCTGATCGAAGCGTCCATCATATAACAAGGAGCCGTTACAATTTTGTTTTCGGAATCGACATGAATTTCCTGAACTGTTTTGTAAGTGGTTTTAGCGCCTGTTTTTTCCAATCCCTGAGAAAATGCTTCAATGTCGTAAGGTGAACCTGCTGCCGTAGAACCGATTGTCAGAGATGGATGAATGGAAGAATCTTCCAATGCTTTTGCCAAAACTACCGGACTCACACAAAGTGCCGCAATGGGTTTCCCGATATTGATCAAATTGACCAAAAGCAATTTCACTTCCGGTAAAATACTTCCGTCCGGACCTTCAAAAGCCCATTTGGTGAAGTTTTTCGCACTTCCGAATCCACCGGGAATAATCAAAGCGTCGATATCTGAGGGCTGAATGTCCTGAATCTGAACAATGTTTCCGCGGGCAATTCGTGCAGCTTCCACAAACATATTCCGGGATTCATTCATGACTTCTCCGTTTGTATGGTTGATTACATGAAACTGATCAGCATTCACACCGATACAGGTATACGTATCACCCAATTCGGAAACTGCAAGCATACTTAAAACCGCTTCCTGAATTTCAGCTCCGTCATAGACACCGGAACCAGAAAGTAAAATCCCAAAATTCATCTTATTGCTATTTAATATAATATACGTAAAAAATAATTAACCACCCTTCTAGGGTTATAACCCTAGAACAGTTATTACTTCTTCAAAAATACGATTCTATTCTGTTTCACATCTTTGTCTTTATGAACAAACCAATCATTTTTCACGGAAAAACAGTTCCTGCAGTTTCTGATCCTGATCACATGGGATCTTTTTACATAATGAGGTAAATTATTATTTCGAAGCAAGATATAAGATGGCCCTTATGCTGAAAATTGTGGAAAAGGAACAAATGGAGCGGAAAAAGCATTTCCTGTTTGAGTCCGGTCAGCTTTAGCTAGCGGACGAGTTTTAAATGCTTTCGCGAAATGCCGTGTACTTTTCAGATTTTCGAATATAGGCCTAGACCTTTGGTTCTTTGCGGCAATGGCAAAGAACGTAAATACAAGACATTATTTCTCTCGCTGACCGCTACGTTAGAACACTATTTGAAGTCTGTTTCTCTTGGCGAAGTTTGCGTCATTTTTGGTTCTTAACTTTCAATGTGAAAATTCTCCTTATTCTGTTTCGTATCTTTGTCTTTATGAACAAACCGATCATTTTTTACGACGGAGATTGTGGTTTTTGCAATAAAACGGTTCAATTTGTTCTGAATAACGAAAAGAACCGGGAGATACATTTTTGCGCATTACAAAGTGAATTTGCAAAAACATTTTTTCTTCAGTTGGGAATTTCGGAAATCGATATGTCGACTTTTTATTTCTGGGACACGAAACAATTGAATCAGCGGTCTGCAGCGGCATTGAAAGTGTTGAACTATTTGCGCTTCCCTTTTCAGTTAGGAAAAATCGGGTGGATTGTTCCCCGGTTTATGCGCGATGGAGTTTACTCCTTTATTGCAAAACGAAGGACGCGTTTAGCCAGTAAGTTTTGTGCACTTCCGACAAAAGAACAAGCACTTCGGTTTTTGTCTCAAAGCACTGTTTAACGTTCGTTTTTGGAAAGTCCGTATCAAAACGAACCGGATGTTAAAATATCGATCGTTTTTTGTGCAAATTCTGTTAATATCATTTGATGAACATACCTTGTAAAGGGAATACTTTAGCTATTTTTGTCCTATGAGAATATCTGCTTCGATTTATTCGGATAAGAAACGCGACCTGTCGGAAACGATTGAGGATTTGGCTGCTCACCATGTAGATTTACTGCATGTTGACTGCAATGACGATCCTTCGGTTTTCGAGGATATCAGCAAGATCAGAACGTGGTGCAAGATCCCGATTGATTTGCATATCATAACGAAACATCCGTCGAAATATTTTGATTTGCTGCGAGAAGTTCCGGTGGAATATGTCACATTTCAGCTGGAAGATCTGGAAGAAGAACTCGAAATTCCTTCAGATATTACAGGAAAGAAAGGATTGGCAATCATTACGCCAACTCCGATCGAAGCTTTTGATCAATACCAGAACTTTGATTTTATTCTGATCATGGCAACCATTCCGGGACAAAGCGGAGGTGTGTTTGATTCGGTGAATTTCAAGAAGATCCGTGATTTTCAACAAAAATATCCCGGGAAATCAGTACACGTGGATGGCGGAGTAAACGGAGAAGTTTCCTTTATTCTGAGAAATATGGGAGTTCACACTTCCGTTTCCGGATCTTATTTGTTCAATGCGCCGAGTATCGGACATGCTTTGATGGATCTGACCAAACGCAATCTGGATTCGCAATTCTTAGTGAAGGATTTCATGATTCCTCTGAGTGAAGCGCCTGCAATCGGTGAAGAAGCTTCTGTATTGGAAGTGTTGAACGCGATTGAAATCGGGAAGCTGGGATTTACCTTAGTAGTGAATCAGCAATCCGATCTGAAAGGTTTGATCTCAAACGCGGATATCCGCAAAAGTCTGATCCGTACAAAAGGAAACCTGAGTCAGGAGTCGATTTCCGAAATCATGAATACAGCTCCTTTGGTTATCCGGGAAACAGCAACAGTCAACGACTTACTACAACAGATTAAAAAATATGCATTCCCGATTCTTTATTTACCTGTTATCGATCAGGATAATAAAGCAAAAGGGATTTTAACATTCGTAAACCTGATTAAAGGGGAAATATGATCATTCATTTAAAACAATCAGTAAGTGCGGCTGATGCAGCCAAATTAGCTGAAGAAAACAAAGCATTTCACTTGGTTTCTCAAGGAATAAATGTGTTGGTTACAGGTTCAGGTGTGAAGGAAGTTCCTACAGCATTGGAAAGTGTAACGGATGCGCATTGGGTATTTCCGAACGATATGCAATTGGCGTCCAGAAATTACCGTTCTGAAACACGTGAGGTGAAAATCGGAAATGTAACGGTTGGAGGAAAAACGGGAAATACGATTGTGATTTCCGGACCTTGTTCCGTTGAATCCGAAGAGCAAATCAGAGAATCTTCCGAATTATTGAAATCCTTGGGATTGACCTCATTAAGAGGAGGATGCTACAAACCAAGAACAAGTCCCTACAGTTTTCAGGGCTTAGGTTTGGAAGGCTTGAAATTGCTGACTAAAATGCGTGAAGAATACGGGTTTTCTGTTGTAACGGAAGCGCGTGATGCAACACACATTGATGAAATTATCGAACATGCAGACGTCATTCAGGTCGGAGCAAAAGCAATGTACGACCAGGGAATTTTGCGTGCCTGTGCTAAAACACAGAAAACAGTTTTGATCAAGCGTGGTTTCGGAACAACCCTACAGGAATTTGTTCAGGCGGCAGAATTTGTGCTTTCCGGAGGAAATGAAAACGTGGTGTTGTGCGAACGCGGAATCAGAACTTTCGAAACAGGAACGCGTTTTACTTTGGATTTGTGCGGAGTGGAGTGGTTGAAACACTACACGAATCTGCCAGTTATTTTAGATCCGAGTCACGCGATGGGTTATGCTTACGGAGTTGCAGGCTTGTCAAGAGCTTGTACGGCTTTGGGTGTCGACGGTTTATTGATCGAAGTGCATCCGAATCCGAAAGTGGCAAAATCCGATGCTTCCCAGCAGTTGAATCACGAGGAATTCAAGAATTTATTACAAACACTTAGTCCGATTGCTTCCAGCGTTGGATATAAATTGGTATAATCTTGTTTTTAGAGCAAAATATCAAAGGTCTTTGCGCGAAATTCGGCGTTGATTTTTATCAGATGCTGCAGGATTTCAACGTGGATGGAGTAACCGAACTGTCGATTCTGGATCTGGAAGCAGTTGCGGAAGAATACGAAGTGGATTTTTATTCCCTGCTGTTCAAACCGCTGTTTATTTTCGATCATTTGAAAAGCAAAATAGAGAAGATCAAATTTCTGGTTTTGGATGTGGACGGTGTGATGACGGACGGAGGAATGTATTATACCGAATCCGGAGATCAGATCAAGAAGTACAACACCAAAGATGGAATGGGGATCATGAAAGCTCAGGAAAAAGGGCTGATCTGTGGAATTATTTCGTCTGCTTTTACAGATAAAATGGTTCGGAATCGTGCCGAAGTATTGAAAATTGATCATGTGTATGTAGGCAGAGAACAAAAGATTACCATTTTGAAACAATGGTGTGAAGAGTTGTCTATTTCATTGGATCAGGTAGCAATTATCGGTGATGATATCAATGACTTATCCATCATGCGTGAAGTCGGCTTGAGAGCTTGCCCCAAAGATGCAGTTCAGGAAGTCAAGAAAGAAGTAGATATTGTATTAACAAAAAATGGAGGAACAGGAGTAGTGAGAGAATTTATTGATAACTTTCTCCTTTCTGAACCTATCAAAGAATATTAAACAACAACATGAATCAAGTGAAATTAGGCATCATCAGGGAAGGTAAAGTTCCACCTGATAAGCGAGTTCCACTCACCCCCAAACAGTGTAAGTTGGTTGAGATGAAGTTTCCACAGGTGAAAGTCGTTGTACAAGCGAGTGAAGTTCGCGCGTTCAAAGACGAGGAATATGTGGCTGAAGGGATTGAAGTGGTGAAAGATTTGTCAGATTGTGACATCATCATGGGAGTGAAAGAAGTGAATATTTCGGATTTGATCCCGGGAAAAAAATTCCTTTTCTTTTCGCATACCATTAAAAAACAGCCTTATAACAGGAATTTACTGCGTGCAATATTGGAACACAAAATCCAGTTGATCGACTACGAAGTTTTGAAGTCGAAAGAAAATAAGCGCATCATCGGTTTCGGACGTTATGCAGGAATTGTCGGAGCATACAACGGTTTGTTGGCTTACGGTGAAAGAAACAACTTGTATAAGTTGAAACCTGCCAATCAATGTCCGGGAAGAAAAGAAATGGAAGCTGAATTGAGCAAAGTGGTTCTTCCTGCAAATACAAAACTGGTTCTTACCGGTTTCGGAAGAGTAGGATACGGAGCACGCGAGATCATGGATCTGCTTCCTTTTACAGAAGTGAGCCCTGAAGAATTTCTCTCTGAAACGTTCGATACGCCTGTTTACACGCATTTGGAAATCGAGGATTATTACAAGCGTAAAGACGGGAAACCATTCAGCAAGCAGGAATTTTATTCCACTCCTGAAATCTATGAATCCAGTTTTGGAAAATATTCTCAGGTGGCAGATTTATACATCGCTTGTCATTTCTGGAGTAATAAATCACCGTTTATTTTAACGGCGGAAGATTTGAAATCCGAAAAGAATAAAATTAAAGTCATTGCAGACGTTTCGTGTGATATTCAGGGACCGATTGCATCTACTATCCGTGCTTCAAAGATCTCAGATCCATTGTATGGCTACGATCCGCAAACCGGTTTGGAATGTGATTGGAAACAAGACGGAGCAGTTACCGTGATGGCAGTTGACAACCTTCCGTGTGAATTACCGAAGGACGCATCTGAGGATTTCGGAAACGAACTGATTAAATCCGTTTTCCCGCATTTGTTCGGAGACGATCCGGATAATATCATCGGACGCGGTTCTGAAACAGATCTGAACGGTAATCTGACATCCTATTTCGCTTATCTGAGCGATTATGTGAATCAGGTTACAGCTTAACAGACAAGCTACTTTACTAACTTATGGCGATACAGAAAGGAGACAAAAAGATCATTAAAGGATGGGTGATGTACGACTGGGCAAACTCAGTCTACAATCTGGTTATTTCGTCCGCGATCTTTCCCATTTTTTATGATACGGTAACAACGAAACAGTATTTATCCGAGAAGAAAGAACATATCGGGAAAGCCTGGTCGGAATTAGATCCGTCTCAGCTTGGAAAAGGCGAAGAAGTAATGGTGGATTTTCTGGGAATGCATATTCCGAATTCCGCCCTGATGAGCTTCGTTTTATCTGCTTCATTTTTGATCGTATCTTTCTCGTCGCCGTTTTTATCCGGTATTGCCGATTACAGGGGAAACAAAAAGCGTTTTCTGCAATTCTTCTGTTATCTGGGAGCATTGTCCTGTATTTCACTGTATTTCTTCACAGACCTGATGCGTGATGGCTTACTGGAAATTGCCATGCTTTCGCTCTTCTTTGCAAGTATCGGATTTTGGAACAGTTTGGTATTCTACAATTCGTATTTACCCGAAATTGCTCATAAAAAAGACTTAGATAAGATTTCTGCCCGCGGCTTCTCGATGGGCTATCTTGGGTCGATGGTTTTGCTAATCCTTTGTTTGGTTTTAATCAAAGTTCCGATTTTCAGTTTCTTTGATGACCCGAATACGCTGAATGAGAAAGAAGCAATGCCGGTTCAGTATTGTTTCATTTTAGTTGGTTTGTGGTGGATCGGTTTCTCGCAATTTACCTACCGCGTTTTACCCAATACCACTTCAACCAGAATCAAAGAAAAAGGATATATCTGGAAAGGATTCAAAGAATTAAAAATCGTTTTTTCAGAATTCCGTAAAACAAAACGTTTGAAGCGTTACCTGACTTCTTTCTTCTTCTTCAATACAGGTGTTCAAACCGTGATGCTGATGGCTACCTTCTTTGCGAAGAAAGAAATCTCGTGGCCGGTGAAAGATGGAAAAGTAGACGACAGCGGATTGATTGTTGCGATTCTGCTGATTCAGCTTTTAGGAGCTGCAGGAGCTTTCATTATGTCACGCTTGTCCGGAAAGATCGGAAACGTAAAAACATTGGGAATTTCTCTGGTGATTTGGCTGGGAGTTTGTGCTGCAGCCTTTGTGATAGAAACACCGGTTGAGTTTTATTGTCTGGCATGTGGTGTCGGAATTGTAATGGGAGGTGTTCAGGCGCTTGCACGTTCAACCTATTCCAAATACTTACCGGAAACGGAAGACAATGCGAGTTATTTCTCGTTCTATGATGCAACAGAGAAAATCGGGATTGTTACCGGAACACTTTTCTTCGGATTAATGGAAATCGGTTTCGAATCGATTCGCTATTCTGTTGTTTCTGTGGCCTTCTTTTTTATCGTCGGTTTGCTATTGCTCTTCCGCATCCCGAAAGACGAACGAAGCGATCTGGAAGGAGTTTACGATTAATCATTGATCATTAAAAGTTGCCTTTCCCTTCTTTTAATTCCCTGTTTTCTATATTCTTAATTCGTTTTAACGGACAGAATAAGTTCAAATTACACCCGATCAATCAAAAGATTTAAGCGTTTAAGTATTTCTGGTAGATAAAGACAACACTTTTTGGTGAAAATACGTTCTTAAAGAAACAGAACTACTTTCTATGAGATGTTGGCTGATATTTGTGATCTTATTCTTCGCTGGTTTATCATCAGGTAATCTGCGCGCGCAAATATCGGGAGTCATTAATCAATACACTCCGGTTACAAACATTTTCTGCAATCAACTGGAAGTTCTCGACGCCTCTTTTCTATCGGTTGGAGACCGCATATTGATTATTCAAATGAAGGGAGCCGAGATCGATGTTTCCAACAGCGCTAATTTCGGTATGATTACCAATTATCACAATTGCGGAAACTACGAGTTTGCTAATGTCACGGCAATTTCAGGAAACATCTTGACGCTTCAATATCAGTTGTTGAATGCCTATGATGTCGCAGGTCGTGTTCAGGTCATTCGTGTTCCACAATATACCAATACCACAGTTGTCAATACATTGATGGCGCAAAGTTGGAATGGAAGCACAGGAGGTGTTTTGGTATTGGAAGTTTCCGGAACACTCACCATTGATGCTCCCGTTTCAGTTAACGGACAAGGATTTCGCGGTTCTTTTGCCAGTTCAAATCCGGATGGAGGCTGCGGTAATTTTACCGATTATTTTTATCCTGTTTCTTCCGGACATGGCGCACAGAAAGGAGAAGGAATCGTGGAAGTCAGTGCCGCGATGGATGGCGGACGCGGTGCCTTGGCAAATGGCGGTGGTGGCGGAAACAAGCACAATACCGGAGGTGGCGGTGGCTCAAACGGAAGCAGAGGGGGGCGCGGTGGCGATCAGGCAGGTTTTTGTGGTCAGCAAGCCATTGGCGGAGAAGGAGGAAGAGCACTGAATTACGGATTGGGAAAGATTTTCATGGGCGGCGGCGGCGGTTCTCCGGACTTTAATGACAATGTCGGAAACTCCGGGTCTAATGGTGGTGGAATCATTATTATCCGAGCAGCAACGATCGTAACCAATAACAATATGTACATTGAATCGGGTGGTGGAAACGTAGTCAGCGCTCCTAACAGTATCGGTGACGGATCCGGTGGTGGTGGTGCGGGCGGAACAATTGCTTTGGAAGTAGGCTCGTTTGTCGGAAATTTAATTGTAAGAGTAGAAGGTGGAGACGGAGGAAATCAGATGACAAGCTATCCGTCCTGTTTCGGACCGGGTGGCGGCGGTGGAACCGGTGCTATCCAATACTCAGGGAGCGCTATTCCTCCAAACGTAACAACTTATTTTGTACCCGGAGATGCTGGAGTAGATGTAACCGGAAATCCGGGTTGCGGCTCATCGACATATGGTGCGGCTTCCGGTCAGTTTTCACCGGTTTATGTTTTAAATAAACCTTTACCTGAAAGTAACACGATCGTACAACCCGGTGTGATTGATCTGGGACCGGATATCGAAGCGTGCGATGTCAGCGTGATCATTAATCCCGGAATTGGTGCAACGTCCTATTTGTGGTCGACTGGTGAAACAACTCCTGCCATTACGGTGACAACATCCGGTGAATACTGGCTTTCTGTGAGTACCGGTGCAAGTAATTGTTTGGCGACAGATACTATTATGGTTGATTTGAACAGTTTGTCGGTAGATGCCGGGCCGGATCAAATGATCTGCATCGGGGGATCAGTTATGTTAAATGCTTCTTCACCGGGAGGAAACCTAAGTTTAAGTTGGGATAATGGAATTACGAACGGCATTCCTTTTTCACCGCAAACAACAACTCTTTATACCGTTACTGCAACGGATACGCTTGTCGGATGTTCAGCAACAGATGAAGTTTTGGTAACTGTAAATCCACTTCCGGTAGTCGCTGTATTGCCTTCGCCTGCTTCGGGTTGCGCACCGTTAGCGGTCACTTTTAGTAATCCTTCAACCGATTGCACCAGTTCTACATGGACTTTTTCGGACGGAACGACACTGAGTGGTTGCGGAAGCCAGCAGCTTACATTTGAAAATCCCGGTTGCTATGACCTCACAGTGGATGTTGTTTCAGGTTTCGGATGTTCCGCATCAGTCGATTTTCCATCAATTGTTTGTGTTTATCCTTCTCCTATTGCGGCATTTCATCCTTCTCCGATCATTTTGAACCAGGAAAACCCCTCTACAACGATGGTGAATGGTTCTCAAGGAGGAATTTATTATGAATGGAATTTTGGAGACGGAACTTCTTCCGATCTTTTTTCTCCGGATCATTCCTATTCATCAGACGAGTTTCGTTCATTTACGGCAAGTCTGTTGGTTACGAATCAATATGGCTGCACGGATATCGCTTATGGAACCGTTTACATGGAAGGTGGAGTTATTTACTATGTTCCGAATACGTTCACACCGGATGGAAATGAAATGAACGCAGTTTTCATTCCTGTTTTTTCTTCAGGACTTGATTCTTCTGATTTCGACCTTCAGATTTATAACCGATGGGGAGAAGTTATATTCGAATCGAAAGACCCGCTTACCGGTTGGGATGGAACCTATATGAACCAATCGTCACCGGAAGGAATGTATACTTGGCGCATTGAGTTCAAGGTTTCAGAAAGCAGTGAAAGACGAATTATTCACGGTCATCTGAATTTATTGAGATAGAATAAATATTTATCTCGCAATTCGCAATTGAAAACCCTTACTCTACAACAACTCTCAATACCTCACTTCCTTTTGAATGACTGATCCGAAGAACATAAATTCCGGATTTTTGAGTGGTTTCAAAAGAAACAATTTCCTCCTTGCTTTCCTTGGATTGAAGCATCTTTCCATGCAGATCAAAAAGCTCCAGTTTGTTTGCTCCGATTAATCCACTCACCAGAAAACTTCCATTATTCGGATTGGGAACGATCTGAATTTCTGTCTTGTTCAATTTATTGGAAATGATAGAGGAGTAGCGCGTGTTTCCGTCCAGATCAATCATCTTTAAACGATAATATGAAATTCCGTTTAACGGCTCGGAATCCGGATACCGGTAATAGTGAAGATCAGAACTGTTTCCTTTCGCAGGAGTGCTCCCGATCCGAACAAAATCATTTCCGTTTGCAGAGCGTTCTATCTCAAAGCGGTCACTGTTTACCTCACTTTCCGTTTCCCAAAATAATTCCACATCCGACTCTTTTGATTGTAGTCTGAAGTTTCTCAGTCCGACAGGCAAAGCACTCAAACAGCTTTCAATGTCCGTTTGGGCAACAGTAACGCAAATCGTTCTTCCACAGTCGAGGCATTGTGTGGGAGAATCCGGAGTGTGTCCGGTAAGGAAATACTCTCCCGCAAGTGTAATCGGAGTAGTGCCCGTTGAGCCTCCGTTGATTGTTTCGGAAAATCCTCCCGGACCTGTGATACTGACAGTAGTAGAGCCAGTAAAACTGCTGCTGTTGCAATAATCCACATCGGCGGTGAAAACCAGATCAGCCCCATTACAGATTGTGTAATTGGGAGAAGTAGGTAAAGCTGTTGGAATGGCAATCGGAGAAAAAGTTGGTCCGTTGAAGTAATGAACACACGAGGATGCTCCATAGAATGACCAGGATTGTCCAAGAGTATTTGTTGTTAATTGATAAAATGCTCTTGGAAATTGAGTTGGTAAAGATCCTGACTTGAACAAATAACCGTTACATCCGGGATTCAAATCTGAAGTGCTGCCACAATTTGAATACAAGGTCGCGGTATGCCTCCAGCCAATAGCTGCTGTTTTTCCGGCGGTAGTGACTTTTGACATTGAAGTGGATTGAGGAGTTGATTCTTTGTAATAAGCCAATGAAATTCCTGAGGTTTCCCAATCTGTGATGCATTCGTAAACTGCTGCGTACGAGTTGTTATTTCCTTGCCAGTCAATACATTGCTGATCGCCTCCTTCTGCATTACATAAATCATAATTGGACGTAAGATTTGATCCGGAGCCATTGTTTAAACCAAACGTAGTGTTCTGAGAATTAAAAATTTCAACACCTCTTTCGGCATGGTTCACACTTCGTCTTAAAGTTCCAAATGCCGTACTGTTTGTTGTAAGGGTAGACGAGCCAACTCCGTCATCGTTGTTGTCAAACCCGTATCCGCACATGTTCGCAAAGGAGATTCCGCAGGGAATCATTTCGTTTCCGGAAGTAACAACCGGATAATCGACTGCCAGATAACGACCGGGATTTAATGCAGTAGGAGTTCCGGTACAGCTTGCAGACTGCACGTATCTGACTCTGAATTGAAAATTATTAGTGAAATAAGTACTACCAACCATAATTCCCGATGCTGCAGATGAACCACTTGCCGCCGGATAATAATTTCCGGAAGCGGTGTTAGATTTAAATACCGTTAAACAAATTCGTGACCAGGTACCATCTTTCAGCCACACAGTGTTCGTGTTATTGGAAGTACACATATCCGTATTGGCAGAGCTGGTATTTAATGTCATGATTTGTGTCCAGGAAGTTCCACCATTGGAAGAAAAATCCAGATAAGCATTGTTTCCGGTGCAGCCACCCCAGGAATTTGATTGTGAACAGGAAGTTTCTGAAGTTGCAGCCCAAAATTGGATTTTAAATCCTTCTACCGCAGACATATTATAGGAAGGGGACACGATGGTCGGATTTCCGGTTCCCCGCAAAACTGCATAACTGGTGTTTTGAGCCACATTGGCTCTTCCGTCGAAGTTTGCTCCTAATTTCCCTCCTGTGCCGCCTGTATTAACGGTTGCCGAGTTTGCAATATTTCCAATACAGAATCCGTTCAAACCGGTGGTTGTTCCGTTGGGTTGTACGACTCCTGCTTTTGCGCCATAAGCATCTGTTCCGGCGGTAGCTAATGTGCTGGCTGTTGTTGCTGTTGCTGCACTTCCGAAGTTCCAGCCGCTGGGTAAACCTGTTTGACTGAAAGTTGTTGTTCCTGTGAAATCATAGTTAAGACGGATTCCTGCAGCTGTTTCAGCAGCTCCGGGTTGGGCGCAAGGGCTTATGCAGCTTGCTTCCCGAGGAACATCAGAAGGACAGTTGAGACTTGTTTCGCCGGCATCAACGACTCCGTTTCCGCAAGTAGGACATTGAGCAAAAGAGGCGGCATACCCAAAAAGGCATAGCAGGAGAGTTGTAGTAAGTTTCATTTGGTAAAAAGTGTGTCTCCAAAAATATTAAAAAATGATTAAGAAATCGTTGTGAAGACGCGGTAAAACACGAATTCTTTTAAACCGTTTTTTAATGAGTTGCAAGTGAGTTCTTTAACCTGAAAAATAGTTTTGAACAGTCGTAGAATTCACGATTTTATCCGTTGTATAACGGTTAAAAACCGTTAGAGGCTTGGTATCACTGAGTTTCGGGAAATTATCGAGATTCTCGGAAGAATTCTTGTCTATTAAAAAGGCAAATAGACATATGCCTATTTGCCCAGTGGTAGTAAGGGATGTAATGATAAAAGAGTGGTATGTGGTCGTACTTTTAGCACTTTTCCAACTTTATCCGTTGCGTAACGGTTAATAACCGTTAGAGCCTTGGTATCACTGGTTTTTAGAAGATTTCCCGAATTCCCGGATAAGTACAAAACAAAAAAACCGACATTTCTGCCGGTTTTTCATATCAATGTGCTTCTTCTTCCGGATCCGGAGGGAAAAGTTTTTCTGCATTTTTTACATTCTGCATGCGGTCGATGAAATCTTCCAATTGGGAAATAGTCAACTGCTTTGCAACGATCTTTTTGTCTTTGTCCAATACGAAAATACGCGGAGTAGCATAAATGTCGTATGTGTCGTGATAGTTTAAAGATTCCAATGTGGTGTACTTAGGAATAAATTGTCTCGGATCTGCAGTTGCATCTTCAAAGAGTTTCTTTGTCAATCCGACATTGATGAATTCCAATTTGTTATCGCGAATGAATTTTTTCCATTTTTCAAAATCTTCATTCGTTGCTTTTCCTACAGCGAAAATCTCTACGTTACGAGCTTTAAATTTTTTCTCGTACAAGGTCTGAAGTTTCGGAGTTGTTTTCTTACAATGCCCGCATTCCGGATCCCAGAAATAAAGAATGGTGTATTCGCTTTTCAAGCTGTAGAAGTCTTTCCAGTTCACGTCAGTTGTATCGCGTAAGCTGATATTCGGAGGACGAACACCCTGAACCAGATTCATGCGCACTTTGTTTTCTTTGCAAAGTTCATCCAGTTTTTCCTTGTCCTTCATCCAGTAAGCAATCGAATTACCACTTTGATCTGTTTGACAGTAGTAACGGTTTACCATGAATACATACACCTTGTCCATACCCATAATATTGGATTTCGCGAAGGTATTGGTAAGGTAATCAACCGAATACTTGAACAATTCTGATTTCTTGTCAAATTGGTCGCAGAAAGGGAAAGCAAAAGCCAATACCGTATCCGGATGTTGAACCAACATGTTCTTTCCGAAGAAATATTCCATTTTCGACCCGAAAACCGGTGTGTTTACCAAACGATCATCTTTCAAATCGATATTGTCCCAATAGTGAGCACGGTAATAAGAATATCTGAAATTCTCATCGATTACTTTTCCGTTTGCATCTTTCGGAGCTTCCGGAACAACTACGTCCATCGACATTTTAATGATTTTCGAAACCAATTTGGTTGGGTTGTTCTTTTGCAAATCCGATTGGTAAGCTGCTACCAATTTGGAAACAGAATCCATTTTTTCGCCGAAACGCTTGTATTGTGCGTCGCCGTCCTTGAATTTTTTGCGCTCTTCAGAAAATCCGGTAGCTACTTTTCGCTGCTCCTGCAAATAGTTGATATAAGCAACAAACACCTTGTTTTCTTCGGATTTTTTCACTTTCATGTTCGAAACAAAATCAGGACCTTTTGTCTCGATATAGATATCTTCTTTGTTATAAATGACTTCGAAATACTTTTGTCCGGGCATCAGCAAAGCAACGATTCCGGGTTTCAAATCCGGTTTTGCTGTGAATTCTACAATTCCGCCTTTCATTTGAGCCGTATCGGCATAAAATAGTTTCGAACCGTAGTATTTCGTTAAAAAGACTGTTGTGTCTTTCGCTCCATCGACTTTAAATCGCAGTTTTTGACCAAATCCCATGGAGGAGACAAGCAGCAGGGCAATTACAAGAAGTTGTTTCATGTTTGAGTTTTTGTTTTTTATCATGACGTAGCAAAATTAATAAAGTCATTGGTTTAACATAAAATTAACCATTGTTCTGTTCGTAAATTCCCTTTCGTGCACTCAGATACGAAGCCAGTGCAAACAAGGAATACGCGAAAACCAATGCCGTAATGCTCAGGAGACTCAATTGAGTGTCAATGTACAAACCTCCCGATTCGAATACGGAGTCTAAAATTAACTTAAATCCGATAAATGTTCCGAGGCTGAGTAAGCCAATTAATCCAAAAACTTTGGAGAAATAGATGAAAAAGGTTCTGATCAGCGTGTTCGGATGATGTCCTAAGCGCATCAAGGTTCTCACTTCGTATAAATTCTTGCTCAAAAGCAGCTGAAGGTATTGAATCAATACAAGGCCGGAAAGAAACACTGCGATGATTGAAATCACCAATACAACCAGAATAAGCGTTCCTACCATGCTTTTTAAGCGTCCTACGATCACCTGAGCATTTTTCGACTCCAGATGTCTTTCCTTAAGCATTTGTTCCACCAGACCGAATTCATTTTCCTTTCCGGAAATCATGATCTGTGTGATTTTTTGTTCCGCATCGGGAGCAAAGCGGTTATTGGCCCAGTTCATAAAACTTTGGGGAACAAGAACGGAAGGTACTTCGTTGGTAAACCCGATAATGCGGCAGGAAATGTATTCTTTCATGGTATCGTTCATCAAAGCGAATTTGAATTTGATATCCATTGCCAATTCATCGCTGACTTGCGGTATTCCGGCAGAGCTCATGTAAGTGTTTAGCATCACCAGAAAATCGCGTGGCATGATCATCGGAACAAGTGTGTCGCCTTCTTTCCAATGCCATTTATTGGATTTAACGTCCAAAAAGTCCTGATCAACTGTTTGAATGAAAATATTTCCTCTGAATCGCGGAACCATCGGATCGGCAGTTTCTATGGAAACGGTGAAATTGTTCGATTCGACCGGCTTTACATCCAAAATGAAGGATTCTTTCTTAATCTGTTCGATTTCACTGAGTGAAAAATCGGTTTTGGTCATTTTCAGCGTACTGAAACTCGACACTTTCTTTTGAACGATGATGGTATTCGGGCCGAGAATTTCTGCACCTTTTCCGAAATCATTCACTTTGATCAGATAATGAATGGAAGTGATCAGGAAAGTCATTCCCAAAAAAGCCCCGATTACAGCAATGATTAATTGCCGCTTGTCCTGATGTTGAAATAATAGTTTACGTAACATGGCTCAGAGCTTTAATTCGTAGTCGTAAGGAAATCGGCTGTCATCATCCAATGATGTGAGCACAAAGCCTGCTTTTTGTCTGGTACATTCCTTGTCAATCATGGAAAGACATTTCAAACTGTTTTGTTCGTCCAGGTGAGAAAACGGTTCATCCAGAATCAACCAATGAAAGGGCTGGCAAAGTGAACGCACAATTGCTACACGCTGCTGCTGTCCCATGGAAAGCAAGCCGCAGGGATCATCCCATTTATGTTCGATCTCCAATTCGGCCAGCATGGCTTTTATTTCGGATTCGGTTTTGAAATCAGTCAGATGATTCTTCAATTGCAGATTTTCGGCAACTGTTAATTTGTGAAATAGCTGAAGATCCTGAAAGACCGTTGAAATTTTTCGCTGACGGATTTCCACCCATTCGTCCGTTGAGAAGGATTGAATGTCGCGGTTGTCATACAGAATTGTTCCGTTGTAGTCTTTTCGAATCCCGAAAACGGTCATCGAGAAGGTCGATTTTCCTTTTCCTGAAGAAGCGTTCAACAGTATTTTTTTCCCGGACTCAAGTGTTGCCGAATTTCCCCAAATGCTTTCCGGTCCATGAATGATGGAAGCAAGCGGGGAGGGCATGACCTGACTAAATTGAATGTTCATCTCAGTAATTTTTCAATTCATTTTCAAATATCATTCCAACTTTATAAGTTGCTACTATTGAATGGCTTGTAGAATTTCGCTGCACATCGCAGAAGGACTCTTTGCTTCCAGCCAAATGGTTTCCGGGTGTCTTTTGAACCAGGTCAATTGTCTTTTGGCATAATTCCGCGTGTGCTGCTTGATCTTATCAATGCAAACTTCCAATGTGTATGTGCCGTCAAAATAATCAAATACTTCTTTGTATCCAACTGTTTGCAAGGCGGTCAAATGCCGGTAGTTTTCCACACTTTTGACTTCATTGATCAAACCTGCTTCAATCATCAGATCCACACGCCGGTTGATTCGGTCGTACAGGATTTCTCTCGGATGATTGATCACAAAACGCAGAACTTCAAAAGGTCTTTTCGGGATCTCATTTTTTCTCCAGGAAGAAAAAGTTTTCCCTGTCAGCCGAATGACTTCCAGCGCACGCAGAATCCGGACCGGGTTTTGTGTATCGACTTGTGCAAAGAAAACAGGGTCTTTTTCGTTTAATTCCATCAGCAACGATTCAAGCCCGTTTTCTTCCAGTTCTTTTCGTAAATCTGATTGAATCTGAGGATCAGTCGGAATAGGATCGAGGCCAACGCAAAGCGCATCAATGAAAAGTCCGGAACCACCAACCAAAATCAATTGCGGATAATGTGCCAGTTCGTTTTGAATCAGATTCATTGCTTCCTCCTCGAATTGAGCGGCTGTTACCGGTTCGGAAATCGGATGGGAATTGATAAAATAATGAGGAATTCCCTGCATTTCTTGCAGATCCGGTTTCGCAGTTCCGATTGAAAGCTCCTGATAAAATTGCCTGGAATCTGCTGAAAGCACAACTGTATTCAAGGCTTTTGCCAATTCCACGGCAAGAGCCGTTTTTCCGCTGGCTGTCGGACCTTCGATAACAATCAATTGCTGCATAGACAAAAGTACAATTTTGCAGCTGAAATCAGCGTTTCACAAGCGTTTTGTATGTTTCGTATCTCGAAGTAATTCCTCTGACGTATCGAATGGTGATATTTCCTCTGAATGCACCGCTTTTGACAACTTCATCCGTGTAATAAGAGTGTTTCCCCAGATTCATGACCATTTTTTCGACATTGTCTTCCCAAACGTGCGGATTCAATCCTTTCTTCTCAGCCAGTCTTTGAGCATCCAGAATGTGTCCGGCGCCTGCGTTGTAGCTTGCGAGAATGAATTTGTTCCGTTCTTCATCGCTCTTGATTCCTGCCCACAATTTGGTAATGCGATGCAGGTACTTATATCCTCCCTGAATTTGAGTTTCAGGCGGAGAAGTAGGGTAGACTCCGAATTTCGGACCTGTTCCCGGCATGAACTGCATCAAACCGTAAGCTCCTCCAAAGGCTCTTGCATTCGGATTGAATTTACTTTCGTGGTAGATCAAAGCGGCAACCAAACGCCAGTCGATGTTGTATTTAGTGCCTTCTGCTTTCAGAATAGCATCAAATGGTGAAATGGTTCCTCTTCGTGATTTGAAGTTGATTTCTCCGCCGATTGAGCTCCTGATCTGCTCGAAATATTTCCGTTTGATGTATGAGAACGATTCGCGTTTGATGAATTTTGCCAACCAGATATTCAATCTTTTCTGAAGAATAGGAGATTTTTTATTGAGTCCGAACGCAATGTTTTGCTTGAAAGAAATCGGAAGAGTAACGTCCAGATTGTCGTAGAAACGTTCGTTGATTTCTGCCACATTCCGTTCTGCAACGGTATAATCGATCACACCGTCGGATACTTGTTCGATCAATTCTTCAACTCCTTCCTGAGCCTGAGTGGGCCGGATCATAATGGTATCTCCGATTTCGTCCTGTAAATGGAGTAAGCGCGTATAATAACTGGATTTCTCCCAAACGACCACTTTTTTATTCGCAAGCTGAATGGGGTCGCTGATAAAGGTTACTTTCTGATCTTTTGTTTCGGGAGTTGATTTTCGTTGAATCAGAACCTGATTGGTTTGTAAAAACGGGATTGAAAAGTTGATTTCTGAACGTCTTTCCCTTGTGATGGTATAATTACATGCTACGATATCGCCTTCTCCGCGGTTTAAGATGTCGTTCATTTCGTCCAGATCGTTTACAATCTTTACTTCAAGTGCAACTCCCAGATCTTCGGCAAATTCTTTCAGGATTTCATATTCGAATCCCATTTTTTTGCCTTTGTAAATAAAGAAGGAGGTGGAGCTGTTTTCTGCCAGAACGACCAGAGTGCCTCGTTTGTAGATTCCTGGTAAATCGAAATCATGAGCGTTCAGCGGTTTCTTTCTTAAATCTATTTTTTCGGAAGAGCAGGCTGCCAAAAGAAAGGTGGCTGCGAGAAAAAACAAACGAAGAATTCCAGTGTTGGCTTGTTGCATCATATTCAAACTTACGAACAAATAACGACAAAAAAGACTAAACCTTTCCCATTAAATATTCATTTGCATCACGCATATATTCATGAAAGCAACTAGTAATTTCGTTCTGATACGTGTAAAACACCGTGTGGCCGTTCTTTAGCGCGTTTTCAAAAGATAGTTTGCTGCTAACTCCCTGACACATACGGAATAATCCTTCTTCCGTCGGGTAATGACTCATCCAGTTTCGTTCGATTAATAAATTTATAAAGTGTTTAAAATCTGATGGATACGGTTCGTTGCTTAAATCTATTTTTGAATAGAAATCGGACAAAAAATCAGGAAGTTTGCTTGCGTGATATTGTTCCCAGTTTCGAGCCAGTAAGTGATCGAAATAAATATCAATGGCAATCGGAGCGACTTTTGGCAGGGAAGCTCTGATCTGATGAATCAAATGAATTACTTCGTGATGATGATCGATGAAATGGTCTATTTTCCGGTGAAGCAATACTCCTTCCTGAATGTATTCCGGATATTCCAGGTACTTTTTGCCTTTCACAAAATCTCCAAACAAATTAGCAACCGCCAGTCGGGGATCGTTGTTCGAAAAATAGATATGTCCGAGATAATTCATATTGTCAGGGAGTTTTTAACGGTGTTACCACCAGGTTTCCAATTCATTTTTCAATTCCGTCAGAAAAGGAGAGGTTTCCTGTCGAACACTGATTCCGTTCTTTTTGTCTTCCAGAAGTCTGCTGAAATAACTGTCTTCGATGTTCACTTCAACCACCATCCCGTTTTTGGAAAGCACATTTTCTGTGACCGTTCGTGGTAAATTAGTCGCGCCGGAAGTTCCCAAAATAAACAATATTCCGGTTTCCTTGGAGATTCTGAGTACGCTGTCTCTTTTGTAATATTTTTCGTCGTAGTATTCATCGAACCACAAAACGTGAGGACGCAAGTCTTCTCCACATTTCGGGCAACGCAATGCAGTCCAATCACTGCTTGTGATGATGTCTTTATTTCTGTTCTCCAACTGAATTTCAGGAGGAAAAGGGTATAATTCATTGGAGCACTCATCGCCGCATCTGACAAAATCAAAATCGCCGTGAATCAGAAATGTTCTGTTTTCCGAACTTCCTGCTTTGCGGTGAAGACTGTCGACATTTTGAGAAATCAACGCAAATTGATCCGTCAGAAGATCTTCAATTTCTTTGAGCATGTAATGACTCTGGTTCGGCTTTGCAGCTTCTGTAATGGATTTTCGATACAGAAACCACTTCCAGACTTCCTGTGATGCCACCTGAAACATTTGGTATGTACCGATTTCTTCTGCTTTGTAGTTTTTTGAGCCTGAAACCCAATAACCGTCTTTTCCCCGGAATGTAGGAATCCCGCTTTCGGCGGATAAACCCGCGCCAACCAGGAAAGAGATTCGTTTGTCTTTTTCTTTGCAGAATTTTAGTTGTTCAATGATTCGGTCGTTCATAGATTTTTATGATGTAGTTATTTATAAGATTGTTTGAGAAATAAAATTCATTATTTTTTCTTTTCCACAAATGCAGAGATAAAGGCTCGTCTATATGACTCGCTGATAACCGTGGCGACTGGCAAGCACCACCAAAATCTGCGCATTTGTGGGGAAAATTGTCTGTGTTTCAAACAAATTCAATGTTTCTTAATTCTAAGATAGAAAGAACAATGATATCTCTTTTATTTGAAGGCGAAAATTAAGCAGGAGCTCTGTTTTTCCACCTTTCACGCGTAATCTCGTAGATGAAATTCAATTTCGGAGCTTCACCGAAATAAGCGATATATTCTTCTGAAACCTTTTCAGCTCCCAAGCGGTCGATTGCGATCTGAGAATGCTGATTTGTTGCTTTGATATTTACAAATAGGGCTTATTGATTCAGTTTTCCAAAAACGGACAGATAAAAAAAATCCAGCAAGAAACTCACTGGATTTTTTTATCTATTTCAAATTGCAATGATTCACAATTCTTAAGAACTTAGAGTTTTTACTCCTATTCGGAGTCAAAACTTAGATCAAAAGAAGTAATTTTTCCACCTTCTTCACAGATGTCATATATCATAATTTGGGTTCCTTCTTCTTTGTCATCTTCATCGATTACCCAAGTAGTTTGAAAACGAACACAATTCCCATCTTCACCAAGTACTACTACTTTTGCTCCCATTGGAATCATTTTATTATCAATTACTGTTTGAGAACAAAACTTTGCCACTGACTTTTCAGCTGTTGCTTCAGTTCCATCCAAAGAAGTTAAAAATGCTTTAATCGTTGGGGTTTTTAATTCAGCAACTCCTGTTTGAGCAAAAGACTGAACTGAAATTAAGCTCATTACACATAGAGCAATAATTTTTACTGTTTTCATTTGTTTACAAATTGGTTAATTAAATTTAGATGTAATGCTTTTTACGCGATTAAAAGTACGTCAAAAAACAACAAACAACAAAGGAGTGGTCGAAAATCCGGGTAATATTTTAGCCATTAATTGTATGAATGCCGATTCCACCTTTCACGCGTAATCTCGTAAATGAAATTCAATTTCGGGGCTTCGCCAAAATAGGCGATATCTTCTTCCGAAACCTTTTCAGCTCCCAGGCGGCCGATTGCGATCTGAGAACGCAGATTTGTTGCTCCGATGTGAAAATGAACCTTGGAAACGAATTGAAAAATATAATTCAGCATCAATGCTTTCACAATCGGGTTGATTCCTTTTCCCCAACAGGAAACAGCGTAAAAGGTATAACCGATAAGAATACTGTCTTCTTGCTCGTTGTAATCATAAAACCGAGTACTGCCAATGGTTTCTCCTGTTTCTTTGTCGACAATTCTGAAAGCGCCTTTGCTTTTCATGGCTCCGTCAAAAAAGTTCAGAAACACTTCTTTTTTCCAACGGTCTTTATTCGGGTGTTGTTCCCACACTTTCGGGTCGGACGCGGCAGAGTATAAGGCGTCGAAATCCTGTTCCTGCAACGGGTAGAGGACGAATTGTTCGTTTTCTAATGTGGGTTGGATACTGAAGTTCATTTTTAAGTCAGATTGTATTAATTATTTCTGCAATACCTTTTCAAATGCTTTCCGTGCCGAACCGCGAAAAAACACTTCTCCGCAATACGTATAATTCAATTTGTCCAGGATCTTCAACATCGGAATATTGTCAAAATTCGTATCGACTTTAATGCTGTAGACTTTTGAATCCAAGGCTAAATCTTCAATCAGCTTAAATAATTGGGTGGCAATTCCTTTTCCGATTGCTTCATTGGACGTGGCAACGCGATGAACTACCACATAGTCATTATTGGTCAGCCATTTCCCCTGAATGTCATTGTAGGCTGGTTCCACATCGAAAATAATGGCTGCGTAAGCTATAATCTGATCATTGTCAGTGAGCACATACGCGGATCCGTGCGAAAGATCATTGTGAATACTCTGCTCATTGGGATATCCATCCTGCCATTGTTCACTACCGTCTTGTTTTCTCCGTTCAATGGCTTGTTGAAGAATTTTCCAGATAGCAGGAATTTCGGAAGGAGTTGCTTTTCTTAGTTTCATGAAATGAGTGATTAAACAATCATTATTTGTCTACCAAATATTTCCAGTTTAAATGGAGACTTAAACCGTTTACATCCGGGTAAACGGTTCGGTTATTTACGCCAAACATAGATAGTTTTGTCAGTAAGTTTTTCTTTATTTCTTTCGGAATTTCAATTTCTGTTAAACTGCTTTTTATTAATGTGTTTTTCTCTAATGTCACAAACTTACCTGCGGTATTCGAAAATGAATGTGCTGTAAACCAGCCTGATTGAGCAATAATTCGTTCGTTATTTAAAGTTGGTCTCAAAATCTTTGTTCCTTTACATTTAAAAGGATTTTTATTTTTTGAAAGGTCAACTTGCATATCACTATTACAGGAAAGTATATACAAATAAGAAGATTCATTTATTAATTTTTGATTTTGACAGGCGAACCAAAGTGCTATTAAAGGATTGCTTGTCCAGTCTAACAATCTTGTTCTGAGCCCATAATGCTGAGCATAAACTAACCATTCCCACTTTGAATCAAAATGCCTTGTTATCAATAAGGGAGATCTTCTTTTGAAGTCCTTGAGCATAGTTTGTTCAACTTCAGTCGTATCCTTTTCCGGATTATCTCTACAAATTGATGGTAGCAATGGTCTATTATTAGATTGTCCTCTAAAAAGATTTATCTCATAACCCAATAATTCGATCATTTCTATGTGATTCAAAAATCCTTCAAACGAATCTATTTTGTCTTTTTTCACTAAGCAAAGTTTAGATCAATAAAAAACCGTTCTTAAATTTATCAATACAAAAAGCTGTTGTTTTTTCCGTAGTGAAGCATTTGCTCAATAAAGCCTTGCTTGTTCTCCAATTTGATATCGGTAATTTTTCCTTTCGAATCCATAACCGGAACAAAAACAGGATATACAAATCCGTTGTATGGCGCGATATTCAATGGTTTTACACGCTTTAACACCTCTGCATGTACTTTCGGATCTACTTTCACCCCGTAAGTTTCTACCAGATTTTTTCCTGCTTTGTAATCTCCTTCTGATTTGATGCGTTGAATTTCACGCAGCAATTCTCCGAAAAGTGTACGAAGCTTGTTGTAATCTTTGATATCGTAGTACGTTTTTCCGTTTCGGACAATCTTTTCAATGACTTTGTCTTTTTGACCTTTTTCGAAAACCCATGCACTCACCAACTGACGGTTCTGCATATGTTCTTCCTCCAGGTTTTGCCCCAATTCCAAACGCTGCAATTGTGTCATCAAACCATTTCGGATATAGCCGTCGTATTCTGCTTTTCCGACTTCCAACGATTCGATCAATCCCAGATCAACCATTTTCTGATCCATGATGTAGTACAAACCAACTAAATCTGCGCGCGCTTCTTCCAGAGTAGATGCATAATTCAGAAGGGTTTCTGCCGGTTGGCCAACTCCCGGATTGATTTGTCCGCTGGCATGCCCGATTACTTCATGCAATGCCGTATGCATTTTTCCGGCAAGAGCTCCGTATTTATTTGCCCGGTCGATTTCTTCCTGATCGTTTGCGAATTCTTCTGTCAATGCAGGACCTCCGGCTTTGTTATATGCTTCGATAATGTTTCCTAAAGAAACGGATTTGGAACCGTGAATTTCTCTGATCCAGTTGTTGTTCGGAAGGTTTACACCGATTGGAGTAGAAGGTGCAGCATCACCGGATTCGCTGGCTGCTTCAACCACTTTGTATGAAACTCCGACCACTTTCTTTTTCTTGTGTTCCGGAAGCAAGGGAGAATTATCTTCGAACCATTGTGCGTTTTTAGCAAGCAAGGACATTCTTTTGGATGCTTCGAAATCATTGATCTGAACAATGGATTCGTAACTGGCTCTTTTCCCCATTGCGTCACCGTAAACTTCAATGAATCCGTTGATATAATCGATGTCTCCTTTTGTTGCGGTAGACCACAATACGTTGTATTCATCCCACTTTTTCAGGCTTCCTGTTTTGTAGTATTCGATCAAGGTTTTCAAGGCTTTCGCTTGTTGGTCGTTCTCGGCAACTTTCACTGCTTTGCGCAGCCAGAAAATAATCTGATCAATTGCCTGACCGTATTTTCCACCGCTTTTCCAAACTTCTTCCACTAATTTTCCGTTTTTCAGAATCAATGTTGAGTTCAGTCCCAATTCAATTGGAGTGGGATCGTTCGGATCTGATTTTCCTTTGTAGAAATCCTCGACCATTTTCTGTGTCACACCTTCGCCATAGAAATTGTTTGCTGAAGCGACGATCATATCCACATTCGGATCTTTTACTTTGCGTTTTTTCTCCAGATTCGGATTGAAAATCGCTTCCAATGCTTCAGGGCTCAGATTATGTTCCACCGATTTCATCAGCTGGTTAAAATAACTCTTACCGAAAGTCGGTTTGATCTTATCCATGCTGTAATGGTGATGAATCCCGTTGGAGAAGAAAACCTGTTTACTCCAGGTATCGAACTTTTTCCAGTTAGCGGAGGTTTTATCACCTGTATATTTTTCATGAATGGCTTCAAGAGCTCTTCTGATTTCCAGGTTGAACCGGTTATTTTGGTCGTAATTGATATCTCTTCCCGCTAATCCTGCCTGAGCGAGATAATAAACCAATTCTTTTTGTTTCAGAGATAATTTGTTCCAGCTGGGAACTTCAAAACGAAGAATCTGAATATCTGCAAAGCGTTCCACCGTGGTTTCTGCTGCAATGTTCTCGCCTGAATCAGTTGATTTTTCTTTGCTTCCGCAGGCTGCTGCGATGGCTAACAAAGAGGAAAAAGCAATCATGTTGTGTAATTTCATATCATCAATTATCTGTTTTGAAGATAACCAATTTATTTTGATTTGACTGCTTTTTCTGAATAGACAAAGGGAATTGAAAATTCAGAATTGAGAAGGTAAAAGTAAAAAGTAGACTGATGAGAGTCGAAGTAACTTTTCAATTTAGTCGTGGGGTACATAACACTCTCCGGCAACAATTGAAACGGGAATGGTGTTTTCTCTCGGAACAATGGGGCAGGAGTAACGATCCGAATAAGCGCAGTAAGGATGATAGGAAGTATTGAAATCCAATTTCACTGTTTTCGCTTTCTTTTTGAAATAACAATCGAGGTATTTCCCCGCGCCATAAGTCGAAAGCCCGGTTGTGCCGTCTTTAAACGGAACGAAATAGTAATTTTTGTATTCCTTTTTCCCGGTCAGATCTAAATTTTGATACACGTTCAGTTTGCAAAGTGTATCATTCACTTTAAATGAAAGAAAACCGACTTTCCGATAATGAGCAGGACGATTTCCGGTTGTCGGCATCACAAATGCAGCGCCCACTTCTTTGGTGAATTCAGCGCTTACAATAAACGAAGTATTGATCGGGAAGTAGCAGATTTCCGGATGGATTTTCCGTTCCTCTTCGTTCAAGATTTGAGAAAGAAAGGCCTTTTCATGATTTTTGCGCTCTTTCGTTAAGCTATCGGCATAGGATTCCTGAGAAAATGCTGTTACTGTGCAGAAAAGGAATGCTGCAAAAAGAGTGAATTGTTTCATCTGTTTCCGAATAATGAGCTTCCAACCCGAATCATGGTACTTCCTTCTTCCAGTGCGATTTTATAATCTCCGCTCATTCCCATGGAAATGACCTTGAAATCGGGGTTGTATTTAAAATAGTTGCTTTTCAGAATCGCGAAATAATTGTGAAGATTCCGGAATTCATCACGGATTTGTTCTTCGTCTTCTACAAAACTTGCCATTCCCATCAATCCGTGAATGGAAATATGATGCATTTCGACAAATTCCCTGCTTTGAAGAATTTCTTCCGCTTCCTCAAAGGAAAGCCCGAATTTACTTTCTTCCTGTGCAATGTGGAATTGAAGCAAGCACGGAATGACCCGGCCTGCTTTTTCTCCTTGTTTATTAATTTCCTGCAGCAATTTGAAACTATCAACCGAATGAATCAGAGAAACAAACGGAGCGATGTATTTCACTTTGTTGCTTTGTAAATGACCGATCAAATGCCACTGAATGTCTTTTGGAAGAACCTCCCATTTATCAACCATTTCCTGCACTTTGTTCTCTCCGAAAACGCGTTGTCCGGCATCGTAAGCTTCCTGTATCAAAGAAGCAGGTTTTGTTTTTGAAACGGCAACCAAAACGGCAGAACCGTCGAGTTCTTTCTCCAGAGTTTGAATTCGTTCAGCTAAAGACATCTTATTCGTTGATATTATAAATGGTGAGACCACTTCTCATTTTTGGTTCGACCCAGGTCGACTTCGGAGGCATGATTCCTCCCTGATCTGCTACTTCTTTCACCTCATCAACCGATACAGGGAAAAGCAGAAATCCGACTTTGAAATCGTCTTTCTTTACCAGGTCAACCACTTTCTTCAGTTCTTTCGTTCCGGGAACAAAGTCAATGTCCTTGCTGGTTTTCAGATCCTCGATTCCTAAAATAGGAGTGAGGATGTAGTCCGTCAGGATTTGAGCGTCCAGTTGTTTGACAACATCTGTGGTTTGAGTGATGGCTTGTTTTGCTTTGAAAGAATAGGCAGATTTTCCCAGCAGGCAAACAATTTCGTGCTGCTGTTCGGGTCTTCTGGCTTTCTTCAATTCCACAATATCGAAATATGGTTCACAAGCGCTTAAGAAACTCTTTGCAGATAAACCGTTTAAATGTCTGACCAAACGCTGGAATTCAAGAATTTCCAGTTTTTGTTCATCAATCAGATATGCCAGAAAGAAATCCTGATTCGGAAACTGAGCCTGTTTGTTCTTTTTGATGGTATCTTTTAAGCGGGCAGAAGATGCCGAACGATGATGTCCGTCGGCAATGTACAATTCTTTCAAGCCGGAATAGATCGAAATCAATTTCGGGTCTTTCGCTGCGGAAATGACCCATAATTCATGCCTGATTTTATCGGTTGTCGAAAATTCGTATTCCGGTCGCGCTTTGGTGATTTTCTCCAGATACTTGTCCAGTTCAGGTAAATGCTTGTGAGCCAAAAGAACCGGCTCGGCATTAAATCCTGTAATGTTCAGGTAATTGGTGAACATGGATTCACGTGAGGTGATCGTCGCTTCGTGCTTTTTGATCAGATCATTGCGGTATTCTTCAATGCTTACTCCGGCAATAACGCCTGTAAACTGATGCGTTCCTTTTGTCTGTCTGTAAACATAGAAGGAATCATCGGTGTCCTGAATCAGAATTCCTTCGTCGATGAAAGATTCGAACCGCGATTTGACCGCTTCAAAGCGTTCTACGGAATTGGCTTTGGAATGATGTTCCTTGTCGCCTTCCGGGTGAATGATATGAAGAAAGGTATAAGGATTTTCGTCCAGCTTTGCACGCAAAATGTGCTTGCGATAAGCCGCAAGTGGTCTCGTGGAAACCAATTGAGCTTTATCTCTTGTCGGACGAATAGCCTTAAAGGGGTGGATTATAGACATTCTTCGATACGACTAAGCAGGAACCTGAACTCCAAATTGTTTTACTATCAGATCAGCTAATTCCAAACCGATCCGATCCTGAGCTTCACCGGTTGCAGCACCGATATGCGGAGTTGTACCGATTTTTTCATTATTCAATAAGTCTGCTCTTGGATTTGGTTCATTTTCGAAAACATCCAGACCTGCATAAGCAACTTTTCCTTCTGCAATAGCTTCCAATAATGCGCTTTCGTCAATTACTCCGCCACGAGCTGCATTTACCAAGACAACTCCTTTTTTCATCAGGTCGAATTCTGCTTTTTTGATCACAGCAGTTCCGTCTGCTTGTTTCGGAATGTGTAATGAAACGAAATCTGCTTCTTTCAATGCTGCATGCAAATCATGAATCGATTGAATATTCACTTTGATTTCTCCGACACCGTGAATAGTCAACGGAATTTCTGCTGAAATATCGTGATTGTTTACTGCGATTACTTTCATTCCGCAACCCAAAGCATAGCTTGCCAAAGATTGACCGATACGTCCGAAACCTACAATTGCGATCGTTTTTCCACGCAACTCGATTCCTTTCGCATATTTTTTCTTCAATGCGGAAAAATCTCCTGTTTCCATTTGTTTGAAAGAGTCGTGCAAAGAACGCGCTCCTGCAAACAAATGTCCCATTACCAATTCTGCAACGGATTGCGAAGAAGATGCAGGAGTATTGATAACGGACAATCCTTTTTCCATTGCATAAGCAACGTCGATGTTATCCATTCCGACACCACCTCTTCCAAGGAGTTTCAATCCGGAACACGAATCAATCACGACTTGTCTGATGGTTGTAGCACTGCGAACCAATATGATCTCAACGTTGTTTGCATTGACATAATCGATCAGATCATCCTGTGCAACTTTATCTGTAATAACAGTGTAACCTGCTTTTTCGAGTGCAACTTTTCCTTCGTTTGAAATTCCGTCGTTTGCTAATATTTTCATTATCCGTGTTTTTTAGAGAATTCGTTCATGACATCAACCAAAACCTGAACGCTGTCCAATTCCAGTGCGTTATACATAGATGCTCTGTAGCCGCCTACGCTTCTGTGTCCGTTTAATCCGATGATTCCGGCTGCTTTCCACGCTGCGTCAAATTCGTCTTTCAATGCATCGTTTGTCAATAAGAAGTTGACATTCATTTCTGAACGGTCTTCTGTTGCTGCAGTTCCCTGGAATAATGGATTTGAATCGATTTCTCCGTATAGTAATTTTGCTTTTGCCTGATTTTTCAATGCCATTTTCGGAACACCTCCGTTTGCCAACAAGTCTCTTAAGTTCAACATGGCAACATACACGGAAAATACCGGTGGCGTATTGTACATGGAATCTTTGTCTGCATGTTGTTTCAAATCCAAATAACTTGGCATGAACGGCGAAGTTGATTTTCCAAGCACATCTTTCTTAACGATGTATAATGTTGCTCCAGCAGGCCCTAAGTTCTTCTGAGCACCGGCATAAATCAAATCAAAATCAGAAACGTTGACTTCTTTTGAGAAAATATCCGAAGACATATCACAAACCAATGGAAGGTTTGTTTTCGGGAATTCTTTGAATTGTGTACCGAAGATGGTATTGTTGGATGTGAAGTGGATATAATCCGCATCTGCCGGGATTTGAAGGTTTTTAGGGATGTAGCTGAAGTTTTTGTCTTCTGAAGATGCAAATACATTCACGTCGATTCCTACTTTCTTTGCTTCTTTGATTGCACCTGAAGCCCAGGTTCCCGTATTGATGTATCCCGCTTTTTTTGTGGAACGCATCATATTCAATGCAGCAATTGTAAATCCTAAAGTTGCACCACCCTGTAAGTAAAGCACTTCGTAATCATCTGAAATATTCAATGCTTTTTTCACTAGATCACGAGCTTCCTGCATGACAGCCTCATAGTCTTTACTTCTATGAGAAACTTCCAGAATGGACAAACCATTAAAGTCCAATACTGCATCTGAAGCTTTTTTAAATACGTCTTGCGGAAGAATACATGGTCCTGCGCCAAAATTGTGTTTTTTCATTTGTCCGTTTTGTTACATTGTTTTTGTTTACTCGCCACTTGTAAATCTGTCAGCTTGTGAGCTGATTTATCGAAAGCAGTGCTTTTCCTTTTCCTGGAAGTCCACAAATTTCGAGATTTTTGAACTAAAAGAGAAGCATTTTTGTTTAAATTATTTCACAAAAAAAGCCCCGCCAACAGGCAGAGCTTTTAATATGTTGAAGGATTCTTCATTTAAAATTATTCTTCAGATTTTTTTGTTGGTTTAGCTGCAGGTTTTTTCGCGGCCGGTTTTTTCTCAGCTGCGGGTTTTGCTACTGTTTTTTTTACTGCTACTTTTTTCTCGCCAGCAGTTTCTTTTTTAGCAGCTGCAGGTTTTGCAGTCGTAGTTGCTTTTTTTCTTTTACGGGTATTACCATAGGATCCGTTTACACGTTTTCCTTTTGCCGTCTTGATATCACCTTTTCCCATAATAGTTTTCTGTTTTTTAGTTCGAAAAGTCATACAAATATAACTTTCTCTGCGAGTTAGAAATCAAAAAAAATGTAAAAGTTTACTCTTCGATTCTCTTCCCTATGCTATTAAAGGAATAGACTACGGATCAACTATTTTGCCAATCGTTTTTCCAATTCTTTTCTCACGATGTCGCCATTTCGCATGTAACGCTGGCACCATTTGAGTTTCACATCAACCTGATCTTCTTCGGAGAGCTTCCAGTTCTGATCGGATTCCACTAAACGTTGTCTCAATGCTTGTAAGGTAAGTGCTACGGAAACGGATACATTGAAACTTTCAGTAAACCCGACCATGGGAATGGATACTTTATAGTCTGCGATTTCACGGATTTCATCCGAAATTCCTTCCCATTCTGTCCCAAAAGAAAGAGCAAGTGGCTGATCTAAGGGAACGTCGAAAATGGAAAGTTCCGCATCCGGAGTTAAAGCCGCAATTTTATATCCTTTGGATTTTAATTTGGAAACAGCGTCTAAAAGTGGGGCAGAGCCTTCGTTGTAGTTGTACAGATCGACCCATCTTCCCGCACCACGGGCAATATCCCGCTGTACTTTGTATTGATTTTTGCTTTCAACTACGTGAAGTTCCTGAATCCCGAAACAGTCGCAGCTTCTTAAAACGGCGCTGGCATTGTGTTCCTGATAGATTTCTTCCAGCAAAACAGTCAGATAACGCGTTCTTTTGGATGCAACCTGATCAAATAATTCACCCTTCACGGCAGGGATCAATTCGTAAAATGCCTGAAGCAATTCGTTTTTCATGCCGCAAAGCTAGTGATTATTGCAAAAAGGTTTCGACTTTGAGAAATCATGAATCGGTGATGCCTGGATTTCACCATTGTATCAGGATTGAAAAAGGTCTTACAGGAATGTAGATGATGTGGAGTTTTGTTATGTTGAAGAGCAGGAAATGGTTTTTGTTGAATAATGAAATGTAAGTGATTTTATTATTTGATAATGAGTTTATTAGATGATTTTATGTGATGTTTTACTTGAATTCGGTTCGTAATATTGCGATATTGCAAAATCACGCCTGATCCTTTGAATCCTAACAATTCAAATCTTCCTTAATCGTTATACTGGGCTTATATCGCATCACCCAATAGTTATAGGACAAACCAAACAAAAAAAGCACCCACACTTCCTTTCGGGAGCAAGGTGCTTTCCTATCTTTACTTATGTTTGAATGAATCATTCTACCCGGATTTACCCGTTATTTTTCAACTCTGTTTTCCGATTCGACCGCCACAAAGCCAAAAGGGCTCGAAATCGCTTAAGGGTGCAACTGCAAAATAAGGCATAAGACTAGGGAACAATAAAACATCATTTGACGACTTTGATCGTTTGTACTTTACCGCCATTTGCGGCGATTTGTACAAAATAAATTCCTGCAGGAAGTGATTCAAGGTTTTGAAATTTGATCACAGCATGTTTCTTGATTAAAGGATCTGTAATCCGGGTTGCAATGGTTTGTCCCACAGCATCTGTCAGCGTAAACTGGATTTCATGATCTGAAGAAACATTCTCATACGAAATGCTCAATTCATTTGTAAAGGGAACCGGAGCAACCTGAAAATTTCCTGTTTGATTCTCTTCCAAAGATGCTGTGTGATTCTCAACATAAGTCCGCAGCAATTCGCGCACAACCGGAAGTAAGGCCCAGGAATTTTTATTGTTGTCGTTGGTGAAAACAGTGATACTTTGATCGAGAACAGGGAAATACCAGGACGATGCGTGGTAGGCAAGATCTCCGCCATGACCATAAGCTTCATATCCTAAAAAATGAGTTTGATTTTTCATTAAACCGAGTCCGTATTTTCCTCCTTGCGCTGCCGGAGCAAATACGGTTGTTTTGGCTTCAGCCATCATTGCTGTCGAGAGCAGATCGCCGCGCATATAAGTCCGCATCCATTTGGTGCAATCAGTCGGAGTGGAAAAGTATCCTCCTGCCGCACCTGCTGTTGAATTCAGCGATAAGTAATTCATGTAGAAACTGTCTGCATCATCTAAAACACCGTCGCCGGTAATATCCAGCCACAAATGTGCAACGGGAGAGTTCAGTGTTTCAAATGCCGGAATGGCGAACGAATTCAACTGCAACGGATCAAAGAACCTGTTTCGCAATTCGGTGTAGAATGGATTTCCGGTTGCTTCCCGGATGATCATACTCAACAGGAAATAGTTGGTATTGGAATAAGACCAGGAAGTGCCGGGTGGAAATAATGGCGGCGAAATAAAGCGGTCGATCAATTCTTCCGGCGTCCAGATCCTTGAAATGTCTGCCAGAAGAGAATCCTGATTATGCGGGTGACTCAACACATCGTAGATTCCGCTGGTGTGATTCAATAATTGCCGGATAGTAATCGTGGAATCGATATACGGAATTATTGGAAGCCATTCATGTAAGCTGTCATCCAGATTTAGGAGTCCTTCATCTGCAAGCTGTAAAATGCATGCTGATGTGATGGTTTTAGTGACACTTCCAATCAGATAAGCGTCATTTGGAGTGACGTTTTCAGCAGGAAACACAGAAGAAATTCCGGTTGAATGAGCCCAGATACTGCCGTCTGATGTTTGGATTGCCGCACTTAGGGATTTGGCTCCGAGAACAGTTCGCATGCTGTCCAGGGTATGTTGTAATTCCGTATCTAATCCTGCTGAGATTTGAGCATTTGCCTTGCTTGTACTCATGAGCAGGTAAAGACTTAAACCGATGGTGTAGAATCTGTTCATAAATCTGTTTTTAAGTTCATGAACTAAAGCTACTTTGATCCGATCTGACTCATTTGTCTAAACCTGCTAATTTGGATTTACAAAAAAAATCACGATCCAATAGGGGTGAAGTGATTCTCAGTTGTCCTAAAACCAAAAGATGATAACTTTACCCTTGTCAAAATATGCCAGGGTGGAAGAAAAACAAGTGATAACACAAGTTGTGACAGGAGATTTAAGCACATTTGAAATGGTATTTCGCGATTATTATAAGCCGCTGGTTCGCTACGGCAACACATTTCTGAAAGATTCAGATGAGACGGAGGACGTTGTTCAGCAGGTATTCGTTACTCTTTGGGAAAAACGAACCCAACTCGATATTCATACCTCCATTCGGGCGGTTTTGTATAAGTCTGTTCAGAATGCCTGTTTGAATAAGCTCAAGCATCTGAAAGTGCGCAATGTTTACGCCGAAGATTGGAAAGCGTCAACTGTTCACGAAGACACTTCTGATTCGGTTGTGGTGAATGAACTCAATGAACGGATTCAACTGGCGGTGGAAAATATGCCTGAACAATGCGGACGTATTTTTAAAATGAGCCGTTTTGAACAACTGCGTTATCAGGAAATTGCCGATCAATTAGGTTTATCGGTAAAAACGGTAGAAAATCAAATGGGGAAAGCCCTCAAAATTGTGCGTGAAGAGTTGAAAGACTATTTGCCCTTGCTCATCCTTTTTTTTAGTCAGATACTATGAAAACATTACACGACATGGATGCGCTGATTGGCAAATTCCTTACCGGCGAAGCAAACCCTGAAGAAGCAATGTTCCTGGAGGACTGGATTGCTGAATCAAATGACAATAAAACGTATTTCGAACAAAGCGCAAAAGCGTTCGGTTTGGTAGATCAAGCGGTTTCGACAGATGCTGCCTGGACGAAGGTTCAATCACAACTGAAACAAGCTCCGGTTCGAAAATTGAGTATCGGATGGATTTCTTCGGTGGCGGCAATTCTGATCATTTCTTTTGGTGCTGTTCTCTATTTTCTGAATTCAGATGGAGAAAAGAAGGTTTTTACTGCCGGAAAAGAAAAAAAGAACATTGAATTGAACGACGGAACCGACATTCAACTGGCAGCGCATTCGAGTGTGGAGCTGTCGGCAGGTTACGGAAAGAAAAACCGTTCGTTGACATTGAAAGGTTCAGGCCATTTCTCGGTAAAACACAGCGAAAAACTGCCGTTTATCATTGATGCCGGACCGATTCATATCAAGGATCTCGGAACGAAATTCGATGTGAAGACAACCGAGGATACGATTTATGTCCGCGTTGAAGAAGGAATCGTAGTGATCTACGACAACAAAGGAATGAAACTCACGCTTCATGCAAATGAAAGTGCTCATTACGTGATTTCCAGCGGAGATCTGAAATTGGATGTGCTGGCAGAGAATCTGAAAAAGCAGTATAAAACAATTCTGCTGGATAACCAGCGATTAGAAGACGTGGTTGAGTTGCTCAACAAAACCTATAAGGTAAATATTCGAATTGATAATCCGGTGCTGAAGGATTGCAGGATTACGACTGAGTTTTTGAATGAAGATCTGGATACTGTTTTAATGGTAATCTCTCAAACACTTGAAGTAACCATAATCAAGGAAAAGACAAATGTTTATGTGATTAAAGGATTGGCATGTATACAATGATCCGTTTTTTAAGTGTGTTTTTTCTTTGCTGCGTTGCTGTTTCTTATTCCAGCGCGCAAACTCCTTATTTGGAGAAAGGGGTCACGATCCGATCCGGAAACTATTCATACGAAGAATTGTTTAAGCAAATCTCCAATCAAACCGGAGTAGTGTTCTCGTATACAGCTTTTGATGATAAACAACGCGCGTCGGTAAAGTTTGACAAACAACCGCTCCGAATTGTTTTGAATACGCTTTTCGATAATGGAAATTGTACGTGGAAACTGAAAGGAAAATATGTTATTGTTAATTGTAAATCAGTGACAAAACCAAAGCCGGATAATTCTTCGGCAAACAAGTCCAATGTTATTTTGAACGGGTACATTTTGAATGCGGAAGATTCGACAGAAGTAGTTGAATCCAGTGTTTATCTTCGGCAAAACAAACAGTCGGCTCTCACTGACGAATACGGTTATTTCAATATGTCGTTTCCGAAAACGGCTGATGTGCTGTCAATTTCTGTGGCAAAAGAAGATTTTAAAGACACTACGGTGGTGATATTCTCTCAGCAGCGAAATACGCTAGTCATTTATCTGCAGCCTAAATCAGCTCCGGTGAGTGTCATGATGAATGATTCCATCCGTGTAACTCTTTCAATCGACTCCATAAAACAACCATTGGAAACACAGGTCAAAGACACGACACCATATGTAAGTCCGTTTTGGAGAAGATTCGGAAAACACCGCGCCAATTTGAGAAACATTTCCGACACTTTGTTTACAAATGTTGCGTTTTCATTTGTTCCGCCTTTAAGTACCAACCGCTTGCTTTCCGTGAATACGGTGAACCGGTTTTCATTCAATATTCTGGTCGGTTCATCCAAAGGGATTAATGGTTTTGAATTGGGTGGTTTGGTCAATCTCGATTACGGAAACGTGCAATACGTGCAGATCGCCGGTTTGGTGAACCTGGTTTCAGGAACATCAACCGGAGTGCAGGTGGCAGGCTTGGTCAATACGGTTGGAGAAGATGTGGACGGAGTTCAGGTTGCCGGCTTGGTGAATCTCGACCGTGGGAAAGTAACGCGTTTTCAGGCTGCGGGAATTGCCAATTTGGTAAAAGATACCGTTATTGCCGTTCAGATCGGTGGAATTGCGAATTTGAATCATTCCTATACCAAAGGAGTTCAGATAGCAGGAATTTATAATCAGGCAAAAAATGTGCTTGGGGGTCAGTTTGCCGGAATTGCGAATGTGGGTGATACCATTTATGGAAGTCAGATCTCCGGATTGGCAAATATTGGTCGTGTAGTGAATGGATTTCAGCTTTCGGGTTTGTTCAACAGAGCCCGGAAAGTGAACGGTTCGCAGCTTGGTTTCCTCAACGTAGCCGATTCAATCTCCGGAATACCTATCGGATTTTTGAGTTTTGTGAAAACAGGGTATCACAAAGCTGAAATCGCCTGCGACGAAAATTTACTGGGAACACTCAGCTTCAGAACCGGTGTGGATGCGTTTCACAATATTTTCATCGGTGGAATGCAGATTGAAGGAGGGCGTTCCTTGTGGACATTTGGTTACGGAGTAGGATCAGCCCTTCGATTAGGAAGAAAATGGTATTTGAATCTGGATCTCACGACGCAGCATCTCTATTTGAACAACACCGACTTTGCATATAACATGCTGACGAAAGGTTTTCTGGGAATTGAATACCGCTTCGGAAAGAATTTCAGTATTGCAGCCGGACCAACATTCAACTGGTACAATGCTGAAATCACTGACCCGGAAATTGATCCGATCTGGAGCAGAATCAAGCAACGCACAGTTCATAATTCCGTTAACGGCTCTTATTCCAATCGTTTATGGGTTGGGGCAAAACTGGCTTTGCGATTTTTCTAGACTAGAATAGTCACTGATTTTTCAGAAACAAGGATATCCTCCCCCTTAGTCCCCCTCCAAAGGGGGAAATTGAGAATCCACTCAGTAAATCGAGCTTAGCTTCGAAATTTTAATCAGTTTTAAAATGATTCTTTCTCCTTGAAAGAGGAATTAAAGTCTCCCCCTTTGGAGGGGGACCAAGGGGGAGGAAGAAACAAATTGTATTGAATGACACAAATATGTAACGTAATGAAGTCATTTTTTTTCATTTCGAAATAGGGGTAAACCCAAACTGAATTGTCATAGATACAACTAACAAAATAAAAGTCTTTATGAAAAGTTTAAAATTGATAATTCCGGCAGTTTTGATTCTTGCGGTGTCATTCACATCTTGTAAGAAACATCTATTCAATTCAATTAAAGGAAAAGGAGGAACGGTTACTGAAACCCGGGATTTGAGTGGTTTCAACAAGATTTCATTGTCTATCGATGCGGATGTAAATTATGTGCAGGACTCCGTTTATTTCGTTGAAATTTCAGCACAGCAAAATGTGATTGATGTGATTACAACCGATATCAATGGGGGAGAATTGGAAATTGAATTCAGTAAATGGGTTCGTAAACACAGTAATATCACGATCGTTATTCACTCTCCGGATCTGCGAGCGATTGATTTGAGCGGAAGTGGAAACGTTGAGTCATCATCCGATATTTTAACAACAGATCTGGAATTGAATGTAAGTGGTTCGGGAAATATCGTACTTGCTTCGGTTCATTCGGATGAATTGGAAGCAAAGATTAGCGGTTCAGGGAATATCTCTGTTTCAGGCGGAGAAGTAACAAACCAAAAAGCAACAATCAGCGGTTCAGGAAGTGTTGAAATGGAGAATCTGAAAGCAAATAATTCAGATGCAAAAATCAGCGGTTCGGGATCAATTTCTGTTTGGGCAGTGGATCAATTGAAAGCAACTATTTCCGGAAGCGGAGATATCAGATACAAAGGAAATCCGATTGTAAACACAAATATCAGTGGTTCCGGTTCTGTAATCCATATTTAATTCATTGCGAATTCCCAATTACGAGTTACGAATTGATTGATCTGAGTCAGGCTTATAGATCTGTATGATTAGGAAAAGAGGTTTCATCCTTTAATTGCCTGTTTCTAATTCGTAATTCGTAATTTTTTTTCTCTCTTTTAATCTCTCAAAACCATGTTTCAAAAAATGCTAACGAAATATTTCGTATCAGGATTACTATGTTTTATTGTCAATACCTGTTTCTCCCAAACACAAACGGTTCGCGGCACAGTTGTCGACAATATTACTCAGTCTTCTATTCCAGGTGCGATCATTAAAATAACCGGGTTGGATTCTGTCATTCATGCAGTAGCAAACGAGGACGGAAAATTCAACCTGTCACGCGTTCCGGTTGGAAGCAGAACCATTGAAATTACAGCCTACGATTACAAACCGGTGATTATGCAAAATGTCACGGTTAATGCCGGAAAGGAATTGGTTCTGGTAATCAATATGGAGGAAGACCTGAAAAAAATAAATGAGGTGGTGATCACTGCTAAAACAGATAAAAACAAACCTCTGAATGAACTTTCCACGGTCAGTACCAGAACGTTTTCTGTGGAAGAAACACAGAAATTCGCAGCGGCGGTAAATGATCCTGCCAGGATGGCAACCTCTTTTGCAGGTGTTGTAACTGCCGGCGACGGGAACAATCACATTTCGATTCGCGGAAATTCACCAAACGGGCTTTTATGGCGAATGGAAGGCGTGGAAATCCCGAATCCGAACCATTTTTCGAATGTTGGAACAGCTGGCGGCGGAATCTCTATCCTAAGTGCACAACTTTTGAGTAATTCTGATTTTTCAACCGGAGCTTTTGCCGCAGAATATGGAAATGCACTTTCAGGCGTGTTCGACCTGCGATTGAGAAAAGGGAATAATGAAAAACGCGAATACACTGTACAGCTGGGAATTATGGGAATGGATTTGGCAACCGAAGGTCCGTTCAAAAAAGGGTATGAAGGATCATACCTCATTAATTACCGCTATTCGACATTAAACATATTGGGAAAAATAGGAATTCCGATCGGCGATGCAAACACCAATTTTCAGGATATGTCATTCAATTTGTATCTCCCGACCAGGAAACTGGGGAAGTTTACCATCTTCGGTTTTGGTGGATTGAGCTATCAGACAACTACCGCTGAAAAAGATTCTGTTCGTTGGCAGGAAGATGACTTTCTACGCTTAAATACAAATTTTTATAGTAATACGGGAGCTGTCGGAGTGACGAACACGAAGCTTTTCCGGAACAAATCATATCTAAAAACGGCGTTGGTGTTTTCCGGAACCGAAAATGGTTATAAGCAGGATAGACTTCAGGATGATTACAGTTCTTTGGTCCGGGAATATGAACAGCGGTTTTTGCAGAACAAGTTGACGCTTTCAAGTACATACACTCAAAAGATCAACGCAAAGAACAATATCCGAACCGGATTTATCCTGAATCATCTGGGCTATAGCTTAAAACAGAGCGATATGGGGGATTCGACGGTTTTATTGGAGGAGATCAATGAGAAAGGCGGAACTGAAACCATGCAGGTGTTTTTTCAATGGAATTCCCACCTCACTGAAAAACTGACGGCAAATGTCGGGATTCATTACTTTCAACTATTCCTGAATAACAGTCATTCGATTGAACCGCGGGCATCGATACGTTACGATTTGCATCCGAAGCATCACCTTACTTTGGGTTATGGTTTACACAGTCAGTTGCAGCCGATTGGTGTTTATTTTGTGGAGAATACGGAGAATGGAATAACCAGACTTCCGAACCGAAATCTGAAGTTAAGTAAGGCACATCATGCGGTTTTCGGATACGATTTCGTTTTGAATGAACACGAACACATCAAAACAGAAGTGTATTACCAGCATTTGTTTCACGTTCCGATCAGTAAAGATCCCACAAGTACCTATTCGATTTTAAATTCTACGGATGGTTTTCCTTCTGAAGCGCTGAGTAATTCCGGGCTTGGGAGAAATTATGGACTTGAACTGACTTATGAGCGATTCCTGTTCAAAAACCTCTATTATTTGTTGTCCGCATCATTGTATGAATCAAAATACAAAGCAGCTGACGGAAATTGGTATGATACACGATTCAATACCAATTATGCGACTTCATTAACCATCGGAAAAGAATGGAGTCTGAGAAACAAGAAGAAAAACAGAACCATTGGTTTCAATATTAAATCCATCTACGTCGGAGGGTTCCGTTACACACCGATAGATCTGGATGCATCCATAGCAACCGGTGAAACGAAATTTGTAACGTCGCAGACCTATGGAAAACGAATGCCTGATTATTACAGATTGGATATCCGTTTAAGTTTGAAACGCAACTACAAAAGACTTACAAGTACTGTAGCGCTCGATATTCAGAATACGACAAACAGAAAAAATGTCGGAGGACAATATTTCGATGACAAAACGGGAGCTGTAAAGTATTGGTATCAAACGTCTTTGATTCCGATTCTGAGTTATCGTTTGGAGTTCTGACGGGTCGACACAAATTCAGAATCAATTCGCATTGACGCGCTGTTTCTCCGAGTCGGAAGCCCCGGATTGACGCGCGTTGAGTGCTTTTCCTTTGCTGAATCGGTACGAAAAACTCAGGGTAAGAACCCGCGTATCCAAACGACTTTTCCAATTGGCTTTGGAGTTTGCGATGTTCCGGATATCTCCGCCGGGTTGATAGGTATACAACATATCTGAAATATTCAATTTAACAGAACCTTTTTCTTTCAGAATCTTGTATGCAAACCCGGCTCTCAATTGTCCGACCGGAATGGTCAAAAACTGACCGGATAAAATGCGCGTTTGATACGAACCTGCCAGTTCAGCTGAAAATTTTGGAGTGATGATGAATTTAAAAGCCGGACCAACGTACCAATACCAGCGGTTTTCCTTTAGCGGTTGATTGTAAATGGAAGTATTGTACCCGATGTTCTTCAACTCTGAATAATACTGAACACTCCACCATTTGAATATATTGAATTCACCGCTGACACTAATTCCGTAGGCTGTTTGATTGCCGTAATTCCCCGGTCGGCTGTAATAAATATTGTTTACCTGTTCGTTGGTTTCGTTAATGAGGTTGTGCACGAGACTGTAATCGATGGTGGTCGAAAAGACATTTTTGTAAGAATAGGTCAGTTCGAAGTTATAAGAGAAAGTCGGTTTCAGAAATGGATTTCCGGCGTAATACGTGTAAGCATCCATCGGATAAGTAAAAGGATTCATATCCTGATAATTCGGATAATCGATTCTTCGTCCGAAAGACAAGCCAATCTGATGCTGTTTCAAATTGTCCGGATTATAGGAAAAATAAGCCGTCGGAAACAAGCTGTTGTACATCCGTGTGAAACTCGAATCTGCGACCAGTGGGTTGCCTAATTGTTCTCCCTGCATTTGGATGCTTTCAAAGCGCAAACCAATCTGGAGGGCAAATTTCCCCCATTCCTGCGCATAGTTTGCATAAGCCGCATTGTTGTTCTCCTTGTAAAGAAAACGGTTGGAGAATGTGTAATTCGGAATTTGCGAACCATTAACGACATCGTAAAAATCTGCCGTGTTGTCCGTACTCACAAAAGCCGTTTTTACTCCGAATTCCAGTCGGTTATTCTTTTTAAACGGGTTCACATAATCAATCTTGGCTGTTTTGATATCAATATCTGCCGGCAGTGAAGACGAAAGATCGAGTGAATTCATCAGTGTGCCGTCCAATGCGCGCGTTTTATTATCCAGCGTTTGTGAATGCTCGGATTTGTAACGAATATAATCCGCATTGACCGTCAATTCTTTTCCCAAACTGTCGATTTTCAGTGAATAATTAATGTTGGCGCTCCCGTTATACCAAAGATTATCGGAAGTACTGTGAGCTGAAACCAATGCTGCAACAGAATTATCGGCAGCTAAGATATCAGCCTGATTGGTTTGTGTTGTCATGGACGGATTGTGGAATCCCGAAAAAACAACTCCGATCGTTGATTTTTTGCTGACGTACCAATCCATCCCGATTTTTCCTGTTTTTCCGCCGTGTTGCCTCTTGATGTAGGAATGCTGCAAAAAGGCAGAACTGAATTGATTGGACGGAGTGTAATAATAACGGTTGATAGTCAGATCCTGAAAAGAATTATTCTGACTCCATCCAAGCGTTGTGAACAAATTGATCTTATTCACGCGGTAATTGAGGCTGAAACTGTTGTTTGTGCGTAAATATCTTCCCTGGCCGTAGCTTAAAGTAATTCCTCCGTTAAATCCTTTTTCTTTCAGCTTTTTCAAAATGATATTGATAATTCCCGCATTTCCGGAAGCATCGTATCTGGCAGGTGGATTGGTCATGATTTCGATCGAAGCAACCGAGTTTGAAGGCAAGGAACGCAGATAGGACGCAAGATCTTCCTGCGACATATAAGTGGGTCTGTTATCGATAAAAACCTGTACTCCGGATTTACCTTTCAGTGAAATATTTCCATTGAAATCTACGGTGATGCCCGGCGCTTTCTCCAAAAGATCAAGAGCCGTTGTTCCGGTACCGCCAACCAAGGCGTCCGGATTGACAATTACGCGGTCAATTTTGCGTTCGATGAACGGTTTTTGGTTGGTAATTACGACATCTTCCAGTTCAGTTTCAGAAACAATCAGTGAAATATCCGGTAGTTGAATAAAGCTGGAATCTGCAGTAATTTCAATCGCTTGACTAACAAACTGTTTATAGCCTGTTTGCGCGATAATCAGAATGAAAACGCCATTTTTTAGTCCTTCAAACTCAAATTTTCCTGTTGAATCCGAGATAGCTCCTTTTACGAGAGAAGAATCCGACGCATTGCACAAACGAACAATCGGAGGGAGCTGCGGATCAATTCCAGAAATTTTACCCGCCACTGTTGAATGCTGAGCGGAAGCAAATTGAATTACAAAAAAAGAAAGAAGCAGAATGCCGTAGTTGAAGCCTTTGTTGATCATTGGGTTTTTGAATAATAGAACTGTAGTACAAAGATGTTCTAATTCAGGAAAGGTTGTTTGTCAAATACTGCAATTTTATGTAAACGTTTGAAATAAGGTGTTGGACGGTTGTTAAATCTTAACGGAAGCGTACAAAGTGGGCGAAAGACCGAAATGTTTTTTAAACGCTTTACTGAACGAATGGATATCTGAAAATCCCATGGTAATGGCGACATCAGAAACAGAATAACCTGCTTGCAGCAAGAGAGAAGCATTGTTCAGTCTGCTGGAAAGAATGTATTGATAAGGAGTAGAACCGGTGGTTTGTTTAAACAAGCGGAAAAAATGGTATTCCGACATGCCTGCAATTCGCGCAATCTGCTCAATAGTGATGGATTCCGTGTAGCTCGAATCAATGAATTCTTTTCCTTTCAAAACGCGACGGCACAAATCTCTGCGGGTTTCTGCTTTGATAGAGGGAATCGACTGAAGCTGTTTGAAAACCTGAAGCTGATCTGCAACCAAACTTTCTGCCAAGAGGTAAAACAATTCGGGATTGATCTGATTGCTTGAAAAAGCATGATTTGTAATGTGTTTGCTGATCTCCAGTAATTGTGAGCCTAAATGTGTATGAGCGGAAGAATACTTGTTTTCAAGAAAGTGTTCGGTGTAAAAGAAACGCGACAATTCCGGGTCGGAAACTGCGGTATCAGGAGCTTGAAGGGTGGAAATAACCTCCGAGATAAACTCATTGGAGACATTTAAGCAGATGCCTTTCACATTTTTACTGCTGTCAATTTCAACTTTGCCTTCCTTTTGTCCGTTCAGAAGCAAATAAGATCCGGGCGTGATACTGTAGGATTTATTGTTGATCGTGTACCGTTCAACCCCTTCATGAACAAACTTGATTGCAAACCCATGAGAGATAATCGGGCGGTCGAATTCTTTCAGAGACGATAAATTAAAGATATTTCCTTCACAACCGAATTTCACAATGGTTTGATCGTGATCGTAGAAGAAAGGATTTGCGTTACTCTGATTTGTCATTCGAATTCCAATTCAACAGGTTTTCCAACGATACCAATTTATAGAAAATTGAAACAGTCTGAATCAAAATGAGATGTCATGTATTGAAATGTAGCAATGGGCGGATAAAAGGGTGTAAACCGGAATTAAAGAGGTTTGACAGTTTCCAAAAAGGTATAAATAAAAAATCCCCCCATCGATTGACGGAGGGATTTTTCTTTTTAAGAATATTCTTCTTAGTTAACTGCTCCAGAGGACTCAGCACCAGCTTTGAAACGAATAACGTTCTTAGCTGCGATTTTGATTTCTTTTCCAGTTTGTGGATTACGACCAGTTCTAGCTTCACGCTTAGAAACTGAGAAAGAACCGAATCCTACTAAAGAAATACGGTCTCCTTTTTTTAATGCCCCTATTGTAGCACCTACAAATGCATCCAATGCTTTTTTAGCATCAGCCTTAGACAATCCTGCTTCAGAAGCAATCGCATCAATTAATTCTGCTTTGTTCATAGTTTGGTTTTTTTTGAATGATTTCTAATAATTAACACAACAAAAATATAGGAATATGCTTCTCTACCAAGGCTAAACACTAAAAAGCGTTGATTTTGTTGATAAATAAACGTATTTGTTGATAAACCTCCCTGTTTTTGGGGCTTCGCCGACCAATTTAGGGTTTTCTTCGATGAAAATTAATCAAAATAAAATGCTCCAGTCAGCTGCGGAATTCCCCACCAGCCACTCTTTTGCGCTCATTTTTTTCTTTCCTTCGACCTGAAACTCGACGATTTCCAACTTTTGTTCGTTTGTATCAACGAACAATTGCGTTTTAGTTGAACCTAATTGAAACGTTCCATTTCCGTTTTCACCGCTCAAACGTGTTTGAAATACTTTCACGTTCTTGATTTCTCCTTTAGCATTTTTCCAGGTCGTCCAGGCAGAAGGGTACGGACATAAACCGCGAACCAGGTTGTGAATCGTTGCCGGATTTTCCGTCCATTCTATTTTCGTATTCTCCTTAAACAATTTCGGAGCGGGTCTTTTAGGTGAATGCGTAAATTCTGCTTGTGGAATAGGAGTAACGGAGTCGGATGAAATGTCATTTAAAGTGTCAACAACTAATTTACCTCCTTCAATGATCATCCGGTCGTGTAGTTCGCCTGCAGATTCATTTTCACCAATCGGCATCCGGACTTGCTTAATCACATTTCCGGTATCGATTTCTTCATCTATAAAGAAGGTGCTTAATCCTGTTTCAGTATCTCCGTTGATAATGGTCCAGTTGATAGGAGCTGCGCCGCGGTAATCGGGCAGAAGAGATGCGTGTAGATTAAAGGTTCCTTTCTTCGGCATTTTCCATACTTCTGCCGGAAGCATTCTGAAAGCTACTACAACGAAAACATCTGCATTCAACGCTTCCAGTTCGGAAATGAACTCCGGATCTTTCAGTTTTAAAGGCTGCAAAACCGGAATGTTGTTTTGAACTCCGAATTGTTTTACCGGACTTTCGTGCATCAACTGACCTCTTCCTGCGGGTTTATCGGCAACAGTTACAATTCCGGCCAGATTCAAACCGGCAGATTGAATTGCTTCCAATATTCCAACCGAAAAATGGGGTGTTCCCATAAAAACTATGCGCAAGTTATTCATGATATTTTAGGTTCTTTCGTCCAGTTAAACAATTTCAGATATCCGAAGGCAAAAACGCCCATCGAGATAAAGTAAACGTATTCTACGAGCCACACCATGTGGATTGGCCAGTTCCAGATTTTGATGAAAAGATAGGCCGAAAGAACGTACAAAAAAGTGGAAATACATTCGACCAATAAAGTAATCCGCGTTTGTCCGCTTCCGCTGATGGTTTGGAAATAAACGCTTACAAAACCATAAACGAGAATCGATCCGCTGACAATGCGCAGGATTTTTGCGCTTTCCGCCACATGATCAGAATGATCTGAAACCAATCGGATCAGTGTTTCAGGATAAAGAACGGCTCCATGAAAAGTCAGAATGAGGAAACTGATCGTCAGGAACTGAATCCGGCGCTGAATGGTGGGAATGAAGAGAAATTCCTTCGCTCCGTAATATTGTGCGATATACGTTTTCGTGGTTGCCGCAAATCCCCAGATGGGAATAAAAGCAAGGAAATAAATATACCGGATGTTTAATGAAACCGTCAGATTGTCTCCACCCATTTGTTCAATCCAGATAAAGAAGATCGTCCAGATGGAAAGGGCGATAATTCCCTGAAACAATAGGGGCATTCCGATTATCAGGTTTTTCTTAATCTGGAATTTACTGATGAAATTTGCCTGTAAAACCGGATAGTGTTTTCTCAACTTTCCTCCGAGAAGGGTGCTTAAGAGAAACAGCATCGCCAAAAATTCAGCACTTGTAGATGCAATAGCCGCACCTTCAAGACCCAATCGGGGAAAGGGGCCGATTCCGAAAACGAGGAAGTAGTCCAGAACAATGTTGGAAACAGCTGCGATCAGAGCGGCAAGTAAAACCAGCGTTGTTTTACCAACTGCCAGATAGGAAGCCTGAATGCTTAACGTAATGGTTGCAGCCCAAAAAGAATAACTTCTGATTTCCAAAAAAGATTGCTCTGCTTTTGCCAGTTCAGGATTGGTGACCAGATAACGCATCAATGCAGGCATTCCCAGCTGTACCAAAATGGTCATGAAAATTGCCGCAGTAACTAAAATGACAAAATTGGATTGAAAAACGGCCGCGAATCCCTTCGTGTTTTTTTCTCCGACTTTTTGAGCCATTGCAATTTGTGCTCCGTCTCCCAATCCGGTGAAAACCATGTAAAAAGTAATGTACCACAAACCGGCACTTCCTGAAGCGTCATAGGCAAGTGTACTGTATCGGCTTAGAAATGCGGCATCTGTAATGGAAATAATGGATTGGATGAATCCACTTAACATCATAGGTAAAGCCATTCTGAGAATGGACTTATATTGAATATCGAGCATTAAATAATTTGTAAAAGCAGTCCTTTTAAATATTCTCCTTCCGGGTGAAATGCATTGATAGGATGATCTGCAGGCTGGTGCAGCTGTTCCAATATTTTAACCGTCCTTCCGGATTCGATTGCAGCGGCGATAATGGTATTGTTAAACAATTGCTTGTCTACAACTTGCGAACAGCTGTACGTCATCAATAATCCGCCGGGACGAATGTGCTGAATCGCCATGGCATTCAACCGCTTGTATCCCTGAACAGCCTGATGTCTTTTATCGCGGTGTTTGGCAAAAGCCGGAGGATCCAGAATGATGATATCGTATTCTTCACCTGTTTCACGAATAAAATTCATGGCATCCGCAACAATGGATTGGTGATTATTGAATCCGTTCAATTCGATATTCGCGTCGGTAAGCTCAATGGCTTTTTTGGAACTGTCGAGTGAATGCACTTCTTTCGCTCCGTTTTTAAGAGCCGCCAAACTAAATCCTCCCGAATAACAGAAGGTGTTCAGAATTTTAGCGCCTTCAGCATATTTCGCGAGCAAAGCTCTGTTTTCTCTTTGGTCGATGAAGAATCCGGTTTTTTGTCCTGTGATCCAGTCCAATTGATATTTCACACCGTTTTCCAATGCAATATGAGGCGTTTCGCAAGAACCAAACAGGTAACCGTCTTCAACCGGAATTCTTCCCGGAAGGGTTTCCTTCGATTTGTTGTAAACTGCTTTTAAATCGCTCCCCAATGCATGAATCAAGGCATTTTTGATCAGGTCAATTTGCAGATACATTCCCAAACTGTGACATTGAATGACAGCAACTCCGCCATAAAAATCAATTACCAATCCCGGTAACTCGTCGCCTTCTCCGTGAATCAACCTGCAAACGTTATTGTCTTCTCTGAAAAGGTGCAGTTTCTTACGCAGTTCAACTGCATTCGAAATCCGCATATTGAAGAAATCCTGATCGATTGCTTCCTGATTGAACGTAAGAATACGCACTGCAATAGAGCCGTGTTGGAAATGTCCTTTGGCAATTTCATTGTTCCGGGAATCCAAAACAGCTACAACTTCTCCATCTTCAATTGATTTCGGCATTTCTTTTAAAGCACCCGAAAAGATCCACGGATGGCGTCTTTCCATTGATTGCGTTTTGTGCGGAAGTAATTGAACATTGGAGTACATATTGCGATTTTTTGTGCAAAGATAAGAAAAAGCGCAGCTTTTGAAGACTGAGTTGCAACAAACGTTAGTGCGACAGCAACGATGGATAAGCGCAGCTTTTGAAGACTGAGTTGCAACAAACGTTAGTGCGACAGCAACGATGGATAAGCGCAGCTTTTGAAGACTGAGTTGCAACAAACGTTAGTGCGACAGCAACGATGGATAAGCGCAGCTTTTGAAGACTGAGTTGCAATCCTCTGTGCCCTGAATTAGTGAAGTAGTGGAGATGAAATCATTAAAAACCGGTAAAATGAAATGAGTAAAAACTGTTCTAGGGTTTATAACCCTAGAAGGGTGCTTAACTTTTTTTTACTTATTTTATATCAATGGAAAACGAAAAAATCAAAAACATAAAGCAAATCGTATGGTCAATTATACATTCTAAATTTTCAATTATAAGTATCTTTGTGTCTGATCTCAAAAAAGAAAGATGTCTTATATCATTCAAGTGTTTTTAAAAAATAGTTCATTCTCTGAAGAATATGCCTTGGAGAAACATGAAGGGAAAGATTCACCTGAAAATATCCGCCATGAATGGGAGGATGAATTCAAATTGAAGGATGCTTCCGACGTACTTGAAATTGTAAGGGATCAGCCTTTCATTCTGGCAGGAGAAATGGGGGAGAACAAACCGTTTCATTACGAGATTCAGGATGTGATTCAATTCGTTTTTCATGGAGAAGAAAGTGCTACGGCGATTGTTTTCTCTGAGAAATGTCTGGATGAATATGTGATTGATCACGATAGAAAGAGATTAACCGTTTATCTGAATGATGACGAAGTGGTCGAAAATCCGGTTCCCGGAGTGTATATTGTACTAAGTGCTTTTCCAAAGGAATTGAGAAATTAATGCTTTCAATAAAACAGCTTCATTTTTCCTACAGCGACCAGCAAAAAGTACTTCAGGGTATTTCTCTGGAACTAAAACCCGGTGAAATTTTCGGGATTGTTGGTGCAAGCGGAGACGGAAAATCAACACTTCTCAAAATTATCGCAGGATTGAACGATCCTTCCAAAGGAAGTGTTTCGTGGAATGGCGTTCGGGTAAAAGGTCCGAGTGAAAAATTAATTCCCGGACACGATGAAATTCAACTGGTAAACCAGGATTTCGGATTGGATTTGTTTCATACCGTAAAGGAGAATGTTTTAATCAAAATCCTTCATTTACCCGAAAGGGCACGACTGCGTTTTTGCAAGGAATTGCTCGAGCTGGTTGAACTGAATCATCTTTCGGATAAGCAAGCCCGGTATTTATCGGGTGGAGAACAGCAGCGTTTGTCTATCGCACGGGCTTTGGCCATGGAATCAGAAGTTTTGCTTTTAGATGAGCCTTTTTCGCATCTGGATGCTCATTTGAGGTTGAAAATCGGAGCTTACATCAAACAATTGGTTGAAGTTCGGAACACTTTGTGTATTTTGGTTTCTCATGAAGGAGCTGAAGTGATGCAATGGTGTGAGAAGATTGGTTTTCTGTATCAGGGGAAACTAAAGCGGATCGATACTCCGGAAGCATTTTATTTTCATCCTTCCAATATGAACGAAGGAGCATACTTCGGAGAATTAAATGAAATAAAAAAGGAGAAAACTAAAATATTATTTCGACCTTGTGAATACAAAATTGTAGAAAAAGGAGGTTTTGAATTGGAATTTACAGACGCTGTTTTCTTTGGCGCATACTGGAAATCATTCTTTAAGACCAAATCCGGTGAAACGATCGTTTTGTATGCAGATAAACCACTCAAAAAAGTAAAACGGATTGAGCTCAAAAGTAAAAATACGAAAGCTTAGCTGGAGAGAGATGCTGACACTCTTTAAACGGACTTTTCTGGAATTCTTCCAGGAGAATTCGTTTTTTCATGGAGCTGCTCTGGCATATTACGCTGTTTTTGCAATCATTCCGATTATTTACCTTGCGGTGATCAGTTTCGGAAAAGTCATGGGACAGGAGGAAATCCTGCGTTTGATTAAAGTGTTACTTGAAGAGCAGGTCGGTTTAAAAGACAGTTCCGGTATTTTAGCTTTTTTATCTGAAGTTCATTTTGAGAAAAGCAGTTTGGTTCTGAATATTATCGGGATCGTTGCGCTGATGTTTTCAAGCTCTGCGTTGATTTCGTCATTGAGAATGAGTGTCAATGAGTTTTATGATATCCATGTTAAAATAGAGGATCAGAAAACGAAAATATTCTATACGATCCTCACGAAATTGATTTCTGTTTTTATGCTTGCCGTGTTCGGTGTTTCGATCGTACTGCTTTATACCGGAGAAACGATTTTCATGTCGATCAGCGGAGAATTGTATAATTCCCTGCATTTAAAACAAAAGTGGATTCTTTCGGGAGTTGAATACCTGGTTGCAATCGGGATTAATACCGTTTTATTCGCTTTGGTATACAAATTCCTGCACGATGGGAAAGTGCTTTGGAAACTGGCTTTTGCCGGCGGACTGCTAACTTCTGTTTTATTGTATCTCGGACAAATCGGCTTAAAATTTTACTTAACGAAATACTTTTTCGGAAGCCAGATGGGAATCGCTGGAACCTTGCTGATTTTCCTTGCTTGGATGTATTATTCGTCTCAGATTATTTTCCTCGGGGCAAAATTCGTCAAGGTTTATTCAGATCTGGTTGGCAGACCGATTACGTTTGAAGTTCATAAGTTGCTGCAGAAAATGCAGGAGAGAAGGAAATAATTGGTTTTGTGCTGAATTTAGCAGTGAAAAGATAGATAGGCATGCGTCTATTTGCTTGTTGGGATAAGGCTTTCGGGATGTTTCGAAGAACTCGTAAACCAATTTATTCAGGACTGTTTTTATGCCGGAAAATAAACTCATTCCTTTGACTTTGTTTAAATTAAATTCACTAAAACTTGTTTGGATTAAAAAATAATCATAGTTTTGATTAAAATTTGATCGTTATGAAGTTGGGTAATAATTTAAAATTGATCCGCAAAAGCAAAAAAAAATCGCAGGAAGAAGTTTCATCTGATTTGGGATTGACACGCAGTAGCTATTCCGGATATGAAAATCAAATCGCTGAACCCGGGATTGATACCTTGATTGCTTTAAGTAATTATTACGCTGTTCCGATTGACGATCTGTTGACAAAGGATTTCTCCGAATTCACGGAAAGTGACTGGACAACGATTAGTACAGGACTTTACGCAGATATTAACGGAAAAAACCTACGCGTTCTGACTTCTTTGGTTGATGCGGAAGACAATGAAATGATCGAATTAATCCCGCAGCAGGCGAGAGCAGGTTACACAACTGGTTATGCTGATCCGGATTATTTGAAAGTACTTCCGACCTTCAGTTTGCCATTCCTGTCAAAAAACAGAAAGTATCGTTCATTTCCAATTGTCGGGGATTCGATGCCTCCTGTAGATGAAGGTTCTTTTGTTGTTGCTGAATACATTCAGAATTGGGGAAGCGTAAGAAGCGGCACTCCTTGCATTGTAGTGACGAAAGATGATGGAATTGTCTTTAAAATTGTGAATAATCACATCGAATCTGCACAGTCTTTTGAGCTTTGTTCAACAAATCCATTGTACTTGCCTTATTTTGTAAAAGTCAATGATATTGTTGAAATGTGGAAATTTGTGAACTACATTTCTCCGAGCTTACCTGAAATGCGCATTGATGATTCCTTGCTGACAAGAAGTATTCAGGACCTGCAAAGAGAAATCATGGACTTAAAAAGAACGGTTACCGCGGGAGGGAAAAATGTTTCCCACTGAATTGAATACGCTCCTGAGTAATCAGCTCTCTTAATGTGTTTTTGATCTTGGCAGCAAAAGAGGTGTCAAATTGACCAACAATCTCTGCTAAAGTCAGTTCTTTCTGAGTCAGAAGTGCAATGAGTTCCAATTCCAGTCGGGGATGCTTTTCAAGCAGATTTTGTTCCAGACAGTAATCGCATTTTCCGCAAGGTTCACTTTCCTGCCCGAAATAGGAGATAATGAAACGAGGTCTGCAATGTTTTTGCTCCAGATAGTTTTTCATTACATTCATACGGTCCAGCGCACGTTCTTTGCGGAAATGATACACTTCAGGTCTCAGTTCGATGTAATCATCCGGAAGCCGTTCGTGAAGAAAAGTAACCATCGGCAATTCTGTTCGCCAGGTGATGTCAATGATTCCATGTTCTTCCAGGTGTTTCAACTGGCGTTCCAATTCCGAAGTTGAAATCTTCAAACGCTGGCAAGCTTCATTTTCATCGATTTCGGAAAAAGAATCAAATACATCCGTGTAGTTCCGGCAAACCCAGGTAATCAAAGGATCCAAAACCGGATTTTTCAACTGATAGCCATACAAATGTGTTTTGTCGATGCTGATCTTAATCCGGGAACCTCTCAATCCTTGTTCGGAAAACAGAATGCTTCCGTTCATTTCCAACAACTTAAAAGCCGGGTAAACTTCTGTGATGTTCAGATTGAATTTCTTCACGAAATCGTTGAACTTCAATTCGTATGATTCATGTTCTCCCGATCCGATTGCAATTTTCAGGTAATTGCAAAGCGCTCTGTAAATCAACCGAATGGTATCCGGACTTGGAAATTGAGTCAGTACGCGTTCTGCAATTTCATCCAGATCAACAGGTTCGATGAAAGCAAAGGTTCTGGATTCTTTTCCGTCTCTTCCAGCCCTTCCTGCTTCCTGAAAATAAGATTCAGGATTGTTCGGAACTTCGAAATGCGCCACAAAACGTACGTTTGGTTTGTCGATTCCCATTCCAAAAGCATTGGTAGCAACCATAATCGGAGTTTTCTCAGACAACCAGTTCGAAAGCGCAAGGCTTCGTTCTTTGCTGTTCATTCCGCCATGATACATGTTCGCTTTTACCTTTTGCGATTGCAAATAGATCATCACGTCCTTCACGCTTTTACGCGTTTGACAATAAACAATCCCAACGTCATTCGGATTTTTGTGAATCCATTTGGTAATTGCATCTAACTTATTGGAAACATGGTAAACCTCGTAACTGACATTATTTCTTTCGAAAGAAGCTTCAAACAGCTCCGGATTCTTAAGCTTCAAATGAGTGGCAATGTCTTCCTTAACTTTTGGAGTTGCCGTTGCCGTAACAGCTATGATCGGAACTTCAGGATGGAACTCGCGGAGTTTGGGAATTTCCATATAAGCCGGTCTGAAATCGTGTCCCCATTCCGAGATGCAATGCGCTTCATCCACCACAAACAAACCGATTTCCATTTGTTTCACCCGTTCCTGAAATAATCTTGTCTGAATTCGTTCAGGTGAAATGTACAGAAAATCGACTCCTCCGAATTTGGCATTGTCGAGTAAAATGTCGATTTCTCTGAATGATAAACCGCTCGTGAGAGCTTTTGCGCGAATTCCTCTTTTTTGCAATTGATTGACCTGATCTTCCATGAGTGCGATCAACGGAGAAACCACAATCGTAATTCCTTCGCGTGCGATTCCCGGAATCTGAAAGCAGATGGACTTTCCGCCGCCGGTAGGCAAAAGAGCAATTACATCTTTTCCGTAAATAGAAGCATCGATAATCTCTTCCTGTAAAGGTCGAAATTGAGAATAGCCCCAATAATTGGATAGAATTTCTTCGCTCTTTTTTGACATGGTTTGTTTTATGAATGTTCATCCTTCGACAAGCTTAGGATATTTTTGAACCTTTTAACTATTGAACTTGTAAAATTAGGGTTTCAACCGAATCAATTTACTGTAGAATTCAGGTTTTATCAATTCTTTCAATTCTGAATAGGGTATAACAGCCCATTCAGGATCCATACAGGGAGCCATATAATGAGAAAATGACGGGTGAAGTTTTAATCCTTCATGCGTAAATGTGAAACTGCAATCGGTAGTCCAGAGCTCCGGGTTATAGTATTCACAGTCATATCCGGGATCATCCTGATTGGATTCTGCATCCGGATTAAAATATCCGGGATTCATTTTGGATAAGTATGCCAAAACGCGTTTTTGAAATAATTCGTCCTTGTCAGCAATGAGATAATCAGTTGATGTAATTCTTCTGGAGGTGTTTAAATAGTAGTTCACCCCATAATTGGTCTCGTCGGGATGTGCACCGCCGCAATAGAATGCAGCAAAAACAGAAAAGCAGATCAACTCATTTGAAAGACCAATGTTTGAAGTGCTGAAATTGTAATCGGAGCCGGATGTAGAATAGGAAGCGCATTCCAGGGATGTCAGAAATTCCGATATGTGAAAATTTTCCAGGTATAGATTCGCGTCCTTTTGCTTGTCAGCTACCAGCCCGGAATCTATGCGGAACAAGTTGATTCCTGTGCTAACCTCTGTAAAGTAGCGGATTTTGATATGATTGATAACTTCCGGATTTCCGTCTTCTTTTAACTTGAAAAGACCGATCTTCACTTTGGTCATATCACCGATGTCCGGATTCTCCTTTACAAGATAAGGATTGGAACATTTAGGACTTCCGGTTTCCTTTGCGGTCAATGGCAACAGTTTTAACTCGAGTAATTTCCCGTTGTTACCCCAGCTTCCTTCAGGAGCTTTACTGGGCCATTTGAACTTGAAAGTCTCGGGAGATTCCGGTGCATCTCCAAAAGCATCCTTGGTGTTGACAGTGATCAATCCGGTTTTGTAAGTTCCGGCAAAAGAAATGTCAATCAGCTTGTTTTTGTAAAAGTAATAACCGTCTACTTTACTTCCTTCGATCTTCATATAGAGGTAAATCGGATATTTCCCGATCCTTCCGCTGAAGGAATGTGTTTGTGCGAAGCTCTTGAAAAAAGTGCTGCTTAAGAGGAATAAAATGATTGTTCCGATCCGGAAAAAAGCAGTAAATGAATGAGTAGTAAGTTTATGCATTTGTTTGGATACATTAAAGATAGTTGTTGTTACAAATATTGGAATTACTTCCGGAATCGTAATGGAATCCTCAACTTATTTAGGTATATTCGCGTAACTATTAGTCGTTATGATACATCAAGACACAATAAAAGTGACTCGATCCCAAGAGTCAAAATTAAGTGCTGTTGATTGGAATAATTTACCATTTGGAAAAGTCTTTTCTGATCATATGCTAATCATGGATTACAGAGATGGTGCATGGCAAGAACCGGAAATTATGCCTTTCGGTCCTCTTTCGATGCATCCGGCTACGTCTGTGATTCATTACGGTCAATCCATCTTTGAGGGATTGAAAGCGTATAGAATGGATAACGGTGAAGTTGCGATCTTCCGTCCGGATATGAATGCGAAGCGTTTTGAGGAATCGTGTGCACGTATGTGTATGCCAGTGATTCCTGAAAATGTATTTGTAGAACTGACACGTAAGTTTGTAGAGATCGAAAGTGACTGGATTCCAACAAAAGAAGGTTATTCTTTGTATTTAAGACCTTTTTTGTTCGGAATTGACGAATATATCGGGATTAAACCGTCAGATACGTATCGCTTCGTGATTTTCGCTTGTCCGGTTGGAGCTTATTATAACGAACCCGTAAATGTGAAAATCGAGGAGTTCTACACCAGAGCATCTGCCGGTGGTGTCGGAAGAGCAAAAACTGCAGGTAATTACGCCGCAGCTTTGTATCCTGCAAGATTAGGACAGCAAAAAGGATATCATCAGTTGATCTGGACAGACGGAAAAACACACGAATACATTGAAGAATCAGGAACAATGAACGTGATGTTTGTAATCGACGGGAAATTGATTACACCTTCTGAAGAAAGTGATACGATTTTGAGAGGAATCACGAAACGTTCGGTTGTTGAAGTTGCTCAAATGTGGGGAATGCCTGTTGAAGAACGCAAGGTATCTGTAGCCGAAGTGGTACAGGCACATAAAGAAGGTCGTTTGACAGAAGCTTTCGGAGCAGGAACGGCTGCAACTATTGCACACATTGCAAAAATCGGATACCGCGATGAAGATTTGATTCTTCCTCCGATTGAATCCAGAACTTTCTCATTGAAAGTTCATGCTTATCTGGATGATTTGAAAGCAGGAAAAGTAGAAGATACTTTTGGCTGGCTTTGTAAAATATAGTATTTGTTTTTATAGAAAAAGCAGGGGTGAAAAATTTTTTACCCCTGCTTTTTTATTTTTTATGGAAATTTGCATTCAACTGCATCTTTATCGAAATTCGCGGCCATGAAATCTATTTTGCTTTTTGTCATTCCGGTTTTACTTTCCATTCCTGTATTCAGTCAGACAACTGTTCGAATCATTGCAAAAGACAGGAGTAACGGAGATGCTGTCTCACGCGTTTTCATCCGTCAATATCAGGGCGATTCTCTTATCAAGTCTCAATATACCAACCTGAAAGGAACTGCTTACTTTTCTGTTTCAACCAAAACGGCTACAAGTTTCGAGCTGGAGCATATTGCATTTAACCCGCTTGATGATATCCAGACCAAGATCTATTCCGGAAAACCAAACGATACGCTTACGATTCATGTGAGGATGCATTACAGCAAAGAGCATTTGATTAGCGAAGTTGTAATTAAACCGGTCGGAGTTCCGGATACGGTTTTTGAATCCAATCGCGTTTCGGTGACTGATTTCGAGTTTATGCCGAACGACAATCTGCTTTTATTGACTTACCCGAAAAATTTGAAAAAAGGAACCGAATTGGTGCTTTTCGACGGATTCAATTTGTTGGGAGAAATTCCGTTGCCTGAGAAAGGGCAGGAGCTCATCCGGGATTACAGAGGGAATCCGCATGTGGTTACTGAAAAGAATGTTTTCGGAATCACGGAAACGAATAAACGAATCCAGATCGCGCAAATTGAAAAGCAATACTACATGACATATATTGCTCCGATTGTTGACACGTCATTCACCAAATATTATTTCTCCAATTTCAATCCGAATTATCCTGCATTTGATTATTTCACCTTTGATATCATTGATTCAACCTACCGAAAAATTGCGAAAGTGCAGGATGATTTAATGATGGAGTTGTACCGCTCTGAGTTCAAATGGGTAGATGTACGCACGAAATTATGGGCAAAGGAAAAAGAGAACGAAACCGGGATTGACAAAGAAGTCTGGGTAGGAATGTACTATTTCACAAATTCCATTTATTACAAAGAATTGTATGCGCCGATATTTGAACGAAACGATTCTGTATTCTTGTTTGATCATTACAAAAATTTGCTGTTCACTTATTCTTATCAGGGAGATTTATTAGACAGTATTCCGATTTATTATCATCTGCAGCCAAAAGAAAATGGTTGGAAAAAACAGCTGATTCAGGATTATGAAACGGGAGAAGTTTTTGTTCAATATGAAGTTGCAGGAAAAGCACAACTCAGACATGTCAATACAAAGACAGGGAAATTGAGTCCGCCGATCCAATTAAATTTCAAGTATCCGGAAAATATTCAGATTAAAGGAAACAGCGTTTATTATATCTACAGACCTTTTGAATCTACTCAGAAAAAGTATTTATACAGAGAGCGTCTTCCTTTTGAATTTAAGTCTCAGAAAACAAATAAGGGTACTTTGGTGGAGATGGTAAAGCCCTAAAAGCGTAAATGGAGTCAAGACGGGCGTCCTAACTCCATTCACTAATCAACCTAACCTAACCACCTAAATCATAACAAATATACAACAAGAAATTTAATATGCAATATCCCGCATAGAAAAAAGCAGATAAAAAATCGTTAAAAAAGTTATTCTATTAAAAATCAGTTAATTAATTTTTAAGAAAATACCGTTAAATGATTGTCTTTCGTCCAATAGGGCCTTCACAGAACAATAAATCCAGGATGGATACATTTGCATGAAAGTGTTTTTCACCAAACAAAACTTGCGGATATGTTCCATTCATTTCCAGAATTTCATAGTCTGAATTTCGGAAATCAGCCGGATGGGAAAATTGATATTCTTCCGTATAGGATGAAGAAAAGGGCAGTTGGTAAATCGTTAAAAAGAATTGAGTAATCTCCTGATCAAAATCGACCAGAAAGCGGTGCTTTTGAAATAACAGTTGTTCAATATCCGAAGCGTAATGCTCGAAATACGGGGCAGAGGAATAAGCCGTTTTCAACGCTTTCCAATGAACCAAAGGCCAATTCTGCTGATAGGAAACCAATACATCTTTGGTAACTGTTTTAGAGCCATTGGGTCTTTCGAGAGGCATTGTCAGAATCTGAGGACCCTGAGATCCGAGGATTACCGTCCGGTTTCGAAAAGTCTGTTTCGGAAAATGATCACATACTTCAAAGTCGACCTGCTGATGTTGCACCAGATCCTGAAAATACCGAACACTTCCGAAATAAGCTATAGGAAATATAGCTTGTGAATCCATTATTTGATCACATTAAAGACACGATCCCAACGGATTCCGTTTGAACCTTTCGAGAACCAAACAATTGAAGCTCTTCCCACTACGTGATCTTCCGGAACACAACCCCAAACTCTTGAATCTGCTGAGTTGTAGCGATTATCTCCCATTAACCAATAGTAATTCATAGCAAACTTGTAAGTCGTTGCTTTTTTACCATCAATGTAAATTCCGTCTGCTTTCTCCTGAAGTTTGTGACCTTCGTAAGCCGTAATGATTCTTCGGTACCACGCAATGTTCTCCTTTGTCAACTTCACCACAGCTCCTTTTTTTGGGATTCTGAATTTCGTAAAATCGGTTGTTGTGTTGTTCACATGAATGTCTTTCGGGAAATAATCCAGGTTACGGATCAGTTCTGAATTGGTCGGCTTGCTGCCCGGAGTATCTGAATATTGTGATTGTATGCTTAAAGTGAAGATTGTTTTTGATGCCATTTTCTTCAATTCTGCTAATTTGGAGTCTGTTAAATAAACAACTTCCACTCCGTTTTGACCGATCACATAATCACCGTCATATTGATTCAACCCGATTGCATTTAATTTGCTTTCTGATAATGCTTCACCGGAAAGAGTATATGCCATATTTTGGTTCGGAGCTTTGTAAGCCGGTTTCCCATTGATAAACAAAATAGATTTTTTGATCTCGATTTCGTCTCCCGGAAGTGCAACACAACGCTTGATGTAGTTTTCGCGTTTGTCTACAGGTCGATAAACGATTCCGGCATGCTTGATGTAATTCAATCCTGCTTCAGGCATTCCTCCGCGTGAGTAAGTTACACCGCTTGCAATTCCGATTCGTGCTTTTTGTCTCCATGATTCAATGTTGGAAATGAATTCACCTCCCAAACTATCCAGAATCAGTGTTTCAAAATTCGAACCTGTTGCTGCTGATTGTTGCTGTAAGACTTGAATTGCTTCTGAATGATTTTGTCCCAAACTTTGGAACCAATAGTACAATGCTTCGCTGTTTACCACCTGATGATAATCATGCCCCATCAATCCGTTAGGAACTCTCGGGTCATAAATTGCGGTATCTCCGGAAGGATAATTGAAAACCATTACATCATTTCGTTGTACGTTTCCAAAACCCGGAAGACGATAGTAATTGGACGTTTCAATCGTCAAATAAGATTTCACATTGATCCATGGAATCGTATTGTGAACCAAAGGAAAGGAGAGAGGAGTTACGGGAACTTTCGCTCCGTAAGACAATTTGTTTACAAACAGGAAATCTCCGACCAATAAGGTTTTCTCCATCGAACCTGTAGGAATCTGGAACGGTTCGAAGACGTAAGTACGAATAATACTTGCTGCTACCAAAGCAAAAACAATGGAATCTCCCCATTCTTTAATCGCTGATTTCTTCCCGATACGTTTCGATCTGAAGGAAAGAACATACGCAACAGCATGTCCGATTATCGGTAAAGCCAAAAACAAAACAACGTGATCACTATTCGTTCTTTTTCCTGCTTCAACCGGACTAGCCCAATTCGTTGGAGCTAAAACAGGTAGAGTAGAATCATTCGCATTGGCAATTTTCCACAGAATCAGGTACGGGAAAAAGATTCCCTGTAAAGTGTCGCCGATGGAAAAGAATCCGAATCTTCTGATATAAGAAAGGTTTGCAACCATCCACATCACCAAATGAATTCCCGGAATGAACATCAATAAAGACCACCAGGGTTTTCCCGATCCGAATTTGAAAATGATATAGTAATTGTAAACCGGTACAAATGCCTGCCAGCTTTTCGCTCCGATTCGATCAAAGGATTTCCACCAAAGTGCAATAATCGGGTGAATAAGGATTAAGAATAGGAAATAATAAAGTACGTTCATAAGGCTTAAAATGCTAGTACGTCACGCATCGTGTAAATTCCTTTCTTACCGAAAAGGAATTCTGCTGCAATAACGGAGCCCAGAGCAAAACCATCTCTGGAATGTGCTTCATGACTCAAGGTTAAAGTATCTATTTTTGAAATATACGAAATCGTATGTGTACCGGGAACATCCGGTTCTCTGAGTGCCTGAATGGGAAGTTCTTCAGCAGCAACTTCCGGCCACGAACCGGTTTCGGATTTCCAGGAAGCGTAATTCTCATTGTTTTCAATAAGTCCTTGTGCTAAGGAAACAGCTGTTCCGCTCGGAGCATCTAACTTCTGAATATGGTGAATTTCTTCGATTTGTGCTTTGTATTCCGGATGGGAAGACATCAAAGCCGCAAGCTTCTCGTTGATATTGAACAAAATGTTCACGCCAACACTGAAATTGGAAGCATGAAGCAGGGAACCGTTCTTTTCGGAAACAACCCGGGAAACACGCTCCAATTCACTTTGCCATGCGGTGGTTCCAACTACAATCGGAACCTGCTTTTCAATACAGGTTTCAATGTGCTTAATCACCAATCCCGGCTGTGTGAATTCGATTGCAACATCTGCAACCGTCAGATCAACCTGATCAATCGTGTTTTTAGAATCAATTTTGTAAACAACCGAATGTCCTCTTTCCAAAGCAATTCGCTCGATTGCTTTTCCCATCTTTCCGTATCCGATTAATCCTATTTTCATGTAGCGCAAAAATACTGTTTTCAGCTTCCTATTCTAACTTTTAACGAAATTTAAATTGAAAGGAAACTCCATATGACATGGAATTATACATCGTTGGATGAATGGAAAGCGATAAATCCTCACTGATGTCAAAATTGACGAAGTGAGCTTCAATACTTGCATCCACGATATTCAATAAATAAACCAATCCGATTCCGAGGATTGCAAAATCCCGTCTGTTCCGATGCTGGGCGTACAACGTCAATAAACTCTGACTGTCGTACTCCAGAAAATTTGCCGGAGCATTTCCGATTTTTCTGGATTCATACTCCGCACGATAATCGTTCTTCAGGGAATTGTTTTTGATCGCAAAGTAAGTGGTTGCCCCCAAACCTGCGTATATCAACGGAACTTTCCAAAACGCTTTCTTTTTGCCTTTCGGCATTGCGATATGGTTGTAAATTTGCCCTGATCCGGGAACAACTGCTGAGAAAAGAGCCGCTTTTTTCCAGGAATGAGTTTTCACCGTATCAGCCTTAACAGTCAGTGAATCTTGTGCATTGACTTTTGCAGAAAGGCAAAACAGGATGATGACTCCAAGGAAATAACGCATTAGTTGGATTTGTTCAATAACTCAATGATTCGGTTTAAATCTACTTCAGATGAGAAATTGATCATGATTTTTCCGCTTCCCGAATGCGCTTTTTTGATCTCTACTTTCGAAGAAATGCGGTCGCTCAAATGGTTTTTGAACACTTCCTGAATAGAAGTAAGTTCAGGTGAAGCAGCCGTTTTCGGTGCATTCGGAACTTCTTCAGTACCTCTGGAAGTATTTGTGCGGATCAATTCTTCAATTTCCCGAACGGATAACTGGAAATCAATAATCTGACGATACAGATCCAATTGTCGGTTTTCATCACCTGCAGAAACAAGTGAGCGGGCATGGCCCATGGAAATTAAGTTATCACGTACTCCCAACTGAATTTCAGCAGGAAGTTTCAATAAACGCAAATGGTTGGTAATACTTGTTCTTCCTTTGGAAATCTTTTGAGACAACTGATCTTGCGTCAATCCGATCTCGTCGATCAATCGTTGGTAGGAAAGTGCCACTTCGATTGCATTCAGGTCTTCACGCTGAATGTTTTCAACCAAAGCCATTTCAAGCATTGCCTGATCGTTTGCAACACGAATGTATGCGGGAACTTCTTCTAATCCGGCTAATTGAGAAGCTCTGAAACGTCTTTCACCGGAGATTAGCTGATATTTATCTTTTCCAAGTTTACGAACGGTCAATGGCTGAATGATTCCATGAATCGCGATGGATTCTTTCAATTCATTCAAGGCATCTTTTTCGAAATTAGTTCGCGGGTTAAACGGGTTAGCCTCAATCGAACCGATAGGAAGAAGAGCAACGCCTCCGGAACTAGCTGCCGGTGCAGTTGATGATGTTGTTGTAATATCATTTGAGGAACCGTCCAATAGAGCTCCCAAACCTTTACCTAAAGCTGAACGTTTTTTCGGATTAGATGTCATTTCCTACTTGAAATTGTTTGTCGTTATTACCGATTTTAGTCAAATCGTTTCGTTGAAGAATTTCACGGGCGAAATTCAAATAATTGATCGCACCTTTGCTCGTAGCATCATGCAGTACGATGGTTTCTCCAAAACTAGGAGCTTCTCCTAATTTGGTATTTCGGTGAATTACCGTATCGAAAACCAGATCCTGGAAGTGAGTTTTTACTTCTTCAACAACCTGATTGGCAAGTCTCAAACGCGTATCGTACATAGTCAATACGATTCCTTCGATCTCCAGTTCCGGGTTCAATCTTCCCTGAACAATTTTGATGGTATTCAATAATTTCCCCAAACCTTCCAAAGCGAAGTATTCACATTGAACGGGAACCATTACAGAATCTGCAGCAGTAAGCGCATTTACGGTAATTAATCCAAGAGAAGGGGAGCAGTCGATAATGATAAAATCATATTGATCTTTGATCTTATCCAAAGCCTGCTTTAACATGTGCTCTCTGTTGGGCATATTGATCATTTCCAATTCAGCACCAACCAGGTCAATGTGAGAAGGAATAATGTCCAGATTCGGATTGTTTGTCGGAATAATCAACTCGGACGGATGTACGTCATTGATTAAGCAATCGTAGATATTGCGTGAGTTTTTAGGGTCTAAACCAACACCAGACGTAGCATTTGCCTGCGGATCGGCATCGACCAACAATGTTTTGTACTCCAAAACACCAAAACAACCACCCAGGTTAATTGCTGTAGTTGTTTTACCAACACCACCTTTTTGATTCGCTATTGCGATTATTTTACCCATAAGAGCACTGTAAATTTGAGGATAAAGATACGTTATTGAAATGACCTAAACGGTATTTGTTTTCGCTATTTTTTCAACGAACAGGATGTTGAAAGATTGTTTGGAAGTTTTCCTATAAATCTTCAAACTTAACGCCACTTGCGTAAGATGAATCCGATGTGTCGTTTGTATTCAGTTCATTTGCTTTATTCATTACCTCTAAAAGTGTTTCCGCAAACTTCTCAAAATCCTCTTTGTAAAGAAATATTTTATGCTTTTGAAAGACTTCTTTTCCGTTTAAAAGAACTTTTTTGCTTTCGGTAACCGTAATATAGTGGTCTTGCCCTTTAGTGGCTTTTATATCAAAGAAATAGGTCCGTTTCCCGGCTTTCACAACTTTGGTAAACACCTCTCTCTGGGCATCATAATCTTGTTCGTTTTGCATAGTTTTATTTAAGGTTGCAGCAAAACAAATATGCTTTTTTATTTGCTCAAATACAAGATTTCGGAGAATAATTTTACTTTTTCGCTTTTTTCTTTTTGCGATATCCCATCGTGGAAGAAGGGTCTTTTTCTTTCTTGTTGCCTTTTCTGGCCTCGTATTTTTCCAAAGCGGTCATTTCTTTCGAATTCTTTTTGACCGGCTTTTTAGCTTCTTCAGTTGTGTTCTTCGTCTCAGAGTCAGGTAGTACGGCAACGTGCACATCATTTTTTCCGCTTCCGGAACCTCCCGTCGGGTCAACCCATTTGTTTTCGACTGTGTAAGTGGAAACATCGCCGCTTTTTTCATCGAACTGACTCACTGAAACTGTTTGCGGGTTTTTGTTGATTCCGATCACATCTTCTTTCAAAACCCAGCGATTGCCTTCCAGAATGAAAGCATCGTAAGACATGTCCGGAACATAGAATTCGTAGAAACCAACCATTGTTGGAGTTTCCGGCATTAAATGATCGAAAATAATGCGCTTGTATTCGTCTTCGTATCGCAAAGACATGACAGATCTTTCAGAATGTTCGTAAAACATCCGTTTTGCTGTTTTATCTCCTGATTTGAAAAGAGGGTAGCCCAATTTGAGGCTGTTTCCGCTGAAATAAAGTACGTCGATCAATTTGGTGTTGCTCATGCGTGTTCCGCCATCCCAGCCCAAAAGCGTGTAATATGTTTTGTTTGCTTTTTCAACCGGAATGATCTGATAGTACAAAGCTCCGTACCACATATTGGCCTCCAGGGTTTCCTCCGGTTTTCCCGGTAGCATCATGGAATTGTCGATCAACTCGATGACTTTGTGCTCTTCTTTTTTCAGATTCTTGTGAAGCACATATGCGAAGTACTTTTGAGATCCGTCTTCCTGCTCCACATTCCAATTCACAATGCGCACCATTTTGTCCGGACTGTCAATTACTCCCAAGGTTCTCAGCTTGGTAAAAGTGATGTCGAAAATGGATGGCTCGTTTAAGGTTTGTTCGACCAGTGTTTTGAATTGTTTGTTCCAGAAATCTTTTCGGTCGTTTTTCCGTGAAGCACGCAAGGAGTCCAGCAGAACAGACAATTCCTGCTCTCTCGCCAAGGCATCAAATTGCCCCAGTGATTGAAAACTCAGAGTGAGTATAAGAACGAGTAACGAAACTTTCATAACACTAAAACGCTTAAAAAGTAAATGTGTTACATCCGAAAGCAGAAAAGTTGCTTCTTAAAGGTGCATGAAATCCTTCTTTGCAAGCAATTCGTCTTCGCTTTCACGATAATCAGGATCATCTACACAGCAATCAACAGGACAAACAGCAGCACATTGAGGTTCGTCATGAAAGCCTACACATTCGGTACATTTATCTGTAACGATGTAATAAACATCCATGTCTTTCGGTTCAAAGTTATCATCTGCCTGAACTTCCTCTCCGTTTAATGTTGTAATCAATCCTTTTAATGACGTGCCATCCGCATATGTCCATTCCGCGCCACCTTCGTAAATTGCGTTGTTCGGACATTCCGGTTCGCATGCACCACAATTGATGCATTCGTCTGTAATCATGATTGCCATAATAGCTTTTTTTGTGCAAATATACGGAGGGTTCAGATTTAAATAGTGAATTATTACAAAAAAATGATGGATTTGTCGCAGACCAATTAATTTTGCAGCGTGGAAAAAACAGCAATTATTCAAGTTTTCGACCAGCTTCGAAAAACAATCCAATTCATTATTCAAAATGATTCCTGGCCGGGTTACGAATGCGGACTAACGGAAGAGGAGTTTCTGAACTTCAAGAAAACGATCAATAAGGAAGTGCAGCATAATCCGTGGTTTACAAAAGATAATTGCTATAAAGCTTTAAGCGGGATTGTTCATTTAACTGAAAAAGAATCGCTTATTGCGTTTTCAAACAAGTATTCATTTACCGAAAATCCAAAGACTGTTGCTTTGATCATGGCCGGAAACCTTCCTTTTGTGGGATTTCATGATTTGCTGTGTGTGTTAATTACAGGAAACAAAGCGTTGTGTAAACTGAGTAGTTCCGATTCCAGAATTCCCTTGAAAATCATTGAATGGATGCTGCAATGGAATCCGGAGTTGAAAGAATACATTCAGATTTCATTGGGACCGATCAAGAATTACGATGCCGTTATTGCAACGGGAAGTAATAATTCGATTGCTCAGTTTGAAACGTATTTCAGTCATGTTCCGCATCTGTTCAGAAAAAACAGAACGTCCGTTGCTTTGCTGGATGGAACGGAAACCGATGAAGAATTGAGAGCTTTGAGCTCTGATTGTTTCGACTTTTTTGGAATGGGCTGCCGCAACATTTCCAAATTGTACCTTCCGGAAGGATTTAATCTGCACCGCATTTTCGAAAACTTCCTCGAACAGGCACATTTGATTCAACATCATAAATACGGGAACAATTACGATTACAATCGAACAATGTTTTTAATGAATCAAATTCCGTTTTTAGATAACAATGCATTCATGCTGAAGGAAGATACCGGACTTCATGCACCGCTTTCTGTTATTTATTATGAGTATTACTCAGATAAAAATGCGATTGTCAATCAATTAAACGAGCTGCAGGAGAGTATTCAGGCACTTGTTGGCCACGGTTTTATTCCTTTTGGAAAAGCGCAGGCTCCGGACATTACTGATTTTGCAGATGGAGTAGATACGTGTAAGTGGTTGAACTCTTTGGTTTAATTACGAATTACGCTTTCTGTAAACTCCGTTATAATCAAACGGAGCAATTAATGGGTTTTGGCTGAGAAATAATAATGCAGTAATCCAGTAATCCAACGGATTTTTACTGGCTCAACCCAATTTCCCCAAATTGGGACAGAATCACTATAAACTATGATATCTCCTCTTTTTCGTCTCTTTAAAACTCAATCTTTCCTGAGTTATTAACAATTGAAACAAGAGTTTTCAACATTTTTTGTAACCAAGTTTCTACTTTTGCGTATTCCAGACAGAATTCAATGCCTTTTGATATGAAAAAAAGCTTAGCAATTGTAGGATTTGGAATTTCTTTTCTCTCTTTCGGATCAGGAACTCCAGCAAAAATGAGTCAGAGTGATTACGTAAATATGTGGTCCAACGTGGCAGTTGAGCACATGCTGACTTATCGGATTCCTGCCAGTATTACTTTAGCTCAGGGATTACTTGAGAGCGGAAACGGGAATTCTCCTTTGGCGACTCAGGCAAACAATCATTTCGGAATTAAATGCAGTGATTGGACCGGAGAGAAGATCTATTTCGATGATGATGCAAAAGGAGAGTGTTTCAGAAAATATCCGAGTGCAACCGAATCCTATAACGATCATAGTTTATTCTTGACAAAGAAACCGCGTTATGCCTCTTTGTTTCAATTTCCGGTAGATGATTACAAATCATGGGCGAAAGGCTTGAAAAAAGCAGGTTACGCAACACATCCGGAATACGCCGAAAAGCTAATTGATTTGATTGAACGTTTGAAGTTGTATGAATACGATGAGAAAACAGCTCCGTCAACCAGCGGTACTGAATTGCTTGCAAATAATGCGAAAGAAAGCAAGGAAAAAGGATCTGCCGGGAAGAACACCGTTTCAATGAAAATTGATGAATCGTGTTTGAAATACCAGGCGCACAGCGCAAAAGAGAATAAGAATGATGTGAAATTCATCATCGCACGAAAAGGAGATACTTATTATAAGATTGCAAAGGAATTTGATCTGGCTTTGTGGCAGATGTACAAGTACAATGACTTTGTAGATAAAAAAGACATGCTCGAGGAAGGGGATATCGTTTACCTTGAACCGAAAAGAAACAAAGCAAGAAGTAAAGGGGCGACTTATGTTGCCAAAAAAGAGATCACTTTGATCGAGATTTCTCAAGCGGAAGGAATCAAACTGAAAAAATTGGTGAAAATGAACGGATATACATCCGGAAAAGTGATTGTCCAAAAAGGACAAAAGGTCCTTCTTCGTTAGTTTCAATGGCGTTGAAGTTTATTGTTGTTGTTTGTGAAAGGTTGTGTTATGCAACCTTTTTTTATTTACTGAAGTTTGAACAGTTTGGAGTGTTGAACCGATTGAACTTTTTCTTTAGGATTTCAATAACTAAAATCTCAATCGTACTGCATTTAGAGAAGATAGCTTGCCAAAATGTTTTAAAAAAACATCTAGGATTGAAAGATATTGTTAAATTTGAGAAACTCCTGTGTTATGAAACCCTCAAACGAACTGTATAAGCTAATTAAGTCGTTGACAAAATCTGAGAAACGGTTTTTTAAGCTTTCATCTGCTCTCCAATCAGGTGAAAAAAACTACCTGAAAATTTTTGATTTCATTGAAAAACAAGGCGCTTACAAAGAAGAGGACCTGAAAGAATTTTTTCAAAATGAAACATTTGTAAAACATTTACCTTCTGAAAAAAACCATCTTTACCGTTTGATTCTGAAAAGCTTGCGTGTCTATTATTCGGAACAATCGGCCTCCAGTATTTTGAAGCAGGAGCTGAAGAATGTCGAGATCTTATACAATAAAGCACTTTATAAAGAATGCGAGAAATTTGTTCAGCGTGCAAAAAGTTTGGCCGTTGAACACGAAGAATTTTATTACTGGTATGAATTGATTTCCTGGGAGAAGAAATTGCTGGAAGCAGCATATGAAGACGGGGAATTTTCCCGAAACCTGGATGACATCATTACCGAAGAAGAAGCGGTAATTGCGAAATTGCGGAATCTTGCCGAATACCAGGTGATTTATTCCAAGATCAACCTGATCTTCCGGGCTGGAGGATTTACGCGCAATGAAGAAGAGCGTAAAATTGTAGATGACATTGCTGATTATCATCTGATAAAAGGAAAAAACACGGCTCTTTCTACAAGAGCTTCATCGATGTGTTACTATATCAAAGGCTTGTGTGCAGCGACGAACCGGAATTACGAAGACAGTTTTCAGTTCTTTAACCGCACAAAAGATATTCTGGATAATAATCCTCTGATTAAGGAAGATCTGGGACAGCGTTATATTTTGACTTTGTCTCATCTTTTAAGATGTTATATCGACAACAAGCAATTCAAGGAAGCAGCAAATATTATTCATGAAATCCGAGCTCTGGAAGGGAAGAAAGGATTCAATTCAATGGATTTGTCTTTGAGAATCTTCACAATTTCCTACAATGGTGAATTCGCGTTGAATCATGCAACCGGGAATTTCGAAGCATCTGCAAAACTGGCGGATGAAGTGCGCGCAAGACTTCGTGACCTCGACGATAAAGTTTCGAAAGAACAGAATATTTTGTTCAGCTACAATCAGGCGTATACGTATTTTGGAATCGGGGATTATAAAAAAGCCTTGTCTACCTTGAATGAGGTTTTGAATGACAACGAACAGCGTTTAAGACAGGATATCTATAGTTTTGCCCGGATTTTCAACCTGATTATTCACCTGGAACTGGAAAATTATGATTTCTTGGAATATGTCATTAAATCCACGAACCGTTACTTGAGCAAGCACGACCGCGATTACGAAATTGAAAACGTAGTGATCAAACATCTGAGAAAACTAGCGAAAAGCATGAATATCACTCAGAGAAATGAGATCCTTGCCAAAATGAAAACGGAAGTAACTGAATTGATGAAAGATCAGCAGGAACGCGTTATTCTGGATTATTTCCACCTTCCTGCATGGATCGACTCAAAATTGGATAAAACCGACTTCTCGAAATCGATCAAAAGTTACAATCATTTGTAATCAAACTTATACTGAAGTCCGATATTGAAGGTCGTATTGATAATATTCATTTCAGTACGACTTTCATAAAATGCTTTGTAAACACTGCTTTGCATCAAGTATCTCACGGATAAATCCAGATAAACACGATTCACCCGGAATCCGAGTCCGCCGCTGATCGTTTGATTGTAGTTTTTTCCATAACTGCGTGCCAGCGTGTCTCCCTTCGGGTAATAACCATATCCTGCGCGAATGAAAAACGTGTTGTTGATCGCCCATTCACCACCAACGCGAATATTCAGAGCATCAATCAACTGAGCTTTTATGACACTGTTTTCTGCTGCAAAATCGTAATCTGCATAAGCTCCGTCTGTTGTTGTTTTCAAGCGGCCCCAGCCGTAGTTAATATATTCCACATCGACATTAATGCAGCCATTGTCTTGAAATACAAGCCCAAGAGAACCAACGAATTTGGGAGGTGTCCAGATTCTGTATTTGTATCTGTCGGCCGGAACAAAACTCGGATCAACTTTTCTAATACCGTCATTATGCAAAGCCTCCATGTTTGCGGTATACTGATCCGTTAATTGATAAAAAACAGGTGTATGAATGGCAATTCCCAATCTTAAAAATTCCGTAGGCAAAAAGATTGCTCCGATCTTCGCGTTCAAACCACCGCCTTTTGTTTTGTAATCATACTGATAGATGAAAGATCTTAAACTCACACCGCTTGTATCTGTCAAGGTTTCTTTGTGGACGTATGATTCCGAGAAATTAAGTGTGTTATAGGAAATGGATGCTCCAAAATAGATCTTATCAAGATAATTGGCGCTTAATGCAACATAGTATTCGTTAATCCCGCCCTTGTTGAAAACAGTCCGATTATGAGTCACATCTCCATTCAGTCTTGGATAGTAAACATTGTTTGGATAATCATCGATCGTATAAGTCTGATAGGCAAGGGAAGAGGTATAGGGAAGATAATCGTATAAATTGCTCGGATCAATTCCGTTTGCGCTTGATGCAAAAACATCCAGTAAGGACTCGAATTGAGTTCCGCTGTAATTGAATGAGTTGTTGAAGTTGGCTACTCTGTTTATTCCCAAACTGATCTGCGTATAAATCAAACCTGAATTGGAGCTTGAAACATCGCTGACAATCGTTCCTGCAATATTGGGAACCCGGACTTTTAATGCATCCATGGATGAGCTGTTTCCGTTGAAAAGTGCATCTGTTTTTACCTGTGTTCCGGAAAGCCCGAACGAGAAGGAACTCACTGAGGATCTTCCGAATCCGGCAGGGTTTATCCCGATACAGCCGCTTTCAGCTCCAAGAGCACCGAATGAACCGCCCATTGCATCAAAACGCGCTGATCCCTGCACATAAGTATTTGACAATCTGTAGACATCTACTTCATTTTGTCCGAACGCAAAAAAGGCTCCGGTAAAAACTGAAGCCAAAAGGGTTTTGTTTATCATGTAATTCGTTTATCGTCTTCCACCGGTTCTTCCTCCACCTCCAGTACTTGGTGTAGTGCCTCCGCCGGAACCACCGCTTCCTCCTCTGATTGTTGGAGTGCTTGTTCTTGCAGGAGCATTATTTACTGGATTGTTAATTGTTCTTGTATTTGAATTCTGATTGGAATTTACGTTGGGATTAGCTGTGCGCTGATAATCACCGCGAGGTGCTGAAATGGTAGGGCGTGCAGATGTTGTTGGTCTTGCAACCGAAACTCTGTTAACTGGTGTTGCTACCCGTCCTGAGTTTACGACCGGTGAAATTCCTTCATTGGCACGTACTGCAGTGTTTCTTCCAACGCCATTGTATGGAGTAGAAGAAGGTTTTCCGGGATTTATCATCATTTTATTGGGGTAGTTCACAACTTCACCACTTGTTGTGGAACCCATTCTTCCTGCTGAAGTTCCTGCATGTGAGCTTCCAAGATTTCCTGCCGTATTTGGTTTTCCTTTCTGCGTATATGTATATCCGCCACCGTAGTAACCACCGCCATAATATCCGCCTCCTCCGTAATTGTTGTAGTAAGGAGAGTTCCAATAGGGATCATATCCATAAGGATTGTAACCGTAATTGCCATAGTAACCGCCGTAAGGGTTGTAGCCGTATGGATTGTAATTGTAATAATTTCCGAAACCGATCGATGAAGAGAAACCGTTACCGAATCCGGAATAGTGATTCGGGTAGCCGTATCCGATATAACTTAATCCCGGAGCAATGGCATATGGAGGATAACCATAGTACATGAACTGGGAATAGTAGAAAAAGTCGCGGTATTCACGCGGAGAAACATAGGTTGTTCTTTCCGGTGGTGTTTCAGTTTGTTCTTTTTTTGCAACAAAAGTCGCATAATCAGTCACATCATTCAAATCCGTTCCCGGAGGCATTACCGGAGTACGGGTATTGTAAACGTCATCCTGCATAAAGTGCTCGGAAGTTCCACAACTCACAAGAGAAGTTGCAACTCCGACATAGATCCCGATTTTCAATACTTTATTCATAATGAGAAAGATTAAATGGTTGTTTAAAGATAGCTGATTTATTTATAATTTTACGGTTTTATTCTTAAAATTTAACATACTCAAAAATGTCACAGAAGTACGCTACTCGCGCCGAAGATTATTCAAAGTGGTATAATGATTTAATTTCCAGAGCTGATCTTGCAGAACACTCGGATGTTAAAGGAATGATGGTGATTAAGCCCTATGGTTATGCTATTTGGGAAAACATGCGGGATATCCTGGATGCAAAATTCAAAGAAACCGGTCACCAAAACGCGTACTTCCCCTTACTTATACCCAAAAGCTACCTGAGCAAAGAGGCATCTCACGTGGATGGATTTGCAAAAGAATGTGCTGTTGTAACGCATTACCGCTTGAAAAATGATCCGAATGGAGGAGGAGTAATCGTTGATCCGGATGCAAAGCTGGAAGAAGAACTGATCGTTCGTCCGACTTCTGAAACGATTATCTGGAATTCGTACAAAAAATGGATTCAATCCTACCGCGATTTGCCGATTTTGATCAATCAATGGGCAAACGTAGTGCGTTGGGAAATGAAAACAAGATTGTTCCTGCGTACTTCGGAGTTTTTGTGGCAGGAAGGCCATACGGCTCATGCTACAAAAGAAGAGGCGATTCAGGAAACAGAACAAATGTTGGATGTTTACGCTGAGTTTGCGGAGAAATATATGGCAATGCCCGTAATTAAAGGGCATAAAACTGAAAGTGAGCGTTTTGCAGGAGCGGATGATACGTATTGTATCGAAGCAATGATGCAGGACGGAAAAGCGCTTCAGGCAGGAACTTCCCATTTTCTGGGGCAAAACTTTGCGAAGGCTTTTGAAGTTAAATTCAGCGACGCGCAAGGAAAACAGGAATACGTTTGGGCAACTTCATGGGGTGTTTCAACCCGTTTGATGGGAGCCTTGATTATGACGCATTCAGACGACGAAGGATTGGTTGTACCTCCATTATTGGCACCAATTCAAGTGGTGATTGTTCCGATTTACAAAACGGAAGAAGAACTTCAGGCAATCAATGAAGCGGTTGCTAAAATCTCTGCCGAACTGAAAGGATTGAGCATTAAAGTAAAATATGATGCTGATGATCAGAAACGTCCGGGATGGAAGTTTGCTGAATACGAAGCAAAAGGTGTTCCGGTTCGTGTTGCAATCGGACCAAGAGATCTGGCGAATGGAGTAGTGGAAATTGCCCGTCGTGATACGAAGGAGAAATACGCGATGAATATTGAAAACATTGGAAATTCGATCAAGGATTTGCTTTCGGATATTCAGGACAACCTCCTTAAAAGAGCTCAGCGGTTCAGAGTTGACAACATGCACGAAGTAGACACTTACGAAGAGTTTAAAACACAACTCGAAAAAGTAGGAGGGTTCTATCTGGCGCATTGGGACGGAACGAAAGAAACTGAAGCTAAGATCAAAGAAGAAACAAAAGCAACCATTCGCTGTATTCCTATTGACATTGCTTCCGAACCGGGAGTTTGTATGGTTACAGGAGCTCCGTCAAAAGGGCGCGTAGTGTTTGCGAAAGCATATTAACATCATTGAAAATGTAGCATTTAAAATTGAAAAGGGAGATTGTTAGCTTTTGAGCAAGTCTCCCTTTTTCAATTTCCATTTTCAATTCTTAATTCAAAAGACAATGGAAGAAGCACGGAAAATAATACAGACCATTTTAGAGCAAAAAGCGGGCTTGAAACAAGATATTTTTCAGGATACCAAAAATCACTTTGAGCGCTTTAAAAAACAACTGCTGGAAGAAATCGGTTCGTTGAGATCTTTGGTTGAAGACAGCAGGATCAGACTTCATGTAGAGTACAAGGGAGAGTTTCAGGCGCAGGTTTTTGTAGGAAGTGATGTTTTGATCTTCCAGATGCACACAAACGTCTTTAAATTGCCTGATGAGCATCCTTTGTGGCAGACGGATTACCTGAAGGAAGATAAAACACGTGGTTATTTTGGAATCATCAATATCTACAACTTTCTGGCGGAATCCTATCTGAAGAACCGGATGAACGATTTAGGCTATCTCATAGGCCGTGTTTTCATCAATAAGGACGAACACTTCATGGTGGAAGGAAAAGGTCAGCTGGGCTTTTTATTTCGCGATTTGACGAATTCTGTGTTGACGGATTCGATCCTGACACACATCATTCAGGTCTCAATTGCCTATGCTTTGGAGTTCGATTTATTGACTCCGCCTTATGAAATCGTTTCAAAAGTGACCGTTTTCCAGATGCACGAGATCGAAGCGAACAGTCAATTGTCAACCGGTAAAAGACTGGGTTTCAAATTTGAAGCAGAAGACACTGATATTTTTTAGAAAAAAAAGCGCGGAAAGTGTTGCATACAGGAAAAATCTAGCTATATTTGCACTCCGAAATTCAAAAACGGCCCATTCGTCTAGTGGTTAGGACGCCAGGTTTTCATCCTGGAAACAGGAGTTCGATTCTCCTATGGGCTGCCAACTTAGTTGGCCCATTCGTCTAGTGGTTAGGACGCCAGGTTTTCATCCTGGAAACAGGAGTTCGATTCTCCTATGGGCTGCAAATTTTAGTTTGTAATAAAAGAAAAAAATGGCAAATCACAAGTCAGCACAAAAAAGAATCCGTTCTAACGATGTTAAGCGTTTGCGTAACAAATACCAACATAAAACAACACGTAATGCAGTACGTAAACTTCGCTCTTTGAAAGACAAGAAAGAAGCAAGCGATTTGTTGCCGGTTGTTACGTCTATGTTGGATAAATTAGCAAAACGTAATATCATTCACAAAAACAAGGCTGCAAACCTTAAGTCAGGTTTGATGGTTGCGGTGAATAAATTGTAAGAATATTCATTAAGAAATCAGAAGGGTCTTGTCAGCCAACGGCGATGAGACCTTTTTTGTGTTTTAATAAAGTTTCATGAAGAAATGGGCTTTGTTACTTGTTGTGCTTTCCTGTCAGCTCTATAGTCTGGCACAATCTCCCTTTGGAAACTATTTTCAGGATACACTAAAACCCGGACATCGGATTTCCGGAACCTTAGATTCTGTCGATGTAAATCTTGCATCCTATCAGCACACACTTCCAGGAGATTTTAATCCGTTTTTATTTCAGTTCTCCTATTCTGATCTGAATACCAACTGGCAAAAACTATTGCCGAGAAGATTTTCTACCATTCCCCACATTGCTTTTGAATATTCCATGGGATCCAAGCTGGCTCAGTTCGGTCGGATCACATATACTCAGGCATTGGATTCAAATACATTTATCCAGTTTGATTATATCCGGAATACAACAAACGGAAACCTTCGTAATTCCAGTTTTGAACGCAATTCTGTTCAGCTTTCATTAATGCACCGTTCACGGTATTACGGAACCATTCTGGATGTTTCGTTTTACGGAAACAACAATCAATTGAGTAATGGTTTACTCGGCGATTCTGTTCGGGAAGGCTTCGCGCTCGATTTCCAGGAAGTGGAGAAATCCAATGCCGGAAACAAAATAAAGGAATTACATGCTGATTGGAAGAATTACATTTCTTTCACGAAAGATTCTCTTCAGAAAGTAGGTGTGTTGCTGCAATCCCGATTGGATATCCGAAATCAGCGTTATTTCGAAAGAGATACACTGGAAGGGATTTACGGGTTCTACAATTACGATACGCTTTATTCGTACGATTACTGGGAATTATCTTCCCTGCGTATGAACGGAGGATTGTTCTATAAAAACCGCGGAATTAATTTTGAAGCAGGTATCGGAACACGTTATTGGGATTATGACAATATGGTCATTCACCAGGATACGACGGAAGCGTACGGCTTTGCGGCATTGGATATGATTGTGAAAGGATTCTCTCTGAAGGCTACTGCAAATTATACGTTTGTCGGAGCGAATGGAGAAACAGCGATTACTGCAGATCTGAGAAAACAAATCAAAGCCAATATTTTTTCTTTCCACGGAGACTTTTCCCGACAATATCCGGATAATTACCAAAGAACGTATTACGCCAATACGGTCAATTATTTGTGGACCGACAAGCAGCTCAGCACAAGAACTACCGGAAGATTCAATTGGTCAAATAAGAACCGGATCATTCCTTTCTTTGCAGAAGCATTCGTTGAATCCAATACGAAGATGCCTGTTTTTGTGAAAAACAGATGGCGGCAAGATACCTTGACACAATTGAGTGTCATGGGAATTCAAATCGGATTTGAATATTCCTACAAGAAATTATTGATTCAATCCAGAGCGGCTTATCGTGAAAGTACAGGAGATTTACTTCCGAATTTGTTGATCTCCGGACGAATTGCTTACAACGGAGGTTTGTTTAAAGCGAAGAAATTGAAAACCGTTACCGGAATTGAAATCGGATACATCAGTTCTTATCAGTTGCTTGATTTCACTCCGATGATGAATACCTATTCATTTGTGAATTCAGGAAGAACTTTTAACAACATGATGAAACTGCATTTCTTCACTCAGTTTGATCTGGGATATTTCCGTTGGTTTATCCGTGTTGAAAACATCGAGCAAACTTTCGTGAGTCCGACCAATTATGAAGGTCTGGGCTATCCTGTCACACCACTTCAATTCAGATTCGGGGTTTCTTGGGACTTTTTTAATTAATGATAGAAAAACCAGAGGAGTGAAAAATTTTTCGCCTCTGCTAGTTTTAAACCTTTTGAACTTCCTTTTGAGGATAAGTTCAGTTAAGAATTCATTTATATCCAAGAAACCTTTCCTATATTTGAAGACCAAAAAAACATTCATGGGATTATTAGATAATAAAGTTGTATTAATTACCGGAGCATCCAGAGGGATCGGGAAATCAATTGCGGAAGAATGTGTGAAACAAGGAGCTAAAGTTGCTTTTACATATTTATCTTCTGAAGAAAAAGCACGTGCTTTGGAAGCAGAACTAACGGCAAATGGTGGAGTAGCAGTTGGATTCAAATCAGATGCGGCAAATTTTGACCAGGCACAAAAATTGGTTGATGATGTAGTTGAAAAATTTGGAACGATTGATGTTCTTGTAAACAACGCCGGAATTACCCGTGATACACTTTTAATGCGTATGACTGAAGAACAATGGGACGAAGTCATCAATACAAACCTGAAATCAGCATTTAATTTAACGAAGGCAGTTCAGCGTCCGATGTTGAAAGCTCGTTTAGGATCAATTATCAATATGTCTTCTGTTGTTGGAGTAAGCGGAAATGCTGGTCAGGCAAATTATGCGGCTTCCAAAGCAGGATTGATCGGTTTCACGAAGTCAGTAGCTCAGGAATTAGGTTCAAGAAGCATTCGTTGCAACGCAATTGCTCCGGGATTCATCGAAACTGAAATGACTGGTGCCTTGGATCAGAAAGTGGTTGAAGAGTGGAGAAACTCGATTCCTTTGAAAAGAGGAGGACAGCCAATTGATGTAGCAAATGCAGTTGTTTTCTTAGCGTCAGATATGTCTGCTTACATTACAGGACAAACAATTCACGTATGTGGAGGAATGTTGATGTAAAACAACAAATAAATAGATTTTAAAAAGCCCCGACGATTTCGTCGGGGCTTTTGTTTTTCCTCAAATTCAGAAGACACATATTCATTTTTCATGAAGAAGAATGATTAGTTCTTGATGAACCTGATATATTGATTTTCTCCTTCCGAAATAAGATTTACAAAGTATATCCCATTGGGAAGATGATTGATATTGATTTCTATCGATTTAGCTTCGCTGCTTTGGATCATGCTAACGGGTAACTGTGCTCCATTCAGATTAAAAACTTTGATTGAAGTGTTCTCTATATTTTGACCGGAAGTTACTGTTACGGATTCTTGTGCCGGATTGGGGTAAATGGTCCAATTCGTACCTTTTGTTTCTTCGTCCAGATTGAGGATGTCCATAGTGATGCAAGACGATGTGTCAGAACATCCGTTTTGTGTAACAATTACAGCATAGCTACCATTTGCAGCCGGAGAAAAACTTTGACTGGTAGCTCCGGATACCGGAGAATTACCGGAATTACAATTAATCCATTGGTAGCTGGCTCCACTCAATACAGCAGAAATGGTTGCTCCGATTTGTGTAACGGATGTGTTCGGATTGATCGTTAAATCCAATAATACGATTGAGTCACAACCTTCCGTATTGGACAATACATGCGAATAAGTTCCTGAAGCAGTATAGGTTGAATTGTTTAAAGGCCAGGTATAATTCTGACATTCACTTACGCTTTCAATAGAACCATTGCTGCATTCGTTCATTTTAAGCAGGTATTTGTACGTTTCTAAAGGTGCCGGAGTTACATTAAAAACACCCGTTCCCGGTTCAAAATCAATTGTCCGGTCAAAGACTCCAAGAGTATAAAACGAATTGTTCAAACCGAAACAAAGCGGAGCTCTGCTTCCGAGAGTTTCTGAAGTTCCTAATTTGAATGTGTAAGAAAAATTTCCGGAAGGATCCAGTTTTCGAATGAAAAAAGACAAATCTCCGTTACTATCGAGTGTAGATGTGCCGGAGCTCGGATCAAGGTCAACGATTCCTCTAAAAGAACCTGAAATAAAAGAGTTTCCATAAGTGTCTACTGAAAAATTATCCAGACTGAATGATGCTCCCAGGATATTTGGGTCAATAGGCCGAAAGGTATTGGCCCACTGAAATTCACCATTATTAGTGTATTTTGCCGTGAAGGAATTTCCGTTTGTTAGAACTAAATTGTAGACTTGAGTTGGAGAGAGATCAAAATCAAGCGTATTGGACCCGAAAACACCTGAGAGATACACATTTCCTGAATAATCAACCTCGAGACGAAGCGCTCGCTCAGATCCCGTACTTCCAATAACTTTTGCCCAGATTAGTTCTCCGTCGGGAGTTAGTTTACTGAATATAATGTCATCATTTCCGTTTGTGGGGTAAGGCATATGTTCAATTCCCGGATCCAGATCTGTGGAGCCATTGAAGGAGCCTGCAAAATAGATGTTCCCCTGAGCATCACGCTCGTGATCATGCAAACTTTCGGAAACCGGCCCTCCCCAACATTTTAACCAGTGATAGTTCAATCCGCTGTCCAGATTTATGAGGAAGTGGTCTCTGTTGGCAGAAGTTTTTGTCTCCCCGGAAATGAATGTTGCAGTGCCACCATAGTTTCCGGCAACTGTGACTTCACCATCCGGCATTACGTAAAGACTAAAATTAATGAGTAAAGAACCTTCAATCAGTCTTTTTGCCGCCAGAAAATCACCGGACGAATTTAATTTCATTAGAAAAGCAGCATCTGAATTGGATGTAAGGGTAAAAACGGAAGTTCCCGGATCAAAATCTGTCGTACCACCATATTTTCCGGTCATATAAATATTGCCGGAGGAGTCTGTCATAAATGCAAAATTACCTCCCGGATCAAAATTGAAGCCCCATTGCTTCACCCACAAAAAATTTCCGTCGCTGTCAAATTTGCTTAGAAAACAGTCTTCACCACTTGATACGCTGGTGCTTGTAAGTATCGCACTACCGGATCCGGGATCAAAATCATGAGTTCCGTTAAATGAGCCTGCCATGTAAATGTTTCCGTTCAAATCTGAGGATAAGAAACTACCATAAACATTTTCGGTAGTTTTTAGCCAATCTAAAGTTGGAAGCTGACAATAACTATATACAGACAATTGTAAAAGTGCAATTGTCAAAAATGATTTAAGCATTGTTTTAGGTTTAAAGGTTAATTGTCGATTGAATTGAATTTAGATACTGTTTTTAGATTTCACCTTAGAGAATAATCCCAGGAATTTTCGAAGAATATCGTAATACAACGCAATAATCAGCAAAACGGTCATTCCCCATAGAACCATTACGTTCGCCGCGAAAGTACTCATCGGAATTCCCAACCAGTATTTCTTGTGGGCATAAAACGGTGCATTGAGCAAACGGGTGTTTTTAGGATCGATGTAGATCGGATCGTCTTTTTGGATCAATTCATCATTCGTTACGATGATTTTCTGAACTTCTGTGCGGTTTGTGACCAAATCCTGTAAACTCTCATTCACATAATCAGCTTGGGAATCTTCAAAGGATTTTTCGCCCATTTTCACCACCAAACGATCCAATTTTTCCGTTGTTCTGTTGTAAGTAAGGTTGTATTGCTTTTTCATCATTTCTAAAAAAGCACCCACATTGAACTGTACTTCCTGAACGGATGTTTTTCCTTTTTTCTGCGCTTTAAGACCTTCAATACAATTCTTGCATTCCAATCCCTTCCACAAATTGATTTCCTGCTTGATTTCATTTGCTAAAATGCGTTTTGCTCTTTCAAAGTCAACCTCAGAAGATTTCTTGTCAGCCAGAATAGTCAGCTGATTCTTCATTTCAGGAATCCAGTAATCTCTTTTCCAGCTGGCGTTGCTTTGTTTCTGATGCAAATCGAACTGCATTTTTTCATGCTTGTTATCTGCTGCCTGAACCACAGCTAAAGCTTCGTAAGCCCAACGTGATGCCATTGCATTTCCAACCCACGGAACTTCATTGTTTGAAGAGAAAATAGGATGGAGTTTGTCAAATTTCACGATCACTCCGGAAAAGAGTAATTGAGGAATAATCAACAAGGGAACAATGATGTAAATAACTTTCGCAGAGTTAAAGGCACTTGAAATATTCAAACCAAGCACATTCGCCATGCAGGAAGTAGAGAAGAGCACAATCCAATACTCAAACCAAAGTCCGTGAATCTCCAGAATCAGGTTTCCGATCAAAACAAAGAAAGCAGTTTGAATAGCGGAAATAATGAACATGATCAGAATCTTCGACCACAAATAAGAACCCAGGGAAAGATTCAGAAAGCTTTCGCGTTTCAGGATCTTCTTATCCTTGATGATTTCTTCGGCGGCTACGGTTAATCCGAGGAAAAGTGCCACAACAACCGAAATAAACAGGTATTGAGGAATGTTCTCATTTTCATAAAAGACATAGTCTTCATTTCCTTTTCCGTCAGAATTGAAAAACTTGACGAAGAAAGAAAGAATTGCGGCCAAAACCGGAGCTTCCAGCATGTTGATGAACATATATTGCTTGTTCGCCAGCTTACTTAAAAGATCTCTCAGGAAAAACACCTTGAATTGCCGCATCTTATTGGCAATGTGAGATGTGCCTTTTACCGGTTCAACAATTTCTTCAATATCAGGTGTTTTGTAATTCGATAAATAACGCTCGTTCCATTCACGCGGACTGACTTTTCGAACCTTGGTCTGATTTCCGTATTCGTCCACAACTTTGGATTCGATGATATTGAAGATCTGCTCCGGATTTACATTTCCACAAATCGGGCATTCCCGTTCGTTGGCGTTTACATGATGAACGTGTGTTTTGAAATAAACCACCGCATCAATCGGATTGCCGTCAAAAATAGGGTAGCCGCCCTGATCCAGAATCATCAATTTGTCGAACATCTTGAAAATTTCGGAAGAAGGCTGATGGATTACCACAAAGATCAACTTTCCTTTCAGCGAAAGTTCTTTGAGCATATCCATGATATTTTCGGAATCCCGGGAAGAAAGTCCCGAAGTTGGTTCGTCCACAAACATTACTGCCGGCTGACGAATTAATTCCAGAGCAATATTCAGACGCTTTCGCTGTCCGCCCGAAATGGTTTTTTCCAACGGACTTCCGACTTTCAGATTCTTGGCATCTCCCAAACCGATGTCGGAAAGCAAATCCAATACTTTTTTCTTCAGCTGTGATTCTGATAAATCGTTGAAACACAGTTTGGCGTTGAAATACAGGTTTTGAAATACCGTTAATTCCTCGATCAACAAATCGTCTTGGGAAACAAAACCGATTACACCTTCCAGTTTCGATTTTTCACGATGCAAGTCAACGCCGTTAATGGTTACAGCGCCGTGAGTAGGAGTGTAATTTCCATTCAATACGTTCAGGAAAGTCGATTTTCCAGCTCCTGAACCTCCCATTACTCCGATTAACTTTCCGGATTGTTCAATGAAATTGATTTCATGAAGACCGACCTTTCCGCTGTTGAAATGAAATTGGAGATGATCAACTTTAAAAGTGATTTTTTCCTGATTTGCGTCATTCAAGAAGCGGGAAATCACATCGCTGTAGTAAATCGGTGCAGACTTATTGGTACGTAGCGTTGACCCTTGATTTAAAATATGTCTTCTGACATTAGATACAATTTGTCCGTTCAGAACCAATTCCCCGCGGCCGAAGTATTTAAAGAACAAAATATTGACACTTTCAAGACGGATCACTAAAATAGCGCCTTCCAAACCATCCTGCTTGATCAGTTTTGCATGTTTCAGATCGATGATCTTATCGCTGATGTACATGAAATGCTCGTCGTCCAGAATCGTTTTTTCATTCGATTCCACAAATGCTTTCAACTGCTGATATTCAAAATCAGGAATGTTGAACGATTCCGAAACGGTGTGAACGAATTCCTGTTCCTGCTCATGAACATGTTCATTTGCGTGGATAAAGTCGAAAATTCGCAGCAATACAATCATTTTCTGACGCTGTGTCAACTCCTCGTTGATTTGCGCACAGATTCGTAAAACTTTCACGGAATTAACGGACGTTCTCTTACGCAAACTATCTTTCTTTCCGGAACCCTGGTGATGGATCAACAGGAATTCATCAAACAATTGAATGTATCTCTGAAGCAATTCATCATTTAGTTCCGTACGTAAAAAAGCTTCTACGATCCGTCGGCCATTAGAACTTTCTATGGCTTCACTAGTAGGGTCGGTAACTTCATCAACTTTCGCTATAATAGCGAATAACTGCATTAGAGCGCGGAGTATGCGTTCACTCATGCCTGGTATGTATTATTAGGCAGTGCTCCGGAAAGTCTTTGTTTCTTTACGAAACCGAAGAAGCTCAAACAGATGAAAAGGTTCAAAAAGACAATGCTTCCTGAACCTTTCAAATAATTAAACTCACTTACGTCAAACAAGAAGAAGAACTTCTTTCCGGGACAAAGCATAGAATTAAAAAATAGTTTGGTTTAACGTTTAAATCCGATCATCATCACGGCACACCCGGTGATTTTTTTGTCCATGTCCAACTCCGTTTCAACAATAACCGGAATGGTTCTCGGAACTTTGAAATCCCAGTAGGTCGAATTTTTATGCTTTTTATTGGTAAACAATACATTGCCGTCCAAATCCTTCACCGTAAAAATAACGTATTCGTCATCTGTTCCGGCAGTTGTTGCGATCCGGTAAGTGGTACCTCCAAAAAAAGTGGTTTTGAACTCAGCTTTTTCACGATCCAAAAACGCCGTGTAAACCTGTCCGTCCGAAATAAAATTCTGTTCTTTTCCCTTCAGGATCTTTTCACAATCCTTCACCAGGGTTTCACAATCCTGTGCGCTTACTCCAAATCCGAAGAACAGGGTGAAAATACTATATAAGGCTAACTTTTTCATATTGACTCGTGTTTTTGTTATTCAGTTACCTGTGTACGGATTGCTTCAATTTTCTGATTGATAAAATTCAATACATTGGAGTCAATCGTGACAACAGTTTTATGGCGTAAAGTTGTTGTTTTTGTTCTTACGTTCGTTACCGGAGCCACATATTCATAGTTGATGGTGATCTGATCGAAGTAGAATTTCAAATCCTTCATGTCTTTGATCAGTTCGTCCCATTCACCTTTTTTGTTGTAATCAGTCAACAAAGCTACGATGGTGTTCAACGTTTCTGTTTGTTCCGCAATTCGATCCAGAATCTTTTGATTTGAATGCTGTTTGTTGATGTTGCAGGCAAGATACATGGATTCAATCCATCCGCCAACCAGAATCAAAGCAGAAACGCTTTTGCGGTTATTGGATTTCAGGAAATTGTCCGACTTCTTAAATGCGTCCGAAACAATCACCATCATGGAATCCTTGTTGGTTGAATTCTTTTCAAAGCGCGACATGAAGTCCTTATCAAAAGCACCTTCCAATCCCAGTTTGCTGGTTAATTTCTCAATAGTTGAAAGATACTTTAGTGCTGTGCTGTTTTGTTTGTAAATGGAAACGTATCCCAAATCGGTACCGTAAATTCCTAAATTCAAGGCTTTTTTATACTCGGAAGTGTAATCGTCCACCTTTTCAAGATCATTCAACAGAAACTCGTTGTAAGTAGATTTGGATTCTTCCAGCAAAAGAGCCATTTGCATCGGAGAGGGGATACTGAAGATTTTGTCATCGAATTTAGCATTCAAGGAACTATTGGGGTCAGTCACTTCCTTGCTTATTTCCGGCTTCTTTTCTTCTTCCGTACCACAAGAACTGATTATAAGTACAATTCCGGTACTTAATGTGAAAGTAGTTAATAGCTTATTCATAAGTTGTATTGTTTCTTTCGTTAACATATAGACGAAAATATGCAAAAAAACGTTAACGAAACTTTCTTGTTGATAATTCTGAATCAGAATTGTTTAAAACGCTGATTTGAGCGAATAGTTCCGGATTCTGATTAACTTTGTGTCGCTTGAATGAGAGTGTAAGTGAGGTTCAAAATACAATATGGTATTATTGTTTTAAAGTCATTCGCAGGATACTCGAATTGACCCAAATGAACCTTCCATTTTCTTTTTATAAAAACTGATTTATGAATATTCGTCCCCGCAGAAATCGCAAAAGTGCAGCTATCAGAGCAATGGTTGAAGAAACACAATTGGGTCCTCAACATTTGATTTATCCGTTGTTTTTAAAAGACGGAAAGAATATCCGGGAAGAAGTTTCTTCACTGCCGGGCAATTACCGCTGGAGTATTGATCAATTGCTTCCTGAATTTGAAAAATGGATGAATCTGGGGATTAAAACTTTTGATTTGTTTCCTGCGGTTGACGAACATTTGAAAGACGAGACTGGAAGTTATAGTTATGCTGATGAAAACTTCTATCTGCACATTATTCGCACACTCAAAGAAAAATTCCCGGAAGCAGTTTTAATGTCGGATGTGGCTTTGGATCCGTATTCTTCTGATGGTCACGACGGATTGGTGATCGACGGAAAGATCGTGAATGATCCGACTTTGCATCTTCTTGGAAAAATGTCGGTAGCTCAGGCTCAGGCAGGAATCGATATTATCGGACCGTCGGATATGATGGACGGACGTGTAGGTTTTATCCGCGACGAATTGGATCAGGCCGGTTTTCAGGATGTTTCGATTATGTCTTATACGGCGAAATATGCCAGCGCATTTTACGGACCATTCCGCGATGCCTTGAATTCAGCACCCAAAAGTGGAGATAAGAAAACATATCAGATGAATCCGGCAAACAAGCGCGAAGCATTGATCGAAGCGGAATTGGATGTGGCTGAAGGTGCAGATTTCATTATGGTGAAACCAGCTTTGTGTTACCTCGATATCATTCACTTGTTGAAAGAAAACTTTGCGACTCCTGTAACGGCTTACAATGTGAGCGGTGAATGCGCGATGGTTTATGCAGCAGCCAAAAACGGCTGGTTGGATTATGATCGTGCAGTGATGGAAATGTTGTTAAGTATCCGCCGGGCAGGAGCAGATGGGATTTTAACCTATTTCGCACCAGATGCGGCAAGATTGATGAAAAAATAGAAGGAAATTTAAACGGTTACAGTTTCTTCTGATGGATCTTGACTTGAATCAATGAATAGTGTTTTTTGATACAACAACTTTATCTGAAAACGAAATGACTAAAAAACTGCATTATTTCTCCGGGCTGACGATTACTGTTTTCGTAGCTCTCCATCTGTTCAATCATCTGATTAGTATTTGGGGGATTGATGGACACATTGAAACAATGACTTCACTGCGATCGTTTTATCGCAATACCTTCATTGAAATCATTTTATTATTGGCTGTCGTAATTCAAATCATATCAGGTTTAAAACTATTCGTTGCCGGGAGAAGAAAAGCTGTTTCAAAATTGGATAAACTGCATATCTGGACCGGTTTGTATTTGGCATTTTTCCTGATCATTCATGTGGCGGCGGTAATGGTAGGACGATTTATTTTAAACCTTGATACTAATTTTTATTTTGGGGCCGCAGGAATAAACAGTTTTCCGTTTAATCTCTTTTTTATTCCATATTACGCATTGGCAATTGTCTCATTCTTTGGTCATATCGCAGCCATTCATTCTAAGAAAATGAAGAGCAATATTCTAAGTTTGTCACCTGAAAAACAGGCAAAAATCATATTGATTGGAGGAATCTTATTGACTTTGCTTATTTTCTATGGGTTGACGAACCATTTTGACGGAATAGTTCTGCCAAAAGAATACAATGTCCTTGTTGGAAGATAAAAAACAATCATTTTTCTAAAAAATCCCTCAAAACCATTTCGTCTTCAAATTGCTTCAGGAAAACACGCATTGATTCATCGGTACGAATCCCATACTCAATGTAATCATCCTTGGAATAGGTGATAAATTGCTTTCCTTTCCAGGTGGAGAGCGTGTAAGAGATGTAAGTCACTTTATCCTTGCTGGCTTTATAGTTCGTTGGTATTTCAATGTCTGAATATGAAAGTGTATTTTCCGATACGACAACTTCTCCGTTGGTTCTTAAAATCAGTTGATCTCCGAATGTCAGATAATTCCCCTTCACATACGTGTCTCCTTCCAAACAACGAACGATAAAAATAAACGAAGAATCATTGATAAAAGCCAGATCGCTTGCACAGCAGTCGCACTCGGCAACAACTTCCGCATGCAGAGAATCAATTTCCGGCCCGATGAAAAACACTTCTCCGCTCAGATCAACAGTTTCAAATTGAATCGGAGAGATAGGAACCATCACTTTTTGCTTTGAGGAAGATCCCGAACAGCTGATGGTAAAAGCACCAAGAATAAAAACAAAAAAGCGGAACATATCGTGCGTGTTTGTTTAAGTAAAAATAGCCTTTAGAATGAATTAACACTAGTTCAGGCTAAAGAAAAGAGACGGATGGTAAGCGCCTCCCGAATTTGTGCATTTGCGGGAAAAACAGAATAGGGTAGCAATTATGGCTGATTCCCTTATATCTTTGTCTTCATTCTAACAGTTCTCAAAACCATCGGTGATGAATCACGAAAAAGATTTTCAAGCTTATCAAACTTTTCAAAGTAAGGACGAATTCAACGATTTTGTTTTGCTTTTAGATGATCATAAAATTGATTTTGAAACAGAAGATTATCCAATCAACTTTATTTCCGATATCCGGAATGATCGGTTTTCACATGAATACATTGTCAAATTAAAAATGGAAGATTTTCCACGTGCGGATAAGATTCAGGAAGAACTTGCTATGGAACAATTGGACAATATTCCTTCCGATTATTATCTTTTTGATTTTACAGATGATGAGTTGTTTGATATTCTGGAAGCGAAAGACGAATGGAGTAAGCTGGATTATGTTTTCGCACAGGAAATCTTAAAACAAAGAGGAATTACTGTTTCCGACAAAGAACTTTCCATGATTCAGATGGAGCGGATTGAAAAATTGTCGGAGCCCGAAAAACATTCACCTGTTTGGATTGGAATCGGATATACTTTTGCAGCTTTGGGTGGTTTGGTCGGAATTATGATCGGGTGGCATCTTTACAATGCAAAAAAAGTATTGCCGAATGGAGAACGGATTCCGGTTTATGCCCAAACAGACAGGAATCATGGCTTCCGCATCTTTGTAGTCGGAATTATTGTGCTGCTGATCGCACTTGCGATTCGGGTGATATCCAATATGCCTTAACTTCAGATGAGTTTGTCAGTAATACCACTTCCAGTCAGTTCGAGTAACGCAGTATATCGAGAACAACTGGAAACCTAAAAAAAAACTGAAGATTTTTCCGTATTTTGGTTTTATGCAAATTTTAAGTGCAAAGCAACAGCGCGATCTTGATCGGTTTACCATTGAAAACGAACCAATTTCATCAGTTGATCTGATGAACCGGGCAGCGAGTCTTTGTGCAGATGAAATTATCGGAGAATTAAAACCCGGAAATTCCGTTGTTCTGCTTTGTGGAACGGGAAATAACGGGGGAGACGGATTTGTTCTGTTCCGATATTTCAAGTTGCTGCCGATTCCGGTAAGCTGCTACCTCGTTCCTTTTGGTCAGATGAGTGAAGATTGCCGGATTCAATACGAATTGGTTAAAAACGATGTGCTGGTCTGGGATGCGGAAACGAATCCGGAATCGGATGAAAACACCATTGTGATTGATGCACTCCTGGGAATCGGTTCGAATAAAACTCCGCTCAATGAATTGAAAAATGCCATCGAATGGACGAACAAAACGTCTTGTACGGTTTATTCCATCGATATGCCCTCCGGTTTGCCGGCGGATGAAATTCCTTCGCATCAAATCATTGTTCAGGCAAGTAAAACATTCACCTTTCATGCACCCAAATTGACCTTTTTCCTTCCGGAAACAGCAGAATATACAGGCGATTGGAAAGTTCTTGATATCGGATTACTATCTGACCCGGATTTAGAGCAATCTTCCCGGTCGTGGATTCGGGAAAACGAAGTGAAATCATTGATTCCAAACCGAAAACGCTTTTCCCATAAAGGAACTTATGGTCATGGCTTACTCATTGCTGGCAGTAACGGAAAAATGGGAGCGTGTTTACTGAGTTCAGAGGCCGCGCTTCGTTCCGGACTTGGTTTGTTGACCGTCCACACTGTTTCTCAGGGGAAATTTCAATTGCACCAACGCATTCCCGAAGCAATGGCTCATTGGGATTCGAATGAAAATGAACTCAGCGGAGAAAATCTGCCGGATTTACGATCATTTTTAGCAATCGGGATCGGCCCCGGATTGGGGCAGGGAAAGGGAACGCGACTTGCTTTGGAGAAAGTACTGGATTCCAAATTGCCTTGTGTGATTGATGCGGATGCTTTGAATGTCTTGTCGGAAAATGCCGATTTATTGAAAAAACTGCACGAGCATTGCATTTTGACTCCGCACCCGAAGGAATTTGGACGTTTGGCAGGTTCTTTTGAAAACAGCCTGGACCGATTGGAACGAGCTGTTCATTTCTCCCGGAAGTTCGGATGTGTATTGGTGTTGAAAGATGCGATCACTGCCGTTATTAACCCAAAAGGAGAAGTACATTTCAATACGACGGGAAATCCGGGAATGGCGAAAGGCGGTTCCGGAGATGTACTGACGGGAATCATTCTGGGATGTTTAGCACAAAAGTTTCCTCCGTTTGATGCTGCCTGTATTGCTGTTTTCCATCACGGATCTGCCGGAGACAAAGCAAAGAAGCTAAAAGGAGAAAGAGCGATGCTTCCGGGTGATCTGACAGCAAATTTGCAGATTGAATAAGAAGTTGATTTGCAGAAGAATCTGTTAAATCTGAAGATCAGTCATTCAAACAATTCGTTTGGAAAGTTACCCTGCTGAAAACACAAACGGATCGGTTTCTATTCTATATTTACACCTCATATTAACTTAAAATACTCTAAAACATGAAACTTAAACAAGTTCTTTTATCCGTTGCATTTTTATTTGTAGTTCAAATTGCGAGTGCATTTACGATTCGTTACTACAATCAGGATTCTAAAAATTACACAATGGAAGTTCGTTCCAACGGGTCTACTCAAAAGGTTGAATTTACCAGCTCAACAACTGGTTCATCGTCCATTCAGACAAGTGCTTCTGAAGTTGAAATCAAAACTGAATGTGGTTGGGTGAAAGTAAAAGATGGTGCAAAAATCAGCATCAAAAACGGTTGTATCAAAATCGAATGATCTAAGATAATCTTAAAAAATCCCCGGTCATTGAGAGTAGTCGAAATGCCGGGGATTTTCTGTTTTATGCCAAAATAAAACAGAAATATTTTGCAGAATCAAAATTCGGTTCTACATTTGCCCCATGAAAATGACACAATTACATCATCATCATCACATGCATCGCTAGGCGCTTTGGTGAGATGATCGTATATCTATAAATCTTTAACCCGCTTGGCAATCAGGCGGGTTTTTTGTTGTCATTTTCATCACTTCATTTGATTCTTCCGATTGTCAGGCATTTCAAAAAAATACATGAAACGTTTGATTATTGCGGTCCAGAAATCGGGCCGATTACAAGAAGAATCTCTGGAACTGCTCAGAGAATGCGGATTGAAAGTAAACTACCGCAACGGACAATTAAAAGTCATTACTTCAGATTACCCGGCTGAAATTCTCTTTCTCAGAAACTCGGACATTCCGGGATATGTTGCCGATGGAGTAGTAGATCTTGGAATTGTAGGTTCAAACCTATTGGAAGAGGAAGAGAGCGAAACAGAAGTGGTTCTGGGACTTAATTTCTCCAAATGCAGGTTGTCATTTGCCGTTCCGAAAAACTCAAAAATCCGTCAAACAGCTGATTTGGAAGGAATGCGGATTGCAACTTCGTACCCCAATTCAGTCAGTAAATTCTTGTCAGGTGAAGGAATTACGGCGGATATCCACACCATTTCGGGATCTGTTGAAATTGCTCCGACTCTTGATCTGGCAGATGCCATTGCAGACATTGTTTCAACCGGAAACACCTTGTTTCAGAATAATTTAAGAGAGGTTTTTTCTTTTCTCGATTCGGAAGCTGTTTTGATCAAAGGGAAACTATTTGATCCGGAAAAACAGGAATTGTTAGATCAGCTTGTGTTCCGGATTCAATCTGTTCTGGCGGCTAAAGAGTTCAAATACATTCTGCTGAATGCTCCGAAAGAGAAACTGGATGCGATTTGCAATGTGCTTCCCGGAATGAAAAGCCCGACAATTCTTCCTTTGGCAATCGATGGATGGGTGAGTGTGCATTCAGTTGTGAAACAAAAAGAAGTCTGGGAAGTTGTCCGGAAGCTCAAAACCGAAGGAGCTCAGGGAATTCTGGTTTGTCCCATCGAAAAAATGGTTTCCTGATGATGAAAACAATTGTAAATCCGGGACCGGAAGAACTTCGAACGATTTTGAAACGCCCTGAATTGGAAAGCACGGATCTTGAAACGACAATCGCAGAGATTTTCCGGGAAGTGGAGCAGAAAGGCGACGAGGCTTTGAAGCTTTTTGCCTTGAAATTTGATCAGGTTGAACTGGATTCTTTTGAAGTGACAGCAGAAGAAATCGAGCAATCGGCAAGTGTTTTAGATGAAGATTTGAAACAGGCAATTCAAACCGCTGCTTACAATATTGAATTGTTTCATGCGAGTCAACAATCAATTGAAAAGGAAATTGAAACAACATCCGGAGTTTTTTGCTGGAGAAAATCGATTGGAATCCAAACCGTAGGAATGTACATTCCGGGCGGAACAGCGCCCTTGTTCTCAACGGTTTTGATGTTGGGAATTCCGGCAAGACTGGCCGGATGTACAAATCGTATTCTGTGTACTCCTTCAAACCGGGATGGAATGATCGACCCTGCGATTCTGTATGCCGCGAAAGTTGCAGGAATCACGCGGGTTTTCAAGATCGGTGGTGCGCAGGCAATTGCAGCAATGGCGTTGGGAACCGAAAGTATTCCCAAGGCAGATAAATTATTTGGTCCGGGAAATCAATACGTGACTGCAGCAAAACTGTTTGCTCAGAAATCCGGAATTCCGATTGATATGCCGGCCGGACCTTCAGAAGTGCTTGTTGCTGCTGATGAGACGATTTCTCCAACAATTATTGCTTCCGACTTGTTGGCTCAGGCAGAGCACGGAGTTGATTCTCAGGTTGTTTTTCTGACTGATTTCGAGGGTTTTGTTGATGAAGTGAACTCTGAGTTAACGAAACAACTTTCGGGTCTTCCACGGGCAGCTATTGCTTCAAAAGCTCTTGAAAACAGTATTGCAATCGTTGAAGACTCTGAAAAGTGGGTTGAAATCATCAATGAATATGCGCCGGAACACTTAATCGCAATGGGGAAATACGAAGATCAGATAGCTGAAAACGTGGTGAATGCCGGAAGTGTTTTTATTGGTGTGAATACGGCCGAAAGTTTTGGTGATTACGCTTCCGGAACGAATCACACCTTGCCGACGAATGGATTTGCCCGTGCATACAGCGGAGTTTCACTCGATTCGTTTGTGAAAAAGGTCACTTATCAACGTGTTTCAAAATCAGGTCTGAAGAATTTAGGTCCAACGGTTATCAGAATGGCAGAAGCAGAGAAATTGCAGGGGCACGCCAATGCAGTTAAAACCCGGCTTGCATTGCTTCAAACATCTGATGAAAATAAACAGGATAATCAAAAAAGTATTGATAAATGGATTCGGCCTGATCTGAGAAATATTCGTTCATATACTTCTGCTCGTGATGAATTTGAAGGTATCGGTGAAGTTTTTCTGGATGCGAATGAAAATGGGCTTCTGAATAAATATAACCGCTATCCTGATCCTTTGCAGCGTGAATTGAAGCAGGAAATTGCGGATGTAAAGGGAATTGCAGTTCAGAACCTGTTTTTGGGAAATGGCTCGGATGAAGTTTTGGATTTGATTCTGCGGCTGACAACGACACCATATCGCGATTCGATAGCATACCTGAATCCTTCTTATGGAATGTATTCCGTGCTTGCAAGGATGAATGCGCTTGAAACGAAAGAGATCTGCCTCGATAAATCCTTTTCGATCAGTACTTCTCAACTTTTAAATGAAGCTTCCGGGGCTAAAGTGTTGATCATCTGTAATCCGAATAATCCGACAGGAAATGTGATTCGCAAAGAAGAATTGCTCGAAATAGCCTGGAAATTCAAAGGTGTTTTGGTAATTGATGAAGCCTATGTAGATTTCTGTCCGGAGTTTTCTTTGGCAGATGAAGTAGAAAATTTCCCGAATTTGATTGTTGTACAAACGCTTTCCAAAGCTTATGCAATGGCAGGATTGAGAGTGGGAATGGCCATCGCGTCTGAAGATTGGATTGAAGCATTGAATCGCATCAAACCTCCCTACAATTTGAGCAGCCTGGTTCAGCAAAAAGCCATTTCAGTATTAAAATCAAACGATTGGCAACAGCTGAAATCGACACTTGTTTCTGAACGGGAGAAAATGGGAAAAGTGCTGAAATCGCTTCCTGTTGTTCAGCAAATCTTTCCTTCTGAAGCCAATTTTCTGCTGTTCCGGGTCAATGATGCCGACAAAATGTATCACAAGTTAATTGAAAACGGAGTCGTGGTTCGCAATAGAAGTACTCATTACAATTGCGAAAACACCTTAAGGGTAAGTATTGGAAATCCCGGGGAAAACGCACGCTTTATTGAAATAATGAAAGAATTATGAAAAAGAAAATCTTGTTTATCGACAGAGACGGAACGATTATCAAAGAACCGGCGGGTTATCAAATCGATTCCTATGAAAAACTTTGTTTTTTGGAAGGTGCAATTTCTGTGCTGAAAACGATTGTTTCCTGGGAAGAATACGAATTGGTACTGGTATCCAATCAGGATGCTTTGGGAACGAATACTTTTCCTTTTGAGGATTTCATTGGTCCGCACCGTTTGATGCTTGACACGCTTGCAAGTGAAGGAATCACTTTTCTGGAAGAATGTATCGACCGTTCTGTTCCGGAAGATCGTTCCCCGAATCGGAAACCGCGTACAGGCATGCTGTCAAAATACTTTTCGGAAGCATATGATCTGGAAAACTCCTTTGTGATCGGCGATAGATGGACAGATGTTGAATTGGCGAAAAATCTCGGATGCAAGGCCTTTTTGTTTCAAAACGGAGAAATCGAAGTGAGTTCTGAATTGAGTTATTCCATAACCGAATTAGAGACGCAGATCCAACGAAAAGTAAGCAATTGGGAAGAAATAGTGGTCAATCTGCGCATGGGAGTTCGTCAGGTTTCAATCCGTCGAACAACTGCTGAAACAGATTGCAGCATTACACTTGATCTTGATGGTTCCGGGATTTCCAGAATCGAAACGGGAATCGCTTTTTTTGATCATATGCTGGATCAATTGGCCCGACACGGTCAGTTGAATCTGGATCTCCGGATGAATGGTGACTTAGAGATTGACGAGCACCATACGATTGAAGATACTGCGTTGACACTCGGAATGGCTTTCGATCAGGCTTTGGGTTCAAAACGTGGAATCGAACGTTACGGGTTTTGTCTTCCGATGGACGATTGTCTGGCGACTTGCGCTATCGATTTTGGCGGTCGGGCTGAACTAATCTGGGATGTGGAATTGAAGCGGGAATATATCGGTAAACTTCCAACTGAAATGATTAAACACTTCTTTAAATCATTTTGTTTTACAGCGCGTTGCAATATCTATATTCAAGCTTTAGGTGAAAATGAACACCACAAAGTAGAATCCATTTTCAAAGCCTTTGCAAAGACGATTTTAATGGCAAAACGCCGCTCCGGAAATTTTGATTTACTACCGACAACCAAAAACGAATTGTGATGAAAGTAGTGATCATAGATTATGGTGCTGGGAATATCTTTTCCGTTAAACAAGCTTTTCTCCGCATTGGAGCAGAAGTTGTTTTATCAGATAATGAAGCGGAAATACGGGCGGCTTCGCATGTGATTTTCCCTGGAGTCGGCCACGCCAGATCTGCCATGGAACGACTATCTGAAAGCGGTTTGAATAAAGTTATTCCGCAATTAACGCAGCCTGTTTTGGGAATCTGTCTGGGAATGCAGTTGATGTGTGACTTTACGGAGGAAGGAAATACGAGTGGCTTGGGGATATTCCCGGTACAGGTAAGGAATTTGGAAAAAATGCAAACTGGCAAACAAAAGAACTGTGCGCCAAATTATCCTATTCCACATATGGGTTGGAACGATGTGAAAACACAAAACAGAATCGATTCTTATTATTTCGTTCACAACTACGCAGCAGAAATCTGCTCGGAAACGATTGGAACCACAGAATATCCGCTTCCGTTTTCCGCAATTTTAAAGAAAGACAATTTCACAGGAGTACAGTTTCACCCCGAAAAAAGCGGAAAAGCAGGAGTGGATTTATTAAAACAATTTTTAGCATTATGATAGCAATACCGGCAATCGATTTAATCGACGGAAAAGTAGTCCGACTGTTTCAGGGGGATTATCAACAACAAACGGATTATAGTCTGGATCCTCTTGAATACGCCAGATCAATCAAACAAAACGGCTTGGAGTATTTACACCTTGTGGATTTATCCGGAGCCAAATCAGGAAAAATAATTCACGATGAACTCTTGAAAAGAATCGTTCCCGAAACAGCATTGAAAGTCGATTTTGGAGGCGGAGTGAAAACCAAAGAAGATTTGGTGAAATTGTTTGAATCTGGTGCAAATCAGGTGGTTCTTGGAAGTTTATGCGTAAAAAATCCTGAAATGGTCGTTTCATGGATTAATGAATTCGGAACGGAAAAGTTCATTCTAGCTTTGGATACCGACGGAACAAACCTCAAAATAAACGGATGGCAGGATCAATCGGATCTGACATTGGAAAATGCAATGACGAATTTCTCTGCTTTTGAAAACCTGATGATTCTGACAACGGATATTCGTCAGGATGGGACAGGGAAAGGTCCGAACGTTGATTTGTATCGTTCTCTGGTTTTGCAGTTTCCTTCACAAAAATGGATTGCAAGCGGAGGAGTGGAATCGATTCAGGATCTGATTGATTTGAGAGAAAGCGGTTGTTACGGATGTGTTGTCGGAAAAGCTCTTCTGGAAGGAAAAATTGCGTTAAACGAACTAAAGAAATTCAACGATGCAGGTGTATAAACGAATTATTCCCTGTTTGGATATTCAAAACGGGAGAACCGTGAAAGGAGTGAATTTTGAATCAATCCGCGATGCAGGAAATCCGGTTGAATTGGCCCAATTGTATGCCGGACAAGGTGCAGATGAATTGGTTTTACTGGATATTTCCGCAACGAATGAAAACCGGAATACCTTCTTGCCGATTGTAGAAGCAGTTGCAAGTCAGGTAAACATTCCTTTTACTGTTGGTGGGGGAATCTCATCGCTTGAAACAGCCAGAAAGCTTTTGCGCAGTGGAGCGGATAAGATTTCCGTGAATTCATCTGCTGTAGCTCGTCCGGAATTGATTTCAGAATTGGCAGAAAACTTCGGAAGCCAGTGTGTCGTTGTTGCTGTTGATATCCGCAGAACAACAAATGGCTGGACGGTATATACGCATGGAGGGAAAACCGATACCGGATTGGACGCTCTGAATTGGTGCGAAGAAGTGGTGAAACGCGGCGCGGGAGAATTACTGATTACATCGATGGATGGAGACGGAACCAAAAACGGATTTGCGATTGATTTTTACCAAAAGCTTGAAAAGCTGGTTTCTGTTCCGCTTATAGCTTCCGGAGGAGCAGGATCTGTAGAGCATTTTGAAGCGCTTTTTACTGAAACAGCTGTCACCGGAGGATTAGCAGCAAGCATTTTTCACTTCGGAGAAATCCGGATTCCGGAATTAAAGAACGGATTAAAAGACACTATTAAAATAAGAATTTGAAAACGATGAAATACGACGATATGGGATTAATCCCTGCAATTATTCAACATGCACAAACCAAAGAGGTGCTGATGCTCGGTTATATGAACGAGGAAGCTTTTGAATTGACGAAGCAAACACAACGAATTACCTTCTTTTCCAGATCGCGAAACGAAATCTGGATCAAAGGAGAAAGTTCCGGAAATTGGTTGACTTTGGTTGACTGGAAACTGGATTGCGATCAGGATTCTTTGCTTATTCAGGCTCTTCCGGCCGGACCAACTTGTCACAAAGGCACTTCAAGTTGCTGGGGAGAAACGTCATGCAGTGATTTTTCTGTTTTGGAGCAATTGATTCAGACAATTGACACACGCTTTTCTGTTCCGAAAGAGGGTTCTTATGTTCAGTCTCTGATTGAAAAGGGATTATCGAAAATTGCTCAGAAAGTCGGGGAAGAAGGAGTGGAGCTGGTGATTGAAGCGATGAGAGATGAACCAAGATTATTCAGAGAAGAAGCTGCCGATTTGTTGTTCCATTATTTGATTCTGTTAAAAGCTAAAGACGTTGATTTTAAAGATGTTTTGGAAGTTTTAAAACAAAGATCTAAATTGTAATTAGCTGATTGAAGTCAAAAATGAAACCTTATAAATTGTTAAAAATTAAATTGTGTACAATTTAATTTGAAAAAACAGTTTACCTTTGAACTATCAAACAAACAGAAGAATGGAAAACTTATTGAAATTGGACAAACAGATTTGCTTCCCGATCTACGCACTTTCAAGGGAAGTGATCCAACGCTATCGTCCGTTTTTGGATGAATTGGATCTGACTTATCCGCAATACCTGGTTTTTCTGGTTTTGTGGGAAAAAGATAATCAAACGGTGAATCAAATCGGTGAAAAACTGTTGTTGGACAGCGGAACTTTAACTCCTTTATTAAAGCGATTGGAGCAAAAGAACCTGATCATTAGACAGCGAAAAAAAACGGATGAAAGAGTCGTGGAGATTATCCTGACAAAACAAGGAAAAGAATTAGAGCAAAAGGCCAAAGATATTCCGGAGAAATTGTTGGAAGAACTCAATATTTCATTGGACGAACTGAAAACAATGAGAACAATCGCACATAAAATTTTAAACATCAACAAATAATCAATAGAAATGAAAACGTTATATACAGCTTCGGCAACAGCAACAGGAGGAAGAAACGGACACGTGAAAAGTGAAAACGGAATTTTGGATTTACAGGTAAGAATGCCAAAAGCATTGGGTGGTGCAAATGATGATTATACCAATCCTGAAATGCTCTTCGCAGCAGGATATTCAGCATGTTTTGACAGCGCATTGAATCGTGTGATTACGCTTTCCAAAACAAAAACAGGTACAACAAGCGTAACAGCAAAAGTGAGTATTGGAGCAATCGAAAACGGAGGTTTCGGTTTGGCAGTTGAAATGGATGTCAATATTCCGGAAGTTAGTTTGGAAGAGGCAAAGCAACTGGTTGATAAGGCACATCAGATTTGTCCTTATTCAAATGCGACAAGAGGAAATATCGAAGTTTTACTATCAGTAACAAATAATTAATCATGCACATAGCAGTACACATATTGGTGGCATTAGTAGCCATAGAACATTTGTACATTCTTTGGATCGAAATGTTCGCCTGGGAAACAGCAGGGAAGAAAAGCTTCAAATCACTTCCTGAAGATTTATTCGGGAAGACAAAAGCTCTGGCAGCAAATCAGGGACTTTACAATGGTTTTCTTGCCGCAGGTTTGATCTGGTCGTTTTTTATTCCGGATCCTGTTTGGAGTGAAAACATTCGTTTGTTCTTTCTGGGATGTGTTAGTGTTGCTGGTGTTTTTGGTGCTTTGACCGCTTCAAAATCAATCTTTTTCAAACAAGCATTGCCCGCAATTATTGCTTTGATAGTAGTGATTCTGGCATAAGAAATAATGTTTAACAGTAAAAAACAGCAACATGGAATTTAAAAATGTAACCGTAGCCGGAAGTGGTGTTTTAGGATATCAAATAGCATTTCAGAGTGCTTTCCACGGCTTTAATGTAACAGTTTACGACATCAATGACGAAGTTCTTGAAAAGGCGAAAGCTAAATTCGAGATTCTCAGTGAAGCATTCAAAAAGGATCTAAATGCAACTCCGGAACAATTGGCAGCAACAAAAACAAGATTGAGTTATCATTCTGATTTGGCAGAAGCCGTAAAAGATGCTGATTTATTGATTGAAGCAGTGCCGGAAAACCCGCAAATCAAAATCGATTTTTATCACAAGCTGGCGAAAGTAGCTCCTGCAAAAACCGTTTTCGCAAGTAATTCATCTACTTTATTACCAAGCCAGTTTGCAAACGAAACAGGTCGTCCGGAACGCTTTTTAGCATTGCATTTTGCAAATGAAATCTGGAAACATAATACGGCGGAAATCATGGGGCATCCGCAAACAGCACCGGAAGTTTTCAATAGCCTGGTAGCTTTTGCCAAATCCATCGGAATGGTAGCCTTGCCGCTTCATAAAGAACAACCGGGTTATATTGTGAACTCTTTACTTGTTCCGTTGTTGGGCGCAGGATTAGACCTGCTGGTAAAAGGAGTGGCGGATGTAGAAACGATCGATAAAACATGGATGGTTGCTGCGGGAGCTCCGGTGGGACCCTTTGGAATTCTGGATGTCGTGGGAATTACAACAGCATATAACATCAATAAAATGGCGGCAGACGCAACTCAAGATCCAATCAAACAGCAAGTGGTGAGTTATCTGAAAGAGCATTTTATTGACAAAGGGAAATTGGGCGTTGAAACCGGAAGTGGTTTTTATAATTACCCGAATCCGTCTTACAGAAAAGAGGACTTTTTGAAATAGAATTTCTCCGGGAATTCGGATAGTTTTTTTCTGAAAACCACTGATACCGAACCTCTAAAGGTTACTAACGGTTAAGAAACGGATAACTCAGAGAAAACATTGAAACAAAATAAAGAATATGTCATTATTAGAAAATTTACAGTGGAGACACGCGGTGAAAGCGTATGATCCGACGAAAAAAGTAAGCAAGGAAGACATCGGGAAAATTGTGGAAGCAGCCCGTTTGGCTCCAACATCTTCCGGATTACAGCCCTTCCGTGTGATTGTGGTTGAAAATCAGGAAATAAAAGAGAAAATGATTGCCGGAGCCTTGAACCCGGATGTGATGCGTGATTGTTCGCATGTATTGGTTTTCGCTTCATGGGACACATATACACCGGAACGCATTGATGCCGTATACGATAGAACAACGGAAGAAAGAGGATTGGAAAAGGGACGTTTTGACAACTACACTGGCATGCTGAAAAAAATGTACGGAGCACAAACTCCGGAACAGAATTTTGCTCATACATCCAGACAGTCTTACATCGGTTTAGGACTGGCCTTGGCTCAGGCTGCAGAATTGCGTATCGATTCCACTCCTGCAGAAGGATTTGACACGAAAGTGGTAGATGAAGTACTCGGTCTGGCAGAACATGGTTTAAAAAGTGTTTCCTTAATGTATGTCGGATATGCTGATCAGGAAAAAGATTGGTTGGGATCAATGAAAAAAGTGAGAGTTTCCAAAGAAGAATTCAGTATCATTAAGTAATAAAACAACAAGATTGTTAAACCGGTTTGGAAGCTCTTTTCAAGCCGGTTTTTTGTTTTAATAGATTGTTCCGTTTTTCGGATTCGTGGCGTTTTTACTGGCTCTGTCGTAATTTCCCAAAATTGGGACAGAGTTAAAGCTTTAATTTAAGCTAAGATCATTTTGATACTCATAATCTTGTAATTATGTTCACAGTATCTCGGCTCAAAAATTCTTTTCAATTGCCAACTTCATGTATTTCATTCCTTCATCGGTTTTCCATTGAAGAAATAAGAATTCCACGTAGAAATAATCCTATAAAATCACCAATGCTTCTCAAAATAAGCCTTGTCAAAAACACTTTCATTGGCTTTGAACAGGGAAGCAGCAGTGTTTTTCAAATGCATCGGATCTTTCTTGCCGAAAAGTCGGGTCAACATGGCAATCGGGAACAAAAACAGATAGAAGATCAAGCTCAAAACAATATTCGGAACGATGTAGCTCAGAACAAGGGTGAGTTTCATCCATAAAAAGTCAATTTGCCTGGCGATGAAATCAGATAGAACTCCGGCTAAACCAACAAAAAATGCAACAGACAAGCTCCATTTCCATTTGGTGATCAAATAGATCAATACAAATCCAACCACAATGGTCAGGATTGTTTTTGCCGGATTGGATTGCTTGTTTTTCGGAGCACTCATGCGTTTGGTTTTCTTAGAATAAGGAATAAATAAACGGTGCAATAGCGCTGGAACCTCCAAAAACGATCAGCACACCAATCAATAACAAAATGATGATTACAGGTGCTAACCAAAACTTTTTCCGCTCCTTCATAAAGCGCCATAAATCACGTAAAAATTCCATTTTCTTATTGTTTCTTTGTTTCCTGAAGTAAATACTTCGCAATTAATTTATTCGTCTCCGCATTCGGATGTGCATCTCCCGGAAGCGTGTATTTCCCTTGATACACAATTTTGTGTGACAAATCTATAAACTTAATTTTCTTTTTCTTTAAATAAGATTTGAAAATTTGCATTTGCTGCGGAGTGTAAGCCACATAATTGGGATAAATGACTAAATAGAACTTGTCATTTCCGAATTGCTTTTCATACTCCTTTTTGGTTTCAAGAACCATTTCTGTTACCAGATCAAAATGACCATCATTCAATTTCAAAGGAAGATCAGCTTCAAAGTACTTGACGATATTTGTCTGATACAAACGTTCATACATACTCGAGATAAACGGACGACCGTCTTTAAACAGTTTCTGTCTTGTCAGTTTGCCATTTTGCATTTTGTAGTACGGAGCCAGGTGAAGCCATTCCGTGTAACGGGTCATTGTGCCAATTGCTCTGTAGATATGATCCCAGAAAAAAATGTAATATCCGCAGCCGTCTTTCTCTACCACTTGTTTGGATAAATCGCGGTACTGGATTTCTGCCAGCATATGATTCGTTCCCGTTCCCGAGATCGCAAAATTGTAGGAATTCACAGATTCACCTTGTTGCTGAACCTGATATGCCAGTGTTTGATCATCTTCCAGACCGTATCCAAAACCGATAGAGCACCCGAAGAACAAGGCATAATTCTTTTTGGTTGAATCAAAACCCGGAGTAATGCGCTTATTTAAATGATCGATGGAGTAATGCACATCAAAAACAGTATCATTTCCGTTGAGTTTGATGTCGTGATAAACGCTGTCTGCATAATACGTCATTCCGACTTGTCGTGCAATGTGATTTTCGGGCAGATCCGGAACGCTGAAATCCTTTTTAAATGCGGAAGGCATTCCTAAAACGAAAAACAGGGTTGTTTCCAAAATCAAAATAAGCAGCGCAATCAGTGTGAGGTTTGCCAGAATGACTTTCTTCCCTTTTAAAAACAGGATGTAGAATGAAATCAAAAGCACTAAAAACGAGGTGTATTTCCAAAGCCGCAACCAACCAAAAATCTCCGACCCGATTCCGTTTTTTGTCACATTGTAACAGAACAAGCTGATGAAGCCAAGAAGAAGTACTAAAAAAGTACGTTTATTAGCTTTTACGAATGATTTAAACCGATCGATTAGTTTCATTAGTCCATTTTAAATTTGACCATCCATTTTTCTTTGTTTTCCCAATCGGTTTGCTCTGTTTTGGTATAAACAAAATCTCCAACCACCAGATAATCCATTTCGGTACTCATGAAACAGCGAAATGCATCGTAAGGAGTGCAGACGATCGGTTCACCCCGTACATTGAAACTGGTATTCACAACTAGGCCGTAAGAAGTCTGATTCTTGAATTCCTGAATCAAAGCGTGGTATCTTGGATTGGTGTCTTTGTAAACGGATTGAACGCGTGCAGAAAAATCCAGATGCGTAATCGATTGCAAATCACTTCGTTGTTGATACAAACGATCCCAAAGAGGTAAATCCGCATAATTTTCCGGAAGTTTTGCTCTCCGGTTTTCTTTTACGGGCGCAACAACAAGCATATAAGGCGAATCTGCCTGCAAGTCAAAATATTCGTGTGCATCTTCAGCCAAAACAGATGGGGCAAATGGTCTGAAACCTTCGCGGTATTTGATCTTCAGATTCAGTTTTTTCTGCATTTCAGGATTTCTCGCATCTCCCAGAATACTTCTGTTTCCTAAAGCTCTCGGACCAAATTCCATTCTTCCCTGAAACCAGCCAACCACATTTCCTTCAGCCAATCTGGAAGCAACGAAAGACGTTAAGTCGTTAAAATCGTCGTATTTACGGTAAATCGCATTCGTCCGCTTGTTCATGGATTGAATTTCCTTCTCGGAATAATCCGGACCAAGGTACGTTCCGTTCATTTGATCGTATGCATAGTCGATCACACGCGCTTCTTCGAAATACATATGTGAAACTGCCAATGCAGCGCCCAAAGCTCCTCCCGCATCACCGGAAGCCGCCTGAATATAGATTTCTTTAAAGATCTTCTCTTCGAGTAATTTTCCGTTTGCCACACAATTCAATGCAACACCTCCTGCCATGCACAAGTAATCAGAATTCGTAATTCTTTTGGCTTCTTTCGCCATTTTGATCACAATTTCTTCGGTTACTTTCTGAATCGCGATAGCCAGGTTGCAATGAGTCTGGTCCAAATCTGCTTCTGCATCACGACGGGCAACTCCAAATAATTTCTCCCATTTGTGGTCGTGAACCATCCGAAGTCCTGTTGCGTAATTAAAATATTTTTGATTTAACCAAACAGATCCATCTTCTTTTATATCAACAAGTTCTGATTTTATTTTTGAGATAAATTCCAGCGTTTGAGGAGCAGATTCATTTCCGTATGGAGCAAGCCCCATCAATTTATATTCTCCCGAATTGACGGTGAATCCTAAGTAATAAGTGAATGCGCTGTAAAGTAAGCCAACAGAATGCGGGAATTCCATTTCACGAATCAACTCGATTTTCTCACCGTTTCCAAATCCGATTGAAGCCGTACACCATTCTCCAACTCCGTCAACCGTCAGAATAGCCGATTCTTTGAATGAAGAAGGGTAGAAGGCACTCGCAGCGTGTGATAAGTGATGTTCCGGGAACAATAGATTTACTTTTCGTTTGTCGTAAGAACCCACTTCTTTCAATCCTTCGTGAATCATTTTTTTGAGAAACATCTTCTCATTGATCCAGACAGGAATTGCTTTCAGGAATGAAATCAATCCTTTCGGAGAAAAAGAATAATAGGTTTGGAGCAAACGCTCGAATTTCAAAAGTGGTTTATCGTAAAATACGATTGCATCCAGATCATCCAATTCCAAACCGGCTTCTTCCAAACAATATTTCACTGCCTGAACAGGAAAATCGGGAGTGTGCTTGTCTCGAGTAAATCGTTCTTCCTGTGCTGCGGCGATAATCCGGCCTCCAATAACCAATGCAGCAGCAGAATCGTGATAAAAAGCAGAAATTCCTAAGACTTTTTTCATTAATCGGTTTAATCTGTTTTACTAACGACAAAAACGCTAGTTCATTTTGATGAGGAGCAAAAATAAGAAAAAGCCTCAGCTTTTGATATAGGCAAACGTCAGAGCAGCTATTATTTTTCATAAAGCTGAGATCGGTGATCTGATTCATTCAGAATTTGTCTGTCAGGAAATGTCAAATTACTCTGCACGCATAAATTATTTGTAACTTTGCTGAAAAAAAAGATGGAGTCGTTCAGCAAAACAATATCTATTCGTTGGTCCGATTTAGATCCGAATTATCACGTCAGACACAGCGCATATTACGATTGGGGAGCTCAGCAGAGAGTGGAGATTTTAAATGATTTGGGACTTTCTTTGAAAGTGATGCAGGAGAATCATTTCGGCCCGATTTTATTTCGGGAAGAATGCGTATTCAGAAAAGAAATCCATATCCACGACGAAATAACGATGAGTTTGTCGATCAAAGCCATTAATGAAGACGGTTCACGCTGGACCATGCAGCATGTGTTAACGAATTCCAAAGGAGAATGGTGCGCAACCATTACGATTGACGGAGCGTGGATCGATACGCAAAAACGTAAATTGGCAAACCCGACACCGGAAGTTGTGATTGAAGCAATGAAGAAATTCCCAAAGGAATTATAAGTTATGAAAGTCGAATTCCTGATTATGAGTTACAAATCAGGAATTCGAAATTATATTATCTCGCAAAGCCGATTTTCTGCTTTTTCCCTTTGATCTTCTGATCTCTTAATTCCGGAACAACTTCTTCGGCAATATCACTTCGGATTGCGGCAAAAGAACTGTAGTCCATCACGGTAATCAATCCGATTTCATCCTGACGAAGTCCGCCCATTTTATGCAGGAAACCAACAATATCCACTTTATTGATCTTGTCTTTTTTCCCTCCACTGATGTAAATTGTTTTCCATTTCGGAGCTTCCGGAAGCGGTTCATTCGGAATGACCTCATAAATTTGATGCTTCGGAACAAAGCCCGGAGCAGCTTTTTCAGGATCCAGAAACATGAAAACCACTCCGTCAGCATCCTGTCGGCCGGTTCTTCCGCTTCTGTGAATAAATTCTGCTTCTTTCAAAGAAAGCTGATAATGAATCACGTGTTCAACTGCCGGAATATCCAATCCGCGAGCCGCCAAATCGGTTGAAACAAGGAAATCCGAACTTCCGTTTCTGAAACGGATCAAAGCGCGCTCACGATCGTCCTGTTCCATTCCTCCATGATAAGCAACGGCTACAACGCCATTGGATTTCAAATAATCGGTGATTTCTACGACAGGTTCTCGGTGATTGCAAAAAATAATTGTTTTTCCCGAAGGAAGATTACAAAGAAGCTCCAACAGGGTTTCAAGTTTGTTGGAAGCGTCGTAATGAATCCCGAAATAATTGATCTGATGACTTTGTTCGGTTGTAAAGTCAATCGTATGTGCTTTCTGAATTTGTGTAAATGCAGGAATTGTTTCCAATTTGGTTGCGGAAACCAGGTACTTGTTTGTAAGCGCGTGAAGTTCCTGAATGATTTCCGTCATGTCTGATTCAAAACCCATTTGAAGGGATTTATCAAATTCATCCAAAACCAAGGTGTGCACTTCTGATAAGTCGATATTGTTTCTTCTGACGTGGTCCGCCAGTCTTCCCGGTGTTCCGATCAAAACTGCCGGCGGAACGGATAGATTGTTTTCTTCCACGCGCATGGAATGCCCACCATAGCAGGTATTTACTTTAAATCCGGTGCTCAGTTTTTTGAATACATCCTCAATTTGAATCGAAAGTTCACGGGTAGGGGAAATGATCAATAATTGAACGGAACTTTGTTCTTTCGATAATTTTCCCAAAGCAGTTAGTAAAAACGCCACTGTTTTACCTGAACCAGTTGGAGCATGTAAAATAATTTCGCTGTTTTCTTTTGACGAAAGAAGCATTTGCTGCTGCATTTCATTCAGGGAAGAAATACCAAGTTTTTCGAGAGAGAAATCGGAGTTGGGAATATTCATAACGCAAAGGTACAGGTTTTAACCTACCGGAAAGCATTTTTTGTGATTTTGCAAAATCGTCAATATGGCAATTCGCAATATTACGAATTCGTCCTGAAATAGGGCGGTTTCAGACTATTTCACACGCTCAATCTTTTGATAACTGGTCACAATCCCCTTAATCAACGCCGAACTGAATCCGCTGTGTTCCATTTCATTCAGTCCCACAATCGTACAGCCTTTCGGAGTGGTTACTTTGTCAATTTCTTCCTCCGGATGCAAGCCATTCTGAATGAGCAGCTGAGCAGCTCCTTTCACCGTTTGACTCACGATCTTGTTTGCAGTTTTGGCATCGAATCCAACTTCAATTCCTCCCTGGATCATTGCACGGATAAAACGAAGAACATAAGCAATTCCACAAGCACCCAAAATAGTTGCAGATTCCATTAATTGTTCATCAATCCAAACCGTTTCTCCAATGGAATCAAACAGTTCGTCGACCTGATCCTTTCTGTTTAATGGATCGTTTAATCCGCTTAAAGCAGTCATACTTTCCTGAACGTCTGCTGCAGTATTCGGCATTCCGCGATAAAGTGAAATTTCATCGACACTCAGTGCATCTTTGATTTCAGTCAATGTGATTCCGGTAGCCACGCTGATAAGCGTATGTCTTTTGGAATCAAACAGGTTTTTGTGCTCCGATAAGAACGAAAGAATGGTATATGGTTTCAGCGCAATGATCAGATAATCACATTGAGCAATTACTTCTGCATTATCGGAAGTAAAATGTGTCAGATCGTCATTTAAAGGCGCTAATGCAGAGATATTTCTTCTGGTACCGTATAAATGTGCATCGGGGTATTGTTTTCGAAATCCCTTTAACAATGACAGTCCTAAATTTCCACATCCAATAATTCCGATCTTTTTCATTTTAACAATTTTCCGATAAAAATAAGATTATTCTAACACTTCTGTAGATGGACTGAGCAGAGTCAAAGACACCTGTGGAAAAAGATTTCTAAATTTTACAGATTCTGTCTTTATTCTGGGTGGAAAAAAGCGTTTTTTTCGTACCTTTATTGAGTCATTCGCCCGTTGTATACGGTGGTGAAAATGGCAGTCCGTCATTAGACGGACACACCCATGCAGTGAGATTGTTGACGTCTAACATTTTTTTGCGAACGGGGAGTCTTGATTTTTCAATGGCGGGCTGCACCTTTTTAAGGTTTTGCATGACGCAAACGGCAGATTACAAAGAAAAACAGCGAACCAAATCGTGCCTTCTGAGACGTTCAGAAATTCCTGTCTTAATTGATGGGCGCTGCGTGGGTTTGTTTTTTAGTTGTTGCGTTTGAAATAGCTGAAAGTCGTAAATTGATTCTTGTTTCTTTTCATAATCATCTCATCTTCTGTGAGCTTCGTAATGATGATTTTTTCCGGGTAAGAACTGTCTTTGTCCTGGTAAGTGAAATTCAACGTTGAATCTTCATAGGTCCATTGACCGATTCGTCTGGTTTGAATGGAATGCAAATCTCCCGCCAGCCATTTTTCGTTCTTCAAGGTATCGTAAATATGAAAATATCCTGTTTTCTCAATGCTTACGATAATATTTGCCTGAGCGTCTTCAAAGTTTTTCTCCTGATTATTTGCATCGCGGCGTTTGACCAATTCCCAGCTTCCCACAATAGAAAGCTCGGAATCATTCTGAACTTCTTCTGTTTTTTTGGACCCGGAGCAGGCACTTCCAAAAAGTGCTAAGGATAAAATACAAGGTAAAAGCGTCTTCATGGTTTTATTCAATGAGTTGATTTTCATTTCAATATTTATCCTTCGATTAAACGAATATTTTTGATGAACTAAAAATAGATTAATTATCCAATTTCAAATGAAAAAGCGGATTGTTTTTTTGAATTAAAGCGGCTTTTTGTAAATCTTGCAATGAACAGCACGGTGATCTGAAAACGCAACTTTCTGAATTTCAAAATCATAAGCTCCCAAATCTCCTGTGTGAAAAATGTAATCAATTCTTCCTGCAGGAACACGACCAACGTATGTTACTCCGATTCCCGTAGAAGTTTCGCGGTAAGAATCTACTAAATTGGTATTGAATTGATTGTAAACATACGACATCGGCGTGTCGTTGAAATCGCCGCAAATCACAACCGGGTAAGGAGAGGTTTTCATATGTTCCACAACGCGCTCAGCTTGCTCGGCTCTTGCCGGATAAGCAATTCTCAGTTTATCAATCAATAAGCGGAAAGTGGATGATTTACTTCCTGCCTGCTTGTTTTTCTCTCCGAACAACTCGTAATCCTGTTGCTGAAGCTTGATGGATTGCAGATGAATATCATAAAAACGGATTGTATCCTGGCCCTTCACAATATCGGCGAAAATGCAATAGTTATCTGTCGTTTTGAAGTTTTCAAACATCACATCGCCTTTGGCAATAATCGGATATTTCGACAACATACAAATCCCGAAGTTCTGTCTGTTTCTTATTCGATGCGAATATCGTTCGTGATAATATTTATATCCCATCAATTCGATCAAGGTGTCTTTTGTGGAAAAAGAAGAGGGTCTGTCCTGATGGAAAAACTCCTGAAAACAAACTACATCCGGATCAACATTTCGAATGTAATTTACAATACTGTCTCTCGATCTGTTTCTGGCTTCCGTGGAAGCATTATAAACGTCAAACAAACGCACGTTGTAACTCATGACATTCCAGGTAGCAACTTCAGTTTCCGGTTTCGGATCTGAAAACCGGATAGACAGCGTTCTGAAATGCAGGTTTCCGCCAAACAAAATAGCAACAAGAATATAGAAGAACCATTTGGATCGTGCGAAAGCCCAATAAATCATCAAAATGAGTGCCATGCAGATGAAAATCGGGTAGGTAAGTCCGAAGAACGGAAGAATCTTAATCGAATTCGGATGAACATAAGGAGCTAGGTAGGCTAATAACAAACAGCAAATCACAACGATAGAGAGAATCTTTATCACTGTGGAAAATCGTGCTATTTTTTTAAACCAACTCACTCTTATTTATTGCTTTGTGAAAATAGAAAGTCTTTTTCAGCTTTCGTCAATGATTCGTAACCTGATTTGGAAATTTTATCTAAAATTTTGTCAATTTGTGCTTGCCGTGCTTTTGCATCCATGTTGTATTGTTCATCAGACTTAACGGTTCGTCCTCCGGATTGAACCTTCATTTTGGTACGTTTCTTTCTGCCCGAAAAATATGCCAGAACCTTTTGGTGGAGCGATTCTGTCCAGTTAATAATATTCGAGGAAGAATGTAAATTCTGAATGGATAAGAATCCGATCAACGCTCCTCCCAAATGTGCAAAATGAGCAGTTCCGTCGCTGTCAAGGGTCTGTACCAAATCCCCTACCAGATAAAGAATGGCAATAACATAGATCTTCACTGGAAGTATCCCGAAAAGATTGATGGTGATATTCGGTCTGTAGAATGCAATGGCGATAAACAAAGCCATAATGGAACCGGAAGCTCCAACTACAACTGCGTCCATTCCGGAAATCTGATGAGCAATCAATTCACAAAAACCTCCGAAAATTCCTCCTACAATATAGACGTGGAGCATCCTTCTGTCGGAGAAAAACTGTCTGAACAAACTTCCCGCAAAATAGAGAAAAAGCATATTGAACAGGAAATGCATGAATCCGAAATGCGTAAAAATGCTCGTGATCAATCCATAGGGTGCATAAATAAAATCACCCAGGTTGGTCTGCAAGGAGAAAATCTTGATTCGAATCCAATCGATCCAGATATTACCGGTGATTTTTTCTGCCAAACCAAGCAGAATCATCGCCAAAAAGATGATCGAATTAACAAAAATCAATTTGATGTGCATTCCACCGGAACGCAACTGAAATTTAATTTCCTCAGATAAAGTTCTATCGTTCATTTTAATAAAAGTTTTGACCTTTTTTTCTCCAGATTAAAACAATGATTGCTCCTACAACAGCTCCACCGACATGCGCAAGATGGGCTACATGATCACCTTTTCCATCCTGGAAACTCAAGTAAAGTTCCAGAACAAAATAACCTCCGATCAAATATTTAGCCTTTATCGGAATAGGAGGGAAAAGAAGCTGAAGTTCTGTATTTGGGAATAAAATAGCGAAAGCAGCCATCAAACCGAAAATTGCACCGGAAGCACCAACCATCGGAATAACTGACTTGACTGCATATTGCACATATGCATTAAACTGAGCTCCCGGTTCCACACCATATCTTTGAGCAAGCTGAATGAGATCACCATCCGTAATATTTCTTCCGGCTTCCTTCAGTAAACCATTCAATGCGGCCAAAGCTTCCGGGTTGTTAATGGTTGATTTTAATTCCATAATCTGGAAAAATCCAACACCGCTGTATAATAGAAAGGCTCCCAAGGCAGAAGCAACATAAACATAGAAAAAGCGTTTCGGCCCCCATAAGCTCTCTAAAAAGCTTCCGAACACAACCAACACATACATATTCATGAAAATGTGCCAGAAACCACCGTGCATGAAGAAATGAGTAACCATTTGATACGGTTGGAATAAGGGCGTTCCAAAATAATGTCCGCCAAGATAATCCGCCAGATCGATTCCCTTTTGAGACTCAAAGAAAAGAGCCAGAAGGTATAGAATGACATTCAGGATCAACAAGTTTTTCGTTACAGGTTTAATATTTCCAAACATAATGTCTACTTAAAATAATTGAATTAATTCTTCATTTGAAATTTGTGCAATGATCCGCTTGCCGGAAGGAGAAAAAGTATGCTCATCTGCTTCAAACAAACGCGATATAAAGTCGGAAATTGCCTCCTGATTGTCGGGAAGTTTAAAAGACATACTTCCGCCAAAGGCAATTTGCGACAAAACGGTATGTGCAATTTCACCTTTGTCCAATGTTCCCATTTGTAATTGTTCCAGAATCTTATCAACGCAGGATAGTACGGTTGATTCATCCAGAATTTCAGGAATTCCGTTGATATGCAATTCCTGTTCTTCCCAGGACCAGTTAAACCCGATTCTGGAAAGTGTTTTTTCGTGTTCGTTCCATGCCAGTTGTTCCTGTTTGGAGAGTTTTTTCTCCATCGGGAAAATGAGCTGCTGTGATGCTAAAGGATTTACAAAAAAGCCGCGCATCATTCCATCGTACAACATGCGCTCGTAAGCTCTCCGGTATTGGAAAACCAGCAAGCCTTCAGGAATGGAGCCGATAATAAACGAACCTTTCAGAATGAACGGACCAACAGATTTTGCCGTTTCTACTTCAATCTGAATTTGAGTGGGCTTTTCTTCTGCTTCCTGATTAACGGATTCCGTATTCCACATTTCATCCAGACTGGAAGATTGGAATTGAGATCCGAAACCTGCATTATTCAAAGCCGTTGAAAAACCATTGCTCTTAAAACCGGAACCGGTGTTTCCTGAAGCAGTTTTTGCTCCCGACAATTGTCCTTCACGGGTATTCTCCACATGAAAAGGATTGTAATTTTTATCTACCCGGATTTCAGGCATAACCGGTGTTTGATTCGCCATCGATAAAGGCAGGTCAAACTCGCTTTCACGGTCAAAATCCAGGGTCGGAGTAATGTTGAATTTCCCGAGTCCCAAACGAACGGCACTGCGGATAATGCTGTAAATAGCTTTGTCTTCTTCGAATTTGATTTCCGTTTTTGTCGGATGCACATTCACATCGATCTGTTTCGGGTCAACTTCCAGAAACAGGAAATAGCTCGGGAATAGTTTCGGAGGAAGCAAATGTTCAAATGCTGCAGAAACAGCGTGGTTGAAATAGGTATCCTTGAAAAAACGATTGTTCACAAACAAAAACTGTTCTCCGCGCGATTTTTTAGCTGCTTCAGGTTTCCCCACAAATCCGTCCAGTCCAACAATATCTGTTTGTTCCGTAACGGGAACCAGACGATCATTGAAATTTCTCCCGAAAACATCTACAATCCGCTTTCTGAGCGGAGCAGGAAGCAGGTGGTAAATTTCCTGATCATTGTGAACCAATCGGAAAGCAATATCGTGATGTGGAAGTACCACGCGTTCAAATTCGTCAATAATGTGTTTGAATTCCACATTGTCTGACTTCAAAAAGTTTCTTCTGGCAGGAACATTAAAGAACAGGTTTTTGATCTCAAAATTGGTTCCTCCTGCACATTGAACCGGTTCCTGATTCACCAGTTCTGTTCCTTCGATGTGGATTTTTGTTCCCAATTCATCAGAAGCACGCTTTGTTTGAAGTGTTACATGCGCAATGGCGGCAATGGAAGCCAAAGCTTCACCTCTGAATCCTTTCGTTTTTAAAGCGAACAAATCATCGGCACTCGCAATCTTGCTGGTTGCATGGCGTTCAAAACACATCCGGGCATCCAATGGCGACATTCCTTTCCCGTTGTCCACGATCTGAATCAGTGTTCTGCCGGCGTCTTTAATGTGTAATTCTATTTTCGTTGCTCCGGCATCGATACTGTTTTCCACTAATTCCTTCACAACTGATGCAGGTCGTTGAACAACCTCTCCGGCTGCTATCTGATTGGCAACATGATCTGGAAGTAAGCGAATGATATCTGACATGAATAAACGAATTTTGTGTTTTCTGAAACCTGTTTTTAGTTGTACTGTTGACAATCTCAACAAAAATAAGAAAAAGCACTAGCTTTTGATATGGGCAAACATTCGTGCTGCCAATATTTATTTCAAAGTGTTTTGATTGTCTTTTCAACAATTCCCGTTCCAATATTTTCTGGCTGACACCCTGTCAGTTTTTATGAATTATAACGTAATTTTGTTTTATGAACAAAAAGACAATTCGGAAAACAATCTTCCTTTTTTTTCTGCTTGCAGGCTCAGGATTAATTACCTCTGCATTGCTTGTGAAATCAGGACCCAAACAGAAGAAGAATCAGAAAACCGGACTGAGTGTTTCTGCCGATGAAAATCAATGGGTAGAAGCTGAATTGGCCAGGCTTTCTTTGGAAGAGCGAATTGCACAGTCGTTCATGGTGGCCTGCTGGTCGAATAAAGGCGATGCGCATTTAGCAGAAACAGAAGCGCTTGTGAGAGATCAGAAGATCGGCGGATTGATCTTTTTTCAGGGAGAAAAGGAAAACCTTCAGGAATCGATTCAACGCATGCAAAGTGCAGCAAAAATTCCTTTGTTAATAGGAATGGACGCTGAATGGGGCGTTGCAATGAGACTTTCCGGTGAACCGCGTTTTCCGTATCAGCAGACAGTTGGTGCTGCAAACGATTTGAAACTGACTGAAAAGATCGGATCCCACATGGGAATTGAATGCGATATGCTTGGAGTTCACATGAACTTTTCTCCCGTTGCCGATGTTAATTTGAATCCGAAAAATCCGGTAATCGGTTTCCGTTCATTTGGTTCCGACCCGAAAACAGTTGCAAAACAAACCGCTGCGATGGTGAAAGGAATTGAAGAGTCGGGAGTGATTTCCTGTGTCAAACACTTTCCCGGACATGGCGATACGGATAAAGATTCACACCTAGAACTGCCAACCGTTTCACACAGCGTGGCCGAGTTCGAATCGAACGATTTTCTACCGTTCAAAAGCGGAATTGATGCCGGAACAAGATCAGTCATGGTTGCGCATTTAAATGTTCCTGCTTTGGATCCGAGCGGAACTCCAAGCAGCTTGTCGAAACCGGTTATTGAAACATATCTGAGAAAAAAACTGGGTTTCAAAGGATTGGTTATCTCCGATGCTTTGAACATGAAAGCTGTTTCAGAAAAATACGGTAAATCGGAAGTGGTGGCAAAAGCATACGATGCCGGATGCGATATTTTGTTGTTTCCCGAAAATGTAAAAGATGCGATCAAACTCATCAAAAACAAGGTAGAGAGCGGAAGCTTAAGTAAAGAAGAAGTAAATGAGCATTGCCGCAGGGTTTTGCGTGCTAAATACCAGGCAATCATTCATAAACCGATGATCAAACGCAAAGATCCTGCACCGGAACGCAAATTGATCATCAATCAGATTTATGAGAAAGCATTGGTTTGCTTGAAGAACGAACAGGACAATTTACCGATTGACCGTCTGGACAAAGAAATTATCCGGATCGGAATCGGAACACATACTTCTGCTTTCAGAGATCGTTTAAATGATTATACGAAAGTGACTCATTATAAATATTTTACACCTGAGGAAGCGGTGAAACGTTTGAAAGAAGTGAAACTGAATCCGGATGCAGTTTATATCCTTGATTTCCATTCGGATGCACAGCGCGCACGAAACAATTACAGTTTCGGTTCATGGAAAAATGTTCTGGATCTGATTCCTGAAAATGCGTCTGCAAGCTTGGTTTTCTTCGGAAATCCATTGGCTCTTCAGAATGAAACAGAATTTCCCAAATCAGTTAAATCGATTCTTTGTGCCTATGAAAATACGGCGGCCGCACAGGAAAGAACGGCTCAGGCAGTGATGGGAGCTTTCGATATTACCGGAAAACTGGCGATGGAAATCAACGGACAATGGAAAGAAGGCTTCGGAATTCAACTGAAAGGAAATGGCCGCTTGAAGTATTCACAACCCGAAGAATTGGGCTTGAATCCGGCAAAACTGAAAGAAGTCGATGATATCGTTGCGAAAGCAATCGAAGCGAAAGCCTTTCCGGGTTGTCAGATCGTAGTTGCTATTGATGGAAAAATCGTGATGCAGAAATCATACGGAACAACGATTTATGAAAACGGCGACAGTATTACCAATGAGCACATTTACGACATTGCTTCCATTACCAAAATTGCTTCGTCGACAACTGCTTTGATGCGCTTAAACACATTGAACAAGTTTGATACTGACATGGAACTAAACGAAATAGCTCCGGAATTTGTGGAAGGGACAAGCTACGAAGATTTAAAAGTAATCGATTTATTGACGCATCAGGCCGGATTGACTCCATGGATTCCATTCTACAAACGCACGATGCAGAACGGAAATCTGAATCCTGAATTTTATAGTGACAAAGACAAGGGAATTTACAATCGGGTAGTGGCAGACAATATCTGGATCCGGGATGATTATTGGAAAACGATGCTGAAAATCATTGTCGAGACTCCGCTTACAGGAAAGAAATCGTACGAATATTCAGATTTGAGCTATTATTTCTTCAATAAGTTTATTGAACGGGCAAGCGGAATGGGGCAGAATGAGTTCGTGGAAAAAGAAATCTACAAACCTTTGGGATTACAAACTATGACCTATTTACCGTTGGAGAAATTTAACAAGAAACGAATTGTGCCAACAGAATTTGACAAAGAATTCCGCAAGCAATTGATTCATGGTTACGTACATGATCCGGGAGCAGCAATGATGGGAGGTGTAGCAGGACATGCGGGATTGTTCTCAAACGCAACGGATTTGGCGGCTTTGATGCAGTTCCTGCTCAATAAAGGACAAATAGGAGACCAATCGATCATCAAAAAAGAAATTGTAGATCAGTTTACGGCATGCCAATTTTGTCCCGGAAACAGAAGAGGAATCGGTTTTGATAAACCAACGGTAAGCTTGAAAAACGGTCCGACTTGTGATTTAGTTTCTCCATCTACATTCGGGCATTCCGGATTTACGGGAACAATTACATGGGCAGATCCTGAGAACAAAGTGAACTTCGTGTTTTTATCGAACCGGGTTTATCCGGATGCAGACAATTGGAAAATAACAAAGATGAGCGTGCGAACTGAGATTCAGCGAGTAATTTACGAAGCACTTTTTGAAGCGCGCCAGAAATAAGAGATCAGCTGAGAGCTGATCGATGAAAGACAAACAGAAGTGCAGTCATGAGGATTGGCTGCCCGATAAGAAAAAACAAACATTAGTGCAGTTTTATAATCAGAATAGAAACTGCTCAAATTAAACACACAGACAAACATGAAAATTGGAATCGTACTTTATCCCACATTTGGCGGGAGTGGCGTTGTAGCCACAGAATTGGGCAAAGCCTTAGCCCAGAAAGGACATTTAGTCCATTTTATTACTTATTCTCAACCGGTTCGACTGGGAAGTTTTCGGGAGAATATTTTTTATCACGAAGTACAACTTTCTGATTACCCGCTTTTTGAATACCAGCCTTACGAAACTGAATTAGCAAGTAAAGTAGTGGATGTAGTGAAATATGAAGGGTTGGATTTATTGCACGTACATTATGCGATTCCACACGCTTCTGCAGCATTTATGGCGCAACAGATCCTGAAAGCACAGGGAATCAACATTCCTTTTATCACGACCCTTCACGGAACGGATATCACATTAGTAGGGAAAGATCCGTCTTTTGAGCCGGTGATTTCGTTTTGTATCAATGCTTCCGACGCTGTGACGGCAGTTTCAGAAAGCTTGATGAAAGATACCTATGCGCATTTCGAAACGAAACGCAAGATTCATGTGATTCCGAATTTCATTCAGCCGAAAGCGGAACTACCTGAGATCAATATGGAAAAACGCAGACATTATGCGAAAGACGATGAGTTGATCTTGTGTCACATTTCCAATTTCCGTCCGGTAAAACGGATTGCAGATGTGGTTCGTGTTTTTCAAAAGGTTCAGGAGAAACTACCTGCAAAACTATTATTGGCAGGAGATGGTCCGGATCGTGCAATTGTAGAGCGTTTAGCGCGGGATCTGGGAATTTGCCATCAAATTACCTTTATTGGAAAAGTGCGTGAAACCGGTCCGATCTTAGAGTTGAGCGATTTATTCTTATTGCCTTCAGAAACAGAAAGTTTCGGATTGGCAGCTTTGGAAGCCATGGCAGAAGGAGTTCCGGTTGTTTCTTCCAATACAGGTGGAATTCCTGAAGTAAATATTGATGGTTATTCCGGGTATACATCCAATGTAGGCGATGTGGATTCCATGGCAGAAAACGCAATCCGTATTTTACAGGACAAAGCAACACATCAGATTTTCCGTAAAAATGCGTTGGAACAGGCAAAGAAATTTGAACTTTCAGAAGTATTGCCTTTATACGAAGAATTGTACGAGTCGGTGTTGAAAGGGCACGGAGACATGGTGAAAGCGTAATTTTTATTTGAGAATGTAAAATGGACAATTGAGAAGTATACTAACAGTTGTTTGTACCGAAAGCTTTGCTTTCTCTCTTTTTCAATTTTACATTCTCAATTTTCAATTCTTCAAGCTCCATTCCACAAACGCATTCATCACTTCCATCCATTTTCCGTTTTCGTAATCCGGTTTTCCCTCAACGACCGGGAAGTAGTTGTGTTCCAGATTCGCGTAGCGCTTCACTTCGTAGTTGGTTTTTCCGGCCTGAATGAAATACAGCGGAATCAATTCGTTTAGAAAGGCGCACTTATCTTCCGTTCCGTAAGCAATATAGAGCGGAGTCTTGATCTGAGACAAACGTTCGAATCCGATTCCTGTAAACGATTTCCAGGCAATTAAACCGATGTCTTCACCTTTATCTGCATAAATCGATTGTTGAAAATCATATTGCTGTTGCTGCAAACTATCCAGTTTTTCCCAGGAGATCGTTCCCTTCATGGCGTCTTTGTAGTTTAACCAAACCCGCTCATGAACACGGCCAAGCGGATTGAATCCAAATAAACCGGCATGTGTGATTTTCGGATTTCTTGCCGTTAATTCAGCTACAATCCGTGAACCTTGTGAATGTCCGGCTGCAACCAAACGACTGTTATCTACCCACTTTTGTTTACTCAGATAATCCAATACTTTGTTTGCCCGCGCGATGTAATTCTCCAAATTATCAGCTTTCACATATGCGTCAGGCACACTGTTTCTATTGGTAGAATCTGGCATGTAGCAGTAATTGGAGTTTACCTGATTTACATTCACAACAACGGGGATTTTCGGAGTCGAAATGACCACCACATGAAAGTGTTTGTTTAAGGTGTTCAGATCAAAGTTGCTCAAAGTCATCGAATAAACACCTTGTCCGGGAAAATCCACAAAGAGCGGAATAGGCATTGAACCTTGTGCAAAGAAGAAAATCGGTTTTTTGACAGTTAAATCCGTTTCAGCAACGACGAAATCGATCGTGTCACTTTTCGAGTTCAAACTGAACTGTGTATAAGAAGTTCCCGGAATGACTTTCTGAGCATTTGCAGCCAGATTTACAAGAGTCAGCAGTATGACGATTAGTTTTGATTTCAGCATTATCGGATAGATTTTGAAAGCAAAGAAAGGTAAAAGAGCGAATTCCAGTTGCAAATTTGTGTTAAATCCGAACTCGAATTCAATTGAATGGAAGTATTCTGAATTAAAGTTAAATGAATAAATTAGAGACAAGAAAACGAAATATATGAAAACAATATTTGATCAGGAAGTGCGGGAAGAATTGATTCAGCGGATCAATCAATTGGATGAAGATGCTCAGGCGCAGTGGGGAAAGATGAATTTGTATCAAATGATGAAACATTGCACCAACTGGGAAGAATGGATGCAGGGAAAGGGAAATCCGGTATACAAACAGGCTTTTATCGGAAAGATCTTCGGGAAAATGGGATTGAACCGTATGATCAGAGATGAGAAACCGATCGATAAAGGTGTTCCGACATCCACACAGTTCAAAATCAAAGAAACAGAAGGCGATATTCCGGCAGAAAAGCAAAAATGGACAGCGCTGATTCAATCCTATGAGCAGTATTCGAATCCTGGATTTATTCATGATTTCTTCGGAAAGATGAGCAAAGAACAGGTTGGTTTGCTGGTGTATAAGCACAACGATCATCATTTGAGACAGTTTAATGGCTGAAATCAGTCGGAATGAGTGTCCGAAAGTGAAAATCAGGGATATCCCTCATTCAAAAGATGGAAAACAATCTTTAAATTAGTAGCTGATTCACAAACTATTCACATGAATAAACGCGCTGAGAAACCTGTTCAGAAGCAGACCGAACAAAGGAGAGCACTTTCAGGGAAGCAGCAGCAAACTCCACTGCAATTGGCAGATGATCGTTCGGAAGCACATTCCATTCAAAATCATCAGCAAGCCGCCGATGCAAGTCCTCAATCCCGGCAAATAGCACAATTTCAAAAAGCAGCTGATAATCAGTTGAACCAACAGACGCCTCTCCCGAAAAAAGAGAACAAAACCGGTTTGCCTGACTCGCTCAAAGAAGGAGTTGAAGGCCTGTCGGGTTATTCATTGAATGATGTGAAGGTTCACTACAATTCCGATAAACCGGCTCAATTGCAGGCGCATGCTTATGCTCAGGGAACTGACATTCATGTGGCTTCCGGGCAGGAAAAACACCTTCCGCACGAAGCCTGGCACGTGGTTCAACAAAAACAAGGAAGGGTAAAACCAAACGTGCAACTGAAAGAGGCTGTTCCGATCAATGACGATGCCGGTTTGGAAAAGGAAGCTGACGTGATGGGAGCAAAAGCGGTACAATTCAAATCGACGGATCAATCCGGAAATCAAGCAATAAGCAACGAGAAAAAATCCGGGATGAATAATCAGTCGGGACATCCCGTACAAGCCGTGAAATTCGATCGCTTTCTGAATTTCCTTTACAATAACGATGAAGAAGAACGTCTGCTTCAAAAAGAGAAAGATGTCACTACTTATTTTCAGGAAATGACACCGTATACTCCGCGCTTTCCTGAAATCACGGTACTTGGACAGGAACTTGCCGTGATCAGGAATAAAAAAGTAAAAGCTGCCGAGATCATAGAAACGTCTAAAGATTTACAAACCATTCAGCAAAAACTGGATCGGATTTCCAATCAGATTACAGCTGTTGGTATGAAAGTAGACGATGATATGCTCAATGCCTATACAGGTAACAGCAAGGGTTCCAAAGTTGGAAAAATTATCCAATACTACCTGGATACGATCGGATTCCTGCCGCCATATATGAATTCTGAGGCCAATAAGTTAATTATTAAGCAAACCCTTCATCCTGATTTTAAATCCGAAGAAGCAGGATATAAAGATGATAAGTTAGGAGAATCCGATGTGGAACTGGCTCAAAAACGACACATTGAAATGGTCCGCAACATTATTGAATTGGATAGCCTTTTACAAAAAGACTGGAAAGACCTGAAAGAAAAATTTGGTTTAAAGGGAGGTGTCAAACACGTTTCTTTCACAGGGTCAGATCTGCATCATGGAGCGGAACAAGTTGTGATTATCGAATCGGAAGGCGGACAGAAGGTTGTTTATAAACCACGCTCCGTAGCACCCGACAGAGCATTACTTGATAATGAAGGCAGCGCTTTTGATACTCTCAATAAAAAAGGTGCAGAATTGCCAACGATGAAGTTTCATGCATCCAAAACGAAAGGATCTTATGTTGAGTTTATTCAGCGCCATTCGATAAAAACAGTTTCTGAGATCAAAACGTACTACTACCAATTGGGGCAGTTGGCCGTTGCATCCAAATTATTCGGAGTCAACGATCTCCATTATGAAAATATCATGGCTGCAGCCAACGGACCTGCAATTATCGATGGGGAAACTTCCTTTTTAATGAGCGTTATGACAGCCCGGGATTTCGAATCCAGTGAACTTCAAAAGGGTGTTTTTGAACATGTTTCTGAAATAGACCTGAAGCTTTCCAATAATTCTTTTTACACCGTTGAAGAGAGACAAGCCTGGAGAGAATTGGGCACAGAAGATCCTTCATTCGACAAATACATCGGTAATATCCGGGATAAAGACGTTGAAAAAGGAGGAGTTTACGAAGGTGATCTCCAAAGAGGAATTGCTCATTTGTTAGAAATTCTCCGTGTCAATAAGGAAGAAATCGGAGAAGGAACCACTTCAACGATTCTCCGCACCGATCAGGTTCGGATTGTACCGATCGGCACCAATATTTTCAAGATTTGTATGCGCAGTTACCGGGATAACAAAAGAAACAAGAATCTTAGAGGAATAGCAGGAAGTGTTAAAAGTGCAGAAGTGGATATTGTAGAATCTCTTCGCGGAAAAGGTTTTGAGATTCGTGGTGCCGAAGTAATCAATGGATTGGTCCAACAAGATTTTGAAGCAGGGGACATTCCGATTATTCACTACAATGGAACCAGCAATGAATTAACCTGGAACGGACAAGTCATTGGAAGACAGCCTGACTATGGGGAAACAAAAGAGAAGGTTGATCGGAATATCGAATGGATTCTGGCACAAACCGTTGGAGAGATTACCGAATCATTACAAAAAGTTTGATGTGGACCTGTAACTTTTTGGTTGTTTATTTGTCTTACAAGAAACACACTGAATGAATTTAAAAACACCTCTTTTATTCGTATTTACGACTTGTATCACATTCCTGCAAGCTCAAATCAAACCTGTTGTCATCAAAGCCTATTCGAATAAAGTCAGCATCCGTGACGGAAAGATCTGGAAAGGAGCGACCTGGACGATTGTTCCCGAAGCAAAACCGGATGCTTATGTGACATTTAACAATCAGGTTACCTTCATTACGGATGTGGATTCAATAACGGTTCGTGTAAGTCCTAAAAATCCAAGCGTGGATTTTGTCATTTTATTGAATGGGAAAGATTCTGCCTGGACGCAGGTAAATTACATGGAACCGTATCTCACGAAGCTGAAAAAAGCGGCTAAATACAATTATTCCGACCAACGTTTTATTCCGTCATTTACTTACCAGTCAATGAATGACGAGCGTTTGGCGAAAATCCGGAAGGATCTGAAGCTGGATTCCATCGCGGGACAAGGAAATGAAATCTCTAAGATCATCAACCTGATGCATTGGGTTCACAATACCGTGAGACATGACGGAAGCAGTGATAACCCGGCTTTGAAAAATGCTTTGGATTTGATTCAGGTTTGTAAAACAGAAAACCGCGGAGTCAATTGCCGGATGTTGGCAACTATTTTGAACGAATGTTATTTGTCCATGGGAATCAAATCGCGTCACATTACCTGTATGCCGAAAGAAACGAAGTTTGACGATTGCCATGTAATCAACATGGTTTATAGTCAGGATCTGAAGAAGTGGATTTGGATGGATCCGACTTTTGATGCTTATGTCATGAATGAAAAAGGTGAGTTATTGGGAGTTCAGGAAGTCCGTGAACGATTGATCAACGGAAAAACGTTAATCCTGAATCCGGATGCCAACTGGAACAGACTAAGCAGCCAAACCAAGGTGGAATACCTGGATCAGTATATGGCCAAGAATTTATATCGATTGCAAACACCTGTAGCAAGTGAATACGACACTGAAACACAAAAAGAAGGCAAAGTGTTTGTTTATGTAGAGTTATTACCTTTGGACGGATTGGAACAAACACCTCAAAAGGTAGAAAGTACCATCATTAAAACCGGAGAACAATTCGTAATCTATAAAACAAATAATCCGGAGTTGTTTTGGGCGAAGCCAGAGTAGTAAAAGCTTTTTCATGATTGATGCATTCCCAGCTTCAATATTCATAGTATTATTCGGAGTATTATCAGAAGAATGGTATTATTGGAATATTGATTCAGACAACCCTGGTTCCTGTTATCTTCAAACCGGAGATCCTGCGACCATTCAATTCAGAGGAAATCTACTTGTTTTCAAAAAACACAAATAACGTTAATCAATCCCTTTGTTCTGGGGAGATTTGCCGTGAAGTTGTAATTTTAAAAGAAAAACACAAATGGCTTCTTTTTCCGAAATAATCAATGCTGAAAAACCTGTTTTGGTAGATTTCTTTGCAGAATGGTGCGGACCATGTAAAACGATGAAACCTGTTTTGGACGATTTGAAATCCAAATTGGGAAATACGGCTTCTGTTTTGAAGGTAGATGTGGATAAAAATCCGCATGCTGCAAGCAAATATCAGATTCGCAGTGTACCGACATTGATTCTCTTCAAGAAAGGAAAAGTAGTTTGGAGACAATCTGGAGTTGTTCCCGCAAATCAATTGGCTCAAATCATTAAACAACATCAATAATCTTTATGAAATTTCTTCTCAGCCTGATTTCCACCTGTTCGGTTTTTGCTTTGTTTTCTCAATCGGTTGTGCCTTTCACGCTGGAAAACAATTGCATTTTTATTTATTGCAAAATCAATGAAACAGATAGTGTGAAATTCTTATTTGACACCGGCGCAAACAGTTCGGTGATCAACACCAATTCCAACAAGCAGGTTCCGTTGCAGATCGACGGAAAATCAATGAACGAAGGATCGAATGGTGTGAATGAAGTCAAAACAAGCGGCAACAATCAGGTTTCCTTTTCGGGAATCGTGAAAAGCAAAGTTACATTGACATTAATCGATTTCGGGTCAAATGCTTTTGACGGAGTCTTCGGAACGGATTTGATGAACAAACACATTATTGAAATTGATTACAATAAACGTGTTTTGAAGTTTCATGAACCAGCGGGATTTACAGCAAATCTTGAAAATTACGACAAGCTGAAAATTCATTTCGTGGATTCATACCCGACTATTCCCTGTTCGATTATTGTTAAAGGAAAACAGTACTCGGGATACTTTGGTTTAGATTCCGGTGCAAACGACGCTTTGACAATTGCTTCACCTTACGAACGCAAACATGTTTTAAAGAATAAAACGGAACAGATTGCTCTTGCATCTTTTCAGGGTTCTGACGGTTCCATTTATGATATGCCCATTGTTCTGGCTCCGGAATTGAAAGTCGGAAAGAAATCCTTTTATGCCATTCCGATGAATCTTTCCAGTGCAACAGAAGGAATTGATGCAACGGAAGAAATGGCCGGGTTTTTCGGGAATAATTTCCTGAAACGCTTTAACACGATTCTTGATCTTCCGAACGGATATATTTATTTCAAACCGAACGAATTACTGTATTCTCCATTTGAATAAAAAAAGAGCCTTTTTGAGGCTCTTTAAACGGTTTTATTTCGGGTTGGTTTTTGGTCTTTAATTCAAAGTCACTACCAATTCTTCCAAAGGAATGCGCACTTTTTTTGCTTTTGCATAAGGATCTGCTTCCTCATTACGATAACCCAAAGCAAGAATCACGGCTGATTGCAGCCCTTTTTCTTTCAATCCTAAAATTTCATCGAAAGCAGCATTGTCAAATCCTTCCATCGGTGTGCTGTCCACCTTCAGGTTTGCTGCAGCCACAATAGCTGTTCCTAAAGCAATATATGCTTGTTTAGCTGCCCAGGTTTTAACAAATTCTTCTGGCATACTTAGAAATCCTGAAAGTTTTTCTTTAAAATCGTTTAAACTTTCCAGCGGAATACCACGTGTTTTTGCAACCAATGCAATATACTCGTCTACCTGTTCTTTTGAAACGTGTGTAAAAGAAGCGAAAACAAGCAGGTGAGAGGACTCTGTAACTTGCGGATTAAATGATGCAGCTTGCAATTTTTCTTTGATCTCCGGATTCGAGATGGATAAAACCCGGAATGGTTGCATTCCGGCAGAAGTTGCTGTTAGATTGATTGCTTCCAGAATCTCCTGTACTTTTTCTTCAGAAACCTTCTCGCTTGTCATGTGTTTTGCGGCGTAGCGCCAATTCATTGTGTCAATTAAATTCATCGTTATGTGTTTTTGGACAAAATTACATCAGAATAGTTTCCAAAATACACTGATATACCATTAGAAACTAGTTTCCACCAAGAAACCACAGATTATTTTTCGATTTCACAAGTTTTATCCAACATACTTTTCAACCGCTAAACCTGTAAAAATCAGTCTGTCAATCTGCTTTTCACTGAACCTTTCTTGATTTCATTCAGTAAATTTGTTGAAACAGAAAACGGCAAAATGAGCAGCAAACTTCACGAAGGAAAGACATTCAATAAGGTTAATTACGCAAACAAACAACTCGTTAATAATGAGTTTAGTAACTGTAAGTTTACGGACTGTGATTTCACCAAAAGCAACTTCAGCAGCATTGATTTTGTGGATTGTGAATTCGAAAGTTGTAATTTCTCGTTGACGGTCGTGAAATATGCCGGGTTAAAAGATGTTCATTTCAAGGATTGCAAAATTGTTGGAGTTGATTTCAGTTCCTGCAATGACTTTCTGTTTTCGGTTAAGTTTACCGATTGCAATGTCGATTACGCGACTTTTCACTCAAAGCGTATGAAGAAGACCATTTTCACCAATTCGGTTCTGAAAGAGGTCGATTTTTCCGAATGTGACCTTACGGAAGCAAAATTCCTGAATTGTGATTTAACCCGCACCATTTTCGATCGCAGTATCCTCGATAAAGCCGATTTTACTTCTGCCGTTAATTTTGAGATCAATCCGGAGAGAAACCGCATTAAGAAAGCTGCTTTTTCACACGCAGGCTTGCTCGGATTGCTTTCCAAGTACGATTTAGTGATCAAAGACTAGTGTTTTCTAAACAACTTATCCGAGAATTCAGTTGATGCGCAGGTATTGGTGGGGCTTTCCGGTCCCACAATTCAACTAGCGAGTTCGGTAGGCGAGCATTTATCTGTGCATCTGTGGAAAAAAAATCATCGGAATTCTCGAACAAAATCTTTCTAAAACACATTTTTGTATTTAATAAGCATTGCTATCTTAAACGGTACGCAAAGTTCAAAAATCAACAGTTTAAATTCTACTGACTCATGACAGATCAATTTGAAATGAATTTAGCAGCTATGGAAGCTAAATCTGAAATTATAAGAGGACGAATAATCCACGAAACAATAACAATAGAAAATTACATTTCTATTGTTTTGACACATTTCTTTCCCAAAAAAGAGACTGAGGAACTTTTTGATAAGTATATAATGGGAGATACATTGAGCTTTGATCAAAAGAAGCAAATTTTATGCTCTTTAATCAAGAATAATGAAATTACGTTACCAAACTTATATAAAGAGTTTGCTCAAGATTTACAAGTTATACAAGATTTGAGAAATATAATTGCACACACAACATTGAAGTCTACAAAGGAAGAAATTGAAAGTTATGATGGGAGTAACTTAAAATATATTTCTTTTAGTAGAAAATTTTGGAAAAAAGAGATCACAATGTTATTAGGGGATTCAAATCAACAAGAAAACTTAAAAAAAGATATCTATTCATTTTCAAACTTTAGAGATCGAATAAATAATATCACTGGAGTTATCTATCTATAAACAAAAAAAAGAGGAAGCTAAACTTCCTCTTTTGTAGCGAGACCGAGTCCCGATAGTTATCGGGATGAACTCGAAATCTCAAAATATTACAAAACGAAAAAAGCTCAGTATTAAACTGAGCTTTTTGTAGCGAGACCGAGAGTTGAACTCGGGACCTCAGGGTTATGAATCCTGCGCTCTAACCAACTGAGCTATCTCGCCATCTTCTTACCTTTTCCTGAAAGGCGGTGCAAAGATAGTTACATTTTTCTTCTGTGCAAGCCTATGAACGGTCTTCTTCGAATAAAACTTTTGTCTTATGCTTTAGTAACTTGAAAATCAAGCTAAATAAAATTGCTCCTGCGATCCAATAAACGTAAACAAATGGGTTTGCAATCGTTTTTGTCATGAAAAACTCACGGATTCCAGCCACAAAAACAAAGCCCAGCACGGTTGCAGAGATTCCTGAATACTCTCTTCTCAGAATCGTCTTCATTGAAAAAGGAATATCTCCTTTGATATAATTCTTCATACTTGGCCAGAAAGCAGGTACGCTGTTTGACCAGGTAACATAGCTTTCTCCGAATTTACGCTCCAGAAAACGCTCTTCAGCAAACATGATTCGTTCGTAGTAAATCCAGAACAACAAACTCACGATAACGATGAAGTAAATATTGAAAGTGAAACATACAATTCCGATCCACATGAAGTAATTCCCTAAATAAAGCGGATGACGCACAGTAGAGTAGATTCCTTTCGTGTTTAAAGCTTCGGCAACTTGCTCCTGCGTATTTCTTCCTGAGGTATTTTTATTACTTGTTCCAATTGCAATTGCGCGGATCACTTGTCCCAAAACCGACATAGCGATTGCCGCTCCCGTACAGATGTAGAACCACTGATCGCTGTCCATAATACATTGAACATCCGTGAAGTAAATCACAGGAACAGCTAAAACGAATAAAATTACCGGAATTTGTCCTCTGTATTTGAAGAGCTTGTTTCCGTTTTTTTCAAATGAATGTACTAATGCCATGAAAAGAAATGTGTATATTTCGAAAATGATTTTTCGGCGCGAAGTTAACATTATTAAACTACTATGACAAAAAAGGAACCATTCGAGTTAGAATATGTATTAAAAACCTCACCTAAGGTCTTGGATAAATTGTTGTCCACTCCTGACGGATTAAGCGAGTGGTTTGCGGATGATGTGATTGTGAAAGATGACATGTATACCTTCCATTGGGATGGAAGTGAAGAGAAAGCACGTTTGATTTCCAAAAAAGCAGGAGAATCAATTAAATGGCAATGGTTGTATGACGAGGAAGATGATCTGGAGACATTCTTCGAAATGAAATACACTATCGACCCGATGACGAAAGTGGTTATTCTGACTGTTTCCGATTTTGCGGAAAAAACAGAAAGAGATGAAATCGTACGACTTTGGGAATCTCAAATCAGTGATTTAAGAAGAGTAATAGGAGCATAGATATAAAACGAGTCGGGGCGAATAATTTTCGCCCCGACTCGTTTATTGACTTTTTAATTCAATTCGTTGATCGAATTCAGTAAGTTCTTACTGATGTCTTCCAATGCGGACCGGGAGAAATCAAATTTTAATCCTGCAGTTTCATAAATCTCCGGAATAGACTTCGTGTATCCCAATGAAAGGGCGTTTTTATAATCTATCAGCGCTTTTTGTGAATCCTTCTTGTAGTTATTCCAAACTCCAAGAGCTCCCAACTGAGCAATTCCATATTCGATATAGTAGAACGGAACTTCAAACAAATGCAGCTGCTTTTGCCAGGAACTTTCCAAAACAGCTTCATAGCCGTCATAATCAACCATTCCTGTACCGAAGCGTTTGCTCAGATTCAGCCATTCCTGTGTTCTTTCCTCTTTTGTATGGTTTGGATTGGTATACATCCAATGTTGGAAAGCGTCAATTTGTGCGATCCAAGGCAATACTTTCACGACAGATTCGATTTGTTCCAGTTTCGCGCGCTTCAGATCACTTTCATCCGTGTAAAACTCAGACCAAAGCTCCATTGTCAATAATTCCATCGACATGGAAGCCAACTCAGCTACTTCAGAAGGTAAAGACTTAAATCCTGTCAATTCCAGATCCTTGCTTAGGAATGAATGAACAGCGTGTCCGCCTTCATGAACCATTGTCGTTAAATCTCTCTGAGCTCCGGCTGCATTCATAAAAATGAATGGAATTCCGGATTCGTAAAGCGGATAGTTGTATCCTCCCGGTGCTTTCCCGGCTTTTGAATCCAAATCCAGAAAGCCTCCGCTTTTCATGGTCTTCAGACAATCTCCGAAGTAAGTATCCAACTTTTGGAAAACAGAAATGGATTTATCCAGCAATTCTTCTCCGTTCTTAAATGGTTTCAACGGAGCCAATCCATCCGGATCAACTTCCAGATCCCAGGGCTTAAGTTTTACTTTAGATAACTTCTGTATTTTCTTCTCATTCAGCTGTTTAACAATCGGAACGATTAATTGTTCAATCGCATCATGAAAAGCCAGACAATCGGCCACTGTATAATCAAAACGGCCTAAAGCTTTGAATTTATATTCTCTGTAATCGGAACAATCAGCGTTCAGCGCTACCTGATTCCGTAGTTTCACCAATTGATCAAACAAGGAATCCAAAGCATCTCTGTCCTGCAGTCTGCGGGAAACAATCAGATCGTAAACTTCTTTCCGGATTGCCTCATTTGGATCTTTCAGATAATTCGCAGCCTGAGGCATGGTCAATTCTTTTCCCTGATACGAGATCATTTGCTTCCCGGAAATAGCTCCGAACTGCTGACTCAAGGTATTGATTTCCGTTTCAACCGCAATATTCTCTTCTCGGAACAGCTCCAAAGCAGATTTTACTCCTCTGAAATAAATCGAGTAAGCTTTGTCCTTAGACAATTCATCAATCCACGGAGAAGTCATCATTTTTTGATTCAATGAATCTTCGAACGGAGCTAAATTCGGCTGAATCTCCGTTACAAAAAACTGATACGATTCCGTCAGTTTTTGATCCAGTGTATTAATCGTCATTCTGATATAACGCCATGCCATGTTCTCTTCCAAAACAGCTTCAAGTTCACTCTTATCCAACAACCATTGTTTAAATGATTCTTTGCTGGAAATATCGCGGTTTTGAAGATCAGTAAGGTATGATTCAACGGAATTCCAACTTTCACAATTGAAGTCGGCAGCTACAAATTTTCTCATAATACAAAAATAAAAAAAGTCGGGGTGAAAAATTTTTCACCCCGACTTTTTAAGAAATATTCAGAATATTATTTACCTCTGGAAGATCCTGTTTTAGGAGCAGCCACTTTTTTAGCGCTTGTTGTTTTTGCACTTGCTTTCGGAGCAGCCATTTTATCCGTTTTCTTAACGGTTGTTGCTGTTGTTTTCTTTGCAGCAGGAGCTTTTTTCTCTTTTGCAGGAGCTGCTTCAGCATCGTCTTTTTTAGCACTTGCTTTAGCTGTTTTCTTTTCTTTCGGAGCCTCAACTTCTTCTGTTGCTTCTTCTTCAAGCACCAAAGCTCCGGCTTTCAACAATAAGTTATACCATTGAAAGATCTTCTTAATGTCAGAAGCGTAAACACGTTCCTGATCGAAATTAGGCAAAACTTCCAACAAGTAACCTTTTAGCTTACTTTGATCCTCTTTGTGAGAAATCGTTTCTTTACCGCTTTCCTTTTCAAAAATCGAAATGAAAATTTCTTTTAACGGTTTATCTTCATCATAGGTGTAGATAGAAATGTCATCCAAAGCAGAAATTCTGTCGGAAGCATACGCAGGAACGCGTTTTTTATCTTCCAATGATTCTACGATGATGTTGTTTTTACCTTGTGCCAAAACTCTATAAAGTCCTGCTTTCCCTGAAATAGCAATGATACCTGTTAAATTCATTCGATTAATTTATTTGAGCCAAAAATACAGTTTCTTTTTAATTCCTCACAATTTTCACCTGAAAGTATTGAACATCCGTGTGAATAATTAAATAGTAAGTACCTGATTCAAGCTCAGAAACAGAAAATTCGTGCTTGCCGTCTGAAATTGTTTTCACTGTTCTTCCCTGAACATCAAGCACCTGAACATCGCTGACCGGGATAGAAGTGTCAATGGTTACATTTCCCTGAGTCGGATTCGGATAAACGTGAATTTGATTCGCTAGTTCTTCAATTCCCAAAGACGGATTGTATGGTTGCGAAAAGACTTCACAGCCATCCGTACTTGTTCTCGACACCGTAAAGAAAGAAGAAGAGGGAAGTGTGATTGTATAATTCGCATTGGTTGCTCCCGGAATTGCCACACCGTTTTCATACCATTGCAAACTCGGGTATGGATCAGTAGAAAGCAAGGTTCCGTTTACGTAAATAACCGGAGCGGGTGGAGCAGAGGCTGCTAAAACAGTAATTGTATCTGAGAAAGAAATACATCCGTTCTGATCATAAGCCATGAAATAAACATCTCCGGAAGCAGTTAATGCGGAATTATAGGTCGTATCACCATTCATCCAGCGGATATCGTAATTCGGAATAGATGCTGTAGAAACTGCACTGTCGCCCGGACAAAAGAATGTATCCGCAGTAATTGTATTGGTGAAATTGGATTGCTGCATCATATTCAAAGCATGGATTTTTCCGTAACCATAAGCATTGTTCGGAATTGTTCCGGTGAAGGCATCTGTAAATGCAGTAGAACGAATCGCATCCAAAAAGCTCTGGTAATTTCCTTTGCTGCATTTTTGCAGGTAAAGTGCAGCAATTCCAGCTACAACAGGAGAAGCCATCGATGTTCCGCCGTTTCGCACATGCAATCCGTCGATCGACATAGAAGCGTTGTATCCCGGATCATTCAACAACCAAAAAGGACCTGCGCTCAAAGAAACATCTCCACAGGCTACGACATCCGGTTTAATATGTCCGTGTCTTGTTGGTCCTTTTGCCGAAGCGGGAGTCAACTGACCAACTGCCGTATAATTCGGTGGATTCGGCAAATATGTATTCCCGTTTTTATCAACGTGGCTGTATCGATTCCGGATATTTCCTACGGTAACCACTTTTGGTGAGCAGTTCCAGGAAGAAACAATCGTTTGAAGTGAATCCGGCATATTGTAATGTTGAATATTCGGATAAACCGCCGTTGTTGGAAGCCCTGTTGTTACCATGTCATTCAAGGAAATAAAAGCAGAACCGCTCCATGCATCGTATTTTCCGCTTCCTTTTGTTTTAAGGGCATACAAATAACTTACAGAATCGACATGATTCAGATAAAACTCCAGATGTAAATTCGGGCCGATGATTTCCGGATAGATTTCCATTGTCGCAATCCGGTTGCCGGCATTCCATAAAGTATCGCGAATCACAGTTCCAATACCTGTGTTTGCTGTTCTGTAAATCGTTTGTGCGCGTTCCTGAAAAGTTCCGCTTCCCAAATTTGCTGCCCAGGCATAATCCCAGGTTGCATCTGTTAAACTGGTCCATAGATCCAGATAAACCGTATTTGGCCCCAACTGACTTGAGGGATTTGGTTTTACCCAAACAAAAGAAGTATCCGAATCAACATCTCCGTGAACGTGGTATTTCCCCCACGAACCTGAGTTTCCGGCTGCACAGACAATGATTCGTCCATCTTTTTCATCCAGTAAATTATCCATCAAAACAGCTGCCGGGTCTGTTCCGTCGTGACTTCCCAAATAAGAACCAACCGAAAGATTCACAACGGCCGGCAAGCCTAATGCTTCTGCTTTTTTGAAGACAAAATCACAGGCGTCAGCTACTGTTAAAGTCCAGTTCGGCAGATTGAAATTGGTTTCAATCACAATGATTTTAGCATCGGGAGCCATTCCTTTTTCCTGTCCGTTTGCCAATCCGTTTGAAACTCCGGCTCCTGTTACGGAAGTTCCGTGGGCAGAAGCTTCTTCCATACTGCCGCAATTTCCAGACTGAATATCGTTTGCATCCCACACTTGTCCGTATCCGTATGGTTGCGGAGTACGAACAGCATCAAAAGGCAATGTGTGATCCCAATAATAAAGAACACGCGTATTTCCATTTGCATCGATGAAATCCGGATGATTGTAATCCAATCCCTGATCAACAAAAGCAACAATCACATCTTTTCCTGTAAATGGTGTTTGCAAGCCAACTCCCTGATGAACCGGTTTTACAAAATGCTTTACTAAAGTAGAATCATTCAGTGCTTTCGGAAGCGAAAATTCCAGATAGAATGATTGAATGATCTTCGAATTCATAGCTTCCTGAATCCAAACGGGCTGTGCCTGAATATAAATCCATTCACGGGTAACTTGTTTTACGGAAATTTCCTTTGTTGCTAATAACCGGTCCAGATTGCCTGAATTTGTCACGGCAAATGCCATTGAAACATGTGGTTGTTCTTCTAAGAGCTTCTTGAATTTGAAATTATCTGTCTGGGCAAAACCGCTTATTGAATTGATCAAAATTAATCCTGCTATCAGTAATATTTTTTTTACCTTCACCGCTTGTTGTCGTAGTTTTCCTATGAACATTTTTTTAAACCTTTAATAAAGTATGATAACAATTATCTTACGCAAATTAAGATATTTGTTTAAATGGAAGTGTATTCCGCTCAAAAAAAGAACTTATAGACATGAAGAAAAGAATTGTCACGTTGTCATTTGCCTTATTTTCTGTTGGTGTAATGAATTTTATCTACGGTCAGAAAGTAGAAGAGATAAAAAACTGGTATAACGGAGCTACACCAGGAATGAACACTGAAAAGGCTTATTCTGCATTGAAAAAGCAAAAATCCACAACTGTAGTAGTTGCTGTGATTGACTCTGGTATCGATGTAGAACATAAAGATTTACAAGGGAAAATCTGGACAAACGAAGATGAGATTCCAAACAATGGAATTGATGATGATAAAAACGGTTATATCGATGATGTTCACGGTTGGAATTTCCTTGGAAGTCCGAACGGAGAAAACCAAAACTATGCGCGTTTAGAGAAAACAAGAATCTGTGCAGAATTACATGCACGATTCAAAGGTAAATCCGAATCGGATATTTCCAGTGCCGACAAAGCTGATTATGCGAAGTACAAAGAATTGTTCAAAGCGATCGAAGACGAGCGCAATCAAAACATTCAGGCATTGGAGCAATATACACAGTTGGAGCAAATGCTTCCGGTGCTTAAAGCGAAATTGATTGAGAAATTAGGACCAAACTTCACAGAAGAAGATGTTCAGAAAATGAAGCCTGAATCTCAACAAGACATGCAATTGAAGCAAATCGGTGTTTATATTGCAAACGGTCAATTGACAGAAGAGAATATCCAGGAAGCTTTGGAACACTTCAAGTCAAGCGCAGAATACCAATTAAACATGGATTACAACGATCGTCAGTTTATCGGAGATAATCCGGATGATTTCAATGACGTTCAATACGGTAATAACGATGTAGAAGGACCAGAAGCACTTCACGGAACTCACGTTGGTGGAATTATCGGAGCAGTAAGAATGAACGAATTAGGCGGTGACGGAGTTGCTGAAAATGTAAAACTAATGTCTTTGCGTGCTGTGCCAAATGGTGATGAGCAGGATAAAGATGTTGCTTTGGCTATTCGCTACGCAGTTGATAACGGAGCTTCTGTTATTAATATGTCTTTCGGAAAAGCTTATTCAAAACACCAGAAAGAAGTGTATGACGCAATGGCTTATGCAGATTCAAAAGGTGTTTTATTGATTCACGCTGCAGGAAATGACGGAGTGAACCTGGATGAGAATCCAAACTTCCCTACAAATGAATACTCTTTCCAGACAAAACCTTTGGATATGTATTTGTGTATCGGAGCTTCTACAAGAGACAAGAAAAAATTGGCTGCTGATTTCTCAAACTTCAGCTCCCGTCAGGTAAACGTTTTTGCGCCTGGTTTCGAAATTTACAACACGATTCCTCAAAGCGACTATAAAATTCTTCAGGGAACTTCTATGGCTGCACCGATGGTTTCAGGAGTAGCGGCTTTGTTGAAGTCTTACTTCCCGACATTGTCTATGAAAGAGATCAAAGACATCATGTTGGCTTCCGCGAAACAATACAAAGGAACAATGATTCCTTCTCCGGGAACAGCAGAATCTGTAGATTTTGGAAAACTGTCAACAACAGGAGCTGTGATCGATGTAGCGGCTGCAGTAAAAATGTGTCAGGCTAAAGTGAAAAAATAATTTTCAAATCTTGTATATTTAATACCGTCTTGGCTAAACCGGGACGGTATTTTTTTTGCCTATGAAAACAACAAAACTATTTTTCGTGTTACTAACCGGATTTTTGATTGTCTCCGGATTTACGTTTCAAAAACCTACAGAAACAGAAAACATCGATTCTCTAATCGATAATTGGCACAAAGCCGCAGCGGAAGGAAACTATGCAAACTACTTCGGTTTGATGGCTGATAATTTCATTTTTATGGGAACCGACCCAACTGAAAGATGGAACAAGGAAGCATTCGGTGCGTTCTGTAAACCGTACTTCGATCAGGGAAAAGGATGGGACTTCCGGAAAATCGAACGGCATATTGAAATTTCCAAAGATGGAAAGATCGCATGGTTTGACGAAAAGATCGATACCTGGATGAAAGATTGCAGAGGAAGTGGTGTATTGGTGAAAGTGGGGAAGGATTGGAAATTGGTTCAGTATAACCTGGCTGTATTAATCGAAAACGACAAAATTCAGGATTTTATTAAGCTGAGAGACGCAAAGTAAAATAATGACATCGCCTGTTTGTCCGAGTTTCGAATGAGATTCGAAGACAGCAGGCTTGCTGTTTACTTTTCACAATAATAGTTAATGACTAGTAAGCTTGGTATAGGTTTTGTAACTTATTTGGTAGTTAAAAATACCAGATATGAAAAAGTTGATTTTTTTAGGGTTGATCATGTTGGCGGTGCCGGCATTCAACACATTCGCGCAGGACAATGACAGTACCGGAATGCCTGGAGACAACTTTGATTTACAGGGAGCTCTCCAACTCTTTAAACAATCTTCCACACTGGAAGAATTTGAAAAAAAACTCAATACCGAATCCAATGCGGTAAACAACCTGGATTTGAATGGAGATAACGCTATTGATTACATCCGTGTAGTCGATAAAAAAGAAGGCGACAATCATGCCATCTTGCTTCAAATTCCTGTAAACAGCAAAGAATCTCAGGACGTTGCTGCGATCGTTATTGAAAAACGATCCAATTCCGAAGCTCAGTTACAAATTATCGGAAACGAAACTTTATATGGTGAAGAAAAGATTATGGAGCCGGTTGAAGAACGGGCTGTCAAACAATCAGGACCTTCCAATTATACAGCACCTGCAACTTTCGTTTTTGTGAACGTTTGGGGCTGGCCTTGTGTTCAGTACATTTACGACCCATGGTACGATCCGTGGTATTCACCCTATTATTGGGATTATTACCCTTCCTGGTGGAGACCATGGAGACCACTTTACTGGCATGTGTATTACCAACGTGTTTATCATTATCACGGCTGGTGTCATTACACCAATGTTTACCATGTTCCTTACGCACATAATATCTACAAAAACAATCATTCCAACAGTGCTTACGTGAAAGGCAGATATGAGCCACAACGCACAGCTTACAAAAACAGGGCAGTGACGGGCCGATCTTCTGCAAACGTATCAAACGGTAGAGTAACACAACCAAACAAAGCCGGAACAACCAATACAGAAGCGAAGCCTCTTGGAAGAACTGACGGAATGAAAACAGGAACAACGCGTCCGACGACAGTAAATCCTGCGGAAAGAACTCCGGTAAATAGAGAACAAGCTGCTCCGAGACCGGTCAATCCAAACAACGGAGGAACCATTAACAATGGTGGGAGAACAAACGACGGAAATATACGAACCGCAGATCCTGCCAGAAGAACTCCTGCTCCGGTTACGACTCCACAACAACGACCTGCAGAACGGGTTCCGCGTGTGGAGCCGCAGCCAAGGCCGGTACAGCAACAACAACGAAATCCTGTCCGCGTTCAGCCTCAACCGCAACAAAGACAACCTGCTCCGGTGATCAGACAGACAACTCCAAACAGAGAGGTCCGACCTGCGAACGGAGGCGGTGGCGGTGGAAGAATCCAGAGAAGATAAACCCACAATATTGACACAAACAAAAACGCCCCGACAATTAAATGCCGGGGCGTTTTTGATAGACTTGTATTTTAAATCAAAAAAGCGAGACTCTTAATCTCGCTTTTTTGATTTTATTTCTTTTTAGCCTTATTCTTTGCCTGCTCTTGTTGCTGACGTTGTAAATCGTCTAAGCGCTGCATGAAACTTGACTTTTTCTTAGGAGCCGCGCCGCCTTTTTTATTAGCGGAATTTGTTTGTGCTTCTGCCATTTTAGCTTTCAACTTCTCTTCATCCACAAAGAATTTCTTGATCACAAACATCAGGATGATCGTCATCAAAGTAGAGATGAAGTAATAATAACTCAAACCTGAAGAGTAGTTGTTGAAGAAGAAAATCATCATAATAGGGAACATATACATGATAATTTTCATGTTCGGCATTCCCGGCTGTTGCTGCTGCGTCATGTTTGACGAGTTCAAGTGCGTGTAAGCCAATGTGGTTACAGCCATTAAAAGCGTAAACAAGGAAATGTGGTTACCATACAATGGAATATACGTTCCGAAATCCCAGATTGAATCGAATGAAGATAAATCTTCCGCCCAAAGGAATCCGCGTTGTCTCAAGGTAAATGTAGCAGGGAAGAAACGGAATACCGCCAATAGAATCGGCATCTGGAAGAGCATCGGAACACAACCTGCAAGCGGTGAAGCCCCGGAAGCGCGATACAAAGCCATCATATCCATTTGCTTTTTCATTGCATCTTCCTTGTTCGGATATTTCCCGTTGATCTCATCAATTTGTGGTTTCAGGATCTTCATTTTAGCTGAAGAAACGAACATTTTCCATTGAACCGGCATCAAAACCAATTTCAAAATGATAGTCAATAACAAGATTGCAATCCCGGCGTTCATTCCAAAGCTCATAAAGAACTCAAATACCGGTTGAACAGCATACAAGTTGATCCAGCGGAATACTCCCCAACCAAGATTCAGGATATCGTCATAATCATTATTGTATGAAGCTAAAGTATTGTAATCATTCGGTCCGAAATACCAGCTGAAGCTTACTTGTCCGTCTTTTACGGATTGAAGTCCCAGGTTCAATTTCGAATGATACTTACGGATGTGTGTAAAGTACTGATCAGAACCTTCCTTGTAGTTTACAGACGTGAATTTTGTTCCGTTCTTTTTGAAACCGTTGTCAGCATCCAAAATAGAGGAGAAGTAACTTTGTTTGTAAGCCACCCATTTCATATCCGTTTCAGCAACTTCATACGCATCAGCAACTTCACTGTTCCAGTCTAGTTTTCCGTCTGCAGATTCGTAACAAATAGTGGAAACTTTTCTCTGCTCGGAAAGCAATCTTTCGGAACGAAGCATTTCCATTTGCCAATCCAGCAATACCGAATTCGGCAATACTTTTCCGGACAAATCTTTGAATGCGATCGTGTATCCTAAATCGTATCCGCCTTTTAAAGTATACGTGTATTCAATAGAACCGTCTGCTACATCGTGTCTGAAAACAACTTTATGCTTTGATTTCGTAACGACTTCAAACGCTTTGTTTCCGGTTGCATATTTTTTACCGTCAACATTGAAGATCAGCTGATTCTTTTGATCACCGTCCTTAAACAAGTAAAGCGGAGTGATTTTACCATCATTTTTGGCAAAATTCATATACGATTCGTATTCTTTCAACTGTACTGCCGAAACAACTCCACCTTTCGTAGAGAAATCAACAATCAGCTTTTCAGATTCCAAGCGAATAATTTCTCCTTTTGCAATGACATTGGAAGGTACTTTAACACGAGGAGCGATTGCTGTATCCTGCTTTGTTTTTTGATTGATGAAAACCAAACGACCTTTCTCGTCTTTGATCTGCTTTCCTTCTTTGTCTTTTTTTGCAATAAGAACCGGCTTGTCCTTGTTTGCTTTCTCAAGCGAATCAGCGTCTTTCTTTGCTTGTTGAGCTAATTCTTTTTGTTCTTTCTCTTTTGCTGCCTTAACCTCTTTTTCACTTGGCTGGCTCATGTATGTGAACACTACCAATAAGGCACCAATAAGCGTAAGACCAATAACTGTATTCCTATCCATTCGTGTTTGTTATTTAGTGAAAGCGCTGCTTTCTCTTATTTTTTTAACCTTTCATTATCATCCGTAGCAGCAAATCTGTTCTCATGACTGTACTACGGTTTGTCATTTATCACTCAGCTTTCGCTGATCTCTGTTCATCTCCGCTTTGCAATACTCATGACTGCACTAACGTTTGTCTTCTTATCGAAAGCAGTGCTTTCTCTTATTCATTAGCTCATTATCCGCTACCGCGGATATGTTTTTCGATCAACCCTCGATTGATCTCTTATTCTCTATTGCTGCTTTCACAAAAGCAACAAATAAAGGATGCGGATTATCTACCGTACTTTTATATTCCGGGTGGTACTGTGCTCCAACGAACCATGGGTGATCCGGGATTTCCACTACCTCAACCAATCCTGTTTCAGGGTTTTTCCCCGTTGCAATCATTCCAGCCTTTTCAAAAGCTTCCAGGTAGTCATTATTAAATTCATAACGATGACGGTGTCTTTCTTCGATTGATTCAGTATTGTAAGCCGTAGCAACTTTCGTATTCGGTTTCAATTGACATTTGTAAGATCCCAAACGCATGGTTCCTCCCATGTTTGAAATGCTTTTTTGCTCTGCCATCATGGAGATTACCGGATATTTTGAGTCTTCCGCAATCTCTGTTGTATGAGCATCTTCGTAATCCAGGACGTGTCTTGCAAACTCGATCACTGCACACTGCATACCCAAACAGATTCCGAAGAACGGAACCTTGTTTTCACGCGCAAAACGAACTGCTTCGATCTTTCCGCTGATTCCTCTGGAACCAAATCCCGGAGCAACCAGAATTCCATCCAATCCTGCCAATTCAGATTCAATATTTTGTTTTGTCAATGACTCGGAATGAATCCATTTCACATTCACACGTGCCTCATTTGCAACACCACCGTGAATAAATGCTTCAGAAATGGATTTGTAAGAATCTTTCAATTCTACATATTTACCAACCAAACCAATGTTTACTTCTTGTGTCGGGTTTTTCAGACGTGTTAAGAATTCTTTCCACTTTGAAAGCTCGGGAGAGTTTTTAGAAGGCAATCCTAATTTTTCAAGAACTACTTTATCCAATTCTTCTGCCTGCATTAAAAGCGGAACGTCATAAATCGATTCAGCATCACGCGATTCGATTACCGCATTCATGCTTACATTACAGAACTTTGCAATTTTCTTGCGGATCGTTAAATCCAACTCATGTTCTGTTCTGCAGCATAGAATATCCGGCTGAACGCCTAATTCAAGCAACTGTTTAACAGAGTGCTGTGTTGGCTTTGTTTTTAATTCTCCGGCAGCAGATAAATAAGGTATCAATGTCAGGTGAACCACCAAACAATCGCTTTCAAATTCCCACATCATTTGTCGAACGGCTTCAACGAACGGAAGTGATTCAATATCACCCACCGTACCACCGATTTCGGTAATAACGATGTCGAACTTCCCGGTTTTACCCAGAATCTGAATGCGTTCTTTGATTTCATCCGTGATGTGAGGAATGATCTGAACTGTTTTCCCCAAGTATTCTCCTTTACGTTCTTTATCAATAACACTTTGATAAATGCGTCCGGTAGTTACGTTATTTGCCTGAGATGTAGGAACATTCAGGAAACGCTCGTAATGTCCCAAGTCCAAATCGGTTTCAGCTCCATCATCTGTTACGAAACATTCTCCATGCTCGTATGGATTCAATGTTCCCGGATCAATGTTAATGTATGGATCTAATTTTTGGATTGTCGTAGAGTAACCGCGGGCCTGAAGCAATTTTGCCAAAGATGCTGAGATAATTCCTTTACCCAAGGATGATGTTACCCCCCCGGTTACAAATACGTATTTTGTTGAATTGGACATATATAAAAATTGTAACTACGGGGCGCAAAATTACATCAAATAAATGAATAAACACGAATGTTTTATCTGGTTTTTCAGAAATAAAGGCGAATGGTGGAATTGTGCTTTTAGATCTGTTTTAAAAATCGGCGAAACGTACTGCACAATTACGAATACCGAATTGTGTTACTCTTATTAATATCGGCAGACAGCATCTGGATCAACATTGTCACTTATGAGAAAAAGAGGTGGAGGTTTCTGAGAGTCGAACAAAGGGAGGGGGAAACGGTAATTTGGAGTATTGAATCGTCTAAACATCCTAAAACAAGTATTGATTTTATACCATTTTCATACTATATCCGTACTCTACCTATACTTTAAGGATTAGAAGTGTTGAAATAAAGGACGCTTAAATGTTGCACTTGTGAGAAAACCAGCATTCGTAATTAATAGGGCAAACCGTCATTGAGGAATGTCTGAAAATAAAACCTCGGTTTTCGCGCTTCTTTTCTGTAAAACACATTGTTTCCCGAATCATCTAAACGCGGATAATGTGGTGTGTTCCGTTTCATGCTCTTCGGGAAAAGCACCAGGTCGTGACTGAGTTTGTTTTGAAAAACGTGGCGAATTTGCTCGCTGTCCCAACCCAATCTCGCTCCGGCAGTCTGAACTCCTGCAAAACGATGTTTCATTTCTCCGTAAAGAATTCCGTGGTTCAGCTTTCCGTAAGGCCGTGAGGTTAAATCTCTCATTCCGTTCGGAGCACCCGGAAGCGGTGTTCTGTCCCAATGTGTTTCGGCAGTTTCTCCTGTCCAGATTGTGAGCCCCAAACTTGCTTTGTACAAGCTGTCTCTGTAGGAAACAACGAGTGACCCGGTTCGGAAACGATCTTTCGCCTGTCCGGCAAACACATCGTTTTCAAGTAAAATGTCGATTCGTTTGATTCCCAGATTCCATGCTCCGGAACGCTGAGATGTTCCCATACGATCCAGGTACCAATAATGTGCATAACCAATCGAGTAGGAGGAAGAAGTTTGATGCAATACACCGTCCCAATCCATGTTTATCGGGTTGTTTGATTTTCCGAACATCACAACGGCTCCCGTACTGATTCTCAGTTCTCCGAAAGTTTTTCTGTCTCCGAGATTTGTTAAGAAATAACGGGAAGTCAGACCGGCATTGATTTGCAGGTATTGATTTCCGACATAGGAATCCAGTTTGAATCCGAATGCATTTTGATGCGAACCAAAAGCGATCAGAAGCGTTGCTTTTACTCCGACATGAGGAGTCCACCTGCTTTGAGCTGCAGCGGTATGGACACAAATAAGGAATAGAATAAGCAAGCGATTCATGGAGAACGAATTTACAATTTTCAGACCGAAATTGTTTGTCTTCCCGAAATACGTCCAATCAACCCGATTAACTGCCGTTTATTTGAAACAAGCATGCTTCGCATCGGATTTCGGCTATCTTTGAAATATGTTTAAAGCCAGAAGAACTTATTGGTTTGCTCAAGTTGGAGGTTGGGCCTTACTTTCTTTGCTGATATTCTCAGCATCAACCTTTTCCAACCAAAAGATTGAGTTGAAAATGATCGTGATTTCAACAGCTTGTTTCTTTGTGTTTGGAATTGTACTGACTCATTTGATGCGTTTTTTCTTCATCAAAATGGGATGGCTGAACATGCGTTTAACGAACCTTATTCCGCGTGTAATCATCACTTCGATTGTTGTTGCGGCAATTATGTCTTTGTTAAATATCCTGGTTTCTCATTTGATTTCAAAGACTTCTCTGGAATTTTCTGTGGTAGAATTCTCTCTGGATGTGTGCGCAACGCTCATTTTCTTTGTTTTGTGGAACAGCGTTTATTTTACGTTTCACTTTTTCCAACGCTCCAGAGAACAGGAAGTTAACAACCTGCAACTTACAGCCAGCCATAACGAAATTGAGTTGAAGAACCTGCGTTCTCAATTGAATCCGCACTTTTTGTTCAATTCACTGAATTCTATCCGTGCTCTGATTGATATTGAACCTTATCGCGCTCAGGAAAACATTACCAAACTTTCCAATTTGCTTCGGAAATCTTTGATTATCGGGAGTGAGCAATTGGTTCCGTTGGATGAAGAATTATCCATCGTTCAGGATTACCTGGATCTGGAAAAAGTGCGTTTTGAAGAACGCCTGGAAATCAAACAGGAATTTGATTCCAGCGTCATGAACTTCCTGATTCCACCGTTTATTCTTCAGACATTGGTTGAAAATTCCCTGAAACACGGCGTTTCCCAATTGATCGAAGGAGGAACCGTTTGGATTCGCGTAAAGAAAGTGGGGGATACGGTTATTCTGGAGGTTGAAAACACCGGGAACCTGCGTTCCAATAAAAAAGATTCCATCGGAATCGGTATTTCCAATACACTCAGAAGGCTTGAACTTCAGTATCGTGGAAAGGCCACTTTTAACTTAAAACAAAACACCCCGAATACAGTAATAGCTATAATTGAAATTAAAGACATATGAGAACCATAATCATTGATGATGAAAGACTTGCACGTGAAGAGTTAAAGAAATTGTTGAAAGATTATCACGAAATTGAAATCATTGACGAAGCAAAGAATCCGGAAGAAGGAATTGAGAAAATCAAAGCATTAAAGCCCGATTTGATTTTCCTGGATATTCAAATGCCGGGAATGACCGGATTCGACATGTTGAAAAAACTGGACGAGATTCCGCAAGTAGTATTCGTTACTGCTTTCGATGATTTTGCCTTGAAAGCATTCGAAGTCAATGCGTTGGATTATGTTTTGAAGCCGGTTGACCCTGCAAGATTGGATGAAACGGTCAAAAAGTTGCTAAACAATTCGGAGGCAGACTTTCAGTCAACGGCCAAAGCACCAAAAATTGATCGTTCTTCACGTCCATTAACGATTTCAGATTCGATTTTTATTAAGGATGGTGAAAAGTGTTTCTACGTTTCATTAGACAAGGTGCGCATTTTCGAAAGCGACGGGAATTACGTAAAAGTATATTTTGAAAAAAGCAGACCATTGATTCTGAGATCGCTGAATAGTTTGGAAGAACGATTGGAGCCGCAGCATTTTTTCAGAGCAAACCGCAAATACATTATCAATCTGAATTGGATTCACAAAGTTGAAAACTGGTTCAATGGAGGTTTGCAGGTGGAATTAAAGCCTGTGATCATTAAAACCGCAGCCGGAGAAGAGGTGAGGGAAGGTGAGAAGATCGAAATCTCCAGAAGACAGGCAATTAAGTTCAAGGAGTTATTCTCGATATAAGTCAAAAGTGAGAAGTGAAAAGGTAAAAGTACTTTTTCACTTTTTCACTTTTACCCTATATCCTTTAATTTTCAATTAAAGTGATTCCATTATCGTGGAGACTGATCAAACGTTGCTTGTACAGATTTCCGATCACTTGTTTGAATACTTTCTTGGACCAACCAGTTCTGTATTGAATTTCTTCCGGATCTGATTTATCCGTTAAATCAAGGAATCCGTCATTATCATGCAGCATGGCAAGTAATTTTCTGGCATGCGTATCAATTTTGTCGTAACCCGGTCTTTCAAGAACGATATCTAATTTCCCGTCATGTCTGACCGTTTTCACATATCCTTTCAGGTTTTCACCCATACGAACTCTGCGGTGTAACTCATTTTTGAAAACCAGGCCCTGAAACTTATTGTTTACAAGCACTTTCATTCCCAACTCGGTGAATTCCCAAACCATCAGATCCACTTCGTCGTCGGCCTGAATTTCGTCGTTCACAGGTTCAATATACATTCCAATACGCGAAGTCCCAACCAAACGCTGAGTTGCTTCATCAATGTACATGTAAATGAAGTAGTGTTTTCCTTCTTCCAAAGGTTTCGGCTGCTCACGAAACGGAATCAGAAGATGTTTCTCCACGCCCCATTCGGCAAAAGCACCGTATTGGTTCACTTCAACTATTTTCAGGAAAGCAAACTGATTGACAAGGATTTTTGGAGTAAGCGTTGTTGCAATAATTCTTCCTTCGGAATCTTTATACAGAAACACCGTTACTAAATCGTCTATCTGAAAAGACGGATCAACATACTTCGTAGGCAACAATACATCGTTCCCTTCTTCATCTTCCAAATAAGCCCCCGGACTTGTAAACCGGTCGAGGCGCAATTCATTATAAACTCCTAATTCCACGGAACAAAGGTAGGATTAAATTGACAATTGAAAATGTAAAAGACAAATAAGATCGGCAGGATGCTTCTAAATTCGATTAATTGAAGTTTTACATGAAATTTATTTGCATTTTTAAGACTTAAAATAGGAAATATGAAAAAGAATCTACTGCCATTATTTACGACGCTATTTGTCGCGTATTCCTGTCAAAACAGCGAGCCAACAAGCCCTGCAGAAGAAAAAACCGAAAGTCAACTTGAAAAAGCCGACTGGTTATTGGGACGATGGGAAAATAACTCCGAACAAAGTAAAATGTCAGAAACCTGGACAAAAGACGGCGACGATGCTTATACAGCAGAAACCTATGTCATCGTTGGTGCGGATACGGTTTTCAAAGAGCATTCCCGTCTGGAGAAAAAAGGTGAAACACTTCAGTGTGTGATTTCCATTCCCGGAGAGAACAACGATAAGCCGGTTATTTTTAAGATGACCAATCAAACGGAGAATACGATTCTGTTCGAAAATCCGAAACATGATTTCCCGACTGCGATTCGTTATGAGCAAAAAGGCGATTCAGTGATTGCTGAAATTTCAGGAATACAAGAAGGCAAGCCTGCTAAAGAACGCTTTGCAATGGCACGAGTGAAATAACAGGAATCGGTAGCGAATCCCGTTAAATTCAGTATGTTTAATAAATCTGTTTAGAAATACAGATTACCCGATTGTTTAGCCGCAATAATCATACATGGCAGCTTCAAATCGTTGGTAATTAAGGATTGAGCAAAGTTATCGAATTGAGGAAGCAAACTTTCCGAATGGTAAGCAATTGCGATCAGGTCGATGTTTTTCTCTTTCACGTATCCGATCACTTTTTTGGAGTACGATCCGCTTGAAGGAAGTAGGTTTACCTCACATTTTGCTCCTTTTTCATCGTATTTATTCCGAATAAGCAACACGCGGTTTTTTGTTTGCTGGGAAAGTCCTTCATCGGTATGTCTTTCCCCGATTACGTGAACCGTTGCATCAAAAATACGCGCCAAATCTCCGGCTGAACTAACGATCTGCAAACTTTCTTTTGTAAGGTCGATCGGAACGACGATGTTTTTGATTTCCTGATGCTTCGTTTCTTTCTGAACAATGATAAAAGGAACATCGCAGCTGGTAATGACCTTCATGGCAAAGCTGCCGGTCAGTTTCTGAAATCCTTTTGCTCCGTGAGTTCCCATCAGAATTAACTGAGCGTGTTCACGAGTGGCAATTTTATTGATGTCCGTGAAAATATCTCCCACAGTTACCAACACAAACATTTCAACGCTTTCAGGAATAGATTTTGATTTTATGATATCCCAAAGTCGGGCTTCAATAGTGGCGATTTTTGCTTGATTATCTACTAAATGCAGTAACATAATGTCTGTCCTGACATGTCGGCCTAAGAAAAGCGCATAGTCCAATGCAGTGTTTCCCACTTCCGTTAAATCATGCGGGACAATGTACAAATTTCGACTCATAGCAATTTATTTTTCACCAAAATAGGAAAAAAGTAGCTAGTACAGTTGCTTTAATTTTTAACATATCAGTGTTGATTGATTATTTCGCCTATTTTAACGAAGATTGGCTTCCCGTTATTTTTCTAAATCCTTATAGTCTATACTTTTACAAGTCGATAAATTAACGCTATGTTCGGACTTATTCTCTTACTGATTCTTCTTGCCCAGGCAACACTTTCATACACACTCTTTGAATACCAGAACCCATTTTTAATTGTACTTGGAATTCTTCAGATCGTTCTGTTTTTCGGAAGTATGATCATTATGATGCGGCTTTTCCGCAATAGAAGAACTTCGGATTACCGGAAAGGATTCAACGCTTTTGGTGTCATGATTGCGACCGGAGTTCCTGCTCTCGGATTTTTTCTCTTCGGAATTGTTTATTTGCTGACAAACCTTGTTTTCTTCAAGTATATGGGCTACGGAATTGCAGTAGCGATGTTTATTGCCATTCTTTCAGGAATTATTTGGGGAAGATGGAATTGGAAAACGCACACGATTGAGCTTCCTTTTGATAATCTTCCGGAAGAATCCGACGGATTGAAAATTGTTCAGATCAGTGATATTCATGTGGGAAGCTTTTTCAATAAATACGACAAAGTAGAAAAGGCCATTCAGCAAATCAATCGTCTGGAGGCAGACTTCGTTTTCTTTACCGGAGATTTGGTGAATAATATTGCTGAAGAAATGTTCGGGTGGGAACCTGTTTTCTCAAAAATTCAGGCCAAAATCGGTAAATACAGTATTCTGGGAAACCACGATTACGGAGATTATGTTCCGTGGGAAAAGGAGGAAACCAAGAATTCAAATTTGTCAAAACTCATTTCCATTCACAAAGAAATTGGCTTTACACCTTTATTGAACGAAGCTATTGAGCTAAAACCGGGATTCTGGCTTTTAGGAGTGGAGAATTGGGGGAAAGCTCCCTTCAGACAAAGCGGTGAATTGGAAAAGACCCTGGAAAAAGTACCTGTAGACTCATTCAAATTATTGCTTTCACATGATCCAAGCCATTTTGACGAACAAGTGACAGGAAATACGGATATTGATTTAACACTTTCCGGTCATACACACGGAATGCAGTTTGGAATCGAACGTTTCGGGATTAAATGGAGTCCGGTTTCTTTGCGCTATAAAAAATGGGCAGGATTGTATCATGTCGGAAAGCAGTTCCTATATGTGAACCGCGGATTCGGCTATCTTGGATTTCCCGGCAGAGTGGGGATTTATCCTGAAATCACGGAGATTGTATTGAGAAGTACCAAAAAATAAAGAGGGGCGGAAGATTTTCCGCCCCGACGTTTTTTTATTGGATAACGATAATCCTTCCTGATTCGGAAGTACCGTTCTCATTCACAATTTGATAAGAATACGTTCCGTTTGCCCAGTTTTTCACCGGAATCGAGATTAGTTGTGTTTCACCGGAAATGAAATCCTGATAAACTACTTTTCCAAAAAGATCCGTAATCCGGATTTCTTTTGAAAGACCATTCAGGTTGTCTGAAAAAGCAATCTGAAACGCATCAGATGCAGGATTAGGAAATACAGCAACAGAAGAAGAATTGCTTTCATTGATTCCTGCCGTAGAAGAAATCACAAAACAACTGTCAATCATACAGTCATTCACATCCGAAACTTCCACACAATACGTTCCCGGAGTTCCCAGAATCTGGTTCAAAGTCGAATTGTTTCCCCATAGAAATGAATATGGAGCAGTTCCGCCATTGACCATCACAGCAACATTCCCGTTGCATGTTGCGCAAGTTGCATGCGTGATTACAGCCGAAAGATTTACAGAAGTTGGTTGCGTAATCGTGTATCCGTTCGTGTAAATGCAGTTATTCGCATCTGTAATTGTCAGATTGTAATTTCCAGCTTCAAGACTATCTGCGGTCAATCCTGTCTGATTGATCCCGTTTCCTGTCCAGGAAATTGCGTAAGGTGCAGTTCCGCCGTTTACCACAACACTTATTTCTCCGTCGTTTCCTGAATGACAAGATACCGCTTCAATAGTTTGAACCACGTTGAAAGCAGGAATAGCATGGATCTGGAATGAAGAATCATTCGAGCAGCCGGCGAAATCAGTTACCGTTACGGAATAAGTTCCCGCAGCCAACGAATTCAAATCAGCACTTGTTTCTCCGTTCGACCAATCGTATTGAAGCGTTCCTGAACCGCCGATAACTGTCAGGTCAATTTCTCCTGTGCTATCCGGACAAGCCGGTTGAAGGACCGAAGCTGTGAGTTCAATTCCCGCATGGACAAGCAGATTGGTTGTGTCCAAACCGTTGATTGCAGGATTACTCGACTGTATGCGCAAACGATAAGAAGCATTTACTATTCCGGCCGGAACGAAGGCATGAATGGTTCCAGTATTTGACTGGCTGGAAACTGAACCGATGGTTAAGGGAGTTGAAAAAGATCCGGAAACATCAGATAATTGAAGAGAGTAAGTGTTTCCTGCATTAAATGTTCCGATTGAGCTAAACGTTACTTGTACGCTGTCTCCAGTCAGGGAAGAAACACACAATCCGTTATTGCTTTGTAAGGATGCGGCCGAGATGGATTGAGGAACTGCAGCCATTGATTTTCCGTAAATCTGTGTATTGTTCATGATTTTCATTTTCCCCAATGAACTGCTTGCGTGCCATGCCACCAAACGGAAAACAACACTGTCGGAAGCGGAAACAAGAATGGAGCTTGCGGGAACAATTAAAAGAGACGTTGTGGGATTGGTTGTCGGATTCAAAATGGTATGAATCGTTGACGTTACCGGCACAAAATTATATCCTGTAGCAGGCGATTTATATTGAAGGATGCAGGAATCAGGACCAGTGCTTGATCTGCCCAGGATTAACAAAAGACTGTCGACTTGAAAGGAAGTCGTGCTGTTTGCAGCAGCCGAGAACGTAAAATAACGATTAGCTGCAATGGCATCGGTAGAAGAGACGTTTTGCCACTGGCCGGAATTGATTCCGTCTGTGGCTGTTGAGAACTGATTTCCGGATCCTCGGGAAGGTTGTGCGAAGGTAACTCCTGATCCGGCAGGAATTGTCGCAAAATAATTGTTCGGAGTAGTCAGCCATCCGGAATAGCTGTTTGGAGTGAAAGGTGTTTGCGCTTTTGTTTCATGGATTCCGCCAAAAACAAGAGAGCACACTAAAATGAATAATTGTTTTTTCATGTTTGACTTTAATATAAACGTTTAAAAGAGCCCCCATTACTGAGGGCTCTTTCTTATTCTAATTATTGATAATCTTATTTTTCTGCTTTAACCACACGAAGTGTTTGGTTTTCAGTAGCAGAAGCAATGCGGATAATGTAAGTTCCGGCAGCAAGATTTGATAAATCAGCTTGCAAACGGTGTGTTCCTTCTGTCAAGTATCCGTTTTGAAGTGTCATTTGAGCTTTTCCTGAAAGGTCAAACAATACTACTGAAACTTCCTCGTCTGCAGTTGTGTTGAAAGTCAACATGACAGAACCTGTAGTAGGGTTAGGATATAACTCCAATCCGGATTTTTGCTCAACAGCTGAAGATGATTTCGCATCACGTGGTTGATCACAAACTACATTTACTGCGATTTGTCCCGGAGTTGTATTGCAATTGTTGAATCCGCAGAATGTACCTGTAACATTGATTACAGAGTTTAAACTTCCGATTTCGATGTTTGCACAATCTCCTGCCAAAGACTTGATGATCGCATTTCCTGAAGCAACGCTATAACTGTAAGAAGAAGCTCCGAAAGTATGTGCTCCCAAACCTGCTACGCTATCAACAGAAAGAGTATCCCATTCTGTAAACAAAGTAGGGAATCCACCGATTCCAGCCAAATCAGGGTTTACTGTAATACCAGCATAAACACATGCTTTTCTAACCAACGTTTTGTTTTCAGTAGACCAACGGTAAGTAGCGCTTGTAGAATCAGCATCTCTCCATGCAGATCCCGGATCGTTTCCTACAGAACCGAAGATATCAGCTACGCTTGCTGTATTCTGGTTGTACAATACCAAGGCATCGTCACCATTGAACTGAAGGTTAGCAGATACGATATTCGGTGTTCCGCTCCAAGCTGTTGCAGATGGATGAGCGATTACAACTGTTCCTCCTACAGCAATTGTTCCTGAAAGTGTGATCACGAAAGTAGGTACTCCTGTGAATGATGCTCCGTTGTGGAACGCCTGCAATTCATATCCTGACAAGTCAATAGCAGCACATGTTCCGTTGTAGATCTCTACGTATTTATTAAATCCGCTTCCTTCTACGTATTGAGAGAAGATCAAATCAGATGCTTTTACTTTCGCACATACCTGAACGATATCTTTCACACATCCTTCAATAGTGATCGGGCAGTATTCAACTTGCGGATAAACATGAACATATACTTTTGTTGTTGTTGCTTCACAACCATCTTCGCTGCTCACGATTACGTAGTAAGTTCCTGAAGTTGTTGGAGAATAAGTATCCAACTGAGCTCCTGAAATTGCTCCGTCCTGGTTGTACCATTGATAATATGGTTCAGTAATTCCGGTTGTAGTTGTCAACTGAGGCATTGTTGCTCCGGCACATACTACAGTTGCTCCTGAAACATTGATGGACGCAGTTGGTTCTCCACATGATGTTGTTGAACCACAAGTCATCGAAATATCATCAATACGGTATTGAGGATTTGTAGCAGAAGTTCCGATTAATGTGCTTCTGAAACGAATACGTAAGTTTGCAACATGAGCTCCTGCAGGCAAAGCCGCAGCTCTTTTATACCATTTAGACGTTCCCGTTCCCGTTGGCAAAGCCGGGTAAGTTAACGCGCTCCATGTAGCTCCGTTATCGTTACTGTATTCCAATACCAAATAATCGATTCCTGTTGCAGCATTCGTGTTTTTGTTGATTCCGAAACTGATAGAATCTGAATCCTTACATCCTGCAGCATTGATTCCCTGCATTTCGAACGTTTCCTGTGCCTGAATTAAAGTGTTGAATCCTCCTGAAGCTCCTGGGTAACCAGTTGACGGAGTAGTAATTCTCATGTCTGCAGTACCTGCATAAGTAAGTGGTACCAGATCAAAGTTTCCAGCAGTTTCTCTGGCGCTGATTGTTTGAGTTCCGCTTCCTACGGTTCCCATTGTTTCCACCAATTGTCCGTTAGAGACAAATCCGATTAGTGCAAGTGCACTTGTAGCAAATAGTTGTTTCATTACATTGTTTCTTTTCTTCATGACTGAATTTTTTTAAAGTGAATAATAGTTTCGAAACCATTGTAAATTTACAACCAAGTGATTTTCAACCCGTAAATACAGAAACAAGAATACTTTAAGCTTTTTGGAAGAAGATCGGGATAACTTAATTTTGACTGAACAATAGTGATCAGAATTTTTAATAAGCGGTCAGAATTCGATTTTTTGGACGAAATAAAGCAATGACTTACGGCCTAAAACAAGGCATCCCTGATTTAATTGATTGATAAAAAAGGTCGCCTTCGTTCGTTTTTTTTATCAAATCAGATGGGAATCAAAAATTACTAAAACGAACTAGTATTTGTTATTTTGGGTTAAGGCAACACAAACGTAATCAGAACTTTATATTTCAAATTCCGATTAGTTGGGAATTAATCAAAAACCGGGTTTTTCTTTCTTTTTCACACAAATAGTTGGAATATTTCAAACCGGCAATCAGAAACTGATTTTCTGAAAAGTATTTTAAACAAGATTATGTTTTTTATCCCGCAGAAGAACGCAGCGGTTTGCAGAAGACGATGAATCTTTCGTCGTTCCCGAACTGACCGGAAATACCTTTGTATTGCGCTTAAGGCTTGTAAAGTGTGCTGAATCGTTGTTTGATCTCTTCCAAAGAGTAGATTGCAGGAACGACTTCTTTTCCTGTCTTGTCGATAAACCCGTAAGTGTCTGTAATGGATTTTACCAAAGCGACGTTCTCATGATACTCTCCAAATTTTCTGATCTTGACATAAATCGGATGAACAACTTCTTTTCCGGAATTGTCGATGAAACCATATGTTCCTGCAATGGATTTTACCAAAGACCAATTTTGCTGGTATTCTCCGGATTTGTACACTTTCTTGTAGCCTGTTTGACCATAAGAAACGGAACTAAATAATAAGAAGCCGATCAGTAAGTGTTTTAAATTCATTGTTTTTGTTGTTTTGATTTTTTGGAAAACAGTTTTCATTAGACAATTTCGGAAAATAAATCCATTAATTCTTTCTGGAACCGGGGTTTAAGCATTCCGAATTTCATTTTTCTGAAACCGCTCAATTCCGGATTGATCTTGATTACTGATTTATCATCTTCGATACTCAAAGTGGAAACGATGAGTCCGTCTTTCACAAAATCTATTCTGAATGCGGGTTCTAAAGTTGTTTCGGACCAGTTGAATGAAAGCGGATCGTTAATAATTGTCAGTAATTTTTCAATTTGCCTGTTGGATAATTCGTAAGTCAATCCGGTTGACAATTCACTCAGGACAACCTCATTGAATGAAAGCATCGGATACAATCTGTCTTCCTTGTATTTATCATTTTTCAGATCTATCAGTAAACTGTGAATTTCTTCCTTGTAAAAATCCTTTGCTGAGTTTTCACGATCAAGATCAGTTCCAACCAATAATGTATCTGCAAAAAGTGAATCTTTGAGCTGCAAATCAGTATACTTTTCCCAGTATTTCGGGTAGTTGTGCTCAAAATTCTTTTTCTTGACTACAGATGTACAGGAGCTTATCAAAAACACCAGATACAAGGGGAAGATTGTTTTCATTCTGAAAAAGGAAATCATATTTGTACAGTGTAATAACTTCCCGAAAAGTGACACGTTACAGGATGATTTTTACATCTTTTTCGCTTTCCTTTTTATTACACAGATTTCCTGAAGATTGCTGCGGTGTCGTAATTACCACTACCAGAAGTGATAAGCAACAATTCCCCTCAGGCAATCAATTCCCGCTTTCCAGACGTTTTTGGCGCTGCATTGGATTTTCGTTGCTTTGTTTTTGTTGAAACAACTGAAATCTTGTTGCTTTTGAAGCAGGAGGGAAGGAGTTATTGTCTGTGTCACAATCTGCCGTTTCCAGGAATGGGTCCAACTGGAAAGAAACAACCGGCTGATCGAAAATCAACACTTTTGTAACCGTTAGTTCATCCATTCTCCAAATCTCTGCCGGAATGCGTACTTCTTTTGTAGATCCATCCGCGAATTTTGCCTGAATGATTAACGGTGTTACCAATCCGCCTTTGTTTGTAAAGGACAATTCGTAGAACTGCTTTTTGGAATCCAGTAATTTCTTTTGTTCCGGAGTTAATTTTGCCTGAAACTCATCGTATTCTTTTTTATCCAGACGATCCGCTTTATAAAGATCTCTTTTTGCGTAAAAATCATCGATCAAAGTATCTCTTTCATTAACCGTTTCCTTGATCGACTCTTTGTTTCGGATATCTCCGATGAATTGCGGTTTCGAATCAGCTACTTTCTTGTTTTCAGCTTTTTCAATTTCCGGGTTGTTCGAATTCAATTCGAAATGCTTTACATAATCCAATGAAATATCTACGTATTCAGTTGTATAGAACCAACCTCTCCAGAACCAATCCAAATCCACTCCTGACGCGTCTTCCATTGTACGGAACAAATCTGCCGGAGTAGGGTGCTTGAATTTCCAACGTTCGCAATAGGTTTTGAACGCGAAATCAAACAATTCTCTTCCCATTACGGTTTCACGCAAAATATTCAAAGCTGTTGCCGGTTTCCCGTAAGCGTTATTCCCAAATTGCCAGATAGATTCGGAATTCGTCATAATCGGTGAAATGAAACGCTTGTCGCCGCGCATATAATCTGTGATCATTGCCGCAGGACCTCTTCTGGAAGGATATCCACGTTCCCATTCCTGTTCTGTCAGATACTGTACGAAGGTATTCAATCCTTCATCCATCCACGACCACTGACGTTCATCCGAGTTGATGATCATCGGAAAGAAGTTATGTCCGACTTCATGGATAATCACTCCCCACATTCCATATTTCGTTTGTTCGGAATAGGTTCCGTCTTCATTCGGTCTTCCTCCGTTGAAACAGATCATCGGATATTCCATTCCGATTTGATTTGCGTGAACAGAAATAGCTACCGGATACGGATAGTCGATCGTGTATTTTGAATAAGTCTGGATCGTATGTGCTACCAATTTGGTGGAATAACGCTCCCATAACGGATTTCCTTCTTTCGGATAGAAAGACATACACAGGATGTTTTTTCCTTTTACTACCGTATTTTGAGCATCCCACATAAATTTACGGGAAGTAGCAAAGGCAAAATCGCGTACATTTTTCGCTTTGAATGTCCAGGTTTTAGTTGCCGTAACTTTGTTTTTCTCCGCATTTTCAGCTTCAGGCTGCGTCACAATCAGAACAGGAGTATTGGAAGTTTTCGCTTTTTCCATTCGCTGTCTTTGCTCTGCCGTCATTACTGACGCTCCGTTTTGAAGTTCTCCTGTTCCTGCTACAATATGATCGGAAGGAACCGTGATGGAAACATCGTAATCTCCGAATGGAAGGGTGAATTCTCCTTTTCCAAGAAATTGCTTGTTCTGCCAGCCTTCCACATCGTTGTATACACACATTCTCGGGAAGAATTGCGCGATGGTATATAAATAGTTATTGTCTTTTTCGAAATACTCGTAACCGGATCTTCCGCCAACTTTCATACGGTCGTTGATATTGTACCACCACTTGATTTTAAAGGAAATACTTTGTTTTGGTCCCAATGGTTTTGCAGGATCAATACGCATCATGGTTTTATTGATGGCATAGCGCATTTTCTCACCATTTACCGTTGAAACCGATTCAATATTGAAACCTCCTTCAAAAACCATCAATCTGCGCTCCACGTCTTTGATGGATTGAAAGTCTTCCATTTTCTCTACTGCAATCAATTTACTATCCGAATCGGGTTTGTAAATATTCTGGTCCAGCTGCAGCCACAAATACTCCAGAACATCCGGAGAATTGTTGGTATACGTAATGATTTCTTCTCCGCGGATAAGCTGCTTGTCATCCTCGAGCGTGATATTCATTTTATAATCTGCTTTCTGCTGATAATACCCATGTCCGGGAGCTCCGGCAGCAGTTCGGTATTCATTCGGAGTAGGCAGCTCAATATCCAATTGTGCAAATTTGGTTTGTGCAGACACTGATAATGCCGAGAAAACAATCGAGAAAGAGAGGATTTTTTTCATAATTGCAGGGTTATGATTTCTGTAGGTTTGGTTGGTAAGAATACAGCTGTTTGCTTTCGTTTCAGATGTATCAATGTAATTTTATTCTGTTGGTTCGGGAAAGATTCCATCAATAAGTCGAACTTAAAGTGAAGATTCTTATCCAGTTCAACCTGAGAACTTTCCAGATAGGCATAAAGTTGTCCGTTTGGCAACACGTCGAATCCAACAAGTGAAAGATTAATCGGGGAGTGGTCTGTAGAAATTGAAAAGCCCGCTAACAAATAGGTTTCTAATTGCTTCTTAAACTCTTTGTTTTGAAGCTGATCTTCCATGTGTTTTTCCAGATTTACACCTGTCTTTTTCAGATCAAATTCCACATCGTGGGCGCTCATCTCCAAAGTAATCTCGAACTTTTTGCTCGTTTCATTGTACTCAATTTCACCAAACGCGAAGTAATATTCGTGTGCCTGAACAGAGAACAAAGTCAAAGAAAATAAGCAAAAGAGTAAGCGTTTCTTCATAAAGTAGATTTTCCCGAAAGCAAAAATAGCAGAATGCTTTTAGTAGCGTCTTAATTTTTGACCAAAGGGTAGTTATTTTGGTTGAGCAGTCGAAAAAACAGGATGAAAAATAAATTTACCGAGGTAAGTTGTGGATAAGTGCACGCTTATCCACATCGTTTAGTAAACAAAAAAAGGAGATCATTCCGAACTCCTTTTTATCTGTATTGAATGAACAATTATTTATTAATAGAAGAAAATTGAGTGGATTCTAAGCCACCTTTTATGTTTCCCCTCACTTTGAGCAATTTGTTATTGCTCAGCTCGGTCTTCACCCGCTATTGCGGATTCTTATTTCCTTTCGCGTGATCAGCCAGGAACTGCGCCAGTCCATTATCTGTCAACGGATGTTTTGCCAATGCTAAAATTGCACTTAAAGGTCCTGTCATAACATCTGATCCGATCTCAGCACATTGAATGATATGCATCGGGTGACGAATAGAAGCTGCCAGAATTTCTGTTTCAAATCCGTAGTTATCAAAAATAATTCTGATTTGCTGAATCAAATCCATCCCATTTGTTGAAATATCATCCAAGCGCCCTACGAAAGGTGAAACATAACTTGCACCAGCTTTTGCTGCCAACAATGCTTGTCCGGCGCTAAAAATCAACGTACAGTTTGTTCTGATTCCCTTGGAAGAGAAATACTTGATCGCTTTAATTCCAGCAGGGATCATCGGGATTTTCACTACAATATTTTTATGCAGTTCAGCCAGTGCTTCTCCTTCACGGATCATTCCTTCAAAGTCTGTTGCAATTACTTCCGCACTTACCGGCCCGTCAACAATATTACAAATGTCAACGTAGTGTTTCAAAATATTGTTTTGTCCGGTAATTCCTTCTTTAGCCATTAAAGACGGATTGGTTGTTACCCCGTCCAAAATCCCTAAATCGTTTGCTTCGCGGATATCGTTCAGGTTTGCTGTATCGATGAAAAATTTCATGTTTATTGAATTTGAAAGGCAAAGATAAAAGCATTTAGTAAGTTAGAGGAATACCGGAAGTGGAAGTTTTACACATGAGTATACGAACATACAGATAATGCATCTGTTTTTCATGCAGGTTTCGCGAATAATGTGCTGAAATCTCTATGTGACAGGCTGAAATTTAAGTACTGATGAGATTGCCTTTGTCTTCCGATTCCACTTTTAAAATACTGCAGATAAGGCAATTTGTTAAAGAGAATGAAAAACAGAAACGGAACAAGAGGGCAAAAAAAGAGGGGTAAGCTACTCTTATCGCACCGCTACAACCTCTTACCTTTGCTACGTTCCCGTCCTGGAGGAGTTAGAGGGAGCTGGTCGTAAAAGACTTACCCCGCGGCAAAAGTAGTCATTTCTTAGAGAATTGCGTTTACAAAAATTATTTTTTTCGAAATATCGTTTTAACAAAAGCGTAATGATTTCTATTTCAGCAGGATTTACATGCTTGATTCGATCATTTCGGCAGATAAACAAACTTCAAATAGCCTTCTGTGAGTCCTTCTTCCATCTGAAATCCGTTTCGATTCAATAAAATGATTGCTTTTTCATTTTCGGGACTGGTTAGTGCAACAACCTGATTCAGTTTCATTTCTCGGACTCCAAATTCTGCTGCAAGCCGCAAAGCAGGTGACATAAATCCTTTTCCTCTGGATTCAGTTTTCAAAATACAACCCAATTCTCCGATTCCGTTTTTAAATCCGCGGTAATACCCTACAAACCCGACAGGTTCTTTGGTTTCAAGCTCTTCAATGACCCAATTCACTGTGTCTGCATCCAGGTAATTCTGATGGATCCGTGCGAGAATTTCCGTTCCTTCCTTCAGTGTCTCTGCGGATTTCCCATCATAGGTCAAAATCTCAAACAAAGAAGAACTATCGTTCTCATGAGCTTCACGGAGAAGGATTCTTTCATTTTGTAATTCAGGGAAAACAGCGAATGGTGGGAGTTTCATGTTTTAAGTGTTTGTTTAATTACTTTTCAAATTGATGGTGTCCAAAACAACAAAATTATCTTTCAGATCCGGGACATCCACTTCGATTAACCGGAAGTAGAATGTTGGTTCTCTCAGCGCTTCACGGTACAACTTCACGTGATCAATCAACTTGCCATGAGCCGGAAGAACGCGATAATATGGAGTCGTTGTATTACACTGATAATTTTGAGGAACAATAACTCCGCCTGCAACCCGGATTCCAAAATTCTCAATACAATGATAAAACAGGAATTTCTTTGTTTCAGAAGTGTGATTCAAAACAGTCAGTTCATAAATAACCGTTTCTGTTGACGTATCCTTTAATTCCTTTGCGAACAGTTCAAAGTTCGGGAGAGAATCTTTTGTAAAAGAATACTTTCCGGAATCAGTTTCATGCTTTTTTTCGTCTGTACCACAAGATGCAACAAGACAAAAAGAGCTTAATAATACAAGTGAATACAGAAAAATGCGCACCGGATTCATTCAGATGATTTTCTGTAAAAGTAAACCATTGAATCAATTAAAAATTAAAAGTTTGATTCTTTAAGCGCTTTTCAATTTACTTCAGTTCTCTGCGTTTTGCACGCTTCCAGCTTAACTTGTTCTTTTTAAACAGATAGAACCGTTTTACTTTTGCTTTTGAATGCCCGTTCTTCACTTTGATTTTCAGATTCTTCGCCTTGTTTTTCTCTACATAATAGCGCTCGTTTTTGATATAACACAACTCAAAACCGTTTTGGTAGATGTGTCCGGAATACCTGTTTCCCGTCATTCTTTCAAGCGGAACAAACAAATCGAAATCTGCATTGTAGTAACCCACTTTATCAACATCTTTCAATTTCATTTTCAATTCTACTTTTCCTTTTGATGCCGCCAGTTCGTAGTCTGAAACGTAAACCAAGCAAGCATATGGCGAAACTGAATCTCTGTTGAGAAAACGCGATATGATGACCTGAGATTTTGCTTTGAACAAATACCAGTCATTTTGAACGGAGAAATAGCTGATTACTTCATCCACCGAAGCTAACAGGATGGTTGTGTCATTATGCAACTTTTCAACATCTTTTATGGGTGGATAATGAATGAAAAATGATTTCCCGGAATTTGATTCCTCCGGCAGAATCAGGCTCAAATCGGGAACAATGAGATCCAGATTTATCCATCGCGCATCACTGCAAAAACTGACGGTTTTTTGTTCCGGGTCACGTTTCATGGTATCCGGTAATTTTTTCCAGATATCATTTCCCGGTCGTTCAATCAGTTCAAACAATTCCACTTTTTCATCCCAACGTTCGGCTGGAAGCTGCATACACGTTCGGATTTTTTTCTGTTCTTCTTCCGAAAGCGATGAGCAGGTATCAATATCAAAAAGAGCCATTCCGTATGTTTCCAAACGCTCATTTTTGTCTGTCATCAGACTGATTCCGTTCTGTTTTGCCTCGTCTTCTGTTTGCAGGTATTTTATTTTGGGCTTCAATGCACAAATTCCGCAATCACCAAAGGAGGAAATGTCTCTTTTTACGATCACTCCATCTGCCGAACGAAACACAACGTCGGAGCCTTCCATCGGAGTCAGATAAACATCCACGCGGCGCTGAAAAGCAGCGTCTTTTCTCAGGTTGTTGGAATTAAAATCTTCTCCTTCATTGAAAGTCCGGATTTCTTTCGGAGTATTTTTTTTCTCTTTCAGATAGGTTAGAACAGCGTCAATCCTGTTTTGAGAAAGTTTCTTGTTGTAATCATCTGTGTTTGAAGTATCGGTGAAGCCATATACTTCGAATACGAATTCGGAACCGTTCATGGATGCTACCAGACTATCGACAAGTAATTTCCCCTCAGGCTTTAAGTCTGATTTGTTCAGATCGAAAAAGATGCTGCCCGGTTTGCAAAAATACTGCGCGTTTAAACCAAAACTGCTCAAAAGCAGTGAGAGGAGGAGAATTGTTTGCTTCATACTCTTCAATGTTGGTTCGAAAGAAAGGTAAACAAGCATGAGAGTTTTCGACAGAAACATCACGGATTGCAGGGAGTAAGGAGGTCAAAAAATGAACTTTTGTTTTTTGTTTACTAAACGATGTGGATAAGCGTGCACTTATCCACAACTTACCTCGGTAAATTTATTTCACATCCTGTTTTTTCGAGACAGAAATAAGAGAAAAAGTTAATCTACCCGTATCAGCGTCTCATCAAACAATTCCATTTCGTGCTGAACCAGAAGTAATTTCAACTGACCAATGTATTGTGCATTTTCATGCAGCGCTTTAAACAGAAGAGGAGTGAGCCATTCAACATTGTCCTGAATCCCCTGGTTGTATTGCTGGAAAACATTCATCCATTGCTGGAAATTATCACGTTCCAATGATTCCCAATACATTTCCGGCTGTACGTCATCCAATTCGGATTCAATTTCCTGATCCAAAATTCCACAAACAGCGATGTGCTGTGAGTTCATTAATCGGGAAAGTGCGAGTTTTACGTCCCAGGGAATATCCTGATCGTTTTGTTTCAAATGCACTATCCAACTCAGATTCAACTGATGTAAATAGGAAAAACGCTGCTGAAAAAAGTCGAGCATTTAGAGTTTTTTCAAAGAAGAAATCGTTGCTTTCGGATCAGGACTGTTAAATACAAAGCTTCCGGCAACCAAAGCCTGTGCACCTGCGACTACCAATTTAGCTCCTGTTTCGGTGTTTACACCTCCGTCAACTTCAATCAAAGCTTTAGATCCGGATTTTTCAATCAGTTCCTTTGTCTGCTTCACTTTTTCAATTGCCTGAGTGATGAACTTTTGCCCGCCGAATCCTGGATTTACCGACATAATCAGTACTAAATCCAAATCTGCAATAACATTTTCCAAAACGGACACAGGCGTGTGCGGATTCAATGCAACTCCGGCTTTCATTCCTGCTTCGTGAATCGCTGCAATTGTTCGGTGAAGATGCGTACAAGCTTCGTAATGAACTGTCAGAATATCTACTCCGGCTTTTGCGAAATCCGCAATGTATTGATCCGGATTCACAATCATGATGTGGCAATCGATTGTTTTCTTCGCCACTTTCTTCAGTGCAGAAATAATCGGAAATCCGAAAGAAATATTGGGAACAAATACACCATCCATTACATCTACGTGAAACCAATCCGCTTCACTTTGATTGATCAATTCGAAATCGCGCTCAAGGTTTCCGAAATCGCAGGATAAAATAGACGGGGCAATGATAACTGACATATTCTTATTTTTTTCACAAAAGTACTAAATCCTTTTTTTATTGAGTCAAGAGACAAGACTTATAGGAGTCAGGACTCTCATAAAAACTAATCAACCTTCGGATAAATCTTCATCATTTTCAGGTATTTCTCATCGCGGTCATACACATCCGGAAAGAAAATCAATTTTCCGTTTTCATCGGTCACAACCGTAATGTAATCCATTTGCAGCGGAATCGGTTTTCTCAATGGAATCGAGTAGTGCTCTTTTCGTGCAATCAGGGTATCCAAAGAGTCGCGGGTCATTTTTTGCCGGTCATCTCTGGTTAAAATGAAGCGCGCCAGGGAATCCGGCATCTGACAACGCACACAACCGTGAGAATAGGCGCGGATATCTTTATTGAAAAATCCTTTGGAAGGTGTGTCGTGAATGTACACCCCGAATTTATTATTGAATTCAAACTTCACTAATCCGAGTGCATTATCGTCTCCGGGTTCCTGTCTTACTCTGAAAGGGAAATTCTTTTCCTTGTAATGTTTCCAGTTAATGGTTGTCGGATCAACTTCTGTTTCGCCGCGATATACTTTGTAATGATTTTTCGCAGCGTAGTTTGAATTTCTCTGAATTGCCGGCAGGAATTCCTTACTTGCAATTGAATGCGGCTGAGTCCAATAGGGCAGAGAAACAATTGCACGAAGACGGGAACTCAACTGAGGAGTTTGATTTTCGGGTTTACCAACCACTACACGGTGCTCCGACAACATACTGTCGTTGTAGAAAATGCGCAGCTTGTACTCCGGAATGTTCACCCACAAATATCTTTCCGGAAAAGGAGCGCGCCATCTCCAGCGTTCCATCGACAAAATAGCTCTGTGACATTTGTAGCGTTCTGATTCGTCTAAAGCTTTCCGGGTGTAAATTCCGATCACTCCATCTGCTTTTAATCCGTTATCAGCCTGAAAACGCCCCATTGCTTCCCAAAAAGATTCCGAATCGGTTTTCTTCGGATCCAGATATCCTTTATCGATCAGTGATTCTTCAGCTAATTCCAGAGAACGCAGGGAATCTTCCACCAATGCAGGAACTTCAAAATGAATGGTCGAAAACTTCTTCTTTGAAGCATAATCGAACAATGCCGCAGCCAAGGCGCGGTATTCCGGTCTGGAAGGACCCATTTGAGCAAACCAGGCACCCCAGTTTGTAACCGTATCCATTTGCCGGATACTTTTACTCAATGTTTTTATATCAATGGAAACAATCGGTCTGTAGTTGTTTGCCGATGTATCTAAAAAACCAACTTTCAGATCCTGCTGCAATTGTGCCAGACGTGCCGTAAGAATAAATTCCTGGATAATTGACGTGTGACTTAAGGAATCTTCTTTAAAGACAAAAGGACGATTATCCGGTAAGCCCAAAGCACAAGGATAATTCGTCAGTTCCTTCCAAAGAGTTCCTTTTTCAGTTAAAGCAGAATCATTTGCCCAAACCGGTTTGAAATCGCGTGATTTGTAGAAAGTATAAACAGAATCTTTCAATCCTTCCGGAAGATTTAGTTTTGTTAATAAATCAGATTCAATTGCAAGTCCGATTCTTTTTTTCAACGAAGTTTTCTGATCAAAAATCGGGTCGGTTTTGTCTATTGAGGAGGTACAGCGAATAAGTGTAAATGCGAGAAACAGTAATAGAAGTCTGCTAAATTTCATAAATGATCAAAAAATAATGAGCAATTTTGTTGCAAGATACTTATTCCTCAAATATGGAGCCTCAAATTTATTCAACATACATCCTTCTCGGAACAATGATCATCATGTCAATCCTTGGATTCAACAATCGTGATTTCATGGAAAAATACCTGTTCAGTCCGTACGAGGTGAAACACAACAGGGAATATTACCGGTTTATTACACATGCTTTTTTGCACGGAGATTTCGGTCATTTACTTTTCAACGGAATTACACTTTTTTACTTTGGTAAATATTTCGAGTATTACCTCTACAATTTCTACGGGCCTTTGGCAGGAGAGATTGTGTTTTGGGGCTTTGTACTCGTAGCGATGTTTGCTTCAAGTATGATTTCATTTTTCAGACACAAAGACAATCCAAACTACAGATCTTTAGGTCTTTCCGGAGTTACATCAGCGATTCTTTTTGCAATGATTATGCTCAGTCCGGGAATGGAAATCATGTTCATTTTTATCCCGATTCCGATCAAGGCATGGATCTTCGGACCGATTTATCTGGCTTTTGAAATCTATTCTGATCGCAACAGAAAAACAAATATTGCACATGATGCGCATATATCCGGTGCAGTTTTCGGTATTATTTTCATTTTAATTACTAATATTGAACAAGTGATTTTTGCATTTCAAAACCTACTTTAAAATGAGCGATCAGGAATTATTCGTAAATAACAACGGTAAAATAATCAGTAACACAGGTCATTCCATCTCAGCAGGAAACAGAGCGTATACCTACGGCGATGGGCTTTTTGAAAGTATGCGGGTGATGAACGGGAAGGTTTTAAATCTTGCGCATCATTTCTCACGACTGGTTGAAGGGGCGAAAGTTCTGAAAATGCGTTTACCGGCTTTTTACACGACTGAATTTTTCCAACAGCAAATTGACGAGTTGATTACCTTGTGTAAAATTGCAGAAGGGGCAAGAATCCGTCTTTCAATTGATCGTTTAGGTGGAGGGACTTATCTTCCTGATACAAATGAAGTTAGTTATTTTATAGAGCTTTATCCGATTGAGCAAAACCTATTCGGTCTGAATGCAAAAGGACTGGAAGTTGATCTGTATCAGGATATCAAAAAAACAAAGAACAGTCTTTCCAATTACAAAACGAAAAACGGGATTTTATACGTTTTAGCCGCTATTTCCGCAAAGGAAAAAGGCTTGGACGATATGTTGATCACCAATGATAACGGTCAGATTCTTGAAAGTTCTCACAGCAATATTTTTGTAGTCAGCAACGGCGTTTTGTATACTCCAAGTCTTGCCGACGGTTGTTTGGCAGGAACCATGCGTATGCAGGTGATTAATCTGGCCTTGAAAAACGGATTAAAAGTCTATGAATGTCCGATCTTGCCATCGAATTTATTGGTGGCTGATGAAGTATTCCTGACAAATGCCGTGCGTGGAATTACCTGGGTTGGAGGATACCGTACCAAGCGCTATTTCAATACGACTGCCAGAAAAATCGTTGCTTTCCTGAATGAAGAATGGGACAATTAATTCCTGCTTATTTCAATTGGAGCGGAGGAAAGGACAGCACTCTGGCGCTTTACAAAGTTCTTCAGCAAGCTCAATTCGATATTCGTTATTTACTCACAACCTTTAATCAGGAGGCAAATCGCATCTCCATGCATGGAGTGAGAAATGAATTGCTTGTTGCTCAGGCAGCATCTTTGAATATTCCTGTGAAAAGTGTTTTTCTTCCGACCAGCTCGGATATGTCTGAATATGAAAGTGCCATGAACCGAACTATTCAGGAAATAAAAGAAGAGGGGATTGCCGATTGTTTTTTCGGGGATATTTTTCTGGAAGACCTGAGAATGTACCGCGAACAGAAACTCAAAGAAGTGGCTATTTCAGCACATTTCCCGCTTTGGAACAGCAATACAAAAGAATTGGTTCGCGAATTCATTGATCTGGGCTTCAAAACGATGGTCGTTTGTGTGGATTCGTCCAAATTGAGCAAGGAATTTGTTGGCAGGGTTATCGATTCCCAATTTCTGGACGAACTGCCTGAAAACGTAGATCCATGCGGTGAAAACGGAGAATTTCACACATTTGTGTTTGACGGGCCGATCTTCAAAAAACCGATTCGTTTTGAATTGGGAGAAAAGGTTTTAAAAACATATTCAAGTAAAAATAAAGACAACGAACCTGTTGAATATGAGTTCTGGTTTCAGGATCTGATTCCGGTTTAGCTTTTCTTGATCTGTTTCTTTTTTGTCCAAAACAGCGCTTTTGGCAGCTCATCTCCCAATAAATAGCCATAAGGCTCCAAGCCGGGAGCCGCATCAAAAACAACTTTTAGAATCGCTGTAATTGGTATTGCCAGAAACATTCCGGGAATTCCAGCCAATGCTCCGCCGATAATTACCGAAAGAATGGATGCCAAAGCATTAATCTGAACCTTGGAGCCAACAATTCGCGGCATCAGGATGTTATTGTCCAGAAATTGCACCACACCGATCACTGCTAAAACCCCCAAAACGGATTGTTCCAGATTCGGATTGTTTGAAAGCGAAATCAGGCAGCTCAGGATGTTTGCGATGATAATTCCAACATAGGGAACAAGATTAAGCAAAGCCGTTAACAAGCCTAAAAACAAAGCGTATTTCACTCCGATCAGCCATAAACCCAAGGTTGTCAAACTGGCCACAACTGCAATTTCGAGCAATAAGCCCAAAATATACATCCGAATAATGACTTTAATCTCGTTCACAACGATCTGCATTTTTTCAGTGCTTTTGGGTGGTACTAATTTCATGAGAAATCCCAGTAAAAGCGGACGGTAGAATAAAAACAGAAACAAATAAAGCGGAATCAGAACCAGATACATAAGCGCTCCGGTTATTGACCCGAAACTTTCCATGGAAATGAATTTTCCGGGTTTCATGAGATTTTCTTTTACGATTTTCTCTTGTTGAAAGTTCGTGACACCAAATGTTTGATTGATCCAATCGCCCAGATCGTGAAATACTTTGGTCATATTTTTCTCTACCGTGGGCAGATCATTAAAGAAATCCTTCAGCTGAAATCCGATTAAAAACAAGATACTCGCAAAGAAAGCGATTGCTATTGCAACGGTGATGGTAACTGAGATAATCTTTGGAAAACGCCATTTCCCTTGTAAAAAAGCATCAATCGGGCGAATCAGAACACCAAAAATGAAGGCTAAAATAACCGGGAATAAAATATCACTTCCCAGATAAACAATCGCTGTAAGTACTACAAGCAGTAAAATGGTGAAAATGCGCTTCAAATAATTCTGTTGTACCTGATCCATAAGCTTTCATGTTGGCTTTTCTAAATATAACAAAATACATGAAGCATGCAGTTATCCTGTTTGTAACTATTCGTTTAAGTTTTTGTTCGAGAATTTAGTTCATGTATTATTTCCCCGCAGTTATTTCAAAAGCAGATACATGTAAATTTCATCGTGGTAACGGCCATTTTGCTTGAAAGCTTTTGGCATTCGACCATGTTCGGTAAAACCTACTTTTCGATACAGGTTCAAACCGGCTTCATTTTCAGCATAAACTTGCAAATACAACAATTCCAGCCCGGATTTGTCCCGGCACCAATCGATCGCATTTTGAAGCAGGGCTGTTCCCAAGCCGCAACCTTGCCAGTTTTTGTGCATTCCCATTCCGAACACAGCCGTATGACTCATGATTTTTCGCTGACTTCCGTCTATATTGATATTTCCAACAATTTCTCCTTCATATTCAGCCACTAAAAACACCGAATTACTTCTTTCTTCATAATTTTTCAAAAGCGCTTCTTCTTCCTCAATAGTCGGGTTAAATTCTCCTTCGACCATAGGAACAAACTCTGCTTCGTAAACAAATCCCTGAACGAATTCAATGACCTTTACAGCGTCGGAAACCGTTGCGTGACGTAATAAAATCTCACGACCATCTTTCAATGTGATGTGTTTCGGTTCAAATTTCATGATTTCAAATTAGTGTATGGATTTTTTCTAAAATAAAAAAGGCTGCAATCAATGCAGCCTTCAAGTTATGAATGATTCAATGATCAAAAGTTCAATTTAACGGAGCTGCATTCTTTTTGACTCATCTGAAAGGTTCCTGACCAGATCAAACTATCCGCTTGATCGTAGACCTTATAGAAGTGTGTTCTGTTTTCTCTTTTAAACATGGGTTCTGTATAGATAAAGTTCCCTGTTCCACATCCCGGATCTGCAGTAAAGTGGTCATCTGCTTCAATGGTTTTTACCAATTTGTCGTCCACATACAAGCTAACATGGCTAATTCCGAATGCAGCCAAATCATCAGCAGTTTCCGTATTATACCAAAATGAATGAGTTCCTGTATACTTCTTTTTCGTACATGCTAATAAGGAGAACACGCAGAAAGATAGGATAATTAGTTTTTTCATGTCTGAAGAATAATTTTATGCAAATTAACTAAAAAGTTCTCAAAATGAATCTTTTTACGCGGTTTGTTTCCTGCTAACTTATCATTCAGGGCTATTCAGTTAACATCTCGTCAGAATTCACTAGCAAACTAGTTGAAAGTTGTTTTATTTGGTTAATCCGCTTTAACGTAGGCATTCCGAATCAGATACTCTCCCAGAAAATATGCCCCGAAAGCCGTTGAAACGTGCCACAACCAATGTGTTCCCCAAGGCATAAACGTCAATTCAATTTTTTCATCGAGGAACCGAAACAACAAGGCCAAAGAGAAAAAAGCAATGGCTACAAATAAACCTGAAGCATTTCGAAACCGTGTTTTTCGCAAAAACAAATAGCAGGGAAGCAGCAACATCCAGCCGCGGAAAAAGTACCCGGCAGAAATGCGGTCCTGACCATTCAGAAACATTCCCGAAAGAACGGTGAGTCCGAAGAAAATCAACAGAACCCACACCAAATGAATCTTTTTCGGAAGCACTTTCAACCACATCCAGATACTGATTCCCAAAACCAAAATGATAATCGGAATGGCATCCATCAGCAAGAGGAGGGAAGAAGCCCGAAAAGCGTGAAAAAAAGTACTTCCAAGTCCACCGAGAATCAACAACGGACAACAAAACCAAACGATAAATCCATATTCCGAATAACGTCCGCGCAATTGCCATAGGAAAATCATAACGGGAAGCAGGAAAGTCAACGAAGACCAGGCATTCCATGGCTCAACGATCAGTAAAGACAAATCCGTCGTTTCCCGATATACAGGACCATTGTCGGGAACAAAAAGAATGACAGCTGACAAATCCATTGATGCAATTATTTCCAATAAAAATAAGCAGGAAAATCAATTATTTCCTGCTCAATTCCTTAAAATCACAAACAAATAGTACATTCGTGTTTCAGTACCTCCAGAGTGAAAAACAAATCGACCATATTGACTCTTTCTTGCTTCAGCGTCATCCTTATTTCGATGTTTCTTCCGTTTTATGAAGCACTCAGACCAATAAATCTGATTCCTGCAGACAGTTTCATCGTCATTAAAACAACTGAATTTTCCACCAATCTTTCCGTTTTCGAATTCAACGGCTTCGGTTCACTGTTTGCCCTCATCAACTTACCGGTTTCCGGACTATTGGTTTTATCTCATTTCTTTTTCCCGATATCACGGGTAACAGCTATTTTAAGCACTGTTATCTTTGTCCTGTCGATGGCTTTACTGATCTATGGAAATGAAGTGAGTGCCAACGGACCTTACGAAGATTCCATGTTGAAAGGTTTTTACCTGATGCTCATTTGCGAAGTCACATTGATTACTCAGGCGTTCACCAAAATTGTAAATGCTCCTCCCAAAGACAGAAGATCAAATTCCAATACAGATTTGTTGGATCTCTAGCTTGTTTGACAAACAGTTCCGGAGCACGTTCCTTCCATGTAGCGATAGCCGCAACCCGGATGATGCGCACTCACAACCATTCTCCAGTTTTCTGCCAGTTGCAGGGCAATTTCTCCCATTCTGATCGGCAACAACGTTCTCGCACTCGAAGCTGAGTAAGGAACAGCAATCGCATACGAATCAATGTAAATCAAATTTCCTACAGGCTCATAATCGAAATTTTTGAACGCATTGAGCACATCAATCAGTTCCTGCGGCAGATCCGGAAAATCTTCCAAAACATCAATAAACTCAGGATCCGGCGGAAGGAGTGGAATAATGTCCAGGTAATTTTCATAGCGTCTGGTATCCGGATAAGTTTGATTAAATGCGTTGACGAAATCAGTGTTTCCGCAATTAGGTCCGGCAAAGGTCACTACTTGTTCGATTTTCAATTTAAAGGCATTCTTGAAGTACATGGCCGCAATCGGTGCGATTCCACCACCTTTACTGTGTCCGGTAATGTATATCGGAAGTGAATTCCCTCCGTCAAGCGCTGTAATAGCATCGCGAATTCCATCTGCAAGTGATATCAGAGCGAATAGGAAACCTTCATGCACTTCTCCCGGAAGATTGATGTTATCCGTTGGAAAAGCCAGGAAATCCTGAATCCAGTCCAAAGCAGAATCCCAATTTAATTCCGGAGGAAGTGTGCCGCGAAAAGCAACAACGATACCAAAACTTGTTTTACCTACAAGAGCGGCTTCAATAATCAAATCCGTAATAACATAAGGTGTTTCAATGAATCCAAGAGCATTATACTCTTTAATATACGGACTGTTGCTTGCTACCGGATTGTACTGTCCGCTTGGAGAAGTAGGGTCGATTGCATAGGCTGAAACGGATGCACATAACAGCTTGCACGGAATAGAAATTGTACTCATAAACAATGGTTTTTCGGTTTAAAATGAAGAGCCAAAGTAGTGCAATCAACTTAAACGGATACCAGTATAAATGCGTGTTTTTCCAACCGGATATTTTTATCCTTCTCTTGAGATCAAACTCTTAAAGAACCACGGAATCCCCGTGCTGCATAATACGATGAAGCGCCATTGTGATATACAAAAACGTGATCGTAGCGCCGGTCGCAAAACAGAGCTCCTCCGAGTTCTCTGATATTGACAGGTGTTTTCACCCAACTGGATGTTTTCAAATCGAAGTTTCCTAATTGCTGCAATTCCTTGTATTGTTCTTCTGTCAAGATCTCAATTCCCATGGCATCGGCCAAATCCAGTGCGCTGTTATCCGGACGATGTTCTTTCCGTGATTCCCATGCTTCCCGGTCGTAACAAAGACTTCTGCGGCCTTTCGGGCTTTCTGCCGAACAATCGTAAAAAATGTATTCGCCGGTGGTTTTATCCATTCCAACCACATCCGGATCACCTTCGGTCAGTTCCATTTCATTGAGCGACCAGCATTTTTCAGGATTTGCATTCAATCTGGTTTCAACATCACTCCAATTGATTCCTTTATGACGTTTGCTGTTTTTCTCGAAGCGGGTTTTCAATGCGTTCAGCAATCCTTCACGCTCTTCCTGCGATAATATCTTTTTGTTACTCATCTTTTCACTATTAATCATTCAATCCTAAACCATTCAAAATTGCTTCCATGCATTTCTCAATTCTTGCTTCCCGTGTTTTGGCCTGCTTTGGTTGAGAAAAATGGAGCAGGTAAGCTCTTTGTCTTCCGGGAGTAAGTGCTTTAAACGCTTTTTTCAACACCGGATTTTCATCCAGTTTAGCCTGAAACTCTTCCGAAACCGCAAATTCTGTTGTTTTCTTCATTTCTACCTTCAAGCCGGATCTTTCCACTTCCACAGCTTCAAAAATATAAGCCTTCAAAATGGGTTTCAGTTCGATTATTTCCTGAATAGTTGTAAACCGGACTTGTCTGGCAGCCTGTACATTATCTGTTTGCTGAATCAAAATTCCATCCGGATCTCTCAATAACGCTCCTTTCGGAAACAGAATGGCGCAATATTCCTTAAATCCATGGATCAAAACAACATTTCCATTCCGGAAGGTGTAGCAGGGAACTCCCCATTTTAATTCTTCGGTAAGTCCGCACTCCAGAACAAGCATTCTCAATTGCTCATATTCTTCCTGCCATTTTTTGGCTTTATCGAAGAAAAAATCAACTTTCGGATTCATCTGACTCATTTGACGTACTTTGAAATAAAGTTATGAAACTGAAACGATTTTTCTACCCGGAGGTCTTAAATACCAGGACAAAATCGTTAAAACCAATGATAGCAGGGAAGGGAAGATCTGGCTAAAAGGATCTCCGGAAACAATGTGCGAATAAGCCGCTCCTGTCATTACAAAGAAAAACCCTGCATATGCCCATTCTTTCAATATCGGAAGTTTTGGCGCAAGAATAACGATCACTCCCAGGATTTTCCAAATCCCCAACAAGGTTATGAAATAAAGCGGATAACCTAAATTCTGAATCATTTCTGCTTCTTCTTTCATTCCGGACAATTGTACAATCGCGCTGGATACCATTCCCAACGACATCCAAATGGTAAAAACCCAATAGATGATTTTAGCTCTCTTTGTCATATGATCTTATTTTAATTGGTTTACTATTTCCTGTAAGCGGTTGTGCGCCATGTTGATTCCCTGAGCGAAAGGAAGCTGCAATTGCTTGTCGCGAAGTTCTATCGATCTGTAAACAACCTGCATTGTCAGCTTACTGGTTCCTTCTGTCAATGGTTCGAATTCCAGAAATTCCAATTGAGTTTCAAAAGGGGAGTTCTCCATTTCGAACGTGCGGATAATCTTTTGCTCTGGCGTGAATTCATGAATCGTTCCGTTGGCCTGAAAAACGACATTTCCCTGTGGATCGCTCGTTTGAAACTGCCAGCCGCCATGTTTTCTGTTTTCCAGCTTCAATACTTTCGTTCCCATCCATTGTTCTACAATTTCCGGTTCAGTGTATGCTTTAAACAGGAGTTCTACCGGAAGATCAAATTCCCGGACAATAGTCAATTCCTGTCTGCCTTCTTCAGCGTGGATTTTTGTTTTTCGTTCCATCTCTTTCCTTATTTATCTGATTTGTATTTTTTCATGATTTCTTCCAGTTTATTGAATCGATCGTCCCACATATTGCGGAAGGGCTCGATGAAATCTGCTATATCTTTCATTCCTTGTGCGTTTAAGTGATAATACATTTCACGACCGTTCTGTTCCTGTTTCAACAATTCACATTCGGTGAGGATCTGCAAATGCTTGGAAACTGTTGGTCTGGCTGTGTCAAAATTAGAAGCTATTGCTCCGGCTGTCATGGCCTGTCCTGCAACCAACAAAAGAATCGCTCTTCTGGTTGGATCGGCTATGGCCTGGAAAACATCTCGTCTCAAATTCATTATGTAGCTATTTGACTACAAATATATATGTAGTTATTTAACTACGCAAATTTTTCTTCAAAAAAATAAAATCCGAGAAGCGGAATTCTAAGCAAACAACACAAAAACAGGTATTTATACCTATTGACAAAACCGTCCTGAATTCTGATACTTGACAAACAAATAAACATTCACTGAGATCAGATCTGAAAAGATTATGACATTAAAACAATGTACCTATGAACGAACGCAAAAACGTTTATCAGCTTCCTGCTGGAGACACGACTTTGGAATGGTATTCCAAGGCAGTTCTCGCTATGAAAAAAAAGCCAAGCACTGATCCGACAAGCTGGAATTACCAGGCTGCTATGCACGGATTCAATGCCAATTTATCCTTCTGGCAAGGATCTGCACCATGGCCAGGTAAAACCGAACAAGAACAATTCTGGAATCAATGTCAGCACGGTTCCTGGTTTTTTCTTCCGTGGCACAGAATGTATCTGGCATACTTTGAACAGATTGTAGCTCAAACGATTGTTGATTTAGGCGGGCCTGCAGGCTGGGCTTTGCCGTTTTGGGATTACAGCGATACTTCCAATCCGAATGCACGCACAATCCCGCCTGCATTTACAAATCCGGCTGATGCATCAAACGGTTTGTGGATCACGGGAAGACAAAGCAATGTGATTCCTGCAAGATACGTCGTATTAACGGCACTGAACACCATTCCATTTATCGGTGACGGAATTGTTTCTCCTTTGGGTTTTGGCGGACCTAAAACCGCATTCTCCCACAGTGGAAGAACTCACGGTCAGCTTGAAAGTTTACCTCATGATATGGTTCACGTTGCTATCGGAGGAGCAATGGGAGATCCACGTACAGCTGCTTTAGATCCTATTTTCTGGCTGCATCATGCCAATATTGACAGATTATGGCAAGTTTGGTTAAATGAAGGAGGGCAACGAGAGAATCCCGGAGAAACATCCTGGTTGAATTTCAACTTTGAGTTTCACGATTCAAAGGGCAACAAAGCAGAAATGGACTGCGAAGATGTTATCGATACCAGAAAAGTATTGTCAGGATATACGTATCAGGGAGTTCCTGCCGGTGTTCCTTTGATGGAACGCAGCGCTAAATTGAAATCAGCGTTTGATTTCTCCTTGCCTTTGGAAGTTATTGCGGCTACCAATGAGCATTACAAACTTGGAGCATCCAAAACCCTCATTCCGCTTAGTCTGGCGTCTAAACCAAAAAGCAGAGCAGGATTGAAGGCAATGAGCATGAGTTCGAACAAACCGAAAACAACTTTCCTGCACTTCGAGAACATTACCGGCACAGGTGTTCCTCCGATTCACGATGTTTATCTGAACCTTCCGGATGGATCTGCTGACAAAGATGCTTACTATGCAGGATCATTGAGTTTCTTCGGAGTAGAAGAGGCTTCCACACCAAATACACATCAATCCGGAAGCGGACAGCATTATGCTTTGGATATCAGTAGTCTAATTAATAAGCTCGAAGGTTCGTCGAACTGGAAAGACAGTGAATTGGATATTTCTATCGAACCGACCTATCAGATGGACAAAGACACTTCCTTGACAATCGGTCGAATCAGTTTATACAGCGAATGAGTTCGTCGACTGTCATAGAATCAATCAGTAGTAAATCGACATTCTACCTCAAGAGAATTCAGGTGCTATCCATGCGTTTTCCGGAATGGTGGATCTGGCTTTTCAGCGCAGCAATCTGGATTTTACTTCTGATCAACCCTTTGGTCACAACTGAAAAGGATAACCATTCAGGGAATCTTATTCTATGTACGGCGACAGATTCCACACCAATAGAAACCGGATCCGCTTTCCTCAAGGAGGCGGATCTTTCTACCCGGATTTTCACAGCTGTTTCCGATGGGCTTCCGGCCTGGGGAATCATGATTGCAGCAATGATGTTTCCGTTATTGAATGAACCGATCAGACACGTTGCGTTTTCAGTCAGGCAAAAAGACCGTGACAAAAGCATTTTGTATTTCCTGTTTGGATATACCATTGTATGGATTCTATCCGGGGTTTTGTTTTTATTGATCCCGATCGTGCTGGATCTGATAATCGTTGACCAGTCTTCTTTTCTGAAAGGTTTGATCGGAAGTTTCGGATTTCTGTTGGCTGCTTTGTCTGTCTGGTTTCCAAACAGGCTTGAAATAATGACCAAATACAATCAAACAATGCCCATCCGGATTCAAAGTCCGTACTTGCAAACAGACAGTATTTCCTATGGATTGAAAATGGGGATTGCCTGTATGCGCATGTGCTGGATTCCGATGATTGCACTGATGCTGGCTCATCACAACTTGATTTTAATGCTTGTTGTGACCATTATTCTTCTTTATGAACGTTATCGCTTACCACATATCAGCAAACTTCCGGGATACGCCTGGGGAATCATTGCATTTGTTTTATTTGGTATTGAAACATGGAGCAGATTTTTTTGATTTCATCCATTGATTCACCTAAATTTGAATCAAAACAAAAAAACAAATCCGGATGCAGGCTTATCGCTCTTCACAATTACTTGCTTCAACTGAATCCGGTTTTTCCCTGACGGATCATTCACGTGCACTTACCCTTTATTTCAGTGGTTCATCTGAGTTGAATTCGCTTATGGAAAGTCTTGGAAAGTCTGATTTTCAATCCAGATATGATCTTTCTTTACGTTTTGAAAATCTGAAAGGAAACGATTCATTACCCATTATTGATGTGTATTTGAATTTAGCAGATGAGCAGATTCCACAGGAAGATCATTATGTTGGCTCAATGGCTTTGTACGGTTTGGGCGAAAGTTCTGAGGAAACAGAAAAACATCCGGGTTCCGGACAAGATCGTGTTTTCAATATCGGTCCCGCCTTTGCGAAAGTAATGGCACGTCCCGGGTCGGAAAAGCAATTGAAACTCACCTTGGTTCCTGAGCGTGCATTACCAGCTCATGCAGTTTTGACAATCGGAAAGGTTTCGCTTTATCGGCATGAGAAGTAGTCGGATTTCTACAACTCAATGATATTGGGGTTCTAAACGTTTTTAACGGTTAAGCAACGGATAAATCACACTGATTCCTGCATAAATGATTGATTTCATGTAGTTACAGTAAAACAGGGTATTCACATTTTTTAACAATCAAAAATCATCCGTAGCTGTAACATATCCTTGATGAACTGGTCTTACGGGAAACCAATTCAATTCAGGAAATATGAAAACAATCATTCTATTCATCAGCTTCTTTTTAACAACAGGTTCAATTGCTTTAGCCGGAAACGGAGAAACATTAATGGACCGCATCATGCACCGCAAAATTTCTTATCCTGAATCTTTACGGGCAAAAGGAATTGAGACAACCGTTCAGGTAAAAGTGCGCGTGATCTCCGAAAACAAAGTAGAAATTATTGAAATCATCTCTGATTCAGAAGAAATGAAAGCTTCAGTAGAAAAACAAGTACAGCAAATCAAGTTTAATGTTCCGCAGAATTTAATCGGGAACGTTTTCAACTATACATTCAAATTTCAGGTGCAGAAATAATCGATTATATTCGGGTAACTGAAAGATGAAAAAAAACGGCTGATTTAGCCGTTTTTTTTTGTGTTATACCTAAATTGGAAAGAGGGAGAATGAAACCGGATTAATTTTTCCAAAACAAATTTCCTTTACTCACCATTGCTTCTACCTGCGATATTCTGGAAACAACTTCAGCAGAACAACTTGCAGCAACAAATATCATATTCGCATCATCACCGGGCTTTGGCCATTGCTGATTTCCCTGATCATCAAGAGGTAAAATATTCTGCGTAGCGAAGGAAAGCGTTCTTGAAAGATCAAATTCGGTTGTATAACCGTATAACTCCGCTATCAAATTGGCCTTTTGTAAAATATTTCCGGTTCCGAAAGTACTCCAGTGATCCTGTACATTGTCGTTTCCGATCAAAACAGGAACTCCATATTTTTTGAGAGTCGGAATAGGCATAATTATTCCGTAAAAAGGAATGGAAGAAGCTATTCCAATATTCGCTTCTGCCAGTTTTTCTGCAATTTCTTCGGTCTCTTTCGCTGAAAGATGTCCCAAAGCAAAAGCATGACTGATAAACACTTTTCCTTTCAACTCCGGATTTTCAATCGTTCTATCAATCAAATAACGAATTGTTTTCATTCCCGAATCACCAATTTCGTGCAAGTGCAGATCAATTCCTTTATGATAATCCAATGCCAATTGAATGGTGAAATCCAACGGTTTTTCAATACTTCCGTCAATACTAAAAGGGTCCAGACCACCAATAAATCCAACACTTTCCAATGAAGCAGCTTCATTCATGAGAGAAATCGAATCCGTGTAATACAAACCGTGTTGAGGAAATGCTACCAACTCCGCTTCAAAGGAATTACTCTTGTTTTTCAACGCCTGCTCCAGGTTTTCCAATGATTTTAATCCGGAAGTCGGATCTACATTGAAATGCGATCTGGCATAAGTTGTTCCGTAATGCTGCAATAAATGAATCAGTTGTTCCGAACGTTCCACCGAAGTTTTCAGTAATTCCGGAATGATTTCCTGTTCGTAAGCGATCATGTCTTTAACGGTTCTTCGTTTTGGAGACACTGCTTGCCAGGGTAACCCGTACAGTGTTTTGTCCAAATGACAATGCATATCTTTAAACGCAGGAAGCATCAACTTTTCTTCCGCATCAAAAGCATCACCGTCCGGATCATTCGGTTTGACAGCTTTTATTTTTCCGTTTTCTACTTCCACGCAAAAAAGGTCCGTTTTCGTCCGGATTACTTCCTGATCGTCATATTCAAAACCGGTTTCAAGCCGTACATTTTTCAGGGCATAATTCCCTGCTGAAAGCCATTTATATGGAAATTGCATCTGCTTTGTTTTTTTAGTTAAACAAAGCTAGCTGATCGAAAACCTAAAGTTAGTGTATGAATTATGCCTGATGTTGTATGGATTATCTTTGTTCGCGGAATTGAGTAGGAGAGATGCCCGTTTGAGCCTTAAAGAATTTTGAGAAACTGGCATGATCGTAGAATCCTAATTCATAGACAATATCTTTTACCGTCATTTCCGATCCTTTCAGCAAGCGTTTTGATTCCAGCAAGATCCGATCCTGAATCAGGGAAGAAGCCGCCATCTTCAAATTCTTCCTGCACAATACGTTGAGGTAATTAGCTGTAACATTCAGTTTTTCAGCGTAAAACGAAACAGATCTTTCTTCCTTGAAATGTATATCAACCAGCGTTCGGAATTTTGAAATAATCGGATTTGCATGATAGTTTTCCACATCACTGAAAGTCATTTCTACCGTTTTACTCAGCATCAAACCAATCAACTGAGTACGAATCCGGATCAATTCCCAAAAGACCTCTTTTTCGCTCAAAGCTTGCTGAATAGCCCGGAATTCCTGCAACAATTCCTGATACACTTTTTCCGAAACACCAAAAACCGGATGTTTCTGATAGTAAGATGCTGAAAAACGCAGGGAAGACAAAAAATTCTCAAACCATTCCCTGCTGATCATCAATTGATATCCCATTGTTTCCGGCTTCATTTCCCATTGATGAACCTGCTCCGGAAAAACCATATGAACCTGCCGACCTTCGATCGAATATTCTTCAAAATCAATGACATGAACACCTTCTCCGCGTTCAAATAAAATAACGATGAAAAAATCATGTTTATGCGGTTCGTCGATAGAACGCGCACCTTCCAATTCATGAAACAACATGTTACATCCCTGTGATCGGTTTTCACTGAACTCCTGGATTCCTAAAACGGGAAAATAATCGGATGGATCTTCCATTTATCTCTTACTTGATGTTTTAAAGTTAAACACTATACGAAAACAGGGATGATGTAATAATTTTCTCCGCTGATTTAATTAACATACTTACTGCGAAGGAATATTAAAAATCACCTAAACTCCCGGACATTACTTAAAGTTAATAAATAACCGAAATTCCTTATTTTCTGATTAAATTCATCAAATGACAAACAGCGTTTCACCGAAACTTGTTGAAAAATGGTTAAAGGGATGGTCTTTATCCAGAAAACTTCCGTTGCCCGTCAAATTTCTGTCGGGATTAAAAGTAAATGTGGGTTTTGAAAAACAGAAAACGCGTTATGTTTTCCCTAATTTGAACGACGATTTTTTTCAGTTGGCAGAACAGATCAATGAGCCCTGGGTTTTTCTGAAGGTTTGTGCCGATCCGGATGAAGTAAAATCCAAAATACCCGAAAAATGGACCATTCAGGCAAATGGCTATATGATGTATTGTTTCCATGCAATGCATTTCCGGGACAAACCATTACCTGATGGATATCAGGTGGAATACGAAAATGACAATGCTGTTTCCATCGTCCGGATTGTTACTGAAAACAACGAATCTGCTGCAATTGGCCGTGTTATTCTGGTGGATGATTTAGCTGTTTATGACCGGATTTCAACAGAAGACCAGCACCGGAGAAAAGGACTTGCAACATTTCTGATGAAAGAACTTGAAAGAATAGCTCTCTCAAAAAGTGTTTCCCGGAATTTTCTGGTTGCCACAGAAGAAGGAAGGGTCTTGTACGAATCTTTTGGTTGGGAACTTTACAGCTTGTACACTTCTATCGTTATTCAAGACTGACATCCGGGCATTATTTTACTTTTTGGTTCTGCCCGAAAATACAGGTGATAAAAAATACACTGAAGGCGGGTGCAGATAGCTTACGATCAAGAAATACTTTTTTTAACAATTAAAATTCTTTGATGCTGTAACATTTCTTTGATGAACTGGTCTTACGGGAAACCAATTCAATTCAGGAAATATGAAAACAATCATTCTATTCATCAGCTTCTTTTTAACAACAGGTTCAATTGCTTTAGCCGGAAACGGAGAAACATTATTGGACCGCATCATGCACCGCAAAATTTCTTATCCTGAATCTTTACGGGCAAAAGGAATTGAAACAACCGTTCAGGTAAAAGTGCGTGTTGTATCCGAAAACAAAATCGAAATCATTGAAATTATATCTGATTCAGAAGAAATGAAAGCTTCAGTGGAAAAGCAAGTGCAACAAATGAAATTGACTATTCCACAAAATCTAATAGGAAATACCGCCACCTATACATTCAAATTCCAGGTGCAGAAATAATCGATTATATTCGGGCATCTGAAATTTGAAAAAAACGGCTTATATGGCCGTTTTTTTGTTTGAATTAGTATCCGCCGGCAGAAAGAAATCATTCCTTCACATATTCCAGGATATCGCCGGGCTGGCAGTCCAGGACTTTACAAATGGCTTCCAGAGTACTGAAACGAACTGCTTTTGCCTTTCCTGTTTTAAGAATCGACAGGTTGGATAATGTCAGATCTACTTTTTCAGACAATTCATTCAGCGACATTTTCCGTTTAGCCATCATCACATCGAGATTCACAACAATCGGCATAGTTTATATAGTTAATTCGTTTTCTTCCTGAATTTCGATTCCTCTTTTGAAAATCTGGGCAATTACCAACAAGATAACTCCCATAAAAAGCCACACATCTGCTCCGCCAATGCGCATTGAAGCTACATCTGGCATTTCCACACCTTGATTTGTCAGCCATTCCGCGTATTTGACTCCCCACGAAGAAAACAATCCGATTCCCAAAGCCAGATAAGCCAATCCGGAAATAAAACGGCGTATTTCCTGATTGAAAGGGTGGGACAAATTGAGTTTTTTATCGTGCAGAATCTTCAAGATAAAATAGAACAGGATCGCTCTTAAAACCGCAACAATACACACAAACACCATTTGCGCCAAAAAGTGGCCGGGGTCGTATTTGTAAAGTGCAGACAAGTCGGTCTGCTTCCACAGATGTTCGGCATCCGCCGGGTCGAGAACCATTGTCAAAATGGCATTGAATATGAATCCGCCGGCTTCGACACACACACCAATAAAGATAATCCAGGAAAGGATGTACAATACTTTCAGCATTTGCTGAGTGGTAATTTTAATTTCCATAATTGTTCAATTAGTTTCAATCAATTGAACAATTATAACTAAATATTTATTGAAAAACAATAAATAATGATTAAAATTCAAAAAATTAATTTTCCAAAGCCAATTTCATAAACCCTCTCACTTCTTCATTCACATCTTCTTTGTTGAGCATTCTGAAATGGTGATTGAACTGAGTACTTCCGGGAACTTGTCCCACTTTTTGAAAACACAAGTTATCGTTGAATGCTTGTTTTAAAGGAAATACCACATGAATAAAATTCTTTCCCAGTTGAGAGATCCAGGCAACCCGTCTGTGCCCGTTATCAATAGCAATCATTGTTTTGGTAGTACCGAGTGTAATTTCTCCCAAAGCTTCAAATTCGGAAATAAAATGGTGGTACAAACCGAGTGTGTATTCGGATTTTCCGGAAAGAAAATCAGCGATTGACGGATGTTCAGAAGCATTCATATCTGTAAGTTAACTCAAGACCAAGATAAGGAATAATTCATCATTTCCGCGAGAAGTAAAACCTTCGCATTCTCTTTGAGATGTGTTAAAATCCCGGTCCAAAACAAGCATCAAAAAAATGTTTCGTAATATTAAATCGGCATTGTTAAAAGATGATTTAGCAAGTCATCTGAACTTTAAATTTTAACTGCTAAACTGAAAAACCAAATGATCTCTAAAATCGTTATTTCCAAATCACAAACTCCTTCAGAATATACTGTTTTCGTATCTGTTGATCTCTTTCAAGACGGAGAAATCGTCATTATCGAAATCGGCCAAAAGTATTATTTTGCGGCATTTGATCATCAAAACAAATGGTATGCGCTGCAAATTCCGGCTTCTGAAAATGCATTCAACGGAGCAGTCAATATTCCTTTAAAAGGAATTCTATACAACTACGAAAAACAATCTTTTACAGACGTAAAAAAAACATCAGCGACACCCAATCTGATCTCCGGAAACGGAACGTTGCAACTGACTCCCGGAACGGAAACCGATTCAAAAGCCTGGACCGGAAATCTGTTGGTGAAGAAACTAAAAGGTCCTTTTCAAAACAACCAATTGGTTGAAGTCATCGATCTGACTCTTCCCGTATATTATCTCGCCGTTCCAAACAGCAATGATGCGCACGATTCGCAAATACTTTCCATCAAATGGGAATATCAGTATAATAACGATCCATCAACTGCTTTTAAAAACAGCAAGAGATCCGTTGTGGTAGAAAACGGGATCAAACAGTGTAAAATTGAATGCCAGTTTCATAACAGAAGTGAAATCGAGGAGGTCACACTTTATGCCTACTACAAAGCGAAAAGCCAGGATGTGCTTAAACGAACCAAAACACAAAATCAATCCAAAACCAGTGTAAATGACGGTTCGTTGATCTGGTCATCGAAATTTTCGGTGGAAGAGCAAACCAAAATCCGTGAAATTTCGCAGCGGCTGCTGTTTGATCCGAATCATTTGATTGCAGCCATGGCTTTAGAAACCGGAGGCACCTTTGATCCGAAACTGGTTAATTCTTTGGGATATACAGGACTCATTCAAATCGGAAGTCAAGCCGCAAAAGATATAAACCGACGAAAAGGAACCAGCATCACTGCAGGTAAAGACGGGAATTTAGCAAAGATGTCGCGGTTGGAGCAGTTAACTTATGTGGAATATTACCTCGAACCATTTAAAGGAAAGCTAAATACTTTGGGAGACTTTTATCTCGCAATTCTGTTTCCGGTAGACTGCGGCAAGGGAAATCTTCCCGATCATGTGGTATTTGACAAGAATATCAAACCGGATCTTGATTCAAACGGTAACGTCATCAAAAACACCAAATGGCTGAGACAAAGAGCTTACGACCAAAACCCCTTATTTCACAAAGAAAAGCCGGAACAAGGGAAAACATACGTTTGGGAAATCACGCAGGAAATCGAAAAATGGTATAAAAAAGGAGAATCCAATAAAGGAACTGCCATTCTCTCAGGAAGTGTGAATCAAACTGGTGGAAACTGGCATGACCCGGTTGATAATCCGAGATCGACCTTATACATGCAAAGCGGAGGCGGTGGTGAAAGCGGAAAACATTGGGGACTTTTCGGGAAAACAAGAGCCGGCAAAGCTCATACAGGCCTCGATCTGTTTGCTGTAACCGGAACAAAAATATACGCCTGTGCAGACGGAACGGTTTATAATCGAAGATGGCATGGAGGTTATGGAAATACGTTGACCATCAAAGTAAAAGATGTTCAGGCTTTTCTGAAAAACAGAAAGAATTACAACCTTCAATTTGAAAAAAGCGGAGAAATTCTGCAAGGTGCCCGCTGGAGTGATGCCAAAGAGATTTATTTGTTCTATGCCCATTTAGATTCCGTAAATCAATATCATTTCGGAGAAGAAGTTAAATGTGGAGAAGTATTGGGTACAACCGGCAGATCCGGCGTAGTTGCAGGAACACGCGCTCCACATCTCCATTTCGAAATATTCTGTGAATACGTGATGGCGGTTGGAACTCAATACCGCATTAATCCGGCTGCGTTCGTTCAGTACAAAGGCTACAAGGAGCAAAATGAAGCCGAAAAGAAAGAACAGGAAAATGTGAAAAATCAGGGACAAATCGTAGAAGTGAACGGCAAAGTGAAATTGAATTATGCCCATATGAAAGGGTTTGTGAAGTAATCAAACCACTATATCCTAAATCTTCTTTCGAGCCTTCATCCGGGGTTTCGAATGCTCCACGCAACCTTTTTTTAATTTGTAAAGTCTTTGTTTTCAGAACAATCATCGGTGATTTTTTAAACTACTCAAAACCCTAAAAAACAAGTTTATGAAAACATGCTTGACGATATTGCTATCGGTGATCTTTTATTCTATGGCCCAAGGTCAATACCGCTATCTTCGAAATTACAACGACGATGTTCACACACTCATTCCATGCCAGGATTCAACTTATTATGCCATATCCGTTCATCCCGGATGCGGAATCAATAGTTTTTCAATACATTATCTGGGCAGACAAGGGCAAGTAATCTGGTCGAAAGAATCAAACACCTGGTCAGGACATCTTTTTGACTTTAAAGGATATACTGATGAAAACAATACCGTTACATTGATCTATTATTCCAATGGCAAAAACGGTTTGACGCGAATTGATCAAAACGGGAATGTTCTTTTCAACAAGGTGTTCAATCAAAGTACCTACAAAATGAGTACGATTACTCCTGCAACTGACGGCTTTTACCTAACCGGAAAGCAGAATGAATACTCTTCCTGGGATCCCAGTGTTCCCGTGCTTCTGAAAATGAACAATAACGGCGAAATTGTCTGGATCAAATCGTATACCATCCCGAATATGCCTCGTTTCCTTTTTCACGGTGTTGAACCAATAGGGGATTCCCTTCTGATTGTTGGAAGCTACACGCAAACGCCTTCACCGGAAGTTACTTTTCCGTGCTTACTCAAGACTGACCTAAGCGGGAATGTAGGCAGTAAATTCTACTACCGGATAGAAACGGTGGATGTGGACCGATACAAATTTGTAGAAGTTGACAGTCAAGATCCTGCATCCATTTACTTAAAGTTTTACGCATCAGCTGGTGTGGACGGAATTCTGAAACTCAACGCGCAATTGCAGCCTCTTTGGTGTCAGAATATTGCCGGCGAACTTGGGACTATTTGTGCTTCTTACGATGGAGGAGTTTTGTTCTCCACCGGAATGTCGCTGGATGGTGATATCATGTGTCTGAATCCACAGGGTACATTCACAGGTTCTAAAGCAACAAGTAGTTTATCGACTTCAGCCGTACCTTCCATGATTTTACGCCATGATTGCGGTTATCTGGTTGCTATTCCTTCAAGTTGGCCAAGCGATCGTTATGCCCATGTTTCAAAGGATCAAACCTATTGCGGACCGATATCCGGAGATCAAACTCCCGTTTATCCAATCAATCCAGTCACACGACATCCAATCAGTATTACAACACAGAACACTGCAACAAGTACCTTCGGTCTGACCGTTCTTCCAGGAGTTTTCTCATCCATTTCCACAACTGAAACCATTGATTGTATTGAGGCTTATTCCTGCAATGGACCCTTGGGGATTTCCGAACAAAACTTTGCTCCGGATGCACTTTATCCGAATCCGGCAACAGACATTATTCACATCGAAACCAATGGCTCTCCTTTAACGATAAGCGATGCCGCCGGATCGGTTGTTTTCAGCGGAACTTTACAGAACGGAGAACTGAACATTCGTTTTCTGGCACCGGGACTATATCATGTGAAGAGCAATCAGCAACGCGGACACTTCATTAAATATTGACAAGGTAATTTTTGGATTTTACTTATTTAAGAGGAGAAGGGGAAACCTTTCTCCTTTTTTTATTTCATTTCAAAAGAGCTCAAAAGCTTTATTTTTTTACACAAAAGATTCGAGTAATTAGTACTATTCGTAAAATCAAAAAAGATGATATTTTTTTTGATTTTACCGTATTTATACGGTTGATTATCAGAAAAACATCTTTTACTTTTGAATCACTATTCATTAACTATTATTTGGTCTGAATCTCAATTTGAGAGGAGTGACCACTATTTACACTGATACCTTTTAACAACTTTCACTACTATGCTAAAAATTGACATGAAGTACGTGCGTTCGATTCATGATGCAATCGAAACACTGGAAATTGGCGGAGACGCTGCAACGCAAACTGCTCACGACACGCTCATCAAAACACTTCACACCGCCATGCGTCTCGAAGCTTCAACCGTTCCTCCGTATTATGTTGCAGCCTGGAGTATTCAAGACTCTGACGGCTATGAGAATGCAGCAATCCGTGAGCTGGTTTCCAGTATATCCAGAGAGGAAATGCTCCATATGATGTCCATCGCCAATATTATCTCTGCCACCGGAACCGTACCTGAGATTGCTACACGGGAAATTGTGCTGGACTGGGGAACCGATAAACTTCCTGTAGGCGGCGACCTTGTTCCTTCGCTTAGTCCTTTTTCAATAGAAATTCTGACAGACCTGTTCATGGAAATCGAGCAACCGCTGGATCCTGTACATTATGTTGTCGTTGAAGCACGAGCAAAAGCACGGGGAATCGAGGTGCACTATGCCACGATCGGAGAATTTTACGATGCCCTTATTGTCCTGATCAATACATTTCCTGAAGATCCGTTTGCGAATGGCGAAAGTCACCCCCAAATCGATGTTTCCAACGACACGCGCTTCAGCAGGATTGGACATGATCCCATCAAGAACTTTATTGTCAAAAACAAAAAACATGCAATCGAACTGCTGAACTGGATCGTAGATCAGGGGGAGGGAAGCTCTGCCGGACCACTTGATGGAAATGGTGATCCTGCACATTATTACCGGTTCGCTGAGATCTATAAAGGAGGGAAACTGGTTAAGGATATTTCCCAGCCACTCGGCTATGCCTATGATCGCGCGCGGTTCCCGATCAACTGCGATTTCACAAAGATTATGCAATTCGCATCCAATCCGAAAATGAAAGATTTTAGCCCGGAATCAAGACAATACAAGGGGTTAAACGCATTCAATCAGAAGTACAAACTCATGTTCGAGCAGCTGCAGCAATTCTACGAAGGTGCAGGAGATCAGTCCATCAGCGACTCTATAAATTCGATGAACAGCATGGCCCGGCTGGTACCGCAACTGTTCGCCTGCACGCCTCCCGTGTGCCCGTCATTCGAATGGGTCGATTAATGTGGGGAACACCATTTCTTCAGTATTCACAAGCAATTCCATAAATAACCTAAAATGAAACACTATGAACATTTCTGATGTAAAGTACTTCAAGATCCATCCCTCAATCGGGGTGGCACGCATTGCAAACAACGAAGATTACTTCGAGTTCTTTAGCGCACATGCGAAAAATTTCTCACCTTCCCGGGACTATATGTCGATGGGCGGAGCCTCTGATCCCGATCCGGGAAAACAACGTATAAAGCGTCAGGCTGTGCAGTTCACAATCTTTGCCTATGGTCCGAACAACGAGTTGCTCGGAAAGCTGCATGAGCTCTTTCCTGACGCACAGGTAAAATGGTCCGGCAATGTCGGTAATCGCAAGCTCTACAATTACTCCATGAAAAAGGGAGGCGGAACGATTCCTTTCATCACCGCGCAAGCCACAGCCGACAGACCACAAGTTCATGCCGAGCTGAACGGTAAAAATCCGTGGAATGATCGTGAACTTATCAATCTGGGAATCATTACCGGAGAAGGTCTCTATATTCCGCCAAAAGGTGGGGTAGTACGAAAAAATACTGGTTCTCCGATTGATCCGTACCCTGCAAATGCGAATGGCAGCCTGGAATCTACTGACACATCCTGCGATGGTCAGATATCAGCGGTGATTCTCAACAGTGGAACCCCGGTTACAACACCGATCATCCCAGCCTGGGTGGTTGCTACCCCAGGAAAGCATGCCCTGACTCTGAACCCTGTCATTACTGAAAATATGCGCGATAATTTCGGAGATTTCCTGCCCACAAACAACAATGCAAACAGTGATTGGCTTAAAGCGACGAGCAGTATGCTTGGAATCACCGGTCCAATTTACGATCCGACCGGACTCGACGTACCGATGATGTCGACTTTGAACGCCGATTACAACCCCGGAATGGAGGTAAATCTTGGTTCTCAAAGTACCCGCATCGAAAACGGGGCCGTTCCGAAGAACTTTTTCTATCCGCGCGGAACCAATCACATTGATCGAAACGAGATCAGGGTGGAACAGAAAGCGGCAACAAACGGTGCCATTCCCGGACAGCTAACCAGTGGACTCTGCTCCACATGGCAAGGAGACATGTCGGCTTGTCTGAACTACTGGACAGCAGAAAACCCTAACAAAGCCTACAGTCCGGATAATCAGGTACAAATTGTAATCTATAAGGAGGGTCATCCGGACCAAATGATGAGCAATCCGGAAGAAATCAACAAGGATATGGATTTCAGGGGAATTGTGGATTACAAGCCTGAAGGTGACAACATTCGTTTAAATCTGGTATATGACCCCAATCGTCCCGTGACATGATCCCATCAACAGATCATTCCGCGACCCGACATCCTGGTTTTCACACTTTCAGAAGTGCCAGCCGTGATTTGCTGCTTGAGGTAGCAACCGGACGTATCATGTATGTCGAACCTTCGATTTTGCAAGCGATTGAAAATGCAGCGATCACTGGAAACATACAGCAAGCAGCACTGATGGCCTCACTCGCAGGAATCAGAACAACCAATGAACCGGAAACTGCCCCTCCAAAGGCAGTTTCCGTTCGTTCCTTTTCTCTGGCGATTGCTCAAAAATGCAACCTTGGCTGCACGTACTGCTATGCCGAACAAGGAACATTTGGTGGTCGTCCGGACAATATGCCGCCGGAAATTGCCCGATCTTCCGTTGACCGGCTTTTCATGGACACGCAGCCTGATGAGCCAATTACAATCGCTTTTATGGGAGGTGAACCGTTTTTTAACCGTCAGGCATTGTATGAAACAACAACTTACGCAGCAAAAAAAGCGGAAGAAGAGGGGCGCACGGTATCTTTCAGCATCACAACCAACGCTACACTTATCCGGTCGGAAGATGTAGAATTCCTGCAAAAATACCGGTTCACCGTAACAGTAAGTGTAGACGGAATCGGGGATACCAATGATACGCTCAGACCTTATATTTCTGGAAAAGGAAGCTTCACTCAGGTACAGGAAAAGCTAAAACTCCTGTTCGGGATTCCCAACCGCAACTTCCGGGTGTTGGGACGAGTTACCGTTACTCCGCAAAACCTTGGCCTGACGGAAACCTTCCAGGGTTTACTCGATTTGGGATTCGATTCCGTGCAGTTTTCCCCTATGCTGAAATCTCCAAGCGGGAAGCAAGAAATGTCCGGGAAGGATTTCGATTCCTTACTGGAACAGCTTATCAGTTGTGGAGAAATCTTTCGCACCGGATTTATGGAGAAAAAACTAATGCCATTGCAGAACGTGTTGAGCACTCTGAAGCGCATCCATACGTATGAGCGCGAAATGTATCCATGCGGAGCTGGTGGCGGTTATATGGGCGTTTCCGCAGAAGGAGAATTGTATGCCTGTCACCGTTTTGTCAATGACGAAGCCGGACATATGGGGGATTTGAAAACAGGTGTAAACCCGGTCAAACAGGCTCAATGGCTCCAAGACCGTCATTTAGGTGCTCAAAGTGCCTGTACGGATTGCTGGGCACGCTATCTGTGTAGCGGCAGCTGTCATCACGAAGTGATCAAGCGTGGCCGTCCGGCATGTGATTATATCCGCGGGTGGCTGCATTATTGTCTCGGATTGTACGTCGACCTATACGAAGCCGATTCTACGGGATTGCGGTTGCTACTGGGCGACAATCAAGAAATCATTGCTATTTCGGAAGAACAAAATGGAGCCGGACTTCAGTTCTGATATCTGTGTTATCGGTGGTGGTCCGGCAGGATCGGTCATCGCACGGCAACTAGCAAAGCTGGGGCATAGCGTATGCATGGTAGAGAAAGCTGCTTTCCCAAGGCCGCACGTGGGGATCTGCCTTTCAGAGACAACGGGGGAATTACTTGCTTATCTTGGGATGCTTGAGGAAATTACCAGAACAGCAGCACTCCGACAACGAAAGAACGTGCTCGTAAAGTGGGATATGGATGACGCCATCCTGACACATCAGCCGGGAATGAACGTGGATCGTGGGGAATTTGACAGGATTCTGATCCGGAACGCACAATCTGCCGGAGTCAGAGTATTTCAACCTGCAGAAAATGTATCCATGCAGCGACTTTACAGCGGTGGATGGAAAATTAGCTTTAAAACGGAAAAACAGACAATTTCCATACGATCACAGTTCCTCGTGGATGCTTCAGGCCGTTCCAATGCGTTGCAGAAAAAATTCGTTCGTTACGCACCGGCACTTTTCGCTCTGCACGCTCATTGGGAGTTGGGATCGGAACCTTCTTGCGACGGATCGATGGAAGCAGGTGAGTCATCCTGGCTATGGACAGCTTATCTGGGAAATCGAAAAGCCATGGTCTCCTTATATACTGATCCCAAAAGCGTGGCAGAAAGCGGTGGATCTATAGAGGATTTCTATCTGAATTCTTTGAAGCAATTCTCCACATTGAACCAATTTGACCGGATTTCCATTGTGGACAAGATCATCGGGTGTGATGCCAGTAGCCGCTACAGTACAGAAGCAGCGGGAAGAGATTTTATCAGAGTCGGTGATGCCAGTCTCTGCGTGGATCCGATGGCTTCCCAAGGTATACATCTGGCAATCAGTTCAGGTATACAGGCGGCAGTTGTCGTCAACACATTATTAAGGAGTCCCGAAACTGCAGCTGTGGCACTTGATTTTTACAGCAACAGTCAGCAAGGTCAAATAGATCGATTCGGTAAACGCACAGCCGAAGAGTATTCCCGTGCATTAAAATATTGGAATGGAGCTTTTTGGCAGAACCGGTCTATGAATGTTGCTAAAACAGAGCGTACTTCCGAATCAGTTTCGAAACCAGAAGCAGACCGCATAGTTCAATTGTGCCCTGAAGCGCAATTTCTATCAACTCCTGTCATGCAGGATGACTTTATTGTTTCTCTACCAGCGCTACATCATCCCGGACTCCAACAACCGGTAGCATATTTGGGAGGAGTCTATATCGTGTCGTTGCTTGAGCAATTGCAAAGCGAGATGGCTGTACAGGAAATCACCTCGTTATGGGCCATGAATCTCTCGGATGAATTAAGTTTAAGCATCTTAGAATGGCTTTGGCAGCATCGAATTTTGATTTAAGAAATAGGTTTTGTACGAGAATGCTGGTGATATTTCCCACAGATGCGCAGATATTGGTGGCGCTTACCAGTCGCCACAATTTGACCAGCGAGCCCGGTAGGCGAGCATTTATCTGCACATCTGTGGGGAGTTACATCCTTTTTTGATGTAAGTGATTAGTATCTAAACATCCTTATTCTGAGAAATCATCAATTAAACTCTCGGACAAGTCAATAAATAAAATCAGTACCCCAACCAAACCAAGTTACAATCACTTTCTTCAGTATTAAATTTTCCTTCCCAAAAGACAGTATTGTTTTGGTCTACAATTTTATAACTGTGCTCTGCAGATTCGTTTCTATACATTTTATCCGTATATAAAAATTGTCCCTCTTTACATTCCGGAGCAGACGTTTTATATTCCGAAACATCTACCGTCGAAACAAATTCACCATCGACATACAAAGTCAATGTAGATACATCAGTAAATTCCATCAAATCATATGATGTCATGTAATCAAACCAAAAGGATTGATATCCATGATACTTTTCCTTTTTACACGCAGTAAAAAAAAGTCCCAAAAGGGATAAGATGATTAAATTTTTCATAGATTGATTTTAAGATTTAACTTCAGATGTAGAAGCATTCGCGATTCCTGCAAAGAATAGTGGTAAAATACCGCAGATAACCATTTTTTTCATAATTGCTTTTTTTGTGAATAGATATTCGGTTTAACGAATCATCATACGAAATGGTTGGTGGAGGATAGAAGATTGTGCGAAACAAACCACACTGATCCCGAAAGGAATCGGGGTAAGCTACTTTGACTTTTTCGGCACTATCGTTTCAATGGCTTTGCGAAACCTGGGTACTCAGCCCACTAAATTCCAGTAGGAGAGGGGATTTAAAAGACTCAGCTTTCATAATCATACTGGAACAAAACGCTTCATTTTTTGTTAAAATTTACCTACCACTTGTTTCGTACGAAAAATTTCCTACCTTTGAAAAATGAAAGCAAAAAACTCTGAAAATAATCCGCAATCGGAACCAACAAAATCAGAACTTGAAATTTTGCAGGTTCTTTGGAAAAATGGTCCATCAACAGTTCGTTTCGTAAATGATTACCTGAATGAACAGAAACGTGCCGTACAATATACTTCCACATTGAAGCTGATGCAGATCATGACCGAGAAAGAAATGTTGTTGCGTGATGCTTCGAGTATGAAACATATTTACAGCCCGGCGATCGAAGAAAACCAAACAAAGACAGTTTTGCTTGACAAGTTCATCGATACGATGTTCAACGGTTCAAGCACCAACCTAATGATGCAGTTGTTGGGTAACAAAAAAACCTCACAAGAAGAATTGGATGCAATCCGTGCGATGCTGGATCAATTGGACAAAAAATAAAAACTTTTAAAACCCAATACTATGAATTTTTTAGTGAACGACTCAATTATCAAAGCAGTCAGCTGGACATTAATCCATTCGCTTTGGCTGGGACTCGCAGCTGCCTTACTGGCAGGACTAACCCTTTTACTTACAAAAAAAACAACTTCGGCAATCCGATACAATTTGCTCGCAGGATTGAGTATTGCATTTTTAGTGACAATCGGTTTCATTTTCTATAACGAATTTGAAGCACAAGCACCTGTTTTACAATCGGGTAAATTGATAAAAAGTGATCTTCAAACAGAACATCTTGTTTCAGTTTCTGACACGGGAATGAAGGAAGAGGCGAGTTCACCGCTTTCAGTAATATCTACATTCATAAGCAATTATGGTTCTTGGATTGTTTTTATTTGGTTTATCATTTTCATTTTCAAATGCATTCGAATGACTGGCGATTTACGGCAGGTTTATCGGGCACGAAATTATCAAACGATTTCTCCACCGGAAATGTGGCGGAAACGGGTTTCAGAACTCCAGGATTCACTCCGGATCAAACGCAGTGTTCGATTACTTGAATCCAAATTAGTAACGATTCCATCAGTAACAGGATTCTTCAAGCCCGTTATTTTGGTACCGGTCGGATTGTTGAACAATATTCCTCAAGATCAGGTAGAAGCTATTTTGTTGCACGAGCTTGCACACATTCGCCGCAGTGATTATGCAGTCAATCTCATGCAAACATTCATTGAAATCTTGTTTTTCTTTAATCCCGGTGTTTTGTGGATTTCATCCTTGTTGAAAGACGAACGTGAAAATTGCTGTGATGATTTAGCAATCAGCGTTACAAACAATAAGAAAGAATTTGTCAATGCCTTGATTTCCTTTCAGGAATACAATATGAACACACAGCGTTTCGCCTTGCAATTTGGCGATCAGAAAATGAAGCTGGCCGACCGTGCAAAAAGAATTCTTTTCAACAGTAACAAGATGCTCAGCGTCCGTGAAAAGTACTTTCTGTCCGCTTGTGTAGCAATGAGTGTGGTTCTCTTTCTCGTAATTTTGAACGTGAATTCCTCTTCTGCACAAGAAATTAAATTGCCTGCATTGGATACTCTGGGTAACGCAAAGTACAATCCGAAGGAGATTCCTGAAGGAACTTCCATTCGATATGTGGATGACGTGAAAGGAAAGAAGTCTCACGTATACATTTTTAAGAATGATGGAGTACTGTATCAGATTCCTGATAATTTGGAAAATTTTAAGGTTAACGGAGAATTGATTACCGGAAAGGACCGGGAGAAATACCTTCCTCAAATCAAACAATTGATTGACGGTTATGAAAGAGCCATTGCTTCTGAAGGAGTTGATGGGTATGCAGCCGGTGACTATCCGGAAATTGAAGTGGATCTCTCAGAAGAACAAAAAATCATTGATGAAGCGTCCCGAATAATAGACTCACACTCGGCAATCATAGACAAGCATTCAGCGGTCATTGATAAACATGTCGCAATTATTGACAAACAGGTAAAGATCCTGGAAGCCGAAACCAGCAAAAAGAGCGGGGAAATAAACTGGAAAAAACACGATGAAGCACAGCGCCGCATCGAAGAAGAACAGATTAAGATCCAGGCCGAATCAGAGAAGATTGATCTCGAAGCACGCAAAATTGACGAACAAGCACGTAAGATCGATGAACAGTCGCGCAAGATTGATGCGAAACTGAAATTACAGCAGGAAAAAGAACTGAAATCAGCTCATTCAAGCGGTATGTCTCTTGACAAAGATATCACCCAAACGATTATGAATGATCTGAAAAAAGCGGGTTACAATGGAAAGATCAATTCCCTCGAACTGAACGAGAAAGCCTTAATAATTAACGGAAAAACACAATCCGAATCACTTTTCGAAAAAGTAAAAAAACACATCAAACCCGGCATGCGCATCTTACACAATATTGATACGCATTAAAGCATGTCTTTAGTACAGTTTAGACATCAGTAAGTTAAAGATGAAAGCTCCGATAGTAACATGTCGGAGCTTTGTTGTTATTTATATCGCTTCAGTATCAACCCGGGATTTCCAATAGGAGAGGAGAGCCTTCTTTGAACACCCTTATTTCGGTTTTTAATTTATTGATTCTATATGCAATGGAACATAAAGTTGTTCCTATCTTTGGAAAGATAATTTACATAACAACTGCTTTATTTTTGAGTATGCATCATGAAGAATCCGATTCTTTTTTTCTTGATTTTATTGTTTTTCAGTAGTTGTGCTCTATTTAGAAAAACTGCAAAACAAGAGCTTTCCGATGGATTGTACACCAAAAAGTCTCCATCCAATAAGTCACGTGTGTATGTAAATGTATCAGAAGAAACCATTTACTTGTATCCAACAATCAGACAAAATAATGTTTGTGTAATCGACACTTTAAGTCCTTCTGAGGTCTATTTACCAAAACTTCAAACCAGAGAAAAAATTGACTTTAAACTTTCACAAACCAGTTTTGATATAGATTTCTTCACCATTCCTTTTAAACTTCGATTTGCTGAAAAAGAAGTGCCACCACAGTTAAACGCGAATATTAATGGAGCTGTCTATGTAGGATGCAGAAGGGATATTTATAAAATAAAGTACCACGCAAACCCTTTAAAGATGAACATCCGAAAAACCAACCACTTTGGTTATTCGTTGGGATTTTTCACAGGTTTTGGTAATACATATATGTCGCCCACCAACACCAATACTATTTTACAACAAGAATACGATGGAATCGTTTGGGGGAAGGGAATCGCGGGAATAATCGGGATTAATAATTTTACGATTGGTTTAACTCTTGGTTTTGATAATTTACTTGACAAAAACAAAAGTATCTGGATCTACGAAAGCAGACCATGGCTCGGGCTCGCCTTTGGACTGAATTTGAATTAAAGCTTCGTTCGAAAACCCTATTTACTACTTCTCACAACTCTTCTTCAAAATATCCAGCGCCTTTGGCCAGGTCTCGTCAAAATAGGAAGCATACTCGTCTACCGTATCCACTTCAGCTGTTACACGTGTTCCGTTCGCTGTAGCTTCAAAACGATAATTTTCATGAGCTCCTTTCCAACCGTCCACTTTTTCTCCTTCCGTTATTTCCACATCTTTTTCCAGGATGCCGTAGTGCTCAATAGACACATATTTCCCCGGATCATTTTCAGCAATACGGGCAATCATTCCTCCCTTGCTGCCATCTTCCGATATCCCGATGAACAGGATCTTGTCCCCCTTGTTCCATCCACCTTCCCAGGAAGAGGTCGGATTGAAAGCAGCCGTCCATTGTTCGTAAGTGCGCTTGTCACTGAGTCCGAGCATTACATCGTGAACGTGTTCCGGAGAAGCGAAAATTTCTTTGGTATAACTGAGTTTTTTCATGTGAAAGTCGTTTATAGATTGTTTAAGGTACGGAAGATTTGGGTAGGGAGCAAGGGGTGTAAGTGTGAAATAAAGGAAAATAAGTTTCCCCATTAGTGATTGTTTTTATTCTATTTGCAATTTGAAAATCTAATACTTAAATTCGGATCCTAAATTGTTACCTACAAATGAAGCTATTCATCACACTATTGCTCCCTTTAATATTATTCACATTTACCAATTGCGAAAGCAATTCCCAATCCAATAATTTCCGTGACGAATTCACTAAAGGTTCTCCTGAACCCGAAATAGAAAAGAGCCCTGAAGAACTAAGAGCCGAACTAAAAGCTTCTGAAGAAAATTCACCTTTAGAATACTTGTCATGCGGTCAAGTCAGAATGAGTCCGCAGGAAAGACAAACAAGAAGCGCCGGACTGTTTCACGATGCAGAATATGAACCCGATGGGGCGATTTTCAAAGGAACTATCAACAATAATGCAACTTTAGGCAGATACAAGGATGCGCGAATCAAAATTCTTTTTTATTCTCAAACCAATACACTCATTGAGGAACAATCTTATGTAATTTATGAATACCTGGAACCTCAATCAACAACCAGCTTCTCATTCAAAACTGAATCATACCCACAGGCTTATGAAAATTTCAGGGTTGAGCTAGTAGGAGCTAGTGTGGCAGAATAATGTTAGGGAAAATCAATTTATCCTATAATGTAATTGCGTTATGTTAATATAGCTTTGGTATCAGACAGAGATTGACGGCAGGAGGGAAGGTCTAAGATTTCATTTCAAAAGGGCGCAAAAGGTTTATTCTCCTATATTTAAAGGACTATTCATTAAGAAATCTAATAGTTATGGCCGATACATTTCATTTTTCCGAAAAGGACCGAAATAATATTTTCGATACACTCAACTATACACGAGATAAAATTGAATCCAACTCGTTAGAAACTCTAGAGAGAATTGCTAATGATCCTGTAAGTTTCTTTTTAGAAGCTGGGATGAACCAAACTATCAAAAATTGGTTTTTCAAAATACCTGGTCTTTTGAAAGGATTTAGAATATCAATGAAGTCTTTAGCAAATAACATCCTAGACAGATTAAAAAATACATTTCATGATTGCCAACAATGCATTATCGCAATGCTGTATATGCTTTGGGTAGTAAGAGCAGCTCTTCGAAATGAATGTGAATCATACGCAAATTTTGAAGATGCTTTTATTGAACTATTTAAAGATAGTTGGATTGGTCAAATCATTTTAGGCTCTGGTTTACTTGCTAAAGGATTGATTGATCCAATCACCAAAGTTTTAAGATTTGACTGGCGTCCTCAACGTCTTGCTCAATATATCTGCTATAAAGTTGGAATCTGCCCGAATCCTTATATTTATGAGTAGTATAGAAATGAAATCTTACTTAGACTTATTTGAAGGTGATGTAGTGGTTAATTAAGAATGTGGAATTAGTCCGAATCTGAATAACCTGGAAGGGGAGTTTTGGTCCAGAAGAGGGGATTACCTAATAGGTAATTTCTAAATTTCCATCAAATTGGATAATACTTAATTGAAATAAGGATCATTTGATTATATCAACCAAAACTGAGTAATAAGGATGGAATTTATCCATCCTTATTACTCTAACTTATTGAAACTACATTTTTACGATTTGTTCACGATGAACACATCTACCAGCCTGCATAATCTCTAATGTATAATTCCCTTTGGACAACTGACTCAATAAAACAACTGTGTCTTTATGAATTATATCTTGTTGTAAAATAGTTCTTCCAACATGATCAACTATATTCAATTGACAATTGGATACTGACTCTTCTGAACAAGCAAGGTGTAATTCACTTGTAAACGGGTTTGGATACGCTTGAAATTCCTTTAAATGCTGATCTTCAATACCTGCACAATTATCTACAAAAACAGAAACAGTATCCGATTTCGTACAATTATCATTATCTGTGTAGGTGTAACTAATCAAATGTGTTCCTACTCCCGAAATAGTGGGGTAAAACTGATTCCCCACAACTCCTACCCCTGAATAAACTCCTCCCAACGGTATAGAATTAGGCAATGAAAAAGGACCATTATAAACACAGAAATCATATTGAGACAAGATTCCAAAATCTACCACTAAATCAGAATAGCGAATTACCAAAGTATCCGTATTTGGTGAAGTAAAAACAAGTTTCAATTCATTTGTCACCCCTGATGCCAATGGAAATGAAAAATGACCATTTACAACTGTTGCAGTTTGATTTATTAAAATAGTTACATCATTTACGATGATATCAAATGTTACAGTATCCAAATCGTAGTAATCGTTTATCTGAACAAGAACAGTGGAGTCTTTATCACAAAGTAACAGGGTGTCATCAACATTCAAATAGGAACAGCTATCTACAAAAACTGAAATAGAATCAGAAGTAAAACATCCATATTGATCAGTGTATGCGTAAGTTATATAATGGCTTCCAATACCTGCAATTGATGGATTGAACTGGTTTGCAAGAACCCCTGTACCAAAATACGCCCCACCGGAAGGAGTTGAATTATCCAGTTGTATTGGAGCATCATAAATACAGAAATGATCATCTGCGAGTATACCGAAATCAGCTTCCAGATTGGAATATACTATTGCTAGAGTATCGGCATTAGGTGAAGTAAATGCCAATCTGAATCCTTGGGTCTGAGCTGCATTGATTGGAAATGGAATCGAAAAATGACCATTGACAACTGTTGCAGTTTGATTTATTAAAATAGCTGCTCCATTAACAATTACGTCATAAGATAAAGTATTCAAATTGTAATAATCAAATAACTGAATGTCAATCGATTGACTCAATTCACATAGTTTTAAGGTGTCATCCACATCCAGGTAACTGCAATCATCCACATTGCAATTCGAATAATACAAAAAAAGCATCACGGAATCCGATTGATAAGTTTGTCCATCAACCGCGACACTTGTTTCACTGTCTGTATTAACAAACGCGGCTAAATCACCACAGGAGGATACTGCTAATCTGACCGACAACCAAGGTAAGGATTCGTTTTCATCCGCGGTTCCGCAATCGAATTTCTTTATTGAAACCGGCTTTCCTTCACCATTCAATTTTGTAATAAACACTTGCTTTGTGGGGTGATTCAACCAGGGGTAATCCATATAATTAGGCACACTTGTATATTGTAACGAATAGTGTTGTGCTTCACCAGACATTAAATTGACTTCACCAGTCCCCATACTGAAATTGTGCTTAGTTTTACAAGCTAAATAGGTTTCATTTGTAGCTTCAACATAAACCAGATCTTCGACATGACTATGAGTTCCAGCAGAAAGCCAATTCATCTGATAGTTTTTATCCATATTAACTACAAACGTTCCTGATTCCATAGGTAAAATGGAATCAAGAATCTGAATTTCATAATTTCCGTATTCATACTGCCAATAAGCCGATACTGTAATATTATCATTCTTATCCACAAACATTTTAGGAAGATCATTAAAAACACCCGTATTACTCATATAAGCTGCAGAGCCTGTTTGAGCAAGTTTAGCGACATCATACACACCATAATCCGGATGGTACTTCATTACGAAAATCCCGGAAGTAGAAGTAGTCGTCTCTAATTGAGGTTGAGAAGGATTAGATGTGCCTTTATAATTTCCAATTGCAATTACTTCGCCTGTAGAAAGGACATCTAATTGTGGGGACCAAAAAGAACCATGCGTATAATATGATCCACCTCCATTCATTAAACCACTCAGGGGAATAAATGTACTTCCTGTCCAAGTCAAATTCAAAGGAGACGTATTGATCAAATTCCCATTATCGCTTGCAAGCGTGTAAAAATCCAAGTTGGCATGTTCATAAGTTGAAGCATAAATGAAATCTCCATGTACGACAATATCTGTTAGCCTAGCATTTAGTCCGAGTCCTGCGGTAGGAGCAATCATATTTAAATTTTTGCTCCAAATCAAACCGCCTGTATTTTTGTCAATTTTAATGATGTAACATTCATTTCTCTCCTGATGCCATGAAGAAGGTGTAAATTGAATATAGTCATCCTGATAAGGTTCATCACCATGGATCCATAATCCGACAACCGGATTACCTTCACTATCAAAATCAATTTCTTCTATAGCAATTCCTGTTATGCCATTATAGCCTCCCCCAAGATAAGTGGATCGTTTTTCCCAAATAAGATTTCCTGCATGATCGTTCTTCCTTATAATATATAGTGGAACTAATACATTATATAATTTAAATGCTCTGATTTCATAAATATTTCCGAACTGATCCATTTTTGTACGATGCAACTTATCCATCTCATGCATCTTTTTTACGATACAAGAACTATCAGGATTTGGTGCATAATTGGCATAATGTACATAATGCGTTGCTGAAGCATCACAACCTAAAATAGGTTCATTTCGAAGTTTAATACCAAAAAAACCAGTTGTATCAGCAATAATTAAAGGAGTTTGAGCCGTTTCATTCTGGATATAAACTGAATTCAATTCAGGAGACGACCATAATCGATTTGGAACCACATATGCATTGGATAAATTCACGGTATCCGATTCAATATAAGACCTAGAATGTAATTCAAAAGCTGCTGTACGTCTTTGAATACGGATAGTATCAATTATCTTCTGAGAAACACACCCCGCATTATCTGAGATACTCAAATTGACATATAAATACACGTTCCCGTATGTGTCAGGTGTTGAGCTAATATTAATGTCCCAATCAAATCCTTCCAGTTCAATTTCCAGGGTATCTGAAGCAGATCCTGATGTCAGAACATGTGGACTTCCTGGATTCGACCAACTGTTTGAAGGGAAAAAATCATACGAGTAAGATGGATTAGTCCCAGTAATTGGAATAACCGGATTTACTTCTGAACATATAACTGAATCATGGTCAAGAATTGTGAAATCAAATAAATTTGGTCCCACAATGACTTGTTGATTGATCGTATCGCTGTTATTGTTATCACAATAATTCGTTTTATAAGAAATAATCTGCATAGTTCCGCTAGCTGTTACAGGTAGAGTAGTCGCATTGATATTACTTGTTGTCATTGTTACCGGTCCATAGATTAATTGCCCGTTATATAGGATCTTAACCGCTGTGTTAACTGGATTTCCTGCTGATGGGTCAATAAAAACATGAAGCGGAGAACCATAACAAACACTTGTATCCAAACTGTATGCAAAGGAATGCGGCATCTGAGGAGCAGTCATAATAACTGATTTAGTAGTTGTATTTACAACTCCATGGTAATAAGTCTCCAACTTGACATTATAAGTTGTGTAAACACCTAGCGGAGTTGGATAATTCATTGAATTTGAAGTAGAAATCAATATATTATTTACATACCATTTAACCGAATCTGCATAATCAGCAATGGCTGAGGCAATAATCGGATCACCGGCACACGGGCCTGGCCCCTGGATATTAAAATAGGAAGGGACGTAGACAGCCGGAGCTTGCGTCAAATCAATACGGTAAATTCTACCACTTCCACCGGAGGTTGATGTGATTGCTACACCGTAAGTTATACCTAATGAAATTTCTTCAGCCAAATATGATCCTCCGGAGGCCGGGAAACCAAAGTGATATACATTATTTGTAGACGGATCGACTTGATAAAACAGATTCTGACTATGTGTAATCAGGTTTCCGTTGAAAAAAGCCCCCGTCAAACAAGGATTCCCATTCATAACCAAATTCGATTCAACAATAGCTGTAGTATCGATGGTATTTGCTGCGTCCAACAAGAGCATTTGAGTTGTAGAAGCCGTTTTTCTTGCAAATAAGACCCCATTTGACGTAGATGACTCGGCTAGAACATTGACATCCGGATTAAAGCCAATCGTCAAATTTTGCCAGGTTAATCCATCATCTCCCGAATATTGATAACTCTGTAAATAACCTCCGATTATCCAGGATGCAGAAGCTGTATTATAACGAACAAAAGAAGAAGATTGACCACCTGACGACAAAGGGAGGAAATTCCAGTTTAAACCCGCATCTGTTGAACGGTAAATCCCATTAATCCCTGTTACTATAAGGGTATTTCCATTTGCTGCGATATCTTTCAAAGGTTGTGAATAAGACACAGAAAGTGTCTGACTCCAACTATTTCCTCCATCAGTGGTTCGGACAACAATATATGAAGCAGTTACTGCATTATAACCTACAAGACACATCGTTAATCCTGAAGAAATTGCGATATTCTGTGCTTCAAACTGGTACAATGGAGATCCAGAACTGCTGTTCAACTGTGTCCAGGTCTGCCCCTGATCAATTGACTTAAACTGCCTCGTTCCACCAACCATTGCAAACCCATACTGATCATTAACTACTGCGTAATTCAGTTTTGAAACAGGTGAGTTTACCAAGCTAAACACTTGCGATATTGAGTAATTACTAAAACTAAACAAACATATATAAAGATAGAAAAGATGGTTGCGTATCATTGAGGATTAATTATTGGAATGCAAATTTACTGATATTATGTCAACCGATTAACATTGCAAATTCGATTTTGTCCTATAATTACTATTATGTTAAATAGTATAACGAACCAACTTTGACATTTATTGCCCATCCTTCCAGATTCCTTTAAAACATTCCCCGCTTCATTCTTCCCTGATTCATCCAAACAAACTCCTTCTCAATTGTTTCTGATAAGAGCTCAGAAAACTCAAACTTCAATATCACAGCATACAATCAAACCAGAAACTCGCTAAACAACTGATTTACTGCACATCCACAACAAATCATTCTGTATCAAATTCAATCGAAAAAATTCTACGCGATTCTCCGGAGTCAAAATTTGCTGTGTCACCAGGATTTACAACAAACAAATCCATTATCAAAATCCGAGACTTAGTTTAGGTAACCGCTGAATCAATCCTTCCAACTCTATGGCCTTCAAATGAATACAAGCTTCACAATCCGGTCAAACTCCATTCTTTCAAAATCCCCGAATTTACACACCAATACTCAGATGAAATCAAATATCGAATTCTAGCGAACAATCTTATGTTAAATAGAATATCGCTGCTGAAAGAAGCAAAAATGAAAATTTCACAGGAATAACATTCTTTGTACGATTTCATTTTTCCATGAAACTTCTCCTCACAAAAGAACGTCTTGATACAAACCCGATACTAATAATACTATTTATGAAAATCAGATCTTTACTATTGTCATCTTCGTTGTTACTGGCAGCGAGTTCATTTTCACAACACATTGATTCTTCATTCGCTGTCAACGGCTACCTCCCCTATCAAGGCACAAATTCCAATAGTCAGGGAAATTTAGGTTCCGCCTATGCAACAGCAGTTCAAGCCGATGGAAAAATCGTGACTGTACTTGGAAGAGATCCGAATACTCCGGATTTAAACATGTATACGTATCGCTATTTGCCGAATGGAATGCCGGATCCGACTTTTGGAATTAATGGCTCCAGCAAAAATTTCTGCGGGCAAGACAGTAGAGGTTATGATGTTGCGATTCAACCGGATGGGAAAATTGTATTGGTTGGAGAATCGGAATACTGTATCAACGGGATTTGTGGTGCAAGCCAATTTATCATGATGCGCTTAAAGACAGACGGAAGCCTGGATTCGACTTTTGGTGTAAATGGACATCTTTTAAGCAATCACGTATTTGGGAGTACCGGAACTTATTCCATTCCAAAAAACCTTCACATTCTTCCCAATGGAAAATTTATGGTCGGTGGAACCGGACCGGGCGGAAAACCGGCAATTGTTCGTTTAAACAGCAATGGTTTTCCTGATAATACATATGGAGTAAACGGCGTTTTTTCACTGACAAATATCACAAGGTCACAATACAAAAGTATGGCAATTGGCCCGAATGGTGAAGCTTACGGATTGTTGTTCTCAGATACCTGGAACCAAACCACTACTTCTTATGATTCAACGAATTACTCAGATAATACTGTATTTAAATTAACGCCAAACGGAACTTTAGACGCGACTTTTGGCACCAATGGAATCTTCCGCTTTGATACGGATGTAACAGATCAGCCTTTTTCCATTACCGTTGCAAGTACAGGAAAAATACTCGTGGCAGGTTATAATATGCCGGAACATTATTACTATTCGACAATGGATTTCAGCGGATATGGTGAAGCAAACGTGGGGTTTGTTGCTTTTTTGAACCCGAATGGCACATTGGATATGGGGATTCCAAATGGATTTAAAACGTTTGATTTCCAGGAAGACAGCGCAACGTTCTTCAATAAGATTATCGAAAGAAGCCCGAATGAATATCTGATTTGCGGATTTACGACTGATTTTGTTGGTGGAAATTTTCAAAATAAAGGACTGATTGTCAGTATGAATAATCAAGGACAATTAAATCAATCATTCAATGGAAACGGATACATGATTTTTGATCACGGAATTGTCGGTACTACCGGTTGGAACGGAAAACTGGCAAATTTCATGGATGTTGATGTGATCGGAAGCAACAAAATATTATTGACGGGTTATCGAAATCCGATTGGAGGAGCAACAAAAGGAAGTGTTTACATTCTGCAGTTAACTTTTGGACCAGGCAGTAATCTGGGCTTTGAAGAACTTTCTAAAGAACAGGAGTTTTCATCTTACCCGAATCCGGTTACAAACAACCGCTTCATGGTTGATATTGAAGAAGCAGCAAATCTTGAATTGATCTCACTTGACGGACGACTACTTTATCAAAGTGAAATCTCACAAGGAATTTCTGAAATCATGGTTCCGTCTGAATATAAAGGAGTTGCAATCCTGAAAGTTCAAACGAAAGATGGAAAAGTAGGCACGAGAAAAATGTTGTTTGAGTAGTCTCAAACTAATGATCTAAATAAACGAAAATACAGGCCACACCTGAATTTTAACCGTAGAGGTACGGAGAACGCAGAGTCTTTCATATTCTCACTTTGCGTTCTTTGTTTCTTTACGGTTTTTTTGATGCAAAATCCGCATATTAGCGATCCCGATAGCTCTAGGAACGAACAGCCCTAGAAAACACTGGGATTCAGAGCCAAAAAAAGCCCCGAAACCGTTACAAGTTGTTAAATCAAAAACACCTCATTTCCAAAGCTCGAATACAAATGTATCTTTGCATCAAAGTATCCGAAACATGTACTCCAAAGAAGAACTCAAGCAATTAAAAACCGATTTCTGGAACCAATTCAAAGTGAAGATGCAAAAAACGCGTTCTTCCAACGGTCGCAGAATGAACTGGCTTGCTTATCCTTCTGAGGTAAAAAACATCTATATCCGCGTAGATGCAGACAATTCGGGAGCTCGTTTAACCTTTGATATTCAAGGGAAAGACGAAGGTGTCCGGCAGATTTTGTGGGAACAGCTCTATGAACTGAAAATCGTCATGGAATCTGAAATGGGGCCGGAAGGAATTTGGATCGAAAACGCTTCTTCTCCTTCTGTTCCGCAGTTCAACCGCATTATTTGGGAAAGAACCGATCTGAAATTTTTCAACCCTGAAGATCATGCTGAAATTCAGAACTTTTTGGCGGATCGTCTCATCCATTTCGACGCATTTTATCAAGAATTTAAGGATATTCTGATAAATCTGGCAATGTAGCCAAAGTCTTTGTATTTTTGTCTCTATGTTAAAACAAATAGCCTTTTTTTCAAGCGTTTTGGTTTCAGCGTTTTCGTTGAATGCTCAAACAACAATTTTGGAAGAAGATTTCCAACAAGGAATTCCTGCTAACTGGACAATTATCAAAAATGATAGTTATACGGAAAATAGTACGGTGAGTGAATTTTCACCGGGATGGATCACCATTGCAGATCCTGCCAACTCGAATGATTCGGCTGCAGCTGCTACATCCTATTTCACAACAAACGGAAAAGCAAGCCGCTGGTTAATATCTCCTCCGATTACAATTGGTACTTATGGAAATTACCTGAAATGGAAGGCCCGGTCTTTCGACCCGAGTTATCCGGATACTTATCAGGTGCTTGTTTCAACAACTGATACGCAAATTGCAAGTTTCGACGATACGATTTCCCGTGTGGTTCTTGAATGGGAAGAATGGACGGAACGTGAAGTGAATTTGTCTGAACAAGGTTATGCAAACGGAGAAACAATTCACCTGGCATTTGTTTTGGAAACAACCGGTGGATTCAAATTATTGCTTGACAGTATCCATGTTCGAAAAGACGATCCACTTTCGTTGAACGAAAACAACTTAAAAACAGATATCAGCATTTATCCGAATCCGACGAGGGATTTTATTCAGTTTTCGACAGAAGCAGCTTTGAAGCACGTGGCGGTTTACAATACGGCAGGAAAGCTAATCTACAGTCAGGAAAACGGAGCGAAAATCTCATTGGAAACGTTTGAACAAGGACTTTACCTGGTTCGAATGACAACAAATACCGGACAGATCATTACGAAACGCGTTCAGAAACTCTGAATCGAACGATTCGACGATTAAATTAGCTAACAAACCGTATCAATAACATTGAAAAGACTCACTGTTTTTAGCATAAAATCCTTCGCTGGTCCGTTCGTGGTCACCTTCTTTATCTCCATGGTCATGCTGATCATGCAGTTTACCTGGGTGTACATCGATGATTTGATGGGAAAAGGATTGAGTGTTCTGGTGATCATCGAATTGATGTTTTACGTTTCTGCTAGTTTGATTCCCTTAGCTCTGCCTTTGGCGATTCTCCTGAGTTCGATCATGACACTCGGAAATTTGGCAGAAAACAACGAATTGACGGCCTTAAAATCCTCCGGATTATCTCTTTTCCGGATCTTAAACCCGCTTACGAAAACAGTTGTTCTCATTGCAACCGGAACGTTTTTCTTTTCCAATTATGTGATTCCTGTTGCAAACCTGAAGTGGCATTCCATCATTTTCGATATTCAGGAAACCAAAGTGGGCATGTTGATCACTCCGGGTTCTTATTCGAAAGAAATCGACGGATATGCAATCAAAGTGAAATCGGGGAAAAACAATACTTTTTACGGCATTACAATCCACGATTATACGAATCCGAACATTCTCAAAACGGTAAAAGCTGATTCGGGAACTGTTTACAAAGGCGATAACGGAAAATACCTGCTCTTCCATCTTTCCAACGGAATCGTACACGAAGAATTACAGGCTCAGGCACCGGTTTTCACCAATCAGGGAAAACCGTTCCGCAACGGGGATTACAGACCTAGCAGAACCACACAATTCAAAGCGGCAACTTATAAAATGGAGTTGGTCGGCTTCAATTTCAATAAGTCGGATGAAGATCTCTTCAAAAACGATTTTGAAATGCTCAACGTCTTTCAGATCAGCGAAGCGAAGGATTCCATGCAGAGAAAGCAAAACCGGATGTTGTCGGATTACGCCAAAAACAACCTGAATAACCGGCCCTTCAATCAATCGGTCAACTTTGAGAAAATAAAGAATCCGGCACCCATTAAAGCTGGTAACGCACAGGAAATTGAGCATTTACAAGCCATTCCCTCTAAAATCATCAAACTCTCCGATTTATCAAACACTGAACGGGTTGCGGCTATAAATACAGCCATCATGAGCGCCCGAAACATGAGCAGTGCCAATCTGGAGCAAGGTGCATCAACGGTTATTCTCAATAAGAATTACACTCTTTTTCAAATTGAATTCCATCGGAAGTTCGCACTCTCCGGAGCAATTATCGTCTTGTTTTTCGTGGGTGCTCCACTTGGGGCAATTGTACGAAAAGGTGGTTTCGGAGCTCCGGTAGTGATTGCTGCTTTGCTTTTCATGATCTATTTTGTACTCTTCAGCGTGGGAGAAAGTCTGGCAAACAGCGAAGTATTGTCCCCGTTCTTCGGAATGTGGCTTCCTACACTCGTTTTAATACCTGTTGCCTGTCTCCTCATGACTGCTGCTGCAAACGATCTGAAGGTCTTCGATAGAAAATTGTGGATCTACATTTTAAGTTTCGGAAGAAAACGATGAGAGTCCTCTACATTGCCCCAAAATCGCCGGCTCCGGTTGTAGACGGAGGCTGCTTCGCAATGATGGAGTGTCTGAAAGGTTTGAGTAAACTGGCAGAAGTGGACGGAATTATTTTCGAAACGCATAAACATCCGTACACCAAAGAATCCGAACAGATTTTAAAGCAATACCTGAAAAGTCAAACCGTTGTCAAAATCAATACGGAAGTCAATCCTTCAGGTGCTTTGGTAAACTTTATCAAACAAAAAAATTACAATCTTTCCCGGTTCAAATCGGAAAAACTGTATCATACGATAGCAGAAAAGATCAGTAGTAAATACGATTACATTGTGTGTGACAGCTTGTTTGCTGCTGCCCAATTGAGTCATTTCGACCAGAAGGAGCTTCCGCCGGTGATCATTCGTTCGCACAATGTGGAATCGGAAATCTGGAAACTGCACGCTGCGCTCGAAACTTCGGTTTTGAAACGTTTTTACCTTCGAAAACTTGAGAAAACGCTGCGAAAAGAGGAAATAGAAATCCTGAACAAAGCAACTGCTCTGTGGGCTATTTCGGAAGAAGATAAAAACTGGATGTTACAAAACACGCTTCAGAAAAACATTTGTCTGCTCCCAGTTTCAGTGGATTTACATCCGGAAATACCTGTTGATTACAGCAAAAACTCCTTCTTCCACCTGGGATCAATGGATTGGAAACCCAATCAGGAAGCGGTTCAATTTCTGGCACGGAAAATCTGGTCGGATCCACGCGTAGCTTCGTTAAAATTGTTCATTGCGGGTTCCAAAAGTGAACATTTCAGCTTCTACAATACTGATTCGATTGAAGTGCTCGGATGGGTAAACAACAGCAACGAATTTATGTCGCAAGCCGGAACCCTGGTCACTCCTATTCTTTCCGGAAGCGGAATCCGGATCAAACTCCTTGAAGCAATGGCTTTGGGAATTCCGTGCATCACAACCAAACTCGGAGCAGCAGGAATTGATTGTGAAAAAGCAGGTATTCAAATTGCTGATTCTCAGGATTCCTTTATTCAAACTATTTTAAAATTCCATGAAAACGCCGGATTACGGCAAGAAGTTGGTGAAAAATCACGCGATTATATTTCAAAAGTTCATAGTTTTGAAAATTGTATCGCAGTAATGAAAGAAACTTTTGAAGGCTAAACAAGATATCTTATTTATCGTTTCCCGCTTCCCCTACCCTTTGGAAAAGGGCGATAAACTGAGGGCTTTCTACCAGTTAAAAGAACTTTCCAAAGAATACAATGTCACACTTATTTGCACTTCAGACATCCCGATTTCAAAGGAACATCTGCAAATTGTAAATCAGTTTTGTACACAAATTCACATTTTTCATCTGAGTAAACCCGGATTGTTGTTTCAACTCTGTTTTTCTCTTTTCGAATCCAAACCATTTCAGGTTCAGTACTTCTACCGGAAATCCATTCACCGGAAGATCAAAAAGATCATTGCAGAACTACAGCCAAAGCACATTTACTGTCAATTGATCCGTGTTGCAGAATACGTTAAAAACGAACATCTCATTCCAAAAACACTGGATTACATGGATGCACTTTCCAAAGGAATGGAACGACGTATTCAAACCGAACCGCGCTACAAAAAGTGGTTCTACCGTTTGGAAAGCAAGCGTTTGAAACAATATGAACGGCGCATCTTTGACTATTTTGAAAATAAAACGATCATTTCCGAACAGGATAGAAAACTCATCTTTCATCCGGAAAACAAGAAAATGATCGTAGTTCCGAATGGAATTGACGATTCATTCTTTGAAACATTGCCTATTGAGAAGGATTATGATCTCGTTTTTACCGGTAATTTTTCGTATGCTCCCAACATTGAAGCAGCCATCTGTCTGGCAGAAGAAATTCTTCCGAGAGTTCACCAGAAAGGAATTCCATGCAGGTTACTGCTTTCCGGAGCCAATCCGGTGAAAAAGGTACTCGACCTCCAATCTGAGTTCATTCACGTCACCGGCTGGGTCGATGATATTCGTACAAGTTATCAGCGTTCACGCCTATTTGTGGCTCCGCTTTTCATCGGAACAGGGCTTCAAAACAAGCTCCTGGAAGCCATGGCGAGCGGACTTCCGTGCATAACTACCTCACTGTCTAACAATGCATTGGGAGGTGTAAACTATGAAAACATCCTGTTGGCAGAAGATATCCCTACCTTTGTCGAAAAAATAACCGAAGGTTTAGTTAATGAAGGTAATTTTAGTTCGATTGCACTAAAAGGAAAGAACTACATAGAACTACACTATTCATGGGAAAAACAAACATCAAAACTATTACAACTTCTGCAAGCGCCCTAATCATTAGTATCCTTTCACTCTACTCCTGTTCCGATAAAACCCGTCTTCCACACTGGATTGAAGGCAAGTGGGTTACCACACTCGATAAAGAGGACATTCATGAAAATTGGAAGATTGAAAATCAGTGCATTAAAGGTGAGAACTATATGTTCTACGAAAACAAATTCCAAAAGGAAAAACTCCGCATTTTTGAGCGAAAAAATGTTCTTTATTACCAGATAGTCATTAAAAAAGACACACTGCTGTTTACTTGTAAAAAGTATATCAATACGGACACCTTAACATTTGTAAACAACCAAAACCCCTTTCCTAAAAGAATCGTTTATGCACGACCAAGAGCCAATAAAATGCTGGTTTGGGTAGAAAATTCAAAAAACGACCCGCACGGGATTTCCTTTACCTTTAAAAAAGTTAAATAGTTTACCACCATTGCAGAATTCGGAGTAAATTTGTGGTACTTTATTAAACCTTATGTCAGGAAAGTTAAATACAATCGAAGAAGCGATTGAAGATATAAAAGCCGGAAAAGTTATTATTGTTGTGGATGATGAAGATCGTGAAAACGAAGGAGACTTTATCGCAGCAGCAGAAACAGTAACTCCTGAAATGATCAATTTCATGGCGACGCACGGAAGAGGACTTATTTGTACTCCTTTGACCGAATCCAGATGTAACGAATTGGAATTAAACCTCATGGTTACAAATAACACGGTACTTCACGAAACACAATTTACTGTTTCCGTAGACTTAATTGGCCACGGATGTACAACAGGAATTTCTGTTTTTGACCGTGCGAAGACAATCAAAGCATTGGTTTCGGAAGATACGAAGCCGGAAGATTTAGGTCGACCGGGGCATATTTTCCCGCTTCGCGCGAAGAAAGGTGGTGTTTTACAAAGAACAGGACACACAGAAGCAGCTGTAGACTTAGCGCGTATGGCAGGTTTCAAACCGGCAGGAATTCTGGTTGAAATCCTGAACGAAGACGGTTCCATGTCGCGTTTGCCTCAATTGTTCGAGATTGCGAAGAAATTCGATTTGAAATTGATTTCCATTGCAGATCTTGTGGCTTACAGAATGAAGCATGAATCCTTGATTTCACGAGAGATCGAAGTTGAAATGCCAACCGAACACGGTGATTTCAAACTGGTTGCTTACTCTGTGAAGTCAAACGGACAAGAGCATCTGGCTTTGACAAAAGGAACATGGGAACCGAATGAACCGATTTTGGTCCGCATGCACTCTTCTTGTCTGACAGGTGATATTTTCGGTTCTTGCCGATGTGATTGTGGTCCGCAGCTTCACCATTCAATGAAAATGATTGAAGAAGCAGGAAAAGGAGTCATCGTTTATTTGAATCAGGAAGGTCGCGGAATCGGACTTTTGAATAAACTGAAAGCATACAAATTGCAGGAAGAAGGATACGATACGGTTGAAGCGAATCTGAAACTTGGATTCAAGTCTGATGAACGCGAATATGGAATCGGAGCTCAGATCTTACATGATTTGGGAATCTCAAAAATCCGTTTGATGTCGAACAACCCGAAAAAACGTACCGGATTGGTTGGTTACGGTTTGGAGATCGTTGAAAATGTTGCGATTGAAGTTGGTCGTAATGCGCACAACGAGAAATACCTTCAGACAAAGGTTCAGAAAATGGGACATTCTTTAAAGCTGGATAAATAATGCTTATTGCAAAAGGAATCCAAAAGAAGTATGGCCAACTGGAAGTTCTGAAAGGAATCGATCTGGAAATTCAATCCGGAGAGATTGTTTCCATTGTTGGTTCATCCGGAGCAGGAAAAACAACCCTGCTTCAAATTTTGGGTACTTTGGATAAGCCTGATTCCGGAACATTGACTTTAAACGGAATCAATCCTTTTGGCCTGAGTTCGAAAGGACTTGCGGCATTCAGAAATGAAAAAATCGGATTTATCTTTCAATTTCATCAGTTGCTTCCTGAATTTACCGCTTTGGAAAATGTCATCATGCCGGCATTGATCGGTGGAAAAAGCATGTCCGAATCCAAAGAAAGAGCAACACTGCTTTTAAAGAAACTCGGACTGCAAAATCGCGAAAGCCATCAGCCTACGGAACTTTCCGGAGGAGAACAGCAACGTGTAGCCGTAGCCAGAGCTTTGATGAATGAACCGGATATCATTTTTGCAGATGAACCTTCCGGAAATCTCGATTCCAAAAATGCAGCAGAATTGCATCAACTGTTCTTCGATTTGCGGGAAGAATTCAAGCAGACCTTTGTCATTGTGACGCACAACAATCTTTTGGCGGAAATGGCAGACCGATCAATTGTAATGGCTGACGGATCTCTGAAATGAAAACATCTTTTACACAAGAAGAACTGAAAGTATTTCTGGATGAAAAAGTGGGATTGTACAATCAAACAGACTTCATTCAGACCGATCCGATTCAAATTCCGAAACAATTCACCAGAAAGGAAGACATTGAGATCAGCGCATTTCTAATCTCTACCCTTGCCTGGGGAAATCGCACGGCGATTATTAAAAGCGGAGAAAGACTGCTGGAAATCATGAATTTCAAGCCATACGAATACGTTCTGAACTACGAAGAACAAAAACACAACTTCGTTCACCGCACATTCAACAGCGACGATCTGAACGCGTTTTTTGTTTCTCTGAAACGCATTTACGAGCAGCATCAGGGTTTGGAAGCCGCGTTTAAACTGCATTCCGAAATTCCGGGCATTCAGGGAAGAATCGTTTCGTTCCGAGAAACATTCACGCAGGAACCATTTCCTCACAGAACTCAAAAACACATTGCCAATCCGCAAAAAGGATCTTCAGCCAAGCGCATCAACATGTTTTTGAGATGGATGGTCCGCAAAGATGAATCCGGAGTTGATTTCGGAATCTGGAACAAGATTCCCATGTCGGAACTGCATCTTCCACTCGATGTTCACACCGGGAACGTTGCCAGAAAACTGGGAATTCTCACAAGAACTCAAAACGATTGGCGCAGCGTTGCTGAAATTCAGGAACAATTAACCCAATTCGATTCTCAGGATCCGTGTAAATACGACTTTGCCTTATTTGGATTGGGAGCTTTTGAAGGGTTTAAATAGTTACGAATGCCAAATTGATATTTCACTTTATCAATCCTAATCAGGAATTAGTAACGCGCATTTTGTTGTTAAACTCCGCTAAATTGTTCAAAAATCAAGGAAAACTCTCGCAACTCAACATTTGTAATTCGCAATTCATAATTATCTTAGCGGTATGAAATGGGTTTATCCTGAATTTTTGTTTGCCCTACTGGTTTTGGTCATTCCAATACTCATCCACCTTTTCCATTTTCGCAAATACAAAACCGTTTATTTCTCGAGCATTGCCTTCGTTAAATCGGTAGAACAGCAGCAAAAGAATCCCAGAAAACTCAAGCATTTACTGATTTTACTGGCGCGAATTCTGGCTTTCACCTGTTTAGTCATTGCATTTGCCCAACCCTATTTCCCCAGCTCCGATTCCAATAAAAAAGACATTCAGCTCATTGGTGTTTATGTAGACAATTCGTTTTCCATGTCGCGGATTGGCGGCCAGGGAGAATTGCTTGCACAAGCGAAAACACTGGCGGAATCAATCGTTGAAAAAGCACCGAGAAATACACAATACGTATTGTTTACCAATGAATTGAGCGGAAACGAAAAACAGACGCTTACTCAGGTGAAATTCGTCGATCAGGTTGGAAAGATCAACTATTCTCCTATCTACCGTTCCAGAGAAGAAGTGCTTTCTTTCTGGAATCAATGGATTGATGATGCTCAAAAAGAAGGAAATATCAAATCGAAGCCAACCTTGGTTTTTCTATCTGATTTTCAAAAAGATAAATCCAATCAGTCAACTAAAAAGTTTAAATCAATTCCATCTGTTTCTCCACTGGTTCTGAATCCTCAGAACACCGGAAACTTATACATCGACACACTTTGGTTTGAAACGCCGATTCAAAAAATGGGTTCTTCCCAAACGCTTTCAATTCGCGTAGTAAACAGTGGAAAAGAAGCCATTGAATCTGCAGTTGTCAATGTTCAGATCGGGAAAATGAAACGCGATCTGTTTGCAGAACTTCCGGCATTTGGCTCCGATACCCTTCAACTGAACTACTTCAATCAAGAAGCGGGAATCGTTAATGGAAAAGTCTCCATCAACGACAAACAAATGACTCAGGACGATTCATTCTTCTTCAATTACGAAGTGAAGAAAAACAGTTCTGTCTTGATCATTAACGGAGAAGATGCCGTAAACAACGTCGGAATCGTATACGGACTCGACGATTTTTATAAAGTAAAAGAAATCACAACGAATCAGGCTTCTCAGGAAAATCCGGAAGAGTATGATTTGATCGTATTAAACGGTTTGAATCAGATTCCGAGCAGTTTGAGTACTTCACTGGAATCTTATCACCAGGAACTCGGTTCCATTCTTTTGATTCCCGGAACCAACGTTTCGCCAACCGGGTGGAATGCAAGTCTGGAAAAACTGGCACTTCCAACCATTAACGGAATTCAGACCGTTGGTTTATCCGTTCAGAAACTGAATATCAAAGATCCGTTCTTTCAGGGCATTTTTGAAGGAAAACCGGACAATATTTCGCTTCCTGCCGTGGCAAAAGCCTATCGTTTGATCAACAATTCGAAAACACTTTCCAGCAGTCTGATCAATTACCAAAACGGAAGTCCGTTTTTTGTGAAGAGTACCGGGAAAGGGGCTTCTTACCTCTTCTCTACTTCTCTGAAACAGGAATTCAGCACTTTTACAAGCAATCAGCTGTTTTCTACGCTTCTTCTGCACGTTGGGAATTTGAGTCAACGGCAGAATCCATATTACCTCATTATCGGTTCGGACGGAAGTTATCCGCTGAACAATGCCGCTGCAGGCGATAACCCGGTTCATTTAAAACAAGGAACCATTGATTACATTCCGGTTTTGTTCACCAAAAACAAGCGTTCCTATATTTCCGTTCAGGGATTGGAAGCTATTCGAATTCTTGAAGCAGGAAATTACAACATTCAGCAGGAAGGAAAGAACAAGGGAATCGTTTCAATGAACTACAATCGACTGGAATCTCAGACCGCAGAATCTACTCCCGAAGAAATTAAAACCAGTTTTCAGCAAGCCGGAATTCAAGTCAATACCATTCAGGATGGCTCCAATTGGAATAGCGCTTCTCTGTTAGAAATCGGAGAGAGTTATGACATCTGGATTTGGTTTGTTTTCTTTGCAGGAATTTTCGTCCTGTGCGAAATGGCATTGCTAATTTTCTACAAGAAATAAGATATGAAATTACTCATTCGACAAGTAAGAGTTATAGATAAAGGCTCGAAGTGGCATGGTAAAACGGTGGATATCTATCTGGAAGATGGAAGAATCCACGAGATTGCAGAAAAAATCAACAGATCCTGCGAACTCGAAATTCAGGAAGAAAACCTGCATATTTCGAAAGGCTGGGTCGATTTGAAAGCTCATTTCGCAGATCCGGGAGAAGAACATAAATCAACGATTCAAAGTGGTTTGGATGCTGCTGCTTTCGGCGGCTTCACACACGTAGCTGTTCTTCCTTCCACCAAACCGGTTCTGGACAACAAAACCAGCGTGGAATATGTTTTGCGAAGAGGAGAAAATGCCGTTACAACGATTCACCCGATGGGCTGTATCACGAAGAAAAATCAAGGCGAAGCGCTGGCTGAAATGTACGATATGTTCCAATCCGGAGTTCGTTTGTTCTCAGATGATTTGGTTCCGGTAAACGGAGGAATCATGTACAGAGCTTTACTTTACTCTAAGAATTTTGACGGAATTGTGGTTGGTTTTGCTCACGACAAGTCGATTTCAGGAGGCGGAATGGTCAATGAAGGCGAAGCTTCTACCAAAACCGGCTTGAAAGCAGATCCTTCCATCAGCGAAGTAATCGAACTGGAGCGCAACCTGCGTTTATTGGAATATACCGGAGGAAATTTACATGCCACAGGAATTGCAAATGCAGAATCAGTGGATCTGATCCGCAAGGCAAAAGCAAAAGGATTGAATATCACCGCTGATGTTCATGCACAACATTTAATTTACAACGAAACTGCCGTTTTGGATTTCGATGTGAATTTCAAATTAATGCCGCCACTTCGAAGAGAAGCCGATAGAATTGCACTTTGGGAAGGATTGAAAGACGGTACAATCGACTGCATTGTTTCAGATCACAGACCAAATGATACGGAAGAAACGGATTTGGAATTCGATCATGCCAATTACGGAAACAGCACCTTGCAAACCCTCTTCGGAGAACTGGGAGCTTGCCCGGAATTTGATTTGGAACTCGTTGTGAAGGCTCTGACTGAAAAAGGACGTGAATTATTATCATTGGATATTAAATCAATTGAAGACCAGCCGGTAGCAGATTTATCCTTATTTACCCCCAAAAAACCGTGGGTTTTCACACATGACGATCTGCTTATACCATGTACTAACACACCTGCGTTGAATAAACAATTGAACGGATGTGTTTACGGAGTGATCAATAATGGTAAATTCGCACTCAAAGAAACAAGAGAAAATGTCTGATAAGCGTTCGTTTATACGTAATTTCTGGAAAGAACGTAAAATGGTCGGGGCGATGGCTCCGAGTTCAAAATATTTAGCAAAGAAAATGTTGGAGAAAATTGATTTCTCAACAGCTAAAGTCATCGTGGAATTAGGTCCCGGAACCGGAGTTTTCACACGGAAAATGCTTCAGAAGCTAAGTCCGGACGGTGTGCTTTTGGTTTTTGAACTCAACGACAGTTTCATGAATATGCTCAAAAAAGAGTTTAAAGATCCACGCGTCATCTTGATTCATGATTCAGCAGAAAAGATCGGAGAATACCTTCAAAAGCACGGGTTGCCTCATGCTGATGCAGTAGTATCCTCTCTCCCGCTTGCAAATTTTCCGGCAGAATTAAAGAACGGAATTCTGAAAGAAAGCCACCGGGCAATGCATGAAAATTCACTGTATGTTCAGTTTCAATATTCATTGAACGCAAAAAAGAACATCAAACAGTTTTTTAAGCATGTAGAAATTGCATTTACTCCGGCAAATTTTCCACCCGCTTTCATCTACTACTGTAAAAAATAATCTTGGATTCCTACCTGAAAACAGGATCTCACGAAGGGTTCTTTCTGAAACGGGAAAACCCTAATTTTGTATTTGACTCAAACTAAAAAAACGATAAAAACAAACATGAGCGCTGAAAAAGTAAAATGCCTGATCATTGGTTCAGGTCCCGCAGGATATACAGCAGCAATCTATGCTGCAAGAGCTGAAATGAAACCTGTTATGTATCAGGGAATGCAACCCGGAGGACAGTTAACGACGACCAACGAAGTTGAAAACTTCCCGGGATATCCGGACGGAATTTCAGGACCGGAAATGATGGTTCAATTGGAAGCACAGGCAAAACGTTTTGAAACAGACGTTCGCTCAGGATTTATTACAAAAGTTGATTTCACTGGTCCGATCCACAAATGCTGGAGCGAAGACGGTCATGAAATTCATGCTGAAACAGTGATTATTTCTACCGGAGCTTCCGCAAAATATTTGGGATTACCTTCCGAACAACACTACCTTTCAATCGGAGGTGGAGTTTCCGCTTGTGCAGTTTGCGACGGATTCTTCTACCGCGGCCAGGAAACGGTGATCGTAGGTGCAGGAGATTCTGCTTGTGAAGAAGCACATTACCTTTCTAAATTGTGTAAGAAAGTAACGATGTTGGTTCGTACGGAGAAATTCCGCGCTTCCAAAATTATGGCTGACCGTGTTAGAAACACTCCGAATATCGAGATTTTGCACAACACCGAAACAGTTGAAGTATTGGGTGACGGAAATGGTGTAAACGCGGTGAGAGTTAAAAACAACGTTACCGGTGAAGAACACGATATTCCTGCAACTGGTTTCTTCGTTGCAATTGGTCACAAACCAAATACAGACGTTTTCAAGGATTACATCAATCTGGATGAAACAGGATACATCAAATACGAAAAACCGGGAACTTCATTGACAAATGTGCCGGGAGTATTTGTAGCCGGAGATGCTGCTGACAGAAATTACCGTCAGGCAATTACTGCTGCGGGAACTGGTTGTATGGCTGCTTTGGATGCTGAACGTTATTTGGCAAGTTTAGAGCATTAACAAAACATGAAAGCTTTCTTCGACTCCCGTTCAGTCAGCTTTTAAAACATGATACAAAAACAAAATCCCCCGACTCCTCGGGGGATTTTTGCGAAACAACGTTTTGTTTCTTTTTCTTTAACTCTACTTATGGTAAACCTAACTATTGCTTTGTTACAGCGTCTTTAGTTCTTTTTATCAAATCGTTTTAAGCGTTTATCGCTTTTTTACTACTGCGGTTCCGCTGGTTCCCAAACTGGTTGAAACTTCCCTTGAATTTCCTTCCACCTGATAATAGGTAACACTTGCTCCGGAGCCATCAACTACCAATCCTTCCGAAACGGAAATCTCCGCATGTCCTGCGCCGCTGTTGTCCACTTTTGCTTTTCTGGTCTTCAGATCAAACAAATTTGCCTGAGCAGCACCGGATACATCCAAACTCATCGTTTCACATGTTCCATTCAGTTTGATATTAGACGCTCCGGAAAGATCCACTTTAGAGGAAGATGCATTTACTTTCAGATTCAGGTCGCTCGCTCCTGTCATATCCACAATAAGAGATTTCACATCGAATTGGTTCGTAGAAACCAAAGTAGTTGCTCCGCTCATATCTACCCTTTCCAAAGTTGGCATGCTCACTTTCACAACAAAATCTTCGCTGCTGTTGTTTCTCCTCCTTGATTCATTACTCAAATGAAGTGTTCCGTTGAGAATTTCAACACGCACCAGATCTTTCGCAGATTCCGGTACAACTTCCACAGTGCATGATTTTCCCTGAGTCAATTCCACGGAAATTGCCCCCGAAACATCGATTTTAGTGAATGGTTGACTCACCTGAGGAGTCGTTTTTAAAGCCAGAATCGATCCTTTTTTCGTTTCTAACTCTGGCGTTCTTGCAGGAATGCGAACTCCCATATCTTCAGGTAGAACTGGCGCTTCCTCTTTTGTTTTTTCGGTGGGAGCTTCTTCAGGTATGGGAGTTACTGTTTCTTTTTGTATTTCCGCTTCAGCGGTTTCTGATTTCTTCACCGGTAAGGAATGACTTACCCTTGGTTTATCTACTTGTTTTTCTTTTACTTCCGGTTGACTGAAAAGCACAACTGCGCTTAATGATGCTCCACCGGCAAGGGTTAAAAATGCTGACCACATAATCAAAGGTTTTTTAATGAGAAATAGTTTCAATGTTGCTAAGAGGCCAATTGTTGCAGCACCTGCCACAGCAGTTTCAATCCATTGATTTACTTCGGAAACGGAAGTCTGAGCTGACTCATTCCGAATCTCATCGAACAAACCCGATAATTTATCTTCTGTCATAACTCATATTTTTTGATTCAACTTCCTGTTTCTCGGTCATTAATTCCAAGAGTTTTTTTCTGCTTCGAACCAGGCGCTGTTTCACAGCATCCTCCGAAGATTGTTGTAATTCGGCAATTTCTCTGATTGAAAATCCTGAGATCTCGAAGAGAATAATACTTTCTTTCTGAATATCAGGCAATTTCGAAATTGCTTCATATAATAAATTAATTTCCAACTGTCTGTCCGTTCTGTCACCTTCAACCGAATAATTATAAGCCTGCTGGTTATCCACTAATCGTTCCGTAGATTTCTTACGGTTTTCATTGGCAAGCAAGCGAATAGTTATTCCGAATAGAAAGTGTAGGAATGCGTCGTCACTCTTCAAAGATTCAAAACGTTCATAAGCGACCAACAATGCATCATGCATCAAATCTTTGAAGTGAAAATTTCCGTACGCTCTCGCTTTACAAAACTTTTCAAACCGCACATGTATCGGTTCGTAAAGTTCCATGAAGCGTTTCTTTTTCATGGCTGCCATGCTGCTAAATTGGTCTCTTATAAAGTTAGTGTAACGAGATTCGAAAAGGTGACACGGGAATGAAACTTTTTTTCAAAGGAATGTAAAACATTGCAAATAAATCAATTAAAACACTCTTAATCAGGACTTTTATTTTTTCCGATAAAATACGTTATTCCGAGTGCGATCTCCATTTCCAATCCATAAAATCCATCTTTCCGGAACATTGGATTAAAGTTTCTTTTATCAATTGAGAAGTAGATTGGAAAACGTAGGCCATAATAAAAGGTGAGTTTACTTCTTTGACGCAGTGTATGATAAATCTCAGGGCTGATTGCCGCTACCAAGTGATTTTTTTGATGATGTACAGGAATTATCGTATCATTTATCATTCCTTTATAAGCATAGCTTCCGGAATTTTGAGCTCCACCAACCCTGCCATTGAGATTCACTCTGACTCCATGAACAGAACCAAATTCACGAAAATATCCGGTATTCAAAGTCAACATCAGAGCTTTGGAAACAGTTCGGTATCCCTGAACAACATACTTTTCATCGTTTCTATCGAACGACTCAGAAATCTTGACCAAAGCTGTATGAATTCCGTTTGAAGATTCATCCTGAAAAGCTTCTCCTCTTCTATTCTTCATCCAGACTATCCCTGTTCCGATAAGGAATTTCGAATAAATCACTTTCTGATAGTGAATTCCCACCGACAGATGATCAAAATGGCTGAAAAGTTCCAGTCCGACACGTTGCTGGGAAAAGCCTGAAATTGAAAATGCCAGAAAAAAAATGACTGGTAGTTTGTTCATGATGGTTCAAACGATCTGATCAAATCCTTTATTGTTAGCATCTTTCAAATTCAATCATCCAGCAACTGGTTTTCACTGATTGGGATCGTTCTCGGTCCGATATCCCGGACTATTTTCCGGAATTCCCAAAAATAGGACAGATACACCAATGAAAAGATCAATGCATAAACAGAGCTTGCAATTAATTCGTAATTCTTATAAGACATTACAGTCGTAACAAGTTCCGGTGAATTTGAGTAGTCGACCAAAATCAAATAAATCAAAGGAACAAACACGCGAATGATAACCAAAATCCAAATAAGTATAATCTTCCGGTCGGATCTGATAAAATCCTTTCCGGAGTAGATAAACAGAGATCGATTCAATTTCCGCCAAAGTATAAAAGACAAAACAGAATAAACAATGGGAACAAAACTGAGTAAAACAATCAGAAAATGATAGCTTTTTCCCAATTTATTCTTCCTTACAACATGATTACATACTAAAAGAAAAATTACTTTTCCTGCGAAATCCAGTATATCCAGCCAACGATGAATAAGCGTTTCTTGTTTCATAACCGGAAACAGTGTTTGCTTTAACGGATCCAAAGATACAAGACTATTCCAGAAAGATTCGAAACCATTCAGCAGAATAAAAAGCAAGTATAAAACGATAAAGAAAAAGGTGATTCGTTTCAAATTCCGCATACAGCGTTTTTTCAGTTTGATACAAAGGTAAAATTTCCATTCGCATCTGCATACGATCGAATAACTGTTACTTTCAGCATTGGTTCGGATTAAATATTTTATACATTCGTTTCTATGCAATTCATTCCGCTTTTCTTCGAACCTGCAGCAGAGCTTCCCAATTGGCTGGTCATCCTTTTGTTTGGAATTCCTTTTTTTGGAGGAATCATTTTGTATACCTATAAAACCAGACATTCACGTTCCTGGCGAAAAGGAATTTTCCCTCAGGGTTTGAAACCCACTGAAGACAATTATCTGGAAGCCTATCTGGCATTGGGAGCCAAGTTGATTCTGATGGATTATCAGGAATCGAAGGAAAAAATCCAATTCATCAATCAGTATTTTAATCGCTACTTCCCTTCTTCCAATTACAATTTCGGAGATTCGCTGTTGTTTTCACTCAGATATCCCATCAGGACCAAAACAATTACCGATTGGATGAAAATGCATTTAAAAGATGAAGGAAGTCGTTCTCAGATTGTCTATTTCCTCACAGGATTGGCTTTGATCAACGGGAAAATGAATGCGCATGAAATGGCTTTTCTGAAACAAATCAACCTGGATCTGGATTTAGCTCCGGAAAACCTGACCAAGATTATCGCCATTTATGCAGCGTATGCGAAACATAAAAAGGAAAGCACTGAGAAAACTCCCGCAAAGGATACAAAAGCATATGCTCACGAGATTCTGGGAGTTCAGAAAGGTGCAAGTATCGAAGAAATCAAGAAAGCTTACCGGAAATTGGTCAAAATTCACCATCCCGATCATTTTGCAACCGGAACCGAATCACAACAAAAAATGGCCGCTGAAAAGTTTGTCGAGATACAAAATGCGTATGAAAGCCTGATTAATTGAAACGGTAAAAGTAAGAAGTGAAAAAATTCAAAAGATATACTTTTTGACTTTTACCTTATACTTTTTAACTTATCTGACAGTTTTCTCCAACATCGGAACAAAACTAAAGTTTCCGAACACTTCTTCCTTGTACTCCGAATCCGAAATTTTAGTGATGCGGTGCATTTCCTGTGAATCCAGGTCTCCGACCGGAATCACCATCATTCCTCCTACTTTCAATTGCTGAACCAATTTCTCCGGGATAAACGGAGCTCCACAGGTAACTAAAATCTTGTCGAAAGGAGCAAAAGTTTCTTTTCCTTCATAACCGTCTCCAAAAAACAATTTGGGAGTAAAACGAAAATGATCAATAATACCTTTTGCTTTAATATGCAGTTCCTTCTGGCGTTCGATGGAGAATACCTTCATTCCCATTGAACATAAAATACATGTTTGAAATCCGGATCCTGTACCGATTTCCAATACCTTCTCCCCTTTTTTCAATTCCAGGATAGACGTCTGAAAAGCAACTGTATACGGATGTGAAATCGTTTGGCCCGCCCCAATCTGAAAAGCCACATTGGAATAAGCTTGCTGCTCAAATACCAGATCCAAAAAGAAATGTCTCGGGATAGCATCAAAGGCAGTTAAAACGCGTTCATCGGTAATTCCCTTCTGGCGCAATTGCTCAATCAACTGCTTTCTCATTCCTTTGTGCTTGTATGTATCTTGCATATAACAAAAGTAATTCAGAAATCAAGGATTCTTTACTTATCTCCGAGAAAGTTTCTACAGTGAATTGTGTATATTTGGGACGCTTATAAACGAAAAAACATGGCAATTGACGCAAAAGAATTGGAATTCAATAAGAATGACGATGAAATGAGGCTAAAAATCTCCCGAATGGAAGCTGAATTAGCCAAAGTCATGAAAGGAGGCGGTGAAAAACGAATCGCAGCCCTTCATGAAAAAGGAAAAATGACCGCCCGAGAACGAATCGATATGCTCCTTGATGCGAATACCCCGCGCTTCGAAGTTGGTGCATTTGCAGGAATGGGAATGTACAAAGAACACGGCGGCTGCCCCTCTGCCGGTGTTGTAATGGTGATTGGAAAAGTATCCGGAAAACAATGTATTGTAGTTGCAAACGACGCAACCGTAAAAGCCGGAGCCTGGTTCCCGATTACCGGAAAAAAGAACTTGCGTGCACAGGAAATTGCAATGGAAAATAAACTTCCGATCATTTATTTGGTGGATTCAGCAGGTGTTTACTTGCCGATGCAGGATGAAATTTTTCCGGATAAAGAACATTTCGGACGCATTTTCAGAAACAACGCCGTAATGAGTTCCATGGGAATCACCCAGATTGCAGCTGTAATGGGAAGTTGTGTTGCCGGTGGCGCCTACCTTCCGATTATGTCTGACGAATCATTGATTGTTGACAAAACAGGAACGATTTTCCTTGCAGGATCTTATTTGGTGAAAGCCGCTATCGGTGAAAACATCGACAATGAAACTTTGGGTGGAGCTACCACGCATACGGAAATCTCCGGTGTTTGCGACTACAAAGTAGCAAATGATGAAGAGTGCTTGATGACGATTCGCAAAATGATGAGTCAGATCGGTGCGCCGGAATCTGCAGGTTTTGACCGCATTGAATCGATTGCTCCGAAAGAAGAAGCGAAGAAAGTGTACGGAGTTTTACCTTCAGAAAGATCGAAACCTTACAATGTACACGACATTCTGGACAGTATTTTCGATGAAGGAAGCCTGACAGAATACAAAAGCGATTACGGAAAAACAATCGTATGTGCTTATGCGCGTTTGGATGGCTGGAGCGTCGGAATCGTAGCAAATCAGCGCGAACTTTCCAAGAACGCGAAAGGTGAAATGCAGTTCGGAGGTGTGATTTACAATGATTCTGCCGACAAAGCAGCGCGTTTCATCATGAATTGCAATCAAAAAAATATCCCGTTAATCTTTTTCCAGGACGTTTCAGGATTCATGGTTGGTTCTAAATCAGAACATGCCGGAATCATCAAAGACGGAGCAAAAATGGTAAATGCAATGGCGAATTCGGTTGTGCCGAAATTCACCGTTATCGTTGGAAACTCTTACGGAGCAGGAAATTACGCCATGTGTGGAAAAGCATATGATCCGCGCCTGATCGTTGGCTGGCCGACAGCTGAAGTTGCTGTAATGAGCGGTGCAGCGGCGGCAAAAACATTGTTACAGATTGAAGTTGCTTCTTTGAAAGCGCGTGGAGAAGAAATCACGCCGGAAAGAGAAGCCGAGCTTTACAATACGATTAAATCACGTTACGACGAACAAATTTCACCTTATTATGCTGCTTCCCGTTTGTGGCTTGATGCAATTATCGATCCGGCGAAAACCAGAGAGTTTTTGTCCATCGGAATTGAAATGGCAAATCATAAGAAAGCTGAGAAACCGTATAATGTTGGAGTAATCCAAACATGATAATTGAAAAGTGAAAAGTGAAAAAGTGAAAAATTTTGGATGATTCACTTTCTACCTTTTACATTTTAACTTTTAAACTTTAAACAATGCATTTAGACTGGCAATTCAAACCCTACAAAGAACTAACAATCAATGAGTTTCACGACATCATTGCATTGAGATTGAAAGCATTTGTTGTTGAACAAAATTGCTCTTATCTGGACTTGGACGGAAAAGATAAAAAGGCTTATCACCTCTTGCTTCGTGACGGAAAAGGAGATGTTATTGCAACTGCGCGTATTCTCCATCCCGGAATTTCATTTCCGGAAGTGGCTATCGGGCGTGTTGTTTTGACGGCAGAATGCCGTGGAGCCGGTGTCGGAATAGAATTAATGGAAAAATGTGTTCAATTTGTTTATGAAGAATTCGGGAAGGTTCCGATTCGGATTTCTGCTCAAAAACATTTGGAGAAATTCTACAATAAATCCGGCTTCGTTTCCACTGGAAAAGAATACTACGAAGACGAAATCCCTCATGTTGAAATGCTTTTAAACCCTGAAAATAATGGTTAATAAATTTTTGCCTCTAACGGTTATTGCAGCTTCTTTGGTTGCTTGTCAGCCGAAAACAGTGGTTGAAACACCGGATAAAACGGCTTCATCCACTCCTGAAGTTGCTAAAAAGCCAACAAGTATCGATGTTTCTTACATGGATTTGTCTGTGAAACCGCAGGAAGATTTCTTCCAGTTTGCAAACGGAATCTGGTGTAAAAACAATCCTGTTCCGAACACAGAATCCCGCTGGGGAAGCTTTAATGAACTGGATAAGCGAAACAAAGCAACGCTGAAGCAAATTCTGGAAGACGCTGCTGCTTCAAAAGACAGAGCTTCCGGAAATCAAAATCAGTTGCTGGGTGATTATTTCACTTCCTACACGGATATGAAAGTCAGAAATGCAACAGGTATTCAACCATTGAAACTGCGTTTGGTTAAAATCGACGAGTTGAAATCCAAGGATGAGTTCGTAGACGCTATTGCGAAACAGCATCAATTGACGATCGAATCGGTATTTGGTTTCGGAGTTGGTCAGGATTTGAAAAATGTAGACAAGAATGTGGCATACATTGGTCAGGCAGGAATCGGGTTACCAAACCGCGATTACTATTTCCAGGACAATAAGCAGGCAATTCGTGATGCATACATTATTCATATTCAAAAATCCTATCAGTTACTGGGTGAATCCGAAAGCGTAGCAAAAACAAAGGCAAACGATATTTTCAATTTTGAAAAAGAACTTGCCAATGCAATGATGACTCCTGCGGAATCCCGCTTGCCTGAAAAGACTTACAACAAGATGTCATTGGATCAATTGGTGAAAATGATGCCGAAGTTCGATTTCGAATCTTATCTTTCTAAAATCGGATGCGAAAGTTTTGATTCACTGATCGTTAGTCAACCTGACTTCATGAAACAAGTGAATGTAATGGTTGATAAAGTTTCATTGAATTCATGGAAAAATTACCTTTCCTGGTGCACCATTAATTCCTATGCAGGAAAATTGGATGACGTATGGGTGAAACACAATTTTGATTTCTACGGTGGTGTTTTGAGCGGAACAACTGCTATGAAACCGATTGAAGATCGTTGTATCGATGAAATTACGGGTTCTGCTTTGAGCGAGTTACTAGGAAAAGCATTTGTTGACAAAACGTTTTCTGAAAACGCTAAAAAGAAAGTAAATACAATGGTCGACAATTTGTTGATCAGTTTCAGAACACGTATTCAGGGCTTGGATTGGATGTCTGACGACACGAAAAAAGAAGCTTTAACGAAATTGAACGCTATCGGAAGAAAGCTTGGTTTCCCGGATGAGTGGAAAAGCTATAAAGGATTGTCAATCAGCTCTGTTGATTATGTTGCAAACATCGACAATTGCCGTTCTTTCTCCTTCAAGGAAAATCTGGAAAAACTGCATAAACCGGTCAATCGCAAGGAATGGGAAATGCCGGCTCATTTGGTGAATGCTTATTATCACCCGCTTTTGAATGAAATCGCGTTTCCGGCTGGAATTATGCAGCCTCCATTCTTCGATGAAAATGCAGAAGATGCAGTAAACTACGGAAGAATCGGAATGGTAATCGGTCATGAGTTCACACACGGTTTCGACGATAACGGATCTAAATTTGCTGCAGACGGAAGCTACAACGATTGGTGGAAAGAAGCTGATAAGGTGAAATTCATTTCCAAAACAGAGATTTTAGGTAAAACTTTCAGCTCATTCTGCCCTATTTCGGACAATTGTGTGAATTCAGAATTGACAATGGGCGAAAACATTGCAGATTTAGGCGGATTGACAATGGCGTATTACGCTTATACCATGACTGACGATTTCAAAAAGAACGTGATCATTGACGGCTACACGCCTGCCCAGCGTTTCTTCATTGCTTATGCCCAATTGTGGAAAATCAATTACACGGAAGCAGAATTGAAAAAACGCATCGCGACGGATCCGCATTCTCCGGGAATGTTCCGCGTAAACGGTCCGCTGATGAATTGTCCTGAGTTCTTCGCTGCATTCAATGTGAAACCAGGAGATAAAATGAGAAATCCGGACGAAAAGGTTGCTAAAATCTGGTAGTTCGAAAATCTATAAAAAAAGACCATTTGCTTATTCAAATGGTCTTTTTTTTGATTCACCTAAATTCAATTTCATGAAACCACTTTTATTATTTGCTCTTCTCCTAAGTCAATCAATCAGTTATAGTCAATCCCAACCGGATCCTAAACGTTTGAAACAGGCCATTTCTTCCATTGAAAAAGGAGAATGTATTCTGATCTTTTACGAAGAGCGTTTTGCCAATGATTTTGAAAAAAAGCAAATCAAAGAGTTTGAAGTTATTTCACAACTGGATTTTAACGCATTGGATAGTATTTTCAACAAAAACACCAATACCAAAGTCAGACTGACTGTTTTCCATATTCTTTGCTCAAAATACCGTTCTCAAATAACTGATACACATATCAGCCAGTTGAAGACAAAAGAAAATATAACGGTTTGCAGCGGCAGAAATACTCAAAAAGGCCCCTTGACCGAGATAGCAGCATTCCTGTATCAAAACTCCGTTGAACGAAAAGAAAAAGTAACGAATCCGGAAGCACAGGCTTTAATAAAAGATGCCCAAGAATTAGAATATATCGGCCCGGTAAATTTTGAACTGATGATTGAAAAATTAAACAAGGCCAATCAGCTGGAACCCAACAACCCAATCATTCTTGATGCACTGGGAGACGCGAAATTTAATTCTAAAATTGATGTCGAAGGAGCTTTAATTGATTTTCAAAATGCAATCGCCTACTCCCTTGATCAAAGGTCGTTGGAAATTCGACACCTCAATTATGGCCTAAATCTAATGGGAATGGGCAATATTGAGGCAGCATGTAAGGAATGGACAAATGCAGGCGAGCGTGGCCTTTCCTATCTGGAGCAACATTGCAATCAGCCATTTGATGCGACTATTCATCAAAATCCGGATAAAGCATTGGTATTGAACTTAAGCTTAAAACAAGATACGGCCTTCATTTTATCATCTCACAACAGTCCTTCCATGTCTGATTGTTATGCTGAATTAATCATCGAGAATAACAGTCTCCCGAAAATAAGTGTGCGAGAAAGCAATCTGAATCTTTGCCTGGAAAACAGCGGTTCAGAACTTTATCTGGAAGCTATTTCGGCTGACGGGAAAAAATTTCATTTCTTTACGGAAAGTGAAATTTCCTTTTATGGGAATGGAAAAGAGCTTATAATCGATTCGAAAGGAAAGCATACTGAAGAGATCAATATCACTCAGTTTCATCAGTTCCCTAATCCGGGAGTATATCAGGTGCGAATAGCAATCCGGTCTACAAAGAACATTTCAGGATTGAGCCAAACATATTATTCCAATTGGGAAACATTAATTATTGTTCCAAAATATCAGCGAGATTAAGCTATTGGAGGCGAAGTGTGTTGAGAATACAGGGATATCGAGCCGCTCAAAAAAGTAATTTCCCAATATTGGGACAGAGTTATACTATTACTTAATACAATAACAGATAAAACATTAGCTATCAAAATATTAACTTAAAAAATATCCTTTTCAAAATTGAACGCAATTCCGCAATATTACGTCCAATCCAAAAATGAAATCCAAAAATATTATTTTTGAAAAAACAGCTGAATCATGAAAAACACTCTTTTATTCATCATCATTCTATTGTCAGTTTCCGCTAACGCTCAAACCGAAACTGAACTTATCGGAAAATGGAAATTGGTTAAATGGACGCAAAACGGGAAAGAAAAAAATCTGCAGGACCATTTTCATACAGATCAGATTTTTCAGGTTTTTCTGGAAAACAAACATCAATTTCAAAGCATTACCGGTGATGATGTTCACAAAGGAAAATGGAAATTGTCTCCTGACGGAAAAAGCCTGACTATTATTTCAGGAGTTCTCCCAATTGTATTTTTGATTGAGTATTTTGATGCAAAGAAACGCGTCATTACACAGGAAACTCTTGGAACTCTCGAATACGAAAAAGTACCCTGATAAAATTAAAAAAGACCCGTTTAAGGGTCTTTCTTTTCTAGTTTAAATTTAAAAGCACTTTTTTGCGCTTTAATTTCTTTACCTCCAATGATTTGCTGTAATTCAGAATCTGACTGATTACGGCTGCGGATGGATTCGCAATCTCAGTAACTTCCTGTGTTTGCATGTTTGTCAAGTATTTATTTACCATAGGCTTATTAAAGGGCGTTTTTCTTGTTTAACGCTTTTCTTTCAAGTTTATTTTATAACAGACAAAAACTTTTTCTAAATAATTTAAAACAGTTCGTGAATCTTGTATGAGATATCATTTAATTCCTAAACACAGTAAAGCTTTATGGGCTAAATGTTATATTCTGTCTTTTTAATTTTACATTTTCAATTTTCAGTTTTGAATTATGACTAAGTTTGTTACAAATCACTTTTTATGATCGAAGTTAAATACATTCTAATCGGAGTTGCTGTGCTCCTGCTTGTTTTCAGTTTTGTAACTGTCCAACAAGGAACTATTGCTGTTGTTACCATGTTCGGGAAGTACCGAAGAATCATGAAACCCGGATTAAATGTCCGCATTCCTTTCTTTGAGCGTCTGAATAACCGTGTTTCTATTCAGAACCGTGCTATTGAAATGGAATTTCAGGCAATTACACAAGATCAGGCAAATGTGTATTTCAAAGCCATGCTGGTTTATTCAGTTTTGAATGCTGAAGAAGAAACCATTAAAAATGTTGCTTTTAAGTTCGTTGATCAACGCAGTTTTATTCAGGCTTTGATTCGTACGATTGAAGGTTCTGTGCGTGGATTTGTTGCGACAAAGAAACAAGCTGAAATTTTACTTCTGCGTGGTGAAATTGTAGCTGATGTGAAAGATAGTTTGGATCACACATTGGAAACGTGGGGATTCCATTTGATCGACTTGCAATTGAACGACATTACATTTGATGCTGAGATTACCACATCGATGGCAAAAGTAGTAGCATCAAACAACTTGAAAGCTGCTGCAGAAAACGAAGGTCAGGCATTATTGATCACTAAAACAAAAGCAGCGGAAGCTGAAGGAAATGCAATTAAAATTGCAGCTCAGGCAGAAAAAGAAGCGGCACAGTTGAAAGGTCAGGGAATTGCCCTGTTCCGTGAAGAAGTAGCTCAGGGTATGACAGAAGCAGCTGAAAAAATGAAGGCGGCAGATTTGGATACTTCCTTGATTTTGTTCTCTATGTGGACAGAAGCAGTGAAAGAATTTGCAGAAAAAGGCAAAGGAAATGTTATTTTCTTAGACGGATCTGTTGAAGGCATGGAAAAAACCGTCAAGCAAATGATGGCAAACGACATGTTGAAAAAGTAAAATCCTCCTGTATTCGATCTGCCGGAAAATAATCCGGCAGATAAATTAAGAGTAACTTTGTTAAAAGTAAAGTCTGATTATGTTTTTTTCGCTGATAGTTCCGGTGTATAACCGCCCTGACGAGGTTGAAGAATTGCTTGCAAGCCTCGCCGTACAAAACTATACAGATCCATACGAAATTGTAATTATTGAAGATGGTTCATCAGTAACATGTCAGAGTGTTGTTGAGAAATACGCCGACAAATTAGCGATTTCCTACTATTTCAAACCCAATAGCGGTCCGGGAGATTCCCGGAATTTCGGGATGAGAAATGCAAAAGGCGATTACTTTATCATTCTCGATTCAGACTGTATTATTCCTCCGGGATACCTGCAAAGCGTAGATGAAAATCTCCGCAAAAATTATGTTGATTGTTTCGGAGGACCCGACGCGGCCTTGGATTCGTTCAGTGATATTCAAAAAGCGATCAATTTCGTGATGACTTCCTTCATCACAACCGGTGGTATCAGAGGAAAATCAGAAACACTAACGAAATTTCAACCCAGAAGCTTCAACATGGGCTTGTCGCGTAAGGCATTTGAGTCGACAGGTGGTTTTGGCGATATTCATCCGGGGGAAGATCCCGATTTGTCTATCAGACTTTGGAAACAAGGATACAGCACGACTCTTTTTACCAATTCATTTGTTTATCACAAGCGCAGAATTGACTGGCAGAAATTTTACAAACAGGTCAATAAATTTGGAAAGGCCCGCCCTATTCTGGATACCTGGCATCCGGAGTATAAGAAACTTACATTTTGGTTCCCATCCCTGTTTCTTTGCGGAGCTGTTCTTTCGCTTGCTTTATTGCTGTTCAGAATAAACTTTCCCGTGTTCCTGTATCTTTTCTACTTTGTTTTAATCGGAGTGCTTTCTTCCATCCAAAACAAGAGCCTGAAAGTCGGATTTTATTCGATTATTGCTGTTTGTATTCAGTTTTACGGTTATGGAACAGGTTACCTCAAATCATTCATTAAGCTCCGTTTATCCAACAAGGAACCCCAAAGTGTATTTCCTGAGTTGTTTTTCAAGAAATAGACCCTCAATTAAAAATTTAGTATGTTTATTTGAAAGTTCAATCAAAACTCTCAAATGAAAGGAATATTCCTGCTTCTGCTGACTTCAGCAACCGTAATGTCTTGTGCAACGGGGCAAATTGCGCAAACCAAAAACACTAAAAAAACCGCTAACAAGTCTGATTCTCTGACTGATGAAATCAATGAGATTTATAAAAAAGGCATTTTCAACGGTTTTGGTGTTTCAATTGTCAATGAAGATGGAATCTTGTATCAGAAAGGATTTGGTTTTTCGGATGTTTCGGCAAAGAAAACATATACAGAAAAAACCATCCAGAATATTGCCTCCGTTTCCAAAACCTTTGTGGGAATTGCGCTCCTGAAAGCTCAGGAATTGGGAAAACTGAATTTAGACGATCCGATTGAGAAATATTTACCTTTCAAAGTTGTGAATCCGAATTTTCCGGAAGCTAAAATTACCATCAGACAATTGGCGAATCACACCTCTTCCATCATAGATAACGAGTATTATCTCACGAAGAGCTACATTCTGCGCCCCAATCAGGATTTGAAAGGAGTCAAACTTTCCTTTGACGAAACACAACTTTTCAATCCTTCCGATTCTCTTGTTTCTTTGGAAGTTTTTCTAAAAAACAGCTTATCTGAAAAAGGAAAATGGTTTCAAACATCCGGTTTCCTGACCAATAAACCCGGAGAAATCTACGAATATTCGAATACAGGAACAGCTTTGGCAGGATATATCATTGAACGGGCAACAGGAACTTCTTTCGCAAACTTCACAAAAGAATACATCCTGAATCCTTTGAAAATGGCCGATTCCGGCTGGAAATACGAAGACATCAAACTGCAAACACTTTCCCGCCTGTACGAAAACCCCGAAACGCCTCTTCCCTACTACGAATCACTTTCTTATCCGGACGGCGGATTGATGACATCAGTCAATGATTTGAGCAAGTTTCTGACCGAACTGATCAAGGGATACCACGGAAAAGGCAGTATTTTAAACAAAGAGAGCTACAAAGAGTATTTCAAAGCACAACTTTCAGCGTCGAATTTTACAGAGAGAAATGAACGGAATCCATACAGTGAATCCTATAACGTCGGAATTTTCATTGGTTTTGGCTACACAGGATACATCGGACATACCGGAGGAGATCCGGGAGTCATATCGATGATGTTCTTTGATCCGAAAAGCAACACCGGTCGAATCATGCTCTTTAACACCAGTTTTTCAGATAAAGCAGGAAATGATGCTTTTTACGGCATATGGAATCTATTGGAGAAATATAAAAACCTTTAATTATCAATGAGTTAATTAAAAAAATCAATTCGCAATTCAAACAAAAATTTTCTCTTAATAACTTCCCCACCAACGTCTCAGGAACCATTCTGCGCTCAGCAATGCGATGATCAATGCGAAAATCCATTTCCAATCAATCAATTCCTGATACCCTGTATCTTCGTATTGAACGGTTGTGATATCTCCACGCGTTTTAATTTCCTGAATCAAAGCCCGATACTGATCCAATGTTTTGTAAGAACCATCCGACTGAACGGCCAATTGGTTCAACGTAGAGAAATTCGCTCTGGTATCCTGATCTTCCAATGAAATTTCATCTACGGCAAAAGAACCTGATTTCGAATATTTCTTTCCATTATTGTCTCCAACAACTTTCCAGTCATACATTCCGGATTGTAATTGCCCTACGTTCAACTGATAGAAATTAGCTGTCGGAGAGAACAATTGCTTGAAGCTTTTTCCTCCGCGTTTTGTGATCGTCATTTCGACAGACGGAGTGGTGATTAATTCCATTGCTTCATTGTAAAACTCAGCCTTAAACACAATATCCTCAATGGTATTGAATCGTTTGGGTAAAGTAACCCGTAAAGGCTCCCTATTCTGTTTCACAGAAATATACTGCGTCAGTTTTTGGACAAATTCTTCAAACCCGACAGTTGTTTTTTTCTGCATGAATTCCTTCATTTTCCAACGCCATAAACCTTCTCCCAAAACAAATCCAATCTTTGTTTTCTGGGTTTGAGCAACAGCGATCAACGGTGCATCTTTCGTAATGCTTCCAACCCGTTGATTCAAGACCACCACACTGTTCGACGGAAGTTTATAGCTCCCGAATTTTGTTCTGAGTGGTGTCAAAACCGGAATAATGGAAGTGAAATCAGCTGATAGTCCAAAGGAATTAAAGCCATTTGCCAAAGCCGGATACACGTCTTCGTATTGATTTCCGTTCGGAGATTTTACCCCCAAACCATAGCTTTGCAGCAAACTGGTCGTTACGTTCGGTCCCAGAATCATCAAAACCGGAATTCCTCTTTCCTGAAGCTGTTTGAACAAATTGGCATTCGGACGCAAACCGTTTTCATACCACACCACAAAATCCGGAATTTTATTTCCCAAAGAATAATTTGCAAGTAACTCGGATGAAACAACCGCTTCCTGATCCAATTCAAACACGGAACGCAGTGCAGCTACATCCGGATGCGGAGCACTTGCCAATAACAAGACATTGCTTTTGGAATCAATCACTTCAACAAAACAAGTCTGCTGATTATTTTCTTTGGTAAATTCACCCTGAACAGCCTGAACTGAAATCGTAAAGCGCTGATACCCCTTGTTTTTAGCTAAAACGGTAAACAAAAACTCTTTCTGATCCAGATTGGAATTGTTCACCGTTGTTTTCTGCGATTGAACGACTTTTCCGTTTTGAAGTAAATTTACCTGATACGATCCGGCCGGAACACGCTGAAAATCCACCAATGTCTGAATAGGAAACTCATTATTCAAAAAAGCTACTTCATTGGAGATCACGGACCGAACAACGATATCGCGTTTCAAAGTCGTATCACCAACCGCCAGAGCAAAAACCGGTGTCAATTCAATACGTTCCGCTTCATACATCGGATGAACTCCCTGATTGTAATTTCCGTCTGAAATCAATACGATTGCTCCGATATTCCGATTGAAAAAACGATCCTTAATATGCTTGAATCCGGCTGCCAGATCACTTGATTTATCTTTCAGCGACAGTTTATCCAGATCTCTTACATCCGTTCCGATCGCTAGTTCCAGATACTCATAATCTTCTCCCAAGGATTTCGGAAGTGCCGCTCTGAATCCTTCAATATTCTTTTTGACCTGATTACTGTCCTTGTAATTCAACATCGAACCCGAAGAATCGACCAAAGTAATAATCAATGGTTTTTCAGGCCGGTATTTGATTGTTTCCCATACCAATCCCAACAACAACAAACCAATCAGGAAAATACTCAGTGTTCTGAGAGAAAAAAGAACTCTCAGCTGCTTTAAATTCCAGATAGACCGCTGATCAGTCTTGAAATAATAATAAAATGAGAATCCTACAGCAAGTATTGAGATAGGAAGCAACCACCATAAAGAATGATCGGAAAAGTAATTCATGCAACGAAAATACGCTTTTTACTTTTTCGTATTCGTTAAAGTGTATGAAATTCCTAAGCCCAATACCGATTTAAATTGTGTTCTCGGACCAGTTCTTCCTTTTGAATCACGAATATCGATATCATCATCATAGATCAGATTCCATTGAAGGGATGCCTGAAACCATTTATAGATCTTAAAAGTGAAGATGTTTTCAAAATTAACGTCGATATTTTGCGGGTTATTGGAGTAATTACTGAACAATTCCAAACGTGTCTTCATTTCAATATTCTTGACAAGTTCTTTTTGGAAACGCAATCTGAAATACGCCCCTATTTCATTTCTGAAACGCAATCCTTTTTTCAAAATATTTCCATCCACATCCAGTTCTGCAGCTTTTACGCCAAAAGCACCTGCATCAGCCAGTCTTTGGTCATTCACAATCGTCATTTTTGAAGCAATCGGCGACAAATAAACGTTGAAATAATCAACTGGTGCATATTCAATACCCAAAGAGAAATTAGCATATCCCGGAGCCATAAAACGCGAAATAGGAATAGAATCGTTCGGAAAACTGAAACCATCCAAAAACTGTGTTCTGAACCCGCCGATAGCCGTTAAAAACCAATGCTTCTTAAATTCGTAACCAAAAGAAGTGGAAAGGTCAATCCGGTCATCCGTTTTTTGAAGTCCCTGCTTCTTTCCGGTTGAATCGGTATAATACATTCCACCCAAAGCCAACTTCACATCGTTAGACCACTTAATTCTTCGTTTCTGATAAACTGCTGAGAAATCAACGAATCCTAAAACCGCAATGTTGTTTCGTCCGCCGGCAGCCCAGTTAACAAAAGAAGTTTGAGAACCTGAGAGTCCGAATAAACTGGTAACTGTCCAGTATTTTGGCATTAACGAATCATGGAGGGCATCCAGTTTTTTTAAATCGTCGCGCAGCTTTTCAGGATCTGCCTGGGAATAAACAAGAGAGCTTGTTGCCAGAGCAAAAAAGAGAATAATGATTTTCATAGACTGATTGGTTTTTATTTTTTTACAAATTTAGTTAAATCACTGAATTTAGTGAATAAACATACATCCCAAATCATATTAAGGAAAAAAAATAACGAGACTTCTGTTCAAGTGAATACAATGGCAATACCTGAATTTTTCAATTCTTTTTTACAAACTATGAAAAACGATGCAATCTATGTTCTAAAAGCAGATGTATTGTGATTTTGGTTGAGTATAATACATTATTCCAATAAATAACACGAGAAAAATGAGTAAATTCGTCATCGAAATTATAATTTGCTATGTCGAAAGAAGTTTACATTATAGCAGCAGTTCGTACTCCAATGGGCGCTTTCATGGGCGGTCTGTCGTCGATCTCTGCTACTCAATTAGGAGCAACTGCTATCAAAGGTGCTCTTGATAAATCAGGAGTTAACCCAGCATCCATTGATGAAGTTTTCATGGGGAACGTACTACAAGCTGGTGTAGGACAAGCTCCTGCACGTCAGGCTGCACTTGGCGCTGGTTTGCCAAACACTGTTCCTTGTACGACTGTGAACAAAGTATGTGCTTCAGGAATGAAAGCAATTATGCTTGGTGCTCAAACAATTCTTGCAGGAGACAACGAGATTGTTGTAGCCGGAGGAATGGAAAACATGAGCCAGACTCCTCATTACATTGATGGAAGAAATGGTATGAAGTTCGGAAACATCACGATGTTGGACGGAATCACAAAAGATGGTTTGTTGGATGTTTACAGTAAAGTTCCTATGGGAACATGTGCTGAGCAAACTGCAAAGAAATACGACATTTCACGTGAGCAGCAGGATGAATTCGCGATTACTTCATACAAGCGTGCAGCTGCAGCCTGGGAAGCAGGAAAATTCAAGGATGAAATCGTTGGAGTTTCTGTTCCTCAACGCAAAGGAGATCCGATCATGGTTGTGGAAGACGAAGAATACAAGAATGTATTTTTGGACAAAATCACTTCTTTGAGACCTGCATTTGATAAAGACGGAACAATTACTGCAGCAAATGCTTCTACATTGAACGATGGAGCTTCTGCATTGATCTTAGCTTCAAAAGAGGCTGTTGAAAAACACGGATTGAAACCAATTGCAAAAATCGTGAGTTATGCAGATGCTGCTCATGAACCGGAATTTTTCACAACTGCACCTTCAAAAGCAGTTCCTAAAGCTTTGGCTAAGGCTGGCTTGAACACTGACCAGGTAGATTTCTGGGAATTGAACCAGGCGTTTGCTGTTGTTGGTTTGGCTAACACGAAAATTCTAGGATTGGATCCTTCAAAGGTAGATGTGAACGGTGGAGCTGTAGCTTTGGGTCACCCACTTGGAAACTCCGGATCCCGAATCATCGTTACTTTGATCAACGTATTGAAGCAAAACGGCGGGAAAATCGGTGGTGCAGGAATCTGTAACGGAGGCGGTGGTGCTTCTGCGATGATTATCGAGAATATCTAAGATTCATAGAAAAGACGAGATAAAGAGAAAGGGCTGCGATACATCGCGGCCCTTTTTTATATTAAGGTTTTGTACGAGAATGCTGGTGATTTTTCCACAGATGCGCAGATATTGGTGGCAGTCGCTACAATTTAACCAGCGAGTATTTATCTGCACATCTGTGGGGAGTTAGTGTCTAAACACCATTATCCTGAGAAATCATCAATTAAACTCTCGGACAAGTCATATATTAAACAAAAAAAGCCGGGGTGAAAAATTTTCACTCCGGCTTTTTCAATTTGATTAAAGCTTAAGCCTGAACTCCTAAGTTTTCAGCTACTGCTGTAGAAATTGCAGATTTCTCAAAACGCAATTTAGTACCTTCTGAACTGATCAAAACGGTCGTATCGGTAATCTCAAGAATTTTCCCGTGAATTCCACCGATAGTCACCACTTTATCTCCTTGCTTTAAGTTCTCACGAAAAGACTTCAATTCTTTTTGCTTTTTTTGTTGCGGACGAATTAAAAAGAAATAAAACACCACCAACATCAATACAAGCATTATAATTTGCATAACTCTACTTTTTTTTATTTAACTACTTATTTAATAATATTTGCTTCAACTACCACCTTTGTACTCGGAGGAGTTGTATTGGACAAAATTGTTACGCTTCTTGTTACAGGACCTTCAGAAAACGATTCTGTTTTAACGTCTGCTTTTACATAACCTTTTTCTCCCGGAGCAATTGGCTCTTTGCTCCAATCCGCTACCGTACAAGAGCACGATCCGGATACATCTGATAATACCAACGGTTGATCACCGGTATTTTCAACAGTAAACTTTGCATGAATCACTTCGCCTCTGGCGATTTTTCCTGCATTAAATACGCTCTCAACTTTCATAGTGGTTTTGTAACCAACGATTTCTGAAGGAGAATCAGAACCACAAGCTGTCAAAAACGACAAGGCCAAGCCTAAAAACATGATTTTTTTCATAACATTAATCCATTAAACCTCTTCCGAGTTTAGAAATTTTTCCATCCTTTACTAATCTATCAACGGCTTTGTCGAGGATTCCGTTGATAAATCCGTGACTTTTCGGAGTTGAATAGAATTTTGAAATCTCAATATATTCGTTCAAAGTTACCTTTTTAGGAATATTCTTGAATACCTGAAGTTCCGTAATGGCCATTTTCAAAAGAAGAATATCCATTTTAGCAATGCGTTCCAATTCCCAGTTATCCGTCATTTCATCAATCAGCTGAAGGTTTTCGGAATCCATTGAGATGGTTTTGCGAAGAAGTGTTCGTAAAAATTCCTGTTCATCCTCTTTGTCTTTAAACAAAGGCATTACCACAAATTTTTCACCTTCTTCCATCAATTTAATGGATTTGATGACCATTTGACAAGCCAAATCGATGTCATCCAGCCAGTGAATGCTTTTCTCTTCGAAAAAATGATAAATCAACGGAGAATTTGCGATCTCAGTCTTGAACAGGTTAATCATGAAGTTTTTGTCTTCTTCAAATCCTGTCAATCCGCTGTTCATATAAGAGAAATATGTTTCACTCTCTCTCATTTGAAGGTAGATCTTACGGAACATCTCCTGATGATCGTCTCCGATCCAGTTCACCGAACGATCTTCCGATGCTTCACGAAGAGAATAACTATCCTGCAAAGCCTGAATAATCAATGAATCCACAAACTTCAGATTCGGGTTCAAATCCTCTTCTTTCGGACGGATCTTCTTTTTATTTTCTTCAATACGGTGTTGTGCAATATCTTTCAGTTCCCCGAAAGTCAGCAATAAATACAAATACAGATCGTAAATGCGATCTACCGCCTGCAATAATTCGTTTTCTGTTTTCTTGATGCTTTCTTCATCTCCCTGAAAATAAGCATAAAGAGCTTGTAAAACCTTAATACGTAAATGTCTTCTATTCAGCATTCGTAGCTACTCTCCTATCTTTTTATAGTGGTAATTTTACTTTCCCGATTGACTCAATACGCTCTTCTGCCATTTTGTTGGCGATCTGGTAAGTCGGAACACCTTCAGCATTTGAACGGGAAACAATGTTTCCAATCGTTGTGTAAATTTCTTCCGCTTTTTTCATGGACCATTCTGCCGGCAAATTCGCCACTTCAGAATAACAGTTAATGACACCACCTGCATTCAAAGCAAAGTCAGGAGCGTAAATAATTCCTTTATCTTTCACCAATTGTCCGTGAATCTTTTCGTCTGCCAACTGATTGTTTGCAGCTCCGGCAATGATTGAACACTTCAAACGGTTAATTGTCTGATCATTTACAGTTGCACCTAAAGCACAAGGAGCATAAATATCCATCGGAACGTCGTAGATTTCATCCAAACCAACCACTTTTACTCCGTATTGGCTTGAAACGCGCTTCAATGTTTCTTCGTGAATATCTGTAATCGTTACTTCAGCTCCTTCAGAAACCAAGTGTTTTACCAGGTATTCACCAACGTGTCCAACACCTTGCACCGCTACTTTCTTTCCTGATAAAGAATCAGAACCGAATTGCTGACTTGCACACGCTTTCATTCCCATATAAACTCCATAAGCAGTTACAGGAGACGGATCACCGCTTTTCCCCGGCAAACCAACTACGTGATTTGTTTCCATCGAAACCAAAACCATATCTGCAGGTGAAATACCCACATCTTCAGCAGTAATGTATTTTCCAGCCAAAGAGTTTACAAACTTTCCGAAACGACGGAACAAAGCTTCAGATTTCATCGAACGGGAATCGCCGATGATCACCGCTTTTCCTCCACCCAAATTCAATCCTGAAATTGAATTTTTGTATGTCATTCCTCTTGAAAGACGCAATACGTCATTCAGAGCCTCCATTTCATTATTGTACATCCACATACGCGTTCCACCCAATGCAGGCCCTAGAACGGTGTTGTGAACAGCAATAATTGCTTTCAGACCAGTCGCAGTATCGTTACAGAATAACAATTGCTCGTGGTTATACATACTCATTTGAGAAATAACGGGGTTTTCAGCCAGATTTAAATCTTTGACTTCTTTTACTTCAAACATACGCGACTTTTAATCTTTTATTTCAATGCGAATGGCTAATTTTGTAATTCGAACAAAATCGCATTAGCGCTCGCAAAAATAGGAAATTTATCGGATGAAGTCTCTAAGCTATTTAAACAAATATTTCTTCAAATACCGTTGGCGCTTACTGCTGGGTATCCTTTGCATTATTGCCGGGAACTACTTTGGAGCCCGAATCCCCGTGATTATCGGCGAATCCATGGATATTTTAAAAGGAAACAAACCAATCAGTACAGGTCAATCGCTTTTTTGGGCTGCTCTCAGCCTTGCAGGGCTCGTTATCCTTTTTAACATAATTAAGGGATTTTTCCTTTTCCTGACGCGTCAAACACTCATTGTTATGTCGCGCTACATCGAATTTGATCTCAAAAATGAGATCTTTGAAAAGTACCAGCAACTGGATTACGGATTTTACAAAAATCAATCAACCGGAGACTTGATGAACCGCATTTCAGAAGACGTTTCGCAGGTTCGCCAATATTTAGGTCCGGGAATTATGTACTCCATCAACTTGATTGTCCTCTTCCCTTTCAGCTTGTATCAAATGCTGAAAATTAATGTGGAACTGGCATTCTACGCCTTGGCACCACTTCCGATTATGGCAGTTTTGATCTATCTGGTTTCAACCCGAATGAATAAACTGAGCAAAGATGTACAGCAAGAGCAATCCCGCTTAAGTACTTTGGGACAGGAAACATTCTCCGGAATCCGCGTAATCAAAGCTTATATTCAGGAAAAGCACGCAAAACAGAATTTCGAAACCAGTTCCCGTTCCTACCTCAAAAAAACGATGCGCCTTGTGCGAACGAATGCGTTGTTTATGCCGACTATTTCTTTGCTTATCGGAGCAAGTACCTTATTAAGTATTTACATCGGAGGAATGTTGACACTTGGAGATAACCCGGCAATTCAAACGGGTCAAATTGTTACAATCATTCTACTGATTTATAACTTAACCTGGCCATTCGCAAGTATCGGCTGGGTAACAAGCATCAACCAACGCGCAGCAGCTTCACAGGAACGTATCAATGAATTTCTGAAAACAGAACCCGCTATTAAAAACACGAGTCAGGCCGAAGTAACTGCTTTTCAGGAAATCCGTTTCGAAAACATGTCGTTTCGCTACAAACCCGATCTTCCGGATGTTCTCTCCAATATCAACTTCACCTTGAAACGAGGAGAAACCCTTGGGATTATTGGCAAAACGGGTTCTGGAAAATCTACTCTTCTTCAATTAATTGTACGTCAGTTGGATCCAAGTTCAGGAAGCGTCAAATACAACGGAGAAACTTTATCATCGATCAATCTGAGCGAGTACCGCAAACAAATTTCTGTTGTTCCTCAAGATGTTTTTCTATTCTCGGACACCATTAAGAACAACATTGCTTTCGGAGCTTTAAATTTTGACACCGTTACTCAGGAGGAAATTGTTGAAGCAGCCAAAAATGCTCATGTACTTCACAATATCGAAGCTTTCCCTGAAAAATTTGAAACACTTTTGGGCGAACGCGGTGTAAATCTTTCCGGAGGACAAAAACAACGTGTAAGCATCGCCAGAGCATTGATTCGTAAACCTCAGATTTTGTTGTTGGACGATTGTTTGTCGGCAGTAGATACTGAAACGGAAGAAATCATTCTCCGGAATCTGAAACAGTTGAACGAGGAAAGTCAGACTACTTCTGTGATTGTCAGCCACCGGATTTCAAGTCTCCGAAATGCAGATTACATTCTTGTTCTGGAAGACGGGAAAATTTTGGAAGAAGGAAAACCGGCAGATCTACTGGCACAAAACAGTCATTACCGCGAATTGTACGACAAGCAATTGATCGAGGAAAGTGATTTGAATGTGCTGGAAGACTAATTCGGGCTTTTACTCCTTCTCCGGATGGATCAACATGTAATGCTCCAGTTTATCCTTGATATAAGTCACCAACTCAATATCTGATGCTGTTTTCAGGAAATCTTCGTCCATGGCCATGAAGTGAATGAAATCAACAAAATCATCCGGACTCAGTTTAATGATATCGTAAGAAACATACAAACGCAACAGTTCCTGTACAACTTCTTCCTTCCTATCTGCATACTGTTTTTGGGCAACCAGCGCTTTCGACTGCTCTCTTTTAGAGAAACGCTCATACAACGCAGTTATCGGACTTTGAAACGCTTCCAGTCCGGTGATAGTCCTTGTTTCGCGCATAGCCAGTTCCGCACGCTCTTCCTTGATCTGTTGAATCGATTTCAGAGGCTTAATCACTACTTCGTCGATTTGCCGTGCTTTTCGCTCCACAGCTGCGTACACTTCAAACTGACAAGTCGAATCTCCGATTACACGAAAACCGTAACGCTCATAACCTTTTACCGATAAAATAATGGAATCATTGTTCCCGACGTATACTCCGAAAGTTCCGTTTGGCTGACCAAAAACACCCTCACCGGTTGATGTATTCACAACCATCAGATTCAAAAACGAATGTCTGTTTAATGTATCTTCCACTTTTCCCTTTAACCAAACTTTGGCACAAGGCTTTTGCGCATACATTGCACTTGAGAGCATCAATAAGACCGGAACAATCAGTTTCATGAAACGAAAATATCACTTTTTTTCAGGGTTTTGTTCCCGTTAACGATTATTTAGAATTTTCAATCGTTCAATTAAGACCTGTCCGAGAGTTTAGTTGATACATTATTTTTTCCCGCAGATTACGCAGATATGAAAGCAGTTCACATAATCTGCACTCACCTTCGGTAAGTTTGCGTTATCAGCGGGTCATTAAAAATCACAGGACAAACAACCCTTGAACATTTTTGAACTTCTTTAAACAATCAGAAGTATCGTTAAGAATGTAAATCCAAACTTAAAAGACAACTCAACTCTTGTTACAAATGTAATTCACAACAATTCACTTTTGTAACTGTTAATTTTTCGAAAGAAATCGTTTTTCAAAAAAGACGCTTTAAAAGTTCGTAAATTTGCAGCATGAAAAGAGTGGTCGTAGGCTTATCAGGCGGAGTAGATTCCAGCGTTAGCGCATACTTACTTCAACAAGAAGGATATGAAGTAATTGGGCTTTTTATGCGTAATTGGCATGATGAAACCGTAACACTTTCCAACGATTGCCCGTGGATTGACGACAGCAACGACGCTCTTCTGGTTGCAGAACATTTAGGTATTCCCTTCCAGGTTCTGGATCTGAGCAAAGAATACAAAGAACGCATCGTTGACTACATGTTTGCAGAATACGAAGCAGGAAGAACCCCGAATCCGGATGTATTATGCAACCGCGAAATCAAATTCGACGTGTTTTTGAAAGCTGCCATTGACTTAGGCGCAGATTATGTTGCAACCGGTCATTACTGCAGAAAAACAACCACAGAAGACGGAATTCACCACTTATTAGCCGGATTGGATCCGAATAAAGACCAATCCTACTTCCTTTGCCAATTATCACAGGAACAACTTTCCAAAGCCTTGTTCCCGATCGGAAACCTGCAAAAAGCAGAAGTAAGAGCGATTGCAAAGGAAATCGGACTGGTAACAGCAGAGAAAAAAGACTCACAAGGACTTTGCTTTGTAGGTAAAATTTCACTTCCTGAATTTCTTCAACAAAAACTTCAGGTAAAACACGGTAATATCATTGAAATCAATGAAGACGATGAGCAATTTATGAATTACTCATCTATTCCCGTTAACCTGGAAAACGTTGTAGATCTAAGCAAAGAGTTTATCTACTCACCCACCATGGGAACCGAAGTGGAAAAACACATAGGAGCGCATTACTACACGATCGGTCAGCGAAAAGGACTTCACATAGGCGGAAGACCCAATCCGTCTTTTGTAATCGGAATAGACACTGAAACCAACACCGTTTACTCCGGACAAAAGGACGAACATCCCGGATTAAACAAATGGGCACTTAAAATTGAAACCAGCGAAATGCACTGGATCAATCCTTTGTATGAAATGAATATCGGCGACCAAAAAGAGTTTTCAGTCAGAATCAGATACCGTCAGCCGCTTCAAAAAGGGACATTAACCCGTTTGGAAGACGGTTTTTATATTCTATTTAATAAAAAGCAACGAGGAATTGCCCCCGGACAGTTTGCAGCGCTTTATATCGAAGACGAATTAGTAGGTTCAGGAATTATTTCTCATTAGGAAGAAACACATCAAACGTGAAATCCTCGTAAAAAACCAGAGTTTTAACAATCTTCTTAGTTGATTCAACCCGTTCAGAAGAAGCTTTTTTCTGCCCTGAATACTCAGGAACATCCTCTTCCCTCAACTCAACAAGTTCAGACGATTCACTTCCGGATGCAGACTGTTTTCCCGTAAACAGCCATTCAGCCGAAACACGCGGAAAAGCATGCAATAACTTCTCTATGAAATCAAAGCTGGGCTTATTTCGACCACTCAGCACATGGCTTACATTGGAACGCTGCACCCCTATCCGATCCGCAAAGGAACCGGCGTTCAGTTTGTGCGAATCCATAATCATCCTCAAGCGATCTTTAATCTCCATGATACAAATGTAAACTATTCAGATTACATTTTACACTTTTATACAATTCACATTTGTAACATATACAAACAAAAAAAGGGATCGTCAAAAGACAATCCCTTCTTAATATCATTCTATTCTTTCTTAATTCGAGCTATATCCGAAGAAAAGCATGCTGCTGTGTACTTGTGGCATATCCGGTCCAAAAGTAACCAAATCCATCAATTGAGCAACTTCAACAATACTCAAACTACTACTCTTTCCTAAAGCTTTGTGGCGTGCCAATTTGTTTTTTGCCAAGCTTATTGCGTTATTAATCATTGTGCTTTCCATATTATATAAAACTTAAAATGCAATTCAACTGACCACATTTACGCCACTTTTCTAATTTAGGTTACAAAATAAATTCAAAAAAATGCAGATTTAACTAATTCAGCTTAAACAAAAAGACAAAGTAAAAACAATTAACAAACTGAAAAACAACATATTAAACATCAAAAATAAACCATTACATTTGTAATAAAAAAATGCAAATTAATTGGAAATCAGCTCTTCATAAGCATCCTGAATTTCCAGAAATCGTTGTGCATATGTTGTTTTTTGCTCTTCAGAAAGATCTAAATTTCCATCAGGATGGTATTTTTTAGCCAGCGTGCGGTATCTTTTCTTGATTTCCTCATCCGTAGCATTCAGGCTCAAATCCAGAATTGCCAAAGCAAACTTTCTACGGGTGCCGCTATTTGCGATTTCATGCAACCTGGCATTGTTGGATTGACCGAAAATGCGCTTCCTGAATTCAATAACTTTATTTTCTATATACATGGAACGAACGCCGATCAACTCCCCCAGCCGAATCAGTGCCGTAAATTCCCGGTCAATCATGTCTCCATCCACAAAAACCAGATCGATCAAAAAGTCGATCAGATCAGCACGTTCTTTTGAATCCGGCATCTTTTGAACAATCCAATTTGCAACACTTCTCACATGAATGGATGTTTCATTGACCAAATCTAATTCATTCGCCGTTACCAACGAATCGATCTTAAACTTATCATGAATATAAACAACCACAAATGATTGTTTTTCAAAAGGTTTCATTGAATTTTTCCGCATCATCCATGCAGCCAGTAAAATGTAGATCTGAAAGAGCATTTTCTCGCTTTTCTTTCCGGAAGGAGGCTGAAAACTTCTTTTCAAAACGAGTTCGGAGCTGATTTTACGCTCATTGGAATCCTTCAGCTGTCTTTTAGTCAAAATGACTATTGACAACACTAAAATTACCACAAACACAACTCCGAGAACCAACATATCAATTAATTATACGATCGCAACCCGACAACACTATCACAATACTTCGAGTTACAGAAAAGTCTCTATCTCCAAAGATAAGCGTACTGAAAATCACGACACCAATTTAAGTAATTCATCATAATACAATTGAAGTTCCTGAAATTTTACCTCCAATTCTTTCCGTTCTTCCTGATCAGCATCAGGATGACGATCAGGGTGATACTTTTTTACCAGCTCCCGGTATTTCGATCTCAATACATTTTCATTCAATGATTCCCGTTTTAAGCCGAAATAATCCAATGCCCTGTCAATCAAATCAGAGAGATAACTTCCCGTCCTACTATCATGCGTTTTATTCCAGCGCTCCTGTCTTTTGGTGAAAGCCTGATTAATACTCTCCATCAACTCCATCCATTCTTTGTGCACCAATCCAAAAGCGTCTATAATCCGGATCAATTCTGCTTTTTCACGCGAGCCAACTATTCCGTCCTCTGCAGCCATATGAATGAGAAAACGAACAATATCCTTCCGTTCATCCACAGATTGAAAACGATTCAGCCAATGGACAATCGATTCCGAATTGTACACATCATCATAAGCCATTTTAAGTGATTCACTGAATGAAGCATTGTTTTCCGGATACAGGTAAATGATGTATTCTTTCAGATAAGCGCATTTCTCTTTAAAACATTCCGGATGAGTCCTCAACACATTCATACTCAACAAAACCAAGGCATCAATGTGATTATACGGATTGAATTTTGTTTTAAACCGAAATTCCTTCTTCAATTTGAAATATGCGTAGCGAACAAGCAAATAAGTTGGGTAAGCCGCCACAATTGCAGTCATTGAAAGTCCGGTTACTGTTTCAATCAGTTTCTCCCGGGCATATTCTTCCTCTGCAATTTTCTGTGCTTGTATCGCTGAAATATCCAGCAACATAAAAAAGTTCATTCTTTAGATTATTTAGGCATTAGCGATTCGTATGCAGTCTGAATTTCACGGAATTTTTCGCTCATTTGCTTTTGAACTTCCGGTGATTCTTTCATAAAGCGATCGGGATGGGTTAATTTGACCAATCTGCGGTAAGCAGCTTTCACCTCTTCAATCGAAGCATTTTTCTCCAAACCCAAAACCGTGTAAAAGAAATCCATTCGCGAAGAACTCGCCTGAGTCTGGTAGCTTCTCTCATTCTTCCGGGTAACTTTCTCCCTGTAAGCAGCTTCAAAATCAGTCAACTCCAAGCCCAATTTCGACATCAAAACCAACAAATACCGCTGCTCTTCATCGTTGATTCCTCCGTCATAAACAGCAATTCCGGCCAAAAAGTTGATCAGTCTGACTTTCCAAACCCTGGATAAATGTTGGTTTACCCAATCTGCCAAGGAATCAATCTTCACGACATGTCTCAATGAATATTTATATGAATCAACTGCGTGGTAGTAAGAATCTCTGAAATGCTGTGCCAGGTATTTATCCACATAAGCAAACTTGATATAGAAATTATCGGGATCTCTCACTACAATTGCGCCAGAAGCTGCAATAAACAATTCGAAGATATTCTTTTCCGTCGGCTTGAAATTTTTGGGAATAATTCCTTCATCCCATTGATCATCATTCCGGCTCTGATATACTTTATAAATCACATATATCAAAGTACCAACTGCCATTGCAGCAAGAATGATATTTGTCCAAAGTCTTTCTGTTTTTGTAAGATCAGCAGCATGAGGAAACCTCAATGAAAGAATTATAAGATGGCTTACTTGTAACACTATTCCGGTTTAATATTTAGGCATTAGCGGATAAATCAAATGCTCCAGGCCATTCAATTTAATTTCATAAACCAATTCGAGCTGCTGCCCTAATTTACCGGCAGGAAATCCATTTTGTTTGAACCAAACCAGGTAATTTTCAGGTAAATGAATCAAATATTTGTCCTTGTATTTTCCAAAAGGCATTTTTGTTTTTGCCAGCAAAACCAATTGATGTTCATCCATTGGGTGAATTTAGCTCAAATTAGCCAAATTAAAGATATAATCTGTACCGGAATTTGATGTTTTCAACTCTAAATCCCCTTCCAATTGCTCCGACATCGCTTGTATAATCTCTGTCCCGAAAGAAGCAACCGAATTTTCGGCCCAGGTTCCGTTATCGCTGTAATAAAGCAGAAATCTGGAGGAAGAAGACTGAAGATCCACCAAACGAATCACAATCTTCGGATTTTCCTGATTATGAAATGCATGTTTCAGTGAATTCAACAGTAATTCGTTGATCAAAAGCGCCAAAGGAACAATGCTTTTGGATTTCATATTTTCCACCCTCACATCAATCTCAAAAGTTGGCTTTTGCTCAATGGAATAACTGGTCAACAAGCTATCCACCAACGATTTCAGGTATTTTTCCAAATCAAACTTCGACAGAGAGCCCGATTGGTACATTTTCTCATGAATAATAGCCATGGCTGTTACCCGATCAATCGCTTCCTGAAAACCACTGCTCTCGGCTCCGGTACTATTAGCCTGCAAACGCAACAAACTGGTAATAATCTGCAGGTTATTCTTTACGCGGTGGTGAATTTCCCGAAGCATTACTTCCATCTCGGAATTCTGTTTCGAAATGATCTTATTTTGCTCGATCAGAATGTTGTTATTCTCCTGCAATTCTTTTTCGGAGTATTTGGTTGTCAGAATGTACAGATTCAACAAATACCCGATCGCAAAGCCCACTATTGAGTATTCCGTGATAAAAGTCGCAATATCGTTACCGGAAAAGACGTCAACGGCCACAATATTCGACTCATGATAGAAAATCAAGTAATAAAACAAAACCAGAAAATGACAGATCAACATTGAAATCCCCCATTTTTTTCCAAGAATAAAAAAGGTGAAGATGATATTGACAATCATCCACATGGGCGTGAGATAATGTGTGGCTTTCAGAAAAAGAAATGCTCCGGAAACGATACAAAATGTGATAACCGTACAAATTTTCGCTACGAGTCTGTAGTTTTTGGTGTATTTCAGAAATACGAGTGCAATCAGACACATTCCGACCGCAAAAACATTTGGTGTTGCACTAAAATGAGCATTGGAATAATTGACAATCGTTACAACGGACATGAGAATGACAAAAAAAATGCACAAGTGTTTTACCAGCTTGTATTTAATTTTCTCATGAAAATCAATAAAGTCCCGCTCTAATCTGGCCATCCTGTAAATTTCACAGCAAATAAACGCAATTTATTGATTTCCACATTGAAATTCCACAAAAGAAGTTAGTTCCAAACCACCCTTTCTTCACAAAAAAAACGCTGAAACATTGAGAAAATCAACGAATCAGCGTCTTAAAATCAACTAAAAATAATTTTCAAAAAATCTATTCAGGAATGCGTTTCAAAACTTCCAGTAAATAATCCCAGAATTTCTGAACGGACGAAATCTGAACACATTCATCCGGAGAATGAGCTCCGCGGATATTGGGTCCGAACGAAATCATATCCATTCCCGGAAAATGTTTTCCTAAGATTCCACATTCCAAGCCTGCGTGACATGCTTTAATATTTGGTTCCGACTGGAATTTTTCCCGATACAGATCTGCCATAACATTCAAAATTGCTGAATCTGCATTCGGTTCCCAACCCGGATATTCTCCGCCTTGAACAACTTCTACTCCTACACTTTCGAAAGCCGCACGGATGGTATTTGCCACATCCGTTTTGGAAGATTCTACCGAGCTGCGCTGCAAAGATTGTGTTGTAAACTGATCATCTCCAACCGTTACTTTTGCCAAACTGGAAGAAGCTTCAACCAAACCTGCAATCGACGGACTCATTCGATAAACACCGTTATGAACCGAATAAAGAGCATTTACAATTCGTTTAAAATCAGATTGTTTAACTACTCGGCTTAAATCTCCGGTTTCAAACACTGTCCAGTTTGCATCTTTTTCAATCGACTGAAATTCAGCTGTAATCTGCTCGATGATTTCATCTGCAGCCTGGTGGAATTTCGTTTTATCATCGTCTGAAATGGCTATCACTGCTGTGCTTTCACGCGGGATTGCATTTCTCAAACTTCCGCCATCCAAAGAACAAAGTCTTACATCAACAGCCGACATGACGTGGTGCAGGAAACGATTCATCCATTTGTTGGCATTTCCTCTTCCCAAATGAATATCCATTCCGGAATGTCCGCCCAGCAATCCTCTCAGCTTGATCTCAAAACACAAATAACCGTTCGGAAGATCTTCATAAGTAATCGCTGCACTTGTATTGGTGTCTATTCCTCCCGCGCATCCAATCGACAATTCATCGTCATCTTCCGTGTCGAGATTCAATAAAATCGTTCCTGAAATATTGGAAGCATCAACCTGCAAGGCTCCTGTCATTCCGGTTTCTTCGTCAATGGTAAATAAAGCTTCGATTGCCGGATGCGCAATATCTGTTGATTTCAGGATAGCCATAATCGTTGCTACCCCAATTCCGTTATCAGCTCCAAGCGTGGTTCCGTTTGCTCTCACCCAATCTCCATCCACAATCATTTCGATTCCCTGTTCGTCAAAATCGAAAATAGTTTCGGAATTTTTTTGGTGAACCATGTCCAAATGCGACTGCATCACAATCGTTTGGCGTTTCTCCATTCCGGCTGTTGCCTTCTTTTTGATCACCACATTCCCGATATGATCCTGAATCGTCTCCAAACCCAGAGATTTTCCAAAATTGACCATGAATGCAATAACGCGTTCTTCTTTTTTTGACGGGCGTGGAACTTCATTTAAATCAGCAAAGTGATTCCACAGAGCGTTGGGTTCTAAATTTCTTACTTCCATGTTTTTCTAATTACGAATGCCTAATTACAAAATTGGCACTCACATTATGTTAACAGCCGGAAATCCTCATTCGACATTCGGAATCAGGAATTAGTTAGCTGTTTCTAATATTTACAATTCTATTGATGTACAACTCCTCCACTTTTGTTCGTGCCCATGGGGTTTTTCTCAAAAATTTCAGACTGGATTTCACACTGGGTTCATTGATGAAACAATTGATGGGAATTAATTTTCCCAAACGCTCGAAACCGAACTCTTCAACAAGTTCCGTTACTATTTTTTCCAATGTTACTCCGTGAAGTGGATCCATTTTTTTTATTGATAATTGAAAAGAGATTCGAATTCTTCCCCTTTTGAAGGGAGATCGAGGGGATGGCTAAAATTTCGAAAGCCACCCTCCATAGTCCTCTTTTATTTATTAAACCAGTTTTCTGTACTTAATTCTCTTCGGAGCAGCATCTCCAAGGCGCTTACGCTTGTTCTCTTCGTATTCGGAATAAGATCCTTCGAACCAAACAACCTGAGAATCACCTTCAAAAGCCAAAATGTGCGTACAAATACGATCCAGGAACCAACGGTCGTGGGAAATAACTACCGCACAACCCGCAAAGCTTTCAATTCCTTCTTCCAAGGCACGTAAAGTGTTCACGTCAATATCATTCGTAGGCTCATCGAGCAAAAGTACATTCGCTTCCGTCATCAACGTCATTGCCAAATGCAAGCGGTTTCTTTCACCTCCGGAAAGCACTCCTACTTTTTTGCTTTGATCTGATCCCGCGAAATTGAACTTCGACAAATAAGCACGGGCATTGAATTTTTGGTTTCCGATCTCGATAAACTCGTTTCCGCCTCCAATGACTTCAAATACTGTCTTTTCCGGAGAAATATCTTTGTGAGTCTGATCTACATAACCGATTTTCACCGTTTCACCGATCGCAAAATTCCCTTTGTCCGGCTTCAATTCATCCATGATCATTTTGAAGATGGTGGTTTTACCGGCACCATTCGGCCCGATAATTCCAACAATTCCTGCAGGAGGTAATTTGAAATTCAAATCGTCGTACAACAACTTGTCTCCGAATGCTTTCATGACATGTTCCGCATCGATGACGTTGTTTCCTAAACGAGGACCATTCGGAATCGGAATTTCCAATTTCACTTCTTTGTCCTTCATGTCTTCCGACATCATCTTATCGTAGTTCTGAATACGCGCTTTATTTTTCGCATGGCGGCCTTTCGGGTTCATTCTCACCCACTCCAACTCGCGTGCTAGCATTTTCTGGCGTTTGGATTCGGTTTTTTCTTCCTCTTTCAAACGATTTCCTTTTTGTTCCAACCAGGAAGAGTAATTCCCTTTCCATGGAATTCCTTCTCCGCGATCCAATTCCAGAATCCATCCGGCAACATTGTCCAGGAAGTAACGGTCGTGGGTTACGGCAATCACTGTTCCTTTGTATTGCTGCAAATGCTGCTCTAACCAATCAATCGATTCTGCATCCAAGTGGTTGGTAGGTTCATCCAGCAATAAAATATCCGGATTTTGCAACAACAAACGACATAAAGCTACTCTGCGTTTTTCTCCACCGGAAAGTGTTTCAATCAATTGATCATCCGGAGGACAACGCAAAGCATCCATTGCGCGGTCTAACTTATTATCCAATTCCCACGCATCAACAGCGTCGATTTTATCTTGTACAACTCCCTGACGAGCAATCAACTTGTCCATTTTGTCCGGATCGTTCAATACTTCCTCATCCATGAAAGCAGCGTTGATTTCTTCGTATTCCTTTAAAATATCTACGATATCCTGAACACCTTCCATCACGACCTCTTTCACCGTTTTCTTCAAATCCAATTCAGGTTCCTGCGGCAAATAACCAACAGAATATCCCGGTGAAAAAACCACATCGCCCTGATACGATTTATCCAGGCCTGCAATAATTTTCATCACGGTAGATTTACCCGAACCGTTCAAACCGATGATTCCGATCTTTGCTCCATAGAAAAAAGACAGGTAGATATTTTTAATGATTTGTTTTCCCTGTGGAGTCACTTTGGAAACTCCAACCATGGAAAATATGATTTTTTTATCGTCTGACATATTGAATTTTTAGGAAAACAAAGATAACATTCTATGTGAAAAATTCGTTTAAAATCAAGGTTTATAAACAAAAAAGAGTCCGTCATCCCAATTGCGGGAGACGGACTCTTTTGATCATATCGTTTTTTAATCTAGAATGCTCGATCCATGTCCAGCCTTGCGAGAACAAATATGTAAATGATGTACAACACAACCATTACAATAGTATAGATTCCGGAAAACTTGAACAGCGATTTCATATTCTGGATCGCGTAATCAAATTCTCCCTGTTTATTGGAGCCCAATCCTTTCTCAGTTGCAATAGCAAAACGAATCAGATACAAAGCAGGAAACAGCATGACGATTGTCAAAACCACATAGATCAGAGATACCAAAACCAATGGTCCATATCCGCTTGCCATGGAAGTAACTACCAGAAACAAGGAAGCAATTCCCAATATTCCGACAAAGATAAATCCCATAATAGCTAAAAATCTAGCCCATTGTGCGGTTATCATTAAATTCTCCTTGATAGAACTGGTAATTCTCAGTTTATCACTCTCCAATTCAATATTTTGATCCAGTGTATCTGACATTAGATGGGTTTTGTATTAAAATTAATCCAATAAATCTGTGCTTGTGCTAAATCCTCCTACTCTTTTCGTAGCGATCAACTCATTTTTATACTCAGCCATTTTTACCCAAAAAATGATGAATAAAATAAGATTTGCAAGACCTGCAAGACCACCAAGGAACGGAATCCATCCACAAAGCCCTAATATCGGCATGGTGATTCCAATTGAACGTCCAAAGTCTCCGCCTTTTGCAATTCCTCTTTCTGCATATTCTTTTTTAACCGAATCAGAAATTTTCGGATACAAAATGAAGGGATAAATCATATTAAATAAAGGGATGAACATCAGCCATACATTCGACGGCTCAACTTCTCTGTTAGATGGGGAAATCTCTTTAAGAAGATTTTGCAGATTCAGTAAATACAAAACCGCAATAAAAATTGCGACCGCTAATACAATCAGCGCAAAAATCAACATTCCACCAATAAAAACGCTGTCTAAATTGTTTGAATACATAAGTAATAGAAATTAAAAAATTAATTAATCGGTGAATATAATATTAAAAATCAACAGAAATAGGTTTTTTATTGAGCTTCCCCATTTCTATTGCGTACATGATAATGAATGCAATTGGAAACAAATTTGCCAGCAGTCCGAAAAATATTCCACTGCCGAAAGATTTCGTTAATGCAAGCATCGTGTAAATGGAATAAACAACCGGAGGAAATTCTCCCAGAAGATAGATCCAAAATCCCCAGCGTTTCAGACGGAACATAAAAAAGGCTCCTACCGAACACAAAAGAGGACTTAAAATTCCGAAACCGAAAAAATACACTCCGGATTCAGCAGACACATGCTGAAAGGCTTTAAAAAAGTCTGAAACGGCCAGTGAAAGCAGAATAATCACCAATGAATAAAGTGATCCGATCCAGGTCAGAATACAAATCACCAATAGCAATATGGATCGTTTGTTCTTTAACTGAACTTCGAGACTGTCAACCGATTCTTCTGTTTTCCAATTTTCCATGTATCATTCCAATAAAAAAGCTGCCCTGAAAATTCAAGACAGCTTTCCAAATAAAGTGTTTACTTATTTTAAATGCTTCAAGTTCAATCCGTAAAGAACCAAGAACAATACTAACCAAACCAATCCCATTACCTGGAACGGTACACCTAGCATAGCGATCGGCAAGATGAATGCGATTACGTTTGCACCTGCATACATGTAGTATCCAGACTTCTTCATTTTCCACATTTGAATTGCTCCGAAAAGAGAAACAAATGATAAAATAAAGCTAATAATGAAGAATGCAACACCTGCAGAAGCTAAAGCTTCCATTCCAGGCATACTTGACATAATTCCTACCACGATTCCTGAAGCGATTGATGCTAACAAGAAAATTAAAGTTGCTAATCCTGAACCGATGAAAGTAAGGATACATAATACTGTTAAAAAAACAGGTCTTTTTGGCGCTGCCGATGTTGTTGCGTCTAATGTTTCTGACATAATTATAAATTTTGAGTTACACGGCGAAAATAATATCTTTATTTTTAGATTGAATCACATTGTTAAAAAAAGTGAATATTTTTTATTCAACGATTTAAGTTAATAACCCCGAATAACTCCATATTCATTAGGGTTTCAAGGTTAAAAACAGGCTTAAAAACGGATGATTAATTTTCAAAATAAAGACTTTGTTAACAATCTGTCGGAATAAAACATGTTATTAAACCAATTTAAAACACAACTAACTGTTAAAATTTTAATTTTATCATGAAAAAAATAATCCCGCTTCTTGGAATTCTTGCATTTTTCGCTGCCAATTCGTGTAAGAAAAAAGATTTAACCTATCAAATCAAAGGAACAATTTATGATTCATCCTTTAATTCTCCGCTTGCCGGAGCCCAAGTAGTCATCTCCGCATCATCATCCGGTTCTGCACTTTCTACTCTGACGACATTGACAACCGATGCCAGCGGAAATTACAGTTATGAACTGAAACGCGACAAATACCAAAGTATCACTATTGCGGTTACTAAAAGCAATTATTTCTCAGATGGTTCAACAACAACCTTAGATAATTTATCTCTGGAAGATGACAATGCTTTTAATTACAATATGTATGCGAGATCGTGGGTCAGACTGCATTTTGTGAGTGACGGAACAAAAGTGATCAAGTATTACAAACAAGGTGGTAAAAACGGATGCGCTGAGTGCTGCCCGACAGGAGAAATTCAACTGAATAACATAACGGACCAATCTGTTTACTGCATCAACGATGGAAACACTCCTTATAAAATTTTCTACGATGTGCAGGGAACAACCAATAACGGTACATTGGAGGTTATTACCGCTCCTTTCGACACGACGGAATTGCTGATCAGCTATTAGAAGGCACATTGTAATCAATATTCCTTTCTATCCGTTGCATAACCGTTAAAAACCGTTAGAGGTCCGCTATCAGCGGGTTTTCAAAAGAAACCGAATTCCGGAACAAATTCCAATACAAAAAAAATGCAGGAGCTTAGTTCCTGCATTCAGTTCAATTAAATATCAATTCCTAATTCGAAGAATCAACAGTATCTGCTTCCGCTTCGATTTCGTCAAATTTCATGCGAATTTCCTGACGCAGCTGACGGTTATATGTTTCCATCAGGTACTTGAAGTAATTCGGTGTACTTTTCGCGATGCATTTGGTATATGCTTTCAAACGGTGCTCAATATGATCCTGAAGCGCATCCACGATTTGAATGGCATCATCCAGATCTTTGGTTTTACGCACAATTCCTTCACAGTGATTCGACAAGGATAAATCTACTGCCAATTTCCCTTTCTCTCCTTTATCCAAACATTCGTAATAGATATCACGGATGCTGAATTGCTCCAGAAAACCGGTGTCAACCAATTGCTCCATGTGGCGAGGGAATTCGAACTCTACTTCAAACTCCAGGTCATCGTCTTCACTCAAACGGGATTCCAAAAAGCGGTCTGGAAAGCGGAATGCATCCTGCCAGTTGATATAATCCTGCCAAAGACCAAAACGACGAACGTTGTTTCCTAAGTCGATAAGCTTAAAGTTTGCTTTGTGCGGCAAACGTCTCGATCCACGACCAATCATCTGATGATACAAGGTCAAAGAACGCGTAGCACGATTCAAAATAATGGTTTCAACGGTCGGTTCATCAAAACCGGTTGTCAAAATCCCTACAGAAGTCAAAATGGCATCTTTGGTTGTTTTGAACCAATGCAAGACATCTTTTCTGTCTTTATCTGAAAAAGTAGAATCCAAATGACGGATCTTATACCCTCTTTTCTTAAAGGTTTCTTCTACACGAAGAGACGTTTCGATTCCTGAGTTAAAGATCAGCGTTTTGTTTCCGACTGCGACTTCTTCGTATGCAAAAAGTAATTTTTCCTGCATGAAAAAGTTTCCGTACACCGTTTCAGATGAACTCACGGTAAAATCTCCGTTTGTTCCGATTTTCAAACCGTGCAGGTTCACATCGTAAGTAAATGTCTCCGCATCGGAAAGATATCCTCCCTGAATCAGGGAAGAAATACTCTCACCCACCAACAATTTGTTGTAGTGATCGTTTAATGGCAATGCTTTATTCGAACTCAAAGGCGTTGCAGTAACTCCTAAGATATTTGCTCCTGAATAATACTGGAAAATCTTTCTGAAACTGTTATAATGCGCTTCATCGACGATAACCAAACCTACACCGTCAACGAAATTCTCGTCTTCCTGCAAGCGGTTATTCAAAGTCTCAACCATTGCAATGTAGCACGGATGATGCTCCTCATCAATCAGATTTTTTACATCACTTGAAATAACCTTGTTTGAAATACCAAGTGCGTTCAGCTGTTTGGACGTTTGAACGGACAATTCGATCCGGTGTGTCAGAATCAACACTTTCTTTTGATATCGCTCAATATAGCTCTTCGCAACCTCAGAAAAAATCACTGTTTTCCCCCCGCCCGTAGGCAATTGGAATAGTAGGTTATAATCTGATCCATTCTTATCCAGTTCGTCTATAATTGCATTTACAGTCTTTTCCTGAAACGGATATAATTTTTTTGCTTGAAACAGCTCTTCGTCGATCATTTGTTAAAAAAAGGGGTTACAAAAGTACGCTTCTTTTAAGGATTTCCCAACAGAGTTCTTAAATATTCTCATAATTTTATTTAAATGGGTCTTTTTTCTGCTACTCTCGGAAATCCAATCATTCATGAAACTCGTTTTTTAGATAATTATTATGTCATACACTAAAATCAATCGTGAAAACGTTTCAATCAATAAGGGGCAAGTGTGGCACATTAATTGAGTAACTTCATATAAAACCAACGTCATGAAAACAAGAGTGATCAAAGAAAAGAAAGGAAGCAGTTCAAAAAGTTTTGACAAAGCTTTAATTCATTTAGGAATACATTATCCGGTACAAGCGGTGGCAATTAAGAAAGCTTAAATCAAAAATCAAAGCCTCCGCCACCGTTGTCATTGGAACGTTTATCCTCTTTGAAATCTGTTTTTCCGAAGCGGTAACGAATACTGACAATAATTCTTCTGGTTTCCCATTTGAATTGGGTTGACTGAGCCACAGTTGGCTGATTCACTTCGAAATAGAATCCCTGAGTATTGAAAATATCCGTAACACGTAAGCCTATTCCCCATTTACCGTCCCAAAGCGATTTATCTGCAGAAAAATCAATGGAACCTCTCGGTTTCATGATTCCCTGAGCCGTTACGGATGGTGCACTGTATCGTCCGTTGATCTGTAAAGTCAGTGTTTTCTTCAATAAATCAATCGTAGAGCTGAATTTCATTCCGAAAACAAAGCCTTCCCGGTTCCAGTTTGCAGACGGATTATCGTCCGTATATGTGATGTAATTTCCGTTCAGGGAAAGCATGTTTCTCCAGATCGGATAAGGTTTCAATTGAAGCACGATTTCACCTCCGGAGCTCACCGAATTGTCAATATTTGCAAATGTTCCGTTCGAAGTTCCGTTTTCATAAAAGACCTTCACCCGTTGAATAACATTGCTGGTATAACGCTGGTAAAGCGCAAAGGCAACACTGAATTTCTTCGTATTGTAATCCAATCCCAGGTCGATGGAATGAATGTATTCCGGTCTCAAGGCCGGATTTCCGCTTCGCAGGTTATACGGATCCGCGTAAGAAGTAAACGGATTCAAATTCCCTGAGTTCGGGCGGTTGATGCGCCGGCTGTAACCCAAAGACAATTCTGTCGATTTTGCCACTTCGTAGCGAACTGTTGCCGAAGGAAAGAAATTGAAATACTCGTTCTTGAAATTTTGATTTTTCGAAATCAGATTCGGAGCCTGAATACTGTATTCCAAGCGAAGTCCGGCCTGATATTTCAACTTTTTGTATTGTCCGCCGACAATTCCGTAGGCAGAATAAATACTTTCCAGGTATTTGTAATTGTAGTTCGAAATGGTATCTGCAGCGTAAGATCCGGAAGCATCCAGTGATTCGGAATTGGATCGAAGCCCCATGTTTCGCTGAATCATTTTCAAACCGCTTTCCAATCTGATTTTCGATTTAAACAAGCGAATGTAGTCCAAAGACATGGTTGTAAAATCATTCGATTCGCGGCTAAACAAATGCTGGTCTGTTCCCGCTGAATCTGAAGGATAATTGAAGGTTTGCAGGTAAAATCCGTCTTCCGTGCCTTTCGACAAGGATTGATAGGCATTAAAGTCCAAAGAACCTTTATCGTCTTTAAAATCCCATTTGTAGCCCAATGAAAAGTCCAGATTCTGGCTCAGAGACGGATCTCTTGCATTTCTGGTCCACAAAGCGGTCGTATCTCCGAAATTGGTGTAGCGCGTATTGATCTGATTTCCTGTCCGCATGCGGTCTCCGAAGTTTCCTGCAATACTCCACGAAAGCGTATTCCGGTCTTTTACATACACATCCATTCCCACTTTCGCCGTGTGAGTAATATTCAAATCACCGCCATATCTTCTTTGATTCAAGCTGATGGTTGTGTCGCCGAAATATTGATTCAGGTCGGAGAAATTGTTTCGGTAGCCGTCTCTGTAGGAATATGCATAGTTTCCATACAAGTTAAAACGCGTGTTTCTGATATTCAAGCCAAGCGAACCGGTATACAAATTTCCGGTTCCTGCAGATATTGCAACGTTTCCGTTAATTCCCTTTTTGGCGTTCTTTTTCAGTACGATGTTAATGATTCCGGAAGTTCCGTCAGGATCGTATTTTGCAGAAGGATTTGTCACGATTTCGATTCGTTCGATGCTGCTTGCAGGAATTCCGTCCAACACACTTTTTCCGTTTCCTCCGGTCATGTTACTTGGTTTCCCGTCAATCAGAATGGTTACATTTCCGTCACCACGCAATGAAATTCCGCCGTCCTGATCCACTTCCACCGATGGAACGTTGTTCAGTACATCTGCCACAGTTCCTCCTGTACTCGCTATATCATCTCCGACATTGTAGATTTTTTTCTCAATTCCGAGTTGCATCGGGTTTTTATCCTGTTGAATTACCACTTCATCCAATTCCTTACTCAAACTGACCAAGGAAATCGTTCCCAATTTTCTCAGGTTTTTATCCGGTGAAAGTGAAATATTGGAGATCGTTTTGCTTTTGTAATCCGGATTTGAAACGACCATGTAGTATTTACCGAATTTGACGTCTTCCAATACAAACGAACCGTTTTCGTCCGTGTAAATTCCGGTTACAACGAGAGAATCTTTTACGCTGAAAATGCGCACCATCGTGTATTCCAGAGGAGTTTTCGAAACAGAATCAAGAACCTTTCCGTCGATTGATCCCGAGCTTGCCTGAGAGAATGAGAAAAAACTTGTCAGTAAAAAGAGTGTAAAAAGCTTAAAGCGCATAAAAGTGGGACAAAATGTAGATTGCAAAAATAAGTTAATTACCTCATAGAGGGTAAGTACTTATCCAAAACAAATGTTAAGATTTCCCTGATAAAAAGGGATAAAAGGAAAATGTATTATTCCCAAATATAACTGACACATTTTTTCCCGCAGATATCGCAGAAAAAACGTCTTGTGTCAGAATTCAGACGACTGTATAATCACCACAAACACACTCTTTTAGAACTTATACCCGCGGCACTTATCGTTATTGTACGAATGTGTTTTAGTTGAGCCTTTCAATTGGCGTATTTGCAAGAGAAAAAGTGGGTATCACTCATTCTTTCGTAAAAAGTCTATAAAATTAACCGCGTAGTTTATCCAACAGATTGCTCAGCATTTCCGCATCTTCGTCCGTCAGATTTCCCGTAAAATCCAATTGCGACTGATCGTCTTCATCAATTTGCTTTAAAACGTTCAATCCTGCTTCTGTAATGGAAACGTAAACGACTCTTCTGTCGGATTCGCAGCGAACGCGTTCCATCAAACCTTTGTCGATCAATTTATCCATCAATCGGGTTGTGTTTGGCGATTTCTCGACCATTCGGTCTTTTACAGCGTTCACACTGATTGCGTCCTGAGCTCCACGAAGAATTCTCAGAATGTTGAACTGGGGCATGGACAAATCAAATTTTGCCATGTACGAATTCTGGATATTTCCCAGATAATTTGAAGTATAGCGAAGATTTACCACAGCTTTATGCTTAGAGTTTTTAAATTTCGATTGGATGACCTGACCTATTTCCATGCTACAAATTTAATTACCGTGGTAATATTTACAAACTTTACAAAGTTAAATTTTCTTATCAATGATAATACCAAATAAAGCTTTCGGGATGTAATTTTCCTTCAAAAGAGAACTCAAACCTATGTTTTCCGGGCAAAAGATGAATAAAATTTTGATCCATTAATACCTTTCCTTCTTTGGCTGTGAACCAGAAATCGAGTAAAAGAGTTTCATTTTCGACCGTAAAAACTCCTTTTCCTGCTTTAAAATCCATGGATTCGATTTCCACTTTCGGACTTACTCCGATAAGAGGTTTCCCCGGAAAAAGCTGATGCACGAATAAACGCTCACTCGTTTTTCCTGTTTCATCGTTCCATTTGAAACGAATAGCGAAATCATCTCCCTGATAAAACTGCAGTTCTTTCGGGAAAAGTTCCGTAGAATGCGGATATGCCAATACCTGATGACATTTCAGCGTATCCAGCGCTCTTCCCTGCAAATCGTATACAGTTGCTTCTATTTCACACAAATACCCGTTCGGAATGTCGGAAATGAGCATATATTTCTCTCTTCCAAGCGTGTCGATCTTTTCAGCAATCGTCACATCTTTGAAATCGTTTTTGACCTGATATTGCAAAGCTTTCCATCTTCCGAAATAATCCATGCTGCTCCAGGTCGGAGCCGGCCAACAATCGTTAAACTGCCAATACAGTGTTCCGGTACAGCGCGGAAAAGTGGTTCGATGTGCCACAACAGCTATTCCCACTGCTTTCGACTGCGTTAATTGAGACAAGTACACAAAGCGTTCAAAATCGTCTGTTTTTCCGAAAAGCAAGTCCGAATGTTTCGCAATCATGCTATTTCCCACATAACTTTTCTGACGGTTTTTCATCACCTGGCTGTCCAGTTTCCAATCTTTTTGTTGAATAAACGGTGATAATGTGGCTAATTCCGGGAAGGATTGAAATCCATATTCCGCGTTAAATCTCCCTGATTTCCGTCCGAAATCTTCAATCGGGTCTTTTCCGTGCCAAACTCCCCAATAATGCTGGGTTCCATGATTATAGAACTCATCATTTCCCCAATTACTTAAAGGCGAAGTGTGTTCGTATGGCAGATTTGCATATTGCTTCACTGTTTGAGGAATCAGCTCTTTGAAAAGTTTTTGATAATAAGATTCGATCAGTTTTTCGTCCTTTTTGGACAAGCTGTAGGTTGTTTGAAAACCCCAGTTCTTCCAGGCCACATCCACTTCATTGTTTCCATTAAACAAAGTCAGTGATGCATGCGAAGCCAGACGCGGAATCTGTTGTGAGATTTCATTTTTTACGTTTGCGAGAAATTCATCCGTTCCGGGATACATGGCACAGGCAAACATAAAATCCTGCCAAACCATCAAACCACCTTCGTCACAAGCTTCTAAAAACGATTCCCGCGGATAAAAACCACCTCCCCAGATCCGAACCATATTGAAATTGCAATCGAGCATGGTTTTCACAGCCAGTTTCAACTTTTCATCCGTGATTCGCGACGGAAAAATATCATCCGGAATGTAATCTGCTCCTTTACAGAAGATCACGCGGTTGTTCACTTTCAATTGAAAAGACGTTCCCCATTGATCTTTTTCCTGAATCAACTCTACTTTCTTTATTCCGAAACGAACATCCTTTTCAAACAACACTTCTCCCCGCTCGTTTTTCAAAATCCAGTGATCCTGATACAAAAAAGCTTTTCCTTGTCCTCGCGGCCACCATAATTCAGGATTTTGAATCGTTTCAATCCGTTTAAGCGTTTTTCCTTCACTTTTCAGTGTTTGAGAGCCAAATAAAGTGCTTTCCCACGTGAAAGATTCCGTGCTTTCTGCAGCCAAAAGAATTGAAAACTCATTTTTTGCAGCAGTTTCGGAAACTTCAAGGGTTTTGAAATAATTCGTAACAACGCGATTACTCTCATAAATATCCAAACTCACAGGTTCCCAAAAACCCATCGTTAAAATTCTCAAAGACCAATCCCATCCGAATTGGTATTGCGGTTTGCGGCAATATGGCGCTACTTCTGTTTTTCCAACGTCGTTTGGTGCAGGAAGTGTTACTCCAACTTTCCCCATTCGTGGTTTCTGATACATTACCGGCGGCGTGAATACAATTCTCAGTTTGTTTGCACCAGCCTGTACTTTGTCTTTCACATTGAAACGGTAACGCACAAATGCGTTATTGGTTTCCGCCACAAATTTTCCGTTCAGAAAAATCGATGCATACGTATCAATTGATGGAAAATCCAGATCAATGAATTGTTTTAATTCTTTTTCACTCAGCTGGAATTCTGATTCTAAAATCCATTGATAATTTTCGACCCAGCCAAATTTCTCTTCGTTTAAACCGACAAAAGGATCCGGAAGTTCTTTTACCGCCATCAAAGCCTCCTGAACAGAACCTTTCTCTCCGAAAGGAATCCATGCTTTAGAAACCGGATGCTGTACTTTCCAGGATAATTTCATTTGACCGAAAAGATTATTTGTCAAAAAAAACAACAGAATAAAAGAAGCAATTTTTACCATTTTCTATCAAAAGGAGTATCAATTAATACATCCTGATCTTTTGTTTTCAAAGCATAATTGAAGCCGTTGTAAACGGAATAACCACCTATTTCACCTTTTGTGTTGATTGCAATAAAGGCACATTGCAATCCAGTCATATCCTTGTGTTTACGAATCAATCGTTCAACTGTTTCTTTACATGCCTGTTCAGGAGTTTTTCCTTGCCGCATCAACTCCACAACCGTGTGCGATCCGGCAATACGGATAATGGATTCCCCTAAACCGGTTGCCACAGCTCCACCAACTTCCTGATCGATAAATAATCCGGAACCAATGATGGGAGAATCTCCCAAACGCCCCGGCAATTTGTAGGCCCAACCCGAAGTCGTACATGCCCCGCTGATTCGCCCCAATTCATCGATTGCCAACAATCCGATTGTATCATGGTTTTCGTGATTGATTTCAGGTTTTTTAGCAATTGCAGCTTGTTCTTTCTTCCATTTCTCCCACTCTTTCTTCACTTCCGGAAGCGGTGTTTTAATGGTTTCGAATTGATGTTTTAAAGCGTATTTCTTCGCACCTGCTCCAACAAGCATGATGTGCGGCGTATTTTGCATGATGTGTTTCGCAACGGAAATCGGGTGAGCAATCCCTTCCAGACAGCCAACAGAGCCGCAATTGGAATTCCAGTCCATAATACAGGCATCCAGCGTTACATGTCCTTCACGATCCGGCATTCCGCCGATTCCGACACTTCTGTTCGTTACATCACTTTCTGTTTGTCTTGCTCCCGCTTCAACCGCATCAAGAGACGTTTTTCCTTCTTCAAGCAGTTTCCATCCGGCGCGGTTTGCTTCCTGACCATGACTCCAGGTTGAAATCATTTTTGCACCTCCGTTGTAATCGGAGAAAAAAGGGTCCGAAATTGTATCTTCTCCCGCCAAAGCCGGTTTTACAATAGAAGCAACCAGTCCGACTGCACCTAATTTTACAAATGATCTGCGTTCCATTTCTTAGTTATTTGCAATTTCGGCAGCCAGCCATTTTTGGAATTCCACCGCATATTTTGCATGATCTGCGTAATCTTTGGCAAAATTGTGCAATCCATCATAGTTGGGCTGAGCGCACATGTAGATATAATCGTTGTTATCCGGACTCAAAACAGCTTCCACCACTCCTGTCGGTGGCATGGAAATTGGCCCCGGAGGCAATCCGTTGTACAAATATGTGTTGTACGGACAATCTTTGTTTCTATGCTCGTATGTCAAACGCTGAACTCCTTCCAATTGGTCGCCCCAGCAGAATTTAAACGTCGGATCTGACTGCAGTTTCATTCCCGTATTCAGGCGATTCAAATACAAACGTGCAATAATCGGCCATTCGGAAGCATTTTTTGATTGCTCGCCATAAACGATCGACGCCAACGTAACTGCCTGTGAAGGAGATTTCAAACCAACTGCTTTCAGTTTCTCCATGCGTGCCGGAGTCCAGAAGTTTTTAAATTCTTTCGCCATACGCTCCAAAAACGCTTCTTTGCTTGTATCGTAGAACATTTTGTAGGTATTCGGCATAAACAAAGCCGGAATCTGCTCCAACGTAAATCCGTATTTATTCAAGGTCTCCGAATTCGTAATGTATTCTTCCAGTTCTGTGCTGTCAACCATAATACAGGAAGCCACTTTCACACACAAATCGTGAATTGTTTTACAATTATTGAAAGTCACCAGAACTTCAATTTCCGCATTCCCGTTTCCGGAACTATTCAATGTTAGTCCGTTCAATAAGGTTCTGTAGTTGGTTCCCGGTTGAATTTCATACATTCCTGAACCGATCTTTGCATTGGTCAACTCTTTGTATTCGGCCAACGACAAAAATGCGTCTACATCATCCACAACTCCGGCAGTTTTAAAGGTTTCAGCTATTTCTTTCAAGCTTTTACGATTATCTACAGCCACCCGGGTCGCTTTTGCGTTTGCAGAGGAAGTTCTCCCGTTGAAAAACGCTCCGATATGTTTCCATCCTACCGCAACACCAATTATTGCTAAAACTCCGACAACAATTAATCCTTTTTTAAACATTTTTGATATAAAATTTCGTCCAACCAAACACCTCTTTCAAGGTACCATTCTTTTCTTATTCCCACTCTTGTGTAGCCTGCTTTTTCAAACAATCCGATACTCGCCAGGTTATCGCTGTGAATCGAACAATGAAGATTGTGCAAAGCTAAAATTTGTGTTGCATATTTTTCCAGTAATACCAATGCTTCAAAGGCAAAACCATGATTTTTATTGTCTTCATCGGCAATCAAAATTCCAACAGCTGCACGAAGATGTTTAAAATCCACCTGATACAAATCAATTGCTCCGATCGGCTCTTTTGTACCCACCACGCAAATCATCATTCTCAGCTGCCCGTGCGTGCGGATATGCTGTGCCTGATCAATGTATTCTAAAATCGAGGAAAAGGAAAAAGGCACTTCTGTTCCGGTAATCTTCCAATGTTTCGGGTTGTTTTCCCAAAGCATCAGTTTCGTTGCGTCTTCTTTTTCAACAGCGCGCAAAAAAATAGATTTTCCTGTTAGACTCATGACTTATTCCGTTATATGCTTTAGAAAAGCGCTCAAATGTAAATGAAAAACTGTTTGAAAATCGCTTACAAAATCGATTTCTTTCAACAAGTTACTAAAAGTAATTGCGAATGTCGAATCAGGAATTTAAAGCAGGTTTTCGATGGCTAAAATGCAGAATCATTTTTAGGCTATTCGTCATATCGCAATATTACGAACCGGGTTCAAGTTAAAGATTATTTAATCATATATAAAAACCTGAATACCAATAAATTAAACACCACCATTCAACAACTTAATCCGATCCAATATCTCCTCCATCGAATAATCAGGAATCCCGGCATACCCTTCCGGCAAGTTCAATCCGTTTACCTGATTAATCAGATCATTTGACTCCAAATAAATCAATAAATCTGCCAACTGATTTACATTTGATTCCAATTCCATCACCTCTCGAATCGGCCTTAAACAGGTAATTCCGTCAATTGCGCGTTCGTATTTTGAGAAAACAACTGTTGGATCAGTTTGAATGACACTTTCCGGAATTTCAACCAAAACCAGGGGAATGGCTGATCTTTTTGCTTTCTTCAGCATCGAAGCCGTTAATAAACGTTCTGATTTCCGGTATGTCAAACTGAAATAATCCTTTTCGACCGAAACCCCTATGTGCGGCGGAATCTTATCTGCATTCCAGATCCAGAGAAACCTTTTCTGTGTCAAATATTCCGGAAAACCTGCCTGAATGGCTTCAAAATTGAATTCAGACATTCACACTTCCTTTAAACACCGAAACAGCCGGACCAATGAGCCAGATATTACTGAATCCATCCTGATTTCTGGTGAATTTCACCGAAAGATTTCCTCCCTGAGATTTTACGTGGTATTCAAATTCTCCGGAAACCGCATTCTTTTCGCCCAAAGCCAAAGCAGCCGCGGTTACTCCGGTTCCACAACTCAAGGTTTCGTCTTCCACTCCACGCTCGTATGTCCGGATTTCAAAAGAGTTCTTATCCAATTGATGAACTGCATTGACATTAATTCCTTCCTTTTTATAAGTCTCGGAATAACGGATTTGTTTTCCGTAAGCAACAATATCAAAATCAGAAACATTCTCTGTAAAATGGATGAAATGCGGAGATCCCGTATTCAAAACAAACTCTTTTTGAGAAGTATCTATTGAAGAAACATCGTTCATCTTTAAAAAGACCAGATCGTTCGATTTCACAGCCTCATGTTCTCCGTCAATAGCCATAAATCTGACAGAATCCTTCAAAATTCCTAATTCATGTGCGAAAGCCACCGAACAACGCGCTCCGTTTCCGCAAAAACTCTTTGATCCGTCAGAATTGTAGTAATCCACTTCAAAGTCATAGCCTTCCAGAGAATTGATTTTAATCAAACCATCTGCCCCGATTCCGAAACGCCGGTCACACAGTTTCTGAACATCCGAAACACTTAAATGATTCCATTCGCCCGAACGGTTATCAATCATGATAAAATCGTTCCCTGTTCCCTGATATTTAGTGAAGATCAAATCCATATACTCCTTGCTGTGATTGAGTTACAAGCCGGTTATGCTTAACAATCTTTAACGCACAAAAGTAACAATCATCAAGAGAATTCCAGTATAATTGTGTAAAAATTTAACAGAAACAAAAACTAATAGATACCATGAACAATACATTGAAATACTTAGGAGTTGGTTTTGTTGGTGGAATGATTCCATTCGCCTTCGGTTTCCTTTTATCGTCTAATTACAACACTCCTCTATCGGAACAAGTCATCGATGGTGACCGCGTTGCAAAAACAGTTTCTTATAACGGAATGCCCGTTGAAGGAAGCACTTCATTCGTTGAAGCATCCGAAAATACCATCAACTCAGTGGTTCACGTAACAACAAAAGTGGTTCGCACACAAGTTCAAAGAGATCCGTTCTACGAGTTCTTTTACGGACCGGGAACCGGAGGAAAAGAATACAAACAATACGGAAGCGGCTCCGGATCAGGAGTGATCGTTTCCAGCGCAGGTTACATTGTGACCAATAATCACGTGATTCAGGATGCTTCTGAAATTGAAATCATTCTGAATGACAATTCAAAATACACTGCAACCGTTATTGGAACCGATCCTTCAACAGATATAGCAGTTTTGAAAATCGACGCTCCCGGACTGAAACCAATTTCAATCGGAAACAGTGATGATTTACGCGTCGGAGAATGGGTACTGGCGGTTGGAAACCCGTTCAACCTGACTTCTACCGTTACAGCGGGGATCGTGAGTGCAAAAGCAAGAAATATCAACTTGCTTTCCGACAGAACCAGAAACACAAACGTTCCGATCGAATCCTTTATTCAAACCGATGCAGCTGTGAACCCCGGAAACTCGGGAGGAGCCTTGGTTAATACAAAAGGAGAACTGATTGGTATCAACACAGCAATTGCTTCCCAAACAGGATCTTATACCGGATACAGTTTTGCGGTACCTGTGAATTTGGTAAACAAAGTGATGCGTGACATCATCGATTTCGGAGTCGTTCAACGCGCTTACCTTGGAGTACAAATCGCTGACATCAATCAGGAAATCAAAGAGAAAAACAAATTGCCTTCTACCAAAGGAGTCTTTATTTCAACAATTACCGAAGACGGTGGCGCAGATAAAGCCGGAGTGAAACAAAACTGGGTGATTCTGAAGGTCGGGACGAAAGAAGTGAACTCTGTAGCTTCATTACAGGAAGAAATTGGAAAACGCAGACCTGGTGATAAAGTAAATCTGACTTTGCGTACGGAAGACGGTTCAGAAGTAATCAAAGAGGTTCTATTGCGTTCAGCAGATGGTGAAACGGCTTTGAAATCGAAAGAAGAAATGAGCAAAACAGCTGCTTTGGGTGGAACTTTTGCAGAATTAACCGCGAAAGAAAAGAAAGAATTGAATTTAAGTTTTGGAGTGAAGGTAAAGACACTGGAACCGGGTAAATTGAAATCAAGCGGTCTTTCTGAAGGTGATATCATTACGAAAGTGAATCAAACTCAGATCGAATCCGTTGAACAGCTTACACGCATTCTAAACAGTGCCAAAGGAGGTGTTTTATTGGAAATTGCTTCCGAAAGCGGGAAGAAAGAATATTTAGGATTTGGTTTGTAAGCCAAACCAGTTCAAAGAGTTGAAAGCGTTTAAAAAAGTTCAAAATGAAAATCGCTTTTAAACTTTTTAACTCTTTGAACCAATTGAACTTCCGCGGAAAAAGTCACTAAATTCGGGATGGTTTAAACAAAAAATGTTAAGGCATGGTTTTTGAGAGGGCAAAAACTCCCAAAAATCTGCCTTTTTTATTTGGAAATCACTGCTCTTTCGTCGTAACTTTGCATCCTGATTTTCATTAATCGTTATAAAACGAAGTTCATTACATGAGACAACTTAAGATTACAAAATCGATTACCAATCGTGAGAGCCAGTCATTAGACAAGTATCTTCAGGACATTGGTAAAGAAGAGCTAATCACCGCCGAAGAAGAAGTAGAATTGGCGCGTAAAATCAAACAAGGCGATCAAAGAGCACTAGAGAAATTGACCCGTGCAAACTTACGTTTCGTCGTGTCTGTAGCAAAACAGTATCAAAATCAAGGATTGACATTACCCGATTTAATTAACGAGGGAAATTTAGGTTTGATCAAAGCTGCACAGAAGTTTGACGAAACACGTGGTTTCAAATTCATTTCTTATGCCGTTTGGTGGATCCGTCAATCAATCTTGCAGGCTTTGGCTGAGCAAGCTCGTATTGTGCGTTTACCTTTGAACCAGGTTGGTTCCCTAAATAAAATTAACAAGGCTTTTTCCAGATTGGAACAAGAATTCGAAAGACCGCCATCCGCAGAAGAATTAGCTGAAGCGTTGGAGGTTCCGGAAGATAAAATCAAGGAAAGTTTAAATGTATCAGGTCGTCACGTATCTATGGATGCTCCCCTTTCTTCTTCGGAAGACGGAGGTACATTGATGGATGTTATGGCAAACACTGATTCACCGAAAGCTGACCACGCATTGATGGCAGAATCTCTTCAAAGAGAGATTGAGCGTTCATTGAGCACATTGACAGATAAAGAACGTGAAATCATCCGTTTGTTCTTCGGAATCGGAATGAATCACGGACTGACGCTGGAGGAGATCGGAGCGAAATTCAATCTGACCCGCGAGCGTGTGAGACAAATTAAGGAGAAGGCGATCAGACGTCTTCGACATACGTCTCGAAATAAGTTACTGAAAGCATATTTAGGATAAGAAAAAAGGCTGTCTGCAATCGCGGGCGGCCTTTTTTGCTTTATACAAATGCCCTTAATCAATTGAAAATAATAAACATAAATATACACGTTAGATGGAAGCTGCATTAGGCTATGAAAAAGAGTTAAACATGCACGTTCAAAAAGAACGCGCTGCTGTTAAATTGTCAAGTCACGTTGGTGAGTTACTTTACGACAGAGGAATTGAGTTGGTTTTGTTCCGTAATCACCTTACAGACATTACCATTTCTGAAATTCTGAATTTGCATGAATACGCAAAAAATGTTGTAAAAAAACCAATCGACATTGAAACAACAGCTGCTTTGGCAGAAGAGTTGTTGAAAATGGATTTGGCTCCTGCTAAAATCGATATCGGTAAGTTATCAAGTGAATGGATTGCAGAGGGAACTTCATTTGACTCAAAAGCTTCTTTCCTTTCAGCAAAATTGGGACAATTCTCAAGTGCTTCAGGTACGCTTGAACCAAGAGATGTTGTATTGTACGGTTTCGGTCGTATTGGCCGTTTGGCTGCTCGTGAGTTGATCAAACAAGCTGGTAAAGGACAACAATTGCGTTTGCGTGCAATCGTTACACGCGGTGCAACGGATAAAGACATCATCAAGCGTGCTGCTTTATTGCGTTCTGATTCTGTTCACGGTGCTTTCAAAGGAAGTGTTGTAGAAGATTTGGAAAACAAAGCATTGATCATCAACGGACAAATCGTTCACATGATCGACGCATCCAATCCGGAAGATGTTGACTATACAAAATACGGAATCAACAATGCGTTGATCGTTGATAACACAGGTGTTTACACAACTCGCGAAACATTGGCAAGACACATGTCTTCAAAAGGTGTTTCCAAAGTGCTTTTGACTGCTCCGGGGAAAGAAATTCCAAACGTAGTTTACGGAATCAACCAGGGAACTTTAGACGTAGAAAACGAAACGATCTACTCTGCAGCTTCTTGTACAACCAATGCGATCTCTCCTGTTTTGAAAGTAGTGAACGACGCATTCGGAATCGTAAAAGGACATATCGAAACTGTTCACGCATATACAAACGATCAGAACTTGTTGGATAACATGCACAAATCTTCCCGTCGCGGACGTTCTGCTGCTATCAACATGGTAATTACTTCAACAGGAGCTGGTGCTGCTGTAACGAAAGTTATTCCTGATCTGAAAGATAAATTGACTGCTAACGCGGTTCGTGTACCAACTCCAAACGGTTCATTGGCAATTCTTTCATTGGAATTGAAAAACGGAACAACCATCGAAGATGTGAACAATGTAGTTCGTACAGCTTCTTTGGAGGGAGATTTGGTTAACCAGATTTTCTACTCTTACGATCCGGAATTGGTATCCAGCGATATCATCGGAAATACCTGTTGTTCGGTATACGATTCTCATGCAACAATCGTTTCTCCTGATGGAAAGAATGTAGTTCTTTACACTTGGTACGATAATGAGTTCGGTTACACGAAACAAGTAATTCGTTTGGCGAAACACATCACAAAAGTTCAACGTTTGATTTACTATTAATCATTCGATTACTGAATAAATTAAAAAAGGCCGGGGTGAAAATTTTCACCCCGGCCTTTTTTTTCGACATTTAAGCACCTTTCGATTAACTACTGAATCACAGTATGGAAATTCAGTTCAATATCTGTTTCTCCCGGATCGCACTGCCCTGTTTTCACTCCCGGTTGATGTCTCAATCTGATGGTAGAAGTTCCGGTAGAAGCTGCTCCGAGAACCCACTGACTGGTGATTCCAATCGGAATATTATTTGCATCCAAATCGGTACGTGTAATCGTTGCCGTTAATCCACTTGTGAGATCAAAACAAAACAAGTGATCAACTCCTTCCTCTTCTACTTCTTCCGTAATGTTTTGAGAAGGAATCACACTTTCATTCAATAAAGTAATCGATGCGTTGTATGTTGCATTTGCTACCAAACGGATTGTATCAAAAACGGACGGATTATTTCCTCCTGGGCCATCAAGATCCACAAATCGGGCCTCTACATTCGGATGTACACCATTTGGATCCGTAAAAACAATTTTAAAGGTTGTAATCAACTCCTGTTCATTTGGATTGGTTGGATTTTCCACTTCCTTCTTCTTTTCTTTTTTACAAGCCGTCAGCAATACACTGAGTAAGCTTAAAATCATTAGTGTTCTTTTCATATTTTTTCTTTTTTAGTTTTAATTATCGAAAACGGAACCAATACTTTGATTGTCCAGTTCCTTCCTAATTCATCAGTAAAATACCTGAATCGATTCATGTAATCCCGGTAACTTAAATTTGTCAAATTGGAGCATGCAAGAATTACCTGCAAGTTCTCTCCGCTATTCATTTTTTTACTAATTCCTATCTGTGCACTCAACAAATCATACCCTTTTGGAGGTGCTACATAATCCGAATTAGCTACATATCTTTTCTGTTTGAAAACATCTAATAATTCAACTTCCGCAAAGAAATTCAGTTTGTTTCCACTTCGAACCGTTGAAAAACGCACACGCTGTGTAATCCGGTTCGAAGGCATTCCATACAAAAACTGGTTGTTTCGAAGGTCTTTTCCAAACAGCAAATTTCCCTGAAACTGATAAGTCACATACTTTCCTACCGGAATTTCCAGTCTTCCGTTCAATCCGTAAATCTGTGTATTGGATTGCACGTAGCGAAACACAGGAAAAGCACCAACAATGGTTAACATCGGAGGAAGCGAAGGCTGCAGGTTGATATAACCATCAAAATAATTATAGAAACCGGACACATCCACTTTGGCAATGTGTGATTTGTATTGAATACCCAATTGTGTATTGTAGACGATTTCTTTTTTCAAAGCAGCATCACCGATTTCAATCGAAGCCGCACCATGATGCAAGCCATTGCTATACAACTCATTGATTGAAGGTGGTCTCCATGCCGTTCCCGCATTCAAACGAACAATCCAGTGATGTCCCAAAAGTCGGGATACACCGGCTGTCGCACTTGGATTTTGAAATTGTTTGTTTGGGTTTGTCAGTACATTATTTTGGTAAACAAAGACTTCCAGTTTGGAATAATCGTAGCGTACGCCAAAATCAAAAAGCCACTTTTCATTCTCATAAGTTCCCAGGTAATATCCTCCAAACTGCAATTTCTTAAAGTTCGGAATGAAGAATCGCCCGGAATATGCGTTGCTTTGTTGAAGCCCCGAAACACCAAAGGTACTTTTGTAGTACTTCGAATGTTTGATTTCCGTTTTCAGATCCAGAGAGTTTGTCCAAAGATTCAATTCAAATGCAGGCAAGTTCAATGCAGCAAGACTATCATTGTAGGCTTTATGCAGATCGTATTCCTGTCTCAGATTAAATTGATAGCCATAAACCAGTGTTGTTTTGATGTTTTTGTTCCAATTGTAAGCCAAATGAACTTTACTCAAATCATGTTGAACCAATTGTCTCGGGCTTTGCAGTTTATACGTGAAAACACCGGTATCTTTTGGCACAGAAGCCGTAAATGCGGCATTCAAATCGGATAAATTCCCAATATGAGATCCTGTGAAAATTCCCAGATTGGTCGAATACTTCGTGTAGAACAAATCCATTTCGAACTTTTCTCCCTTGTAGCCAAGAGCAGCACTGTAACTGTATTCATTTGAAGCAGTATTCTTAATCAGATAATCGGGGGCTTTCTGCGTTCCATTGATTCTTCCTGTTCCATGCACGCGATACGCCCATTTCTTTGATTTCGTGAATGATCCGGCAACAAGACCTGAAATTCCGCCACCTCTTCCATTACTGTTTCCATTCAATTTTACCCAACCAGCGGTGTTTTTATGATAACGCAACTCATCCGGAGAAACCAAAATAACTCCTCCAATGGCATCTGTACCGTACTGCAAACCCGAAGCACCTTGAATAACCGTTAGATTTCCCGCAAGATTGGGGTCAATTTCCGGAGCATGCTCACTTCCCCACTGCTGTCCTTCCTGCCGAATTCCATTGTTGACAACCACCAATCGATTGCTGTGCATCCCGTTAATGACCGGTTTCACAATCGACGATCCCGTATTCAAGCTCGTAACTCCCGGAAAACGAATCAACTGATCTCCCAAAGTAGTTCCCTTAATCTGGGAAATATCATTGGTTTTCAAGGTCATTGTTTCTTGCGATTCTCTCGGAAAACGGTATGCTTCAATCAATAGTTCGTCCAATTCTATCTGATGTGTTTCTACTTTAAAAACGATTGGAGCCGCACTTGGAACAGAAACTTCCAAATCCATTGGTTCACAACCGAAATGAGGAACACAGCGCAATTTCAACGGTCCGGCACATAAATTGGTGAAGCGAAAAACTCCCAGAGAATCCGTTTGCGTAACACTCGTTTGAATTGAAACCCGTGCATTGGGAATCAATTGATTGGTATGGATGTCCCGTATTTCGCCGCTGATGGAATAATCACATTTCTGAGAATAGGACCATGCAGAGAAATACAGAAGTATTCCTAATAAATAAAATTTCATGAAAATGAATGATGATTTTATCAAACAAAAACTATTCAGTTCAAAACTGAATATGTATTAAATAAAATCATTTGCAGGCGGCCCGCGAAGTTGAAGCTGTATTGTTTTTACCGGTAATTCAGCACATGAGAAATCCAGGAAAAGAAAGTCGAATGAATTTTCCCAATAAGAAATTTCAACAGGGCTTTCATGAAATAAAAGCGGTAATTGCAAATCACAAAAAGCACATTTATCAACTCCCTGTTTGAAAGTTAATCCGTCTGTGTGATCATTAAAATGCTTTGTTGTGTGTTGATGAGCATAATCATGCCAATTGTTCATCGGAACTAAGAATCCCAAGAAACCAACCAGCAAAAGGGAAGAAATAATCCGCACCAGCAATTTACTCATGGAGCAAAAGTAAACTAAATGCAATTTAATTGCAATAAGAAAGTGAAAAAAGTTTTTCTAAAAAGAATCGGGACGAAAAATTTTCCGTCCCGACTCGTTATTTTATTTCTTTATTCCATTTTGTTTCAGACATTTCATCACTTTCTTATCGTGCTTGGCGCGCTCTTCCGGAGTCGTATTTGGCGTCGTAAGTAATTCCTTGCATTTTTGATCCACCACTTCCCATCTCGCCATAATCTTTTCTTCCTGTTTCGAAGTCATTCCTCCTTTTTCGAATGCATCATTGATTGAATCATTCGCAATCACGCAAGTACAAAAATCCCATTGTTCACCGTATTTCTTTACGATTTTCTCATGGTTTTCCTTCATTTCAACCGTCACAGATTTCTTCTCGGCAGCAGTATCTTTCAAAGCTGTCGTCAGATCATCCGTTTCCGAAATCGTATCTTTTGCCAAATCCATCTCACACTCCTTGCATTCCTCATTGGAACTGCACGAAACAAAGAATAAGGCAAGAAATAAAAATTGAAAATATACTCGTTTTTTCATAAGGTTGAGTTACAGACAAATATAAAAATTATGTCCCAAACCCGGCAATTTATTTATTCACTCAAATTGACATCTCATCAACTGAAAACTAATATTCAGGAAAAGGAATCAAAACGATTGTGTACTTGTAGGACTTATACTTGGGCTTCAGCACGATTCTGGTTCTGGAAAGGCTGCTTATTTCAAAGGTAATATCACGCTTTTCTCCTCTGAATCCCAGTTCGTTTTTCCGCATATCGAGCCAGAAACTTCTTTTAACTCCGGGTTTGGTTCCCAGGTTTTTCAATACGTGAAAGTAAGCTTCTCTGGATTGATGAAAAACGATGATTTCCTTGTATTCAATCTGAAGCGGAGTATAATCCTTGTCTCCGTCCAGTTGTTTATCGACCAGCCAAACTTTGGAAGAATTATCATGAATCAGGATGTAGTTATCGATCGGCTCGATTTCCGTGTCAGAACAAGCCGTCAAAAACAAAATCAAAAATGAAAGTATGCAGGTTAATTTCATCTTGTCGTATTTATCCCAATTCGAAAATTGCTTCATTTTTGAATTGGGTATTTGACATTTTTGAATTAAAAAATCATATCGTTCTTATCCAGTACTTTTTTAATCTCAATTCCCATTGAATCAATAAATTCTGCTCTTATTTTTCTCGGAACATCTTCGTCAATCACTTCACAATTCACATATTCGTACTTGCCATCTTTCCATTTGAACAAGCAATTGTAATAGGTAATATTCCCGTTGATATTATCCGGAAAACGGATAATCAGGTCGTTATAGCCTGATGCTGATTTTCTTTCTTCGATCAGATTTCCATTGAAACCATTCAATTTCACAAGCGCGTCTTTTTCTCTTTCGAAAATCAGCAAACGTCTCAAAGGAAAGCCGTTCACTCCGGCTTTGATCAATAATTTGAATCCGTCTTTCAGCGGGGTTTGGGCATTCAGTTTAAAAAAACGGAAAAACTTCGGGCTGCAGGTCGGATGTTTCGGATCTTCGTCGCTTGTAGCTTTCGGATCACATAAATGCAATTCCTTTAACAATTCCGCCTCGACTTTCGAAGTAAAAGCATTTTCATTAAAATCCGTACTGATTGTATTGTCGACAGGAGCTTCTTTTCCTGAGGTATGTCTCGGCTTGATGTGAATAGTATCGTCCGGATCGTCGCCACATGAATGGATTGCAAACAACAGGGGAATTACGAACAAGATCTTAAGTTTCATCAGTCTTTTAGCTTATTAATGAAAGATTCTGGATGAAGTTACAAATGCTTCCGTAAATTCAGTTGGCTTCACTCCGGTTTCAATTCCCTGTTCTTTAAACCAATCCAGCATTCGTTCGGTTGGCATATTTCCGGTCAGGTCGTCTTTTGCCATCGGGCAGCCTCCATATCCTTTAATTGCACCTTCAAAATAACGACAACCACCTTCATAAGCAGCTTCGGTCAATTTCACAGCATTTTCAGGTACAGTATGCAAGTGAGCACTAATCTGGATATTTGAAAATTCTTTTGAAATGGTAGAAAAAACCTGTTTTACCAACTCCGGGGTTGCAATCCCGATGGTGTCCGATAAAGACAATCTGGAAACCTCGAACAATTGTGTCAATCGTTCAGACCAGATTGCCATCAGATCCGGTGACCAGGCATCTCCGTAAGGATTTCCAAATCCCATGGATAAATAAAGTGTCAATTCCTTATCTTCTTTATGACAGATATTTGCGATCGCCTCCACTCTTTTAAGAGATTCTTCAATCGTTGCATTTGTATTCCGCAATTGGAATGTTTCAGAAATACTAAATGGATATGCTAAATAATGAATCCGTTCGAATCTGGCAGCATCTTCCGCTCCTCTTTCATTGACAATGATTGCTGATAATTTTGTTTCGCTCTCATCCAGACCTTCCAATACTTTCGAAGTATCCTGCATTTGAGGAATTGCTTTCGGAGAAACAAAACTACCGAAATCCAAAGTGTCAAAACCACACTTCAGCAAATGATTCAAATAAGAAATCTTATCTGATGTTTCAATCCAGTCCTTGATACCCTGCATGGCATCTCTCGGACATTCTGTTATAAAAACACGATTATTCATGTGCTATCTGCTTTCTTTTCTTTAAAACTGCCTTATTGATCCGTTTCACCAAACCGGGGCCTTCATAAATGAAACCTGAATAAATCTGAACCAGACTGGCACCGGCCATCAACTTTTCAATCGCATCTTCAGCAGAGTAAATTCCTCCAACCCCAATAATCGGAAATGATCCGTTTGATCGTTGGTACAAGTAGCTGATTACTTCAGTAGATCTTTTGGTTAATGGCTTTCCGGAAACTCCTCCTGCTCCGATTGCTTCAACTTTGCCCCTTGAAGTTACTAAATTACTTCGTTCAATTGTAGTATTTGTAGCAATTACTCCGGCGATTTTTGTTTCATTAACGATGTCTACAATGTCATCTAATTGAGAATCTGTTAGATCGGGTGCAATTTTAAGGAAAATTGGTTTTGGAGATTTTACTTTCTCACGTTCGTCCATCAATGTCTGCAGCAATTTTGTCAGTGGTTCTTTATCCTGCAGCTCTCTCAGGTTGGGAGTATTCGGTGAAGAAACATTCACCACAAAATAATCAACATGCGGCTCAAGTGCATGATAACATTTCAAATAATCAGAAGTAGCATCTTCATTCGGGGTTACTTTATTTTTCCCGATATTCCCTCCGATGATGCAAGCCGGTTTGATTTTCTTCAAGCGTTCCACGATCACTTCTGCCCCGTCGTTGTTGAATCCCATCCGGTTAATGATTGCCTGATCTTCAATTAAGCGGAACAATCTTGGTTTGGGATTTCCGTCTTGTCCAACCGGAGTTACCGTACCGATTTCCACAAAACCGAAGCCACAAGCTGCAAGTTCATTAATTCTCAGTGCATTTTTGTCAAAACCAGCTGCCAAACCTACCGGATTCGGGAATTTAATTCCTGCTACCTCGGTTTCCAAAAGCGGGTTATTTACACAATAAATGGATTTCCAAATGGGTTTTACAAATGGGACTTTCAGCCAGAAGCCTAGTAATCTAAAAGTAAAGTGATGGACTTTTTCGGGGTCTAACTTAAAGAGAAACCATCTAAGTAAAGGGTACATTTTTTCGATTTGTACCAAAGGTAAAAACACAAAACGAGCTTATCAATAGACAAACTCGTTTTGTTAAAAAAAAAATAAAATTCGATTTAGAACTTAGCTCTGTATCTGCGTTTTCCGAATTTCATCGGTCCACTGCGAGAAGAAGATTTGTAAGTAATATTTCTTGTCACCATAATGTTTACGTACAAGAAAGCATCTTTCTGCTTGTCTCCACGCTGACTTCCCGGCTCGAATGCAGTTGGGTTTGAAGACGGATTAGACAAGTAACCTGCCTGTGGTCCGTAAGACGCTGCAATAATTGTCGGGTCGTAATAAACACCGTGAACGTCATCAATATAATCAGAGAATGTTTTCACATACGTTGCTTCGACCCCAATTCTCCACATGCGGTTGATTCCCATTCTGAAACCAATCCCCAAAGGAACTGTTGCCGTAATTCTGCTATAATTTGCAGGACCTCCGGGCAATCCCTGCCCTTCCGTATGCATATCGCGTAAATTTACCCAACCACCTTGATTCAAGGCTTTCGGATTGTAATACATTGCACCGATTCCTGCAATCAGATATAATTGTTCGTTGTGATCCGTAAATCCTCTCAATCCGGGAATATTGTAACGGCGGCCGATTTTCTCATTTGCCAATACAATAATCTCAAAACGCTGGCTCAACATGACGAAGAGCGAACGGAAATGGAGGTTTCTCATGTTACGGATAGGCTCAGCTGTCAATGCATCATTACCACGAAGCATCCCCACATTCACCATGGTAGACGTTGCATAGTAAGGATGAAAGCGATATCTGAACGAAACAGCTCCGCCAATATGAGTTGAATTAAAATCAATATCCTTCAAACTGTAGTCAGTTCCGATCTGGTTTGCGCCTCCCAAGTCGCCTAAGAAACTAGTTGCCCCTAAACCAAAGGAAATCTCTTTCTTGTTCATGGCCCAATTTCTCTGTGTGTTGAAGTTGGAACTCTGGGACAGAGAGACCATTGAAACTAAAGATAAAAGAGTTAGTGTTGTATACTTCATTCCAAAAATTTATGTTGTAGTAGAAATCCACCATGCTAAATTAATGTTTTTAACTAACAGCCACCTAAATTTTTTGTTGCTTTTTTTTAAATAGACATTGTTAATGAATAAGCGACTGCTTTTATTGAATGGTTTTTTCACAAACTAGATCAAATTTGTAATAAAGATCTTCAAAAATCAGAAGATTTTTTTGATTCTCAGATGGTTTTCACTTAAAATCAGTTGACTCTGGAAAAAGATTTATACGTTATATTTCGTGTCACCATGATATTCACATAAAAGAATGCATCTTTCTGACTGCCTCCTCTCCGGCTTCCGGGATTAAATGCTTCAGGAGCACTTGAAGGATTTGACAAATAAGCTGCATGCGGACCATAAGCTGCTCCGATAACTGCCGGATCATAATATTCACCACTCACATCATCAATGTAATCCGAGAATGTTTTTACATAAGTTACTTCCAGACCGATTCTCCACAAACGACCGATTCCCGTTCTGAAGCCGATTCCAACAGGAATTGCAGCTGTAATCCGTTTGTATTCCGAAGGTCCGCCGGAAAGCCCCTGCCCTTCTGTATGCTTGTCGTGCAAAGTCGTCCAGCTGCCCTGATACATGGTTTTCGGATTGTAATACATCGCACCAATCCCTCCGATTAAATAGAATTGCTCGTTATGATCTATAAATCTTCCGAAGCTGCGACCTCCACGTTCATTCGCAAATAAAATGATCTCAAACCGCTGGCTTAACATCATGAAAAAAGAGCGAAAACTCAGGTTGCGCATATTACGCACAGGTTCATTTGTCAAGGCATCACTACCACTTAACATTCCGGCATTGAACATCGTAGATGTTGCAAAATGAGGATGAAAACGATATCGGTAAGATAGGGAGCCTCCGATTTGTGTGGAACGAATATCAATGTCTCTCAAACCGAAATTGGTACCCGTTTTATCCGCTCCTCCAAGATCTCCCAAAAAACCGGTTACACCCAGCCCGATTGAAAGCTCTTTTTTATTCATAGCCCAATTACGCTGCGTATTAAAGAATTTTTGTGAAAAAGAAGTTACGGGAGCTATAGACAAAAAAACAGATATTGTCATATACCTCACTCTAAAGCTCAGTGTCATAATGGTCTTCATGACAATAAGTTAGCACTTTAAATAACAGTTTCCAAAAAAATATTGCTTTTTAAATAGAAATTGTCCGACCGAACGAATCTTTAATAAGAAACAAAAAAGGCTTTCCGAACCCGGAAAGCCTTTTTCTGCTTTATGCGGCGTATCTGCCTAAAAAGTGTTCTCTTAATTTCTCCAATGCTCTGAAAGTTTTCACTTTCGCATTGTTCTCAGTAATTCCGATTGTTTCTCCAATCTCTTTAAAGCTGAGTTGTTCAAAGAAACGCATTTCGATTAGTTTCAATTGTTCCTCTTTCAATTTTTGCATAGCCGCCAAAAGCAGCGACTGATTGTGCTCAAACTCCTGGTTCTCGAAAAACAGCGTATCAAACGTTGGAATTTGTACGTGCTCCATAGAAACCGTTCTGTTTGACTGTGTTTCTCTGTAGGATTGGTACAATTCGCTTTTAGCTATTCGATAGAGCCAAGAGCCGAACGGTACCCCGCGGTCTTCATACTTCGACAAATTCTTAATCGCTTTGATAAAAACCTGAGAAGCGATATCATGCGCCTGCTCGGGATCTTCCATGCGTTGTTTCAAATAGCGAAGTATCGAATCATAATACTTGCGATACAAAGGCTCAAATCTTGCCGGATCTGCCTTTGCTTGCATCACCCATACTTGCTCCTCCTGGAGAAGTTCCGGTGACTGATGGAAATAGACATTAACTGCCATGGTATATTTGGATTTTGGGTTTGCATGTTTTTTGCATTGGGTATAACTAATATAACGTGATATTTTTCAAATTATTATCAAATACATGGGAAAGGGGTCTTTTTTTAACAGTTTTTCGACGAAATACACAATTAGTCCTATCAATTAAGTAGATTTCTAAATCAATTGAGATAGGATGTGTCTGTTAGTGATCTTAAAAAAGATTCTAATTGATTGATTTCCAATTCAGTAATAAGAAACGATTTTATTATAGGAGATTTATTCGAAAAATGGTTCCCTCCTTTTGCATAATGCCTGATTACTTCCCGCAGGGTTTTCATACTTCCATCATGCATATACGGTGCTGTAAGCGTGCTATTTCTCAGGCTCGGAACTTTGAATGTTCCCTTCTCCTGCTCTACTCCATTGATCCGATATCTTCCCTGATCGAAGCCGTAATCAGAGTACAATCCGTTGCTGACCACCGAATAATTCGTGAAGTCCGGGCCGGAATGACATTGAATACAATATAATTTCTCTGAAAATAGCTTCCAGCCGGCAATTTCGTTCGCATTCAAACTTCCCTTTTTCCCGGATCGGTATTGATCAAAGCGGCTGTTCCGGCTGGTCAATGATCTTTCATAAGTGCTTATTGCGCGGGTAATGACATAGGCATCCAGTTCTCTGTTGAAAATGGATTTTGCCAGTTTTTGATAAGCTTTGTCGTGAGAAAGCTTCTTTAGAATTTCTTTCATTGAGCTGGCCATTTCCTGATGATCCTGCAGCGGAACCAAAACCTGTTCTTCCAGTGTTCTGACTTCTCCGTCATACATGTATCTGCTGAAATAAGCGCTGTTCAGAATACTCGGGGCATTTCTCATAGCCGTCCGGCCATTCACCCCGATGCTTTTGGGCAGGCCATCCGTAAATGCTTTTTCAGGCAGATGGCAAGCTGCACAGGAAATCTGATTCCCGGCAGAAAGCCGTTTATCAAAAAAGAGCTTTTTCCCGAATGCTATTTTCTCATCGGTAATGGGATTGTCTTTCGGAAATGGAATTGATGCAAACTTCGATTCCTGCGGACCGGAACAATTTAGCCCTACGATCAAAACAGGAACAAGTATCAAAAACAATCGTTTATCCAACATCATAGCTTCGGGTTTTCAAGTTACTATGATTTGAAGGAAAAAACTATTTTTTCCGAACGATGTAAAGAATCTCTGTTTTGGCAAGTCGGAAACGATCAATTTCTTCCTGAGAAATCGGATTTTTTTCAAATGCAATTTCCACTTCAAATCCGGCCTTTCTCAACCAATCCGGGTAATCCATTCCAAACAAACGCACGTGGTCTTTTTGCCAGAAATGTTTTTCGCGGTCTTCCGGTGAAGTAATGCTCCAGTCTTCATACGTTTCAGCACGAGTAATATCTTGCGGAACCTGCATAATTCCCCACGCACCCGGTGCCATCACACGATGCAATTCTTTCATACATTTCAACGCGTCATCCACGTGTTCCATCACATGATTACAGAATACCACATCGAAGCGGTTATCTTCCAAAGGAATCTGATGCAGATCAAAATGCATATCGGCAATCGGAGAAAGTAAATCTCCCGTCAGGTATTCCAGGTTCTTTTGTTTTTTGAATTTCTTATGAAAACACTGTTCCGGTGCAATGTGCAGTACCTTCAGTTTATCTGCAGAAAAGAAATTGCTTTCTCTTTTCAGGTACAACCACATCAAGCGGTGACGCTCCAAGGTCAAATCATACGGACAAAGTACATTTTCTCTGTGCGAAACCTCCGAACCATAAGACAAAAACTTCTTAAATTTTCTTTCACAAACCGGACATTCTACATTGTTTCCTTTGTAAATAAGCGGAGCAAACAGTTTAAAAACATAGCTCAAGCGTATCAAAAGAGGCCGCGGAAGTTTATTTAAAAGAAATTTGTATAGTTTTTTCATGGAAGCAAATTTAATAAACTCAATCATCTAAGCCACAATCTTCAAAGACTTCTTTTAAATTTGCAGTATGAAGAAATTCTTGCTATTGCTTTCAGTTTCCCCTTTTACACCATTTATAGTGAACGCACAAACATCGTCAAATACTCCTGTTGCCAAGGAGATTCCTAAAGAATTAGTGAAACACAATCATGTCAGAAATGATCCGTATTTCTGGATGAACGAACGCGATTCCAAACCCGTACTCGATTACATTACTGAAGAAAATAACTATTCGAAAGCATTTTTTGATCAGAAACAAGGTTTGATCAACACTTTTCTGAATGAGTTTGAAAGCAGAATCAATCCGGAAGAAACCAGCGCTCCTTTTGAAATTCAGGGAAAAACCTATCAATGGAGACAGATTAAGGATCAGGATTACAGACAGCTTATTCTGATTGAAAAAGGAAAAGAAACCGTATTCTTTGATGAGAATGCAGCTTCAAAAGGAAACGAGTATTACGCTCTGGGAGATTTGTCTCCTTCGCCCAACAACGAACTGACAGCCTTTTCAGAAGATAAAATCGGACGAAGAAACTATACAATTTCATTCCGCGAAAACAAATCGGGGAAAATCCTGAAAGAACAGATCAAAAATACCGACGGGAGCATCGTTTGGGCAAATGACAACAAAACGATTTTCTACGTTAAGAAAGATCCCACGACTCTTCGCGAGTTTCAGATCTACAAACACGTACTTGGAACAAGCAACTCGAAAGATGAATTGATCTTTGAAGAGAAAGACGAACGCTTTTTTGTTTACCTATCCAAAACACTGGATAAAAAATACGTTCTGATTCATGTTGTCAGCAGCACGACATCTGAAACATGGCTGGTCCCGGCAGATAAACCTCAGGAAAAAGCCCTTTGTTTCCTGAAAAGAGAAAAAGATCATTTGTATGAAATCAATCATCATGAAAATGGTTTCTACATTTTGACGAACAAACAAAGTCCGAACAGAAAGCTTGTTTTCTCCGAATCAGTTCCAACATCCATCGAGTCCTGTAAAACACTGATCGCCCATAATCCGGAAGTTTATCTGGAAGAAGTGATGGCATTTCAACGCTTTATAGCCGTTCAATCCCGCAAAGCAGGAAGAACAGAAATTGCTGTCGGAAGTTTGGATGCAACGAATTTCTCCACGATTTCCATGCCCGAAGAAGTTTACGAACTGAGTTTCAGTTTCATGGATGATTATGACGTTCAAACTATCAATTATCAGTACACTTCTTTCACCAATCCAAGTTCGGTTTACAAATATTCGGTCGACGGCAAGTCTTCCGAATTGATTTTCCAGAAAAAACTGATCGATAAAAACTTCAGTCCGGATCATTATGTTTCAAAAAGAGTTTGGGCCACAGCCAATGACGGGCAGAAAATTCCGGTTTCTCTGGTTTACAAAAAAGGAATCGATTTAAGCAAAGCTCCCCTGCTTCTTTACGGATACGGAAGTTATGGTGTTACCATTCCGACTACATTCTCTGCAACGCGTTTGAGTTTATTGGATCGCGGATTTGTTTTTGCCGTTGCGCACATTCGCGGAGGAAAGTTTTTGGGTGAAGAATGGTACCAAAACGGAAAATTGGACCACAAACGAAATACATTTACCGATTTTATCAACGCAGCCGAATGGCTTTCCATGCAAGGATATTGCGATCCGAATGCGATTTATGCACAAGGCGGAAGTGCCGGAGGTTTGTTGATGGGAGCTGTTACAAACATGGCGCCTTATTTATTCAAAGGCGTGATTGCACAGGTTGCTTTTGTCGATGTGATATCAACCATGTTGGATGAAAGTATTCCTTTAACAGTCGGCGAATACGAAGAATGGGGAAATCCGAATGTGGAAGCAGATTATTGGTACATGCTGAGTTATTCTCCTTACGATCATATCCGTAAACTGGATTATCCGGCAATGCTCATTACCACCGGTTATCACGATTCTCAGGTACAATACTGGGAACCACTGAAATGGGTGGCTAAACTGCGAAAAAATCAAACAGGAACTGCTCCGATTATCTTTGATTGTACGATGAGTGCAGGTCACGGCGGAGGTTCGGGAAGAAGCACAGAACGTTTAGAAGTTGCAAAAGAATTTGCATTTTTGTGTTACATTCAAGGTATAAATGAGTAGAATTCATGTTCTGATTCTTTTCTTAAGTCTGTTTGCTTGTTCGATTTACGGTCAAAACGCAGACTCTTTGCCCTATCACAAGTACAAAACACGTTTGGTTCTTTATTCCGATTTTGGTTGGAGCACTGCGCCAATGTCAATTGCTTATCCTTTCAGCCAGGGAATTAAAAAAGTTAGATTCCGGAATAATTTCAACCCGGTTCTGGGATTCGGATTTTCATATAAATGGATGTCTCTGCGTTTTGGTCTAACTCTTCCGAATTCGGTTCGATCCAAGAACAAATACGGGAAAACCAAATACTACGATCTTGGTTTTGATTTCAGTTTCAAAAACATGTTTTTCGACGTAGACTTGCATTTGTATCAAGGGTATGCCATGAAAAACGCGCATGAATGGAATGACACGATTTCTCCTCAAAAACCAAACCTGATCCGGGAAGATATCAATGCAAGCAGTTTTTCGATCAATGCCTGGCAGTTTTGGAAAGAAGATTTTAAAATGGCCGCTTTCAGAGGGAAAACCGCTTCGTATCAACGCGATGTGCGGACTTTTTATCTGAAGTATACAACGAATTATCACGGAATTTCATCTGCTCAGCCCATTTTGCCCATTGAACTTCAGGATACGACAGAAAGTAAAACATCTGCTTCTTTGATTGCAGCTTTTGACGTGGGAGTTGTTCCCGGATATGCTTACGTGAGAAGATGGCGCATGTTTCAATTCGGGATTATGGGTGGTGTCGGTTTGGTTCTCCAGTCAAAGATCTACACGTTTGACGCCACAACCAGAAGCTTTTTGGGCCTTGCTCCACGTGTAGATATTAAAATCATCGGTGGAATTAACAAACCGAAATATTTCATCATGTTTGTGAGTGATTTCGACAATAAATCCATTTCTTTCAATGAATTCACCTATAAGCAAACGTATTATTATCTGCGGATTGTAGGAGGTATTCGTTTAAATGTGACGAAGAAAAAAGATGCGCGCGAAGCTGCAGAGAAAAAAGCTCAGGAAGAAGAAAGAGATAAGAAATAATTGCGAGTTGCATCCTGATAGCTGTCGGAGTGCGAATTAACTAAACAAACTATTTTTTAATTCGGAATTACTTACTGAGTTACCAAACCGGAAACAGGTAATTTCCAGGATTTTTTCCATTCTCCCACATTCATCACCATGTTGTTATAAACCATGGAGTCAGAAGGAAGTTTGTCCAATTCCGCATAGGAAGTGAAAAAAGGTTCTTCACCGTCAACCAGCATTTTCAGGCGGTTGAAGAAAGAAATACCCAATTCTTTTTCCAGGTGTTTCACAAAACGAACCGAACTATCGATTGAACATCCGGATGCATTTGCCTGATCTTCATTCACAACCAGAACCAAATGATAATCACCCAAAACAGCTCCGTAAGCATTCAATTTTGCTCCGTGTGCTGCCCAATCTCTTAAAAAATCAGGAAGCAATTCTTCAATCCACGCCTTTTCAGTAGCCGTCAGTTTTCTGTCAGACTGATAACTCCACAAACGAGCTTCATCCGGAAGATTTTCAAATGGAATCATAATTCTGCTGCGTTTGCTATCAATTCTGCGACATCCAGCACCTGGATTTCGTTTTCTTTATTGAAGTTTTTCACTCCATCGGTCATCATGGTATTGCAGAAAGGACAACCGGTAGCAATAATGGTTGCCTCAGTTTCCAAAGCATCTTCTGTGCGTTCCACATTGATTTCCTTGTTTCCTTTTTCAGCTTCCTTAAACATTTGCGCACCACCTGCGCCACAGCACAATCCGGTAGTTTTGCAACGTTTCATTTCCACTAATTCCGCATCCAGTTTTTCAATCAATGCGCGCGGAGCTTCGTAAACATCATTCGCTCTTCCCAAATAACACGGATCGTGGAAAGTAATTTTCTTTCCTTTGAACACTCCGCCTTCTTTCAATGAAAGTTTTCCGGAGTTGATCAATTCCTGGATCAATTGTGTGTGATGAATCACTTCATACGTTCCACCCAATTCAGGATATTCGTTTTTTAATGTATTGAAACAATGCGGACAAGCCGTTACGATCTTTTTCACTTCATAGCCATCCAATACCTGAATATTCATCATGGCCTGCATCTGGAATGTGAATTCATTCCCGGCGCGTTTTGCGGGATCACCCGTACAGGATTCCTCCGCACCTAAAACAGCAAAATTCACCTTGCATTCGTTCAGAATACGAACCAATGCTTTGGTAATCTTTTTTGCTCTATCGTCAAAACTACCCGAACAACCAACCCAAAACAGGATATCCGGGCTCTGCCCTTGCGCCATCATTTCGGCCATTGTTGGTACGTGTATCGTGCTCATAATTTATTTTTCAAAAACTTGAATATTCGCCTGAACTTCAATCAAATTAGTAAACTTTCCTTCAAACCGCGTTGCGCGAACGATGTGATTGTCAATCCAATGGTAGTTTCCTCCTCTTGGTTTTCCCATCATCATTCCATGGTATTTGAATCCGTGCTTTTCCAGCCATTTTTCAGTTACCGCGCGATGTTCTTCTAATCTGGATGTGAAAAACGTGATCAGATGTCCTTCTTCATACCACTGATTCACTGTTTCCAATGCATCCGGATATACCGCTGCAAATTCCATTCGTTCCGGTTCTTCATTCGGAATATCATCACAAATGGTTCCGTCGATATCAATCAGATAATTTTTGATATGTTCCGGCAAAACAGGAGAAACGTGTGCTCCGTTTTCAATCTTTTCAATTAATTGTTCTTCCTTTTTCATCCTTTTATCGAATTACACTCTTACTCTTCGTGAATCCAATTTCCTCTGTCTGCCTGAGAAAATTGCCAAGGGGCACCGTTGTTTTCGATATTTGTAAGCATTCCCGTCAATTCGGTCGGCATTTTGGATTCTTCCATGACCAAAAATCTTCTCAAATCAACAATAATTGCTAATGGGTCAATATTTACCGGACATTCCTGTACGCAAGCGTTACAAGAAGTACATGCCCAAACTTCTTCTTCTGAGATATAATCTCCCAACAAGGATTTTCCGTCTTCGTAATCTGCGCCGTTCTTTCTTCGTGCATCTCCCAGTTCAACCATCCGGTCACGCGTGTCCATCATGATTTTACGCGGAGAAAGTTTTTTCCCGGTAATATTTGCCGGACAAGATGAAGTACAGCGCCCGCATTCGGTACACGTATACGCATCCATCAGGTTTTTCCATGTCAAATCCGTTACATCTTTCGCTCCGAATCGTTGTGGTGCGCCTTCCGGTGCAGGAGCAGCGAAAGGATCTGCACTTGGGTCCAACATCAGTTTTACCTCATTGGTAACTGATTCCATGTTGGTGAACTTTCCTTTTTTCTCCAGATTGGAGTAATAGGTATTCGGGAAAGCCAATAGAATGTGGAAATGCTTGGAATATGGCAGGTAATTCAAAAATGCCAAAACCATAAACCAGTGTCCCCACCACCCGATTCTTTCCAGAATATGCAGCGTTTCAACACTGAATCCACCGAAAATATGTGGTCCGACCCAGGAAGAAATTGCAAATCCGAAAGAACCTGCTTCATGCGAAGCATGAGAAGCTCCTTTCAGGTACAACGCTTCGTCAGCACCGTTCATTGTGAAAATGCAGCAAACCAAAATAAGTTCCATGCACAAGATCAGATTCGCATCAAAAGTCGGGAAGCCTTTCATTTCCGGTTTTTGGAAACGAGCCAGTTTCAAAATATTTCTTCTGGATAAAAAGGCGATCGTAGCGATCAATGCAGCAACTGAAAGTACTTCGATGATTGAAATAATGAAGGTATAGAAACCTCCCAAAGCAGACATGAAGACGCGGTGTGAGCCTACAATTCCGTCTGTAATGATTTCAATCAATTCGATTTGAGTGATAACGAAAGCCGCATAAATTCCAAGGTGCAAAAGTGCAGGAATCGGACGGGCAAACATTTTCTTTTGTCCCAAAGCCACCAAAGCCATTGTTTTCCAACGCTCTTTCGGTTTGTCATTTCGATCTAAATCTCTTCCCAGTAAAATATTCGAGCGGATTTTTAAGATGTTCACAGTGAACCATCCAAATCCTCCGATAAGTAATACACTGAAAATAATTGAAGCAATCATACCTATTTTATTAATCCGGGATTGAGTCTAACAAGTTACGTAATTTTTTCTCATCACTGTTCGTGATCGGAACTCCTTTTGTTTTAGCGCCGAAAACAGAGAAGTGGATGTATCTTTCCGGATGTTTCTCCAAATCTTCCACTAAATTCTGAAGACTTTTATTGGTATTCACCAATTCATTATACAATTTTTCGTCTTTCAAAAGCTTTCCGAGTGTTCCGTTGCCGGACTCAATTGCTGCAAAGGTAGCATTCAATTTTTCAATGGTAGCATTTGCATTGTTGATTACTTTTTTGAAATCCGCAGTTACCAGATCGTCTGAAATCTTTTCAAAATTCCCCAACATCTTCGTAATCTTATCGTTTGAAGCTTTCAGGTTTCCTGTAATGGATTCGATGTTGTTCATGATACGGCTCAGCTTCACTTTTTCAGTAGCAACCAATCCTTCTACATCATCTGCAATATTTCCGAATTTCTTAAATGCATATTTCAATTCCTCCAAAGACGTTTTGATTTCTGAAGTCGCCGTAGTATCCCAGAATCCTTTCAAAGAAGTAATCGTTTTATCCACGTTCACTACCAAAGCGGAAACTTTTTGAAGAACCGGGTTTGCATACGATTTCAACTGACCGAACATATCGAGTTGAACTTGTCCCTGAATAGCATCTTTTTCGGTATAATACCCTTTCGAAAGATCATTACCGATAAAAAGCAATAATCCCTTATTCAAAAGATCTACAGAGCCAGTCTCCAAAGTGGAGGATTTAGGAATTTTCAGATCATCTTCCTGAATGGTAAATACCATTTTCACTTTAGAAATGGAATCTCCTTGAGGGTTATAATCCACTGAAATGATTTTTCCAACCACCACTCCGTTTACATATACGGAAGTTGAGGCGCTAAGTCCGCCGGCATTGGGAAAATAAGCAGTGTATTGAGCATCTCCGCCAAAAAATGAATAGCCTTTCAAAAAATTAACGCCCGTAACAAGCAAACCTATCGCAACAATGGCTATCAGACCTGCTTTAATTTCTTTTTTGATCTTCAAAACTTTTATTTTTCTGCTAATTTAATAGCTTTTTCTAAACTAATGCGCTCTCCATTTTGAAAAGCTACAACAAAAGCATTGGGAAAATCTTTTTGCCTTAATTCATTCTTGTAATTGTTTGCTGCGGCAAAATCATTCACAAACTCCCCAACGGTGTATTTATAAAGCCTGTCCTGTTGATATTCATACACTTCATGTTTCTTGAATCGTGTAGAACCAGCTGAAATTTTTGTTTCCGATGTTTCAACCTGAATGCGGAATACAATTTTGTCTTTCAAATCCTTTTTTTCAACGGGTGGATTCGGATTCGGACTTTCTACAATCGGATCTTGTGTCCCTCTTGTTTTATAATCCACTCCTTCCAATCCGGCTTTGTATTTCTCAAAGGCAACAAACATAGCTCCGGCCATTTTTTTCTGTCCGGTGGTATCCGCCAAGAATTTCTCTTCTTCTTTATTAGTAAGGAATCCTGTTTCGATCAATACACTCGGCATGGTTGTTTTGTACAGAACCAAAAATCCGGCTTGCTTCACTCCGCGGTCAAATCTGCCGATTGCCTTGAACTCACTTTGCAATTTATCCGCAAAAATGATCGACTGATCCAAAAACACCGAAAGTTGCAGCTGGCGTGCAATAATTGCGTCCGGAGACATATCGAAATCCTTGTACTTTTCTCCTTTATCGGCTTCCAGATAGATTGTACTGTTCTCTCTGTCGGCAATTTTCGCCTGAGCATCTGTTTTATGGAGTCCCAAAACATAGGTTTCTGTTCCGTATGCTGTTGGAGACGCTGAATTTGCATGGATACAGATAAATAAATCTGCATTTGCCTTGTTTGCAATTTTTGCGCGGTCGTCCAATTCTACAAAGACATCTTTGTCGCGGGTAAAAACCACTTTGATTTCCGGATAAGCGTTCTTGATTTTTCGACCCAATTCCAATGCCATTGAAAGACACACATTTTTCTCATGTGCTGAAGAACCATGACAGCCCGGATCTTTTCCCCCGTGTCCGGCATCAATCACCACTGTCTTGATAGTTCCCGTTTGTTTGACAAAAGTTTCCCTGTTCTTGCCTTGAAAGCCAAAAAGCAGCACAAACGGAATAGCAACTGCTACCCATCTAACCCATTTTAACGCATTTTCTAATCGGTTCATGTTACGGTATATCGATTCCAAAATAAAAGTACTGCAGTTTCACAAGCAATCTTCAGACCAAAGTGGAAACTTATCTATACCAAAATGTTGAAAAAGGAGGAAATTCAATAAAAACAAGATTTCTTGCACGACTTTTGTAAGAATCCGCTTTTTAAACTGAAATCACGGATGAAACATTGTATCAATCATAACCGGGCATTTTCCATAAATACGCAACTATTTTGTGCCGATTACCAATTACCACTCTCACAAGCGAGACCGGTAGGCGAGCATTTTATTTGTGCATTTGCGGTAAAAAAGTACCGTATCCATTTTTCAGAAAAATAATATGAACAACAAGTTGCGGACAATTGGATTTTAGAATGAATCAAAACAATGGTAATTTCGTAGCTTTGCATCCGTTAATACGCGAATTGAAAACAAAAAGGAACGTTTTATTTGATTTTCCGAAGGCAATTGGAACCTTGTTCTTTTTGCTTGTGGCGCTTTTTCCGTATTTATCCCTCGCTCAATCTTTCCCGGCAGATTCTGTCAAAACAGATTCTACCAAAGTTCGCAAGGTTTACATCAACGATTCTGATTTCAACTCCATTATCACCTACTCTGCCCGCGATTCAATCTATTCCGACCTGAAGAAAAGACAAGTACATCTTTACGGGGAAGCGAAATTGAACTACGAAGGCATTGATATGTCGGCCGACTATTTGCTCATTGACATGGACAAAAACGAGGTTTTAGCAACTTATACGCTCGATTCACTGGGACGAAAAATAGGAAAGCCCTTATTTATTGATAACGGAGATACCTTGAAAGCGGCTTCTATCCGCTACAATTTCGAAACGAAGAAAGGATTTATCCAGGAAGCTGCGATTAAGCAGGATGAGTATTATCTGAGCATGGAAAAAGCTAAAAGACAGCCCAATGACGATGTTCACTTTGTTCACGGAAAATTCACCACTTGTAATCTCGAAGAACCACACTACCATTTTGCACTTTCCAAAGCAGTCATGATTCCGGAGAAACGCATTGTTTCCGGCCCCATCAATTTATGGGTTATGGGCGTTCCTACTCCTTTAGGACTTCCTTTTGCAATGATTCCGATGAAGAAGAAAAAGGATCGTCAGAGCGGATTTATTATGCCGCAATACTCTGTTGTTTCTGCCTATGGAATGGGATTGCAGGATTTGGGATATTACTTTCCAATTTCAGAACGCTTTCAAACCATTGCATATGCAACCGGATATTCCAGGGGAAGTTTTGGGTTCAGAAACTATTCCGAGTATGCCGTAAAATATAAATACAACGGAAATTTTGATCTGGGCTACACCCGTTTCAGATATGGATATCCGGATTCAACGGTTTTCGGTACCACAACAATTCGCTGGACACACAACCAGGATCCGAAACTGAATCCGAACTGGTCGTTTACGGCGAATGTGAACTACAACTCCAACTCGACCAACAAACAAACACTGAATACCCAAAACAATCCGCAGTATTTCAACAATACGCTGAACTCCGATATCCGTTTGGGAAAACGCTTCGGGTCGCTTCCTATTTCTGCCGACCTGAAACTGAGTTTAAGACAAAACTCTACTACCAAAACGATTGATTTAACGTCACCGATCTTTAACTTTCAAACCACCAACCGGATTTTTCCATTCAAAAAGGTCAATAAGGTCGTTGGTTTCAGTTATGCCAATGAATTTCAAAACCGCTCTTCTTTCAAGGATCGTTATTTGAAAAACGGGAGTTTCGACAGTATCGGGCAAAATTTCAGAAACGGATTTACGCAAAACTTCAACGTTCAGGCAACTTTCAGTATTTTGAAAAATACGATCCGGATCACGCCTTCCGCTACTTACAAGCAGATCTACAACTTCCAGACGATTCAGAAATCGCTTGACGCCAACAATATTCTTTTAGTCGACACCATTGGTCAGGGAGGCTTCAGCCATTCATTCAGTTCCAGTGTTTCGATGACTTCCAATTTGTATTCTTATTACCGATTTGTAGGAAAACGCAAGACCTTGCTTCGCCATGTGATGACACCAACCGTTTCATTCAACTACGCTCCTGCCATTCAACAAGGAATTTCAACTTATATAGATGCTACCGGCAAAGAAATCAGATACAGCAAATTTGAACGAAGCTTATATTCCGAATACTTAACGAAATCTTCCGGACGAATTGCCATTGGAGTGAACAACACCTTTGAGATCAAGCAGAAAAGTGACAAAGACACCCTTACCGGCTTCAAAAAAACACGTCTGATCGACAATTTCTTCCTGAATACGGATTACGATATTTTCAAGGATTCCATGAACTGGGGAGATCTGAATATGCGCATGGTAATCAATCCGAATGAATTCATCAACCTGACCATTACAGCAAATCACAGCTGGTATGGCTGGAACGAAAACACCGGTGCTATTAAAAAAGATTACGCACTCCGCACAAAACAAGGAATCGGACGGATTACGAGTTCATCTTTTGCCACTACCTTGATTCTGACAACCAAAAAGAGTCGCGAGCGCTTGCAGAACATTTCGAACCAAATGGCAAATACCTGGAATCCGCAATACCAGCAATGGATGATCAACCCGAATCAAATGGTTTATTTCGAGATTCCTTGGAAACTTTCAGTCGATCATATCTTTTCACTCAACCTGAATTCAGATACGGCAACTTATCGAAACAAACATTATTTGCCAACCAATACCATTACACTGAGCGGTGACGTCAGTCTTACGCCAAACTGGAAAATCGGTGCGCGCATGATGTACGATGTTAAGGGTAGAGTAATCAGTAACTTCAATATTAATTTATACCGAAATATCCACTGTTGGAACGTGGTTTTCAACTGGACACCAATCGGTACGAACAAAAACTTTACAATAGGAATTCGAGGAAACGCGTCTATGCTGCAAAACGCAAACATCAATATCCGCAAACCACCTATTGTACTTAACTAATTGTTAAAAATTTCCGAACATTCTATTTTCAACTAAAAAAATGTTTGTATTTTACCTCAAAACAAACTACGTTGATTCCTCTCAAAATAGGCAAACAGCCAAGTCCTGAAAAAGGAGATTTACTGCTTTCGGAGCCTTTTCTGATTGACAGCAACTTTTCCCGGGTTGTGATTCTTCTTTGCGAGCACAACGATGAAGGAAGCTTCGGGCTGATTCTAAACAATACACTCGAGATTGAGATCAATGAATTGGTGACAGATTTTCCCGAGGCTAAAATTCCTGTGGGATTCGGTGGTCCGGTGGAACGGAATCAGTTGTTCTATGTGCACCAAAATCCGGCAATTGAAGGATGCGCAACCATCAAAGAGGAATTGTATCTGGGCGGCGATTATACTGAAATAAAACGGTTGATCACCATCAATGAAATGACGCCGGAAAATTTACGTTTTTTTATCGGCTACACCGGTTGGAGCAAAGGACAGCTGCAGGGAGAAGTTGATGAACTCAGTTGGGTTGTGATGAAAAAGGCGGAAAATTTCTCCGTTTTCAATTTGGTAGACGACGATCTCTGGCGCGAACTGATTTCCCAATTAGGAGGAAAATACAAACTCATGGCAGATTATCCGCTAAATCCGGCAGACAACTAGGCAGAAATATCTTATTTTTGAAAAGTGAGAAGGTAAAAGTGAAAAGTAAGAAGGTTACATTTGTGAGAAATCACGAGTTGAATCTTTAAACTTTTGAACCTTTCCCTCTTTTGAACAATAAAAAAATAAGATGAGTGCTCCTTTGGCTGAACGTATGCGTCCGAATGATTTATCCGAATACATCGGGCAACGTCATTTGCTGGAGGAAAACGGGGCTTTAAAAAAGGCCATTCAATCCAAAATACTTCCATCGATTATTTTCTGGGGACCTCCCGGAGTGGGAAAAACCACTTTGGCAAACTTGCTTGCAAAACAGCTGAATCGTCCATTTTATACGCTGTCGGCTATTTCTTCCGGAGTAAAAGATGTACGTGAAATTATTCAGAAAGCGGAAAGTCAGGGAATGTTTCAATCCAACGGAGCTGTTCTCTTCATCGATGAAATTCATCGTTTCTCCAAATCCCAGCAGGATTCACTGCTTGGAGCTGTTGAAAAAGGAACGATTACCCTCATCGGAGCAACAACGGAAAATCCGTCTTTTGAAGTGATTTCCGCACTCCTTTCGCGTTGTCAGGTCTACACACTGGAAAGTCATACGCTGGAAGATCTTCTGGAATTGATCAACAGAGCAATCAAACAGGATGTTATTCTTTCCAAGCGGAAAATTGAACTGCGCGAGTACAAATCGCTTATTGCCGTAGCCGGCGGTGATGCACGTAAAATGCTGAATCTGCTCGAAATGGTAGTCAATACCTTCTCGCCCGGCGAAACCGCGGTTATTACGGACGAATTGGTGAATCAACTGGCACAGCAACGCGTTCGTTACGACAAAGACGGAGAACAGCATTACGATATTATCTCGGCATTCATCAAATCCATTCGCGGAAGTGATCCCGATGCAGCTGTTTACTGGCTTGCACGAATGATCGAAGGTGGCGAAGACCCGAAATTCATTGCCCGAAGATTATTGATTTCGGCATCAGAAGATATTGGTTTGGCAAACCCAACAGCTTTGATCATGGCAAACAATACGTTTCAAGCCATTCAGGTAATCGGATGGCCCGAAGCCCGCATTATTCTTTCACAGTGTGCCATTTACCTGGCTACTTCCCCGAAAGGAAATGCAGCATACATGGCGATCGACGAAGCAATTGCCGAAGTGAGACGAGATCCGAATACTCCTGTCCCACTTCATTTGAGAAACGCACCGACAAAACTCATGAAAGATCTCGGATATGGAGCAGAATATCAATATGCCCACAGTTTTCCCGGAAATTTTGTATTTCAGCAATACCTTCCCGATTCGTTAAAAGATCACAGTTTCTTTCACACCGGAAGCAGTGCCCGCGAGCAGGAAATTCAGAAGCAAATTCAAACACTTTGGCCAAATAAATTCAAGAAATGAGTAGAGTTACTTACTATTTATTCGTTTTGCCCTTGTCCAAACTTCCGCTTTGGTTCACTTACCGTTTTTCGGATTTGTTCTATTTGCTTCTCATTACTGTTTTCCCTTACCGTAAAAAAGTGATTGAGGGAAATATTGCCCGTTCTTTCCCGGATTTAAGCCAAAAGGAACAGCGAAAAATCAAGCGTTCTTTCTACCGTCATTTCGCCGATATGCTTCTGGAAGGAGTTAAAAATCTGGGGATTTCGGAAAAAGAATTGCAAAGACGTTTTGTCATCCTGAATCCGGAGTTGATGGAAGAATTATTTGAACAGCAGAAAAGCGTTCTATTGGTTTCCGCTCACTATATGAATTGGGAATGGATGATTACCGGACAGGATTTGTTCTTTCCACACAAAGCCATTGGAATCGGAATGCCTTTGACGAGCGGTTATTGGGACAAAACGATCAATACACTCCGTTCGCGCTTCGGAATGCAGGTGATTCATGCTAAAATTGTGAAGGAAACTTTTAATTCTTATGTGGAAAAGGGAATCCCGACTGCTACACTTGTTTTGAGTGATCAAAGTCCGGCAGATTCGATGAAAAGCTATTGGATGACCTTTTTGAATCAGCAGACCGGAGTTATTTTCGGAGCCGAGCAGCTTGCAAACACGTATGATCAGGCCGTTGTTTTTTACCTTCCAAAGAAAATCAAACGCGGATACTACGAAGTGGAACTGCAGCTTTTAACCGATGAACCGCGTTCACTTCCCTGGGGAAAAATTACGGAAACACACACGCGTTTACTGGAAGAACGGATTATTTCCGAACCAGGGCCATGGCTTTGGTCTCACAAACGATGGAAACGAACTGTTCCGGATGATATTCCCAAACTAAAAGAGATACAACGTGAGAAATTCAATAACCTTTTTAGGAGCAATTCTGATTTGCAGTCTTAGCTTTGGTCAGAAGATCCTTTCGGTGGATACGCTTCATTTCACAAAAGAAAAGTCGTATTCCCGCATTGTTGCGCGCTATTCCAAAAATGAACTGGTATTCGGAACTTCCAAAACCGGGGTCATTCTTTACAATGAAAAGAGCAAACAAACTCAGACTTTGGTTCAACCTGTCAATTGCGGCGAGTTTCGCGATCTGATTGTAGATGGAAAAAACATCTACACATGCGTTAGCGGCGATTCAGGGATTATTTACAAGGCAACTAAGAAAAAGGTTCGTGAAATCTATCAGGATAATCGTTTTATTGACGATATCGTTCTGAAAAGCAATCGTGATTTAATCGTTTTAACTGACCCGGTAGATCATGAACTATACATTCCAATTATACATCCCAAAAAGAAATACGTTTCTGTATTCGGCCCATTTCAAACTGTTGAAGGCGAAGCATATTTTGCAGCCAGTGGAACAACAGCACAGTTAATCGACGGTTTCTATTATCACATTTCGGGCGGACCGAATAATGCCACGTTTTACCGCAGAAGCACTTTTCAATATGACGCCAATCTAACCACTCAACTGCCTCTGCCAAAGGCAGAAGGCGGCGGACCTTTCTCCATTTTGATGCTTGATACCAAAAACGGCGTCATCGTTGGTGGAAATTATCTCAAACCCAATTCATCTGATTCGACTGCAATCTACACTTCCGACGGAGGAAAAACATGGAGGATTTCTGAAAAATGCCCGGGCGGCTACCGCTCTTGTGTAACGGGAGATTCGAGCATATTATTTTCCTGCGGTACAAACGGAATTGATTATTCAAAGGACGGCGGAAAAACCTGGAATTTCTTTGCAGAAGGGAATTTCTGCGCACTTCTTTGGGAGAAAAATGTTTTGTATGCTACGACGAACAAAGGATATTGTCTGAAGTTTAATCTGGAAGGGGCAAAAATTGAAAAAACTCAATGATATCGGGCCTCTAAGTGTTTTTAACGGTTACGCAACGGATAAAATGACGATCCCTATCATTCATTCGTAACAAACTGATAAACAATCAGTTACAAGAAAAAAAGTCGATAAAGCCTAAGACTCCAATAATTCAGTAAACCCACTGGTACTGCACCTCTAACGGTTTTTAACGGTTACACAACCGTAATATTGAACTATTTGATCCCCGCAATTGCAGCCAACAGTTTTTCCTTACTCTGTTTTCCAACAAATTTCCGAACCAATTTTCCTTCTCCGTTAATAAAAAGCAAGGTCGGATAACCCGTAACGGTATAGGCTTTTGAAATCATCGGGCCGTCTTTGTCTTTTTCAGCATCAATTTTCAGGTTAATGAAGCGCTTATTGAATTCTCTTCCCACTTCCGAGTCCTGAAAAGTTGTTTTTGCCATTTCTTTACACGGTCCGCACCAACTCGTATGCACATCAATAAAAATGAGTTTGCCGGAAGATTGCGCTTGTTTGATTGCTTTTTCAAACGGAATTTTGGTAAATTTGATTCCGGAAGTTTCCATTACAGCTTCCTTTTTAGATGTGTGAAAGGAAAAGAAAATCAGGGAAGCTCCTAAAAGGAGAATGATCGGAAATTTCATATTTATGGTTTTAATGTGTCTTTTTTTTAAAATTAGGTATTAATTTGAGTTGTTTGAGTCAATTACGAATGTCGAGTTACCAAAAAACATTAAACTTTTCAATTCTCACTTTTACCTTTTACTTTATGTTTCAATTTTTTTCTCTCAAAAGAGTCTGAATAACGTTATAAATCTGCTATTTTGTATTTGAAATAAACAAACACCAAGTATTGTTCCAAACTTATGGCTTTCAAGATTCGTTATCTTCATTGTTCTCCCGAAACTCAGACTGAAATTTCATCGGTTATTGATCAATGGGAGCATTCAGATTCAAGCTATCAGGTAAAAACAAGCGGTTCGACCGGCAATCCGAAACTCATTACACTTTCCCGTGTTCAGTTAGAAGCTTCTGCCAAAAGAAGCAATGCATTCTTCTGTTTGAATGAACATTCACGTGTTTTTATGTGTTTGTCTCCTCAAACCATTGGAGGAAAAATGATGTTGATTCGTGCTCTGGCGGGAAATTATGCCATCGATGTGACTGAAGCAAGTGGAAATCCTGAAACTCAGATTCAAGACCATACGCACTATTCGTTTATTTCACTTGTTCCTTATCAGATAAAACGCATTCTGGAAGAAACTCCTGAAAAATTGAATCTCTTTGATCAAATACTACTTGGCGGAATGGGACTTTCCAATGATTTGGAAAAGGCACTCTCAACCTTGAAACCCTCCGTTTATCTTGGTTTCGGAATGACAGAAACGGTTTCTCATATTGCACTTCGAAAAATGGGAACTCCAGTCTACGAAGCTTTGGACGGAGTGAATCTTGAATCTGAAAACAATTGTCTGATTGTCTCTGATTCCAAACTGGGAATTCAACAACTAAAAACGAATGATTTGGTAAAATTTCACGGTCCGAATCGTTTTGAATGGCTTGGAAGAGCCGATTTTGTAATTAACAGCGGTGGAATCAAAATTCATCCGGAATCATTGGAGCAAGTGGTCGGTTCATTTATTTCCGTTCCCTTTATTTTTGGGGGAATGATTCATGATTCTTTTGGAGAAATCTGTGTTCTTATTATTGAAAAAGCGCTTTCTGAGACGGATTTCAAGCAAATTCAAGCTCTTGTTCAGGAAAAATTCGGTAAATACGCTATTCCGAAGCAGCAAATCGTTCGCCCGATTCTGAGAACGGATAATGGGAAGATCAGAAGAAATGAAATTTTAAATGCGCTCAAATGACCAAAAGTGAATGTTTTCGGTTACTTGGGCTTCCTGCTACTGCCAGTGAAAGTGAGATTCGCAAACAGTACAAGAAAATGGCCCTGCGTCTCCATCCGGACGTAAACCCGGATCCGAGAGCACACGAAGCGTTTATCAAACTGAGTAAAGCAGTTGAAATCCTGCTCAACCCGGATTACAAAGAAGAAAGAACTGACAAGCGGGAATCCAGAAGAGCAGGCAATGAATCGGAAGAAGAGCGTTTGGAACGAATGCGTGTAGCCAAAATGCGCTACGAACAGCAGCGTATGCGTCAGGCGCAAGACAATGCAATCTACTTTCGGTCTTTAACAAGCGGGATGCGCTGGAGCATTTACAAATACATCATGCGGGTTTCTGTGGTTTTGTCTCTTGCTATGACCGTTGAATTGTTCCTTCCACGCCATTACGAAAAGGATGTTTTGCTCGGTTCAACGAAATCTCTGAACAACGGGATTATCAAGGGCAATATTACCCGGATCAAATTGGAGAAAAACGGATCTTATTACATTCAAAACACTCCTTCTGCCTGGGCAAGTACCTATCCGGAAGTGATTATTGAGAGTTCGTGGTTTCTGCATACACCGATTAAAATGATCACTACAGACGATTTTGCCCGGTACCGCAGTGCATTTGATTTCCATATCTGGAGCGTTCGTTATCCCTTGATTTTACTGCTTTTACTTCCTCTCTACCCTTATTTGAGACGCAGAAAAACACTGACATTTGTCTTTCTCTATCATTTGTCTTTTTGGGGAGTTGGAATGATTTCGGCTTATCTCCTCCTCACTCAGGGAAGATTGATCCATTTATTAAGTCTCGGATTTTTGTAAACACTTTTTGTCCTGCAATATTCAGAAAACAATTTATCTTTTCATTGCACGGTCCATATCGCGTTTGTCGTCTTTTTCTTTCAGATCGTGACGTTTGTCGTGCAATTTCTTACCGACAGCAGTAGCCATTTCCAGTTTCAACCAACCTTTTTCAGATAAAAACAATCTCAGCGGAACAATGGTATTTCCTTTTGTTTTAAGCCACTTTTCCAGCTTTTTGATCTCTTTCTTGTTCAAAAGGAGCTTTCTGTCAGAGCGTGCCATGTGGTTGTAGAACGAGCCGTTTTCATAAGGTGAAACGTGCATATTCCGGATAAACGCTTGTCCTTCATCCACAATACAATATGCTTCAAGAATACTCGCCTTCCCGTTGCGGATGCTTTTTATCTCAGTTCCTGAAAGCACCATTCCCGCGGTAAAAAATTCATCTAACTGAAATTCAAACCGGGCGCGTTTATTCTTAATATTTACTTCGTTCTTAGACATATTCAACCTGAGACTCAGTTCGTCCCCACTCTTTTAAACCAAGGTAAAAATAGTAAATCGTGAAAAACATGAGGATATGACTCAGATCGTCTTTGTTCAACCATTGGTGTATATTCAATTTAAAGATAAAAATAAAAGCCGAAGGCGTCAGGATTACCACAGCAATTATCATATTCTTCAGGAACTTTGCACGAATATCGCGTTTCATCAACAAATAAGCGTAAATCCCTGTGTATCCGATGTACGTCAAAATGGCATCAAGCGCCACAAAAATGAACTTTTGAGTAAGGATTGAAGCTACACAAAGTCCGATACTTTTGATCCAGATCAGGTAGTATGCATATTTTTTCGGTGCCGAAATGCCTTTGAAATGAAGCATTCCCATTCCTGCAAACCCGTTTGCTACGCAGCCAAAAATCCAGCTCGGATATTTTCCAAAAAAACCGGTATAATTGAAAAACAAATGTCCCAATCCGCCGAAAACTGTCGAAATTCCGAAAGTCAGGTAAAATACTCTCCAATAGAAATTTGCTTCATTTTTGTATGACCCAAGCTTATTGAATGCATAAAAACAAAATCCTGCAATAATCCAGTTGAAAAGCAAGGCCATCGGCTCCTGCAAATGCAAGCCTAAAAAATCAAAATGTATTAACTCCACAGCGCAAAAGTACTGTTTCAAGCAGGAAAACACAAATCCTACACTGTTAAGGAACTCATAAATTCGGTTCGCAATACTTTTTTCAAGTTTAAAAGCAAGCTAAAATCCTTACTTTTGACCCGATGAATATTCCTTCCAAATACGTTGAAGAAGCTGTAGAACAGTTTAGTTCCCTACCCGGGATCGGGAAACGTACTGCGCTGCGGTTGGTGCTCAATTTATTGAAGCGGAATCCGGACGAATTGGAACGTTTCGGCGATGTGCTGCAGCAATTGAAAACACATGTTCAAAGCTGTTCTTCCTGCGGAAATATTTCAGACACTCCTGTTTGTTCCATTTGCTCGAATGAAAAACGAAATCACCGCCTGATTTGTGTTGTGGAAGATATCCGAGATGTGATGGCCATTGAAAGTACGGGAACTTATATCGGGATTTACCATGTTTTGGGCGGAATTATCTCTCCGATGGATGGAATCGGTCCCAATGATTTGTTTATTCAGCCTTTGGTTGATAAATGTGTTGCAGGAAAAGCAGATGAAATCATCCTGGCTTTAAGTCCGACAATGGAAGGTGACACGACGAATTTCTTCCTGTATAAAAAACTGCATGCCAGCAATGTACAAATCACGACACTGTCGCGCGGAATTGCAGTTGGTTCGGAAATTCAGTATGCCGACGAAATTACCTTATCTCGTTCCATTCAGCAGCGTATTCCTTTTCAGTCTTAGTTCAGATTGAAAATACCCTTCACTTTTCTTGCATCCAATCAGATAAATATTATATTTGGATATACTTCAAACTAAGAACTATGTTAAAGGAATTTAAGGCATTTATTATGCGGGGAAATGTGGTCGATTTGGCAGTCGCTGTCATAATTGGTGCTGCTTTCGGAGCCATTGTTACTTCATTGGTAACAGATATTATTACTCCACTTATTCTTAAACCTGTCATGACTACTTTACATGTCGACAAATTGGAAGAAATTAAAACCGACGGTGGTGTTATGTATGGTAAATTCATTGCTTCGGTAATTAATTTCATTGTCGTTGCTTTCTGCATCTTTATGATCATCAAATTGATGAATAAGGCCACAAATCTGCGGAAGAAAAAAGAAGAGGAAACTCCGGCTGCTCCTGCAGAACCTTCCAATGAAGAGAAGCTTTTGACAGAGATCAGAGACCTTTTGAAAAACAAGTAAAACGGGTGAAAAAGTTTCATTCTTTAAAACATTGAAAGAAACCGATAACTCATTGGTTTGATAGAATTATCATTCAAAGTTTTGTGAATTTGAAAATTTATATATCTTCGTTCAAAACAAACACCTCGAATTGAGGTAACATAAGAGAATATTTAAATACCGATGACAAGTATTTTTGTGGCAAAACTTGATTTCAACGCAACAGAAGAACAGTTGAAATCCCTTTTTGAAGAACACGGAAGAGTAAACCGTGTTACCATTGCAAAAGACCGTGAAACAGGCAAACCGAGAGGTTTTGCGTTTGTTGAAATGGCGAATGAATCAGAAGCTGAAAAGGCGATTGAAGCATTGGACAACTATTCAATTAACGGCAGAAATATTGCTGTTAAGAAAGCTGATGACCGGGCTTCGGGCGGAAAACCTGCTGGCGATAACAATCGCTTGAATGACAGACCGTTCAGAAGTGATCGTCCAAGAGAAGAGCGAAGTCCCGGAACTGAATTTAAATCGGATTACAAAAAACCTGATGACAGTAAACCTGGCGGGAAGCCGGTTTTCAATCCGGAAGAAGTAAACCCGATGAAAGTTGAGCGTAAGAAAGAAAAAGACACGCGCGGCGGAAAAGATGCTCCGAAGAAAACTAAAATGGAAGCTTACAAAAAAAGCGGAAAAGGAAATCGTTTCTTTGACGAAGATGATGAAGACGACGATTTCAACTATAATCGAAACCGTTCTTCCGGATGGGATGACGATGACGAAAAAGAATAATATTGATGATCCCGGCTCAAAAGGCCGGGATTTTTTGTTTAAAAATGATGCCGAAAGCCTTATAAACAGTGGCCAGTTCCTAATATCGCGAACATGCAACCGGAAGGAAAAAAATCAATCAGCTGATTCAATACCATTCCCCCCTCTTCCCTCCCATTCATTTTGGTTAAGAAAACACAAGAACCGGAAGGAATCCCGATTTTTTTCTTAATTTTGATCCGTTACAACTGGGGTCGACATTGGATTTGACAGCAATCGAGATTTCGGTGGGAAGCATGCAGAGCGTTGTAGTGAAGCTCTTAAATATCTTGCTGCGAACCATAATTGACAATACGTCATACGCACTTGCTGCTTAATTTACCAGGTAAATTCGGCTTAATCCAGTGGAAGTTTAGTACACGGACAAGTTTCTCCTCTACCGACTCTGATTTTCGGTTAGTAGGCCAAGGGGAATCATTTTAGAAAATCTGGCACTGAGCGAGCTTCGCGCAAGGTGTGAGATCTCAGAAGCTAAGGTTGGATCTTGGGTGTTTTTGTCCGAATTCAACTCGAAAACCAATCAAAAAATAAGCATGTAGAAGACATTCGGAACCATTGTTTGGACGAGGGTTCGAACCCCTCCGACTCCACAAAAAGAAAGCCTTGGCAGTTTTGTCAAGGCTTTCTTTTTGTTCTTCTCCCGATAGCTATCGGGACTCGTTCTGTTTCTCATTCTTTCTGGCTCTTTCTTTTTCAGAGCGAAAATGAGAATGAGAAAGAATCCCGGTCCGAAGCTGGAACCGAATCAAAATAAAAATCATACCTCATTTGAAACCTTCGCAAACTTATTTCGATATTCAATTGGAGTAAGTCCTGTGATCTTTTTGAACGTATCTCTAAATGCTTTTGTGTCAGTATAACCTACATCAAACATGATTTCTGTCACATTCTTTCTTGATGCTTCAAAAAAGTTTTTGGCAGCTTCGATTCTGACTCTTTGTATATATTCGATGGATGTATTATTCGTAGCTTCTTTAAATCTTCTTTCAAAAGTTCTGCGGCCTGTATTAATTAAACTTGCCAATGTTTCTATCGTTATCTTATCGCAATAGTTTTTTTCAATATAATCCTGCACTTTTTGAATTTCAATATCACCGTGATTTCTTTGTCCCCTGAATATAGCGAATTGAGATTGACTATCTCTCCCGATATCTAATGCAAAATATTTTGAAATCATTACTGCTGTTTCTCTGTCGGCAAACTTTTCAACCAGGTATAATATTAAATTCCACAAACTGCTTGCTCCACCACTGCTGTAAATATTTTCATGTTCTGTTATTATGGCCCCGTCTTCGACTTCCACATCCGGATATCTTTCTTTAAACTCATTAATATGCGCCCAATGTGTAGAACATTTCTTACCATCGAGTAAACCTGTTTCAGCTAAAAGAAAGGCACCGATACATAAACTGGCAAGACTTGCACCTTCCTCGTATAACTTCTTAAAGTAAGGGATCGCTTCCGCATTAGCTTGTATTCCTCTCAGTGTATCCCCAAATGTAGGAGGTATGATCAGTAAGTCTGTTTCAGTCACGTCCTTGAGCAGCCTGTTTGTTTTAATGGTATATTCCCCATTATTTGCAGGCACATATTCATTTAAGCCAACATATTCTACCTCAAAGATGGGCTTTTTACCAAATGTCGTCAAAAATTCATTGGCGGTATGAAAAGTTCTAAATGGTGGTGTAACGGCTTCGATTACCCCATACTCAGGTACAAATACTGAAATTCGCATATCAACAAAAATTTTGAGCTGTAAGATAAAAATGTTTTGTCATAATCTACCCCTAAAGTTGTCATTTTTACACTAGACACGGTTTTATATCCCATTGTACTTTTGAATTATAAAACTTAAAAAAAATAACAATGGTACAAGTAACAAGAATTACGGTAGAAGCAACAGTAAGTGCTCCTGTAGCAAAAGTTTGGAAAACCTGGAATACACCAGACGATATTATTCAATGGAACAGCGCTGACCCAAGTTGGCATACTCCAAGTAGTGAAAATGACCTGAGAACAGGTGGTAAATTCAAGCATCGAATGGAAGCGAAAGATGGCAGCTTCGGTTTTGACTTTGAAGGTACTTATGACGAGGTGGAACTACACAAGGAAATTACTTACACAATGAGTGACGGAAGAAAGGCTACTACTTTGTTTACAGAGCAAAATGGGGAAACCAAAATAGCGACCACATTTGACCCTGAAACAGAAAATGACCCTGAGTTTCAGAAACAAGGATGGCAAATGATCCTGAACAACTTTGTGAAATATGTTGAATCAAAATAATTGTCAAATCAATAAAATTTAATCCGATGAAAAAGTTTAAAATAATTTTTTGGGTGGCAACTGCCATCATCATCCTTATGGAAGGTGTTATGCCGCTTAGTACCATAATCTTTTCACCCGAGTATGTAAATGCAGGCACAAAACCTTTGGGCTATCCTGATTATTTCGCCTACACCCTTATTATCTGTAAAGTACTTGGAGTGTTGGCTATTTCTTTTTCTAAAACTCCGGGCAAGCTAAAAGAATGGGCATATGCAGGACTTACCTTTAATTTAATCTTTGCATTCATTAGTCATGCCTATGTAGACAAAAACATCGTGTTTATGTTAATACCGCTTGTGGTTCTGGGAATTCTGGCAGTTTCCTATGTTTATAACAACAAAATTCAGAATCATGCTCAAAACAGGTTGTCAGTCAATTGATGAGTATCATCAGGGATAATTCAGAGAGTATAACCAACAACTTTATTTTATATGGATGAGCATAATAATAAGGTGACAAGTGCGATTTTCATCACATTTTCCGGGAATTGTATAAAAGCACTCCGATTTTACCAATCCTGCTTTGGTGGTACCTTGCAATTTGAAACTTTTGGTAAAGAATTATTACAGGGCTACACAGAAATACCTGTCGTTAGTGGATCGCTGGTTTCCGACAGAATAATTATTCATGGTTCGGACCTGGTACACGAAGAAGGAAGAAAAATCGGGAATTATATGTCTATTTTTCTACACTGCAAAACCAGCAATGATCGAAAAGTGCTTATTGAAAAACTGGAAGCTAATAAAAAGTATCTTTTCAATAAGAATGATGATGACCAAAAACTAATTGAGATAACTGATGCTTTTGATGTGAGATGGTTACTGGGAGTTTAGCAACAACAATTACCTTACCTGTAACATTAAATCAAGCAGCAGTACAAAAAGAAAAAGAGCGTTACGTGAATAACGCTTTTTTCTTTTTGTGCCTCTTTCCTCACACTTCATACTGAGTTGTCGCTATCCTTCGGTTTTTCTGTTTTGTAAGACAGAACCTCAGTCTTCGCAAGCTCTGCTTGCTCTTCTTTTTGAGTTGTGAACGAGATTCCTCTCCCAATAGCTATCTGGAGAGGAATCCCGGTTCGAAGTTCTGAATCCAGAATATCATTATTCCCCAATGTATTTTAACTTTGCAGTGTGGCGAAACAGAAAAATACCGAGAACAAAAAGCTTCATTCCAAATTAATGGATCAGAAGAAGAACAAGAAGCAGCTTACAAAAGAGTTAAACAAAAAAAGACTTCGCGAATTAAATCAATTGGCTGGTAAATTGAGAAGGGAAGACAATGGTTTGAAGGACGATAAGTCTCCCACTTCAGAAATGGAGATGTAATTCACTCATCGGGCGTTATAAATTCTAATGCCTCCCGAATCAAGTTCCCTCCTTTGGAGGATAAACTCTGGTCTTCCGTAAACCTATGATTTCATTCAGTTTCCCAAATCTTCAAATTGGTTCGATTCCCTTTTGCTGTAAAGGAACAAACTCTTTATAAATCATCTCGAAATCATTCCGAGGGTCCGAACTAACTAGATGACCTGCATAATCGGAATCAAAAAGCAGCTCTTTGTAATGCCACGCATTGTCTTCGAACCGAACCAAGGTTTTGTCAATTTCTATTTTGCTTAGATCCGCAAAAAATCCTGTTCCCTCTGCTTTTATCGTTGCTTCCTTCAAGGTCCAGTATTTGAAGAATTCTTTTAGCTGATTTCCGGATTCTCTGATCTGCTTCCATTCGGAATCGGTCATCATTTCTTTCATTTCTAAAAAACTGATCGGACTTATTTTCTCGATGTCAATTCCCAATTTCCTGTTTGCACTGATTGCACAAAAAACATACATCCCGGAATGACTGATACTGAAATCGAAATCATCAGACAAATAAGGTTTTTTGAATGAATTGAAACGGATATCTTCAAGTGTTGTTGAATTGCAGCCTAAGCTTTTCAATCCTTCATTTAACAGCAATTTGCCCAGTAGATTTCTCACTCTGTCATCTTCATGCTGATACTGTGAATTGATTTCCTGAAGCGATTCCGGAAGGAAAGACAGCCACTTGTTCAAAATGACCGTCTTATTTTCCGGATTAAATTTGGTGTAAAACAGCTTTATTTTCATTCAAGAACTCCGAGGTATTTACAGAATGCTTCAACATTTTCACGCGTCACAAGGGTATTTTCGATCTGACTATCTTTTAAAAACTTGTTGGTGTTGCTGATATCAAAATCGGGAGTGTTTTGATGAATTTCAATGATCGCTTTATTGTCGTAAGCTTTAAATTTAAACAAGTTCAAAAGCGGATAAAGCGGGCTGTCTTCATCGTTTTCCCAAAGTTTCAGCCATTCCTGGTAAGGAACCGGCTGCAGATCAAAGTCGAATTCCTTGCGCAAAAATTCAAAGAAATCCGTTACTGTAATATTGTTTTCGGGCGCCGGACTGAGGTGAAATATTTCTCCTGTTGCTTCCGGGTTTTTAGAAATATGGACAACCGCTTTGCTGACAAAATCAACCATTGTCAATTCCTCTTTCTGATCAATTAAAAGCGGATAGCATTTCAATTGGATAGAGGTTTTAATCAGCGAACTCCACCATTGATATTTGGCCGTTGCTCCCGTCAAACTATGGCAAAAAACATAGCCCAGTCTAAAGATGACAATCGGAACTCCCTGACGAATAGCTTCCTGTGCAACTTGCTCCATCACCCATTTACTCTGTATGTAGCCCATATCCCGGCTTAAATACTTAAAAGCAGATCCGATATCCGTGTCTTCTTTGATTAGAGGTGTTTTTGTGAAATAATGTTCCCAACTGAAAACACCAACGGTTGACAAAAGTGATAATTGCTTCAGTTTTTTGGTCGTCACAAATTGGATAAGCGTATGCAAAGCATCTACATTGGCCGATTTCATGTAAGCGTACGGCTGGATGAAATTGACAGAACTTCCCGCATGATACACCACGTCTATTACCTGAGTCAATTCATCATATCTTTCTGAAGTCAAACCCAAAAATGGTTTCGCGAGATCTCCGGCCAACAGCTTGATTCTTTTTTCATCATAGATCTTTGTAGATATCCACTGGCTTTCCAGTGCTTCTAAAATGCGTGCTTTTGCATGACCTTCACTCTCAGCCCGAATCAGTAAATAGATCGTTGCAACATCTGATCGTAATAATTCTACCAGAAGATTAACTCCTACAAAACCTGTAACACCGGTTAAAAGTACCGCCTCAGGCTTTTCAAAATTTCCTTTTTCTGAAGTAGTGAATTTAAATCTGTCGGGAGCAATCGTTGCATCTTTCCTGATCTCATCACTCAAAGGATCCGTCCCCAATGCATAATCACTGGTATCAGGACTGGCGTATCTTTCCTGAATGAGTAAGGCCAGTTTTCTGATGGAACTATTTACATACAATTCGCTTAATGACAGTTTATTCGGGAAGTGTTTGAACAGTTTGTTGTAAAGTTTTGTCAAAAGCAATGAATGTCCTCCTAAATGGAAAAAATCGGCTTCCATGCTTTTAATATTGCATTGCAATACTTCTGTCCAGACTTCTTTGATGATCTTTTCATATTCATTTGCAGGCTCTTCCTCAGCTTCGTTTGTTCCCGGATTATATCTTTCAGCCATCAAATCAAGAGAATGCACATCCACTTTTCCATTGGAATTTAAAGGAATGGCATCCACCATGAAAATTTCATTCGGGATCATATACGATGGAAGCTTTTTACCCAGCTCATTTTTAATGAATTGAATATCTGATACTCCTGCAACAAATGCCCTTAAAGAACTTACATTTTCGCTACTCGTCCGCACTTGTACCGACGCGTTTTTAACCCCGGAAATCTGGCAAAGAACCTGTTCAATTTCTGCCAGTTCGATGCGATAACCTCTTATTTTCACCTGATGATCCCCTCTTCCCATGTACTCAATCAATCCATCGGGCAATATTTTCGCCTGATCTCCTGTTTTGTACATTCTACTGTAAATACTGTCTTTCTCCTTGTAAAAAGGATTGTGAAGGAATTTTTCAGCGGTGAGTTCAGCTCGGTTCAAATATCCTCTTGCAAGCTGGATTCCGGAAATATAAAGATCGCCGATCACACCATGGGGAACCGGACGAAGAAATTGATCCAGCACGTACAACTTCATATTGTTGATTGCTGTTCCAATGGTATTTCCGGGATGTATCTCATCGAATACAAAATCATTGACAGCAACTGTAGATTCTGTCGGACCATACATATTCAGCAGCTTTACACGCTGTTTCCAATGATTACTTACCTGTGGCGGGCAGATTTCAGCCCCGGTCCCAATGACTCTCAATGAAGGCAATTCAAAAAACGGCGGAATTGTTGAAAGAACCGAAGGAGAAATAAAAGGAATGACCGAGATAGAATGAAGTGAAAGGAATTCCGCCAAATGATCTCCCAACAATTTATTATTCGGATAAAGATGAATTGTAGCCCCTTTTGTCAGAGGAATCCAAAGATCAATAACCGATCCGTCAAAATTATAGGGTGAAAACTGAAGCGTGTGATCTGTTTCTCCAAGATCCAGCAAATTGCCATATTCCGTGATAAAATTCCCCAAAGATCGGTGCTCAATTAAAACACCTTTGGGTGTTCCGGTTGTTCCTGATGTGTGAATCACATAAGCAAGATCAGTGAGGGAATGTGTATCCGCGAAACGCTTTCTAATGTTGTCAACTGGAGCAGTTAAAAGCTGCTCAATAAGCAGAACCGGTGTTTTGATTTCAGAATTTATGATCTCGATTTCTTCTGATGCTATGAGCACTTTTGCATTCGTATCATCCAAAATGGTTTTAATCCTGTCAATCGGATACGTAACATCTAGAGGAACATAAACTCCCCCAGCCATCATAATTCCGAGTAAAGTAATGACTCTTTCAATGGACTGGTTTTGGAAGCATGCAACAAAATCCCGGTTTCCGATCCCCGAAGCAATCAGCAACTCTGCAACTTTGCCTGATTTTTCATTTAATTCCTCGTAAGAAACACTTTTACCGGAAAACATAAATGCGGTGTTCTGTGGAGTTTTTCCGACCTGTTCTTCAAACAATTCAATGAAGGTTTTAAACCTTTTTCCGTCTTCAGATAAACGATCCTGTGAGTCGTCCGAAACGGAATGCATCGCAATATCCCCTATTTTTTGGTTCGGGTTTAAAGCGATCGATTTTAGGATTAACTGAAAGAAATCCGCCATTTCAAGGATTGTTTTTTCCTTGAACAAAACGTCCGAGTAATCGATATTGACTTTTAATTTGTTACCAACCGGAAGTGCTTCAAACTGAAGGTCAAATTTGGTTCGTCCATTAAAAATCCATTCGACTTTTTCAGGATTGACCGGTTGCTTATTTTCACTTGCTTCGATCGGTTGCTGAAGTACAAAAACAGTTTGAAACAAGGGATTATGTCCCGCGAAACGATCCTTAATTACATGACTGATTATTGTTTCAAGAGGAATATCCTGATGCTGAAAAATCGGTGGCATCAAATCTCTGTTTTGCCGTAGAAATGCTGCAAAGGTCGGGTTTCCGTCTATTTTCATCCGCACCGGAAGCATATTGGCGAAGTAACCGATTGTCTTTTCAAAAGAATACGGCCGATTTGCAAACGGACTTCCGATACAAATATCGGATTGGCCGCTGTAATATTGCATCAGCAAGCCAAATGCAGAAATCAATGTCGTATACAAAGTGGTTGCTTGTTCTTCCGAAAGTTTCTTTAAAACAGCCGTTAGGTTTTCATCAATCTCGAATTGGAATTGTTTTCCGGAATCAGGATGAGGATACTGCTTTTTAAAATCAGGGACAATCTGAAGAGCTTGAACATCTTCCAGGTAATTTTTCCAGAAATCGATTCCGTCGTCTTCATTCTGACTTTGCTGCCATTGCTTGTAATCCTTGTATCCGGTAGAAATCAGTTTGGTTTCGTCGGTTGAACGTTCGCTATAAATAGCATTCAGCTCTTCTACAATTAAAGGCATTCCCCACCCGTCTGTGACGATGTGATGAACGATCAGAAAGAGCGATTTGGGCTCGTCGTTTTCATAAATCACATAAGCACGCAGCATGTAATCTCTTTCCAGATCAAATGGAATTTGTAACAATTGCTGCAAATTTTCAGAGTTATACAAAGTCTGAAGCATCCAATTGTTTTCGTTGATTTCAACAGGTTGCGCCAACGCATTTTTCTCTTCAATAACCGTTCTTAAAACCGGGTGCTTTTTAAGCAGTTTCCGGACTGCTTTCTCCAGTTTCATGAATGAAACATCTTTACTAATCGGATACAAAGCACCAACGTTGTAAGCCACACTTCCATGAAGCCGGTCTAGAAACCACAAGGCCTGTTGCTGTGAAGAAAGCTGAATCAAGTTATTTTCATCCGGGGAAATGACAGGTTTCCTTTCTTCAAAATCTTTCTGAATAAGACACTGTTCAAGATCGTGGATGGTTGGATGCAAAAAGAAATCTGCCATTTTCAAGCTCAGATGAAGCTCCCTCCTGATTTGGGTCATCAACTTATAAGCAAGAATGGAATTACCTCCGAATTGAAAGAAATTATCGTGGATACCAACGCTTTTTATGTTTAAAACGGTTCCCCAGAGAAGAGCTAATTTTTGCTGCAATTCCGTTTCAGGAGCTATAAAATGCTTTCTTTTTTCTTCTTCCAGTGTCCTGTTTTTTAGAGCAGACTTATCTATTTTACCATTCGCAGTCAAAGGAAACGCTTCGATTTCCAAAAACCGGGAAGGAATCATATACGAAGGCAGTTTCTCAAATAAATACGCACGAAGATCTTCCGGGAATGTCTGCTTGTCTTGGTTATTTTTGTAAAAACAGATCATGTGCTTTTCATCTTGTTCTTCACGAACAACGATGATACAGTTTCCTACCAAACCGGACAGCCGGATATTTTCTTCAACTTCGGCCGGCTCTACCCGGAATCCTCTGATTTTTACCTGCTGATCCGCTCTTCCCACAAATTCAATCAGGCCGTCTTTCAATCTTCGCACCAAATCTCCCGTTTTGTAAATCCGTTCCGTTATTCCTTCCGGAGTGGTAAAATCCAAAAAACGTTCTGCCGTCAGTTCGGGTTGATTGTAATAGCCTCTGGAAACCTGGATTCCTCCGATATAAAGTTCACCCACTTCATTTGTCGGAAGTACGTTCATTTCTTCATCCAGAACATAAAAATTCACGTTGGGCAAAGGTTTTCCGATCGTGCCTATAGGATGACTTTCATCAAATTCAAATCCACAAACAACAACGGTCGTTTCAGTAGGTCCGTAGATATTGATCAATTCCGTTTTTTTCTTCCAGTGATCAATAACATGAACAACCGGAGCCTCACCACCGGTACAAATTTTTCGCAATCTCCCAATCGGTTGATCCGTGGGCAAAGTAGCCAGAATAGATACCGGAAGATAAGGAAGAATCGAAATTTCATGTTCCCGGATATACTGAAGCAAGGGTTCACCCACTACCCTGTTATCCGGATAAAGGTAAACGGTCATTCCAAGAGAAAGCGGCACCCAAAGGTCCAGAACAATTCCGTCGAAATTGGAAGAGGAAATATTAAGTGCTGTATCTTCCTCATTGGCATTTAAAAATGCACCAAAACCATTTATAAAGTTTCCAAGTCCTTTCTGTTCCGCCATGACAGCTTTAGGTGTTCCCGTACTTCCCGATGTATATGCCAGATAAGCCAGCCCGTCTTCATTTTCAGAATAAGGCGTTTTACCCGGCCATTCTTCGATTTCATCTCTTTGTTCATCCAGGAGAATAAGCTCACCGTCGTACGAAGAAAATTTATCAGAAAAAAAACTTGTTGTGATTAAAACGGGACTGTCCGTATCATCCAGAATATGCTGCAACCTGGCTTCGGGATACAAAGGATCCAGAGAAACATATGCTCCTCCTGCTTTCCAGATCGACAACATGACAACAACTTTCTCAATAGATTGATCCAGACAAAAACAAACAGGTGTGTCTGTCGTTATTCCTTTACTTTTTAGATGGTTAGCAAGTTTATTTGATTGGATGTTCAATTGTGCGAATGTGATTTTTTCACTTTCATGAACTAATGCCGTTTTTTTGGCGTGCAATTTCACCATATCATTCAATGATGGTAAAATACTAATTATATCAGCTAACATTTTCTTCAGTTTTACCAGTCCACCTATTTTATTATGTAAATGTAATTTATGAAAAATAAATGGTTTTCATAAATTTAGTCGTTTTAAGATCATTAACTAATAAACTATTCGAATGGAAAAATTACCACAGAACCCCGAACTATCTTTTAAGATGTATGAATTAATCAGTGGCTATTGGGTTGCCTGCTGTATTCATGCTGTTTCAAAACTTGACATTGCCGATAAATTAATTGATGGTCCAAAGACCTTGTCCGAATTGGCAAAGGAAACAGAATCTGATGAACCTTCTCTTTACCGCTTGCTTCGGGCGGTTACCAGTGTCGGTATTTTTGAAGAAAAGGGAAACGGGACTTTTGCGCTGAATGATTTTGGATCAACCTTGTTGACGGATGTTCCGGGATCTGTCAAGCCTTGGGCATTGGCTAATCTTGGCGAGCACTTTCCTGCTTTCGGAGATCTGACTTATGGTGTAAAAACCGGGAAAGTGCCATTCGAACATGCGCACGGAATACCGGTTTGGGAATATTATCAGCAAAATCCGGAGGAAGGAGTCAATCTGGCAAAAGCCATGGATGGAATGTCGGGCGCAGTTTTGAAAGCCATTATTGATGCCTATGACTTTACTCCGTACAAAACCCTGGTTGACATTGGTGGCGGAAACGGCGCTTTGATGTACGCCATTCTGGAAGCTACTCCGCAGAGTAAGGGAATCATTTTCGATCAACCTTATATTGCGGATCTTATCGGTCAATCAATCCCGGAAGACATGGTTCAAAGATGTACCACCGCTGCAGGAAACTTTTTTGAAAAAGTACCCGAAGGAGCAGATCTTTACATGACCAAATGGGTTATCCATGACTGGAATGATGAAGAATCCATTCAAATCCTGAAAAATACTCACGACGCTATGCCAAGCGGAGCAAAGTTATTGATCATCGATTCTGTCATTCCGGATGATTCCCAAAACAAACCTCACGCAGGAAAACTGCTGGACATCAACATCATGGCAATGACAACAGGAAAAGAAAGAACCTTAAGCGAGTTTAAAACCCTTGTTGAAAAAGCCGGATTAACCTTTAAACGATTGATCCTGACTGGCACTGAGATTTCCAGTATCGTTGAATGCGAAAAATAACACCGCTATAATTAAAGAAAAAGAGCCTTGATAATTTTGTCAGGGCTCTTTTTCTTTTTGAGCATCGAGAGTGAGTTTTGAGAGTGGAATACCGATTCGAAACTTGAATTTAGGTTTCTTTCTTCGGAGGGTATAACGGGTTCTGATGTTACTTTGTGGACTGGCTGGAAAGATTTCTTTGTCGAATTAATTCTAATTTCAAAACCAGACAAACTTGATGATGAATATTTTACTTCACAAGGCTGGAATAAAATAAGTTACGAATTAATAAAGCGGGTTTCGAGAAAATATTATAACACCAATATTATGTAGTAACAGCTTATCATTTTATTTTCAAGTGTTTAGTTCAAATGATTAAGCAATTATCATTACTCAAAATCCTTCTATTTCATTTTTTTTTACTAGTATTAAGCTGTTAACATAACAACAAACTATTTGCTGGAGTCATTCTTTCCGTCGTAAGTTGATGAACAGTAATAAACGACTATGAATACTTACGTTGAAAACTCAAAAGAAAAAAAAAGCCACTCGATAGCGCATAATCTTTTTCAAAAGAAGGGTCGAAAGTATTCCGGTTTTCAATTTGTCGATAATCGCCCGAATGCCGTTGCGCATGAAAAAACACAAGAGATTGTAAACAATAGTTCTCAGGCTAAACAAGCCGCTCAACTCAAAACGATGGTTGAGAATTATTCAACTCAGCAACCATCTCTCCGAAAGAGAGCCAACACTACGGGTTTACCCGATCACCTGAAATCAGGGATTGAAAATCTTTCGGGTTATTCAATGGACGATGTAACCGTTCATTACAATTCGGATAAACCTGCTCAACTGCAAGCTCATGCCTACGCTCAGGGAACGGATATTCATTTACAACCGGGACAAGAAAAACATTTACCTCATGAGGCCTGGCATGTTGTTCAGCAAAAACAAGGACGTGTAAAAACCACGCTTCAAATGAAAGGTGGTGTCAATATAAATGATGATAGCGACCTGGAGAAAGAAGCTGATGTGATGGGAATGAAGGCTTTCGAGTTTGTGGATAATCGACCGGAAGCTGCTGCACAAAGAAAGATACACGAATTAGTCAATGACAGTACATCTGCCCTATTTGCTCCAAGAAAAGAGACATTATTGAACCCTGACGAAAGTGATTCGGAATCAAAGCAAAGAATAAATACTCCTTATTTTACAAACGAAGGAAACCGTGCACCGGTTCAACGGGTCATTGATTTTTCAAAAAAATCAAAAAGGGTCTCTGCCACCAACATAGAAGAATTGATTCTCTTTTTTGTTGCCAAATACGGCAAATTCAATGAAGATCATATCAGAGATAAAATAAAAAAAATTGATGCACAAGAAGATAACTGGTCGGTTTTTGATGTGTATCGTTCCTTTGAAGAGGATAATCTTTCCGTTTTCACGGAGGTAGAATTCAGTCATTCATCAAGTCCTAATTTACCCGGCGGAGGCATGTCTGATGAAAAAAGATATGCGGCTATTAATCAGTTCGCATTCAATACAGTGACAAAACTTGTAGGAATTGTTGGGAAAAACCGTTTTGAAGCAAGGAATGATTCTGATGACGATCAACATGCCGAAGAGATTTTTATGCAGCAGGTTGATAGCAGTGGAATTAAGTTAAATGAAGAAACGGTAATCGTCATTACGATTAACAATAGTCCCTGTCATGCAAAATGCGCCACGCTGCTAGCTGAATGGGTTAAAAAACACGGTTTAAAAGACGTTACAATGTTTTTTGCTAACCCGTATGGAACTGATGAAGAGTTCACTAATGCCATAAAAATTCTTCAGGCAGCCGGAATTAAAATTCATGGTTTTATTCCTTTAGATGAGATTGGAACAGATACTGATAATGAAATTGAAGGCCGTTATCGGAAGCGATTTAACAAAATGGGAGGAAAACTGAAACGGGCAAAAAAAGAAAAACTATACACCTCAGATAATGATTCGAGTTCTTCAGAAGAAGAAGAAGAAGACTCATCGGATGAAGATTCAGATGATGAAGTACTTCGATATTTCGGAATAGGGCCACATTCTGATCCTTTGTTGGAAAGATCCCGGAAATACTGGATTGAAAGAATCAAGCATTTAGTAAAACTCGCGAAGGAAAAGGGCAATTCTGACATTGATTTTGAGGATGCAGCAGACGAGATGGGAGAAATTGTTGACGATCCATTTTCACTTGAATACATCTCAACAACAGAAGACTTCAAAAAATACATTTCCGAAATAGATATCGCTTTCGATCGTTGTGCTAAAAAGATGATCTCATCACAAAAAGGCTCATCAATCAATTACAATATCAGAGCAGAATCAGGGATAGATCGCGTAATTGTCGTGTCAATACAGGAAGCCCTGCTCTCTGCAAACTATATTACGGATAGACAAATTACTGTTGTTTCAGGGAAAAATTGGACCTGTTATATACGGTGCGTGTTGATCCGTTTGGGCAAACTTTCAGATTATGAAGCTGTTATTGCTAAAATTTCAGAAGACCGTTTGAATATTTCCTCAGGAGTTACCGTTGGAGAAGGCACCGAAACTCAAATTCAGGCAATCATTGAATCGATAACCGGAATGACTTACTACGCTACGGCAACCGATGTAAGTCATGGACATTCTTCAAGTTCGGTTACCCAACATGGAACACATGTAGAAATGATCCTGACAGGAGCTCATTTCAGTTTACTGGGATAAAACTTGCTGTTCAATCCACTTAGGAATTATCCTTAGATTTAGTATTATGAAAAAGACTATCAACTATTTAGGAATCACGAACTTTCTCCTGTGTTTTAGTAGTTTCATTTTCTTTCTGTTTGTTTGGAACAATCGCTTGAAAGATCCTGTTTATGCTGCTAATGAAGATTCGAATCCGAGCACTTACGAACAAACACCTCTTAATCGTTTTCAGCTCAATAACAGATTCAGGGAACTGCATCCGGGCGAGCAAATTCTGATCGATTCCATGGACAGATCTTCTCTGGCAAGCTCGCTCTATGAATCACGAAAAAGTGCTTATCAGGCTGATTCTGATGATTTGGTGAAGACATTGGATTTTATGACCATCATCATGCTTTTGGGTGTTTTTATCTTGTTTTACAAACCTCATGAAATTGAAATTCCCATTATTCATATTAAACTGCCGGATAAATTGTTCTATCTGGTCATTCCAATAGTTATTCTCTACCTGTTCTTTCAATTGGCGCTTGTAATGAATGCAACCATTGATTCACGAATGGTACTTGAAACCATGGCAGACCATATGGAGACCATTGGAAACAAACGGGTTTCCTATTATTACAGTGATGCCCGCACTTTGGTCGATCAGGGGCTGGTGGATTCCTGGTGTACGTGGTACTACGATGTTTTTGAAGGAGGAAGAAATGGCAAACTGCATCAAAACAACGCCAAATTCATGTTGTTCGGCTTTTTTGGAACATTGTGGGGATTATCTCAGGCAATTTGTCTGAATCTCATCTCCTCCTACTACCAATCATACAAAAGAGTTTACTTCAGTGGTCCTTTGGTTCTTTTTTCCATTTTTCTATTCTTCGGATGGTCCTGGAACACACTTGCCTGGTATCCTCATTGTGCAGATCTGTTGGTCTGGATTTGGGGAATATCGGCTTTGGGAGTCGGTCTCTGGGAATTATACACCTGGTTTTCTCAAACAAAAAAGGAGTGATTTAACCGGCATTATCCGTAATTTTCGGCAATGATCGGACAGCGTTTCTTCGTTACCATTTTAAGAGGTCTGGGGCAAATCATGCTTCAGGAGAATGCCGCAACCGGATTGTTGTTCCTGATCGGGATTTTTTATGGATCGCCATTAATGGGAGTCGCTGCTATTTTAGCTGTTAGTTGTGGAACCATTACAGCCCAATTGCTTCGATACAATCAAACGGAAACAGAAAAAGGACTTTATGGTTTTAGCGCAGCTTTAGTTGGTGTGGCGCTGATCTTCTATTTTGAGCCTGTTTTCGTGGTCTGGCTTGCTGTCATCGCGGGTTCGATCGTTGCAACTATTCTGCAGCATCTGTTTATTGTCAAAAAAATTCCGGTGTTTACACTGCCGTTTGTGTTGGTAACTTGGGGAATCATCTTCTTATTTCAACAAGTATATCCGGTTGCACCTTCCGAACTCTTGAGCGCGGCAATTCCCATTGATTCGGATTTCACTTTTGCATTGAGAGGTTTTGGAGAAGTGATTTTTCAAGGAAGCCTTTTTGCCAGCCTTGTGTTCTTTGTCGGGGTTTACATTCACTCACCGGTTTCAGCTTTGTGTGGTCTTGCCGGTGCATTATTGGCAGGTGTTTTATCTTTCGGGTTCTCTGCTCCTGCCGGCGAAATCGGAATGGGATTGTTTAGCTACAATGCCGTATTATGTGCCATTGTTTTTGCCGGAAACAAGGTGAAAGACGGCATCTGGGTTTTGATTTCGGTTGGTTTGTCTGCCGCAATTGGTTTAATAATGTACCATTACAAGCTCACTCAGCTTACTTTTCCTTTTGTTGCTGCTTCTTGTATTACCCTTGGGTTAAAGTATTTGTTTACTGGTTCGGTTTCAAAACGGAAAAGATAAACATTTATATCCCGCTCTTCGCGAAGAAGATTATATCATGCAGATATATAATATGTTCTTTGCCATTGCCGCAAAGAACCAAAAGTCTAGGTCTGTATTCGAAAATCTGAAAAGTACACGGTATTTCGCGAAAGCATTTAAAACTCGTCCGTCAGTCAAAGCTGACCGGACTCAAACAGGAAATGCTTTTTTTCGCTCCATTTGTTCCTTTTCATACGATTTTCAGCATAAGGACCACTTTAAAGTTCTGCGAAAGAATATCTGTCCTGTTCTCCTGATAGCTATCGGGATGACAGGACAGATGAGAACTAAAACTTAAAAAAGAAAAACGCTACTGCAGCCCATTCTTTTTTAATGCCTCTGGCGTAACCGATCGTACTGCGGCTGGAGTTTTCAACCGTTCCATCGTCTTTGATATAGCCAATCGTAGAACGACTGCTGTTTTCAACCGTTCCGTCTTTCTTCACATAACCTACTGTGGAGCGACTGCTATTTTCGATCGTACCATCGCTTTTAATGTAACCAATGGTGCTGCGGCTGGCGTTCTCGATTGTACCATCACTTTTGATGTAACCAATCGTGGAATGGCTTCTGTTTTCAATTGTGCCGTCGCTTTTAATATAGCCTGTAGTACTGCGGCTGCTCGATTCGATCGTTTGCGCTTTGGCGAATGCTGTGCTCCCTAAAAGAGCAATGATTAGTGCTATTTTTTTCATTTTTCTATTTTATAGTAAAGTGATCCGGGATCTGCTTCACTGGTTTTTAATTTTCATCGGGGGATCTCCCCCATTTTCACTTTTCAAGTTACAATTATCTGACCAAAATTGACGCATTACCCGTTCGTCTATTCAAAATCAGCTGTATAATCATCCAATCCTTCTATAAACTCTGTAAAAGAAGAAGCCAGTAATTCCAATACTACTTCCGAATAATGAACATAAATGCTTCCATACGTTTTTTCATCCAATGACATCGCCAGATAGCCCGTTCCCGTTCTGCCGATTCCAATGTGATTTTCGGGTAAATAATCTTTCCTGTCAACAAAAAGAGTTGTTCCATACTTGATCGGATAAAACCCGAATAGGTTGATTCCATCGTCCGGCACTCCAAAAAACAGATAGATATTCAAGACCGACCCGCCGTTGTATTTGAGCATGTGTGCTTTGTAGTCTTCCGGTAAGGATAAGCCGATTTTTGTTTCAAATTCCTTTAATTCTTTGCGAGAAATAAGCTGGTTTTCTGCTTTGAAAATCTCCATCTTTCTTTTGGTTAACAACACTTCTTTCGAGCAGCTTTCTCTTATTCAATCACCAATCTGACGCGGGTCACTCCTTCTTCGTCTTCAAATTCCTGATTGTATACGCGTTTACCGATGATAGCTGCGATTGCTTCTTTCACATTTTCCAAATCTCCAGCCAATTCGATTGTGACTTCTTTTGAAGCATAAAAACGGTCTTCATCTATAAAATCGGACACATGCAGCAGGTATTCATCCAGAACATCTTCCAGCGGATACTGAGAATCTTCCGTTTCTTCCAATTCATAAGAAAGGGCGAATACATAATGATCTTCTTCCAGATCTTTATAAATGTTGCCTTCGATCAATTCGAAATTGGAATTGTATTTGTCGAGTGTTTCTAATTTGATGTTTTTCATTGTCACTGTGTTTTATGGTGATTATTCTGAAAAGATCCGGATGCTGAGACAATCGTAATGGATTTGCCTCATGCTGTGTAGAATAAACTGCTTAGGCTATATTCTTTTTTGCTTTTCTGGCATATTGTCCGTCCGGAAAAAGCTCCAAATAATACTGCGACCATTTCGCCTTGTTGCCATCAATTTTTATCAACTCTTCACAAGCTTCCCAAATGTTATAGTCATTCACATCTTTGTCGTAACCGGCATGGAATGATTTGCTGTAACACTCCAACGCTTTTTCAAAATCTCCGAGGAAAAAGTAGCATGCTCCGATCTGGTTTTCACAACTTCCCTTTTCGTAATCGTCGGTTGAATGCTCACGGATGGATTCAAACTGCGTAATCGCTTCCGCGTACTGTTTTTTCGGAATCAATCTGCATGCCTGATTAAAAGCCGAATTGTATTCGTCTGCATCCATTTTATCTTTCAGGTACAACTGGATTTCTTCCATTTCCTCCATGCTCACTTTTGATGAATTGGCAATCAACTCATCATTCTTTTTAATGATTGGTTTCTCTTTCTTTTTAAATAGTCCGCTAAACAGTCCCATATGCGTGTTTTTAATTATTTACGTTGTTATTGATCGCGCTTAAATGAAATTGACTCACAATAAGTGACAAATTCGAGGTTTTCCCAATGCTGCTGAAGGTAATCTATGAGCAATTTCTCAAATTCCTCGTCCAACTGGTAATACGCCATATCCAAAGCATTCAGATCTGCACTCCTTTTGGCTTTGTTCAAAATTTCCAATCCGGAATTAAATCCGATTTCTGTGAATGCCTGCTTCACATGAGCATTGGTTATTTTACCCAATTTGATTTCATACAAATACGTATCGAAACCACCGTTTTTTATCATTCCGTCGCCATTAACGGAAACAAATATGTTCCTGGCAACCGGATTGCCTTTCAGAATATTCTGACTATCCAGCATTCCGAATGGGCTTTTGTTTGCATCTCTGATAGTGGTAAATAATTCGTGAACTAATTCTATCGTCATTTTTAATTCTTTATTAGATTAATTTGTTTTGAAGTTCTGTTTTTTTAGTTTCCTGCAAAAGACCGCAGATCTGATTAATCACCCACTTCCCAATCAATGTATGCTTTACTGAAATCCAGCTTCGCTAAATCTTCTTTCGCGATAAAAAGGTGCATGTATACGTCCTGTTCTCCGTTATAGACCGCTTCGTCGCTTCCGTCGATTTGTAAAAGCAATTCATAATTCCTGATGTCATTTTTAATTGCTCTGATATCTCCATGCACAAAATGACCGTAGCCACCTATTTTACTGCCTGTACTCTCTCCGGTGAAAAACTCACTAAATTCATCGTAAGCGTCTTCATCTTCGTCCATCAATTCCCACATGTATTCCTCAATGGTCAGATCATCAAATTCCTCACACTGAAATGGATAGTGACTATCGGTTGCACTGGCCCAACAACTGCTTTGTTCAAATTCCAGTTTGTAAATGCGTTTGAAAGGATTTCCGGAATAAAATTCATCCTTTAAAAACGAAAAGTCCGTTATATGAGGTAATTCAAGCTGTTCTTCAGATATGTACTGTATAAAACAATCTTCTTTCCCAAAGTTGAAATCCTGACTGAGAAAAATTTGCAGGATGCCTTTTTCGGGCAAGGAATCAGATTTGGGAATCTCTCCAAAATTGATCTGAACGGTCGGTATCAATACATTTCCATGAGCATCCTTCGGATATTCCATTTCTAGAGGAATAAACGGATAGCCTAAGTATTTACTGGTTTTAAGGTCCAGCGAATCGGGACTTAAAATCTCCAGTTCGTTTTCACTGATCAGAATTGATTTTCTCTTGATTTTCTCTAATTCTGTCTGATACTTTTTTAAAATTTCCGGAATCATGATCCTGCATTGTTTAATTCGTGCTGATGGCTCAGCGATGGTTTCATTCTCAGATCAATACTTCTTCAATGTCAGTCAATTCTGTTTTCACAAACACATCGTAGACCGGAGTTCCATCATCCAGAATCATATTGTCTTCCGTAAAATCAAACAAGGCATATCTGCACACATTGTCAAAATTGAAAGAGTCATCTTCGCCTTCCCAAAATGTTCTTAATTCGAGCTCATAGATCCAATCTCCGACAACTTGCGATATCTCATTGTTCCACCAAACTATTTTAATAAAGCCATTGGTAGCGTTGATAAAAAAGAAAAGCTGCTGTGCAGATGAAGCATTGTCTGCCTCTTTATTCTCGATCATTCTGTCTACCACTGTTTTCATATCAACTGCAATCTGAGTTGATTCTGTCGATTCGGATTGAAAAATGGTTTCTTGTTCTTCCGGGTTAATTTTTGTCCAGGTCATCTTTTATATGGATTAATTTTATTTAAGTTTTTAATTAAATAACACTATATAACATTCTGTTTTTCAAAATATTAATAAGAGGTTGGATAAGGCAATATGTATTTATCTATCAACTCACCTTTTGGGGTGAATTTTTCAATATAATGACCTTCATCCAAAAACTTTGTAATGATGTATTCACCATTGGAATAGGTTGTTTTGCTACTGTCATCGTTGTAATGAATCAACAGGATTGTCAATTTCCCGTTTTCATCGTATTCTTCCGTTTGGTTTTTTACTCCTGCCGGTAAATTTTTCGTCATTGTTTTAAACGTGATTTGTCCTCCCGCTCCGTAGCGTATGTAAATTCCGTTTAGTTCATCAGTAAGTGTACATGCCTCTATGCTATCGGTTTCTATATCGCAGTCACAGTCGAAATTATAAACGGTTTGTTCGTCTATAGTCCGGCTTTCAGCGCGTAGCTGATTGTATTTGTTATACATTTTCCAAACGATCGTGTCGCCGCGCAGATAGCTTTCTATTATTAAGCGATGATTCTCCTCGTGATAATCTTCATACCGGTACACCATTCCATTGCGGACAAAGGTTTTAAACTTCCCGTCAACATCAACAACTCCATCAGGTTTTCCGGCTGCATTAATCACGAAAGAAACAAGGTGTTTTGTATCTCTCCTGTTGTAATTGTATTGGTATTTATCGGGTGCCAATAAAGTCGTGTCATTTTTTCTGATAACAAGTTCTTTCCCTAAATTACTCAGGTGAGATAAGTTAAAACTGATTTCTTTTTCAGTAACGATCCGTTGAGCACTCCCCTTCAGAGAAGCGAAACTAAAACCGATCATGATGAGCATTCTTGTTATATACATACTTGTTTTTTCAGGCAGACAACAAATCAAATTAAAATCAGAATGACTTTAAAAAGTTTCTCGTTTTGCCCAAAAATAGGAGAATAAAGGAACAGGAATTCAGGATATATATATCAGTTGGAGTTTGTTTTAAATCCGCCTGAGATGGAAATATATTCGTTTTTGTCTTCCGGCTTGTCTTCTTAAACCGTCTAAACAGATATTAAAACAATCTGCGTCCTTGTTTATCAATAAAAAACCAATTTCCGTTTTGCCGAACCAAAGCAGCTCCATCACTAAATCCATACAAATCTTCATACACTTCAGGAAATAGTACTTTTCCATGCACATCTAAAAATTGTCCTTTACCACCGGCGATTACACCAAGTATTCCTTCACCAACCTGAATTTCATCGTAAATAGCGGGAATGACCATTTCGCCTTTGTGATTGATACAACCTGATTTCCCCCCGACCCGGACTTGCGCCAGGCCATCGTAAAAACTATAGACATTACGATACTTTACTGGAATAACCATTTTTCCATTTTTATCAATAAAACCGTATGAATCGTTTAAACTCACAGCTGCCAAGCCATCACTGAAATGCGGATAATTGTCATATAACAACGGAACAACTTCCTGTCCTTTTCGGTTGATAAATCCATGTTTATTATTCAATTCGACCATCGCCAAACCGTCCTCGAAGAAAAATATGATGTCGTATTTTGGTTGAATGACAATGTTACACTGCTTGTCCATACAGCCTCTTTTGCCTCCCATTTCAATAGATGCCAGCCCGTCATGGAAGCCAGAAATTCCCGCACTGTTATGAGGAATCAATTTCCTGTTGTTCATTTTATCCATCATGAACCACTGATTGTTTTCTTTTACGGTTGTTACTTCCTCTGAAAAATCGTTCACATAATCATAAATAACCGGGATGATTTCTATGCCTTTTTCATCAATAAAACCCCATTTCCCGTCCAACTTAACCGCTGCTCTGCCATTCTGAAAACCGCTTGCAAAATCGTACTTTAAAGGAGTAATCTCCTTGCCTGAAGTATCTACAAATCCGTGATTATCGTTGAGTTCAACGACTACAAATCCTTCAGCGAATTCGTATACAAAGTCGTATTTGCACGGTACAACATTTCGTCCTTTTTTATCAATGAATCCGATTTTCTTGTTTATGCTCACGCTTGCAAAGCCGTTCTCAAAAGAGTTCACGTATTGGTAGGCTGATAATGGTCCATCGTTGTTTTGTTCCCTGTTTGGCTTATGTATAGATTCTCCATCTCCTTGTTTTGGACCAGCATAACTACAGCTTTGAAGCAAAATGAATTGCAGGAGCAGAATGATTATTGTTTTCTCCATTCTCATTTTCTTGTATTTTTTCATTTCCTCAAAAATAAATGAATGACGGGTTTTGAGCATTGAAAAATGCGTATCGGTTGGATTTTGTTTTAAATCCGCCGGAAATGGGAATATATTCGTTTTTTTGTTGCTTGTATTTAATCCGGTGCGAATCATAAATATGTATTTTTACTACTTGAATAATGACCCCAAAAATTGGAATTTAGAATGATCACTTTGCGAAAGCACTTCCTGACCTTCGTTTTGTTTGTAATCTCGTCGGTATCTTTTTCTCAGACTCCGGCTGCTGCTAATTTGAAGAACAAATTGCACAGTCATTCACTAGCCGACAGCCGGCAAGTGGATCAATTGATCGACTCAGCTGTGAGAACAGCCCGTCATGATGCGAAAAGCGGAATCAACCTATTGCAGGATGCAGTAATACTCGCAGACAAACTGAATTATCGAGAAGGAAAAGCTGCTTCTTACCTTCAGCTGGCTAAAATTTATAATCGCCGGCATGATTATGAAAAGGCAGAGATCTATGCTTCCGATGGTTCAGCACTTGCAAACAGTTGGAACTTGAAAGCTCTTCAAAAGTCCTTTTTCCTCTTGATTTCAGAAATACAATACGACAAAAGTCAGCATGTACCGGATACAACTATCCGGGAAGAAGTGCGTGATATCAAAGCTGCAATCAAGTATAAATATTACTTGAAAGATACCCTCGACAAATCGGTGGAGCACGCGGTTTCCCTGCAAAAGGATGTAGCGGACAAGGAAAATGAACTGGTGGTTTTCCGTGTTCGAAATTTTTTACTGGGCATTGGTTTTGTGGGTTTACTGGTTCTGATCGGCTTTGGATTCACCTGGTTCAATCTCCGAAAGGTGAAGATGGAGAATAAACAGCTGCTGACGGAACAAAAGCTGAAGCGTTCACAAATGAATCCGCATTTCATCTTTAATTCGATTCAGAATGTGCGAAGTCTGATCCATGGAAAAAAAGAAGCCGAAGCAGTGGAATACCTGAACAAGTTTTCCAAACTCACGCGGCAGGTACTTGAAAGTTCCAATGAAAATTACATTTCGCTGAGGGAAGAAATTGAAATGCTGCAGCACTACCTTTCCATACAGCAGTTGTTGTACAGCAATGCTTTTGATTTTTCGATCTCAACGACCGACAATATCGATCCAGATGCCTATTTTCTGCCGCCGATGCTGGCGCAACCTTTTGTGGAAAATGCCATTAAACACGGACTTGCGGGTAAAAAAGACGGTGGATTTATTACTGTTAAGTTCCACCTCCGCGATAAGCGGCTTATTTTCGAAGTAAAAGACAACGGAAGCGGGTTTTCAGCGTCAAAGCAAACTGAGAATCATAAATCAATGGCGATGGATATCACCAAAGAACGTTTGTCGCACTACGCCAAAAACAGAAATTTCAGATTTCAGGCAGAAGACACCAAAGATGAAAACCAACAAGTAACAGGAGCCAGAGTGCTGTTTGAAATCCCCTACATTTACGAAAATTAAAATCCTATGCTTAGAGCTGTTGTAATTGAAGATATTGAAACTATCCGTGAAGAATACATTGCATTGATCCGGCAACACTGCCCTTCCGTTACGGTTATCGGACAGGCTGATTCGGTTTCTTCCGGAGTACAATTGATCAAACAGTTGGCGCCGGATTTGGTGTTTCTGGATGTTGACATGCCCGACGGTACCGGTTTTGATTTGCTCCAAAAGCTGACTCCGGTTAATTTCAAGGTGATTTTCGTTACCGGATACGAAGATTATGCCGTACGGGCTTTCCGTTTTTCGGCAATTGATTACTTATTGAAACCGCTGGATGCTGCTGAACTGATTGAAGCGGTGAAAAAAGCAGAAGGTACACTGGGGCAAGAAGCGTTCAATACCAAACTGGCCAACTTGTTTGCCAATATGGAACGTCCGAAAGACTTGCAGAAACTGGTTCTTAAAACCGCTGAACGGATCTATTCGGTCAACATACAAGACATCGTTCACTGCGAGGCGGATAAAAGTTATACTACCTTTCATTTTATCAATGAACCGAAGCTCGTTGTGTCGATCAATCTGAAAGAATACGATACGATCCTTTCTCCTCATAATTTCTTCCGGTCTCATCAGTCTCACCTGATCAATATGGCGTATTTCGACCATTACATCAAAGCGGATGGCGGCAACAGAATTGTATTAAAAAATAAGCAGGTAATCCCGCTTTCTGTCCGCAAGAAAGAAGAATTCATGGATTTATTGAAACGGATGTAAAAACAGCTTTTTCCGGATATGCGTAAAAAAAGAAAAGCGTAACTGCTTGACGCAATTACACTCTTCTTTTTCTCACCCTTTCACTGGTTTAAAGAAACTAATTATCAGATCCGGTCATTCAAACCGATTTACTAAAAACTGTCTGTACTGGTATTATTTACTTTTAATTTATCATCTCCGGTAGAAATGACTTTAAACTCTGTTCTTCTGTTTTTCTGATGCTCTTCTTCCGGGCAGGCAGATTTAACAGCTCCTTCGCACTCACAACCGTTCAGCAATCGGGATTCCCCGTATCCTTTCCCATAGATGCGTTCAGGATTCGTGATTCGTTTCTTGATATACTCAGCTGATGCTTTTGCACGGTTGTCAGACAATTTCATGTTGTATGTTTTGGATGCACGACAATCGGTGTGTGCTCCCAATTCCACCACTAAATAAGGATATTTGTTCATGACTTCAACGATCTTATCCAATTCCTTTGCTGCATCAGCGCGGATAGCGAACTTGTTCAAATCGAAATTAATCGGATTGATCTGAATCATTTCAGCCAGGTCTTTTACTTCCGGGTCCATTCCCAAATCAAGCACACCATGAACATCGTATTGTCCCGGTCTGTCAAAAACAGTATTGTAGGTCACCGTTTTGGAGAAATAACCTTCTTTTTGAAGAATCAGGTTGTAGCTTCCTCTGTCATTGAGTTTCTTTCCGAATAATGCTTCCCGGAAATCTCCTGTCACAGGTGTTACAATTTGCTTCGACTCACCGGTCATATTGTCGACCAGATAAACCTGAACTTTATCCAAAGGACTTCCTGTTTTCTTGTCCTTGATCAAAACGTAGAGTGACAATCCCGGATCTTTCTCCAATACCACATCGGCAATCACAACCTGATCATCCGTAAAGGTGTTTGCGGTGTTTTTCCCGTCGAAATAATCTGCTTTTGATCCTCCCAAGGCATAGTTTTTCTCGTATTCCGCTTCAAACGTATATGCTCCGTTTTCGTCGGCTGTGATTGTTTCGAGAATGGTTCCTTTGTCGTCTTTCAAATCTATTTTTGCAAACGGCACGATTGTCCCCTTTTTATCCTTTGCAGTTCCTTTGATCGTTACTCCGAATACAAAAGGACGAATCAATTGTACGGCATAGATATCATCTCCACCTTTTCCGCCTTCACGATTAGAAGAAAGAAATCCGGTTTTGAAGTCTTTCGACATGTTGAACGCAAAATCGTCGTATTGGCTGTTGATGGGCAATCCCAGATTGTGGATTTTCCCGACAGTTCCTTTTTCCAAAAAAGCAACGAACACATCCAATCCTCCTAATCCCGGATGACCATCCGTAGAGAAGAAAAGTCTGCCTTCGTGATCAATAAACGGGAACATTTCCTTTCCTTCCGTATTGATTTTGTTCCCAAGATTGATCATTTCCCCGAATGTTCCGTTGTCTGAAATGGCAACTTTGTAAAGATCCGCTCCACCGATTCCTCCCGGCTTATCAGAAACTACATACATCGTTTTCCCGTCCTGACTAATGGTCGGATGCCCCACGGAGTAATCTTTCGAATTGTACGGAAATTCCTGCTCATTAATCCAATTTCCCTTGTCATCAACCTCTGCGCTATATACCTTCAGGTTTTGAATTTTCTGTCCGTCACGGCGCTTACTTCCTGAAGAAATATTATTCCTTGTGAAATAAACTTTTTTCCCATCGGGTGCAAAAGCAACAGGTCCTTCGTGAAATTTGGTGTTCACCTTGGAAACGCGTTTCGGGCTTCCCAGTTTCTTATCCTGACTCAATGAAGCCTGATACAAATCCAGAAACCTTCTTCCATCCCATGACCACTCATTATTGACAAAAGTTCGTTTCTTTCTTGCCGTAATAAAATACATGCGATCCTGCACCGGGTTGTAATATCCTCCAAAATCGGATGAAGCAGTATTCAAAGCAAGATTCTCCAGCGAAAAAAACGCCTGATTCTTTTCTATTCGTGATTTGTAGGTTGTATTTGACAAAAACAACTGACTTCTCAGATCCGCAGTAACAGACTGGCTGTATTTGTTCATCCATTTGTCACTTTCAGCATAATTTCCCGTTTGTTTTAAAACGTAGGCATAATCATAATAATCCTGCGGCTTTGCTTCCGACGATTCGATCATTTTGCTGTAATAGCTAACAGATTTGGTATAATTATCCATTTTCAGATAACTGTAAGCCAATTTGCTTTTCAGCTTGGGGCTGTCGACCTCTGAGCCGATTAATTCTTCATACAATTCAGCAGCATAGGCATAGGATAAGCGCTCAAAATAATTATCCGCTTTTTTCAATTTCCCCGCTTGCCCCCATCCTGATAATGAAACACTGCAAATAATTGCTAATATGATTGTTTTCATGTGTGTATCTGTGTTTAAACTGATTAGAAATAACGAGGTGAACGAATTCCTTCTTTTTTGAAGGTGAAATCATAAGACACCATGAGTTCAAAAGAACCGTGATTGTAGTTTCTCAATTTTTGAGTCCCGAAATCACTGGCAACTCCAACTTTAAACTGAGGAGAAAGCTGAAATTGTACAAAAGCTCCAAAAGCAGCAAGCAAGCGGTAATTTGCTCCGAACCATACTCGTTCATTGTAAATAGCTGCCAATGTCAAATCCAGACTCAAAGGAGCTCCTTCTGTAATTTTCACCAGGGAAGTTGGTCTCAGTTTCCATTTGTTCGTCAAACCGATCACCCCTCCGATCGTTCCGAAATAATGCCGGCGTTCAAGGTTGGTTTTGCTCAATGCATCGTAGCTCTTCTCGAGAAATTTCGGTGTACTTATTCCGATAAAGAATCCGGGAGTGTGATAGTAAATCCCCACTCCAAAGTTCGGATTCACATTGTTTCGGATGTTTTGCAGTAATTTGGGATCATCCGGATTACCTGAATTCAATCCTTCTCTTCCGATATTGATGAGGTTAATTCCTCCTTTTACTCCAAATGCGAGTTTTCCTCTGTGGTTTTTGAACCGGATGGTATAGGAAACATCTGCATAAAACATCGTCTGATTCATCGGACCGATATTGTCATTTACAGCTGTCAGTCCCAATCCTACGGATTCGTACGCTAAAGGTGAATGCATACTGAATGTGGAAGAACGAGGGCGTCCATCAAATCCAACCCATTGTTCGCGGTGAATTCCGGTCATGTTTAACATCCCACGGCTTCCGGCATAAGCCGGATTGATAAACAGCATATTGTCAAAATACTGCGTATAATGAGGGTCTTGCTGTGCGCTTGCACCGGTGTTTCCAAGAAACACCAGTGTTAAACAAGCTACTAAAAACTTCATTGTTTTCATTTTTTCAATTTTGAAAAATTTCTATTCTTAACGCTGGATATATACATACCCTTTCAATATCCCTGCAACAGCATCTTTTGTATCAATGACATAGTAATAGGTTCCTGTTGGCAGTTGTTCCCCGCCAATATTCAGGTCGCTGTTTGATGTACCACCCCATGTGTTCAGATATCTGTCTGCAGTGAATACCAAATTCCCCCAGCGATTGTAAATTGTCAATTGATTGTCCGGATATTTTTCAATTCCTTCGATTACCCAAACTTCGTTTGTGCCGTCTCCGTCCGGAGTAAATGCATTTGGGATAGTTATACCACAAGCTTTCGGATCACAAGAGTCGAGCGGATTGGAATTTCCGGATACTTCTTCCCCGTTCGTAATTCCGTCACCGTCGCAATCTGAGTTATTCCATGCTGTATCTGGCGTTAGAGTTTGACTTACCAGCACAAAATCACATGGATTCGTTGGATTCGTACCATCTGTGATTTCATTTCCGTTGCTTACTCCATCACCGTCACAATCAGCAGCACTCCAGGCTCCGCCTTGCGTAAGCGTAACATTGGATGTCGTGTAATCACATGGATTATTCGGATTCGTTCCGTCCGTTACTTCCTGTCCGTTGGTAACTCCATCTCCGTCACAGTCTGCATTGTTCCATGCAATTTCCGGCATTACCGTTTGACTTGCGGCTATCAAGTCACAAGGACTATTCGGATCAGTTCCGTCTGTTACTTCCGTACCATTCGTTACCCCGTCACCATCACAATCTGCAGTATTCCAAGCTGTATTTGGTGTTACCGTCTGACTTGCCAATATCAAATCACATGGATCATTCGGATCAGTTCCGTCAGTTACTTCCTCACCATTTGTTACTCCGTCGCCATCACAATCTGCGTTATTCCAAGCTGTACCTGGTGCTACTGTTTGATTCGCAGATGTAAAATCGCATGGATTATTCGGATCAGTTCCGTCAGTTACTTCCTCACCATTTGTTACTCCGTCACCGTCACAATCTGCAGTATTCCAAGCTGTGTTTGGTATTACAGTCTGGCTTGCCAATGTCAAATCACATGGATCATTCGGATCAGTTCCGTCAGTTACTTCCTCACCATTTGTTACTCCGTCACCGTCACAATCTGCAGTATTCCATGCTGTGTTTGGTGTTACAGTCTGGCTTGCCAATGTCAAATCACATGGATTAAGCGGGTCGGTTCCGTCTGTTATTTCCGTACCATTTGTTACTCCGTCACCATCACAATCTGCATTATTCCAAGCTGTGTTTGGTGTCACAGTCTGGCTTGCCAATGTCAAGTCACATGGATCATTCGGATCAGTTCCGTCTGTTACTTCCTCACCATTTGTTACTCCGTCACCGTCGCAATCTGCAGTATTCCAAGCTGTGTTTGGTGTTACAGTCTGGCTTGCCAATGTCAAATCACATGGATCATTCGGATCAGTTCCGTCAGTTACTTCCGTACCATTTGTTACTCCGTCACCGTCACAATCTGCATTATTCCATGCTGTGTTTGGTGTTACAGTCTGGCTTGCCAATGTCAAATCACATGGATCGTTCGGATCGGTTCCGTCTGTTACCTCATCGTCGTTTGTAACTCCGTCACCATCACAATCTGCGTTATTCCATGCTGTGTTTGGTGTTACAGTCTGGCTTGCCAATGTTAAATCACAAGGATTAAGCGGGTCGGTTCCGTCTGTTATTTCTGTACCATTTGTGACTCCATCTCCATCGCAATCTGCCGTGTTCCATACTGTATCCGGAGTTGCAGTCTGACTCGCTAATATGAAGTCACATGGATCGTTTGGATCGGTACCGTCTGTTGTTTCGTTTCCGTTCGTAACCCCATCACCATCGCAATCCTTTAAAGGATCAGACAAACACGGAATTACTGTAATGATCACTTCTGCCGTATCGCATAATACCGGCATTCCTGAATCGCAGATCGAATAAATCAAGGTATCATTTCCGGTAAATCCGGAATTCGGTGTATAAATAATCTCTCCCGTAACAGGATCAATCGTAACAGTACCATTTGATGGCGGAGTTACAACTGTTACACTCGTTTTATCCGGATCACCATCAGAATCCGTGTCGTTTGCAGGCACATCGATTACAACCGGAGTATCTTCATCTGTAGTTGCCGTATCTCCATTGGCTACCGGAGGATCATTCACCGGATTGACAGTGATAATCACCATTGCCGTATCACACAATACAGGCATTCCTGTATCGCAGATCGAATAAATCAAGGTATCTACCCCATTAAAGTTAGGATTCGGTGTATATGTAACTTCACCTGTCACAGGATCAATTGTCGCTGTACCGTTTGAAGGCGGAGTTACAATTGTTACGTTTGTTTCATCCAGATTGCCATCAGGATCTGTGTCATTTGAAGGAACATTGATTATAACAGGCGTATCTTCATTAGTCGCCGCATTATCTTGATCGGCTACCGGAGGATCATTCACCGGATTGACGGTGATAATAATCATTGCAGTATCACACACTACCGGCATTCCCGTGTCACAGATTGAGTAAATCAATGTATCGTTTCCGTCAAAGTTCGGATTCGGTACATACGTAATTTCGCCCGTGACCGTGTCCACAGTTACTGTACCGTTTGAAGGCGGAGTTACAATTGTTACGCTTGTTTCATCCAGATTGCCATCAGGATCTGTGTCATTTGCAGGAACATCAATCACAATTGAAGTATCCTCATCGGTAGTTGCCGTATCTTCATTCGCTACCGGTGGATTATTGACCGGATTGACGGTGATAATAATCATTGCAGTATCACACACTACCGGCATTCCTGTATCGCAGATTGAATAAATCAATGTATCATTTCCGCTAAATCCGGAATTCGGTGTATAGGTAATTTCGCCTGTAACCGGGTCAACTGTCGCAACCCCATTTACTGGCGGAGTTACAACTGTTACGCTTGTTTCATCCAGGTTTCCGTCAGGGTCTGTGTCGTTTGAGGGTGTATTGATTACAACCGGAGTATCTTCATCGGTTGTTGTGGTATCTTCATTTGCTATCGGTGGATCATTTACCGGGTTCACGGTAATAATGACCATTGCTGTATCACATAATACCGGCATTCCTGTATCGCAGATCGAGTAAATCAGCGTATCTACTCCGTTAAAATTCGGATTCGGTGTGTAAGTAATTTCGCCCGTAATCGGATCAACTGTCGCAGTACCATTTGATGCTGGTGTTACAACTGTTACACTTGTATTATCCAGATTACTATTGTTATCCGTATCATTTGAAGGAACGTTAATAACAACCGGAGTGTCTTCCGGTGTCGTTGCTGCATCACCGTTTGCTACCGGTGGACAATTTGTAACCGTTACCGGCAATGTAATGTGTGTTGCGTTATATTCACACGCGTTCAAAGGGTTCGTACCATCTGTAACCTCTGTACTGTTTGTCACACCGTCACCATCGCAATCGCCATTATTCCAAACTATGTCCGGTATGGTGCTCTGACTGGTCAAAACAAAACTACATGGATTGTTCGGATCAGTTCCGTCCGTTACTTCGTTTCCATTCGTTATTCCGTCACCATCACAGTCACCGCTCAGCCAAGATCCGCTTTGAGAAAGTGTGATACTTGCTATTTGTAATTCACATGGATTCAATGGATCAGTTCCGTCGGTCACTTCCTGCTCATTGGTTACTCCATCACCATCACAGTCGCTTGTATTCCATGCAGCACCTGGTGTACCCTGACTCGCTAATATAAAGTTACAGCCATTTCCGGGATCAGTTCCGTCAGTGATTTCCTGTCCGTTTGTGACTCCATCTCCGTCGCAATCTCCTGCAAGGTCTGATAGAATGTCCACATCTACGAAGAAATCTTCGACTTCACCATGAATAACCGGGCCAAAACTTCTTTCATCGATTGCAGCAGTTGCAGCATTGTCAGTTAGTGTTTCGGTTGTTATTCTGACACGGGCATATTTATTTCCACAAGCAGTTGAAATGCCATTCCAGGTGAGGTTTACAGTCTGAGAATTATTAGATGAAGGAACTGAAGTCGTGAAAATCTCATTCGGAGAAAACACCCCGTCATTATTCCAATCAACCCATGCATAAATGTTGGCATTCGTTCCCGAATTATTGGTAAATGTCAGCGCAGTTGAGAAATTCGGATTAACAGTGGTATGTGACAAAGGAATTGTCAATCCATCCTCATCTGCGCCGTCACCATTTGTTCCTGTATTATTTGCTCCGGGCGCAACATTATTACTTAAACCATTGTCCGGATCAGGCTGGGCTGCTCCCAGATAAATTGCATCGCCGCACATGTAATAGTGTGTTGCAGGATTTCCGTTTTCATAAGAAAATGGTACATCTCCTGCATCATAGGTACTGGAACCACAGATCAATCCTACCGGTGTATTCGCACAGTCAAAGGTAGAAACAGTGCTTGTTGAGGACACTCCGTCTCCCATTGAACCGTCTATTTTGTGTCCCATGTAACAATATCTTTCGGCACACAATTTCATGATTGCCGTAGTATGTCCACCGACCTCTACATAAGTAGCATGATCTGTCCCGGATGCAAATCCGTTGGGAACTTTCGGTAAACTATGATTCCCCGTTCCTCCGGGCACACCGATCATTTCGTTGTTGTTAGAACCCCACGACCACAACTCTCCGTTGGAAAGAATAACCGAAACAGAAGCATTTGCTGTTGCCGGTGATCCGTCATTATCATTTGCAGAAACAAAAATAACGTTGGCAAGATCTGCCGTATTCGTTGAGTTTCTTACAGGAACCCATCCTGTAGAATTGGTTGTATTTCCTTGTCCAAGCTGTCCGTTTCCGTTACTTCCCATGGCATACAACTTATTATCTGCCGGGTTAATTGCGTAATAACTTGCTCTGTTGCTGGCATCGTTCCAGGTATTATTCCCGAAATCGGCAGTCATGGCAATCATAACCGGAAGACCTGAGAATGGCGTAGTCATTGCTACTGCACGATTGTAGGTAGCCACAGCCGTACCATCTCCCCGATAACATCGGGATCCCCACGTGTACCACTGACCGGTAGAAGTTACAGCAAATGCGCCTACAGGAGTAACCCGGATATCAACCACTCCTGTAAGAGGAGGATTTCCTGTTATATCTCTGGTTACTCTTGCCCAATAATTATCTCCGGCTCCCGGTGAAACTCCTCCGATTCCGTGAATAGCATCATTACGGCCACTTACATATACTTCTCCCGAATGCGTCAGCAAAACCAATGCTCCCCAGGATGCAATCATGTTTTTAATATCCGTAGGAACAATTCCTACAGGCATAGAGATTTGTGCAAACCCGGCAAGGTTGTCCAATCCTGTTCCGATTGCGACATTATTCGCTCCCCACGAATAAAGTCCGTCTGTGGAAAGAACAAATGCCTGCGTTGTAGAGGAAGATTGAGTTGCAAGTGTTGCAAAAAGCGGTGCTCCCGTATAATTGTAGTGTTGTGCAGGAACTCCCGCGTTCGGTTCGATGACAACAGGCGTTAAATGCCTTGATGCTGCCGCACCGTTTCCGTTAGCTGTTGAACCCGCACCCCAAATAAGGAATGTCCCATCCGGACGGGAAGCAATCGTAGTATGAAATCCGGATTGGATCTGATCATATGGTTGAAGCGGATTACAACCTGAAGATTGTGCCTGAGCCGTTGAACCAAACCAAGTGAGAGACCCAATACCAATGACCGCAGCATATAATTTTGCGTTGTTGAAAAGTGATTTCTTTTTCATTTTAGTTTGTAATTGAGTAGTTAAAAAAGAGGGCTTCTCCTTTTGCATCGTAAACACGGAACTGAATATTTCCTTTTGAGGAAACGGCCCCTGACAATTCGAATGAAAGCTCATTTGCACCATCTTTCAAGACAGCTTTGTCATTTTTCAAACGGGAAGAAACATTGGCAACACCAGTTGTTTGCACTTCACGCGCTGTGTAGCTGTATGCTTGTCCGTTATATGTTTTCACGATTACAGGAACCGTCATCACAATTCCGGATGCGTCTCCTGTGCTGAGCGGTTTTGAGAACGCGATATGTTCCAGATCAAAAATCATCCGGGCGCTGCTCACTTCTACTGTAATTGTTTCTGTTTTTCCGGGATGATCTCCGTGAGCGGGAATCTCAAATGTGATCCGATAGGTTCCGGGTTTTGAGAAAAGTAAATCTCCGGTAGTCTTTCCGATTCCGGATACTTTACTCACTCCTGATTGAGGAGCAACTCTCCATGAAATGCTTAGTGAAAGATCAGTGGCAACTCCGGCCTCGATTGCATCTCCAAAGCAAATGGAATACTGGCTTTGTATGACACTGACATCATCTTCACACGAAAAAGGTGTCGGGCTTCCACTTCCATATGCCAATAAGCACATCCAGAAGAACCCCAACATGGTGAATAGTTTTTTCATAATTGAGAAAAATATTTTTTAGTTATTGTTTAAAAATTTGGTGCGAATATAGACCGGGATAGCTGCTTAAAAAGGTCAGATGTGTGTTCAAATTCCTGAATTTAAACAGGACAAAAACAACCCAAAATCCTGATAAACAAAGAACTAAAAGCAAATCAGCTTCATAAGCAATTTCGAATCGAGTTTCGATGAAATGAGAACAAATGCATGGAAAAAACAGCCGAATAAAAGCTCAACCCGGGCACAGAAATTTTTCGGTACAATCGAAATGACTTGCTCCGGAATTTAGTTGACATATTATTTTCCCGCAGATTACGCGGATACTAAATGAGTTCATAATCTGCGCTCACCTTTGGTGAGTCTGCGTTATCAGCGGGTCATTAAAAGTCAACTCTGTTTTCGGATTAATACCAACAAAAAAAAGACCGTTCGCCCAAGCGACAGTCTTCCTTTAAATTGCAATCTCAGTTTTACGGTTCTATTTGCTCTCTTCCAAATACTGTAAGAAAGTAGACGGGGAAAATCCTGTTACGGATTTGAATACTGCAGAGAATTTACTATGGGATGAGAAACCGCACTCCTCGGCAAGGACGCTTAATTTATAGTTTTTGAACTTCTCGTCCTGTTCGATTTTCTCAATGATGTATTTGATTCGAAGCTCGTTGATGTAAGTATTAAAATCCTTGTTCAGGTATGTGTTTAACACATGGGAAAGGTATTTTGTGTTGGTCTTTAGCATTCCCGCAAGAATCGGAAGTGAAATCTGATTATCCGTGTATTTAATTCCTCTTTCAAATTCTTTCAGGTCCTTCAGGATTTTCGCTTCAATAGCATCCGACATTATTTTCCGGTTAGGCGCATCTTTCTTTTCCGCTACGGCAACAACGGATCTCTCCTGCTCTTTTTCGTAGTGAGCCTGCCTCATTTTGTTCATGACTTCTTTGAAGCGTTCACGCTCACGTTTCCGGCTTCTTCTGTGCCACACAAAAGTCAGGACAATAATCACACACAACGCAAGGGATATGATGAACAGCAGGTTTCTATTGTAGGTCAGTTCTTTTCCTTCTGATTTGGTTGTATTGACGAAATCCGTAATCGATTCTTTCTTCTTTTTTTCACTCAGTTCCAGGGCCTCAATGTACTTGTTGTTGTATTTTGAAGACTTTACGTAATCTTTTGAAATGTGGTAGTAATCTGCCAGTGTTTTGTACACTTCAATTTTCAGTTCCAGATAACCCGATTGTTCAACTATTTTTTCTGCTTTCTGTAAATTTTCAAATGCGGAAACCAACTCTTTCTTCTCCAAATAAATTCTTCCAAGGCCACTGTAAATAAACCCGCTTAATACGGCATTTTCCTGAGTTACCTGTGTCAATTTCTCCGATGCTTTGTTGTAATGGACGAAGGCATCATCCCATTTTTTTAATCCGATGCAAATGCGCCCGAGAAGCTGCTCATTCGTGGCCAGAAAATAAGTCCGGTCCTGTTCACTATAAACCAGCTGCTTGAAATATCCGTCTGCACGTTTTGCCGCTTTATAAGCTTTCTTGTACTGTTCAAATTCAATCTCGTAATAAGCAGTTTCCTGGTAAATCATTCCAAGATACAGCTTCTTCATCTGCTCGTTTTCTATTTTATTGCTGACCTCTTTTCCTTTTTCAAGGTATTCCTCACCTTCGTCATACAATCCCATGATCCGATATTGCGTGGATAAAAACCCGGCTATTCTGGCTTCCCAATCGTAAATTTTATACTTCACGGCAATCGAATCGGCTTTCACCGCATACTGAACTGATTTTTTGATATCTCCCTTTTGCTGAAACAAAGAAGAAGAGAGCATCAATGCTTTCAATTGATGAATCTCCAATGTTGAATTCCGGTACAATGAATCCGCAATACGGATGGCTTTATGAATATCTTTCGCTGAAATAGTTACTGCAGTAGCGAAGTAAATACTGTCAAATTTTTGATGGATATCCGGGCCTTTTTTGGCACTTACACTACTTATTGATAAACAAATAAGTACAAGTGTTTTAAGAAATTTCATGGTGTTTTTAGCAATAAGGAAGTCGTACTAAGTGTGTCTGTTTCAGGGCACAATATTAACGAAAAATTTCTTTTTGAGTATGAACTAAATTCCCTGATTCATTTCTCTTGAAAAAACAAAAAAAAATCAGGAATCTGAAAACGGATACTGTTTCAAATTCCTGATCAAAATAAGAGTATTGAAAGAATCTTCCTTACTCGCGCGGGTTATTGGTCACAAAGGTTTACGTTGAAATCCCGTTTTGATAAGGCTTCAAAATATCCCATATCTGATTTATCGTTGCTGTTAAATTTATCTGTGAACAAAAAGGAGTTTCCTTTTGAGTCTTTGCAATGAAGCGTGACATTCAAAAAGGTATTGTTGAAACCGAACTCATCAATCATAGTACTCCATTCACTCACAATGGTTAAGTTAACGAATGAATAAGTACGTCCTTCTTTTTTATTGTAGAGTGCAATACCATAAGCAGCAATTTCTTTTAATCGCGGTTTTAAGGCCAAAATAGAAGCATCCTTAATTTCTGCAGCAGGATTACAAGCAAACCCATTAGGCACTTTGGCTGCTTTTTTGGGGATATAGCTGTATGTACCTGAAGCAATTACCGTATTTACATCGCCTTCCAGCATCACTTCAACCTTCACGACATGCTCTTTATCTTCAATCTTTTCAGGAAACAGGGACTGCAGCCAGTAGTTATTTCCCATGGACGCATTTCGCAATACCAAATCAAAAACACCACTTGTTTTAGAAACAGCGGACACATTTTTAATGTAAATGGTGTTGTTTCCTGATTTTGCATTATCAATCGTTACTTTTATTCTGAACGTGCTCTCCTTTCTGTCATTCAGATTTTCTCTGATAACAGATGAGCTTGTATCGATATATTTAGTGAGTCCTTTATCCAGGAAAAAACTACAGCTGATTTTTTCGTCCAGTGTAAACTTTGATTTGTAGGACGTAGCCACTAATTTGTTTTCTTCGGTTACTTTATTTCCGAATAGTACTTTGCCAATATTTTTCTTCTGAAAGTCGGATGCAACGCCCTCATCCGGTTTATCCATGATGGTTTTAATGGCTAATTTCTTTTGATTACTCTTATATGCTGCTACCGCTTTTTCATACCTGTCGATATAACTTTCAAAGCCTCTTTTTTCTTCTTCCAGATCAGTAGAGGCGATTTTCTCGTCTTTCGTTTTTTTATAAAAACCACCTCCTACTTTTGTCCCGTGCTCAGTATCATAATACAGCAAATGGAAATAAAGCCCTTTATCCTCAGAATAAAGGATGAAATCGTTTTCACCATTTAATCTGTCAAGATCTCCGACTAAAGCATACACATCTCCATCCAGCTTTCGGAAACGGATATTTTTCATATTCGCCTCCTCATACCCATGATAATATTTACAAAATCGAAAATCTTTTGTAGATGAATTCCCTTTGTAAAGAACGACGGTCAAATCATCCCCGTTTTTCTCTACATCCACATAAATATTGTTATCAAAAGCTTCATAACCGTCACTCCCGATGTCTGTTCCAATGTAATCGAGATTACCGGTTTTATAAAATGAACGGTTGGGCTTTTCTGTAATCTTCTCTAAGGCTTTAGAAAACGACTTTTTGTTAGCTCCGTTCTCCAACATGCCCGAAAGTCTTTGCGAATAGAGCTGCAGGAACATGCTGATAAATAGAAGGCTTAAACTGATTTTTTTCATTTTTTATAATTTGAATTAACGGATTTGAGCTGTTCCAAAATCTGATTGTCCTCTTCCTCTTTCAGAGAACCTTGCAGATTTTTCGACAAAAATATAGAGATTACAGGCACTATTTTCGGAAATGAATATTCGATGCCATTGCAAGGAAGTTCGTTGATAAATCAAGGAAATTTGTTTCAGAGCGTTTTAAGCAGGTTTAAAAATTCTTCCTTTTTACGGATTGCAAGCGGAATAGCTGTTTTGTCTTTCATGACAATCGTGTGATTGTCTCCTTTCAGGTAATGATCGAAATAAAGCATGTTGATCAGGTGCGACTGATGACTTCTGAAAAAGCCCATTGGAACCAGCATTGTTTCATATTCCTTTAGGGTGGTCGATACCAGCAATTTTTGTCCGTTCAACAGGTAAAAAGTCGAATAGTTTTTCTCCGATTCGCAACGCACAATATCCTGTATGTTAACGGAATAGATCCTTTCGGCGGTTTTTAAAATGAGTTTCTGGTTGTGTTTCGAGCGTTCCATATTGGAAAACAAGTTATTGAACTGCACTTCCAGCAGATCTTTACTCATGGTCTCTTCTGTTTTCCGTACAGCTTCCACCAGATCATCGGGATCAATGGGTTTCAACAAAAAGTCGATTGCACTGAAACGAAACGCCTTGATTGCAAACTCCTGATGTGCTGTGATAAAAATGACTTTGAAATGGATCGGCATCAATCCCTGAAGTAGGTCAAAACCAGTTCCATCCGCCATTTCGACATCTAAAAAGACCAAATCGGGTAAATATTTCCGGATGGCTTCCTGGCCTGTTTTCACACTATCTGCTTCGGCAATGATTGCTACATTCGGGCAATGTTCGGTTATGACAGCAATATTCTTCTGCCGTATTGCATCAATGTCCTCAATTATAATGGCTCTGATCATGATTAATGGTTGTAAACGAATGGTATTTCGAAACTGGTCTTCACTCCCAGAATGTTATCTGAAGCATCTGTTATATTCTGCATATGGATTGCCGCGTCTTTTTTTTCCGTGATTCGTTCCAGTCGTTCCCGTGTAATTTGAGTCGATAATGACTTCTGAGTTTTCTGTTCGACAACCAGTCCGGAGCCGTTGTCTGTAACTTCAAACCGAAGCTGTTTGTTCGCAAAAGTATAACGGATATGAATCAGCCCTCCTTCCTGCTTATTTTTCAACCCGTGCTTGATTGCATTCTCTATGAAGGGTTGTGTCAGCATCGGCGGCACCAGAATGGATTCCGGATCGGTGTTTTCGTCCCATTCAATTTCGTAGGTAAAATTGTTGTTATAAAGCAATTTTTGAATTGTCAGGTAATTCTCCAGCATTGCGATCTCCTCAGTTAGCAGAATGTAGTTCTCATTCGAATACTCCAGAATCTGACGGGTTAGTTTGGAGAACTTTGTCAGGTAACTGATAGCGTCTTTCTCTTGTTTGTTATAGATCAAACTTTGGATATTATCCACCGAATTAAAAATAAAATGCGGGTTCATTTGCGTGAGCAAAAGCTTTTGTTTGAGTTCATTGTTTTTATGCATGTTCCGGATGTTCTTTTGTCTGAAATAATAGTAAACAAGCAAACAACCGATGAGCAGTAGCAAAGCGGTAGCAATCAACAGATAAAGCATTTTGTCTTTGCGCGCCGTCTTCTGTTCATTACTTAGCTTCAACGCCGCAATCTTTTTTTCCTGCCCGATTTTGTTCAGCAATGCCTTTTTCTCATAGGCGTATTTCAATTCCTGCTGAGCCAGTACATTTTTCGCTTCTTCTTCGTTAAAAGCTTCTTTCTCCCGGATATACAATTCAAACATTTTCAAAGCCTGATCCGGCTTCTTCATTGCTTTGTAGAGTTGATACAAATTGTCGTAACTCCTTTGCAGCATTCCCGAATCATGCGATTTCAAAGCTCTTTCCAATCCTTTCCGGGAATAAGACTCTGATTTCCCCAACATTCCTTTTTCCAGGTATAGCTCTCCCATGCTGAGTAGCAAACTTGTCGCGGAACGGTCTTCTGCCGCATAAAACAATCCTTCTTCAAACAGCTTTAACGCTTCATCATAGTTTTTCTGATCGAGGTAAATGTCCCCAAGTTTGTTCGCATCAAAAGCCAAATGATTGGAAAAGCCGTTTTCCTTTGCAATTTTCAAAGACTGGAAATAATAGTTTTTGGCTTCTTCCAAATTTTGTTTGTTATAATAGGCAAAACCGATGTTATGAAGGATCACTGCCATTTCAAACAGATCCTGCGTGGATTTCTCTTTGATTGAACGATACGTAATCAGTGCTTTTTTATAGTAATTGATTGCCTTCGAAAAATTGCCCTGATCCTCATAGACCTGCCCGATCGAAGAGTTTGTTGCCGCAACTCCAATAACATCACCGGTCAGTTCCTGATGCTTCAAAGCCTGAAAATAGCAGGTAATCGCATCTTCATGCGCATTCATTTTTCGCAGAATGTTTCCTTTGTTTGTGACGGTAATCCAACGCTCTTCCTCCATTCCAAGGCGCTTGAACAGGCCGATAGCCTTATCGTAACAATAGAGAACCCGCTGACTGTTTTTGGCTGAGAATATTTCCGAAGCTTTGTCGCAATACCAATACGCTGCATACAAATAGTAGGTATTCCTCAATTCAGCATTCAAATTCTTTTTCTTCAGATTCCGAAAAACGATTTTCCCCACAATTGTATTGTAATGCACACTGATCGAATCACCGGCTCTGGTATATCCAAGAATGGAACTGATGATTCCCAAACGGGTTGTATCGTGAATTTTAGTATCTGAGAGCAGGACTTTCAAAGAATCGATCTCCCTGTTCTGAGCATGCCCGTGAAATGACTGGAGAAGTAAAACGCAAAAAGTGAATGGATGGAGTTTTGCTAAGAGGGACATGCGCCTGGTTTAATCATTTTCTTCAAGTAAACAAAAATAGCAAAGTTCTGTAGAAAGCCAAAAGAAAGTCAGTCCGAACCCTAAGCACAACTATTTATTAATGTTCTATTGACTTGTCCGAGAATTTAGTTCATGATTTCTCAGGCAAAATGGTTTTCAAACACTAATCTTTCAGATAAAAACACATGATGTAAAACCCCGCAAATGCACAGATAAATACTCGCCTACCGGACTCGCTGGCTGGGTCGTAGCGACTGGTAAGCGCCACCAATACCTGTGCATCTGTAGAAAAAATCACCAGAATCTTTGTACAAGCCGATTCTATACAATACGTGATCAGACACTGTTCGATTGAAGTCATTTTTTTTTCGGAAAACCACATTAAAAAACCAGTATTTATACCCTAGTTTTTGTTTGGAATCTTTTATATTTTCGCCCTGAAAACTTTCTATTATTCGCTAAAACGACACTACTATGCTATTCACTGAAACCCGTTGTTACGGACAATCCACTTACCATTCATCAAGGATTGCCCGCATAACCAACCCATTTGCAACAAAACATGTGACCGGTCATTTTTCAAATTGTCCGGATCAACCAGCTATTCATATACCATTTATTTAACCGTCCGGCAACTATGAACTACACAAAAAGAGACCGCTTTATTGCTCCGATCCTTGAATGGGCAAAAGCAAACAAGGAAGCAGAAGTACTTGAATTAGGTTTATTAAAATCAGGTAAATCTGCTTTAAAAGGTGTTGAAGCACCCGAGAATAAATTTGTTATTCCCGATGAATTCAACGGAAAAGACTACATCAGTATGCTGCTACACGTAGATGCAGAAATTGAACACGGATTGATGCTGCAGTATTTGTATGCTGCTTACAGCATTGGAAATCCGGATTTATCTGAAAAACACCAGCAAACTGTTTCCACCTGGAAAAACATCATTACCGGGATTGCAAAAGAGGAAATGGGACATTTTATTTCCGTGCAGAATGTATTGAAAGTGATTGGAGCTCCATTAAACTTCGGGCGCGAAAGTTATCCCTGGGACATTCCTTTCTATCCTTTTCCTTTTGCACTGGAAAAATTCTCATTGAATTCGCTGGCAAAATATGTGTATGCAGAAGCTCCTCAAAGCTGGCTGGATTCGGATGATCCCATTGCAAAGGAAGTCATCACCCTGGTTAAAGCTTCCACTTCCGATCCGCACACCGTTGGAGCATTGTTTAAGATTTTGCTCCAGTTAATTCAAGATCCGAATGTGATTTCCGATGAAACATTTATGGCCAATACTTATCCGTTTCAGGCGAAATTCGATGAATGGGGACGTGGTTATGTTGGCGGGCAACGAGGTTCTGCCGGAGCGGGTGTTTACGGAAAAAGTCCGGATGTGCTGGTTGCTCCTTTGATGTGCCGCGACGATGCTTACAATGCGCTGAATGAAATTGCAGAGCAAGGTGAAGGAGAAGATGTGGATACAAAAACACCTTCCCATTTCGAGCGCTTTCTTTTCATTTTCAAGGAATACAAACTCTTACTGAAAGAAACAAAAGGAACTTTCGATCCTTCGCGGAACGTTGCAACCAATCCGTATATTTCTTCTGAAGCGGATGCCGATACCAGTTCTTCGTCTAACGAACCCGCATTGGAACTTGAAGCCGACGCTATTACCAGACCTGAAACGATTCTTTGGTGTAAACTTGCTGATATCCGGTACCGTTTGCTGCTCAATTTCTTAAATCACAGCTTTGCATTGGACGATGGCCTGAACCAATCCGGAGCTTACACACCGCGGGGAATGGTGATCAATTCCACCTTCGGAGAAATGTACAACCTGCGCAGCCTGTCTACGATCGTTGTACAAAAACCAATCTCAGAAGGAAGTACCATCATGGCCGGACCGCCGTTTACTGCTCCTTACACATTCGATCTTCCGATTGGAGAATTAAACCGGTGGAATGCACACAAAGATCTGATTATTGCTTCCGGAAAGATCATTGAAGATCTGAAAAAATACAAGAAGCAAGCAGACCTTCAATTCCTGAATGCTCTTCAGGAAACGGATCAGCAATTACTTCAAAGTATCGAAAACCTTCAGTAAAAAGCATTCGATTGATACTGACTTAAAATATTCAAGATGAAAATTATAGAACTTCGCATATTACCTCCTATCGCAATCGGCCGCTTAGGAGAATCAGACAAACCTTTGGCTGCATACGATTTGGAATTGTCTAAAAACAAGCCCTTGGATTTCAGAACGATTGTTCCTGAAAAGACCTTTGAGGTAGATCCCAAAACAGGAATCATCAAGGCCATCAAACCAACGAAAGTGATTTTTAAAAAGGCTAAATCCATTGATGACAAGTCAGGAAAAGTTCTTCCTGTGGCGCCTTTCCTGGAAGTATTTGCACTTACGGATAAAAGTCCGGATTTGTTGGTTCCTTTAACGCTGTCATTGCTGAAAGAAGCCGGATTAGGTCTGGAAGATCTCCGTTGGGATGTGGAGGTTGGAAACATGAAAATGTTTCGCAGAACCAGTGATGAAAAAGACAAAATCATCGCGAAATTATCCGGGATCAAATCACACGAAGCGATGCCTTTACTGGGGGAATGTGACAATTTCGTTCAGGGAAAAAAACTGCCATTGGGAACCATCCAGTTTATTCAGCCTAATGCTGAATTTCCTGAGATTCGTCTGCGTTACACTCCAGGAGGAGGTCGTGTTTACGGAACCAGTCTGGAAAGAGAAACAGCTCCGGGAACGTATGAAAAAGATCCGGTAATCGATTCAAAAGATAAAATCATCTACAAAAAAGAAGGAAAATGGTTAGGTTACAAAGAATCTGCTACTTCTCTTCCCTATTATACCAATCCGGCTCAGCTTTTCGCGGGCTACAACCTGGAAGACGGTACACGCGTGAGTTGGGGATATATCGACGATGAATGTGACGGACATGTGAAAGTGAGCCTGAAATTATCGAAAACAAAAACACTCACGGCGAAAGCACATATCAGCGCAGGCCCGCCCGCATATGCTCCAGACACATTACCCATCAGAGTAGTTTCCGATGAGTTGGAACAGATTTTTCTGGGCACTGATATTGACGGAACAGTGGATATTGAAGAAGCGGAAGACATTATCCGCAGAGCTTTTGAAACGATCCGGATCATGAATACAGCCATCATGAACGGAAACAGCTACGAAGGCAAATTCAATACTGCCAGTACGATGGTTCGGCAAAACACGAATGATTTTGGCCGTTTGTATGAACCAATCATGGCTACATCACTGGTAGACAATTATGCATTGCGTGTATTGCATGAACGCGTGTTCAACGGATTGAGCGCAGGTGCTTCTCCCTGGTTTGCCGATTTATTGCGCAGACCGGATGAAATCGGAGACCTTTCAAGCAGCGGATTGCGTAAAATGCCTGCTTTGATGCGTGGTGCCGATGGCCGCTCATTGACCTTTACTTACAGACAAATCAATAAGATTATCAAAGCGGCTGCTCAGATCATGTTCGCGAAAACCAATCCGAACAACCTGCCGGAATCGTACGGATCTCCAATGATTCCGTCCAACAAAACAGCGCAGCTTCACTACCGTGCTGAAGGAAACCCGTATTCGACTGTTGCCCGCTCTGCGATCTCCAATTGTTTTCCGGGTCTGGAATTCGATTTCAGAAACCTGTGGAGAAGAGCTTTCAAAGGCTTGGTACTACTCGAAAGCAACAATTATGTGGTCGACGCAACGGAACCTGCATTGAAAAAACTGATCGGACACCGGTTGGTTGCCATTGACGGAAAAGCCACCATGGTTTCTACAAGCGGGCCTGTTTTTCCGGATGGAGACAGTCAACCCTTGATTACTACTGCCAATCCGAACGGAGTTTCATTTATGGAATGGTCCAATTCGATGGTAGAAGTGCTTCAAAAGCAAGGACAGGAAGTTGTTTGTCATTTTACGGCAGATAAATCCCCGACTGAGGTCATGGTTGATCTGAAAGAATTAAAAGACAAAAAGAAATACATCGCCGTTAAGCTGAAAGTCAACGAACTTTTCGACGGGAACAGCGCAGCATTTTCCGACGAAATCCTGAAACCGGGTGAATTAACACAAAGTTTGTGTGCTCCCTGGCAAAACGATTACCGCGAATGCTCTTGCTATTACTGGGCTGCAAGCAGACCCGATTATGTAAACGTGGTTCCGGATGAAAATGGCTTGAGTACAGGTGATAACTGGATGGCCAAGAAACGAACCGGAAAATACATTCCCGATAACTGGTCCGACAGCCGAATGCAAACATATGACGATTTGTTTGAAAACTGGCAGGGAGAACTCAGTTTCATTATCAAAGGAAATGACGCACTCGAGAGCTAAAAATTGACATCAACTAATGAAAACAGAATGAATCTTTCTAAAGAGTCAACAAATTATAATACAGATCAAATAGCGGGAATACTGGCCGGTGTTGTGATGCAGCAATCCAAACCGGTTTCGCCGGTGGCACATCTCATCAAGAGTCTCCATACGACCCAATTGTTTCTTCCAAACGGAAGCCGCTTGTATTCCATCAATCAGGCTGTTGAAGAGCGCATTTCAAACCTCATCCACACACACGATGAAGCCGCTTTGCAGGAAGAATTGATTTTGCTTGGACTGGACGCTCCTACATATATCGACGATCAGCCACTGGAAAGCCCACCGCTTTATGCGCTGTCGCTTGCCATTGCGCAAAAATGCAATATGGGCTGCACATATTGTTATGCCAATCAGGGAGATTTTGGAGGACCATCGAAGAACATGTCTATCGAGTCGGCATTCAAAGCCATTGATTTGCTGCTGAAAGATTGTCCGGAAGACGGAACCGTGCAATTGACTTTTTTAGGAGGCGAGCCTCTGATCAATCGAAAAGCAATCCGGGAGTCGGTTTCATATGCCGAAATGAAAGCGCGGGAAAAGAATATAAAAGTCCGCTATTCGATCACAACCAACGGTACTTTGCTCACGGAAGAAGACGCTGTTTTTTTCGAAACGTATGGATTTGCTGTTACCATTAGTTTAGATGGATTGAAGGAAGCCCATGATGCTCAGCGCCCTATGAAAGGTGGTAAAGGAAGTTTTGACCGCGTGATGCAGAATATTCGCCCGTTGTTAGCGATTCAGAAAAACATGCAGGTTTCTGCACGGGTAACTGTAACACCTGAAAACACCAATCTCGCCGAAGCACTGGACGAATTTATCCGGATGGGATTCCACAGCGTTGGTTTCTCTCCGCTGCTTCGTTCAAGTAACGGACAAGGAGAAATGACTCCCGAAAGTTTGGCGGTCATGCTTGAAAATATGATTGCCTGCGGATTGAATTTTGAAAAAAATGTATTGGCCGGAAATCGATACCCTTTCTTAAACATGGTAAACGCCATGAAAGAAATTTCAAAAGGAACGCATCGGCCCTATCCTTGCGGCGCAGGTGCAGGATACATGGGAGTTTCCGCCGACGAAGAATTATTTGCCTGTCACCGCTTCGTAAATGAAGAAGCCGGCTATATGGGCGACTTAAATACAGGAATTAATCCTGAGAAGCAAAACAACTGGCTTTCAACACGCCATGTTCACAAACAAGATCCGTGTTCTCAGTGTTGGGCGCGTTACTTATGCAGCGGCGGCTGTCATCACGAAGTCATAGAAAAAGGACGACCGGCTTGTGATTATATCCGCTCGTGGCTGACCTACTCGATTCAGGCTCATGAACGTTTGGCTCGCTTAAAACCCGACTGGTTTAATTGACAGACATGAAATTGTTTCCTGAAAAATTGCATGTATGCATTCTCGGAGCCGGGCCTGCAGGATTGTGTGCAGCTTTGCGCTTACTGGAAATGGGACATACGGTCGGAATGATCGAATCGGAAATATTTCCCCGACAGCAGATCGGGGAATCTCTTTCACCCACCGTCCGGAATATTTTCGCTTATCTGAATGCTGAACATTTACTGAACCACGAGGGATTTCTACACGATTTACCTTCCAACGTTATTTGGGAAAATAAGGGAACTGTTCAGCAGCAGCTCAAAAACCGGCCGGAGAATATTGTCGTCGACAGAAGTATTCTTGATCAGGAATTATTGCAACTAGCTGTAAGCAGAGGATTACATCTCTTACAACCTGCAAAATTAAAGGAGTTTCACCGCACGGAAGAAGGCTGGAAACTGGAAGTTCTTTCGGAAGAGAAAACGGTTTCGATCCAAACGCTTGTTTTACTGGATGCCCGCGGGCGAAAAGGAACACTGGCTCAGGAACGTTTATCCGTTTCACCGCCATCCGTTGCAATCTGGTCGCACATCAACGCGGATCTGATGCCGGAAGAAACATTTGTTGAAGCCATTCGCGAAGGCTGGTTCTGGGGAGCAAAAGTTCCGGGAAACCGCTATCGCATCATGGCTTTTACGGATGGAAAAACCATCCGACAGCATAACGGGAGGTCTCTGTCGGAATTAGCTAAAAACACCCGTTTTTTCAGTTCAATTGCCAAGCATTTGGAAACTTCTCCGTTAGAAACGTGTTCCGTGACTTCATTTGTAAATCAGAATCCCTGGAACGAGCAATTGATCAAGTTGGGGGAAGCCGCTTTCACACTCGACCCGTTGTCTTCAAACGGTGTTGAAAAAGCCATGCGCTTTTCACTGCAAGCTGCCATTGCCGTAAACACGTTCTTAAAAAATCCGGAATCATCAAATGCGAAGGATTTCTATGAGGAAAAACTCATCGAATCTGTCAGTAATCATGGTCATTGGACAGCTTCATTTTATCAGACAGCATGGCCGTATCAGGACAATGCCCCGTTTTGGAAAAGTAAATCGGAGCTTCATCTTTCAATTCCTGCAAATTCTTCTGAATTCCTGCAAAAATTACAGCAAGGATTCAATTCACCTCCGCCCTTTCCTTCTCATAAAGCGCCTGTTTCGATTCCTGTAGATTTGGTATTGAATCAAATCCGACACAGTAAAATCAGTCCTTCACCGTTGATTACTTTCAAAGAAGTATTTGCGGTCAATCACGATGTTGTTGAAGTCATTCAGGCTGTTTGCCACCCGGAATTGGAGCGGCCTGTCGGATACCTGGAACAGCTGCATTTGCCATTATTGCTGCAGGAAATCAATGGGCAAACGATTGAAACAGCAATCGAACTGGTGAACAGACAATTCCCCCTTGAAAAAGCAAAAAAGATCATTTTTCATTTGTGGCAAAACCAGCTGATTGTTCTCAATTGAGCTACATGGTATTTCCCTATAAAACAAAAGCCCCGACGGATAAATGTCGGGGCTTTTTTGTAGTAACAGGGGCTTTAGTTCTAGTTCTTCACAAATTTCACATTCGCTCCGTATGTGGATTTGATGAAGTAAACTCCAGGGGTTAGTGAACTTACTTGAATGATATTATTTCCTGATTTCAGATCCGCTTGCTGAACGGTTTTTCCTGTCATGTCGATGATCGCAATTTCTACTGCTTCATTTACTTCGATGAACAACTGATCGCTTGCCGGATTCGGATAGACATTCCATCCGTTTTGTGTCAATGCTTCTAAACCTACAGTGGATATTATCACACAGCTTGAAGTTGCAGAACATCCGTTTTGAGTTACAACTACTGCATACGAACCGTTTTGAGTCGGTGTGAACGATGCATTTGTTGCTCCGTTGATCGGTTGATTGTCCGCACAATTGATCCAATGATACGTTGCTCCTGTTGCCGATGCCGTGATGGTATTTCCCTGAACGGTTGTTCCTGCATTCACAGAATTAACAACAACAGTCATGGTTGCACTGGTAACACATTGTCCGGAAGTTGCCGTAAATGTATACGTTGTAGTTGCTGTGTTATTTACCGCCGGACTCCACGTACCGCTGATTCCATTCGTAGAAGTGGTCGGTAAGGTGAATGATCCACCCGAACAAATCGCAGGAATCTGGTTAAATGTCGGTGTAACACTGTTGTTCACCGTTACGGTCATTGTTGTTGTCAAACCACATTGTCCTGCATTCGGTGTAAAAGTATACGTTGTCGTTGCAGTGTTGTTCGCCGCCGGACTCCATGTACCACTGATTCCATTGGTGGAAGTTGTCGGCAAGGTGAACGATTCTCCGGAGCAAATTGCCGGAATTTGAGTAAACACCGGTGTTACAGAAGCTGTATTTACAGTGACGGTCATCGTAGTTGTTACTGCACACTGTCCTGCATTTGGCGTGAATGTATACGTTGTTGTGGCCATATTGTTGATTGCCGGACTCCATGTACCGTTGATTCCATTCGTGGAAGTGGCCGACAAGGTGAATGATCCGCCTGAACAAATCGCAGGAACCTGATTAAACGTTGGCGTTGTAGATGTACTGTTTACCGTTACTGTCATGGTAGTTGCAGAAGCACATTGTCCCACATTCGGCGTAAAGGTATACGTTGTTGTTGCAGTGTTGTTTACCGCCGGACTCCACGACCCATTGATTCCATTCGTGGAAGTAGTTGGTAATGTGAACGATCCTCCGGAACAAATTGCAGAAACCTGATTGAATGTCGGTGTTGTGGCGTTATTTACCGTTACCGTCATTGCAGCGTTCAAAACACACTGTCCTTGTCCTGAATTCGGTGTGAAAGTATACGTCGTTGTTGCCGTGTTGTTCACTGCCGGACTCCATGTACCGTTGATTCCGTTGTTGGAAGTGGTCGGCAAGGTGATTGATCCGCCTGAACAAATTGCAGGAATCTGTGTGAAAGCTGGTGTTACGGAAGCAGAAACAGTCATTGTAATTGCATTACTTGTAACACTCGTAGGTGAAGCACAAGCCGCGTTGCTTACCATCACACAGGTAACAATACTTCCGTTTGTCAACGTGGTAGTTGTGTAGGACGAACTGTTTGTTCCAACATTTCCTCCGTTTACTTTCCACTGATAAGACGGTGAGGCACCTCCGTGTGTTGGTGTTGCATTAAAGACAATGCTTTCTCCCTGACAAATGGTTGTTGCTGAAGCATTGATTGCAACTGACGGAGTACATGCAGATGGCGGTGTTCCGATCAAACAGATCGTGAAAGTGCCTGTATTAAGTCCCGAAACAGTATTCAAAACACGGACGTAATATGTCTGACCAATTGTTAATGTAGTCATTGTCGCAGATTCGCTGAGTCCTGAACCGTTCTGATTGCGGCAAAGGATTTCAGCTCCGTTACAGCTTCCTTCAAGGACCTGGAAACCGTGATTCAATCCGGTAACAGCGCTTAGCTGGATGCTCATGTTTGCAGCGGTTGCAGTAAACTTATACCAAACATCCTGGGAAATAGAAGGTGCACAAGAAGGTGTATTTCCATTCAGCATTGCTCCGCTGAAAGTTCCTGAAATAGTGTTACAGCTGTTGTTTGGTGTCAATTCGATTGCATTCGCACACAAATCATTCACCGGAGTCGGATATTTGCGGATACAAATCCCGAAAGTCAAGGCATTTAATGAAGCCGACGTATTGAATACGCGTACATAATACACCTGTCCCGGGATGAAATTGTAATTGAAATAGTTCTCACTTAAACCAGAAGAATTACTATTTACACATTGCACAACAGGGCCGTTGCAGCTTCCCTGAATAATCTCAAAACCGTGGTTCAAATTTGAAACAGCCTCCAAACCAATGCTCATAGTGGAATCTGTAGCCGTAAACTTGTACCAAACATCCTGAGATGCGGAAGATGCACAAGAAGGAGTTCCTCCGTTCATCATCGCTCCGCTGAACGTTCCGTAAGTATAATTACATGTTGTTCCGGGAGTTAAAGTCGTTGCATTTACACAAAGATCATTTACAGGAACCGGATAATTCTGAATACAAATTCCGAAAGTCAAGGTACTCAATGATGCCGACGCATTGAACACACGTACGTAATAAGTTTGTCCCGGAATGAAATTGTAATAGAAATACCCTTCACTTAAACCGAAACTGTTGCTGTTCACACATTGCAGAACAGGCCCGTTGCAGCTTCCCTGAATAACTTCAAAACCATGGTTCAGTGATGCTTCTGCTGAAAGCGAAATACGCATCGTGGAATCTGTTGCAATAAACTTATACCAAACATCCTGAGATGCGGAAGATGCACAAGAAGGAACTCCACCGTTCATCATTGCTCCGCTGAACGTTCCAATCGTATAATTACATGCTGTTCCGGGTGTTAAAGTTGTTGCATTCACACAGCGATCGTTTGCAGGAACCGAATAATTCTGAATACAAATTCCGAAAGTCAAAATACTTAATGATGCTGTTGTATTGAATACACGCACATAATAGGTTTGTCCCGGAATGAAATCGTAATAGAAGTATCCTTCACTTAAGCCGAAGCTATTGTTGTTCACACATTGCATCACAGGGCCGTTGCAACTTCCCTGAATAACTTCAAAACCATGGTTCAGTGATGTTTCTGCTGAAAGCGAAATGCGCATCGTGGAATCTGTTGCAATAAACTTGTACCAAACATCCTGAGAAGCGGAAGGTGCACAAGAAGGAACTCCACCATTCATCATTGCTCCGCTGAAGGTACCAATCGTATAATTACAAGCTGTTCCGGGTGTTAAAGTTGTTGCGTTTACACAACGGTCGTTTGCCGGAACGGGGTTATTCTGAATACAAATTCCGAAAGTCAAAATACTCAATGAACCGGAAGTATTGAATACACGCACATAATAGGTTTGTCCCGGAATGAAATTGTAATAGAAATACCCTTCACTCACGCCGAAACTGTTGTTGTTCACACATTGCATCACAGGGCCGTTACAGCTTCCCTCGATAATCTCAAAACCATGGTTCAGTGATGTTTCTGCTGAAAGCGAAATGCGCATCGTGGAATCTGTTGCAATAAACTTGTACCAAACATCCTGAGAAGCGGAAGGTGCGCAAGAAGGAACTCCGCCATTCATCATCGCTCCGCTGAAAGTTCCAATCGTATAATTACAAGCTGTTCCGGGTGTTAAAGTCGTTGCATTTACACAGCGATCGTTTGCCGGAACGGGATTATTCTGAATACAAATTCCGAAAGTCAAAATACTCAACGAACCGGAAACATTGAATACACGTACGTAATAAGTTTGTCCCGGAATGAAATTGTAATAGAAATACCCTTCACTCACGCCGAAACTGTTGTTGTTCACACATTGCATCACAGGGCCGTTGCAGCTTCCCTGAATAATCTCAAAACCATGGTTCAATGATGTTTCTGCTGAAAGCGAAATGCGCATCGTGGAATCTGTTGCAACAAACTTGTACCAAACATCCTGAGAAGCGGAAGGTGCGCAAGAAGGAACTCCACCGTTCATCATCGCTCCGCTGAAAGTTCCTGTAGTGTAATTACACGCCGCACCAGGTGTTAAAGTTGTTGCGTTTACGCAGCGGTCGTTTGCAGGAACAGGATTATTCTGAATACAGATTCCGAAAGTCAAAGTGCTCGGTGAACCGGAAACATTGAATACGCGTACGTAATACAATTGCCCGGGAATGAAATTGTAATTGAAATAACCTTCACTCACACCGGAACTGTTGTTGTTCACGCATTGAAGCACTGTTCCGCCACATCCTCCCTGAACAATTTCAAATCCGTGATTCAAGCTGGATTGAGCCGACAACGAAATACGCATCGTGGAATCCGTTGCGGTAAACTTGTACCAAAGATCCTGAGAAGCTGACGGAGCACAAGCCGGAGCTGTGGTACTGATCGTCATTCCGCTGAATGAACCCGTTGTATTGACACAGCTTGCACCTGGTGTCAATGTAACCGCATTCGCACATTCATCCTGGCCGTAGGTGGCAAAGACCGATGTGATAAAAGCAAATAAGATAAAAATTTTTGTCATATCAATGTTTATTACGCAGCAAAGGTAATCTGCATGTTTATTTGTTCCGTGTAATGATGTTGTAGATCTGTATACTATTGTTGCATCCTCAGTAAATTCAAGACTTTCCACTGAATTGACTCGGGCTTTTTCCAAAATACTCGGTGAACGATTTCGTGAAATAAGACTGGCTGCTGAAACCACATTTGTATGCAATTTCGGTGATATTTCCCTCTTGATTCAACAACAAATCCTTCGCTTTTTCCAGACGGATCATCCGGATAAAATTGGTGGTGGAAAATCCCGTTAATGCTGCCAGTTTCCGGTGAAGCTGACTCCGGCTGACAGCCATATCGTCCGAAAGTTCATTCACGGAATATTCCGAATCATCGATGTGTTTGACAATGCAATCAATAACCTTGTTGACATAAGCATTCTGGCTTTTGATCCGTTCTTCAAATGTTTTTTCCGAATCAATGGAATCTTTGTAAGCATCCTTGTTTCGCTGAACGGTTGTAAACAAATTCCGGATGGTCAGTTTCAATTCTTCGGGAGAAAATGGCTTGGAAACGTAGGCATCTGCCCCATGCTGTAAGCCTTGCAAACGGCTTTCCAACGATGCTTTCGCGGAAAATAACACAACCGGCAGGTGGTTTGTCAATTCATTCGACCGGATTTCCTGCAGCAATTCAATTCCGTCTTTCTCAGGCATCATAATGTCTGAAAGAACGATATCCGGTAAATTCTCACGGATTAAATCAATCGCCTGCTGACCGTTTTTAGCGTGCATGATGTGAAAACTCTCTTTCAAAACAGAAATACTGAAAGCAGCCGTGTCCGGATCATCTTCCGCAAGCAAAAGAGTCGGAATATCGTCATTCGGCACATTGGAATCCGCAACATCGCTTACTTCCTGCACCGGAATAGACACTACAAAAGTTGTCCCCGAAGCATTACTTTGAAGATTGATCGTTCCGCGGCTCAAATCCACCAATTCTTTCACCAAAGACAAACCTATTCCCGTACCCGTTACGTCAGAAGTATGTTTCCCTCTGAAAAAACGGCGGAACACTTTTTTCTGATCCTTTTCAGGAATTCCCGGGCCTGTGTCGCTTACCCGAATAAGTAATTGATTGTTCTCAACCTGAGAAACGACCTGAATTTCAGCATTCGCAGGGCAATATTTCACCGCATTTCCAACCAGGTTCGAAAGAATCTTTTCCAAGCCGTTGGAAGGAAATGAATAGTAATTCTCTGAACCAATCTTTTGATGAATGATTTGAAGATTCCTTGATTTTGCCTCATTCGCGAAGCTGTTGAGGATGTTTTCGATAAACTCATCTATATCTCCGTTGGTAAAATGAAGCTGAAAACTTCCCTTCCCGAGTTTCGATGCATCCAGAAGTTCATTCACCAGATCAATCAGTTTTTTGGAATTCCGTTCCATCAATTCCAGTTCATTCTGATAAGTAGAAGCGGAATTTTGTTTCATCACCTGAATCGGACCGTCAATAAGTGTGAGCGGAGTTCTGATTTCATGAAAAATATTTTCAAAGAGCCGCAGTTTTTCCTGTTCAAACTCCTGCGTGATCTTTCTCCGTTGAAACAGCAGATAGGTAATCGATCCTGCCACTAAAAACACCGAAATTGCGATAAACAAAAGGATATTCCGCTGGTTTTTGTTTTGTTGGATTTCCTGTTTGTGCAACTGAATTTCCTTTTCCTTTTTTTCACTTTGGTATTTGATTTCCAGCTCTTCAATTTCTTTTTGCTTGGCTACAGAGAAAATTCGCTGACGCGCTTCGGTTTCCAGTTTTTTATAGTGATAAGCATTTTTAAAATCGTGAATGGAATCATACAAGGCACTGATCCTCTCGAACAAAGCTGGTTTAAACTGATCTTCCGGCCGTCGTTCGTTCGTTGCAATTGCATTTTTCATATACTCAATTGCTTTCGGATAATTCTTTAAACCAAAATAATAATCCCCCAGATTTTGGTATGTACTCGTCATCGTGAGATAATCCTTGTTTTTTGAAGAAAACTCCAAACTTTTATTGTAGTAATAAATACAGGAATCGGGATGAACCGTTTGATAGGCTGCCCCCAGTGAATTGTAGACAGCAGCTACATACTCGTATTGCTTTTTCTTCAGAAGTGTTTTCTCGGCTTCCTTCAAGGTTTTTATCGACTCATCGAAAGATTGATTCATGATTTGCAAACCCGCAAGATTCGCCATGATCAGCGCATAATACCTGTAATCATTCGCTTCTTTCTTCGCCTGAGCAGCCAGTTTCATGTATTTTTCCGCCTTGCCGAGATTGCTCAGATAAAAGTAGCAAACCCCTATTCCATTGTAAATGGTTCCTGCCAATGATTTTTCGTCATGCTTTTCAGCCAGTTCAAGCCCTTTCAAATAGGAAGAAATCGCTTTCTTCAGCTTGTTCTGTCTTTGATAAGCTTCTCCGATTACCGAATACGAGCGAATCACCAGCACATGATTGTTCGTTTCCTTTCCGATTGCTTTGGCTGCATTTCCGTAATAAAGGCTGGAATCCGGGTTTTCCGCCAAATGATAATTGGCTATTTCGATGTTCAACTCTCCCTTTCGCTGCTCATTAGACTTTTTCATTAAGGAACGTAGGGAATCTGCAGGATTCTGGCTCCACAACTGTTGTGGTAAAAAAGCGGAGAAGATCAGAAGGAAGGAAAAAACAAAATTTGCCATATTGTCTTTATAAGATGACTTTGATAGAACCGTTCGAATTGTTGCATAAAAGTACTGAAATTCTTTGTAGCTCCCGTTCTTATTGATTTGAACCTGATTTTTCACTAGAGATTTAGTGTCATGAATTCTTTCCGATAAAAAATCAAATTGATTAATAAATAATCAAAAAAGTATTAATAATTTATCTTAATTTTGTAGAGCCACTTCAAATTCAAAGCAATATGTCGGACAATTTACTTTATAAAAATGGTCGCGGGGCACAAATTAATCCGCACAACCGCTTCTTTTCTCAGGAAAAAGGAGACGATTTTGACGATATTGATCCGTCAGAAGAACCCGAATTGAAAACCAAATTCATCGACGTTCATCCGAAAACGATTGTAAACAAACTGACCAGTCCGGATGTAGGTATGTATTATTCGCTGAATCCTTACCAGGGCTGCGAACACGGCTGCACTTATTGTTATGCCCGGCCCACGCATGAATATTGGGGCTACAGCGCCGGAACTGATTTCGAGCGCGTAATTCTCGTCAAGAAAAACACCCCTGAATTACTGGAAGAAGCTCTGAACAAAAAGTCATGGAAGGTTCAGACCATTTCCATTTCCGGAAATACCGATTGTTATCAGCCCTGTGAGCGGGAATACAAAATCACGCGGAGATTGCTGGAAATCATGCTGAAATACAAGCACCCTGTGGGAATTATTACCAAGAATTCCCTCATCACGAGAGACCTCGATATTCTCGAGGAACTGGCCAAATTGGATTTGGTGGCGGTAAATATCAGCATCACGAGTTTAAAAGAAGAACTGCGAAGAAAATTAGAACCCCGAACCGCCAGCAGCCGCAAGAAACTGGAAGCTATTCAATTGCTTTCCCAACATGGAATTCCGGTAAATGTGCTGATGGCCCCCATCATTCCGGCTTTAAATGACGATGAGATTTTTTCGATCGCAAAAGAAGCAGCAAACCACGGAGCTTTGAGTATGTTTCATCAAATTGTGCGCTTAAATGGTCCGAACGGAGAAATTTTCACCGATTGGGTTACCAAAAACTATCCCGACCGGGCCGAAAAAGTCTTGAACCAGCTGCGGGAAATGCACGGAGGAAAACTGAGCGACAGCAGATTCGGAACACGCATGAAAGGAGAAGGAATTTACGCCTTGAATATCCAACGACAAGTGCAGCTTGCCCGGAAACGCTTTCTCCCCGCCTATCCTTTCCCCCGACTTAGAAACGATTTGTTTGCCATCCCCGACACCAGCGGACAAATGAAGTTGTTTTGAGTAATTCCTTGTTAAAAGGATTCAAAAGTTTAAAAGTTCAATGATTCGCATCCCGATAGCTATCGGGACGTAATTCGCAATTCATAATTCGTAATTCCCTATATTTAACCTTTATTTCTAAACTATGAATCGTACTGCTATCCTTGGTTTTCGTTTGATTTTGATCTTCTTTTCAGGTCTATTCAGCATTGCAAATGCCCAAACTGCCTTTCCCTACGATACACGCAGCGACAGTATTTCCATTCAGCACTACAATGTTCAGCTGGATCTTCGCGATTTCAGCACCTTCATCGTAAAAGGTCAAACAGAAATCATTTTCGAGCCTTTGGTCAATAATATTTCCGAAATCAAACTGGATTTGGTGGGACTCACAATCGACAGTGTTCACGATGCCAACGGAGATTTACTTTCATTTACAGCAGCTTCTCTCGGTTACAAAATCAATCTGGGAGGAACATACAATACGGGAAACTCCACTTCAATAACCGTTTTCTATCACGGATCGACCGTTCATGATCCAACCTTCGGAGGATTTTACTTCAACAGCGCTTACGCCTACAATGTCGGAGTTTCACTCGATGACATTCCGCACAATTACGGTAAAACCTGGTTTCCGTGTTTCGATAATTTCACCACCAGATCTACCTACGATTTGTTTGTAACCACACTTCCGAACCACAATGCATCCTGCGGCGGTGTTTTTCAATCTACGGTAGTCAATCCGGATTTATCAAAAACACACCACTGGAAAATCAATCAGACGATTCCTACTTACCTCGTTTCTGTTGCCGTATCAAACTACGTTTTCGTAAACGACACATTTACAGATTATCAAAACAATCCCGTTCCGGTGAAATTGGCTGCACGCGCTGCTGACACGACCAATATGAAGAATTCTTTCACGAATCTTGAAAGCGCTTTTGATATTTTCGAAGACAAATTCGGACCTTACCGCTGGGACAGAGTGGGCTATGTACTTGTTCCGATGACTGCCGGAGCAATGGAACACGCCATGAATATTGCTTATCCGCAAACGGCTGCAAACGGCGGTCTTTCCTGGCAATCCGTTATGGCACACGAGCTTTCTCATCATTGGTGGGGAAATCTGGTAACCTGCCGGACAGCAGAAGATATGTGGATCAACGAAGGAAGTGCGGTTTATTGCGAATACGTTTTTACCGAAGAATTCTCCGGAAGAAGCGCTTACGAAGCTGCAGTTCGAAACGAACACAAAGATCTGATTCAAAATTGCCACATTACCGACGGAGGTTACTGGCCGCTTTCGGGAGTTCCGCAGGAACATACTTACGGAACAACGACCTACTCGAAAGGAGCCGATATCATTCATACGCTCAGGGCATATTTGGGAGATTCTTTATTTTTCAACGGTTTGTCTGAATTGCTGGAACAAAACAAATTTTCAGATATCGACGCAATCGAATACCGCGATGATCTGAGCGCAATTACCGAAGTAGACCTCACTAATTATTTTGCAGACTGGATCTTTCAGGGAGGGTGGCCACATGTTTCCATCGACTCTTTAACTGTTGTTCAGAACGGAATCCAATACGATGTGACAATTCACCTGAAACAAAAACTGGTCGGCAGAACAGCATACGGAAATCAAATTCCGGTGACACTGACCTTGCGTGATGACAGCTGGAATACATTTGAAAAAACAATCTACTCATCCGGAATGAACAATACGGTGACGCTTACAGTTCCCTTTCCCCCAACAACAGGTTATCTGAATCGCGACGAGTTGATCTCTCATGCAGTCACAGCCACATATTCTACCTTTCACACAACCGGAACTCAGACTTTGAGTCATTCCAACCTGACCTTGCAGATTCAAAACATCACAGATTCTGCTTTTGTGGTGGTTGAACACAATTGGGCGGCTCCGGATCCTGTTCTGAACTGGACATCAGGATACCTGATTTCTCCGCAGCGTTATTGGCGGATTGACGGAATATGGAATTCCGGATTCAGTACAAACGCAAGCTTCCGATACAGCGGTCAAACAAGTGGTCCGATTGGTTATCTCGATCATTTGCTGATCACGGGAGCTGAAGACAGCATTGTTCTTTTATATCGACCAAACCGTTCGGTAGATTGGTATGAATTTCCTACCTACACAAAAGCCATGGGGAATGTGAATGACAAAACCGGAATGTTGAATGTGACCAATCTTCAAAAAGGAGAATATGCCATTGCATTAAAAGGACAGAATTTGGCATTGAATGAAAAAACGAAGGAAGCAGATGTAACACTTTATCCGAACCCAGCTTCCGGTTTCGTAACAATCGAAACGAATGTTGTTTCAGATCGGATGGTGGTTTGTGATGCCATGGGCAGATTGGTGGATCAGCATTTGAAGCCCGGAACAAAAACAGGTTTCGCTACTACTTCCTGGGAAAAAGGAACGTATTGGGTTACCGGATACAATCAGGATAAGCCGGTGTTTCATAAGTTACTGATCGTACAGTAAATTGCATATAAGAAAGATATTACAAACAATAATGGTAATGAATACGTGTCTGACCGGCATTCATCATTTCACCAGAATGTTCATTTCAACCGCAGGAAAAATACAATTATTGCTGCTTCTGCTGTGCTTTGGTTTTCAAGCTAAGGCACAACAACCCGCTTCTTTTCAGCTAGGTGAAAATCAATTTCGCGGAATCCAGATTTACGATGTGATTCAGGACAAATTGTTCAATTACTGGTTCGCGACCAATGAAGGCATTTACTGTTTCAACGGCGTGACATACGAACAGATTGTCTGCCGCAACGCCAAAAGCAGTTCGGCTTTTAATTTCCTGATGGATAAAAGCGGGACGATTTATTGCCACAACCTGAATAATCAGATCTTCAAGATCAAAAACAGAAAATGTTATCTGTTTTACGAACTGACCGAAGAAGAAGGAAGCGCCGACATTAGTCTGGCACTCGATCCATCGGAAAACCTGCTGGTTGCTTCAAGAAAGATCATTGTATTGAACAAATCCGGGAAAGTACTGTCGCGAAAAATGGTTTCGAAGCGCTATATCGGTCCGCCTTTTGTGACGGATGCAGGATCTGTGATTTATCACCTGAATAACACAGATTCACTACTGATCTACGCCAATGGGCTTTTCACAATCAAACAACTCACATTGAACGGAAAACACTTTGTACCAACAAGTGTCTTGAAATCGTTTAAATCCAACAACAGACAATTTTTCATTGACCTCAAAGCAAAAAAATTGTACCGCTTCGATCCCACCACCTTTCGTTTGTACAAACTCCCTGATGACAGCACTTTCATGCGGAGTGAAGCTCTGCGCATCTATGAAACTTCTCACGGATTCTGGGTTGCGGGTTCACTTCCGGGAATCTGTTTTTTCAGTTCGAAAACATTCGTTTCCAAAGGAGTGTTCTTCCCCTCCCGATTCATTTCCGATGTTTTCGAAGACGCCGAAGGAAATGTATTGCTCAGCACCTTCGACAAAGGAATCCTTGTAATTCCGGACATGAACATTCCGGATGTCATTCACCGGTCTGAAAATGATCCCGTCACTTCCCTGTATTCCGATGAATCCGGCGGGCTGATTATGGGAACATCTCAAGGAAAACTCTTGTGTTATTCCAACGCGAAACTATCTGTGCTTCGCTCTACCGGAAAACGACCTATTGAATCAATAACCGGTTTTTCCAACCAATCATTGTACATTTTTGATGATGGTCATATACGCTCCTATAACCGACTCACGGGAATCACAACCGACATTGCCGAAGCATCATTGAAAGATGCAGCATTTATTTCTAAAAACCATTACTATCTTGGTACAAACCTCGGAGTTCTTGAAGTTCACTTTCGCAACAAAACCGCAGAGGTAAATCGGTTTGAACAATGTAAAAGTCGTGTTCATTTGATGGAATACGACTCTGTGCATCACTTACTCTACATATCCACCGCACTTGGAATGATTACCCTGGATGATTCGCAAAAATGCAGGTCTTTACGTTATCGCGGAAAAGAACTTTTCCCCAATGGAATTCACGTATATAATGGGTTGGCTTATCTCAGTTCGAAAGATGAAGGCATCCTGATCTTCAAAAACGGGAAGTTTATCCGCCGGATTATTCCACGCGTCAATCACAAGCAGATTACTGTTAAAAAACTGATGGTTTACAGCAATACCCTGCTTGCCAACACCGGAATTGGTTTTTTCCAGTTCGATCTCAATGGAAAGCTGTTACGCTCCATCAGTTCAACGTATGGTTTTTCTTCCAATCGGGTGATTGACTTCGTTTTCCACCACGGAAAGCTTTGGGTCAGTCATTCCGGAGGCGTGCAGCAGATTGATCCTGAATACCGTTATCCCAACCGAAACATTTCCGGACTTAGAATTGACAAAGTACTGGTCAACGACCGGGAAATAAATCGTTCTGGAAACCTTGTTTTTTCTCCTGACCAGCGCAAATTTCAGTTTTTAGTCTCCTCTTCCACTCTTCGCAATCGCGAAACGATGGAATTCCATTACCGGCTTTTGGGTGCTGAAAAACGATGGAATATTGCCGATCAAAACACACGGCAGCTTACCTACAACGCACTAGCTCCCGGAAAATACACTTTTCAAATCCGGATTAAAAATCAGGAAGGTTTCAGTGAAACGCGCTCACTGACCTTTACCATTACTTCTCCACTATACATGCGATGGTGGTTTATAACCTTGGCTGCGATGATACTGGCCGGAGCAATTCTTTTCAGTTACCGCTGGCAATTAGCCATTCAACGGCGCAAAGCAGAACGCATCAACGAATTGAATGCATCAAAACTCACCGCCATTCAATCACAGATGAATCCGCATTTCATTTTTAATTCGCTGAATTCCATACAGGATCTGATTTTGAAAGGTGATGTAGAGCATTCGTATTCCTATATCACCACGTTTTCCAATCTGGTAAGGCGAACACTGAACTATTCGGAAAAGGACTTCATTGATTTCGATCAGGAATTGAAGCTATTGGAACTGTACCTTTCTCTGGAAAAACTCCGCTTTAAAAAAGAGTTCGATTACAGTATTCACATTGATCAGGTAGAAGATGATGTGATGATTCCTCCCTTGTTGATTCAACCGTTTGTCGAAAATGCATTGGTTCATGGTTTACTCCACAAAGAAGGAGAAAAACGACTTTCTATTTCATTCCGGATGGAAGATGTTCTCCTGTGTATCATTGAAGACAATGGAATTGGTCGTGAAGCAGCCGGTAAAATCAGGCAGCGGCAACGTTCAGATCACGAATCGTTCTCCGGAAAAGCCATACAGCGCAGGTTTGAAATTTTAAGTGGTGTTTTCGGCGGAAAGTTTGGTTATGACTACGAAGACCTGAATGATGGTGATCAATCCTCCGGAACACGTGTGATCATAAGAATCCCTGTTAAACAACAATATTGATCCGTTTGTAAACAAAACGGCAACTTTTATGAAGAACACAAGTAAGTTAATCAATTGCTTTGCATCTTTACACTAGTGAAACGAATAAGAGCCATACTAGTAGACGATGAAGAAAGTGCAAGGGATGTACTTGAAAATCTCCTGTTGCGTTTCTGTCCGGATGTAGAGCTGTTGAAAAAATGCGAGAACATCCCGCAAGCCGTTGAAATCATCAAAGAACTTCAGCCTGATCTCGTTTTCCTAGATATCGAAATGCCGCAGTACGCAGGTTTTGAGATTGCACGTTTTTTTGATGAACTACCTTTTCACATCATTTTTGTAACTGCTTACGATCGCTATGCGATTCGGGCCTTCGACCTTGCAGCGATTGACTATCTGTTAAAACCGGTTGATATTCCACGATTGAAACTAGCAGTGGAGCGTGCACATCAACGCGTTGATAGCGAAAAACAGACACAACAAATTGCTTCCTTGAAAGAGAACATGGAGAGTCAATCAGTAAGTAACATCATTGTAAGTGATAAAAATCAGCAACACCTCATTCCTACTTCCGGGTTGATTGCCATCGAAGCACAGGAATCCTACTGCATTTTGCATACTACTGACAAAACCTATCTTGCAAGTAAAAACCTGAAGCATTTCGAAACAATTCTGGAAAGTTCTACCGATTTTTTCCGCGTGCATAAATCCTGGATCATCAATAAAAAGCATCTGAAACATTACTCCAAATCGGAGCTCAGCATTCACATGAGCAATGGCATTGTTACCCGTTTATCCAAATACAAAAAAGCGGAATTCGAAGCTGCTATTCTTTCCTGATTTTTCAGGTTATTCTGCCTATACCTGAAAAAGAAATGAAGAGAGTGAAAGTGAGTTGAGTGTTTGAAAACACGTATCGGTGGTGGCGTGATTCCGGTTTAAATATTAACTAATATCTTAGGTTTAACAATGTAAAAATCGATCAAATTTGCAATATCGCAATATTACGAACCGACTTAAAGTTAAACACTACACAAACAACAATAATAAATTGATTATCAATAATTAGCAAGATAAATCATCTCCATTACCAACCCCACCAAAACCCAAACACCCCTTAACTCAACACATCTTCTATATCCTTCTGCACAACACATTTTCGTATCCCACATTCCGGAATTACACATCAAAATTTAGATCCGTCACTTGGTTTCAGACACGTTTATTTCCTTCAGTTAGACGGAATTAAACTACTTTTGTATTCAGAAAAACAACAGATGTATCAAACGATAAGTCCTCCCAATCATCTTAAAAACTATATCCAATACTTTTGGGAGGGAAAAGTGGAACTTGACGGAAAGTCGTTTTTCACCAATACGGCCACTGCGGCAAGTTGTCCTGTCTGGATATTCTATTTGAAGGGAGAATTTATTTCTGATAATACGAAGTTGAAAAACACCTCCTTGTTTTACGGACAAACCAATCGTTACGGAGATTATTCTGCTTTTCAGGATGCACAGATTTTTGGAGTTCAGTTTCATCCTTACGCTTTGTCTTACCTGTTTTCGATCCCCACTGTTGAACTAACCAATTCCGTATTGGATGTTCAAACCCTTCTTGGAAAAGAAGGAAAAGAAATTGAAGAACAATTGTTTTTAGCTGAAACGATTGAAGAAAGAGCACGTTTGATTTCTACTTATTTCGAATCAAAATTGAGCGGAATTTCCGAAAAAGATCAAACGATCATCACGGCCATTGAAACGGTGAATCAATCAGGAAGCAACCTCAACATGGATCTTTTGGCCAAAGAAACGTACTTGTCTCAGCGACAATTTGAGCGCAGATTCAAAGAATTGTCGGGCTTCTCTCCCATTTCCTATTCCCGCATTGTGCGTTTCGAAAAAGCATTGAACAGCCTGATCACAAATCAACAACTCACTGATATCCCATTTGCCCATGGTTATTATGATCAGGCGCATTTCAACAATGATTTTAAATCATTTACGGGCTATAACCCGAAGAAATACCTGCAGGTAAACGAGTTGGTCATCTGATCTTTTTTATGTCGAATATTTCCAATTTTTAATCGGCAGCCATTCCTATTTTTGCATTTCAAAAATTCTATTTTCAATGACAGACGACTTCATTCTCATTCAAGGTGCCAAAGAAAACAACCTGAAAAACGTTTCCTTACAGATCCCCAAAAACAAAATAACTGTTTTCACAGGTGTTTCCGGATCCGGTAAATCATCCTTGGTTTTTGATACGATCGCAACGGAAACCCAAAGACAATTGAACGAAACCTACTCTGCTTTCATTCGGAATTTCTTGCCGAAATACAGCAAGCCGGATGTTGAACTGATCGAAAACCTGTCTGTTTCCATTGTTGTAGATCAAAAGCCTCTGGGCGGTAATTCGCGTTCCACTTTAGGCACCATTACCGATATTTACAGCTCTTTGCGTCTTTTGTATGCAAAAGCAGGATTGCCCCATATTGGTTCGGCTCATCTGTTTTCATTTAACGATGCAGCAGGAATGTGTCCGGATTGTCAGGGAATCGGTGTCAGCAGCATAGTGGATTTGGAAACGGTTTTTGACAAGACCAAATCGCTCAATGAAGGTGCTATTTTACTGCCAACTTTCAAAGTTGATGCAATTGACTGGAAAATTCTCACACATCCGGGCTACTTTGATTTGAACAAAAAACTGTCTGAATACTCAGCCGAAGAATGGGACTTGCTCGTAAATGGCAACGGCGGTGTGAAAATAGCCATGGACAGCGGATGGGCAGCCGGAATGAATGTGAAATTCGAAGGAGTCGTTGAGAAATTTGCGCGGAGATACATCGGTACCGAAATTTCTGAAAAGAATAAGGCGAAAATCGCCAAATACATGACCCGCGGAATTTGTCAAAGCTGTCAGGGTGCGCGATTGAATCCGGTGGTTTTGAGCTCCAAAGTACAAGGATATTCGATTGCTGAAATGACAGCCATGGAAGTATCTATGCTGAAGGGAATCATCGATTCTATTCAGGATGAAAAGGTTGAACCGATTACACAATCTATTTCCCTCCAGCTCGACCATCTGATTTCCATGGGATTGGATTACATCAGTCTGAACAGGGAAACCACAACCCTTTCCGGAGGTGAATCTCAGCGGATAAAAATGGTGAAATACCTGAACAGCAGTTTGACAGGAATGATTTATATTTTCGATGAACCAAGTATCGGTTTACACCCGCGGGATGTTGTGAGATTAAATACTTTGCTCCAAAAACTGCGGGATAAAGGAAATACCATTTTGGTGGTGGAACACGATCCGGACGTGATCAAAATTGCCGATAACATTGTTGATGTTGGCCCTTTTGCCGGAAACAAAGGCGGAGAAATTGTGTATCAGGGAAGTCTCGAAAACCTGCTTCAAAGCGATACTTTGACAGGAAAATACTTAAACCATGCTTTTGAATTAAAAAAATCAAGCAGAAAAACTGCCGGACATTATTCCCTGAAGAATGTTAAACACAACAACCTGAAAAATGTCAGTGTTGAAATTCCCAAAAACGTGCTCACAGTCGTAACCGGTGTTGCAGGTTCAGGAAAAAGCAGTTTGATTAACAAAGCATTTTTGAAGGAATATCCGGATGCTATTGTGATTAATCAGGATGCTGTTAGCGCGAATGTGAGATCCAATCCGGCAACTTACAGCGGCATCATGGATGAAATCAGAACGCTCTTCGCCAAAAACAACAAGGTGCAACCCGCTTATTTCAGCCCGAATTCCAAAAGCGGCGGAGCTTGCTCCAATTGCCAGGGCTTAGGCTTTGTTTCTACGGATTTAGCTTATCTCGATTCTGTGAAATCCGTTTGTGAAATCTGTGAAGGAAAACGTTTTACGGACGAAACACTGACCTACTTACTGGATGGCAAAGCAATCAATGAAGTATTGGATATGACTTTCAACGAAGCCTTGCTCTTTTTCAAAACACCAGGTTTGCAAAAGATTCTTCAAAGTTTGGTCGATGTAGGAATCGGATATCTGACACTTGGACAACCCCTCAGCACGTTATCCGGTGGTGAATGTCAACGCATCAAGTTAGCGAAGGAACTTCATAAAAAAGGAAGTATTTATGTGATGGATGAACCGACTACCGGTTTGCACATGTCCGACATCGAAAAAATTCTCGGCATTATGAACATGCTCGTAGACAAAGGAAATACGGTTATCGTCATTGAACACAATCTGGATATCATTAAAAATGCAGATTGGATTATTGATATCGGGCCGGAAGGCGGAAAGAACGGTGGTGAAATTATTTTTGAAGGAACTCCCGCCGAAATTATTCAGTCTGAAAAGTCACTGACCGGAAAGTATTTAAAGGAATCCATCAATTAAACGATAAAGGCATCAGAAAAGCGCTTGTTATACCAAACGTACAACAAGCGCTGCTTTATTACAATTGAAATGAGATCGGTAAAACCATTTCAGCATCTACTTTTTCTTTACCCTTTTCGCCCGGAATCCAATTCGGCATAGCGGAAATCACACGCAAAGCTTCTGCATCGAGTTCTTTGTCAACGCCTCTTTTCACAACAGCTTTGGTCACTTTACCTTCTTTTGTTACCACAAACGAAACCATCACTCTTCCGGTTATTTTTGCTTTTGCCGCAGCTTCCGGATAGCGGACATTACTAATCAGGTATTTCGTCAGAGCTTCCATTCCTCCAACAAACTCAGGCATTTTATCTACTTCCGTTTCAACTTGCGTCCGGTCTCTTCGAGGAGAAGAATTTCCGTTCGTTTCAGAGCGGTCGGCTGTAAAAGAAACAAGGGTCAATGCACCTGCAATAAGTGGTAAAGCAAGTACTGTCATCCAGGTTTTTTTTGAATTATTTTTCATGATTTTGATGCGTTTAATCAGTGTGAGTTCTGTCACAAACTGATTGGTGAATAAATATAATGTAGAACTAGTTCCAAGAGTATATGCCAGCAGAAATTCCATGTAGCCGGCTTTGTGTTTGTTGTACATGATTCGATCCACTTCAAATTCATGGACATAAATCAATTCTTTTTTCATAAAAGGAAAGACTGGATTGAACCAGGAAAGGCAATGCAACGCTTCGAAATACAAACGATCAGCCGAATGCATTTTCTCAGCGTGAATCCTTTCGTGCTGGAAAATAATCTGGCGGTCGTGCTCCGGAATTCCGGCAGGAAGTTGAATGAAACGAAAGAATGAATACGCTTCCTGATCAGGCAGTTCAACCACTGTAAAACCATCTTCCCTGCTTCGTTTGTTCTTCAGAAAAATCCGGAAAATCCTGTAAAGACTAAAGAGTGTCCATACCGAAAGAGCAATGACTCCCAACCAGTAAGCTATTTCAATGAAAGACCAGTTAAAACCAACTTCTACTGTTGAATTCCGGTTTATTTCCACCGATTCCAGTTCGATAACCGGAATCCGGTAACTCCACGTTCCTGAAGCGGGTAAATGTTTGATCCAAACCGTCAGAATAGCAAGTAAAGGAATCGAAAGCAGGGAAAACCGCTGCCACCCGAAAGAAAGAGAACCTTTGATTAGCTTGAAAACAGCGAACAGCAGGACCATCGCCAGGTTTACTTCGATAATATACCACAGATAATCACTCATCGCGTTCTTTTTTAATGATGTCCAGAATTTCGTTCAAATCCTTCAGATCAATGTTGTTTTCTTTGATAAAAAAGGAAAGCAGTTTTGCATTGGAGTTTTCAAAATAATTCTCCTTCAATGATTGAACACGCTGTCCGGAATAGGCTTCTTTTGAAATAAGCGGATAATACTCGTTCGATTTCCCGTAAGTCTTATACTTGACAAAACCTTTCTGCACAAGCACCCGAATCACAGTCAATACGGTATTGTATGCCGGTCTTGGTTCTTCCAGCTGTTCGTGGATATCTTTGGCAAAACCTTTTCCTACCGACCAAATGGCCTGCATAATCTGTTCTTCTGCACGTGTCAATTCCTTTTTCATGAAACAAACATATAACTATTTTCCTAAACATACAACTATATTTATAAATATAATTATAAAATAATCCCGAATCGGTTCAAATCGCCCTGTTTAACCTACTCAAACCTTCCATTCAAACATTTAATTCGAAGACAGTGTATCAACAAGCGTTATTTTTCTAAATTAGTTTTAGAAAGAATTTTTTGACAATGGATTTAAACCGGAACAACTACGTGAAAAGAAGCAATCACATTTCGACAGGAAAACTCATCATTCCTTTTATGACTTGTCTTTTACTCTTTGTTACTTCCTGTTCCGGGCTGAAAAATGCCGCATTGAAATCGGCAAGAGATCCGGGAAATTGCAACCAGCAGAATGCTTATACTTATACGGTAAGCGATCTTCCGAAACCGATCTATGAAATAGAACTGGATACTTGCCTGACGAATCGTTTCAGCGCGAAGAGCTTGAATATCGCCAATGCGATCGGAGTTTTGGGATACCTGGAAAAGTATGTCAAGGCGAAGAAAGAATCTTCGAAGAATCCAAGTACTGAAAAGCGTCTCGAGCTGATCGAACTGGCTTTAAAGATCAATCAGCGGATCAATATTTCGTCTATTGAGATTTCTGCCGTGACTTCCGAAATAGATTGTGAGGAAGAGCGCGCCGACCAAATCGGGAATTACCTGGAAGGAAAAGAAGGTGAAACGGAATCCCGGCTCACAGTAGGAACGATCATTGTTGGAGCAGTTGGAACCATTGTTACGGGAGCTTTGATTACCAATGAAAAGAATGGAAATGCCGGAGATATTATCGGAATCGGAACCGGGTTAACGGAAACAACTTTGGGTATTTTGATCCTGCTCAACAAGCGAAGTGTCGAATTCCTGCATCCCCGGAATATTCTCAGAGAAGTTTGGGAAGGAAAAGCAACCTCGCCCGTCTTCCCTACTTTCATCTGGTATTACCTGAATTATTACAACCCGGCAGATTCCGGAACAAGCTCTATCCGCGACCAAATCATAGCGCACTGGATGGATTTCGGACAAATTTCGGTTGCAAGCACCAAAGAGAAAACCAAACTGATCAATATTTACTTCGGAAGCGGAGGAAAATATTCGGCAGAGCAGCTCAAGAACAGATCCAATATGCTGGATCAGCTGGAAGCTCAGATTTCACTGATGAAACAGGAAATTAAAAGTCTGGCAATTGAAGTCGAAAGTTTTGAGTAGAAGTTTCTTTCCTACTCAGATCCGGGCAAAGAGATCTTAAGGAACCAATACGGCTCTTCCCTTAATCTGCCCTTTTCTCAACTTGTCGTACACTTCCAGAGCCTGATCCAGACCGTATTTTTCAACCTCGATGTGAATCTTCTTTTGTCTGGCAAGTCCCACTACTTCCATCAATTCTGTTCGCGAACCCCAATAAGGATTTGTCAGTCTCACGCCAAAAGGCAGGCCATTCATATTGTACTCGTATTTTCCGCCACCTAAACCAACAATGGTTAAATCGCCTTCCAGTCCGATCACTTTGGTTCCCAAATCAATGGTGGAAGAAGCTCCTACAAAATCAATCACCACTTTCGCTTTCTTGATTCCTGTGATCGCCCGGATTTGTTCCGCGGCATCTTTATCCATCGAATTAATGACATATTTAGCTCCCAGTTTCTTGGCAAAATCCAATCTTTCCGGCGTGATGTCACAGGCAATAATGGTCGCTCCGGTCATTGCCGACAGAATTTGCAATGCCACATGCCCCAATCCTCCTACTCCGATAACAACTACATACTCGTCGGGCATTAACTTATGCAGGGAATGTTTGATTGCCGCATAGGGCGTTAAAGCCGCATCGGTCAACGGCGCTGCAATTACCGGATCCAAATCGTGAATCGGAACCAACAAGCGGGAAGAAGGAACGAGCATATAATCTGCCATACCGCCATTCAACCCAAGTCCTCCCCCAAAAGCTTGCTCCGATTGATGATCGCAATAATTTTCCTGTGAATGCTGACACGGCTTACAATGTCCGCAACCCCACGGACCATAAACCAACACAGCATCTCCTTTTTTGAAGCCTTTGACGTCTGATCCCATTTCTTCTACCCATCCGGCATTTTCGTGACCCAATGTAAATGTCACACCCGATACGATGCCATCATCAATAATATGTAAATCAGAATGGCACACACCGGCTCCACCGATTTTTAATAATACTTCATCTCCTTTTGGTGCAGGAATTTCCAAATCCGTTACTACCCGAACATCTTTATGTCCATAAAATCGTACTGCTTTCATATGACTGTTTTTACATGCTGTGTCTCCAATTTACCGAAATTGGACGGCATAAAAAAGTCATTCTTAAAGATTGGAGAAATTTCACAGTTCTTCCCAAGCTTCCGATATGTTAAAACAAAAAAGCCGCCCAAATAGTGAGCGGCTCTTCAAATAGTTTCGTTTAAAATAACTCCAGAATTTCCTGGTTCCGGGATTTCGAAGCAATTGCTTTTGCATCGTCTCCTTTTACATACGCACCATCCGCGCGGTAAATTGCGTGATTTACATCTGCACCATTTTCAATCAGGTATTTCGTATTCTGATAACTTCCGGCAATAATTGCCTCATGAAGCGGAAGAAATCCGTAATCTTCCGGAAGATTGATATTCGCTCCTGCGTTTACCAACATTTGAATGGTTTCCAGTTTTCCGGAGCGAACTCCCGTATGCATTGCCGTAAATCCGTCTGAATCCTGATGATCCAATTCTTCTTTGAATGTGGGCAATGACTTAAGTTTTCCCAAAATAGCGGCAGTTATTTCAGGCGAAATTTCCGCTGCATCTCTCAGTGCTTTCTGGTTTGAGCCTGCTTTTGCCTGCGTAAGATCAATTCCGGCATCGATCAATATTTTCGCGATTTTCACATGCTCCATATATTCCCCATCGAAAGCGGGAATGCGCGGCCCTTTTCTATACAAGCTATTGATACAGAGCATCAAGGCATTGAACCCGTTGCTATCCGTGGCATTCACATTTGCTCCGTGTTTCAACAACAAACGCACCATTTCTGCCGTATTATCCAACCCGTTATTGTTTCTGGAAACATCGCATAAAACAGATGCAGAATCTTCCGCATCAATCAATTCTACATTGCCACCTGCTTTCAGGTATTTCTCTACTACCGACAGTTTTCCGTTCAGAGCAGCATTCCTGATTTCGTCAGCAGTAAAATCTGTTTTGTCCGTATCCAATAAAGGAAGGATTTCCGTCCGTGCTTTTTCTTTCGCGATATCCAATGCTGAAGTTCCTGCAGAAAAACCGGATTTATCGGCAGTTGAAACGATTTTTGAATCGATTTTGAGCTTCTGAAGTAATTGAAAGATTCCCACTTCATCTCCGGCATCCGTCAAGTGGTGTAAAGCTGTCCACCCCGCTTGATCTGATAGATTTATATCCGTAACATACTCTTTTTTCAGAAACAATTTGGCAGCATCTTCTCTCCCCGATCTTGCGATGAAATGAAGGGCAGTTTCTCCGTTTTTGTTCGCGGTCAAAACCTCTTTGCTTTCCGCCAGAATCGGTTTCATCAAACGAGGCTCCCCGATTCGGCAAGCCAGCATCAAAGCCGTATTTCCATCTGCATCTTTCTCCTCAAAATCAACTCCTTTTTTGATAATCGCAAGCGCAATATCAATGGCATTGTAATAATCCAACTGTCCGGAAGGTCCCCAGCTTTGAGAAGCACAATACTTCTGACTGGAAAGCGCAAACGGGCGTTTTTCTTTATTAACGTGATAGGTAAATAAACCGTTGTGGATCTTGTATTGAACGTAATTATCTCCGTTATGTCCTTCAGATTCCCAGCTTTCAACACGATTTTCCAGGATCATTTTCAGAATATTCAGCAAAGGTTTTGCTGCTTCCAACAATTCTTTTTTGTCTAATTTCATTAGGTTTTACATTAAGTTTTAACAGAATCAAAGATAATTTTCTTTCCCGAAATCAGTTACAATAAGTCCATGTTTCCTGCGTTTTCAATTTAAATTTGCTTTGTATGAAAACCTGGAAAATTCTCCTGATCACTTTTGGATTAACACCCTGGCCTTTTATTATTTCATTATCAGCATTTTTCTTTCACGCCGGAAATATCTTGAACTACTCACCTTCTTATGGTAATCCTGATCCGAAGGAATTGGCTATTTATTCAGATTACAGTCTTTTCATCAATACAAGCGCCCTGACATGGATCTACTCCTTCCTTGTCTGGTTGCTGTTGATTATTCTGTATCTGATTATGAATCGAAAGAACATCCGGTGGAAGACGATCGGATTTGGAGCCATCGGTCATTTTTTCGCTATTTGCCTTTTATTTTCCGGTGTTTTTGAATGGTATATTGATTAAAATCACCTAATAATTTAAGGTTTTGCATAAACAATTTTGGTGTTTTTTTCCACAGATGCACAGATAAAAGCTCGCTTACCAGACTCGCTGGTTGAATTGTGGCGACTGATAAGCGCCACCAATATCTACGCATTCAAAACGCAAGCAGAGTCATCGCTCCGCTTGCATTGTTTGTTTTCAGGATTTTATCCTCTATGATAAACCGCAGCAAACTCCGCAGCAAACTCTTCCAATTTCACCGTGTCTGATTGTACCGGTTTATTCAGCAGGAAATCTTCCTGTGCTCTTCCTTCCCGGAATGCTTTCCCCATCGCCACATAACGTTCTGCCATGTCTTTGCTCAATCCTGCCTGCAACATTCCCTGCAAAGATTCTTCGTCACTGAACGGAACCCAAACCAATTCGGGGCGATTGATCACTTTCCCCAATACTTGCGCTATTTCGCCAGAAGTTCGTTCATCACTGACGATGTATTGCACCGTTTTTCCTTTAAAATCAAGAGCCAGCAAATTTTTCGCCGCTTCATTTGCAATATCACGTGTGTGGGTCAACGCGATTTTCTCTTCCGTTCCTCCGAAATTAGATCCTAAAATTCCGGCTTGCTGAGCCATACCGGCCATCCCGTTTAAATTGTAGAAAAAATAAGTCGGACGCAGCATTCGAACATTCACGTCTGCTAATTTTTCCAGTTGGTCTTCCAAATATCCTAAACCATCAATTGGGCCGGCTCCCTGGCGTAAATGCGCGCCGATACTGCTCAATAACACCACATTTTTCACTCCCGATCTGTTCAATGCTTCCACATAATTGTCAGATACTTGTTTCTGGTAGTTCAGGAAATTTTCCTGTGCGAAATTATTCGGGATCATGAGATAAACGGCATCTGCCCCTTTAAAGGTCTCAGCCAGAAAATCAACATCACTTACAGAACCGATTGCCGGTTTTGCTCTCAATTGTTCAATTTCCGGTATCAATTCAGCTCTGCTGCTGATTACGGTTACGTTCTGTCCTGCTTCTGTTAATTTTTCGATCATTGGTTTGCTGATGTTTCCTAATGATCCTGTGATAATGTAATTCATTTTCTAATACTTTAAAATTTGATGAAACAAAGTTATATTTGTACTTACCTTTATACAAGTACTAACCAAAAAGTAGGTAATGAGAAAAATTAAAGAAACATCTTCCAACAACGAAAATAAAAAGACAATTATGGAATTCTGTCCGGTAAGTTTCACTTTGGATAAAATCAGCGGACGCTGGAAACCTTTAATTATGTGGAACCTGCGAAACGGAAAGAAACGATACAGCGAATTGAAAAAATCCATTCCTTCGATCACTGAAAAAATGCTCATTCAGCATCTGAAACAATTGGAAAATGATGCATTGGTCATTCGTGAGGTTATTCTGATTATGCCTCCTCATGTAGAATACAGTTTATCAGATTCAGGCAAAGAAATTATCCCTGCCTTGGATGCAATGGCTGTTTGGGGATTGAAAAACGGAACTCCTGTACCGGAAATCACAGGTTTAAACATGGATGTAAATCGTTTGGAATAAATTCTTCCTATCTTCGTTCACCATTCATAAAACTACCGCTACATGTTTTTTTCATTCCGTTTGCTCATTGCCACTGTTCTTGTTCTACAGACTTTTTACTCGTCCGCACAAACCAAAGTTGCTGTTATCGGAGGTGGAATAGCCGGAGTTTCCAGTGCTTACTATATCACGGAATTTGATTCCACAGCGCAGATCATTCTTTTCGAAAAGGAAGCCAAACTCGGAGGAAATGCCCAAACGGTCTTAATAAAAAACAAACTGGGAGAATCTGTTTCCGTAGATGCCGGACCTCAATATTTTGTGGAAGGACCATGGGACGATTACATTGATTTTTTGAAGAAAACGCTTGGACCCAATCCTTATCAATCCGAGTCGATGGCGGGAACATTGCTCATTCAGCGGGAAAAAGCATCCAAACCGGTTTTGGTTTCACCTTTGGGAATGAAACTGCGAGGAGAGAAATTGGGAAAACTCCTGAAATTGAAGCGTTTCAACAAAGAAGCGTATCTGATGTATAAGCATCCGGAAAAATGGAAAGGAATCACTATCGAAACCTGGGTAAAGGGATTGAAGTTTGAGGAATCTTACAAGAACGAAATCATCTATCCTTTTCTGGCCGCTTCATTGGGAACAACAGTTGGCGAAATCAAGGGAACTTCAGCAGTAGATATTGTGAAATTATTCGCATTCAGAAAACCGAAAGCATCCAATAAGTTTAAAGTCATGTCGGAGGGAATGGGCACACTGATTGAGCGTGTCGGCAAGAAAATCAGTTCCGAAAACCTCGAAATTCGCTGCAGTTCACCGGTCATGAAAGTTGTCCGGTCAAAAGAAAAATGGCTGGTCACCTACTCTAAAAACGGAACACTGGAAACCGAATTGGTAGACTTCGTTGTTTTTGCCACTCATGCAGATCAGGCTGCTAAAATTTTAAATCAGGAACCCAGCTTATCGGAAATTACCCAAACGCTCAAACACCTGACTTACTTTGAAGCAAAAATTGCACTTCATTCGGATTCCGGTTTTGTCAATAACGAAAAACCTTCTTTTCTGAACATCATCACTAACGATTCGAATCAATTGGTTTCAAGCACCATGAATCTGAGCATGATCTCGGATCGTTTGAGCGGAATCTATAAAAGCTGGGTAAGTTCAGAAACTGTATCAGAATTGAAAGCATCCGGAAAACTCTTGCACATCGTCAGTTTCTGGCATCCGCTGATCACCACCAAATTTATGGAACAGCTGACCGTTCTATCGTCAAAAACGGCTGAAATTCCTTCGCTTTATCTTTCGGGAGGTTGGTCTGAAGGATTGGAAACGCAAAACAGTGCTGTTATTTCCGGGCAACATGCTTTGGATAAATACAAAATCTTCTTCGGCTCAAAACCGAAAAATTAAGAGGTTTTCTTAAAAAGACAGAACGACACTTTCATTCTATCACAGACGTAATATTGCGGAATTACTCCTGATTTCTCAATTAAGAATCATTACAATAAAACGCTTCATACACCCGAAAAACAAACCATTTTAATATCACAAGGCTGAATTTCAACCGGACGTAATATTACTACCAGCACCCCATCTTAAAACAAAAAAAGCTGCTGATCAATCGACCAACAGCTTTCTCTTTTTATCAGTTAAATAATCTATTGAAGTTTATTCACATGCCCTACGAAGCGTTCACTCTTACTCTTCAACCCGTCTTTGAGATCAATCACCCACGTATACGTTCCGTCTTGTACAAACTCCGCATTGTAAGTTCCATCCCAGCCAAACTCAGGATCGTGAGATTCAAACAGCAATTCTCCCCAACGATTGAAGATCATCAAAGTGTAATTATCAATCATTCTGTCTTTTGAGAAAACAGGTTTGAATTGATTGTTAAACTCATCTCCATCCGGCGTGAAAGTGTTCGGAACCCAAACCAGCAAGTCTCCATAGAATTTGATTTGTCTGCAAACCGTATCCATACAACCGTGTTCTGAAACTACCGTCATACAAACCGTAACTGATTGATCCGGCTCAACACCGTAAAACGCATGACTCGGATGTTCATTGGATGAAGTTCCGTAAGAACCGAAGTTCCAGTGATAAGTAGAACCGCCATAAGAAAGGTTTGTAAACTGAATCACGTTATTTAATTCTGTTGGCATATTCGGTGAGTATGTGAAATTCGCAATCGGATTGTCATACACACAAATAGCAGAATTAAACGTTCCGGTAACCGGACAACCATCTGTTGTATTCCCTGTAAATGTCACGTCATAACATCCCGGATTTACAAATGTTGCATTTAAACTTCCACAACCATTGAACACTTGTCCATTTGAGAATGTCCAGGTGCAATTCTGCAGGTTTGTGATTGCAAGATCATTGGAGAATGTAATATTCAAAGGGCTACACCCTGTTGAAGCATTGGTAACAAACTGTGCCGTCGGAACAGCATAGAAATCCACCAAAACAGTTGTATCTACCGTCACACACACATCCGAAACACTCACATTGTAAGTTGTCGGAGCAGTTGGTGAAACAGTGATCTTGTTTAAAGTATCATTTACAGCAGTACTCCATTGATAGGAATATGCAGGTACCCCGGCACTTACATTGACCTGAAGCTGAATACTGCTTCCACTGCAAATCGATGTATCGCCTGTTAACGTAAATGCAAGTGCAGTCAACATCGTAAGATCTACTGTGTTTGGTGCTGCAGTCGTACAGCCATTTTGATCCGTTACCGAAACCGTATAACTTCCGGGAGTAGTTTGAACAACATCTTGTGTTTGTCCCACAAATCCGTTACTCCACGTATAAGTATACGGAGCTGTTCCACCAAAAGCAACCGCATACAATGGAATCGTATCTCCGGTACACATTAAACTATCCAAAGTAGAGAATAATTGAACCGGAAGTGGTTCTTCGATTGCGACAGAACTTAAAGCGATACACCCGGCAGCATTTGTTGCCTGAATCTGGTAAGCCCCCATGCAAAGACCTGCAATCGTATTGGAAGGTCCAAATGTCGTACCGTTATCAAAACTATAAGACGCTCCTCCTGCGGCATAAACCGTTGCCGTACCATCGCAGAAAGTATTACATGTCGCATTCACATGAGCAATCGAATCGATCACAAATTCAACAGGATTGGTAATTGCATAAGTTGTATCGAAAGAACAATTGTTTGCATCCATCACTTCCAGCGTATACATTCCACTGCATAAGTTCGAATTCGTATTTGAAACTCCTGCAACTCCACTCCAATGGTAAGTATATGCCAAGGTTCCGCCAGTTACATTTGCAACAGCAGATCCATCGCAAAAAGCAAAGCAAGTAGGATCGGTAATATTCAGCGTTGCCGTAAGCAAAGCAGGCTGCGTAAGTATCTGAGTTCCGTTCGCAGAACAGTTATTGTCATCACGAACAACGATCGCATAATTTCCGGCAGCAAGCACCTGCGCACTGTTTGCAGCAGCAAAAGTTGCCCCATTGTCGAAAGAATACTCAAACGGAGCCGTACCACCCTGAACAGTTGCCGTGATCGATCCGGATTGATTCTGGAAACAAGTCAGATTCACTGCAGCAGTTGTAAACGTAAGCGTATCCGGCTGATCGATCGTTACACTCAATGTATCCTTACAGGTATTCACATCCGTAACGATTACATCGTACGTTCCAGCACACAAACCATTGAAAGTAGTATCTGTTTGAGAAATACCGTTCATTTCAAAGCTCAATGCTCCGGTTCCTCCTACCGCACTGATTTGTGCAATTCCGTCACAAAGACTGAAACAAGTTGGTTCGGTAACATACACACCCGAAATTACCGGCGAAGACAAATCAACAACAGCAACAATGGAATCAACACTACAACCGTTCGCATCCTGAGCTTCCAGCGGATAATTATTTGCCAAAAGTCCTGTAAACGTTCCCGAAGCTGTAAACGTAGTTCCATTATCAATACTATAACTATATGGTATTGTTCCACCGCTCAGATTCATGCTGATCTCTCCATTCGGGTTACTGCAAGTTGAAGGCGTTAGAGCAACAGTCAATGTTACTCCTGTCGGGGTGCCGATTGCTGTACTAACCGTGTCAGCACATACATTGAAATCTCGAACGATCAAATTGTAAGTTCCGGAACATAAATCCGTAAAGTTTCCTGTGACATTAAAAATCGTACCTCCATCAACACTGAACATGTAGGAAGGAGTTCCACCGGTTCCTGTTCCTGAAACCGCACCATCACAAGCGTTGTTACATAACACATCGGTTGAACTCACACCAGCTGCCAATACAACAGGTTCGGTCAAAGTAACAGTTGTATCCTGAAGACAGCCCGCCTGGTCCATCACTACGATATTGTAAACCTGTGCACTTAAGTTAAAGAACGAACTTCCGGCACTAAAAGTAACTCCGTTATCGATGGAATACTGATACCCGGAATTTCCTCCTGTTGCACCCAATTGAATAAATCCGGTACTATTTTGAAAACACGTCAGATTGGTTTTGTTATTTGAGATTTCCATCGGAAGCACCTGCAGAATCTCAACTGTTGCAGCTCCCATACAACCATGATCATCCATCACCATCAGATCATAGGTTCCGGTTGGTAAATTTGCAAAGTTTGCTCCCGGATCAAAATTGTTTCCGTTATCTACACTGAACATATATGGAGCTGTTCCTCCGGTTGTGTTTGTAAATTCAATCTCTCCTGTTGCAGCGCCGAAACATGCTACGTCTGTAATCGTGTTATCAAAAGCGATCGGAGCAGGCTGAACCAGAATTACAGGAATTGTAAATACACAAAAACCTGCATCATAAATTGTTACAATGTGACTTCCAACACTCAAACCTCCAAAGAAACCTGAGGATTGAGTATTTCCTGAATTATCCAACTCGTAACTAATCGGTGCAACCCCGTTCACATTCGTAACTTCTACCGTTCCGTCTAAAGAACCAAAACACAACGGATCGGATTGAGCGATCAGGACTCCATTCATTTGAATATCGTTCACCCCGAAGAATACCTGAGCTTCACATCCCAGATTATCTACCGCCAAAACCTGATAAGCTCCCGCAAATAAATTCGAAAACGTTCCGGATGACTGAAGTACGCCACTATTGATTGAATAATTGAAAGGCGGATTCGGACTTACAGCATTTACAACCAATTCCCCGCTGTTAAATCCACAACTGGATTCTGTCATCGATACCATATTGATCTGTACAGCCGGCGGATTCACCAATACCGGGTTCACTTCAATCGCACAACCATTCGCATCAGTTATTTCCACATCCTGAGTTCCTCCACAAACATTTAAAATCACATTGGAAGTCTGTGCAGTTCCTCCGTTTAAGCTATAAGAATAAGCAGGCGTTCCCCCGGCAGCATTTACTGTGATCGAACCGTCACAAGAACCATTACAAATAGGATCTACCTTGGTGAAGGTTGCAGACAGTGCTGCAGGTTGAGTAATCGCAACGGTAGAATTTGTCAAACACCCTTTTGAATCACGAACCACCAAATCAACGTTTCCTGCACACAAATTAGTAATCGGATTAGCAAGCGTAAAAGTCAATCCGTTATCATGAGAATAATCATAAGGAGCAGTACCTCCAGCCGGAGTAATTTGAATTTGTCCGTTACAAAGTCCAAAACAGGAAACATTTGTAATTGCTGTAGTATAAGTCAATTGAGTAGGTTGGGTTATAATCACCGGAACTGTTGCAACACATCCGTTTACATCAGTAACTGTAGCAGTATAGGATCCTGCCGCCAGGTTATTAAATACGTTGGATGCCTGTGTTGGACCGGGGGTCAGTGAGAATGTATATGGAGCTGTTCCACCAACAATCCCGATAATCGCGGAACCATTTACACCTCCAAAACAACTAACCGGCTGCTGACTTGAAACGGATGCTGTTGGTGAAACTGTTGATGCAACTGTAGCAGCAATTGTAGCTGTACAACCGTTTGCATCTGTCGCCGTAACGGTATATGTTCCCGGAGCCAATCCTGTAAATGTTCCTGTAGTATTGTTCACAGTGCCCAACGTATAAGTATAAGTCGGAGTTCCACCGGATGCGCTCACTGTTACCGAACCGCTGTTTGTGCCACAAGTAGCCGGCACAGAAGTAACCAAAGTCGCATTCAAAACAGGAGGCTCTGTAATGGTCGCATTTACCGTAACCGTACAGTTGTTAGCATCAGTTACCAACACATTATAAGCCCCGTCACAAAGTGCGGAGAAATTATTCAATGCCTGATTCGGAGCTCCGTTCAAACTGTATTGGTATCCGGCGGTTCCTCCTGAAGCAGTTACCGTAATGGATCCGTTACACGTATTATTACAGGTTGCATCTGTTTTTGCAATTGTTGCAGTTACAGGAACCGGAGCAGTAATTGCCGTGTTGGCAGTTGCCGTACAAGTATTGGCATCTGTTACTGTCACCGAATAAGATCCGGCACAAACACCTGAAATGTTCTGGGTTACAGCGCCGTTATTCCATAAATAAGTATAAGGTGCTATAGTCGTTGTTGTAAAATTTAGCGCCACACTTCCGTTACATGGAGTTGCACAGGATAAATTCGTTCCGGCTAAGTTGATTACCGGATTGGGATTCACTACAGCAGCAAGAAGAAAAGTGTCTTTACAACCTCCCGGAGTCGTATAAATAACCTGATAAGTTCCGGTATGAGCCACAACAGCACCAGCAATAGTAGGATTTGCGTTTGTAGAAGTAAATCCGTTCGGGCCAGTCCATTGATAAGTTCCTCCCGGGGTTGTAACAATGGTTGTGAAGTTTAAGGCTGAACCAACACAAACGGGAGTATTTACCGTTGCAGTGATATCCGTAACAGTATAATTAATAAAAGTATTCGGAATAGATGCCAATTCTCCGGCTCCACCATCCGTTGAGCCATTTTGCACAAATTCCGTTAAGGATGTCGACAAAGTCATTCCACTTGAGCCTCCTGCAATATTTTGTGTCGGTGTACCGGAAGTAATCGCGATAAAACCGCCGCCGCCGCCGCCGCCAGGTCCTTCACTTTCGTTTACAATATTTCCCTGGTCGCCACCTTTTCCACCAACAGCACTTAATGTCAGTGAATTGGCAACCGCTCCTTTGATAATGATCGTTCCACCGCCGCCGCCGCCGGCTGGTGCATCATTGTTGGCACCTGTACTATTTGCTATTTGATTGACAGCTTGACCTCCTTCTGAGCGAATACTTCCCGAACCTGCAATAGCCGGTGCAATGATGTAAACAATTCCACCACCGCTTCCTCCCGGTAAGTTGGATCCGTTGTTAGAGTCTCCGGCTCCACCTCCACCTCCGAAGAAGATTCTGGTTTCCGGAACAATGGTTAAAGGTCTTCCTCCGTAACCTCCTACCGGGTCGCGGTAATCTCCTCCCCAGTTCGAATTACTTGGAGCAACTGTCAGGGCATTTTGATTACTTGATCCGTAAGAATATCCTCCGCGTCCACCACCGGACGAATTGGTCAATGCATTTCCGTTCGCAATCACATACGGATCTAATGCCCAGGCCGCAGCTCCGGGACAAGTTGAACACATCACACCCTGGCCATTCCATGGAGTTCCGTTAGTTCCGTTGGATCCGCCACCACCGCCGGCATTGTGTCCGTTTCCGCCGCCGCCGCCATTAGCCGGTGCACCTCTGTTATATTGTCCGTTGGTATATTCTATTCCAAAACCGGCGATACTTTCTCCCTTTTCACCACCATCATATGAATTGGCAGATACAAAAGAAGCTACCAATCCGCCACCTGCAGGTGAAGTATTCTGTTCCGTTGCTCCGGGTCTGAATCCGAAAGAAGTTGCGTGAATCGTTCCGTTTACGGTTACCGTGCCCAGACTGTGGATTGCAACTACGCCTCCTTTTCTGAAGCTCCCATTTTCCTGCCATAAGATCGGAACAATTGATGCTCCGGCATTAACCGTTAAAGTCGTGTAAGAAGGAACCTTTATCAGCTGAACCCTTCCGGTAGCTGTATAATTGTTCGCCAGAGGATTTTGAAGATTCACTGTGTTTCCCGTCGCAAAGGTCACATAGTTAAATTCATACAATCCTGAGTTGTTGTAACTGTTAATTGTACCGTAAGCATCTGAGTTTGCAGTGCTGATTGAAGCACCCTGAGCCTGATAAATCATGACCATGTCGCCGCATTCCCAATTGCAATTACTCCCACCGGAATTATTAACAGTAACAGAAGTAGCCCCGGCAACAGCGTTGTTAGTCACAGGGCTATAACAGTTTACCACAGTGTTGAGAGCAGAAATGGTTACTGCTCCACTCTTTCCAGGCTGTCCAAAAGAAAAATAAGAGAACATCAAGAGAACGACAGAGAGTGCATAGCGGATACATCCCATATCCGGGTTTGCTGGTAGTTTTTTCGTTTTCATCGGAGTGTATTAGTTACTTTAATGACGCTAAAATGATTTAGTAAAGACAAGGCCTTTGAACATTTATTGGCATTTCTTTTTCAATTCATTATTGCAATCGAATATTAACATTTAAGAATCCAATTTATAAGGACAAAATTGAGTATTATAATTCAATTGATAAACTAGTTGAGTTGCATTAACAAATTATAAATAATTGATAATCAGTTATTTAAATAAAATTATGTGATATATCAATTAATTTAGCTATGCTTACATGTAATTTTTAACATTCCCATTTTTTATTTTACGTTTTAATTAACAAAAAGCGCTATAAATGTTCTCAAATTAACAATTAGGATTCCTGTTTTATTTTTATTCAAACAGAAGTACAAAGCTACGTTAATATTCCGCATAATCCATACACAAAACCCAACAAATACCAGATAAAAAAACAACCTAAACCATTTAAAACACTATAAAACAAGATATTGATCATTAAGAAAAAATAATTTTCATTTGTTTTGATTTAACACTCGGAAAACCGGGTAAAAAGATCCTGAAAAGCAGATAATTTTCAATTTAGGATTTCAATTTTTTAAAGATCAATCAGTTGAACAACTAAAAACTACTTAAATCTTTCTGATAATACAGGTGTAAATTCTTTACTCAACTCTTTGTAAATAAAAGTAATAGTTGTATCTTTGCACCCGTTTTTGTTTGAAGACGCTGTAGTTTCGATTTGTGCAGTTATTATTCATTTCTTTCAGGATTCACGAAACAGCCTGAAATACAAGTAGAAAAAGCCAAATGGCAAAACAAATTAGCACGCAGGGATCTGCGGATTTTGATTGGGACGCATTAGCGTTAGACGGGTACACTTTAATTAAACGTGCAGAGCTTTCTGATGTTTATGAAAAGACCCTTACTTCAATTAACGAGAAAGAAGTAATTGAAGGTACTGTTATTGCAGTTTCCAAAAAAGAAGTAATCATTAATGTTGGTTACAAATCTGAAGGAGTTGTTCCTGCTTCAGAATTTCGTTACAATCCGGATTTAAAAGCTGGTGACGTAGTAGATGTATTCGTAGAATGCCAGGAAGACAAAAGTGGTCAGTTGGTTATCTCTCACCGTACAGCTCGTATGCACAAAGCATGGATCCGTGTGAACGAAGTATTGCGTTCAGGTGAAGTAATCACAGGATACGTGAAGTGTCGTACTAAAGGAGGTTTAATTGTTGACGTATTCGGAATCGAAGCATTCTTGCCAGGTTCTCAAATCGATGTTAAGCCAATCCGTGACTACGATGTATATGTTGGTAAAAACATGGAATTCAAAGTTGTTAAGATTAACCAGGAGTTCAGAAACGTAGTTGTTTCTCACAAAGCGTTGATCGAAGCAGAATTGGAAGAACAAAAGAAACAAATTATCTCTGGCCTGGAGAAAGGACAAGTATTGGAAGGAACTGTGAAAAACATTACTTCTTATGGTGTGTTCATCGATTTAGGTGGTGTAGATGGATTGATTCACATCACAGATTTGTCTTGGGGACGTGTTAACCACCCGGAAGAAATCGTTGAATTGGATCAAAAACTGAACGTAGTTATCTTAGACTTCGATGATGATAAGAAACGTATCGCTTTAGGTTTAAAACAATTACAACCACATCCATGGGATGCTTTAGATGCTAACTTAGCTGTTGGTGATAAAGTTTCAGGAAAAGTTGTTGTTTTAGCTGATTACGGTGCATTCGTTGAAATCGCTGCTGGAGTTGAAGGATTGATTCACGTATCTGAAATGAGCTGGTCTCAACATTTACGTTCTGCTCAGGATTTCATGCAAGTTGGTGATACAGTTGAGGCTGTTATCTTGACTTTGGATCGTGAAGAGCGCAAAATGTCTTTAGGAATTAAGCAATTGATGCCAGATCCATGGTCTGCAATCGAAGCGAAATATGCAGTTGGAACGAAGCACCAGGCTAAAGTTCGTAACTTCACTAACTTCGGTGTATTCGTAGAATTGGAAGAAGGTGTTGACGGATTGATTCACATTTCTGATCTTTCTTGGCAAAAGAAAATCAAGCACCCATCTGAATTCTGTAAGGTAGGTGACGAAATGGAAGTAGTTGTTTTGGAAATCGATCGTGAAAACCGTCGTATTTCTCTTGGACACAAACAATTGGAAGAAAATCCATGGGATGTGTTTGAAACAATCTTCGGAGAAGGTTCTGTTCACCAGGGTACTATTATCGAAACAAAAGATAAAGCTGGTATCGTAGCTCTTCCTTACGGTGTTGAAGGTATTTGTCCTTCTAAGCACTTACGTAAAGAAGACGGAAGTAACGCTAAAGTTGAAGAGACACTTGATTTCAAAGTGATCGAATTCAACAAAGAATCTAAGAAAATTGTTGTTTCTCATACACGTACTTTCGAAGAAGGAACGGATGAGAAAACTGCAAAACCTGCAGCTGGTAAGAAAGGTGCAGCAGGAGCAGGTTCTTCTACATCACAAGCTGTTAAGGCAATCAACCAAAGTAATGAGAAATCAACTTTAGGTGATTTGGATGCTTTAGCTGCATTGAAAGAAAAAATGGAAGGAGGAGAGTAATCTTCATTCTTTTAGAATAATGAAATCCCGTTTCGGCTTTGCTGAGACGGGATTTTTTTATTTCCCCTTTGTTGGGACGCGATGCACCAGACACATATATTATTTGTGCCCAAATCATTTAAAATACAACTGCGTTATGTTTTACCACAAATGCGCAAATGTTGGAGGCGCTTACCAGTCGCCTCTATCTCTTTTAAAAACGAATAAATATTACTTACTTATCTGGTTCAAAAGCGAGCCGCGGTAGCCGAGCTGAAAATTTGTGCATTTGCGGTAGAAAATTAAGTTTAGGCGTGAATTGCGATTAACTACCAATACATCGCGTTCCAATATTTTTAACGTTTAAGTTCTGATACAGAGCTCACCACCGTTGTTTATTTCATCTTTTTCCTTATTTTTAAGCCGCTTTAACCATTATTATTCACTATGTACGAAAAAAATACCATTACTACTGACCCCGGTTTACTTGAAACACCTTTTCAATCCATTGCACTTGCGTTTTCCGGCGGTGGATTCAGAGCAGGAACCTTTGCATTGGGAGTTCTCTCCTACCTCCAGCAAACGAAACTGAAAGAAAACGAATCCAAAACCTTGCTCGACAATGTCCATTATATTTCTTCTGCATCCGGAGGTACGATTACAGCTGCTATGTATTCGCTCTATTCTGCAGACGGAAAATCCTTTGAAGTTTTCTACAAAGCCCTTTTTGAACATACCGACGGAACCTTATTGGTATCAGAAGCGCTACGTATCTTAAATGACAAGAAAGAATGGAAGAGTCGTCCCGATAAACGCCGGAATCTGATCAATTCATTCGCTTTGGCCTATGATAAATTCTTATTTCAGGGAGCTTCCGTTGAAGCGCTGAATAAAAACCAACAATCCAAAAATTCTCATCTGGAAGAAGTTTGTTTCAATGCAACCGAACTCTATAATGGTCTCTTGTTTCGGCAAACCGTTGAGATGAAGAAAGATCATTGGCAATCAGGAGTACTTTACGGAAACTTCAACCTTGCCCTGAATCACGATACAGCAAAGCATTTACTTCTATCGGATCTGCTTGCTGCATCATCTTGTTTTCCGGGAGGTTTCGAACCCATTGTTTTTCCTCAGGATTTTGAAAACTCAACTGTTTCTTCCACCAAATTGCTCAATGCATTAAATATCAACTTACAGGAATTGGATTGGGATGAATTACTCTTATTGTATTCTAAAAAAGACATTGAAAACGTCATAAACTCCCTTCCGAAACCATTGGATTTGGTGGAATTCAAAACAAGACTTCAACAATTAAGGAAAAAGGATAGTCTTCAGATCTCACTCATGGATGGAGGAATTACCGATAATCAGGGGGTTGAAAGTATGATGCAGGCAAATACCCGTAAAATGGAAGAAAGCGGAAAAGCCTTCGACTTAATGATGGTATGCGACGTGGCAAGCCATTACATGGAATCGTATCAGCTTCCCAAGGAAGATAAAACCAGTTTCTGGAGTATCAACCGCATCCGGATTTTCTCACTGATCGTTTCAGTATTGGGAATCACTTCGCTTTGCCTGATGTGGAAATTTGCACCTCACACAATCTGGTGGTATGTTATTCAATGTATCATCGCTATTGTTGCAGCCGTTACAGGAGTATTATTTTTCATCAGTGAAAAGATTAAAAACACCATCACAGGGCAAGTTCGCGGAAATTCGGGGCTTGATCTGAGAAAAACCTTCCCGACCAAAATTCTGGAGATGCTCTTCAAACATTTCGGAAATCTGAGATTGAACTTCCTTAAAAACATGATCCTAACCCGTTTAACAACCTTGCTTGTTTTGAGTAATGATGTGTTTTTGAAACGAATCCGCTATTTGCTGTACAATCAGTTCTTCCAGCTTAAAGGCTTAAAATCTACCGGAAGAGCGAAAGCAAATCACATCTACGATTTGAGTTTCTCGAACGATTTACAACGCAAAAAAAGCTATTGCGCTGATTACATTCCATCTTATTCCATGCAGAAAGTGGCTGAAAATGCCTTCGGAATGAGCACCACGCTTTGGTTCAGCGAAGAAAACGACAAAGAATTCCGCAAAGCCTCTATCCTTGCCTGCGGACAATTCAACACTTGCTTCAATTTATTGGATTACATCTGGAAACTGAAACAATCTTTTGGCGGACGACCGCCGGTTTACGAAAATTTCTCAGAAGAAAACAAACAAATGGTCGATCAGCTTCAGAAGCGCCTGGAAGTCGATTTCAAAAAGTTTTATGACGATCCGTTTTGGATGTACAACCATTTGGGAAGAACTTATCAAATAGACAACTTCAAGGAAGTCAATGCGCGGGAAGTTCCCGATCCGAAAGAATTCAAAGGATTACGATAACCAAAATAGAAAACCGGCATTTCGACCTCGCTCAATGACCGGTTTTTTTATTTTTCTAAACCACCACACTCGCTCAGTCAAGCAATTAAATCGATCTTTTGCTATCTAACGCTTTTGCGTTAAAACCACCCGCTACCTCATTATTTCTTTGTATGAAACGCAAAGAAGAAAAACAAAACGCTCGAAATTCCCGGCAGGAAAAAGAGCAGTTCAAATAATTTCATTTTCAAATTAAATTATTAAATAACTGTAAATCAATAATATAACAGACTTAATTGAAATTATTTTTCATTTTTATAGTACTTTGTATTGCATAGTACTAATTTATACATATATTTGTGTCATAAATAGTACTTGTTATGAATGTAGAAAATACTCAGGCCCAAATGCGGAAAGGAATCCTGGAATTCTGTATTCTCAGCATCCTAAATAATCAGGAAGCTTATCCTTCCGAAATATTGGAACAGCTGAAAAAAGCAAAGCTGATTGTTGTGGAGGGAACCCTCTACCCGCTTTTGACTCGCTTGAAGAATATCGAACTCCTTACCTATCGCTGGGAAGAATCAACTTCCGGGCCGCCAAGAAAATATTACTCCATCACAGATGGTGGAAAAAACACATTGGAAGCTTTACAAATTACATGGAATGAGCTTCAACATGCTGTAGAAACATTAACTACTAAAAAGAACTGATCATGAAAAAAACACTTTCAATACATTTAGGCCGTCAATTGTTTGTTATCGAGGAAGATGCATACGACCGCCTGCAGACTTATCTGAAGAAACTGGAAGCTTCTTTAGAAAACGAATCCGGAAGCAATGAAATTGTGGAAGATATCGAAATGCGTTTTGCAGAATTATTGTCTCAATACTTAGGTGATACCCGTCAGGTTGTAACCATCAGCGATATCGAAAATGCCATTTCTTCGTTGGGAGAACCGGAAGAAATCACGGAAGAAGCTGAACAACCGAAACAACAGACGCAAAATCAATACGAAAACAGTGGAAGCAAAAGAATGTACCGCGATATGGACAACGGTGTTCTCGGAGGTTTGGCAGCAGGACTCGCAGCTTACCTTAGCATTGATCCGGTAATCGTTCGAATCATCTTTGTAATCTTCGGATTTATGGGATTCGGGGTTCCACTCTACATCATTCTGTGGATCATTGTTCCGAGTGCTAAAACACCATCCGAACGCTTACAAATGCGTGGAAAGCCGGTCAACATCGACACTTTAAGAGAAGAATTCGAAAAATCGGCAGGGCGCATAAAAGACGATACCATTCAGGCTGCGAACAAATTCAAGGCAAACAATGCGCATCTGACCAAACAAGCATCTCAATTCGTACGCTTAATCGGTAAAATAATCGGAATTTTCCTGATCGGAGGAGCTTTGATCTGGCTGGTTGTCTTCACATTTATCGTAACAGGAATCATTGACATTGTTCCAATGACAGGAGATCAGGAGTTTGCCTCTTTATACGAATTCCTTCACCTGGTAACTCCGGTAAGCAAATCATTTTCGCTGATCTGGGTCGGAATCCTGCTCGTTGGTTTTGCCGGACCATTGCTTTCCATTGCAATTGGCGTGAGACTCCTTCTTGGAAACGTGAACAAATATTTCAAACTGAATTTCATTATTCTACCCGCATTCATCTTCATCGGAATCATTCTGGGAATCATGGGATCTATTAATTCTGCACGTGATTACGAAGTTTACTCGGAAGTTGAAAACCAGCATCTGACAATCAACGCAAACGAATTGCAATTGGAAGAACTTCCGTTGATCGTGAATAACAGAAGAATTGTAAGCAATGGCGGAATTGATTTCATTTCGGTTCAAAACGGACAGATTATGGAACATGGAGTTCACATCAAATACCGCGAATCAAACGACAGTTCATTCCATGTATCTCAGGTTTTCAGCGCACACGGAATCGACCGTACTTCTGCTCAAAAAAGAAGCATGCACATCAAACACAAACTGAATCTGGAAGGAAACAAATTATTGGTTGATCCTTACTATTCCTTCCCTGTTTCCGACGGATTGCGCAATCAGGAAATCGAAATCGTAATCGAAGTTCCGAAAGGAAAAAAATTCTTCGTCAACAACCTGGAAGTGAAAGTGGATGAAAAGGATTATGTCGGAGTGATGTATGCAGACGAACCCTTTGAAGCTTACGAAGACTGATTCGGGCAAGCCCGAAAGTCAAAAGGTAAAAGTTCAAATGTAAAAGTCATTTTCACCTTTGAACCTTCTATTTAAAATCAAACCCAACCCAACATAAGTAAAGCAAAGTGAGCGGTATTCAGGTAAAACTGAGTACCGCTTTTGCTTTGTGTATTGTATTAAAATTCTGGTGTTTTTTTCCACAGATAATGAATCATAGTTCTTTTTTCTCCGGTAGAATAAATTCTTCCACGCGCGACAATTGCCCGTATGGATTAAAATGCTGCCATTTCCCGATCTTTTCATTCCGCTCATTCACAAAACCAACACTTTTCATCCGTTGAAACGGAGTCAGTCGTTGTCTTCCTCTGTGAAATTGTCTTCCATCGAAATAATTGTACCCTTCCAATTGTATGTAATCCTGTTCAGGATACCATTCAAACTCCATGCGGAAACGTTGTTTGTTGTAGAATCCGTTGAAAACATCCACATTTCCATCCGAATAACTCACCCGAAGTGAATCAAATTCCGGAATCTGATGTGTATTTCCGAAATGATTTGTCCGAAGCACGATATCCGATCCGAAACGGCTGAATCGCTTGGTGAAAAGATACAGGCTCTGTCCATGCGGACGAGCATCAAGATAATCATTTGAAGCATCAATAAAATAAATCCAATCTCCTTGTTTGATGTATTCTACCAAAGGTGGCTCATCATACAAACGCACAACATTCTCTCCGGAATTCGCTTGACCATTTGCATGTGTTTGAGTATAACTTTGTGAAGCCAGCGACATCGTATTTAAAGCAGTCAGTTCAATATTCTGAAACCATTGCAGGTTTCCCGGATTGTGAATCGATTCATGGCCCGAGGCAATCAATCTTCCTCCCAAATTATAGATTTCCGTCCAAACCTTGTTCTCTCCGATCGGTTTGCGAACAAATTTCAATGATTGATTCAGTTCGTAATTGGTTTTCACAATTGCAGCTCCGTTTTCAAACTGAATTTCCTCAATCACATTTCCTGCGCGGTCAAAACGCGTACGAATCCCGTTCAATTTATCGTCTCTCCAATGCTCCGTGCGACACAAAGCATCCGTTCCCTGATAATATTCCATCCATTTTCCTTCGCGTTCACCATCCTGGTAAAACCCAACGATCCACGGCAAAGCGGGAGAATAATTCTGTTCCCATCTTCCATGCAGCACACCTTCCTTCCCTTCTCCACGAATCCAAATGCGGTCCGTTCCAGTTTTGCTATTGCTTCTTGCAAGGTCTTTTTGCTTGAAATTCATACAAATAACTTCCGGTTTTTGAGGAATCTCAATCCGGTTAGGCTGCTCCAAAGCAAAAGGCATATACGATTCATAAGCTCCCTGAATCAACTTCAGTTCTTCCAAAGTGAAGCCCGACATTGCCTGCCATTTCAGCACTTCTTCCCCGCTCAGATCCTTCACCCAGATATAATTATCAGCTTTCGAGATCTGGCGAGCCAGGTTTTCGTATCCCGTTTCTTTCATCAGAAAACCAACCGCGCAATGACGATCCATTTCATCGATAAACACGGGAATACGCTCCGATTGATGGTAATTCACAGGGAACATTCCCTGCAGACGATAATCTGAAAGAACTTCAATTAAATGAACTCTCATTTTGCGCTGAGTCTTTGTGAAATTTGATAAATCAGCCGATTTCAAGGTCGACAATACAAACTCCAAATGCGTCTGAATGTATTGTTTATCTGACAGAAATACGCGTTCGCGTTCAGCGGGAACTTTTTGCGGATAATTTTTCCAGTTCGGATTAAAGGCACACAATTGTTCGAAAAGTGTGCCGGCCTGCGAGGATAAACCGAATCCCGACAAGGCAGCTAAAAGGATGATAGTTTTCATACGAATCAATTTGGGACTTACTACAAACTCAAAAAACTTTCGTTCAAATCATAAGAAATAAAATTCCTAATTTTCGAAATTGATTCCCGTTTCTTCCAACAAAACCGGGCAACTGCAACAAAGACTAAAAAGATCAACTTTATGATACAAAAACTAATCAATGAATACTTCGACCATTTGGCAGTAATGAGTGCCGAAGAAGGTTTCAACAATGATCATTGGGATAAATTCAGAGAACTGAACGACAATTTAGTCCAAAAAGTCCCCAAATTTCCGGGTGATGCAGACAAAGCATCTATCGCCAAAGTCTTCAAACAACTGAACCTGGAGAAGATTCTGAAAAAAGCCGATAAAATTCCCACCGACATACTCCTGATTCTGAAAGAAGTCTATCCACCCGAAGAAGAATACAATTATTTTGATTCCGGGATTGCTGTTGAATTCCTGCAGCTTTTTGACGGAAACAAGCAATGGCACGACCAATGGAAGCAAACTACCGCAATTCTCAGAAAGATCTCGAGCTACGAATATGTTCCGGACAAAAAGAAAGTTCCTCAGTTGAAAGAACTGGCTCAGGGAGCAATTTTAGATCCCTGGATAAATGTTCTGAAGAATTACAAACAACATACATTTTCCGATATTGATCCGCAGCGATTAATCGATAGAGACCGGCCCGTTAAAATATCACTGATTCTTTTGCTGACAGAAACATTCACACAGGAACGATTTGACTTTCTGGAACTATTTATCGCACAAACCGAAGACGAAAGCGATTTAATTCATTTGCACGAAATTCTGAATCAGGGAGACAAAAGATATCATTCCCTGAATGGAAAAATTATTGAAAAACTCAAGCAAATCAATCAGGGTGCTTTTGCACTTGAAGTACTTGAAAAGGCAGGTATTGAACCCAATTGGCTGGAAAAACCCGGATACCTTTCTCTGGAAGTAAATGACAAAACCTACGACAAAGGATATTGGGCTCCGACGGCTCTTACTTTCTCGGTCAGTAAAACCAATCAATTCGATGTACAGGCGCGGATTAATCAGGATGACGTTACTTTAGAAACCATTCAGTGGGAGCCGAAGCCGGAAAATATTCAATCATATCTGGATGCTCTGGCGGCACAAATCGGGATTTCACTCGACTGGTATACCCTTTCTTCCAACGGAAACAAAAAAGACAAGCCGAAAATTGAAAGTTTCATTGCAGGCAAAATCGTTTCCGTTTCTGCAAAACCCAAATCAGATGCAATTTCCCAGGCAGAAGAAGCCATGAACAATTATTTGGATCAGGAAATCACATCCATCGGTTCTTTGCAAGAAGCCCATCTGATCAAAGAATTGAGAAAACTGCCTTCCGGAATTGATCCGCAAAAATTGCATGATGCGATTCTGAAAGTGGGCGGAATTTCACTCTTCAGATATGTCAAAAACATGAAGGAAGAATACCTTCCTATTGTCAAAAAAGCGGTGGATCATTTCAAAACCGATTATCCGTACAGCTTACTCATGATCGACTGCCTGCAAACAGCACTGGAAGATTATTTAAACGACAAAAACAAATTTTCTGCATTTGTAGAAACCGCAGCCTATCTGCAATATATCCAGTCACTTTCCATGACAGCCTACAGCGCTTCCGACCTTGCAAGAGCGGATAAATTCATCACTGAAGCAGCAGCAGAAAACGCAGGAAAAACACTTTCAAAGTACGCGTATGAAGACACGGATTACATCGAGCACAACACAACCATTTTCAGCGGAGGCGACATCATTGCATTCAACCTGCTTTTTTACGCTTTGGGGAAAATGAACCTTCCAATTGTAAATGATGCGGTGAACACGCAACTCCTTTCCAATCCGAAATCACGTGAATTGTACTGTGTTTTGTCGACACTGGAACCGAACAAAGATCTGGAAAACAACCAAAAACCCTATCAATTGGTGCTTCATGTATTGACAAAAGCAGAAGAACAGCGCATTCCATACAAACTCGCACAACAAATCGGACTTCAGGTGCAGGCAACTGATTCCTGGCGGATCTATATCACAGTCGGAAACGGCGAACAGAGCTATGTACGTTCCTGTTCGGCCTTTATCGGAGTGGATATCCGTTCCATTTGGTCCGATTATCTGAAAGTGGAAATTCAGAAAAATCATTCATTGAACAGCTACGATTATAAGCAGGCAGCGGAAACCCTGAATTTTGATCCTTTTCATATCCGCGCTGAAATAGAACGTCTGGCGCAATTAGAGGGAATTGAAGATTTAGTTTGGGAGAAAGCGGATATTACCGTCATCGGTTTGGAGAAAACAGCCAAAAACCAAATCAAAAACTGGTTAAACAGCTGATTCCGAAAATGAAATAATTGTTCCCTTTCTTCGTCTGAAACCGCCTCTACTTTGGCGAAGATTTAGTATATTTGTGCAACTTTATTAGGAAAGCTATGGCATCACAAACACCCCAGGAAGAATTGATCGCAGTTGACTTTAATACCTTCAAATCGGAAGTATTGAAAGACTTTCATTTGGCAAGTATTTCAAGAGAAACCTCTTTGTTAGGGCGAAAAGAAGTTCTTACCGGAAAAGCAAAGTTTGGAATTTTCGGTGACGGAAAGGAATTGGCTCAAATTGCATTGGCAAAACAATTCAAGGACGGCGACTTCCGCTCAGGATATTACCGCGATCAAACCCTGATGATGGCTATTGACCAATTGAATGTGCGTGAGTATTTCTCAGGTTTATTCGGTCATACAGACGAAATTATCGAACCACAATCCGCTGGTCGCCAAATGGGCGGGCATTTCTCTACACGTAATCTGGACGAGAACGGAAATTGGAAAGATTTGACAAAACAAAAAAATTCATCCGCAGATATTTCACCAACTGCCGGGCAAATGCCGCGTTTACTTGGTTTGGCGCAAGCTTCCAAAGTATATCGTGAACACCCGACATTGAAAGACCTCGAAGCATTCAAAAAATTCTCCAACGGAGGAAATGAAGTTGCTTTCGGAACAATCGGTGATGCTTCCACTTCAGAAGGACCTTTCTGGGAAACCATCAACGCAGCAGGAGTTTTACAGGTTCCGATGGTAATGTCCGTTTGGGACGACGGTTACGGAATTTCCGTTCCGCGTGAACATCAGACAACCAAAGGAAGTATTTCAGAAGCTTTGAGCGGAATGCAGCGCACAGCAGATTCCAATGGTTACGAAATTTTCGTGACAAAAGGCTGGGATTATGCTCATTTGTGTGAAACCTATGAAAAAGCAGTTGATTTAGCCCGCAGAGAACATATTCCTGTGTTGGTTCACGTAAAAGAAGTGAATCAGCCGCAAGGACATTCTACTTCCGGTTCGCACGAGCGTTACAAAAACGAAGAGCGTTTGAAATGGGAATCCGAATTCGATTGTATCAACAAATTCAAAGAATGGATTCTGAACTTCGATGCAGACGGTCAGAAACTGGCAACAGAAGAAGAATTAGCTCAAATCGCAAGCGAAGCAAAAGCTTACGTGAACGAACAAAAGAAAGAAGCATGGGCTTTGTTTACGCAGGATTTGAAACAAGATTTGGATCATGCTGTGGCAGTTTTGGAGAGTTTAGCTTCCGAAAGCCCGAACGGAGTTTTCATCAAAAAAGAAATCGAAGCATTGCAAAAAACCATGAATCCGATCCGCAAGGACGTTTTCAATACGGTTCGCAAAGTATTGCGCATGGTTCGCACCGAGAATTCGGCAGCAAAAACCGCTTTGATTTCCTGGTTGAAACAAGAAACAGCAAGCAATTACAATCGTTACAGCGATTATTTATACTCCAACTCCGAAAACAGCGCTTTGAAAGTGCAGGAAGTTGCTCCAACTTACGGTTCGGACAATCGTCAGGAAGACGGAAGAATCATTCTTCGCGACAATTTCAAGGCAATCTTTGAAAAGTATCCTGAGTCATTGATCTTCGGAGAAGATGCCGGAAAAATCGGAGGTGTGAACCAATCGTTGGAAGGTTTGCAGGAAGAGTTCGGAACATTGCGCGTATCCGATGTCGGAATTCGTGAATGTACGATTATCGGACAAGGAATCGGAATGGCGATGCGCGGACTGAGACCAATCGCAGAAATTCAATACCTGGATTATTTGCTTTACGGAATTCAGATCATGTCTGACGATTTGGCAACGGTTCAATACCGCACGAAAGGCGGACAAAAAGCTCCGTTGATCGTTTCTACCCGCGGACACCGTTTGGAAGGAATCTGGCACAGTGGTTCTCCGATGGGAATGATCATCAACTCCATTCGCGGAATTCATGTCTGCGTTCCGAGAAATATGACAAAAGCAGCAGGTTTTTACAATACTTTGATGCAGGCTGACGAACCGGCTTTGGTTATTGAGCCTTTGAACGGATACCGAATTAAAGAAGCTATGCCGACAAACATCGGTACTTTCACTACTCCGCTTGGAGTTCCTGAAATCGTTGCGGAAGGAACTGATTTGACAATCGTTTCTTACGGATCGACCTTCAACTTGTGTGAAGCAGCAGCAAAAACACTGACAGAAATGGGAGTTTCAGTTGAGTTGATCGACGCACAAACGCTTCTCCCTTTTGATATCAACGGAATGGTTGCAGAATCTTTGAAGAAAACAAACCGTTTGATGATTGTAGACGAAGATGTCAGCTCAGGCGCAACGGCATTCCTGTTAGATCAGATTTTGGTGAAACAAGGCGGATACAACTTCCTGGATTCAGCTCCGGTAACTTTGAGTGCGAAAGATCACAGACCGGCTTACGGAACGGACGGAGATTATTTCTCCAAACCAAGCATCGATGATATTGTAGAGGCAGCTTATGGGATTATGAACGAGGCTGATCCGAACGCATTTCCTCCGATTTACTAATGGAAATTTGAAACGATTCGCGGGCATATTGAGTATCCTGTTCGTAATAGCTTTGCTTTGGAAAGATATTGCGGCATTCTCATGGAACATCTGGTTCTATAACAATCAGATCGAGCTCGCGGCAAAATATTGTGTCAATAAGAAAAAACCGATGCTTCATTGTGACGGTAAGTGTTATTTGGCCAGGCAACTGAAAAAATTGGAACAGGAAGAGAAAAAGAATCAACCTGTTCCAAAAATGCCTTTGAAACTGAAAGAAACCGTTTGGAATTTAGATTCTCAAATAAGTACTTCTTTCGAACGATCAGAAACCTGCATTCCGAAAGAAAATGCTTATTTCTTCTACCAAAACAAAGAATTGATTTCTTTTTCGGGGACTATTTTCCATCCACCAACTATCGGGTAACTCCATTTTTTGAATATTTCCTGCAGACAGCACCGATTACGCTGATTTTTTTGGTGTACCTTTTAAATTAATCGATAGCTTATCTGTGTATATTATTCATGGAATGAATATACGAAATGAATGTTGTTTTAAGAGCTCTCAAGGTTCCGCGCAATCAGCGTAATACGTGGGCTAAAAATCACACCCTTCCTTTTTCGTATAGAACACATTTTAGAAATTAGTTAAATGCAAAATCATGAAAAAAAGCATGCTCTTTTTCGTGTGTCTTGTGCTGTCCTCCTACAAAGCATATTCCTGTGATGTATGCGGATGCGGAGCTTTCAATTCCACTCAGGGATTGGGAACTCTGGCGCAAGGCAACCGAACGAGTATCGGATTGAATTATCAATACCGTTTATATAAAAGTCAGCACCCGAAAGTATTTGGGACTGGAATGGAAAGAAGTACGGATTACTTTCAACGCATCGATCTCACCGGACAAATCCGTCTGGCAAACAAATGGCAGCTGCAACTCAATGTTCCTTTCGGTTTCAACACACACATTGCAGACGATACCACATCCCGCAAAAACGGATTGGGAGATCCCATTCTGACAGTCAATTACTTTTTGTTCAATCGTCAGGATAGTCTTCAAACCCGTTTATTTCGCTGGATCATTGGCGCAGGAGTGAAAAGTCCGTTGGGAAAATTCACACAACCAAACGATACCGATCTGTATCTCTATCCCGGAACCGGAACCTTCGATGCAGTATTCCAAAACTCCTTCTTCTTTCAAAAAAAGAAATGGAGCTTGTTGCAAACCAGTCAGTACATTCTGCGCGGAGAAAACAAATACAAATACATTCCGGGTTCCCTGTTCAGCGCCAGTTTATTCGGACAATACAAATTCCGGACCTGGGGAATCTATGCCGGAGCGCAATATTCCTGGAGCGGGGTTGATTATCTGAACAGAAAACCCATCGCCAGTTCTCCTACTCAGGGCCAAATCCTCACCGGAATTATCGGTGCATCATTCCAGTGGAACTCCTGGATTATTCAGGGAAATTATCACATTCCTGTTGTTCAGAGTTTAGGAGACGGAAACTCGCACCAAAAAACCGCATTCAGTATTTCACTTAATTATTTTTTCAATTAGTATGAAACCAATATTATTAGTCGTTCTTGCAGGAAGTTTTAGTTTGTTCTCCTGTAAAAAAGAAAAAAAATCAGAGCCTGAAAAAGTTTCGGCTGTCGTTACGCTCACCAACCCACATGAAGGCGATACCATTCAGGGAAATTTCACCATAAACGGAAGCATTTCCGGGACCGCAAATCTGCACGGATATCAGATCACGATTACCAACACCACAAATGATTCGATCATTTATCAGAATGAAATTCACGATCATTTGGCTGATTTCACGGTAAACCAAGCGGTAAATCATGGTTTTTCAAGCTATACCCCGCTCAAACTGGATTTGGTAGTGGCTTTGGATCACGATGGAAATACAGCATCAAAATCTGTTCAGTTTACTGTACATTGATCAGGTCTTTTGAAAAACAGTGGGGACACTATGCATCGCGTCTCCACTGTTCTTTACTCCATCATTTTTTTATTTACTTTTACCGACCATGACAAAAAAAGAAAAAGCACAATACGTTATTGAAGAATTGGAGAAATGTTATCCGGAAACACCCGTTCCCCTGGATCACTGGAGTCCTTATACCTTATTGATTGCTGTTCTTTTATCGGCTCAATGTACGGATGAACGCGTCAATAAAATCACTCCGATTTTGTTCAGACGTGCTTCCCGGCCGCAGGACATGATTAAACTTTCTGTAGAAGAAATTCGTGATATCATCAAACCTTGCGGACTTTCTCCAAGAAAATCTCAGGCTATTTACGATTTGTCGCACATGATCATTGATCTGCACGGTGGCGAAGTTCCTCAAAGTTTCGAAGCTTTGGAGGAAATGCCGGGAGTTGGTCACAAAACGGCTTCCGTGGTTATGTCTCAGGCATTTGGTGTTCCAGCCTTCCCGGTCGATACGCACATTCATCGTTTGCTGACCCGATGGGGCCTTACGAGTGGAAAAAACGTAGAAGAAACCGAACGTGACGCGAAAAAACTCTTTCCGAAAGAATTGTGGAATAAACTTCATCTGCAGATTATTTTCTATGGTCGAAGTCACTCTCCTGCCCGCTCTCCAAAGCGCGATGTGGATTATATCACTGCAAAAATCGGAACGAAGAAGGCTTTGGAGGAATTGAAGTAAGGCTTTGTCGCTTTGTGAACCTCTGCTTTATCAGAAGTTTTATCCGTTGCATAACCGTTAAAAACCTTTAGAGGTGCGGTATCACTGAGTTTCAGAAAATCTGATAGATTCTCTAATGAGTTCAAACCTATTAAAAAGATAAATAGATATGCATCTATTTCCCCAGCGGCAGCAAGGGATACAGCGGGCAAAAGCCAGAATTAGATTATACTTCCCATATTTATCCGTTGCGTAACCGTTAAAAACAGTTAGAGGCCCAGTATCAGTGAGTTTCAGGAAATCAAGCCTAAATTACCTGACAATTCCAAACAAAAAAAGCGCAGAAAATATCCGCGCCTTTAGTTTCAATACCCTCGACTCTCTTAATAAGTAATCGTCAAGAATTGCTCCAGATTTTTTCCAGTGAGAGAATACCGTACAATAAGCTTTTTATTCTTATTGTAAAGAACAGCTGTCGGAATAAATTTCTCCGACGGGTTTGGAATCAATTTACTTGACAATTCAGTTCCTGTTTCCAAATCCAATACACGCTCAGACAGAGATACCGTTTTACCACTTACGGGAGAATTAATCGCTTTATAAGCATAAGTCCCCGTTTCAAATGACTTTATGAAATCCTGAACAAGAAGATGCACTTTGTTTTCAGAAATATAGAAATTGGCATCTCTGTAAAGTCCGTTTGAAGTATATGGCAGCATTTTTTGCCAGATCATTTTTCCTTCAGGTGAAAGCACAAACATCATTTTACTGTTTTCCATTTCTCCAATGTATTTCCCCAAAGAAGTTGCTACAAAAAAGACATTTCCGTTTTCTAAAAAACGAATATTTGAATATTGACGGTACGTCAACCATTTGTTCAGTTCACACTTCTCAGGTTTCAATCCCGCAGACTCCAGGCATTTTTTCATGTTCTCATCCAGAAAATCGGTAAATGAGAAATCGTGTTTTTCGTGGGAAATCACAACTCCTTCCTTATTCCATTTCAGAAATACATATCCGATTCCTTTAATAAAGGATGACTCAGGATTCGAATTCGGTTCTTTCGCTGTAATAAACAATCCTTTCAATTGTTTGGATGCATCATCATAATTAAAACGTGCTGCCTGAACAGCCATACTTTCCGGGATTTCCGGGCTAATTATATCAGGATCATTCCCTTCCGGGTCTGTGATAACAAAAAGCAAAGATGATCTTCTCGGTGTTGATCCGAAGAATTTTGATTTCACCTTCTCATCAACTGAAACAGTCATTAATACATTTCGGTTGTCGTCAATCTCCATGGAGCTCAAACTAACACTGTTATCCTTGAACATTTCATACTCTCTGCTCCAAAGAACCTGTAAATCCAAACTAATCCGATACAACTTTATTCCCGAAAACAAATAGAATCCGTCTTCGTCACCTTTTACAAACTTACATCCTGTATCATTCAGCTCTAAATGCTCTCCAACCTCCTTCAGAGTATTCATATCGCGTTTAATCACACCCAGCAGTTTATAGTCTGTTGACAGATAAACTTCATAAATATGACCTCCTTCAACAAACAATCTTGTTAAAGACATCGGAGAGTTTGAATTAAATTCCGTTTTAGCTTTGAATGTTTTCTTTTTCTCCTCCGGATTTTTCGTGTTTACAGTGATGTATTCAGCAGTTACAACGCTGTTCATAGGGTTTATCAGCTGATTGCAATAGATCATTTTGTCTTCAGTTGCACCAACAAATTCTTCACGAACCTCTGGCAATTCTGCTGAAATTGTGGATTCCTGAGAAATACTTCGGTGGGCAAAACTCAAGAAGAATAATGCACAGGTGATGATATAAGTGTTTTTCATTAAATTGATTTTTAGGCGCAAACTTACTTCAAATAATTCAAATGTGATTAAAACCTGATGTTTTCCAGCCCTGTATACATTTGCAAGGGGATTCCGGTAGAAATCATTTTGATTTGGGAAATGAGATGTTTCATAATCAAAGCATCAATCTCAAATTTGCAATATCGCAATATTACGAACCCACCTCAAGTTTAGCATTACACAAACAAATTTAAACAACTGATTATCAACAAACAAAACCATGGATTATCCGAGAATTTAGTTGATCCATTTCCACCACTTCTCTAATGGCATTTCCCCTCAGAATGAATGGATTACATCACCATAAAATCAGAGTAAAAAATTGGATAATTTGAAATAATGAAAGTTTTTCTCTCTTTGAGACTTCAATAATTAACCTTATGCTATTCCTTATCATCTTATCTCCCTATCACTGTATCCTGTAAATTAAGGATTCCTTAAAATATCTCCTGTCAGAATCCAAAATTTAAAAGCAATCATTTTTTTTGTTAGTTTCAACTATTCAAAATCACCACGTTTACAGAATCTTCTTCCTGATTTTATTTCTGAGATGATTTCTACTAAGTGGTATAAAAACAAGAATCACTCATGAAACTGACAAATTATTTAAAAGACGCCGGATACGATTTGATCGAAGGTCCGATTCGAAATCAAAAACCGTTACAGTTGTGGCTGAAACAGGATTTGAATGAAGCCGAATTGTATTATTCCGATATTAATCATGCATTTACGAGTTCGGTGGCGTTGAACATTGAAGAGGATGCAGCTTTGTCTGTTGACACTACCAAAACCGACGAATACAATTTCAATATCGGGATTTCCTTACTGGAAGACATTTTAAAATCAATCGGTATGGGATCATTTGAAGTTTCAGCCAATATCAAATCGGGAAAGAAAGTAACAATCAGCTACAACAATTCCGTTACACGCGTCATTCCTCTGGGAGAAATCACGGATTACCTGGCAACGGCAGATTTCAAACACGTCAATCCGGTTTTGCTCAAGAATGCCAATCGCAACAACATTCTGATTATCACAGGAGTCGTAATGGCTAAGAATTTGAATGTAGAAATTGAAACTGATTTTAATGTCGATGCAGGAGTTGTGGCTTCACTCAATCAAGCGGCAGAAGGAAAACTGGATTTTACTTCCAAATCAGAACAAACCTTGAAAATGGTTTCCAATGCCAATTCCCTTTTCCCGATAGCAGTAAAAGCGAGCCGTATTCAATTCGAAAAAGGAATTTTTAAAGGATTGAAACTGGTTACGGACAACCGCAACTTTTTTTAAATTAATAGATCAAATGGTGGCTGAGCAAAGTTGAAGCCGCCATTAATCTTTCTTCTTCTCCAAACGACTCAAAGTTTCTCTGGAAACTCCCAGGTAATGAGCAATCATTGTCTTGGAAACGCGCTGAAAAAGCTCCGGATATTGATTCAACAATAGTTCGTATTTCTCTTTTGCGGAGTTCTTAAGCAGGGATAAAACCCGTTTTTGCAAAGCCACATAACCGCTAAACGATTTCTGTCCGAAAAAAGACATCATTGCAGGAATTTCTGAGATCAGTTTTTGTTTGTTTTCAGCCGTCAACTCCAAAACCACACAATCTTCCAAAGCCTGAATACAAGTCGTTGATTTGGTTTTGAAATGATAGGCCGGATAATCCGAAATCCACCAATTTTCCATCGCAAACTGAATGATGTATTCTTTATCGGCTTCGTCAACCATAAACAATTTCATACATCCTTCAACCACCAGATATTCTCTGAAAACAGGTTGATCACAGGAAAGTAAACTGGTCTTTTTTGGAACGAAAACGGGAGTAAAACAGCTTGTGATCAGTTCCAGTTCTTCTTCCGTAAGGGAAACAACGCTGCCGATATGGTTACGTAAAAAAGAAGCATATTCCATTTCATAAAAATACGAAAGAAATATGCTTCCCGAATTCCAAAAAAGGAAAATGACTATTTTGCCAGAGCCTTTTTAATGGCTTCTCCTACAGCTTTTGCAGATTGCGGATTTTGTCCGGTAATCAAACGTCCGTCCACTGTAACGTGTTCACTCCATGGAGCTGATTTCTCATAAATCCCACCTTGTTTCTTCATTTGATCTTCCAAAAGGAACGGAACTACGTTTGTCAGTTTCACCAACTCTTCCTCTTCATTTGAGAATCCGTTTACTTTCTTTCCGGAAATCAGGTAAGCGCCGTTACTCAATTTGATATTCACCAAACCTGCCGGGCCGTGACAAACAGCAGCTACAATTCCGTTATTCTCATAAATTTTCGCTGCGATTTGTGCAATATCAGAATTATCGGGCAAATCCCACATCGCTCCATGGCCTCCGGCATAAAATATTCCTGCATACTCTTCCGGTTTCACTTCAGAAGGCTTCATGGTGTTTGTAATTTTCTGATGGTAATGCTCATTTTCCCAAAACTCTTTGTTCTCCGCATCAGAGAGATCAAAACCATCAACCGGAGGATTTCCACCTTTCGGACTCACGAAATCAATTTCATAACCTGCTTCGGTCAATACTTTCCAGGGATGAGAAACTTCAGCCAGGTAATACCCTGTTTTTTCACCCGTACTTCCTTTCGTATCGTGGCTTGTTACCACAAATAAAATTTTTGCTTTCATATGTTTGTTCGTTTGTTGTGAAAACCCAACATTCCCTAAGGTTAAAAGGAAGATGGATGCTATTAATTGGATGATTCTTTTCATAATTCGTTCTTGTTTTTCAATTTGCTAAAACCGATTCCGGATATACTTTCCAATCCGTGTATCCTTCCAGCGTTAAACCATAATGTAATTCTCTTTTGGGAAGTGTCAACGGCCAATTGTTTTTCAGACGTTCCACCAGATCCGGATTTGCAATGAAATCTTCACCAAAAGCGGCCAGATCAATGGTTCCGGCTTCAACGAGTTGCTCTGCTTTTTGACGATTCATGCCTCCTGCTAAAATGATTGTTCCGCTAAACCAGTTTCTGAATCGCTCTAAAAATCCTTCCGGAATGGCAAAGCTTCCGCGGGACTTTTGATCCATCAGGTGAATGTACGCGATTTTTCTCCGCGATAATTCTTCTGCCAGGTAGCGATAAGTTTCTTCGATTTCGTCGTAATGCGGCAATTCGTGCAAACCACCATAAGGAGTCAGGCGAATAGCAACTTTCTCTGCTCCGATTGCTTCAATACTTGCATCAATTGCCTCCAGCAGAAAACGGGAACGATTTTCCACACTTCCACCGTATTGATCTGTGCGATTATTGATCTGCGGATTCAGAAATTGTTCAATCAGATAACCGTTTGCACCATGCAGTTCGATTCCGTCAAAACCTGCTTCTATGGCATTTTTTGCTGCCTGCTGAAAGTCTTTTACTACTTTGCCGATCTCTTCCGTTTCCAATGCTCTGGGTTTGGAACAGGAAACAAATCCTTCCTGTCCGTTTTCATTCCATCCCCAGGCAAATGATTTCTCCGCCTGAATGTCAGAAGGTGCAACAGGAGTTTCTCCGTTCGGTTGAATGGAAGTATGCGACACTCTTCCCACGTGCCAAAGCTGTGCAAAGATCACGGCTCCTTCTCCGTGAACAGCCTTTGTAACCAATTTCCATCCTTCGACCTGTTCTTTTGTATAAAGTCCGGGAATATGCAAAACTCCTTTTGCCGTTTCGGAAATAGCCGTTCCTTCCGTTATGATTAATCCTGCACCGGAACGCTGTTGATAATACAAAGCATTGTTCTCATTCGGAATTCCGTCTGCATTTCTTGCTCTGGTCATCGGAGCCATTGCAATGCGGTTTTTCAGATGCAGAGAACCCAAAACTGCCGGTTCAAAAATAGTTGTATCCATATCTTAGTTTTTGATAAAGCCTCGAATTTGGCTCAATTCAGATTCTGTTAATTGTACGTGTAAGGATTGAGCATTGTGAATGGCTTGTTCGGCGTTTCTCGCTCCTCCCAAAACAGTTGTAATTCCACGTTGGTTCATTGTCCAGGCCAATACCAATTGAGCTACGCTGCATTTTTTCGTCAGTGCCAGATCATTTAAAGCCTGTAATAAGCGATTCAGGTTCTCCGGATCAAACTGCTGGAAATAACCGTTGCGGTGATCATCCGAACTCAGTTTTCCGGTTCCGTCGGAGTATTTTCCGGTAAGTAAACCTCTTTCCAACGGACTGTAAGCAATGATTCCAATCTGATTTTCGATAGCGAAAGGCAGTAATTCCTCCTCAATACTTCTGTTCAGCATGCTGTATGGAACCTGATTGGAGTGAAGCACTGTTGTTTTCAATCCTTCTTCCAGTTGAGAACGGTCGTAATTCGAAACCCCGATTGCTCTTACTTTTCCGTCTTTCAGCAATTGTTCCATGGCTTCCATCGTCTCAGAGATCGGAGTTTCCACGTCCGGCCAATGCAGTTGAATCAAATCGATGTAATCCGTTTGCAGTCTTTTCAAACTGTTTTCTACTTCCCGGATCACATTCTCTTTGCGTCCGTTTTTATAAATCGGAACGGTTTTCCCGTCGATTTGTGCATCAAAAGCAACAGTTCCTTTTACGTCCTGTTCCCAAACCAATCCGAATTTGGTCAGAATTTCCACTTTGGAACGATCCATGCCTTTCAAAGCCTCTCCGATCACTTCTTCGCTCAAACCCACTCCGTAAAATGGGGCCGTGTCGATAGATGTTACTCCATGGCGGATCGATTCTCTGATTGCTTCAATTGAATCTTTCCGGTCGTTTCCTCCCCACATCAATCCGCCTATCGCGAAAGTTCCCAATGTCAGTGGAGAAACCATTAATTCACTTTTTCCTAATTGTCTTTTCATCCTGTCGTTTGTTTGTTATTTCTAATTAAAAAATGTTCTATTGTTTAAAGTTCAATCATTCGCAATTCGCAATTCGCAATTCGCAATTCGCAATTCGCAATTCGCAATTCATTAAACTAACTCTTTAGCAACCGAATAATCCGTATATCCAGCTGCTCCGCCACCGAAGAATTTAGCCTTATTCGGCTCATTCAAAGGTAAATTGTGCTCTAAACGGAAAGGCAGATCCGGATTGGCAATAAACGGCCGACCAAAACCGATCAAATCCGCCCAGCCTTTTTGCAAAGCTTCTTCTGCTCGCTCTTTGGTGTATTTTCCGGAGTAAATCAAAGTTCCTTTGAACGCTTCACGATACGCTTCCTTGAATGAAACAGGCATTACCGGAGCATTCTCCCAATCAGCTTCCGCTATGTGAATGTACGCTACTCCGATCTCATTCAATAATTTTGCAGCAGCAATGTATGTTTCTTCCGGATTGTCATCCATCGCTCCCATCAATGTGGTCAGCGGGGCTTGTCTCACTCCCACTCTTTCAGCTCCGATTGCTTCTGAAACCGCTGTTGCAACTTCTTTCAGAAACCGCAATCTGTTTTCCAGACTTCCTCCGTATTCATCTGTACGAAGATTGGTTTGCGAATCGATAAACTGCTCAATCAAATATCCGTTTGCTCCGTGCAATTCTATTCCGTCAAATCCTGCTTCAATGGCATTTTTAGCAGCCTGGGCATAATCTTTCACGATTTGTTGAATCTCAGAAACCGTTAAAGCGCGCGGCATGGAATGCTGTACCATTTCTCCTTCTCCCGATGAAGAATCTTTTCCATCTTTTGCCAGAAAAACACTCACACCTTCCGCCAGAATAGCCGATGGCGAAACAGGAGCTTGTCCGTTTTCCTGCAATGAAGTATGTGAAACTCTTCCCACATGCCACAATTGAGCGAACATCTTTCCTCCTTTTTCGTGAACTGCGTTTGTTACTTTTTTCCAACCGGCAATCTGATCTGCGGTAAAAATTCCGGGAGTCCAGGCATAACCTTGTCCTTGTCTGCTGATTTGTGTTCCTTCTGAAATGATTAATCCGGCTGAAGCGCGCTGTGCATAATATTCGGCCATCAAATCGGTTGCAATTTCGCCTTTAGCTGATCTTGAACGCGTCATTGGAGGCATCACAATCCGGTTCTTTAATTCCAGTTCTTTTAATTGATAATTTTCGAATAGCATTGTCTGTCATTTTGTTGGAACAAAGTTGGTGGGATTCAATCAAAAAGACCTGTGATGTATGTCACAACTTTCACCTCCAAACTGTTAAGGAATCTAAAAGCAGATTCTCCAATTCATCAGACCTGAACAAATGCACCACCGAATGCTGATTTTTTCTACTTTTAATTCAATCTTAACACTTTATTACATGTCATTTCAAGCATATCTGGATAATATTCAGGTTAAAACAGGAAAACTTCCGGAAGATTTCGAAAAAATAGCACACGAAAAAGGTCTTCTCCAGGACGGAAAAATAGCTGCAGGAGTAAAAGCAGGTCAAATTGTAGCCTGGCTCAAGGAAGATTTTGAATTGGGCCATGGTCATGCAATGGCTATTTACGCTTATTTCACAGGAAAAAGATCTTAATCAACATTCATGGACGAAACAAAATCGGTTCGCATTTCAAACAACACATCTTCTGAAGCGATTGCTATCGGCGCATCTGCCTACAGCATTTTACTCAGCGGACAACATTCCAACGGGCAGTTGGGAATCATTGAAATGCTCGTTCCTCCGGGCGCAGGACCCGTTCCTCATGAGCACAAAGGTTTTCAGGAATGTTTTTATGTGTTGGAAGGAGAAGTTGAAATGAAAACCAAAGAACACACCATTCCGGCAAAACAGGGAGATTTGATTCATATTCCACTTGACGGGCCGGTACATTGCTTTAAAAACACTTCGTCGACCAACGCACGACTTTTGTGTATTGTTGTTCCTTCCGGTTTGGATGCTTTCTTTCAGGAAGTTGGCCGGAAAATTCCTGTTGAAACCATTCCTGACGCAGTTCCTCCGAGTCCGGAACAGCTCTTATTCATGAATCAAACAGCTGAAAAATACGGACAGAAGCTGTACCCGAAAGATTATCTGGATTAAGTCATGTCCTTGCTTCGTTTATCCATTCTGGCTGTTTTGTTCTCAGCAGCTTTTGTCAACACAGCAAAAGCAGATTCTATTCCCCACCGGAAAAGGGTTTCTCTTCAAATTGCACCGCTTGCTTTGATTGATTTTTACAATGGTTCCAGTTACAAATTGGGTACCGAAATCAGATTGTCCCGAAGATTTTATGTCAGTGTCGATTTTGGTGGGTACTTTCCGAATTTTAATGGTTTGAAGAACATGAAAGGTGGAAATGTCGATTTTCGGATCAAATACCGCTTTCCAAACTCCAATTCGAGCATTTCTATCCAGTATTTCTACAAAAAGCAATCTTTTGAGTACCACGATGCTTACGAGGAAGAACCCGATGTACCAATTGTTGTTTACACCCGAAAGCAAGTAAACTGTATCAATGTGAATTATGAAAACAAGATCCTTGATCAGAAATGGGGTTATATCAACATGTTTGCAGGATTGGGAATTCGGTTCAGAGATGTGCGCTCTTCCTTTGAAACCCACCATGATTTTGACAAACTTGTGGAAGGCGGCGATTCTCAATCACTTTATTTTGTCCTGATCCCCGGCCAAAACACCTGGTTAAACTTAAATGCAGGAGTAAGACTTGGTTTTTATCTTTTTTAGATTCAAAGTACTAATGATTCAAATTTCGTAATTTGTAATTTTATAAAATGATCTCAGTAATTGTAACGTATCAGGTAAAACCTGAATTCTCAGAGGAGAACAAAACAAACATTCAGCGCTTTTTGGCAGACTTCGAAGCATTGGACAACACGCAATTCAAGTACACGGTACTTTGTAAAGAAGACGGTGTTTCATTCGTCCATTTCTCCCAGTATCAAAACAAGGAGATTCAAGATCAGTTGCTGAATGTTCCTTCTTTCAAATTGTTTCAGCAATTGCGCGATGCAAGCGGATTGAATGACTCTCATCGTGTTGAAATCCTTGATTTTGTTGGCTCAAAGGGAAAAATAGAATAATTATTATCAATCAAACGCAAAGAAACAAAGCGCGCAAAGAGATTTTAAAAACTTTGCGTTCTCTGCGTCTTTGCGTTGAAAAAAGGGCTGTAAACTTAGCTATTCGCTATAAACGGACTTTTTCGGATGTATTCGTCACTTGAAAGCTGATCCGCCAGAAAACGAGCTAAATCAGTTGCACTGATATTTTCTCCGGGGCAATCTGTCAAACTCACCTCCGTTGGAAAACGCTTTTCAGTCTGAATAATCATCGGCAATCTCACCAACGTCCAATCGATTTCACTTCCGGAAAGCAATTCATATTCAAGTTGCCGGTCTTTGGTTGTTTTCGGATAATTCTGATACATCCAATCGGTCGCAAAACGCACTTTCTCATTTTTATGATCCCCGATTGCATCTACGTTCAAACCGGCTATAACGATGTAACGGCTAATTCCCTTTTCAATCATCGTTTGAAGCACATTCCGGGCTGCATCACTGAAAATGGATTCTTCACCCACAGGTTGTCCCAATGTACTGATCACCGCAGTGCAATCTTCCAAAAGCGAAGAAATTGCCCGAATGTCGCGCGCATCTCCGCGAACAATTTCTACCAATGGGTTTGTTGTTTCAAAAAGAGAAGTTGTTCTAAGTAAAAGTTTAATCGGAATCATTCGATTCAATAATTCCTGAACCAGGTAAGTCCCCGATTTTCCTGTTCCGCCGATAACGGCTATTTTAAATTGTTTCATGATTTTCTTATAAATAGGCAATAAAATGATCTCCGGTTCCTCAGAAGAAACCAGTAACCCGCCAAACGGGCTGAATGCTATTTATAAGAAGATGTTAATATCGTAAAGCTACGGCACTTCAGGGAAATCTGCAACAATTTATTTCAAGGCTTCCTTCAAAGCATCTGGATCCAATTGCTTTTCCCAGCGTGCCACAACGATCGTTGCAACGGCATTTCCGATAAAGTTCGTCAAAGCCCTGCATTCCGACATGAATTTATCCACTCCGAAAATCAAGGTCATTCCTTCAATCGGAACTTTCGGGAACACGGCTAAGGTCGCAGCCAGAGTAATAAATCCTGCTCCGGAAACACCTGCCGCGCCTTTGGAACTTAGCATCGCGACAAGCAAAAGCGTTGCTTGCTGTGAAAACGTCAGTTCCACATTACAAGCCTGAGCGATAAACAAGGCGGCGAGCGTCATGTAAATATTCGTTCCATCGAGGTTGAAAGAATATCCGGTTGGGATAACCAATCCGACTACCTGACTGGAGCAGCCCGCTTTTTCCAACTTTTTCATCACTCCGGGCAAAGCCGGTTCAGATGAGCTGGTTCCCAATACTAAAAGTATTTCCTCCTTGATGTATCGGATGAGTTTGAAGATGCTGAAACCATTGTAACGTGCCACCAATCCGAGGACAACAATGACAAAAAAGGCAGAAGTTCCGTAGAAAATCAAAACCAATTCGCCCAATTTATTCAAACTGGCAATTCCGGTTTTTCCAATGGTAAATGCCATTGCTCCGAAAGCTCCGATCGGTGCCAGTTTCATCAATAATTCCACAATCTTAAAAATCGGATGGGTAATTGCCTGGAAGAAATCAATAACCGGCTTGCTTTTATCCGCTGTCAATGACAATCCGATTCCGAATAAGATTGCAGCAAACAAAACCTGAAGAATATTTTCACCTGTCAACGGACTCATCAATGTTTTGGGAATAATCTCCAAAACAAAATGTGTGAACGAATGGTCGTGTGCAGTATTCGTATAAGTACTCAATTTAGCCGCATCTTCCCCATGTTGTGCAACAGTAGACGGGTCGAAATTAAATCCGTCGCCGGGACGAAGCACATTGCTCACAACCATTCCGATAATGAGTGCCAGCGTTGAAAATGTCAGGAAATAGATGAAAGCCTTTCCGGTTACACGCCCCACTTTCTTCAAATCGTTCATGGATGCAATACCTACGGTAATTGTCACAAAGATCACCGGAGCAATAATCATCTTGATCAGGTTGATGAAGCCATCTGCCAGAGGCTGCATTTTTGTTCCAAGATCCGGATTAAAATGCCCCAGAAGAACACCTGCTACGATTGCTACAAGTACCTGAAAATACAAAGCTCTGTACCACGGTTTTGGTTTGGCCGGTTTTGCGTTTAAATCTATTTCCATCGGAGAAAATTTCTTTTAAAAAGAATAATTCGTTGAATATATTAATTATTGCTCAATTGCAGTCGTACAGGTCGATTTACTCCTCCACAAAATCCAAATCTCTGCCATGGGTTTCGGAAATACTCCAGGTGCTGTAAATCCCGATTGTAAAACATACAAGTCCTACAATTCCGGCAGCAATCAATGCAGAAAATCCTGAACCCATCAACGATTCGAAACCAATAGTCATTAAAATAACCGTTCCTCGAACCATGTTTGGAATCGTTGTAGCGGCCGTAGACCGGATATTCGTTCCGAACTGCTCTGCTCCTATTGTCACGAACATCGCCCAATAACCGGTTCCGAAACCGAACCAGCAGCACATGAAGTAATACATGTTGGCAGAATGGATTGTGCCGGAGAGAATCCAGACAACGCTGATCAATGTAAATGCCATCATCCATAAAATGGATTTTCGTCTCGATTTCAGCCAGTGACTCAAGATTCCGCTGAAGATATCTCCGGCAGAAATCCCGATGTATCCCCACATAATAGCATCTCCGGGATTAATTCCGCCCGGAATCCCCAATGCTTCTCCGAATACGTTTCCGAACATGGCCAGAATTCCGATACAAAACCAGGTTGGAAGTCCGATTCCTATACAGCGCAGATAACGCCAGAATCGATCCCAATTTGTAAAGAACATGAGGAAATTTCCCCGTTTGACTTCCCGTTTTTTCGTTTCCTTAAAAATTCCGGATTCCAATACTCCGATTCGAAGCAACAACAAACCGATTCCCATTCCTCCTCCGATGAAGTAGGCCACATTCCATTCTTCTGTCAGCTTTACGGTGAGATTTGCCACTACCGCTCCCGATAAACCAACTCCTGCAACCAATGAAGTTCCAAGCGCTCTCAACTCTTTTGGCAAAACTTCCGAAACCAACGTGATTCCGGCTCCTAATTCACCTGCAAGTCCTACTCCTGCTATGAAACGCAAAGCCACATACATATAAGTCAGGTTCTCTTTATCGTTGGGGAAATACGGTAAAAACCCGCACATGATATTCGCCAGTGAATACATGACGATGGAACCAAAAAGCACGGATAAACGTCCTCTTTTATCTCCTAAAATTCCCCACAAAATTCCTCCCAGAAGCAAACCTCCCATTTGCCAGTTAACGATCATCGTTCCGACATCGGCAATTTCCGTTTCGTTAAAGCCTAAGCCTTTCAGACTCGGTACGCGAACGATTCCGAAAAGAAGTAAATCGTAAATATCTACGAAGTAGCCCAATGCAGCTACAATAACGGGTAAAGACCAAAGAGGTTTGTAAGAGACAATCTTTTCCAAAGTAGTTTGTTTGAGCGCCGAAGATACTTAATCAATTTCGAATTATGAATGCCCGATTACGAATTTGGAATTCACTTCCTTATTCGGGAATACTATCAAAGGAATAGAGGAATTTCAAAACATCATGAACATTGCATATCACACATTCGACATTCGTAATTTGGAATTCGTAATTTTACACCATGAATCCGGATGAGAAATACATGCAACGTGCACTGCAACTGGCAAAATTGGGGGGCGTTTCCGTTTCTCCGAATCCTTTGGTTGGTGCTGTTATTGTTCATCAGGATGAAATTATCGGTGAAGGTTATCATCAGAAATTTGGTGAGGCACACGCTGAAGTCAATGCTGTGAATTCAGTAAAAGACAAGGCACTTCTTCCCGAATCCACGATTTATGTCACACTGGAACCTTGTTCCCATTTTGGGAAAACCCCTCCTTGCGCAGATTTGCTGATCCGCTCGCAATTCAAACGCGTGGTGATTGCTCAAATCGATCCTTTTTCAGAGGTTTCCGGAAGAGGAATTGAAAAGCTCAGAAATGCCGGAATTGAGGTCGATTGTGGAATTCTGGAAGCAGAAGCTAAAGAATTGAATAAACGATTCATCACTTTTCATACTAAAAAACGTCCGTTTGTGACTCTGAAATGGGCTCAAACCAGCGACGGATTCATCGACCGGGATCGTTCGGAAAAAACGGAAACCGGAATCAACTGGATTTCTCAACCCGAAACTCAGGTGGTCACACATCAGTTACGAACAAGCGAACAAGCTATTTTAGTGGGTTGGCGTACGGTTCGGAATGACAATCCAAGTCTTACTTCCCGTGCATTTTCAGGCACAAATCCAATCCGGATTGTTGTTGATCCGCAGTTGCAAGCACCGAAAGATGCAACCCTTTTCACAGACGGATTAAAGACAATTGTTTTGAACGGAAAAGAAGAGAAAATTGTTGACTCGGTACATTACATCAAACTGGAGCAATTCAGCCCGGAATCCATTTTATCGAAATTATACGAACTTCAAATCAGCTCGGTAATCATCGAAGGCGGTGCTTTTACACTAACCCAATTCATCGACGCAGGACTTTGGGACGAAGCTTTGGTTATTGTTGGAGAAAGTGAATTCAAATCGGGAATGAAAGCGCCTGTTTTATCCAAAATGGTGAAGCGCCAGATTCCATTCGGAAAAGATCTGTTAAATTATTATCACAATTACTCCCTCTAAAATCAGCGAATCCATTGCCAAAAGCTGTGAATTTCCTACTTTTAGTTCGCTGAAATAAATCTGCTCCACAGCGGATTTAACACGTTCAAATAAAAGAAGATGAAAATTTACCCAATCGAAACAGGCACATTTAAGTTAGATGGAGGAGCCATGTTCGGAGTAGTTCCAAAAACACTTTGGTCGAAAACAAACCCGCCAGATGAGAGCAATCTTTGTACCTGGGCCATGCGTTGTTTATTGATCGAAGACGGAAACAGACTGATCCTGATCGATACCGGAATCGGTGATAAGCAAAGTGAAAAATTCTTTTCTCATTATTATTTGGCCGATACCAAAACATTGGAACAAAGCTTAAATAAGCTCGGTTTTGGTCTGGATCAGATTACGGATGTCTTTTTATCTCACCTTCATTTTGATCACTGCGGCGGAGCTGTCAAATGGAATTCAGACCGAACTAAACTCGAAACTGTTTTCAAAAATGCGACTTACTGGAGCACTGAAAACCACTGGAAATGGGCCACAGAACCCAATGCACGCGAAAAAGCATCTTTTTTAAGTGAGAACATTCTGCCTTTGCAGGAAAGCGGACAATTGAAATTTGTGGAACGAAATGGAAATTACACTCAAAACGTTTTCAATAATTTCGATGTTCTTTTTGTAGACGGACACACCGAAAGCATGATGGTCCCTCACATTCATTATCAGGATAAAACACTGGTTTTCATGGCGGATTTACTTCCAAGCACCGGGCACATTCCACTTCCGTATGTGATGGGATACGATACACGTCCTTTAATTACTTTGGGTGAAAAGGGAGATTTCCTGAATCAGGCTGCAAACAAAGAATTGGTACTCTTTTTGGAGCACGACAGCGTGAATGAATGTTGTACCGTTGAACAGACTGAAAAAGGTGTCCGGCTGAAAGAGAGTATGACTTTCTCGTCGATATTTGGATAAAAACTTTAAATTAGAACAAAACTTCGCATCATGAATAATTACTTACTACAACTATTAAAAGAGGTTAAAACATTAATTATCCCCGGTCTTGGCGCTTTGACGGTGACCAACGAAAGTACGGGAGAGATTCTGTTTATGCCTTATTTGAAGTTTGACGATGGAACTCTGGCGAAACACATCGCGGGTAAGGAAAACATGGAACTCCTTGATGCTACCAACCTGATTTCGAAATTTGTTCGTGAAGTAACCGCTGAGCTGGACAAAGGCAATTCTTATGATATGTACCAATTTGGCCGTTTCATCAAAATAGACGGTGAAATTGCGTTTGAAGTATGGTCAGGAAGTACTGCCCCTGCCGAAAGCACGACTCCTCCGGTTGTTGAAACCAAGCAAGAAGAAGTTAAAATAGATGAGGTTCCGAAACCTGTGGAGGAAAAGACTCCTGTTGTTGAAAAAGAAATCGTTTCAGAAAAACCGGAAGTAAAAACAGAAATTCCCGAGCCAAAACCAATCATCGTAGAAACTCCCAAAGTAGAGGAAGTAAAAGTTCCGAAGGCTGAAGAGCCGAAAGAAAAAGAAACTCCGCTTCCTGAAAAAGAGAAAATTGTTCCTCCGGTTATCCCTGTGGTCGAAAAGCCGCAAGCAAAAGCTCCTGTCAAAAAAGAAGCTCCTAAGAAAGAAAAAGCAGCGGTTAAAGAACCCAAACCAAAGAAAAAAAGCTCCGTGCTTTCATACATTCTTTGGGGACTTTTGGTCTTGATTTTAGGATCGGGAACTTTCATCGCTATTAAATTCGAAAGTTTGAAAAAAGACTTCCCGATTTTAGCTGATTTAGCCGGAGACAATGACGATGTTGCCAAAGGAAGCAATGACGTGAAAGTGCTGGAAGATGAAGCAGATGTAAATATTGATTCAAATACCGACTCAGAGCCGGTTCCTGAAGATCAGGTGCAGGTTGTGGAAGACAAGCTTCCTGAAAATAAAATTGAGGAAAAGGCCAAAAAGCCTGCTCCTGTTGTAAAAGAAACTCCTGCTTCGAAACCGGTTAAGGAAACTCCAAAGCCAATCAAAAAACCAGTTACAAAACCGGCTGTGAAGCCAGAGGTGACAGTGAACAAAAAACCGGTAAAGAAAACACCTGTAAGCACTTCCATATCTTCAGCAAGTTTCGATAGTTCCAAACCGTTTCATGTGATTGCCGGTTCTTTCGGATCGGAAGCAAATGCAAACAAACTGGCTGCGAAATTGCGTTCTCAGGGATTTGGTGATGCTGCTGTTACGATGCATAACGGAATGCACCGTGTGAGTGTAAAAGGTTTTGGTACCTTGAATGAAGCAACGGCAGAAGTTGCAAAAGTTCAAGGCTCTGTTCCGGGAGCATGGGTTTTGAAATTGTAAAGAGATAAAATTTCTAATCAAATGAAAAAAGAGGGGATGCGATGTATCGCATCCCCTCTTTTTATTTATCTCCAAATGGATCAGCCAATCTTCACAACCAGATCAATCAAGCGATTTGAATAACCGGCTTCGTTATCATACCAACCCACAACTTTGATCATGTTTCCGATAACGGATGTCAATTCACTGTCAAAAATACAAGAGTTGGAATCTCCCAGAATATCTACCGAAACAATCGGGTCTTCCGTGTATCGAAGAATTCCTTTCAAATTCGATTCTGAAACCTTTTTAAACGCTGTATTGATTTGTTCAACCGTAGGAGGATTCTGCTTCACGATAACTGTTAAATCCGTCAAAGAACCATCCGGAACCGGAACGCGCATTCCGCAGCCACCCATTTTACCTTCCAGATCCGGGAAGATTCGCGTAATTGCTTTTGCAGCACCTGTCGTTGTCGGAACGATGCTTTGAGCTGCTGCTCTTGCTCTTCTCAAATCCTTGTGTGGACTGTCGTGCAAACGCTGATCTGTTGTATAACTGTGAATCGTTGTGATATATGCTTCTTCAATGTCGCAAAACTCTTTCAAAACAGCCACCAAAGGTGCGGCAGAGTTTGTAGTACAGGAAGCATTACTGATAATGCGGTGTTCATCTGTAATCAAGTGATCATTCACACCGATTACTACGTTAAAAATATCGTCTCCGTCAGAAGGTGCACTCAGAATAACTCTTTTTGCTCCGGCTTTCAAATGGGCTTCAGCTTTCTCCGCTGTTAAGAACAATCCAGTGGATTCGATAACAACATCTACACCCAAAGCTCCCCATGGAATTTCTTCCGGATTTTTGTGCTGCAGAAAGGTGATTTTTTCCGTTTTATTAAAGATCAGTTCATTTCCGTTAATTTCAAATTCGTCATGCATTCTTCCGTGAACCGAATCATACTTTAACAAGTGTACCAAAGTTGAAATCGGCGCCAGATCATTAATTGCTACCAATTCAATTTTAGGATTCGCCAATGCCAGGCGGCTAAAATATCTTCCGATTCTACCGAAACCGTTTACCCCTACTTTGATTCGTTTTTCCATAACTTTCTCCTTCTTTGTAATATTCAATTAATCTTGTTTGTGATATTTCATTTTCCTGATATTACAAAAATAAAAAAGGCTCTGTTTTCACAGAGCCTTTTAACATCATTTTTAATTAGTGGAAGACTTGAACAAATCCTTGTTGTTCTATTTCTTCTCCTGTTTGCAGTTTTGCAGTGAATTTGTAGAAGTAAGTTCCTTCTGAAACAACTTCACCGTTCAGATTTTTACCATCCCAGGCAGCACCCGGATCGCTGTATTCCGTAACTAAGTTACCCCATCTGTTCACAATCGAAATGTGGAACTCTTCAACTCCGTCATAAGAAAGGAAGAATTTATTGTTCCCTGCTGTAGATGAAAGAACAATAATGTTCGGAGCAGTGATGTAACATACTTTCCCGCCGATTGTCATCGTAGAAGAATGCGAGTTACATTCATTTGTTGCCGTTACAGTATAAACACCCTGCGTTACAGTAATGTCATGTCCAACCGTACCATCATTCCAAACATAAGAGTCGTTTTGCGGATATACACCACAAGAAGTTACCAATGTACCACCGATACAGATCACTGTGTCAACCGTTGTTACATAAGCCCAATTGATAAACTCAATAGTAGACGTAACGGATGTATTACACTGATTGTCTGTAAATGTTACTTCAAATGTTCCCGGAATACTGGAAGTAATCACAGGGTTCAATACATTCGCATTTGGTAAGAAATGGATATTTGTATCAGCAGTTGACCAAACACCTCCGTTAGCCGCAATAGTTCCGTTTACGTTAAACGTAAAGTTACATGCTGAAGTATCAGGGAAAATATCCGGTAACAAGAACAAGGTTACAACAGAACTAACAGAGTTATTACATACATTGTCCGTATAAGTTACCTGGTATTGACCACTCGTTGTTGCCGTAATGATCGGATTCGTTGTGGTGTTGTTCGGTAAGAAAATCACCTCCGGAGATAATGCAGACCATACACCGCCGGTTGGATAAGTAATCGTACCTGTTACCTGGAACTCATCTCCACAAAGCAATGTATCGTTAAATATTTGCGGATATGGAGGGAATATAATCGTCGAGGTGACCGTATCACTACATGCGTTGTCTATATACGAAACCTGATATGTTCCGGCATTGGTTGCTGTAATGTGCGGATTGTTATTCGTTGTAGAACTGAAGTTCAATCCTGCTGGAGTTGCACTCCAAACACCACCGTTGAACGCTTGCGTTCCTGTAACCTGAAAATTCAAGTCACACGCAATTGTATCAGGAAAAATGATTGGCAACGGCAATGTGTAAACACTGAATGTTGTATCGTAATGACATCCGTAATCATCCACTACGTTATAAGTGTAGTAACTGAATCCCGGAGCTGTCGTTTGGATTACTACCAATGTATCGTTTTGTCCGGAAATGATATTCGGAGAAGGACTCCAGTAACCATCTACGTAATAGTTTTGGTAAGTTTCGAAATCAGGGTATAAAGATGCATCGAAAACAATTCCCCATTGGAAAATATATCCGTCATCAATACCTTGGTTATCCTGAACTGTAATAGTCCAATCCCCATCCAACGGACAACCGATAAAGTCGGAGAAGTTTCCGTCAGGTGTATAAGTTCCCGGGATCATTGAAGTACTTCCCGATGGATTGATGTATGTGTTTCCTAAGTTACCACAGATTGTACCAAAATCAGGATTCACAAAGCTAAAACAATAAGTTTCAACCGGAGAACCTGGTGCACCACCATCGTCGTCAGTATCACTACCAAGAGAGATTCCTCCACCAATACATCCGAAAGGCACTAAGTCATCGTTATTCGGTGCAGCAACACCATCTGAATAAGTATTCATCAAGGAAACCATTGTTCCATTCGGACAAGTTAATGCAATCTCCAAATCGCCGATAAAGGAGTGCTCAATATCCAAACAAATGGATGCAATATCTGACGGTTGTGTTACAGTTCCTGTTCCTAAACCAGAAATATTGATTGTAGTTTCATAAACCTGACCGTTTCCATCCGGTAAGAAAGTCAGCCCGGCAAAATTTCCACCGACACTGAATTCACCTCCGGGAACAGAAACTCCCGCTGTATCCTGTGGCGTTACACCACCAATCAAAATATCCGTTGTACCCAGACAAATTGTATCTTCAACTGGTCCGGCCGTAGCAAAAGAAGGAAGGATCGAAACGCGAACCTTTGCAGTAATTCCCATCAATTGTGGGAAATCATCTGTCATTTTCAAATCGATAAAGTATCCCTGACGCGCAGTAGGTACAAACCAAACAGAGTCATTACTAATTCCTAAAGGACCAACAGTAGAAACTGTCCAGCTGTAATTAAGGCTGTCAACATTTTGAGAATATCCATATCCTGTAGCTTCAAATGCATATGGGAATAATGGCTTCGCAACAAACAAAATACTATCTCCCAAACAAACGTTTACATAACCGGTATCAATCGGGTTAAGTACGTTTACAGGGTTTCCGTTAACGAAAGCTTCCAAATGAGGATAATAAGGCTGAGCAAGGTTACCACACGCAACTTTCGCAATCCATCCTGTTCCTTCGTTCACTGCGTCAGACTTAAATCGCACAGTCAAACATCCGCTCGGGTTATTTTGAAAACTTGCCTGCCAGTTAGCACCGGTAGGGTTTGTTCCGGAGTTAACAGCAGCTATAATAGGAGCTGAAGTATTCGGACCATCATAAATATATAAGGTATCGGAAGGATGAATATCAAATTCATAACCAATATTCGTAGCAAAAGCGATCGAAACTTTTGTTCCCTGAGTTAAATCCGGACAAAATGTAACAGTATCATCAAAATTGGGAATATAGTTCCCGGGCATATCAATAAAGTTAACACCTCCTACTGATAACACCCCGCAATTCAATTGGTTTGCACCAACGTAATCAGCATCGGACATCGTCATTTGTGAATATGAAACAAATCCCGTAAAAAGAGATCCTATCGCCAAAAGTAGTTTCTTCATTCTCATTTCTTAGAATTTTTCATTTCGTTTTCAAGTACCCACGAAGATTTCACTACCAACAGATCATTCGTACCTGCGATAGTAAAATATTGAGTCTTATTCATAATTTTCACTCCGATTGCTTTAGGATCAACCAACTTCGCTTTTTCGAGTGTCACTTCGCCATCCGGGGTTAGTTTTTTGCCCTCCGGACGAGCCACGATGTACGTCCCGTTCTTCACTGCATAAGCTTCCATTTCCTTAGAAATCACAGGTGCTTGCTGCTCCGTCACGGGTTTGTTTGCATCCTTGCTCAGATTCTGCCCATAGGCCGAACTTAAGCTCAGAAAAACAATTGAAGAGAATATTGTTTTTTTCATATTTATAGTTTGCGATTTGTATTCGTAGACTCCACTTATTAAAAAAGAGTTGCACGAAGGTTTAAAAGTAGTTAAAAAAAAACGAAGCGGGAGCGAATTTAAACCTTAGATTTGCATTGCCAAATTAGGATATAACAATGGAAATTCAACAATTACATGCAATTGCATCACAGGTAAGAAGAGACATCGTTCGCATGGTTTCTGGAGCAAATTCAGGTCACCCGGGAGGTTCTTTGGGATGTGCAGACTTCTTAACTATACTTTATTTTGAAATGATGAAACACAATCCGGATCATTTTTCAATGGATGGAAAAGACGAGGATTTATTCTTTTTGTCAAACGGGCACATCTCCCCTGTTTGGTATTCCGTTTTGGCACGTGCCGGATATTTTCCGATCGAAGAATTGGGAACTTTCCGCAAATTAAATGCGCGTCTTCAAGGACATCCGAGTGTGGATAAAAAAATCCCGGGAGTTCGTATGGCTTCAGGTTCTTTGGGTCAAGGTTTGTCCAATGCAATCGGAGCAGCGCTTACTAAAAAATTAAATCACGACAATCGCCTGGTTTATTGCCTTCACGGTGATGGAGAATTACAGGAAGGTCAGATTTGGGAAGCTGCGATGTATGCTGCTGCAAATAAGGTAGACAATTTAATTGCTACGATTGATTATAACGGCCGACAAATCGACGGTGACGTGGAAGATGTTCTTTCATTAGGAGATTTAAAAGGAAAATGGCAAGCTTTTGGATGGGAAGTTCTTGAAATGGACGGTCACAACTATACAAGCCTGATCGATACATTAAATAAAGCAAAACAATTAACCGGAAACGGAAAACCGATTGTGATCATTATGAAAACCGAAATGGGTCAGGGAGTTGATTACATGGTTGGTTCTCACAAATGGCACGGTGTGGCTCCGAATCCTGAACAATTGCAACTTGCTTTGGATCAATTGGAAGAAACATTAGGAGATTATTAATGAGATTTTACGCGGTCATTTGTTGTTTGTTTTTAATGAGCTTTCATAAAGTTCAAGGGCAAGAACTGACTCGTATTTTGTTCATTTTAGATGCTTCAAATTCCATGAATGCCAATTGGGGCGCGCAAACACGTATTGAAGCAGCCAAGGAATTATTGATAAAAACCGTAGACAGTCTGAACGGATCTGCCAACCTGCAAATCGCTTTGCGGGTATACGGACATCAATCTCCCATCACAGCAACATATCAGGATTGTAATGATACCAAGCTGGAAGTTCCTTTCGGACCCGATAATTACACCCGTGTAAAAAACAAGATTAAAACCATTCTGGCGAAAGGAACCACTCCGATTGCACGGTCTCTGGAAGCTGCAGCTGCGGATTTTCCGGATACCAATGCCAGAAATATCATCATTTTGATCACGGACGGATTGGAGGCTTGTGATAAAGATCCTTGTGTAATCGCTAAAAAACTCCACGATAAAGGAGTAAAGGTTACACCCTTTGTAATTGGTTTAGGTTTGGATCTCTCCTATTTGGAGCAATTCAAATGTATCGGAAGTTATTCTGAAGCAGAAACAAAGGAAGCTTTCAGTAATGTATTGAAAAGTGTTATTTCGAAAGCTGTGATCAATACAACCGTTCAGATCAATCTGAACAACATCAACAAGGTTCCGAATGAAACGGATGTAACCATGCATCTGTATAAAGCAGGAACGAAAGAGTTGATTTATACTTTTGTTCATACGCTGAATCGTCAGGGCTATCCGGACACCGTAACAATGGATCCGAATTTTAAGTATGATCTGGTTGTAAACACGATTCCGAAGGTTTATAAAAACAATATCTCTATTGTTAAAAACACCCACAATATTATTCCGGTCGATTGTCCGCAAGGGTTTATCAAGCTTCGTTTTACGAATGCAACGAGTCCTTATCAGGTACTTTCCAGAATTTACCAGAAGTCGGATCAAAAAACACTTAATACGCAAGCCGTTGGCTCAACAGACAAGTACATTATCGGAACGTATGAAGTAGAAATTCTGAGTTTACCGAGAATTTACCACACGGTTCAGGTCAGTCAAAGTGCAACGGAAACCATTGATTTACCAGCTCCGGGACAATTGACGTACAGCGCTACCAAAATGGTTGCTGCTCAGATATTTGTCATTCGGGAAGACGGAGCACCGGAATGGGTTTGTAATCTGGATCAGGTTGCACTCAAAGGACTTATTTACCTCCAACCGGGAAATTACCGGATGGTTTACAGACAAAAACAACTAAAATCAACAACCTACACGGTTGAAAAGAATTTTAAAATACAATCAAATAAAACAACTTCGATTAATTTATAGCAATGAAGCAATTTGAAATTTTAGGAAAAAAAGATACACGATCAGGATTTGGAGAAGGTTTACTGGAAATCGGAAAAAAGAATCCGGATGTGGTTGCATTGTGTGCCGACTTAACAGGTTCACTGAAAATGGATGCTTTCCAGAAAGAATTTCCTGATCGATTTTTCCAGGCAGGAATTGCAGAGGCAAATATGATTGGAATGGCTGCCGGAATGACTATCGGCGGGAAAATTCCTTATACAGGAACTTTCGCTAACTTTTCTACAGGCCGCGTGTACGATCAGATTCGTCAATCGGTAGCGTATTCTCAGAAGAATGTAAAAATTTGTGCTTCCCACGCCGGTTTGACTTTAGGAGAAGACGGTGCGACTCACCAGATTTTGGAAGATATCGGGATGATGCGCATGCTTCCTCATATGACTGTTATTGTTCCGTGTGATTTCAATCAAACGAAGCAGGCAACAATGGCAATTGCTGAACACAAAGGGCCTGTTTACCTTCGTTTCGGAAGACCGGTAGTTCCTATTTTCATTCAGCCGGATGCTAAATTCACTATCGGTAAAGCAGATGTATTGATTGAAGGAACGGATGTAACAATCATTGCTTGCGGACATTTGGTTTGGAAATCGATCGAAGCGGCTCAGCAATTGGCAGAACAAGGAATCAGTGCAGAAGTAATAAATATGCACACGATTAAACCTTTAGACGAAAAAGCAATCTTAGACTCAGTTAGCAAAACGAAATGTGTTGTTACTGCAGAAGAACACATGTTGAATGGAGGTTTAGGTGATGCTGTTGCACAAGTACTCGCACGACATTTACCATCCCCACAAGAATATGTTGGAGTAAATGATACTTTTGGAGAATCCGGAACACCGGACGAGTTAATGGTGAAATATGGTTTGGATACGCCAAACATTGTTGAAGCAGTAAAAGAAGTATTAAAACGAAAATAAAAATATGACTCAGATTCCCGATGAAAATACACTCATTTCTTATTTTCATCGGGATGATGATCTGGCCTATAAAGCCTTCACCCAAATCGTAGACAATTACAGCAAGCGACTCTACGCAACGATTCGTCGCTGGGTCAACAACCACGAATTAACCAACGACATCATTCAGGAAGTTTTCATTAAGGTTTGGAACAACCGAAAACAATTTCAGGGCAACAGCGCGCTTTTTTCGTGGATCTACCGCATTGCCTACAATGAAACCATTCATTTTCTAAAGAAAGAAAACAAGCATAAAAGCTTAAACATCGACGAACCGCTTGTTTCCATTTCTCATCACTCGGAACATTACGGAAAACTAAGTGCTGAAGAAATATCCAAACTCTTGTTTGAAGCCCTTGAAATTTTACCTGAAAAACAACGGATGGTTTTTGAATACAAATATTTTGAAGATCTGAAATACGATGAAATTGCCCAATTAACCGGAGGTTCTGTCGGCGGATTGAAAGCAAATTACTTTCATGCTGTGGGAAAAATCGAAGAATATTTAAAAGGGAAATTAAACCATTGAACAAACTAATAATCTTAGAGTTATGAGTCAGGAAAACAAACATATTATTGACGATTTAAAGGTGAATCCGGTTCAGATGCCTTCAGAAGATTATTTTGAAGCTTTGAAAACGAACATCTTAAATCAGATCGACAAAAATGGTTTGAAGCAGAATCATCAAACGAGAATAATTCCACTCTACAAGCGCTGGTATGTTTGGAGTTCGGCTGCAGCAATTCTTTTATTTGCGATTCTTTTTTCCTGGAACAATCCCAACTCTGTGGATGAATCCACAACCGTTAATCTGTCGTCAGTCAGCGATGAAGAAATCTATGAATATCTGAATCAACACATTGAAGACATTGATCCGGAAACGATTGCCCTTCATTTAAACGATGATGCCATTGCCTATTCTGACGGATCTCAGGAGGAAAATCCATCTTCCGAAACAGTAAACCCGAAAACAACAGAAAGATCGACTTTACTGGATCATGTAGAAGATCAGGAAATTCTGGATTATCTGAAAGACGAATCGGGAGAGCTGGATGAATATTTATTCATAGAAAGTTAAAAAAGCGACAGTAAACATCGGAATCTAAAAAGCAAAAAACATGAAAATAGTACAAAAACTAGCATGGACTTTCATTCCCCTTCTGCTTGCAGTCAATGCATTTGGTCAGGGCGAAGAAAACAGCAAAGAAAAGGAAGATAAAATCGAAGCCTTAAAGGTCGGTTTTATCACCAAAGAATTGAACCTGACAACCAGCGAAGCTGAGAAGTTTTGGCCCATTTACAACGAAATGGATGCAAAAATGAAGGAAATTCGTCAAAGCTGCCGTAAAATCAATCAGGAATTGAGAGAATCGGAAGAAAAAATCTCCAATGACGATGCGAAGAAAAAGCTGAACACCCTTTTTGAGAATGATCAGAAAGAACTGGATCTGAAAAAAGAGTACAGCGAAAAATTTATTAAGATCATCGGTGAAAAAAGAACCTTAAAACTCTTAAGTTTGGAACATGAATTCAGACGTGTTCTCCTCGAACGATTGAAAGATCGCAGAGACGGAGATCCGCACGACAAAAGACCTCATGGAAAATAGTAAAGAAGACTTTTTAAAACATTTAGGACAAACAAATCCCTTTCCCTATTTAATTGATGTTGAATCGGCGGAAGGGATTTTTATTTACGATAAATCGGGCAAGCGCTACACCGACATGATTTCGGGGGTTTCCGTTACCAATATCGGGAACAGGCATCCGCAGGTTATCAAACGCATTCAGGAACAACTGGATAAATACCTGCACGTCATGGTTTACGGGGAATTCATTCAGGATTCTTCGTTGGAAATGGCGCGTTTGCTTCGGAAATTCCTTCCCGAACAACTCAATTGCGTTTATCCGGTCAATTCCGGAACGGAAGCCAATGAGGCCGCATTAAAACTGGCAAAACGGGTTACCGGAAGAACACAGTTAATCTCGTTCAAAGGTTCCTATCACGGAAATACGCACGGTTCATTGAGTGTTTCTGCCAATGAAGTCAAAAAGATTGCTTTTCGACCACTCTTGCCGGATGTTGATTTTATCCGCTTAAACGAATTGGAAGATTTGCAGCGCATCACAAAACGAACTGCCGGAGTCATCCTGGAAACGGTTCAGGGAGATGCCGGAGTCCGCAAAGCTTCAACAGTATTTTTACAAGCCCTCCGCAAACGCTGTGACGAAGTTGGAGCACTGCTCATTTTTGACGAAATCCAATGCGGAATGGGTCGAACAGGAAAAATGTTTGCATTCGAGCACAGCGGTGTTGTTCCGGATGTACTGACTCTTGGAAAAGCACTTGGTGGCGGATTACCAATCGGAGCCTTCATTTCGAAATACGAATACATGAATGAATTGAGTCATTCACCAATGCTTGGACACATCACTACTTTCGGTGGAAATCCTGTAATCAATGCGGCTGCCTGGGGAACTCTGGAAGTTTTTGATACCGAAATCAACTTTCAGGAAGTGGAACGCTTAGGAGCTTTATTGGAAAGCTATCTGAAAGAAATTGACGAGATCTTTGAAATCCGGCGCGAAGGGATGATGTTTGCCTGCGACATGGCAAGCGATGAACGCGTGGCGAAAGTAGTTGAAAAGTTATTGGAATACGGAGTCATCAGCTTTTGGTTTCTCTCTCATCCCTACAGTTTCAGACTTTCTCCTCCACTGAATATTACGGAAGACCAAATTCATGAGGTCGGGAAATTGATTCAACAAGCAGTGAGTGAAACAAAGTAATGAGCTTTTCTTATTTTGGTATTAAATAAGTCCTCCCCCTTGGTCCCCCTCCAAAGGGGGAACTAAGATTTCCCTTTTAAAGATCAAATCTTGCTTCGAAAAAATATGACGATGATAAAATTCTCTTTTTGAAAGAGGATTGAAAATCTCCCCTTGGGAGGGGGACCAAGGGGGAGGAAAATCAAAAACTCTTCCAATTTCCTCACCTACAGATCTGTAACTTAATTATCATCCAAAAACAAACGATTTTCTCTTTTTCCGCGTTAAGCGCTATAAAGCATTTTATCATGAAGGGAATTTTTGTCCTGTTTTTGTTTCTAAGTTCGTTTGTTTATAGTCAGAATTGGTTGTCCGTTGCATCCGTACCAACCATCGGGAGGGATGATGCTGTGGCATTTTCACTCAATGGTGCCGGGTTTATTGTTACGGGAAACCTGAGTGGTTTTACTGAAAGCAACAAATTGTTTCAATACAATCCGAACACCAATTCCTGGTCTGAAAAAGCAGCATTTCCCGGAACCGCAAGACAGTATTCTGCCGTTTTCACTTTACAGAACAAAGCATATTTGATCGGCGGATATTCCGAATCGGGGCTTGCACTGAAAGATGTGTGGGAATACGATAGTTTTACTGATGTCTGGATTCAAAAAAATAACTTTCCCGGATTGGCACGCTGGCATGCTACAGCAACAAATATTCGAAATACCGGTTATTTCGGAATGGGAACGACAGCAGACTCCACACTTTCTGATTTTTGGAAATACAATCCGGATTCCGATTCGTGGACTCAATTGCCTTCTTATCCCGGTGGACCAAACCGAAGTGTTTTAGGCTTCTCCATCTTAGACGAAGGAATTTTCGGCGAAGGTTTTGATATCAACCCGATTTCCTACTCAGATTCGTGGTACTCGTTTCATTCCCTCACCGAAACATGGAGCACCTTCCCTGCCCTTCCTGCCGGAAAACGAGCTTACGGAACAGCAATCAGTAATGGTTTCAGCGCCATCGTCTGTGGAGGAATGGATGAAAGCAGTGTCTTCCGCAACGAATGCTATTATCTGGATTATTCCAAAAAATGGCAACCTGCTTCTCCACTCCCAATCAATGGGTTAAGAGGCGCGAAAGGCTTTTCACTGAACGGGAACTTTTTTATCGGTACGGGATTAAATCAAAGTTCTTCGCGCATATCTGATTTTTATCAATGGAATTCAGCTCCGAAAACACCTCAGGAAAGTTTGTTGTTTCCCAATCCGAGCAAAGATTACTTCCATCTGATCACCGAAGCATATGCGAAAGTCTCCGTTTTTAATATCGGCGGATATTTGGTCAAACAATACGAAGCAAGCGATGCCGGTTTTTTGGAAATCGCCAACTTACCGATTGGTTTGTTCATTGTGCTGATAGAAGGAAAAAAGGGAACAGAAATCCGGAAAATTGCCAAAGTACACTAGTTATTTCAGCTTATTGTCCCAATTTTGGGAAATCGGGACGAGCTTGAGACAACATGAATTCAAAAAAAACTTAAAATTCCAATCTTACTCCCGTTTTGTCTAAAACAGCAACTCCAATATTCATCCATAGTCCTTATATTTGTTAGGAAATTCACTTCCTATGCGGTTTCAACCGATCAAGCAGTTTAACACCATTCTTCAGCAAGAATATCTGGAACCAACGATTAGTTGGTCTATTCGAGTGGTTCTGGCGTTAAATGTTCCTTTGATCGTTTTCCCGATTTTCCTTGGTTTTTCGTATCACATCATTTGGGCAGCTTTCGGAGCATACATGCTTACACTGATCGATTACCGCGGCTCGCACTACCGGAAAATGCTCATTCAGAGCGTTGAAGCCATTTTGATTTTAATTGCCGCCATTCTGGGAATGAATATCGGTGATTCTGTCATCCTTTCCGTCATCGGAATGTTTGTGATCGGTGTTTTTGCCGCCTTAATCCGGAACTGGAGCGACTACGGATCAACCATCGGAGTCGGGGTCGGTTTCTTTTACCTTTTCGGGATTTCAAATCCCAATACGTTCGGAGAATCTCTGGTTTACGGGAAATACATCATGTATGGCGCGCTTTGGGCCATTACCATCATTTTTCTTTCGTTCCCCTTCTCTGCTTCCAATCCGATGCGGCGTTCTATTGCCACCATCTGGAAAAAAAACACGGATTACTTAGATGCAGTTTTGGAGAATTACCTCGATCCGGAAATTGATAATCAGGATCTGAGAGAAATCACTTCAAAAGAGATTGAAATCCGGGCTGCGATCGACAAGAGTATGGAACTCTTTAACAGAAGAAAAGAAAACTCACGATTTAAAGCCGAGCATTACGATCAGATGATTGAAGCGCGAAAAGTAGCGGCATATTTCGGAGCCAGTTCACGCGTGATTCATGAGGAATTACTGGCTCTGCGCGGACATACTTCTCTTCAAAACAGTCAGTCCATTATCTACAAAACCATTTCAGCTCTTTCGCAGGCTTCAGCACGCTTGTCCATCGTTATCTTCACCTTCAGAGGAGAAGACTTGACCATGGCAAAAGTGCGGATCAAACGCTTTGAAATTGCGGTTCGCATCCTGAAAAGCACGCTGAAAGAACAAAGCTGGAGTCCGGAAGAATTATTCGCATTAAAACAGCTTGTATCGAGTCTTGAACAATGTTACAAATACCTGCAGGACAGTATTGACCTGATCCATGAAAAGCTCAATTTCAAGCGCAGTAATTATTTTGAAAACTACAAATTGTCCTTCAATCATTTCATTGCAGGATTACAGCCTCGGGTTATCCTTCAGATTATCCGGGAAGTTTTCAATATAGACTCGCAGCAATTCAAATACTCTTTGCGCGTCGGACTCGGTTTGGCCCTCTCGGTTTTCATTTTCAAATTCTTCAAGATCGACCATGGCCACTGGATTGCACTGACTCTGTTGATTGTTATTCAACCTTATTACGGTGCTACCAGAAAAAAAGGATTTGAACGGATTATCGGTACCGTTGCCGGAATTGTTGTCGGTGGAGCCATTATGCTTTTGCCCATCAAACACGAAACATTTGTAGTCATTCTGATCTTCATTTCCTTTTTCGTGGCTTATTATCTGCGAAACAATTACAAGGTCGGAGTATTTTTCGTAACCATTATGATGGTGGTGATGATGCAGCTTTCCAAACAAGGTTCCTGGGATCTGATCTGGTGGCGTGTTCTTTCAACACTCATCGGATCTGCACTCGCAATCCTGATCAGCTTTGCTTTCTGGCCGATCTGGGAAAAACAGCGCTTCCCGTCTTTACTCAATCATTCATTTAATCAGAATTTATTCTTCCTGAACCAGGTGGTTTTGAGCTACGAGAAAAAATTGCCCTCCGGAATTACATGGCATCGAAGCAGACGTTTAAGTGAAGCCGCGAATAACAACCTCTTTGCCTGCGTTCAGCGGATGTATGAAGAACCTCAGGCGCATCAGCGGGAAATCGATACACATTTTGCCAAAGTAGGCTCCAATGTTCGTATTTCCAGAGAAATTACCAGTCTGGCCTTCGGATTGGAGAAAATCACCTCCGATAAACTGGCTCCTGTATTGGATGAATACATGGAAGAAATTCAAACCATTTTCTACAAACACATGCAGCGAGAAGGTAAGATTGACTTCAAAAAAGCACGGAAAATTCTGCAAAATCCGCTTCTCACAGAAGACCAACTTTGTCAGGCTGTGCAAGTGGATCTGGAGAAAATTGTTTTTGAACTGGAAGCTTTACAGGCGTTTAGAGGGAGATGATTTAGAGAGAAAAAATCCTCCCCCTTAATCCCCCTCCCAAGGGGGAGATTTTCAATTCTCTTTCAAAAAGAGAATTTTATCATCAGCATATTGAATTTTCAAAGCAAGATTTGATCTTTAAAGGGAAATCTTAGTTTCCCCCTTTGGAGGGGGACCAAGGGGGAGGAAAAACAAATCATGCAAACAGAAGCCAATCTACGCACATCTGTAACAATTACAAATCGTTCAGAAAATCCAATAGAACAACGTGTAATTTATCCAATTCCTCTTCCGAAATACAATACGGAGGATTCAGATACAATACATTTCCCAAAGGACGGATCAAACAACCACGTTCCAAAAAGTAATTGTATGCTTTGTCTCTGATGGACGAAAAATAGTTATTCCCTTCGCCTGTTTCTACTTCAAAACGCAAAATCGTTCCGCACAAACCAATGTCTTTCACCTTCGGATGTGCTTTCAAAGCATCTGTAAAGAAGCGGTGTCTTTCTTCAATCCATTCGATTGAATCCCAGGTTTCCGGCTGTTCGAATAAATCCAGACTGGCATTTGCAACTGCACAAGCCAAGGCACTTCCTGTAAAAGAATGCCCGTGAAGCAAAGCTTTTGAAGTTTCAGGATGAAGGAAAGCATCGTAAATCTCGTTCGTTGCAACCGTTAAGCCCAAAGGCAAAACACCTCCGGTAAGTCCTTTCGACAAACAAACAATATCCGGCTCCTGTTCGCAGAAATTATGTGCAAACAATTTTCCGGTTCTTCCCCAGCCTGTCATCACTTCGTCAAAAATGACCAAAGCACCGTATTTCCGTGCCAATGACACAAAAGCGTCCAGCCAAACGGCGTCATACATACGCATTCCCGCAGATCCCTGAACCAAAGGCTCAACAATGATTGCAGCCACTTCTCCGGTTTGTAACACTTGTTCTGCCTGAATCAACGAATGACTTCGGGCTTCTTCAACCGGAAAATCGAGGAAATCCACATCGAAGAATAAATGCTCAAATGGCTTATTGAAAGCCCCACGCTGTCCGATAGACATCGCTCCGAAAGTATCTCCGTGGTAAGCTCCGTCTAAAGCAATGATGCGTTTTTTGGGTTCGTTTTTATTATACCAATACTGAAACGCCATTTTCAAAGCCACTTCAATAGCAGTTGAACCATCATCGGAAAAAAAGACTTTTTCCAGTTTTTCCGGCAAAAGCGACGTAATGCGGTCTGCCAGTTTAATTGCCTGCGGATGCGTTGCTCCGGCAAAAATCACGTGATCCAACTGAGAAAACTGTTCCTGCAAGGCCTGCGCCAGATACGGATGTCCGTGCCCGTGTACATTTACCCACCAGGACGAATTTGCATCAATATAACTTTTTCCGTTTGCGTCAATCAACGAGGTTGCTTCTGCCTGAACGATACACAATGGTTCTCCGGCTGTCTGCATTTGGGTAAAAGGATGCCAAACGTGTTGTTTATCCTTCTCTAAACTTGTTGCTCTATCCATAAATTGGCTGCTTCCCGAATAGTTTCAGCCGAAAATTCAGCTATTTCAGGAATATATGTAATATTTAAATCTGAAAAATGTGAGCGGTAAACGCGCTCTGAGGCTTCGTTTCGGTGACCGTTCACGATCAATCCCGCAATCGGAATTTCGCGGATCATCAACGCATTTAAGGTCAGTAAGGTATGATTGATACTTCCCAAATAGTGTTTTGTTACCACATAAACAGGTAATTCCCACAACTGAAACAGATCGATGTAGCAAAGTCCCACATCATTCAGCGGAACCATCAATCCACCGGCTCCTTCAATGATTGTTTGTTTGGTAAAAGACGGTAAATCAAAATATTCTTCCGTCAGTTCAATTCCGTCCAAACGGGCAGCTTCATGAGGCGACATCGCTTCATTCAATAACACATTTGCAGATAAAATACTGGTTTCCGAAGTAAATGATCGAACAAAATCGCTGTCCAAAGCATGCAGATCTCCGGCCTGAACCGGTTTCCAGTAATCTGCTTTTAACGCTTCACAAAGAACAGCACTAACGACTGTCTTTCCTACTTCCGTTCCTATTCCGGTAACTACGAATGATTTCATGTTTACTTTCAGCAAAGTACAAAAATAGGATTTCAGCGCGTTTCAGATGCTATTTACAGAAATTTAACTCAAAAGAGTAATCTAAAAAACGGGAATCATGTCCAATGAACCAGTACCTGATCCTGAAAGGAAAATGTATCAGGTAAATTGGAATTTCAGGGTACTTCCGAAACAGCTTTTTTTATTATCTGAGGTAATTTCCCAATATTGGGACAGAGTTAAACCTTTAGTTTAAGCAAAACCCTTCTACACCTCCTTACTGCTGGCTTTACTCAATTTCAATCAGACAAATATTTCAATTCCTTATCCGTTTATTATCTCAACTCAGCCCCCAATTGTTTCTCCAGTTCCGTTCGAATCGTATTCATAATTCCATCGACCTGAGAATCTTTGAGTGTTTGCTCCTGATCCTGGAAAGTAAATGAAACAGCATATGATTTCTTGCCTTCCTGCAGGTTCTTCCCTTCGTAAACATCAAATAATCCTACTTTCTGAAGAATCTTCTTATCTGCTTTCCGGGCAATTTGTTCGATCTCTGAAAAACGCACTTTGGAATCCAGCAATAACGAGAAATCACGACGGACTTCAAATGTTTTAGGAAGTTCCTTGTATTGTGTTTTAGCCAGTTTCAAAGAAGCAAGTACCGCATCCCAATCCAGATCAGCAACAAATACATCCTGCTTCACTCCGAAATGTTTTTTCACCTTGGAATTCACCCAGCCGATTGTTCCGACCGTGCTTTTCAAAACGCGAACCTGATAACCGTCTGCCAGAATCTCTTCATTTTGCAAACCTTCTTCCTGTAAAAGGGAACTTAAGCCTAAACGTTCAAACAAATTGTTGACGATTCCTTTCAAGGTAAACAAAGTCGATTTCTCCAGCTTTTGAGCCCAGGATTCTTCCTGCTTATTTCCTGTCATCAGGATCAGCAAACGCTTGTTTTCAGAGTACGTTCCGTTTTCCTGAGAGTATGTCTTACCGAATTCAAACAAACGCAAATCCGGGTTCTGACGATTCTGGTTGTGAGTAACCGTTTCCATTGCCTGGAAAACCAAACTTTGACGCATCACCGCTAAATCCTGACTCAAAGGATTCAACATGGAAACTGCTTTTGAAACGGAAAGTTGTTCTCCTCCCAATTTCTCCACATATTGCGGACTTGTCAGTGAATTGTTCAGCATTTCATGGAAGCCCATTCCTGCCAAAACTTCAGCCAGATTGACTCCCAAACGCTCCAAATCCGGTTTTTCATTCAAAACCAAAGAAGTATTCAATTTCTCCGGAAGCGGAATCTGATTGAATCCGTAAATGCGAAGAATCTCTTCAATCACGTCAATTTCACGATCTACATCCACACGGTAATTCGGAACGGAAAGCTCTAGTCCTTCATTCGTTTCAGCCAGAATTTCAAAATCCAATGAAATCAGGATTTTCTGAATGATACTCTTTTCAATTTCATGTCCTAAGACCTGATTAGTACGCTTATATCTTAAGGTTACTTTTCTTCGCTGAATCGGATTCGGGTAAAGATCTGCTACATCCATTCCGATTTTTCCTCCTGCTACTTCCTGAATCAGTTGTGCTGCGCGCTCCAATGCATAAGGAATCAAATCAACATCTACTCCACGCTCGAAACGGAAACTTGCATCGGTAGACAATCCATGTCTTTTTGCCGTTTTACGAACCGAAACAGGCTGAAAATAGGCAGCTTCCAAAAATACATTTTTCGATGTATCAGAAATTCCGGATTGATTTCCTCCGAATACTCCGGCAATACACATCGCTTCCGAAGCATTTGCAATCACCAGGTCTTCTTCGTTCAATTCGCGCTCAACGCCATCCAATGTTGTAATTTTCTCTCCCGGTTTCGCAGTGCGAACCACTACTTTTCCGTTCACCACATCTGCATCAAAGGCATGCAAAGGTGTTCCCAATTCACGCATCACGTAATTTGTTACGTCCACAATGTTATTGATCGGAGAAAGCCCAACGGCTCTTAATTTATTTTGCAGCCATGCCGGAGAAGGTTTCACTTCCACTCCTGAAATGCTTAATCCCATATATCTCGGGCAGCGCTCCGCATTTTCAACGGAAACTGCAACCGGTAAATCACTTTCTTTCTGAGGTTTTCTTGTTTCTTTCAACTGCAATGTTGCCGAACTTCCTTCGTGGCAAGCCAAATATGCCAGAACATCTCTCGCCACACCAATGTGTCCCATCGCATCCGCGCGGTTTGGTGTCAACCCGATCTCAATCTGTATGTCGCTTTCCAATTCAAGGTATTCAGCAGCTGGCGTTCCCACTTTGGCATTCGGATCCAGAATCAGAATTCCGTCATGACTTGTTCCTAATCCCAATTCATCTTCAGCACAAAGCATTCCGTATGATTCCACATCGCGGATTTTGGATACTTTCATCTTCAACGGTTCGTCCGGTTTCGGGTATAAAACCGCTCCAACCTGAGCCAAAATCACTTTCTGACCAACAGCAACATTTGGAGCACCACAAACAACCTGCAGAATCTCTGTTCCGTTGTTCACTTTCGTCACTTTCAAACGATCCGCATTCGGATGCTGCTCACATTCAATCACTTCTGCAACAACAACTCCTTGCAAACCACCTTTTACACTTTCTATAGTTTCAAAACCTTCAACCTCCAAACCAGTATCAGTCAAAAGCTGATCCAGCTCTTCGGGAGATTTTTGAATTGGTAAATACTCATGCAACCAAGCGGATGAAATTTTCATTGTCGTTATTTTTTGGAAGTTCAAATTTAAGAAAAAGCCTAGAAAACGAGGTTTAATTTGACATAAAAGCTTAAATTCGTTGACACTAAAATTTGAATGAAACTCCTCGCCCTACAAATCATACTGTTATTCGCATTTTCCATTTCCTGGGGACAAGGAAACGCGACCATCAGCGGTTATATTTCTGAGAAAAGTTCGGGCGAGCCAATCATCGGCGGACAGATTTACGTTCCATCTGTTCAAAAAGGCGCTTCTACCAATGAATTCGGGTTTTATTCACTGACTTTGCCCAAAGGTTCTTACCAGATTATTTACCGGGGCGGAGGACTTCCCAATGACACACTCAGTATTCAATTGACAAACGATACGATAATCCAGGTCGAATTGGGTGAAACTACGGATATTGAAGAAGTTGAAATCAATGCCAAAAAGGGCGACAATGTCAATTCTACCAAAATCGGTCAGATTGAACTGGATGTGAAAATGATGAAAAAACTTCCTGCCTTTTTGGGCGAAGTCGATATTTTAAAAATTATTCAATTGCTTCCCGGCGTTTCATCTGTGAGCGAAGGCGGCCAAGGTTTTTATGTTCGCGGCGGCGGTCCTGATCAGAATTTGGTTTTGTTGGACAATGCTCAGGTCTACAATGCTTCCCATTTGTTCGGATTCTTTTCTGTTTTCAATGCAGATGCAATCAAAAGTGTGAATCTCATAAAAGGAAGTATGCCCGCCAATTACGGAGGTCGGCTTTCTTCCGTTCTCGAGGTAAACATGAATGAAGGAAACAATAAAAAATTCAAAGTAACCGGTGGTTTGGGGCTGATCTCTTCCCGGCTTACTTTAGAAGGTCCGATTGTGAAAGACAAAGGGTCGTTTATTGTTTCTGCCAGAAGAACATACATCGATTTGTTCATGAAAGCCTTTATCAAAAAGTCGAGTTCTTTTTACGGCTCGAGCTATTTCTTTTATGATCTGAATGCCAAATTGAATTACCGTCTCGGGCCGAAAGACAAGATTTATTTAAGCGGATATTACGGAAAGGATCTCTTCAATTTCGGGAACAAAGAAGAAGATTTCAACGTTCGGATGCCCTGGGGAAACGGAATTGCGGCTTTGAGATGGAATCATCAGTTCAACAGCAAGTTGTTCATGAATACCACAGCCACCTTAACGGATTACCTTTTCAGTTTTGGTTCGGAGCAAGATCAGTTTAAGTTCGAATTGAAATCCGGAATCCGCGATTATGGGGCAAAAGTTGAATTGTCTTACTTTCCGAATTCCCGAAACTCGATCAAAATGGGAGCGGATTATTTGTATCATACCTTCACTCCTACCAGTGTTTCCGCTTCACAGGACGACATTGTTTTCGACACCGGATTGGCACAGAAATTATTCAGTCACGAATCGGGAATTTATGTTCAGGACGAAGTTGATTTCACTTCCTGGCTTCGGGTAAATGCAGGAATCCGCGTAAGCATGTATCAATTCACAGGACCTTTCACGCGTTACTACAAAGGAATCAGTGGTCATACCGATTCCACAAAGACCTACAAAAAGGGCGAAATCATTCAATCCTTCTTCGGTTTCGAACCACGAATTGCTGCCCGTTTTCTGTTAAAAGACAAAAGTTCCATCAAAGCCGGATTTACATACAACAATCAATACGTTCACCTGGCTAGTTTGAGCGCAGTTTCTCTTCCTACCGATATCTGGTATCCGAGTACAGACAAAGCCAAACCGCAAAAAGGCTGGCAGGCAAGTTTGGGTTATTTCCGGAATTTCAACAAAGACAAATGGGAAACCTCCGTTGAAGTCTACTACAAAAAGATGGAGAACGTCATTGAGTTCAAACAGGGAGCTTTACCTACAGACAATGTCAATGACAACACCGATAATTTGTTGGTTTACGGAACAGGCTGGAGTTACGGAGCGGAATTCTTCATCAAACGTACCTTCGGGAAACTAACAGGCTGGATCGGATACACACTTGCAAGATCGGATCGTTATTTTCCGGATATTCAGGACACCAAATACCCCGCAAAATATGACCGCCGGCATGATTTAACGCTTGTGGGAACTTACGAACTGAACAAACGCTGGACCTTTGGGTTCTCCTTCATTTATGCATCCGGAAACACCTTGACGTTGCCAAACAGCTGGTATTTCAACAATCAGGATCTGTTGTTCAACTACGGTCCGAGAAATTCCACCCGGATGGCTCCGTATCATCGTCTGGATCTTTCGGCAACGTGGTACGACAAACCGACAAAAACGAAAATCGACAAAAAGACGGGAGAGAAAATTGAAGTTCAGAAGAAGTTCCGTCAAAATGTGGCTTTCTCTGTTTACAATGTTTATAACCGCGCCAATCCTTATTTTTTGTATATTGATAACGATGGAAATATCACTTCGAACGATTTTAAAATTTCAGTCAAGCAAGTGTCATTGTTTCCGATTTTACCAAGTATAACATGGAATTTCGAGTTTTAAGTCTTTTCCTGAGTTTAATCGTTCTTCTTTCGGCATGTACCAAAGAAGTGAAAATTGATATTCCCGGATACGAAGAAAAAATCGTGGTTGACGGACGCATTGAAACCGGTATGCCGCCAATCGTGCTTTTATCCAAAACTCAGGACATTTATTCTCCGACCACGCTCGAAGCTTTTTTAAACGGTTTTCAATCCGGTGCAACAGTTACCGTTTCGGATGGCACAACGACAGTCGTTCTGGATGAAATCTGTTCGGATAATCTTCCTCCCGGAAGTGAAGCCATGGCTGCTGCTTTATTCGGAATTCCGGAAGAAGAACTTGCCAATTACCATCTTTGCGCATATTCAACTTTCAATACCGCTATCTGGGGACAAGTCGGAAAAACCTATTCACTGAAAGTAGAATTGAACGGACAAACCTATACTTCCAGTACGCAAATCGTGAATCCTACTCCACTCGATGCTGTTTTCTGGGTTCAAGATCCCGGTGCAAATCCCGGATATGGTTTTTCATGGGCCACTTTATCCGATCCGGGAGGTCAATACGATGCATATATGTGGGAAGTGAAGCGCATCAATATGGTGGATGGAGCTACAAAAGATCCGAATTTCAAAACAACATTCAGCCCGGTGATCGACGATGAGTTTTTCAATGGCCAAACCTTCAATTTCTATTACGAAAACCCTTTTACCTGGGATGATAACTCGGTAGCAGACAAAAACAAGGGATACTACAAAGAAGGAGATTCGGTTGCTATTAAGTTCTCAAAACTGGATGCAACAGTGTATAATTTCCTGGAGAAAAAATACATGCAGCTGCAAACTGCCGGAAATCCGTTTGCTGCGCCGACAACTATTCCAACCAACATTCAGGGAGGAGCAATCGGGCTTTGGGCCGGATATTCTCCTTCGTTTGATACGCTTTACTGTGTTCCATAAAGAATTGAAAAGACCATTAGTACTGATTACTTGAATAGATTCTATCTCACAAGGTTCTACTTTTTCAATTTTACATTATCAATTTTCAATTACAGGAGTTATTCACGAAATTTTGTTATTTTCATTTTTGACTTCGTCGTTTTGAACTGAGCGATAGATGTTACCTTTGTATGATGAAACAACAAGAAGATTTCATAAATGTCCGCAGATTAATCCAAAGCAAAAATCCCCGTTTGATAAAGTGGATTCCGGGCTTCATTATTCGGTATCTGGAACGAATTCTTCATCAAAAAGAAATCAACGACTTTCTAAATACCCACGATTCTAAAAATCAGGATTTTTGTAAGGAAGTACTTGCTGAAATCGGTGTTACCTATTCCATTTCAGGGGTCGAGAATATTCCTAAAACCGGGAAATGCATCGTTGTGATGAATCACCCGCTTGGTGGAATGGATGCAATGGCCTTGGTAGACGGTTTGCGCGATCACCGGACGGATATCAAATTCATTGTAAATGATTTGCTCTTGAATCTGGATCCTTTAAAAGAAATTTTTGTCGGAGTGAACAAGCACGGAAAAACCAAAAGCAGTTCCCTGATGCAGGTAAACAATCTGTTTGCTTCCGATCAGTTGGTATGTGTTTTCCCGGCAGGATTAGTGAGCCGTAAGAAAAAAGGAGTGGTGAAAGATCTGGAATGGAAGAAAACCTTCGTAAAACAGGCTCGGCAAAATGATCAGACAATCGTTCCCGTTCATATCGACGGAGAGTTGTCAAACTTCTTTTACCGTTTGGCGAATTTTCGTAAATTTCTGGGAATAAAGGTCAACATCGAAATGCTGTATCTGGCCGATGAAATGTTTCGTCAAAAAGGAAAGCACATTCAGTTTACTGTTGGAGAACCCATTGAAGCAAACTCATTAGACACCAAAATATCTGACGTGAAATGGGCCGAATGGTTCAGAAATCACATATATACATTGAAGAAATAAATCATATGAAACCAATTATACCAGCTGTAGATAAAGAACTCATCAAAAAAGAACTCGCTGAGGCCGGGATGATCCGAACTACGCGAAAAGGTGACAACGAAATCTATTTTGTCAATATCCATAATTCACCCAATGTTGTTCGCGAAATCGGGCGATTGAGAGAAATCACTTTTCGTTTTGCAGGCGGCGGAACGGGCGAAGAACTTGATTTGGATGAATATGACACGCAAAAAATCTGCTACAATCAATTGATTGTTTGGTCTCCCGAAGACGAAGAAATTATTGGCGGTTACCGCTTCATTGTTTGCAATGATGCTACAGACAGCGACGGAGTGATTCACCTTTCAACGACTCATTATTTCGACTTTTCGGAACGTTTTATCAAAGATTATCTGCCTACAACCTGTGAATTAGGTCGAAGCTGGGTTCAGCCGAATTATCAGCCGGCACAAAATCCGCGCAAAGGACTTTTTGCATTGGACAACATTTGGGACGGATTGGGAGCACTTGTCCGCCATTATCCGAACATCCGTTATTTCTTCGGAAAAGTGACCATGTATCCATATTACAATCGTGAAGCGCGCGATTTCCTTTTACATTTCATGCATCATTACTTTCCGGATACGGAAAATCTGATGAAGCCGTTCCATCCCCTGGTTACGAATTATGACACCACTTTTGTTGAAGAACAACTGAGAGGTCTGGACTTCAAGGATGGTTTCAAAGTTCTGAACAGTTTCGTTCGCCAGCACGGTGAAAATGTTCCTCCGCTGGTAAACATTTACATGCATCTTTCTCCAACGATGAAAACATTCGGAACTGCTGTGAATGCGGAATTCGGGAATGTAGAGGAAACTGGAATTTTAGTAACAATTGAGGATGTTTATCCGGATAAAAAAGAACGTCATTTAACTTACTGATAAGATGAAACACGAATTCGAACGCTGTTTTGTAAAGGATCTCGATTCACTGGCGAAAGAAATCGAGCTCTGTGATGAAGAAACGCTTTTGTGGCATGCTCCTCCGGGAGTAACGAATTCGATCGGAAATCTGAGTCAGCATCTGATTGGGAATCTGAATCATTTTATTGGCACAACGATTGGAAAAACCGGCTATGTAAGAAATCGTGAAGCCGAGTTTTCAGAACGCTATTTTACGAAAGCGGAATTGATCTCCGAACTCGCTAAAACCTCCGAAATGATCCGCGAAGTTCTGAGTTCAGTAACAGAAGAACAGTTGAATGAAATTTATCCCTATGAAACCTTCGGATATCCGATGACGACCAACCACATGATTGCAAAATTGGCAAGTCATTTGGGTTATCATTTGGGACAGATTAATTATTTGAGAAGAATCTTACAGAATTGAAAATGGAGAATTTTCAAGTTACACTTTAAACACGTCTCCATCTTCCACCACTCTTACGTTTTCAAACACTTTGGATGCTTCTTCCTGATGTTTCAAACTGTTGTCATAGCGCGCGCTCAAATGTCCCAATAACAATTTCCCTACTTCGGCTTGTTTTGCGATAATCGCAGCTTGTTCGGCAGTACTGTGGAACGTTTGCTTTGCACGGTCAGCTTTATCATTCAGGAAAGTTGCTTCGTGATAAAGCAAATCTGCGTTTTTGATATAGGCCACAATGCGCTCATCAAAAATGGTATCTGAGCAATAAGCGTATGATTTACTCGGTTTTTGAGGATAAGTGTAATCTTCGAAATAAATCGTTTCTCCGGAATCCAGTTCCACATTCATTCCCTGTTTCAACTTCGGAATCAAAGTCAGTGAAAGTCCGGCTTCCTGGAAAAGTTCCGCATTCAGTTTTCGCTCTTTCTTCTTTTCCTTAATCAAAAAACCGTTTGTAGGAACGCGGTGACTCAAAGGAAACGTCCAGATTTCAATTAATTTATCTTCAAAAATCAATTTGTGTTCTTTTCCGTTCAGAGCCACAAAATGAAGTCCGAAACCAAGTCTGGCTCCTCCTACTTCGAGTTGCAGCCGGATAATTTGTTCCAGTTCTTCCGGACCGTAAATCGTCAGATCTTTGTCGCGTCCCAACAAATGAAGTGTACTCAACAAACCAACCAACCCGAAGAAATGATCTCCGTGCAGATGGGAAATTAAAATGTGATTGATTTTCTGAATGTGGACGTGATTTTTCCGCAATTGAACCTGCGTTCCTTCACCACAATCGATTAAAATATGCCGGTCGTTGCATTGAACATATTGTGAAGTCGGATTTCTGAGAGAAGTAGGTAACGCCGCTCCGGATCCCAATATGCAGACTTCAAAATTCATTCAATCAATTCAAGACAGCTTTTGCTTCGTCTAATGTTTCTGAAATAGTCAATACTTTGTCCAATTGAGCGATTCGGATCATTTTAGCCACATTCTCCTGCAGTCCGCAAAGGATAAATTGTCCGTTTGTGTCTTTACATAAGCGATTTGCAGTCAGAATAGCAGACAAACCTGAAGAATCACAGTATCTGGATTTGGAAAGGTCTAAAATCATGGAATTAACTCCTTTTTTACTTAAAACGAGTAATTCATTTTTCAATTCAGAAGCATTCGAAGCATCCAGTTTTTCTACAGATGATTGGATGACCGCAAAGTTGGTATCTTGTGCAATAATAAAATTCATTTTGCCACAGTGTTTATCAAATGTAACAAATTATTCGTTCTTAGAGTTTGAATGTTAAAAAGACTTTTAACGACCGATTTTAGCAGCAAGCAAATAAATTGCCGCCATGCGCACCGCCACACCGTTTTCAACCTGCTGAAGAATAATCGATTGCTTTGAATCAGCCACGTCAGAAGTGATTTCTACTCCGCGGTTAATTGGTCCGGGATGCATGACGATAATTTCCTTATCCAGGCTGTCGAGGATTTCCTTATTCAAGCCATATTGCATGGAATACTCTCTCAAGCTCGGGAAATATTGAATATCCTGGCGCTCAAGCTGAATTCGAAGCATGTTTGCAACATCACACCACTCCAAAGCTCTTCGAAGGTTGTGTTCTACTTTGATTCCAAGAATATCGATGTATTTCGGGATTAAGGTTGTTGGTCCGCAAACCATGACTTCAGCTCCCAGTTTTTGTAAGGTGTAAATATTTGAAAGAGCAACACGCGAATGCAGGATGTCTCCGACGATCACCACTTTTTTCCCTTCAACGGAACCCAATTTTTCACGGATCGAAAAAGCATCCAACAAACCTTGTGTCGGGTGTTCGTGCGTTCCGTCTCCTGCGTTGATGACACAGGTATTGGTGCGTTCCGAAAGGAATTTCGCCGCTCCCGGATTCGGGTGGCGCATCACCACCATATCCACTTTCATGGAAAGGATGTTGTTCACCGTATCGATCAATGTTTCCCCTTTCTTAACGGAACTGGAACTTGCCGAAAAGTTTACCACATCTGCAGAAAGCCGTTTTTCAGCCAATTCAAAGGAAAGTCTTGTACGGGTAGAATTTTCAAAAAAGAGATTGGCAATCGTGATATCGCGAAGAGATGGAACTTTTTTGATCGGTCGATTAATAACTTCTTTAAAACTATCAGCAGTTTTAAATATCAATTCGATGTCCTGACGGGTCAGGTCTCGAATTCCAACTAAATGATCAACACTTAAATGCTCCATTATTCGGGTGTATACAATACAATTTTATCCATTCCTTCACTGTTCTTCCATTCCACCGTTACGCGTTCGGAATCGAGTGTATCTACAGCTTTTCCAACATAATCTGCCTGAATAGGCAAATCGCGCTGAAATCTGCGGTCTATCAATACCATCAGTTCAACTCTGAGCGGTCTACCAAATGCCATCAAGGCGTCCAGTCCCGAACGAATCGTTCTTCCGGTGTATAAAACGTCGTCAACCAGAACTACGTTTTTTCCTTCTATCGTAAAATCAATGTTTGTGACATTCGGAATCAGCGGTTTTTCTCTTCTTCTGAAATCATCGCGGTAGAAAGTGATATCCAGCTGTCCGCAAATAATTTTCTCCTGTCTGACAGATTCCAAAATTTCTTTCAATCTTTCGAGCACAAAAATTCCTCTCGGCTGCAATCCGATCAATACAGTATTGGAGAAATCATCGTGATTTTCGATTAATTGATAAGCAAGACGGTTCATGGTTAATTGAACCTGCTGTTCATCTAAAATGACTTGCTTTTCCATCGAGACAAATTTAATAAAAGGATTCAATTCATCAACCATTTTTTGGTTTTTATCTGTCAAAACTAAATCGTTTTAAACTTATTCTTTCTTTTATGAAAAGATTAAAAATCAATTTTTTACCGTTCAATCAATAAAGTAAATATTTTACTCATTTTTTATTGATTTAAGAAAAAGATAACGTACATTTGAGACAAGATCAAAGAATTTTCACATTTTTCTATTTCATATTGTAAAATTGGAATTTAGATGTCGGAAGATATTTACTTTTTCATAGGGTTGGTTATTGGTTATAAATTTTGAAACGTAAATCCGGCATCTAGTTCCATTTTATCCACCTTTCTTTCTGGTCTTATATCCTTCTTTTGTCAGCAAATCAATGATTTTATCGCGGAATGATCCTTGAATGATTATTTCACCGTCTTTTGCCGTTCCTCCTACTCCACACTTGGATTTGAGCGTTTTACCGAGCTCTTTCAAATCTTCGTCTGTTCCCACGAACCCTTCAATCAGTGTTACTTCCTTTCCTGCACGCTGTTTTTTATCCAAAGACACATACAGAAGCTGTTTGGATGGCTCCAGTGTTTCAGCCTCTTCCTGTTCTTCATAATCGTATGAAAAATCCGGATTTGTGGAATAAACAATATTGATCTTGTCTTTGTTTTTTTTACTCATTTGTACTTTTCTATTAATGTTGTTTTTATATCATCTGTCAATAAGAAATCCGGGCTTTTTTCCAATGCCGAACTGATTCCTTTGGCAGAGCGGACATCGTAGATAATTGCTTTCTTGCCCAGGGTTTTAACTGTTCGCACATCCGAATCAGCAATATCCGAATTTCGAAATACCGCGCCATCCATCAATGACATCTGCTCGTAGTTCTGAAAATGAGCTGCATTCACCGCGTTGAAATAAATGCCGTACCCTATTCCTTTTATCGAAGATACAAATCTTCCTGTATTTGTTACAAGCGCCAGAATTCCGTTCGAAAAATAGTCTTTCGCTTTCACTAAAGCCTGCAGCATCTGAGTAGAATCAATCAATCCGGCAGTAGTTCCATCGGATTCTTTCAAATCCAAAAGCAAAATAATTCCCTTCAGATCCGCCGGAAGCTCTTCCAACCGGATCAATTTTTCTTTTTCCAACGAACGGTATTTCAATCCGGATAAATAATCATCGGAAGATTGCGGAACAAAACCATTACCTGTCGATTCTTCACTCAATTCGGGATCGTGAAAAAGCCACAAAGTACCATCTTTCGATAATTGAACATCTACTTCCACCATGTGAATGGTTTCAAAACTCCGCGCATATTTGTAAGCTTCCAGGCTGTTATCGTGATAATTACTGCTTGAGATGTGTAATCCGGCACAGGCATGTCCTCCGATTTGTGTTTCGGGATACAAGTCTTTTCCTTTCTTGCAGGAAAGAAAAACAAGGGACAAGAGCACGATGAACAGTTTACAACTCATAATAGTAAGTTAGTCCAATAAAATAATTCCACATAAAAAAGTGGTTTCTTTTCTCTGAATAAGCGTCGTATTTCCACTCCAGCGCCGGTCCGATTCCTGCATTCAAAACAATCCGGTTTTGTTTTCCGAAAATCACCGCACAGGAAAAAAAGCCTTCTGTTGTATGAATAAACGGATGTTTCACCGGATCTTTTGTGTTTAAATTGGAATATGCCAGTCGAAAATAAGGCTTGATGGAAAACCAGGGAGCTAATTGAAAGCGGTAACCGATATCATATCCGATACTGGGTCTGAATTGCGCCTGAAAAATGGTTTTATTGATTCCAAATCCGATAAAAACATCCTGAGAGAGGTTTTTCTTGCTGATTTGACCGCGAACGTGAAAAAAGAAATCCTGCGGATGATAGTTGAGATCTGCTCCTATTGAATATTTTGCGGAATCCTGACATCTTCCCCAAAAAGCAATTAAAAAAATCAACGGAAAAGCAAGCTTTCGAAACATGCTTCAAAAATAAGGAATGCTAGAGTAAAACTAAAGTTTCGGGCATTTTTTACAATGATATCCCTTTCTTTTGTACTTCTTACAACAGTCTTTCTTTTTGTCACAAGAACAATTAGAGCATGCAAATAGTGGTAAAATCGTTTGTTGAGTAGAAACTTCTTTTTTAACCATTTTTATTTAGACTAATTCTATACAAAGGTACATCTAGAAAATAAATTAGCAAGCATTGTTTATAATTATTTGTCAATTGAAAATGGAAAATGCAGCATTGAAAAGTGCAAAACTGCAGAAAGCGGGTATAACGAAGGTTCAAAAGGTTCCTGAGTTCACAAATTGAAACAATTGAACTTTCAACTTTTTAAACAATTGAAGGTTCCAGATTATTGTGAAAACAATTGATGACTCAATCGAAATACGTGCATGTGTGCATTCACAATATCGCGGACTTCCTTACTGTATCCGCCGCCCATGCTGCACACCAAGGGAATATTTCTTTGCTTTGCTGTGTTCAGAACATATTCGTCCCGCAAACGGATTCCGTTTTGTGTTACTTTCAGTTTCCCCAGCTTATCGGATTCAAGAATATCTACACCACATTGATAAAACATAAAATCAGGGGCAAATTCGTCCAGAATACGCGACAATTCAGTTTTCAACTTACTGAGATAGGTTTTATCGTCCGTGTAGGTTTCCAGATCGATATCCTTGTCGGATTTTTCCTTGTGCATCGGGTAATTGGCTCCTCCGTGCATACTGAACGTAAAAACTTCCGGCACATCGGCAAAGATTTCTGCTGTTCCGTTTCCTTGATGAACGTCCAGATCAACGATTAAAATCCGGTGAAACAATCCCTGATCCAAAAGCCATTTGGCAGCAATCGCCTGATCGTTGAGTAAACAAAAACCTTCTCCTCTGTCCGAAAAGGCATGATGCGTTCCTCCGGCAATGTTCAAGGCAACTCCTCCGTTAATCACTGCTTCGGCACACATCCTTGTTCCTTCCATGATTCTCAATTCGCGATTGATCAAATCTTTATTGTGAACAAAACCGCTCACGCGCTGTTCTCTCGGCGAACAATTCAGGTTCAATAATTTGTCCAGATAAACGGGTGAATGAACTTGCTTCACGTATTTCAGATCAATGGAATCAGGAGTCAAAAACTCTTCGGAATCCAAAAGTCCCTCGTACTGCAATTGCTGGTAGATCAATCCGTATTTTTCCATCGGAAAGCGATGATTGCTCGGAACGGAATGAATATAAGAAGGGTGATACGCTACGAAAAATGACATGCTGATTATTGTGCTCTGTCTACATCTGTTGAAATCGTGAACAACATCAAATCGTCATTCACTGGTACAAACTGGTAATTAAGTGTTGATTTTGATTTCATCCTCATGGTAATAAATCCCAATCCGGCACCGCCTTTGTCTGAAATCAAACCGTTATTAAGCGTTTCCAGGTAAAAAGCTTTTACTTCTTCTTCTCCCATCGCATTCAACCGATCCAAATAAGACGTTAATTTTTCCTTTTCTGAAAGATCCGTCAGATTTCCCAACGCAATGCGATAGGTACTTTCGTTGTAAGCCAGAATAATCAGCGCTTGCTGTTCATTATCCCATTTCTTTCCGTGAATCAGAATGTTTTGAAGTCCTTCAATGAGAATGGAAAAAACGCGTTTAACCAGGGTCTTTTTATCTCCGGCTGAGATCATGAAATCTTCAATGCTCAAAGTAAAACTGTTGATCAGATCTTGATTCAAAGGACCGAAATGCGCAACCTGAACCGAACTAAATCGATTTTCCTTAACGTCCTGAATCCAGGATGCCAAAATTGTTTTGGGTTCTATGTGAAGTGTACCAGGTTGCATTTACTAGTTAACAATCGGTAAATATAGCGACGCAAAAAGGAACTTCGTTAATCAATGAGCAAATGCACATTTCCCTGCCACATTTTACCGTCCGCAGTTATTAATTGGTAGAAATATACACCATCTTCGAGTTTTTCTCCTGAAATATCAATACCTCCCCAATCATTTTTGTAGTTCCCGGATTCATATACCACATTTCCCCAGCGATTCTGGATCACCAATTTGGAATTTGGTTTCAGATTCGTAATGTAGAACTCGTCATTGGTATGATCTCCGTTTGCCGTCACGATATTCGGAATTTTCAATTCTCCCAGAATCTGGAATCCTTTTGTGATGGAATCAATACATCCGTCAACCGATTCGATGACCAAAGTCATGCTGTAATCTCCTTCAATCACAGAACTGAATGTCGTTGTAGCGCCGCTTCCGTTCGGTCCTACTCCACTGATATACCAATTGTAATTCTGAATTGTTCCTCCTGAACTTGCATCTGTAAAGATGATTACTTCTCCGGGAGAAGCAGGAGTACTTTCAATGACGAAATTGGCACTTGGAGCAGGGTTTGTTCCCACAACAATTGGTGTTCCGGTAGCCGTACATCCGTTTACATCCGTAATTGTCAACACATAAGTTCCGGCATCCAGATTCGCCAAATTCAATGAAGTCAGCGGAGTTCCTGTCCAGGAATAAGTATAAGGTCCGTTTCCGGAAATCTGAATTCCGTTAATCGTTCCGTTGTTCCCCAAACAATTTTCATTTGTCACTACCACGTTGGTCTGATCAATTGTTGATGGAGGAACGACTCCGACAAACAAAACCGTTGTGTCTTTACAACCTCCGTTATCCGTAACGATCAGCGTGTAATTTCCGGTTGTAAGGTTGGAAATATCCAGCGTATTCATTGAAGCAGATCCGTTCCATGAATAAACATACGGAGTGGTTCCGCCGGAAACCGTAACACCTGTAATTGATCCCGATCCGACACTGCAATTGTCATTCGAAACAATTGCGTTATTCGTATTAATAACCACTCCGGAAGTTGTTGGTACCGTAAACGTTTCCTGAATGTTGCAGTTCTGATCATCTGTAACGGTAATCGTGTAATTTCCTGCAGCAAGATTTGAGATATTCAACGTAGTTGGCCCGTTCGACCATAAAACTGTTGGGTTGATTCCTCCAACAACCACTAAACCGTTAATTGCTCCTGTGCTTACTCCACATGCAGTTGGTGTGATCACCAATCCATTCTGATTCAAACTCATCGGAGTAGCTCCGCCGACCACAAAAGGTCCTGCAGCCGCGTTACAACCAAAAGCATCTGAAACAGCAAGCGCGTATGTACCACTTGGAATATTGGTATGATCAATGGTAGGGCTCACAACAAAATTCCAGGTATAAGTTAAAGCACCGGTTCCGGTAGCAGTGATTCCCGTGATTGATCCGTCGTTTCCGTCACAGCTTTCATTTGTAATCACTATTCCTGCTGTATTAATGACCGGCCCGGCAATGTTATTCACCGTAAATGGTCCTGCATTGGCAGTACAGCCTAAATCATCCGTTACTGTCAAATTATAAGCTCCGGAAGGAATGGAAGTCAGATTCAATGTTGAATAAGCTCCGGCATTCCATGAATAAGTATATGGAGTTTGTCCGCCCGAAACAGTAATTCCGGAAATTCCTCCGTTTGATTGATTACAATGCGCATCGGTAATCGAAATAGCAGCGCTGCTGATCACCGGAGCACTTGATGGTGCGATTGTAATAGGTCCGTGAGTGGCAGTACAACCAATGTTGTCGGTAACTTCCAACGAATAATTCCCTGCCGACAATCCTGTCTGATCCAGTGTATTCATTGAAGCAGTTCCGTTCCATTCGTACGTTAATCCGGTTCCGGCAGCTGTGATCCCGACAATACTTCCGTTGTTCAATCCGCAAGTTGTATTGGTTACCACCATATTCGTTGTATTAATCGTTGGTCCTGCATCTTGCCCCAAAACAATGGTTCCGGTCGAAGCTGTACACCCCACATTATCCGTTACAGTAAGTATGTAATTTCCCGGATTCAGATTCGAAATATCCAATGTGGTATAAGCTCCCGAATTCCAGCTATAAGTAAGGCCGGTTCCCGTAGCAGTGATTCCTGTGATAGAACCATCTCCACCCAAACAAGAAGCATTGGTCACAACCATGTTGGTCGTAGTAACTGATGGACCTCCTGTCGAACCGATTGTATATGGTCCGGAAGTAGCTGTACATCCGATTCCGTCCGTAACGGTCACGGTATAAGTTCCTGCTGATGCTCCTGTTAAGTTCATTCCCGGAGTTACCACTCCGTTCCAATCAATGGTAATTGCCGGAGCTCCACCTGAGGTTGTTAAACCTGTAATAGAACCTCCCGCAGAACAAGTTGCGTTGTTTACGGTAGCAGTTCCTGAAATTGTTGGTCCTCCAACTGTCACCGTTACCGGAATTCTGAAAGTGCTTCCCGGACAAAAACCGACATAATAAGTTGTCGTTGTGGTCAATACAGGAGTTGTAAAAGTGAGTCCTGTTCCCAATGATATTGTTGATGTATAAGAAGGATACCAGGTAATATTAGCATTTGTAACAGGTGAAGGTAAAGTTCCTTGAACAGAAACAGATAAGTTTGCAGTATTTCCAGAACAAACCGAAGCATTATTCGGAGTCAGGTTGTAATATGTCTGAGGCAAAGAAAGCGTTCCTGCAGCTGCATTTGTAGCGCCATTCGGAGGAAAATTCGCAACAATGTTTGTCACCCCGCTTGTTGTAACAACTCCGCCTGTTCCTCCTGCTGCAGTTTGAACCGGTGTTCCTGAAGTAAATGCGATCATTCCACCACCTCCGGCTCCACCCGGTCCGTCAGCTTCAACTCCCGTCACAAAACTTCCATATAAAATTGCATTGTTTCCGCCATTTCCACCGTTTGCACTTAATGTCAATGTATTTGGAAGGGCAGTTCCGTTGGAAATAACAATTGCGCCTCCTCCTCCTGCACCTCCTGCACCGTCTACTCCGCGTTTCACGTTCGTTGCGGCTGTTTGATTATTCGGATTTGAATTTTGTCCGTTTGCCCCGTTTGCTTCAATGGTTCCGGTTCCTGTAATGCTTCCGTAAGATTGAAGAAATACGATTCCACCGCCAGCTCCTCCGGATCCACCTTGCGTATTATCCATTTCGCCGGCTCCACCGCCGCCACCCATAAATGCACGGGTAACATCGTATGTCAGCGGATGACCTCCCAGCCCTCCTTCTTTTCTTCTTCCGTCACCAGACCATGCTGCGTTGTTTGGTCCTACAGTAGCTTCGTTCTGGTCGCTTTTCGCACCGGTATATCCACCTCTTCCACCTCCTGAACTTGGTGTGGTTGCCATTCCTGCCTGCTCTAAATTCCAAAAAGCAGCATACCCCGGGGTTGCTATTCCTTTTCCGTTATACATTCCCGTACCGACATTGGAACCTCCTCCACCACCGGAATTTTTGTAGTTACCGCCGCCGCCGCCATTCGCAGCAGCTCCTAAGCCATAACGGGAATACAAGGTTGTATACTCCGCTGCGGGCGAACCTCCGATTCCTTCTCCTTTTTCAGCACCTTTATTTGCACTGCTGTATCCCGGATAACCGACATCCGTTGCCGGTCCGTCTCCGGTTGTAAAATCTTCGACAACACCACCTCTGAATCCGTATCCGGAAGCAACGATTTTGGAATTTGTACCAAAGTTCAACGCTCCGTTTACTTCCAAAGCAACAATTCCGCCTGTTGTTCCATCCCATGCAGTCGGTATGATCGTGCTATTTGGATTCAATGTCAGGTTCCCTATTCTTGGCACACGCACAACCTGCACATGTCCGTTAAGTGTGTATGCGTTTTTCAATCCGCAGCGCACATTGATCGTATTTGTTCCTGAAACGGACACTACTTCCGCATACTCATATTTTCCTGAATTATTGTAGTTGGTTACCGTTCCCCATTCGTGGCGTTTAGCAGCTACCGTTGAATAATTTCCGGCTCCGAAATCTGTCCAGATCGACATACACACGGTATAATCACCTCCCCATCCTCCGGAGGGAACAGGAACAGCCGTATTGGTTACAATATCCATATCGGCACCCTGCATTTGAATGATCAGGATTAAATCTCCCACTCCCAAATTGGTTGTGAAATAAGTATTTGTCAGAGTATTGGATGCTACAGATAAAGTCGTTGCGTTTACAGCAATATTTGAAGTAACATTCGTATAAGCATTCAGAACTGTTCCCGGAGCTGTAACGGTGTAGTTCCCTTGCTTCGCTTGCTGAGCCAGTAAAGTAGTGCTTGAAACGAGTAGTAAAATGGAGAGAATAAGTGACCTCATGCTATAAAATTGGTTCTATAAGTTCTTTAATGCAGACGCCAAATTATACAAAAGGTTGTAAGTTTTGTTATATTTTTTTAGATATTTCTTTCATAATATAACTCACTGCCGGACAGACTTCCATGTTCTTTCTGGTAAGTGGTAAAATCTGATACATATTCTTCCGGTCGGTATGCGGATATTCCCTGCATGCAAGCGGCCGGTCTTCATACACAGAGCAGTAATTATCAGCACCTAAGAACGCGCAGGGAGACGATTGAAGTACGTAGTCCTGATCCTCATCTATTTTCAGATAGGCATCAATGAATTTGCTTTCAGACATTTTGAGTCTTTTCGAAAGGCGTTTGACGTCCACATCCCGGAAAATGGGACTCGTCGTTTTACAGCAATTGGCGCAAGCCAGACAATCAATTTTCTTAAATGCTTCCTGATGTAATTTGTGGAACTGATCATCCAGCACGCGATTGTTGGCTTTCTTGGCCTTCTTAATCCATTTTTCGTAGGATTCTTTTTCAGCTTTTCCGTAATCCGTCAATTCTTTCAAATTCATGCTACAAAATTAGCACAAACCTATCCTGATTTTAAAGTATTGTTTAATTTAGTCGGGATACTTATGGAAAAATTTGATCTGATTGTTATTGGAGGAGGGCCTGCCGGCTACGCTGCTGCTATGCGAGGAATCGATTTCGGAAAACGTGTTTGTTTAATCGAGAAAGACCGTGTTGGCGGAGCTGGCGTGTATAACGGCGCTTTATCATCAAAAACACTTTGGGAAATTTCCCAGAAAATAGCATCCGTAAATGATACGATCAGCGGAAAAGGAAGAGAGAAATTTCATCTTGCCTGGGACGATGTCATGGCAACCGTTGATGAAGCCGTTTTTGAACGTAAATTTCAATATTCCTGCCACCTCAAACTGCTTCAGACCGAAACAATGAACAAGCTCCTCACTTACGAGAGAGGATCAGCAAGTTTTATATCTCCGCATGAATTGGAGATTACTCAAAACGGAGAAAAAACAGTTATTTCAGGAAGTAATATCATTATTGCCAGCGGAAGCAGACCACGAAAAATGCCCAATGTCAACGTGGACGAACAAACCGTATTAACCAGCGACGGAATCGAAAACCTGACGGATTATCCTAAAAGTCTGGTAATTGTCGGAGCGGGTGTCATTGGTTGTGAATACGCTACAATCTTTTCAAATTTCGGAAAGACCAAAGTCTATCTGATTGATCGCGCAGACCGGATTCTTCCTTTTGAAGACACGGATATTTCGAATATTGTAAGCGAAAACCTGGAAGAAAAAGGAGTTACGATTCACCACAACGCGCAATTGGAACGACTGGAAAACCTGGGAAATGAAGTCGAATATGAATTGAGTTATCCGGATGGATCCAGAGAAGTGATCCGTGTGGAGAAAGCACTCCTTTCTATTGGCCGCGTTCCGAATATTGAGACTTTAAGTTTGGAAAACGCAGGTGTTTTGATGTCGAAAAGAGGTCAGCACATCGGTGATGATGACACGGTGACGAATGTTCCGCACATTTATGCAGTTGGCGATGTTTCGGGAAGAATTGCTTTGGTCAACATGGGCGAAATTGAAGCCCGGCACGCCGTTGAAAGAGCATTCGGGACGATTCGTGAACGACTGAGCTACGACAACGTTTGTACCATCATGTTCCTGCAACCGGAAGTTGCCGCTGTAGGAATCAATGAAATGCAGTGTATTGAAAAGAATATTCCGGTCAAAGTGGTCAAAATTGACTACTCGGTTATTGCGCGCGCCATTGCCATGCGAAAAACGGAAGGTTTCTTCAAAATTATCGTGACCAACGACAGTGAAATGCACGTTCTCGGAATGCGTGCTGTGGGCGAACATGCCTCTACTGCTATTCAAACCATCGGATTAATCATGAAGCTCGGGTTGCCGATTCACGTTATTGCAGAATTGGTTCATCCTCACCCATCGATTGCCGAAGGTATTCAGGAATGTGTCAGAATGTTATTGAATCGTTCCCTATTTAAATCCTCTGTTTTTAAGGATAAACTGGCGTGTTATTCCCTCGTTGACGGAGTAAAAACCCCGCTGGAACGATTATAAAAACTGATTGTTTCTAAGACAAACGGAATAAAAAAAGCCCGTTTAAACTTCCCTTCTTTTGTCAGAAAGCTTAAACAGGCTCAATAAGGGTTAATTCCTTAATTAGTTATGAATAATCTTGAATGTCTTTTCAGCAGTTTTGCTTCTTGCTTTTAACTGGTAAATTCCAGTTGCTCTATTTCGCATTTCAATGATGTTGGCAACTTCTGAAGTAACGATTTTTTGAAGCAGTTTACCCGCACTGTCATACAACTCAAGAATCAACTCTTCTCCGGAAGTATTTTCAATATTCAATTGATCACTAACCGGATTCGGGAACAATATCAGGTTCAATTGACTGAATTCACCCAACCCTAAATCTGAAACAGTATAGCAGTCAGAGCTTATAGCACAAATTGTTCCGTTCAGGTTAACAAAGTAATCTCCGTTACTGGAAGGGCTAAACGATTGACTTGTGGCACCTGTTACCGGATTCATCGTACCACAATCTATCCATTGGTAAGAAACCCCTGTCTGATTTGCTGTCAATGTTCCTCCTGAATAAGAAACCGTCGTATCCATTTGTTCTACGGTCAGATGAATAGTGATTGTACTGTCACAACCACCCATACTCATTATAGTAGCTGTGTATGTCCCGGTCAAATTATAAACCGATCCATCCGGAGCAGTATAACTATTACATGCAGATTCAGCAATCGTATCGAACGATGTTACATTTACCGTAAGATTAATCGTAACAATACTGTCACAACCAACACTATTTGTCAAAGTGTCTGTGTAAATACCGGAGGAAGTCCAATTATAGTTTCCACTTGGACTGGTATACTGGTCGCAAACCACAGGTGAAATCGTATCATAACTTAAAGGAAGAATTGTCAGATTAATCGTCATGATACTATCACAACCGTTAGCATTGGGAATCGTATCCATGTAGATTCCGGATGTGGTATAGGTTTCATCATTACTTGGAACCGTGTACGATCCACAAGTAGTAACACTAAAACTATTCGTTGTTCCAGCAATAAGCAACGATTGAATTTCTGCCTGTGTCAACACGCGATCGTAAAGACGGAACTCATCCATGAATGAGCCGGAAGGAAGACAATTACTTGTTGCATATCCACCAACTTTGAACGGCCCTGTACCAGTGATAGCAACCATTGCCTGAGCCACAGTACTTGACAATACACCATTTACGTATGATCTGATCTCATTGTTTGGCATGTCATAAACAAAAGTTGTCATTGAAGGTCCGGTAGAAGCTCCTCCATTCGCGTATACATCTGTAAAAGCACCTCGTAAGATCCAGTTTCCTGCACCGGCAACACCACCTGTAAAAACACGGATTTGCCCGGCATTTATATCCCCCAGGATATAATAGGTTGTTGTCGTAGAAGGCACATTATTGGTCCAAAAAGACATCGTCCATGAAGTTCCGGTAAGGTTCGTTTGCCAACCTGTATTTACATAGTTACTGTTACTACTTTGTCCATTTCCAATCAAAGCATTACCGCATTGTCCGGTTGGCCCTTGCGTTAATCCTCCTATTACATAAGCAGTATCTGTTCCACCTGGAGGATTGGATGCATAATTCGGAACGATGGTTCCACTTTCATTGAAGCGATAGTAAAGTAATTCCGGGATTGGGGCTTGTGCCCTGACAGAAACAGTGAATACTACTGTCAGTGACAATAGTAGAATCAATTTCAAATTCATAATATAAGTTCAGTTTAGTGCCCGAAAATTAGGTAAAAAACTTGGTTTACAGCATATTAAACGAACTCATTTCAAGCCTCAAATCTATAAATCAGGGGGAAACCCTTTTAAATTTAGTTGAAAATGATGAGGAAAGATTTTACTTCCCTTTCAACTCCATTGCCTTCAAGGTATTGATCATCAGCGATGCAATCGTCATGGGGCCTACTCCACCCGGAACCGGAGTAATTGCTGAAGTTTTAGGAGCAACTTCTTTGAAGTCAACATCTCCTGCCAATCTCCATCCTCTTTCACGGCTAGGATCTTCGATACGCGTGGTTCCGACATCAATCACAACAGCGCCTTCTTTCACCATATCAGCAGTGATAAATCCGGGAATTCCAACTGCAGCTACCAAAATATCTGCATTCAGGCAAATGTCCTTAATGTTTTCAGATTTGGAGTGAGCCAGAGTTACCGTACAATTTCCGGGATTGGTATTCTTTCCTAAAAGCAAACTCAAAGGAGTTCCTACGATATTACTTCGACCAACAACTACACAGTTTTTTCCGGCAGTTTCAATCTTATACCGGCGCATCAATTCCACAATTCCGGCCGGAGTTGCAGGAACGAACCCGGGGATATTCAACATCATATTTCCGACATTGATCGGATGGAAACCATCTACATCTTTTTTGGGATCGATAGATAATGTTACTTTCATTTCATCGATATGCGCAGGAAGCGGAAGCTGAACAATGTATCCGTCAATACTCTTGTCCTCATTCAAGGTTTGAATTTTCTTTAAGAGCGTATCTTCCGTAATCGAATCATCATAACGGATTAAAGTACTTTCAAAGCCAATTTCTTCACACGCTTTCAGCTTATTATTGACATAAGTGATCGAACCACCATCTTTTCCAACCAAAATGGCTGCCAGGTGAGGAATTTTCTTTCCTGCAGCTTTGCGTTCTGCAACCTGAATAGCCAATTCTTTCTTGATGATCTCTGAAGCGTCCTTACCACTTAATATCTGCATGTCGTGATTTTTTGTGCAAATATACGGGGTTACATCGATTTAGCAATGATTAAAATGACACAGAAATGGATTCAGATTGTGAAATTTCATTTAATGACACATCAATTACCTCCTAAATAATCACACCAAAACCCAATTCAATCAATGAAAAGCAGGGTTTAATCAAAGGTGTGGTTCCACATCCAACCATTTAAAATTGACTAGCGTCTTTATACTGAAAACGACTAAATAAAATGTCATGGAAAACAGACTAATTAAGAACCGCTTTATTCAGACCTCTGCAATTCAGCAAATTAATGAGGCTACCATAGTTTTGAGACATTTTATTGAATTAAGTGCAAAATTGTTGCCCTTTTTCAATGAATTATCGAAAAAAAGTGCACTACTGCCACAAGAGGAAAGTGACCGGAACAAGATCATGGAGGTGTATCGCAATTACAGTTTTGATACCAGCACTTCTGAAATTTTGATGGAATCTGATATTCTGGAGATTATTCGCGAAGCATTCAAATCAATCGAGAACAGAAAACCCGGGAAAGATTCCAATTCTGAAAAACTGATGAATCTATTCCAAAAGAAACACAGCCAATTGGTGAAAAACTGGCAGCAAACAGATATGAATTAAAACATGTCGGGGCGATTTTTTCCCCCGACAGACTATTTATCCATTTTCTTTCATCCACCCATAAATCCAGGTATTACTGAAATTCGAAGGATTAATCACCCTGTTTTCTTCAACCACAGGTGCCCCGTGCATAATCACAAAACGCCATTTTCCTTTCTCTGCCAAAACAGAATAAGCTACTGAATCCGGATACATTGCAATGATGTTCTTTTCAGACCTACGCTGCCAAGCCCCCTGATTAATTTCTTCCGGAGACCAGTGAAGGGCAATTTTCTTTTTTGTCTGATGGAATTTCCCTGAAAATGTTGATTTTTCGGGAAAGAATTTCCCCAGCATTCCATGATCTCTTCCTAAAAAATAACGTTTGAGCAAAATGATTTTATTATTCACCAATCGAAGACGGTTCAAATTGTGAGATGCATTTTCGCAGCAGGGATATTGATGGTGATAAAGCAGAACTTCTTTTGTGTTCGGTTGAATTTTATACGCCATCACATGCCCCATTTCATTGTACACCGAAACCAAAACACCTTTAATGGTTGTGAAGATCTGCAATTGCTCCTTCTCTCTTTCGTCCGTATTGTAACCGTTAAAAATCAGCTCGGGAACCTGATCGTTATTCAAATCGATCAATTGGTACAATGGTCCGAATTGCTTGTAATAATTCACAAACAAAGCAGCAGGATCATAAGCTTTCGTTCCGATGTGATCCAGCATGTCATTATCAAACAGGAATTGCACCATCTTCACTTTCAAAGCCTCGTTCTGAAGTTGAATTTTCGTGAAATCTGTCTGCGGATTCGAAATAAACAACCGGGCATCTACTCTGGTCATTTCCACATACGCAAATCCCAATGACGAGCATCCCGCAAAAAACAAGGATAAGATCAATCTCAACTTCATATCTCTAAGCTAAAAAAGGCTTCCGTCTCCCGATATCGGTATGACAGAAGCCTTTATTGTTTGTTAATTTATATTCTATTTTTTCGCTGCCTTCGTTTTCCCTTTTTCAATGGAAATTTTCAAGCCGGTATTTGCATCATCGATATCTAAAACAATTGAATCTCCTTCATGCAGGTTTGCTTTGATAATTTCCTCTGCCAACGGATCTTCAATGTATTTCTGGATAGCTCTTTTCAACGGTCTTGCACCGAATTTTTCATCGTATCCTTTATCAACAATCAGATCTTTCGCTTTCTCTGTCATGGATGCATGATATCCCAAAGTTGCAATTCGATCAAACAATTTCACCAACTCCAGGTCAATGATTTTATGGATATTTTCTCTTGTCAATGAATGGAAGATGATCATATCGTCGATACGGTTCAGGAATTCAGGAGAGAATGCTTTTCTCAATGCATTCTGAATCACTGTTTTCGTATTGTCATCGCGTTGTTCGCTCTGAGCTTTCGTACCAAAACCAACTCCGGTTCCGAAATCTGCCAGCTGACGAGCTCCGATATTCGAAGTCATAATCAAAATGGTGTTTTTGAAGTCAATTTTACGACCCAAACCATCTGTCATGTGTCCGTCATCCAAAACCTGTAACAACAAGTTGAATACATCCGGATGCGCTTTCTCGATTTCATCCAGCAAAATGATGGAATAAGGCTTACGTCTTACTTTTTCAGTCAACTGACCACCTTCTTCATATCCAACGTATCCCGGAGGCGCTCCAACCAATCGTGAGATAGAGAATTTCTCCATGTATTCAGACATGTCGATGCGGATCAATGCGTCTTCCGTGTCAAACAAGTATTTCGCAAGCACTTTTGCCAACTGCGTTTTTCCCACACCTGTTGGTCCTAAGAAGAAAAACGACCCGATCGGCTTGTTCGGATCTTTCAATCCGGCTCTGTTTCGTTGAATTGCTTTCACAACCTTTTCAACAGCTTCTTCCTGACCGATTACTTTTCCTTGTAATTCAACAGCCATCGTAGCCAGTTTCCCCATTTCGGTCTGAGCCACACGTGTAACAGGAATTCCACACATCATTGAAACCACTTCAGCAACATGCTCTTCGGTAACAATTACGCGTTTTGCTTTCGAATCTTCTTCCCAACGCTTTTTAGCTTCTTCCAGGCGATCCTGCAACTTACGTTCCGAATCACGCAATTCTGCCGCTTTTTCGTATTGCTGAGACTTGATTACTTCATTCTTCTGATCCTTCAATGCTTCGATCTCCTGTTCGATATCCACGATTTCCTGAGGAACATGAATATTTGTCAGGTGGACGCGTGAACCAACTTCATCCAACGCATCAATTGCTTTATCCGGTAAATGTCTGTCCGTAATATAGCGCTCCGTCAATTTAACACAAGCTGCAATTGCTTCCGGAGTATAACTCACCATGTGGTGATCTTCGTAGCGCTCCTTAATGTTATTCAGGATCTGAATCGTTTCTTCAATGGTTGTAGGTTCGATCAATACTTTCTGGAAACGACGCTCCAAAGCTCCGTCTTTTTCAATGTATTGTCTGTACTCATCCAATGTAGTTGCTCCGATAGCCTGCATTTCTCCACGAGCCAAAGCAGGTTTGAACATATTGGATGCATCCAGCGAGCCACTTGCTCCACCAGCTCCGATAATGGTATGAATCTCATCAATAAACAAAATGATATCCGGATTCTTTTCGATTTCAGCCATTACAGCTTTCATACGCTCTTCAAACTGACCGCGGTATTTTGTACCTGCAACCATAGAAGCCAAATCCAATGAAACGATTCGTTTATTAAACAAAACGCGGGAAACCTTACGCTGTACAATTCGAAGCGCCAAACCTTCTGCAATGGCACTTTTTCCAACTCCGGGTTCTCCGATCAAGATCGGATTGTTCTTTTTTCTGCGGGATAAAATCTGTGAAACCCGTTCAATTTCTTTTTCGCGTCCAACAATCGGATCTAATTTTCCGGCTTCCGCCATTTTAGTCAGATCACGGCCAAAATTGTCTAAAACAGGAGTTTTAGATTTCGGATCTGTTGATTTTCGTTGGCTCGCACCAAATGTTTGATCTTCATCATCAGAAGAAGACGACATTTCTGCTCTTGGTAATTTATTTTCGTCGACCATATTTTCTAATTCCTCGTGAACTGTATTATAATTTACTCCATAGCGGTTTAAAACCCTGCAAACTACGGAATCTTCATCCTTTAGCATCGAAAGTAACAAATGTTCGGTACCAATCATAGGACTCTTGAACAATTTCGCTTCCAAATAAGTTATTTTTAACAATCTTTCTGCTTGTTTTACCAAAGGAATATTGGCTCCAAGCGGAGAATTTGACTTGGAGGCCTCCAATAAAGGTTTCTCCAATTCCGTTTTTAATTTCTGCAAATCCAAATTGAATCCGGTAAGGATACGCACCGCATTTCCTTCACCTTCACGCAAGATGCCTAACAAGAAATGTTCTACCCCAATAAAATCATTCCCCAAACGCAAAGCCTCTTCTCTACTGAAGCTGAGCACGTCTTTTACCCGAGGTGAAAATTTCGCTTCCATAACTCTTAATTTAAGATTTGAGTGCAACTAGCGCACCTTACAAATATACAAACACATTAAATGTTAATAAGTACCTCGAAATAGCATTTTTTCACCGCTTTTTGTTAGTAAAAATCCTTTTACCTTCTTTTTTGTAGCCATAAAAAAGCTAATTTCGAAACTTGCTTTTAGCACACAAATTTCGTGCATAATTTAAAACTATGACAAGATGGCAGATGGAGAAAAGATAATCCAGATTAACATCGAAGATGAAATGAAATCGGCGTACATCGATTATTCGATGTCGGTGATCGTATCCCGTGCACTTCCTGATGTACGTGACGGGTTTAAACCGGTTCATCGCCGTGTATTATATGGTATGCAGGATTTGGGAGTTTATTCCAATCGACCGCATAAAAAGTCAGCTCGTATTGTTGGAGAAGTACTTGGTAAATATCACCCGCATGGTGACAGTTCCGTTTATGACACAATGGTTCGTATGGCACAGGCGTGGTCTTTGCGCTACCCTTTAGTGGACGGACAAGGTAACTTCGGTTCTGTGGATGGCGACAGCCCGGCAGCAATGCGTTATACCGAGGCTCGTTTACGCAAGATTGCTGAAGAAATGTTGGATGATTTGGACAAAGAAACAGTTGATTTCGCGCCAAACTTTGATGACTCTTTAACAGAACCAACCGTATTACCATCTAAGATTCCAAACTTATTAATAAACGGATCAAGTGGTATTGCTGTTGGTATGGCAACCAATATGGCTCCTCACAATTTAGGTGAAGTTGTAGATGCCATTATTGCATACGTAGATAACAATGACCTGACAGACGAAGAGTTATTACATCATGTAAAAGCTCCGGATTTCCCTACGGGAGGTATTATTTACGGAGTTGACGGAGCTCGTGAAGCTTTGTTGACAGGTCGTGGCCGCGTTGTTATTCGTGGAAAAGCGGAGATTGAAGAGTCAGGAGGAAGAGAACAAATCATTGTTACCGAGATTCCTTACCAGGTGAACAAAGCAGAAATGATCAAGAAAACTGCTGAACTGGTAAATGACAAAAAGATCGAAGGTATTTCTGACATCCGTGACGAATCTGACAGAAATGGTATGCGTATCGTCTTCGAATTGAGACGTGATGCGATTCCAAATGTCGTTTTAAACAAATTATATAAGTACACTGCGCTGCAAAGTTCATTCTCCATTAACAACATTTGTTTGGTTGATGGAAGACCTCGTCAATTGAACTTAAGAGAAATGATTACTGAATTTGTAAAGTTCAGACATGAAGTTGTTATCCGCAGAACGAAATATGAATTGCGCAAAGCTGAAGAGCGTGCGCATATCCTGGAAGGTTTAATCATTGCTTCGGATAATATTGATGAAGTAATTGCAATTATCCGTTCATCTAAAAGTCCGGAAGAAGCGCGTGAGCGTTTGATGGAGCGTTTCGCATTGTCTGACATTCAGTCACGTGCAATTGTAGAAATGCGTCTGCGTCAATTGACCGGACTGGAGCAGGATAAATTACGTGGAGAATACGCCGATTTGATGGCTTTCATTACAGATTTGAAAGATATTTTGGCTCGTGAAGAGCGCAGAATGCAGATTATCAAGGATGAATTGACAGATGTCCGCAATAAATATGGTGATGCCCGCCGTTCACGAATTGAGTACTCTGCTTCAGAAATGAAGATTGAAGATTTGATTCCGGATGAAGAAGTAGTCATTACGATTTCTCATGCAGGTTATATCAAACGTACGAATCTGGATGAATTCAAGGTTCAAAGCCGCGGTGGAATGGGATCGAAAGGTTCTACAACACGTGACAAAGATTTCCTTGAACACTTGTTCGTAGCAACAAACCACAACTACCTGTTAATCTTCACAGAAAAAGGTCGTTGTTTCTGGATGCGTGTATTCGAGGTTCCGGAAGGAAACAAAACAGCAAAAGGAAGAGCTATTCAGAACTTGTTGAACATTGAGCAGGATGATAAGATCAAGGCTTATGTGAAAGTGAAGGATTTAACGGACAAAGAATACGTTGAAAACAACTTCATCGTGATGTGCACCAAACAAGGTATCATTAAGAAAACATCTTTGGAAGCTTATTCCCGACCAAGAGCAAACGGTATCAATGCAATCACGATTCGTGAGAACGATGAATTGTTAGAAGCACGTTTGACAGACGGAACCAACGAAATGGTATTGGCTACCAAAGCCGGTAGAGCAATTCGTTTCAACGAGGAGAAAGTTCGCCCTATGGGAAGAAATGCTTCCGGTGTTCGTGCTGTAACACTTCAAAACGCTACGGATGAAGTAGTCGGAATGATTTGTGTGAAAGACAATGCCGAAACGATCATGGTTGTTTCTGAAAAAGGTTACGGAAAACGTTCATTCCTGAATGATCCTGAAGATGGTGAGCCGGTTTACCGTATTACCAACCGTGGAGGAAAAGGTGTGAAAACGATTAATATTACTGATAAAACAGGACCACTTCTTGCAATCAAAACAGTTGCAGACGAGGATGATTTAATGATTATCACCAAAGCCGGAGTAACTATTCGTATGCACATTGACGGAATTCGTGTGATGGGAAGAGCAGCTCAGGGTGTTCGTTTGATCAACTTGAAAGGAACAGCAGCAATTGCAGCAGTAGCAAGAGTTCCACGTTCAGATGAAGAAGAAGAGTTTGAAGATGAAGACGGAACAATCGTTGTTGGACCAACAGATGAATCTGCAGATGAGTCTACAGAAGACACAACTGAAACTAATTCAGAGGAATAATTTATGGAAAACGGTTTTTGTTTGCATCTAAAAGTCGAGATTGGCATAAAAGTTGGAAACAAAATCACAGCAAATAAACAATTATGAACTATTTGAACATTACTAAAGGAGCACTTATAGCAGGAATCTTCATGATTTCGTCACTTTCTTTTGCTCAAAAAAAGGTTGAAACAGACGCTGCATTGGCGCTTCAGGCATTTGAAAAAGCTCAAATGACCGGAAATATGGAAGAGGCAAAAAAACAATTGCTGAAAGCTAAAGAATCTGTTGATATCGCAGCTACGAACCCGGAAACGGAAAAAAGCCCGAAGACACTTTTCTTAAAAGGAGAGATTTATACGAACATGTTGTTCCTGAAAATGCTTCAGGATGCAGAATTCAATAAAAATGTTCCGGAAGATGCTAAAGACATCGCTGTCAAAGCATACAAAGAGTCTTACGATCTTTCTAATAAGTACGATTCCGATATCCAGAATAGTGTCAATGTAATCAAGCAAACATTGCACCCACTTGGGTCTGCTGCTTATGAATCGAAGAAATTCAAAGAAGCAGGAATGATTTTCGGTGTGATCAATGATTACAACTCCGTTTTGAATCAAGTGGATACTGTTTACATTTACTATCAGGGATTGTCTGCTGAATTAGATGAAAACTGGGCACAAGCGGCTGAGTACTACAAGAAATGTGCTGACATGAATTACAAGCCGAACGAGATTTATCGTGCAACTGCAATGGCTTATATCCGTGGCGGACAAAACGACAAAGCAATGGAATTCCTGAAGCATGCAATTGAAAAAGCTCCGAAAGACAAGCATTTGTACTTCGCCTTAGGAACTATCGCAATGGAAATGAAGGATGACGCAACGGTTTTGTCTAATTTGAACAAAGCAATTGAGATTGATCCGAAGTATTCAGATGCTTACTATAACCTGGGAAGCTACTTCTCAGGAAAAGGATTTGATCTTCGCCAGAAAGCTGGAGATTTACCTCCGAACGCTAAAAAAGAATCAGATGAATTGCTTGCAAAAAGCTTGGAATACTATGGTTTAGCGATGGATCCGTTGGAAAAATACATTGCTATTGTACCAAAAGATTTGGAAGTTTTGAACAGCTTGGTGAAAATTGCACGAGCTCTTAAGAACCCTGAGAAAGAAGCTAAATACAAGCAATTGCTTGATGCTGCGAAACAGTAATGATCTTTAAGATAATGATGAAAGCCCTGACAATTCACGTCAGGGCTTTTTTGTTTAATCCTTCACTTCGTAATATTTCAAATTCGCTATTTTGCCATATCGCAATATTACGAACCTCTACCCGGGTATGTTAATTAAAAGTTCAGGAATTAACCAAATTTTAAAATTCCACTTATAATATAATCCCTATCTTAGTGACCCTAATAAAAAAGTATGAAGAAGGTATTGATCTTAATTTGTTTATTTTTCGGTTTAAACACCTTTGCTCAACTGAGCGCCGTAAAAGGTAAAACATCCTACAACTTCTGGTTAAACCTTCCCGACAGCAGCATTTTAAACAACAATCCTCCGGTTCTGATCTTCCTTCATGGAAAAAGTCTGAGCGGTACGGATCTGAATCGTGTCAAGAAATACGGTGTGATTCATGAAATTGAAAAAGGAAGAAATGTTCCGGCAATTGTTATTGCACCGCAAGTAGCATCCGGATCCTGGAACCCCGATAAAGTATTGGAGATTCTACAATATGTCCAAAAACTCTACAAAACCGACACCAATCGCGTATATGTATGCGGAATGAGTTTGGGCGGATACGGAACCATGCATTTTGCAGGAAAATATGCCAGCAAAATTACGGCTGCTGTAGCGCTTTGTGGAGGAGGAAATCCGAAAGATGCGTGTAACATGGCGAGTATTCCGATGTGGATTCAGCATGGAAACCGCGATGAGGCCGTGCCTGTAAGATATTCCAGAGAAATGGTGAACGCTATTAAACAATGTAACAACGGGAAAAATTTGATCTATACCGAAATTGCCGGAGCGAATCACGGAGCATTGGAACGAATTTTCCGCGGAGACGAAATGTACGATTGGTTATTTGCTCAGGTGAGAACCGTTGCCAATGAAGTAATCATGGTGAGCGTTCCTAAAAAAACAGAAAGCAACGATCAGGGAAAATTGCAGGATAAAAACGCGAAAATTACAACAGGAACAACCAGCAACTAACAAGGTTACTTAAACCGGATTGACGAATATTTGAAATTAATGATCATTTCGTCAAATTGCTTGATAAAATCCTGTCCCAGATTTCCATCAAAATCGGAGTCAGATTCCGTCACTGATTCTTTACGTACCTGAATATTGCGAAGAGTAGCTGTGGCCAAACCTATTGAAAGAGTTACTTTCGGAAGTACAAATCCGGTATATTCCACAACACCTCCTGCTCCTCCGGATTTCAGATTTTTCTTCTTCCCTTTTTTCTCCACTGTTCGTTTATACTTGTTGTAATACGCACTGTTCAAAAACGTTTCGGCAGCACCGGTATCAAACGAAAACTGAAGGGTATCAGAATTATAAACGACCTGAACAGCCGGAACAAAACCATTAATAATCATATTGCTTTTTGAAACTTGCTCTGCGACTTTGGGAACAAACAATTCATCGGCATTGTTCAGACGAATTTCATCCAGGCTTCGGATAACAGGAAACCCGATAATTCCCTGAATCATATAATCTGCTTCTGAAAAAGTCAGATCCTGGTCGTTGAAAACCAGAAAAACAACATTTTCGCATTTGATATCCCCCATCCAAAGTTCCTTCATTACCGCCAAATCGCTTTTCACCTTCAAACCGGTAATTGCCGTTACATCAAATTGGATCGGGATGATTTCGCAATTCATTTCCTCTGCTACAGAGCGTTGAATGACTGAAAAGTTCGCGCCTGTATCAAATACAAAGTTTTTACTTATTCCGGCGGTTTTTACAGGAACATTCGCCAGATTCGCTTTATCCCGGGATAGTTGAATTTTCACATCAGAAGGAACATGAATCCGCTGCTTGTCATGATTTTCCAATCCTTTCCAGATCAATGCCGTGTTCGAGAGATCTTCCAACTCTGCTGCGGAACAAACATGTGCAAAATTATCAACAACGTACCGGTTTGTCAGATAAGCATCCTTGTATTCAAAAAGATTCACCAGATTCAGTTGTTTTACAAGAAGAATTTCCTTGAACAAAGAATCGTTATTCATCGAGCCGGCTCCCTCAAAAAAAGACTCAATCGCCGCATTGGATTCCTTGAAGTTGGAGAATGCATTTTCCACCAAACCCCAGTAATAAAAGTAGACTTCCCTGTCTATCCGGTTTTTATTCAGAATTAATAATTCCTTGATTTCAAAAAAGTCTTTCTTCAAAGCCAAATTGCCTATTTCCGAATAAAACTTTTCTTCGTCAAATGCATGGCTTTTCTGAGCTTCAGAAAAGAGGCCAAACAAACAAAACAGAACGGTAAATAGTACTTTCATATCATCAAATGAAAGCTGAAGATAACCAAATCATGGAAATTATAATGCTTTTATTTCATCGAAAGAAGTGCTTTCTTTTCATAGAAGTTATAATGTTTTTATTACTGCGCTAACGCTTGTATTTCATCGAAAGCAGTGCTTTCTCTTCATGGAAGTTATAATGCTTTTATTACTGCGCTAACGCTTGTATTTCATCGAAAGCAGTGCTTTCTCTTCTCATAGAAGTTATAATGTTTTTATTACTGCGCTAACGCTTGTATTTCATCGAAAGCAGTGCTTTCTCTTATTTCAATTCGGACCACTTCTTTTGTGTGATTTTCCGGAACTCGTCTTTCTTAAATGCGCGTTCGTTGATTCCGTCGTATTCTTTCACAATATTTCCGTTCCACAAGTAAAACACTCCCGGGGTATCTTTTGTTGTTCCCAAAACAGTCCAGAAAGAGCCAACATCCAGAATCTTAAAAGCATATTTTCTGCCTGCAAAGGTGAAAAAGTCAGGAATCAATTCTGTTTCTTCGTCCATAAACACAATTTTGACTTCCGGAAACGCAGCATCTTTTGCAGCCAGATCTGTCAATGCTTTCGCGGTTTCTTTGCAATGATCACAGCCCGGAGCAAAAAAACATAAGATCTTACGACCTTTATCGATATCTCCGAATTGGGATGCAAAACCGGATTTTTTTGCTTTTGGTTCATCTACTTCCTGCTTCTCCTCTACTTTAGGTGCAGTTTTCTCATCTTTTACTTCCTTATTTTCGGTTTTTGGAGTATCAGACACAACTTTATCTGGAGCTTTTTCATCAGAAGAAACGGATGTTTCCTGCTCGTCCGAATCCATTTCCATTTGCTGCATCAATTCTTGTGTTACATCTGCACTTGATTTTCGCTGCATAGGCCCCACAAGGAAAACACCCAAAACAGAAGCAAAAGTAACTGCAGCCAGGAATGAAAAGTTCAAACGATCATTTGCTTTATTAGTTTTTACGTAAAGAAAAATCAAAAGCCCCATTCCGATAATGTTTTTAAGCAATGCCTGAAATGGAGTCATTGGAAGCAACGATCCGAAGCAGCCACAGTTTCCGCTGTTTCCTGTTACGGAAATTTCATATGTTAAATGAACGCTAAAGACCAGAAGCATTAAAAACGAAACAGGAATAACCAGGCGTTTGAAATAGTTCTTTTGAAGCAGTAAAAGCCCTAAAGCCAATTCACAACCAATCAAAATGCGGGAAAAATATGCAGCACTCGTTTCGCTGAACCCCATCGGAAGCAATTGTTTGATCTCAAATGTAGGCAATGCCAGATTGGGCGACGGATAGAGTTTTGCTACCGCTGAAAGCAGAAACATAAAGGCCATCAAACCTTTTATTATCATTGGCAATTGTTTGTTCACAAAGCTGTTTTTTTCCATATCAGTTGTCATAACGCAATTTTACCCTCCTAAAATACTACTTGTAATCCGAAAAAGAGCGCCCGGCTTGTATTTTAGGAAAAGCTTAACACAATTCATTTTTAGAGATCACTTTTTTACTTCAAAGTAGCGTTCTAAACTAGAAGTGATCTTTCAGCCATTGATTATACAAGTACAGATTTCATCACCTTAAAAAGACACCTGCGTGATTCATAATTTCGCACCTGCTTGCAAGCACTCTTTATCTTTTCCACAGATGCACAGATTAGAGCGAGCCTACCGGCTTCGCTTAAATGGCGACTAGTAAGCGTCCTAAAAAATCTGTGCATCTGCGGGAAGCTATCAACTGAATTTTTTGTACAAAATCCATTACAAACTTTTGTAATCCGGTTATTAATTAAGAAATTCGAAAAAACAATACAGATTCATGTCAAACATCCAACTCATTATCGAAGAACGCGCAGCAGACATCGGAAACTTTCTGGTAGGAAGATTACTTCCCTTCCGTCAAAAAAGAGCTGTCGGACCTTTTGTTTTTATAGACCACATGGGCCCGGCTAAATTAAGTGATCATCAGAATCTGGATGTTGGTCCTCACCCCCACATTGGTCTTTCAACCTTGACTTATTTGTTTGAAGGAGCAATTATGCACCGCGACAGCATTGGTTCCGTAATGGAAATTAAGCCCGGAGCCGTTAATTGGATGACAGCAGGAAAAGGTGTTGTACATTCGGAAAGAACTCCGGAATATCTTCGCCATTCCGAAAAGCACTTGCACGGTCTTCAAATCTGGGTGGCACTTCCGAAAGATCTGGAAGAAACAGAACCTTCCTTTACACATATTGAAGCGGATGCTATTCCTTCCTGGACAGAAAATGGCGTTGCTTTCAAACTGGTTGCAGGAGAAGCTTTCGGAAGAAAATCTCCGGTTCCGGTCTACAGTCCTTTGTACTTCCTGGAAATTAAAAGCAAACAAGCCGCAAAGCTTTCCATCGGTGAAGATTTATTTGGAGAAAGCGCCTTGTACATTCTGGAAGGAAGTATCAGAGACGGAGACGAAGAATATGGCCCTAAACAAATATTGATTGCTAAAAACAGCGAGTTGTGTGCTTTTGAAATGGCTGAAAACACCACGATTTATATTTTCGGAGGAGAAGCATTTCCCGAAGAGCGTTTTATTTTCTGGAATTTTGTTTCCTCCCGGAAAGAACGCATCGAAGAAGCTAAAGAAGCATGGATTCAGCAAACGTTCCCGAAAATTGAGGGAGAAACCGGATTTGTGCCTTTACCGGAACCGAAGTTTTAACCTCAGAAAAAAGAATTTTAAAAATGAATTCGTAATTCGTAACTAATAAACATGATAGAAGTACAACAATTTGACCGTGAGTCAAAAGGATTTTTTAAAGCAAGCGAAGAGGGAAAAGAAGCCGGAAGAATGACTTATTCATGGGTGAATGACGATCGCATTATCATTGATCATACGGAAGTAAATCCGGAGTTTAGAGGAAAAAGTGTCGGAAACCTGATGGTTCAGGCCGCTGTGGATTTTGCCCGAAAAGCGGGAATTAAAATCATTCCTTTATGCCCGTTTGCAAAAAGTGTATTTGATAAAACTCCTGATTACAAAGACGTATTATAATTGAACAATGAAATAATTGGCAATTGAAAGGGAAACTTCGCTGTTTCTCCTTGTCAATTTTCAATTCTTACTCTATTTCTTCACGAACTGAGTCAGGATATAAATGGATTGCCCGTCCACTTTTCCTTCAATTAAAGTCGGATCGTCATGAACCAGGCGAATGTTTCGAACTGCCGTTCCTCTTTTTGCGGTAATCGTTGAACCTTTTACGTCCAATTCTTTGATCAAAACAACCGTATCACCAGCCTTCAGGATTGCTCCGTTCGAATCGACGTGTTTCACGGCATTTTCATCTTCCATACCTGCTTTTGCCCATGCAAGCTCCTGATCTTCCAGGTAAATCATTTCAAGCAAATCATTCGGCCAGCCTTCTCCCTTCAGCTTATCTAGCATCCGGTAAGAAATAACCTTTACGGCAGAAACTTCGCTCCACATGGAGTCATTCAGACAACGCCAGTCGTTTGAAGAAACCTCTTTTGTTTCCTCTAGTTGTTCTTTTAAATTTTGAGTGATCAAAACAAAGTCATCTGCAGAATTTCCTTCTGAAGGCTGTACCTGATAAACCTGCAAATCTGTTGTTGCTCCACTTAACTCGCATACATTACCGCTGCGTTCCGACAATTGTTTTTCAAAATTCATATTGCAAAGGTATTCTTTTCTCTCAGAAAAGAGACGAACAAGCGATTTCCGTTCTGTCTGAAAAATAAAAAGCCCCGACAATAGATGCCGGGGCCAATTTATTCTATCGGTTAATCGATCAGTTTTTCTTACTGAATAACTACGCGATAAACTTTTTCTGCATTCTCATTTGACAATTTAAAGAAGTAAGTTCCTTTTTGAACTTTACTCAAATTCACTGTATTTGTTCCTGCAGCAATGGAATTATTTCCTGTTTCAACGATTCTTCCGTTCACATCCGATACTTCCAGATTGAAAGTACCTGTTGAGAAATTAGATTCGATAAATACCACTCCTGTTGAAGGGTTCGGGTATAAATTCACTTCTTCCAATGCCATTTCGTCAACCGACAACCAGTCACAAGTTCCTACAGTAACAAGAACTCCTGATGTATCATCCGGACAAACATTGTTTCCTGTGATATACTTATAATTGTATTGACCAGGGAAATTAGGTGACATGATCTGAGAAGTAGTCAACAATTGGTTTTGAGAATTGTACCAGTCTCCGCCTAAATCTACTGTTCCTGTCAATCCTTCCAACAAATTCATTGGTTCATTTTTACAAACCGTAACATTTCCGTCAATACCTGCATTTGAAGATCCGGAAATTGTAATTATTGCAGTTGCAGTATCTTCCAAACATCCAGTTGTTACATAAGACAATTCAAATGTTCCTGCAGGAATAGATTCCGGATTTAACAAGGTATCGTTCTCAATTGCATTCGGATTTGCATCAAACTGCCAGGTTCCGTAAGCATCATCTGAATTAACCATTGTATTCAAATCAACCAAGCCATTTGACTGACAAACATCAACAGAAGCATTTGTACCAGCTGTCGTTCCTCTTTCCAATACACTGAAATCATCGAAAGCAAGGAAATAAGGCCAGCTTGTTGCGCTAACATGTACACCAAAACTATAAGTACCTGATTGAGTTGGAGTGAAACAGTATACTACTTTCTGATATTCTTCAGTTGTAACGTCCGTAGAAGTCAAAAATGGAACTCCCATAACTGTTGCGCCTGCAGAAATTTGAGATGAATTCACAACTGCTTCTCCACTCCATTCGTCATTACCGTCTCCCATATACATGAATGAGAACTCGTACTTTCTTCCCGCTGTCAATTCAAAACTTGGAGTCCAAAGATAATCGTTCGTGCTCCATTGAATTCCTGCAAAGTTAGATCCAGAGTAAGCAGGGAAATCAGACCAACCAGAATCATCTGTCATCCATTCACCTTGCTCACTTCTCCAGCAATCCGGGAACAAATCGTAATCAAACGTAGTCATGGTATCAAAATTCTCATACCAAGGCAAAGGCAAGATAGAACAAAGTGTTCTTCCTTTAATTGATTTCCATGGAGAAAGTTCTCCACCACCACAGTCTGTTTGAAAGTAAATTTCGTAGTCCGTTGCAGCAGTTAATCCCGGAATTGAATAAGAAGGTGTTGTAACAATATCTGAACCGATTTCATCTCCTGTTCCCGGGATAAATCCTGGTACTCCCCATTCGATAGTCCATGAAGCTGCCGAAGCATTCGGAGCCCATGATATATCAAAAGAGTCGAATGTTTCATTGAAAACATCCAGGTTTGCAGCTGCAGCACATGAATAGTTTTTAACGATTACATTATCCACAATCCACCAAAAGGAATATTCTCCTACCCATCTGAATCGTACCTGTGCATCAGTAACACCAGTAACGTGAGGTGTTAAATCCAATTCAACATGCTCCGAATTTGGCGTTTGATCAACTCCTTCCAAAATACTTACCCATGTAGTACCGTTGTACACTTCAACATAGTATTCACCTCCTGCACCATCATTGAAAAAATGATCAAAAGACAGAAAAATACTTCCTGTAAAAGCAGTCGCATCAAAGATTGGTGATTCCAAAGCTGTTTCTTCTCCGAAAGTTGCCAAATAATCGCTGTCAAAAATAGCAAACGGCGCATCTAATGGTAAATTTCCGGTTCTTCCTCCCGAATTATCGAAGTCCCACTCGCCTCCTCCAGCTAAAATTTCATTGTTTGTCCATCCGGTCGGTGGTGTTGTTCCAGTTGCAGTACTAAAGTCCTCACTGAAAATCACTTGAGCTGAGGCATTGTTTGAAACTTGAAACAAGCACAAACACCCCAGCAAGGTGTAAATTTTTCTCATAATATTTAGTTGTTGTATTTAGATTACAAGTGTAATATTACTGAATATTTTTGCTTTTTTAAACAAGAAGTAAACAGATTTAATTGCTTTCTTTTAAAGCCAAAAGCCTTGTCAATAGTTGTAAAACAGTGGTAAACGCATCAATAATTGATTACTCAATCTTTAAGCAATCTACTGATTTACTTACTCCAATCAGTATGCTGCCATTGAATCCAAAATTCCTCTAATCCTTCCTTTGTTTTATACAACCTGCTGATCCACAGCCTTTGATTTTTAACAATTTTGTTCGGACTGAAAATTAAATCCCGTTTTCTTTTTGCCAATTCAGGTTTGTGTCCCCAGCCACCGCAATGATCAAAAGCCGTCATTGCCTGATTTTTAGGAACCCGTTTAAACGGAATATAAATTTTGTATTCAACGTAGTCCTCACCGCTGTTCATACCTTTGGTTGATAAACGAATCTTTGTCAGATCAACCTTACTGTATAAACTATCCCGATAAAGCTGCTTGAGTTTTTTCCCTACATACTCACACATTTTATTGGAATATTGGTGTGCAACGTCCGTTCCGTTCAACTTCAAGCGGTCGATGTATTGTTCGGAAACAAATTCCACTCCGCGATACATTCCATAACAAGCCGAGTCTGTACAAACCGGAGTATCTATCACACAAATAAACGGAAGATTCGAAGATGAATCCGGAACCGGGTTTTCGCTGCTTTCAGTTGTAAAAATTTTATTGTTTCGATTCTTTTCACCACACGAAGCCATGAAAACAATTGCCGGAATACACACACAGAAAATCAAACTGAACTTCATCTTATAAACAGCTTTACCTCCCGAAAGATAGTTATTAACCAACATTCACTCCAAACAGATAGCCGATTCCTGCAGTTACGCACATGGCTGCCGTTCCCCAGATACAAAGCCGGACAACCGGTTTCCATGGTCTCACTCCTCCGGATCTTGCTGAAACAGCTCCCAAAATGGCTAAAAAGATAATCGCAAAGCCATATTGATAATAAATCATTTCTTTGACAGGAGCCCAAAATGCGACACATAAAGGCAAAATTCCTCCGGCAACAAAAGAAAATCCGGATGAAACTGCTGCCAGAAAAGGTTTGGGCTGCGTCATTTCATTGATTCCCAATTCATCTCTTGCATGTGCGTCCAAAGCATCGTTTTGAGTTAGTTCATGAGCTACTTTCAAAGCCAGTTCTTTACTCAAACCTCTCTTTTCATAAATCGCCGTTAATTCCATCAACTCTTCTTCAGGAGTTTCCATCAAAGCTTTTCGTTCCCGGCGCAAATCCGCCCGTTCGATGTCTGATTGAGAACTAACTGAAACGTACTCTCCGGCCGCCATTGAAAGTGCCCCTGCAACCAGGCCGGCTAAAGCTGAAAGAATAATCGGATCTCTGCTTTCGCTGGCTGCTGCAACGCCAATAACCAAACTCGTTGTGGAAAGAATTCCGTCATTGGCGCCCAAAACGGCAGCCCGCAGCCAGCCAATGCGATTGATGTAGTGATTTTCTGCATGCATGGAATGAAGATAATAAGAAAATGAATTTCTTATCTCAAAATCTTCACCGGCTGTTTGTTTTCGTCTATTGCCACGAAAGTGAATTCTCCCGTAACGGCTTTTTCTCTCTGATCGGAATACATTTGTTCTATGAAGATGTCAACACGGATTTTCAAACTTGTACTTCCCAGATACGTTACTTTTCCTATCAATTCCACAATGGTTCCGGCTGGAATCGGTTTCTTGAAATCAATTTTATCGCTGCTCACCGTTACCATTCTTTGTCGACTGAAACGCGTTGCGGCAATGAAAGCCGCTTCATCCATCAATTGCATAGCTGTTCCTCCGAAAAGCGTATCGTAATGATTGGTTGTGTTTGGGAAAACGGCTTTAAAAATACGTGTTTCGGCTTGCTGGATGCGTTCTTCTACTGTCATAATTCTTGTTTAATGTGAAAATTGCGAATTATCAAAATTTTCAATTGATTTAATTGTTCTTCTTAAAAAGTGTTGAAATACTTGAAAATCGTTGTTCAAGCAGTTTGGTGTTGTATTCCTTTTTCATTTCGAGCATGCAGGGAGCACACAAGCATTCGCTGTAATGATCGCTGATATAATGGCTTTCATTCACCGTTAACGCCACTGTTGTACATTGACAAAGGGAAATCGAACCTGATTTACACGCAAAAAACGCATGACATCTGGGGCAGGATACTTGTTCGTGATCACTCATACTGCTTCTTTAAGTTATATGCTCTTAAAGGCTTTCGAAAAAAATATGCACGGATGGACTTTTCCTCTTGAAAAAAGAGAACTATAAGACATCTCGACATAAGCTTCAAACCGCGAAAGCCTGGTCAATTCTGCTTGTTTTATTCGGAGTAAACTCAGTCGAATAGTGACAAACAGATCGGAAAATGGCAGGTATCCTGACTTGTAACGGTTTTTATCTCCTTCCCGTCTCCATTAATTCGAGACAGTGGATCATTGATAAAACCTTTGAAATGTTACTTACAGTTGCGCGACAGTTCGTGATTTTCACACGATTCCCTTTTCATCCCACCTAAGTGGGAACCTTTTCCGGAAATTGATTTTAAAGAACGTTTGGTAAATGTAATGATAATTGTGAATTGCGGAATATGAATTTAAAGGTGGATAAAACCCGTATGGGCGAAAAATTTTTCGCCCATACGGGTTTTTATTTCATTGTATTTTCACTCTGTGTTTGTTTTGAAACGCGCGTTAGCGCGTTTCCTATCGAATGCAGTGCTTTCTCCTATTTCATAGTGTTTGCACAGTTCATTTCGTCCTGAAGTCCCCAATAATTGAAGAATTCACCGCCATACTGTCCGCCGCCTTCGTAATCTTTTCTGATTTGTCCGTACGCCAACCAGCATTTTCCATCAACTGTCACAGCGATATCTACCGGTAAGTATTTGTACAATGGAAATCCGTATTCGTTCTTCTTAATTAACCAGATATCTGAAGTAACGACTGCACGCGTTCCTTTTCCTTTCTCAACTCCTGCCAAAGCCATTCCTTCGTATTTCGCGTTGGTCATTTTCTTTGGAGCCAAACGAACCGCATCAATGATTTCCTGACGGTATTTTGCCACATGAGCATCGAATTTTCCACTGCTAACGTATTCGTCCAACACTGCTTTTTCCTTCTTGATCTTAGCCTCAACCGCATCAATTCCGGTTTTATCTTCCAACAAATATTTCTTGTTGTAAGCAATCTGTGCCAAAGGCTCTTCGAATTCTTTCGCGTAGCTTTTTGCATTCAACAGGTAAGATTGTTCTCCTCTTGAATTGATTTCGTGAATTTTCTTGATAATCGCATCTGCCTGAGCATCCAATTGAGGAACGACTTTGTATACTTCCACTTTGAAGAAATTATCTACATCCGCAAAACGCTTTTGCACATAACCATCCTTTACATAATCAGGTCTTTTTGTTTCGAAATCCTTTTTGAAATTGTAATAGCTCGTATATGAACCTTCCAGGCTTTTGTCGCTGATATCCCAGCCACTTGTTGCAAAGCGGTGAAACTGATCCAGTTTTTCGCTGTATTCTTTGTTTAAAGTATATACTTCGAATTGACTCTTGCGTTGAGCTTCCACTTCATCCCAGCTTGCAGCCAGATTCTTCACGTATGGCTTCTTGGATTCGATCGGGTCATTCTGCAATTTCGTCAGGTTCTCTTTTGCTTTAGCCAAATAACGGGTTGCATCATCGTTTCTTCCTTCCACATTTTTGTCCCAGTTCTCAGGCTTCAAAATGTTTTTGGTTGAACTGATCTCGTCTCTCACGATACTGAATGAACGGTATGTGGGACTTTCCGGATCGTAAGCAGGTTCGCCGCCCAAACCTGGTGATGCTTTATCAGATTTTCCGGTGCTTGTTCCGGATGTAGCGGGAACCTGATCCACCTTTTCATTGGCTTTGTCTTTTACATTTTTCAAAGCTCCCTTCAGCTGACCGTAACTAACGGTTGTAGCAGCAAATACAATGACAATTGCTGTCAAAATTTTGTTCATAGATGATAGTATTTATTGGTTTTAAAATAACGGCGCAAATATAGCGTATTCTTGTTGCTGTTTTTTTGCAAAATGAGTAATTGACGATTCCTTTGTTTAACTTTGTGATGTGAGAAAGGCGTTTATTTATATACTCTTACCCATTTTTATGTTTAACAGTTCGTTGGGAGAATTGTTTAAACTGCCTGAATTGATGATTCATTTCACAGAACATCGTGCACTCAATCAAAACATCGATATTTTTGATTTTATCTCAATGCACTATCTCGGAAACGATTTAAATGACAATGATCAGGATCGGGATATGCAGCTTCCGTTTAAGAAAATCAGCAATCACTTTTCTTTTCAAATTGCATCTATTCCGAATCTTTCGTTTGTTCCCAAAGAAAAAATGGAAGTGTTCGATACCTATCTGCATATCATTTTCAAAACCAACCGACCTAAAGATCCCGCTTTAGCATCTTTGTTCAGACCTCCTTGTTTCGCATAGTTTTAGTGTAACGTTTTGTACGACCATCCTGGTGATCCTGTTGCCGCAGATGTACGCAGAAAATTTCTTTTGAATTAGTAATCAACTGATTGCTATTGGAATTTGTATCATTCGCAACATCCGACGGAAACAATTGGAAATCAGCGAAAACTCCGTACAAAACAACCTGTAATTGATTTATGTGTCCGAATTCTCCGGACCAATTTTTCATTTCATCATTGAAATTATGCTTCAAAAAATTATTGACTTTTCCGTGAGGAATAAGTTTGTGGTTGGCTTGTTTGTTATCGCTCTTCTATTCTGGGGATCATATCAGGTAACCAAACTACCCATTGATGCTTTACCTGACATCACAGACAATCAGGTTCAGGTTCTGACCGTTTCTCCATCCTTGGGAGCTACGGATATCGAACGCTTAATTACCTTTCCGATCGAACAATCCTGCAGTAATATTCCGGGATTGAAGCAAGTACGGAGTTTTTCCAGATTCGGATTATCATTGGTGACGCTTGTTTTCACGGATGAAACCGATATTCATCTGGCCAGACAGCAGATCAACGAACAACTTCAAAAGGTCAAACAGGAACTTCCTTCCGGAATCGGTTCACCTGAACTGGCGCCGCTTTCTACCGGATTGGGAGAAATCTATCAATACGTCGTACGGCCAAAAGAAGGCTATGAAAGCCAATACGGACCAATGGAACTCCGGACTATTCAGGATTGGATTGTCAGAAGGCAATTACTCGGAACACCAGGAGTAGCGGAAGTTTCCAGTTTCGGAGGAAAACTAAAGCAGTACGAAATTGCGATCAAACAGGAACAGTTGAAAGCAAACAATCTCACCATTACGGATGTATTCGATGCTTTAGAGAAAAACAACGAAAACACAGGTGGAGCTTATATCGAGAAAGGACCCACGGTGCTTTACATCCGCAGTGAAGGTTTGACTTCAAGCATTCCGGATATTCAGCAAATTGTGCTCAAAAATCTGGAGAACGGAACTCCGCTGCTTCTGAAAGACGTAGCAAGCGTTCGCTTTGGTTCTGCCATCCGGTACGGAGCCATGACATTCAACGCAAAAGGTGAAGTTGCCGGAGCTGTAGTCATGATGCTGAAAGGCGAAAATTCTTCCGAAGTGGTAAAACGCGTCAAAGAACGCATTGCCGAAATTCAGAAAATGCTTCCGGAAGGAGTCGTCGTGGAACCTTTTCTCGACCGGACCAAAATGGTAAACAATGCCATTGAAACGGTCGAAACCAACTTGCTGGAAGGAGCGTTGATCGTGATTTTCGTGTTGGTTTTCTTCCTTGGAAATATCCGTGCCGGATTGATCGTTTCATCCGTCATTCCGCTTTCGATGCTTTTTGCCATTATTCTGATGAATCTCTTCGGAGTTGGCGGAAACCTGATGTCTTTGGGTGCCATCGATTTCGGATTAATTGTAGACGGATCGGTGATTGTTGTTGAAGTGATTCTGCACCGCTTTTCACATTCCAGACAATTCAAACAGATCACCCGAATCGATCAGAAACAAATGGATGCGGAGGTTTCCAAATCTACCGGATCGATGATTAAATCGGCGGTTTTCAGTCAGATCATTATTCTGATCGTCTATCTCCCGATTTTATCGCTTGAAGGAATCGAAGGGAAAATGTTTAAACCAATGGCTTTGACGATTGCGTTTGCGATTCTGGGTGCGTTTATTCTTTCGATCACCTATGTTCCGATGATGTCTGCCCTTTGTTTGAAAAAGGAAATTTCACACAAGAAAACCATTACGGACCGTTTGATGATCTGGCTGGAACGCAAATACCAACCGGGATTGAACCGCTTGTTGAATTTCCCGAAAATGATTTTGGGAACAACACTCCTGATCTTTGGCTTGGCCATTTACCTGCTGATGCAAATGGGCGGTGAGTTCATTCCGCAATTGGAAGAAGGCGATTTTGCAGTGGAAACGCGTCTATTGACCGGAAGTAATCTCAATAACACCATTCAAGCGACACAACAGGCTTCCAAAATACTATTGGAACGCTTTCCGGAAGTGACCAAAATTGTGACCAAAATCGGTTCTGCGGAAGTTCCCACCGATCCGATGCCTTTCGAAGCGGGCGACATGATGGTTATTCTCAAAGACAAAAAGGAATGGACTTCTGCCAAATCGTTTACCGAACTGAGTGAGAAAATGACCAGGGAACTGGAAGAAGTTCCGGGAATTACCGTTGGATTTCAGTTCCCGGTTCAAATGCGCTTCAATGAGCTGATGACCGGAGCAAGGCAAGACATTGTTTGTAAAATCTACGGCGAAAACCTCGACACATTGACTCATTACGCCGGAAAGTTGGCGCAGATAATCGGAAGTGTGAAAGGTGCAATCAATATTTATGAGGAAAAAATGACCGGAATGCCGCAGGTTGTGATCAATTACAAACGACAGGAAATGGCAAAATACGGATTGAATGTCGGAGATGTGAACCGGGTTGTAAATACTGCTTTTGCCGGACAAATTGCCGGACAGGTTTACGAGGGAGAAAAGCGCTTCGACATGGTAGTTCGTTTGGAAAACGATCAGCGGAAAAACATCACCGATATCCGGAATCTGATGATTCAAACCGGGCAAAACACACAGATTCCCTTGAGTTACGTTGCATCCGTGGAAGAAATGGAAGGTGTGAACCAGATTCAGCGTGAAAACACCAAGCGACGAATCATTGTCGGGTTCAACGTCAGCGGAAGAGATGTTCAGTCGATTGTGAAAGAATTGCAAAGCAAAGTGGAAAAACAGCTGAATCTCTCGCGGGAATACCGCATCGAATACGGAGGTTCTTTCGAAAACATGACCGCTGCCAAAGAACGGCTTTCCATCGTTGTTCCGATTGCTTTGTTGTTAATCTTCCTGCTCTTGTTTTTCGCTTTTAATTCCGTGAAGCAGGGATTATTGATCTACACCGCTATTCCGCTTTCAGCCATCGGTGGAATCATTGCCTTGTGGCTCAGAGACCTGCCGTTCAGTATTTCTGCCGGAGTTGGCTTCATTGCTTTGTTCGGAATTGCGGTATTGAACGGAATTTTGCTCGTAAGCGAATTCAACCGCTTGAAAAAAGAAGGTTGGAAAGATGTAAAACGCATTGTGATCCACGCTACCAAATCGAAATTACGTGCGGTTTTGATGACCGCTTTGGTTCCTTCTTTAGGTTTTATTCCGATGGCAATCAGCACCGGAGCCGGCGGAGAAGTTCAAAAACCATTGGCAACAGTTGTCATTGGCGGGTTAATCATTTCAACCTTCCTCACACTCTTTCTTTTGCCGGTTTTGTACATTTTCTCCGAAAAAGGAAGAAACTATTTTCAATCTTCCTCCAAAACCAAAGCAATTTCCGTTCTGATTCTCGGTTTTCTCAGTTTCCATTCAGTGGCACAGCAACCGATCGATTTGTCTAAAGCAATTGATACCGCTTTAAAGAATAACAAGTCCATCAAAGCGGCAGAAACGCAGGTGAATTATTCCCGTGCGCTGAAGAAAAGCGGATTTGATATCGAACAGGCGAACGCCGGATTTGAATACGGACGTTTTAACAGTCTTCGTCTGGACAACCGGTTTTCCCTGTCGCAAACCATTCAATTCCCAACTGTTTATCGCAATCAGGAACGATTGATCCAAACCGGAATCCGGATGAGTGAACTGGGATTTTCTCAAAAAACACTCGAAACGACGCTTGGAGTGAAACAGTTATTCTATCAATTGCTGATTCTGGGCGAACAGCGAAAATTGCTTCAAAGCGCCGACAGCATGTTTGCCAATTTTCAGCAAAAAATCAAACTGCGCTTTGAAAGCGGCGATATTGATGTTCTGGAAATGGCTACTGCCGATAATCAGCGCATGCAGATTTCCAATCAACTCAATCAATTGGAAGCCAATTACGCCTTTCTGCTGGATCGATTCAACCTGTTTCTAAATGCCAGTGTCAGCTATTCACCGGCATCAGCGCAAATTCAATACCTGCTCCCGATTTTACCGGACAGCAATGCCTTGAAACGCAATTACGGCAGACAGCTTCAGGAACAGGAACTGCTTTTCTCGCAGCAACAATTACAACTGGAAAGAAGCAGGCTTCTACCCTCTTTGAGCGCCGGTTTCAGCAACACAACGATTATGGGCTGGCAAACACCGAATCGGGATGCAACAGACTTCTATTTCGGAAGTTCCAAACGGTTTACCTCTCTGAATGTCGGAATCGGGATTCCTTTGTTTTTCGGTGCGCAAAAATCACGGATCCGGGCGTCGCGGTTTTCCGTTCTTCAAAAACAGCAGGAACTGGATGCTTTGAATCAGGAATTAAATCTGCAGCTGACAAATGCTTTGAGGGTTTATCAGCGAAACAATCAATTGGTGCAATCTTTTAATCAAACCATGATTCCGAATGCCAATACGATGATCCGTACAGCTTCTGAAAAACTCACCGCCGGAGAAATCGGATACATCGACTGGGTTGTTCTGGTCAATCAGGCCATGCAGATCAAGAGTGATTATTATTTCACGATCCAGCAATTCAACGAAGCAGCTTTCGAAATTGAAAAAATCAGCAACATCAATCTTTAAAAAGACATTTATATGAAATCAATCATCGCATTCGGGCTCCTTCTTTTTCTTCTGCAATCATGCGGAAGCCACGAAGAAACGAATACAAACACAGAAGACAATAAACAAACGCTTCAATCCGATGAAGTGCATCTTACCGGAAAACAGATTCAAAACGCAGGAATCCTCTCGGGAAAAGCCGAAAGCCGCGACATGCATCTTTCTTTGCAGGTAAACGGAACCATTGATGTTCATCCGGATAATCAGGTTTCGATAAGCGCTCCTTTGGGCGGATACCTGAGAAAAACCACGCTCATTCCGGGAACCAAAGTGGGTAAAGGTACAGTTCTCGCAACGCTGGAAGATCAGCAATACATTCAGCTGCAACAGGATTACCTGACGGCTAAAAACAAACTTCAGTACCTGGAAATCGACTACAAACGCCAGAAAGGTTTGAATGAAACGAAAGTTGCCAGCGACAAAACCCTGCAGCAAGTTCAGAGTGAATACAGCAATCAGCGCATTTTGGTGCGTTCACTGGCAGAGCAGCTTCGTTTGATTGGTCTGGTTCCTGAAAAGCTCAGTGAAAACTCCATTTCCCGAAGTGTTTCCATTCATTCACCCATTTCGGGATATGTGGTGAAAGTCAATGCGAATATCGGAAAGTACATCAATCCGTCGGATGTGATTTTTGAACTGATCAATCCCACAGACGTTTGCATCAATCTCACTGTTTTTGAAAACGATGCTTCCCGTTTGAAAATCGGACAGCTTGTCAAATTCGTTACAAACAGCAATCCTGACAAGGAATTTACAGCGAAAATCGAACTCATTTCACCGAGTATTGACACAGATAGAAGTACACAGGTACACGCCAAACTAATCCGATCCACTTCCGAATTATTACCGGGCACATTTGTGAATGCGGAAATTGAGATGGATCGTGCAAAAGTGAACTGTATTCCCGATGAAGCATTGGTGAAATGGGAAGGAAAGGAATATATTTTTGTTGAAGAAAACAAAGGATTTTATCGCATGACTCCGGTCAAAACCGGAAGTTCAAATGAAGGATTTACGGAACTGAAGTCACCACTTCCTTCAAAAAACATCGTCATCAAAGGTGCTTATACTTTGTTGATGAAACTAAAAAATAATGAAGAATAATTTGTCGAAAAACACGGATTCAATCAGATTCTAAACAAGAACGGGGAGCTTTAAATTCCCCGTTTTCAATTCCTGATTTTCCGGATCAATATGTTTCCGTGTACTTCTTAAAATTGTCCAGAATAGCCTGCCAGCCAGCTTGCTGCATTTCGATCGGGTTCTCGCCTTCTGCATCAAAAGTTTCGATTACTTCTGTTGCGTCGCCGCGATTGATAAAGGTAATCTGTGTTTTTCGTCCGTCTTCCATTGTATAAGCAATCCGTTCGTTTGCAACTACTTCATCATATACTCCTCCGAAATCAAATCCGAAACTTCCGTCTTTTGCTTCCATTCTGGCACTGAACTTCCCACCTACACGCAGATCATTCTCCGATTTCGGAGTATGCCAATCCGGTGAAGCACTATTCCACTTCATAATGTGTTCCGGCGCATTCCAGTAATCCCAAACTTTCTCAACCGGCGCATTCACCTCGCTTTGAACTGTTATCTGTACTTTTTCCATTCCCCTTGTTTTTAATTGCAATTTATGAATTTTAATAAAACGCTATGAGGTTAGAGTTTGTTCATTCAAAAAGTCGTTTTGCCATTCCGATTTGATTTTCCATTATATGGCACATCTCACCATATTTTTGAATTCCTCTTACTTTTTTCGAACCAGGAAAACAACTTGCTGTGCTATTTACCAGGCGGAACAGGTTATTAATTTATTGCTTTTTTCATACTACATCCATACTTAATCTATACTTGGCCCATAGGTGTACCATCTTAAAATAACGATACTTATTCGCAAAGGTGATTTTTTGGTTTCGAGAGGAATTCAGTTCTATTTTCATCCGTGCTTTTGAAAAGCATTTTCGAATAAGCGATTTCTTTGATTGCTCTATTTAAGGTAATTTTGGTAGTATTGAAGTACTAACGGGACAATGAAGCAAAAATTACACGAATATCTCTTCAAACTGAATTTGCTGAACGCGAACGAAATTGAGCATTCACTTTCTTTGTTTGAAGAGTTTAAGCTCAAAAAAGATCATTACTTCATAGTTGAACAGGAGATTTGCGACAAAGTAGCTTTCATAGCCAGCGGTGGTCTAAGAGCTTTTTCTACAAATCCGGATGGCAACGAAAATATAACCTGCTTTAAATTTGAAAATCAATTCGTGACTTCTTATGAAAGCTTAGCCCTTCAGCAACCTTCAAAAAAGAATATGCAGGCAATTGAGAATTGCCATTTATTGGTCATAGACTTTAACAAGCTCAATCAATTGACAGAAGCAGTTCCCTCCTGGAAATTTATTTCAAATTTGATCATGGAACAGGAGTTTATGAGCAAAGAGGATTATCTTCTAAATCTCAATAATAAGTCTGCCAAAGAAAAATACCTGCATGTCATCACGCAATCTCCTGAGATTGTAAAAAGAGTTCAGACCAGTCACCTTGCATCCTACCTTGGCATTACCCCAAGAACCCTTACACGGGTTAAAAGAGAAATTTTGCAGCCTGCTCTTTAAAGACAAATGTCCTTTCCAGCTCATTACAGCAGCATTAGTTTTGAAATAAAAAACCAGTATGCAACAAATAGCTAAAGACGTTCATCATATTTCATTAATGCCAAGAGACGGTATTAACTGCTACATTATTGAAGGTGTGCTGATAGATTCAGGAATAAGAAGCTCGTTTAATAAAATTGTCAACGGTCTAAAACAAGTTCCCGTTTATGCACATGCTTTAACCCATGCACATGCAGACCATCAGGGTTGCAGTGATAAGGTCTGTAAAGAGTCCGGTGTGCCGCTCTATTGCCATGAAAAAGAAGTGTATCGCACAGAAACAGGACTGGTAACAAGAGATTATCCGTCAAGCAAAAACCTGATAGCAAGGTTTCAACAGAAATACTGGGCCGGACAAGGACACCAGGTGGACAAAACGTTGAAGGAAAATGATTTGATCGGAAATTTCCGGGTTATTGAGACTCCGGGACATTCAGCCGGACATATTTCTTTTTTCAGAGAGAAGGACGGAGTGCTTATTGTTGGCGATGCGGCAACAAATATGAACTTATTGACAACCATAAAAGGACTTCATTCCCCACCTGATATCTTTACCTCCGACAAACAGGAAAATGCAAAGTCTTTAAAGAAATTAGCCGATTTAAATCCTCAGATTCTGTGTTTTGGTCATGGCCCGGTTTTAAAGAATACCAACAGAACTTTCGAAAAATTTGTCGACAAATGCCAGCATGATCGTTAGTAGCTGTTTTGTGAAAACCAGATATAAATACCTGTTTATTCATTTCGGTTAATTATCACCTTACGGGTGCTTTTATTATCGCACATCTTTGTTCTGTAATTTTTCAGCATTGATCTGCGTAACTTCTACTCTACTACAACTTAATTTAGTTTATCAACCAGCCTGCTTTTTTTTGTAGCGCGAATTTCTAAAATTCATAAAAACCTCCCAATACTACTTAGTGGGAGGTTTTTATTTTTTGACTTGTCCGATAATAACTTTGTATGATTCGTTATGCTTCTGTCAGGACTCGAATTGACATTCGCAGGCAGATCACATTTATCCAGGCAACTTTTCAATTCCTTCTCCGTTTGATTTACAAAGTGATTCACATGAGATCTTTCTATCTGGTAATAAGCTTTTTAATCTTCACCATCAAAAGTGTACATTCCCAGGAAGACAGTTTGACGATTTTTTCAGAAAAGAACGAACCACCAGCACAGCAGGGAGATTCCGTTTTTCTCCTCACAGCAATTCCGGATTCTTTGATCTGGCGTTTCCGCGAACCATTTCCATTTCCGGGTTGTATTGTTCCCATGAAAATAGATACTTTCAATTTAGGGAAGTTTCTCCATTTTAATTCTTCTCAGATATTCTGTCTCTTTTATTCCAGATACAACAAAGCCGGTGCGCTGCAGGATATCAAAAAACATGAAATGCAAATCCTTTTTTCCGGAGGATTCGGAGGTATGCCGGATTTTAGCTCAGCAGAAGATCAACTTTTTCAAAAACGCTATGGTCTGACCTTTCATTCTCAGGGTTGTCTTCGTTCCGGTGAAGGTGAAAATGAAGCAGAATACAATCAAACCATTTTTGCTTATTTAGATAAAACCTACGGCACAAAATGGCGTTATGAATTGCGAAAGGATGCCATCGGGTTTGAAGCTCCTGAAGGAATCACTGAGATCAAAACGGAATTATCCGGATTAACTTCTCTGGCTTCTCTGCTGGTTCCTGAAAATGAAACAAATACTGGAAAATCTCCTATGAGCAGTTCAAGCCCGGAAAATTCAATTTGGTGGTACATTATGCCAACCAGCGGATTTGCTCTTTTACTGGCGCTTTATTTCATCAAGAAAAGGAGGAAGTAACTAATTATCAACGCTCAGCACTCTTTATTGCAATTTTTTTTCGTTTGCGAAATCAAAACTTTCTTCCTAAATTGTCCCCTAACCTTTTTAAACTATTCATATGAAAAGAATTATTCTAAGTGCATGGCTGCTTATGGCTATGCATGTGTCAACCGCTCAAACCGTTTCCGACAACCTGAATTGGGCACCCGGAACCGGAACAACTACCGCAACCAGTCCTGATTTTGCTTTTTGTGACGGCAAGAAAATCAGTTATACCATCACTTCCGTCGATCAGGTATTATTTTCTCACGTTTCAACCGCAGGAAATCCTGCTTTGATTAACGGAATTATCTTTCCTACCAATACAGCGAATACCTTTAACACGAATATTCCAATAAACATCAGTTTCACAGACACCGTTTGTAATTTACGAATCCGCTTTGTAGATCTGGACGGTATATCAAATGAATCGATCGATGGGATTTCTCCGGCTTATACCAATCTTATTGATGAAATCGGTGACTTTTTTGATCCGGGGGGCGTGATGACCTCAGTGGATGCAACGATTGATAACGCTACAGGATGGGTTCAATGGGACGGACCTCTTTCCAGTATTTTTTTCAATTACTCCCGTCCCGGAGGTGGTTTCGGATTATCTATCGATTCCATTGCTTTCGACTGTTGTGAAGTTCCTTGCAGTTGTCCGCACAAAGCCAAGTTTAATTCGATCGGATCGGTAAGTATGAGCGGAGGAACTTCCTCCAATGTCAATCTGAACAGTGCAGGAATTCCGGTGAAATCTATTTGCATTGACATTCCGTTTTACATTTCGAACGTAAGTGATGACTGCCTGAAGTGTAATCTTCCGAATCAGGAAAGATTCGGGACCATTAAAGGAGCTCAGTCAATTGCAGGTACGCCTGCCGTACTTCATGATCCGAAAGGTTTGGGTTATTCGAGAAAGATTTGCTGGACTTTCCCGACACCGACAGTTGTTAACGAAAATATCCAGATCGACCTGGTATTCCCGGGAGTGCTTAGTTTGAGTTGCTGTAAAAACAGTGTGAGTTATTGTCTGGATGTAACTTTCAACAATGCAGATTGTTCGTCTTGTGAGTCTGAGATTTGTACTAAATTCCCTCTGACAGTCATTGAAGGGCCAATAGATGAAATTCCAAAATCGGCTGGAAATTCAGGAGGCAGATACAATGATTTTGCAGAGAAGAAAGGATTCCAGTTGTCACCGAATCCTTCCGACGGAAAAGTGGAAGTTACCATTCTGGATGAATCGCTTGTTGGCGGGAAATTGACGATTGTTCATGTTTCAGGATCAACTGTTTTATCGACTTCTGTGTCTAAAGCAAAGGAAACATTGCAACTTACTCATTTTTCTCCGGGAACTTACGTTGTTACTATTGAAAACAACGGACGTACCTCATCAGAAACATTAATCTTTAAATAAAGATCGAATCAATCCCAGTCCGGTCAAATTGATCGGATTGGGATTTTTTATCACCTGGTTGAATTAAATCATTCCTCAACAGAAAAGTGTGAATTCGAACCGATTAGCCCTTTGATTTTCTAACGAAATCGTATATTCGGGGAAATTCTTTGCGATGCATAGGTATTTCACCTTCACACTACTACTTTTTGCAGCCACTCATATCAAGGCTCAAACAACCATTTCAGGCTCCTTTGTTCACGGAGGAATTACCCGATCGTATTCATTCTATGTTCCTGCTTCCTATGTTCCGGGTCAAGCTCTTCCCCTGGTTCTGAATCTTCACGGATTGGGAACTGATGGCGCTTATCAGGCGCAATACCGCGATTTCCGTCCAATTGCCGACACAGCTAACTTTATAGTAGCTCATCCGGACGGTTCGATGATGCTGGGGCAGCACTTCTGGAATTATGGCCATGTACTGGGGTCAACGGTAGATGATATTGGTTTTCTGGAAGCTCTTGTCGACACGATTTCCGCTCATTATTCCATCAATCCGAATCGGATTTACAGTACGGGAGCTTCAAATGGCGGTTTTATGTGTTATGCTTTGGCCTGCCAGAGCAATCGTTTTGCAGCAATTGCAGCCGTTACGGGTTCGATGTCGGTCAATATGTACAACACTTGCAATCCGTCTTATCCGATTCCAACGATGCACATTCACGGAACAAATGATCAGATCAATCCATATGTTGGAAATTCAACGATGAAGGGCATTGAGGAAGTTACCGCTTTTTGGGTCGATCAGAATAATTGCACTGCAACCCCGGTAATTACGTCCATACCAAATAATAACATGACCGACAACGCAACAGCTGAACGGTATTTGTATGCCAACGGGAATGAAGGACATACGGTGGAGCTTTTTAAAATTACCGGCGGTGGACATACCTGGCCGGGAGCTTTTGTTTCAACATCGAACGGAAATACTTGTATGGATTTCAGCGCCTGTATTGAAATCTGGCGGTTTTTTAGTCAGCATGAACGGGGTGAAACCGCTTCTCTCAACCATGAAATTCATGAGCATTCAATCAATATCTGGCCGAATCCCGGAAACGGAATGTTTTCCATTCAATCAGAAAATGCGCTTGTGACGACGGTTGCACTTTTCGATCTGCAAGGCCGTTTGATTGAAAAGCATTCCGGAGAAAATATCCAGACTTTGGATCTCAGTCATTTAAGTTCAGGAAACTATTTACTCCGGATTTCAGGAAAGCATTTCAACACCTTCAAACGAATTCAGATTTCGGCTTAAAACACTATTCACATGTCTGCTAAGAAACAACAGGAATCAATTCCGCTCATTCTATACCCTCTTTTGATTGTTTTAGTCATTCTCTATATTGCTTTTACAATTCTGACACTTGGAATTTTTCTTCCGGATGAGGATAAAAAGGAAACGACGGGAAAGCCGGTTCAAAGAAGCTCAGTGGAAGAACAAGTGAGGGTTTCTCTGGAAAAAAAACAAAACCGTCTGAAAACGATTGTTGCGCGGATTTACGAGCTCGAATTGATCAAACGTCAGATTACACGAAAGGAGAAACGGATTTTGTTTGGAGTAAGATTCCTGATTGCAGGAGGCCTCGTTTTGACTAACTGGTTTTACTTGTATTACATTGCGAATATTGACTATAAAAAAGGAACCACTGATCAATTCGTTAATTCAATAGCCAACTTAAATACCTTTATCCTGTTGGGATACGCGCTGCCGGCCTATTTGTTTTATGGAACCGCGGCTAAGTTTACAGCTGCCATGAAACGGAAAATCACATTTATCCTGAAGAAAAAGCACATCCCCTCTCTCTCGGAGTTGCAATTGCTCAAAAGTGAAGAAAATCAACTCAGACAAGACATTCAATTCCTGAAGTTACAACTGGAAAGATGGGAATAATCACTTTAATAAAAGGTTTTGCAGAGAGTGCCGGGGATTTACATCCTGTTTTGATGTAGATGATTCGTGTCTAAACACCATTATTCTGAGAAATCATCAACTAAATTCCCGGACAAGTCATAACAACATGATTAATCTTCCTCCAGAGTTATTTCGATCTTAATCAAAAGTGTGGTTCCGTTTGCCGGATCTAATTCGGAATTTTTTCCTTCCAGTTTCAACCTTTTGTTCGTTGATTCCAGGATGTTATAAGTCGTTGTTTTTTCTCCTGCTGCATACGTTTTCGAAGTCGATCCTGAATAGTCGGGGAACAACTCATTCATAGACGAATAAGTAGTTTCGTTATATTCTGTTTCAGATAGCGTATTGAATGTTAAACGTTTATTTTTATCGCCGTCTGCTTTCGCAAGACTCCAGGTTCCTTCTTGTGTAGTTGTTACTTTACTCGTTACCTGCACAGAACCGCCGTAGATCGCACCATGATAGGTCTTTTCCCAGGTCCAAACCCAGGTTCCGTTTTTTTTGATTGTGAACTTATTAGGACTACCGGGAGAATCAAACAAGGTAAAAACTCCGTAATCTGTCGTTTCCCGGTACGATCTTACAGTCCATTCATTGACAATTTTTCCTTTGGTCGGTTTTTTACAGGAAGTAATGAGAATCGTACAAAAAGCAATGCTTAAGGAGTAAAAAAGAATCTTTTTCATGTGATTTAAGGTATTCGTAGTAATGTAAATATACGCCTAATTCATTTAGCTTTCAACCAATTTATTCTAAAAGGGTTTTCCAGCCGTTCCCGATATTCACTCCTGTATTACATTACGACTCCCGATAGCTATCGGGACGAACTGACAGGAAAATCTGAAAAATTATACAAAAGAACGGGAGTTCTTGTTGAGAATAATCCCGTTCTTTTACAATTCATCATTTTATCCGTTTCATAACCGTTAAAAACGTTTAGAGTCCCGATATCAGTGAGTTTTAAAGGATTTAATGCTGATGTCCGCCGCCGCCTTCACTTTTCAGTAAGTGGCTTTGAATGTAATATGCGCCTTTCAATACGATTTGAGCGTCCGAAGGAATGTCTTGAAGAAATGTTATCTGAACAAAGCCCAATTGCTTCGTCCCTGTTTTGACTTCTATGCGTTGGAAGTGATAACCTTTTCCTGCCTTCTCCGAATGTTCGTGTTCATCTTCATGATCGTGGCCGCTTTGTTCATCATGGCTTTTTTCCTCTTCCACCTTTTCCAGGATGAAAATGAATTCTCTTCCGTCGGCCTGAACAATAGCAGCTTCCGGAAGTGCTTTTACCTTGTTCACCCCAACATCAATCAATGCGTTCACATACATTCCGGGAATCAATAATTGTTTTTCATTCAGGATATCCGCATGAACGGCAACCGATTTGGTTTCGTTCTCAAAAGCTTTTCCGATGCTGAAGATCTTCCCTCTGATTTCCGTGTTATTCTGATTGGTCAATGTGAATCTGACCTGCTGATCCGGTTTCACTTTTTGAAGATCCTTTTCGTAAACCAATAAATCTACGTGCATTTTGGTATTGTCAACAATACTGAACAAGGGTTCTCCCAATTTAGCAGTCGTTCCGATTTTCACATTGATTTCCGTAATGTATCCGCTGATCGGAGCTTTAATCGCCATGATGGAAATTGCTCCTCCTTCTCCCTGTAAATTCAAAATATTCAATTGCTTTTTCAAGGATTCGAACCGGGCTTTTTCACCTTCATAATCCGACTTTGCTTTTTGAAGCATCTTTTTTGCATTGACATTTTCAGCACTCAAGGTCTTTTGGCGATCATATTCATCTGAATACCATTCCAAACTGCTTTTTGATTCCAAATAAGCCTGCTGTAATTTGGTAAATTCGAGGCTTTCAATGGTCGCTAACGTTTGACCTTGTTTCACAAATTCTCCTTCAATTACTTTAATCGATTTGACGGTTCCTTCGACCAAAACCGTTACATCGGCCTGATTTTGAGGAGGAAGTTTGGTGTAACCGTTTGCATGAATGACCTCACTCAGGTTCTTGAACGAAAACGTTCCCAACCCGATTTCAGACGCTTTGTATTGTGCTTCATTCAATTCAACTTCTTTCATCCCTCCTTCCGCATGTTCTGCATGCTCTTTTGTTTTTGCCGGATCAACCTCATCAGACGGACTAAAAATGAAGACAAATGCGATTGTCAGAAGACAGGCAGCGCCGATGATATATATGATTGTTTTTTTCATGATTCCTGTTATTTGTTTAATAAATACTGAATCGTGCTTACACTTTGGTTGTGTTGATTCAGCACATTGATATAAGCGATCTGACTGTCAAGAGCAGTCTGAATTCCCTGCAAATACTCCACATAGGAAATATCTCCCTGCTCGTATGCCTTGGAAGCATTTTTTGAAATGATTCGGGCCGATGGAAGCACGGAGGTTTCGTAAAATTCCACCGCAGACTGCAAGGTCAACAATTGCTGCAATTCTTTGGAGTACAGATTTTTCAATTGCTCTTTCATATAATCGGCATTTGCCTGCTGCGCCAGGATCGTTGTTTTCGCAGCATTGCTTTTTGCCACTGCAGCATTCGCAAAAATGGGAATAGAAACCCCAAAAGTAAATCCCTGAAACCGGGGCGCTCCGTTATAATAAACATTCTGCCCCTTGACATCCTGATTTCCGGTTAATGATTGAATGAAATAACCTGCACTCAAATCCGGAAACAGGGCCGAGCGTTCCAATTTCTGGTTTGCTTCCGCCAATCTGATTTCTTGCAAAGCCAATTTGAACTGCGGGTTTTCTTCCAGTGCTGCGGAATCCAATGTCCCGATGAAAGGCTCCATTCTAAGCGTTTCGGATACAGAAAAGTCCGTTTCCAGATCAAGGAATGTTTTCAAACGAGTTTGCTCGGCAATGAGCCCCATTTCATTCTGTTTGATCTGTTGTTGAATTTCCTTTTGTTTGACAACAGCTATCGATTTTTCCAATTCGTTCACTTCACCTGATTGGTAGCGAACTTCCGCAGCTCTTACAAATTGCGTCAGTAAACTATCCTGCGTCAGCAATTGTTGGCGTACTTCTTTTAAATACAACAAATTGAACCAGGATTGACGAATGAGAAAACGCACCTCGTTTTGGGTTTGTGCCAGACGAATTTCACTGGATTGAACAGAAGCGTCAATCACTCCCATTTTAGCCTTAAACTGAAAAGGATTGACTGTTTGCGAAATGGAATAATTCTGGTCAAAAGCTCCGGTATTGTATTGACCGAACATTCCCGACAGATCCGTTTTTGGCAACTCGAAGGCAGTTGGCCTCAATTGCGTTTGTGCCTGAAGGTTTAATGCTCCGGCATGAATCAATTGATTGTTTTTCATTCCCAGATCAATTGCATCGTTCAATTTCAATACGGGTTCCTGAGAAAATGCATTGAATGAGCCGACCGCAAAAGCAAGCGGAAGTAAAATGGCTGTTTTTCCAGTGATCTTTAGTTTTCCACGCTCAAAAAAGATGTACAAAACAGGCAAAACTACCAAGGTCAGGAAAGTTGCCGTAATTAATCCTCCAATTACAACGGTCGCCAGTGGTTTTTGAACTTCTGCTCCTGCACTTGTACTCAAAGCCATCGGGAGAAACCCAAGCGAGGCAACGGCAGCTGTGAGAAGTACCGGTCTCAAACGCACTTTTGTTCCTTCACGCACTCTTTCGGTCACGTCATCGATTCCTTCGGTTTTCAACTGATTGAAATAACTGATCAGCACAATTCCGTTGAGCACCGCCACTCCAAAGAGCGCAATGAAACCAACTCCTGCTGAAATACTGAAAGGCATATCTCGCAGCCAAAGCGCAAAAACTCCTCCAATGGCAGAAAACGGAATCGCCGTAAAAATCAGAAGCGATTGTTTGACCGAACGGAAAGTAAAATAAAGCAAAACAAAAATGAGCGCCAGTGCAATTGGTACTGCAACCGACAAACGTGCCGATGCCTGAACGAGATTTTCAAACTGACCACCGTAAGTCACAAAATATCCTGCCGGAAGCTTCAAACTTCCATCCAGTTTTTTCTGGATTTCGTTCACCACACTTTCCACATCGCGGCCCCTCACGTTGAAACCAACCACAATGCGGCGTTTTCCGTTTTCACGACTGATTTGCATTGGTCCCGGTTCGTAATCGATATCTGCAACCTGTTCCAGTGGAATCTGACTTCCGGAAGGAAGCGTGATATAGAGTGTTTTCAGGTTTGAAATGTCTTTGCGGCTGTCTTCCGCCAGGCGAAGCACAATGTCGAAACGTTTTTCTCCTTCATAAACGACTCCGGTTTTTTCTCCGGCAAATCCGGTACGGATCACTTTGTTCAAATCCCCCACGTTCAGTCCGTAAAGCGCCAATTTGTCCTTATTGTAACGAACAGTAATCTGCGGTAATCCGGCAACACGTTCCGCTTTTGCATCCGCAACGCCGTTCACAGAACGAATCAGGTTCAATACTTCATCTCCTTTACTGACGAGCATATCCAGATCTTCGCCATAAATTTTCACGGCAACATCGCTTCTCACTCCCGTCATTAATTCGTTGAAGCGCATTTGAATGGGCTGCGAAAATTCGGTTGTCACACCGGGAATCTCGTCCAGTACTTCCTCCATCTTTTTCATCAACTCCTCTTTGGAATCGGCTGAAGTCCATTCTTCCTTGTCCTTTAAAAGGATGATCATATCTCCGGCTTCCATCGGCATCGGATCCGTGGGGATTTCCGCAGAACCGATTTTGGTGACGATCATTTTGATTTCCGGAAAGCGTTCTTTCAACAATTTCTCTGCTTTTGTGGTCGTTTCTACTTCCTGAGAAAGTGAACTTCCCGAAGCAATGATCACATGCGTAGCAATATCTCCTTCGTCCAATGTCGGGATGAATTCGCCACCCAATTTGCCGAATACCATAAAAGCAATCAGTAAGAGCAAAACCGCAATACCAACCACCAGGGCTTTCATTTTCAAAGCACCATTCAGAACCGGACGGTAAATTCGCTCAGCACCTGCCATAATTTTGTCGCTGAAATTTTTCGTGTGTCCGGTTTGTCGTTTCAAAACCAGAGCAGACATCATCGGGACATACGTCAGCGACAATACAAAAGCTCCCAGAATAGCAAAAGAAACCGTTTGTGCCATTGGTCCGAACATTTTTCCCTCGATACCAACCAAGGCCAGAATCGGTAAATACACGATCAGGATGATAATCTCACCGAATGCCGCGCTGCTTCTGATTTTGGAGGAAGCTTTGTAAACTTCCAGATCCATTTGTTCTCTGGACAAAACGGCTTTGTTTCGCGATTGCAGACTGTGAATAATAGCTTCAACAATAATTACGGCTCCATCTACGATCAAACCGAAATCAATTGCTCCAAGACTCATGAGGTTTCCGCTAACTCCGAACAAATGCATCATTGTAACGGCAAAAAGAAGCGCTAAGGGAATAACGGAAGCCACGACCAAACCGGCTCTCCAGTTCCCCAATAACAATACAAGAATGAAAATGACAATCAAAGCTCCTTCGATCAGGTTTTTCTCAACCGTACTGATTGCTTTGTCGATGAGTTTCGTTCTATCACTGAAAGCTTCAATTGCAACACCTTCGGGCAGTGATTTTTCGATCTGTGACATTTTTTCCTTCACGCGGTTCACTACTTCCGAAGAATTTTCTCCTTTGAGCATCATGGCTACTCCGCTCACTTCCTCACCTTTTCCGTCTTTGGTTACCGCACCAAAACGCGTACTCGCCCCAATGCGAACCGTGGCTACATCGCGAATCAGAATCGGAACTCCGTTTTGGGTTTTCACCACGATTTTACCGATATCTTCCATATCAGTAACCATTCCTATTCCACGGATGAAATAAGCATACGGTTTTTTGTCGATGTATGCGCCACCAGTATTCTCGTTGTTTTTCTGCAAAGCATCGAAAATCTCCAGGATGGTGGTGTTCATACTCTTCAGTTTATCCGGATCGATTGCAACTTCGTATTGCTTCAGATATCCTCCGAGTGTATTTACTTCAGCCACGCCAGGCGTTCCAAGCAATTGCGGGCGAATGATCCAATCCTGAATGGAACGGAGTTCGGTTGCATTGTATTTGGACTCGTATCCTTTTTTCGGATAAACGACATACTGATAAATTTCTCCTAAACCGGTACTGATGGGAGCCATTTCAGGCGTTCCCAGTCCGGCGGGAATAGTGTTCTCAGCTTCTTTCAAACGTTCCGTGATCTGAGCACGCGCCCAGTAAATATCTACGTGTTCTTCAAAAACAACTGTCACAACACTTAATCCGAAGCGGCTTGTTGATCGCAATTCCACAATCTTCGGAATCGACTTTACCGAAAGTTCGATCGGATAGGTAATAAACTGCTCCACTTCCTGCGTTGCCAAAGTTGGCGAAGTGGTGATAATCTGCACCTGATTGTTGGTTATATCAGGCAGTGCGTCGATGGGGAGTTTGTACATGGAGTAACTTCCCACTCCGATCAATGCTATGGTGAATAAGCCGATTATGAACTTATTCCTGATACTAAATTGAATGATTTTATCTAACATGATAACTAACTAATCATTAAACAATTGCCGGCAAATCAAATGCACGGCGACACAAGGCATACTTTGCCCTGAAATAATTATTCAAAAACGATTAGCTCAATTTTGGCGGCTGCCAGATTGCTGAATGAAATTCAGAAAAGATAAAACGGTACGGAGGTAAAGGTGTTTTCTCCGCGAAATACAGATTATCCAGCACAAGTGGTTCAAATGCAATCTTTTTTTCGATCACAAAGGTGAAAGATACCAATGCGTGGTCGTGACTGGTTGGACAATCGTCCTGTTCATGATGTTTGGTGCTTTCATGATGTCCATCACTTAAATGTTCTCCGACGAAATCAAGAAAACTCAGGGAATGATGTTCTTCATTGTGATGGTTGTAATGGGAAATGAATTTAGGAACAAAGGAAAAGGCATGAGCTGTTTCTCCGGGGAATATGATCACCAGAATCAGAAACACTGCAAACACTTTTCTGAGTTTATTCATGTGTTGTAAATGTAGTGATAAATTGGTTTTGGTTCAGGATTTTATGAGATAATTAAGAATTGCGAATTGTGATGTGTCCATTCGAGTGTCCCGACATTTTCTGTCGGGACGTATCGAGAATGATATGTGGAAATCAAATTATTCAGCCAGCTGTTCTTTGATGAATTCTTTGCTGTATGCTTTTATTAAGTCGCGCACCTGTCTGAATGCTGCTTTTACCTCCTCATCGGTTCCTGTGGCTTTCGCCGGATCGGGAAAGTTTTGGTGAAATTTCAAAGCTTTGGTTGGGAAATACGGGCATTGTTCTTTGGCATTATCGCAAACCGTGATCACAAAATCGAAGGTAATTTTCGCATATTCATCCACATGATTCGAAGTGTGGTTTGAAATGTCTATTCCATCTTCCTTCATGATTGCTATTGCCGATGGATTTACACCGTGCACTTCCACTCCGGCACTGTATACTTTTGCGCGATCTCTGGCAAAATGCTGCAGATATCCTTCTGCTATCTGGCTCCGGCAGCTATTTCCGGTACATAAAACGAGTATGTTTTTCATTGTTTCCGATTTAAACGAACAGCCACACGATGTTGATGATACAAAACTTCGGGTCGAAACCGAAAAAGAGCTGCAGCACGATCACTGATGTCGTAATGACGATTGGCTTTTTGTATTTGAGTAGTAATTTTTTCATTCGGGTAACTCTATCAGAATTAACAGCAATCACCACCTGGTGCGCAGCTATTCGCTCCACCGGATGATAATTGAGTTAGTTGGATTTTTGTTTTTTCCGGTTGGATTCCACACGCATCGGAAGCCAGACAAGCGGTCGTTTTAGGAAGCAGCACGAAATGCGATCCATTGAAATCAAGGTCATACTTTCCTATTGTATCGCTTTGATACTCTACTTCTATTTCATGATCTTCGATCCCAAGTTTTTCTTCCGAAAGTTTGATGATATTGAGCAGTTTTGCCGGTTTTAAACGATGTTCGTAATCATTTGCGTTCCACAATTGGAAGTTTACAACTGTTTCCTTCCGGATAGTTCCTCCACAGTCGATAAAATGTTTGAGGATGCTTCCTACTTCCGTTACATGGAAATGCTCGGGAACAAATGATCCGTCTGGAGTTTGAAATGCCACATTGTCTAATGTCGGAAGAATGGTTTTAATTTCTGAAAGTTTCATCTGCTTGAATTTTTGTTTAACAACATTGATTGTCTTTGTTTTCTATTTGAATGGAAATTCCTGTAAAATAGGATTGAATGCGGGAGACAGCGGTTTTATCTACACAATAACAAATGGCTGTCCCTTCCACACTTCCCTTTATGAGTCCTGCATTTTTCAATTCTTTTAAATGCTGGGAAATGGTTGGCTGCGCCAATGGCAATTCGTTCACAATATCCCCGCAAATACAGGTATCTACTTTGATCAGGTATTCCAGAATGGCAATTCTCGCCGGATGTGCTATTGCCTTCAGTAAAGAGGAAATTTCATTTTGTTCCGGTGTGAAAAGATTTGTTTTCGTTACTCCCATTGCTCTATTTATATATTGCAATATTACGATAAATAATAATTCAATGATGCAAATGGAATGATTTTTATTTTTTGATTGTGTGATTTACCCTTTCGGTGATACATTAGAGTTCGTACTTGATGAAGCTCCTGATTTATCCGTTTCATAACCGTTAGTAACCTTTAGAGGTCCGGTATCAGTGGTTTTGAGAAAAATTCCCGGACAATTGGCAGCAGGTAAAAAGTTGATAAAACGTTCCCGCAATCAATCATAATTGACCGCAGGAACGATCTGATATTAGATGCCTTCTTGTTCACCAACCGGCTCTGCACTGGTTCGTAAACTGTTCCAGGCAGGTTTGTCTGAATTCAGGTATACATTGATTGGTTTTTCATTGCGAACTACATCGATGTAATTGTGTAATTCGTTGAAGGGAATAAAGATTGCCCCTACTTTGTTTGCCTCAATGTAAACAGGCGCAGGTACCGGACTTCCCGGATGCAATCCGTAAACAATGAAACGGTAACCATCGGCGCTGTTGCACACCAGGTGACCTTGAATAAGAATGTTTACACCGCCCCATGTAGCCGTGTTTTTGAACCCCATACCAATCTCGTATGTGGTTACAGCAAAAGTTTTAATTGCCATAGTGGATAAAATTTAAATAAGCACCTACTCTGTTGCGGATTTTCGGCTGCGTCCGTTCAGACCTTCGTTAAAAAGTCCTGTTGTAAAATAACTAAGGAGCCTATTTTTATAAGACTGAATAATGGTTGAGTTTTATAACTCTTTTTGTGTCTCCGAAGAAACATGTGGCAAACCTAAATACTATTAAACTGATAATCAACAGTATAAATACGGAATTAACATGTTCGGAAAACCACATTTTTTAGTCAATTGCGTTAAAAAATCGTTTTAGCTTAAAAACAGGGGCTAAAACTCCACAGATGCGTCTCCTAAAGATCAGTCACATTTCAATTCCACAAAATAATAAGTAGTTCTCTTTGTTAGGAAATTGCTTCTACCAGAGACTTGATTTGACATTTCAGGAAGAACGGGAGCCTTTTCACAACTTTTCCATGCCGGAACGTTTGATTTCAATGAGCCCTGCTACGATTAAAGTAACAGCTGCAATTAGACCAAATGCAATGGAAACTCCAATTGCTTTCAACATCGTTGTTTCCGTAGAAATTTCAGCAGTATAATAGCATAAAAAAGAAAATAAGTATGTGATCTCAGCCATCACACACTCTACTTTTTGCAATCTTGTCTTCGATACAAAAAACAATGCAAGCGTGATTACAAATGGAACAACCAATGCCAATATTGCTCCTCAGTCCAATCCTATTCTTTCCATTTTTATGTTGATTCGTGCAGCCGAATATAATTCGTCTGCTTTAAAAAGTTTTACGATTCCCTATTCAAAATGCATTCTGACTTTGCCCGATGTCCAGACTTTCAATAAAAATGTCTATTCTTGATCCCGTAAAACACGATATCTTATGAACAAACCAGCTATCACTGCTCTGATTACAATTCAGGAAACCAACAATTCTTACTTACCGGATTCTCATTTCAAGGAATTAGGAGGGAAACCTTTGTTTCAGTTAATGATCGAAAAATTACTTGCTGTTAAAGAGATCCACCGTATTGTAATTACCACTGATTCAGATAAAGTTCGAAAGATGTATGGCAGTCTCAGCAGCATTTCCATCATTGATTTTCCGAATCCGGAAACTTTTTCAAACGAGACGACAGAACGTATCCTGGAAGAAATGCCGACTTCCGACAGAGCAACTGCACACGCATTGGAGAAAATCGGAGGTGAACATTTTATTCAGACTCAGTGTATCAATCCGCTGCTTTCCGTCAAAACGATCGAAGATGCCATTGAGCGTTATTATACGTATGTGCTCAATGATGAATACCAGCAATTTGATTCGGTGATGAGCCTTTCCCGCATTGATAAGCGTTTATACGACAGCAGTAATTATCCGGTGATTACTCTGAGAGATGATCCACACTTTGTGATCTTTGAAGACACCGTATTTAACCTGTTTAACCGCGCGGCATTCATGAGGAATAAGAAGAAAAAGTTCGGGAAAAATCCGATGTTCTTTGAGGTACCGGAAATTGAAAACCTGACGGTTGAAACTCCCACAGGCTACAAACTTGCCAAACTGGTTTATGATAATAAGAGCTTGTTTTGAGAGATAAAATCAAGGACAGCGAGGCATTATCCTTTTCTACGAATTAACAGCAACTCTCCCCTTTTTGAATCGGTGGACATTTCGCTGTTCCGTAACTGCAATACACACAGCAGTCTCCCTTTAGTGGTTTTAATACTGCTTTGCAATTTTCGCAATCGTAAAAGTAAGTACATGCGTCGGTTGGCATGATTTCCTCTTTTTGGTGTCCGCAATCGGGACATATAATGGTCGAATGCCATTCAACTTTTTCCTCCACGCTGCAACAACGGCCGTGTAATCTGTGTCGGTAATAATCTACAATCGTTGCTGCCAAAAGTCCCAGCATTCCTGCATAAAGAAAGTAAACCCAGTATTTACTCTCGTTGAAATGGTATCCGTAAAAGATCAAAACCGCACTCGGAATTGCGATCAGCAAAGGATACATACATCTGTGTTTTCTGTATGAAATGAAGAATCCGACAAGTGAAACAAGTACCATGATCTGAAAAATCCACATCGTCCAACCACCGAAAACCTCAAAACTCCCTAAACCAAGAGCAGAAGCCGCCAATGCAAAAACCGGAAAACAACAGGGCGAAAGGATCGCCACCAACAGCATTCCAATTACTCCCCACTTACTTAGATTCTTAGACTTACTGACCCCCATTTGGAATTACTCCTCTCCTTTGCAGCAGCCGTCACGTTGTTTGTAACCTTCCGGATCAGCTTTTACTTCATCGGCATCAAAACCACGCAATGAAATCTCTTTACGGATTTGCTCCGGAGTGATTTTCTTCGGCCAGTAGATTACAGTGGTGGTTTGGTCTGCTTCGTTATAGGTTACTAATTGAATCCCTTTCACAAAAACCAAATCCCCTTCCAGTTTTCCACCACACGATTCACATATTTTGCAATGATTGCAAGTGGTTGGAGTTTTGATCGTAATTGTTTGCCTTTTTGGTGTTTTCTGCGCGAAAATCAACTGGGAAGCAAATAAGAATGCAATTAATAAAACTGTTCTGATCATGGTTCTATTTTTTAAGTTTTAACAGTGCTTCATACAACAGATCTTCATCTCCCGGAGCGTAATTGTTTCTTGAATAAACGATTTCACCGTTTTCATTGATCAAAAATGTGTGCGGAGTATTATTTACACCCATTGCCCGTTTAAAATCACTGTTTGTATCCATCAAAACTAAGAATTCCCAACCACTTGCATTCACTAAAGCCTGAACATTGTTTTTGGTTTTTTCATCATCCAGCGACACAGCAACGATGGTTACTCCGGTTTCTTCTTTCCAATCCGGATAGAGCTCATTCAAGGTTCCAAGTTCTCTTTTACATGTGGGACACCAGGATGCCCAAAATGTAATGATTACAGGCCCCTTAATTCCTAAGTTGCCTGTATTCACCTGATTTCCATCCACCGTTTTTAACGAAACGGAAGGTAATTTTTTTTGTTCCTGTGCAAATGAAATGACACTTAGCAACAATATCGTGAGTAAGAGTATCTGCTTTTTCATCGTTGATTTCAAATTCGTTTCATGAAAGAAGTAGTATAAATCTACCTTTTTACACGATCAGAATAAAATCCAAACCACTTTCACTCTTTGAATTCTAACGGATTCGATTTTCACGACAAATTTTGAAGCAAACTGTATTTAGCATGTGTGGTACTTGCCGCATCAGTTGATTGACTGTTGTAAACAATAAACTCAAAAGTTACTATGTCGCCATCGTACAAAACGGTGTTGTCGATTCCATGTGTTGCCACTGTTCCGTTCACTAAAAATTCCCAGAAAAAGAAAGGTCCTTCCTTGAAATAAAAGGATTCATAAGTTTCGTTGATCATCGAAACGAGGTAACCTAGCGAGGAACCGAAATATTGCAGGGAATACGTAAACTTACCGGATTGGGCGTTATAGGCTTTTTCCATCGCTTGTTGTACGTTCATTCCGCTTGTCCAGCTTGCCTGAAGGGTCGGACCATTGGTGATTTTAATTGTAATCATGTATAGTGGGTTAATTTATTTGTGCTCACATTTACAGGTAGTAAGCTTCACCGTGTTGTCAACTATTATTGATTTTTTACTACTTTCTGAAAAAACGGTGTGTCATTTTCTGCACGAATCACCAATGTATAAGTTCCTTTCGTTTGTTCTTTGAACGGAATCATTAACTTTTCGTGAGTACATTCTGCCTGAAAGATTAAGCTGCCCAAACAATCATACACAAAGACTTTTTTGGGTGTCTGGTCTTCAAACAAAACATTCAATTCATCCTGAACAGGGTTCGGATAAATCTCGACCACCGTGCTTTTTCTCTCAACCGATAAAACATCGCTGTAAGAAGTTCTGCCATTGCAATCCACTGCCTTTAAGCGGTAATAAACCAAACCCGGAGCGAGTTTGCTGTCTATACAGGAATACTGGCTTAAACCACCGGTTTTCCCGAGAGCATCCACCTGTTCCAATCCCTGAAAGTTCTTTCCGTCTTTGCTTCGTTCCACCTGATAGTAGCAGACATTCTCTTCAGAATCGGTTTCCCATTTCAGTTCGACCGCCTGATCTGATTTGACATCCGCACGAAAGGAAATCAGCTCCAAAGGCAGAGCGGTGATCCGTTGAACCGAAACATCGTCCACATAGTAATAACAGCGGTCATTTCCCGTTGCATTTGTAGTCAGTTTTCCGGTTGTTGCCCAGGGTTCAAAACAACCAATTGTGATCACTTGCTCACCTCCGGCTGCGGTGTAAGTTCCGGACAACTCGGACCAGTTCGTTACATCGGTTATGAAACTTCCATCCACACATTTGATCTGTGGAGTAAGCGATGTAAAAACACCGAAATTTGCTGGAACAGTCTGTATAACCGTGGCAATTGCAGGTTGAATGGTTGTGGTGCTTTTGAATCGATTGGCAGAAATATGAATTCCCAAATCATCACCGGCTCTCATGACTCCGTCGGCAAGGCTTACCCAAATACTGATCGCATACGTTTCTCCGGCGGTCAGCGGAGCGGTCAATTCAACCTGAATGTATTCATACCAGCCACCACCTAAGCCATACCACCCGACGGCTGCAAAGGAAGATCCGGTTCGGGGAGTTTGCGGACCGAACAAAACTCCTGTTCCGGGAATCGTCCAGCCTGCGCCGCAAGGATTGAAATAATCCGGTGATCCCGTACTCGGGCTGTACCAATCGGCAGCGGTGAATGTATTGTTGGAAGGACAGCTTGCCGCTGTTTCAAAGCCCGGATTCGGGACTAAATTCTGGGCTTCAGTTGTTCCGCTTACAATCAGAAAACAAACAAAAAGCCAATAAACAAATCTATACGATTTCATAAAAATATCAGTAAAGGCATACCGACTTAGCCGGTATGCCTGATCATTTGAGTCATTAAACTGCCAACTCTTTTACGTTTTGACGCAAGGTGTTTGCCGCACCAACCATTTCAATCAGCGCATTTCTGGTTTCTTCCCAATGACGTGTTTTTAAACCGCAATCGGGGTTCACCCAAAGCTGATCTACCGGAATCACCTCTTTTGCCTTTTCCAATAAAGTGATCATTTCATTCCGGGATGGTACTCGTGGAGAATGAATGTCATAAACTCCCGGTCCGATTTCATTCGGATAATTGAAGTCCGCAAAGGCATCCAGCAATTCCATTTGAGAGCGGGAACATTCAATCGTGATCACATCCGCATCCATATCAGCGATATTCTGAATAATGTCGTTGAATTCGGAATAGCACATATGTGTATGAATTTGCGTTTCGTCTTTTACGCCACTTGCCGAGAGTCTGAATGCTTTTACCGCCCAACGCAGGTAATCCTGCCAATCCGATTTTCTTAAAGGCAATCCTTCACGAATAGCAGGTTCATCGATTTGAATGATTTTTATTCCCGCATGTTCCAGGTCTTTTACCTCATCTCTGATTGCAAGAGCGATCTGATTACACGTGATGGAACGAGCCTGATCATCGCGGACAAAGGACCATTGTAAAATAGTTACCGGACCGGTCAACATGCCTTTTACATATTTCTCTGTGAGAGATTGTGCAAAGGAAGACCAGCGAACGGTCATCGGATTTGGCCGGCTGACATCACCGAAAATAACCGGAGGTTTCACACAGCGGCTGCCGTAGCTTTGTACCCATCCGTTTTTGGTAAATACAAATCCGTCGAGTTGTTCGCCGAAGTATTCCACCATGTCGTTACGTTCAAATTCGCCGTGAACCAAAACGTCCATTCCGATCTGCTCCTGAAAACGAATCGTTTCTTCCGTTTCTTTTTCGATCAGTTGATCGTATTCCTGCCGGGTCAACTCCCCTTTCTTGAATTTTGCACGCCAGCTTCTCACTTCGGGTGTTTGAGGAAACGAACCGATGGTAGTAGTCGGGAACAAAGGCAGTTGAAGTTCTGCTTTCTGTTTTTGTTTGCGGACGGCGAAAACATTCTGACGTTTTACATCTGTCACAGTCAAAGAACCGATTCTTCGCTTGACCTTTTCATTGTGAATCAGTTTGGAAGTTTTTCTGGCTGAAATTGCTTTTTTATTGCTTTCAAATGCTTCAATTACTTTTGAATCGGAGTTTCCTTCCGCTAATTGTTTCAAAGCAACTAATTCATTGATCTTCTGTTTGGCAAAGGCCATCCATTGTTTGATCTCCACTGTCAAACCTGCTTCATTGGTTTCCAGATCCAAATCGCAGGGAGAATGAATCAAAGAACAGGAAGGTGCTATAAAAATGCGGTCAGAACCGATTTGATCAATTACAGCAGTGATCTTGCTTAAAGAAACTTCCAGGTCATTTTTCCAGATGTTTCGTCCGTCTATCAACCCCAATGAAAGCTGCATTTTGGGAGGCAATGTCTTTAACACATCTTCCAATTGTTCCGGACAGCGAACCAGATCCACATGAATGGCGGAAACCGGCAGAGACAGCGCCAGTTCGAGATTGTCTTTCAATCCTTCAAAGTAAGTGGCAATCATCAATTGCAATGCGGGAAACTCTTTTTTGAGTACTGCATAAACCCATTGAAAAGCTTCTTTCGCTTTCGGACTGAGATCCAGGGCTAAAAACGGTTCGTCAAATTGAACCCATTCTACCTGGTGTTTTTTTAATTCATTTAAAATATCGATGTAAACAGGCAGCAGGTTTTTCACCAAATCAATCCGGTCGAAATCAGCTTCTTTTTCCTTTCCCAAAAGAAGGTAAGAAACCGGACCTATGATCACCGGTTTTGTCAGGATATCTGCTTGCAGTGCTTCGGCAAATTCATTCACAATTTTCGTGGAAAACAGTTTGAATTGCTGGTCTTTATAAAACTCCGGTACGATGTAATGATAATTCGTATCGAACCATTTCGTCATTTCCATGGCTGTGATATCGATTCCATCTTTTTGGTAACCGCGTGCCATTGCAAAATACAGATCGAGTTCCGTATTTGCTTCGTTTAAAATGACCTTGTTGTAGCGTGGCGGAATTGCACCAACCGTTAACGACATGTCCAAAACCTGATCGTAGAACGAAAAATCATTGGACGGAATCAGATCGATTCCTGCCTCTTTTTGCAGTTTCCAATTGTGTAATCGGATTTCTCTTCCCGTTTGAATCAGCTCTCTGGCTGATAAACTGCCTGACCAATACTGCTCACAGGCTTTTTTGAGCTCTCTGTTACTACCAATGCGCGGGTAGCCAAGATTGTTTGTTTGCATTTTTTGCTTTTAAATGATGAATAAATCAGTTAAAGCTTTTGCTAACTTCCAATACGCGCGATGAAATTTCAGAAAGGATACATGCAGGAACGACAATGCAACAACAACCGGTATCAGATTGCATTGGATTCAACCACATCATGCTGACTTGTACTTCTTATCGCGAAAGTATTGTCATTCGGAATAGGCAGGTCTCCTGACTTGTAACAGTTTTATCGTCCTTCCCACCCCGATTGTTCGAGGCAGTGGATACTCATGGATAAAACCTTTGTGTGTTACTTACAGTTGCGCGACAGTTCGTGATTTTCACACGATTCCCTATTAATTCACAGCTAAGTAAAACCTTTTCCGTTTGATGAAATATAGTAAAGAACTTTTCGGTGCTAATTTATTCAAATTAGTTGCGATAGCAAAATTTCTCCGCAGAGAATGATTCATTTCCGCTTTTGCTGGTCTTTATTGTAAAATCCAATAATGGAAAAATCCCTCCCGATACTTTCGGGAGGGATTTCTGACTAATGAAAGAAGATTGTTTCTTTTTCCGACTACAACAAACATTTCTGTCAAATGCTTGTTGACGAGACTTATTACTTTTTGAATGAATATTTCGTGTAGATATCCGTGTCTTCAATTTTTCTCAATGCAGGTCCTTTACCGCTTAAGATTTGCTTACTTTCTACAATTATTTCGTCTAAATCAAATCCCTGGATTGTTCTTCCCAACAGGAATGAAACGGTATAACCTACCCAGTTTTCGCCTTTTGAAGTTGCTATTTCAGAAGCTTTTTTCATCACTCCCCAAGTTTCATCTTCGGTTAAATATCCTACCCAATAACACCATTTTGCTAATGATACGGCTCTACAGATATCCCATGCATAAGCAGATTTTACCTGAGCAACAGTATTGATATCTACTCCTAAACCTTTTGAAATTTCTTTTTGAATACCATTTAATTCGTTTGATGATTCCTGTAAAAGAGGTTCAAACGAATTACTTCTCTCCAACTCCAATAACTCATTCAATCTTTCTTTTGCTTCTGCTGTGTTTGTTACATCCCACTGCTGGTTCAAACCGCCGATATATTGATTCAAGCCGCTTTCCGGTTTAATTCCAAGTATTTTTTCTCCTCTGTAGTAGAACAAAATTCCCCCAAAAGAAAGCAGTCTTTTTTGTTCCTCAGTTAAAGGCGCACCGGAATGATTTTTATCAAAGCTTTCCATTTGTTTCCCATTGCGTTTTTTCATACTCGTTTTCAGGAAAACCATGTAGGCAATAAATAGCAGAGCAATTCCACCAATGATCAGATAAGTGTTTGTTGTCATAAATGTTTAAATATTAATTATTTGGTATTTTTTTGAAGGCTGTAAATCAATGGTTAGTATTCTAATTTGCTCTCAGCGATCGCTCAAATATAACAGAACACAGCAATGACGCCTGCTCTAAGCCGTTATTCCCCTGCAATAATACATTTTCAGACAACATCCTGATAAAACTGTTTCTTCTAAAAGACTTACTTTAGCCAAATGATAAATCAACTTCCATGAAATTCTTCCTATTACTACCTTCACTTTTATTTGTATTATCCTTAAAAGCACAAGATCCGGAAGTAAGCACGATCATCGGCAGTCCAACTGACTATGAGTGGGGAGCCAACATTGTTGCTGATAATTCTGGAAACACCTATACGGGTGGTAATATGGGCGACAAGGCACTCATTGTAAAACAAGATCTGCTGCATCAAACTATTTGGTCAAAAACAATCACTTTCCCTCCGGCTGCGAGTGTTTCCATACGTCTTGGATTTCTGGATCTCTTAGCAGACACGCTATTCGGCGGTGGAGATGTTGAAGATGTAAACTCAGGCGAAGCACTTGGAACTTTTTATTTCAAAATGAATGCCCAGACGGCTTCAATTTATTGGTGCAAGTATGACCTGAGTTCAGGAGGCTATATCTCTTCGATGCGTTATGCAAACGGAAAATACTTTCTGGTAGGCGGCTCATTAATTTCCAACTCAATGACCCACGGAAATGTACAGGCAGTATCTTCTCAAACAGGAGATATCATTTGGCAAACCCCCTTATTACAACTCACCTACCCAATTGCAGGCACTAACAACCGTACGCTTTTTACAAGTGCAACGGAAATGCGTAATGGAAAAATGTTCATCACCGGAGCACAACAAAATAATTCTTCCATGGTTTATCCGGACATGCCCCTGATAGTTGGAATCAACGAATCCGGTAATGTCTTTTTAGAACGACGCGTACCCCTTCCGTTTATTCCTGGTGTTACCAGGTTTCAGGGAAGCAGAATCGAATACGATATGGATGACAATATCATACTGGCTTCTTTTAACAATGGTTCTATGGGGACGCAAAACGATCCCAATGTGGTATTGACAAAATTTGACCCCCTAGGAAATATTTTATTTTCCAAAGAATATGAAATTGCCGGTGATGGAGGGATTCATGTACATGGTCTGAATGAAACCACCGATAGTTATGTACTATGCGGAAAAATACATAGCAATTTTACCGGATTGTATGCTCTTAAACTGGATAAAAACGGAGTGGTTCAAAAATGTATCGGTATTCAGAAACCAAACATTTATTATGGTGGCTCTTCATCCAATAATGCTTATGGGAATAGTGATTTTAAAAACAATACCCATTATTTCGCAACTTTTGAAATGCTTGTTCCGGGAGGTGACAGTAATCTAAGTGAGATCATTCTCGATGAAGATCTCAATACCATCGAAGACTGTTCCGAATTGAGTAATTTACCTGTAATCACAACGAATCTGGCAACTCAGTTACAGCCTTTGCAGCGAACTGATATTCTGGTTGGAATTAGTTATATTGACGAGATTATCCTGGAAGATTTGGATTTATATCTTCCCTGCGACAGTATTTCACTGGACCTTGTGCAAATTAATAATTGTCAATCTTCCTTTATTGCAAACGTAAGCGGCTTTCAATCTCCAACCTTTTATTGGTCGGATGGAAGTGTTACTTCTTCCAATACCTTCTCTACCAACAGCCCGGACACCATTATTGTACGTGTTTTAGATATCAGATGCTGTGAGTTGACTGACACCATTGTTCCTGTAATACAAGCTTCAAATATGGCCATGAGTTTAGGGAATGACACGACACTTTGTATTCAACAGGGAACCGGCTTCACACTAACTCCTATTGTCACAAATCCGCTTGGAACGGTGAGCTATCTATGGAATAACAATTCAACCGCATCAACACTCTCCGTTACAAGTTCGGGGACCTATTGGCTGGAAGTTTCGGACGATTGCAGAACCATTCGGGATTCCATACAAATCACCTTGCATTTGTTCCCCGAAATTACAGGTATCAGCGATACAGCCGTTTGCGAGGGTTTATTCCCCCTTTATCTGAATGCAGGAGTAACCCCTGGAGCTTCAGTCGTTTGGGATAACGGGCTGACAACAACTGACAGGAATATCGGATCACCGGGGACTTATACTCTTCAGGCAACCAATCTATGCGGTACAACGGATACGTCCATTGTTGTTACACAAATCAATTTACCCGATGTTTCCCTCATTGCTGCAATAGACAGTTGTTTACATACCGGAGAAAGCATTCCGTTAATTCCGATTTTCACGGATGTTACGTCCGTTGTCTGGTCAAATGGAACGACAGGTAATCAACTTCCTGTTTCACAAACCGGAACCTATACTGTTTACGGTTCGAATATTTGTGGAATTGATTCTGCTTCCTGTACAGTCATTGTTCGTGAATTTCCGGAATTGAATTTGCCAGCCATATTGGATACTTGTTTCGAAATCGGCGTAGGATTTACCTACACAGCGCAGGGAAGTCCGGGAAATTATTCCTGGAATTCAGGTTCACAGACAGCTACTGAATTAATTACACAGGAAGGTCTATACATTTGTACGCTTACAAATCAATGCGGAACCACCAGCGACTCGATGATTGTAAACAGAATGGCTGATATTGATTTATACTTTCCAAACGATTCATTACAGGTATGTGCGCAACAGATTTCAGTGAATCTTCTCCAGATTGAAACCAATTACGCCTATGAATTATTATATCCATTTACACATCATCCTGTTGGATCAAATCTGACGAAATCAGGGTGGTACGACATTCGGGCATTTAACAGCTGTGATGAAATCCGGGATTCAATTTATATTGATCTGGGAAATGATCAAGCCATCTTTATACCGAACTCATTTACCCCAAACGGCGACGGAATCAATGATCATCTGGAATTCGCTGAAATGAATGTCACCGTGAGCAGTTTCCGGGTTTTCAATCGTTGGGGCGAAGAAATATTTCAATTAGCAGAAAATAACAGCCAGCAAGAAAACATTCAAAAATTCTGGGATGGCAGTTATCAGGGAAAACCATGTCCGGACGGCATTTATTCGGTTCAAATCGTTTATAAGAACTGCTTCGGTACACCAGCTCAGTTCAATGGGCATGTTAACCTGCTGAGATAGTCTGAAGTACCATTTGGTTCGTTTTGAATGTGAATAACAATTGATTAAGAGACTCAAAATATCTCAAAGTAAACAGGATTTATTCTCACTTACTTTTTCTAATTTCATGGAGTGATTTACATGGGCCGGATATTCCGTTGATCCCGGAAAACAGAAAATCAAAATCGGTACGATGGACTATTATTTCAAAGACATGGATTCTCCGGTTGGCAGAATACGGCTTATTGCAAGTGAAAAAGGGCTTTCAGCACTACTTTGGGAAAATGATAATCCCAAACGAATCAAGATTCCGTCTTATTCGGAAAAAACCGATCATCCTGTTTTGTTAGAAACGGAAAAACAGCTGAATGAGTATTTTGCAGCCAAACGGCAATCCTTCTCGCTTCCTCTGCATTTTATCGGCACCGAATTTCAAAAGAAGGTCTGGGAAGCACTTTTATCCATCCCGTTTGGAGAAACAAGAACATACGGACAAATAGCAAAACAGCTCGACAACCCGCAATCACAGCAAGCTGTCGGGAATGCAAACAATAAGAACCCGATAGCAATTATTGCTCCTTGCCACCGCGTTATTGGCGCATCCGGAAAATTAGTCGGGTTTGCCGGCGGTTTAAAAAACAAGGAGATTCTGTTGAAAATTGAAGGCTATGGTGGAAACCAAATGAGTCTTTGGGATGATGAATGATGAACTTACCCAACAGGTCAAAAATCACATAGAATTTCGCCTGTGATTGCCTAATCGAATTTACCGCTATAGTAAAAACACCCCCAGTCTCTGTAATCAGAATGTTCTTCTCTTACTTTTTTCTGTGCACTCGTAAAGGCACTCAGTTTGGATTCTCCTTCTTTAAGCTTTAAATACAAGGTATAAAAAACAAAAGAAACAGGAGAACTTTCGAACTTTTTGGTCGAAAGTTTAAACAATAGTATACATAATGAGTCGCTTATAAAAAAAATGTGCGTGCATAAGGACTTATAAAGTTAGTTTTTGAACGTAAAAAATTAGCCCAGATCTATAAAATGTGCGTATGTTTGTGCCCTACAAAATGAAGAAAAAGAATGATTAGAAGGGTAACATATTATTCCTTTCACGCATCTGAGTTGGTTTATCTTTTACAAATGAAGAAAGAATTCAAACAATTCAAACCTTCAGAATACCGCTTGAAAGATTTGTCTCAAACCACGGATGATTTAAGTTATTGCTATGAAGCGCTCAAAAAGGTTTCACGTTCTTTTGCTGTCGTAATCCAGCAATTGCCGGAGGAACTGAAAAATCCTGTTTGCTTGTTCTACCTTGTTTTACGAGGTCTTGATACCATTGAAGATGACATGAACATCGACAATTCTGTCAAGAAGGACATGCTGCTTACCTTTGCTGACCGCATAAACAAAGAAGAATTTATTCTTGAAAATGTCGGAGACACCCAGGACTATCAGGATCTGATGCTTCATTTTGACAAAGTAATTCGTGAATATCAAAAACTTGGACCGGAATACAAAGCCGTTATTACTGAAATAACCAATGAAATGGCAATCGGGATGAACAAGTATGCGCATAAAGACGTTGAAAGTTATGAAGACTGGAACGATTACTGCTATTACGTTGCCGGATTGGTTGGAATTGGTTTGAGCAAATTGTTTCTTGCATCAAAGTTAGAGACAAGTGTTAAGCTCTCTGACAAACGTCTCAGCAATGAAATGGGATTGTTTCTTCAAAAAACAAATATCACTCGTGATTTTGCAGAAGATTTGGAACAAGGACGTATTTTCTGGCCGGAGGAATCCTGGAAAAACAAAGCAAATACATTGCACGAATTACAGGCGGATGAAAAAAGCGGACTTGCTGCATTGAATGAAGTAGTACTCAATGCATTGGGACATGTTCCTGCTTGTTTGGAATTTTTAGAATGCCTGGACAATCAGAAAGTTTTTCGTTTTTGCGCCATCCCGCAATTGATGGCTATTGCAACATTGAAAGAATTGTACAACAATCCTCTGGTCTTACACCAAAACGTTAAAATCAGAAAAGGAAAAACGGCTAAGTATTTCATTGCCATTCAGGATTTTAACAGTACTAAAAAAGAATTTATCTCTATTCTTAAAAGTTTAGAGAAAAAAGATAATACAGGTAAAATTAAATCAATACTAGCCGAAATTCAAAAATGAGCACAGGTGAATTTGATATCATAGTGATAGGTGCCGGAGTTGCCGGAGGAGTATTTGCTGCTTCTCAACCTTCCAGCACGCGCATTCTTGTGGTGGAACGCGACCTTTCGGAACCGGATAGAATTATCGGTGAATTGATGCAGCCCGGAGGAATCCAGGCCTTAAATGAACTGGGACTTAGTCATTTACTGGAAGGTATTGACGCTCAGGAAGTCAATGGGTATAATCTGATAAAAGGAAACGAACGCTTTACAATCAAGTACGATGAAGTCCAAAAAGGAATCAAGGGTCTTGGTTTGAGAAACGGAAAGTTTCTGACAAATATCCGAAAAGAGCTTCAGCAGCGTGAGAATATCACGGTGGTTCAGGGAAATGTTACCCAAATTTTGGAGGACAACAACACCATCATTGGTGTAAGCTACACACAGGAAGACGGAACGAGCGTTTCTCAATATGCAAAATTGACAATCGTTTGTGACGGACCAATGTCCGTGCTGCGTGATAAGTTGAGCAAAGTAAACAAGAAAGTAACTTCCTATTTCATGGGATTGGTTCTGAAAGATTTGGAATTAGAATTTCCTTCTTATGGCCACATGATTGTTACCGGTGATTTTCCAATTCTGGTTTACCCGATTCACACCAATGCTTATCGGATCTTAATTGATTATCCCGGAGGAAAAGCTCCCAAAATGGGTAAAGAATCGATTGAACGATTGAAAGAAGCTGTTGTGAAAATCATGCCCGAAGAAATGATTCAGGCATTTTTAAAGGCGATTGACGAAGAACCCTTAAAAGTCATGCCGAATCACTCCATGAAAGGTCAGGCATTTCGTATGAAAGGTGCCGCACTTTTGGGTGATTCATTGAATATGAGACATCCTTTAACCGGTGGAGGAATGACCGCATGCTTTACAGATATCCTTTGTCTGAATGGCAAATTAGCGGGAATTGATTTTCAAAATGAAACCAAACTGGAACACGCCGTTAATGAATATTATCAGTCCAGAGGGAAAAATGTGGAGACAATCAACATTTTGGCAAACGCTTTGTATGAAGTGTTTACAGATGATGAATTAAAGGATGCGTGTTTTGAGTATTTACAAAAAGGAGGAGAACAAGCTACAGGCCCACTTTCCATTCTTTCAGGAATAAACAAAAACAAACAATTTCTGCTGAAACACTTTTTTAAAGTGGCAATGCAGCATCCGATACATTTTATTACTAAACCGGCGAAACAAATACGCTTATATAAAAATGCCACAAGAATTCTTCGTCCGATATTAAAGGATGAAGAGGTTCCGGCAATGATCTAATGGAAAAAATTGAACACGAATCGCTTGAAGCGGCAGACTTAAGAAAACAGAATCATTTGGATTTGGCTTTTGCTTCGCAAAGTGCCTTGTCGGATGGTCGTTTTTATTACGAACCGATGTTAGAGGGACATCCTGAGCAATCAGACTTGTCTATTCAGCTGGGAGAAAAAACAATGCGTTATCCTGTCTGGATTTCAAGTATGACAGGTGGTACGTCCGCTGCAGGTCCAATCAATAAAATGTTGGCAAAAACGGCCAATAAATATGGTTTTGGTATGGGCCTGGGGTCTTGTCGGATTATTTTGGAAGACAATACCTATTTCGATGATTTTAACCTGCGTCCGATCCTTGGTGATGCTTCTCCCCTATACGCCAATGTTGGTATTGCTCAAATTGAGCGATTAATCGATAAAGGTCGGGCCTCTAAGTTAAAAGCACTGGTAGATAAACTGGATGCAGACGGCTTGATTGTACATGTTAATCCGTTGCAGGAATGGTTGCAGCCGGAAGGTGATTTAATTCAACGCTCTCCGCTTGTCACAATCAAGCAGTTGCTGAATGAGATTGACACCAACATCATTGTGAAAGAAGTTGGTCAGGGCTTTGGTCCTGAAAGCATGAGAGAATTGTTGAAATTGCCGATTTTGGCAATTGACTTTGCCGCAAATGGCGGAACAAATTTTTCAAAATTAGAGCTTTTGCGTAACGAGCCGTTAAAAGCGCATTATGAAGACGTGATTGCTTTGGGACATTCTGCTTCCGAAATGGTCGATTTTTTAAATCAATCAATCCAGGAACTAGGTTCTGAACGTAAATGTAATAATGTGATTATAAGTGGCGGGATAAAAAACTTTTTAGATGGTTATTACTTAACCTCCAAGGCAAATATCCCCGCAATTTATGGTCAGGCAGCGCCATTCTTAAGACATGCAAATGAATCACAGGAAGCCCTGGATACATTTGCGGAAATCCAGATAAAAGGATTACTAATGGCTCAAAAATTTTTAAAAATAAGGTAAATGGTACAGATAGAGGGGTTCTCAAAAAAGAACAAGCAGGAGAAGTTGGAAGCGATTACACGATTTTTTAAGTCGCCGGAAAAAACGATGGAAACATTTAAAAGTTTTGATCACCCGGTAGTTGCTGTTCAAGAAGTGATTAACGAGTTTAGTGAAAATACCATATCGAATTTCCACTTACCCTATAGCATTGCTCCAAACTTCTTAATCAATGGAAAGACGTTTGCCGTTCCAATGGTCATTGAAGAAAGTTCGGTTGTTGCTGCGGCTTCAAAAAGTGCGAAGTTCTGGTATGCTTTAGGAGGGTTTCATACAGAGATTGTTGATACCGAAAAAGTAGGACAAGTTCATTTCTTATGGCACGATGATATTGAAAAACTGACCAGTCGTTTTGATGAATTAAAACAACTTTTCTTCAACGGTTCAGAAGATATTACTGTAAACATGCGTAACCGCGGTGGAGGTATAAAGGATATCGTTTTAAAAGATCTTTCTGACAAAGAACCGGGATTAATGCAGTTGTTTGTCACTTTTGAAACGATTGATTCAATGGGAGCAAATTTCGTGAACTCCTGTTTGGAAAAGTTCGCTGAAATATTCAGAAACTGGCATCAAAACCAAGCGGACCTGAAAAAGGACGGATTGGAAATCATTATGTCCATTCTCTCTAACCTTACCCCTAATTGTGTGGTGAAATGTTGGGTAGAAACAGATGTTAAAAATCTGGATGGAATTGTTCCTGGTGTTTCCGGGAAAGAGTTTGCTAAAAAATTCCATACTGCCGTAAGAATTGCGCAGGTAGATCCTTATCGTGCAACGACACACAACAAAGGAATTTACAATGGCGTTGATGCAGTCGTATTAGCAACAGGAAATGATTTCAGAGCGGTTGAAGCTTGTGGTCATGCTTATGCAAGTATCAATGGGTCGTATTCTTCATTAACGAATTGTACGATTGAGAATGATATCTTCCGTTTTGAGTTGACTTTACCTATTGCATTGGGAGTAGTTGGCGGATTGACGAACTTACACCCCCTGGTGAAACTGTCACATGAATTGTTGGATTTCCCGAATGCAAGAGAATTGATGGGAATAGCAGCTGCAGCAGGATTGGCAAACAATTTTGGAGCCGTTAAATCATTGACAACGACAGGAATTCAACAAGGACACATGAAAATGCACTTGTTCAATATCATGAATCAATTGGAAGTTAAAAAAGAAGACCGCGATAAAATAGTAGCTTACTTCAAAGACAAAAATGTCTCTGTATCTGCGGTTCGTATGTATGTTGAATCTCTTCAATTAGTTTGATTGGCAGTTCCGGAAAATACAATAAGGACCTACAAAGCATCAGGAAAACTGATGCTTTTTGGTGAATATTTAGTGCTGAATGGATCAGACTGTCTGGCTTTTCCCTTAAAGTTCGGACAAACACTTTCAGTAACAAAGTCTGATGATAATATCATCTGGGAAAGTTATTCCAAACATGGAAGCTGGTTTTCTGCTTCTATGAACAACGATTTCACCATTCTGGAGACCAATAACGAAGAAGTAGCAGAAATTTTGAGACAGTTGTTCATCGTGATACGAGCAGAAAAACCCGATCTTGATTTCAAGCAAAAATTCCGTGCAGAAGCAAATTTTGAATTGAATTGGGGCCTTGGTTCCAGTTCTACATTAATCAGCTTGTTGAGTCAATGGTCAGGTGTCGAAGCAAAAAAGCTTCTCGATGCATCTTTTGGCGGATCAGGTTACGATGTAGCTTGCGCAACGGCAGAAGGCCCGATTGTATATGCTAACGGAAAAATCAGAAAGGAAGCACACCTCCCGGAGTCGATTACGAATAAACTATTGTTTGTTTATTTAGGGAATAAGCAAAACTCACGGGAAGAAATTAAGCGTTTTAAGAATAAAAACGTTGCTCAACACCAAGTCGATGCTATTAATGCAATGATCTCAACAGCCATCCAAACGGATGAAATTGATGTATTTGAGCAGCAATTGAATCTTTCTGAAGAGTTAATTTCTTCCATTATAGAGACTATTCAATTAAAACAGCGTTTATTTGCCGATTATCCATATAGCATCAAGTCGCTGGGTGCCTGGGGCGGAGATTTTTTTCTTGCCACATATAGAGATCTAAAAACAGCAAAAGTCTATTTCGAAGAGAAAGGATATGATACATTATTTACGTATCAGGAATTCATAAAATAAATGGAAACAGATAAGGAACTAATGAATAAAGTAAAAGTAACGTGGCGCTGCCCGTCTAATATTGCTATTGTTAAATACTGGGGAAAGAAAGGAACTCAAATACCTTGTAATTCTTCGTTGAGTTTGACGTTGTCAAATTCATACACGGAAGTTGAAGCCGAATTATCAGAAAAAACATCTGATGAAGTGGTACAGCTATCCTACTATTTTGAAGGATCAATCAATGAGCAATTCGGTCAACGTGTTGCTAAGTTTTTAATGGATAATCGTGAATTCTTCCCGTTTGTAGACGAAAAAGCAATTACGATCCATTCCTCGAATAGTTTTCCTCATTCAGCGGGAATTGCTTCTTCTGCATCTGCATTCGGTGCAATTTCTCTGGCATTGTTAGATATTGCCTATAGCTTACAAGGAAAGGAAAAAGACGAAACTTTTTACATGGAGGCAAGTAATCTGGCTCGATTAGGAAGTGGAAGTGCATCACGCAGTATGTTCTCAGGATTTGCTTTGTGGGGAGAAAACGAACAAATCCAACACTCTTCCAATCAGCATGCGATTGAAATCAAAGAGGTGCATCCAACATTTCACAATATGAAAGATGCCATTCTTATCATCGAAGACGAGCCTAAGAAAGTATCCAGTTCTGTTGGTCATTCCTTGATGAATAATCATCCTTATGCAGAAAATCGCTTCAAGCAGGCAAATGAACGTACAGCTGAATTAGTTGAGATTCTGAAGACCGGAAACATGGAAGCATTTATTCACATGTGTGAATCAGAAGCATTGACATTACATGCCATGATGATGACGTCTATGGATTATTACTTGTTGGTGAAGCCGGGAACCATTACAGCGATTGAAAAATTGATGGAATTTCGCAAGGAAAGCAAGGTTCCTGTTTGTTTTACCCTGGATGCAGGTCCGAATGTTCATGTACTTTATCCAAAAGCGTATGAAGTACAGGTAGAAGAGTTTATCAAAAACGGTTTACGTGACACCTATAAAAAAGTCATTTTCGATGAAGAGGGCTCCGGTCCAACAAAAATGAATAGTTAATAAATGGAAAGCGTTAATTCAAAAATTTTAGTGTTTGGAGAATACGGTGTTTTACACAACGGTATGGCGCTGACAATTCCATTCAGTAAGTTTTCCGGGGAATTGTGTTATCCTGAAAATGGAGAGGAAAGTGCAATTGCAGTACTATCCAACAAAGGTATCAGAGAATTCTTCAAGCATATTTTAGAAAATCACACGGACGATACATTCAAATTGAATGTGAATGAGTTATCCCGTGAATTGGACAAGGGCTTATTTTTCAGAAGTGATATTCCACAAGGTTTTGGTTTGGGAAGTTCCGGTGCACTTGTTGCCGCAATATTCTTACGTTACCTCGAAAAAGCCGGTGATTTCAAGGATGAATTGAAACATTTGACAATGGATCGCATTCATAGCTTAAAAAGCTGTCTGGGTACTTTGGAAGGACATTTTCACGGAAAGAGTTCCGGGATTGATCCGTTGAGTATTATTATCAATAAGCCCCTACTGCTAAAAGCCAACAAAGAAATCGTAAAGGTGGATATTCCGGTTTACAATGAAAACGGAAAGAACGTGCTGTTTCTATTGAATACCCGGATAGCGAGAAACTCAGAGAAACTGATTAAACAGTTTAATAGTGCCTGCGAAAAGGAAGACTTTCAGCAAAAGTTGGAAACAAAATTAATTGAGTATACCAATGCAGGGATTACTAATTTCCTGAAAGGAGATACTGAAAATTTTTACCTGAATCTGGAGAAGCTAGTCAAATTTCAATTGGATGAAATGCATTATCTGATTCCGGAAAAATACCAAAGCATTGTGAAGCAAGGTTTGGATACGAAAGAATATTACCTAAAGATTTGTGGAGCCGGTGGTGGTGGATACATGATCGGGTTTACACAAAACTGGGAAGAAACACAGCAATTATTAAAAGACGAAGATTTAGAAGTTTTCTATAGATTTTAAATTATGACGACAACAACTACAATAAAAGAGGATTTAGAAATCCAAAAAAGAGCGATTATTCAATTTTTGGAGACAGACGCATTAGAAGGTTTCCCAAGTAACTTATCTGATTCCACGTATCATATCATGACACTGGAAGGAAAGCGTTTGCGTCCTATTATGGTGTTAATGGCTGCTCAGGGGTTTGGTGTAAGTACTGAAGCGGCTATGTCTGCAGCAATTTCAATTGAAGTATTCCATAATTTCACATTGGTACACGACGATATCATGGATAAGGCTGCGTTGCGCAGAGGAACAATTACTGTTCATGAAAAATACGGAGTTGATAAAGCCATTGTAACAGGAGATGCCATGTTACCGCATTCTGTTGCTTTATTGATCAAAGGAAATGAAGAAAAGTCTGTCGTTTTATTAAAAAGTTTCCTGAAAATGGCTCAGGAAGTGATGGAAGGACAACAATATGACATGGAATTCGAGACACAGGAAGTTGTAACTGTGGAAGAATACATGAACATGATTCGCCTGAAAACATCTGTTCTGTTTGGATGTGCTTGCGAAATAGGTGCTATTTTAGGACATGCTTCCGTTGAGGATCAGAAAAAACTATACGATTTTGGACTTTATACCGGATTAGCATTCCAAATTATGGATGACTACCTGGATACATTCGGTGATGATACATTCGGAAAACGAATCGGAGGTGATATCTTACTGAACAAAAAGACTTTCTTGCTGATCAACGCAATGCAGCATGCAAACGCAGATCAAAAAGCACGTATCACGGAGTTGTTTGAAGAAAAAGATGAAGAAGCAAAAATCAGTGGATTCCAGGCTATTTTCAAAGAAATCGGAGTAGGTAAAATTGCTTTGGATAAAATGGAAGAATTGCATGATAAATCTGTAGAAGCAATTATGTCTTCCGGTCTTTCTGAAGAAGATAAAACGAAAATGATTGCATTGGGTGAAATCATGCTTCGCAGAACAACTTGATACACCATGAATTTCGACCAAAAAGATCCCTCCTATTTTTGGGATACCTGGAAATTTTCTTCAAAAAACGGGCAGCAATTCTGGCAATTTGAAATTCCGGACGAACTAAAGGGAATCATTCAGTCTGAATCTGACTGGGATAAACCCGAAGGCATCGCTTTTTTAGAGGCCTTTGATCGTGCATTTGTTTTTGACAAGAAAATTAATCCGAATTCGGCTGACCGCGTACTTCGGTATTTACGCAATAAGCAAGTTGGTGAACCAAGCATTATACCGTCAGACGATTCTCTTTCACTCAAAGATAGAGCACGAATCGGCCTGTTAAATGGCTTTTCATTTTACGAAACATTACAAGAACCGGATGGAAATTGGGCGGGGGACTACGGTGGTCCGCTTTTTCTGATTCCGGGATTAGTGATAGCATCCTACATTACCGAAACACCTTTTGAAAAACCGACGCAGGTTTTAATGAAGCGCCATTTATGGAATCACCAAAACGAAGACGGTGGTTGGGGATTACATATCGAGGGACATTCAACCATGTTCGGAACGGTCATGCAATATGTGACCTTGCGCATTTTGGGAGAAGATCTTTCAAATCCTCAAATGAAACGAGCTCAGGATTGGATTTTGAGTCATGGTGGTGCAATTAAAGTTCCGCAATGGGGTAAGTTCTACTTATCCGTCTTGAATGTTTATGACTGGAAAGGAAATGACGCGCTTTTGCCTGAAATGTGGAAATTTCCGAAATGGGTACCTTTCCACCCCGGAAAATATTGGTGCCATAACCGGATGATTTTTCTACCCATGTCTTATTGCTTTGGTAAAAAAGTGAAGGCCGAACTGACACCGCTGGTAAAAGAATTAAGAAAAGAACTCTATACAACCGATTACGATTCCATTCATTGGAAAAAAGCACGTCGTGAAGCCTGCGAAGTTGATATTTATCATCCGGTGAACAAATGGTATCTCCGCTTATGTAAAATTACCAACGCATATGAGCGCATCCATTCGAAACGATTTCGGAAAAAAGCTCTCAAATACGCTGAGGATTACATTGATTTTGAAGATACTTACACGCGGTATATCAACATTGGTCCCGTAAATCAGGCTATCAACTCTATTTACGCATGGCACAATCACGGAAAAGATTCCGAACAATTTAAAAACCATGTGAAACGCTGGAAAGATTATCTGTGGCTTGCCGAAGACGGTCTTAAAATGGGAGGTTATAACGGATCCCAATTATGGGATACCGGATTTGCCGGCCAGGCGCTAGTTGAAGCAGATATGGAAGTCAGTTTTCCGGAAATGGCAGAGAAAATTTATCGCTACATCGATAGTTCACAAATTGAGCGTAATGCAAAAGACTACGACAAATACTGGGGTGATGTAACACTCGGTTGCTGGCCTTTTTCAACCATCGACCACGGATGGGCAATCACGGATTGCACGTCAGAGGGAATGAAGACTGCCATTTTGTATAACAACAAAGAACACATCAAAAAGCAAAACCACATCGGTTTGGAGCGTTTAAAACCCGCTGTTGATTGGTTGTTATCTATGCAAAATAAAGACGGAGGCTGGGCTTCTTATGAAAAGCAAAGAGCTCCGAAATGGATTGAAGTATTAAATCCTGCTTTGTTATTCGAAAACATCATGACGGAAGCAACCTATACGGAATGCTCTTCTGCCACCATGCAGGGATTAAAGGAATTCGCAAAACACCATGAATACCGCAGAGAAGATATCAAAGCGGCACTTGATCGCGCTGGGAAGTTTATACAATCAAAACAGGATCCCGATGGTTCATGGTATGGTTGTTGGGCGGTATGTTACACGTATGGAACCTGGTTCGGTATTGAAGGTTTATTAACAGCCGGATTTAAAAATTACGAAAACGATGCTCCTTCTCCGGAAGTTCAGAAAGCCTGTGAATTTTTGTTGAGTAAACAGCGTGCTGATGGCAGCTGGGGAGAATCCTTTCAATCTTGCGTAGAGCATAAATACATTGAACACGAAGACGGACAAATAGTCAATACGGCATGGGCGCTTCTTGCTTTAATGAAAGCAAAACATCCGGACAAAAAAGCCATTGAAAAAGGGATTGAGTTTCTTCTTTCCCGCCAGGAATCAAACGGTGATTTTCCTCAAGAAGGAGTTTCCGGTATCTTTAACGGAAACTGTGCGATAACGTATACTTCTTATCGAAACATTTTCCCTTTATGGGCAATCGCACGTTACTATTCCTAAACGCTTCGGATTTCGTGACAAATATTTTAAAGGGAAATTATCAAAATTGGTAATTTCCCTTTTTTGTGAATGTACTTCCCATTAAGCAAATTACCCCAATTCGTTGTAGTAGCTCTTATGGGTAATTTTTCTATTAATAATCCCATATTTTTGAAATTATTTTCTTTTGATCGTGCAAATCGGTTCCGCTTATTCTGTCCCAAAACCTTCCACCTACAAGTTGTTCTGCATCATACGTTTTCACCATATAGTCTTCTATTTTTCCATCCAACTTTCTATTTTCCATTAAAAAAGTCCATAATGACAGACGCCCTTTATCATCTTCAGCTAAAACACTTTTTACAAAGGCGTGAGGAATCGGAATATCAATTCCCAGATCATCATGTTTTCCAATCGTTTCAATCACTTTATTAAAATAAAATACTGGTGCTGATAGAACGTATGTTTCTAAAATTTCTCTTTTAGAATTGAGAACTCTGACTTTATTTTCTAACTCACCCCACAAATGACGATTTAATTCTTCTTTTTGAGGGGTCATATTCGAGAGCAGGAATGTTTCACTATTTTGAATGGGTTGATTTATTTGATTGGCACTCGATACCAGATGCCCCCGGTCATATCCACTGTTTTTATAATCATCTAAACTTGCTCTAAATCGTGGCGGGATTCTTATATCTGCTCTGAAATTGTCAAATCGTTCAACCGGATCGAGAACTGTTCCAACAAGATAATTATTTCTATTTACTATTTCCAAGGTCCACTTAGCTTGTCTAAAATACCAAGAGTATCCAATAGTAAAAAAGCGATTGGTTAAAATTTCGTCGCATGGTGGCGCACCATACCTAAGTTCAGGCTGCATTAAAAAAGGATTATCCATAACTGATTGATATTAAATTATTTATTCACGGGAATTTATATAAAATTTCATTTCAACACCACAATAAATCTGAAAAACAACAAAGAGTTTAAAAATTCTCTAAAGGAAAATTTAAACTGAAAGTCAACAGAATCCGAACCATTTTGATTGTTTGGGAAACAGAATAAAATCAATCGTTTTCGGTGGACTAGAGCTTATTCTCCTTAGTCCTCCAAAGGAGGAAGCTTAACTACAGATTCTACAATTTTCAGACTAATTGAAAATAAATTTGCGCAACCCAAAAGTTGCACATATATTTGCAACCGGAAAGTTGCATAATTTAAACCCTGAAAAATGAAAAACAATTTGCTATTTGATTTTACCGTTGACAAAGCAGCAAAAACGGTATTTATAACAAGAGAATTTGATGCGGAACTGCCGCTGGTATGGGATGCCTTTACCAAAGCTGAAATCCTTGACCAATGGGTGGCTCCCAAGCCCTGGACGTCCAAAACAAAGTTTATGGATTTTAAAGTTGGCGGGCGCAGATTTTATGCAATGGTAAGTCCGGAAGGGCAAGAACGTTGGGCAATTCAGAACTACACTTCCATTAGTCCAAAAACCAATTTCAAACTGTTTAATGCATTTGCAGACGAAGACGAAACCCCTCAATTGCCGGGCTCTGATTGGGATTACACCTTTAGCGAGCAAAACGGGACTACAAAAGTGAATATTACCATTTATAATGAGTCCCTTGAACGGTTGGAGAAGATGATTGAAATGGGCTTCACAGAAGGATTTAAAATGTCCATGATCAATTTGGAAAATGTACTGGCAGAATTATCCAAAAAGTGATTTCGGTTATTAAACGATAACTGCCCGCTAACCAGTGGGTAGTTATCCAATTAATGACGCGTGAACTATTGTGCCAAACCGTTAATATGTGTTCGGTTTTTTAGTAATTCATTCCATCTTGCGAGAATCAACTCTGTATAAACTTCTTTGTCCAGTCCATAAGATCCCAATGCGAAACCATCATTCCATTCTATCAATGCTGTTGTGCCGTCTTCTAAAACTCCAAAGTCAATTCCATAAGCGTCCGTTCTTTGATTTGATTCTTCAAAATCATTTATTGCGCTTTCTATCAGTTTCATATCTAATGGTAAATTCTCGTCGCCATCATAATTTTTAACCCCAACTATTTTCGATTTGTTTACGAATACCCGATACTCCGAAAGCCATTTAACAACTGAAGAGCAATACAAATCGGTTTCTTTCGCTATTCCCTCCAAACGATACAAATCGAGGTTTGAGTTTACGACAAATCCTGTAAACAGCTTGGCTTTTGACTTAGGCTTTACGAAAACATTGGTTATTTCACTGCTGTATCTTTCCATTAAAAATTTCCGGATATTACTCTCCCACACGTTTCGCTTCAGATATTTTCTCAAACTTTCCGGATACGAATCATTCGTCCAGTTAATACCAAGTCTTTTAAGGACATTCAACATCGTGGGATTGTCACCAACAACCAATGTATTCTCATCGATCAGCAATTGGTTTCTCGATAGTCTTTTGGTTGTAAAAAACTGACATTCTATTCCTCTGGATTCCAACGTTTCCTTTACATCCAAATGTTCAGGCTCAACTTTATTGTTTCCATATTCATGAATGTATGCTTTTGAAATCATGAGTTGTAAGTTTGGTTAAACTGACGACTGTGGTTCACGGCTTGTTGATTGTTACAACAGGTGAAGTAAATCGAAATTAGAGATCTAACGTTGCGTGGGCCTTGCGTTCAGTTTTTATTAGCGATCAATCCACGAATTAGTTTCCCTTGTGGTATTCTAAAAAGTTATCAGCAACATCTCGGATCTCTTTCTGTATTTGCTGATCTTTACTGATAGAATTCAGTATTCCAATGAATTCTTTTTGTTTTTCATTTTTACTTCCATTTATTACCCGGTTCAATAACCAAACGGTGTGAACTGTCGGCTTTTGTTCCACAGACTGTTTTAAACAAGTTTCATATTCGTCTTGCCTGTCTTTATAAAATTTCTCAATAAAATGTGTTAATGGTCCGGGTGTTCCAAATTCCACCAGTGGATTTTTTTCCATTAATTTAAGAATACTTTCAACTGCTTCAAATCCGACTTTCTCCTCTTCCATTCTATCTACAATATCATACTGTAACTGAATGAACTCTGCTTCTTCTGAATACCAGTCATTTTTTTCAATAAAGTCTTCTATTGGCTGTAAGTATTTTTCCATTGTTTTATTGAGATTTCTTGTATAAGTTCCAAAATGTTTTTGTTTATCATTGGCTTTTCTTCTCCTTAGTTTTGGAGGGCTTCGACTTACAATTGCAATGGCTCTTTTTATTACTGCTTGTCATAATATTCGTATGGTTCTTTTAAATGGTGTTTTTCCGTGATTTCATTTTTCCAGGCAAAATAATCATCAGCAAATTCATTGAAATCACTTGGGATTCCTTTTGTCCAATACATATCTCCATGCACCAATAGCATTGCCCAATGATAATCTAATTCATGTGTTAAAAACTCAACATCTTCCATTTTTCCTGGAATTTTTATCAGATGTGAATTATTTACATTTTCATTAGCTAGCTCATAATTTAGTCCGCCATATTTTACCATTGTGTGTTTTATAATTTCACAAAACGAAAAATGATTAAATATTACACCCGTTTTATTATCTTCAAATTGCAACCCATCATTTAACGGTAATACTTTTTGTATGTCCCAAACCCTTATTTCAGGACGGCACCAGCCCGTGACAATGTCAAGTATGTCATGTGCTACATCTTCCTGAGTCTCATTGTTTGATACTGTTAAAGCTATTTGTTCAACTATTTTTTGTGCAGCTTCTTGTTGTCCCCCTGAATTTTTATAATCGAATAGAATGTCGTGAATTTGTTTGTTAAAACTGTTTAGTTGTTCAATGGCTTGATAATAATAATTTCCCTTTTCAATTATCTTTTTTAAAATTTCATGAAGGTTCTCATCTGTCATTTTCTGTGATTCGATTTAGTTTTTGCGGGCGTTTTCTCATGTATGCGCAAAAACACCCCTAACGTGCCAAGCGTTACGTTAGCTCAGTTTTTTTCTCATCTTTAAATGTGGTATTCCATCTTCATCAAAATAGTCTCCAATTCCTTCGTAACCATTTTTGAGATAAAAGTTTACCGCTGAGTCGCGAGCGTGACAATACATTAATTTAGATTTCCGGTCTATGGCAAACGTTTCGCAGAAGGCCATCATTTCTGAACCAATATTCGTCCCCCTAAGAGTTTCTGTCACAACCACTCTTTGCATTTTCATTGCATCACCTTCAGGTACGAGAACGGCCGTGGCTATAATCGTATCGTCTATAAAACCCGCTATTTGAAAATGATATTTCTCTTCTTCTAATTCCTGGTCAGTAAAGAAACTTCCAAGTGGTTCTCTGAGAATTTTTTCTCTAAGTTTCACCGCATTTGTCCATTCCGGACTTTTATGGGCAATCTCTTTAAATGTTGTTTTCATAAATTGTAGCCAGCTTAATTATTGATTAAATTAAACATATTTTTATTCCGATTAACGCACATTTATACTTAGTTCTCAGAATTTGGGATCGATGAAGTGTGAACAGGGAAATTTCAAACTTTTTGATAGAAGATTTAGAGCGGATGTTACAACTTGAAACCATTAATTAATGTAAAGTTTCAATACGAGGCCATTTCCAGGCATAACGGATAATCAGGCAAAGCAGAACGACTTCTACAACAGCACCAATCACCATATGTATCCAGGCCTCTCCCACCAGATTAAACAAGGTATAAGGAATATAAACCGCGGCAATAATAATATTAGTCGGGCGATTTACTTTAGCCGGCAGAGCAACGGAAAGAAAAATCATCAGTACCGGAATTGTCATTGAGGCGAGTGCTGTCACAAGAAATGCTTGCGTAATATCAAATACAAACACCTTACCTGCTAACATATTTTCCAGTGAACCAGGCATGTATAAGTGGAAATAATCTACATAGATGTAGAGAAACATAAAACTCGCCCACAGCGTAGCAAGCTTCAGCTTCAAACTGACTTTGATGTCTTCCAATGAGTTTTGTTGTGTTTTTTGTGTATTCATATTTTAACAGATAAGTAAACGATACTCCAAAGATAAATTGGCCCTGAGCCTGAAATCGTTCACTTAAGTTAAGAAATGAAATTACTCCCTTACTTCCACTAACGTTCTGTTCTTCAGAAGCAGTGCTTGTCCCTGCGCTAACGCTTGGTCTTCAGGAGCGGTGCTTGTCCCTGCGCTAACGCTTGGTCTTCAGGAGCGGTGCTCCTTCTTCTCCAAAATTCTTGATCGGAGTCTGCTCAATGATTGAGGTTTAATACCCAAATAACTTGCTAATTGATGTTGTGGAACACGCTGAATAAGGTCCGGCCTTTTTTGCAGTAAGTTCAGGTATCGTTGTTCAGGAGAAGAAGTTTTAAATTCATCAAAGTCTATTCGCTGTTTCGCTAAAAGTTCTTCGGATAATATTCTGCAGAGCGTTTCAAACTTTGGAAATTTACCGTTTATTTCTACTTCCATATCAGAATTTGAAACAGTCAGTATCGTGTCTTCTATACAACTTATGTAATATTCGGATGGCGTTTTGCTTATTACACAAGGAGGTGCCAAAGCATCCATTTCTGTGTAGAAAGCAGTCGTTTTTTCTTCACCATCCAAAAGATAATAAGTGCGAATACAACCTTTTAGAACAAAGTAGCTTTCTTTCGATTTTTGTCCTGCCTGGAGCAAAGTCGTTCCTTTCTTAACCGAGCGAAATATGTCCAAAGAAACGATTGCGTTCTTCTCATCTTCTGTCAGAGAAACGTATTTTGATATAAAATCAAATAGTATATTCTTCATTGTTTTGTAGTGCTCACTGGTATATTGACGAATATACCCCGTTTAGATGATTTGTAAAAATTTACTCGTAGACAAAATGAGAAGCAGAATGAAAATGAAGAAAAAAATCAAGCTTTTTGATGAAGGATTTGGAGCGGATTCTTCAACTTGAAACGATTGAAGAATTTCAGATTCCAATGAAATAAGACGTCTGTGGGAGATTCTACGTTGAGTGAATATTAGCCCTTCTCTACCTGCTAATTTTCAACACTTTTTAATTTGATGATGATTATTTCTTCTTCAAAAGTTACCGATGATAAATTGGTTCCAAAAACTTCTCTGTTCATTTTTAGAAATGCCGCATTCATCGAATCATCCATACAATGTTCATACTCCAAACTAATGAAATCAAACTTCCAGTTTTTCTTCTTTAGCTTTTCCATTAAAACAGCATACGACTTCGAATTTTTTTCGTAATTCTGAAAAAAATCACAATACACACCTGTTAACTCAATGAAACTATCGTGATTGTATAGTCTAATTGGTTCATTGTTGTATAAATTAACGGTTATATTTTCCGGCATATCGCTTTTTTCTTTTTGTACGCAAGAAGAGAAAAAACAAAGTGATAGTATTATTCCTAAAATTAATTTCATTTCTTAATTATTATCCGCGTCAAAGAGCTCCCATATTGGATTTACTTCTTAAATTATGTATTGACGAATATAGGAAGTTTTTCGTGACCTCATTAGGATTACAGATCCTCTCGTTTTTGTGGAAGGATTTAGAGCGGGTTTTACAATTAGAAATATTAGAATCAAAATTGCAATAAAACAGCTATTCTTCTGAATCTACAGAAAGTATCTGAATTATCGATTAGCTACTAGTTTACGGACCGTATTAATACTTTTAATTAAGCCGACAGCTGCCTTTCCTGTTTCTAGTTGGAAATCAATCTGATATCCATATAAATCAACAATTCTAAAAGTCGATAATTCTGGCTTGTCCATTTGTCCTTTGAATAATCCATACAATACATCATCAATATTTTCAAACTCCACTTTAACAACTGTATTCGAAGTTTTCTCTAGAATTTGACGCGTAGTAATAAGAGTGTGTCTAGATTCACTTTGAACTTGGAATACTGGTAATTCATCTTCATCCAATTCAAACATCAGTTTCCATTCATCAAATGGCTCTTGAACAATTCTTGAATACTTCCAAGTTTCAATATCCATTGCAGATCGATTAATCGCTTTAATAACAATATTTCTTATAGATTCTGGGCTTTTCAAATTTGATTTCGAATTTAGTTCAAGTAAAAATAGGCTCGCTTTTTAATAAACCACTTTATTTTTTTTATTAAAAATTTTAATTGTTCCGTCTTGCGAAATTTTAATTGCAACGCCATTTAATCCTAGAGCGCTAGCTGCACTTTCTCCCGTTCCTTTCATTCCTTCAATTTTTATTTTATTTAAATCCGCGATAACACCAATGAATCTTATCTTTCCATTTTTATCTATGATTGTTGCTCCGTCACTAGAAAGACACCTAAATATGTGATTTATAAAATTCTTATCTTTTATGTTTACGTCACCATCTATGAAAATATTTTTTGTTTTTACTTGAATATAATTATCAATTTCTTCCATGTTCTCTGGTATCCAAATAATAGACGAAATTTGCTTCTTTGAACAATTCAAAATATAAAACAATAAAGAGTTAATCAATTCTTCTTCGCTACTAATTACTGATTTTAAAAACTCAATAATTTGATTATAATTTCTAAACTTCCATTGATTCTCAAAAAAAAGAAACTCATAGCCAGACGAAGTATTTATCGATAAAAGTTTCTCATTTTCTATTTTAAACAATGAATCCCCACCTTTTAAAGTAAAAGATAAAGTATGATTGTCAATATAATTTTCATTATAAACTAAATTATCTACAACAATATATCGGGAAATATCAAGATTTTTTGTAGCTAAGAAAAATGATTTTTTTCCGTCAGCGAGGTACCAAATTCTTTTTTCTACTCTATTAGTATTCCTGAGTCTTATCATTTGGGTTAAATCATAAGAATATACAGATCTTTCATTATTTTTTTGAAAATCATGAATCGATTTTGAGATAAGAACACCTGTAGAAAAATAGTTGCCTTCAAATGAAGTTGTTCTGAGTTTTAAAAAATATTCAATTAAATGTCTTACATAGCGGTAATTGAAGTATCCTCTTGATAAATAGTTAGTAATTGTATGTTTTATTAATTCATCCCCAAATGCCAAAATCCCATTTTGAAATCTATTGAAAAACTCTTCGGATAATGTACCACTAAGTGCTCCTTCAAATACATTTAATAATTTGGTGTTCTTCGAAATTCCATAAGCAGACATAATTATTCCATAAGATGAAATTAACTGCCTTTGTTCTTGAACTCTTCCTAATATTAAAACTTTATTCTCGTCAATTGGATAAAATCCCCTTCTAGGATTATCAAATATGTTTAAGTCAAATTGTTTAATCAATTGTGTCGAAGGATGCGGTAGAAAATCAACTTCACATTTAAAAAAATCGGATATGGTTTCTTTTAGTGTAAAAAGAATTCCTAAATCAATGAATTCTTTGTAAATGGGAAATTTTCCAAAATCTTTGTACATAACTCTTGCTAAATATAATAGTTGACTATTAATCTGTAATATGAAACTCTGTCTAAATAAATTGAAATTCAAGCTGAATGTCAAGAATTGAATTTGCGAATAGTTTTTGTTACTCTATTGAATCAATGATAAAAAATAATTCTTGAAAACTGACGAAGTACTGCAAATTTGTCAAATTATCGATAGCAATCTCTAAACGAAAGAAACCGAATTCTAGTTTCGAAAAAGGATCATTCCTCCCTCTCATTCTCAATTCTCACTCTGAAAAAGAAAAGCATCGAAGACAGATTTGGGCAGAATGAGAAACAGAATGAAAATGAGGAAAAAGAAAAGCATCACTTTCGCAATGCTTTTCTTTTTGTTGTGACCTCGTTAGGATTCAAACCTAAAACCTCCACAGCCGTAATGTGGTGCTCTATTCAGTTGAGCTACGAAGCCTTTTTGCTTTCAATCAATGACTGATTGCGGGTGCAAAGATACGTGCTTTTTTTAGTTTTGCAAGCAATTTCTTTGCTTTTTTTTGAGTTCTTCAAAAAGAATTCAATGCTTTTATCCGAATTTACTGAATTTCAGCAGTAATACCTCTTTCCAATAATGCCGTACACATGGGCTCCAATTTCTCGTAGTCGCCTCTTTTCACCTGACATTTTCCATTGAAATGAACAATGTAGGTGCATTGAACGGCTTGTTCAACTTCGTGTTTGCATACTTTGATCAATGACTCGATCACATGATCGAACGTATTGAACTCATCATTGAATACAACTAAATCCTTCTGGTCTGTCAAAAGTTCTAATACTTCGGTTTCGTTCTGTTCAAGTGTTTGCATCTGTTCTAATTGTTTTACAAAGTTACGACTTTTTGGTCCCGATACAATCGGAATTATTCCGCTTTAATTCTTCCTCCCTGAGCTCTGAATTGCATTTCCAACGACTTGCGCTCCTCTTCTCCGTCCACCGTCATGGAAACTTCAATGGAAGAAGCTGTTGTTTTTACTTCATAGGGAAGTGTCAAGCGAAGAATCCAATTTGCCAGCGAACCCGGAATTTCCTTTTTGTCCCATACTCCTACAACCAAATTCTGATTCGGTTCATTTAGTTCTTCTTTCGATACCGGAGTTTTCACCAAGGTATCAAAGATCACGGCTTGATTCACCAATTTCGGCAAGACTTCTGCTTTCACCGTTTTGATTCTCAAATCTGTCTGATCAAAATAGAAATCTCCCTGAATCCGCAATTGATTCATCAATTTTCGCGGATATTCCGGATACGTTTCCCGGGAAACAAGTACGTACTCTTTCAAGGCTTTCTTTTCTACCGGCGGATTTGCTTTCGCATATTCCTTCGCCACCTGCTCGTTTACCAGAATTTCCTGAACTTTCGGCAATTCCTGTTCCTTAAACAAAATAGCTTCTCCCTCCGTTTCCAATAAGCGTTTTGCTTCCTGCAGAGAAATCCGTTCGCCATTGTAATAAGCTGTAATAAAGGCATCCGAAACACCTTTTTCAATCACATCTGCTTTCTTAGGTCGTGCTTCATCCACCGAGCGGAATGTTCCTGTGGAATAACGGATCTGTCCGTTCTCCAAACGGCGTGTTACCAAAGGATCAATGTCGTGCAGCTGCTCTTTCGTTGCCGGGCGATTGTATACTCCGACCTGAACCGTGTAGAACAATCCTTTGATTTCTTCAATCGCAATAGCGGAAACAGCTCCCGGAGCTTTGTTGTAATCACTGACTTTCGGCTCGGTTTTGTATTTCGCAATCGTATCTTGCGGAAGCTGTGCAATCGTATTTTGAATGACTTCCATCACAATCGAATCCTGGCGCATCGGCTTACACAAGCCCTGCTCTTCCAATTGTCTTGCTTCTGCCAGGGAAATGCGTTTTCCATCGCAATACGCCACCACAAACGCATCTTTGTAACCCAAAGCGCGAATATCCTGCTGTGCATCCAAAACGCGTTGTCTGTTTCCGAAATAACCGGCTAAATAACGGGTGATTCCGTTATCCAGTTTTTCTCCCGTAACAGGCGTAAATTCTTTAAACAAATCTTCCGGAATCGGCTTGGCAAACGCTCCGACCTGTACGCGATACACCAAACCAGTCGGTGCCTTCACTCCTACCGGAATGGCCTTCTTGATCACATTCGGCTGAACGGCTGTTTCTTTCTTAATTTCAAAACCATTGCCAACCTGTGGAGCAAGCACTTCGGAAATTGTTGTGGAAAGTGATTCTTTTGGCTGAACTTCTCTCGTCAATACATTTTTCCACGCTTCCTTATTTCCTTCTACCTGATTCAGCGCCAAATCCAACGCCTCTTCCTTTGAAGCGATTTCCTGATTTTTAGTATTCAATTCTTTGCTTAAACGCTCAATTTCGTTTTGAACAGCAGCTTTCTCAGCCGGATTCTCCGTTTTAACGTATGTATTTCGCTGTTCTTCCAGTTTGACTTTAGTCTGATTCACCGCTTCTTTCAAACGATTGATTCCCTGCTGCTGCTCACGCAATTTCGGGTAGGTTTTATCGGATGCGATTCGCTGTTCTTCTTCCACTGAAACCGTTTTCAACAAAGCCGGATCATTGATCAGATCATGTGTCTTTTCCTTCGCAAGCACATCCAGATGTTGATCTATTTTAGCAATGGCTTCTTCGAGTATTTTCTTCTGATTTTTCAGCTCGGAAACCTGTTTCGGGTCAAGAGTTGTCTTTTGCAAGACCGCTTCAATTTCTCCGATTTCAATGGTGAAACGTCTGCGTTGTTCTTTCAATGCATTTTCGGGCTGAACAACCTGTTTTGTCTCTTCAAAAGCCTTTTTTCCGTCCAAATATTGTTTTGCAGCATCCAAAAGAGTCAAATCACTTGTTTTCTCCAAAAGCGGATCAGCTGCATTCGTAGTTTCTGATGTTCGGCTCAAAACAACTTCCTTCACAGGATCGTTACCCGGAATTTGTTCCAACGCTTGTTTTTTCTCCTCAGCAGCTTGGTTTAAGCTCACTAATTCCTTTTGCTGAATGACCTGATTCGTTTGTTTTTGTGCTTCCTGATTAACAGCCAGTTTCTTTTCAATCTCTGTTTTCTCTTTGTTGGAAGCCGCTGCCAATTGTGTCTTTAAAGCTTGTTCTTCCTCTTTTAGTTTTGTCAATTCCTTTTCCGGATTTTTAGAATCCGTTGTCTTAACAGCAATCAATTCATTGAGGTCGATTTCAATGATTCCCTTTCGTTGTTTGATCTCCGCCAATTGCTTTTCTAAAAGCTGAATTTTCGTGTCGTTTTTCGTATCCGAACGCTTTTCTTCATCCAGTTTCAGTTCAATACTTTCCGACAATTCGTTCAACAACTTCAACTGTTTTTCAGCCTCTTCTTTGCTTGCAGCTTTCTTGCTCATCGCAAATTCGTAATCGCTGCCCAAAACGGTTTCCAAACTCGCTACGTCGTTGTTTACAGCTGAAACAGGTTCTTTGTTTGCCGAAGCTTTCAACTCTTCTTCCGTTTCCTTCGATTGCTGCAACAAATCCGTCAACACCTGATTTTCGGCTGTTTTTTCAGCTGAAAAAGTCTTTTCCAAACTTTTGGCATTTGCCTGAATCTGTTTTTCAAGAGCCGTTTGAAGTTTCTTCTCTTCCACTAATTTGGCCTGAGCTTCTTCTTTGCTCAGGTTTTGAATTTCATCCGTACTCAAAACCTGGTAAGTGGGCAGGATTTCCTGACGAAGCTGTTCGTCTTTCAATTTTGCTTTTGCCTGCGAAACAGCCGTTTGCTTTTGTTCATCTAATTTCGCTTCGTGGATCGCTTGCAGCTGATCCAAATCGGATGACTTCTTAATTGCAGCGGAATCTGCCGGAGTTTTAGCCAGAACTTTTTTCGTTTTCTCCTGCTGTTCGCGAATGGAAACAAGCATTTTCGTTTCTTCCTCCAACAATAATTTCGTTTTCTCCTCCGGATTCGAAGTTCCGGATTCAATTTTCGAGATGGTTTCCTGATAAGTTGGCCGCACTTCTTTAGCCAAATCCTTCTCTTCCGTATTTTTCGGATTGGTTTCCACCACTGCGTTCAAAACTTTGATTTCTTCGTTTCTCGAAGCAATGTTTTCCTCAAACTGCTGTTTCAGATCCCGAAGCACTTCTTTTCTTCGGGTACTTAAAGCATCCGTTTTCGGAGTCAATGTCTGCAATTCCTGATCAATGGAACGAACCGCTTTCTCTTCCAATTGATTCAAAGCTTTCAATTCTCCAATTCCGTTTCCGTCTCCGATCGCTTTTTTCTCTTCTTCGTAATTCGGAGCAAGCTGATTCAATTCCTTCTCGATCGTAATTGCCGCCAGCTCGTCATTTTGTTTCGATTGCAGTTCATCCAACTGATCCTGCCGTTCTTTGACTGAAGCCTCTTTTTGTTTCTTCAACGCAGTCAAAGCATCCTTTTTATCCTGCATTTTCTGATTCAGAGGATCTTTCGTCAAAACCTCATATACTTTGTCAATTTCCGAATCAATCTGATCCAGCAGCTTTTCATCCACCAGATTCTGAGCTTTCAGTTTCTCTTCCGGATTTGAATTCGTTGCAGCATTTTTTAACTGCTCTTCGTAATCCGGCATCAATACCTGCAACTCTTTTTCAGCAGTCGTCGATGTATTTTTCGGAAGAACCGCATCGGAAAGAATGGTTTCCTTGTTCTTTGTATTCTCGGCTTTTAAGTTCAGTACCTGCTCTTTTTGGGTCAGCAATTTCGCATCATTCGGATTTTTACCCAATCCTTCTTCCACTTTCGCCAACTCCTGAGTGAGTTTTTTATCCAGCTGCTCGTTGTTTTTCACTTTCAGAGCCACTTTCTCTTCGTGAGTCAAATCCGCTTGCTGATCAACCGCCTGTTGAGCCAACTCGTAATTTTTCTCATATTCCTCTACCCGTTCTTTCGATTCCTGAGCCAGAATATCATTCGTACGCGCTGTGACATGTGACGTATCGATCGATTTCACTTGCTGTTTTACGTACGATTCGAGCGATTTGACATTGTTCGAATGAATGGCTTCTACTTTCAGATCTGCTTCCGCTTTCGTTACTTTCCGGTTTTCATCGGTGTTTTGCAGGTTATTGATGAAGGTAATCTGTTTCGTATTGCTGATTTCTTTCTTATTCAATTCGGCTACTTTTCCTTCCAAACGATTCGTTTCTTCCGAAACCAGTGTTTTCTCCGCTTCCCTGGAATCAATTTTAGATTGGATCGCCGGCTGATCTTTTGCTTTGGCAACGGCTAATTCCGATTTCAGGGTTTTTAGTTCCTGTTCCAGCTTCTGATCGTTTTCTTTATACGAATTCAACTGTTTTTTCAACTGTTCCGTCTGTTTTCCCACTGCTTCATTTTGAGCCAGCAGATTATCAACCGGATGCGTTTCTTTTTCGTTTTCGATCTCTTTCACCAAATCAGCTTTGGCAATAACGGCTTCTTTCAACTGATCGTATTTTTCATCGACCACCGCCTTACGCACTACCTCTTTTAATTCTGTAATGGCTTTTAACTGCTCTTTTTCCTTTGGAATGAGCTTGGAAATACTATCGGAAAAAGCATCGATTCGCAGAATTTCTTCTTTCAATTCCAGAATTCGTTCCACCTTATCGTTGGCAGCAAGCAAAATATCATTCTTTTCCGTCTTGGTTTCCGCAGCATTTGCTTTTGCAACGTCTTTTTTGATTTCAGCCTGAAGCTTTTCTACTTCCCCTGCTTTATCAACAATGGCAATCAATGACCCGTTTTCCAGGCGTTCCAGTCCGTCTACTTTTTGTTCCTGTTTTTGCTGAATGGCTTCAAACTTCGAAATGATCTCCTGATTCGATGCATTTTCCAGTCCGATATCCGCCAGTACTTTCTTGTTTTCCTTTTGAGCGTCCAGAGCATTGATGTCGAAATGTCCGGCGTTTACATTTAATTCGGCTCTCGCCCGAATGACTTCCGCCAAAATTCCCTGTGCATCTTCCACTTCTTCGTTAAACAAATCAACCACCCGGACAACGTCTTCATTATTGAGTGCTTCTTCCTGAATTTTTTGCTTCAAGGGTTTAAACTCTTTCAAAAACGGAATGTTCACCTGTGATTTATGAATCGTTGTACTTCCTCCAACAGTCATTTCGTAGGTATACTTTCCACCTTTCGGGAACGTGATCAGATATTTCCCCTCTTCGTTGGAATTAAATACTCCGACTTCATTTCCGGAAACCACATCCGTTACCTTGATGCTGAGTTTTTTATTTTCGGGATTGATTGATGATTTGAATTCTCCTTTTACAATGGCCAGCTGAAGCGGAACACGGTCTACACGCACTTTATACACATGAATCTTGCCGTTTTCACTTTGTCGCGCCGATGCGAAATAAGCATTTTGTTCCAAAGAATCGACCACATAGAACAAATCATTGTCGGGTGAAGAAATGGCAAAATCCATGTTCTCCGGATCGCCAAACGAATTTGTTTCAGCATCAAACCGGGAACGAAACACATCAAATCCTCCCATGGAATTGTGTCCTTTCGAACAGAAATACAAATATTCTCCATTCGGACTCAAATACGGAAAGTCTTCATCAAACTTCGTGTTTACATTCCCCGGAACCAAAGCCGGAAGTCCCCACTTTCCATCCGGAAGTCTTTTCCGGCAGTAAATATCCTTGCTTCCTTTATCAGATTCACCGTAAGAGGAATAATAAACAGTCTGCGCATTATCCGGAAAATGGATCAATGGAGTGTGATTGCGTTTCTTATCGATTTTGGATTGGTAATCAGCCGTGATCAGAATCACTCCTCCGATATGAGACAAGTTGTATAAACGGAAAAACGAACCGTATTCAATCTGCTTCTTTTCCAGAACCACCAGATCTGTAATCGTTGTGAGCAGTTTTTTTCCGTTCTGGCACATTTCAATCTGCCTTTCAACTTCAAAACCGGGATTGGGTTTTCCTGCACTTTTCTGAATATAAACGTTGTAGTTTTTGATTGCCTCGTTGAACTGGAAGTTCAAATGGTAGGCTTTTCCCAAATAGAAATAAGCTTCCGGAGCAATGGCAGGATCGGTGATACTGAAATTCAAATATTTGAATGCATCCTGCTTTTTATTCGAATTGAAAAGCAGACAGGTTCCGTATTTGTAGTTGTAATCCGTCGACCGGGGATTCAAAGCAATCAGATGCAGATAGAGCGGAGTTGCTTCAACAAATTGTTCCGAATGAAAGAGTTTGTCGGCTTTTACCTTCAGATCTGCCTCGGTTTCTTGTGCAAAAGACAGTTGAGCCGTTTGAATAAACAGAAATAGTAGTAACCAACCATTTATCAATTTAAATGACTTCAAACTCAACTTATTGTTTTAGAGGCAATACGTTTATTTCTTAAAAAGGTTCATTTTACTTTCCGTTCCATCCAATAATCGTTTGATATTTTTACGATGGGCGAAAATAACAATGAACGCAAGCAAAGAACCAAAGATAGGTAAAGCGTATGTATTAATGGGAAATAACCACAAACAACAGGAGAAAACAATTGCTGCGCTGATAGAGCCTAAAGACACATATTGTGTTGAAATAAAAACCACCAGAAAAACAAGCAGACAAATTCCGGCTGCTAAAGGCTGCAAACCGACAATGACTCCCAGAGAAGTTGCAACTCCCTTTCCTCCTTTAAAACCGGCAAAGATCGGAAACACGTGTCCCAATACAGCCATAAAAGAAGCTACTAATTGAATATGCGTTAAATGAGGTGAAGAAAAGTTCACCGGCAGTACAAAATACGGTAAAAGTACTGCCAGCATTCCTTTTAAAATATCAATCGTTAGAACGACTCTACCTGCTTTTTTTCCAAGAACCCGGAACGTGTTTGTTGCTCCCGCATTTTTACTTCCGTGTTCCCGAACATCTAAATCATATTTCGCGCGACCTACCCAAACTGCTGTTGGTATTGATCCTAAAAAATATGCAGGTATAGCCCATAAAAAATCAGTCCAGTTCATTATTCAAAAATAGCATTTAGTTTGCCTAAATACACGCTATTCGTAGAGATTTGGTATAAGAAATTTTTCGTTTTGCGTTTATCTTCCTTGATTGCATTAATCGCATTTGACAAATCCGAATCGCTGGTGATAATATTGAATGTTCCGTCTCGCTTCATCATCGAATAATCGAACAAATAATCCGGTCCTCCCGGAACCTGCATCATCATCGTGAAATGGTCGCCGTTGGAAGAGTAAATCTGTTCAAATGCCGAACGGAATACCACTTGTCTCATCACCGGTTTTCCATAGAAATTGACAATTGCAGCACCTTCCAGACTCGACATCAATCCGCGGATATCTTTGGAAGCAGGAATATTTTTCAAATGAACACCTGTGATCACAATGGATTTTTCCATTTCATCCGGCAAACGTTTGATCTTTTTATCCTCAGAAAGTGTGTAATCGGATTTGATCTTATCTGCTGTTTTGCGATCTCCCCATGTCAACAAAGCCTGTTCGATGTTGGTCGTTTCAAACGAAAGCGGTTTGGATTCTTTGTAATCCACGATTCGCTGTCCGGCACTTTCCCAAACACCTTTGTCCATCGGTAAGTTCAGCTTCAAAGTCGCATTCACATCCGTTTGTCCGTTTTGCTGGTTGTATGTCACGGTTCCTACAGCGTCAACTGTAACGTCTCCGTAATCCATTCCCAGATTGATCTTTCCTTCTCCGTTCATCGAACAGCTTTCAGTGTGCAATGCAATGAAGTTACCCGGTTCGCTGCGGTTCAACAATTTTTCTTTCGGTCCGATCTGGAATTCTTTCGCAGAGAAATCGTATTGAAGTACTCCGGTTGCCGTAATGAAGATCGGATCGTTCGGATCTTCCAGAGACGACAAGAATGTCGGATACAAACGGATGGAATCTTTCTGGCGCGAATCTCTCCAAACGATACCCGCAGCAATTGCTTGTCCGTCCAATGTTTTCATGTTCGGTGTAACCGGAATCTGAATATTTTTCGGATCGATTTCTGCCGTAAACGACATCCAGCTCTTCGTAAATTTCTCACAGTTGTGATTAATCCGCGTTGCTCCGGTAAAACTGATCAGCGGATTTGCCGCTTTCACTTTCATTGCTCCGTAGTAATCGAAGTATTTGTTCAGTTTGAATCCTGCTTCGCTCTTCACCGTTCCGTTTGCAACTGTTTGGAAAGAAGAATCCACCCCGATTTTGTCCATGTGAATCAATGTTTTCACGGAATCAGCATCGTAATACGGATAATCTCCTTCTGAAGTATATTTTCTTCGTGCCGCAATATTGGTTTTTGCATTCAGGAAAGTATGGTATTTCGTAACGTAATTGGCTACGATCTTCGAGTTCAACAAGGGATCCATTGCTGCATTTTTGCGGATCGTAACTTTAGAGCTGTCCGGATAAATACGTGCATCCGCCACATCGATAAACTTCGTATCTGAACAGTAAAGAACCTTGCTTCTCATCGTAAATTTCACTTTTGGTGCTCTGAATGCCAAAGAGTCCTGATCCGGATGCGTGGAGAACATATTTGGCTGTGCCAGATCCAGATCCGTATTGATATTGATATCTCCCGAACCGGTTCCTTTTTTTGAAAGCTCCATTTCGTCCTGATCCATTAACCAGGTAAACAAATCCACTTTACAAGCGTACTTGATCACCGGGAAATATTTCATTTCTTCTCCGTCATTGGATTTGAAATCTCCTTTTCTGTCTTTGAAAGAAATGTGTGCATTCACATTATTGGAAGAAAAGGCCAGCGGACTTTCTCCTTCTTCCGGCACAGGGTTCTTCAGGTTAAAGACCGAAGTATCCGAATCGATGTCGTAGCGCTTGAATCGGAATGCATCAGATCCCAAATTCGCTTTTTGCATAGACATGATTCCGTAACCGGTCATTCCAGTTGGCTGAATAATTGCCGTTCCTTTCATTTTAGCTTCTCCTCCGAAGAAAGTCAGCTCGTTTTCCAATGTGGAAGATGCTTTCAATACATTTTGTTTCGGAACATACGTAATAAAGGCATCCGGAGATTTTACATCCGGGAACTGAACTCCTGTTTCGATTGGTTTGTTTTCAAATTTCGCATATCCCAAAGTAGAATCCGGAAGGAACGTAAAGGCTTTGGAATCGGAAGTTGAATGAATGAAATTAATGATCCCTGCTCCCTGCAATCCGTTGTTCGACAATACAATCTTGTTTTTGTACATCGCTTTTGTGCCGTAGAAAACATGTCCTTCAGCCGGTGCAACCGTACTGAAACCAAGGGAATAATCCGCCATGATTCTCAAATCTTCCTTGATTACAGGGAAAATACCTGCAGAAACCAATTCCCCTTTCAAGCGGAATGATTTTTCGTTGAAATTGTCCAAACTATCCATTTCGAATGGCGTACAGGTATAATAGAATCTTGCAGAATCATAAGCCCCTTTGAACAAATCGTATTGGTTGTAATACACTTTGGAAGGTTTCGCCGATTTCAAAATCGGGTACTTGGTAATGTCTTTTTTCATTCCCGCTCTGTTTGTCGGATCATCGATGATAATCTCGCCGGAAATTCCGTTCAACGGAGAACCCAAAGCAATGGATTTGTTCCCGTCAGCCTGAGAAAGCGGTTTTACGCGGAAGTAACTCTTATCTGTTTTGGTCAGATTGATCTTGTTTGCATCGTAATTATAGCTTGCCTCCAAAGTATGTACTTCAAATTTTCCGGCTGAAGCCCAACCTGTAAATTTGAAATCGCGGTTGCGGCTGATCTGTACTTTTGCGTTATCAGGCAAAACGAAAGAAGCCTGAGCATCTGAAATCGTGACACGATCTACAGCTTCCAATGAAATGTCCATTGAACTCAAACTCATTTTCCCGAAATTCGGCATACTTCTGCGCTGAATTGCCGAAAGTGAATCCTGTTTTGCAATTTTTTGAAGCGCCGGATTGTCTTTTAACTGCTCAGGAGCATATTTTGGTTTGGGGCGCATATCCGAAACGAAAATCAGGTTGTCGTAATCTCTTTTTCCGGCTCTTGCCTCAATAAACACTTTGGTTTTCTGATTGACCTTCACAATCTTGTTTTCCGTATCGTAGCTGATAAATCCGTATGAAGCCAAATCCAACAACTGTATTTTCACCTGATCTACCGTTTTTCCAAGAGCCGTTGCAGCTTTTCCTTCCGTCAGGGTAAATTCGTCAAATTTGTAGCAGTAATTATAAAGTGCCGCTAAAGGATGAACCTGTTCCATTCCCTGCAAACGGTCATACAAACGTCCGTCATAGAAATTCATCGATTCAAAACGCGCGATCCGCTGTTCCTGACTGGTTCCGAATTCATACGTAAAGACCAAATCCGTTCCTGTTCTGCTCCAGCTTACCTTTTGCACATACCATTCCAATTGATGGTACGAATCTGTGAACGGTGATTGCAAAACTCCTGATTTTCCACGGGTAAGTTCTACAATATTGGAGTCTTTGGAGTAAGTGAATCCAACTCCGGGATGCGTAATCGAATCTTTTTCTCCTACATAAAGAGATGTCTGCGTAACGTTTGAAACAATTCTGGTTGGAGCAATGGCAATGTATTGTGATTTTGCCAGCAAGAACTTTTTGCCATTTCTCTTGATTGTCAGCTGAGCCATTTCAGTTGCATTTCCCAACCCTATGACACTCGATCCTTCCAATGAAAATCCTCCCACATAATCCATATCCGGCAAGATATTGTTGATTGCCAGCTTGCGCTCATGCGAGATAAATTGTGGATAATTCTTATCTGCTTCACGAATAATTCTGAACGCTCGTTCATTCAAAGTACCCTTGATTTTTTTTCCGAGGAAGAAGGGACTTGTTAAAGAAACGGTATCTGCCTTCAAAAAATTTGATTTCATGGAAGCATCGTAATTCCCCAATTCGGCAAAGGTTTCGTTTTCTTTCAAACCAACTTTCACCCAATTGACCTTCCCTCCTTTTCCGATCCATTTTTTCAGCACCGGATCGTAGGTTCCGTTCGTATTATAAACGACCAATGAATCGAGGAAACGCGGTTCATCTCTTTTTGCTCCTTTGTTCGGGAAACCACACACCAGGCGGCCATCCGTAAATTTGATAATCGGTTTATCGGTATATTCAAAAACATAAGATCCGTAGAAATACCATTCTTCATTGGAAGAACTCGCCAGCATTCCTTTGGAGAAAAACCCCGCGGAAAGCTCAATGAAATCCTTGAATTTGTTTACATTTTTCGCGTCCAGAAGCTTATCTACCGAACTGTGCCACGCGGCAAAAGAAGACTCCGGCTGTTTGTTTTTCACGAACGAATAAACGGAGAAAATATAATTGTAAATTTCGGGATAAACTTTTAATCGTTTGCTTTCCATTAGGTTACACGTAGCAACCATCTGTGTAAAATACTTGTCCGGAAAGTCAGTCGATTTCAATAAGGCTACCGAAAACTCATCTTTGAGAAAATCCTTTTGATCTTTGTCCAGATAATCAGTGGTTAATGAACTGATCGCTTTCACGAATTTCTCCCGGTTGTCCGGATAAGATTGTGAAAAGAGTTTTGTAACACTCAAAATCGCGACTAAAACGAATCCCCATTTTTTCATATTTCTACTTTTTGAAGTTTCATGGATGCCCATGTTTCTTTATCTCTTGTTTCTACTAGTTCGAAACCAACACTTTTAGCCGCCTGCTCCAATTCAGCCACATCTGAAGTGAAGAAACCACTCAGATACAGTAATCCGTTATTTGAACAAAGCTTTGCGTAATCAGGCATGTGTCTTTTCAAAACATTCTTGTTGATGTTAGCAAGGATCACGCCGAAATTTCCTACCTGAATGGAATCAATGTCTCCCAAAAGGCCTCTGATCTTCGAACAGGAATTGCGGGCTGCATTTTCCAATGTGTTTTCTACCGACCAGGATTCAATATCCACGGCCAAAATATCTTTTGCTCCTTTTTTCTCAGCTAAAATGGCCAAAACACCTGTTCCTGTTCCCATATCCAACACCCTTTCAGGTAGTAAGTGTAAGTCGAGCAGGAATTGTGACATCAGGTAAGTTGTTTGGTGATGTCCGGTTCCAAAAGACATTTGCGGCTGAATCACGATCAGTTCACGATTCGGGAAATCAGCTGCCTGATGGAACGGTGCAATAATTGCCAAACGGGAATCAACCAAAACAGGATCAAAAGATGCTTCCCAGGTTGCATTCCAGTTTTGGTGCGGAATCTCGGAAAGATTCCAGCTCACTTCGATTTCAGCATTCTCGTGAATGCATGTTTCTTTCAAAATGGATGAAACATCGCCAATTTGAACAGGAGCATAAGCCTGAATTCCGGTTTCGGTTTCAACAAAACTTTCAAATCCGAAGTCGGCCAGTTCCGCTACCAAAATATCGGCCCAGGGCTCTCTTGGCTTAATATCAATTGTTAATTCAAAATAGTCCATGTTTCCTCAGCTACTAAAACAGAAAAGTCGGAAGCTTTCAAGGCTGCTCCTCCAATTAAACCTCCATCTACATTTTCGCAGGCAAATAACGACTGAGCATTGCCCGGGTTACAACTTCCGCCATATAAAATCGGAGTATTATCTGCAATTTCTTTTCCATACTTCTCTTCAACCCATGAACGGATTGCGGCATGCATTTCTTCTGCCTGTTCTGTAGTGGCCGTTTTTCCCGTTCCAATCGCCCAAATCGGTTCGTAAGCCAAAACAACTTGTTTGAAATCGCTTGCTGAAAGATGAAAAACACTTTCCCGCAGCTGATTCTTTACATACTCTAAAAACGTTTCGTTTTCACGAATTTCCAAAGGTTCTCCGCAGCAAAAGAAAGGTTTGATTCCATGAGCAATCGCCACGTCCAGTTTTTCTTTCAGGAAAGCATTGTTTTCATTGAAATACTCTCTTCGCTCAGAATGACCGATTAAAACAGCCTGAATTCCGGCTTCTTTCAATTGCCACATGCTTACTTCACCCGTATATGCTCCGTTATCTTTCGGATAGGCGTTCTGAGCACCTACTTTTACGTTTGTTGAAAGCGAGTTGCAATCACTCACATACAACATCGGAGGAAAAATATATACTTCAATTCCCGAGCCGATGCTCATGTTGTTTACTTCCTTACATAATTCCTTTGCCTGTTCCTGAGACAAATTCATTTTCCAATTTCCTGCTACAATTTTAGAGCGCATCTTATTTTGCCAATAAATTAGTTTGAATCCAATTAAATGCCGGCAACGAATTACCGGTATATTTTCCTTTTACACGTCCGTATTTCAACACCAAAAGCGCCGGATTTGAACGTGCAATTGCTTTTAATTCCACTCCATCATTAATAAAGATCGGAATATGCAAGTTGTGTTTCTTTTTGAAAGCTGCAATTTCTTCATCGCCTGAACCGACCACAAATACAAACGGAATAGCTGCTTTTTTCGCTTTAGCGGCAATTCCTTTCAATTCGCCCAAATGTTTCAGATCAAACTCTTTCAGGCTTTTAGAGAAAACAACAATCACTTCGGGAGCTTTGAACAAGAAGTCGCGAATGCTTACATCTGTCAGATCCGGATTTTCCACTTCGATTGTATCCGTTACCGTATAAGCATCTTTCGGATAGGATTCGACGTTGTATTCGATCTCAGGAATCTCCTTTTTTTCTTTCGTTACGTTATCGATCAAGCGGAGACCCATCACTTTTTTGTTTTTCAACTGTTTTTTAACCGCTTCCAGCTGAAGTTCATCTTCACTCAGGAATTTGATTGCCCGTGATGGGTTAAACTGTGCCGTATCAATGGAAGGAAGTCTCATCGGTTTGATTTCCTTATTGATCATTTCCAGATACTTCCACTCTTTTGTTTTCTCCCAGATCTTGGAATTCATGAATTCCTTACTTGATCCGTCGTATTCCTTTTTCTCTCCTGTTTGCAGGTTTTTATAAACCAGCATGCTTTGGTATTTTCCGGGATCTCCGTCTTTGGTCAGATCCGGAAGGTAATTCCCGACTGCATACGGGCGGTAATCTCTCAATGGATCGTAACGCAATACGTACCAGATAAATATCCCGCATAAGAATGTCACCATCAGCGCCGAACCGTAGTGATTCCCGATAAATTTATTCCGGATTCGATACACCCAAAGGGCTGCAAGAATTGCTACGATTGAAAACAAAATCGGGAAATACCAGTCGAATACCCAGGAAAGCCCTGCAATCAACATCATTGAAATCGGAACATAGATCCAGTTTTGGCGCACATCATTCGGCTGAATCAGTCTTTGAGCTGCAAAGATCCACACAACCAGATAAAGCAATACGATGTCTTTCCACAAAGATTCCTTCGGAGTTAAGGATCTCCCTACAGAGCCTTTCATTGCATCTCCGAAACAACCGCAATCCGTTACACATTGTGGTGATTTTAATTCTTCGACCACCACTTCTTTGGTGTTTTTGGAAATAATTTTGACATCCTTATTCGTGATGGCTTCTTCGATCTTCATATTCGCCATATGTGATTCCTTCCCTATTTCCATCGAATAGGTATCTCTGTCTACAAACCTGGTTTTCGGATCACAGGTTGAAGTATGCCATGTCAGGAAGGTGAAGAACAGCATCATGATTACCAGAAGCCAGCTCACAAAGCGGATTTTCCCGCCAATGATCACCAAAACTCCCAAAACAATCTCCGCAATGCAAATGATCACAGAGAGCAAAAGCGCATGCTGAATGAAATATTCCAATGAGAATCCGGGAGAACCGAACATTTCCTTGATGCGGTATGCCAAAGCTCCGTCTTCAAAATATTCTTCCAGTTTATAGGAAAAACCAACGGGATCGTTTGCCTTGATCAATCCTGAAACGATGAATAAACTTCCCACAATCACGCGGGAAACCGTTGCAATCATCAATCTTCCCTTGAAAAAGATCAGCGCCACTGCTGAGAAGAGCATCAAACCGATTCCCAAACTTGCAAAAAGCATCTTCTGCCCCTCAAAATGATCGTGGAAGCCAATAGTTGTGAGCGTAAGGCCCGCTAAATTTAAAATAACAAACAGGACATTGAGTGGTAGTGAATGTCCTGAAATAGTTCTCGTAGTTTTCATAGAAACCGGATAATATTAAAGCGTAAGGTGTATTAATGCGAAAATCGAGTAGTTCAAAATATCAAAATAATTTGATTCGATTCCTTCAGAAGCAATCGTTTGGCCTCCATTATCCTCGATTTGTTTAATTCGTAACAACTTCATCAAAATCATATCAGTTAATGAACTTATACGCATATCTCTCCACGCCTCACCGTAATCGTGATTCTTTTTCTCCATCAGTTCAAATGCTTCCTGAGCAACCTGATTGTACAAGGTCAAAGCTTCCTGTTCCGACAGTTCCAATCCGAAACCATCATTCGATCTGCTTTGAATAATCGCCATGATACAATAATTCACCATTGCACCGAATTCTCCTTCAATACTTTCACCGACCTTGTTTTCCCCGGTCTCCTGAATGGTTCGAATTCTATTGGCTTTGATGAAGATCTGATCCGTCAGACTGCTGGCTCTTGCAATACGCCAGGAAGTTCCGTAATCTTTCGTTTTTTTCAGGAAAATTTCTCTACAACCCTGTACGATGTGTTGATATTGTTCCGATGTTTGTATCATCTATGTCAGTATGGAATTTTTAAGGTTTGAAAATACAAATTTTTCGCGAGAGTGGCAGTTAAACACCCGCGGTAAGTTATTCACTATTTCCACCCCGCAGGTGATGGGAATTGTCAATTGTACGCCCGATTCCTTTTACAAACACAGTCGAAAATCTGACCTGGATGATCAGCGCCTTTTAATCGATCTGCACGTGAAAAACGGTGCAACTTGGTTAGATTTAGGAGGTTACTCTACCCGCCCTGGGGCAGAGCACATTTCAGAAAAAGACGAAATCGAACGAATCAAATCTGCACTTGCATATGCTTTGGAAACCTATCCTGAAATCAAACTGAGTGTTGATACTTTTCAGGCAGAGGTTGCAAATTACGCTTTGGAACAAGGCGCTCACCTGATCAACGACATCAGTGGAGGTTTGATTGATTCGGATCTTTTTTCCGTTGTCGCAGCTTTTCAGGTTCCTTATGTGTTGATGCACATGCGGGGAACTCCACAGAATATGTCGGATCTGAATCATTATGAAAATATTCTCTGGGAAACGATTTACGAATTAGGGGTTCAGAAAGAAAAAGCCATTCAGGCAGGAATCAAAGACATCATTATCGATCCGGGCTTCGGTTTTGCCAAAAACAGCGAACAGAACCTCCAATTATTTTCAAAAATGGAGGCCTTCCATTTGTTCGATTGCCCGATTCTGGTTGGAATCTCCCGAAAATCGATGATCTACAAAACACTTGGAATCGGAGCTGAAGATTCTCTAAACGGAACGACTGTTCTGAATACCCTGGCACTCGAAAAAGGCGCTTCGATTTTACGGGTTCATGATGTGAAAGAAGCTGCGGAAACAGTTAAGCTTTGGGGAAAAACCAGAAAATAAAAAGCTGTTTTTTAGAGATTTTATTATTGGTTAGATCTGTAATCTCTCTGATCTATTAAAAAAACAGATCCGTAAAAACAAAATTACAATATTGTAAAACAGCCCTTCCATTCTTGAAATCCTATGATTAGAAAATCTTCTCGCTAATCTTCGAAACAGGATAAGCATTCATCGTTGCAGAAGCAGTTGCTACCAACTCTCCTTTTTGATTACTCACTTTTCCTTCCACAAAAAGAATTCGTTTTCCCGATTTAATCACACGTGCATCAGCCGTCAATACATCATTCCTATTTGCTGGATTAAGGTACGAAATCGTCAGATTTACCGTCGAAACTACTTTCATTTCTTCGCAAACCTGCGACAAGCAAGCTACTCCGAGAGCAGCATCAATCAGCGCAGCAACAGAACCTCCATGTGCCGCAAAAGGAGTTGCCAGATGATTATCGGAAATCGTCATGTGATACAGCACGTGTCCTTTCGATTCCACATCGAAATCCATTCCCAATAAATCTCCGAAACGATTCCAGACAATGTATTGCTGAATGATCGGATGCTGTTTTAAACTCTCCATTAGTTTGGCGTTTGCATTTGTACAACGTGCTCCTGAGGAGAAGTTAAATGAAGCCCTTCTTTTTCAAAATCTTCGTAAATACGCTTATTCAAAGCGTAAAAGACAGTCCAGTAATCATCTGTTTTTGCCCAGGCACGAACTGTCACCATTACAGAAGCTCCCAATTCTCCCAATGCCACAAACGGTTCAGGATCTTTTTTCACACGCTTGTCTTCTGACAAATATTTCAGAATCAATTGATGTGCTTTTACGTAATCATCTCCGTAAGAAATCGGAATACTCCAATCTACCCGTCGTACATTCGCTTTGGTGAAATTGGTCAGCGGATTATTCGCAATCGGGCCGTTTGGAAGCACAATCACTTTGTTATCCGAAGTATGCAAATAGGTATAAAAAATCTGAATTTCTTTTACTGTTCCCTGCAAATTCTGAGTCAGGATGGTATCTCCGACTTTAAAAGGCTTGAACAGCAAAATCATGACTCCCCCGGCAAAATTGGAAAGCGTTCCTGAAAATGCCATACCAATTGCTAAACCGGCAGCACCTAAAATTGCCACAAAAGACGTCATTTCGATTCCAAGCTGTGTAATTGCCGTAACAATTACCAGTACCTTGAGCATGATCGTGGCCAGACTGGAAAGGAAGGTTATCAATCCTACATCCACTTTTCCACGCGTCAGAATCCGGACAACCAAACGGCCAACCCATTTGGCAAGCCAAAAACCAACCAATAGAATGATAACTGCAAAAACCAGGTTTGTTCCTGATTTCACCAACCATTGCTTTCCTTCGTTCAAACTGAACCCGAAAATGTGCTGAAAATTAGCTTCGATATCTAATAAAGGCATTTTTTTAAATTGAAAATTTAAAACGGAGAATTGAAAGGACTTATCAATTATAAATTTTCAATTCTCAATGATGTTTATGGAAATTTAGGGAATTGTTGGAAATTCGGTTCGCGCTTCTCTAAAAATGCACGTTTTCCTTCCTGAGCTTCTTCCATCAAATAATACATCAACGTTGCATCTCCGGCAAACTCCATCAATCCTCTTTGACCATCCAATTCGGCATTCAATCCGCGCTTGATCATACGAATTGCCAAAGGAGAACGCTTCATGATTGTCTGACACCACTGAACAGTTGTATCTTCCAAATCTTTCAAAGCAACCACCTTGTTTACCATTCCCATTTTTTCTGCTTCATCCGCAGTATATTGTTCACACAAGAACCAAATCTCGCGTGCTTTTTTCTGTCCCACATGACTTGCAAGGAAAGAAGATCCGAATCCGGCATCAAAACTTCCTACTTTCGGACCAGTTTGACCGAAACGTGCATTTTCAGAAGCAATCGTGATATCACAAACTACGTGCAAAACATGCCCGCCGCCAATCGCATATCCGTTTACCATCGCGATAACCGGTTTCGGTAAAGCACGGATTGCTTTGTGAACATCCAATACATTCAAACGCGGAACCCCGTTTTCGGAAATGTATCCTCCAACACCTTTCACATTCTGATCACCTCCCGAACAAAATGCCTTGTCGCCTTCTCCTGTCAATACTACCACTCCAATATCTTGTCTTTCGCGGCAAATCTCCAAAGCATCCAACATTTCCATGTTTGTTTCCGGACGGAAAGCGTTGTAAACTTTCGGTCTGTTGATCGTAATTTTACCGATTCCATCAAAGAATTCGAATTTGATATCTGTGTAGGACTTAATGGATGTCCAGTTTCTATTTGACATGTTTTGATTTTTTCTATTTACAAAAATAACAATGCTTGCATAAAATTCATCCTTCAGGATTGTATTTATTTTGGATCAATCGGAGGATGAATCTTTATCAAAAGTTACGCTTTCTCTCCTTTTGGAGTATAGATGGTGATTCCGCTTTCATTATAAGCCTCAATTAAAGTCTGAAGCATCTTCGAAGCGTCGAAAGCCAATGTTTTTGCCTGCCCCACCAGTTGTTCCTTTGTCACTCCTTTTTCCTTAAATAATGGAAGTAATTCATCGCATTTCCGTTTTGCGGATTGTTCCGGGTTATGAACTTTTACGGAAACCGGTACGCGAGTTCCATCTTCCTGAATAACAGTCGTCTGAAAAATTTCTGGGTAATACACCGGATACTTGAAATCCGGAATAGCATCTTCCGAAACGTGTAAAGAAGTTCCGGCATTATCGAGTGTTACTCCAACATAGAGAATTTTTCCATTCATCTGAGCAACTCGCGCGAAAGGACTGTTTTCCGTATAAGGCGTCAATTCACCCAAATGTCCGTTGGCGAACCAATCTGCTTTCGGACCGAAACAACAAACCGGTTCCGTGGGACTTTCAGAGCGTTTCACTCCGGGAAGTTTTCTGAAATATTCCGTAATTGCGCCCATTTTTGAAGGTTCGTTTGCTACATCAAACTCTTTCAGATTCCGGATATAATCCAATTGATATCCTGCGTTCGGTGAACTGGGCATTAGTAAATTTCCTTCCGGGCCAATGACCTGAATCAGTGCATCAACAAATGTTTTGGGACCACCCTGAACAAAACCGATCTTCGAAAAGCTGCTGTGAACCAACACAGAATCTCCGGCTTGAAGTCCGCAATTTTTGAAATCACGAATCAGACTTTCCAACGAAGCTCCTTCACCTTTTGATTCTTGTTCCCGAATGATTTTGCGCTGTTTGTCCTTCTTGCTTTCTCTGTAAGCATTCAGCAGTTTGTCCGGAACAAGAGACCGGATAAAATTCCTCAGTGCCGACATTAATCTAAAACGGGATTGATCAATTTATTTTCCGGAACATAGAAATAATGCAGTTCCGTTCCTTTCGAAAGGATGTAGAAATCATCCTGAACTTTTCGGATGTTGGAATATTCCAAAGGAACTACCAGTTTTCCTTTATTGGTGTAAATTCCGTAAAAAGCTCCCAATGAAACAATGAAATGAGAATCATCCAGAACTTTGATCGTTGTGTGCTCAATAGGAATGACGATTTCACCTTTTGAATTGACGGCGCCTTTCAGCGTTAATAACTGTACAACTCCCAATCCGGATTTAAAACTTTCCGCATATTCATATGTTGCCGGAATAACGATTTTATTCTGTAAGTCAATGAATCCCCACTTTGCAGCCTTTTCAAAAGCCATCAAGGAGGAAACACTCCCTAATTTGGAATACGTAAATGGAACAATCGGTTTTCCACTCTTATCAATGATCCCGAATTTGTTTGTTTTCGAAACTTTTGCATACATCCCCACAAATTCACCTTCTGTTTTGGCATTTGTGAAATAATCAAAGGTCGCAGGAATCGCAGTTTCACCTTTTTTGTTCAGGTAACCGATTTTATCATCCGAAATCACCAAGGCACGATCAGAAACCAATCTTCCGATATCTTCAATCATGATGGTTTTCACTTCGTCTCCCTGAAAAGTAGCCAATTTCGAACTTTCATCTCCTTCAATGATAATCAATGAATCGCCGAACAAATTAATGGATTCATACAAAGGCTTCACTTTGAACGAACCGTAAACATCAATATAGCCTTCCAATCCTTTAAAGGTAACTTTCGCCATTCCATTGGAAAAGGAGAATGCTTCTTCATATTGTTCCGGAATTCTGGGATATCCCAAACCGTCGAAATAACCATACAGGCTGTCTTTCATGGCGTAGATCAATCCTTCTGAGAACTGTCCGATATCTTTATATTGCGGTTCAACAATGTATGCTCCGGAACGGTCGATGATTCCAAATACCGAATCCAACTCAACAATCGCTCTTCCTTTATCAAAGTCATTACAGCTGGTGTATTTAAACGGAATCACCACTTCATTTGCTTTGTTCACAAAACCGTATTTCCCGCTTTTTTCAGCCCAGGCCAATCCTTCCTTGAAAAAACCAACCGTGCTGTACTGAGCCGGAATAACAGGCGTTCCATTCAAATCCATCCATCCGAATAAACCATTCTTTTTAAACGGAATGATTTGCTGCATTCCCAGTTCTTTGTCTTTTTTCAACTCCGAGGTATATGGATAATCCGGAAACTCTTTCTGGAATTTATCCAAACGTTCCAATGAATAATCCGCCATATACAATTGGTAGAGTTTTCTCCAGGCACTTTCAATATTCCGGTTTTTCGGATAGGTTTTGATGAACAGGTTGTAATCCTGCACCCTGTTCTGAGTTGTACTTAAATGATAAACCTGATCCTGCGCATCTGCTACATATGGATTTGACGGGAATTGCTTTTCGAAGCTTAAAAAGGAAGCGATTGTTTTTCCTTCTGTATTTTCCTTGTATTGCAAACGATGAAAGTTGTTCAGTGCTTCTTTCTGAAAATCAGATTGAGGATATTTTTTCAGGAACATATCAATCGCCGAAGATTTATTGGCAGATTTTGCTTTCACATAAGCAATCGAATCTCTGGAGTAGATTGCTTTGAATCGCTCTCTTGCCCAATCATTGTTTTTCTGGAAGTTGTCATATGCTTCTTCCGAAGGTGCTTTCAAAACCTGCTGAAAAAGTCCTGTGGAAATTTCCTGACGCAGATTCGCAATTGCCAGATAGTCGAAATTGTGTTTCTTCAGCGATTCTTTTTGCTTATCCTTCATCAAACCATAAGTTTTTTCGGAACGCACAATTCGGATCAATGCCGAATCCAATTGATGAAAAGGATTGTCTTTACGGAAATAAATAAGCGCCAGACCATAATTCGCCGCCGATTCGTTTGATTTCAAAGATTTTTCAAATTGCTTTTTTGCTTCGAAGTAATTAAACTGATTTAATGCTTTGAATGCATCATCGATTGAACCGGCCTGCGCTTTACCAAAGATGCAAAGAAGCGAGAGAACTAAAATTTTAATCTGCAGTGAACTCATGTTACAAATATAACCATCTACCAATTAAAGGTAAGGTAAAACCTAACTAAAAGGGTGAAAAAATGTCAAAAAAAAACCCCGACGTTTATAGTCGGGGTTCATTATTTCGGGAAAGAAATTACTTTTTGTATTTCGCGTAACGGTTGTTGAATTTATCGATACGACCTGCAGTATCCACGAATTGTACAATACCTGTAAAGAATGGGTGAGACTTGTGAGAGATATCCAATTTTACTAATGGATAATCATTACCGTCTTCCCAAGTAATTGTTTCTGAAGTATTAGCAGAAGAATGACACAAAAATGCGTACTCATTCGTCATGTCTTTAAAAACTACTAATCTATAATCTTCCGGGTGAATACCTGCTTTCATATCTTGTTATGCTTTTTTTATTCTTATTCAAAAATGGTTTGCAAAGATAATCAAACTTTTTAATTCACAACAAAAAAAATAAAACCTATTACACTTTCGTTATTTTTGTCATGATGAAACTTGTAAATCTTTTTTTCGGAGTTGCGATTTTAGCCGCGCTTTTGTTCAGCAATTCTTCCTGTAAAAAGAAGAACCTATTCGGAGACGGCAATTTGGGCTTTTCAACCGACACACTCGTGTTTGACACGGTTTTTACCACTATTGGCTCCACTACCAAGTACTTTAAAATTTACAATCCTCAAAACAAAGCCCTAAAGATAAGCGAAGTTCAGCTGATGGGAGGAAGTAATTCTCCTTTTAAATTGAATTTAGACGGTGTCAAAGGAAATTACTTTACGGATCTGGAAATGGAATCGGGAGACAGCTTGTTTTGCTTTGTAGAAGTGAAATTAAGCGTCAACGGGCAGAACTTACCGGTTGTTGTCGAGGATTCGGTTCGTTTCCGTACAAACGGAGAAGATCAATATGTCAAACTGGCCGTTTGGGGTCAGGATATGTACTATCATTATTCCAATCTCAGCGCGGGTATCATCGATACAAACGAAGGAACCTGGCCGAATGACAAACCCCATGTAATTTACAATCAGGCTTTCGTAGATTCCGCTAAAACATTAAACATTATCGGAGGAACCCGGATTTATTTACACAAAGGAGCTATTCTCTGGAACTACAAGGGAACTCTGAATATTGACGGCGATTACAACAATAAAGTAACCATTCAGGGCGATCGTTTAGAGGCCTATTATAAAGATGTTCCGGGACAGTATTACGGAATTTATTATCAGGAAGCAAGGCCTTCAATGATCGATAACGTGATCATCAAAAATGCAATCGCAGGAATCCATGTTGATTCACGTGATATGGCTTATACTCAGAACACTTTAACGATTTCAAACACGGAAATTCTCAACGCGGCAAGCTATGGTTTGTTCCTTTTTAACGGACCGAAAGTATATGGTGAAAACGTACTCGTACACAGTTCCGGAGTTCATTCACTTCTCGTCATTCAGGGGGCTGATTTCACGTTTAATCATTGTGATTTCTTAGGCTACGGAAGCGGTGAAGGTTCAACTCCTGCTGTTGGAATTTCAAATTATTACACGAATTCTCAGGGAACTTTTGTCTCCCCTATTCCAAATGCGATTTTCAATAATTGCGTGATTTATGGAAGTAACGGAGATCAATTGGCGATTGATACCATTCAACCGGGAGGATTGACCCTGAATTTTCATTTCAGAAACTCGGTGATCTTTAAAAGTGATTTGAGCAATCCAATGTTTAGCAGTTCCAACAACAACAATCCCTTGTTTATTAATACTGGACAGGATAATTTCAAATTTTACAGTTCCTCCAGTTTGAACAATCAGGGAAATCCGGCATACCTCACACAATCCGGATTGGATATTCTGGGAGCTTCAAGAAATCCCGTAACTCCGGACATCGGGGTGTATGAAAATTAGCAGTTTTGAGTTTCAAAGAATTTCATATAAAAAAGTCGGGGCGAAAAATTTTTCGCCCCGACTTTTTTTATGCTTTAAAGATCTGTCTGATTAGTACTTCAGATCTCCGTTTATCTCTCTTACAGCATTAGCTGCTTCAGTAAATTTAGCTTGCTCCTCAGCAGTAAGCGTAATGTTCACGATCTGCTCAACTCCGTTTGCCCCGATAATTGCAGGAACTCCCAAACAGATATCGCTTTGTCCGTATTCACCTTCAAGCATCAAAGAACAAGGAATCATTTTCTTCTGATCGCAAGCAATTGCCTGAACCATTACAGAAACAGCTGCACCCGGTGCATACCAAGCTGAAGTTCCCAATAATTTAGTCAGAGTTGCTCCTCCTACCTTCGTTTCTTCAACCACATATTTCTGTTGCTCATCACTTAGAAACTCCGTTACAGGAACACCATTTCTTGTTGCTTTGCTCAATAAAGGAAGCATTCCAGTATCACTGTGTGCAGCGATTACCATACCGTCTACATCAGAAATCGGACTTCCCAACGCTTCAGCCATTCTGTATTTGAATCTTGCAGAATCCAATGCTCCACCCATTCCGATAATCTTGTGCTTAGGAAGACCTGAAGTTTTGTGCACCAAATACGCCATTGTATCCATTGGATTGGAAACAACAATAATGATCACTTCCGGAGAATGTTTTACCAGATTTGCTGTAACGTCTTTCACGATACCTGCATTGATTCCGATCAATTCTTCACGTGTCATTCCCGGTTTTCTTGGAATCCCTGAAGTGATTACAGCCACATGAGAACCCGCTGTTTTACTGTAATCTCCTGTTGTTCCAGTAATTTTTGTGTCGAATCCGTTAAGTGAAGCCGTTTGCATTAAATCCATTGCTTTACCTTCGGCAAATCCTTCTTTAATATCTACTAAAACTACTTCTGAACAGAAGTTTTTCATTGCGATATATTCCGCACAGCTTGCTCCTACAGCTCCTGCACCTACTACCGTTACTTTCATTGTTTTATGATTAAATGATAATACTATTTCTTAAGCGCAACGAATTTAAGAATAAAACTTTGCTCCTGCTGTAAATTTTGTATAGAAATAACGTTATTTGTAATTGAGAAGTGAAAAGACAAAAGTGAAAAGTGAAATGAAGCAGGAATTGACCGCTGAACTCACAAAATTGCTCTTTTACATTTTCAATTTTACATTCTCAATTAAAAAGAGGCAACCCTATTGACAATCTTTCGTTATTGAGTGGAGACAGTGAAACAGAATTGGGAATTGGATGAAATAATTGAGGGCTGCAAATCTTCCGACAGAAGAGCGCAAGAGCAGTTATTCAAAAAGTTTTACGGGAAAATGCTTGTGGTTTGCCAACGGTACATTCGCGATAAAGATTCAGCCCAGGAAGTTTTGCAGGAAGGTTTCATTAAGGTCTTTGAACATATTAAAGGATACGACAAAAAGGGATCTTTTGAAGGTTGGATGAGAAGAATCATTGTGAATTGTGCAATTGACTCGATCCGAAAATCAAAAAAGGATTTTATGCTGACTGATAATGACAATGATTTCAAATACATCCCTGAAGACGATGAATTGGGAGAAGATTGGGAAATCACATCATTAAAAGCAAGTGTAGCACTGGAAGCCATCAACAAGCTTTCTCCGGCCTACAAAGCAGTTTTCAACCTGTATGTGATGGAAGAATTCACACACAAGGAAATTGCCGAAATACTGGAAATCAGTGAAGGAACGTCAAAATCTAATTTAGCTAAAGCCAAAATGAACCTACAGAATTATTTGAAACAAAAATTCACAAAAATTGCTCAATGAAAAACATTGAACAGCTTATAAAAGAGTCACTTGACAACCATGAATTGCCTTACAACGAGGCAGCATGGGAATCTATGTCTAAGCGTTTAGACGGAACGACTCCTTCTCCATTCTACCGTAAATGGTGGGTTGCAGCCTCTGTTGGGACAGTACTTGTTGGTTCTGCTCTGTTTTTCGCATTGAATTCTCAATCGGAATCCACTGATCAAACCAAAAACACGACGCCTGTAGTTAGCCGGAATGCAGAGAATCCTCAAGTAAAAAATCAGGATAAAACGCAGACTTCGCAAAATACGATCCCTCAAACACACATACCGCACATCGAAGAAAATCAAGCAATTGTTTTTCACGATGAAACTACCCCTAAAAATCACCAGCACTCGAATCCTGTTCATTCGAACGGGAATCAGAAAGGGGAACCTATCAACAAAAAAGACAACGAGGGACAGCCGGCTTCGAATCCGAATTCGAAACCAACAATTGCTGATGCCAATCCTTCTAAAAATAGCCTTTTACCGGCAATTTTTAACAAATCAAAGTACTGTATCGGTGATGAAATTGAAATCACCAATCCAAATGAAAACACAACTATTCAGGTTCTTCAAAACGGAAAAAATCTGTTAACTGTAAAACCTGACACGAAAAAGACATTGATTGCTTCCAACGAAGGTTCGATTGATGTATTGGTTGGGAACCAAAAACAAACAGTGTCTGTTTACGGTACAACAACCGATTTATATATTCATGTTGATCCTTCTCTGATTTATGAGAATGCTATTCCGGCTGTTCGATTTAGCGTATCCGGAAATGACAATCCTGTTCATTGGAAAGTTGAAAAGCATACTGGCGAAGTTGAAAACGGAACGTTCATTGTACATCCTTATAAAGGAACTGAAATCTCTGTTTCTGTTTCCAGTAAAGATCAAAATGGATGCCTGGTGGTTGAAAACAAAACCATCTCAATTCCGGAAGAATACAACTTGAACGCATCAAAAGCTTTGGATGTAAATGCTTCGGATGTTCGTTTCAATACCTTCATGCCTTATGCATTGAAAGAACGTAACACTCCGTTTGAATTGTACATTTATGATGCAAGATCCGGAAGAGTTATCTTCAAAACATCGGATGTATCCAATGGATGGAACGGTGTAGATTCTCAGACGGGAGAAATGCTGAAAAACGGTTCAACGGTACTTTGGAAAGTGATTATGAAGAATCCGAATCCGGGAGAACCAAGAGAATATAACGGAACACTTGTTTTAAAAACTGAATAAACTACCAGACTACTACTGGATATTGGGAGAGGAAACTTTCCCTTTTTTGTTTTACAGTGCTCAGGTATTCTGCTGCTTTTTTCGATTCAGGATACAACAAACGATGCTCCTCCATTCTTCGGATTTTGAGTAATTCATCAATCACTGCATTCGTTTCCGAAGTAAAAAGTTCCGTTCTCAAAAATTCCCAGACAAATTCTGCAGCCTGAGAATCCGGGTGAACTCCGTCCGGTTCAAAATAACGGTAATCCCGCAAAATATCGTTTACCAGTTCAAATGCCGGAAAATAATGTATTGCCTGAGTCTTAAGCAAATGAACCAAACGAAAAAGTTCTGATTTCGAAAGGGAGTTTTCCATTAATCCATCGCGAACATAACGCACCGGGCTTACGGTAAAAACGATTTGAATCTGAGGATTCACGTTTCGAATCACGTCTGTTGCTTCTTTCCAGATATCAATTAATTCGTCTGCGGATGTGAGTTCTTTTTTGAAACACTCTTTCGGCTGTTGATGGCAATTTGCAACAACACTTCCGGATTCTGTCAAACGATATCCATGAGCAGATCCCAATGTTACGACTAACAATTTTGCGTTTGACAACGATTCTCTTAATGTCTTCAATTGATTCTGCAATTCTTTATTCAATGAAATTGAATCCATGGAATAAAGCGTACTGCTTGCGTCGTAGCTGACAAAAACATCCTCTTTTTGAACAAATTCAAGCAATTCTGCCTGTTCAAAAGCCAATAGAATTTGTTTAGCAAGCGGGATCGGGTGGAAAATCACCCCCAAGGGATTGTCAAAAACGTCAAAGCCCGCTCTTCGAAACCAGTAAGACATATTTGCAGAAAAACACGATCCCAATTGCACAATCAGGTCTCCATGTTCCACTTTAGGGAAATTCTTTTGCTTTAAAGTATCTGATGAAATAGTCATTTTAATCGGTCTAATGTGTGATCGAACACCTGCTTCCATCCTTTCCATTTTCCGGCTTCAGCAAGCGTTTCATTGTGCCAGATAAAGCAAAAAACACCTCCGAATCTTTCGATCTCATCAACCAGTTCATTGATCACATCAATACTTTGAGGAATGGTCAACTTCTTATATTCCAGTAATGTTCCGTCCATATAACAAAACGGCACAATTCTATATTCCGGGTGAACCTGATTGGTGAGCAAATCAAAAAAAGAATGTTCATAGGCTGTTCCTGCCCGGAATCCGTAATCGTCTGCATATCCCATCGTGAAATCCCGTTCAAACTCCTGTTCCATCATGCGATGATACGTTTTGGGAAGATTCAATTTCAAAAAATGCTGTCGTGATTCCTTGATTTTCTTGTTCGTGATCATTTGAATTCTATCCACTTCGTTCAGGAGTTTTTCATCCGAAAAATTACTTGAATAGCTTGGATGCAATCCAACATATCCGAGTTGATCAATCTCCTGAATCAATTCCTGATGTCTTGGATCATGCCAGGAAATATTGGTGTCATACTTTGCAAAATCACCCAAATGCCAAAAAACTCTGGTTTCAGGAAATTGCTTCATAACTTCCCGAATGTCATCAAAAGAATCGAAAGGATCCTTCATTTCTCCGTTTTGAACCAACTTCCGTTCTTTCAATCGGTTTTGATTGTTTTTGATGAAATCCTTACCCACAGAAAGCCATGTTCTCCAGCCCTCTTTCCATTTGTATGCAAATGTATTGTCGATATCAAAAGAAGGCATTGCTGTAATCCGCCTTCCGGCAATCAGTCGATCCAGATAATCGGGAGCATAAACCGTAAAAAATGCCTCAATCCAATGTTCTATAATCTGAACATGGAGCCAGCCAAATTGACTTTGAACACTTTCCTGTGCTGTAAATCGGCCATGATCATCCAAAAACTTCGGACTGTATTCTTCGTAGCGGGACAGCACATAAAAGATTGAAGCCAAAGGATCTGTCACCGAATCGATTTTCAAACACTCTACACCATTCCAGACTCCTTTTTCGATCCGGCTTAGCGGTCGAAAATATTCTTCAAATAATAAACCGGAAGGATTTAAAGTAGGAACACCCTCAAATTCAAAATCAGAGTAAGTGAGTTTCATTCCGGTATGAGAAGCGAAAGACTGTTTATCATTCGTCAATTCATATTCCAAGCCGTGTTCTTTGAACACAAAATCCAAAGTATAGATTAAACGAATTGAAATTTGATCGACATAAAAAAGCATTCTTACAGGAGTTCTTGATCTGAAAAGCTAAAATAGCCATTATCTGTGACAATCAAATGATCCAATACCGGCATTTCGATCATGTCTCCGAATTGCTGGATTCGTTTGGTGATTTTCTGATCTGACTCGCTGGGCTTTAAATTTCCGCTCGGATGGTTATGCGCCAAAATAATTCCTGAAGCAGCTAAATCCATACCATATTTGAAAATGATCTTCGGGTCTACATAAGTTCCGGCTGTTCCACCGATTGAAACTTGTTTCACTTGCAATACCTGATTCCCGCGATTCAAATAAAGCACAAAAAACTCTTCATGGGTTAAATCAGAAAAATATCCTTTTAATTCCTGATACGCTTTCAGAGAACCGTCAATTTTGTCACGTTTCGTTTTCGTATACTCTTTCTTTCGCCTCCCTAACTCTAAAGCTGCAAGAATACTGATCGCTTTGGAATCTCCGATACCCTTTACATTGCATAAGTGAGAATGCCGTAATTTACCGAATTCGTACAGATCTCCATTTGTCAACGAAAGTAATTCCCTTGCCAAATCAACCGCAGACTTGGATCGGCTTCCTGTTCCAATAAGAATAGCCAGTAATTCAGCATCTGAGAGAGTATGCCTTCCTTTAAGCATCATTTTTTCTCTCGGGCGATCATCTTCCGCCCAGTTTTTAATTGCTAACTGTTTTTGATACATTTTCCACTTGTCTTTCCATGAAGTTACGAAATTAGTTCTGGACAAAAAACCTTTCAAACATATTTTTCCAATTTTTTAAACATTTTCATCCTGAATTATAATCAAAATAGCAATATGTAAACCGGAGCTATAAACTACTACTTTTATATTCATGGATTCATTGACTCAAATCGTGTTGGGAGCTGCTGTTGGAGAAGCTGTTGCCGGAAGAAAAATCGGTAATAAAGCTGCTTTATGGGGAGCAATCGGCGGAACTCTTCCTGATCTGGATGTTTTTTTGCGCTTTTTCTATGATCCGCTCGATGCCGCTTTAGTCCACAGAGGATTTTCTCATTCGTTACTTTTTGCATGCCTGGCAGGTCCGGCAATCGGATACTTATTTCATCGGATTACTAAACGGAAGCATCCGTTAAAAATGTGGGTATTTCTTTGGTTTCTCAGTATTGTCACACACCCGATGCTGGATGTTTTCACCAATTACGGAACACAATTCTTCTGGCCTTTTTCATGGCGCTTAACATTTAATTCGGTGTTTGTCCTCGATCCTCTTTACACGATTCCGTTTATGATTCTGCTGATTGGCGCACTTTTCATGAAAAGAGATTCAAGACGGAGAAGGATCTGGAATTGGACCGGAATTATTTATTCCAGCGCTTACCTGCTTTGGGGGCTTATTGTTAAGTTGGGAATATACGGCAATTCGGACAGCTACTTTGCAGAGGCTGGCATTCACCCGAAAAGAACCATGGTTACTCCGATGCCGCTCACCTCTTTTTATTGGGACATGATTGCCGAAGACGACACGGCATATTATATCGGGTACAAATCACTTTTTGCGCCGTTTGACCCAAAACAGATGGAGGTTATTACCAAAAATCATCATCTGCTGAAAGAAATTGATTGGAACGGAAATCCCAGAATTGAGGAAATTGAACATATTACAAATGGGTTCTACTCAGTTGAACAGCATTCAGATTCGTTATTCGTCTATGATCTGCGTTTTGGTACAACGACAACCATTACCAATGGAAAAAGTAAAAAACCCTTGATGGGATATGGCTTCACGACACAAGAACAGCATATCAAAACGCTCTTCTCGCACCGAACCAGAGATTTCAATAAAATAGACTTTAATTCCTATGTTGAAAAAGTCTTCGGGAAATAAATCGAAGTGTGTAAATTCTGAACAAATACTTCATAGTTGTGATATATCAACACTTCTGATGTTTTGACTATCAATCATTTGAAATAAGTTAATCGATTTACTATAACTTTAGTAAAAAATATTCGCTTATCTGAATGAAACTAAATACTATGAAAACATCCTTAACTCTCACAGCAGTTTTGGCGGGATTTTTTTCTTTCTCCCAAAACTATGCACCAATTTCTGTCACAGGCTACAACACAGATGTCATTGCAGAAGCAGTTCCGGCTTTATCAACTACAACAACACCCATGGATGGCAGTGATTACATTCTTTACAGTCAGGCTTACGGAGCCTCATTAAGCACGGGCACCGGTTTACCAAACAATGGAACAATCGTGTCAGGAAACAGCTCTTACCAACTGGCTCCTTATACTGCTGAAAACGTAATTTTCCTATCTACAGGACAAACAGACTCCCTCGAACTAACAACTCCGGCATCGTATTCATCACTTAGTTTCCTTGGCTTTTCAACAGAAGGATCCGGAACAGTTTTATTCGTAATAAAATTCACGGACGGCTCTGCAATGGTCGTAAACAGCAGCAATCTACCGGATTGGTTTAGCGGAACCGGAGCAGTAACCGGAGGTTTTGACAGAGCAGGAAGAACTGGGGACACTCCCGATTTCAACACTTCTGCACCTTACATGTATCGTATCAATGTGCATTTATCCTGTGCAGATCAGGCGAAACTTGTTCAGCGGGTTTTAATTATCAATACAACGCCGTCTCCGTCTATCAAAACGGCAATCTTTGCTTTGTCGGGAGCTTCTGTTGTAACGAACACTTCCATTTTAAATTACCAGGATCTGAATTGCTACGGTGACACCGACGGATTCATTCAATTAACTCCTTCGGGATTGATTCCTCTTACATTTTCATGGAATACAACTCCGCCAACTACCACTCAAAACCTGAACAACAAAGGAGCCGGTACTTATACTTGTACAATTACTGATGCAACCGGATGTTCTACTCAATTGACCCAAACATTGAGTCAGCCTGCAGCGATAGGAAGCAGTCAAACCGTTTTTATTTGTGCAGGCGAGAGTTTTACCGTCGGGCCGTTTACACATACAACTTCCGGAACCTACAATGATCCGTTGGACGCTTCTACAGGCTGCGACAGTATTGTAACAACGGTTTTAACTGTAACAAACATCAATACGTTCGCAACTCTTTCCGGAAATCAACTAACGGCTGCTGCAACGGGTGCTCAATACCAATGGCTCGACTGTGGTGCTGGTTATGCAATCATTCCAGGAGCAACGAACCAGACATTTACTCCAAGTGTGAATAGTGCTTATGCAGTCGCAATTACAATCAATGGCTGTACGGATACTTCTTCTTGCATCGTTTATTCTACCGCAGGGTTGAATGATTCTCAGAAAGCGAGCATTTCCTGTTCTCCAAATCCGGTAATCGATCAGTTACAAATCAACAGCAATGAAGCTCTTGGCAGCATAGAGGTATTTAATCTGGCAGGAACAAAACAACGTGTTTCTCATTCCGGAAATGTCATTTACATGGATCATTTATCAAGTGGTGCTTATTTAATTCATGCAACGACTCTTTCAGGAGAAACAAGCATTTTACATGTTGTGAAACAATAATTATTCAGGTGTTTACTCAGTAATTAGTCACGGCTTTAAAATACCTTCTATTTTATAAAAAAGACTAATTCACGCCCGAATTGTTTATAAGTGGGCTTCGAAACGACAATCTCATGAAACTTTCGAGCTACATTTGTACCAACTATGATAAAAGTAGAAATGAAACATTGGATTACAATTTGTGCTTGTTCGGTATTATTACTTCAGGCATGCGGACAAAATAGTGCTGAAACAAAGGCTGAACCTCAAAAAGAAGAACGAAAAGTTCCTCAGTTACCTGAGATCAAGCGTACTTATTCGCTTTCTGATTATCTGACTGAAAATGCAGATTTGAATAAAGACGTAGATGCATTGTTCAAAACATTGGACGATACCGCTATTGTAGCTCAGTTAATCATGCCGGCAGTTGGTCGTTTGGGAAACACTCCTCAGTCAATCAAAGCGCTTATCGGAAAAAGAACGATCGGAGGAGTTTTGATGTTGAACGGAACAAAAACAGAATTCACTTCCTGGATTAACGAATTCAATGCATTGAACAAGGAGAACGGAAATCCGGGATTCTTATACAGTGCCGATGCTGAACCGACGTTGTTCAACCGCAAAATTTCAGGAACTTCCACCGTTAAAAAAGCAAACGAGATTACTTCCCTGGCTGAAGTAAATCAATGTGCAGATACCATTGCCGCAACATTAAAAGCGATCGGAATCAATTACAATTTTGCTCCGGTTGTGGATTTGGCAAGAAACGGAACGGTTGGTTACAGAGGATTCGCGAAAGTGGAAGCGAATAACGTTCCGTGGTCGAATGCATTTATCGCACGGATGCAGGAACAGGGAATTATCGCAACAGCAAAACATTTCCCGGGACACGGATTGGTTTCAGGAGATACGCACAAAGCACTTCAGGCAATTGACGGTGAATTAAAAGAAGTTCCAACTTATCCGGGATTGATCGAAAAAGGAGTTTTGAGTATTATGATCGGGCATTTGGCTGTTGTCAATAATCCGAAATACAACACAAATGGTCTTCCGGCAACGTGCTCGAAAGTGATCATTACCGATTTGCTTCGCAAAGAACTTGGATTCAAAGGATTGGTTGTGACTGATGCCATGAACATGGGAGGTGTTACTGCAGTGAAAGGAAACAGTGTAAAAGCAATCGAAGCTGGAGTAGACATTCTGTTAATGCCTTTGGATTGCATGAAATCTCATGGAGAAATCTTAGCTAAATACCGTTCGGATGCCAATTTCAAAGCAATTGTAGATGCAGCGGCAAAACGCGTGCTTCGCATGAAATTGTGTGCAGGAACCATTAAATAATTTCAATTTGAATAAGGAAGGTCGTCCGTCAGCTGATGGACGACTTTTTTTTTGCCCAATTCAATTTTGGTAATACTTTTACAGAGCCGTTGAAAACTTGAAATACTTATGAAAACGATCGTTACACTTATCGCATTGAGTTTTTGTCAATTGATTGATGGGCAAATCTTACATCAAACCGTTCGGGAAGATAAAACGTATGAATACTGGTTTTCACTGGATCAATACCAAAAGCCGTTGAACTACGCGATTGAAATTGCACATTTGGGAGGAAATGTAAATCGCTTGAACGGGAAAATCACCGGAAATAAGAAAAAAGGTATCATCACTATCTCGGATACCAAAAACAACTTGTTATTTAAAAAGGAACTGACTGCAGATTTAAATTTTGAATTTGCCACCGATCAAAAAGAAATTCTGATTGAATTCGCAGTAGACGGATTTGTGACCTATTCAAAGAAGACAAGTATCGAAACACTTTCCGTTTTGGTTCTGAAATTACAAGCTGAACCTCAAGAGGCTGTTTATCAAATAAACGCACAAAGAGAATTATCCGAGTCGGAACTGAACACCATCATGCAATGTGTCAATAATAGTGTGCAATCCGGTGTGAATAAAGACTTTACCACTTGCGGTAAAAAAGGAGAAACAACTATTTCCCTCCAGCTTTAAAGGATAAGCACGAAATAGATTACCTTCGTATTCTTCAAATTTTGTTTTCTAATAAAGAGTCATGCAAGAATCGATCCGATTAAACAAATTTATCAGCGATAGTGGTTACTGTTCCCGAAGAGAAGCAGATAAGTATATTGAACAAGGATCGGTATTTATCAATGGCGTGAGAGCAAAAGTAGGCACTCAGGTAGGCAGCAGAGACACTGTTGTTGTGAACGGACATACCGTTCAGCGAAAGGACAAGGAAGACGATTTGTACATTGCCTTAAACAAACCAACCGGAATTACCTGCACAACGGAAAAAGGAACTGTAGATAATATCGTGGATTACATTGGTCATCCAAGACGGATTTTCCCAATTGGAAGATTGGACAAAGATTCGCAGGGTCTTATTTTTCTTACAACCAATGGTGATATCGTAAACAAGATTTTACGTGCCGGAAATCAGCATCAAAAAGAGTACATCGTAACCGTTGATAAACCCATCACTCCTGAGTTTGTCGAAAAAATGTCGGCTGGTGTTCCCATATTAGGTGTCGTAACCAAAAAATGTGTGGTCGAACAGATTTCAAACAATGTCTTCAAAATCATACTCGTTCAGGGATTGAACCGGCAAATCCGAAGAATGTGCGAATATTTCAATTACTCCGTCATCAAATTGGAGCGCACACGGATTATGAACATTGAACTCAAAGGAATTCCTTTAGGTGAATGGCGTGAATTATCCGATTCCGAAATGCGGATCATGAATGAATTACTGAAAGATTCGAGTGGAGAAGCTGAAAAACAAAAAAGCAAGCCTGCACCACCAAAGAAAAAAGCGCCTGTTCAACAGAAGAATAACTCGCAGCAAAAATCACGTTCTTTCAGTGGCAGACCCGGAAGTAAAACAAACAGTACGCGAGGAAAAAAATCCACCCCACGAGGAAGAAAGTAACTTCCCTCCTTTTATCGTTCAATTTTCAGAAACTTGCCATTCCAATTCCCCAATGCGGTTTCAACTGTAACGAAATAAGTTCCGGAAACCAAATGATCTATTTGAAGAAGCTTTGAATTACTTTGAAGGACAATTTGCCCGGTTGTATTCCTGATTTTAACAGACTCAACGGACAATGATTCATCCATCAGGAGCTGAATTTCACTGGACGCAGGATTCGGTGCCAAGACAATCTGCATCATTTGAACAGAACTTCCTATTCCCAAATCGGTCAGATGATAACAAGCCGATGTGTCCGAGCAAGTTCCGATAGTCGTAACAACCGCGTAATTTCCATTAACTGAAGGTGCAAATTGCTGATTGGTTTCTCCATTAATCGGCGCAGAACCATTATTGCAATTCAACCACTGATAGCTGTCTCCCACAGAAGTATGTAATTCGGCACCAACCTGAGTAACTACCGGATTGTTCTGAACAATATCAATTGTCACGGAAGGTCCTGCCGTTGTTCCGCATTCATTGGTCATTTCACAAATCCAGACACCTTCATCTCCGATAGCCAAAGAAGCAAAATCAAGTGTTCCGCTTGTTCTGGAATTGTCAATCGCTCCATTTTGCTTCCAGACATACGAAACCGTATTATCGGATTCCAGCTCAAAGGTAAAATCCGTGCCTTCGCAAACAGTAAGTGTTGTATCCGTTGCAGGCAGATATCCCGGTTTTCTGCAAACTGCCGTTAAAGAAGGTGTTAAGGGTGAATACCAGCCCATACCAACCGGAAAACGCCCTCTGGCAACTAACTGATTGGAAGAAGTATTGTACTCAAAAACACCATTTCCGGTTACTCCATAAAGCTTGTCGTTATGGCCATTGATAAGACTAAAAGGAAAAGGACCAACATTCATATAGAATCCATTTCCATACGTGAAATCCAGCTTTTTCGTGAATTGATCGCTTGCCGGATCAAATTCAAACAGGATTCCGCAACCAGACGGAAAGCCAGGTTCCGGGGTTCCTCCATTTGCAGTTCCGTAAAACTTACCATTCGTAGCCTTCATCATTGGAGAAGGTTGCTGCCCCAAAATTCCCCCTTGGAAATTGTGCTTATTCGAGTATATACTTGTCGCGGGGTCAAAGGAATAAATAACTCCTTTGTTATTTCCTCCCCCTGATTTTGCAACACTATACAAGACATTATTATAACTGGCAAACTGATTCTCGAACTGATAACCATTACTACCATTACAAGGACATAAATAACGAATAGAAAAAGCATTTGTCACCGGATCGATTCGGATAATTGACCCAAGACTGGGATTAGGAACCGGGCATTGCGAATTCGTGTAGGTTGTTCCGTAAAGAAACCCGTCAGGAGCCAAATACAAATTTCCTTCCAGACGATTTCCCAAAGTTGAATTAGTAGTTCCTCCTTGATAAGTAGGTAAATTCAAAGCAGTAGAGATTGTTTGTGTCGTGGTGTTAAATGAGAAAACAACACCTCCCTGATACGCCCCTCTGATCTGGCCATAAATAATTCCCGGCGATACTTCGGTCAAAGCTCTGAAACCGTCTCCAGCCGGATAAACTCCTGTAATATCAGGATTATTTGCTCCAAAATGCTGTAAAACCTTAAACGTGGATGTTGTCAAATCATACTCATAGAACACCCCTCCGCTAAAAAATCCCTGATTGTTTAGCCCACCGGAAGTTGTGAAACCATAAAGTTTATTATTACTTGCTGCAAGGAGTGCTCCCGGGTTTTTCCCGTTGATGGAATCAAAATGATGTACGATCTGTAAATTATCACCTATGGAATCTGTTTTGAAGATGTAGCCATCTCCGTACTGACCTCCGTTACTGACCGTTCCCCACAATTCTTTCTGAGAAAAGCTGACAGAAGAAATGAAACACAGTGAATAGAAAAGAAGGAATTTTTTCATTGAAATTCAAATAGTGTAAGATTGGTACAATATCACTGGATGCCAATCATCCGATAATATGGAGACTAAAGTACAAATAAAAGGGTTGCCTTTTTCAAGACAACCCTCTAAAATTAAGTCGTATCCTATTATTTCTGTGAAACTTGCAACTTATGCATAGAATAAACACCATCCAGATTTAAGATCAGGAAATACTGTCCGGTCGGCATATCGCGCTCAGTAATACGGTTCAATCCTGCTTTCAGGGTATGAACACCTATTTCCTTTCCACTTTCATCAATAATGGTAACAATCGCCTCGTTTTTAAACTCAGGAACGCTCACAGAGAAGTTTCCATCATTCGGATTCGGGAATATTTCAAATTTTGATGAAGGAGCCATTGACTCGTCCGGATTAGAAGTCCCAGGATTCAGGTTATGAGTTCCCGGAGGAGAAGCGCATAAAACAGTTTTACATCCTCCGCTGGATACATACACACAAACGGAAGTCGGAGCCGGACCTGAACCTGTCAGGTACAAAACCGGACCTGTTCCTGTTGGTACTGCCGGTGGCACACTGCCGTTTAAATACCAGGCATAAGTAGCTCCCACCGGAGCACTGCTTGTAATGTAAACATCCGGTCCACCCACACCAGGGTTATAAATCGTTGTAAGAACGGTTCCATTACCGTTATAAGTAATCGGGAAGCCTGCTGTAGGGCTATTACCACAAGTTGTGCTTGTAGTATGAGTTACGTTAATTGTGTAACTTCCTGCAGGTGCTGTTCCTGATGTTGTAACACTAATTACACCAGTTGTCGGATTGACTGTATACGAAGTAATCAGACCCGCAGGTGAACTGCTCACGATATAACTTCCATAGAATGGAGACGGTGCATTGGCAACTGTAATAGTTGTTGTTCCTGCAACTCCATAATTCCAGCAATTGGCTGTAATACCACTTGGTGTAACCGGACCATACTCAACCGGGAAAGGAAGTGATGTAGCATCACACCCATTCGTACCAACCGATACAACATATATGTCCTGAGGAGGCGGTAAAGTTCCCCCTGGAATTGCCATCCCTGTAGTGCCCGGGCCTGTACATATAATACAAGTCCATCCTGAAGGGAAAAGCCAGTTGTAAGACAAACCTGTTGATCCCAAAGCTGTATAAGAAACCGGAGGGCCTCCAACCGGAACAATACAATTCGGTCCGCTGATGACAGGAACATCCGGCTGAACGTTAACAACCACACTCAAAGTCGCAGAAGGACAAGAACAAGAATAAGCAGAAATGGTATAAGCATTTGCCGGTGTTCCTACAGGAACTGTCACATTAATACTGGATTCAGATCCTGTAACAGGTGTGTAAGTCCATCCCGGAGGAAGTGTCCAGCAAGTCTGATTTTGAGAACCGGTTGAAATGGCAAAATTAGTTGTTGATCCTACAGGTACACAAGTAGCTGCAGCAGTAATAGACATTGTACCGTCAAATTGTCTGTTTACTGTATAAGGAAAAATCGACGGGTCACAACTTCCATTTGTGATTGTCAATGTCAGAATCCCCGGGTCAGCTCCCAATGAGCTAACGGTTACATCTTGATTTTGAACACCACTTTGAGCCAGAAACCAGGAACTGTTCGAAGATGTCCAGGAATAAACATATCCCGGCTGAGGGTTGATTCCAACGAAAAACGAAGTTGCTGATACCGGTACACATGCCGGTGGTGGCAAAGTTGTAAACGAAGGTGGGCCGGGAACCTGCCCGATCGTCTTTGTTACACATGTTCCTGTCGTTGAATTCGGTGGAGTTACATTTCCATCCCATGGGTTGGAACGTCCGAAGCAGCATTCAATGGTGTACGTACCGGAAACTGAAGACGGAGTCGTAAATGTAATAGAACTCTTATCCGCAGAAGTATAAAAAGTCCCTAAAACAGGGGAAATATCCCAATAGTATTCATCTCCTCCGATACCAGCGCTGTAATTGTCACTCGCGATCTGATCTACCGAATAAGTATATGTCGTATTTGGTTCCCAGCAATCCGGCCCGATGATTTCCGGAACATATCCATCCTGAGTTCCGCTGGTTGGCCAGTTACTTTTGACATATTTCTTAAATATATCGAATGTAATACCTCCTCCACAGGTTGCACCAGGATTCGTATAAGAAATCATGACTCTACCCTTACTTCTTGCCAGATAAGCAGCAGAAGGAGCTGTAGATTCAGAAATACGGACATCCAAATTGTAGGAAGTAATATTTACTCCTAAAATTCCTCCTCCAACAGACTGTACTGCCGGAGCTGGCTGAGAAATCGGTCCAACCGAAAGATCTCCATAAAGCGTCCAGCCCAAAATGGTATTTCCCATCGGGTTTATGTTAAACATTCCTGCTGAACTTGCCAGATCGGGCATAACAACAATTCCGCCGCTTCCGACAATTCCGCCGAATCCGGTGGTTCCTCCGGCACCTGCAACTACTACGTTACAGGAAGCAGGCACAGTAACCACAGGTTGTGCCCACGCATTTTTAGAAAATGAGCATATCGCCAGGGTCATCAGACCAATGGTAATATGTCGCAATTTTTGAATTGTTTTCATAATGGTTTATTTTGTGAATAATGGGTAGTCGTTTCTGTAAACGAATCCGCTTACGGTTTTGATTAACCGGTATTTTCTTCAATACGCGATTGTAATGGTTCTGTTCTCTGAGTTTCTCTTGCTTTTGACAGCTTCAATTCGGGAAAATTCAAAGAGTTTTTGATATAAGTAGTTATCCATCCATAACCCAGTGTGTTAGCCCTCATTTACTATTCCGCAGAGGTTATTTGCGGCTTCAATGATTCTGCAACCAGTTGGTATTCTGTTTTTTAAGCGGAATCAATGCCAGACAAATCTCCATATTAAATCCCGGTAGTGAAAGAGTGAAAACACCCTTTTTCGCGCATCGGTGAAAGCTCCCAAAAGCTCCGTGATTTAACGGAAAGTCAAAAAAGTGAATCTATGAATCAGCAAACAAAAAATATTTTCGTAAAAACCTAGTTTACAAGCACTAACAATGTTATCCGAATCCGTTTTTTTCTCCGTAGAAACACCTAGAAATATTTCAAAACAACACTTCTCAAACTTCGCAGGAGGAAGTCTTTCAGAAAATATTCATCTGAATTTTATCTTCCTAAAAGGCTCGTAAAGTTGTTATTTTGTGTATCTTAGATTCGAACTTTAAACATAATCACTATGGCTTTTTCAGAAATTGAAAATCGTGGGATTGTTATATCCGAACCGGGAAACAGCAAATCTTTTTTCCCATCTCTAAATACTCAACTTTTTTCAGGTTAATCAGACGAAACAGACCCTTGTTTCATTTTTATCCGCAAAAACCCAATTGGTATCCAAAAACCGGATACAATCATGTAACACACCAGTATCCTATTCCGATGAATTCAGCATTTTATTGCATAAAAAGAGCGATGGTTTCTTTGAGGCAGCGTTTGATATTCTGTTTGAACAGGTTGGTGTCTTTCGTAAAACTTCAATCCAATGAAAACAACCATAAACATTGCTCTAATCGATGATCGTTCGCTATTTCGACAGGGAATGATTTCACTTCTGAAAGAATATTCCGATTTGAATGTTCTCATTGAAACATCCGGTGAGCAGGAATCTTTTGACCACCTTGCATGGGATGAAATTCAAATCCTGCTGGTTGATCTCGAAGTCGCTGAAAAAAACGGTATTGAGACCATGACCCAATTGAAGAAAAAATATCCGGAGATCCGGATCATCGTACTGACTTCCAATTACGATTCAGAGCTGATCTTCCGTTTAACGGAACTTGGAGCCGATTCATTTGTACCGAAAGGAAAAAACATTGAAAACCTGGTCGAGATCATTCGAAACCTCCATCAATTCGGGTTTTACTACTCGGAAGAAATCTCAAAAGCATTGATGAAAGGAATTCAGAAACGCAACCAGCAAACGCTATTAACCAAAACAAATTCCTTGTCACACCGCGAAATTGAAGTGATGAAATTGCTTTGTGAACAATACACCAATCGTGAAATTGCAGAAATACTAAAACTCAGCCCACGAACGATTGATACCTACCGCGAGAATCTCTTTGTCAAAACAGGAGCAAAAAACATCGTCGGGATCGTTCGCTACGCGATCAACAATCACCTGATCGATTAAACCGGATTAAATCGTTCTCAACCAATAATCAAACTTATTCTTCGCAGTTCCGTTCGGTTCCAACTTAAAAGCAGGTCTTTCATACGTGCTCATCTTAACCTCCAGTTCAAGAATCAATTCGTCTCTTGCTATCAGTAATTTGCATGTTTCGCCTTCTCCCAATCCATTCATATAGCTTTCCAAAGCTGTGTTGTCCACACGCATCTTGTCTACCGAAATAATTTCGTCACCAACACTTAAGCCGGCAGTTTCAGCAGCACTTCCCGCACGAACTCCTTTTACCTTGCAGTTTCCGCCATCCTGAGTCAACGATGCACCGAATGATACAACTGCTTTTCCGGTATACGTAACTCCCAATCCGATTTTGCCGAATACTTCATTGTAATTCGGGATTTCTGTTCCGTTTACGTATTTATCGAAGAAATAATCCATATCCTGTCCCAGGAATTTCTCTAAAGCGTCCTGAAACTCTTGTTCTGTAAATCCGCGATTCTTTTTCGTGTAGAACTCTTCAAATAAGTATTGCATGAAATGATCCAGGCATTTTGTTCCGTTGAATTTATCAACGATAACAGCATCCAGATAAGCACCCAGAATAGCTCCACGCGAATAATATGTCATCGTTGTATTGGCACTGTTTTCATTCGGGCGGTAACCTTTAATCCACGCATCATAACTGGAATGTGCAACCGGCTGAACGCGTGATCCGACAGATCCTTCCACGTAATTCAAGGTTCCCTGAAGTTTTCTCACATACTCTTCTTTGGTAAAATATCCGGCTCTCACCAGGATCAATTCATCGTAATAAGACGTAAATCCTTCCATCACCCACAACAATGAAGTATAGTTTTCTTCATCGTAATTGAATGGCCCCAATTGAATCGGGCGAATGCGTTTTACATTCCACAAATGGAAGTATTCATGTGCCACCAACGAAAGAAAATCTTTGTATCCGCTTCCGTATGTCCAGCGATTTACACTCAACACCGTCGAATTTGCATGTTCCAATCCTCCTTGTCCGTCTACCACGTTGTGAACGATGAATGTATAGTTCTTATTCGGATTTTTCCCGCCAAAAACATCGTTTTCAGCTTTGATAATCCGGGCCATATCCACTTTCAGTTCGTCGATATCGTAATTCCCTGAACCGTACATCGCAACGGTGTGTTTTGTATCACCAACCGTAAAATCAAATACTTCCTGATTTCCGATTTCGAAAGGAGAATCTACCAATACATCAAAGTTCGGAAACTGGAATGTTTCGGATCGCTCTCCCTGCGTTTGAGCAACTGCCTTCTCCAAAGGACTTGTAATCGTTTTAAAATCCTTGTAAGGGAAAACGGTCACTGTTCCCGACTTGTCCTTATGTCCGTCGAGGTAACAAAATACTCCGGAACTGGAAACAAATCCATGTGTCAGATCCAAAAAGCTTGTTCTAACAGACAATTCGAATGCGTAAACTTCGTATTGAACGTTTACTTTTTTGGCTTTTCCGGCACTTACTTTCCAGGCATTTTTAGCAGTTTTCCCCACTTTCAATTCAGCACCTTTCTCATCGTAAGCCCGAACCAGGTTCACATTTTTCGAAAATTCCCGCACCAGATAAGATCCCGGAGCCCACACCGGCAATTTCACCGTCAAATCTCCGGCCTTGAACTCGGAAATTTGCATTTCTACTTCGAAATAATGGTTTTGCGGTTTCGTCATTCGCAAATTATAGTGAATCTTCTGTGCCTGAATCATTCCTGCAAGTCCGAGCGACAATATGAGTAATGCTGATTTCATTCCTGAATTTTAATTTAGCCAAATATAATTGTTTCCGAAGAAATTCATCATTTTCTAATCCGTGTTAACAGCAATTTGACATGCGATTCATATTGTAGCAAAAGGAAGACCTGATTTTTGCAACATGAAAAAATCGCTGGTTACCGTCCTGGGAGGGTTTGGTTTTGTGTTGTTGGTATTTGCATCTATATCCTGGTATTTCAATCAAAAAATCCATGAAAAACAAGCCATTCTCCTAAAGCTGGACAGTCTGTCAACCCAAATTCAGGAACACAAAGATTGGATGGAACACCTGACCAATCAGCGTTTCTGGTACGACTCCATTGCCAAAGACGAAACAAATTACCGCAGAAAAAACACTTATGCGCACGAATTGATCCGCGAAAACCTGGTCAATACCTTTGAATCTTCTGATCGAAGAAACGAGCAGAATTTATTGGCCAGACTCGATCATTTACTGCTTACCGAAGACCGGATTCTGAATGATATTGCCAAAATCGGCTTTAAAGAACACGGATACATCGGGAAGATGCGTGAGGTAATTCACCAGATTGAAAAAGAATTTCCGCAATTCGAAGAGCAAATTCTGAGCTTACGCAGGCATGAAAAGGATTATATCATGCGAAATGACGAACATTATGCTTTGTCGCTTCACAATGAAATTGCTGTCTGGAAAGCCAGCGGACACTATCCGAAAGGCTTGAATCAATACCTGGAATATTTTGATTCGGTGAGAAACCGTTTTCAATTGCTTTTTGCGATCCCGAACAAAAACCACTATTCTTCCTGGTCTTTGAATATTTCTAACATTCAGGCCAATCTGCGGGTAATTCGGGGCGATTTTATCCGGGAATCCTATTCGCTCTCCAACGATTCGATGAGAATGCAATACATCGTATCTGCAATTGCTTTTTTAGCGCTTATTTTCGGAAGCATTTACATTATCCGCAACATTACGCTGCAGGTAACACGTCTGCAAAAAAACATGAACGAATTCATTGCTTCCAATTATCAGGCAGACGAAACAATTTCACATCAGCTTCCTAAAAATGAAATCGGACAGATCAGCATTCAATTTCTTAAAATGGCCCGAAAGATCAAGTGGGATGTCCATTTACTGGAAGACCGCGTTTCGAGAAGAACGGTCGCATTGCAGGAAAAGAACGGCCAATTGGAAAAGCAGCATACCGAAATGATGGACAGTCTGCGCTATGCTCAAAAACTGCAGGAATCGCTGCTTGTATCCAGAAAACAACTTTCCCAGCATTTCGAACAGGTTCACGTGCACTATTCCCCTAAAAACCTGGTTGGAGGAGATTTTTACTGGATGAAGAGTTTTCGTGAAAACGGAAATGAAAAAGTCTTGTTTGCTATCGCCGATTGTACCGGACATGGCGTTCCCGGAGCTTTGTTGAGTGTTTTGGGAATGAATACCCTCGATGAATTATTCGCAGACGGACTGCGCAAAACCAATGAATTGCTGGATTCACTGCGCAAAACCATTTTGAGACGAATCAGCTCTGATGAAGAACAGCGTATGGACGGAATGGATATCGCGATCTTCTGTCTGGATAAGAAAACACGGGAACTGCACTTCTCCGGAGCACAAATGCCTTTGTGGATTGTGCGCGATTCGGAAGTCATCGAACTGAACGGAGAACGTGTTCCGATTGGTTTCACCTACCTGAATCACCTGGAATTTAAATCGGAAAGAATCCTGTTGGAGGAAAACGACAAGTTGATTGTATTTACGGACGGAATTGTAGATCAGTTCGGGAAAGAATCCAACAAGAAATTCGGTAAGAAGCAGCTGCGCCACCTCCTTTCGCGCTCTTCCAATCAAAACGGCAGCGTACTTTACAATCGTTTGATGAACCAGTTTTCATTCTGGAAAGGCGAAGGCGAACAAACAGATGATTGCACCTTTATGATTCTGGAACCGAAGTTTGTGCGCTCAAGAACAACGACTAAAAACGAAGTTCCTGCTGTGAAAGAAGAAATAGAAATCCAACAAGCCCATTCGTAATTCCTACAATGGGTCAAAATGAAAAGAAAACGCTTTCGTATCTACCGGATTTTCGAATAAATCAGGATAATAAGCTTGCATTTCACGATGCATCAATTCGAAGGGAATATCCGGGAATTCGCCATAAAAATGCAGGTATTCCATAAATTGATTCTCACCGACATAGGCCTGAAAGAGTGAATCCTTGCTTCCATCCCACTCCAACAGTGGAACAGCACTCAGTTTACAGATTCGCGGGTCGAAAGCAGGCGTACATTTACTCCATTTTCCATCGATCCAAACTTCTACATAACCGTGAAAAACAATTTCATCCCGTTTCAGGTAGGATTTTAGTTTTTCCACTCCAATGTGATTTTTCACGATTCCGAAGCCCAATCTGGCAGGAAACCCGAAGGAACGGAAACAAGCACAGGCCAAAAGCGATTTTTCGACACACCAGGCACGTTTCTTTAAAGCCACTACACTTGCTTTCAAAGTATCTCTTCTCAAATCCAGGTGATACGGATCATACAGAAACGAATCACGCACAGCTTCATAAATAGCAACTGCCTGTTGTCTCTGGTCTTCAAAAACCGGAATTCCAGCTATAAATTGCTTTACTTCCGGGCTCGAAAAATCCACATGAGGTGTTTCAGCCAGATATTCATCCCAATTTTCAGCGCCTGTTTGCTCATTCATACTGCGAAATTAACTAAATTCGCTAAGTGACTGATTCGAATAAAAAACATACTTTTCGCGAAGGATTTGAGGCACATCTTGAAAGTCCTATTCCGATACTGACCAGAGTCGGAAGTTTCATTTTTGGAAAAAAAATCCCGGATTCGTACACCAAAATCAGTTTCTACCTCGGAATTACCATCTGGATCATTTTCTTAGTCTGGATCATTCTCGGATACATGGTTTTGACAAATACCAGCTGGATTGAACAGGAAAAAGGGCTGGATATTCACAAACTCATTACGAGCAGAGGAACAGAACTTGGTTTCACCGGTGATGATTTTCAAAGCAATCTGATCTTGTTCTACAACGTAGCCATAATGGCCTGGGCGGGTATTTTTGTCGGTCTGGCACTTCAATGGCGCAAAAGTCCCTATTTTATTTATTTCATCTGGATCTCCGGCGCAGTTTACCTGCTTGGAATGTGGTTTCTTCTGGGATTCTCATACTGGTACAACGACACCACCCTTTTTGACAAAATTGCCTTTTTCTTTCTGATCGGTCATTCCAGTTTACACTACTACTTTCTCAAAAAAGAAATGCTTGGAGAAAAGGTTAATTTCTTCGGAATTGAAGAACAAGAGGACGATGAATAGCAACTAAAAACTAAGTTTAATTAGTTCTTTTTCAATCTTATCAACTAATTCATTAGGTTTATTTCGTTCATTCGGCATAATCAGTTTTGCCTGCTTGTAATATTGAACGCGTTCACTCAATAAACTTTCTATAAAAGGATGAAATTCAGCATCATTGAGGTCTTTCAACTTCGGGCGAAACTCACGTTCCAATTTTAATCGTTGAATCAAAGTCAATAAACTAACATTCAAATAAATAGATAACCCAATTTGATGTATTAATTCAAGTGAATTTTCGATTGCAGGAAGTCCGCCTCCCAGTGAAATAACGGATTTTTCAAAGTCTTTGGATGCATTCAGAAAAGCCCACTCCTCTTCTCTGAAAAAGGCTTCTCCTTTGGTCTCAAAAATCTCACCAACCGATTTCCCGTTCCGTTCTTCGATCCACTTATCGGAATCCACAAAAGGAAGATTCAAATGATCTGCTAAAAGTTTTCCAACGGTTGTTTTACCGCTGCCCATAAACCCGATTAAAAAAATATGTTTTGGTGTCATTCTGAAATCAATAAATTAATCCTCTTGAAAGTAATTCCTTCAATGCCTGTTCTAACTTCAGCAAGTCATTTTCATCGTTGAAGGCGTTGATTGAAAAACGAACATAACTCTGTCCGTTTTGGGTCATTACCGGAATTTCGATTTTAAACTCGTTGTAAAGAATGTTTTTCAACTCAAACGGATCTTTGCAGCGAACCGGAATACTTCCCATTTGTCCGATAAAATCATCTGTTACAGGCGCTAAAGGTGCAGATCCGACCAGTTCACATAAGCGGGGAAGCCATTTGTGAACGAGCAAACGATTCGTTTCAGCCCATCCCCACCAATCGTTCACCTTCATAAATCCGATGGCTTCAGGAATGGTCAGATAGGCAGAAAAATCACGTGTTCCGCTAAACTGATGATAATCCAGAAACTGAGAATGACTCGGGAAATCTGCCTGATATCCCCAACTCACGATCAAAGGATTTAAGTCGTTCTGAAATTTGCGTTTCACGAACAAAAAACTCGATCCTTTCGGTGTCAGCATCCACTTATGACACGCTCCGGTATAAAAATCAACATCCAGAGCGGTCAGATCTAAGGGAATATGCCCCGGAACGTGTGCTCCGTCAATGAAAACAGGAATTCCTCTTTGCTTTGCTTCCTCACAAATCTCTTTTGCGGGCAAAATTAAGCCCGTAGCGGAAGTTATCTGAGAGAGAAAGACCAATTTAGTGTTCGGACTAAATCCCTTCCGGAAATCGGCTAAAAATGCGTCTTTGCTTTCTAAGGGCAAAGAAATCGGTTGTTTTACATAGTTCGCCCCTTTTTCGCCGCAATAAAAATCCCAGGTTCTGTCGCAGGCTCCGTATTCGATATTGGTCGTTAAAACCTCATCTCCGGGCTTCAGATCAAGCGATCGGGCCACAATATTCACTGCATAAGTCGGATTCGGGACATACACCAAATCATCCGGATGACAATTCAGATATTCCGCCAGTGAAACTCTGCTTTGTTTCAGATATTCCGGACCTCTATTGACAATGAACTGAACGGGTTCGAACTCCAATTCTCTCTGAAATTGCTGATAAGCTTCGAAAACAGGCTTCGGAGTTGCTCCAAACGAACCAAAGTTCAAAAAAGTAATGTCTTCTCTAAGTAAAAACTGATCTTTCATTTTAACCAATTACAAGTGACGAATTACTAATGTTTTTCCCAAATCTGCACCAATTCGATCAAGGTATCGACCGCTTTCTGCATATCCTGAACACTCACGTATTCGTGCCGGCTGTGAATGGCCATTTCTCCTGTGAAGATATTCGGACAAGGCAAGCCCATAAACGACATACGCGAACCATCGGTTCCTCCACGAATGATTGTTGGTTTTGGTGTAAGTCCTGCATTTTCCATTGCCTGAATGGCATAATCCGTCACAAAAGGAACGTCCTGAATGATTTCCTTCATATTCCGGTATTGTTCCGTCACTTTCGACGTATAAGCCGCTCCGGGGAATTTTGCAATCACCTCTTTCAGGATTCCTTCCAAACGCGTTTCGTATTCAGCCAGTTTAGCTGTTATGTGGTCACGAATAATGAAACTCACAGTCACTTCTTCCAAACCTCCTGAAATTGCAGTCGGATGCACAAATCCTTCTCTCCCGCCCGTTGTTTCGGGGCTCCATTCATTTTTCGGAAGCGCATCCAAAAATGCTCCTGCCACTTTCATCGCATGAACCATTTTTCCTTTTGCATAACCCGGGTGAGCGCTTACGCCTGAAATCACAAAAGTCATCGCATCTGCCGAAAACGATTCGTCTTCAATTGCTCCCAATTCTCCCGAATCCAGCGTATATCCGAAATCTGCGTTGAGTCTTTCCATGTCCAATTGCTCTACTCCACGACCAACTTCTTCGTCTGGTGTGAACAAAATACGGATCTTTCCATGCGGAATTTCCGGCTTTTTCATCAATTGCTGAGCCAGATCCATAATAATGGCAACTCCGGCCTTATCGTCTGCACCCAACAAAGTCAAACCGGAAGCCGTGATCAGATCATCCCCGATTTTTTCTTTCAGATACGGATGTCTTTCAACGGTAATAATCTGCGTCGGATCATCCGGCAAAGTAATCGGTGCTCCCGAATAATTGCGGTGTACGATTGGTTTCACGTCTGTTCCCGAGCAATCCGGAGCAGTGTCCATGTGCGAACAGAAACAAATGGTCGGAATTCCTTCTTTTGCGGAAGTAGCCGGAATAGTTGCATATACATAACCCCATTGATCGGCTTCTGCATCTTCAATTCCGATACTCTTCAACTCTTTGACCAACAAATGAGACAAATCTTTTTGTTTTTCACTGGAAGGAAAAGAAGGGGAATTCGGATCGGCTGTCGTATCGATCTGAACATAACGAACAAAGCGTTCTTCTACGGAGTATGGTGCATTTTTCATCAATGATTCTATTTTCGATAAAGTTAACCGTTTTGTCATTTCTGACTTCCGTTTCACAAAAGTTCTGGCACAAAAAAATCCCCGAAACAGTTATAAACTGGTTTCGGGGATTCCTATTTCTTTGAAATCTTACTTGGAAGATTTTTCCGCAACCTGGTGGTTGATATCATTTCTATGTTGAAGAATTTCAAGATTTTCATCTACAAAGTAAGCACTTCCGAAACCATTCACATAAGCACCTTTTTTGGTAGTGAGCTCGATCATGATAAAATCCTGCATTCCAACCAGAATATCCAAAATTTTACCGTGAGCTGTTTGCAATGCTGTCACTGCTTCAGACCATTCTGCCGTATCGCGAGCGATTTCTCTGGTCGAAACATCCAACGTTAAACGGTGACGGGCATAAATTTGCTTTGTTGCAGATTCATCTTCAATAAACATCGCAGAAACTTTCCCGATTTCTTTCAAATTCTTGGTATGACGCGCCATAAATGACACCAAAATGAAGAATTTGTTTCCTGAACGTGCAAACGGAGCATAGCTCGCTGTTGGATTTCCATCAGCATCAACAGTTGCAAGAATCAATGATTGACATTCTGCGATCAGTTCATTTACTTTCGGTTCAACCGGTTTAGTTTGTTGCGAATTTGCTTGTGATTCCATGTATTTTAAATTTATTATTCAATTTTTATGACAATTCTATGACAGTTTTCTGACAATTCTCTGACAAAAGTAATGAAACCTTCACTTCCAATCTCTAAATCGGGGAATTTAATTAGATCAGATTTGCGAATTTTAACGATTTATCGAAATCAACGGGATATCGGAATCACCAGAAACTAATTATTTTGGGAGGTTTTATAAGAGAATTTAGGGGATGATACTAAACATCCTTTACGTTCTTCTGTGTAATCATGGGGAAACTTCAAAAAATCACTTATCTTGTTGTAGAAAACAAAAAAACATGAAAGAACAATTCATCGATATTCCATTAGTGAAAAATGAAGCAAAAAAACGATTTGAAATAGAGATCGACGGTCACTTTGCTTTTATCAATTATGGTGAAACAGGAAAACAAATTGCCTTGGTGCACACGGAAGCTGAACCGGAATTGGCCGGAACGGGAGCTGCAGTTGCCGTAGTTGAAAAAACACTTGAATGGATCGAAACAAACGGATATTCCTTACTTCCCTTTTGTCCGTATGTATTCAGTTATATCAAAAGACATCCGGAATGGAAACGAATCGTTGACCCGGGATTTATGAATTACAACGAATTGTAAATACTGGAATGAAAACAAATGATAGTGAACCGTCAAGCACCGGATATTCCGATGTGAACGGAATCAAAATGTATTATGAAATCTACGGAACAGGAAAACCCTTGGTTCTCATTCATGGTGGCGGATCAACGATTCAATCTTGTTTCGGAAAGGTGATTCCTTTGTTCGCAAAGAATCGGAAAGTCATTGCGCTTGAATTACAGGCTCATGGGCGCACAAACGACAGAGGAACGGATTCTTCATTCGAACAGGATGCTGACGATGTAGTTTCACTTCTTAAAAATCTGGGAATCCCAAAAGCGGATTTTTTCGGATTCAGTAATGGTGGTACTACTACTCTTCAGATCGTTATTCGTTATCCGGAAATCGTCAACAAAATGGTTTTGGGATCGGCGCTTGCCAAACGAAACGGGGTTCCTGACTGGTTCTGGGGTTTCATGGAACAAGCAAGTCTGGAAAACATGCCTCCGCAATTGCAGGAAGCATATCTGAAAGTTTCTCCCAATCCGGACGGTTTACAGGTCATGCACGATCGCGACGCCAAAAGAATGGTTCATTTCAAAGATATTCCGGATGAACAGATTACTTCTATTGAGGTTCCCTCATTAGTTCTTATAGCAGATAAAGATGTGATTACTCCGGAACACGCTCTTGAATTGCACCGACAAATCTCAAATTCCGAATTGGCCATCATTCCGGGAGTTCACGGAGAATATATGGGTGAAATAACAACCATCGGCCCCGATTTCAAAGAAAGTGAGTTGGTTGTTCCGATCATTGAGAAATTCCTCAATAAAAACTGAGTATCGAATTTGTAATTTGACTTCTTCTAACGATGTCCTCCCGCCAATTGGATGATTTCCTCTCTTTTGACGATGAAAATCTTGCGTGTCTGCGTATCGATCAAACCTTCTTCTTTGAAATCTTTCAGTAAACGGATCAAAGTTTCGGTAGCTGTTCCCACGAAATTTGCCAAATCTTCTCTGGAAAGATTGATCGGCTCGTCGCCGTAAATATCTGCCAGAATCATCAATGAATAAGCCAGACGCTCGCGAACCGTTTTTTGTGCCAGATTGGTAATGAAAATGGCTCTTTCGCCCAATTCTTTGGATAATTCCTGAATCAATGAATTACGCAAACTGATGTTGGTATCCATCATATTCAGAAAATCGTCCTTGGAAACGAAACACACATTGGAATCTTCCAGCGTTGTTGCAGAAAGCTTGTATGATTCGCCGCTCAGCATGGCTCTGAAGCCGATCACTTCTCCTGCTTTCGCGATGTGAACAATCTGTTCTTTCCCCTCATCGCCTAAAGCATAAACCTTCACTTTTCCGTGGTTGATGCAAAAAACACCTCTCGGAAAACTTCCTTCCACAAAAATGGTCTGATTCTTTTTATAAAACTGACAGGATTTATGGTGATTTAACTTTGTGACTTCATCAGGAGTAAATTGCCCGAAAAGACTATTTGTTCTGGCTGCACATGCGTCACAACTCACATGTTTATGCGATTTTTCCACCATAAGCTTGTCTTCGTCAATTTATTTCCTGCGAAGTTAGCTATTTTACTGATTCTATGAAAACTGATGTACATCATTTTTTCAAGGTTTTGAACATTTTACTTTTGCAAAAAAGTTCGGTATGACGGCAAGCGATTTAATTCAAAAATACAATGTTCCCGGACCGCGCTATACTTCTTACCCACCCGTTCCCTACTGGAATCTGCAGCAATGGGAAGCAAACGACTGGCTCTCTCTGGTGCGAAAAGCACAACATGCAGAAGCCGATAAAAAATTGTCTCTCTACATTCATCTTCCTTACTGTGACTCACTTTGCACCTTTTGCGGCTGTCACAAACACATCACCAAAAATCACCTGGTAGAAAGCCGCTACATCGATGCGGTTCTGAAAGAATGGCAGTTCATTGCGGGAAATCTCGATCCGGAAAGTGAAATCGAAGAAATCCATCTGGGTGGCGGAACTCCGACTTTTTTCGCGGCTGATGAACTGGTTCGGCTTATTGAAGGATTGAACAAATTCCTGCCTTTCTCGAAAGAAGTAGAAATGAGTTTTGAAGCTCACCCGAATTCAACAACGGAAGAACATCTGGAAAAACTTCATACGCTGGGTTTCAAGCGCATCAGTTTCGGGATTCAGGATTACGACCCGATTGTGCAAACAGCCATTCATCGCATTCAATCCAAAGAACAGGTACTTTTCTGCCATGAAAATGCCCGGAAATCCGGTTACGAGAGCATTTCACACGATCTGGTTTTCGGCCTGCCGAAACAATCCATGGAAGGATTCAGAGATACTGTTGACCAAACAATCCGTCTAAAACCGGATCGGATTTCGCTTTACTCCTACGCTCACGTGCCCTGGGTAAAAGGAACCGGACAAAGAGGTTTTGACGAAGCAGATCTCCCGGATGCGGAGCTGAAACGCAGTTTATACGAATATGCCAAACGTCTTTTTCTGGAAGAAGGATACGTTGAAATCGGAATGGATCATTTTGCTTTGACGGGCGATGCTTTGGCTCTTGCCCTATCCGAAAAGAAACTTCACCGCAATTTCATGGGATACACAACGACTCAGAATTCATTGCTGATTGGCCTCGGAATGTCAGCCATTTCGGATTGCAGGCTCGGTTTCGCACAAAATGAAAAAAACGTCAGCGATTATTTAAAACGCGTTGAAAACAATGAGCTCCCGATTACCAAAGGACATCGATTAAATGAATCGGATTTGGAAATCCGGCAGCATATCCTCAATCTGATGTGTCATTTTGAGACAACGTTTCCCAAAGCAACCACATTGGATCGGAAAAAAACAGAAGAAAAACTCGCTGAAATGGTCAACGACGGCTTATTGACAATCCGTGGAGAAACAATTGAAGTTTCCAAAACAGGAATTCCCTTCGTCCGGAATTGCTGTATGGCTTTTGATTCATACTTTGAAAACGATATCGCAACAAGAAAGTTCAGCATGACGATCTAAACTACAATCAAGCAAATGGAACGACAAAAAACAGATACAAAGTGCTTTCACTGCCACGATCAATTAAAGGATTCGGTTCTTTATCTGGACGGACATTCATTTTGCTGCAACGGCTGTAAACAGGTTTATCAACTGCTTTCAGTACATGCTTTGGGTTCTTACTACGAACAGGATGAACAAGCTGGAATTCGCCCGAATAACATTCAGGAAGGTGCTTATGCCGTATTGGATGATCCGGAATTGAGAAAACGCTTTGTGGATTTTCAGGAACAGCAAACCGTTCGCGTTACCTTGCATCTTCCTCAAATTCATTGTGCCAGCTGCATTTACCTCCTCGAACACCTGCATAAGCTGAATGATGGAATTATCCGTTCAAGCGTTCATTTTCCGAAAAGAACTGCGACCATAACAGTCAATACAGAAAAAATCAAACTTTCAGAAGTCGCTGTATTGCTGACAAAGATCGGATACGAACCCGATTTCAAATCCATCGACAAATCTGCTTCAACCTTTGACAAACGGCTTCTGCTTCAACTTGGAATTGCCGGATTTGCATTCGGAAGTATCATGCTGTGGAGTTTTCCGGAATATCTTGGAATTGATAAAACCTACGCAGGAGTCCGGAATCTGAGCTCTTACCTTTCCTTTGCCGTTTCAATTCCGGTATTGTTGTTTTCTGCAAGAGATTACTTCAAATCAGCTATCGGAGCATTGAAAATCAAAACCTTGAACCTGGACATTCCGATCGCGATCGGAATTTTAGCACTTTACATCCGAAGCTGTGTGGCAATTTTCAACAATGAAGGTCCGGGATACATGGATTCCTTTGCCGCTTTTATCTTCTTTTTGCTGATCGGGAAATGGTTTCAGGGAAAAACCTATCAGTGGCTTTCCTTTGAACGCGATTTCCGCTCTTATTTTCCGGTTGCCGTGATCAAAAAAGAAGGCGAAGACTCCATTCTCTGCCCGATTGATGAACTGAAAATCGGAGATCAGATTGCCATTCGGAATGAGGAAATTATTCCCTGCGATTCCATTCTGCTTTCGGAAAAAGCCACCATCGACTACAGTTTTGTAAGTGGTGAATCCGACTGGATTGAAAAGAAAAAAGGTGATTTCATCTATGCCGGAGGAAAAAGCTACGGAGAAACCATTGAGCTTACTGTTTCCAAAACCACCGAGCGCAGCACCTTGACCCAATTGTGGAACGAACGGCATTCAAAACGAACCGAACTGGCTTTTCAAACACGTCAAGACCGCATTTCGAAATATTTTATTGCAGCAGTCATTGCAATTGCCGGAATTTCTTCCTTGGTTTGGGCCTTCATCGATCCGGTTCAAATTCCGGAAATCATTACTTCTGTCCTGATTGTGGCTTGTCCTTGCGCTTTGGCACTTTCCGTTCCCTTTGTTTACGGAAATATTCTGCGGGTTTTAGGGAAAAACGGTTTTTATCTGAGAAACACCGCCATCATTGAACGAATCCAGCAATGCAATTACGTTGTTTTCGATAAAACCGGCACTTTGACGGAACAAGATCACAAACACATTCATTTCGAAGGAGAAAGCTTATCTGAAGAAGCATCAGCAGTTCTTTACACGATGACCAAACACGCTGTTCATCCTTATGCAAAGGCTATCCACGATTCATTGAAACCGATTCAAAATGCCTCTTTTTCCGACACACCAATCGAAATTCCCGGAAAAGGAATTGCATTCGGGAACTACAAACTCGGTTCAGCAGAATTTACCGGAGCCGTCCATTCCAACAGCGATGAATCGGTGGTATTTTTTGCAGATGGAGATTCCATCATCGGGAAATTTGTGTTCCAGTCGAGCTTGCGCGCTCATCTAAACAAACTCATCCCGGAATTAGCCGAAAACTACCAATTAGCGGTTGTTTCGGGAGACAAATCAAAAGATCATGAACTGCTGAAAGGCATTTTCCCGGAAGAAACAACCTTTCTCTTCGAGCAGCAGCCTTTACAAAAGAAAGGATTTGTGGATCAGCTTCAGCAAAGCGGCAACTACGTTCTGATGATCGGAGACGGATTGAATGATGCCGGAGCGCTGAACAGTGCATTTGTCGGAATTGCCTTGTCGGAAGATCTTGTTCGCTTCACTCCTGCTTCGGACGCCATTCTGAAAGCGCAGCATTTAAGCAATTTGGCAGCCTATTTTCGCTTTATCCGTGACGGAAAGAAGTTTCTGAAAATCTGTTTCGCTTTTTCAATCTGTTACAATCTCACCGGAATCGGGTTCGCCGTTTCGGGCGCTTTGACTCCTTTTGTTGCCACTGTTTTGATGCCGCTGAGCTCCATTACCGTTGTTTCATTGGCAACTTTACTGACGGTTCGAAAAAAATTCCCGCTTACAGCCGAATAAAATCAATCTATATCAACCATTTTGAATCAAAGAATCCGGTTCTGAACTTGCAAAACCGGATTCTTCAAAGGATTATTGCTTGATAAATTGCTCCAATTGTGTTCCACTATCAGATACAATCTTGAAATAATAAGTTCCTGATGGGTAAGCAGACAAATTAAACACCTGTCTCTTAGCTGGTTTCGAAATCGTTTCCAATACTTTTCCTCCCGCATCAACAATAGAAATCGTTTTCCATTCAGAACCCGTTTCTACAGTAATTGAGCCGTTGGTTGGATTCGGAAAAACAACCACATCTTTCTCATTAAAACCGCCAGATTCGTGTTTCTTCACCATTTCCTGCATTTCTGCTTCCGAGAATTGACCAGGAGACCCCAGATCAATCAAGGATTTTGTGGAGATATATACAATCCGACTTGAATCCTGCGGAGCACAAGCACCATTAGCAAAACTCATTCTGTGAGTCATCAGGTAATATTGTCCTGTTACCAACGCCGGAGGAGGAGTTGTTGAGTTTACAGCAAAAGTGCTTCCTGCCCCATTACTGGTGAAAGGTCCGCGAACCAGGGTAATTGGTGTTCCGGAAACATTACTGGTGTGCAATTCCCAGGTATGAATAACTCCTGTCATTCCTTCTGTCGAAACACCCGAAAAATTCGTTAATGAGGAACCGCTGGAACCTAATCCCGAAATATTAAATATCGGATTAAGATTTGGATATACATAAACAATATACGTGGTTGTAATTTCTTCACAACCACACAAAGATGTAACAGTAATCGTTACTTCTTTGGGAGCAGAAGTAATGGTTCCCCAGTCAACAATTGTAAATCCCTGACCACCGGTATTCATTGTGAAAAGTACATCTGACGGAGAGATCGTAACAGAAGGAGATGATCCTGTTGTTTCAATCGAATAACGTTCAGTACGATTCGGATTACAGATTACATTGGGTCCTTTAACATTGATTTGACAACAAGAATCTCCTGTTTTGTAAATAGCCGCATTATCAACCCATCCGGATGTGTGACGATCATATCCTCCACCGGCTGATGTTCCGTGATTCAGAAAACCAAGCCCCCTGATTGTTTGTGGGACATCAAAACAAAAACTTCCAACACGAATTGTTCTAAGGGTATTGCTGAACAGCGTCAACTCACCACGTCCGTTTCCATAGATCTGCATACGTGCAAAATAGTTTATCCCATATGCAATTGGTATAATTCCCGGATTTGGTACAATGATCCCATTATCGTAAACGGCTATTCCGACTCTGGGATTAGCAGGAGAATTTGCTAATGGAGTAGAACATGTTACTCCGATGGCATCCATCAGTGAATTACCATAACAAGTCACCATTGGAAAAGCCCAACCCGGGTTCAGGTTTTGAGATGCCAAAGTAGCCAGATGAGCACCAAGTCCAAAATTGCTGGGGTTTGCGGTAATATTGAAATCAAAATCCATGTTGAACTGTTGATCGAAAAGAAAACCCAAAGGAGTGTAAATTCGATTTTCATGTGCCCCACCCACCTGATTAAAATTGACTCTACCGGCACCTATAGTAACCGAACCATTAATAACTGCGGGAGTAACAGCACAACCTATGGGTATTGTACCTATAAGATTTTGTTCAATAATCCATCCTGCATTGGAAGTATAATCAAAAGATACACTTTGGGCATGAACTGATATACTGCTTAGAAAAAACAGAACAGCTAGTTTAATTTTTTTCATTTTCATCAATAAGATTAGTATTCCCTACTCGTTGGCTTTTCGGGTTGCGCCAGTTCTACTTTAATGGAAACGAGACAGGTGTCTTTCATTAGATTTGAAATCATTCTGAAGGCTTGCTTTATTTCGTTTTTAAAGAGATCTGGTCTAAATTTAGGAGTTGGCAAAAACACCCGAAACCCGTTTTGTATATTGATTGCTTTGCTATGTATAAGTGTTGGATTATTCTGTAGAAGCGATTACCGGCAAACACCTTTTCAGGGTTGAAATCAGGTATTTGAGGAGGCTAAGTTGAGAAACTCGTTTACATGATTCTTTTATCCATGTCAGATTCAGGTTGTTTCAAGCACAACCATCAGCAAACAGAAAATAAAACTCAAGATTAGATTAAACTGAATAAAATGGACATGCAGTAAATCATGAATCTATTCAATTATGTACTAAAATTCTTCGTGCACCTCAGGTTTTAAATCCCGCAGAAGAATACACAACGTGTATGAAGACGAAAGATAGTTCATGCTGAAAAGATGAACGTTATCTGAGATAGCGCAGATTTTGACTCTTTACAATTGAATGAAATCGACATGCAATAAATCCTGAATATAGCGCAGTTTTTTGCGTTCCACAGGTTCTACCAAACTAAGAGAAATCCCACGTTTTCCTGCTCGTGCAGTTCTTCCGCTTCGGTGCGTATAATAATCAGGATCATCCGGAAGTTGGTAATGAACCACAAACGCCAGATCTTCAAAATCCATTCCGCGCGCTGCGATATCGGTAGCAATTAAATATTGTGTGTGCTCCTGACGAAACATCCGGATCGCCTTCTCGCGTTCTTTGGTAAACATTTCACCATAGATTTCTGTCACTTTCAGATCGTGTCCGCGAAGAAATTTCGCTACGGATTCCACATCGCCCTGCATTCTGCAAAAAATGATTCCGCGCGCTTTTTTCATGGTTTGAAGGAAATCCAGCAAAAGCATCTGCTTATCTTCTTTCTGGCATTCCACATATTGATGCTCAATGCGCGGATTCATCACTTCCTTCGTAGAAACAATGGTTTTAGGAGCATCTCTGTGTAAAGTTGCTTTGATCCATTTTGTCAATTCTCCGTGAATCGTTGCCGAAAACAGCCATTTTTTATGAAAATCATTCGTTTCTGCCAGAATTTTATCAATATCCTTCATAAAACCCTTCGCATACAATTCATCCGCTTCGTCCAATACAATGGTTTTCACTCGATGCAGCGAAACCGCTTTGGAACGAATCAGCTCCAGTAATCTTCCCGGAGTTGCCACAATGACATGCGTAGGTCGGCGCAAACGTGCTTTTTGCTCGTCAATACTCTCACCTCCACCAATGGATTCAATGAAAAACTTATCCAAATGCTTCGACAGTTTAAACAAAGTCCTCGATGTTTGAATAATCAATTCACGAGTCGGAACCAGAACCAAAGCCTGTACATCTTTGTCTTTCGGGTCGATACGGTGAAGCAAAGGAACCCCGTAAGCAATCGTTTTCCCCGAACCGGTATGCGCCTGTCCTACATAATCCTGATGTTTTTCAAACAGGTGTTTCCAAGCATGCTTTTGAATCGGCGTCGGAGATGTAAATCCCAATTCGTCCATTCGTTTTACTAATCCTGGATGGATATTGAATGTCGTCTTCATGGGACAAAAATAGTGTTTCCGCTGCGAATATCCTTCCTAAACCTGATTCTCAGATGTATTTAGAGTGAATCGATATTTTCAATTTTCTTCTAAAGTGCAATAAAAAACAGCTGGATTTTATTGATCGATGACTTTCTGATGTCCTTTCGTCCCGATAACTACCGGGGAGCGAAGCGTATCGAGACACTAACTATTTATAGAACAAGATGCCACTCTAAAAACGGATTCCTTCCACCCTTTTTCAGAGCTATAGGACGCAGCCCAAAAACCTGATATTAGTCATGTTTTTTGCACTGTCCAGATCATGTTTTTTCCGGTGACTTGTTAATTTCTTTGCATTATGGGAATGATCTACATAATGCTGATTGTAAGTCTCTGTTTAGCGGTGTTTTTCCTTGGAATTTTCCTTTGGGCAGCTAAGAGCGGACAATACGACGACGATTATTCACCAAGTGTCAGAATTCTCTTCGAGGACGAAAAAAAATCAAATCACAATAATCCGGAAAACGATGGAACAACTAACAGTGAAGTACGACAATAAAATTGTCAAGTATTTTACCTACGCAACAATTCTTTGGGCCGTAATCGGCATGCTTGTAGGATTAATTGCAGCCTTGCAGCTGGCATTTCCCGAATTTTTTAATGAATACTTAGGATTCCGGTACATTTCCTTCGGAAGAATCCGGCCGCTGCATACCAACGCGGTCATTTTTGCCTTTGTAGGAAACGGGATTTTCATGGGAGTTTATTATTCCCTGCAGCGCTTGCTTAAAACCCGTATGTGGAGCGATAAATTGAGTTACTTCAACTTCTGGGGCTGGCAGTTTATCATTGTTTGCGCGGTTCTCACATTGCCTTTCGGAATTACATCCAGTAAGGAATACGCCGAACTGGAATGGTGGATCGATATTTTAATTGCAATTGTTTGGGTGGTTTTCGGCTGGAATATGTTCGCGACAATTCTCAACAGAAAAGTCAAACATCTGTACGTTGCAATCTGGTTCTATATTGCCACTTTCGTGACTGTTGCAATTCTTCACATTTTCAATTCATTCGAACTTCCGATTTCATTCCTGAAAAGTTATTCCTGGTACGCCGGAGTTCAGGATGCCCTGGTTCAATGGTGGTACGGACACAATGCCGTGGCTTTCTTCCTCACAACTCCATATCTGGGACTGATGTATTACTTCGTTCCGAAAGCAGCCAATCGTCCGGTTTATTCTTATCGTTTATCCATTATTCACTTCTGGGCACTGATCTTCATTTACATTTGGGCAGGACCGCACCATTTACTCTATACTTCCCTTCCCGATTGGGCGCAAAGTCTGGGAGTTGTTTTCTCCGTCATGCTCATTGCTCCTTCCTGGGGAGGAATGCTGAACGGATTATTGACTTTACGTGGTGCCTGGGATCGTGTTCGCGACGATGTGATGCTCAAATTCATGGTCGTGGCCTTGACTTGTTATGGAATGGCAACCTTTGAAGGACCATTGCTTTCCTTGAAATCCGTAAACATGATTTCTCACTTTACCGATTGGACCATTGCCCACGTTCACGTTGGTGGTTTGGGATGGAACGGAATGATGACTTTCGGGTTGATTTACTGGTTGATCCCACGCATATTCCAAACCAAATTATACTCTGTCAAACTGGCGAATCAACACTTCTGGATTGCAACGCTTGGAATCATTCTCTATGCCGTTCCTATGTATATCGCCGGATTCATGCAAGGTTTGAGCTGGCAATACTTTAATCCGGACGGAACTTTGGTTCACAAGGACTTCCTGGAAATTGTGATCGATATGAAGCCTTACTACATTCTGCGTTCTTTGGGTGGAGCATTATACATCTCCGGAGCATTGATGCTGGTTTACAACGTGTTCAAAACCGTAAAAACCGGAACATTCTTAGCAAATGAAGTGGTTCAGGTAACGGACGAACGAAACCACAAAGAGAAAAACGAATACTGGCACAGACGCATTGAAGGAAAACCGGTACGTTTTATGATCCTGAGTATCATAGTAGTGGCAATCGGAGGAATTGCAGAAATCATCCCGACTATCGCCGTTAAATCCAACGTTCCGACAATCAGCAGCGTGAAACCCTATACGGCTCTGGAACTGGAAGGTCGTGATTTGTATATCCGCGAAGGATGTAACAACTGTCACTCTCAGATGGTTCGTCCGATGCGTTTTGAAACAGCCCGTTACGGCGATTATTCAAAAGCAGGAGAACACGTTTACGATCACCCGTTCCTTTGGGGATCCAAGCGCACAGGACCGGATTTAGCGCGGGAAGGAGGTTTGCGCGGAAATCTCTGGCATTACAAACACATGATTGATCCGAAAGGATTATCTCCGGGTTCCATCATGCCGGCTTATCCGTGGCTCCGAGATGACAATCTGAATACTTCACTTCTTGTGAAGAAAATCAGTGCGATGCGAAAACTCGGCGTTCCTTATATGCCCGGATATGAAGATATCGCAATGGAAGAGTTGAACAAGCAATCACGCGTTATTGCCGAAGACATTGTCAAAAACATGCCTGAAATGGCGTTGAACGGAATGAGTCCGGAAGCGAAAACAAAAGAGTTGCAACAGAAAGAAATCATTGCGCTCATTGCCTATTTGCAGCGTCTGGGAACTGATATTAAAGCAAAACCTTCTAAATAAGCACTGTATGTTACGATTCATCAAACATCATTTAGCAAGCGAACAAGGAGTGGCATTTTACGGAATCCTTTCCCTGTTAATCTTCGTGCTGTTCTTTCTCATTGTCATCATTCGCATCTGGCGGATGCAAAAAACGACCATCGAGGAGTTGAGCAACATTCCTTTAGCTAAAGACGAAGTCACACTACAAAATGAAATCCAATGAAAAAGAATTTGATCACATTACTATGCGGACTTTTAGCAGGACTTCCCGTTTTTAGTCAGGGAGAGGCTTTATTCAAGGCAAAGTGCAATACCTGTCATGCGATTGATAAAAATTCTACCGGTCCGATGCTGAAAGGAGTTAAGGCAAAATGGAATGATGCCGGAGAAGGAGCGATGCTTTATGAATGGGTAAAAGATTCCAAAAAACTGATTCTTAGCGGAAAGAGTAAAATGGCTTTGGCCATTCAGGATTTTTCCAAAACGGATATGGCTCCACAGCAGGCTACTCCGGAAGAAGTGGATCAGATCCTGGATTATGTGGACAGTTATACTCCGCCGCCACCTCCTCCAACAGGAACAGAAAATCCCGGATTATCGACTGAGCTTTTACCGGATTACCACAGCAATATCACCATTTTCTATGCCTTGATCGGATTGATTATCGTATTGCTGATTGCCATTATTCTGATGAGTAATTCCATTCTGACCTTTGTAAAATCCGACTTATTCAAAGAAAAACTGAAGCAGGACGAAAACAAAAAAGATTCCGGAGGATTGACAAATCTGTTAATCATCACCGTGGCGTTAGGAACCCTATTTATTCCCAACGATGTTCTGGCTCTTTCAACAACCGATCCGGTAGATTCGGCTCAATCTGGAATGCCCTGGCTGAAGGTTGAAAATGTCGACATCTATATTCTGATCTGTATCAACATTGTACTGCTTCTGGTGGTAATGTATCTGCGAAACCTGTTTAACAGCTTCTACTACATGATTTACCAACGGAAGGAAAAAGTGGTGAAACAAAAACAGGGGAAAGTGTCTAAAATCCTGGTTGATGCCGTTCCCATCGAAGAAGAAGCAAGCATTTTGATGGATCATGAGTATGACGGAATCCGTGAATTGGACAACAACCTTCCGCCCTGGTGGGTTTGGGGATTCTACCTGACCATTCTGTTTTCCATCGGGTACATTCTCTATTATCACGTATTCAACGGGCCTTCACAGCTCACAGAATATCAAAATTCCATGGCTCAGGCACAAAAAGAAATTGATGCTTACCTGAAAGAAGCCGCCATGAATGTGGATGAAAGTAATGTGACTTTATTGACCGATCCGGAAGCACTTGGAAAAGGAAAATCCTTATTCGAAACCAATTGTGCCACTTGTCATAAGGACGGAAGCGGAGATATCGGGCCGAATTTAACGGACAACTACTGGCTCTACGGAAATGATATCAAGACTGTTTTCGGAACGATTAAAAACGGAACTTCCAACGGAATGCCAGAACATGCTTCCAAATTGAATCCGATTCAGCTTCAGGACGTGGCATCCTATGTTTTAAGCTTAAAGTACATCCCGGGTAAAGAACCTGAAGGGACAGAATATCCAAAAAAATAATGTCGAAGTCTGTCCTCGCGGGCAGACTTTTTTTCAATTATGGAAGATTTCAGAGATCACATCGCAACAGTCAACAAGCAAGGAAAGCGTGTTTGGATTTATCCGAAAAAACCGGGTGGCCGTTTAACCAACAGGCGCAAACTGGTCAGCTATTCCCTCCTGGCCTTTCTCCTTGCTGCACCATGGATTCAGGTAAATGGCAGTCAATTGCTCGAATTCAATATTCTGGAACGCAAATTCAGCATTTTCGGAGCCACATTCTGGCCACAGGATTTTTACATCTTCGCTATTTTACTGGTCATCGGAATCGTTTTCGTTATTCTCTTCACCATCGTTTACGGCCGGATTTTCTGTGGCTGGATCTGTCCGCAGACCATTTTTATGGAGTTCGTTTTCCGGCAGGTCGAATATTGGATCGACGGAGACTGGAAACATCAGCAAGCTTTGGATAAAGCTCCGTGGGATGCGAAAAAGTGGGGGAAACGCATTTTAAAACACGGAGTCTTCTGGCTCATTTCCTTTGTGATTGCGAATGTCTTTCTGGCTTACATCATCGGTTCCAAAGAATTAATCCGGATTCAGACAGAGCCTCTAAGTCAGCATATCGTCGGATTCAGCGCTATTATCATCTTCACGACTTTGTTCTATTTCGTGTTTTCCAATCTAAGAGAACAGGTTTGTACCACCATTTGTCCTTACGGAAGATTACAAGGCGTTTTGCTCGACAAAAATTCCATGGTGGTGGCGTATGACCATGTGCGTGGTGAGCAGCGGGCGAAGTTTAAAAAGAATGAAAATCGTCCGGAAACCGGAAAAGGAGATTGTATTGATTGCCATCAATGTGTTCATGTCTGTCCGACCGGAATTGATATCCGGAACGGAACGCAGCTTGAATGCGTAAACTGCACGGCTTGTATTGATGCCTGCGATACCATGATGGACGGAGTTGGTTTGGAACGCGGTCTCATTCGGATTGTTTCAGAGAACGGAATTGTGAACCGCACGCGTTTTCAATGGACCACGCGCGTGATTTCCTACACGGCTGTTTTGGTGATTTTGATTGGCATTTTGACCGTATTGCTTGTCAATCGCTCTGATTTCAGTACGACGATTCTTCGACAGCGGGGTTCTACCTTCCAGATCGATGCCAAAAATCACATTACCAACATTTTTGAAATTGATTTGACGAATAAAACAAAGCATTCTTTCGAGGTAAAACTGCTTTCATCCGATCCTGACGTGAAGTTTCAGATTGCGAGTGATCAAATCACCTTAAAGGGAGAAAAACATCTTCGGGAACGCTTCATTGCACGGTTTCCATATAAAGTGATCGAACACGGAACAAAGAAAATCGATGTGATCGTGATTGGAAACGGAGAAGAAATCGACCGGGTTTCGATTAAGTTGATCGGACCGAGTTTTTAATAACATTACGAATTAAACAACTAAAAATATGAACTGGGGAAAGGGAATCGTGATCGGAATGGCGCTGTTTATGGGATTTATCATCACATTAGTGACCATTATGATGCGGCAGGATATTGATCTGGTACGGGAAGATTATTATCAACAGGAATTGGAGTACAACATTCAATATAATGCCGAATCGAATTATCTGAATGCACAAAAAGGTATTGAAATCGAGCCGAAAGCGGATACTTTGTTTCTGCGTTTTCCCGCTGATTTTCAAACAGGAAAAGCAACTATTCAGCTGCAACGTCCAAACAATAAAGATCTGGACATCCAATTGACGATCGATGTGCGGGAACAGGTAAAAATTCCGCTGAAACACATTGAAAAAGGGCAATTCAACTGCACTGTTTCCGGAATTTATCAAGGAAAAAAATATCAAATGAGTCAACAGCTTGTGTTATGACATTTTATCTGAGTTTGTTTCTTTTGGGGTTGGCAAGTTCGTTTCACTGCATGACCATGTGCGGACCGATTTCCATGGCATTGCCTTTGAACAGACAATCCAATAAAACATTGATAGGAGGAATTCTGTCCAACAACATCGGCCGAATGGCAACTTACACTTTTCTGGGGCTCATCCTGGGAACGATCGGTTTTTCATTGGGAATCTTTCGTTTTTTTCAAATCGGAAGCATCTTCTTCGGGTTGGTTCTCATTGTGCTTGCCTGGCGCCGGCAATGGATCAACAAACTGGAGTTCCGGAATCATTCTCTGAATCAGTGGACTTCCCGCAAAATGGGTTCTCTGCTCAAACAGCAGGGAACTTTCAGATTGTTTCTCATTGGTTTGTTGAATGGTTTGCTTCCCTGCGGAATGATCTTTTTGGCCCTGGCCTCTTCCCTGCTGGCATCCAATCCGTGGGAAACCGCGCTGGGAATGAGTTTTTTCGGTTTGGGAACTTTACCGGGAATGATCAGTGTGGCTTTTTTTGCACAAAAAATGGGACAATCCTTCCGGGGCAAATTGACGCATATTTATCCGTATTTACTCACCTTGATCGGAATTCTGGTTATTCTGCGCGGTACTAATCTCGGAATTCCTTATTTAAGCCCGAAGATCGAGACAAATCAGCGTTCCGAACATCAAACAGACAGTGAAACACTCCGAAAACAAGTGATGTGTCACTCAACGAAGGGAAACTAATTGCGAATGCTTCATTTTAAAGCTTTTCCACCTTAATGACTACTCTTCCTTCTTCGCAGTCTTTCACATCTTTTCCTGAACGTTTGGGAACATAGAGAATTCTCTTTTTCTGACGCTTATTCTTCTGTTTGGAAGATTTGATATTCGTTGTCACAATGATCTGATCATAAACCAGCGGAATGAAAACCTTTCCGTTGTTGTCCACAAAACCAAACTTCGCCTTGTCCATCACGAGCGCATATCCGCAATACAAATCATTGAATTTCCCGATGCTGTCATACTTTTTAGTCCATTCGGGAAGTCCTTTTGCTTCTATAAATTCTTCACGAGATTTATCCTCCGTATATCCCAACACAACGGTTGTTGGTTTCGGTAAGGAAACGGTATCAATTCCGGATTTCTGTGAAACAGACTTCAACGAATTCGTCTCGATATTGGTGTGATTTACTCCGGAAGCAATTCCTTTTTTCAGAGTCGCCGATGCAGAAACTTTCAAATCTGCGGTTTGGTCAGAACAACTATCAGAAGAGTGAATAAGAGAACTTTTATCTCCTGAAAGGTTTGGCTGATTTGTTGATTCGTCTGCTGATAAAGCAAGATCATTCTGCTTCTCTGAAAGTGCTTCCGATTGATTGATTTGGTGTGATTTATCTTCTGTTTTTTTGTTTTGAACCCAATAAACGATTCCAACCGTTGCAGCAATTGTTAATACGCCGGCAATTGTAAACTGTTTGATCCGAAGATTTCTGAAATAAGATTTGCCCACCTGCTGAACCATTACCCGCTGTGAAGCTCTTTTTGCCGCAGATTGAACGAGTTGATGCAATTCCAATTCTTCGCGCAAAGCTTCATTTCCGGCTAATTCCTGTTCAAAAGCGATTTTTCCTTCTTCGGAAAGTTCATTTTGCAAGTAACGCTCTATCAGTTGATTCCAATTTGTTTCCATGCATTAAAATTTAATTGGTTCAACCTGTAATTCATTTTCATTGATCAATTCCTTTGCTTTTTGCAAGCAGCGGTATTTCTGTGCCTTCGCAACTTTGTCGTTTCGCAAGCCGATCTTTTTGGCAATGTCTACCATGTTCCATCCCAAACCGTAAAACAACTGCAGCAGTTCCTGACATTGAGCTCCCAATTTTCCCAGAGTGGATTCCACTTCCCGGATCTTCATTTCTTTTTCCATCCATTGATCTTCCTGCGCTGGAAGCTCCATTTGCAATTCGGTTGTTCCGTTCTTTTGTTCTTTTCTGGCCTGATTGTACCACAATAATTTACAGGTATTCCGCACGTAGAAAAAAGGTTCTACGGTCAATTCAAAGTCGGAGGATTCTCTTTTCCGGACATAAATCAACAAAGCTTCCTGAAAAATATCTTCCGCACTCAGCGAATCGCAGCCCAAAGTCTTCAGATATTTCCGGACATCCGGCCATTTCCGATAGAGCTGTTTCAATTCCTGTTGTATGTTTTTAGGTTCAATCATGAAGGCATTTTGATTCTAATGTGGCAAAAATGAAAAGGTAAACAGAATTCATTCAAAATTATTCAATTAAAAATTAATTGACTTATCCGAGTATCTAGTTGATACATTCTTTTTCCCCGCAGATGGTGCGGATTACGCAGATATTAAATAAATTCATAATCTGCGCTATAATTTTCGTACAAAACTAAAAGTGAAAAGTTATGAATGACCCATTCATTTTAATGACATTTCACACTTTTGAGAAAAATCAATTTCCAAACAATAAAACTGCCTCTTTTTCATTAATCGAAATAAAACAGTTTGAATGACAACCACGGAAATCATCAGTGTTGCAATCATTTACCTCGTCACTCCTATTTGCGGACTGATCTATTTTTTGCATCTCTGTGAGAAAATGAAAAAGGAAAATGTTTCCAATGCTCCGGTCGAAGAGCTTTTCGGAATTTTCGGGATCTATGGAATGTTGTTGGTCATTTTTTTATCGGCTTTGTTCTGGGGTTGGTCGGGAGTGGCTTTGCTGGGAATGGTTTTCCTGGTTTTCATCGCTCCGCTTCTGATGGCCTGGATTTCGATTCGTTTAAGGAAGCGAAAAGGTTTTTCGAAGTATCATTTGTTTGTTTTGAATGCCGCAATGCTTTATTTCGTGATTTTGCCGGTTTGTTTGGTGATTCTGTATTTTACTGATAAGTGATTTAATACGATGTTTACTACGTTCTTTGCCATTGCCGCAAAGAAGAATCCGTCAACTGACGGATGAAGACGGAGCATAGTCTGAAAAGACATCATGCAAGGTACAAAGGTCTAGAGCATTTAAATCTTTCTTCGAAACAATTAATCTGTTCGTTGTGAAATTTTTTTTTTGAAAAAATTGTTAGTTTAGTAACATAGAATTTATCAACTGGTTTTATACCAACTACGAAGAAGTAAACACTAAATATAAATTCACTGAATGGAAAAAAAAGACATTCCTAATTGTTTTATCATAATGCCAATTAGCGATTCTCCGGAACATGAATCTGGGCATTTTATGAGAGTATATGAAGATATTATTCAACCCTCAGTTATAAGCGCAGGGTATCATCCTCAAAGGGCAGATGAAGTTAATGAAACAAATTTTATTCATTTAGATATTCTTAAAAAGCTTATTGATGCTCCAATAGCGATTTGCGATTTGAGTACCAGAAATCCAAATGTTCTCTTTGAATTGGGTATAAGACAAGCTTTTGATAAACCTGTTGTACTAATTCAAGAAAAAGGAACACCAAAAATTTTTGACATTGGTCCATTGAGATATCTTGAATACTCTAAGGATATGAAATATCATGAAGTACTTAAAACTCAGGAGGAATTAAAAAATGCTATTGAAGCTACAAAAGCTGCAGAAGGTGACAGTGGAAATATAAATTCTATTGTCAGACTAATGGCTTTAACATCACCCGCTTCTATTCCCAATTTAGAAGCCAATAATAAAGAGGCATTAGCAATGGATGTACTTCAAACTCAATTGAATGACATCCGTAAAATGATGGAAATGACAATGATTAATGGTCGAAGAGAAGGAAATAAAGGAAATATTTCAGCAATTGAATATGAACGTATTTCTTCTAAGCTTGAGAGATTGTTGAATTCAAATCAGAAGATTCCTCTTTCAAAAGCACATAAGGAACTACGCCAACTAATTATGGATACTGAGGAAGTAATGATGAACTGTAATAATGAAAGTGATCACAGAATGTTCAGATATTTAATGGAAAGAATCCATAAGGCAGAGAGAGATTTAGAATTTTAATTCTATCAAAATAAATTATTATGAACATTCTATCAAAAATACCTGAATCGTTAGATTACGGAATAGAATTAATAAACAAGGTTGACTCCTTTTACAATTCTGCATGGGATAAATTAATTCTAATCGGATCAATATCCTTTGCTGTAATTGGCTTACTTGTTCCATTTATAATACAGTGGTATCAAAAAAAATCTTTGAAAGTAAGTGAAGAATTACTAAAAAAGGAAATGGAAAGTCAATCCATTAAACTGAAAACTGAAATACTTGAAGATATTAATACAACATTAGAAGAGCGAATTAAAAATTTTGAGAATACTATTAATGAATTAAATGCCTCTACAACAGCAAAAACATTCCATCTTCAAGGAAATGGTAATTTAAACAACAAAATATATACATCAGCATTGGTAGATTATTTTGTAGCTGCTAAGAACTATTTAATTGGAAATGATTATCTCAACCTACAAATTGTTCTGAATCTGATAAGTAAAGATTGTATACCAAATCTTTCTGAAGAAGAACTAAACGACTTAAAAATAACACATGATTGCAATTTAGACATCCTACTAAATAATTTAAATGACAATGATGAAAAAGGGGCTTTCAGTCAAATAATCAGAAGTATTCGTCTGGCTTTAACTAAATTACCTAAAACTATTAGCGAGAAGAAAATAAAGACATAATATTTCCTTTCACTGATCTTTTTAAATTTCCTTAATTCTCACCCAACATTCATCCATTACATTTGATTTTTAGGTATCTTTTATCAAAACAAACTTTATGGATGACGTTGACAATATCGAACTCACCTATTTAAACATTACAGACTACGAGGCACTGAAGGAAGCCATGGTCGAATCCTATACAGGTTTGGCAAATCCTTACTGGACAAGAAAACAGGTCGAAACGCTGATCAATCAGTTTCCGGAAGGACAAGTTGCTATTAAAGTCAACCAGCAAATTGCGGGGGTTGCACTTTCTATCATTGTGGATTCTTCCAAATTCGAGCATTTGCATACCTACAAACAGATTACCGGAAATTATACCTTCAAAACACATCGTCCGGATGGAAATGTGCTTTACGGAATTGATGTTTTTATCAAAAAAGAATTCCGCGGACTGCGGCTCGGACGGCGTTTATATGATTACCGCAAGGAATTGTGCGAAAAATTGAATCTGAAAAGTATTGCCTTCGGTGGACGAATTCCGAATTATCACCATTACGCAAAGGATATGACGCCGCGTGAATACATTGAAAAAGTAAAACGGAAGGAAATTCACGATCCGGTGCTCGATTTTCAGATGTCGAATGACTTTCACCCGTCTAAAATCCTGAAAAACTACCTGGAAGGCGACTCTCATTCGAAAGATTATGCCGTGCTTCTGGAATGGGACAATTTGTACTACGAGAAAAAGAGTGAAGCTCCAAGTGCGATCAAAACCGTTGTTCGTTTGGGATTGATTCAGTGGCAGATGCGCCCCTACTCCAATATGGAAGATCTGATGCAGCAGGCAGAATACTTCGTCGATGCCGTTTCGGGTTATCGTTCGGACTTTGCGCTCTTTCCCGAGTTTTTCAATGCGCCCTTGATGGCTGAAAACAATCACTTGTCAGAACCGCAGGCCATTCGCGAATTGGCGAAATATACCAACGAGATCGTGCAGCAATTTTCGAAACTGGCAATCAGTTATAACATCAATATCATTACGGGAAGTATGCCCGAAATCCAGCACGACCGCTTGTTTAATGTCGGGTATTTGTGTCATCGGGACGGGAGAATTGAACGCTTTGAAAAGATTCACGTAACTCCCGACGAAGCAAAAATCTGGGGAATGGAAGGTGGAAATCACCTCGAAGTTTTCGATACGGATTGCGGAAAAATCGGTATTCTGATCTGTTATGACGTGGAATTCCCGGAATTGAGCCGTTTATTGGCCGGCGAAGGAATGGATATTTTATTCGTTCCCTTTCTGACGGATACGCAAAACGGATATTCCCGTGTGCGCAACTGTTCGCAGGCTCGTGCCATTGAAAATGAATGTTATGTTGCCATTGCCGGAAGCGTGGGGAATTTACCGAATGTACACAACATGGATATTCAGTACGCGCAATCGATTGTGTTTACTCCCTGCGATTTTGCCTTTCCTTCCAACGGAATCAAAGCGGAAGCCACTCCGAATACCGAGATGATCCTGATTGCAGATGTCGATATTACCTTGTTGCGGGAATTAAATCAATTCGGTTCGGTTAGAAACCTCAAAGACCGGAGAACGGATATTTATGATTTGAAAAAGAAGAAAAAGAAAGAGTGAATTCAATTCAAAATGAAAATTTCGAACTTGAAGTATCGATCTTTAAAATGAAACGTTCGTAATTAAAAAATTGGTCTCATTATTGCATAGAATTTTGTCAAATAAAAAAACATGAAAAATCTAATTACATTACTACTTCTTTTTTTCGCTTCAAACGGTGTGAATGCACAATTGGTTTACTCTGTCGACTATGAATCTCAGGCAGATGTGAAGGTTTTTGTTGTTCAATACGAATCACAGGCCGACCTGAAAGTTTACAAAGTCAAGTATTCATCTCAGGCAGGCGAAAATGACGGAACATGGTTCTTCACCGATTACCAGAGTCAGGCAAAAAAAACCGTTTATTTTGTCGAGTATGAAAGCCAGGCAGACCTGAAAATCTTTTTCGTGGAATACGAAAGTCAGGCGGGTTGGGTAAATAATAGTAAGAAACCGCTCATGTATTGATATGAGGATATCAGGATTTTAAAACTTCAGGAAATCAGGACAAATAAATTTCTAAGTCCTAATATTTTAAAATCTTGATGTCTTAAAGTCCTATTTACTAAATTCGCGGTATGTCCTGGATAAAAAATTGGGTTAAATATCACTTCAGCAAACGCATTCACCGCGACAAACTGCATCCTTCGGTTGGAATTCAACAACGTGCGCTCATGCAGCATTATCTGACTGCGCAGGCAAACAAACAAATTCCGGCATTTCGTACCACTGGTTTCAAGGTCTTTTCACAATTTGAAGAAGACGGATTGCTGCTTTTCCTTTTTTCCTTAATAGGTGAAGGAAGCAAAACATTTATCGAAATCGGTTCGAACGACGGAATCAACAGTAATTGCAGCAACTTAGCCATTCATTTCGGCTGGTCGGGCTTGTTTTTCGAAGGAGATTCCAGATTGATCGGGCGCGGAGAGAAGTTTTATTCCAAAATCCCAACGCCTTATCATCCGAAACCTCAGTATATTCAGGCAATCATTAAACGTGAGAATATCAATCAACTGGTTGAAAAAGCGGGATTGTCGGGAGAAATTGAATTGCTTTCGATTGATATTGACGGAAATGATTATTGGGTTTGGGACGCGCTGACAGTTGTTCAGCCAAAAGTGGTTGTGATTGAAACACATACTGAATTCGGAACTGAGAACATCGTGGTTCCTTACGATCCGAATTACATGTATCCGGGAAAACATCCGATTTATCATGGAGCGAGTGTGGTGGCAATGAATAAGCTGGCCGAAAAGAAGGGTTACCGCCTGGTTGGAGCAAGTGATTTGGGAATTAATCAAATATATATCCGAAAAGATTTACTTTTGGAAGAACTTCCCACTATCACTCCGGAATCAACTTTGTGGCATCCGAAAGCGAAAGCAGGGCAAGCAAAATTTCAGGAAATTAAAGATTGGGAATATTTAAAAGGATAAGCTTATGATAATGAAAACACTTTTTTCGAAACAAGCTCTGGATAAAAGCATCGGGCGTATTCAGCAATTACAGCCAAATCAACAAGCGCTTTGGGGAAAAATGAATGTGTCCCAAATGCTGGATCACTGCAGCGAAACGATGAAAGTAGCCCGTGGGCAAAAAGAGTTGAAACGCATTTTCTTAAGTTATGTGATGGGAAGTATGATGAAGAAATCGTTCTACAACGACAAACCGATTCCAAAAAACAGCCCTACACACAAAACATTTATCATCACCACGACTTCTGATTTCGAGAAAGCGAAATCAGAACTGATCGACCATTTGACAGCTTTTCAGGAAGGTGGAATGGAAAAATGTACGGATGCTCCTCACTCTTTCTTCGGAAAACTGACTAAAGAACAATGGGGATTAGGAATGTATAAACATTTGGATCATCATTTAAAGCAATTCGGAGTATAATCATGGAATTCATCGATCAGGCATTAGACGATTACTGTTGTGAGCACACAACGGCAGAATCTTCATTATTGGCAAAACTGAACCGTGATACGCATGTCAACATTTTGCAGCCGCGGATGTTGAGCGGGCATTTTCAGGGACGTTTACTGAGCTTACTATCGAAGATGATTCGCCCGGAACGCATTCTGGAAATCGGAACTTATACAGGATATTCGGCACTTTGCATGGCTGAAGGATTGACCGAAACAGGAAAAATCATCACTTTGGATATCAATGCCCAGTTGGAAGATTTTGTTCGTTCCTATATTTCTGAAAGCGATTATGCTTCGAAGATCGATTACCGTATTTGCAACGCCATGGAAGAAATTCCGCAGCTTGATGAACAATTCGATTTGGTTTTCATCGACGCAGACAAAATGAATTACATCAATTACTACAACCTGGTTTTCGACAAAGTGAAATCGGGAGGATATATTTTATCCGACAACGTGTTGTGGTCCGGAAAAGTGATTCAAACAGAAGGAAAAATCGATAAAGACACTCAATTACTGAAAGATTTCAATGAATTGATTCAACAGGATGAGCGTGTTGAAAATCTCTTGCTTCCGATCCGCGACGGGATTATGATTGCACGTAAGAAATAATGGAGAAGTGAGAAGTTAAAAAGCATTTCGGCTCAATACCCTTTTACATTTTAACTTTTCAATTCATCTATGTTGGTCTGATAACCGCTTTTTCTTTTTCCAATTCTACGTCGTTGGCTTTGCTTTTCGATACAAATTTTCCTTCCTTGAATTCGTAGGTCAATAAATCGTAGCCTCCATAAATAGCACTCACGCCTTCATTTTTGAAAGGAAGAGCTATTTTCAAAACGCCGGTAAATTCCTTTCCGTTTACGTAAAACGTTAGTATTTCCAGGTTTCGCAGAAACTTGCTGTATTCCAAAAACACTTCATCTGTTTCCACCTTTTTCCGGTCCGAAACGTAGTAATGAACGACTTTGAAGGTATTCTTGTTATCGATTTTCTTAGGAATTGCTTTCGTGGTTAAAAGCAATTTTTTCTTCTCCGTAACGATGTTTTCCGGGCAAATACTGAAATAGCTTCTCCCTACTTTTTCTTCCTTGCAACCCGATTGCGCAAAAAGTGCAGAGGAAAAGAGGCTGCTTAAAACCAGAAAACAAATTTGAATACTGAATAACCGAACTTTCATGGATGTGATTTTACTTTTTAAATGTAACGATAAACGCAGACAATCTGCAAATCCTGCCCCTAAATTAGGATTCAGACACTTTATGTAAGAAAATATTGTGCCAACCTTCGGTAAGCTCAGTATGTTTAAAAAAGCGAAAAGGTATTTCGACTCCGCTCAATCCCCTTTTCGCTTTTGAAAATCAAAGAATCACGCGTTTTTTTTCGCAACAAAATGAAAAAAACAGTAACCTTTTCGCTGAAATTACGATATAGTTATTTGGGCATAATCTTTGCCTGCCAGAACTGTATTTGTAAAACTTATGTGGAAGAACTACTTATTTATTGCGGGAATTACGTTGGTTTCCATTCATTCTTTAAATGCACAGGAAGAAGATCCGTCTTGTTTGCCTCCTTCAAAAAAAACACTCAAACTGATTGAAGCCGGAAGAAATGCTCCTGATGCCAGAACGGCTGCAGAAAATTTCAGTAAAGCCATGGAAGCCGAGCCGGATAATGCCGCAGCATATTTTGAATTCGCAATGTATGCCTACAATTCCGGAGTGAAGTCTTATGAAAACTCCCCCAATCCTGCAACCGGTGACCGCAGTTTCCAAAGAGCGGAAGAATTGTTTGAAAAAGCAGCAGAATTATGTCCGGATTATCATTCCGATATGTATTACTACCTCGGAGTAATCAATTATACACAGGAACAAAAAGAGATTGCAACCAAGTGGTTTGAGAAATTTGTTGCTTTCAAGCATGCCGATAATTCCCGTTACGGGGCAACTTATACCAAGCAGTTGAGCGATGTAAAAGCCCTTCTTGTAACCGAAAAAGAGGAAAAAGAGATGCTCAGCAAGACCGTTCCTTTCAACCCGAAAAAAGTTCCGAACGTTTCTACCGGGAATGACGAATATTTCCCGATGATTTCTCCCGATAACTTATTGATGTTTTATACCCGCAAACAGGATTTGAAAAACCTCGGAGATATCGTTTCCAATATTCAGGAGGTCTACACCTACTCTATCCGCACAGACGAAGGTTTGTCTTTCGATGCAGGAAAATCTTTCCCGAAACCTTTCAACAACGGAACTTTCCAAAGCTACGGAGCAGCAACCATGTCTGTCGATAACAAGGAAATGGTGATTTGTGCCTGTAAAAAAACTGAGGTGAAGGGACAAGCTTATATGAATTGTGATTTGTATTCGACAACATATCAGAAAACAGGACCAAATCCATCGGATTATCAATGGTCGGAACTGATCAATTTGGGTCCGAAAATCAATACTCCTGACGGATGGGAAGGACAACCTTCCATGTCTGCCGACGGAAATACCTTGTTCTACACAGCAAACCGTGCGAGCACAAGAGATAACGATGTATTTATCGTGAAACGAAATGCCGACGGAACCTGGGGCGCACCACGTCCTTTTGATGAAATCAACACGGCAGGAAAAGATAAAAGTCCGTTTCTGCATCAGGATAGTGAAACCCTTTACTTTGTTTCCGATGTATCGGACGACCGCAAAGGAGTTGGAGGCCTGGATATTTTCTACATGCGTGAAGAAAACGGAACGTGGAGTAAACCAAAAAACATCGGTTACCCGATCAACTCCAAGGAAGACGAATTAGGTGTTTTCGTTTCAACAGACGGAAAACTGGCTTACTTCTCCTCCAAACAACAAGGAAACTGGGATATTTACGGTTTTGAATTGTATGAAGAAGCCCGACCGAAACCGGTTACGATCATCAAAGGAGATTTGAAAGATCCGGAAGGAAAACCGATTGAAAACGCTACGATTGAAGTTTCTTACGAGAATTCGGACAAAGTGGATCAGGTTCGTGTAAACGGAAATGACGGAAAATTTGCAGTAGTTGTGAAAACAGATAAGCCACAGGACATCATGGTTTCCGTGAAGAAAGACGGTGCAGCTTTCGATTCAAAACTGATCACGAAAGAAGAGATCGTGAAAAAGGAAAATCGGGTGAACAACAAACTGGAAGTAAAAGAACTGAAAGTTGGCGAAGCTTATACGCTTAACGACATTTTATACGATTACAACTCAGATGTTCTTTCCAACAAATCGAAATTCATCCTGCGTGAGTTTGCCCGCTTCCTGAAATCAAATCCGACGATTAAAATCATGATTCAGGGACATACCGACAGCGATGGTGACGATGCCAAAAACTTAGATCTTTCAGACCGACGTGCCAAAGGAGTGAAAAACTATCTGGTATCTTTGGGAATTGAGGAAGACAGACTCGAATCGAAAGGTTACGGAGAATCCAAGCCAAAAGTTGCCAACGATACCGCTGAAAATAAAGCGAAGAATCGTAGAACAGACTTTTTGATTCAGGGAATGTAATTTTAAGGTAAAATTGAAAAGGTAAAAGTTTAAAAGATAGAAATTGAAGCTGGGGAAACCCGGCTTTTTTTATATGGTTTGTTCTATAATCTAGTTGACACATTATCTTTTCCCGCAGATATAACGGATTACGCAGATATTAAATCAGTTCAGAAATCACCTATCCTGTCGTACAAAACCTTTTTATGATCCTTCGATCCCCCTTCTTCTCAATCCAATTCTGACACAACTACGTTTCTGTCAGGATCACTCGAAGTAACAGGGAAATCTTCTCACTTTTTACTTTTCAATTATTGATTAATCACCTTAAAAGTCGTTCTTCTGTTCTTTTGGTGCAATGCTTCTCTTTCAGCTTTTACCTTGAGGATTTCAATATAAGCTTCTGTCAGCAAGACAGGTTTTCCCTGCGCATCCAAAACCGGTTTCTTGTCCGGTCCGTACAATTGATTCGGCTGTGTTTCCCCATATCCTTTCGGAATCAAACGCGACGGGTCAATTCCTTTTGAAACCAGATAATCCACACAGGATTTCGCTCTGCGTTGAGAAAGATCCAGGTTGTAAATATCTTTTCCTCTGGCATCCGTGTGCGAGTTGATCTCTACCGAAATGTTGTTGTTCAATTCGAGGAAATCGAATAATTTGTCTAAAACTGCCTGAGAAGCCGGTCTCAATTTATCTGAGTTAAAATCGTATTCGATTCCTTCAATTTCAATTTCATCCTGTGGAATCGGCTTCAGATAAAAATCACGTACAATGCTGGTTGTTTGCGTAATCGAATTGGTATTCACACTCGTTGCATCTGCAAAGTAATTCAGTTTCTGTGCCTTGATAAACAATTCTACGCCATATGCCAGTTCCTTCTCATAAAACCCGTTACTATCCGTAACAATCGTATATGACGGGAAAACTCCGCGCACATCTTTAAACGTCAATTTCGTATTCGGCAAAATCTCTTCCGTTTCCTTGTTGTAAGAATATCCGCTCAGATAAATATGAATCGGTTCGTTGACCACTTCGTAAATATCGTAGCAGCTTCCACCCTTGCACGGTTCGCGGTCGCTGGAGAAAAACCCTTTCGACAAACGGGAATCCCACATCATGTAAGCATCATCTTTACTGGAATTGATCGGCATTCCCAGATTCTTCGGCACACTGAATGCTTCCGTTTCCCGGTCGTAAAGTGATTTGAAGATATCCAAACCTCCCATGCTTCCATGTCCGTTCGAAGAGAAAAACAAAGTCGATGACACTTCATGAAAAAACGGCGTGACCTCATCCTGATCGGAATTGATCAGAGAACCCAGATTTTCAGGCTGTCCTTGTGTATTTCCGGCCGAATCAATGGGAATTTTCCAGATGTCCATTCCTCCTAAACCTCCGGGACGATTAGACGAAAAGTAAAGAGTGCGGCCATCCATCGAAACATAAGGCTGAATGCTTTTATAGCCCGGATAATTCACCGAAGAATCCAGTTTGTAAGCTTCAAAGAATTTCATATTCTGCATCCGAGCCAGGTAAATATTCTGTTCCGTACGCTTTTCTTCGCTCCATCGGGTATAGAAAATCACCTGATTGTTGTTGAACGAACCTGCTCCGTCATTTTGAGCACTGTTCAAAGGACGCCCGAAATTAGTTGCTGCAGACCAGCTGCTGTCTTCTTTCAGTTCCACCCAGTACAAATCACACAAATATTCCGACTGCTGTTTTTCGTTCAGAATCACGCCTCCGGGTCTCGCCGATGTAAACATCAACTTTTGGTCTTTGTCGAAATACATCGTTGCGAAACTTGCTGTTCCTTTATTGAAAATTGCCGTGTCAGCCAGTTTCACACTGATTTCACGTGTTTTATTAAGTTCTTCCTTCGCCAGATGGCATCCGGTCATGGAAACCTGAGCCGCATGAATCAATTCATCGTCTGCCTGCGGAGAACGGATATAATCTTCAAACTTTTCAATTGCTTCGTCATACCGGTTGTTGTTCATATAACTCTGCGCCAGGTAGTAACTGTCGTGCGGATAAGCCTTTTCGTCTGCCGTATTTTTCAAATGTTTTTCCGCATTCGGATAATCGTGCATACGGTAGTAGCACCAGGCCACCTGATGATGCAAGTATTGTTCTAAGGTTACTTTCAGCGTACTGTCTACTTCTACTTTCGATTTAGCAGTCAGTTTCCGGTTCGTAACCTGTACTTCGTACGGATAAACCATCGTTGAATTTGCCACAGAATCCGACAAAGCCAGTTTGTATTGTTCAACAGCATTCACATAATCCAGTTTGTTGAAATGCTCATCCCCCAAATAGACATACATTTTTTTTGATTGCGCCAGTGATATACCGGAGATCACTAAAAACAACAAGCAACTGATCGTAGATTTCATAATAACAACGAAATATTATAAACGTGGGCAGATTTTGTAATCAACCGGTTTTTGTTTTTTGTGGATGTAGGTAAAGGACAATTCGAATCCTCCTTTGCTCTTGGATGCTGCAGTTAATGATGAAATATTGAAATCATACGCCACTTTCACAATAAACTGTTCTTTCTTCACACCAATGGTTGCAATCATGGCGTCTTTCGCTCTGAAAATCACTCCGGCTAAAACATAAGCCGCGCTGCCTTTCATGAAATAACCTGCTTCAACAGCATAAGTCTGCTCATGGAATTTCTTTTGATTCATGATGAGCACTTTCGGGATCAGATAGAACAACTCAGTGATGTTTATCCGCGTTCCCAAATGCGTGTACATACGAAGCGGCAATCGGGTATCTCTTCCGAAAAACGATTCATTCGGCTGCGTTAAATTGAACAAGGAAACACCAATAAACGGATTCAATCTCGCTTGCGATTTGGAGTAATAATACAAAGCACTTGCATTCAACATCGGAATAAACTTCGATTGAGCACCGAAATCTTCTCCTGATACAACTGTCTGGTCAAATTCTCCGCCGTTGTTCAGCGTATACTGATTATTGAATGAAAGAAGCTGGTACTCAATTGATTTTTGAGTGACACCTCCCTGCAAACCTAAGTTCACAATGTGCGTTTTGTTTCTGTTTAGCGGAACATAATATGCAGCGGAAAGCAAGCCCTGAAATACATTGAAATTTCCTGCACCAGCTCTGAAATTATTGAGTTGAATACCAAATCCCCATTTCTTGATCGGCATATCAAAACTCACCAATGCTGAAGTATACGGCTTGTAATTCACCGATTTCCATTGCGTTCTGTATTGTGCATGAACTCTGAAATCACCCTCCACAACACCTGTCAATGCAGGATTCAAAAACAAAGGCGCGGCATCATACATCGATAAATGTGCATCTTGTCCGTAAGACAATCCGCTAAAGAAAAGAGCTAATAAACTAATTCTGAATCTCATGGCTTATCGAATTAAAGTGACGTCGCCAGATTCCTTGACAACAAAATTACTTCCCATATCTATTACAAAAGTCCAGGTATAAACGCCCAAAGGAACCGGTTCTCCTCTGTATGTTCCATCCCAGCCCACATTGGAGTCTGTTGATTCGAAAACCACTTGTCCCCAATTGTTATATACTTTAAAATTCACGTCTTTGAAAGGTCCGCCCCGAATGATAAACACATCGTTTTCTCCGTCTCCGTTCGGTGTAAATCCACTTGGAAGAACCGGAAGAAGTGCAATCGAAATGGCTTTGGAAATTGTGTCCGTACAACCGATATCATCCACAATTGTTAAAGTCACAATATAAACACCACCGGCATCATAACTATGATTGGTGATTTCGGTATTATCCCCTTCTCCGTCTCCGAAATTCCATTGCCAGGAAACGATATTTCCCGGTGTTACATCGGTGAACGTAATGTCCTGCTCCACCAATGCCGGATTCGGAGATGCAGTGAAAGAAGCCGTCGGAATAGCGTGTACATTGATTTGCTGAATGACAGTATTCGTACAACCGAAATTCGAAACAGCCGTCAAACTCACATTGTAGATTCCGCTTGTAGGAAAGACAAAGGACGGACTGGTTTGTGTGCTCGAACCGATTCCGTTAAAATCGTAGGAATAGGAATCAATCGTTCCGGAAGAAATGAAAGAAGTATTCGTAAAATCTGTCGGATAAGACTCACATGCAATCGATGCATTGAAAGCAGGAAGAGGAAGCGGATAAACGGTCACTTGTTTGACGATAGTATCCGTACATCCGTTACTTCCGGTAACAACCAACTGAGCATTGAAGCTCCCGGCTGTTCCATAAGCATGCTGCGGATTTTGTGCAATCGAACTGGTATTGTCGCCAAAAGACCAGGACCAGGAAGACAAAACTCCTGAATTGGAGGTCGAGGCATCAACGAAAGGCATATTACTGGACTGACAAGTGTTTGTAAACGTAAAGTCAGCAGTCGGGATTTGGTTGAAGGTAATGATGATCGTATCCTTATCTGGCGGGCATCCGAAATTGGAGGTTGAAGTGAGAACCAAACTTACGGGTCCACCAGAAACATCTCCAACAGAAGGATCATACAAACCGTTCAGGTAATTCGGTCCGGGAATAAAGGTTCCGGTTCCCAAAGTAGACCATGTTCCGGTTGTATCTGCTCCTACAATATGACCATTGAGCTGAACGAGTTGGTTTTGACAATACATTTGATCTGTTCCGGCATTTACCTGCGGCGGAGAAACAAAAGTCACGCGCAACGAATCGTGCGCGATCGGGCAAATTCCCGTTGTCGACAGAATGATATCGATGAATCCGTTTGTAACATCTACCGGAGAAATACTGTAGAAAGTCGACAAGTTTGACGGATCTGCAATAGTTCCGAAACCGGAAGTAGTCCATTGTGTCGAAAATCCGCTGGAAACTGTTCCTGTCAGCCCCAAAGTAGCATTGTTCGAACAAATGGAATCCATAGAAGTAATTGTCACCACCGGAAAATCGATGATCTGAATTTGCAAACTGTCATACACAGCCAAACAATTTCCGTTGTTTGTGGATTCGAGATACAAAGTCACCAAACCATCTGAGATATCTGCTGTCGATAATACGTAGCTTGCATTCAGGTTGGTCTGAGAAGGAGAAAAACCTCCTGTTCCGTCTGCAGTCCATACCCCGGTATTCGTAACTCCTGAAATCACTGCATTCAGGGTCACATCCGTAGTATTTGAACAAACCAATTGATCACCTCCCGCTTCAATAAAAGGAGCTTCCGTAAAGAAGATCACAACAGTATCCTGTGTATTCGGGCAGGCGAAGAAACTTCCGGCTGTGGTATAAAACAAAAGCACGCTGTCTGAAGCAATATCAGCAGGCGACGGTGTATAGGTTGTTGAAGAAGAACCTATATTTCCAAAGGACCCTCCGTCTCCTCCGCTCCAGGTTGCAGCAGCCGAATACGAAAATGCACCTGTAATCGGCACCGCTCCAACATTATTCTTACAGTAAGAATCATCCAAACCGGCATTTGCTTCCGGAGATTGAATAAAGTTTACCACTACCGTATCTCTTACCGGATCACAATTTCCGGTAGAAGTTAAAATGAAGGTCAAGGTTCCCTGCGCGTAATCAGAAGCTGAAGGAACATAGGAAGTAGACAAATCGACCGAGTTGGCAAAAGTTCCTGCTCCGTTCAGAACAGACCATTGACCGGTCGTTGTTCCGCCATCAACAGAACCATTGAGTAAAACAGAAGGATCTCCGTTACAAAGAGTCGTATCATTTCCGGCTTTCACATATACTTTCCGGTTGAAGGAAGACATGTAGTGATAGTAACATCCCGAACCCGCTCCACCGTTGATAACTCCTAACCCAAAGTATTCACTTGAATTGGTAATCAGATTGGATGAACCCACCGGAATGTTTGCAGTGCTGAATGTGATTTGAGCACCACTCCAGAAACCGCCTGTACCAGGAACCGGATTAAAAGCAGAACCGGGAACCAGTGTTGCACTGCCGTTCAACAAAAAGTCATTGATTGCTGCTGTAGGACATAAAATATTCAGAATAAATGTCTCTGAATTGGTTCTGGTAAAACTTACCTGGCTTGATCCCGCACAGTTGATTGGCGGAAGCAATGCTTCTCCGACTTCACATCCGAATCCGCTGGCTTGTAATACGTATACATTCTTATCTGCATCCACGTATGCAAGAGTTTCGGTGGAGGTCAGCACATATTTCCAGGTATCTCCCTGATTGAGGAGTTGTGAAAATGTTCCCAGAGAAGTCGTCACCGTTACCGAAGTAAAGTTTTGAGTTGCAACGATAAAAATTCCCTCCTGAGAATTCGCAAACATATTCCCTCTGTTTACAATGTAATTCGTTCCAACCACATCAACAGGTACAATCTGATCTCCCATTAAATCCCGGCAGCCACCTCCCGAATTGGTCACCGAATCATCGGAAACCGTTACGGCAATCGGTTTATCTGCAACGACAATTGTTCCTCCCAGGTTATTTCCGGGAGTATTGGTTGCCTGCGAAGTATTTTCTACCGTATACGTTTGTCCTTTGTTCAAGGTAATTGAATAGGTAATTCCGACCGGATGTCCAACCACCGTTGCTTTTGGAGTAATCCAAACGGTTGTATTGTCTTCCGTAGCCACAATACAAATCATGGATTTCGGCTGAATCGGTGCATAGTTTCCATTCGCCCACGTATTTTGAAACGGGCAAACAAACTCGGTTCCAAGTGCATTTTGTCCTTTCAAGGAGTATGTTTCCGGGTTATTGACAATGGTTACGACCTCGTAAACCACGGTAATTAAGGTATCTGCTTCGATCTTAATTCCATAATTCAATACGTTATCTGCCGGTTTCGACTCCAGCGTATTAACAATTGCATTTAAAAAATGAGAGTTCAACGAGTTTGCCGGAACGACAAAAGTAGAATCGTAAGTGCCCGCAGGCTGATACACGCGAACCGTCGTTGGTGTATTAAATGTGGAAATGCGTAATGCCAATGGAGTGTTTCCGGCATGACTCGGTGTTACCCACGGTGCCGCAAACCAAAAAACGGAGTCGATCTGACCTTTACTCTCAAAAGATCCGACCGTAAAAATCAACGCAAGCAGTACTATTATTCGACGTAATTTCATAAGCTTTAAATTCATCGTCTATTTATCCTTCTCGATTTCCTTCTGGATATCTTCAAGAATACTATTATTCAATTTGTCATCTTCTTCTTCCAACGAAGGCCTGTTCTTGGTAATGATGAAGGAAATTCCCACTTCATGCGAACCTGCGCTGTACTTTCTGATTTTGGTATAACTGTAATCGTATCCGTAAGTGATACTCAAACGGCTTTTCAATCTGATTCCAAGGAAAATCCCGATAGCATCATTTGTACGGAAGTTCACTCCACCGAAGAATTTGTCTTTGTATGACAGCTGTGTCATGATAGAAAGCTGGGAAGGAACCGGTTTGGTGTACCGGAACAAAATTGCAGGCCGCAATTCCCAATTCTTTTTGAACAGAAACTTATAGGAAGTCATCAAAGTGTAGTGAAACTGCAGGTTCTGGTTGTAGGAAGAAAGGTTTAAGTTCTTTCCAATCAAATGATCAATTCCCCCGCTGAATTCAAATTTATCGTTGTAAAGGCGGAATCCTGCATTGATATCGAATGCATTTCCCGAATAGGTGTTTCCTGTGAAGATCGGATCTCCTGCATCGGCAGCCACTGCATCATACAAACGAACGCGGTATTGCACAAAACCGGGGCGAACTCCCAAACCGATTTTCCACTTTTTACTCATTTTGATCTGGTATCCGTAATTCAGATAAATCCCTGTTTTACTAAGTAATCCGGTTTGTTCGGACAAGATCTGAACACCGTATCCGTGTTTTGCCCTGTTTTTGAACGAACCATGGAAATTCAAATAAAAATTCCGCGGCGCATCCTTAAATCCGACCCATTGATTTCTATTGAAAAAACTCACTTCATGGTAATTGGTACTTCCTACATATGCGGGAGAGTAATGAAGCGGATTTGCCAATATGTTTGTGAAAATGCTTTGCTGTTGTCCGAAAGAAACAAAGAGCAAAACAACAAACAAGCCTGTAATAAAATGCTTCTTATTCATATTAGTCTCTTTTTCTTAACACCATTAATACTCCTTTGTAGATATCCGGGCTTGCATTCGCATTCAGCTGGATCACAAACAGGTAATTTCCATCCGGAACAGGTTCTCCGCTGAAAGTTCCGTCCCAAGGTTCTTCATAACCATCCGAAGTGAAAACCGTTTGCCCCCATTCATTGTAAATCTCAATGTGAGCATTCGGATATCCCAGCTTAAGGAAATCCAGTTTCCAGACATCATTCGAACTGTCTCCGTTTGGAGAAATCACTGTCGGAATCAAGGTAGAAATCTCAGTGGTTACCGTATTGATTGCAATGAAACGAATCGCGCTATCGGTACAGCCCAAAGCATTGGTTACCTGAAGAACGATGTAATAATTGCCATTTGAATAATATGTATGGCTTGGATTCATAGCAGCTGAGGTTGAACCGTCGCCAAAATTCCAGGAATAACTGACCGCATAATCCGATGTATCGATAAAATTGAATACCGCACCGATGTTCATTCCTCCGTTCGAGTTGTAATAGAATCCTGCATCCGGAAGCGGATCAATGACCACCGGAATAACAATCGTGTCCGAACAACCATTAATTGTCGAAACAATATGAGTCACCGTATAAGTTCCTCCGCTGGCGAATTGTTGATTCACATTTGCCATAGCAGCAGAACCCTGTCCACCGAAATCGTAAAACCAGGAGTTAATTGCATCCGTGCTGACAGAAGCATCCGTAAATGCCACCGTTACCTGATTATTCGGACAGGAGTTGACGGTGGTGAAATTTGCGACCGGTTTATCAAAAACAGAAACGTTGATCGAAACCGTATCCTTACATCCGTTTGAATTCGTAACAATCAACTCCACCGGATACGTTCCTGAAGATGGGTATCCGTAAGACGGATTCGGAACAGATGATGTTTGACCTGTTGCAAACTTCCACGACCAGTTTGTTAAAGTGCCTGAACCGGGAAGTGAGAAATCACTGAAAACATTCGGTAAACCTTCACAAACATTTGTTGCGCTGAAATTCGCAAAAGGAGGAGCAACAAAATTGATCTGCATCGCATCCGAAACAACCGTACACGTTCCGTTATTCGTGGATGTTAAGGTCAATACCACACTTCCTGCCGAAACTTCCGCAGTTGTGGGTTTATACGTTGGATTCATTGCGGTGTTGGAAGGAGTAAAAATTCCTGATCCGCCACTCCAGATTCCACCGAAAGGCCCGCCAGTTACATTTCCGTTCAATTGAACCAAAGAACTATTGGAGCATTTTAACTGATTCGGTCCGGCATCTACTTTCGGAGCATTATTGATAGAAACATAAATGCTGTCCTGAACCGGCAAACAATTGCCGTTCGAGGTCGATTCGAGATAGAGCCATACAAAACCTGCTGTCGTATCTGCAACGCTTGGAATGTAGGTACAATTCAAAGAGCTGTTATTCGGGGAGAAAATTCCGTTTCCGCTTGTAAGCCATTTTCCTGTGGTTGTTGGTCCGCTGACTGTTCCCGAAAGCGAAACATTTGAGTTATTTGCACAAACAATCAGGGTATCTGCACCAGCCTGAACTACCGCAGCCGGAGTAAACAATACTTTCATCGTATCTGTTACCGTTGCACAGGAAACTCCGTTGGTTGACGTCAATACAAATTGCAGCAAGCCGGAAGAAAGATCAGCTGCTGAAGGAACATACTCCGCATTCAGAGCAGAAGCATTGGGTTGAAAGCTTCCCGTTCCTGTTGTACTCCAGATTCCTGTTGCAGCACCACCGCTGATAATTCCGTTCAATTGAATAATCGAATTGTTCTCACAAATGGATTGATCTGTGTTCGCATTGACAATTGGTGCAGGAGTAATTTCCAGATACATCGTATCGCGTGCAGTGGGGCAAAAACCCGTCGTTGAAAGAATCACGCGAATCGGGCTGATCAAGGTATCCAAAGGACTTGGAACATAAATATTCGGAACAGAATTCAATCCGTTTTGGAATGACCCGTAACCGTTGCTCGACCAGGATCCTGTGACCGCTCCTCCTCCGACATTTCCGGACAAGGTATAAGTTACATTTGCACAAACCGTATCATCAAGACCCGCATTTGAAAAAGCCGTTGCGTAGAAATCGGTATTGTAAGCGTACGTAGAACCGGAATTTGTTCCGCCTCCCGTAATGGTTGCCATCGTGAAGATATCTGCCAGATTCACAATCATGTTGTGACTGTTCACCGGAATCTGAGCGGTATTAAAAAAGATTCGTGCAGCTTTGTATTGTCCCAAAGTTCCCGGAACATTCTGAAACATTCCCGCGGTGATCAAACCGGAACTTCCGTTTAACAGGAAATTTCCTTCATATCCGCTTCTGGTAACCAATACAATTCCCAAAGAATCTGAGCTTGAACGGGAAAAAGCCATGTTGTTGTTTCCTTTACAGTTCAAACTCGGAACGACCGCCGCATTCAATTCGCAGCCAAAACCTGAAACATGATACACATAAACCGGTTTGCTTGCTTTGATATACATGATGTCATTGGTCATTGGAATTTCCAGAGTTTCGCTGGAATTGATCAATGTCGAAGTCGTACTCACTCCGGTAACTTCAATGTTTGAACCATTCTGAGTTGCCAGAACATAAATCCGGTCATAAGTGGACGTTCCTTTATAAATTGCATAATCCGTTCCGATAGAAGGTGTAGGAATCAACTGATCACCGATCATATCAGAACACGCGGATTGTACCAATTGGCCGTCAAACAAAGTGATAGCAACAGGTTTATTGGCTGAAACAATCGAACCGGTAAGTGAAGTAGCCGCAGTTACGCTCACATCGCGTGCGCTGTATGTTTGTCCGGCATTCAAAACCACCGAAAAAGTCGCATTTGCAGTATGTCCCGTTATCCCGGTTCTTGGTGTGATTAATACGGTTGTATTATTGGTCGACGCGACAATTTCAATTCCGGAGTAAGTTGCCGGAGCTGTAACTGCGTTGTCCCAGTGTTTTTGAAAAGGTGTATAGAAGTTCGTCCCCAATGCCTTCGAACCTTTCAAACTAAAGCTTTCTTTGTTGTTCGGAGCATTTATCTCATAAGCAACATTGATCAATCCGGTAGATGAAATTTTCAATCCGTTATTGGCAATCACATCCCCGTTCGGGCTTTCAATCTGAGCAATGAGCGAACTCAGGTTCAAACTGTCGCTTGAAAATGCGGGCATGGTCAAAGCCAAAGGAATGAATGCTCCGTTTGCGGGCTGCGAAACGGTGATCGTTGCCGGTTGATCGTAAGATTGAAAGCGAAGCATTACCGGAACCTGTCCGACTCCCGAAGAAACGTCGGGAGCTGCAAACCAAAAAACGGTATCCCTCTGAGCAGTAGAATGTAACGCAGGAGTAAGGAAAAACGCAAGCAGGAAAAGTTGTAAAAATCTGAACATATTTAAACTATCTCAGTTTTGAGGGGCAAAGATAGCCTTTCAATGAAGAATTTTAACTAAAAACAAGAAAGTGAAACATACAATCCACACAACGAAATCCGGCTTTTAAAAATAAAAATCAGTTAGTTATGAATTTAACAGAACGTCAAAAATGCCAAAAACCAAGAACTAATTCGAGCGTTTAAACTAAGCTATTGTATCGTAATTCAGAAGGTGATTTTGGACATTCTCTTCATTTCAAAAGTTACCTCTTATTCATTGTGATGCGGAGGAAGTTCCAGATTCAATTTTGCTGCACGATCATGCAGGACAATGCTTCCCGTAACAGCAACATTTAGTGACGAATTCCCCGGAAGCTTGATCACTTTCCTGCATTTTGCCAAAACGGATTCGGGCAAGCCTTGGTCTTCGGAGCCAAGCAGGTAAATAGCGCGTTTGGGATGATCGAAATCATGCAAAAATTCGGCATCATCGGTCAGTTCAATGGCGATCAGATGGCAATCATAAGGAATATTCTCGCACAAATCTTCCAGCGTATCGTAATGAAAATAAGGAATTCGCGCCCAGGTTCTCGTTACATCCGACGACTGTTTCTTATAGCGTTTTCCGACCGTAAAAATGTAGGATGCACCTAAAACATAAGCAGATCTCCAGAGCGTTCCGATATTATGTTCCGTTTTACAATTGAAAACGCCAATGGCGGCATATCCCTGAATGTTTTTAGTTCTCATTCCTCAATTAAACTTGTTTATCAGCAACCAATGCTGTTCCGATGTGGAAGATTGCGTCTCCTTTATTTACCAAAGGTGCTTCATTCGTACAAATAATAAATCCTTTGGTATTTGATTTGATTTTCCGCTCGGTCAAGCCATACGGATCACTCACAAAGCCAAGCAAATCGCCTTGTTCCACGTACTGTCCGTTTTTAACCTCGGCATGAAAAACCCCCGACTGCGGAGCTCTGAGCCATCTGGATGATTTAATGATCACCGGTTCGTTCTCAATCGGATCCAACTTGAAATTCTTCATGTGGAAATGATTCAAAATGCGCTGAATTCCAAGCAATCCTTCTTCTACAATTGTTTCATCAATCGAATTGGTTTTTCCACCTTCAAACAAGAGAATCTTCTTCCCCATTTTGTTCAAGGCCTCGCGGACAGATTTCGAAATGTATCCCGAATGAACAATGAACGGCGGATTAAAAACTCTTGCCAATTCCATACTGATCGGATCGGATAACAAACAACGAACCTGCGCAATATTGGAGCGCTGTGCTGAACCGGTATGAAAATCTATGACGATATCGACATTCGGTGCAATCTGATTCATAAACTGGTACGCAAACTGACTTGCCAACGAACCGTTTTTAGATCCCGGAAAGCTTCGGTTCAAATCTCGTCCGTCCGGTAATTCCCGTTTTAAGTTGAGATACCCGAAAATATTGAACACCGGAAGACAGATAATGGTTCCTGCAATCGGTTTGTTCCATTTTTTGCGGATGACCCGGCGAATGATTTCCATTCCGTTGATTTCGTCGCCATGCATCCCTGCCATCAACAACACGATCGGGCCGTCTTTCAAAGACCTTTCCACAAATACAGGAACCTGAACAGGTGTATGTGTGTGCAGTTTTGCAACGTCCATACTCAATTCGACACTTTGTCCGGGCAGAATTTCTTTTCCTAATATGTAGAATCTAGCCATTCTTATCTTTTTACATTCTGTTCGATGAAAGAAATAATTTTTCCGGCAATATCCACTCCGGTAGCGCGTTCAATTCCTTCCAGTCCCGGAGAAGAATTCACTTCCAAAACCAAAGGTCCGCGGGAAGACTGAAGCAAATCAACTCCTGCAACTCCCAATCCGACAGCTTCAGCTGCTTTAATGGCTGTTCGTTTTTCTTCCTCGGTCAATTCCATAATCGTTGCCGTACCGCCGCGGTGTAAATTCGAACGGAATTCTCCTTCTTTTCCCTGGCGTTTCATCGCACCAACTACTTCACCGTCTACTACGAATGCGCGAATATCCGCACCTTTTGCTTCTTTAATGAATTCCTGAACGATTACCCGTGCTTTCAAACCATTGAAGGCTTCCAATACAGATTGAGCCGCGTTTTGATTTTCTGCTAATACAACACCCAAACCCTGCGTTCCTTCCAATAATTTCAATACTACAGGAGCTCCGCCTGCTGATTCCACTACGTGTTCTACATTTCGGGAATAATTGGTAAAAACTGTTTTTGGCAGACCGATTCCTTCTTTGGATAAAACCTGTAAACAACGCAATTTATCTCTGGAATGCACAATTCCTCTGGAACTGTTTACGGAAAATACGTTCATCATTTCAAACTGACGAACAACCGCTGTTCCATAAAATGTAACAGATGCTCCGACTCTCGGAATCACGGCATCAAATCCTTCCAGGTATTCCGATCCGTAAAACAAAGAAGGGCCTTTTTGTTCTATTTCAATGTTACAACGCAAATGGTCGATTACATGTGCCTCATGACCGTGCTTTTCTGCAGCTTCAACCAGGCGCCGCGTAGAATATAAATGCGGATTGCGTGATAAAATGGCAATTTTCATTCTCAATATATTGAAAGGCTCATCCCTTTCCTTCGGTATCAATTAGTTATTTTCGTGTTTATAAGAACAATTCGTCTTAGATGTATCGATCAGGAAACGTTTATTCAATAAACGCCGACCTAAAAGAATGGGATTTCGCAAGCCAGTTCGTTCCGTCAACGAAAATACGGTTTCATACGTTTCTCCGAACAAGCGAATGGTTCCTTTAACAAAAAAACGTTCCTGAGCGATTCCGTTTGAACTCTTCACAATCTTCGTTTTAAAGTCATTGAACACGACTTCTTTTCCGGTATAACCTGAAATAGCGGGATCCAGAAAGACCACCCGAAGCTGTTCTTTTTCACCAAATTCAATCACTTCAATCGATTCGCAGTGCATCGAGCTTGAATAGGCTCCTGAATCGATTTTCACGGGAACATCTTTCAGTTCAAAACTTGGAAAGGAAACCAAATCCTTTCGTCCGATTATTTTCTTATTCCTTGATTCCATTTTTCTCGGTATCTTTGTAAAGGAGTTATTGTTTCGATAATCGAAATTAGAAAAAAAGGGATTCGGAACAGAAAAACAGCTTCAAATAAAAAAAAGTTAGGCGTTTCATCGTAAATTGAAAAATTATTCCTAATATTGCACCCCCAATTATGGGATAGTGAAAGAAAATTAGAGTCATGGATTTTATCAGAGAGCTTCAAAAAGAACTAGTAGAATTAAAAGAATTCCCAGCTTTCGGTGCTGGAGATACAGTAACCGTATCTTACAAAATTAAAGAAGGAAACAAAGAGCGTATTCAGCAGTTCCAAGGTGTTGTTTTACAACGTCGTGGTTCAGGTTCAACTGAAACGTTTACAGTTCGCAAAATGTCAGGAAACGTAGGTGTAGAGCGTATCTTCCCTATTTCGTCTCCTTTTATTGATACAATTACAGTAAACAAGCGTGGAGCAGTTCGTCGTGCACGTATCTTCTACTTCCGTGGTCTTACCGGAAAAGCAGCACGTATCAAAGAAAAAAGAAGCTTCTCTCACTAAGCCGAAGATTAATCTCGATATATCAAACCCTGACATTGATTGTCAGGGTTTTTTTGTGTTTTGTGGCATCAACTTTGTAAATCACAGAGTCATGAAAAAAATCTCCTTCCTCCTCTTGCCCCTTGCATTGATACAGGCTTGCTCGGGACAAACACCTGCCAAATCAGAAAATCCCCAAACACCTGAAACAACAAAACAGGTTCAAGCGGAAACCAATCCGATTCAAGTATTGTATGATCAATATAAGGACAATTCCAAACCGAGCATTTCTTCAGGAACAGTGAGCAACGGAAGTTTGAAAAACGGAAGATTATTTCCTTTCAAAGGTCCGAACTTCATTTATTTCGATTCGACCAGTTATCTTGAAAAGCATGCTTTCGTAAATGAGAAAGTGTATCAAACAGTTCTGAACACCTATCAGAAATTTGAACAGCTTCTGCCTTCGTTTGAATTTGGTTTGATGGAATGTTCCAACGAACACGGAGGGAAAATCTGGCCTCACCGCACGCATCAAAACGGTTTAAGTGTGGATTTCATGTCGCCATTGCTGAAAAACGGGACTCCAACAACTGATTTCAATACGCTGGGACTTCCGCATTACCTGATGGATTTTGATGAAAACGGAGTGTATACGGAAGATCAAAACTATCAGATCGATTTCAATCTCATTGCCCGGCATCTTTTGGAGTTAAACGAACAAGCACACAAAAACGGACTCAAAATCGAGAAGGTTATTCTGAAAATTGCCCTGAAAGATGAATTGTTTGCTACGGAATACGTGCAAAAATTGAAGAACAGCGGCATTTATTTTGCGACTAAACTCAGTGACTTGATCGATAGTCTGCACGATGATCATTATCATGTGGATTTCGGAATTTCAGGCGGGAAATAATGCCGGAATTTCCCGAATTTTGCCTGCCTGTCGCAATTTCCCAATATTACGACAAGTCAGTAAATATGGGCTATTCAGATCTTTTCCTTCCTCCACATCCTCTTTACTTCATTTTTTAGCCGCCCGTTTACTCCTTCCATAAATCAAGCGATAAAACGGCATGGTGAATCCTGTTTTTACCAGAAAGAAAAACACCACGCAATACACCGTACTGGACAAAATCACTGCGAAACAAATCGATTGAATGATCGCACCATCCATATGGCCTTGCTGAATAGGCAATGTCGCAATAACAGCCGCTCCCAAGCCTTTCGGAATCATAAACGACATGACCGCCCTGTCCAAAACCGGAGTTTCGGAAGAGATAACGAGCTTCACGACAATGATCCGGACGAGGTAAACAATGAACGTGATCAAGGCTCCCCAAAGCAACCAGTCAATGCGGTTGATACGGATACTGATTCCGATAAACACGAAGAAAAAGGTTCGAAGCAGGAATACGATTTCACTAAAAAAAGTACGTTCTTCTTCCGGTAAAATAATCCGCTGATTCGGGATGATTTTTCGCAGGATCTTGGGTTCGAAATAACTCAGATTCCCTATTACAATTCCAAAAGTCAAAGCCGTTAAAGGCCCGCTGTAGTTCAGGTATTCCGAAAGTCCGTACAAAAGGAAGAGAAACGCAGGTGTGGAGAATTTGGTTGCTTTCAGCGTGGGCAATTTATTGAGAATGAAGGCCCAGAAAAGTGCTCCTAAAATACCGAATACAATTGCAAGCACCAAAGAGGTAATGAATTGAGAAATCAGTGTTTTGACCGAAAAATCGCCGGAAACCATCAAGCCCAGAATTGCCAGCGGAATAGCCAAAGTAAACACATCCGTTTCAGCCGATTCGATAATGAGTGTTGTGGATGTTTTAGGCTGTACATCGACCTTTTTCACCAAACCAACCACTACGGCCGAAGAAGTTCCCCCCAACGCAGAACCGATAAATAAACTCGTCACCCAGGAAAGATGAAAGATCTGATTGCACAAAATCGAAATCGTCACAGTGGTGAAAAGAAAACCGATGGCTGTAATTCCGGCGGAATCCTTGAAAGACTTTCTGACTTCCGAAATTTTGAGATCAGTTCCACTTTCAAAAAGAATAAAGATCAGCACAAAATTGCTGAATAAAGAACCGAATTGTCCGAAAGAATCCGGATTAACGATGTGAAATACCGGACCGAGCAGGATTCCCAGAAACATCAGTCCCAAAACATCCGGAATACTTCTTCGCTCAAAAACCCCACTCAAAAAATGACCGCAAAAGATAAAGAATCCGATAATTATAATGATTACTGATGTCTCCATAAAAACGGGTGTTGAGTAAGTGAAAATCCGTATTACCTCATTCGAAAAAATCTAAAATGAAACTTAAACCGAACAAATCGATTGTAATGAAAATAAGTCATTTAACTTCGTCAAAAAACAATCTGCATGAAAAACTCCATTTTGTTAACTCTTTTTACAATTCTTGCAATGACCGGTTTTACTCAGATTCACACACCTGAATCCGATACGATCCGCATCAGGGAGCTGTTAACAGAACTCACCAAAACATCCAAACCACGCAACTATCAGAACGTCGATCAACTGAATGAAACCGCTTCTTTTATTTTTGATCAATTCAAGCAAAGTGCCGATACCGTCTTTTATCAAACCTATCAGGTTCGAGGCATTACTTATAAAAATGTCATCGCCCGTTTCGGAGATGCACAATCAGAACGGTTAATCATCGGGGCTCATTACGATGTTTGCGGCAATCAGGAAGGTGCAGATGACAATGCATCCGGAATTGTGGGTTTACTGGAACTGGCACGAATGCTCAAAGAACAGAAAACGCAAAAGAGTATCGAATTGGTGGCCTATACGCTGGAAGAACCTCCTTATTTCAGAACAGAATACATGGGAAGTTTCATTCACGCGAAATCACTCAAAGATTCCGGCACAAAGGTTTCCGGAATGATTTGTCTGGAAATGATCGGTTACTTCAAGGAAGAAAAACGCACACAAGACTATCCTTTGGGTTTGCTGAAACTCTTTTATGGTTCGAGAGGAAATTACATCACCGTTGTCAACAAATTCAGCAAGGGAAAAACAGCCCGGAAATTCACCAAAAGAATGGACCGGTTTACGACCTTGCCTGTCAAGAAATTCAACGGCCCGAAATCACTCACCGGAATCGATTTTTCAGACCATCTGAACTACTGGAAAATGGGATACAGCGCTTGCATGGTAACAGATACAGCTTTTTACAGGAACAAAAATTATCATCAGAAAACGGATGAGATGGGAACACTGAATATTTCCAAAATGGCAAGCGTCATAAATGGTGTTTTTTTAAGTATATTAGCTTAAATTCTTAGATTATGAAGATCTTACTATTCTCATCGATTCTGGCAGTTAGTGCTGCAAAAGGCTGCAGCAAAGAAGATTGCACTGAAAAAGTTAAAGAAGATTGTGTGTGCACCATGCAATACGATCCTGTTTGCGGCTGTAACCAAAAAACATATTCGAATGCCTGTACTGCACAATGCCACGGAATTACGAAATATGTGAAAGGGGAATGCCCGAAATAATTCACTCTTCGACTCCGCTCAGTGTTCCGTATGGTCTCAAAAAGAGGTTGAGCGAAATCGATGACAACTATTCATTCCGATAGCTATCGGAACTCACATTTTAAATTAAAAATGACAGCTTTAGAAACCGTAACAGCATATTACAACGCTTTTAACGCACGCAACTGGAATGATATGTTGGCTTTGGTCGACGAAAACATCACACACGAACCCAATCAGGGAACTCCGCGGATCGGGAAAAAATTGTTTACCGAGTTCATGCAGCACATGGACGAAAGTTATTCTGAAACGCTGAAAGACATCGTTCTTTTTTCTTCTGCAACAGAAGGACGAATTGCCGCGGAATTTGTGGTTCACGGAACATACAAAAAGGCAGAAGAAGGTTTGCCTCCTGCTCACGGACAATCTTACGTTCTTCCGGCAGCAGCGTTTCTGGAAGTTCAGAATGGAAAAATCACCCGGGTTACGACTTACTATAACCTGGAATTATGGATCGAACTGGTCTCAAAATAAATCGTGAATCGCTTACGACGTGAATTAGCCCTTGGATTTGAAATCGCAGAATTGATTCCCCAATTGAGTCAGTTACGCATGGATGTTTTTCACGAATTTCCTTACTTGTATGAAGGTTCTCTGGAATACGAGAAAAACTATCTGCAGATCTATACCCAAAATCCACTGAGTCTGTTGTATGCCGTGTTCGATGGCGATCGGATGGTTGGTGCAACAACCGGAATGCCTTTAATTGCAGAATCTATTGAAATTCAACAACCTTTTATAGACCGCGGATTAAATGTTCAGGAGATTTTCTATTTCGGGGAAAGCATTCTTTTACCGGCATATCGTGGTCAGGGAATTGGTCATCAGTTTTTTGATATCCGCGAAAAACATGCTCTGGAACACGGATTCAGAGTCACCGCATTCTGCTCGGTTGTTCGCCCGGAGGATCATCCTTTGAGACCCGAAGCTTATCGTCCGAACAATGATTTTTGGAGAAAACGCGGCTACATCGAACAAGATTACTGCTGTCAGATGTCGTGGCTCGACAGAAACGAAACAAAAGAAACAGAAAAAGAATTGATTTTTTGGAAAAGAGAATGGAGGTAACAATTGCTTTAGCTCAATATCCGATCACCGCACGTCAGTCATTGGAAGATTGGAAAAATCACACGGAAAAATGGATTTCCGAAGCCGTTACTCAGGGAGCACAAATCCTTACTTTCCCTGAATACGGAAGCATGGAATTGACTTCGTTATTTTCTCAGGAAGTACGTGATGATCTCAAACTTCAGATTGATCATTTACAGGATCTTCTCCCCTTTTTCATTGAAACGTTTCAGGGTTTTGCTCAAAAATACAACAGTGTCATCGTTGCACCGAGCTTTCCCGTTGCTTTAACGGATAAAACCGTCAATCGCTGTTTTGTCTTCACTCAAAACGATTATTCCTATCAGGATAAACATTTCATGACGCGTTTTGAAGATGAATCCTGGGGAATTTCTCCTTCCGACGGTACTTTGCGCTTGTTTGAAACACCTTTCGGCAGGTTTGGCGTTCAGATCTGCTTCGATATTGAATTTCCCATGGGTGGACATTTATTGGCAGAAGCCGGTGCCCAGTTTATTCTCGTTCCTTCCTGCACCGAAACTCTGAAAGGCGCTACACGTGTACACATTGGAGCGCGGGCACGGGCAATGGAACAGCAAATCTATACCGGAGTTTCACAAACTGTTGGGAACGCACTTTGGTCTCCTGCCGTGGATATCAATTTCGGATACACAGCCATTTATTCATCTCCCGATGGCGATTTTCAAGACGAAGGAATTCTTGCTCTTACCGAAGCTCAAAATCCCGGCTGGCTCATTCATACACTGGATCTTTCCAAAAACGAAGAAATCCGTGAAAACGGGCAGGTTTTGAATTTCAAACACAGTCAACGTCAGGAAATTCGGGATGGAAAAAGCAGTGTGGAAGTGGTTTGGATGAAGGAAGAATTAATTGAACAAGCTGTAAAAAATGTGACAGAGTTTAGATCGTAGTTTTGAGAATTCTCTGCGACCTTTGCTTCTTAGCGTTTCATTCAACTCAACTTTATTTTTAAAAAAGCAGAGCTTTTGAAGACGAAGCGTAGCCCGAAAGGACGTTATGCAAGGTCGGAAGAGCGCAAAGTTTTGTAAAAGATTAATTTTACATCCTTGATTAACTAAACAACCGATAATCTCATGACTAAAATCTGGCAAGGAAAACGAACCGACTTTTTATTGATTCTCCTCTACTCACTTGTTCAGGGAGTAATCATTCATTTGCTTATTTCGTACAGGCAATCTCTCCAAATCAAACATCCGCAGGAATTTAATGAAGCATTCACCAATCCTGAGACTTTTTTCATTACGCTCATTTATTTATTGATTGTTGTGTCGCCCGTAGGCATCTATTTCCGGAAAGTTCCTAAAAAGCTTCAACTGGATCTTGCAAACCGGAAGCTCGAAATCAAAAAACGCAGAAAAACCTTGCGTTATGAGATGGATTATATCCGCTTTTATCAACGGCAGACGATGTTTTTTTCCATCCTTGAAATTCATGCAACATTCCAAACGGCACGAAACGGTTCTGTCGAAAAACTGGCAACAGTAATCATTGTTCCTAATTGGGGATTATCCTGGAACAAAAAAGTGATAACGGAGATTGTTCATGAATTGATTCAGGCAAACGTTCCTGAAATAAAGACCCGGAAGTCTGTTCCACTTTCCGAATACTTTCAAAAATGACATTTCTTTGGTACATTGTAGCATACAATTTTCAATTCCATGAAAACACTCATCGAACAGCAGCGTGCTTTTTTCAATACCAACAAGACCAAAGACACAGATTTCCGGATTGAACAGCTTCAACGCCTGAAAACACTCTTGCTTTCGAATCAAAACCGCTTGAATGAAGCCATTTATGCCGATTTCAAAAAATCTCCGTTCGAGACTTTTACCAATGAATTCGGGTTGGTGTTTCTGGACATCGATGAAGCATGTAAAAAGCTTAAATCCTGGTCAAAACGGAAACGCGTTCGAACCAATTGGGTGAATTTTCCGGCAAAAAGCTACATTATTCCCGAGCCTTTGGGAGTTTCGCTGGTGATCGGAGCATGGAATTATCCTTACCAGCTTTCTTTTGCACCCGTTATTGCCGCTATTGCTGCCGGAAATACCGTGATTCTGAAACCGAGCGAATTACCTTCGAATACCAGCCGCGTGATGGCGGAATTGATCAATTCTCACTTCGATACAGCTTTCTTTCAGGTGGTCGAAGGCGGAATTTCAGAGACAACGGCTTTATTGGAACAGCGTTTCGACAAGATATTTTTCACCGGAAGTCCGAACGTCGGTAGAATTGTGTATCAGGCCGCAGCTAAACACCTCACTCCTGTTACGCTGGAACTCGGTGGGAAAAGTCCTGCTATTTTTACTGAAAATGCCAACTTAAAAATGGGCGTTAAACGCTTGATCTGGGCAAAGTTCCTGAATTCAGGGCAAACCTGCATTGCTCCGGATTACGTTTTGCTTCCCAAATCCATGAAGGAAGAGTTTTTACTTTTAGCCAAAGAGGAAATCGAACTTGCTCAGTATTCTGTTCAAAACGGGAATTACATTCAAATTATCAACGATCGGAATGTGCAGCGATTGAAACAGTTATTGGACCCTGAAAAGGTTTATTCAGGAGGAAAAACGGATGAAGAAGAACGAATCATTGAACCAACCTTGCTTCACAACATCACTTTCAGCGATCCGATCATGCAGGAGGAGATTTTCGGACCGCTTCTCCCCGTTCTCACTTACGATTCCTTAGACGATGCTATTGCTGAAGTCAAAAACCGGGAAAAACCGCTTTCATGCTATATTTTCACCAGTGATACTTCTCTGAAGAATAAACTGCTTTCCGGGATTTCATTTGGTGGCGGGGCGGTGAATGAAGCGATCATGCATATTTCCAACAGTCGTCTGCCTTTTGGAGGAGTTGGTCAAAGCGGAACAGGTTCTTATCACGGAGAAGCCGGTTTCAGAGCCTTTTCACACTACAAAAGCATTCTTGAAAAAGCAAACTGGTTCGAAACCAAACTCAAGTATTCTCCTTATTCCGAAGGAAAATTGAAATGGATCAAGCGCTTGATGGGAATCCGGTAAAACGGATCAAATTGCTTCCAGATTACTTCTGCTGAATTTTATCTGCTTATAGAACGAAGGAGAAAAGCCTGTAATCTTCTTGAATTGATTGGATAAATGGGCAACACTGCTGTAGTTGAGTTTGTAGGAAATTTCCGTCAGATTCATTTCGTCGTCCATCAACAATTCTTTCACCCGTTCGATCTTGTTCCGGATAATAAACTGCTGAATGGTAATTCCTTTGACTTTGGAAAAGACATTAGACAAATAAGTGTAATCGTAATTGAGTTTCTCACTGATATAATCCGAATAGTTCATTTTGGGCGCATCGTCATCCAGATAATGAATCATCTCAATCACCACACTTTTAATCTGCTCGATCAGAATAGTGGTTCTGTCTTCCAAAAGCTCCAGCCCGCACCTTGATAAATTGATCTTCAGCTTTTCACGGGTTTCCTCTGAAATATTCTCACGGATTTCCACAACTCCCAAATCTACTTTCGCACAATGCAAACCCAGACTTGTTAATTTCTCCCTCACCACCATCTTGCATCGAAGACTCACCATATATTTTATATACAACTTCACAGCACTAAATTTTAATAAGTAAAAACTTCTATCTATTTAGCTATCGTTAAACTCTCAGGGTATAAAATATTAGGAAATTCAGTATTAAAGTATTTAATCCAGTCACGGTGTTTAATCAATCAGAGGTAGATGGTAAGTTATAACATATTAACGCCGTATCAAAATTCAAAACAGCGGTTTTATGATTTCTTAGGACTTTGTAATTTGCTGTAAAATATCGTGATTCAGTATTCCACAATGTTATATCCCATTCATTCTTTTTTGCTTGAAAACAGCTGTACGACAAGCGCTATCAAAGCAATTACCAAAATCAAATGAAACAAACCTCCGGTGTGATATCCGAAATATCCGATAGCCCAACCGATTACTATCAGGATGGCTATTGTGCTCAATATTGTTCTCATGATCGTTCTTATTAAGTGTATAAATACTCAATCCATTCCTGCAGCATTTAAATAAGCAGGAAGGAAGTGAACTTTGCCCGGAATTTCCTTTGCAATATGACTTACAGGTATAAAAAAGGAGTAATGGTACATTACTCCTTTTCAACCATTTCTCAGGATAAGAATCCGGATCTATTGTTTATTTGTATTACTTGACATTGTCTTTGCCAAGATCTTTGAAAGCTTTTCCAAGTTCATCCATGTCATTCTTAAACTCTCTTTTAAACTCCTGCCAGTTTTCCCGACTGTTGCTTTTATACTCTCTGATGCGCGCTTCCAACTCATCATTGCGTTCCTGAAGTGCTTCTATGCGTTTGTTTCTTTCTTCAACAGCTTCTGCTTTCGCCTTTACCTTCTCTTTTCTCAATTTTTCGATTTCTGACTTATTACTGTCAATATTGGCTTGTATGGATTGGCGGAAACTTTCAACTTCTTCCTCATACGCTTTTTGCGCCTCATTTAAATCTTCTTTCGCGTCCCTGACTTCTTCAGCGGCTTTGTCTACTTTTTCTGATTTTGTTTCAGTACAACTTGCAAGAAAAATAATCAGCAACGACAAAGCTAAACGGACAATTCTACTTCCTCTTTTCATGACTATCCAGATTAAAAAAGTGAATTCGTTTTCACTTATTACAAATATGCAACAGCGCATTTTTGAAAGTCTTACACGATTCGAACCAATTCTTACATATTTTACAGAATTGACAATGATGGAATTCCGGCGCCCCAATCTCTAAAATGGAAACAAAAAAGCGCTCTTCCGTCAGTTGACAGAAGAACGCCTTTCTCTGGATAGAATCTAACAGTTACTATTAGTTACTTAATAGTAGCTGATTATGCTGTCTATCCGGATTTGGGGCATTTTAAACTTCGCATTTATTGATGATGTCAATCACTTCATCACGCGTTTTGTTCAATTTGTTCCCAATACTGTCCAATAACTGGTTTTCCTTTCCGGGCTCGAATTTCAAATCCGAATCCGTTAATTGTTGATACTGTTCTTTCAGTTGTGTAGACTGTTTACCCCAGTTGCCGGTAATTTCAAAATTTCCTGTACGCTTTCCCATATTGGGATTCGTATTTTTTTCTGTTGTTGACATAACCTTTACTTTAATGAATAATTACTTGTTGCTTCTTACAAAGGTCTTCCATCAAGAACTAAAAGTTGTTACATTTAAATGAGCATTTCTTACATATTTTTTACTTTAAACTATTTCATTATTTCTCAAACTGTCCTTTCACACAGCCAGGATACACCACCACAGGGAAACAGAAATACTACGGAAAGCAAAATGTGATGATTTTGTAACTTATCCCTTAATTTGTGTAACACATTCCACCGGTAAATGCCCGAAATTCGAAGACCTGAAACAACTATAATCTTTCAGGTTACTCCTTTTCATTAAGCAATTTTCTCAGAATCGGCGTTCTCTTATTGATTTAAGCAATGGAGAATCATCGACCTGATGGATTGTTTATTGCGATTGTTTTACATTATTGATTGAAAGACCTTTGAACGCTTTTCCAAGTTCATCCATATCGTGATCGAACTCTTCTTTAAATTCTTTCCATTGATCTTTATCCTCCACATTTTTGAAACGATTCATTCGAACCTCCATTTCCTCATTTTGCTTCTCAAGAGCATCAATTTGAGCATTCCGGACAGCCACCGCTTCTTTTCGACCTGTCGATTTCTCCTCTTTCAATTTCAAAATCAACAACTTGTTATCGTTGATATTCGTTTGCATCTGAACCCGGTAATTGTTGACTTCTTTTGCATATTTCCGGTTTGACTCTTCTAATTTTTCTTTTGCAAGCTGAACTTCAGTTGCAGCATCATCTACTTTTTCTGAATCTTCAGATGTTGCAGTGCAAGCTGTCATAATTACAGCAATCAAAAGCATTAGTAAAATATCCGGGAATCTGTTTTTTTTCATGATTTCATAGATTAAGAGTGAAAGTGTTTTCACCCCCACAAAGGTGCTTCATTAGGGTCCATGAATTATTACATAAGTTCTGTTAAAGATTGCATCTTTCACTGAATTTGATATCCATGGTGTTTAAACGAAATACGGCATTGGAAACAAGAAAAATCAGACGCAAGTCATTGCTGTATTTGAAACTAAAAAAACGTAACTCTTTCAAGTTACGCCTCTCTTTGCAGAACTAAGCAGCGACTATTAGTCGAATCAGAAATAGGACAGTGAACTACTGCTTCTTTCAACAAAATCTAACCAATTAAACTTTCGTTTTGTTGATGATGTTGATCACCTCCTCACGTTTTTTGTTCAATCTTGTTTCAACTCGTTTCAACAATTCGTTTTCCTTACCTGTTTCAAATTTCAGGTCAGAATCGGTTAACTGATTGAATTTTTCTTTCAATTGAACAGATTGTTGTACCCAATCTCCAGTGATTTTAAATGATTCAGTTTTAGTATCTAAATCGGCATTTTTTTCCGGTGTTGTCATGATTTGTTTGTTTTAAATGAACATTCTTTGATCTGTTACAAAGGTCATTCTTAAACAAGCAGTATGCATTACAGATTAAAATCAATTTGTTATACAAATCTCACATTGAACAAAACTGCAATAGAAAGCATAAAAAAACTCTGCTACCGTATGCACGATGCAGAGTTATTATTATCAGAAAGAAGCAAAAATCAGGATTTTCCTGCTTTTACTTCTCAAATTGCACTTTCACATATTCCAGGTATTCTTCCATCGAAGGCAAATTAGGAACATCACACTTTTGAAGGTACGGGAACAATTCAACCACCATTGATTTCATCATTTCAAAATCGTTTGCATCTTTCGCCAACTGGTAAGTCGTCATGAAATAATCGTTGATCTTATTCAGATATTCTTCCTTATCAGCCTGATTTTTCGGATCGTTCAGGAATTGCTTGCTCAAAGGAGCTTTGTAGTCATGAACTGCGGATTTGAAAACAGCCAACTCAACCGGATCGTTCAAATTCAGATTCGGATTTTTCTGATAGTATTCCGTTGCATATTTTGCCAATGAATCGTGCTCGTTTTCACTCAAAACCTTCACATAAGCTTTCAAATCAGCTGGTTTCTTTTTGGATTTCAGGTATTCTTTTCGGGCAAGAAAAACAGGGTTTGATTCCGGATTCGCAATTTCCTGTCCTTTTGCCAGTAATTGTTTTGCCTGCATTCCTCCGATCACTTTTCCAACCAGATTTCCTGACGCATCAAAATAAAGCAAGGTCGGATAAGCAGTAATCCCATATTTCGACATGACTTCCGGACCGTCGTTTTTTTCACCGTCCAGTTTCAATGATATAAAATTCGTGTTGTAAAAAGTAGTTACTTCCGGATCTACGAAAGCTGTTGCAGCCATTTGCTTGCAAGGTCCGCACCAGGTTGCATAAACATCCACAAACAACGGTTTTTTAGCTTGTTTTGCCTTTTCCAAAGCTTCTTTCAAGGTTCCGTGCTCAAATGTAATTTGTCCGAAGGAAATAGTGCTTAAAAAAGCTATAAGGGCAAGAATTGTCAATTTCATCTTTCAGTTTTTTGTTGAAGTTAAGAAAAGGACAAATATCAGACCAAAAAAAGGATTCGGAAGCATTGGAATGCTAAACAGTCGAAATTACCGGTTTTATCCCAACAAATGAAGTTCCAGATCTACCAGTCGTGGCAGAAGCACTTCGTCTTCCAAAACAGCATGAACAGCCAGATCTTTTTCGAAATGTTCCAGTTGTGTCATGAAAATCCGGAAAGCAAAAGGAGTTTTCTGTCTTTGAATGTGCTCATCAATTTTGCGGCGAACCTCATTCAGGTCTTCTTCCAGGTTGGAATGATTTTCAAAAAACTGTTTCAGAGTGAAATTTCCGAAACGCGTTCTGTCAATCTCTTTTCCCGTTTTTTGAAACTCCAGTAAAGACTGAATGTAGGGAAACAAGAAAACTTCTTCGTACTGAATATGCGCTACCAGCTTCTTTTGATACGAAATGAAGAAACCGCAAAGCATCAGCAATACATTGTCCGAATTGGTTTGTTTGCTGTATAGATTGTAGATCGACTGTTCTATTTCAGGAAGTTTGGTATTGAGGTAAACTCCATGTGCCTTTTTCAAAGTATTCAAGAGATCCTGAATAGATACTTTTTGAAGTAATTCTTCCGGAAATTCGGTAAGTCCTTCCTGAACCATGTTCAATAATGTCTGCAAAGAGTCTTCCGAAATAGTGTAAACCGGTTGATTATCCAAACGTTCTTTTAACAGGCGTTCCGATAAACTGGATTCTACTTTATTTTTCTGCTCTTCCATCATACTCACGGTTTTTGTTATTCAGTCAATCATGGTTAAAGCAAAAATACGAAGATGAATTCAGCTTACAATACCCTAAAAAGGGTAAAGAACGGCTGGTTGGAAAAATTAACTTTTCCGGATTCTTTGAGCGGACAATTCTGCATTTTGATTCCGGAATTTGAGTATTAACAAACTCGTAATCAACGCTCCGGTTAATGCCATCAATAGGCCTACAAAGTTCGGCGAAGTGAAATCATAACCCATTACAAGCGGAATTCCTCCCAGAAAAGCTCCCAAAGCGTTCCCGATATTGAAACTTGCCTGAAGTGCCGCCGAAGCAATCATTTCTGCACCCGTTGCAGCCTGAATCATCAGCATTTGAATCGGGGCAACAACCGAAAAGGAAATACAGCCGGTGAAAAACACCAGAACCAATGAAACGATCTGATTGGATGATCCGAACAAAACAAGACTCAAATCCAAAGCCATTACCAACAAAAGCACCAGAATGATTTTTGCGGGCGAATACTTATCTGCCAGTTTCGCTCCCAGGAAATTCCCCACGACCATTCCCAATCCGGCCAAAATGAGGATTGTGGAAACACTTTCGGATGCAAATCCCGAAATATCAGTCAATAATGGAGCAATGTAGCTGATCCAACAAAACAAGCCTCCGAAACCAATTGCCGTGATCAGGATAATGTACCAGGCTGTCGCATTCTGAAAGAAACTCAACTGGCTTTTAATGCTTTCTTTTTTGCCTGATTCCAGAACCGGCATCCAAAAGATCAGCGCCACAAACGTGATCAATCCGATGATTGAAACCAGAGCGAAAGAATACCTCCACGAAAAATGCTGCCCGATATAAGTTCCTATCGGTACACCGATGAGATTGGCCAGCGTCAGCCCGGCAAACATGATTGAAATAGCCTGTGCTTCTTTTCCTTTGGTTGCCAACCTGCTTGCAACCACTGCTCCTACTCCAAAAAATGCTCCGTGCGGCAAACCCGACAAAAGTCTGGATACAAACAACAATTCATAATTCGGTGCGATGATCGACAACGCATTAAAAATTGTCAGCATCGCTGCTAAAAGAAGCAGAATTTTCTTGGGTGGGTAGTTTCTGGTCATCAAAACCAGAGTCGGAGCTCCGATAACAACACCCAATGCATAAGCTGAAATCAAATACCCTGCTGTTGGAATCGAAACGGATAAATCCGCAGCAATATCGGGAAGCAATCCCATCATGACAAATTCCGTAATTCCTATGGTGAGTCCCCCAAACGAGAGGGCTACTAATGACTTTTTCATATTTTTCTCCTTAATCGGCTACAAAATTACTTGTCAATTCACGAATAAACTTGTAATTTTAAGTGTTAAAATTGCAATTATCCGATATGAAGAAATTAAATCAATTTGAGACTTTGGTTATTCATGAGTTTGAGGAGGAAAAGTTTCACCTTCCAAAACACAGCCACACCTACTACGAATTGATTTACATCCTTTCAGGAACAGGAGTTCACCACCTGAACAACAACCTGATTCCTTACAAAACGGATGATTTGTTCGTCATTTCTCCCGACGATCAGCATTGTTTCGACATCATCGAATCTACACGCTTTGTGTTCATCAAATTCACCGACAATTATTTCAGTTCGAAAAAGAATCTCAGTTCCGACGACCTGATTATTCATCATCCGGAGGATATGATGCGCTACAATGTGTTGAAGGAAATGTCGCTTGAACTGGATGAACCCTGCAAAACCATTCTGCGCAATACGGTTCAAAACATTTCGGCTTATAATTGCCGGCTCGATGTTGCCAGTTCTCCGATCGTTTATTATCAGATTCTTTCCATTTTCGGCTTGATCAAGGAAGCACTTCGTGCCAAGCAGCTCGATCATGTTGTGATGGCCTGCAACCCGGAATTGATTGCTTCATACATTCATCAGAATATTTATTCGCCGGGCGATATGCGCATCAAAATCATTGCCGGACATTTCAACATTGCTCCTTCTTACTTCAGTGCTTATTTCAAAACACATTTCAACATGAGTTACCGGGATTATGTTCACAACCTGCGACTAAAACTGATTGAAAAACGCATTTCGAACAAGCAGCTTTCCATGAAACAAATCGCTTATGAATTCGGTTTTTCGGATGAAAGTCATCTTTCCAATTATTTCAAAAAGAAGCGCAACATGAGTCCGAAATCTTTTCAAAACTGATTCCTCCATGAAAAACCAGATAAAACTATTCACTCTAAGCGCATTATTGCTATCGCCTTCTTTCTTGTTTGCCCAGAATCGCAACAAGGAAGTCCGGAATTTGAATCAGCTTGTTGAAATGATGAATGCCTTCAGTGTTTGCAATCAGCAATGGTATTTTGATGCCGTTCAACTTCAGAGAGCACTGCACGCAAGCAGTGAAAAGATTCAGAAAAGCTATTTTTATTGCAGTAAAACCCAGGGCAGCGGTTTTTCTTATTATTCGGGAATTGAAGAGGCTTTTCATTTTCCGGAAATCACTCCGAATGCTCAAAAACAAGTTCCGTCCTACCAAACGAATTATATTCCCTGGCTGCGTTCAAGAGAACAGGTTCGATCCTTGCTTTCCCGGCATCAGATTCCTGCCGAAGTCAATCCTTTTTTATTGAATTACCTCACTTCTGCAGACAGTTTATTCGCCACACACACGGACTTGAACAATTACATTTCGGACAAGCAGTTTCTTTCTGATTCCCTGTTCCCAAAAGCAGAATCCATTCTGAATGCCCATCAGCAATGGTTTAAAGCCTGTCATGAAAACTCTCTGAAACTGGACAGTGTTTTGCATCAGTATGCAGACACAAAACTCCATCCGTTCAAAACGCATCTGGCTTTACAAAACGGATTACAGGAACTGAAACTCAGCATGAATCTTTTAGCAGATTGGGAGAAGGTTTTGTATGCTGACGATCAGTCTAAAAACACCGAATACGATTCCAGGATTCGCTTTCTGAATGCCGAGGGTTTGAAAAAGGATTCGCTTTACCTGTTCAAAACGCGCGGTTATGGAAATCAACACAGCGGATTCTGGCTGCACACGCGTTACAGAACATTTTATACTTCTATGCAAAGCACTATTTACTGGTTTGCTTCATCCAAACATCAGGCGGAACCTTTTATGAAAGCATCACAAAAGGCTTATGATGATTTCCTTCGGAGCTACAATATGATCACGGAAGATTACAACGATTATATTGCTATTGCGGACGGACTGACTTTCACTCAAACATCGGAATGCTGTCTTTCAAAATCTGAGATCGATACCAATCAGAATGTACTTTTGATGAAGGCCCGCTTACTTTACAAGTTTGAACTTCTTCCGAAAAAGCTGCCGGAAATAACGGAAACACATTCAGAAATACTCAATCCCGACGAAGCTTTGATTCATCAGGCTCTGCCCCATCATTTGGTGTATTTGTTGGATGCTTCTTCTTCCATGAATGAATCTGAAAAGTTGAGTCATTTGAAGGAAAACGCATCGTATTTAGTCGGAATTCAACGAAAAGCAGATCAAATTTCGATCGTCACTTTTTCCGGTAAGTCGGAAACGATTCTTCAGGCTGTTCCCTGCGATCAGAAAGAGCACATCACAGGAAAAATCAAGCACATTCACGCTTTGGGTCAGACAAATATCCTGGAAGGTTTCAAAACCGTGAGTAGTATTCTCGAAAAAAACAAGCTTCCAAACGGAATCAACACGGTGTTGATCTTGACCGACGGCGAATTTGCATTGACAGAACAAATCCAAACTATGATCAAAAACCTGAAAGCCGATAAAATTGGTATTTGCTTCGTTTATCTTGGAAAGAAATTGAGCAAAAAAGACAGCAAAGCATTCGAAAAACGATACACTGATCTGGGAGTGATCTATTACGACATCAACCAAGTGGATCTGAAGGAAGCGTTATTGAAAATTGCAACGGAATAAATATTATTTTCAGGATTCTTTCGTTAGTATAGGGTAAACACTCCTACAAACACGAAAATCGGTATGCAACTTTCTCACTTGAAATTCTTTCTTGTCAGTTTAATCGTATCGGCCAGTTATGCACAAAACTCCACCTACTCCGTTCAATACACCAGGCAAAACGGTATGTTGTCAAATCTGGCTTATTACGGAATCTTTGATCAGAATGATTTTCTATGGATTTGTCAAAGTCAAGGCTTGTCCCGTTTTAACGGAACTGATTTCACTCATTTCACGGTACAAGATGGTTTACCGGACAACGATATCATCTACGTCACTGAAGATACAAAAGGAACCATTTGGGCACAGCCATTTCAACGTGAAGCTGCTTTTTTGAAGCGCAACACTCCCCGGTTTCAAAATGTAAATACGATCATTCATCGGGATACAGTTAAAAAAGATCAGACATATCGTGTTTTTGCATTGAAAAACGGAAAAGTCGTCTTAGTAACGGAGCAAGGTGTAATACGGATCATACAAAATGACAAATGGATCGCCTCGTACTATACAAACCACCCGATACATTTTCATTTGATTTATTTATCGGAAACAACCGATAACAAACTTGTGCTACTTTATTCAGGTATTCAATTCACAATCAATCAACGGGATAAAACAATAAAACGTCAAACACTTTTCAAGTATAACGGTATGATTTTTAATCAGGACTGGATTTGCTTCCATAATTTGTTAAACGGGCCTATGCTTCTTTGTAAAAACATCAAAACGGGAGAAACCTTTCCTATAAAAAATGTTCATGCAATCCATCGTCTCGGAATTTTCAAATCCGGAATTTTAATGAACCAGGAAGGTCATAATTTGTCCTTTTTCGATTTTAAAACCAGGAAAACAATTCCTTTGGATACCAGCGTTATTCTTGCTCACGCTATTGAAAATAAGTCAGGAACAGTTCGGGTTCTGATCACCGGAGACAACGGGATTCATATTCAAAACAAGGAAACCTTTGCCGGCAAGCATTTCATAAATCAAGCTCCTGCTTTTTTCTACTTAAATAATCAACAGGTATTCATCAGTGATGCTGTCGGTAATTTATTAAACTTACCAAACGGAAGCAAACGAAACATTTCAAACAATGTATACAAGTCAACTACTTTTGCTGAAAGAATTGGTGATTCGGATCTGGTGTACGGATCTACTTCCGTAGCTTCCAATACGACCGATTTATCTCAGAAAGTCTCAAAAATGGGTTCTGTTAAAGACGTTTATATTTTAAATGACTCTATCAGATATCTCAGTACTTTCAAAGCGGCGTTTATCTTTAATATAAAAAATCAAAAGGAGCAAAATATTTATCAGGGCAGAACAACTTCAATAAGCGCAGGTCCCAACGGCTCTATTTTTATTGGAACTATTCAGGGATTGAAAGAATTGACAAAAACCGGAAAGCTGATTGATTGGAGTGAAACCGGAAAATTTAAGTCCATCAGGATCACAGATCTGTGTTTCCGGAAAAATGTGCTTTGGGTGGCAACTGCCGGCAACGGATTAAGTGCTATTTACAATGGAAAATCCCGAAAGATCTTAAGTTCACGAAACGGAACCTCCCAAGATCAAGTCGAATGCATCGAAGAATCTGATAACAAACAGCTTTACATCGGTTATACCAACGGGGCTGAAAAACTGGTTTATGAATTTAAGCATGGAAAATTACAAATCCTGCATCTCATAACGCTCGATATCTTCAAAGATGAAGGAATCCGGAAGTTTTTCTTTCACAATGGATTGGTTCATGGTCTGGGGTACAATAGTTTATTTCAATTTGACACGAAAAAGCAGACTGCGCTCCGGAAATTCCGCTTACAACTGACCCGCTTATCCATCAATAAACAAGCACATAAAATTCAGCCGAGAACCAATCTGAAACCGGGGAAATACAATCTTCAAATTGAATTTTCAACGCAAAATTATCAACGTTTACCTGTACGCTATCGTTATCGTGTCAATAAAGAAAGCTGGAACTACACTTCCAATGGAACTATTTCGTTGGATCAGCTGAGTTCCGGAGATTATCAAATCACCATACAAGTGTTGAGCAACTATAATCTTCCTTCGGATTCACATGTAATCACCGTATCCGTTGGTTATCCGTTCTATACCCGGAAAGGATTCCTTTTTGGACTTGTTTCCTTCTTACTTATCGCTGTTTATTTTCTTGTTCGTTATTCCTTGAAGCGGCATTACCAAAAGTTAAACGACAAAATAGTGCAGCAAAGCAAGCTCAGGGAACTGGAACTCATCGCTCTGAAAGCGCAAATAAACCCACATTTTGTTTTCAATTGTCTGAATTCGATCAAAGGATTAATCTACCGGCAACGCATAGAAGAAGCGGATCTTTACATAGACCGTTTTGCCCAGCTTTTCAGAAATACGCTGGAGGCTTCTTATGAAAAAAATTACCCACTTTCCTCCGAAATAGATTACCTCAAAGCCTATCTCGAAATTGAACAAATGAGTATGAACTATAAGTTTGATTTCGAGTTTATTATTGATCCGATGGTGGATATCAACCGGATATTAATTCCCGCAATGCTATTACAACCACATGTCGAAAATTCAGTGAAACATGGTGTGTCAGTTTTGAGAAATCAAAAAGGAATGATCACCATTTCTTTTGAAAAAAGAGAAAACGATCTGATTTGCACCATTCGGGACAATGGTCCGGGAAGAAGAGCACAACATCCGGAATCAGTTAAACAGCACATGGGGAAAGGCATTTCGATCACTGAAAAAAGGGCTCAGCTCTATGACATTGAAACAGCATTCATTGAACACGCTTCCGGCGGAACATCCGTCATTCTTAAACTCACCATTACCACACGCTATGATTAATGCACTTATTATTGACGACCAGGAAATTAACTGCTTTCTGCTCCATGGATTACTGGAGTTTTTTTTTCCAAATAACATCAAACCACACGCAACATCCAATACGGAAGAAGCATTGGAACTAGTATCGAAAATCAAACCGGATCTGCTTTTTCTGGATATTACCATGCCGGAAATGAATGGTTTCGAATTATTGCACCAAATCAGGAAACAGCATCAAACAGAAGTCATTTTTGTTACGGCTTACGACGAATTTGCGTTAAATGCATTCGAATATCAGGCTCTTGGTTATATTACAAAACCCGTGGTTTCCGAAAAATTCGTGCAAACAGTAAACCGCGCCATTGAATGGATCAACCAGAAAAGGAATGTCGCACTTCTGGAATCCTTAAAACATGTAGCTAATCCAAACGATAAAAAAATAACACTCCCCAGTCAAAAAGGCTTGACTTTTGTTGAACCTGCAAACATTCTGTATTGTGAAAGCAGTGGAAATTATACGACCTTCTTTCTCACAAACCGAAAACAAATCGTTGTCAGCAAGCAAATTGGCAGTTTTGAAAAGAAACTCGGGATACATTCTATTATCCGGGTACACGATCGTTATTTGGTAAACCTCCAGCACGTAACCACATACCTGCGTGGAAGCGGCGGTTCTTTAGTGTTAAATTCGGGGAAAGAAATTCCTGTTTCTGTGAGACGAAAAACGGAACTAATGGCTTTTTTTGAAACAGAATAACACGAAATGATTTCTCTAGGTCATTTGCACCAATTGCGCTACTGTTCTTGATTCCGGATGATAAAACAAAAAGTAACTCACTCCGATGAGACCCAATTCGTACATTCCCACCTGACCGACAAACAAAAAAGCATCTTCCTGCCCGTTCCAAACGGGATATTCCGGGCTAAACTGAACCAAAGAAGGAAGCGGGCCGAAGTAGTCAAAATCATCGATTTTTTTCGGTTTCCATTTTTTTACGGCTTTTCTCCAGATCTCAATTACTTCGTTTGAAAATTCCAATGCTTCATCGTAGTTTATTTTATCAGGAAGATTCTCAGTAGGAATCATTTTCAGGTATTTCCCTTTCAGATTTTCTGCAATTGCTTCCACTTCTTCCAATCCTTCTTCGAAAGGACAAACTTCCTCTTCATCGTCTATTGCAACCGGGTTTCCTTTGTAATCCATAAAAGAAAGGTTGGTGATTTTTCCCGATTCATCCAACTGATAAATCAAATAATCCAGGTTGGTGGATTCATGATACAAAACGGTGATCTTTTCTGAAAAATCCGGATTCAGAGCAGAAAGATCGAGTTCCATGATCGGAAAGACAATTTCCTTTACCGGTTCATAATCCTGAAAAACAGCAGCAGGTTCGGGAACCAGACGATGTGGAGTTTGCTCATCAGTGATCCAACAGAAAAGGGCTTTGTTGTCTGAAACAAGTTTCTTCGGGTAGATTTTCTGATAAGCAGATACAACTGAAAACATGGCTTCGCAATTTTAACTATTTGATTTTTATAAGGGCTTCAAAAACAATTTCAAAATGGTGTTTAAAATACTAATCTTTTGCATAAAACGGTGCAATATTAAAATAGTTTGTAGAATACCACAGATGCAAATAGAGGTGGCGCTTACCAGTCGCCACAACTAAACCGGCGAGTCCGTTAGGCGAGCATCTATTTGTGCATTTGTGGAAAAACCTCACCGGGAATTTTACTTAAAATAAAGGCACTAAAGATCCGAAAGGGCAAGAATTGGTTTTCAAAATCTCTGTAAAACAAATGAACGTTTCATTCCTACATTCCGTTTTTCATGGCCCATTTAAGCAAGGTATTTTTCTCTTTGGGCAAACCTAGTTTTTCAATGATATTGGTTCGGTGTCCTTCAATGGTTTTTTCCGACAGGAACAGCAATTCCGCGATTTGCTTACTGGTTTTCTGCTGTGCAATCAATTCCACAATTTTCCGTTCCGAAAAAGTCAATTTATCCAATTCGCTGGTGCCTGTTTCTCGCACACTGATCAGATCTTTCAACAAAGAATCACTCACATATTGATTTCCTTTTTCCACTTCTTCCAGGCATTTTTTCAGCTCATCCTGCGCATGTTCTTTCAGAATATAACCGTATGCACCGAATTCACGGGCTTTGTTATAAATCATGAGTTCTTTGTGCATGGTTAAAAGAATCACTTTGGTTCTCAACTTCAGCTCTTTTACTTTTTTGGTAACATCCAGTCCGTCCATTGCCGGCATATTGATATCTAAAATAGCAACATGAGGCAAGCGCAGTTGAATCATATTCAAAGCCGAGATTCCGTTGGCACAGGTTCCTACTACATGATGTCCGTAAGATTCTACAAAAGCTTGTGTTCCCTGAAGTGTCAAAGGATGATCGTCTGCAATAATTATATCCATGTGTTTCTTTTTAATTCAACAGTAACCACTGTTCCGTTTGTGTCGGAATGGATTCTGGCTGTGCCGCCAATAGCTTTGCTCCGCTCAATAATATTGTGCAAACCGAAAGCATCCTTCCTTTGAAGTGTTTCTTCAACCGGAAACCCTTTTCCGTTATCTTTTATTTGAATGAACGTTCTTTGAGTTTCTTCAAAAATAATGATCTTTGCCGCAACAGCTTCCGCATACTTAATGGTATTTGAAAGTGCCTCCTGAACAATCCGGTAGACCTGCAATTCATCCGAAACAGACAACGAAGAATGGTAGTCAATATCAGAAGTAACCATCAATTGATTGATTGCCTGCGCACGTTCCACCAGTTGCTCTACGCTTGCCGAAAGCCCGACTTTTTCAAACATTACAGGATGTAAATTACGACTAATACTGCGAATATCATTGATAATCATATCAATCTTATCGCCCGTCAATTTCGGATTATCGGTCATCGTATGTTTCAGATTCAGAAGCTCATGGCTGACGCTGTCATGCAAATCACTTGCAATCCGCTTGCGTTCTTCTTCTGTTTTCTCAAGCAGTTTTTTTGTGTATTGCTGAGCCCGCTGATTTTCCAGTCGGTTCTTTTTCTGTTTTTGACGGGACAATAAGCTGATTACAATCAAGAGTACTGCCATCAAAAGTGTGACCAGCAAGGCAATGGTTACTTTTCCTTCTGCAATCGTTTGTTTCTGATTGCTGATCTGCTGCTCTTTCCGTTCGGTTTCGTAAACTTTATTCAGCTCCAGTGTTTTGGCAATCATCCGTTGATTCGTGATCTTATTTTCGGCCTCTTTTTCCTTCTCGGAATAGGCATATGCTTTTTGATAGTCTTTTTTCAGCAAAGCATTTTCTTTCAACACTTTCAAAAAAGCAATCTGGTTTTGATAATCGTCTTGTTCTTCCACCTCATGCAATGCCTGCTCAATCACTTCCGGAGCTCTGATTCCTTCCCCGGTCTTTACCTGATACGCAGCCAATGCAATGGTGTAATCTGCTTGTGCGCTCATGGATTGCAACTTATCGACCAGGAGTTTCATTTCTCCCAAAATGGCTTTTGCTTCCGCCAAACGCTCTTCGTGAATGAGTACATCGATATAAAAACTGGAAAGTCCCAATTCGAGGGATTCATCCTGCATTTTGCTTCTTCTGAAAAGATGATAGGTCGAATCGATCAACGCAAATTTCTTCGGACTCTCCATTTCGTCATACAACAGGATTTTGTTGTGCAGGGAAGTCATGATATTTGGCTCATCTCCTACTTCCTGGTAAGCAGCCATGGCTTTGTCGAAGTAAACTTCCGATTCCTTGTAGTTTTTAGTGTAAAGATGAACCAAAGCAATGTTGTCGTAAACGCCTCCTTTTCCGGTCTGGCTCTTCGTTTTTTCAAACCAGTTCAAAGCTTTCACATTATTCTGAAGTGCTTTTTCGTGTTCTCCGATGGCAAAATAGCAAAAAGCCATATCTGCATATCCGTGAGCAACTTCCGTACAGGTATTGTAATCAAATGGTTTGCGAACCACCAGTTTTTTAAAGCAGTTAATTGCTTTGCGGTACTCACTTTGATGAATCAGGTAATTTCCCAAATAGGATTCCACAAAAAGTGTTTGATCCCACGGAAGCTTTTGCTGGTATTGTTTTTTGAAAGAGCGGACTGAATCCAGAGTTTCATCGCTGAAAAAGGAATAATACATTTCCTGTTCAGCAATTTCTCCCAATGAGATGGCTGCATGTTTCAGGTTCCCTGCTTTGATCTGTTCCGAATAATGTGCGAAAAATGACGGGTAAAAAGTGCTGTCATGAAAATGATTTCTATCCGAAAGCCTCTCGCAGACAGAATCCGGTAATTTCCGGTCTGTTTTCTTATAAACAAATTCACCTGATGGCTTCCCACACGCTACAAATAAGCATGCGAATAGTAGTCCTGAAAACCAAATTTTCATCAAGTGATTTTTCATCAAGGGAAATCTTTCGTTAAAAATACCTGTTTGGAATGAATCAGAAGTTCTTTATCTCAAAAAACAGGGGTTATCCCTTGCAGTCTGAAACTTACAAAACACAGACATTTGTAATAAGTGGTTTTGTATTTTAAAATTGTACTGATTTTTATTCTTAACGAAAAAATATCTAAATATACCCTTAACTACTGTTTATAGCGTAAAGTGAAAACCTCCATAAACATCAGTTCATGGAGGTTTTTCGATTTAAATTCTTTTATGAGAGAACTCTGCGCCGAAGAACGGATTACAAATCTGTTCCGCCGCCAACTGAGCGATACAAATCTGTGATTGCATTCAGTTTTTCTTTTTTCACACTGATGATATCCAATTCGTTCTGCAAGGCATTATTCTGAGCCGTAATCACTTCCAGATATGTCGCCATTCCGCTTTTGTATAACAGAAGTACGTCGATTACCGATTTTGACAGCGATTCTCCTTTCTGCTCCAACAAAACCAATCGCTCGTCGGTATATTTCATTCGAACCAATGCATCCGATACTTCTCCAACAGCAATCATAACTGACTGGCGGTATTCCATTGCTTTTTTATCTCTTTCAAGCATCGCAACCTGATAATCCGTTTTCAGTGCTTTGCGTTGGAAAATCGGCTGAGTAAGGTTTGCGCCCAGATTTTTGATCAATGATCCCGGCAAATCAAACCACGAATTGAACCGGAAGGAATTGGATCCGATGGAAGGCGTGATACTGATCGATGGAAGCATGGCAGCTTTTGCCAATCCGGCTTTCGAATTTGCAGCTACGATTGCATACTCGGCAGCTTTCACATCCGGTCTTCTGCTCAATAAATTAGCAGGAACTCCTTGTGCAAAAACGGTTTCCGGCATAGCGGACTCCAGATTTCCGCTGCGCTCTACCCTGTTCGGATATTCACCGCACAGAATGCTCAAGGCATTTTCCTGAATCTCGATGTTCTGATTTGCCAATGGGATCAACAATTCAGCTGTTTTTTTCTGGGCTTCCATTTGCTCTACCGCCAATGAATTCACCAACGACGACGCATATTGCATGCGGATCATCACGAGCGTACTGTCACTCAATTCCACATTTTTTTGTGCAATTTTCAGTTGCTCGTCCAAAGAGATCAGATTGTAGTATGCTTGTGCAACTTGTACTACAATGCGGGTTTTCAGAGCTGTCATGTTCTCTTTTTGTCCCATGTAGCTCGCCAAAGCGCCTTCTTTTTGTTTTTTAGCTTTTCCCCAGATGTCAACTTCCCAGGATAATTTAACGGTTGCGCTGTAATCATCCAGATAAGTCGTTCCCAAAAACTCTTCACTCAAAGATCCGTTCAAGGAGTTCTTTGACAACCAGGTACGACTCGCTCCGGCAGTTAAATCCATAGTCGGCAATAAACCCAACCTGGATTGCTTGTATGAAAGCTCCAACTGCTGCATGCTCATCAATGCAATGCCGATTTCATTGTTTTTGTTCAACGCTTTTTCAATCAATCCCAGCAGAACCGGATCTTTGAAAAACGTTTTCCAGTCAAGCATGACTGTGTCAGCTGTCAGTTCGTGCTGTTCCGTTCGGTAGCTTTCAGGCATGTTCAGTTCCTTTTCGTTCCGAGCATACCGATCTCCTACGTTACAAGCAGAAATCAATACAGCAATTAATATCCAAAATTTAATCGTTCGATTCATTTTCTTCTTTATTATCCTTCTAATCTCTCATTGTATTTCTTGCTTGACACTTTTTCCTGCAGGAACTGGAATAAAGCATACAACAGCGGAATCACAAATACCCCCAAAACAACACCGCTCAACATTCCCATTGCCGCTCCGGTACTGATCGATCTGTTTCCTGCAGCCGAACCTCCTTGTGCAAACATCAGCGGGATCATTCCCACAATAAAAGCCAGGGAAGTCATGATAATTGGCCGCAATCGTGCTTTGGAACCTTCCAATGCGGATTCCATAATCGTTGATCCGGCTTTTCTTCTCTGCAAGGCAAATTCCACAATCAAAATGGCATTTTTAGCCAGCAAACCGATCAACATGACCAAACCAACCTGAACATAGATATTGTTGTCCATTCCGATCGCTTTCGTTCCCAAAAAGGCTCCGATTACTCCGGTTGGAATGGAAAGCAAAACTGCCAGTGGCAATAAGTAACTTTCGTATTGTGCTGCCAACAAGAAGTACACAAACAACAAACTCAGCATCAAAATCAACATGGTTTGATTTCCGGAAGATTTCTCTTCCAAACTCAATCCTGTCCATTCATAACTGTAATCACCGGGAAGCTTGTTCAGGACATTTTTCTCCAGGTCATCCATGATCGCTCCGTTACTTGTTCCCGGATTCGCCATCACGTTAATCGTCAATGAATTATACAAGTTGTAACGTGTCACCGATTCCGGTCCGTAAACTTTGTGAAGTGTTACCAGTGATTTCACCGGAATCATTTGTCCCTGATCATTTCGGACAAAAACACCGTTAAATGCTTCCTGATCTGTTCTGAACACTCCATCGGCTTTGACACTCACTCTGTAGAACTTCCCGAACCGGGTAAAATTCAGTGACTGATCTCCGGCAAAGTAAGTCTGGATCGTTCCAAGCATCGCGCTCACGTCTACTCCCATTTGACTTGCTTTGTCTTCGTCTACTTCCAGTTCCAACTGAGGATAATCCGTTCGGAACATCGTGAAAGCATACTGAACTCCGGGACGCTGCATAATTTTCGCAATAATGCTGTCTGCCTTTGCTTTCAGAATAGCCGGATCCCTTCCCATGCGGTCCTGAAGCACAATTTCAGCTCCGTTACTCATTCCGTAACCATCAACCGGTGGGAAGCGGAATGCCATTGCTGTTCCTTCTTTTACACTGTTCAATTTCTCGGAAATCATTCCGTGAATGATCTCTATGTCTTTGATCTTTCCGCGATCCTTTTGCTCTTTCAGCTTAATAAATCCGGTGGTGTAAGCCGCACTGGCATTTCCTCCCAGAATATTGAATCCGGTGATACTTGTATTCGTTTCAATGGCTTCGATCTCCTTCAACATACTGTCGATTCTAGCCGAAGTTTCATTTGTTCGGGACAAAGCAGTTCCCGGAGGCATTCCCAAACTGTAGACGATGAAATTATCGTCTTCCATCGGTACGAAACTCTTCGGAGTACTTGTCATCAAATACATTGCTGCACCTATGATCACTGCAATAACTCCCACAGCAAGCCATTTTTTCTTTGCCAAAAAGCTGACTCCTTTGATGTATCTTCCGGTCATTGAGTTAAAACCGGAGTTGAACGCCACAAAGAATTTCTTGCTCAGGGTTTGCTTTTTATGCCCGGCAGCTCCTTCCGCATGTTTATTCTTTAGCAATAACGCACACAAGGCAGGAGTCAAAGTCAAGGCGTTGACCGCCGAAATGATAATGGCAATGGCCAGAGTATACGCAAATTGTTTGTAGAACAATCCGGAAGAACCGGTCATGAAACCGATTGGAATAAACACCGCCGACATAACCAAAGTAATCGAAATTACTGCTCCGGTGATTTCCCCCATCGCACTGTGCGTAGCTTCACGTCCCGACATGTTGGAACCTTCCATTTTACTGTGCACCGCTTCCACGACCACAATCGCATCATCGACCACAATACCGATGGCGAGTACCAAGGCAAACAAGGTCAAGAGGTTGATGGTGAAACCAAAAATGAGCAGGAAGAAGAACGTTGCAACGATCGCAACCGGAACCGCAATTGCCGGAATGATCGTTGAACGGAAATCCTGTAAAAACAAGAACACGACGATGAAAACCAGAATAAATGCTTCAATCAATGTAGATTTCACCTGTTTCGTACTTTCATCCAAACGGTCTTTTGTACTCATCAGCGAATTGAACTTGATTCCCGGAGGAAAGGTTTTCGCCGCTTTTTCAACTTCTTTCTTCACCCCGATTTCAATCGCATTTGCATTTGACCCGGAAGTCTGCATAATTGCAACCGTAACGGCATTCTTACTGTTTGCCTTCGTATTTCCGCTGTAGCTGATTGATCCGAATTCAATTCGCGCCACATCTTTCAGGCGCACCAATTGTGTTCCGTCTCGCTTCACAACGATGTTTTCGTACTGCTCGGGCAAATTCTTTTTCCCTTTGTAGCGAATCACATATTCCAACGCAGCATCTGATTCCGCTCCCAATTTTCCCGGTGCAGATTCCAAACTTTGCCTTGCAACGGCAGAAGTAACATCAGATGGAATCAGGTTGTACACCGCCATTTTCTGCGGATTCAACCAAACTCGCATGGAATAATCTTTCGAACCGAACACCATCGCCTGTCCTACTCCCGAAACCCGCTTAATCTGCGGAATCAGGTTGATATTCACATAATTCTGCAAGAATAACTCGTCGTATTTTTCATTGTCTTCCGCATACACGTTGAAGATCATGATCATACTGTTCTGTTGCTTGGAGGTTGTCAAACCCATGTTGACCACTTCCTGCGGCAAAATCGGTGTGGCTTGCTGTACTCTGTTTTGTACGTTTACAGCTGCCTGGTCCGGGTTTACTCCTTGCTTAAATACGATCCGAACCGTAAAAGTTCCGTCGTTACTGGCTGTGGAGGTTATGTATTCCATGTTCTCCACCCCGTTGATCTGTTCTTCGAGTGGAGTTACAACCGAGCGCAGAACCGATTCACTGTTTCCTCCCGGATAACTTCCGCTCACCTGAACGGTAGGCGGCGCAATATCCGGAAAACGTGTAATCGGCAGGCGCAACAATCCGATAATACCAAGGATGAATAGTAGAATGGATATTACTGTGGCCAATACCGGCCTATCTATGATCTTTTTTATCATAATTCTTTAATTCTTTGAAAATAATCGTACTTTGACGCAAGCTTATTTCTTCTGATTTGAACGCATTTGAGGAACAACCGGCATTCCGTCAAAAAGTACATCGATTCTGTTGAGTGCCACTTTTTCACCTGCTTTCAATCCGCTTTGAACGATGTAATTATTTCCGGAAGTTCCGCTGATCTCGATCGGTTTCATCTGCACTGCATTGTTGCTTCCCAAAACATATACAAAGTATTTGTCCTGAATGTCCTTCACACAAGCCATCGGAAGCGTCAACACTTTTTTCATTTCTTTTTTCAGGACGATTTTTCCCGAACCTCCCGAACGCAAGATTTTGTCTGGATTGGAAAAGACTGCTTTCAGGGAAATACTTCCTGTGGAACGATCGATGTTTCCACTCGCGATTTCCAGCTTTCCTTTCTGTTCGTACAACGTACCGTCGGCCATAACCAGTTCAACGGTATTCATTCCTGCATCCGTTTTACGATCCTTCGTAAAGGAAATAAAATCCGATTCGCTCAATGAAAAGTAGACAAACACCTCGTCGATTTCCGAAAGGGTTGTCAAAGGAACCATGTCCGCAGGAGTAACCAAATTCCCTACGCGGTTCGGAATTCTTCCGATGTATCCGCTTACCGGAGCTTTGATCAGGGCGAAATCTGCATTAATCTGAGAAGAACCTAAAGCAGAACGAGCCTGAGCAACCTGTGCTTTGGCAGACGCATAATTCGCCTCAGCCGTTTTAAGCTGTACTTCTGAAACGACTTTTCCTGCAACCAACGGTTTGATCTTTTCCAATTCGATACGTGCATTTTCTTCTGCAGATAAGGCTGCGTTCAACATGGCCTGGCTGGTTCTCACCTGCTCGTTGTAAACATCTCCTTTGATTTTAAAAAGTGTTTGGCCTTTTTGAACATAGTCTCCCTCTTTCACATAAATATTTTCTAAATATCCAGTGATTTGGGCTTTGATATCTACATTTACTTTTCCTTCGATTGCTCCCGGGTATTTTGACTCTATCTGAGCAGAAACCGGTTGAAGGTTTTCAAAATCTACTTGCACAGGAGCACTCGGCGGCATTCCCTGTGGTTCCTCTCCACATGATTGTAAAACCGTCAGAGTCGCTGTAAGCAATAGTAAATTTAAAAGGTGTCTTGGTGTAACAAATCTCTCTAACATTGTTAAAATTTATTTTGTAATACAAAAGAACGAATAATGTACCTGCCTAAAAAGTAAAAGTGACTGAAACGTACTTTTTCACTGCTGAAATGACAACATTTTACGCATCTGGGTTTTCAAGAATGTTTCAATTGAAATCCTATGCTCAGTCAAAATAAATTTTCGGCCTCTTTGATTTGAAACGTTCTCTTGTCTATTGGTTTTTATTTACCCGGCAAAAATATGGACAGAAGAACGTAAACTATTTACGTTAAAACAGTGGCATTCTATTTTTATAGCAAGATAACTTAAAAATCCAGCCAATTCTTCAAAAGTCCTGCTTTTTCTCTGCTGACAATGATCTCTGTTTCCGGATTGTTTTTAATATCTACTTTCAATTTCCCGTTGAAATGGTTGTGAACCTGCTGAATGGCATCAATGTGAACGATGAATTGCCGGTTTGCCCTGAAAAACAACTTGGGATCCAACTGCTGCTCCAGTTCTTCCAATGTGTGGGGAACAACTTCTTCCGAATCGTTGTAGAGCCTCACTCTCGTGATTTTAAATTCGGAATAGAAATATGCCACATCACTTACCAGCAAGGTTTTGTATCCGTCTTTGTAAGGCAGCAAAAAGCGCGTACGAAATGTTTTCGGCTGCAGGAAATTCAAGAGACCTTCCAATGAAGGACTGGTCTGACTGTTTTGCGACATCAATTTTTCAAAGGCCGTCTGCAGTTCTTTCGGATCAACGGGTTTCAATAAGTAATCAATGCTGTTGTACTTGAAAGCCCTGACCGCATATTCGTCGTAGGCCGTAGTGAAAATAACCGGAGATTTGATTTCTACTTTTTCAAAGATCTCAAAACTCAATCCATCAGACAGGCGCACATCCATCATTACCACATCCGGATGTTCGTTTTCCTGAAACCATTCGATGCATTCGCCCACACATTCCAAAACCGCGAGAATCTTAAACTGAGGAAACGCTTCGTGAATGAGACGTTTCAAACGATCTGCATTCGGTTTTTCATCTTCAATAATTAATACGTTCTGAATCATCGTTTTAACAATGGAATAATTACTTTAAACAAATCCGGTTCCCGTACAATTTGCGGTTCTTTTTCCGACAACAGGTTGTAGCGTCTGATGATATTCGCAATTCCGATTCCGGAAGAATCATGTGTTTTTTCGATCGGCATCAATACATTTTCCACAATCAGTTCGTATTGATCATTGGTGTAAATCCGCACAATCAGCGGAACCTTTTTGCTTGTCCGGTTGTGTTTCAGCGCATTTTCAACCAGCATCTGCAAAGTAAGCGGCGGCATATACAAATGTCTGTATTCCGGATTAACGGCAATTTCGAAAAGTACTCCCGACCCCAGGCGATTCTGAATCAAGAACATATAAGAATCCAGAAACATCAGCTCATCTTCCAGTGAAATAAGGTCTTTTTTGGAATTCACCAGCATATAGCGGTAAATGCGGGAAAAGTTTTCAGCGTAGTTGTATCCCAGTTGCTGATCTTCCAAAATGAGTTCGGAAAGTACGCTCAGATTGTTGAACACAAAATGCGGATCGATCTGCAGTTTCAGGGATTGTAATTCGGATTCTACGGCCAACTGATTGAGGTCAGCCATTCTGATCGTTTCGTTTTTCCAGTTCGAAATCAAATGATTACCGATATTGAATCCCATGATCATCAGTGAAATAATGACACTAACCGTCACCCATTGCATAAATCCCCGGCGTTCTTCCAGTGAAGGAATGTAGTTTTTGGTTTCCGAATTGATGGAACAAAACCAATAATTCACCAGCCAATTGATCAGTAATACCGCCAGCAGATTCAACGCCGTTTCAATTGCAAGACGGAAGACCGGGTTTTCTTTCCAGGAAAAAAACTTATTCAGCAGGTTGTCGACCCGGATACTCGATTCTGAAATAACCAGACAGACCAAAAAGGTAATGAAGAGATCTTCCAGTATTTCGGAAACTTTTCTATCAAAAAAAACGCTCCAGTATTCTGAAAAAGGGTCCAGAATATAATACACCAGATACATCAGCAAAAATGCTGAAACCGTAAACAGGATCCGTTTCCGGCTGTTACTCAAAAAACCACTTTTTCTGCTTTCTGTCATACTTCAAATACAAATTACGCTGATTTTAACGAATCAGGCCGCAATTTGTACCTCAAATGTCATTTTCCGCTTCTGAACATCCCAAATAGAATTCCGAAGCTTTTGATTCTTTACGGCATTATGGCACTCATTCCGGTTATTGTTGATTTCAATCGGGGTTTAAAATGAATCTTATCTTGTTAAATTTTGCTCCGACTGTTGATTTTATCAAAATGAATGATACATTTAATTCACTATTCAAACCGCTGTTTTCCCGCCCTGAAAAAGCAGGAATTTAGAACGATTGCCGGATAAAAAGACCTCAACGCTGCATAACCAAAAGTAGAAAAACCAATCCTGAAAAGGCAGTGTATTTGATACGCTGTCTTTTTATTTTGCGGACCTCGTTCAAGTCTTGTTTTATCCGTTTGTTAACCGTTAAAAACAGCTAGAGGCCCGGTATCAGAGAGTTTTAAGAAATCATCTGAATTCTCAAAATAAGCTATCGGCATGAGTTGGAAACCCGATTTAATTTTTTTGAAAACTGCAAAAAACAAATTGTTGAATGGTATCAAAAGGTGTTTGATGTTCTGTTTCAATGCATTTTATCTTTTGAAAGGACTGACTCAATAATTCAGTCATGGATTGTTCCGTATATTGTTTGATTTCAACCCCGCTGCATTTTGTTGGTCCATTTTCAGAAAAGGTTCCGATGACCACCATTCCATCCTTTTTGATCGAATGGTTTAATCCCTGAAGGTAGTTTTCAATATCCTTTTTCTGAGTCAGAAAATGAAATGCCGCCCGGTCATGCCAGAAATCAACAGGTTCATCTAATTCCAAAACAGAAGCATCAGCCACAATCCATTTCACCCCGGCAGCTTTTTCTCCCAGTCGTTTCTTTGCACGTTCCAACGCATTTTCAGAAATATCAACTACCGTCAGATCTGTAAACCCTTCAGCCAGCAAATGATCCACCAAAAAACTATCTCCTCCGCCAATGTCAACAATTTTAGCATTTTTGTCGAGTTTCGCTTCTTTCAAGAAATTCAGAGAAGTTTCAGGTACGGGCTGATACCAACTCACCTCCTCCAATTCTTTTGTCGCATATACTTTTTCCCAATGCTCTTTCCGATCCAACATATCCCTGTTTCTTTATGCAAAATTACTCCATTTTCCAGATATGCCGGAGATTCCGGATTTTTGCAATCAATGTCAGGAAAGAGTTTTTCCGGAATCTTAACCGAAGAAATCAAGAGACTCACGCAATTTTTCACTGCTTTCATCCTTTTTTGCATTTCCGGAAGGTTTTACATGTGTATTTTTGTGCCCACAGAAGGAGTTTTACTCTTTCCCGGATTACAACTTAATCCAATGTTATTGCGTGGTAAGCAACGAAAAAGCCATCGTCTCTAATCAGATGATGGCTTTTTTCGGTTCAATTAGTTCTAAGACTTATTTGGATTTTTTCTTTTTCTTCTTATTCTCCAAACGGACAATGACCTTTTCACTATCCTTTATCCCCCAATATTCCTGAAGATCGAGATTCACTTTAATGACCTTGACTTTGCAATTCTTGTTATTCTTTGCAAGATCCTCCCAAATTTTTACGTGGTCTTTATTCAATTTCCCGGTCCAGACAGTCCAATAAATCAACACATAGAAATCTGCTTTCTCTACTTCACCCAGTGTCTTTCCTTTCATATCCCGGAATTTCGCCCATTCACCTTTCAGATCTGTGCTATCGGGTTTATTGTACGTATTTGTCGGGCTCAGATCCGGAATAAACTGAAACAATCCCGCATTACAGGAAGTATCCGTTTGTCTGTATTCGATGTATTTTCCGTTCGCATCATAAATAGCTGCATTCGGAATTCCATAGATGGCGGAAAGTTCGGTTGCTGTTCTTTGATCAAAAACGGTGACAATGTTGGTGGTGTCCAGATCGTATTTTAATGCGCGTTTTTTGATGCTTTGCTCGTTTTCAATTTCAGGATTTTTGATCCCGTACATTTTCATCATCATCGTCTTACAGCTTTGTAACAGCAAAAAAGAGAGCATTAAAAGCAGGATTGGTTTCATTTTAGAGTTTCTCATTTATTTTTTGGTTTTGTTTAGTACAAACGAAAAAACAGAAAGGTTGCCTGTTGAAAAAATAATTTGATTTACGAACTAACACCAGACACACAACGATAAGATTTTCAATTATTTACCCTGTTATATTTTTTTTTTCAAATCGAATCATTTTTATCACAATGAGTCAAACCGGTATTTTTCATTCAGGTTAAAAATTAAGTTGTGATAAAAATAAAGATATCAATGAAAAAGCCCCTTTCCGCTCTTCACTCGTTTTCCACCGTCGGAATATATTTCGTCCCGGAAAAAAATTAGCCGAAGAAATCCGGACATTCACACAATTTTCAGCCGTGTTCAGCCCTTTTTATAACGCTAAAGAATTCCTTGTCCGTATTTTAGCGGTCTCGAAAGGATTTGTAGCGTTTAAAAGGAATTCTTTCCATAGTACAACTTAACCGAACGCATTTTTGCGTTGGTTTGTAGCAAAAAAGCCATTGTCTCTTTTCAGATGATGGCTTTTTACTTCAATCTACTTTTTTCGATCATTAAAACTGTTTTCGTTTTCCGGATCTTCAAAGGATCATTTCTTTCTGTTTTTGAGCTCTCAAAAACAAACCATAACACACTTAAAAACAGCATATTAACCCCATAAACAGGCATTGAAACTACAATTAACCAATATTTAACACGCAAATACTTGCCGTTCATCAAACTCTGAACTAGTTTTGCGTTATGAAAAGTTTGCTTATCGGATTTTTTCAATTACTGTGCTTTCTCCATGTCTTTGGATCAAGCCAGTTAGATGCTTATCCGCAGTCCGAAGCAAATTCCTCTTCTTTTATCCGTTTTCATCATACTGAGCATACTCACTTTGTTGTAAAACAACACAAATCAAATTCATCAATCGGTTCAAACTCGTCCATTCCGGATGAAGAAACAGAACTTATTTTTGAAAACATTGAAGAAGAAACGGAAGATTTTTCATCTCAAAAACACCTCGAAGGTAACCAGTACTTTTTAGGCCTTCTCGACGATCAGTCTCTCGACTATCTGTACGAGGATTTCAAGAACAATTTAGTGTTCGGCGACAATATGTCCTTTCTTGTTTCCAACAGAAAGCATGTCGTATTTCAAGTTTTCAGAATATAGACTTTCTCACCAGGCAGCTCTCGTTGTCTGAATCCCGATTTTCCTTCTTGCTGTTTTGAAGTCAAGTTCAACTCACAGAATCGGGTAATCTTGTTGTGCACACCAGTCACAGCAGCCAATTTTCATCAAAACCATTTGTTTTAAAGTTAAATTACTATGAAGAGAGTTCTCATTCTCATGGGCTTGTGTACCGCTCTATTAAACACAAGCTGCCAATCCAAAAAGGAAGAAAAGGAAATTAAAACCAAGTTATTGGTAACAAGTCCTTTGCAAAAAGACACAACGATCGTCAAAGATTATGTTTGTCAGATTCACGCCATTCAGCACATTGAAATCAGAGCGTTGGAAAAAGGTTATCTGCAAAAAATATTCGTAGACGAAGGACAATTCGTAAAGCAAGGTCAGCAGATGTTTCAAATCATGCCGATGATGTATCAGGCAGAAATGCAAAAAGCGGAAGCCGAAGCAAATTATGCTAAAATCGAATACCTGAATGCCAAAATGCTTGCAGACAGCAATATCATTTCCAAAAACCAATTGGCTTTGGAAAAAGCAAAATACGACAAAGCAAAAGCAGAATTATCGCTGGCAAAAGTGCGTTTAGGGTTTACGGAAATCAGAGCCCCTTTTGACGGGATTATGGACCGTTTTCAAGTACGATTGGGAAGTTTGGTCGATGAAGGCGATTTGTTGACAACCCTTTCTGATAACAATAAGCTGTGGGTATACTTCAATGTTCCCGAGGCGGAATATCTGAACTTCAAAACCGTTGCCAAAAAGGACAACATGAAAAATGTGCGCCTGTTAATGGCAAACAATGAATTCTACAAGTATCCGGGAGTTGTTGAAACCATTGAAGCAGACTTCAACAATGAAACGGGAAACATTGCGTTCAGAGCTACTTTCCCTAATCAGGAACGTTTGTTGAGACACGGTGAAACAGGAAGTATTCAAATGGTTGTTCCTTTGAAAAATGCCATCATTATTCCTCAAAAGGCGACGTTTGAAGTACTGGAGAAAAAATACGTGTATATCGTAGATAAAGACAATGTGGTTCATTCACGGGAAATCGTTATCCGCTCTGAAATGCCGGATCTGTATGTGATCAAAAGCGGTATTAAGCCGGAAGACCGCATCCTTCTGGAAGGAATCCGAAAAGTCCGCGACGGAGACAAGATCAGCTTCAATTATGAAGATCCAGCAAAAGTTATTTCTCACCTGAAAGTATATACAGAGTAATCAGCCCATTTAATTCGCTCCGAAAATGTTTAATAAATTCATTCACAGACCCGTTTTAGCGATTGTGCTATCATTGGTCATCATCTTCATGGGTGTACTTGCGATCAGTGGTTTATCTACATCCCAGTTCCCAGAAATTGCACCTCCCACCGTTATTGTACGGGCATCTTATCCGGGAGCAAGTGCGAAAGTATTGACAGAATCCGTTTTAATTCCGTTGGAACAAGCCGTAAATGGTGTTCCGGGAATGAAATACATGACCTCCGATGCAACCAGTGCCGGGGAAGCAAATATTCAGATCGTATTCAACCTCGGAACCGATCCCGACCAGGCATTGGTACAAGTAAATACACGAATAGCTCAGGTATTAAACCGTTTACCGGTTTTGGTACAGCGCGAAGGAGTTATCGTAAACCGAATCATGCCGAGTATGTTGATGTATGTCAACTTGTATAGTAAGGATCCAAAGGCCGACATGAAATTCATTTTCAACGTTGCCGGGGTAAACATGATTCCTGAATTACAACGGATCAACGGTATCGGGCAGGCAAGTATCTTAGGTAGCCGCCAATACGCGATGCGAATCTGGTTGAAACCGGACCGCATGAGAGCTTACAACATTTCCACAGACGAAATCATGGAAGCCCTTAATTCACAGAGTGTCATCGGTTCTCCGGGACGGATCGGGCGAAGTGACGGGAAACGTGCCGAAGCATTGGAATACGTATTGACATACAAAGGCCGTTTCAATGAGGCCGACGAGTACAAGAATGTCATTATCCGATCCAATCCGGAAGGGGAAATCTTAAGACTCAAGGATGTTGCGGAAGTAGAACTCGGAAGTGAGTATTACGATATTTACTCCAACAAGGATGAATATCCTTCTGCGGCAATCGTCCTGAAACAAACTTACGGAAGTAATGCAACAGAAGTTATTGAAAGAGTAAAAGAGAAACTGGAAGAATTGAAGAAAACCTCCTTCCCTCCGGGAATGGAATACGAAATCAGTTATGACGTTTCGAACTTCCTGGATGCATCCGTTGAAAAAGTAATTCACACCTTGGGCGAGGCATTTATCCTCGTTGCGTTGGTGGTATTCTTATTCCTTGGCGACTTCCGTTCAACCCTTATTCCAACAATTGCCGTTCCTGTTTCCTTAATCGGAGCCTTCATGTTCATGCAGTTATTCGGTTTAACAATCAACTTGATTACCTTATTTGCTTTGGTATTGGCAATCGGAATTGTGGTCGATGATGCCATAGTCGTCGTCGAGGCCGTCCATGCCAAGATGGAAGAAGAACATCTTTCGCCTTACATGGCCGTGAAAAAAGTACTCAAAGAAATCAGTGGTGCCGTCATTGCGATTACCTTATTGATGACCGCCGTATTCGTACCGGTAGCATTCATGACGGGTCCGGTTGGTATTTTCTACCGGCAGTTTGCGATCACCATGGCAACATCCATTGTACTTTCCGGTTTGGTGGCATTGACGCTTACTCCGGTACTCTGTGCCATGTTGTTGAAAAACAATCACGGAAAACCGAGAAAAAGAACTCCGATCAATCGTTTCTTAGATTGGTTCAACAGAGGATTTGAGAAATTGACAGGAAGATACGTCGGATTGTTAAATCGCATCGTAAACAGAAAATTAGTCACGTTTATCATCTTACTGGCGTTTGGTTTGGGAATTTTCGGATTGAGTGAGAAATTACCTTCCGGTTTTATCCCGAGTGAAGACCAGGGAATGATCTATGCAATTATTCAGACACCTCCGGGATCAACACTGGAACGAACGAATGATATTGCCCGCAAACTGCAGATGATTGCTGAAAAAGTGCCGGGTATTAAGTCCGTTTCTGCTTTGGCTGGTTATGAGGTCTTGACGGAAGGCCGCGGATCGAATGCCGGTACTTGTTTGATCAACCTGGATCCATGGTCGGAAAGAAAGCACAACGTGCAGGAAATCATTTACGAACTGGAAGAAAAAGCGAAAGTCATTCCGGGAGCAACGATTGAATTCTTTGATCCACCGGCGGTTCCGGGTTATGGTGCAGCAGGAGGTTTCTCTCTTCAATTACTGGATAAAACCAATACCGGTGATTACCTGGAATTGGAACGGGTGAATACGGAATTCATGAATGCATTGCGCAAACGAAAAGAAATCACCGGCTTGTTCACCTTCTATAGTGCCAATTATCCGCAATACGAGCTTCAGATCAACAATGATTTGGCGATGCAGAAAGGTGTTTCCATCGGAAATGCAATGAATACGCTCTCTATTCTGATTGGTAGTACCTACGAATTAGGTTTCATCAAATATCAGCGCTTCTTCAAGGTGTTCGTTCAGGCTTCTCCGGAATACAGACGATTGCCGGAAGACATCATGAAGCTCTATGTGAAAAATGACCGTGGTGAAATGGTTCCGTTCTCGGCCTTTATGAAGATTGTGAAATCACAGGGCGCGAATGAGATCAACCGCTACAACATGTACACAACGGCTTCGATCAGAGGTTCTGCGGCAAAAGGATACAGTAGTGGTGAAGCGATCAAAGCGGCACAGGAAGTTGCCAAAGAAACCTTGCCGAAAGGTTACGACATCGACTGGGGAGGACTTTCCAAAGATGAAGTAATGCGTGGAAACGAGGCGCTGTACATTTTCATTGTCGTATTGATCTTCGTTTACTTCGTACTTGCAGCGCAATATGAAAGTTTCATTATTCCTCTGGCCGTAATTCTGTCACTTCCTGCGGGAATCTTCGGATCCTTCTTCCTGTTGCAGATGATGGGATTGGAAAACAACATTTATGCTCAGGTAGGACTCGTCATGCTCGTCGGGCTCCTCGGTAAGAACGCCGTGTTGATTGTGGAATTTGCCATGCAGAAACACCACGAAGGTTCCACCGTTCTGGAAGCAGCAATCGAAGGTGCAAAAGTGCGTTTCCGACCAATCTTAATGACCTCTTTTGCATTCATCGCCGGATTGATTCCGTTGGTTATTGCAACCGGTCCGGGAGCTATCGGAAACAGAACAATTGGTGCCTGTGCGCTGGGAGGAATGCTCTTCGGAACCATTTTCGGAGTCATCATCATCCCGGGTCTGTACTATATTTTCGGTTCGCTTGCAGCAGGACGAAAACTAATTAAAAATGAGGATGACAGCTCTTTAACAGAAGACTTCGTTCATGCAATTGACAATTTTCCAACAACCGATGAAAGTAATGAAAATGAGCACTAAAAAAAGACTGGGCAACTGGCTCATAATTGCCGGTCTGGTGGTAACTGTCGCAGGATGTAAGGATCTGAAACTGGTTACCAAAACAGAAAATAACTATACTCCTGCGAGCTATCAAGGTTCGCAGGATACACTCAACTCTGCAAAAACGCAGTGGAATCATTTCTTCAAAGATCCCGATTTGATTACTCTTATCGATACGGCTTTGAAGAACAACCAGGAGCTGAATATTGTGATGCAGGAAATTACCATTGCCAAAGCGGAAGTGAGAGCCAAAAAGGGGGAATTTCTTCCTTCTGCCAATCTGCAGGTTGGCGCCGGAGTAGACAAAGTCGGAAGATACACCCGAAACGGTGCTTTGGAAGCCAATAATCAAATTGCTCCGGGAAAAGAGTTTCCTGAACCGATGTCGGACATGATTGTCGGAGTAAATGCATCCTGGGAAATCGATATCTGGCGAAAACTGCGCAATTCGAGAGATGCAGCTGCGAATCGTTACCTGGCTTCCGTGGAAGGTAAGAACTTCATGGTGACACACCTGGTTTCTGAAATTGCAAACTCGTATTACGAACTGATTGCATTGGATAACAAACTCGAAATTCTGAATCAGACGATTGACATTCAAAGCAATGCTTTGCAAATCGTTAAAATGCAGAAAATTGCGGGAATGGTCTCCGAATTAGCAGTCAAGAAGTTTGAAGCCGAGGTTTTGAAGAATCAAAGTCATGTGTATTACATCCGCCAATCGATTGTGGAAGCTGAAAACAAAATCAATTTTCTGGTCGGAAGATTCCCTCAGCCGGTGCAGCGAAATTCCAAGAATTTTACTGATTTGGTTCCCGATACCATTTACTCGGGAATTCCGTCTCAGCTTTTGCAAAACAGACCGGATATCCGGAAAGCAGAATTGGAGTTGGTTGCAACCAAGTTTGATCTGAAAGCAGCAAGAGCAGATTTCTATCCCTCATTGCGTTTAACGGCAGGTGCAGGATTTAACGCGTTCAACGTGCAATATTTCATCAAGGCCCCGCAATCGCTGATCTACAACATTGCCGGAGATCTGGTAGCTCCTTTGATCAATCGAAATGCGATCAAGGCGAAGTATTTTTCCGCAAATGCAAAGCAAATTCAGGCAGCTTACAATTATGAGAAGTCGATTCTGAACGGCTATATCGAGGTGACCAATTCGCTTTCAATGATCAGCAATCTGAAAAAGAGTTACGATCTGAAATCACAGCAAGTACAAGCTTTAACACAATCGATTACGATTTCCACAAACCTGTTCAGCAACGCTCGTGCAGATTATATGGAAGTGTTAATGACGCAGCGCGATGCCGTTGAATCGAAATTTGAATTGATTGAAATGAAACAACAGCAATTAAGCAGCTGGATCAGTATGTATCAAGCATTAGGAGGTGGTTGGAAATAGTTGACAACCCCTTATTTCCGAAAGGCATTCGTTGATTAACGGGTGCCTTTTTTGTGATGTTTTGTTTTGGGATTGAGGTGATTCCGAATTTTCAGCAACATATATTCAAAACATTAATAATCAATACATTATCACCACGCATCTAATACAAAACTTGAGGTCGGTTCGTAATATTGCGATATTGCAAATTTGAGATTGATCCTTTGAATCCTAAGACTCAAATTCTTCATTAATTTTTAGCTGAGGTCAAATCGATAGTGATCGAATAACATACTCTACACCATCGAACATCTCATTGTATTATTCTGCAGTTGGATCATCATCCGTGTCACTGGAATCGTGCCGGGTCGCTTCCCACGAAGCAATTCCTCCATAATGCCACATAGCTCCGTGCACATTCATATCGATCAATTCCATTTTACCCTTCGAATTGTTATGATGCCAGGTGTACTTATTGGCGCGGTCTTTTCCATGACTACTATCGCCGTGAGCAAAATGCACTCCGCGGTTTTTCCCGGTAATCTGAGCATCAGAAAGCGCTTCCGTATTTCCGTATTTGGCCGCCAGATCATGACTGGCAACAGCTACCGGAATATCTATTTTCTGAGCATCGTTATGTGCAAGAGGTTTCAAACTTTCATCAGCTTCGTTCTTACCAATAAACGTATCGATAATGTTGCCACTCATCGGGAAACGAAAAATCCCTTTGGTACCGCCTTTTGTTTTGATGATTTTTGTCGAAGTTTTCCCGGCCACCTTATCATTTGCACTCCACAAAGCTGCATCTTTTGCAAGCTGTACGGGTTTTCCCGATGCTATTTTTTGAATGGGCTGCTGATTTGCATTCAGATCCGCTGCCTGCTGCATTTCAATATGACGAACCGATTCAGCACGATTATCCATAAACTGAAAGGTAGCTGTTCCACCACTTGGCTTATCTGACGATTTGTTTTCAGCCGCCTGGTTCTTATGATCATGATTTTTGCTGGAGGAAACTGCCATGACTGTGAATAGTTTACTATATCGAAAATACTCATTTCAAATCACTAAAACAAGATGAAGAAAGTACAAACGGTAATTTTCCGCTTACACCATCGAATCCTGTTTTTTAAGCCCGAACTTCTTTAAAGATTTGTTAAATCCGGGTTCTAAATGGCTTCCAACTAAGAGATTTCCTGTATTATTGCCGATGTTAATTATCGTCGCAAACAATGTTTATGAAACACCTCATTTTAATTACAGCACTTTCTCTCACAAAAATTATCACCGCACAAACATCTCCCGAATGGAATTCAGCAGAAATTTTACAGGGAATTAAAAAACTCAACACCGCAGGATCCGTTTTATACATTGCGGCCCATCCGGATGATGAAAACACACGTTTGCTGGGTTATCTGGCAAAAGAAAAGAACTTCAGAACCGGTTATTTGTCTCTTACCAGAGGAGATGGCGGTCAAAACCTCATCGGGAAGGAACAGGGAGAGGCCCTGGGATTGATCCGGACACAGGAACTACTTGCAGCACGCAGAACTGACGGAGCGGAACAGTTTTTTACCCGTGCAAACGATTTCGGATTCTCGAAAAATCCGGAAGAAACGTTTACTATCTGGGAAAAGAATCAAATTTTAGCCGATGTCGTTCTGGCAATTCGAAAATTCAAACCGGATGTGATCATTTGCCGCTTCCCGACTACCGGAGAAGGCGGACACGGTCATCACACTGCTTCTGCAATTCTGGCTGTAGAAGCTTTTGATTTAGCTGCAGATCCGACCAAATTTCCCGAACAATTGAAGCAAACTCAAGTTTGGCAGGCAAAACGTCTTTTATGGAACACCTTCAATTTCGGAGGAAATAACACCACTTCTCCCGATCAATTAAAACTGGACGTCGGGACTTACAACCCCTTACTTGGATTAAGCTACGGAGAAGTTGCAGCAAACAGTCGTTCGATGCATAAAAGTCAGGGATTTGGTTCTGCAAAGCAACGTGGGGAAAGTATTGAATACTTCAAGCTGCTGAAAGGAACTCCGGCTGAAAAGGACATTTTTGAAGGTGTGGACGCATCCTGGAAACGTTTTTCAGAAACATCAAAACTGGATGCTTTGATTTCAAAATGCATTGCGGAGTTCAAACCGGAACAACCTCAATCATCTCTACAGGCTTTGGAACTTATTTACAAATCCATTCAAGGTCTGGACGACAAAGATCCGAATATCCGTTATTGGAAAAACATCAAAACAGCAGCTTGTCAGGAACTGATTCTTCAATGTGCAGGTTTGTGGATGGAAGCTTACACAACTGAATACAGCGCTGTTCCCGGAAACGAAATCAGTATTTCGACACAGATCATTGCACGCAATCCGGGAAATGTACAACTGAAATCGATTGATTTCCCCGGACAAACCAGCAAAACGACCTCACTACAACTCACCCAAAACAAACTCGAGACCTTCGAGCAAAAGGAAACTCTGACGAAATCAACTCCGTATTCTGCTCCGTATTGGCTGGTTCAACAACACTCAGTCGGAATGTACACAGTGAATGATTCCGAATTGATCGGTTCACCTGAGAATAAAAACGCGCCGAAAGTGGTTTATCATATTGCCATTGACGGAAATGATTTCACGATTGAACGTCCTTTGGTTTTCAAGTCGACTGATCCGGTAAAAGGAGAAGTTTACCGTCCATTTGAGATATTACCTCCTGTAACCATTCAGATTTCAGATCAGGTACTTGTATTCAACACCATTACTCCAAAAGCGGTTTCATTCACTGTAAAAGCCAATATGCCCAAGGTGAAAGGTACGTTGAAGATTCAGGTTCCTTCAGGTTGGAAAATCACCATCCCGAATCCGGAAATCAACCTGGAAAACAAAGGAGATGAGCAAATGGTGAATGCAACACTTGTTCCGGATAAAAACGGAAAAGACGGAACGCTCAAAGCTTCTGTTTCAATTGATGGAAGCGATTACACCAAAAGCATTACCCGTATTGAATACGATCATATCCCCTACCAGTTTTTTCTAACTGACGCACAAGCTAAAATTGTGTTTCTGGATTTGAAGAAAACAGGAAACAAGATCGGATACATTGCCGGAGCCGGAGATAACGTTCCCGCTTGTCTGACTCAGATTGGTTATGATGTGACTTTATTGACGGATGAATTATTGGCGAAAGAAGATCTGAGCATTTATTCGAGTATCGTAACCGGAGTGCGTGCATACAATACCAATAATCGCTTGCCGGTTTATTACGACAAACTAATGAGCTATGTGCAGCAAGGCGGAAACCTGATTGTTCAATACAATACCAATAACCGCATTGCACCGATGGAAACGAAAATTGGTCCGTATCCCTTCACTATTTCGAGAGACCGCGTAACGGATGACAATGCAAAAGTGGAATTCCTCAATCCGAAACATCCGGTTCTCAACAATCCGAATGTGATCACACAAAAAGATTTCGAAGGCTGGATTCAGGAACGCGGGATTTACTTTGCCACACAAATGGATGAGCGTTATGAAACAGTTCTTTCCATGCATGATCCGAATGAAGAAGCTCACAAGGGAAGTTTGATTATTTCCAAATACGGGAAAGGCAACTTTGTTTACACAGGGTTGGTGTTCTTCCGCGAATTGCCGGCCGGAATTCCGGGAGCTTATCGTTTATTCGTAAATTTATTGAGCCTGCCTCAAAACAACTAAGATGCACGAAGACGAAAACGAATCTAAAAACTGGAAATGGGCCTATGCGGGAGTCGTTGTGGCTCTGGTCGGTCTGATACTATTCTTTTACTTTTTCACTAAACATTTCTCATGAGTTTCATCGATTGGATCGTTCTCATTGTCACCCTGTTGGCCGTAATAGGTTACGGACTTTATAAAAGTAAAAGCGAAAAAACGCTTGACGGTTATTTCAAGAGCAGTAATTCCATGAGCTGGCTGTTGATTTTACTTTCCATCATGGGAACTCAGGCCAGTGCGATTACTTTTCTATCAGCGCCCGGACAAGCCTACACGGATGGAATGCGTTTTGTGCAGTATTACTTTGGTCTGCCTTTGGCAATGGTGGTTCTCTGTGTCACATTCATTCCGATTTATCACAAACTCAAAGTTTTCACCGCTTATGAATATCTGGAACAGCGTTTCGACCTGAAAACACGTTCGCTTGCTTCGGTTTTATTCCTTGTTCAACGGGCTCTTTCAACCGGAATCAGTATTTATGCTCCCTCCATTATTCTGGCTTCCTTGCTTGGGTGGAACATCTATTACACGAACCTCGTGATGGGTGGATTCCTGATCATTTACACGGTCACCGGAGGAACCAAAGCTGTGACCTATACACAAATGCAGCAATTGATTGTCGTTTTCATCGGAATGTTCTTAGCGGGATACCTCGTCGTTCAGATGCTTCCGAAAGATGTGAGTTTCACAGATGCTTTGCATGTTGCGGGGAAAATGGGAAAACTGAATGTGATTGAAACGAAAATCGATGTCACGGATTCTGCCTGGTGGAAAGACAAATACAACATCTGGAGTGGATTGATCGGAGGATTTTTTCTGGCTCTCTCTTACTTCGGGACGGATCAATCACAAGTTGGAAGATATTTAACAGCAAAGAACACGAAAGAAAGCAGAACCGGGCTGTTAATGAACGGTTTGGTAAAAGTGCCGATGCAATTCCTGATTTTATTGGTGGGAAGTTTGGTTTTCGTTTTCTACATGTTCTTTCAATCCCCGATTTTCTTCAACCAGAAGGAAGTCGATAAAGTGCTTCGCTCGGAATACAAACACGATTTCCAGCGTTTACAGGCTAAAAATGATTCCCTGAATCTGATTCGAAAAACGCAAACTACAGAACTTGCTGATGCTTTGCACAAAGAAGATCAGGGAAAAATCAAGACTTTGCAGGCCAATTTATTGCAGTTGGAATCCGAAACAAAAGTGGTTCGCGAAGATGCTTTGGCGGTAATGAAAAAAGCAGACAGTACTGCCGACACCAACGATACCAATTACATCTTTCTCTATTTCGTAGTCGAAAATCTTCCCAAAGGTTTGATCGGTTTGCTTATCGCAATGATTTTCCTGGCCGCCTGGGGAAGTATCGCCGCAGCCTTAAACTCTCTGGCTTCCACAACCGTAATCGATCTCTACAAACGCATGTGGGTAAAAGATCAAACGGAGCTGCACTACTACAAAGCTTCGAAGTGGTTTACTTTCGGATGGGGAATTTTTGCCATTGCAACAGCCATGTTTGCAAGTAAACTCGGCAGTTTGATCGAAGCAGTAAACGTTTTGGGATCGTTGTTCTACGGAACCATTCTGGGAATCTTTTTGGTTGCATTTTATCTGAAACGCATCGGAGGAAAAGCCGTTTTCTGGGGAGCGATTATCACAGAACTTATCGTGATTGGAATTTATGTGGCTGACATCATTTCATTCCTTTGGCTGAATGTCATCGGGTGTTTATTGGTGCTGATCATTGCTGCGATTATTCAGTTGTTTGTGAAGAAACAGATGGTGATGGCTTCTGAGCAGTTGGAAAATTCTGCTGAGATTCCGGAAGAATAACGGCTTCCGATTTCAAGGCGAAAAGACGGATAGACATCCCGAAATGGCGGGATGAGTTGTATCTATTTACCCAGCTGCAGCAAGAGGTTCAGCAAAATTGAAAGTCATTTCGGACGAAATGTTCCTGCTTGAGCATTTTGGTATTTTCGTACATGACTTATCAGGAAACAAAAAGCCCCTTCGAAATACGAAAGGGCTCTCAGCTCTTGAATTGAGATCAATATTATTTGTTATCCGCGATCAATTTGTTTGCCAAAGCAACATAATCATCGTTTTTAGCTTCTTTTGCCAATAAAATGGTCTTCTCAGCACTTGCTTTTCCGGCAGCTTTGTCTTTCAACGCGTATTCGATTTTCGCTTTCAACAAGAACATGTAGAATGCTTTCGGGTTTTCGTCAGTTGCTTTATTCGCCCATGTCAAAGCCTGATTCAAGTCTTTTCCGTTTTCGAAATAATATCCTGCAGCTCTGAAGTATTCAGGCTTCTCAGATTTCATTGACTCATCGATGCTTTTCATTACTCTTGCATCAATATCCGTTTTCAATTTAAGAGAAACAAGCGTGTTTTCCCACGCAAGAGACAAAACAGCTTCCGTTGGAGCAACATCACCTACACTGATTGTAAATGATTCTACTTTCGCAGCAGTTTTTGTTTGTTTCACTTTGAAACGCGCCACTTCGTTTTCTGCTTTATACTCTGCAACGTTTCCGTTCAAAGTCAAATCAGAATACAACATCACTTCCCAATATTCTTTGTTTGGAATAGAGTACAAACCGTAAGTTCCTGCTTTTACATCTTTTCCTTCAATTGTAACGTCATCTGTGAATGTAATTTTTGTTGTACCATTCGCACCTGTTCTCCAAACTTTTCCGTAAGGAACAATATCACCAAAGATTGTACGACCTTTAGCAACCGGGCGGGAATATTCTACTGTTACTTCACCCAAACCGAATTTCTGTGTCAATGTTTGTAAAGGGCTTGGTGCCGGCATTGTGACTTTTTGCGCAACGGATGTCATAGAGAACATTCCGAAAGCCAAGAACAACAATGCATTACTTGTTTTTTTGATTTTCATACTACGTATATTTTTGAAATTTTGTAGCTAAAAATAATGCTTATTTGTCAAGGCGGAATTTAATTAACGTTTAATTAAACATCGTTTATCATAAATGTTGAAGAAATGATCTCATTCTTCATTTTCGTCGATCAAATCAACAGTTCTTTCTTTTCGCTTCAATCGCCGGATCAGAAAATCGACACCGAAAAAGCCCAACAGCCAGCACGCAGCTTTATATGTCTGAGAACGAACAAGCTCCCACAAAGTCAGATGGCAGCCACGATTCAAATATTCCCAATAAGAGTCAAAATTGGATTCCTTCAAGCATTCAGGAACGTTTTTCATATCTCCAAAGTCCGGATGATCATGATACACGTAAAACTGATGTCTGGAATAAAGCACTGCAAACACTGTGAAAACCAAAATCACCAAAAAGATAATCCGTTTACTCAAACCCAATTTCCGGACCAGCAGCAAACACACTACCGCAACCAGAAAAATGATGACAAACTGAAGAACATAGGAATTCACGTCAATCTGAAATAGCTCTTCCAGAAAATAATGCAGCTTCCAACTGATCTTACCAATTGTAAGAGCTGTTACTGCTGCAATCACGAATAACAGCAGATTGAAGAGTCTTTTTTGGAGGGTCATTCTTTTAGCAAGGATTGCGGACGATACATTACTACATTTCTGCTAAAACAAAACCGACACTATTTGTTTTAGCAGTCATCAAACCTATTATAGCTTTCTATCCATTTTTCACAAATTTCGATAAAGGAACTTGATTGAATTAATTTTAATGATGTCGAGTATCCGGGTTTGTATTGCAATAAAGCGACTTCATCGGTCTCTATTCTGTAATAGAGATATAATTCATGTACAAAATTTTGTAGCAAGATCAAATTCCCTAAGCTGAACCCGGTATCCTCCCGCAAATATTGCGGGAGTTCATTTTCATATTCATTAGGAACATCCTTTAATATTTCATACTGCAAAATCTCCTTTTTGTTTAAAACATATTCTCTTATCTTAAATAAGTTATCTAAGAACAGTCTATCCAATTTGTTTTCGGAAATTCTAAGCATCAAAGTCAAAACATCCGGTTCATTTATGAAAACCGGTTCTAGTTTTTTCTGACCATCTATATCCACTGATTTTATAATAAATTCCATCATTTAATACTTTAGAAAAACCGTTTTTTGTCCATCATACCATCTAAACACCATTCCATTATCAGCAACAGCTTCCCAGGCACCGGATTGTCCTCCCCAAGTTACTTTTGCAGGATTAACCTGTGCAGATGCGAATTGCTCCATAATTTCATCCCAGGACATTCCATCAGGGAAAAAAGTATGTTGACTTCCTGATGATTTCGGGCGATACCTACTAATCACATTAGTTGGGTTTTGTGAAGCATCCAATACATATTGAGCTATATAAACACTATTATCTCCATCTACTAATGACACTCCTTTTGAATTCTGAGGTAAGCTATTTAAATTTATCTCCGTTGCAGAAAATGGAGGGGTGTCCAAAGAAAATGGCTTTGTATTATCAATAATAACAATTTTTCCATTATTTGAAAGCGTATTTACATCACTTGTAAAATGTCCTCCTTTTCCTCCTGATGAATTTGAATAGCCTTCGGTATGGCCTCTATATGTATTTCTTCTTGCAATAGAGCTTGTACTTGGATTATTATATATTGCTAAATCATCCAATTGTTCTTTAAATTTCCGCAACATAGCCGGATTTCCTCTGGCTTTCTTAGATAGAAATTTCACTTTATTCCAGACTGCAAAGTACTCCGGATTGGCGTGAAGGAATCCCTTTAAATCACTAAATTCTGCAAAATCACCCGTTAATTTTTGAAGAATGGTCGGATCTGTTTTCCATGAACTTCCAATCGAACTTTTGGCATCTTCAAGTGCTTTCCATGCATCTACGCTGATTTCACCATCATCAAACTTTTTCAAGAGGGCCGGATTCCCTCCAAAATCATCCAAAAATTCCGAAACTTTTGAGACACTCAGATTTGCTTCCTTTATTTGTGCATACAAAGCCGGATTCGTATTCTCCAATTCCTGCAAGCGGGTAACTTTGGATGGATTTAAACCATCATCCAACAATTGTTTTCTGTAACTACATGAATTATGAACTACGTAAGCTCCATTTCCGATCAAATAGTTATGAGTCTGCTCCACTTCAAAATTGTAAACAGTACAATTTGAGTCCATTGTAAGAATACTTTCTACCGGAATTTGACCATTTACTGTTTGTAAAAGAATTCCGGACGCAAGAGAACCCGCGTTGATCCAACCTTTTACAGTATAGAATGGATGTTCCGGAGTAGCCCAAAGGGTGTCTTTTACTGTTACAATTCGTGTAAGTTGTGTTGTTGTTCTTTTAAACAATTGGACTACTTTGTTTTTTGTGAATGTTTGAGTCGATTCCTGAAGTGATGCTACGATATCCCCTACTTGAATGTCTTGAATATTAATAACGCGACCATCTGCCAGGATTACTTTTGTACCAGCAGGAAAGCAATTGCCAGCGGTAGTACAAATCAATTCATTATTCTTCCTATAAATAGTAAGATCTGTTAATTGCTTATCTGATAGTGACGTACCGTTTTTTAATTTATAGGAACTCGCAGGTAAAATATCCACACATTCACTCCCTTTGATATCAGCCCAGGTTGTAACAACTTTGTTCTGGTGAATAATGAGCTCTCCCTGATTATTAATTTCTGCCACTAAATCTGCACTCTGAGTGGAATTTGCTTTTTTATACAACTTACCCATCGTCTCCTGAGTCTTCCCCCAATAAGAGGATAATTTATTCCCCAATGCATTATAGAACGAGTGATTGGCATAAGCCCCCAAATTATCCAGACCATTAATTACTTTCCTGATACGGCTTTTGATCGCTGGATTAGAAATAGCAGCACTCTCTTCAACAACCAAAGCACGTTTTGCAAATTCTTTTGAGTTGTGATCTCCCATTGCTGCCATCAAATCTGGATCTTTATCCTCAAATTTTTTCAGTAAATCATCCAATTTACTTTCCTGAGAAACGGAGGACATATTACTGGCTTTTACAGAAACAAGTGCTTTTTGGGAATCAGTGGAAAAATCCTGAAATTTATCAAACTTAGCAGCCACACTTGAAGTATTTGCAAAGTCAGCAAACCCAAGTACTGCAGAGAAAATCCCAAGTGTTTTTGCAAGTTCGGGATTGTCATCTTCAAAATAGGCAGAAGTTAAACTTGCTACGGAACTTAATTTATCCGCATAAGTTAATAATTTGATCGGACCGGCTCCCGGAATTACAAATGTTACAACATCGACAACTGTTTGGATGACAGCAACAGTAGTTCTCGACTCCGCTGCCTGTTCAATAAAATACAATGCTACTGCCGGCATCAAAACACCTTTACTTTGTGCGTAAATATCCATCAAGTTTCCTTTATCATCAATGAAAACAGGTTCCATCGGATCAAGATAACGTGGGGAGCTCTGTGATACATTAGAGAAACAGATTTCTGAATAATTCGTGAGCTTAATTTTATCCGATGTGGTAAATTCTACATCAGTCATTTTATCAGGATCCGGTACCAGATATTCTTTTAGCGGGTTATTTCCAGCAGTCAATCCCAAATCTGAACATACTGTATACCAAATTCCTTTTCCTAAGCGTTTTACAAATCCGGTATAATTATATACACAAATACGTTGCTTCAACATTTCAAGATCAGCTTGTGTACACTGATTCGTTTCATAGCGATTTTTAAGTGGATTTCCCTGATATTTGTTATATGCCTTTGTAACCCATCCTACCATTTCAGAAAAATAATCATCACCCCAAAAGCATGTTTCATCATCAATAGCATCCGCCATTGTTTGAATTAGTAACTCATCACTATACTTTACGGTACAAAAATTGTTCAGTAATTCTGCCTGATCATTTTCAGGAGTATTATTCAAAATATGTAGCACAATTTTCTCCAGTCCATTGGTAACCAACCATAAATTCTCCGATCCGGGATAAATCAAATGCCGAACTAATCTGGTTCTTGTTGTGTTACATAACCCTTCTAGTTCTGTTACGGACATGGATGTGATAGCGTTATAAATCTGAGTGGTATTCAATTCAATGTTATTATGATAAATCGACACTGTTTTCCCACTCGTACAATTTGCATTTTTAATGGTGTTAATGTACTCCTGACTAAGTACTTTATTTGCGTGAATTAGTCGTTTATAGTACTTGTAAAATTTCCCTAGATAAAACTTTTCTTTAGGTGTTTGAGCAAAATATCCCCACCCCATTTTCGTATAGATATAATCAAAATATCCAGCGACAAGATTATCAGTTACAAGAAAATAGTTTTCTACAGGATCGTTCGTTACAGGATTTGAATCAAGCCAATTAACGGCAATACTTCCCATATTTGAGATCATCGTTGTGTAGGTTGCTACTTCTGTCCACCCATTCCATTGAAAAAGCCCTTTCGTTGTCATTCTAGGGTACAAAAGCGGGTATTTTGATTTCAACTGACTAATCTTTGAAATGAACCAGTATAAATCATTGATTTTAGAATAATCAGATTCCGGAAGATAACTGAACAAAGTAGCTCCATAAGTATTCATTCCATACTTGGATTCATCCAAATAGTAAGAATCTGTTCCAAGTTTCTCAATATGATTGGAATAAGTGGTAATATTAAGATTCATAAAATGACTTTGCTCATCGGAAAAAGTAGTCTCTTCTCCAAAAATTTCAATCACTTTTCTCGCACCTCTACTTGCATAACTAGTGGCGTTATTCCAGTATTTAACTTTATATGGAATGCATTCCACTCCAAATGGCAGCAGCATTACGGCGAATTCACCGTCTTTTAAAGCAAGATAATCTTCAAATGTTTCCGAGTTACAAACGTACCCCTTGAAAACATGGTTATCTATTTTTGCTTTATAGGTCTTTTCACCATTTCCATTATCGTAAACAAAATTCAAAAGAAAACCATCTGCAAGCGTCTCCAAATGATACTCATTTTGAAGACCTCTTGTGAACCTGGCTTTTTTGATCTTCGTAACATCCAATTTGATGATACTTTTATCCGGACAAACAAAACTTACACAGCGCTTATCGTCGGAATCCGTGAACTTCCAGTTATGAGGAATTGGCATTTCATCAGGATCTTTAAGAGCAATTTGTCCAGAAGGTGGACATACCGGATACTTCATCAGAAGTTGCGAGTTTTCAGGGTAATAATATCCTGAAACATTCTCACAAGCAACAAATACAGGCATAATATCGCTCGGAGAATATTTATCAATCAGGCTTATTTCTTTTTTTGTATCAGAATGTATGTATTTTTTATATGTCCGATCTGTGCACGAATTACAGAAAAAGATTGATGACAGACCATCGTAATAAGCAATATTATCTTTTTTCGATATGGTGTAAGTAGAACCTGTCGGTTTCATCACCAATCCGTTATCTTCAAATCTAATAATCACTTCACCACTAAATACCGCAGTTTTATTACTTATTTGATCTGATTTAAACTTAGCATACTGATTTTCTGAGATCTTAAAAACGGGATCTTCCGTCAGTGCTCCAAGATTTATGGAAAACAATGCATTAGTTGAAGTGTTTTGTGCAACAGTATTGGTATCATCATCCAAAGCACTATAAAAAACAGAAGTGCTTAATGCTTCCTCATCATCTCCGCCAAACCAGCTCACAAAAGCAGGATCATCAATGAACTTCCATTGGTGGAGATACAAATCTTTCAATTTGGTGGCCGCCAATTGTTTGTAATCCATCACATTCCGGGTTTGGTTCATTCCCTGTTCACCCAGTTCTTCTTCTGCAAAGATGTGACGCAAGTGAAACACGCCATGACCCAACTCATGCGCTACCGTTTCACTCAAATCTATCGTTCCGGAGAAAATAAAACCGATATTGCGGGCCCTCGGCATGTATCCGGCAAGCTCCGGAGTCGACAAACCGAATACCAAATAGTATTCATCGTTGTCATAATCTGTCAAATCCTGAACTCCGTTTACCCAATCGCGTAAATCCGGTGGATAATTTGACAATAAACCGCTGTTTTCTATCTGAATGCTGGTTGGCCACTCCGAATCAATAATCGGATCCCAGGTTTTGACCGTTACTTCAAATGCAATTCCAACCGGATCATAAACCTTTTTCAGTTCGTTCTCTATCTGTGTTTTTTGATCTGCAACATTGAAACCATTAGCTGCAAGCAAGTTCAGTTTCTTGGTCTGTTTCTCCATCACCTGAATCATGAAAAAACCTACCGTATATGTGATACTGTCAACCGGACTTTTGTAGGTCACAACAACTTCTACAGGATTACCTTTTGGCAGATCTTTCGGAATATTGAAACGGATGGAATCATTTGTACTTCCTGCCAAAACGGGTAGTATCGAGCTATTGTAGAGCATCTTGATTTTCAGATTCTCTTTTTTAAACAGGGATTCGTGTTTATTGATTGCCAATACCACCGGCTCATCGGAATTTGTGCCGCTGACAATCACTTTGGCCGGTGCGTACCAATCCTGCTGCGTAAACAAATCCGTTGCTTTGGCGTAATGCGATTCAAGCTGATCAAACTGTTTCGTATCAATATCGAACTTTGAGCCGCTTGTATTGTGTAAACTGATTGAAAGTGGCTTGGTATTGATCTCCGTTGTTTTATTGTCGGGTTCTTCCGAACATTCGGCTGTCGAATTTTGAAGACAGGAACTGGCGTAATTTAACCCGCCTGTTATGGCTGTTTCAAAGAGTACGTGGCTGTTGAGGTTGAAATTCGTTCCCTGAAACGGGGTATTCAGTCGTTTTTCAATACTGTCTTTTGCAGAGTCGGGGAATTTACACCACAATTCATCCGAGCAAACGAACGAAAAGGGTTTGGTCGTGTTCTTCGAATCAAAATAAAAACGGATGGAACCTTTATCGTCTCCTTCAATCAGAAAACGAATGATCTTTTGCATGGCTTTTTCAAAACCCGTAATCTGGTTTGTTTGCCCTCCATTCAAATCGGGAAGAACCAAAGCGCGCACTTTATTGTCCTCGCGGAATTTTTGAGTACGCAACAAAACTGTCGGGTTGAAATAAACCTTTTTGACAAATTCAAGAAAATAGGAATTCTGAGTGTTCGTAGTATCCTGCGCCTGACTTTGAGCAGCAAAAAGTGTGATCAGAATAACAAATATCAGCAGTTTTTTCATGCTTGATTAATTAATATTGGTTCGTGTTGATTGAATATTCCAGCTTGGTGCTTAAAACCCATTTTCTTGCTTGAGTTAGGGCTTCCGTATAATCTCCTACAATTTCACCTGTCTTATCTACCTGAACAGGAAATCCGACAATCTTTCCGGCCAATTGCTCCATAATCCGGAAGGCACAAAAGATCATTTCATTCGAATCATTGTTCGCAGACTGGCAGTTTTTGGCTTCATTCGTTATTTCTTTGATCAATAGGTCATAGATCTTTTTGTTTCTCGTATAGATCAAATCAGGAACCGTGTTTAGAACAATCTCATCATTGAGCTTTTTGTTCTGAATTTTATCGCAAAGTGCCTGAACTGCCTCTCCGTCATTCAACCGCGCCAGAGCAAGTTGCTGATAGTATTTATCCTGCTTACTCAGATTTGAGTATTTTCCCAATCCCTTCAGGTAAGAAATATCACCTGATTCGCCCAAATATCCCAGCAATAAGATGGCTTCCTGCCGACCGTTGTTTCGTTGCGCCACAATCAATCGGATATCGTCTTTCACATCTTCTGTAAAACAACTTTTATCAAAAACTGTCATTGTACGAAGCGCAGATTTGCTGAGTTGCGGATCTTGTTTCAGTGCACAGTCCATCAATGATCTCATAAGTGAGATGCGACCCGGTTTGTCTGTAACCCGTTTTTCCACTTTTTTAATCAGGAACACGGCATATTCAAAAGTCGTATTATTGGTGTCATTTACGTAAACGCTGATTGCTTTAACCACATCAACCGTCGGATTGTGGTGCATCAGAGAATTAAAGGCCTGCTGGTCTTTCCCCTTTCCACTAACATACGTTTTAACCCATTCGTTCGTATTTCCCTGACCATAAGAATTACCTGTAATTCCTGTCAACAAAATCAATGCAAGCAATAATTGCTTACGAATTGTCCGATCTATTACCCAAATCATAATTCACATTTAAATTGATTCCACAACTAATTCCCAATACGGTGACCGAACCACTCAATCCACCACTTAGATTTCCTTCCGGTACGGACTTATAATGTACATGTCCGGCGATGGCTATTCCTGCTATTGTGAAGCTGTCTGATTTGACGGCTGTTTTCCAGTCGATTCCGATGGATGCTCCTGCCGCAAGATAAACGTAGGCTTCATTCAAACGGAAATCCGGTTCGAATTGGAGATCGACAAACGCGTTAAACTTGAAATAGAAGGCTGCTGTTCCCCGCACTTCGACCACTCCGAAATCAATCCACGGTGATTTTGCCTTGATGTCGATATTAATATCCAATCCAGCCTTAAAGCCTGTATTTTGTGCTTCAACAAATGCTGAAACGGACAGCCAGTCTTTACAAAGCAATTTTGCAAAAATCGGTTCCTGCTGCGTTCCTGCGCTCACATACCAGGTATGATTCAACCCGTCAAAATGGAATTTAATCTTTCCACCTGCGCACAATAACGGCGAGGTATTAAATTCAACCACAATTTCACCTTTGAATGTTTTGAGAGCACTGTAGTAGCCCATAATTCCGGTGGCGGTAGCGATCGGCGGGAAGTTTCCTGAGGTTCCTCCCTTGTTTCCGACTTTTGCCTGAACATACATTTCCATTGCCCATGCACCATCATTGATAATCACTTCCAGTTGCATATCCAGCTTGACAATTTTTCCTGTCATCGGGATATCCGAGAATTGGAATTTCACGCCCAATCCCAATTTATTCCGCCTGCAAGGTACCGGAAATGCTGTTGGCGAATCTTTCTGCATGTGATGGTAGGCAAATCCACCAATTCCGTTCAAGGATAAAGGGATTGGTGTCAATGGAACATTTAATCCTCCGACATCCAGACTGGCAAACCAATAACTGAAAAGTGTCGTATCAGCTAAATCTGCTGCTAATAATGCTTGCTGAGCTGCAACTGCTGCTGCGTCGTTCGGGTCAACCGGTGAAACATAGTTTGATGAAACCGGCGCCGAGTTTCCGGTTTTCCCGGTAACAAACAATGCAGAAATGAATACGGATTTCAATTTTTCCGGTTTCAACAATTTGATTTCAACCGAAGCACGCCAATGATCTCCGTAAACAGGATCGTCTTTGGTATGTTTTAATTGTCCTTTGATTTCGCAAGCGCTGGTTTTAATGGTAATATTCGTCGGGTCGAACTTCACGATTCCACTGAGGTCTCCGCTTTGAATTTTCTCTCCGAGATTGGAAAAGTCGAATTTCACATTACTCAAAAGCGACGCAAATGCTTCTCCTCCAAGTCCGTTCAATGCATTCCCCAAAGCTTCACTTGCCAATGAATTGAGCCCCTGACCCGCAGCCTGATCCAATATCTTCTGCAATACATTGTCCCAATCGATTCCGGTCAGTGCATCTTCAACCAGACTTCCGGCAGTGTTGACAATATTTTTCATACTGATGCTCTTCACTCCCTGCACAATCGTATCTCCGATATTTTTAAACAGATCGCCTGCATCGTCCACAATGTTTTTCAAACGGATATCTGCATGGACACCGTTATTGATCAGTTCCATTCCCACGTACTTGATTTCCTTGGAAACAAAATCCGTTACTTGCTTGGAAATACCTATTTCAATAAAATCAGTAATCTTTTTGGTAATGTTATTCTCGATGGATGCATGAACCGATCCGGTGATTTCACTGCTTATAGCCGATTTAGCTGCGTCGATGATTGTTTTTATGACACTCAATGCTGCTTCATCTTCAATATAGGAAGCGGCCTGCTCCTGAATTTTATCAAAGACTTTCTTCAGAACGGTATCGATCTTATTGTTGATCGGATCGGTGACATTGTCATTCACCAGGTTCCTGAATTTTCCGGTGGCGTATTGCGTTGCATTGACAATCGGCTGATTCACTCGTTTGATCAAACCATCCAGGGCATCTTCCAGAATGTCTTTTAAATATTCTTTCGGATCTTTATTGACAGCTCCTTTTACGATATCGGAGTTCAAGGCTTGTTTCGCAACTGTAATGTAGTCTGTAGCTTTGCCAACTTTAGAAGAATCCATGAACTGAACAAAGAACTCAGCAATATCTACAATTCGTTTCAATTGCGCGTAAGTTCCTTCTGAGATCAAAGCATTGGAACCTCCCGACTGGTTCAGAGAATCCGTATAATTGATTCCCAGACTATCTCTGAAGTAATCCAGATCATTGCTCAAATTTGCAGCATTTGAAGCAGTAGCACTCGACATTCCGGAAGTATCCGATGGATTAAATCCGGTCAGAATGCTATTCGGATCACCCGCATTTCCAGTAAAAATACCGGACAGCAACGGGTTCTTGTAAACACTGTACGCATTCACGACCGGAGCACTGTTTTCGCCGGAAATGTTTTCTGCCATGTTCATTTTTGCAGAAACTCCGAATGCATATGCGTTGCGGTCTCTACCACATCCGACATAATCAATGACCATGTTATAATCACCGCTTTTCGCAATCGACTGATCATTCAATGAAGCCGCTCCATTCGGGATATCAAATCCGATATTTCCATTTCCCCAGGCAGCAAATCCTTGCAAATTGTTCAATGTTGTCTGAAAAAACGGCCAGGCAGCATCCAAATCCATTTCAATCCGGTTTTTGTCCCGGAATACAGCTCGTGTTATGGTTATATTCACACGTTCTTCTTCACCTCCTGCGGCATTAAACACGAATGCCAGATCAATGAGTGATTCATCGATGTTTCCAATCGTAAATCCACTCGAAGTCAAAGGAACCGTATAAGGAAAAAAACGTGCAGTATCAACAACCGGAACCTGAATATTTCCGACCAGTCTTCCCGAATTAAAGAAGTTTTCCTGAAGATCGATACTTAAATTCGTTGAAGAAGAAGGAAAGGTATTGAATTTCAATACATTCTCATTGGAAAACGGGATTTCAGCCACAAAATGAAGTCCGTTATCATCCACAAAGACCGAATTGGAATCAGTACTTGTATTAAAAAACGACACATTCAACTGTTCATCTGCCAATAACTGATTTGTTTCTTCTCCATTCTGAGGAATAATCATATCAGCAGCGTAGAAATAAACTCCTTTCCACAAACTATCAGCCGTTAAATCCCCCGGAGATTTTAACTCAGTCAGGTCGATCAGATAGTTTTTAGCTCTCAATCCGAAGTCGGCATTTTCCAGAAAATCGATCTGTTCAGCCAAAAACGAACTGTTGTTTTCTTCCATGTAATTGACCTGTTGCTGGTCGCGATACGGAATCAATACCGATGAACCGTTCGTTTCTTTGACTTTAGAAGGAAGTTCTACAAATCCATCCAGATGAAGCTCATATTTACTTTGGTAGATATTGATTCTGGAAGGCTGCTCAACTATAAAATTGAATCCGTATGGCTCTAAAAGCGGAAAGGTAAAGTTGTCATCCAACTCTATCAAATTCTCAAAAGCCAGTTCGTAGGAAAAATTGGTGAGTGATAAACGCGTGTACCTGGAACGGATCAAGGGCAAAACATTGTTGTCCGTAATTAACGGCAGCTGCATAGAGCATTTTCCTCCAAGTCTGAGTTCTTCGGGATCAATGAAAATACTATCCGGTTGAAAACGCATGATACCGTTGGATGTAATGGTTTTCGGATTCAGATTGTATCCTGAAAGGATGATATCATCTTTGATCAAACCTTCCACCATGATCCAGAGATTATTCCCGGCAGATTCAAGCCGGATATTCTCAAAAGCAAATTCCGGTGATTCATTCAAGCCGTTCAAAGCTGTTTTTCCGGTTCCCGATATCGTATGGGTTGTAGAGTCGTATGCCGTGATCCGCGTTACATTCACCAGAAAGTTTGCAGCATAAAAACGGTCGATATGCGGTGGCCCTATAAAAGTAAACACATTGCTTTTGGCAATGGTCTGCATTCCCGATTTACCTTCAACCTCCCAGGCATACGTTTTCATTTTCTCAAGCCCATTCAAGGCTGCATGCGGTAAGGTATAGTGAATATTCTGTTCGGTTGTGGGATTGATCGTGTATGTGTTAACAGCAGTATTATTCAAAACAGCATCCTGTGCCGATTGCCCGTTGTTCAATTTCACCAGCTTGTAGTTGTAAGAGACTAATTGTCCCGACAGTGCGTTGTTTGGCCTTTTCCATCCGAATAATCCGATATCATTCAGATTAAACTGATATGAACTGTCCGGTTTCGTCAATTCGATTTTACCACCTTCCGGATAACCGAAATAAAACCAGCAAGGCGCGGAATATCCGTTATTTTTAATCTGGGATTTCGGATAATTTTCAATCGCCTGCACTGTATAAACATACTTCTTCCCTACTTCAAGCGCCGGATTTGTGATTCCGTAATTGTACACATAACTGTTAATGGGCTCCGACTCCCAAACCAGCAATGCCTGATTGTTCAGTATCGCAGTTTGAGGGTTGGCAGTAGGCGGCGTAACTTCATACAACTTAATCTGATAACTGATATTACTCAAATCAACCAATGAATTGGAATTTGTAAGCATCCAGTTAAACAAAAAGTTTGTTGGAGTTATCTGTTCAATCACACTTCCGCAAAGTGGATTGATAATCGTTGGAGGATCACTTAATGCCAATCGCACAGGAATACATGTTTCATGCGAAAGCGGCACATTCTGCTGGTAATCCATGATCGTGAAACAGATCGTGTAGTCTCCTTCGGGAAGACGTCCGTTGACTTCCAGTTGCTGGCGTGAAATCCCGGAAAAATTCAAATTGTTAAAATCAAAAACACTGGAAATATCAGCCCCGAATAAGGTTGAAGGCATTCCGGCAGTTAATGTAATAGGCATCGAAGGCCTGGAGTTTGGCAAACTCGTAATCGTTAATCCCGGTCCTGTGATCTTCATCTTCAGATATACATCTCTTTGAGCAACAGACATATCATTCAGCTGGAGCAACACACTCAATTTCGGGCTCATCGCCGAATAGAAATCCTCAAAATAAATGGAGCAAGGTCCAAGTATCACAGGATTTACCACCGTTGGATAGACCTGACCCTGTACCGAATTTTGCAGGCACAACAGTACTGTGAAGACTAAGATAAAACGTTTGAACAGCATCTTATTTGTGGTTTCTGATTAGTAATAGATCTCCTTTGTAAACTTTATCGGAACCATTGAATGTAATGATGTAGTAATAAGTTCCGTCCGTGATGATCTCCCCGGTTTTGTTTCGTCCATCCCAGGTATTGTCGTATGCATCCATACGCCAGATCTCATGTCCCAATTCGTTAAAGACAGCAACGCTATTTGCAGGATATGTTTCAATATTTTCAATGATCCAGGTATCATTTTTTCCATTTCCATCAGGAGTCAATAGATTGTATGGTTTGATTTTATAGCTATCCTCCACATAAACCGTAACTGAATCCGAATTCAAACATCCGTTGTTGTCCAAAACAGTCAGAATATAGGTAGTGGTTAAATCCGGTGAAGCTGATGTGGAAGCAGTATTCGGGGAAACCAATCCATTGGATGGAGACCAGGTGTAAGTACTTCCGCCGCTTCCGGAAAGCTGCGTATGATATCCTTTATCAATTTGAGCATCTGCTCCTGCATTTGCCGCAGGAAGATTGTAAATCACTACCGGCTTGCTGATCGAATCCATGCATCCGAAATCTGTGGTTACTACTAATTTCGCCATATAGATTCCTGCATCCTCAAACAAATATTGTGGAGCAAATTGCACGCTGGTATTTCCATCACCAAAATGCCAAACGGAAGAAAACGAACCGTTATCCAGTGTCGTGGTATTGTCAAATGTGGTTTGATTTCCCAAACAACTGTTGTATGCCGTGAAATTTGCAATCGGAGCATCGTAAACCAAAACTGTTTTTACCAGTGTATCGCTGCATCCGTTGGATGACTGAACAATTAAGCTCACATTATAAGAACCAATATTCATATATTCTTTCTGAGGATTGTAAATGGTGGAATTGGAATTATCTCCAAAATCCCATAAAACGGTTGAAATGCTTCCGAAGATTACCACACTGTTATTGGTGAACGTTACCGGAACACCATAACAGACATTGCTTGCAGTGAATGCTGCCTGCGGTTTATCGAAAATTGTCAGGGTTGAAAGTGTCGTATCTGCACATCCGAAATTAGACATCACTGCCAGACGAATCTGATAAACTCCTTCTGTTTGATATGCATTCACCGGACTCCAATCTGTGGAAGTGACGTTATTTCCCAAATCCCAGGAAGCGTCGATCGAACCATTTGGAATGGAAGAATAATTGGTAAAAACCAAGGAATCCAACATACACCCGTTCTGTATATTGAAAACAGCATTCGGAAGAGCATAAACCTTTACGTTCTTTATTATGTTTTGGACACATCCGGAATCAGATGCAACTGTAAATTGAACCTGAAAATCACCGTAGTTACTATAAATATGCGAAGTTGTTTGTGTTGTATCGGAAAAACCATCTCCAAAACTCCAATTCGCAGAATATCCTGTAATTCCTGTAACTACCGGTGTGAAGAATGTTGTATCGCCCAAACACACATTATTACTTGTAAAGTCAATTTGCGGCTGATTAAATACACTTAAAGGCTGCACCAAAGTATCAGCACACTGATAGCTGTTTGAAACAATTAATGAGACATTGTAATTTCCGGAAGCTCCGTAAGTATGCAGCGGGCTTGTCAATACAGATCCCTGACCATCACCAAAATTCCAATTGCAGGAAACCTGTGCATTTCCTCCGAAAGAAGTATTTGTGAAAGCAATCGGCAGACCAAGGCATGCATTTTGAAATTCGAATCCGGCAATCGGCTTGTCCCGAACCATCAGCACTTTGGAAACAGAATCACTGCATCCTGCTGAGTTTAAAACTGTTAATGTAACCGGATTTGCTCCGGTCGTAAACTGAGAAAATGTCGGATTTGCAAGATTGGATGTTCCCAAACCATTGAAGTTCCAGGTATAATTAACGATCGATCCCTGGGTGTTCTGACTTAGATTAGCGAATACAACCTGATCCGTCAAACAGATCGTATCTTCGACCTGAAAACTCGCTGTTGGTCGGGCATAAACCGTAATCGGATGCGAAATGGTATTCAAACATCCACTGGAGTTTGTTGCCTGCATCGTTACAGTATAATTTCCTGCATTGCTGTAAGTATGATTGGAGTTCGTCACATTGTTACCTGTTCCGTCTCCGTAATCCCATGCATATGTATTGCTTCCGGGAGTCAGATTTGTAAAAGGAATCAATATACCGGAACATGCATTCGAGAATGAGAAATCAGGTACAGGAAGTGGTGAAACTGTCACATTTTTGATCGCACTGGTTACGATTGGGCAAACGCCATTTTTTACTGAAGTACGATACCATGTATCTGTAGCTGCATTATTGTCGAGATAGGAATCTGCAGTATGGTTTATCCCTGTCCAGGACGAACCATTGTTGGTGCTTTTCTCCCAGTTTAGCAGTATTCCCGTATAATTGACATTGGTGAGCAAAACAGAATCACCGATACAAATCAGCATATTTCCCGTAATCGTTCCGCCGTTTGATAATTGGGAAACTACCACTTTGTAAACACCAGAAGTACTTTCCGGACAAGCTCCGTTCTTCACCGAAACGCGGTAGAAAGAGGTATTTTCGAGGTTCGAAGTAGAAAAAGTAGTTGCATTACTTCCTACCGCTGTCCAGGAACCGTTCGGATTAGGTGAAGTCTGCCAGCTGTAATTTGTTCCCACAGATCCTCCCAGATTCAACGTTACTGTATTTCCCGATTTACACACACTATCTGTTCCGGAAAGGGTTCCACTAACCGATGGTTGATAAGCTGTTATCAAAAAAGAAGGTGAAATGACAGTCGGGCAAGCCCCGTTTTTCACCTCCGAACGATAGATCGTATTCTGAACAAACGAACGTGAAAGCAGTGTACTGTCTGTACTTTGAACAATAGCTGTCCAGGTTGATCCGCCATTCGTACTTTGCTCCCAATTCAGGATTTTCCCGCGGGTTCCTGAAAGTGTGTAGGAATAATTGGTATTCTGACATACTTCAGATGCACCGGCAATTGTTCCTCCTAATGAGGTTTGATAAACATGTATACGGATAACAGAAGATGTTGCAGGCAAATTTGCAGGTACCTGAACAATTGCCCGGAATGAAATGGATTCCGACAAGTTCGTGAAGTTATAGATCGCTGAAGTATGAGCAATCGGAGTCCAGGGATCTCCTCCGCTGTAACTGTATTCCCAGCGAATAATATTTCCCGTAGAACCGTTCAATTGGATGCTTCCCGTATTTCCGCTAATACATTTGGCTGTATCTATACTTGACAACGTTCCTCCCACTGACGCCTGAGCAAAGACACCACTGAAAGAAATTATAAAAAGTATTGAAATGATAGCTGTTTTCAACATGCTCCTGATTATTTTTTCATTTTTAAAATCCAGACTTCACCATTGATCAAGTCTGCAATCTGATTCTTTTTTTCTTTTCTGAACGACAGCAAATCCTTCGATGCTTTCTTCAATTCTTTGTATTCTTCATTCAGCGTGACCATATACATGGTTCGATCCGAAAGAACAATGGAGATCAATCTGGAATTTATTCCGGCATCTCTTTTCAGAATCTTTTTCAATTCCTGTGCTTTGTTCATATTCCGGAACGCTCCCAATACAATGTGATAACTGGAATTGGCATCCTCCAGCATATTGTTCAGATTGACATCATTCGGAACATTGATCACTTCATAAGAAGTAACTTTGATCGTTTGATTGGAAGAATCCGAGTTTTTCAACTCACGCATCATCTTTTCCAGATCGTTCTTGTCAACCTGTTCCTTACGGATCGACTCTATTTCACCTCTCTGATCCATTAAGTGTCGTTGCAATGAATCCAGTTTCCGGTTCAATTCTATGATCCTGATTTCATTCTGATCGATCTGCTGCTGCAGCTTTTCATCTGATTTCCGGGAAGGATTGTTCGGTAATGCTGTTTCTTTCGATCTTAACTGAAAGCGAATTCCCACTTCATGTGTATTAGACAAAATGGACGAGTATCTGGAGAAATTTTGCTGATAGACATAGGATATTTTCACTTGCGACCACAAGACCAAACCTGCATGAAGATACACGTTAGCTGTTTGCCTGTGTCCGATCCCGAAATCAAAACGATTGTCGAAATCAAATGTGTGACAATGATCAATGAAGGCCGGAAGCCCTTGAGTTGAAATCAAAATGAGCGATGGTGTATACTTCCATTTTTCAGACAGTTTAAACGGTCGTCTGACATAAAAACTGTAATACGGAACCTTTGAGAAAGACATAAAAGATGTCGTTACCGGATTTAAGTATTTCAATTTTCTTCCCAGAAATAAACTTGCAGACACTCCGATATCAAACTTCGCAACGTGATATTGAACACCAACAACAGCGCGGGCAAGCGTTAAAGACTGTGAGGTTTGAATTTCACCGATTTCTGATGGATCATAAGCCTCAATACGGGAGAAATCGATTGCATTTCTTTCTGCTCCCAATTGTAAGCCGAAATTCAGATTGTGCGTTTCGGAAAATTTCAATCGATGACGATAAGCTGCTCCGATATGAAAACGATTCAACACTCCCACCTGATTTTGATCTACCACTAATCCCAATCCGATTTTATTCTGCAAAAATCCACCTTCCATCAACAGGGATAATTGCTCCGGAGAATTCGTGAATCCCGACCATTGCTTTCTGTAATCTGCAAAAATGGAGTTTCCCGAAGTAGTCGCCAGATTAGCAGGATTCAGAAAAGCCAGCTGCTGATGAATCAGGTTAATCGTATTTACCTGCTGGGATGTTCCGTAAAAAACAAGCAACAGGAATAAACAAGTTATATGAATCCGTTTGAACATATTTTATTTAATAATTCGTTTTTAAAACTTTCTGCATTTCAGTGATCTTTCCTTTCAGACTTTCTGCGGTGATCTGCAAGTAGTAAACTCCCTGGGCAAACTCAGTCAAATCGTAATCCATCAGGAAGGAATTCGTTTCTTCCCGGAAATCTGACTTTAATAACTGCCCCATCGGATTGGTTAAAACCACTTTCAAACTTGCTTTGTTATTGAGTTTTATTTCGACATGCAATAATCCCGATGCCGGATTCGGATAGACATTCATCTGATCGATTTCGAGTGTAATTCCCGGATCAGGATTCAAATCATGAGGCATAAAATCCTTTTGATTGACCATTTTGTGATACCTGCTGATGCATATTCCGTTGGATACGGTTAAGGTCGTATAGAATGTATCTACAAAAGAATACTCGTGAACCGGATGTGGAATCGTATCTACCGTTCCGTCTCCGAAATCCCATAAATAGCTGATTGGTGTCGGATCGGACAGATCGATAAATTTCAATGCATTATTCTTCGTTGTATCATTATCCACCATGTATAATGCCTGAATCTGACTTGGCGATGTTTCCAATTTAAACGTATCCGAAACATGACAACCTGCCACACTTGCTTCCAGGTAATAAGTTCCGGTTTCAAATACTTCGATATTCTGATTCTGTGCTGTCAGTCCGAAACTGGAAGACCAGTTATTCTGTCCGAACAAACTTCCGTTCAACATAACCGGTGTCGTTCCGCAGATGTAATAAACTGACGGATGCTGCGGAATATATGGCGCCGGCAACATGGTAACAGAAATCGCATCGCTGGCAGAACATCCTTGTGTATGAACAGTCACAACATATGTATCGCTACTTGTCGGAGTGAATGATCCGGTGTTGCTCACAATTGCATTTGAAGAAGATGTCCAAGAATAAGTAGCTCCCGGAATTTGTGGCGCTGTTAACAGCAAAGGTGTATTGGAACAAACTGTTGCATCAGGACCCAAATTGACAACTGGTGTCGGATTAATCAGCACCGTTGTCGTATCAGCCGTTGCACATCCGCTTTGAGTATCGGTGACGATCACACTGTAAGTGCCGGATGAAGAAATGGTTCTGATCTGATTTGTATTCCCGTCGTTCCACAAATAAGCATAACTCGGGTTCGATGCTGCGATTATTGTTGTATTGTCGCAAGCTGCGAGATTATCCTGTAAAGTCGTAAGCGGTGCATTATTAAACTGAACAAGCACCGTGTCTTTTCCGGAACAACCATTGGAATTGGATACTGTTACAACATAATAACCGGTCGTATTCACCTGAATGGATGCAGACTGTTGCCCGGTATTCCAATGATAGCTTGCAAAAGTTCCCGGATTAAGGGTTACACTCTGACTCGTTGAACAAACAACCTGATCGCTTCCTAAATTTGGAGCTGCAGGAGCAAATACGTTCTGAACAACGACCGTATCGGATCCGACACATCCGTTCTGATCTGTTACCTGAACCCAATAAGTTCCCGGAGAACTTGTCTGAAACGTTTGAGAAGTTGAACCGTCCTGCCAGACATAAGAAGCTCCGGCATACAATGCATCAAACACAATCGTTCCACAAATCGAAGTATCTGCTCCCAAATCAGGTGATACCACACTGTTCAATAACACATTGGTTGAAGCTGTGGAAGAACAACCGTTCTGGTTTGTCACATGAACCGAATAAGCTCCGGATTGTGTCACTTGTATCGTTTGTGTTGTTTGATTTCCGGGAGACCATAGATAAGAACTTCCTGAATTTTGGGCATTCAATACATATTGAGAACCACAGGTTGAAATATTTCCGAAAGGAACTGAAGGCAATACATTTACCACCACATTCTGAACAACGGTATCCGAACATCCGTTAAAGTCCGTAACAATCTGCTGAACCAAATAAGAACCTGCTGCTCCATATGTATGAGTCGGGCTCATTCCTGAAGACTGATTCAAATCACCGAAATTCCAGGAATAACCCAATCCTGTTCCTGAAGCATTGGAATAGAACTGTGTGGCATTTCCGAAACACGCAGTTGTGTTATTGAACAAAGCAACCGGTGCATTGTAAACCGTTACCGGAATTTCAGAATGACTGGAACATCCGTTTGCGTTCGAAATATCCAAGGAAAGGATATAAGTTCCCGCAATTCCGTAAGTATGTTGCGGTGTAATTTGAGAACTCGTATAAGAATCACCGAAATCCCAATCATAGGTCAAATTGTTATCAATGACAGAAGGCACCGGTGTGTTTGCAACAAGCACGCAAGAATTAGCCGCAGTGAATGTACTTACCGGAAGTCCGTAAATCGTTACACTGGAAGAAGTTGTATCCGAACAATTTGCATCTGTTGATACAACTAATTGTACGGAATAAACTCCCGGATTCGAAAACACCTTTACCGGATTCATATCCGTTGAAGTTGTTCCATCACTGAATGTCCATAAAAAAGAAGCTCCCGGATTGTGAATTCCCGATGTGTTCAAAATGCTTACAGGCGAACCTGCACACGCATTTGAAATGGTAAAAGAAGCTGTATCTGGAGTAAAAACAGTAAATGTGTGCTGCAAGGTATCCGTACATCCTCCACCTGAGGAAACAATCAAATCAAGTGTGTGATTCCCAACCGTCGGCGGTGTCAGATTAAAACCGGAAGTATTGTTTACCAGCAGGTTATTATCCAAAAACCACTTGTAAGAAGTGATTGCATAAGAAGTTGGAATGGTAATACCTGTAGAAGCGCTTCCGTTTACCTCAAACACTTCATAAAAACAGTCTTCTGTTATCGTAAAAGAAGCTGTCGGATGATTGAAAACATCAATTTGATGTGTGGTATCTGAAACGCATCCGTAATTGGATTCCAGGTGTAAACTCACAGTGTAAGTTCCCGGAGAAGTATACAGAATTCCGACAATACTGTCCGAAGTAGATTGAAAGGTATTATTTCCGAAAGCCCAGGAAGAGGAAAATGTTCCGGGAACAATCGATGATCCGTTATAAACATAGACCGAATCTCCGAAACAGGCATCGTCCCAGGTGAAATTTACCACAGGAGTTGAAGCTGTACTGTCAATGAAAAGTGTATCCTTTATCGAACAACCTCTTGCATCGACCAGTTTTACGACGATTTCCTGTTGAACGGAAGTTGGATGCATATAACGATTAAGAGCCTGTGATCCGTCTTCCCAAAAACACGAAACCGGATAAGGATGTCCCAAACCTAAAACATGAACCAATGCACTGTCTCCTGCACAAATGTGCAATACCGTATCAGGAAGTCCGGAAACCGGTAATTGATTACATACTGTATCAGCGAGTGTTACCCGATAAAATGCCGGGGACACATTGACTTCAGGCAGTGAAAATCCGGATGCGTCTGTAATGGAAATACTATCCAGAAGTGGAAATTCTTCCGCCGGTATTCTTCTGAAATCCATATCCTGAAATTGAGGAGAAATAAAAACACCCAGGCGATTTACATCTACTCCTAACGCAGCATAATTCACATCTCCCAAATACTTCAAAGAAATCGTATCGTGATAGATGGTTGTTTGAGAATTTATAAATGCGACATCAAAAAAGCGGTCTATACTTCCATTTCCGGCATACAGGAGTTTTTTATGTCCACGATACAGATTCAAGGTATCACTTTGATGTCCGTAAAAATAAAACCCGGTATTGGCTACAGACAATTCGTGTCCGGTAGCAATCGGGAAAAAAGTATGCAGCATGCCTTCTCCGACAAACCGGTGCTGAGCAGATTCTCCGATCAGCCAGGGATTGGAATCAACGGAATTTGTCCCGGTATGGTACACCAATTCGACGAGCACATTCGTATCAATCACCACATTTCCGTTCAGGAAACGAATGGTATCATGCAATTCGCAGAAGGATTCAGCTAAAACATTTCCGGAGGATTTATTTACAACAATCTGAGAAAATTTAGCCGGTGCTGTTCCCAAAATACGCGAATCAGAATTTCCTATAAAGTGGATCTGAGACGGCTTTATATGCGGAAGGCTATCTTGTCGTTCAAAATAAATCGTGTCATTCGAAACCACGTTTCCGGTAAGATACATCTGGCCATTGATCATCTTACTGAGCGGGTTCGGAAAAGCACTGAGCACCTGAAAATCTCCGTCTATTGTGACAGAAGCATTGTGCATCACTCTGATTCCACCGGTAGAATTATTGACAAATAATCCGTTTTGAGAAAAACCAATACCGGCAAAAAAACAAGTTAGTAATCCAAGTATTAATTTCGTTTTCATATCAGCGAAGCTTAATGATATAGGCAAGTACAAAGTACGGCGGACGTGTATCAAGAGGAGCAGCTCCCAAGCCATCCGTCGTTCCATCTCCCGTATTTCCGGTGTGTCTGTGTCCACCGGCATTACTTGTCGGAACATTTCCGGTATCACCCGGATAAGAACGAACGACATCCGTTCCTGTTTGTCCTCCGGATCTGTCGCTACTCGAATATCCGATCAAATGCGTATGGCTTCCGTTATCAGAAAAAGAGGCGCCATCGGTTCCGTCATTCAATACGTGCGTGTGTTTCGGGATATTTCCTTTCGTGAGTGTCACCGTATTGGTTCCTCCCTGATTTCCAACTCCATTGTATTCCGGAATCGCAGGGTCATATCCGGCAATGAATCGTCCGGACAAATTCGGTGCAAAAATCACATCCAGCGGCAACGCCAGCCAGGGCATCGTATGGTAATATAATGTTCCATCCGAATGGTAGTAATTTCCGTTGCATAAAGCCCAGCCATCCGGAAGATCAGCAGGATCTCCACTCCACATCACAATAACTCCCGGAGGAACAAGTGCGTTGTTTGAAAAACCCGGAACAACCAGCGTGTTGGTAGTTGTCGTTTGAGAGGTCATATTCGGTGCAGAAATTGTTCCTGCGTTCAATCTGATATCACCACTTACATGAGGCGTTCCCGGGCCACTTGTTCCCAATGGTTCTACAGGAGTTAATCCTATCCATCTTGTCCCTACACGGTAATAGAACATCATACTATCCGTATCAAACACAATTAAGGACTGCGCCGGATTAGGCATGGTTGTTCGTTGATTACTGGTCATTCTTGGAAACAACACACCACGTGTGTTACTTCCTCCTGAAGGAGATTGAATATCCAAAGCAGCGGAAGAATCCGGAGTAGGTGTATTAATTCCTACCTGCGCCTGCAAACTCGTTATTGCAAACAGCGCAAACAAAACTAAAACGATTGATTTTTTCATGGCCATTGTTTATTTTTTCTGTTTCTTATCTGGTACTAAAAACGAGACTACCTCGCTTCTTACAACTTTTCCTTCCGTATTGTACATACGAACCTGGTATTCTACTTTATCACCCGGTTTTACTGATTGATCGCGGAAAGAGGTTACCTCGCTCCGAGGTGCTAACATTTTAAATTCGTTTCCTGCTGTTCTTTTAAACAACACATAACTCACCTGTTCATCCAAAGGATTTGATTTCCAGGAAACTTTCACCGTTCCCGTGGCTTTCTCATATTTCACTTTGGAGATATCCACTTTTCGCTTGATATCAGCAGTCTCGCTCTTGATCTTAATGTTGATCCTGTTTGACTCTTTGGAACAGTTTGCTCTCAAATCCAATGCAACCATAAAATAGTGATAGGATTTTCCGGGAACCGTCGTCCGGTCATAATAATTGGCAATATCTTTCGGGATTATATCCTTGTTCAGCTGAATGCGGTTGGTATCATCATCGGAAATCCGGAATAATTTATAACCGACCAAATCCAACTCCGTATTCCTTACCCACTCAACCACCACTTTATCATCTGCGCGGTAAACCTGCTTCAGGAAAGGCTGTTTCGGAGGAAGAATATCCACCATAACATTCGTTGCGGGTGCTGATAATTTACTCTCATTCAGACTGGTATCCAATGCAATGACAGCATACGTAAATTCATTCAGGGCATTTGCAGGCAAAGAATCGTAAAAAACATTTTCTTTCAAAAGATCCGCAGATCGAAGCGAGAGGTTGTTTTTATCGTTTTTAATTGAACGATAGATCTTATATCCCAAAATATCGGATTCCTGATTTTTATCCCAGCTAATCACCAAACGAGCGGTGTCACTGGTCACTTTGACATTTATTGGAATTGCCGGAGGTTCATTATCGATCACATCAACGACCAATTCAGCTGAAAAGGCTTCGTTTCCTTCGTCATCAACGGCCGCAACTTTGAAAAAATACAACCCGAATTCAGGAACGGAAACTCTGTGGGAAGAATCGGCAAACGGAAGTAATACTTCATTAACAGCATTGAAAACGACCGAATCTTTCGTCTTTGTCCGACCTTGGTAAACCCGGTATCCGACAAAATCACTTTCCGGGTTTTCCTTGTACCAGTTCAATTGTACCGCTTTACCGTAAACCACCTTTTGGATATTCAGCGGAGCTTCCGGGAATGTTTCATCTTTGATTCTTACCCGGATTGGCTCGGAAGTTTTCAAGTGTTCCCCGAAAAAACCAACTCCTACAAAGGTGTAGTAATACGTTTTCTTTTCTGCCAGTTTTTCTTCGCTGAAAAAATATTCCGGATATACCACTTTTCCATCCGGATCCAATATTGTAGAAATCAGGATCGGATCTTTGGTAACCAATCTCCCGATGCTATCCGGAGTCTCCGATCTGAAAACCTTTACTCCGTAATAACGGTCTGGTTCCGGTTTCCACCTGAAATCAACCGCCCTTTTACGTGTTTTGAAATTCAAACTGTCGACCGGTTCACTCAATGTACTTGATCCCATTGTCAACAAGACAGATTCTGCCAATGGATTTGTGACGGACTCACCTGCTCTAACAATTCGATAGCGGTATGAATTTCCTTCCGTTACCTGCGTGTCTTCATAATAATTTCCCAGAAAACGACAAAAAGGAACACTATTGAATGATTTCAGTGTTGAGATCAGTAATCCCAATCCGTCTAACTTTTTTGAGCTCTTCAATAAATCCGAAAGATCTTTTAACTCCGGATCTGCTTTTACTTCTTCAGCGGAAGGTTTTACTTGTCCGAAGGAAAATTGAGATGCACCGATTTTTTCCCAGTTGCCATTGTTGACCGACCGATACAAAACAGTCGATTCCCGAAAGATCAGTTCTTTCGAATACCATTTCAATTCAATAGAGTGATTATTCTGCTTCATCACCAGGCGGTTTTCCTGTGCAGACAGAGAAAACACTCCCAATAGAAACGCTATCAACAACAATCTATTCATCCGTTTTTTTTGCTTTAATTAATTCTTTGATCTTTCGATAACTTGTACTGAAAGTATAGCTGTAGGCAATCGTAAGCCGGTTCTCAACAAAATCCTGCGCTCCTGCCACAACAGCTACTTTATTGATAAATGCATAATTGATTTTCAATGACTGTGATTTGGTCAGGGTATAATTCAGGAAAGTCGTTAATGCATAGTTTTTGTTGGAGAGCACTTTATTTAGTTTTGAACTTTGGTAAGATCCGTTCACTCCAACTTTTAGTTTATTCTTGAAAAAAGAAGTATTCACCCCGACAGTTGGCCCGAAGTTTTCTGTTCTGGAAGAAATTGCTTCGCTTAAAGTATAAGCTCCTGCCAAAGTCATTCCTACGTTATACTTCGTGAAATTCAAGTTGTATGACGGATTGAGCATGAAAATCGAATTGGTCGGTTGTTTGTTTCCTCCCGATTCCTGAAAAATCGTATTTGCACTGAAAGTATGGCGAATGTCTTTCCCCAGATTGTAGTTGATGTTCAGAGTTCCTGTTTCATTCACCTGAGACAATCTGATTGAATCGTAAAACACATCCCTGATTGCTACAACATCCGTTGAAAAGCTATTGTATGAAACTGAAATACTGAGATTTTTGATCAAACTGATGTTTACCGACCCATTTATTGCCAGCCTGCGTTGCGTTGCGATCTGATTCCTGTCAAGATTGTTTCGGGTGGTTCCCACTCCAAGATTTACATTGACCCTGTTTTTCAAAAAGGGTTTACTCAGAGTTCCTGAAAACTCCTGCACATCATTTGTTATGAAAACGGCTCCCAATGAAGCATAATCCGGATCAATCCGTTTAAACTTAGCTCCGATCCGATATCCTTTGATCTCATAATCGATCTGAAAATTATAACTTGAATTGAAGCGGGAATTTGCTCGCGGCGAAAACAATTTATTGATGTAAGTAAAACGCTCGATTTTAGCAACCGGTAAGTAGGTATTCGGAGTGAACATACTGTAATGGTAAGCACCCTGGAAGGATAATTTCTCACCAATTGATTTCATGAATTTCAAGCCGAAAATCTGATTGTCTGCCGGCAAAACATTCGTGGATGTATCGAATGGAATAGACTCTTTCTTATCAGTTGCTTTAAAGTAAATGAATTCGATGTAATTTTTTTCCTTTCCGACTTTCAGTTTTGCAGCTCCACCCCATCTTTCGTAAGAAGGCAACGAAACCGACACTCCATCTACTCCACCTTTCGGAATTGCTCTTAAAAATCTTCCGAATGCAACGCTTCCGGATATAATTCCTTTTGTAGGTGCAATTTCTACTCCTCCACCCAAAAACAACGCTCCGCTTAATGAATGCTCACTAAACTCCATACTTCGATATCCTGCGTGAACAGTCAGCCATTTATAATGCGGGCTGATTCCGAACTGGTTAAAAGGCTGGTTGAACCGATCCAATCCGTTGGAAAATTGTTTATCCTGTTGTGTCAAAGTAAATGAAAGCGGACAAGAGATTTTTCCGTATAAACTGAGATTCAGATTTCCGTTCAAAGACCAATAAAACGGATCCCGGTTCATCTGCATTCCTCTGGCGTCATACAAGGCCATCGATGCATTTAAACCACCACTTATAATCAATGGATCCTGACGCAAAAGATTCTTTGCATCTGACGCTAGTTTTTCTACATCCTGGGAAAATAGAACATTATAAAAAAGGCAGAATACAATCAGGAGTCTTGTGGCCAAGGAGATTAAGTTTTAATAGTCTAAGTTTACAGGAGCAAAGAAACTAAAAAAACGTTAAAAACGGTCTTCTTGGTCAAAAAAGTCACTAAGTGGTTAATTACACGATTAATGCACACTTTTGTCTTTAATTCATTACCTTTTTCCGGGATCAATCATTGATAAATCAACGATAATTCTGGAATGCTGTGTTCTGCAATCCGGATATTTACCACCAGACAAATAGTTACCGGAATTCTTGCATAAAACAATCTCAAAAAACACAGCACCTCTTTGAAAACAGCATCTGAAACGAAGAATTCAACTGATTCTGAAAACAATCTTGTAGATTTACAGCATTAAATCGCTTTTACGTGAAGAATATCCTGATTATAGATGACGAAGAAAAACACCGTTCTTTACTGGCAAGAATCATCCGTTCGGAAGGTTACGAAGTTTGTGAAGCCGGCGATTGCGCGTCAGGATTAAAAAAACTGGCTCAGAAAGCAATCGATGTCATTCTCTGCGATGTGAAATTGCCGGATGGAAACGGCATTGATCTGGTTCCGAAAATCAAGGAATTATATCCGGATGTAGAAATTATTCTTCTGACCGCTTTCGGGAATATCTCAGACAGCGTTCAGGCCATGAAAGACGGAGCTTTTGATTACATCGTCAAAGGAAACGACAACGACAAGATCATTCCCCTGCTTTCCCGTGCTTTCGAAAAAGTAGAACTTCGGAAGCGGGTACGAAACCTCGAAAAGCGGGTTGGTAAAAAATATACCTTCGATTCCGTTATCGGAACTTCACCGGCTATTACAAAAGCAATCGAACTGGCACGAAAAGTAGCTGTTACGGATGCGACGGTTTTGCTCACGGGTGAAACCGGAACCGGGAAAGAAGTTTTTGCAGAAGCCATTCACCTGGCAAGCAGCCGCGCCAATAACAGTTTTGTAGCTCTCAATTGCAGTACTTTCAGCAAAGAAATTCTTGAAAGTGAATTGTTCGGGCACAAACAAGGATCATTTACGGGTGCAATCAAAGATCAGAAAGGATTGATTGAGGAAGCAAACGGAGGAACGCTTTTCCTGGATGAAATCGGTGAAATGCCGCTGGAATTACAAGCAAAACTGCTGCGTTTATTAGAAACTTCGGAATATTTGAAAATCGGCGACACCAAACCCAGTCACTCAAACTTCCGGTTAATTGCCGCAACCAACCGCGATCTCAAAAAAGAATCAGAAGAACAGCGTTTCCGCTCCGATTTGTATTTCCGCCTGAATGTTTTTCAGGTTGAATTACCTTCATTAAGCAGTCGCGCAAAGGATGTAAAACTTCTTACAAAGCATTTTGTGGAACAGTTTTCAGCGAAATCCAACCGCAAAACATTGGGAATCGAAGACGACTTTCTGGAAAGGCTGAGTTTGTATTCCTGGCCGGGAAATATCCGTGAGTTAAAGAACATTGTGGAACGTGCCGTGATTCTTTCCGATGGAAAGACTTTGACAATCGATGATCTTCCTCCTGAAATTCAGTTTCTTCAGGAACAGAAAAGCAACACACTCTCGGCATTTTCCATGGCAAGCGTCGAAAAACTGCACATTCTGAAAGTGTTGAATCATACGAAAGGAAACAAGGCTGAAGCGGCACGATTGTTAGAAATCGGCATTGCGACCTTGTACCGGAAAATCGAAGAATACAAGTTATAAGTTTTCCTGCTATCATTTTGATAAAAGCCTCTCATTTTGATAGGCTTTTTTTGTGTTTGTTTTTTTTGGCACCAGTCAAAAAACCTATTTATCAATGCATTAGAACTATTCCTCATTTAATGGAACGGCAATTGGCATAGCGCATCTAAAATGTAAAAAAATGATACGCAAACGAAACAATTACCGACGCATGAGTCATTTGGCCGAGCTTACCAAGCAATATGCCTTGAAGGAGAACTTCAAACGAGTTAACGATTGTTTGGATATCGCCGAACATCAACTGAGAACAGGTACCAACGAAATGAAAAACGCCGTAGTCAATGGCTTTTTGTTCTCATTCACTTGTTTTATGGAAATGCACCGGGCAGCATTCAACATTCCACTTCCCGAACTATTGGAAAAAGAATATGTGAAGCAGGTCAATTCCTTTGGAGTTTAAAACAACTGCTTATGGAAGCTCTTCTTTTTGCCCTGTTAACACTTTTGCTGTTTTGGTTGTGTTACAAGGCGGTTCAATTCTTTGAAAACGTTTAACAATGATCGCTCTATTTATCCTCGCAATCGCCGTGTTTATTTATCTCGGCTATGTGCTCCTCAAACCTGAAAAATTCTAGTTCATGAATACTGAATTATTTGGCGTTATTGCCATGTTTATCCTGACGGTTGCAATTGCAATCCCTTTGGGACGTTATATCGGAAAAGTTTATCTCGGTGAAAAAACATTACTGGACCCGGTATTTAATCCGATAGAACGTCTTTTTTTCCGCATCAGCGGTATTGATGCTGCGCGTGAAATGAACTGGAAACAGCACATTTATGCGCTCCTTGGGATTAACCTGGTTTGGTTTTTCCTCTGCTTTCTGATTCTCTTAAATCAAGGCTGGCTGCCACTGAATCCGGATCACAATCCTTCCATGTCGCCCGATTTGGCTTTCAATACCACCATTTCATTTTTGGTGAACTGCAACTTGCAGCATTATTCCGGAGAAACCGGGCTTTCCTATCTTTCACAAATTGGTGGTATTATGTTCCTGCAATTTGTGACAGCCGGAACGGGAATGGCGGCTTGCGCCATGGTTTTCAATGCCATGTGCAGTAAGAAAAGCAGTCAATTGGGGAATTTTTACAATTACTTTATTAAAAGTTGTACGCGGGTTCTTTTACCTGTATCCTTTGTAGCTGCAATCATTCTGGTTGTAAGCGGCACTCCTATGACCTGGGAAGGAAAAGAAACCATCACCACGCTTCAGGGCGACGAACAAGTTGTTTCAAGAGGTCCGGCGGCGGCAATGATTGCCATCAAACAAGCCGGAACAAACGGTGGCGGATTTTTCGGTGTGAATTCTGCCCATCCTTTAGAGAATCCGAGCTATTTAACCAATATGGTTGAAAACATTCTCATTGTTCTGATTCCCATAGCCATGGTTTTTGCATTAGGTTATTATCTCAAACGAAAACGGATGGCCTGGATGATCATGGGCGTAATGACGGTTGGTTTTCTAGTCTTGGTTCTTCCTGCAATTACTCAGGAAATGCATGGAAACCCTGCAATTACACAAATGGGAATTGATCAGTCTTCCGGAAGTATGGAAGGAAAAGAAGTTCGATTCGGAGCAGAAGCTTCTGCCTATTGGGGAATTACAACTACGGTAACTTCCAATGGCTCCGTAAACTCCATGCACGATAGCTTCACCCCGATTTCCGGAGGAATGGCGATGCTCGGGATGATGGCCAATTCATTCTATGGCGGAGTTGGTGTTGGTTTCCTGAACTTTTACATTTTCATCATTCTGGCTGTGTTCATCTCCGGATTAATGGTCGGAAGAACACCTGAATTCCTCGGAAAAAAGGTCGAAGCCCGGGAAGTCAAAATTGCTGCTTTCGTAGCCATTCTTCATCCTTTGTTGATTCTTTCCGGAACGGCGCTTTCAGCATACTTCGTTTCTCACAATACAGATATGGGATACTGGTATGACGGAAAAGCTTCAGGCTGGTTAAACAATCCGGGACACCACGGATTTTCAGAAATGCTTTACGAGTATACTTCAAGTGCTGCCAACAACGGAAGTGGTTTTGAAGGTCTGGGAGACAACAATCCGTTCTGGAACTTAACAACCGGAATCGTAATGCTCTTAAGCCGTTATCTGCCGATCATCGGACCGCTGGCTATTGCAGGTTTGCTTGCGGGGAAAAAACACATTCCGGAAAGTGCAGGAACACTCAAAACGGACACTCCTATTTTCGGAATCATGATTTTCGCAGTCATTTTTATCATCGCTGCACTCTCCTTCTTCCCTGCATTGGCGCTCGGACCATTCGCTGAATATTTCAGTCAAACTCCTCATTAAGAAATATCATGAGCAATCAACAAATATCTTTATTTGACCGGCAGCTTGTAAAAGATGCCCTCAAAGAATCCTTCATTAAATTGAAGCCGCAAATCATGTGGAAAAACCCGGTGATGTTTACCGTAGAAATCGGAACGGCAGTGATGTTGATCGTATGCATCGCCATTCTTTTCGGAGCGGCAGATCAAGGAAGTTTCGGCTACAACCTGACGATCTTTCTGATTCTGTTTGCCACCCTGATTTTTGCAAATTTCGCAGAAGCACTGGCAGAAGCACGCGGTAAAGCTCAGGCAGACAGTTTGCGTAAAACACGTGAAGAAACTCCTGCCAAAAAGCTCACTGAAAGCGGCTCCATTCACGAAGTCAACTCCTCCGAATTACGTAAAGGCGATATCTTCATCTGTGAGGCAGATGATATTATTCCAACCGACGGTGAAATCATTGAAGGAATCGCAACAATCGATGAAAGTGCAATTACAGGCGAATCTGCTCCGGTGATCCGTGAAGCAGGCGGCGATAAAAGCAGTGTAACCGGCGGAACGAAAGTACTTTCCGACAAAATCAAAGTCATGGTGAGTACGGAACCGGGCGAAAGTTTTCTCGATAAAATGATCGCATTGGTAGAAGGTGCAAGCAGACAAAAAACGCCGAATGAAATTGCGCTCACCATTTTGCTGGCAGCATTCACCTTGATCTTTATCATTGTATGTGTGACATTGAAACCTTTTGCAGATTATGCAAACACGCCAATCACCATCGCTGCGTTTATTTCACTATTCGTTTGCCTGATTCCAACAACCATCGGGGGTTTGCTTTCCGCGATCGGAATTGCGGGAATGGACCGTGCACTGCGTGCCAATGTGATTACCAAATCCGGAAAGGCTGTGGAAACGGCCGGAGATATCGATGTGCTTCTGCTAGATAAAACAGGTACCATTACGATCGGGAACCGCAAGGCAACCGCTTTTCATTCTTTGAACGATTCCAACAAAGAAGATTTGATCCGCTGTGCAGTTCTGACCTCACTAAACGATGAAACACCGGAAGGGAAATCCATCCTGGAACTGGCACAGCAATTGGAAACAGATATCGAAGAGCTTCGTGCATCAGTCGTTAACCCGGCATTTATCAAATTCACTGCTGAAACGCGCAGCTCCGGAATTCAATTCGAAGATACAACCATTCGAAAAGGAGCTTTTGATGCAATCAGAACCATTGTTGAAAATGCAGGAAATGTTTTTCCTGAAAAAACAATCGCAGACGTCACTTCCATTTCAAACAATGGCGGCACACCGCTGGTCGTTTGTGAAAACAATCAGGTTGTGGGAGTCGTGGAACTTCAGGACATTATCAAACCCGGAATTCTGGAGCGTTTCGATCGCTTACGCAAAATGGGAGTTAAAACGGTCATGGTTACCGGCGATAATCCCTTAACGGCGAAATACATTGCTGAAAAAGCCGGTGTAGATGATTTTATCGCTGAGGCAAAACCGGAAGATAAAATGACCTATATCCGCAAAGAGCAGGAAAGCGGAAAACTTGTTGCCATGATGGGAGACGGAACCAATGATGCCCCGGCTCTGGCACAGGCAGATGTGGGCGTGGCTATGAACAGCGGAACTCAGGCAGCAAAAGAAGCCGGAAATATGGTAGATCTGGACAACGATCCAACCAAACTGATTGAGATCGTTGAAATCGGGAAACAACTTCTGATGACCCGCGGCACGCTTACCACCTTTTCCATCGCCAACGATATTGCGAAGTATTTCGCCATTGTTCCGGCCTTGTTTATTGCATCTATTCCCTCTTTGGAAGGATTGAATATCATGCACCTGCACAGTCCTGAAAGTGCCATTCTTTCAGCAGTTATATTCAATGCGCTGATCATCCCCGCATTGATTCCGCTGGCACTGAAAGGAGTTGCTTACAAACCAATCGGAGCCAGTGCAATTCTTAGAAGAAATCTGCTCATTTACGGACTTGGTGGTATCATCATTCCGTTTGCAGGAATCAAATTACTGGACTTATTCGTGTCCCTTTTCATTTAAAACTATCGTTATGTTAAAGAGAATCATAGCCGTCAATATCTTCACCTTTTTATGTCTGGTGCTATTATCTGTGACCTATCCCTTATTTATCTGGGGCATTGCACAAATCACTCCGGGCAAGGGAAAAGGTCAGTTGCTCGAACAACAGGGAAAAGTTGTCGGGTTTTACCACGAAGGACAATCTTTTACGGCAGACAATTATTTCTGGGGCCGTCCTTCAGCCGTTAATTACAACGGTTCAGGAAGCGGGGGAAGCAACAAAGGAACTTCCAATCCGGAATACCTGAAAGAAGTAGAACACCGAATCGATACTTTTTTGGTACTTCATCCCTATTTGTCCCGGAAAGATGTGCCTTCGGAATTAGTCACAGCTTCAGGAAGCGGGCTTGATCCGAATATTTCACCCAAAGCCGCAATGGTTCAGGTAAAACGTGTAGCCAAGGCTCGCGGAATGGATGAAAAACAGCTTCAAAAACTGGTAAAAGAACATACAAAAGCGCCATTATTCAAGGTCTTAGGACCATCCATAATCAATGTGCTGGAATTAAATCTTGCATTGGACAATTTTAAAACAATCAAAAATTAAACGGTTAAACAGATGAAAAAAATCACTACTTGTATTGCAATCGCAATCAGTTTGCAACTAGTTGCCCAAAAAAAGGAAGAAGCAGAAAAAATTCCGTTCGAGGGTATCGACATGACGTGGCACAATGGAAATGACCGCCGGGATTCTTCGATCTGGAGCAGCAAATACTTCACTCCGGTTATCATGCTGGACGTGAACTACAATTACTCATTCAACAATCCGATTGACAATACGGTTGTAGGATCAACGACTCTTGCGCGTCACAATGAAATTCAATTGTCGTCAGCAAACCTGGGAGGTGACTTTACATACAAAAATGCACGTGCGCGTATTGTTACGCAATTCGGTACCAGATCAACAGTCGTTCCCCGAAATGATTACAGTCCGTACAAAGGACAGTATGAACTGGCAAATGTGTATCGTTACCTCAGTGAAGCATATGCAGGTTACCACTTCAAAAAATGGTACGGAATCAACGTCGATGCCGGAATGTTTATGTCCTACGTCGGTTTGAACTCTTATTACCAAAATGAAAACTGGGAATACCAGGCTTCTTTCACCTCAGACAACACACCCTGGTTCTTTAACGGTCTGCGCGTTCAGATCTTCCCTTCCAAAACACTCAAAATTGAGCCTTGGTTAATCAACGGCTGGCAGAGTTACGGGAAGTTCAATGCAATGCCCGGATTCGGAGCAAACATTACCTGGATTCCAAACAGCAATGTGAAACTCTTGACCAATGATTACTACGGAACGGATGCCGCAGGTTTGAAAGACCGCAAACGTTTCCACTCAGACAACAGTTTATTGGTCAGATACTTCAACAGACCGACATCCAAAGGAATCAGCCGCATGGCTTTCTCCCTGACAGCTGACTTTGGTTTCGAAAAAGGCGGAGGTGTAAACGGGTTGAAAAACGGAGACACTGTTGCCGGTCCCGCACAATATTTCGCAAGTGCCATGTTCTACAACAGAATCTGGTTCGGAAAAAACAAATTTGCATGGACAATCGGAGGTGGTGTGATGACAAATCCTGGTCGTTACCTCGTACTTTACCCAACAGGACAGGCAAGTCCGCTTCCAAATCCAAACGATCCGACAAAAACGGCTGGTGCTTATCCGTTCAGCGCAAATCCCGGCGATCAGTTCAGAGGATGGGACGTTTCAACGAATATTGACTGGATGCCGAATCAAACGATCACTTTCCGGGCGGAAATTATTCACCGTCAGTCGAGTGTTCCTTATTTTGCGGGACATGGAGGAGTTACATCGCCAACGGGTTACAGTACAACTCCATTGCCGGCAGACTGGAGACCGGATTTGGTGAAATCTGAAACGCGTCTGGTGTTTGCAATACTATTCAGAATATAGAATAAAGCAGGTGGTTTTGATATCACCACAAGAGTAAAATAGATTATATTGGCTTAAACAGTCATGGCTTTTTTAAGTCATGGCTGTTTTGAAGTTTACATTCGGTCATGACAGAAAAGGAAAATAATGTGCGTCACTTTCTCGAGTTGATTCAACGATCAAGACGAGGAAAATTCAAGATTTACATTGGAATGAGTGCCGGAGTGGGTAAAACCTATCGCATGCTGCAGGAAGCGCATTCACTGCTCCGTAACGGCATTGATGTGAAGATTGGCTACATTGAAACCCACGGCAGAGAAGAAACGGAAGAATTGGTAAACGGATTGCCAGTGATTCCGAGAAGACATCTGTTTTACAAAGGAAAAAACCTCGAGGAAATGGATCTTCAGGCAATTATCAATCTCCGGCCGGAAGTTGTCATCGTGGACGAATTGGCTCATTCAAATATCGAAGGCAGCAAAAACAAGAAACGCTGGCAGGACATTCTCGATATTCTGGAAGCCGGGATCAACGTCATCAGCGCAGTGAATATTCAGCACATTGAAAGTCTGAACGTGGAAATCCGCCAGATTACCGGCATTGAGGTTGAAGAACGGATTCCCGACAATGTTTTGCAGCTGGCCGATGAGGTGGTTAATATCGACCTTACTTCTGATGAACTTGTTACACGGCTGAAAGAAGGAAAAATCTACAAGGCCGATAAAATTCAGCGCGCACTCAACAACTTTTTCAAACCGGAGAATATTCTGCAGCTCCGTGAGTTGGCTCTGAAAGAAGTTGCCAGTCAGGTTGAGCGGAAGGTTGAAACGGAAATTCATCACGATGCTTCCTTCCGACACGAGAAATTGCTGGCTTGTATCAGCAGTAATGAAAAAACGGCCAAAAAAGTGATCCGGAAAACCGCCCGGCTTGCCAATTATTACCACAGCAAATGGTTTGTGCTTTATGTCCAAATTCCGGCTGAAAGCAATGAACGCATTCCTTTGGACAAACAGCGTCACCTCATCAATAATTTCAAACTGGCAACCGAACTGGGGGCAACCGTGATCCGCGTGGAAGAAAAAAATGTAACCGATGCCATCATGCGAATCGCTGAAGAGAAGAAGATTACGACCGTTTGTATTGGCAAACCTCATTTCAGTTTGTTCAAAGTGATCCTTGCTACCTCTGTTTTTAATAAATTGCTCAATAAATTAGCAGCATCCGATATTGATTTGATAATTCTATCCTGATTATAAACTGATTTTCCATGAAAATTAAAACAAAACTCACACTTGGCGTCGGACTTCTTTTCCTGCTCATTATTCTCCTGTCATTGGTTTCAGGAGGATATATCCTGACGTTGAAAAATGACACCAACAATATTCTGAAAGCCAATTACAACAGTCTCAACTATTCCCGGAAAATGCTGATTGCTCTGGATGAAGAAGCCTATGATAAAACAGCTGAAAAGCGCTTCAAAACCAATCTGGAACTCCAGCTTCAGAACGTAACCGAGTCGGGAGAAAATGAAATTACGCAGCGTTTGAAGGATCATGTGGAAGAACTCAGCGCCGCAACGAACGATCAGGAACCTACCCGCAAATTGATTCGACAGGATATTTTGCAGATCATGCAGTTAAACATGACGGCCATTCAACGTAAAAGTGAACTGGCAAATGACTCGTCCGACGATGCCCTATTCTGGATCATTCTTACGGGCGGCTCTTGTTTCCTCATTGCTTTTATTCTTCTGGTACAATTGCCCCGAAACATTGCAAAACCTATTAAAGAACTCACCGAAAGCATTCGTCAGATTGCATCCCGGAATTACAAGCAGCGCGTTGAATTTGAAAGCCATAATGAATTCGGAGATCTGGCAAAATCATTCAACACCATGGCCGAAAAACTGGACGAGTACAACAGTACGCAGCTGGCCGAGGTACTTTATGAAAAGAAACGGATTGAAACTCTGATCAACAATATGAATGATCCGGTTATCGGTTTGGATGAACACGGAAAAATTGTGTTTGTCAACAACGAAGCAATCAATATTCTGAACATTCCCAAAACCAACTTAATGGGATTCTCTGCAAAGGAAGTGGCTCTGTCCAATGACTTGATCCGTTCGCTGATCCGCGATTTGAAAGAGATTGCGGGAAATAATGTTCAAAAGGAAGATCCGTTCATGAATATTTTTGTTGACGGAAAAGAACAATATTTTGAGAAGGAACTGATTACAATTTCCATCACTCCAACCGGAGAGCGCGAACAACAGCTCATCGGGAATGTGATTATTTTGCGCAACATCACGTCTTTTAAAGAATTGGAATTTGCCAAAACCAACTTCATGGCAACCATTTCGCACGAATTGAAAACGCCTATTTCATCCATTAAAATGAGTCTTCAGCTGCTGGAAACAAAAGATGTGGGAATCATCAATGAAGATCAGCGGGAGCTTTTGCGCAGTATTCGGGAAGATAATGAACGGCTGTTAAAAATCACCGGAGAATTGTTGAATCTGTCTCAAATAGAAACCGGAAATATCCGGCTTTTCATGCAACCTTCAGATCCTTATAAATTAATTACGCAAGCCGTTGAAGCGGTTCAGAAAGAGGCAGAACACGATCAGATTGCGATACATATTGAAACTGAGAATGGCCTCGCTCCTATTTCAATGGACATGGACAAAACGCAATGGGTTTTGATTAATCTGCTGATCAATGCGATTCATTATTCTCCTGCCGGGGAAAGCATTACTATTCGTTTGAAACAAGATGCAGATCAATTCCGGTTTGAAGTGAAGGATCACGGAGAAGGAATCTCGGAAGAATATGTTTCCCGCATTTTCGACCGGTATTTCCAGGTTCCGGGAATCAGTAAACCCGGAAGCGGACTCGGATTGGCAATTTGCAAGGAATTTATCGAAGCACAAGGAGGAACAATTGGTGTTGACAGTACGCCGGGTGAAGGAAGTACGTTCTTTTTTCTGTTGTCCAGATAAAATTCGTTTAATTGTTTTTTTGCTTTTTTGTCAATTAAGCGATTCGTAATATTACGAATTGACATTTTTGCAAAATTGCATAGAGGTTAAAATCTGTTTTTTATCCGTTCAAGCCCGGAAACCCGAGGTATCTGGAACGGCTGGAAAAGAAAGCCATTTAATTATTCACCACTCCGGCCAATTCGGTGTCTTTGTTTCTTAAGTCGATACCGCCTTCAAGGATTGATTTCAGGTTGATCAGGTAGAAAGTCCAGCCAAAGGCACAGCCCAAACGGATGTTTGCTTTGGAATCATCATCAAGCGGGATTTCCTTCTGAGTGAGTTCAACCAAAACAGAATCTTTTTGCTGCTTCAGCCTGATCCCGACTTTGCAGTTTCCGGCAAAAGTAAACTCCAGAAAGTCGGTTCCGTTTGCTTCCGTAATTGTTCCCTGTTCAAAATAATTTTGGGCGTACCAATTCCATTCGTACCGACAACCGGCAGAAACAGGTGTCGATGAAGGAACATTTTCGTGCGCTGCCGTGTAAAAAACAGCCTTGGATAAAAACCATTTTTCCAGCTCTTCGCTTTTTGTCCACGCGTTGTAGACTGCTGTCAGATCGGATTTGATTGCTATGCGTTTAGTGAATTGTGTCCAGTCAAAATTTTTCATCATTGTTGGTTTTATCCGTTGTCGGATTTGATTTTACTGAACCTAAAGTACGATATAACTGACTTAAATTGTTGTTAAATAACAAAAATTGACGGTCGAAAACTTACATGCAACAAGCAAACTAGCATTTCAAGAATTGAAGGAAGTACAGAATTGTTCCGGGAACGAACTTCTCTATCTTTGTTTTCAGAGATTCGAAATGAAGAAGTTTATCGTCATCATATTTTTGTTTATTTATATTGTACCGGCAATCGGCTGCAATATCAATGTGCATTATTGCGGCGGAGAAGTTGCTTCCATTTCGATCAACCCTATTGCCGAATCCAAAAGTTGTGTTTGCGGCAGCAAAAAAATGGAGAAGGATTGTTGTAAGGACAAACAAATCTCATTCAAGTTAAAAGACGATCACCAAAAATATTCTCAGATTACTTTTGGTCCTTTTCATTCATTTGATGCAGCTTTAGAAACCAAAATCCCGGAATATCTTTTTGATTTTTACTCCGCTGATTTTCAAACAAACTGGTATCACTATCACCACCCGCCTGATAGTGTCAAACAATCACTCTACATCCTTCACCAGGTTTTCATTATTTAGCATTCTGCTTTATTGTTTAGCCGACACGCAACAGCAGTGCATCGGTTTTTTGTGTTGTCTATACGCAAAAAATAAGTTGTTCAATTGTCGTATATTAGATCAAATGGACAACTGATAGTTTCTCAGAATTATTCATTCCCGAATGATACCATATCGCTGATCTGAATACTTGAAACGAATCATTTATCAGTCGGGCTTGCAGACAGATTTTAAATCACTATCTGTTTTCCGGCCGACACGAAATTAAACGAAACCCGGAATTCCGGAAAATCATAAACATTAAATAGAATTATCATGAAAACAATTGGAAAATTAGCTTTGACCCTTTCACTTGCATTGATCTCACTTGCAAGTTGTGGAGCACAAATCAAGAATGAAAAAACGCAGACCTTAAAGATTTACGGAAACTGCGATATGTGCAAAACAAACATTGAAACTGCCGGAAACAAGAATAAGATTGCCAAAGTAGAATGGAATCAAGCGACTAAAATGGCTGTTATTAAATACGACAGCCTTAAAACAAGTTCCGATGAAATTCTGAAGCGTATTGCCCTTGCCGGATACGACAGTGAAAAGTTTTTCGCTCCTGCTGATGCTTACAACAAACTGGCGGAATGCTGCCAATACGCCAGAGCAAAAATCGGAACGGTAAAAGCAGAATCCACAGATAAAACGCCGGAAACGAATGTTTCAGAAGAAAAAACAAATCAATTGGACGCCATTTTCAACACCTACTTTGCAATCAAAGACGCATTGGTAAAAACCGATGGAAGTTCAGCTTCTGTTCAGGCGAAAAATTTGCTTACCGCGATTAATGCCGTAAAAATGGATCAATTGAGTTCCGAAGAGCACGTTGTCTGGATGAAAGTTTTGAAAGATCTGAAAACGGATGCAGAGCACATTTCGGGAACAAAGGACGCTTCACATCAAAGAGAGCATTTTGCTTCGCTTTCAACAAATATGTATGAATTAATGAAAGTTTCAAAGCTTGCTGCACCCGTTTATTTTCAGCATTGCCCGATGTACAACGACGGGAAAGGTGCTGATTGGTTGAGTAAAGAAAGCGCCATCAAGAATCCGTATTACGGTTCACAAATGATGAGCTGTGGAAAAACAGTCGAAACCATTAAATAAAAACACTTTTTAGTAAGATATTTTATTGGTTTACCCGTGAAGTCTGAATGATCAGTTCGGGCTTCACTTTATTCTCATTGAATTCACAAAACAAAAATTCATGAAATTGAAAGACAATCTTAAAACAACTATACTCCTCCTCGTTCTTATCCTGATTTCTGTGAATCAGAGCCTTTTTGCGCAGCGCGTTGTTCGTTATGATCTGCATATACGCGATACGCTTGTCAATTTTTCAGGAAAGCAAAAACGGGCAATTGCGGTAAACGGTCAGATCCCGATGCCCACCTTAACCTTTACGGAAGGAGATACAGCCGAAATTTACGTTTACAATGAACTGGACGAAGAAACATCTTTACATTGGCACGGTTTGTTCCTTCCCAATCGGGAGGATGGAGTTCCGAATCTGACACAAATGCCCATTAAACCGCACAGTACCTATATCTATCGTTTCCCGCTTATTCAGCACGGAACACACTGGTATCACAGTCACACCGAATTGCAGGAACAAATCGGGATGTATGGGAGTTTCATTATCAATAAAAGAGCCGACGATCCGACATTCCGAAAAGGGATTGATGATTTACCAACCATTCCGGTTATTCTCAGCGAATGGACGGATTACAAACCCGGAAATGTGCACCGGATGCTTCACAATGCCTCGGACTGGTTTGCGATTAAAAAAAAGACCACTCAAAGCTATTTTGAAGCGATCAAGCTTGGTTACTTTAAAACAAAACTGACCAATGAATGGAAACGCATGCTGGCCATGGATGTGAGCGACGTTTATTACGATAAATTTCTCATTAACGGACACAATGAAAGTCAGCTTTCACAATTCAAAGGTGGTGACAAGGTCCGATTGCGGATTTCCAACGGAGGTGCCTCCACTTATTTTTGGCTGACTTATGCCGGTGGAAAAATAACCGTTGTTGCCAATGACGGAAACGATGTAGAACCCGTTGAAGTAGATCGTTTGATCATTGCCGTTTCAGAAACCTATGACGTGATCGTGACCATTCCGGAAGACAATACTTCTTTCGAGTTTTTAGCAACAGCCGAAGATCGGACAAAATCAACATCACTGTATCTCGGATCGGGAATCAAGCAGCTGACTTCTCCCCTGCCCAAACTCAAATATTTCGACGGGATGAAAATGATGAACGGCATGATGAAAATGAACGGAAACCTGGATGACATGGGAATGCAGATGAGTTTGAATCAAATGGATATGAATGTGGTCATGTATCCCGAAATTACAGGAGAGATCAAAAAAAAGAAGAAAGCTCCCAAAACCAAAACGGTAAATGACACCCTTGCTTCGAAGCACAACCCATATGATTCAAATGCCCTGTCGGATATTGTGACCTTGAATTATTCCATGCTGAAATCGCCCACAAAAACAAGTCTTCCGAAGGATACTCCGGTAAAGGAATTGCGCTTTGAGCTAACCGGAAACATGAACCGGTATGTCTGGAGTCTGGACAACAAAGTTATTTCCGAAACCGACCGGATTCTGATCAAAAAAGGAGAAAACGTGCGAATCATTCTGTACAACGGTTCCATGATGCGGCATCCGATGCATTTACATGGTCATGATTTCCGCTTACTGAACGGACAAGGAGATTACGCTCCGTTGAAAAACGTGGTGGATATCATGCCTATGGAAACGGATACGTTGGAATTCAACGCGAATGTGGAAGGAGACTGGTTTTTCCACTGTCATATCTTGTACCACATGATGAGCGGAATGGGACGCATTTTCACGTATGAAAATCAGGCTCCAAATCCACTGATTACCAATCCCAAATTAGCACAGAGAAAACTTTTTGCGGATGATCGAATGCCTCATTTTATGGCTGAAAATGATTTCGCAACCAACGGAAACGACGGGATGGCGATGATTCAGAATACACGCTGGAGTATTGGTACGGAATGGCGTTTGGGTTATAACAATATGCATGGTTACGAAACAGAAACTCACGTAGGAAGATACATCGGAAAAATGCAGTGGTTCATGCCTTTTGTGGGCTTTGACTGGCGCTACCGGAAAATGGGAATCGATGAACACGAGCAAAATATTTTCGGGCAAAAGAACACGAAAGATCAGCGGGCGCTCGTAAGTGTCGGCTTTAATTACACCTTGCCACTGCTCATTGTATTTCAGGCCGAAGTTTATCACGACGGGAATGTCCGGCTTCAATTAATGCGGGAAGATATTCCGATCTCAAAACGTTTGAGAGCAGGATTTATGATCAATACGGATTTGGAATACATGGTCGATCTGCGGTATATTCTGACCAAATACATGGGAATCCGCGCTCATTACGATAGTGATATGGGAGTTGGATTCGGGCTTTCTTTGAATTATTGATCAATCCCATATTTTAAACACGAAGGTGCAAAGGATTTTTAGTATTATTCTCTAACTCCTCTGATACCGGGCCTCTAAACGTTTTTAACGGTTATGAAACGGATAAGATTGATTGAATAAGTGATCCTTATCAGGATGTAAAGGATTTTAAGAGAAGCTATCTAAAATTCAACATCCAACAAATTAAAAATCCCTTGCAAACTCATACTTGCAAGGGATTTTTTGAATCATGTTCGTCAGATCAAACCCGACATCACTGCTATGTAATAGTTTGACGCATAAAGTCCAATCAGAATCAACAAAGTATTCTCTGATTTCAACTCATCCATAATGGTATAGTTATAATTGAACTTGCTCCAATTCAAAGCAGGTTTATACTGAATGATTTTTTCTCCTTCTTTGTTTTCAATAGCAAATTGATTGCTGAAGATGGTGGTATTTTTAAACAGGAGTTCTTCTCCATTATTCATCGAAATCACAATTTGTCCTTTCAGGTTCATCCGCAATTCGGCTATTTCCGTTCCGTTTTTTGTAACAACAATGCTTGTTCCGAAGAAACCACGGGATTCAACGGTATAACTTTCTGCATTCGTTAATACAATTTCCGCATCATAGGAAAACAAGCTTTTGTAGACCACTTTTCCCAGGAATTCATCATTATCGCTTAATTGAAACAGTTGTTGATTGACACATTCGGCTTTCATATTCATCATTCATTTTTAAAGTTCTGTAATGCTGCAAACTTCCTGTAAAAACGAGTAACGAAATTGTACAAAAGGGACAAATCAATCAAAAACGTAAGGATAGGCTCCCAGTCCGTTGGCTTTAACCTTATTAAAAAAATCTTTCGGATTAAAACTTGCTATTTTTTTGATTTCCTTGTAGAAATGAGGTGAATCGAAATAGTTGTTTTCCAAACAGAGTTCGGTTAAACTCAGCTGATCATTTTTGAAATGAGTTTCCAATGTTTTTCTGAAACGAACGATGCTTTTGTACTTTGAAATGGTACAACCTACATATTTTTGAAACTGTCTGTTCAGTGTTTTTTCAGTTAAACAAACTTGTCCGGCAATCGCTGCCACAGCTTGCTTGCAATCGGCATTGACCATTTCAACAGCCTTTTCAATAGCGGAGATCTCTAACCCGGAATACCTTCCGATCAAGTAATCATCCAAATACTTTCCGGCAGTTTCATTGTCATTGTTGAATAGTTTTTCAGCATCCAAATCGATCAAAGTGCCATCAAAAACAGTAAATAATTCATTCCTGCTCCGGAAATCCGGAAAGAAGTAATTGATTCCGGTTTCATTAAAGTTGATGGCTATTTCAGGCACAAAATTCAGATATGTAAACAGCAACGGATGTGTGTACTTTCCCAAAAAAACGACTTTAAAGTTTTCTTCTTCGCTCTTTGAAATCGTGATATGATTCCCCTCCGATTCAACCCGTGCGTTTTTCAGCACGAAAACAGTCCTTCCCTTCTGAGGAAAAACGAAGTATTTCAAAGGAAGCTTCGAATCGAACTCCTGAAGTTGATCATAGTTTACGATGTGACGTTTGGTGATGTCTGATTCCGGGTATATGATTTTGTACATTTTCCTTTGATGACTCCTTATTTTATTGTCTCTGATTCAAAGATGATCCATTTATTCAAATCCATAAATAATTCGTTTCAAATGTATTCAAATGTTTTGTATCGGGATTGAATTGTACACATCGTGTGAGAATCGGGATTCTTGAAAATTGATAAATTCCGAATCAAATCTGTCCTGAAAACGCATCCCGATAGCTCTCGGGACACAATATCGCGATATTGCGTATTGGCCTTGCTGCGACTGGGAAAGAGGTGTTTTATTTCCATCGATATTAACGTATGAACATCAGGCATTTGAGATTGCATCCACACTAACACTATTCTTCCGGAAATAATACCCTTTTCTACATATTCTGATGATACTCCTTATCGATCTGCTCTCTCAATTCGGGATGTCTTTTAACATACGCCGCTACAAAAGGACAATAAACCATGACCAGTTTCTTTTTCCCTTTTGCATACTCAAAGGCCTTTGCAGCCAATGCCGAAGCAATTCCTTTTCCTTTCATCGTTTCAGGAACAACGGTATGCATCATAGCAATATTTTTCTTGTAGAACCGGTATTCCAACCTTGCTACTTCCCCATTTTCGGAATATTCAAACTGCATTTTTTGCTCGTCATTCCTGATTTCGATTTCCTTTTCCATTATTCTTCTAAATATCCGAATTTACCCATATTATAATCTTCAATCGCCTGAATGATTTCCTGCTTGGTATTCATTACAAACGGTCCATGCGTAACGATCTGTTCTTTGATCGGCTCCCCGCTCAATATCAGTACAACGGCATTTTCGCTTGCTTCAATACTGAATCCTGTTCCTTTATTTTCAAACAGTGCCAGATGATCCTTCGGTACGTGTTCTTTTCCATTTACTTTGATACTTCCTTCTACCACTAATAAAGCAGTATTGTAATTTTCCGGAAATTCAAAGTCGGCCTTACCTCCTTTATTCAATCGGGCATTCAGCAAATGAAGTGGTGAAAAAGTACTTGCACTTCCCTTCATTCCCTGATAATCTCCTGCAATCACTTCAACAATTCCGTTGTTATCCGGTAAAGTGGTTTTGGCCATTTGGTCATTCGCGATGCTTTGATATTTCGGTTTCGACATTTTGTCTTTGGCCGGCAGGTTTACCCATAACTGCACCATTTGAAAATCACCTCCCTGCTTACTGAAACTTTCTTCGTGGTATTCTTTGTGCAAAATCCCAGATGCCGCTGTCATCCATTGCACATCTCCTTCAGCAATGACACCTCCGCCACCGCTGCTGTCATGGTGAGCAACTCTTCCTTTGTATGCTATCGTAACGGTTTCAAACCCACGATGTGGATGCACTCCCACTCCTCTTTGCTGATTTGAAGGTGGAAAATAAAATTTGGAATTGTAGTCCATCAAAATGAATGGATCCATTCTTTTCATATCCAAATGCTGTGAACCGGGAATGAAATTATGCACCCGGAAGCCATCTCCCACATAATGGGGAGCTTTTGGAGAAACAACGACTTCTATATTTCTTGTAATCATCATACTTTATTTAAAATTTATATTACAAAATTAGGGGCGTTAGAACTTTTCCACATTGATGTATGATAAGAAATCAAGCCGGCTTAAAGTTCCTTTTGGAGAGTTCTTTTCGAACCCGGCTCAGGCTTTCCGGGGTAATTCCCAAATAGGAAGCGATCATCCATTGTGGCACGCGAAGCGTCAGATCCGGATAAAGTTTAATAAAGTCAAGGTATCTTTTTTCTGCACTTGCACCGATGAGCAGATTGATTCTGTTTTGCAGATGCCGGATATGATTCTGCAGCAGGTATTCGTTGTAATTCCGGAACTCGGGGCTAATTTCCGAAGCCGTTTCAACAAAATGCTGATCAAAGAGTATAACGGTGGTATCTTCTATTGCATCCATGTAATAAACCGAAGGCTTTCTGAAGTAAATACTTTCCCTGTCGCCCACAAACCAATTTTCGGGAGCAAACTGCACGATATGCTCCTTCCCTTCTTCATCTATTGAATAGAACCGTACAAGCCCCTTTTCAACAAAGAGTGCGCGTTCACAAATTTGTCCCGGGGAAAGCAAAAACTCGTCTTTTTTGAATTCTTTTACAGAAACCAACTCTGTGAGTTGAGCTAAGTGTTCTGCTTTTACGAGCGCTTTGTTTTTAAGGTAATTGTAAAAATTCTGCTTCATATCTTCCTTCTAAGATACGAGAAAATCCACTATTTTTAGTTTGTCTGAAATTGAATTCAAGTGTGATAACGGGTTCAATGAAAATATCCGTTGCATAACCGTTAAAAACCTTTAGAGGTGCATTATCAGTGAGTTTTGGGAAATCAGCTGGATTCCCGGATGAACCCATCCCTATTAAACAGATAAATAGATATCTATCTGTTTACCCAGCGGTAGTAAGGCATGGAGGGAAAATGAGAAGATAAAAATTGTATTTCCCACACTCTCTTATATTTATCCGTTGCGTAACCGTTAAAAACACTTAGAGGTCCGGTATCACTGGGTTCTAAGAAAATTACCTGAACCAGTCAAAAACAAAAGCCCCAACGAAAAATGCCGGGGCTCAATATCTTTTAGTATTTGATTTTCTCAATTAATAACTACAAACGGAATCCGGAGGTTCGATGCGTTATTCTCTGGTTTCAGGAACAAATAATACGTTCCGGAAGTGAAAATGTCCATTGGAAATTCAAACACGTCTTTTCCCTGATCAAAGGTTTGTTTTTCAGAAAAAAGAACCCGTCCGGTCGGATCAACAACCGTAAGTTCTACTCTCCATTCCTTCTTTACCCATCCTTTCAGTTTCAACCCGTTGGACTGACTGGCAGGATTCGGAAACAACACAAAAATCTCTTCGAGGGAAGCAGGTGTTTTCAAACTCAAAAGAACAATATTGGAATAAGAAGCCATTCCATCAAAATCAACTTGTCTGAAACGATAGTATTGGCCCTGAGAAGATAGATTCGAATCAAAAAATTCGTATTCCAAGGTAGAAGTGGAACTTCCTGCTCCGTCAATCCAACCAATCGTTTCCCATGTCTGGCCATCAGCAGCTCTTTGAATTTCAAATCCTGAGTTGTTGCGTTCCGAATACGTTTGCCAATACAATCTTCCTCTGCTGTTTTCATCTACTTCACCAAACAAAGGAGAAGCTTCAACCCCAAGAGCAATGATTGCACATTGATTCAGATTATCAGAAGAATAAGCCCTGACAGAATGGCCACTTCCTCCGTTAACCGATTCAGTAAACAAAAAACAGGTCGAATTCGGGTTTACATAATGCGTATTATTCTGGCCGGAGAACTCTCCACCGATAAACATATTACAGTTTCCTCCGCTTGGGTTGTGCAAGGCGTTATAACCCGAGCTTGAGTCTCCGAAAAACATCCCACAGTTGCCACCGCTCGGGTTGTGCAGTGCTGTATAACCGGAATTTGAATTTCCGTAAAAAGAGCTGCAAATCGAATTCGGAAAATTTAAGGTATCATACCCGCTTCCCTGCCCACCCTCGAATTGTGCAAAAGAGTAGAAAAGGTTTAACAGGAACAATACGCTCACGAATACCGTTCGTAAGAAAAATGATATACCCATCTTATTTCAGACTAAAGGTTCTTCTAGCGCACTCCACGTCCACCGTAATAATTTACTCTTGTTGAAGGCATCGCATTACTTTGCGTCCTATCGGAAATTCTGAGAGTCGTTTCGCCCTGAGCCCAGCTTCCACCTCGCATACAAGCTCCGGTTGTACCCGCAGCTGCCGAAGGCCAATTGGCTACGTTTGCAAAACCGGGATTGGGTGAAAGTGAAATTTCTCCGTCTCCTAAAACTCCTGTAAATCCAGCCCCCGTACCATCAATACTGTTAACGGTTGATTCTAAAATATTTCCGCTCAGCTCCATCACGCCATAATATCCGGCTCCTGCCTCAAAACGGTTTGTTCCGGGTTTAGCAGCAAAACCGCAGCGAATTGGACCCAAAACAGATGTGTTTCCGTAATTTGCCAGACCACTGCCCGCCGTAATCGGAGAAGAACTGTTCTCTGTAGCAGTTCCGTCTGCCGCCAAAGCATTTGCATCCGTTATCAAACTTGTACCCCAGGCAAATTCTCCTGCCACCGGTACAACCGGTCCTCTGGCAATTTTCTCAAATTCCAATTCTGTCATTGGTCTTAATGCCGACCAATCTAAATAAGATAACAAATCATACCAGCTCAAATGAGACATGGCCCGATGCGGAACTGTTGCAACAAGTACCGGCCAGGTTCCTGAAATAGACAATCTGCTTACAACACCTGTAATTTGTCTTGCAGCACCCTGATCGGCTAGCAAAGTATTTACAAAATCCACATATTGTCCCTGGGAAATTTCGTATTTCATACAGTAGATTTCCTTAAATCCTTTCGGATAAGCCGCCGGTAATGCAACCGGGTAATAAGCCGCATTTGAAGCCGCATATAAGTTCGTTCCACCCGTACCAACTGCTATCGCTCCTTCTGAAGCTACGAGATACGGATTACTGGTTGCTCCTGTTTTATAGAAACCGGTAGAAATACCATCTCCCAGATTGAATGATCCTGAAGGGATTTGAACCATTTCGATTCCAAACACCTTAAAATCATACTGTCCGGCTGTCACTCCCTGCATACGCAGTGAAACCGTAACGCCCGAAATATTTCCTGCCCCGGCACTGCTTCTGCGTACAAAAACTCCTTTTGTGACCGCGGCATTATCTCTTCCGTCAATATAGATTTCCAAGGGAGAGGAAGTTGAATGGTTCCCCGGTGCAAGGCTCAGATTTACGTGCGACCACTGAAGTGAAGCACAATCTCTCTTTTTAATGAAAAGCCATACAGCATCATGGTTGTAAGGCGCATTGTTTGTTCTCCAGCTGTTTTCCCAGCTGACTTTAAAAGTTAATGTCGAATCATTTGCGAGTGTTACATCACTGATGATCAAATTGTTCGAATAAGAAACGTTGATAATCCCCAGGGTAAAGAGCATACCCAGGGTAATAGTAATAAGTGTTGACTTCATACTTGAGAGTAAGTTGGTAATGTTGTTGTATTAAGGCCAAATATAGAACAATTAAGAAAACGTTAAATGGATTCGGGTCGTCCCAAGCGCCGTGCTGCCCTAAAACAGGGCATTTACCAAATACTATAGATTTTAAAATCAATCACTTAAAAATCATTTTAAGGAAACTTTTAACTATTGATACAACAATGTTAAAATTCAGGAAGAGTTTCCGGACAGCAGAAACGGGGTTCATTTCGATCTCTTTCAGATCATTTTCCAACTCTTTTAAACCTTGCAAAACAACCTATTATCTATCTGGAAGACTTCCTCTTCGGGCAACATTTTCCGATATTATTCTCTTAACAAAGATTGTTTCTTTTTTATTCCAAATAAGCGTAAATTAGATCAGGTAACCCATTCAATTCTACGATCATGAAAAAAAGTATTTCCATATTCGATTCACACGCAGAAGCGCTCAAGGCTTTGGAAGAATTACGTGAAAGCGGCGTAAACATGTCGAAAGTCTCATTGGTTGGCCGCGCAGAAGTGATCGATGATCATGTCCACATTCAGTCCAATAAAGCATTGGCAGCAGCTCCTGTTGCGATCGGTTCGGTACTCGGAACCACTTTGGGAGTTTTGACCGGTGTTGGGCTTTTTGCCATTCCCGGATTGGGACTTTTATTCGGTGCAGGAGCTGTTGTGGGCGCATTTGCAGGCTTTCAACTCGGTGTTGTAACAGGTGGAATCACTTCAATTTTGGTAGATCTGGGTGTAAAAGAAGATCATGTTGCGTATGAGCAGCATCTGAAAGAAGGACGTTTTCTCTTATTCTATGACGGAAGCGACGAAGAGATCGAGCATGTAGAACGCATTATCGAAGGAAAACATCTGGGAATTGCCCGGCATTGAATCTAAAAGTTTAAACGGGGTTTGCTTCTATGTCAAACGATCAATTTTTGCTGTATCTACCAACAAGTTGGCGCTTTTTTAGATCGTCGTAAATCTAGAGTTTCTTAATCAGATGGATGTCTTCGGGTTCTTTTGTAAAAAGATCCTGCTCCACAACGTTTGTTATTTTGCCTCCGTTATTGGTATAAAATGAAACGGCAGATTTTGTTTCGGTAGACGAGATATACAAGTAACTTGCTCCTTTTTCTTTCGCGACTTTACTTAGCTCATCTAAAATAGTTGTTGCGATACCTTGACGGCGATAAGCTCTTGAAACATACATCAGGTCAGTTTGCAACATATCCTGATGCTCGCCTCTGCGTTGATGTGCGAGCACTCCAAAACCAACCAGTGTATTTCCGTCGAATGCTCCTAACGCCACTCCTTCATGCTTCAATTCGAACAAAAACCTGGATTCGATTTCCGCCAATGTCTCCGCATCCCAATTCTCACATTCATAATCAACTTTAGAATCGATCAGTTCTCCTTCCTGCACTTCATACACCGAATCGATATATTCTGAACGATCGATCTCCCGCAGTTTACTGACCTGATCCTGCGTCATAAATTGATAACTGATTCTGTTCATTTTCGGGTAATTGATTGTAATCTATTGATGTTTGTTTCGTCCTATTTTTGAGCAATTTACTGAAAGACTACCGATTTACTCTTTTACCCGCTTATTTTTTGTTTTGAGATCGCGTTGATTTCTCCGGAATCGCTCATTTTATCTTCATCCGGGGAGAAAAATCCACACTCTTTTATAGGGCTTCCTTCAATTGAAGTATCTTTGTATCAACGTAAAATTCTTACAGACGATGACTCCTGAAAATCTATTGAAGCAAATCAATTTTATTAAGGAAATTGATAAAGTCAAATACATTCAGCGCAAAACAAAATTGTTCAATAGTGACAGAAATGAAAATGATGCGGAACACAGCTGGCATCTGGCATTAATGGCTCTTGTACTGGCAGAACATTCCAATGAATCCGTTGATATTCTGAAAGTGATCAAAATGGTTCTGATCCACGATATCGTTGAAATTGATGCCGGTGATACTTTCATTTATGACACTCAAAAGAATCATTCCAACACAGAGGAGGAACGGTTGGCAGCAAAACGCATTTTCGGGCTTCTTCCCAGCGAACAGGCAGACGAATTGATCTCCATATGGGAAGAATTTGAAGCCGGTGTAACAAACGAGGCCAAATTTGCAAGATCCATGGACAGATTGGAGCCATTACTGCAAAACACTTCCAACAATGGCGGAACCTGGAAAGAATTTGATGTAAGCTTTGAAAAAGTTCATCAAAAAAAGAGCGTCATCAAAGAGGGTTCAGATACCATTTGGAATTTTGCGGAACAACTGCTTGATGAAAGCGTGGAGAAAGGGATTTTAAAGAAGGATTAAAAACGGGCTTGAGAGGTTCTATCAGTTTCGGACACTTAAAGTCACGGAATCATACCTCATCGGGTTCATTATGAGCTTCCAACCCATATTTTATTGCCGCTTTAAAGATTTTACCATTGATGTTTTTTAGCGTTTTGAACTTTTTACCATCATTGAACCATAATCTGCCTTCCTGAGACAATTGAAGAATCATCCGGTGCAACTCTTGTATTTCACTGCGTTTTGGTTCCGGTTGAGCGGCAATATACTCTTTGATTTGTTCTTCTATGCTCATAATAAAATAGATTTTTTACTACGCTATTGGTTCAATCATAGACAATAATCCTGAAAAGCAAAAGTACGTTTTCAGATACCAGAAACAGCTGTGAATTTCTCTCCGTCGTACTTATACAATCCGGTTTTCGTCCCGAACCAGAAATTTCCGGATGCATCTTCCAAAATAAACCAAACCAATTGGTTGCGCAGCTCTTCGTTAAAGGGGAAATCCGTGAATGATTTTCCGTCATACAGTTTGATTTCCGTCCGATTGCTGCCCAGCCAAAGCTTTCCTTGTTGATCTTCCAGAAAAAAGGAAGTGAAGCCATTTCCTTCGTCCGTCAGCGTACTGAACATACTTCCATCATACTTGCGCGCACTGCCGCGTGTAAAGCTCATCCAGAGGTTTCTATTCCGATCCTGGATAATGGAAAAGAAATGATCAATTTTTCCTATGTCTGCCGGAGCAAACTCTGAGAATGCGCCTGCATGATAACAGCACAAACCTCCACCCCTTGTACCGAACAGAAGATTTCCGTTTCTGTCCTCCACAATGCTTTGAACACAATTATTACAAAGGCCATCCTTCTCCGTATAGCTGGTGACGGACTTCCCGTCGTAACGATAAACACCGCTGCCTTGTGTCCCGAACCAGAGAACGCCGGCTGTATCCTGAAAAATAGTCAGTACAGATCTCGTTGAAAGGTCAGCACCTGCATATTCGATAAACTTGGAATCAGCTTCCGGAAGAGAGAAAGACAGAAATTCCTTTCCGTCATAGCGAAGTACGCCGCCCTGCGTGCCAAACCACATAATCCCTGCTCGATCTTCAAACAGGCAATAAACCCTGTTCAGGTAAGCATTTTTAGTATCGACCGCCAAAAGTTCTGTCATCGCCTGCTGATAAACGGTGAAAGAGCTTCCATTGTAACGAAAAATCCCATCCCACGAACCGAACCACAAATTACCCTTATGGTCTCTCAAACCGCATCGTACCGAGCTCCCGGGACCTAAAGCACTGGTTTTGCTGACCACCGCAATGGTATCTCGAAACAGGTTTCTCTGCTGACCATAACAAGACAAGCTGCCCAACAGCAGAAATACGAACGGTGTTTGCCGAATGAATTTATAGTACCGATCGAAAAGTAAGATCATTGCATACTGATATTTGTGTTGAAGTTTTTAAAAATTCGTTTTGCGAATGGCTGCGTTCTCAACTCAATAGTACATAATAATCCTGAAGAACACAGAAAAGTTCCTGAAAAGGAATTTGAGTCTGACATCAGGATTCAAACCGCTTTGAATAGTTGAAAAACAGAATAAAATCAATGATTTCAGGAAGGATTAGAGTTATCCTCCTCCTTAGTCCCCCTCCAAAGGGGGAAACAAATACCGGGTTCATTTTGTTGTGAACCTATTGGAACAAAGTTCGAAACAAAACACAGGTGAAAAAGTCCCGTAAAGGGACTTTTCATTTTTATTGACAGACGATCATTTTTTGTTTAGTTCTCTTTTTTTAACCATAACTCATACTTGTATTAATCGCGTTCATATTAGCCTTCGTTATATCAGCAATGTACCGGCGTCCTTGCTGGTCATTGTCCATGGATACATGCGAAAGCTTGCTTTTCAAGTCATTATAAACCGAATTGATAATATCGGTATTGTATGCATTGGATTGAATATTGGTATTGGATCCATCCGTAAATTGGACGATCACCTGGGCGAAACTTATCACCGGTGTCTGACCTTCCAAAGGAATAGAGAAGCCCATCAGCAGGATGATATGATCGTCTTTGCCTCCATCGATTTCATAATCAATCTTGCAGGACACAAATACTCCCAATTTCGCGGTAACGGAGGATTCCTGGTACCAGGTGCGGTATGGATTGTTTTGATATTTAAATTCAACGACCTGGTTGAAGGTGCTGGTTTTGCCGCTTGTGCTTTGCGTCCAGTTATTTGCAGAACCATTACCACCCAGGAAACTATTCAGAGCCGAAGGAAAATTACTGTTGCTGAAAGCTAATTTGTACTTGTTTCTCGGGTCATTGACATCTGTGTAGGTTGGGAAATTGTAAGGATCGGCAACTGTTGTACAGATGCGGTTGAGTGTATGGCAAATCACCGGCAGAAAATAAAACTGACCGCCGTTGTCCGTTGCCTTGTAAACAAGGTTCGCAATCTTATTAAATACATTGCAAACAAAATCAAAGATGTCAATAAACAAATTGGCCGCTTCCTTGCCAACACCAAATGTTATGAGTGCTGATGCTGTACCCACGTACCAGCCGATAAAATCAACCGTTTTAATAAGGGTTTCCGGCACCTGGAATGCGCCGTCTGACGACCACTTAAAGTATTGAATAGATACCAGCCTGCCATTGTTGTCAAAAAATATACTGTATTCCGCTTTATCGTTGTGCGAACCGGTGTTTTCATGTTGTTGATAAACATGGTAATTTGTCCAGCCATCGGCCGGAAGATCTGCTGTATCATCGCTTAGATATGAAGAAAGCAGTTGTGTAGTTGATTGGTTTATGAATTCAGGCTCTTCAATTTTGTATGTAGAGTCTCCTACCACGTAGGAGATGTCATCATCCGTTGCTTTACTGGTAGGGTAAGGATAAAGATTATATAATGTTACAAAGTTGATATAAGCCCTTGAGTACGGTGTATGCCAAAAAGCAGGCTGGACCGGATACACAAGGAAGGAATCAATTTCGTTTTCCCAATTGCCTTCTTTCTTACCATTGATATCCGTTCGTGACCATTCACTTAATTTGCTCATTGCTGTGTTCGGGTCAATCTTCTTAAAATTTCCTTTTGAATGGATTTGGTCAAAAATAGTCATCCATGTGTTGGGACCTGTTTTAAGAGAACTGATAGCATGGATTCCTGCCATCTTAATGCCGTTGGAGTCATACCCATCAGTCGATGTGTTGGGGCCGTTGTATGGAGCTGAAAATGTCTGGTTGGCTCCCATGTAATCATCATTTTCTGCAACGCTTGCCTGGCCATCGTGCAATACAAAAAGCTGTGATTTGTTGGGTTGTGTATAATCATGTTGTGTATCCCAGAAAGCAGGCTTGTTTTTGTATAGGATAAAGCTCTGGATATTGTTTTTCCAATCCCCAACTTCCTTGCCTGAATTATCATGTCTGTGTGTACTGCTCAGGCTGCGGAGGTATGTGCCCGGGGAAATTTTTTTGCAGTTCCCGTGATAACGGGTTTCATCGAAGATGATAACCCATGTATCTGCTGAGGTTTCCAGCGAGTTATCATTCGCATTGAGGTTGTCTTGTCCTTGTTCGCCTGTATAGGAGTCTATATAACCTCCTCTGTCATCATTGTTCCATGTCCGGAAATCACTTCCTGTTGCCATTTTTGTCTGTCTGTTAAAATAGTGTATAACTTAGATATGTGCAACTCTAACTATTTACAGATCCATTGAACCCGGATTTGAATTTCAGGAATTTTTGTGAATAGTCTTTGTTACGTTATTTCAATAGTACACAATAATTCGAAAAACAGCAAGACGTCAAAAAAAATCTTAGAAAGAAACTTTGTCAAAAAGTTAATTGGATTTGAACCGCTTTAAATGTTGATAAAACGAAATGGAATAAATGGTTTTCTGAAGATTAGGGTTATCCTCTCCCTTAGCCCTCTCCAAAGTAGGAAATCGGAATTCTGGCTTTGAATACAAATCTCAATTCTCACACTGAAAAAGAAAAGTATCAAAGACGATTTTGGTCAGAATGAGAAACAGAACGAAAATGAGATAAAAGAAAAAAGCCTCACATTTCTGTGAAGCTTTTCTTTTTGTGATTCGGCTGGGATTCGAACCCAGGACCCATACATTAAAAGTGTATTGCTCTACCAGCTGAGCTACCGAATCTTCTTTTTTTCTGTGCCTCACTCGATCGTGATTGCGGGTGCAAAGATAGGTATCTTTTGTATTAATGCAAGCAGTTTGGCGAAAAAAATTGAAGTTTTTTTCTTCTCTTCCGCTAACACACTGACTTTAAGCAGCAAAATAAATTCTTTTTTTTTACTTTTTTGCTTCTTTTATTTCAAGAGTTGGTTTTAAGCCGGTTTTTTTCAAAATGAAAATGCTTCTGCCAAATCGAACAGAATCTTCTTTTTGGCACTTCCCTGTTCCGGCTCCGAAACACTGATTGCAGAAAGGCTTTAACATTTGTTCACCTTCTTCGGTATGAATTTCGGGAATGCAAATGCGTTGACATGCTAAAACATTCAGCCGTGAGGAAATCATAATTGATATAGATCACTCAGCACGAGAATAAATTCAATTTGTAAAGATTGAGCAAAGCAAACACAAAAAGATTTAATAAAAATAACCCACAAAGAAGAAAAACACACAGACTAATACAAACTAAAAAAGCAAAGTCATGGAAAAGCTCCCATTTTTTGGGTTGCGCATTCAGGTTCTGGACGACAACCCATTTTACACCACGTTATACAAGTTACAATTGGAAAAAGAATTGCTGACAGCATATTCTATGCATCAAAATCATTTTAAGATCAGCACTTACACTGATTCGAATGAATTCTTGTCCGATTTACCATCCATTCATTCTATTTCATTTCTGGACTACAACCTCGGATCGAACCTCACGGGACTGGATGTAATGGACAAAATCAAAAAGCGTACTTCTCTGGCAAAAGTCTATATCGTAACGGACGAAAACAATTCATTCATTTTACGTTCCTGCCTGGATGCAGGTGCTGACGGAATTATTTTCAAAAACAACGAATTGATGGAACTTTCTTTGATGGTCATCCAACAAACATTAAACAATCCCCAATTTCCCTATCAATTAAACATTCCGAAGAACAATTAAGAGTAATATAAGGCCATTTCAATAAATAGCTCTGACCGTTCAGGTTTTTGAAAAATGAGATAACCCGAAAACTGATAGATTTAGCTAAAACTCTAATCCCTCAGTTATGAAAACAATATTACTTAGTGCTGCCTTTTTCTGGATAGCAAACCTTTCCAACTACTGCATCAGTCAGGTCGATTCTTTATTGATTCAGAACAACATTCCCAACTGGGTGAAACCGGTATTGGAAAAATCGGAAATGGCGCAGAAGCACCAAATTCTCACGGATTTCAATCCTTTCTACTTTGAAGCAGATTTCACGGGAGACAATCAGGTTGATATTGCATTCTTTGTTGAGAACAAGATTGATAAAACGAAAGGCGTCATGATTATCAACAATGTCAAAAATCTGGTTTATGTGATCGGATGCGGAACCGCAACAGACATGGGGTCTTCCCTTTCCTGGACAAAGCGTTGGTTTACCTATCGCAACAGGTACATCATGAATGACGGGAACAAAAAGAAAATCACCCTTAAATATCCGGGAATTCAATTAATCCGTAGTGAAACCAATAGCCTGGTCATTTACTGGAACGGCAAGAAATACAAAACGTTCATCCAGCAATCTTAATTAAGGATGTTCAAAATAAGGATCAAAGAATTCAACAGCAGGGTTCTTTGGTCCTTTTTTATTTTTTGAATTTTTAAAACAGATCCTTCAGGTGAGGCCCCATTTCAACTTCAATATCCTTGCGCAATTCCATTAATCGAATAGCATATTGCTGCATCTGTCTTTCGCGCTCCGTATCCGGAATCCATTGATTGGTTGGCTTGGGATTCCCTTGTTCATCCACAGAGACAAAAACGATCACACAATGGGTCGTCTTTTCGAATTTATGCTCGCTCATTTTCCGTGAAAAAACATCTACCCCAATGTGAATGCTCGACTTTCCGGTGTAAATAACCCTTGCCTGAATTTTAACCAGACTTCCGATATGAATTGGTTTAAAGAAACGGATTCCACCAACGTAAACCGTTACGCAGTAGCCCTCAGACCAGGTTGAAGCACAGGCATATGCAGCCTGATCAATCCATTTCATAACGGCTCCACCATGGACCTTCCCGCCAAAGTTCACATCTGTTGGTTCACTGACGAACTGAAAAGTAATTTTGTCTTGCATAAAAACGAAAGTAGCAAATAGTTTGTTTTGATGGATTCCCAGGATTTTTTTGTTTCATTTTTAACAAAATTACAACCATTTGATTTTTTTTTCGTTCAAAAACTACCAAAATAGAAACTCCGGGAATAATTCGATTTAGCAAATTTGACAAAAGGCGAGCTAGCTGTTAATTTTGTTAAAAAAAGAACTATCTTCGGCTTATAGAAACTAATACACTTCCTGTTACCTTGACTAAACAGATATGAAAAAACTACTTTATTTCCTATCATTCTCCATGATAGTCTCCTCGTCGTGGTCACAAACTCCAAGTGGCTGCTTTAGTTCGGGGAATGATATCTCTTTCAGTAAAGCTTTTAGTAATTCCAGGGGAATTACCAAGGGTGATTTTGATAATGATGGCCTTTTGGATGTTGTCGTATCGCTATTTGCGAATGCTACGAGTAACAGTAACTATGCCTTCCTGAAAGGATTGGGGAATGGAAAATTTGACACCCCGATAAGCGGTCTTGCCAATGCTACTCAAACAAATCAAATTGTCAGTGCGGATTTTAACGGCGACGGGAATTTGGATATTGTTCTGGCAAACGTTTCCAGCAGTTCTGTTACTGTTCAATTAGGAAACGGGGACGGAACCTTTGGAACAGCTGTTGCTTATACCATAAATGTTCCTAAAAATCTTACTTTGGGTGACATCAACGAAGACGGTACGATTGATATCGTAGTTTCTTCAGGAAATGCGAATCAGTCACTACTAGGAAACGTTGGAGCCCCTGAAACATTTACTTTGGGTGCAACATTCAATATTGCCGGTTCTGTTGCAGATATCAGGCTTGCTGACATGAACGGAGACAACCACTTAGATGTTGTTTCAGTAGGGACATCCGGAGTTGGAATATCAATTAATAACGCCGGTTCACTGGGAACATTTGCCACAGCAGTCTTTTACACTGCAGGAGCTGGTCCTTCTTCATTAACACTATGTGATATTGATAACGATAATGATATTGATGTCATCAATTCGAATAAAACAGCGAACACAATTTCCGTAAAGAAAAATAATGGCTCGGGTGTGCTCGCAGCTGCAATAAATTACAATACAGGAACCGGGCCTGAAGGAGTTGAATACGCCGATATTAATGGTGACGGGAATAAAGACATTGTCGTTGCCAATCTCTCAGCGTCTACAATGTCTATCTTTTATGGAAGTCCCTCCGGAGCGTTAACACTCTATCAAACTACACAATGTCCGGGCTCTCCAAAAGCCTTGGTGATTGGCCATTTCAATTCCGATTCTTATGCAGATATTGTAACTGCTCAGTTAAGCAGCACGTATGTAAATTCATATCTTGGAAATTCAACTAATAATTACCTTTTACCCAATATCTTTCCTGCCGGTAACACTCCTAAAAGTATTTCATCCAACGACTTTAACGGGGATGGGAAGAAAGATTTGGTTATTGCCAATTCGGCAGACAATAATTTCCAACTTTTTATAGGCAATGGTACAGGCTCCTTCACTTCTGGAGGAACTTTCGCAACCGGAACACTTCCTTCATCAATCATTTCGGGAGATTTGGATGGAGATGGAGATATGGATGTGGTTACTGCAAACTTTACGACCAACAATATTTCTATTTTTTACGGAAATGGCTCAGGCGGGTTTACAGCAGCAGCAAATATCAGTGTGCAAACAGGTCCGATTCAAGTTAGAATGGGTAATTTAAACGGGGACGCATATCCTGATTTAGTTGTAGCAAATCAAACAACCGGATCAATTTCCGTTATCCTATCCAGTGGAGCAACAACTTATAATGCACCCGTAAACTATCCAACCAATGCATCTGCCTCTGCAATAGCAATTTTTGACAGGGACGGCGATACATACAAGGATATTCTTGTCGGACACAATGCAACAAATTCGACCCTCATCAAATTCACAAATAATGGTTCGGGAGTTTTCACCAATTCAGGAAACGTAGGAACAGCGTTATTTACGAATGTTACAGCCATGGAAGCAGCGGACCTTGACGGTGATACAGATATGGATGTGGTGCTGTCCTATTCAAACGGGATTATCAAAATACACAATATAAATGGTACCGGTGCGCTTGGCACCTTGTCTACTTCCATTACTTCAGGGAGCTCTCCCGGAAGAGATCTATTAATTCTTGACGTCAACAGTGACGGAAGAAACGACGTTGTTTCGGTATACTCACCAACACAATCCGGACAATTAGTAGTCTCAATGGCAAGTTCCAGTGGTTCAGACGCATCATATGCACTTACGAATGGTCCGAGATCATTTGCTTGTGAAGTAGGAAGTGCCGGTATTGCACCGGGAGATTTTGATGGCGATGGAAGAATTGATCTTGCAGTAGTCAACGAAACCAGTAACTCTTTTAATATTCATTTCAACAAAACACCAAAAATTACTGCCGGAGGGCCGCTGGCTTTCTGTAACGGAAATTCCGTAACGCTTACTTCCACACCAGCTTTATGGTATGACTGGGATCCGAATGGGGAAACAACACAAGCTATCAGTGCTACCACATCCGGAACATATTTTACAACGACCTCTTCTTCCTGGAGTAACTGGTGTTCAAGCAGTTCAAATTCATTAGTGGTTTCCGTAACGGCAGGTCCTTCTGCACCAACAATTACAGCAGGTGGATCAACAACTTTTTGTAATGGCGGGTCAGTTGTACTCACTTCCTCACAGCCTACAGGAAATCAATGGCTTAAAAACGGAATAGCTATTCCGGGAGCAACCAACTCCACTTATACCGCAACAACGGCAGGAGATTATACCGTGACATATACCAATGCAGGATGTACATCTCCTCCATCAGCGATCATTACCGTTATAACAAGTCAAACACCTGTCATCACTGCAGGTGGGCCAACAACATTCTGTACGGGTGGTTCTGTAACACTAACTTCCAATGTCGGAACAAACATTAGCTGGTCGAACGGAGCAACAACTCCTTCAATTACCGTGACTACTGCAGGAACTTATTATGTAACAAACACTGTTGGAGCTTGTCCTCCTTTGGCATCAAACTCCATTGTTGTTACGGTTGCATCTTCTTTAACAACTCCAACAATTTCTCCTTCAGGTTCAGTAAGCTTATGTTCCGGAAATACGGTTACGCTTACATCCTCTTCAGCAACAAACAATATCTGGTCTACGGGAGCAACTACACAATCGATTGTAGTGAGTGGTGCAGGAAGCTATTTTGTTCATTTGGACAACGGTTCATGTACTTCTTCAAATTCTTCTCCCGTAACAGTTACAATATCATCACCTCCTTCTACGCCAACAATTACTGCCGGAGGAGCAACGACTTTCTGTACCGGCGGATCAGTTACACTGACTTCAAGTGCAGGAAATTCTTATTTATGGTCAAACGGAGCAACGACGCAGTCCATTAACGTTACAACCGCAGGTTCATACACTGTTCAGGTAACAAACGCTGCTGGTTGCCAAAGTACGGCAAGTGCGCCAACGACTGTTACCGTAAATTCGTCACCGGCAACTCCGACTGTTTCAGCAGGCGGCACTACAACTTTTTGTACCGGCGGATCGGTTACTTTAACTTCAAGTGCAGGAAATTCTTATTTATGGTCGAATGGAGCAACTACGCAATCTATTAACATTACAACCTCAGGTTCATATACTGTTCAGGTAACAAATGCTGCTGGTTGTCAAAGTGCAGCAAGCGCTCCTACAACTGTTACAGTAAATTCGTCACCGGCAACTCCGACCATTTCAGCAGGTGGTGCAACCACTTTCTGTACAGGCGGGTCAGTTACATTGACATCAAGTACCGGAAATTCTTATTTATGGTCGAACGGAGCAACTACGCAATCCATTAACGTTACAACTTCCGGTTCATATACCGTTCAGATTACAAATGCATCAGGTTGCCAAAGTACAACAAGTGCTCCAACAGTTGTGACTGTAGATGCCTTACCGGCAACTCCGACCATTTCAGCAGGTGGTGCGACCACTTTCTGTACAGGTGGATCAGTTACTTTAACATCAAGTGCAGGAAATTCTTATTTATGGTCAAACGGAGCAACGACGCAATCCATTAATGTTACAACTTCCGGTTCTTACACTGTGCAAGTAACAAATGCTTCAGGCTGTCAAAGTACGGCAAGTGCTCCTACAACTGTTACGGTCAATTCGTCACCGGCAACTCCAACCATCTCAGCAAGTGGTTCAACAACTTTCTGTGCAGGTGGATCCGTAACCTTGACTTCAAGTGCGGGAACATCCTACTTATGGTCAAACGGAGAGACGACACAATCTATTAATGTCACAACAGCTGGTTCATATACGGTTCAGGTAACAAACGCTTCAGGTTGTCAAAGTACGGCTAGTGCTCCTACAGCAGTAACTGTTAATCCATTGCCGACAACCCCAACTATTACAGCAGGCGGTGCAACCACTTTCTGTGCGGGAGGTTCAGTTACTTTGACTTCAAGTGCCGGAACATTTTATTTGTGGTCGAATGGAGCAACAACCCAATCGATCAATGTAACGACAGCTGGTTCATATACTGTTCAGGTGACAAATGCTTCGGGTTGTCAAAGTGTGGCAAGTGCTCCTACAACGATTACGATAAATCCATCACCTGCAACACCAACCATTTCAGCAGGTGGAGCAACCACTTTCTGTACTGGTGGATCAGTTACTTTAACTTCAAGTGCAGGAACATCTTATTTGTGGTCGAACGGAGCCACAACTCAATCGATTAACATTACAACTGCCGGTTCATATACCGTTCAGGTAACAAATGCTTCAGGTTGTCAAAGTACGGCAAGTACGCCAACAACTGTTACTGCAAATGCATTGCCTGCAACTCCAACAATTACTCCGAGTGGTTCTACTGCAATTTGTACAGGTGGTTCGGTTACTTTGACTTCGAGTACAGGAACATCTTATTTATGGTCAAACGGAGCGACGACACAATCCATTAATGTTACAACTGCTGGTTCATATACCGTTCAGGTAACAGACGCAAACGGTTGTCAAAGCACGGCGAGTGCACCAACAACCGTTACAGTGAATCCACTTCCGGGAACACCAACGATTACAGCCGGAGGAGCAACCACTTTCTGTTCAGGTGGATCAGTTACTTTGACTTCAAGCACCGGGACATCTTATTTGTGGTCAACCGGAGCAACAACACAATCCATTAACGTTACAACTGCAGGTTCTTATACCGTTCAGATAACAGATGCAAATGGTTGTCAAAGCACGGTGAGTGCGCCAACAACCATAACCGTGAATCCGATTCCGTCAGCGCCAAGCATTACTGCAAGTGGAGCAACCACTTTCTGTGCGGGCGGAGCAGTTACTTTGACCTCAAGTGCAGGAACATCCTACTTGTGGTCGAACGGAGCAACAACGCAATCCATTAACGTTACAACTTCCGGTTCATATACCGTTCAGATTACAAATGCTTCGGGCTGTCAAAGTACTTCAAGTTCTCCAACAGTTGTGACTGTAGATGCCTTACCGGCAACTCCTACCATCACAAGCAGTGGATCAACAACCATTTGTGCAGGTGGGTCAGTTACTTTGACTTCAAGTGCAGGAACATCCTACTTATGGTCGAACGGAGCGACGACACAATCTATTAACGTTACAACTGCAGGTTCTTATACTGTTCAGGTCACAAACGCTTCAGGTTGTCAAAGTACAGCAAGTACGCCAACAACTGTTACGGTGAATCCGCTTCCGGCAACACCAACGATTACAGCCGGAGGAGCAACGACTTTCTGTTCAGGTGGATCAGTTACTTTGACTTCGAGTACGGGAACATCCTACTTATGGTCGAACGGAGAGACGACACAATCTATTAATGTTACAAGCGCAGGTTCTTATACCGTTCAGATAACAGACGCAAATGGTTGTCAAAGCACGGTTAGTACGCCAACAACTGTTACAGTGAATCCGATTCCGGCAACACCAAGCATTACAGCTGGTGGAGCAACTACTTTCTGTACAGGAGGATCGGTTACACTGACCTCAAGTACAGGAGTATCTTATTTATGGTCGAATGGAGCGACGACACAATCTATTAATGTCACAAGCGCAGGTTCTTATACCGTTCAGGTAACGAATGCTTCAGGTTGCCAAAGTGCGGCAAGTACTCCGACAACTGTTACCGTAAATCCTTTACCTGCAACTCCAACTATTACAGCTGGTGGAGCAACCACTTTCTGTACAGGCGGATCGGTAACCTTGACTTCAAGCGCGGGAACAACCTACTTATGGTCAAATGGTGCAACTACGCAATCCATTAATGTTACAACAGCAGGTTCATACACTGTGCAAGTTACGAATGCATCAGGTTGCCAAAGTACAGCAAGTGCTCCAACAACTGTTACGGTAAATGCTCTTCCTGCAACTCCAACTATTACAGCGGGTGGTGCTACAACATTCTGTGCAGGCGGATCAGTTACTTTAACTTCCAGTACGGGAACATCCTACTTGTGGTCAAATGGAGCAACAACACAATCCATTAACGTCACAACTTCCGGTTCTTACACCGTTCAGGTAACAAATGCTGCTAGTTGTCAAAGTGCAGCAAGTGCTCCGACAACAATAACAGTAAATCCTATTCCTGGTACTCCAACTGTTACAGCAAGCGGATCTACTACAATTTGCGCAGGTCAATCAGTAACACTTACTTCAAGCACGGGAACTTCTTACTTGTGGTCAAATGGTGCAACAACGCAATCTATTAATGTTACGAATTCAGGCTCATATACAGTTAAGATAACAGATGGAAACGGTTGCCAAAGTTTGTCCAGTGTGGCTACAACGGTAACAGTAAATCCTATTCCGGCTACGCCTACCATTTCAGGTTCTTCATCATTCTGTTTCGGACATACCGTAACACTTACATCAAGTACAGGAGCTTCTTACTTATGGTCAACGGGAGAAACTACACAATCAATTGTCATTAGTACTGGCGGATCATATACTGTTCAGGTTGCGAATGCTTTCGGATGTTTGAGTCTTCCAAGTAGTCCTAAGAATGTTACAATGAACGTAACGGTTTCCACCCCATCAATTAATGCCAGCGGACCACTAACTTTCTGTGCAGGTGGTTCCGTGACACTGACATCTACGTCCACACCTTTTACCCCCGATTTCTTGTGGTCAAATGGTCAAACAACTCAATCCATCACGGTTAATACTTCCGGAACCTTTACTGTACAACGCATAAATTTCAGTGGTTGCCAAAGTCTTCCGAGTGCTCCCGTTACAGTAACAGTGAATCCGATTCCGGCAGCACCTTCCATTACTGCAAGCGGGCCAACTACTTTCTGTGCTGGTGGTTCGGTTACATTGACTTCCGCTACAGCTGCAGCTTATCTATGGTCAAACGGAGCAACAACTCAATCTATCACAGTAACGACTCCGGGTTCTTATACCGTCCAAATAACGGATGGAAATGGTTGTCAAAGCCCGGCAAGTGCTCCTCAAAATATCATTGTGAACCCGAATCCGGTTGCACCGACAATTACTGCAAGTGGAGCAACCACTTTCTGTGACGGAGGTTCCGTAACACTTACTTCCAGTACCGAAGCAACTTATTTATGGTCGACAGGAGAAACAACTCAGTCAATCAGTGTAACGACTTCCGGTTCTTATTCTGTTCAGGTTACTGATGTAGCAGGATGTTCAAACACATCAAATACAAGTGTGACGGTGAATCCGAATCCTGCAGTTCCGACTATTACCGCTGGCGGTGCAACGACTTTCTGCGACGGAAATTCCGTAACTCTTACTTCCAGTGCCGAAGACGATTATTTATGGTCAACGGGGGAAACAACGCAATCGATCAATGTAACAGCTTCCGGTTCTTATTCTGTTCAGGTTAGTAATACATTCGGATGTACAACATCATCTGCTGTTTCGGAAACCGTTACCGTAAACCCAATTCCGGCTGTTCCTACTATCACTGCAAGCGGTGCAACAACTTTCTGCTCTGCGGGAGGCTCAGTAGTATTGACTTCGTCTGCTGCGACAGGAAACTTATGGTCGACAGGAGAAACAACACAATCCATTACAGTTACAACAACAGGTTCATATACTGTAGAACAAATATTGCTTGGATGTACTTCAGGAGCCTCTGCTTCAACAGATGTATTGGTGAACCCTACTCCAACAACTCCAACAATAACGGCAGCAAGTGCAACCACTTTCTGTGACGGAAATTCAGTTGTTCTGACTTCTTCTTCCGCAACAGGAAATTTATGGTCGACAGGAGAAACAACGCAGTCCATTACAGTTACAACCTCTGGTTCTTATTCCGTAAACGTGATTGACGGACCTTGTACTTCAGCTGTTTCAAATACAATCAATGTAACAGTGAACCCGATTCCAAATGTTCCGGTAGTTACAGCAGGAAGTCTTACTACTTTCTGTGACGGAGGATCAGTTATTCTGACATCATCAAGCGCAAGCGGAAACTTATGGTCTACGGGGGAAACAACTCAATCCATTACTGTAACTACAGCCGGATCTTATACTGTTGAACATATTGCTCTGGGATGTACTTCAGGTCCATCTGCAGCGGTGATCGTTAATGTAAATCCACTTCCTCCGGTTCCGACAATTACAGCAAGCGGTCCAACTACTTTCTGTGACGGAGAATCTGTTCTGTTGACTTCATCTTCTACAGTTGGAAACCTTTGGTCAACCGGAGAAACAACACAATCCATTACTGTTACCACTTCGGGAGCTTACACTGTTGAAGCTACAAATGGTTTTGGCTGTTTGACGGAATCTATTTCTTCAACAAACGTAACTGTTAATCCGATTCCTGCTGTTCCTACAATCACTGCAAGCGGCGCTACTACTTTCTGTTCTGCAGGAGGCTCAGTAGTATTGACTTCGTCAGCTGCGACAGAAAACTTATGGTCAACGGGGGAAACTACGCAATCCATTACAGTTACAACAACAGGTTCTTATACCGTAGAACAAATATTGCTTGGATGTACTTCGGGAGCTTCTGCTTCAACGGATGTATTGGTAAACCCTACTCCAACAACTCCAACAATAACGGCAGCAAGTGCAACCACTTTCTGTGATGGAAATTCAGTCATCCTGACTTCGTCTTCCACAACAGGAAACTTGTGGTCGACAGGGGAAACAACGCAATCCATTACAGTTACTACTTCTGGTTCTTACTCTGTAAATGTGATTGACGGGCCTTGTACTTCAGCTGTTTCAAATACGATCAATGTAACGGTGAATCCGATTCCGGTTGTTCCAACAATCACTGCAAGCGGTGCTACTACTTTCTGTTCTGCAGGAGGCTCAGTAGTATTGACTTCGTCAGCAGCGACAGGAAACCTATGGTCGACAGGAGAAACAACACAATCCATTACAGTTACAACAACTGGTTCATATACGGTAGAACAAATCCTGCTTGGATGTACTTCGGGAGCTTCTGCTTCAACGGATGTATTGGTAAACCCTACTCCAACAACTCCAACAATAACGGCAGCAAATGCAACCACTTTCTGTGACGGAAATTCAGTGATTCTGACCTCATCTTCCACAACAGGAAACTTGTGGTCGACAGGAGAAACAACACAATCCATTACAGTTACCGCTTCAGGTTCTTACTCTGTAAATGTGATTGACGGATCGTGTACTTCAGCTGTTTCAAATACGATCAATGTAACAGTGAATCCGATTCCAGCCGTTCCGACAATTACCGCAGGTAGTTCAACGACCTTCTGTGCCGGTGGATCTGTAACACTTACCTCATCTGCAGCAACAGGAAATCTGTGGTCAACAGGAGAAACAACACAATCGATCACGGTGAATGCAAGCGGAACCTATACGGTAAATGCAACTTCTTTAGGTTGTACAAGCCCGGATGCTTCTCAAACCATTACAGTGAATCCGATTCCGGCTGCTCCGGTAATTACCGCAGGTGGTCCGACTACTTTCTGTGCAGGTGGTTCAGTGGTATTGACTTCATCTATTTCGACAGGAAATACCTGGTCTACTTCTGAAACGACCTCTTCAATAACAGTTAGTGCAAGTGGTTCATATACCGTTACACAAACCGTATTGGGATGTACATCACCTGCTTCTGCTCCGATCAGTGTAATTGTAAACACCATTCCAGCAGTTCCAACAATTACAGCAAACGGTGTTACTACATTCTGTGCAGGTGGTTCAGTGGTATTGACTTCGTCTTCACCGACCAACAATTTATGGTCGAATGGAGCAACAACTCAATCCATTACGGTGAATTCTTCCGGAACCTTCCTGGTTCAGGTAATTACAAACGGTTGTACTTCGGGAACTTCTGCTCCTAAAACAGTTACCGTAAATACATTACCTCCAACACCAACAATCGTTACGGGAACTACCGAATCCATTTGTGCAGGTTCTTCCGTTACTTTGACTTCGTCTTCCACCGGAGGAAATCTTTGGTCAACAGGGGAAATCACTCAATCGATCACAGTTTCATCAGCAGGAAATTACACTGTAACAGTAACCGACGGGAATGGCTGTGCCTCCCCTGCTTCCACTCCAACTGTGGTAACTGTGAATCCGATTCCTACGGCTCCGGTTGTTAGTATGAGCGGCCCAATCACATTCTGTTCCGGAGGTTCAGTAACCTTGAGTTCTTCTTATGGTTCCGGTAACTTATGGTCTGGCGGTTCTACAGCAAATTCGATTACTGTCAGCAGCAGCGGAACTTATACCGTAAAACACACAGATACTAACGGATGTATTTCTCCTGCTTCAGCAGCTGTAACCATAACGGTAAATCCGATTCCGGCTGCTCCGGTAATTACTGCCAGTGGTCCGACTACTTTCTGTGCAGGTGGATCTGTAACTTTGAGTTCTTCCACTCCAAGCGGAAATTCCTGGTCTAACGCTGAACTGACGAAAGATATCACAGTTAATACAGGTGGTGTTTACAGCGTCATTTATATTGATCCGAACGGTTGTGCTTCACCGTCTTCTGCACCGATAGTGGTGAGTGTTCTGGCAAATCCGGCAACACCATCAATTACTGCAGGCGGCGCAACAACCATTTGTCAGGGCTCTTATGTCACTCTTACATCATCTTATACAAGCGGAAACTTGTGGTCGACAGGTGGAATGACTCAAAACATCAATGTAACGATGAGCGGTACTTATACGGTAACTTACACAAATGCCAACGGATGTACAAGTACAAGTAATCCGATGACAGTAACCGTCATTCCTGTTTCTGCCATTCCGAACATTTCATCTTCCGGTTCAACAACCATTTGTGACGGAGCAAGTATTACTTTGACTTCCTCAGATCCGAATAGCACCTGGTCAACAGGAGCGACATCTCAGACAATTACCGTAACGACTTCAGGATCTTACTCCGTTGTCGGAAATCAGACAGGATGTCCTTCTCAACCTTCTGCTCCGGTTATTGTAACAGTCAATCCTGCTCCTGCAGCACCAATTATCACTCCAAGTGGTCCTACTACCATTTGTCAAGGTGACGAGTTGTTCTTATTCACTTCCGGATCAGGAACCAATACGTGGTCTACCGGATATGTCGGTCAGGTTCTATCCGTAACAAATTCCGGAAGCTACTGGGTTACGGTACAAAACGCTTACGGATGTTCTTCATCATCAGTTGTTGTTCCTGTAGTCGTGAATTCAAATCCGGTTGTATCGGTTGATCCGTTTGAGGCTTTATGTACTTACGCTTCTCCGTTTACAATGGCGAACGGTTCTCCTACCGGTGGTAATTATACCGGTGACGGAATTGTAGGAAACATCTTCTACCCTGCTGCTGCCGGAGTTGGAACGTCTATCGTGACTTATACTTACTTCGATGTGAACGGTTGTTCAAGCAATGCTCAGGCAATTATTGAAGTCAACGACTGCACCGGTATTAAAGAACACGAACAAGCTTCATTTGCTGTATTCCCGAATCCGAACAACGGTCAGTTTAAGATCACTTCTGAAGGAAGTCCTATGGATTTGATTATTATCTACGACGCACAAGGAAAAATGGTCTTTAACCAAACATATTCAGGAACATTTACACTTGATTTCGACTTAAACGATTACTCCAACGGAGTATATTACATTGAAATAAGCTCTGACAAGGAGATTCAGGAACGAATTCCTCTTGTTATCAATCATTAATCATTGAGCCCCGGCAATAATTGTCGGGGCTTCTTTTTTGTGAAAAAGGTTAGCAGATCGTTGTTAACAACTATTTCTGTTACTAATTTTAGCGGAAGCAATTATTTAGATATTTGGATTCCATATTAGAACGAATGAAATACGTTTACACCCTTTTATTCTCAATTATATGTTTCTCTGCATTCAGTCAGGGAACAAATAATTTAACTCCCGAAGAACGTTCCTACCTCTTTCATATTGTCAAAAAAAGCCCCATTCTGGACAACAGCATCGGTCGTTACTTTGAGTATTCAGGCCCTGAAGTACGTTTAATGAACAAGGAGCTGAATTATGATTCGATTGAAAGTTATATCATAAACAATCCGAATTCGCTCTTTATCCGAACCGGTGAAATCGAAAAATCTCCAAAAGGAATTATTGCCGAAGCCGCAAATAAAATGGCCCTCTGGGAATTGAACAAGGTACTTCTGGCTTCCAGACAATCTGAAAATGATCTGGAAAAATACCGCTCTCAATACAATCAATTCGAGGCATTCATGATGTCAAAACTTCCTGCTTCTGCCCTTAAAACAGAAGACGGAACGGTTGGAGTTCACAAAAAGGTATTGGCAGTTTTGAATCCGAGCCTCAGTTTCGATGACAAGGCGGCAATGCTGGCTACTTTTCACTTCTTGTCGGTGGAAGATCAATTGGTGACCATTGAAGCTATGAACTTTGCTATCAATGCTTATGTTGAAAAACGTTCATACGAAATCTTCCAACAGCTTGGAGGAACGGCTGAAAACTTCAAAAACATCTTAATTGCTGCCGGAGACGGCTCTGAAACATCCGGTCTTCTGAATGAGCGCGAGAAAGATGAAAACGGAAAATGGAACAAAGGTTTGCCCAAAGCAATCGGTTTGTTCCCCTATGAAGCAAAGATCATCGAAGCATCCAAGCGAAACAAAACGGCTTTGGAACCAGTTCGCATGCCGGCAGTGGATTTTGAAACAGTCGGTGAGAACAAATTAACGCAACTCCACTTTGATGTTTGGGGTTACAATTCCAAAAAGCAAACGACGGTTGTTGTTGAACGAAACGGAAAATCATATCATTTGTTCGGAGCTAATGACACCCGCTTCCTTTCCCCCGATTCCACTTACAGCGACGGTAAAACATTTCAGGCGGTGATCAATGAACTGGAAAAGGACAAAATTGCCAAATTATGGGATAAAATTTACGGCAAACGCGGCTATGATTACGACATTGAGACTGCACAAAAAAGAAAAGACGAAACCGAAAAGAAAATCAACGAGCAGGAACACAGCTACTCGGATGTTACTCAAGGAACCATCACTACCAGCTCAAAAGTTCCGAACTCTGTAAAAAAAGCACGAAAAAAAGCACTGAAGAAAAATAAGGGTGGCGGTGAATTCATGGCTCAACCCAAAACGTATTCGGATAAGGGTACGCGCAGAAAGAAGCAAACAGGGCTCGTTTTTCTTTACGGTGAATACGAACGTTACAAGAAAATGATCGCAGAACTGAAGATCGAAAAGCAAGCTGCTGTTGATTTATTAGCTATTTATCAGCGGCGATTGGATACTTACAGAACAGCAATGGGACATCATTGGATGGAATACACGGAAAAAGACGGTTTTTATACTTTTTCTGATTCTGCCACTTTTGATTTATATACACAGGAATTCACTTTCCCGGCCGACACCTTAAAAACACCGTTCGAAGTGCGTCTGATCGCTATTCCTGACGGACCTCTTTCCGACAATGCGGATGAAGTGATGCTGCATGTCAATTTAGTAGATTCAAAACCCGGATTTGACGCACGTGTTCAATTGAACCTGGTGGATCAATTCGAATCCAACAAATGGGAATTGAACAATACACTTCTGACTGCTTCCGACAGTGTTTCCATCCGACAGTTTTTCGAAGCGCTTTTAGACAAAAAGCTCCGTTTTGAAGCCATTGCACGCGGACAAGGTGTTGGAAAATGGAATGGATCAAACGTTGTAAGAGCAAGCGACCGAACGGAATGGAATGCGTATCAGGGCGGAACAGATGCAGAGCGCCTGCATTCGAAAATGGACTCTTCCAACCTGCGTTTGCGTTCCACTGAAGTCAGTATCTTCCTGAACAGAGGAATTCAATTGGAAGTAAATACGTTCACAGATCCGGTAAAAACCAATCTAAAGGCAAATAACGAATCGATTCAGAGTGAATTGACTAAATATCATCTGACCGGAAATGATTACTTATCGGCACTGAGAACTGCAACTGTGATTCAAAAACTGAAAGCGGAACTCAATGTGTTGGCAGGAACGTATATGACAAGAGAAGAAGCTAAAATTATCATCGACAGGCTTAACAAGCAATTGGATGGTTTAAAAGTAAGCTGCGGCCCCACTTCATTTAAGTGGCAGGAACTCTTAAATCTTAGATAAGGTGATTTTAGTACTAACCTATTCACTTATTTCGTTATTTATAGCCTGGATTTGGGTTGATTACTTTCGTCTGATTGATATTCATCACAAAAACAGCTTCTTTCACGTAGTTATTGCTTTTATCCTCGGAGGAAGCTCTGTATTTCTTGTTTTCGGGGCGCATGAATACCTGCTGAACGGCATCAGCCTGAGTATTAACGGAGATCTTCTGAATGATCTTGCGTTTGCTATTTTTCAGGTTGGAATGCTCGAGGAATTTTCCAAGTTCTGTGCTTTTCTGGTCTTCTTCTTGTTCTTCAGGTCTCATTTAAAAGAACCGATTGACTATCTGATGTATGTTTCTGTTTGCGCACTTGGTTTTTCAGCTGTGGAACATGTGATGTATTTCAGTAAAAATGGGCCTGAAATCATCGATGGCCGGGCAATTCTTTCAACCGTAGGACATATGTTTGATACTTCAATCATTGCATACGGACTCATTTTGTTCCGGTTTAAACGAGCAAAAAATACTTTTCTAACCGTTTTGGGATGTTTCCTGCTGGCTTCTCTCGCTCATGGAATCTACGATTTCTTCCTGATGTATCCACCACTGGATAAAATCGGGTGGCTTTTTACGGTTCTTTACTTTTTAGTAACGATTTCGGTCTTTGCGGTCATTCTGAACAACTCCATCAACAATTCTCCATATTTCAGTTACAAAGAAATCATCGACTCTTCCTTTGTTCTTAAACGAATCCTGATTTACTACGGAATCATCTTTTCAGCTCAGTTTCTGTTGACTTTACTGGATCACTCTTTGGAATGGAGTATTTCATCACTGGTGTTTTCTATCCTGTTCTCAGGAACGATCATCATTTTGACCATTGGTCGTTTAAGCCGTTTTAATCTGGTCAGAGGCCGCTGGGAAAAAATCAAGCTGGAATTTCCTTTCAAAATTACGATTGGCTCCCAATCCGGAAACAGACTTGCAATCAAAGGTGAAAACTTCAACGAAGCGCATATCAATCCGTTTATGGAGACCACTTTTTATCTGAAACCGGTTTCACAGCAATCCAATTACCTTCAGGTAAAAAAATTGGCCTATATGGAACACAAAGTTGTTTCAAAAAACAGCGATGTGTTTTATGTGATCCGCATTTATGAAAGTGATCAAACAAGCAATTACACCATTCATTTGCTGCGTGCAAAGTTTACGCATCCCAATATGGTCAAGGATAAATATCCGATCGTCGGGGTTTTGAAAGTGGAAAATAATCAGGCAACAGCAGATTACAAATCGATTAAGAAGTATTCGTTTAAGGAATATGCTGTTTTGTTACCGATAAATTGAGTCAAGACTTTCAAAGACAAGAGTCAGAATGAATTCGCAATTGATAAACCAATTTCAATCCTGCTTCTCAAAGTCTTTCATACTGAACCTGTCGAAGCATCATTTTCAACCAGTTCCTCCAGCAAATTAACGGTATACAATTGCTCACTCGCCCGTGTCACTGCAGTATACAACCAGCGCAAAAAGGAGAAATCCAATTGTTCGGGTTCCAGATAACCGTGATCCACAAAAACAGTTGCCCATTGCCCACCCTGCGATTTGTGGCAGGTAACAGCATAAGCAAACTTGATCTGTAAGGCATTAAAGTAAGGCGATTTCATAATTTCCTGATAACGTTTCTGCTTGTTTCGCTCGTGCATGAAATCTTTCTCGATCTCGAAAAACAACAGCTTCAGAAAATTCCTGTCGAGATTCGGTTGTTCAATAGAAAGCGTGTCCATAAATGCAATGGCTTCAAAACGATCCAGATCGGGATAATCGATCAGGGAAACCTCCAAATGCGCAAAACGAACATCGTAAACGGTCTCAATCTTCCGGATGCGATGCACTTTCAACAACTCGCCATTCGCAATAAAACCGGCAGAACTGAGTGGATCAAGCCAAAAATAATTGTTCTTGACAACCATCAACAGATCTCCGCCGCAAAGCTCTTCTTCCATCATCAGAATCCGGTTGCGGATATGCTGATTGTAGAGATTTGCCCGTTTATTCGACCGGGTGACGATCATCACTTCATCGGCGCCGCAATTGCTGTATGAAGATTCTATTTTCTCAATCAGTTCATCACCGGGAATCGCTTTTACATCCGAAAAAGAATGCAGATCAAGCTGTGGAATCGTTTCCTGAACCTGAGCCTGCCGGATGCGTGTTGCGTTCTCCAGAATTCCGGAATCTTCCCGCTGCCTCACAACAGATGTCAATCCGTAAACCGTGAAATGAACCAAAGGAAAATGCTGATCGAGATACGCAGTACTTAGCGCCGGACTTTCATCAGCCCCCACAGGTGGAAGTTGTCCTTCATCTCCCAGCAAAATCAGTTTACAATTCTCACCACTTAAAGCATACTGAAAAACATCTTCCAGCAAATTCCTCGAAACACTTCCATCCGATTGGAGGGAATAATCTCCGATCATTGAGGCTTCATCAATAATAAAAATCGTGTTTTTGGATTTGTTCGGAACCAATTGCAACTTCACACTTCCGTCCGGTCCGGCTCCGGTAAAATAAATACGTTTGTGAATCGTAGTTGCCGGCATTTTAGAGCGCAGTGAGAGCACTTTCGCCGCACGTCCGGTTGGTGCCATAAGCACCGTTCGCCGTTTCATGACATTCAAAGCCTGAATATAAGCCCCCAGAATACTGGTTTTTCCTGTTCCCGCATATCCTTTGAGAATGAAACAAGACGGATTTTCCTTTTCAAACGTAAACCCAGCCAAATGACGAATCAAAACATCCTGTTCTTCGTTGGGCCTGTGGCCGAAAAAAGACAAAATCAAGCGATAACATTCTTCCTGAAAAGACACTGAATCCATTGTATAAAATTACGCATTCCTTTATATTCTGCCTTGTCAATTCGAGTTTTCCGACTTTTGGTTGGGAAGTATCGAGAATAAGAGGCAGAATAATGTATTGAGAACAAATAGACAGACCGGCTCAGAAGAGTTTTGCTATATTTGTAGAAAACGAGATTTGTGCAATTAATACTAGAAATTACTCAGCAAAGCATTGCAGCTTTCCAACTTGCTGGAGGTGAAATCCAGTTGCTGGAAAAAGCCGGTTGTACGAAAAAAACCGATGCCGGATATAAAGAAGTATTGACACAGGTTATCGAGAAAGTGGGAAATCTGGATCGTTTTGAAAACTTCTCCTGTTCTTATTTTGCTCAGGAATTTTGTTTGGTTCCCAACTCGCTTTTTGCGGCATCCAATCCCGAAACGCTGTTGCAGTATTCCGTTCACAAACCCATTTCCAAAAGCGATGTGGATTACAACCGTTTGCCGGAATGGAGCTCTGTTATCGTTTACCAGCTTCCCATGTGGGTGAAATCAGTGTTGATTCTGAAAGCTCCGAGAATCGTTATTCAGCACGAACTGACGCATGTTTTGCGTTACCTCACAACAGGATCACTGATTCCTCTGCGTTCACATCTGATCATCCATGAAGAGCAATTCTCTCTGGTGGTGCGGAAAGACGGCAATATTGTACATACCAGTGTTCAGGAATACCAAAACGAAGACGATATTATTTATCATCTGGCAACAGTGTTCACCCAACTTCAGATCAATACCAAAAACGAATTGTATATTCACGGAACCGGGGATTCGGTAGAAGACATCCAGAAAAAACTGGAAAGTCAACTCAAACGAATCAACCTTTTCGAATCGGTTAAAATAGAAATACAAACTTCCAATCATCTTCAATTTCAGACATTGTGCGTATAGTAAGAGGCATTTATAAGGCCAGAAGATTTAGTCCACCAAAAAGTTTTCCTTCAAGACCGACAACCGATTTTGCCAAGGAAGGGATTTTTAATATTCTGGAAAACAGATACAGTCTGTTGAATATGAATATCCTCGATCTGTGTGCCGGAACAGGAAACATTTCTCTGGAATTTTTGTCCAGAGAAGCAGGAAATGTGACTTCCGTGGATAAACATCCCGTGTGTATCAAATTCATGTACAAACTAAAAAAAGAACTCGGGATCGAAGATGAATGGCTGATTACCAAAAATGAAGTACGGAATTATCTGGAACAATGTGCCGATACTTTTGATTTGATTTTTGCCGATCCTCCCTATGATTTAACGTTCCACAAAGACCTCGTTCGTCTGATTCGTGAACGAAAATTATTGAACGAAGGCGGAATTTGTCTGATTGAACACGGAAAACAGACAGATTTAAGTGTGGAAGAAGGATATTTAGAAACCCGAAACTTCGGTAATGTTTACTTTAGTTTCTTTCAATTTGATTGACATGAAAAAAAGTGCTTGTTTTCCGGGATCTTTTGATCCTTTTACCAAAGGTCATGAAGACATTATTCGAAAAGGTCTGGATCTTTTTGACGAGATTGTCATAGCAGTTGGAGTTAATTCAAGTAAAAGCTACCTCTTCCCGCTTGAAAACAGACTCAATCACATCAAAAGCTGTTTTGAGAACGAACCGAAGATCCGAGTGATTACCTATCAGAAACTGACCGTCGATATGTGCAAGGATGAAGGTTGCAATTATATTCTCCGCGGATTGAGAGATGTGAAAGATTTCAACTACGAAGTCCCGATCGCATTGATGAATCGCTCGATGAGTGAAATAGAAACCGTTTTTCTGATTCCGGATACCTCCCTGTTTGCTATCAATGCAACCATTATTCGGGAGATTTACAAAAATGGCGGGAAAATTGATAAGTATGTAACGAATTTCGAACAACTCGTTAATTAGACATGAACAAATATGTGCTTCTTTTTTTCCTTTTTTCTTTAGGACTTTCCGGAACTTACGCTCAATCTGTCACCGAAATAACCGGCTATGCTCCGGCATACATCGGAAAAGAGGTAGAGTTGTATGAAATTTCAGATTTCATTACGTTGAGAGAAGAACGGATTGCTTCCACAACCGTAAAAGCGGATAGTACTTTCAGTTTGGTTTTCAATCTGGATCAAACCCGGAAGTTAGTTCTGAAGTCAGCGAATAACAAAGCGAATTTGTTTGCAAACCCCGGTGCGAAATACGAAGTGTTCCTTCCGGAAAAAAACAAGTATGATACCTACAATCCTTCCGGGAATTTTATCGAGCTTTCGTTTTTTAACCTCGACAACAAAGACATCAACTATAAAATCCTGGAATTCAATCGCTGGAATGATGAATTTGTAGCGAGATATTATACCAAAAACAACGCAGACTCCAAGTATTTCGTAGCCCGTCTCGATACTTTTAAAATGGATGTCGAAAAGTATTATCAGGCCGATACGGCAGATAAATTCTTTGGCTATCACCGCAAATATTCGATTGCAAAACTGGATGATCTGCGTTTTATGGGAAGCAGAAATCAATATGAGAAGTATGATTTCTACATTCGGTCGGCTTCCGTTTATTATCAAAGCGAGGCTTACTTTCAGTACATCAATCATTTTTACGAAAAATTGCTTCCTCGAATCAATTCGGAGATCAATAACCGCATTTACCTCGGAATTCTGAAGTCGAGCCCTTCTGCGATTTACAATGCCATGGGAAAAGAGTACACGCTTCAGCACAATTACAAACTGCGCGAGTTGGTGATGCTCAAAACCCTTTCCGAGTGTTTTTACGAAAAAGATTATCCGCAAACGAATATTCTGACCGTTTTAGACAGCGTTTCCAAATTCGGCTTATTTCCCGAAAACCGCATTGTTGCACAAAACATTCATTTCCGCCTGACGGAATTGAGTCAAGGCTCAAAAGCCCCGGATTTCCTGCTTAAAAGCGACAATAAGGATCTGACACTTCAGAGTTTCAGTAAGAAATATCTGTATTTGTTTTTTGTAGATCCCAACAGTTTGGACAACAGCAAACAAATGAATCTGTTGAAACCGATCTATGAACGTTATAAGGACATTGCCAATTTTGTGATGATCTACAAAGAAAAAGCAGACGGCAGTATTGATCTGACAAAGCTGAAAAACGAATACCCGTGGACCGTTGTTTCCAGTAAGGAAAACAACTCGGTTTTTAAGAACTACAATGTGGTTAATTACCCGTATTACGTATTAATCGATCCCTTTGGTTATGTGATCAATGCTCCGGCTCTGGGGCCTGTTCCGAATGGTGTGTACGAAACAATTGACCGGACCTTTTTCATGATCAAGAAAGCACTTAAAGACGGAAACGGATCAGATCGCTAAATAGTAGGCGCTTAATTCACGAATTCGAGTTATTTTTACAAGAAAAACTCAGAATGCGTTACAATCTAAGTGAAGTAACAGCGATTATTCGTGATCGCAGAACAATTTATCCGGAACAATACAGTACTCGAAAAATCCACAGAGAGCAAATCGAATTATTATTAAACAACGCTATCTGGGCTCCCACTCACGGAATGACGCAGCCTTGGAGATTCATCGTTTTTCAGGACAATGCGTTACTTGATTTATCAGAAACATTAGGAAAAGTTTACCTCACTGAAATTCCGAAGGAGAAACAGCTTGACAGTAAACTGGGAAAACTCATGAACCGGCCGAAAATGGCAAGCGCTGTCATTGCAATTATTCTCAACCGGGAAGAAGATACAAAAATCACTGAAGAAGATGATTTTGCTGCTATTTCCTGTGCCGTACAAAATATGCACCTCACAGCAACAGCTCAGGGAATCGGTGCTTTCTGGTCAACTCCCGGAGTGATCAAATTTGAATCCTTCAGCAACTTTTTGGAGCTGGAAAAAGGACAACGTTGTGTTGGTTTGTTTTATTTGGGTTATCCTGCAATCGAATGGCCGAAAGGACAACGTAAACCAATTGAATATGTAACCGAATGGAAGCAATAAGCTCCCGTTAAAAGCGTTAAAGTTCCAACGAAACAGCAAGATCGTGCGTTCATGAATAAAGAAAGAAAAACGAAAACAATGCAAAAATCAATCTTAATTCTAATCCTTTGTGCTTTTTCCGTTTTTTCTTATGGACAAAAACGGAAGGTAAAGAAGGAACGTTTTCCTTCCTATTTCGGGATTGTGGCATCGCCTGTTATTCCGAATAATTTCATCGGAGCGGTTCATACCGAAATACAGGATGAAAACAAGATCATGACGGCCGATTTTCACAACAGATGGGGATATACCTTCGGTGCAACCATTCGAATCGGTTTATCCAAATCCATCAGCATAGAAACCGGAATTTCTCAGGTAAGAAGAATCTACAAGGTGGGTATTTCGATCCCCGATTCCAATCTTTATGACAGTCAGAAACTGTCTTTCATCAATTATGATGTTCCTTTGAACGCCTTGTTCTACGTTAAATTGACTGAAAAATGGTACATGGATGCTTCTTTAGGAGTTTCCATCACCCACTACCCTTCAGATGTTCAGGATTCCATGCATCCGACACCCAAAAAATCCATTTTCATTCAGGGAAGAAGAACAGAAAGTACTTACTTTGCCATGAATGCCGGAATCGGTTTTGAATACAGAACAGAAAAAGCGGGAACCTTCTTTTTAGGTTTCGGAGCTAAAGTTCCCATGAAACAACCACTTTTCGGTGTTGCGATCTTACGTCAAAGTGGAACAGGAACACAATTATTTGCTTACAAACCCATTACAGCCGGATATTTCACGATCGATTTCAGGTATTTCATACCTACTCCCAAGAAAAAGAAAAATGCCGGAAATAAAAGCGTTATCGAATAGATGGAAATTCCCCAAAGAGCCAGAGAGATCATAGAAGCATTTGATCTTAAAAGTCATCCGGAAGGCGGTTTTTATGTTGAAACCTATCGTTCTTCCGAAACTATTTCAGGTAAAAACAGACAACTCTTTACGAGTATTTACTTTCTCATCACCGGAAACAGCTGTTCCCGATTTCATCGCATCCAGTCGGATGAATGCTGGTACTTTCACGAAGGATCGCCCCTGCTTGTTCAAAGCCTTTTGCCGGATGGAACTCATCAGACAATTGAATTGGGAATGAATCTGAATCAGGGAGAAGTTCCTTTTCATGTTGTCCCTGCACGTACTATTTTCGGCTCACATCTGAAGAACGACGAAGGCTACGCTTTTGTATCCTGTGCAGTTGCTCCGGGCTTTGATTTCGAAGATTTTGAATTGTTTTCGACTGAAGAACTTCTGAAATCCTATCCGCAGCATCAATCCATTATTGAAAAACTGACGTAAGATGTCGAAGTGGCGGGTTTACCTGATGGGATTTGTAACCCTGCTGATGGCTCCGCTGGGATGGCTCTTATGTGGAATGCCTCCAGTTCTGGAATTCCTTCAACTCGACGGACTCACCAGTATCTGGACGCTGATCGGCATCGAATTCGGAGTTTGCTTCGGAATTCTGATGTTGATTTTCACCAATACCGAAAGTGCCAGAAAGAGTTTTTCCATGCAGCATCAGTTGATCAAATCGCTCAGATTAAACTTTTTCGATATCCTGTTTTTGTCACTTTGTGCCGGTTTCGGTGAAGAAATCCTGTTCAGAGTAGCAGTACAGCAATGGCTTCCACCTGTTTTAGCTTCTATTGCCTTTGTGGCAATCCACGGTTATATTTTACCCAATGATCTCGAAACAACCAAATACGGGTTATTGGTTTGTTTGTTTATCATCGTTCTGAGCTACGCCATTTCAGGAGAACAGGGATTGTGGTTCTGCATTGCCGCTCATGCCAGCTACGACTTCGTATTGTTCTATTTCTGGGGAAAGGATTAAGGTTCGATGTAAATGATCAGCCGGTTCGTTTGCTGACTCAGAAAACAGATAGGAAAAACCACGGAAGGATCTGCTTTAATTTTCTCCAGCATTCTTAAAGTACAGGCAGATTCAGGCACTTGTAGCATCGCTCCGGAATACTGCAGATTCAATTCCCGCAACCCGCTCATGTATTGCATGGAATCCGGTAGTTTGTTCAAATTGTTGTAACTCAAATCCAGAAATTGCATTTCGGAAAGAAAACCCAGATCTTCCGGCAGCTTCCGGATAGCATTTCGATTCAAATCCAATTGTTCTAATTTTCGCAAACTTCCCAGGGAATCCGAAACATAAACCAACTTGTTATTGGAAACAAACAAGCGCTCCAGGTTCTGCATTCTGCAAATACAATCGGGAATAGAATCAATATCGTTGTAGGCAAGACTGAGTACTTTCAGGTTTTTGAGATCACAAATCGATTTCGGGAAGGATTTCATCTTGTTGCGTCCCAAATACAAGACTTCCAGGTTCTGAAGTTTGGAAATGTCCGCATCAATTTCCGTGATCTTGTTTCCGAAGAAGGACATTTTTGTAATAGTGGTATCCAGATAAAGATCGAAAGGAATATCCTCCAGCTTCTTGTAATTCATCGTCACCTCTCTTCCGTCAGTCCTGGTAGCAGTAATGACCGAACAAGAAGTTAAAAAAACAATTATACTCAGTCCAAAAAGGGGATTCCACTTCATCTCAATCCGAAATTACAACAAAATTGATTAAACCAATTGGCATAATTTATGTCTTAAGCTTAAGAACCATAAAAAATGATCAGATGAAAACATTCATTTTAGCAATCGCTGTACTTGCAGGAGGAACTGCAATGGCACAGCAACAAGAAAAAAAAGAACCTAAAACTACAGAACAGCGCGCAACCGGTATTACAGAGAAAATGACTACCAAACTAGGTTTGGACGATGCTCAAAAAGCAAAAATTTACGAAATCAATTTGGGAACTGCGCAAAAGAACGATGCCCTTCGTCAGAATCCCTCTTTAACCCAGGAACAAAAAATTGCTCAGTTGAAAGAAAATCATGATGCGCGAAAGGCACAGTACAAGGAAGTTCTCAATGCTGACCAATATGCAAAATACGAAGCATGGGAAAAAGAAAAGCAGATAAAACGAGCTGAAAGACAAGACTCCAAAGGCGATAAAGGAGGGAAAGGTGAAAAGGGCACAAAAGGCTCAAAAGGTCCAAAACAGGCTCCTCCAACAAATGAAGGAGAAGAATTATAGAAAAAAGCAGAGACAAAAAAGAAAAACAACAAAAAAAGTAGGGGTAAAAAATTTTTCACCCCTACTTTTTTATTTTTCCGCCCTGATCTTTTTTAATTCAATTTATCTGCAAAAATCTTTTTGAACTTTTCGTATTTCGGTCTCACCACCGCCTGACAATAAGCATTCCCCGGATTCAGTTCCAGGTAATTCTGATGGTAATCCTCAGCAGGAAAGTAATTCGAAATCGGTGAAATTTCCGTTACAATCGGATTTTCCCAAACACGCTCTTCCGTCAATTTCGACTTGTAAGCCAATGCTTTTTCTTTTTGTTCCGGATCGTGATAGAAAATCACCGAACGATACTGCGTTCCGATATCATTCCCTTGTCTGTTCAATTGCGTCGGATCATGCACAAACCAAAATACCTCCAGCAATTCATCAAAGGAAATCACGGATTCATCGTAAACAACTCTTGCCACTTCCGCATGACCTGTTGTGCCGTCACACACTTGTTTGTATGTCGGATTATCAACATGTCCTCCGGCATAGCCCGAAGTTACGGAGATCACTCCTTTCAAATCGTGGTAACATGCTTCAATGCACCAAAAACATCCGGCACCCAATGTGGCTTCTTTGATCATTTCTTTCTTTTTATCAAAAATACGTGAAGTTTTAAAATCCGGATTGCCTCTTCAACAAAAGAGTTTGATTAATTTTGCCACATCTTGAAAACATACGGTCCCAATTTCTGGAAGTTAAGTTTCGCCATGCTTCTTTTTACAACGAGTTACAACTGCGTAATTCCCGAAATGAATGCATTTCTAACCGATCTGGGATCTCCGCATCTGAAAGGACTTATCATCGGTTTGTTTACCATCTCCGCCGGATTTTCAAGACCTTTTTCAGGCAAACTATCCGATTTGATCGGGCGAAAGAAAGTGATGCTCATCGGATTACTGATTTCATTTGTGATTTGTTCCTTGTATCCTTTCGCATTTGCAACATGGTTCTTGCTTCTATTGCGTTTCCTTCATGGTTTCAGTGTTGGCTTCTTTCCCACCGGTTCTACAGCCTTGATTACAGATATTCTTCCGGAAGACAAACGGGGCTTCGGAATGGGACTTTGGGGAACTTTCATTGCCATTGGAATGGGGATCGGGCAAGGATTATCTACTTTCATCGTAGAAATCGGTAACCGCGATGCCTTGTTCTTCACTGCTGCCTTGTTTACCGCTCTTGCTTATATTTTGTATTTCAATGTCAAAGAAACGCTGGCAAAAACACAGCCTTTTCAATGGGATTATCTCAAAATTCAAAAAGACGAACTCATAGAACCCAGCGTTATTCCTGTTGCCGTAGTGATGTTTCTTTCGGCGATGTGCTCCGGAATCATTCTGGTCTTGACACCGGATATTTCGGAATACCTGAATATCGGAAACAAAGGAGCTTTCTTCATTTTTTATGTGATGGCTACTATTTTAATCCGATTGCTCACCGGAAAAATATCTGATACTTACGGAAGAAGACAAACGCTGATTGTTGGAATGGTGATTCTTTGCGTTTCAATGATTCTGATCGGTTTATCGAACAGCAGCACCTGGTATTACGTTTCTTCGATTATTTTCGGAGTTGCAACAGGAATCTGTTCTCCGACTATTTTCGCCTGGACAGCGGATTTATCTCCTTCTGACCGGAAAGGACGTGGAACGGGAACGATGTTTATTGCTTTGGAATTTGGAGTTCTTGGTGGTGCATTGGCTACCAATATCTGGTATAAAAACGATCTGGAATCGATTTGGAATGTGTTCTTGTTTGGGGCTGCAATGGCGTTTTTATGTATCCTTTATCTTATCTGGCACATCAAAACTATTCCTTCAAAACATTAGTGCTTAGGAGTTACTCCTCCGTAATCCAATCTTTTGGATTTCAAATAACGCGGAACGTAATACCCGCTGTTGTTGAATGTGTCAATAATTACTCCTCTTGAAGTGGAACTGTGAATAAACTTGATCACTCCTTCTTTTACTTCAACAACCATTGCAACGTGTCCGACACCAGAAGAACGGGTGCTTCTTCCTTTAAAGAACATCAAATCTCCGGGTTGCAATTCGGATAACTTCACTGTTTTACCAAATTCCGCAATTCCGGGGCTTGAGCGCGATAAACGCATCCCGAAATTTCCCATCACGTAATAAATGAATCCGCTACAGTCAAAACCGGAAGGTGTAGAACCTGCGTAATGATATGGAGTTCCCAGAAATTTCTTTGCAAATTGAATGATCTCTTCTACCTGTTTATTAATTTTCGGCGCAGAATCGTTTGCAGCCATAATATGAGAAACTAGTGTGTCCGAAGACCCTTGACCCTTTTGAGTTAAAGAACCTGCCGCTGTCTGCGCTTGTAAAGCACTTCCCGTGAGAAACACAGCTATCGAAAATATGTAAGTTTTTAAAGACATAATATTTCGGGTGGTGCAAAATTATCATTATTTTCACAGAATCAAAATAATTGGTCTTGAGCAAATTAGATGATATCACATTAACGAAGTTGTATTACTCCATTGGAGAAGTAGCTGCCATATTTGATGTAAACACCTCATTAATAAGGTTTTGGGAAAAGGAATTCACCGTTATTCAGCCCAAAAAGAACAAAAAAGGAAACCGTTTATTTACGGTAAAAGACATTGAGCATTTTAACAAGATTTACCAACTTGTAAAAGAACAGGGCTACACACTCGAAGGAGCCAAAAAGGCAGTAAAATCAAATGGTAAAGCTGTTCCGGAAGGAAATCAAAATGAGGTTCTGATTCAAAAACTGGAGCAAATCAAGTCGCAATTGCTGGCACTCAAAAAATAATTTCTGATTAAACGATCATTCGAGGATTTTTTAACGATTCTGAACGCAAATTTGCAATATCGCAATATTACGAACCGACTTCAAGTTCAACATTACAGAATACCACGTAACGCGCTGATTATCAATCAAAAATATTTAATCTCAAAAATTTAGAATTCATATCCCGATAACTACCGGGGCGCAATTCTCAATTCTTAAACTAATCAATTCTTATAATACGCCTGATACAAATAGTTCAAAGCCATCTTCACATCATGATCGTTAATCAAATGATTCCACGAACAAGCTCCGATCTGATCCAGAAAACACATTCTGATTCCAAGCTGATCGTTCTTCTTGTCATTTTTCATCAATTCGATCATCACCGAAACGCCGGTCAACAGATCCTCCGGACAAGGATATAAAGCGCGCATCACCTGAACGATCTCATTCAGTTCTTCCGCATCCAAGGTTCCTTTCTGATTCGACAAAAACGCTTCCGCAATCATTCCCAATGCGATGCAGTTTCCGTGCGACAAAGGGTTTAACTCCAAATAATATCCTTCAATTGCATGACCGATCGTGTGACCGAAATTCAATATTTTGCGCTTCCCTTTTTCATTCGGGTCTTCCGTTACCACCTGCGATTTGATGGCAATCGATTTCTCTAAAATCAGTTCAACATTTTCCTCTGTAAACAATTCATTTTGCTTCGTTGCAATCAATCGTTCCCATTCAGCTTCATCAGAAATCAGAGCATGTTTTAAAACTTCCGCAAAACCGCTCTTCCACTCTTCTTCAGGCAGCGTTGCTAAAAATCGCTGATCAACAAAAACCGCTTTCGGGTTGTGGAAAGTTCCGATCTGATTTTTATAGCTTCCCAGATCAATTCCTGTTTTTCCACCCAAAGCCGCATCAACCATTCCCAAAAGAGAAGTCGGGATATGAATACAATCCAATCCTCTTTTATAGATCGAAGCAATGAACCCTCCCATATCGCTCACAACCCCGCCTCCAAGCGTAATCACCAGATCCGAACGCACAATTCCATATTCAGAAAGTGCTTCCAATACCTGGAAACACACTTCCATCACCTTATTTTCTTCTCCGGTAGGAAGCAGAATCACTTCTGCGTCTTCTAAAGTGGGAAATGCTGTGAGCAAATACTCCAGACAAAAATCATGTGTATTCTCATCCACAACGATCACTTTCCGGACATCTTTATACGTTTCCTCAAGCAATTGCGGAAAAGACGAAAGCTCCAGATTCCCAACTTCTACAGTACACGAATTACAATCAAATTTTTTCAAAGCATTTATTTCAATAGTGGAACAAATAAATTCAGTTTAAAGGTGTGCAAAAATAGTAGAAAGCGATTAATTTTGCCACATGATATCTTTTAATAACACAGAGATTGCGTTCAAACACAAATCAAATAAGGATTTAAGACGTGCGCATTTTCTTTTTTCCGTTATGGCCAGTCCGTTTTTGGTAAAATCAGGAAAAGGTCTTACCCGTTTCGGGCTCAACATCGGTCTCCCCATCAAAGGAATTATCAAATCAACCATTTTTGAGCAGTTTTGCGGAGGAGAAACGATCGAAGAGTGTACCAGCACGATCGAAAGCATGTGGAAACATCATGTGGGAACCATTTTAGATTATTCTGTCGAAGGAAAAACAAGCGCAGAAGATTTTGAAGCAACCACCAAAGAAATCATTGCAACGATTCATAAAGGAAAAGGAAACCCTGCGATTCCTTTCGCTGTGTTTAAAATAACCGGTATTGCACGGTTCAGCTTACTGGAGCAAACAAACTCAGGTTTGGAAGGCATTTCAGAAGCAGATTTAAAAGAATATCACGAAACAGTAGAACGCGTAAACCGCATTTGCAAAGAAGCATATGATGCAGCCGTTCCTGTTTTCATTGATGCGGAAGAAAGCTGGATTCAGGATGTGATTGACCGGATTTGTCATGAAATGATCCTGAAATACAACAAAGAAAGAGCTATCGTATTCAATACCGTTCAAATGTACCGACATGATCGTCTGGAGTTTTTGAAAAACAGCATTGCCTGGGCAAGAACAGAAGGAGTTCAATACGGTGTAAAGCTGGTTCGTGGTGCTTACATGGAAAAAGAACGAAAAAGGGCCACAGAAAACAACTATCCCTCTCCTATTCAACCCAACAAAGAGACGTGTGATTCGGATTACGACCGCGCATTGGAATTTTTGCTTGAACCGGAAAGTTTAAACCAAATGGCTTTGTGTGCCGGATCTCACAACGAAGATTCTTCTGCCTTTTTAGCAGATTTGATTTCGAAAAAGGGAATTGACAAAACAAACAAACGCATTTATTTCGCTCAGCTTCTTGGAATGAGTGATCACATTTCATACACATTGGCTTCTGAGGGATACAATGTTGCCAAATATGTTCCTTACGGGCCTGTAAAAGAAGTGATACCTTATCTTTTCAGACGGGCGGATGAAAACACATCTGTTAAAGGACAAACTGGAAGAGAGCTGAAATTAATTAAAGAAGAAATGAAAAGAAGAAAGGGAGCCTGAAGGACTCCCTTTCTTTTTGGGTTTGAATTTTATTAATAACAAATAATCGAATTTGTTAAGTAGTAGCAAGTAGCTTAACGGATTAAATTCACGTGTCCTACATGTACCTTTTTCTCATCACTTGACGAAGTCTTGTATTTAATTTTCCAATTATACATTCCATCCGGGCAAGCAATTCCTTTGTAAGTTCCATCCCAACCTTCTTCCGTGCTCGTTGTCTGGAAAATCAATTCTCCCCATCTATTGTAGATTTCAAGTTCGTATTGATTCTTATCAACTCCGGCAGTCACTACAGGAATGAAAATCGGATTAAACTGATTTCCATCCGGTGTAAATGAATTTGGTACGTACAAAATTACGCCTTTTTCCATTAAAATCGTCTTTGTAATAGAATCTACACAACCATGTTCTGAAATTGCTATTAAAGTAACAAGGAAATTTTGCTGCGGCTCCACGATAAAAGTATGGTTCGGACTGAAATCATTCGAGATTTCCGACCCGTCACCAAAATTCCAGATGTATTGAACAGCTCCCGTAGAAGAGTTCACCAAATGAGATTCCGGAGCGATTACCGAAACAACACCCGGACTTGGAGTGAAATTTGCAACCGGATTCGGGTATACACAGATGAAATCAGGATATGTTACCGTCCAGATACAACCCAAAGCAGTTGTAGAAGTAACTGTTACATCATAACATCCCTGGTTTTCATATAAGTTGGATACCGTATCATTTAAACTGGATAACGTTTTTCCGTCACCAAATGTCCATTGTGTATTCACACTAGCCGTTCCGGTTGACTGATTGAACAATAATGCTACCTGAGGCTCACAACCAGTTTCTGAATTTGTTGTAATCACGAAATTAACAGGATCTTCGATCGCTACTACAACCTGATCGGTATTGACACATCCTGCTGCGGATGTTCCTGTTACGGTATAAGTCAAAGTACCTGCAGGAGAAAAAGCCACATTATCGATTACTCCGTAATCCCAATCGTATGAATTTGCACCCGAACCAGCTAAAACAGTAGATGTTCCTTCACAAATGATTTGATCAGGTCCCGCATTCACAAGCGGAAGCGGATTAACGATTAATTTCACCGTATCCAATCCAAAACAGTTCGTAGCATCGTAACCATGCATCACGATTTCGTAAGTACCTACAGCCGGAACATAGGATTGTCCGTCCGTGATACCATGAGACCAATCATAATGGTCTGCACCGGTTCCTGCAAATGTAACCGGGGTGTTTTCACAAACCGTTACGTCGGGTCCTGCTGAAACAACCGGAGCCGGTAAGAATGTAACCATCAGGGAATCTTTGTTTTTACAACCGTTGATATCCGTACCGGTTACGATATATTTTCCGTCAACTGTAGGGATAAACGGCGTAGCGTTTACTGCTCCGTTATTCCAGACATAAGAAACAGCTCCCGAACCACTTACCGTCAAAGGAGTGTAAGGGCAAAGCTGTTGGTCAACTCCTGCTTCAACAGCCGGCAATCCATGAACAATGATATTCCGAACCCGTGAATGCGTACAACCGTCTTCATTCGTTGCAACCAATGTAATCGTGTATGTTCCTGCAATTTGATAAACATGTGAAGGGTTTGATCCTGTTTCTAACGGAGTTCCATCACCAAAATCCCATGAATAAGTCATGTTTTGGTTGATCAGATCCGTAGAAGTATTTGTCATTGTGGTCGGAGTCAGAACACAGGTATTCGTGACTGTAAAGTCTGCCGTTGGAATTGATTTTACGGTAACCTGTTTGATGATTGTGTCTCTACACCCGGTAGTTTCATATGAAATAAGACGAACATTATAAACTCCGGGAGCTGTATAAGCGTGATTCGGATTTGCATTCGTTGAAGTTGTTCCGTCACCGAAATTCCAAACATTGGCAACAATCACATTATTATTTACGGTAGAAGCACTCGTGAACTGAACATTCAGCTGGCCGCAGTTTTGTACATACGTATATTCCGGGACGACAACCGTTGGCTCTACATCCACATCTACCGTTACCGAACAAGATCCTGTATTGGTAATCGTTGTCAATTGACACGAATAAGTTGTTCCCGTAGTCGGGTTAGGAATCGTAATGGTAGGTGTTGTTGCACCGTTACTCCACAAATAACTGCTGAATCCGGTTGGAGCAGTTAGTGTTGCGTTGTTGGTTCCCTGACAATATTGCACTGTTAATCTTAATGGCTGACAGCTCATGGTTACATAAGCATATCCGAAGTGACCGGAAAGACTGCAATCACGCGTTGCGAACTCTACCTGAATCGTTTGTCCGATAAAACCTGACAAATCCAATGCTGCAGTAGACCATGGTAACCAGGCAACTCCTCCACAAACCTGAAAGTTCTGACCCGGCTGTCCTGCGTATACATCATACACACCACACGGACCACCAATCTGGTTTCCGGCCTGATCCAACACCTTTAAAGTTAGTTTGGGTTGCTCGTTGGGTAAATGCCCGGCATCTTCCAAAACAGCTGCATACTTATAAATCAACAATGCATTGTCGGTTGTTACAGTCATTGAATAACGTAATGCTTCACCTTCCGCATTCGTAACATTATTTCCAAGACGTGCCACAACGAAAGATCCTGTTGGTAAATAAGATAATCCACCACAAGTATAAGGATCCGTTCCCGCAGTACTGATTAAAGTATGCCGTCCGGTCACAACTCCTCCTGTTGCAAATGGATTGGTGTAATCCCCCGTAAACGCGTTCCAGTTATTAAAACCTCCCTGCGCAAAATTGGCATTCGGGCAAGCTGCCTGAACCTGAGAATACAAGTTACTCCCAACGATGGTCATTAAGCCGATTAACATCAGTTTAATGTAATTCTTCTTCACAATCATTTAAAATAATTAATTGATACATCAAAGTTACGGAAGAATGAATGTTTGGTTGCCTAAAAATGAAGTTGATTATGTTAAAAATAACAGCTATTGAAGGATTCTTAAAGATATTTACAAAGAAGGCTGAAATCCTTTAGTTTTAAAACAACAATTATATAAATATTCAGGGGTGAATTTAAAAACACGTAGGGGCGAAAAAATTTTCGCCCCTACGTGTTTTCCTTTCAGATATAACTGTGTTTTTCTTTCAGATAACTGAGCGTGTGTTCTTCCAATGAACCTTCTGCCGGAACATAATTATATTCCCATTCGGCCATTGGAGGCAGACTCATTAAAATAGATTCCGTTCTTCCGCCCGAATACAATCCGAACTTCGTACCTCTGTCGAAAGCTAAATTGAATTCTGTGTAACGTCCGCGGCGATAATGCATCCATTGTTTTTCGGCTTCGGTAAACGTTTTATTTCTTCCGAAACCAGCCTGTTCTTCATACAAGAATGGAAAACCTTCTCCCAAATCCAGACAAAAGCGGAACAATTGCTCTTTGTTTAATTGAAAATGATTGTTCAGATGATCAAAAAAGATTCCTCCTATTCCTCTTGTTTCCTTGCGATGCGGCAAATAGAAATAGTCGTCGGCCCATTCTTTAAATTTGAAATAGAATGAATCATCGTATTTATTACAAATGGTTTTTAGTTTCTGATGAAACAAAACAGCATGTTCGTGAATGACATAATGCGGTGTCAGATCAATTCCTCCGCCAAACCAATGAATTCCGTTATCCAATTCGAAATAACGCACATTCATATGAATAATCGGAACATGCGGATTATTGGGATGCAAAACAATGGAAACTCCTGTTGCATAAAAATGATTTCCGTCCAGTTTTAGCTGTGCTTTCATTTCATCTGTAACAGGTCCGTGCACTTCCGAGAAGGCAACTCCACCTTTTTCGATCAAAGCTCCGTGCCGGATGGTACGCGTTTTTCCGCCACCTCCTTCAGCTCGTTCCCAGGGATCTTCGGAGAATGTTGCTTTTCCGTCAATACGCTCCAATTCATTACAAATGAATAATTGCAGCGCTCTGAATTCTTGTCCGATTGTTTCTTTATTCATAGAATACACCAACGCGAATTAATTCATAATCCTCATGCTTCAGAATAAAGCACGATTGATTTTCGTATCCTCCGCCTGTAGTTGCAACTTTCAGATCAAAGGCATTGACTACTTCACTCGGAACTTCTTCTTTCATCAACAAGGTTCTCGTAAAATAATACACGACATCAAATCCATGAGCTCCTGCTTTATTCATATCTGCGCGATATTTCTTGCGGTACAGTCTCAACAAAGCCTGCGTATCCGGCAATGAGTAGTTCAAATCACTGGAAGAAGCCCAGGTGATTTTGTATTTCGTTTTGTAATATCCGGCAATGTCATCAAAACCACCCCATTCTTTCACTCCCATCACGGTTACATCTGCATTTTGCAGTTTTCCAACCGATTTATGCAGTGAATTGATGAAGTTAAGAACCGTTCCTTTATCTCTGGTTGGAAGAATCACAACGGATTCTCCGCTTTTTCTGATAAATGTGGAATAATCGGACAATTTGGCTTCAATCAGTTTCACATTTCCGTTCTTTTTGGAAAGTTCGATGAATCGTTTTCTGTAAGCGTCAAACAACTCCTGATCTTTTGCAATTCCGGGATTAATCAAAATGATCTGAGCAGTTTTGTATTTCTCGATCGTGTATTTTGCCAGAATTTCCTGCTGTGTCATATCGGTTGTAACCGAAGCGTAGATATACGGATTGTTCTTCAACAACGAACTGTTGCAGGCTGAAGGACAAACCATTCTGATTTTTTGCTTGCCGCACCATCTTCCGACGATGTCTGCACTTTGAGGAACCAAAGGACCAAAAATCAAGTCCATATCTTTCATTTCGGGAGTATTCAGAACTCTCATGATTCCCACCGAATCCATCGGCAGATCAATGACTTTAATCGTCGCATCAAAGCCCAGTTTTTCCAATGAATCGGCAGCCAATTCAACTCCCATATAAAATTCGGTTGCCAGATTCTTAAGCCCCGTATTTCCTTTATCATTCAATCCGAAACTAAGCAAAACCGCAATATTGTATTTGGTTTTTGCTTTGAAAATCAATTCCTCATCCACTTTCCGAATGTCTTCTTTCGGCTGCACTTCACGAACCTGAACCTGCTTTACATTTTCCTTTTTCAAAGGAATTTTCAACACATCTCCCGACTTAATATTGGTCGATTTCAGGTTGTTGAACTTCTGTAAATCATTCACAGGAATCATGAAACGCTTGGAAAGCGTATACAAAGTCTCGCTGTTCTTTACTTCGTAAACCAAAACGGTATCCGTAAAAGTAATAGACGGAGTGCTGACAGCCGGTTTCTCCACAGGTTTAACCGTCGGATTTGCCTGTTCACTTGTCGGAGCAATAATCACTTTCAACACCTGCCCTACCTTCAATCCTTTATCAATTCCGGGATTGTATTTCAACAAGTCGTCAACCGAACAATTGTATTTCTTTGCAATGGAAAATGCCGTTTCGCCTTTTTCAACCGTATGCTCACGCACAATGGTCCCGCTCAGAACTTTCATATCGGCTCCACCAAGCGGAATCAGATAACGAAATCCTTCTTTGACTCCTTTTTCAATTCCCGGATTTGCAGCGACGATGTCGTCAACAGGAACATTATAAGTTGTATGGATTCCCCACAGCGTATTTCCTGTCTGGGCAATGTGAACTGCATACTTCTTTCCGTTGGAATATTCATAAACCCAATCTTTGGTATCTGTCTGTGCAGACAAACCAGTTGAAAAAGTCAGTATACAAATTAAAAAGAAGTATTTCATATCATTCAAATATTGCGAATCAATTCAAGAGTTGTGCCAGGATTATTCCCATTCGATGGTTGCCGGCGGCTTCGAACTGATATCGTACGTTACACGGTTGATCCCCTTCACCTGATTGATGATCTTGTTCGAAATCAATGCTAAAAATTCATAAGGTAAATGACACCAGTCAGCCGTCATTCCATCGGTAGAGCTTACCGCACGAAGCGCAACTGCATTTTCGTAGGTTCTTTCGTCTCCCATCACACCAACGGATTGGATCGGCAGGAAAATTGCTCCGGCCTGCCACACATCGTTATACAAACCATGCTCTTTCAAACCATCGATAAAAATAGCGTCTACTTCCTGTAAAATGCGCACTTTTTCTGCTGTTACCTCGCCAAGGATACGAATTCCCAAACCTGGTCCCGGGAACGGGTGTCGGTTCAAAATAGTTGAAGGCAAATCCAAAGATCTTCCCACACGTCTTACTTCGTCCTTGAACAATAATCTCAAAGGCTCAACTACCTGCAATTTCATGTAATCAGGCAAACCTCCCACATTGTGGTGAGATTTAATCGTTTGTGACGGTCCTCCGTTTACAGAAACAGATTCGATCACATCCGGGTAAATTGTTCCCTGACCCAACCAGCGTGCGTCAGTTACTAATTTAGATTCTGCGTCAAACACATCCACGAAAACTTTTCCGATGGCTTTTCGTTTCAACTCAGGATCTGTCAATCCGTTCAAAGCACTATAGAAATCAGCAGAAGCATCTACTCCTTTTACATTCAATCCAAGTCCTTTATAGCTTTCCAGTACAGAAGAAAATTCATTTTTACGTAATAATCCGTTGTCCACGAAAATACAGTGAAGGTTTTCACCAATTGCTTTATGCAATAACATCGCCGCTACAGAAGAGTCAACTCCTCCGGACAAGCCCAAGATCACTTTATCGTTTCCTAATTTTGCTCTTAATTCAGCAACAGTGCTTTCCACGAAAGAATCAGGTGTCCAGTTTTGAGAACATCCACAGATTCCAACTACGAAGTTTTTCAATAAAATAGCCCCTTCCAAAGAATGGTAAACTTCCGGATGGAACTGAATTCCATAAGTTGTTTCTCCTTTGATCACATAACCTGCTACATGAACATCTTTTGTGGAAGCAATGATCTTGTAAGAATCAGGAACATTTTTAATAGTATCTCCGTGACTCATCCAAACCTGCGACCCTACGGACATTCCGGAAGTCAATTCGTTTGAGTCATCTACAAAAGACAAGTTTGCACGACCGTATTCGCGGATCGTTGACGGAAGAACTTCTCCTCCGAAATTCTGAGCCAAATACTGTGCCCCGAAACAAACTCCCAACAAAGGAAACTTTCCTTTAATTGCACTCAAATCTGGTTTTGGAGATTCAGGGTCTCTTGTTGAGAACGGACTTCCCGACAAAATCACTCCTTTAATATGTGCTCCCAATTCCGGAACTTTATTCCATGGATGGATTTCACAATAAACATTCAATTCACGTACTCGGCGCGCAATCAACTGCGTGTATTGCGAACCGAAATCAAGGATAAGGATCATTTCTTGCATGCCTGCAAAGATAAGGCATATTCGCGACATGAAATACCGACATTTTGAATTTGTTTCGAACAAACTAACTGACAATTAGAGCCCAATTGCGACAATCTGTCAGTTTAACACCTTTTGGAATAATTTATGACAAGGAGCATTCAATTAATCAAAGAAGCATCGGGAATTTCATTATTTTTGGCTTCGATTTATAATAAACACCATGTTAGGAGGAATTTTAAAGAAAATCTTAGGCGATAAGTCAGCTACTGACCAGAAAAAGTATCAACCGGTTATTCAACAAGTTGGTGCAATATTCAATATATTACAAAACGAGTCTGACGACGCACTCCGTGGTAGAACAGAAAAGTTTAAAAAACAAGTACAAGATGCCATTGCAGGTTTGGAAGCAGAAATTGCTGACTTAACTCAAAAGGCAAACGATATCAATATGCCTTTGCATCAGAAAGAGGCAATCTATGAAAGCATTGATGCAAAAGAAAAAGAAGTAAACACAACCATTGAAAAAGTTCTGGAAGAAATCTTACCGGAAGCTTTCGCTGTTGTAAAAGAAACTTCCAGACGTTGGGCAATCAATGGTCAGTTGAGGGTTACTGCAACAGATCTTGACAAAGAATTAGCGACGAAGAAAGACGGAATTACAATCGAAGGCGATCAGGCTGTTTGGAGTAACAAATGGACTGCAGCCGGAGCACCTGTTGAATGGGTCATGGTTCATTACGATGTTCAGTTGATGGGTGGAGCTGTATTGCACCGCGGAAATATCGCTGAGATGCAAACGGGAGAAGGTAAAACATTGGTTGCAACACTTCCTGTTTATCTGAATGCATTGTCAGGAAAAGGAGTACACGTTGTAACTGTGAACGACTACCTTGCAAAACGTGACTCCGAGTGGATGGGACCTTTATACCAATTCCATGGTTTGAGAGTAGATTGTATCGACAAGCACCAGCCAAACTCAGAATCACGCAGAGAAGCTTACATGGCCGATATTACTTTCGGTACGAATAACGAATTCGGATTTGACTACTTACGTGATAACATGGCAAGCGCCGTGGAAGATCTGGTACAACGCAAGCACCATTTTGCGATTGTCGATGAGGTCGATTCCGTTTTGATTGATGACGCACGTACTCCATTGATTATTTCCGGACCAACTCCAAAAGGAGATCAGCACGAATTCTATGAATTGAAACCTCGTGTGGAATTGATCGTTGAGGCACAACGTAAGTATGTGAATCAGGCTTTGGCAGACGCAAAAAGACTTTTAACGGTTATCAATGGTGGTACGGTTGAAGGTTTGGATCAAAAAACTGCTTTGGATCAGGGAGGTATCGCATTGCTTCGTGCTCACAGAGGTTTGCCTAAAAACAAAGCTTTACACAAATTCTTATCCGAGCCGGGAATTAAATCTCACTTGCAGAAAGTAGAAAACCATTACATGGCTGAGCAAGGAAAGCAAATGAAGAAAATCGATGTGGAATTATTCTTCGTCATCGATGAAAAACAAAACACGGTTGAATTAACGGAAAAAGGAATTGACCTGATTTCCGGAAATGAAGACCGTAACTTCTTTGTGATGCCGGATATTTCTTCGGAAATTGCACAATTACAAAAACAAAGTCTTCCGAAAGAAGATTTTAACGATAAAAAAGAAGTTCTGATCCGTGATTACACGGTTAAATCAGAGCGTATTCACTCTGTTTCTCAATTATTGAAAGCATATACCCTTTTCGAAAAAGAAGTGGAATATGTGATCATGGATGGAAAGATCAAGATCGTTGATGAGCAGACAGGTCGTATTATGGAAGGTCGTCGTTATTCTGACGGACTTCATCAGGCAATCGAAGCGAAAGAAAACGTAACGGTAGAAGCTGCTACACAAACGTATGCTACGGTTACTCTTCAAAATTACTTCCGTATGTACCACAAGTTGGCAGGTATGACCGGTACGGCGGAAACAGAAGCAAAAGAATTCTGGGATATTTACAAATTGGATGTAGTAGTCATTCCTACCAACCGTCCGATTTCCCGTAAAGATGATAATGACTTGGTATTCAAAACTGCACGTGAAAAATATGCTGCTGTTATTGAAGAAGTAAACAAACTGGTTGAAGCAGGACGTCCTGTATTGGTTGGTACAACAACCGTAGAGATTTCCGAGTTATTGAGCCGTATGTTGAAAATGCGTAACATTCCTCACCAGGTATTGAACGCGAAGTATCACCAGAAAGAAGCTGAAATTGTAGCGAATGCCGGTAAAGCAGGAGCAGTTACCATTGCAACCAACATGGCCGGTCGTGGTACGGATATCAAATTAGGCGAAGGTGTGAAAGAAGCAGGAGGTTTGGCAATCATCGGTACGGAAAGACATGATTCCCGCCGTGTTGACAGACAGCTGCGTGGTCGTTCTGGTCGTCAGGGAGATCCGGGTACTTCTACTTTCTTCGTTTCATTGGAAGATGATTTGATGCGTAAGTTCGGTTCCGAGCGTATTGCACGAATCATGGACCGTCTTGGTTTGAAAGAAGGTGAAGTGATTCAGCACAGCATGGTTTCAAAATCCATTGAACGTGCTCAGAAAAAAGTAGAAGAAAACAACTTCGGAATCCGTAAGCGTTTATTGGAATACGATGACGTAATGAATGCACAACGTAAAGCGATCTACAAAAAACGTCATAATGCATTGTTTGGTGATCGTTTGGGAGTGGATGTTTCCAACATGTTCTATGATGTGATCGAAGGATTGGTTACAAGACATCAATCCGGTTCTTTCGACGAGTTCAATGTAGACATGATTCGTATCATCGGAATGGATTCTCCTATTTCAGAAGAGCAATTCAAAGCTGCTAAATACGATGACCTGGTAAACGATTTGTATGACGGTGTAATGGAATATTACAATGCGAAAAATCAGCGTTTGGCTGAAATTTCCATGCCTCAGATCAAGCATGTTTACGAAACAATGTCACACCAATATCAGAACATTCAGTACTTAATTACAGATGGCGTAAAAACAATGCCTTTGGTGGTGAGCTTGAAAGAAGCTTATGAATCCAACGGGGCTTCTGTTCCAAGTTCTTTGGAGCGCAACATCGTATTGGGAATGATCGATAACGAATGGAAAGAGCATTTACGTGAAATGGATGATTTGCGTACTTCTGTTCAACAAGCGGTTTACGAACAAAAAGATCCGTTGCTGATTTACAAATTGGAATCATTCGAATTGTTTAAAGCAATGAATGCACGTTTGAGCAACGAAACAGTTGAATTCTTAGTGAAAGCAGATGTTCCGAGAGATCAGATCGATGATGTGAAAACAACGAACAAAGAAATAGCTCAGAATAATTACGAAAAAGCTCAGATCGAATCAACTTCCGGAAATACAGAACAACGTTTTACGGGAAGCGAAGGATACGAAGAAGCGATGCGTAATTCAGCTCCTCAACGCGAGAAACAACAACCGATCGTTTCAACAGAACCTAAAATTGGTCGAAATGATCCTTGCCCTTGCGGAAGTGGTAAGAAATACAAACAATGTCACGGAAAATAAGAAAATACAAAGGCGGTTCGAATGAACCGCCTTTTTTTTCATCTCTTTGGTTGATGATGATTATTCAAGTAGGTATTACTTAACAATAGATACCTGAGAAGATCGCTCTACATCACCTATTCTCACTTTAAGAATATACATTCCATTGGATACACGTTTGGTATCTAATTCTATTTTTTGACCGCCACGTTCATAAACGCCTGTCTTGCTTGCAACCACTTTGCCTCCCATATCTATTAACTGAAGGGAAATCGATTCTTCTTTCGCAAGTTCCGTATGCACCATGACGTAATCTTTAGCAGGATTCGGCAAGACCTGATATCCCTCTTTCATTTGAGACGTTTTCAGCTCCTCTTCTGCTATTCGGTTAAGCTCTCCGAGTGAACCTCCCTCTACAGGTTTTGCAGATCTATTGTTCAAACTCGGTTGTGTGCCTCCATGAGCAGCTTCATAACAAAAACTTATACAAGTAATACATTCCTCTTTTTGCTCTGTAATTTCGCGAACACATACCGTGTAATACCCGGAAGAACTGTAAGTATGACTTCCGATACCGGTAATCGTACCATCTCCCCAGTTAACGATATAGGTAGAAGTCGGGTTTGTAACGTCCAATACAACGGAAGCATTTGCTGTCCCGGAAGATGAACTGATTGCCGTATACAACGTGAAATTGCTATTGCAGTTATTGCGGCAATCCCGCACACATATATTGTCATACTTTTTCACTTCTGAAGGATAACTGTTGACCTCCGGTGTCAATCCGATAGAAGTGCAGTTATTTATTACGTTATCAAAATCAGCACAAGTCATACCCGGCGTTGCAAAAGCCCAGGTACCATCGGCATTACTCGGAGGCACTCCTCCCGCACAATGAGCGATCGGTGCACAGACAGTCACCCAACCTGAACCAGGATTTAAAGCCGCATTCGCCACAAACATAATGGAATTCGTTCCATCCGAAAGGTAGATTTTCGGGTTATATGGAAGCCCACCGCCAAGAGGTTCTGCTTTCTCCAAAGCAACATCAAAACAAAGGCACTGACCGAGATAATTTTGTCCAAGATTGTTGTAGTCAACCGTATTGGTGTACCATGAACCACCGGAAAGGTCTCCGATAGTCAAACAATTCGTACCATCCAAAGGATTCACTGCTGTATAATTCGTAGTTACACCGGTAGGAACCCAGTTTCCGGCCGGAGAACTGCCATCGAACGTCGTACATGGCGGTTCATCCACACACATACATTGCTGATTGGTGTACGCGCTGGAGTTGTTGTTTCCGCACTCTGACCGGACGCTCCACGAAAAACAGGGATAAGTCGACAAAGGAATAGTCATCGAGGTAGCGGTTGTCGTAAGCAAAACGCTGGAGGAAGGACCGGGATAATTCGGGCAGCACCGAGGATCACCCACATACAAATACACGGTATATCCTGTTGCTCCAAGTACAGGACTCCAACTTAATGTGATCGACGCGGAAGCCTTATTGTATTTACAGGAGGCCCCTAAAGGAGGTAAACAATTACTGACCAGTTGAGCATGGCTCCACTGAAAGCCCAATAGAAAAAAAATGCTCAATAAAGCAAGCCGAAGTTTCATTCGTTTCATAATTCAGTTTTTAGTTGTTAGAAAATAGTGTGTTATGTTATCACAACATGCTGTTGTGCTTTGCATATATAAAACAAAATAATTTGCCAGTCAATTTTTTTTTAAAATATTTCCATTATCACACAACAAACTGGATTACATCTCATTGTGCACAATACAAAGGCAGCCAAATCATTCTGAAGCAACTGAAAAGGTCTTCAATTAGCGGGATTTACATCCTGTTTTGATGTAAATGATTAGTGTCTAAACATCCTTATTCTGAGAATTCATCAACTAAACTTCCGGACAAGTCATAAAAATAATTTTATGGCGTGTCGGTACGTGATGCATCGCGTACCGACAATAAATTCTAACTTTGAAACATGAACCAAAAAATGAAAATCGGGATCGTTGGAATGGGAAATGTAGGAATTCATTTTCTGCAGCGATTGATCGAATTAGGGCACAATCAACTGACCGTTTATTCCAGATCCGGAAATACAATTCCGAACCTGGTTGCACCGAAAGAAGTTCAATTCACGAATGATTTCAAGGAATTCATTGATTTTGATCTGGTATTTTGTGCTGTGAACGACAACAACATGGTTGAAATGGTTCGCCTGATTTCGAAATACGCTCCGGTTGTTTCAGTTTCCGGAACAGTCAATCTGAATCACCTGGAAACCAAACATGCAATCGGTACCTTCTACCCGCTTCAAAGTTTCAAGGCTGATCAGGCGATTCATTGGGAAGGACTTCCTATTTTCATTGAAGCTCATGATCCGAAATTCAACCATTTCCTGATGACATTTGCCAATGAATTCAGCGGGAATGCAATTGAGCTTTCGGAAGAAAAGCGCCAATACCTGCACGTTGCTGCCGTGTTCGCCAATAATTTCACCAATCACATCATTGATCTGGCAGCTCATTACTGCAAAGAACACGATATTGAATTCAACTGGCTGAAACCATTGATCAATCAAACGATTGAAAAAATTCAGACCAACGACCCACACGATATTTTAACTGGTCCGGCTGTACGCAACGATCAAAGCACCTTGCAAAAACACCTGCAATTGCTGGATCCCGATCAAAGAAACATTTACCAGACATTGACAAACAGTATTATCAAACACCACAAATAAGATGATTAGCTACAAAGAACGTTTGAACGACATTTCCACTTTTATCTTTGATATTGATGGTGTTTTGACTGACGGAACTGTGATCCCGTATCACGGAGAATTGTTGCGCGGACTGAATTCAAAAGACGGCTATGCTATCCAATATGCCGTGAAGAAAGGATACAAAGTATTCATCATCACCGGTGGAAACTCGGAAGATGTGAAAAACAGTTTATTGCATTTAGGCGTTTCGGAAGTGCATTTGCGTTCATCCGACAAAGTGGCTGTTTACAAGCAAGTAAAGGAAAAATATCAACTTAAGGACGAAGAAGTCTTATATATGGGTGACGATCTTCCGGATTATCAGGTCATGCGCATGGTTGGAATGGCTGCTTGCCCGCAGGATGCCGCTATTGAGATCAAACACGTTTCACACTATCAATCTCCCTATTTCGGCGGTAAAGGCTGTGTACGGGATATGATCGAGCAAACTTTACGGGTTCATGACAATTGGTTTCACGAAGAGGCTTTTGTGTGGTAGGAGTGATTTTTGATCAATCTAACAAGCGGTCTAGAATTGCTATTTAATATATGATTTGTCCGAGAATTTAGTTGACACATTATTGTTTCCCGCAGATCGCGCGGAGTACGCAGACATTAGATGGGTTCATAACCTGTGCCCACCTTTAGTGAGTCTGCGTTATCAGTGTGCCATTAAAAACCACCTGTATTTTCGTACAACAATACCTTAATATAAAACATACAAATAGAATTCGAATCCATCCCCAACCCCATCCTTAAAAAACACTGAGTCAGTTTTCTCTCCTCTGAAGTTGTAGTTTTTCCACCAACCAGTCCTTAAACCATTTTCATATCTTCCAGAAAACTTCCGTAATCCATTTTTATCATTGTAAGAGGTTACATAGCCATTTCCATCCTTTAAGTAGCCATAGTTTAATGGATTTCCTAAAGTATCGTAAACTTCATAGATTTCCATAAGTTTGTTTTCTTCATACCTGACTTTAGACAGCAACTGCCCATTTTTATAATAATGCCAACAATTTCCGTCAACGATTCCATCAGAAGTTTCCATCTTATATTTCACATCAGATGTAAGCTCAGATTTTGTTTTCCAATAAGTGTATTCAATCTTTTTTTGTCTTTCAGAACAAGAAATCATTCCGAGCAATACTAAAATCAAATATTTATTCATCCTTACATTTTGTTTTACTGAAGATCGATTCATAAATGTGTTTTTAATCTAAACATCCAGAATATTAATCAGGCCTTTTTCGTAGATTAGCTCTCTATAAATTATCTTAAAAAATACTCAAGGCAGAATTTGGAATACTACTGCTACCATCCTTGACCAGAACCAACAACTGTGTCTTCTACTCGAATGTATGAAGGAAAATGAATTGAATACTCAATTTGTACACAATCATACTTTTTTAATTTTTCATATTCTTTAATTTTAAAAGCTTGACTACTTACCTTACTAACTTGGCTTTTTCCCTTAAAATTAAATTCGATTTCAAAAGTTTGATGCCCCTTAATTCTAAAAACATTAACAACCTTGCCACATGCCTTAGCAGTCGAAAGCATAGCAATTTGACGAAATCCAAAAAGAAATGCTACAGCTAAAAAAGTAGAAAGCATAAAAATCAAAGCCCAATTGATTTTTCTTTTGTTTAATTTATTATTTGAGTTTATCATTTACTTTACCATTCATGAATTGTGTAACTCCTCGATTTCTTATGGATCAATAAGGCAAGCTTGAGGTGGAAGTATTTTTCCAAAACACCTTTCTTCAAGAACCACATTAAGTTTAGAATCATAGGCCAATTTGAAATTATCAAAAGTGATGATTGATAAGCATCGTTCTCCAGCACAACGTAATTACTCAATTTAAGGTTGCTCAAAAAGACGAAAAGTTACCTTGTGAGAGCAACCTTTCATCTGAATTGACTTTAGTTATTTCAGGACTTATTTGAAAGTCAAGATGTTAATACTCTGATTTTATAACAGGCAACAAATTGCAACACTACGCCCCACCACTACCAATAGAAAATATGAAATACTACGTCATCTCTGTATACTGTAAATCCTTGCCTATTCCTATAATTTAATTTCACTTTCTCAGTTAAAGATTGATCATAAAGTTCATAAGTATACATATTACCTTTCCCATAACCTAATATCAATTGAAAAGGGGAATTATCTTCATTAATGTGTTGACTTGCAATTCCAATACAATTAGTACTTTTCAAGAGTTTAATTAAATCTCCAAATTGAGATTGATTCCAATTCAACTCTTTACAGACTAAATTGCAACTCGAAGACCCCAATTTAATTTCTTTCCATCTTTTATAATCACGCCTTAATTTATTTGAAAAAGTATCAATTATGGTAATGTTGATGTCAAAACTATTAGCATCATCTCCAAATTCAAATTGCAAACGCATATTTTTTGGGATATTTTTTTTGCAAAATTCTTTTAATCTAAATATCTCTTTTTCCTTCAACAAAAAATTGTCTTTCAAATATTTATAATCAACTTCTTTTTCGTTCATAGGATTCTTACACATTATTAATGTGAGTGAGATTAATAGAACATAGGATAATAAAACTATTTTTTTCAGATATGACATGATTTTATTTTTTCATATTCTTTAATTTTAAAAGCTTGGCTACTTACCTTACTAACCTGATTTTCACCTTTAAAGTTAAATTCAATTTCAAAAGTTTGATGCCTCTTAATTCTAAAAACATTAACAACTTTGTCACATGCCTTAGCAGTCGAAAGCATAGCAATTTGACGAAATCCAAAAAAAATGCTACTGCTAAAAAGTAGAAAGCATAAAAATCAAAGCCCAATTGATTTTTCTTTTGTTTAATTCATTTACATTACTTTCATGAATTGTGTAACTCCTCGATTTCCTGATTTCACAATATAGAAGTGATTATACTACTTTTTAATTTTCGGTCGACGAATAACTTCCATTATAGGAATAGCCTGAACTAACGTATCGTTTTCTCGTATATAAGTTGAATAAATCAAAAGTCTTCCGGTCACAGTAACTTTTTGATTTTCCATTTCTTTGCCCCAAGAAGGTAAATTCTCTAAAAAATAATCATGATCCATTGTCTTTACGGCTGCACCGGCTTTTAGATTTATTGCTATTCCCTCAATTGTAATATTTTTACCTCGAGCGATGGTGGTTACTTGAGAAAATCCAGAAAGGGAAATCAGTAAAAAGACAACCTGTAATACGAATCTAAAATTTGTCATAGCTTCAATTTTTATTTTAATGGCTGAATCTCCTCATATGCAACTTGACGTATTTGAACATCTATTACTTTCAACATATATTAGATAACCTTAAAATTCAGTATACTCTTTATTTTTAAATGATTGTTCTAATTTCATCTTCTTACCCGATTTAACTTCAACGCTAGTTATAGAACACCTAAAACTTTTAAATCAATTCAATACGTTTATTTTCAATAACTTAAACCCTAATTAATTGATTCTTCGAAAAAACATAAGATAACCTATCGGAATCTTAACAGTTACTTCTTTTTCGAAGAACCTTGAGGGGATAAAACTCCCACTTTTGAGAAAGCTGTTTCAAAACTAAAAAATAAATGTCCGTTACAACGGAAAGCTTAACAAGCAAATCTAATTTCGTTTCCATTTGATACTTTGACAAACTGCCCAATTTAAGGCTTTTTAATTCGTGGTTTATGAATCACTTCCATAATAGGGACATATTGAATTGTCGGGTCATTTTCAGTAACATAAACTGAATAAATTACAAGTTTTCCAGTAACAGTAACTTTTTGATTTTCCATTGCCTTATCCCAAACATGTCTGTTTTCTATAAAATAATGATGTCCCATTGTCCTAATTGCTGCACCGGCCTTTAAATTTACAGCTATTCCTTCTATGGTAATCTTTTTACCACGCGCAATTGTTGTCACCTGAGAAAATCCGGAAAAGGATATTGACATCAACGTAATCTGTAAGAAATATTTAAATTTTAACATAGTTGTAATTCTATTTTAGAGGTGGCGTATTTACTGGAGCTGGAAATGGGTTTGAATAATATTCGAGTGTGTTGTAGAATACTCTCATATTTGGAGCGGCGTGATCTGCATACCACCATCTACCATTACCATCTAAGAAATCAAAATTTGTATATGTTACACCTGTTACCTCATCACGGGGTCTTCTAGTGTTAAAATTATAACTAGACATGTCTACCATCCCTAAATCATTAGGTAAGAAACCATCTGCATTTGGAGAATAAAATCTCATTGAGAACATCTCATTTTTTGATTCTAGTAACATTTTGATACACTACTCCCCCCTTAAATCCTTAATGATCAAATCTCAGCGTTCCAAAAATATACCGTCGTTTCTTTTTTCCTTTTATATCTTTTTCACTTTCATCAACGAGAATAAATCTTTTCTCATTTCTTCCACTTTTGGTATTAAGAACCGGAAAAGTTGCTACATCACTTTCAAAATAGACTGTATCCGGAGATCCATTAATTGAAAAATCAGGTCGAATATCCCCATACAAAATAAATGGATGTCCATTCTTGTATTGAGACCCTTGAAAATGAATATCGGCAAAAAGATGGCTCGCATCATCTTTATACAAAATAGCTTCATAGAAACACGAGTTTTCCATATCTAAATTCCCATCGTAATCCAATGCCACCCAATTATTCATGTATTGTTTTTTTGTAGATTCCTTTTCTTTCATAGAATATACTAACGTAAGTCGAAAAGTAGAATCTAACCTCACCCCTTGCTCAATCCCAGCACCATCTACAAAGTGAATATTTTTCAATTTCACACCTGATTTCTTTAGCTTGGAAATATCTATTTTGAGAATTCCTTTTTTATCATATTCTATAAAATCGTCTTTTTCAGATTTATTCTCACAGGAAGAACAAACAAAAATGTAAACTGCCAAAAACGGCACAATTAATTTAAATCGTTTCATATCAATATGTCTTTATTGTTTTCAATGTATCACCGGTCTTATTCATTTTTCCAGCGCGTGATTTAGCATCCTCTCTTGAAATAGGAGAATAAATTGTCGATTTGCTTTTACCTTCCGTATCATTGTATTGAACCTCCTCTAGAATAATAGTATCCTTTAATGGCTCTGGTTTTGGTCCGAAAATCGGGTCTCTTTCTAAGTAATCTTCTTCTTCTTCTATTCCTTTTAGCTTATCTAAAAGTTCTGCCCAACCCATTCCTTCGTAAACCCAATCCGAGCTTGGTTTTTTAAGCCCTTGACATGCAGCACTTGCATAAATTAATAAATCTTCGATACTCCTTGAAGCTACATTGTATCTAGCTTTCTGTTTTGTTGGATCTGCTCCGCCGTCTTTTGAAGTCAGATTAATTCCGCCTGGTTGTGTATGCCCATAATCCGGTGGAACAGCTCTTGTAACCGCATCACCATCGATCATATCACCAACCTTCACTTTAATCATACGGAAGTCAAGCATACCTACATCAGCTGATGCACGCTTAAATTTTGTCAATGTATAATAAGTTATTTCAGTAGTTGTTTTCCCATCTGCACCAGTTGTAATTGTTATAACAGTTCTAAAATCATAAAAATTCCTATACTCAGTTCCATCTTTATGTTTTTGTTTATTTCCAGCTCTGACTTTGTCAGAAATAGCTTCGGATGAGACTACTTTAGAAGTAACATTGCCTTTTGAATCTTTATATATAACTGTTAAAAATTCATATTCACCATCAGGATCGTTAAAGATAATTGGACTGTTCAAAAATGCTTTATAGGGACTAAAAGAGGGTTGTTTCGAACTTTGCGGATCAATAGTCAACCATCTACCTAATCTTGGATCCAACATCCTAGCTCCAAAATCATAGCTATTCCCTTCCCCTTTAAGCTCATTGTCTTTTTCCATTCCATTAAAACCATATCTCGATTTCTCAGCACCAGTCAAAGTCAAATTTCTACCTTCCAAAGTAACACCGAACGGAGAGTAATCAGTAGATTGGCGGATATCTGCTTTGAAGAAAACATATGGTTCCGATTCATAAGTCAACTTGATGTTATCCAGGCGCATTGAATCACAACTATAATTGGTAAACCAAACCCCACCAAAAGTTCCTGTCATCGGCACATTCGCATAATTCATAAAGTATGTATAGCTTCCCGGGGTATAAATTTCAGGATTACTACCTCCATACATTCCATCTACAAATAAGTTTATATAACCCGAAATGGAAGTTACATCAAAGGTTAAGGTATAATAAATATCCGGATCTTCCAGGAAATTCACAGCTTTGAATAGAGCATCATTCGTACTCATGTCCATCTTTAATTTCAGCTCTCCGTTATCAGTTTCCAACGAATAACCTGGTGATGGTAAACCACCAGCAAGATCATATGGAAATCCCCAACCCAACACATCTCCAGGTGTATCAAATTGGTCATCAAAGACGGTAACAGTATGTGACGCTTCATTATCAACCGGCATCAACTTATCACTAACCACACTCAACACGTTCCCCAAATGATTACTCAGCTCGTAGGTTCTTTCTCCGATTCGGTGATTCACACGTTCCATAGAGTAGCTGTTGTTTTGCGAACCCAGCATCGGAACAGCCTGGTTATGCATTCCCAGACGGGAACTTCCGTAGATATGCTTCTCCACCTGTTCAAAAGAAATATTTTCTTCTTCTGAATTGATAAAATGTTCATACACACTTATGGTATTTCCCTGAGCGTCCAGAATATAATATGTTGATTTTTCAAGTACCAAGTTTGACGCATACTCATGTTTAGCCACCCGATGCCCCATAGCATCATAGTCGAAAGCTAACGATTTTTTCGCAGATCCGCTTGGACGTAAAATATTTTTCACTTTTCCATCTACCCGCCAGGTAATTGAACTGATTTCTTCCTGTTTGTCTTTCACCAATCTTCCTTCGGCATCATACACATAATTATTCCCTATTGCAATCGTATCCTGTGCAGAGTAAAAGAGCCCCATATCATCGATATCATCCGGGAAAGCTCCGTTTCCGATCGTTTCATTGACACTGTACAAACGGTTTCGGGTACGTTTTCCGGAAACATCGTGGTAATTGTATGTCAGGTTATCAATGGTTGTATTTGCATGATTCTTTCTGACCTGAGTTTCAATGTTTCCGTTTGCATCATACGTAAATGCATTGTAGTACATTCCTGTACCACCACTTCCCCAGGTATTGGTTTCCTGATCCAGATTATTGAAACTGTTTGCTACCCGTAAACGGTTCAACTGATCGTATTTGTAGGCATTCCCAAGCGGCAATACTTCCCGGGTATTCGGATTGGTGATGGTGGTCACCATGCGTCCGATATTTCCGTTATACAAATCAGAACTATTCGCTGTCAGATCACTGCTGCCCTGAGCTGCTACGAAACCATTGTTTCCTCCGACAATTGGCGTATAATCTCCTTCAAAATAATGCAAACTGTAACCGAAGACATCACGGGCTACCATTTTGTTATCACTTACACCGTTTCCATCACGCCCCGGATCTTTGTCCTGATTCAGTCCGTTACTGTTCACACCTTTGATCCAGCCCTGAAGCGTATAGACATAGTCAATTCCCTGCACTTCCTGATCTCCCAAAACAGTTCGTGCCAACGGCCCATGCTGATAATACGAATAGCTTGCCTCCTGATCCCACAGCGGATTGATCTCCGGTTCGTTCTGCATACTTGCAATGGAAGAATTTTCATCCACCAACGGTGTTTCTTTCGTGGTATAAACATCCGTAATACGGTTATCAGCATCGTAATTGTAAGCATGATGCCATTGATCTGCTTTTCCGGTTTGATAATCTACCCGATGTACATTTCCGGAGATTAAATCATAGGTGTAATCCATTCGTTTGAAACGATGCGTCTCCATTCCTGAAGTACTCCCTAGTATCCGGTTGTCCTGCAGAATCGTTTTTACATTTCCGTGCACATCATATTCATAATGTGTTGCGTGTTGATAAGTGTTACTAAACACATTATATACCGGTGAATAAGTAACATGTACGATTCGTTTGCGCTGTGTGGAAGCCGTTAATGTCATCGGCAATGTCAGCCCGATAAGACTATCTGTTTTATCATAATAACTACGGGTTATTTCTGCACGCGTCATACCCGGGTTTTTGTTTAACCATGTAACAAATTTCGTATCATCTATTACTGACGGAACAGCTAACCCTCCCACGTTTGTTCCGAATACGGATACAAATTGAGGATCCGGATACGTGTTTTCCAACTTTTCTCCCGCTTCGAATACCCGACCTAATTCGTCATACAAGGTGTAGGAGAATTTTTTCACCAGTAACTGGCGTGAATTCTGACTTGCGACAATACGTCCCAGACGGTCATAATAGAAACGCGCGGTGAACATCCCGCCTTCGTGTCTTACTGCACGAACCATGGCTTTTTTAGTGGTTACGAAACCTGGCAAGTTATAACTCCCTCCATAAACACCCGTTGTACGTGAATTGAAAGAAATTGCAATGATGTCGTAAGAATCATCTGAACCTATTTCCGGGTCAATAATAATTTTCTGCACAGATGTCAAACCTCCGCTTAAGATATCATGTGTTACATTATCATTACTGACAGAAGTTAAATTGTACCATTGAGCAGCATCACCAACAGCATAGCCAACGATGTTGTCGTGGAAATAAATATCTCTTAATTCCGCAGGAACAGAAATCAGGTTATATGAAGTGTTTGTTCCTTTATTGTAATAATCAATTTTCCCCCACTTATTAGCGTAAGCCACACTTTGATTTTCAAAGACATGAATTGCACGGATTGTATCAGTGGAAACACCAACAGCGGAGGGAGTAATGCTCAAAGCATATGAATTTCCACCCGGAGTAAGAGTTAATCCTTTCACAGACTTATTATAACTGACATATCCTGTTAAAAACCCTGATCTGAACTGGATATCATTCAGATTTCCTGTGAATGAAGTTCCGGTAAACACTCCTCCGCTCACAGTTGCCATATAGTCAAGTCCTCCGACCAATGCAAAATGTGTATTAGCTGTCCCTATTTTAGTCCAGACTTTTCTTAGATCATGAATGTTTCCGCTATTCAAAACCAACGAATCCTTCGGAAGCTGTATTTTCCAGGTCAAACCACCATCTATGGTGGAGCGAACCAGGAAGTGATCTCCGACAAGTGTTCCGAATTGCCCGTCTTCAAAATGCACATCCCGGTATCTCGGTGAGAAAACACGCGTCTGAGGGCTTCCGGCATGTCCATTATATCGAGCCATAATGGATTGTTCTCCTACAACCATCCAACGATCAGCGTTACCCGGAATCAAGCAGACACTTATCAGATTTTTGTTCGTCGTAACAGCAGCAGGAATAAACAGATTAGTCATAATTCCGGCAACGGAATAAGCTTTACCTCCGTCTCCCGCTAAAAAGACATTTTGGTTATTCACTGCAATATCACGGAAAGTTGTTCCGTTTGCATGGTCTGTAACCGTTAATCCGCTTGTGGTGTACAAAGCTGTTTCCGCCCAGGTTGATGAATGGAATTGAGAAAAGTATCCGTTGCTTCCTGCTGCCAGGAAGTAAGTAACCGAAGAATTTACAAATTCATTGGCTGCGTATAAATCACTTAATGTATGAAGTGGTTTCACCCGAGTTATCGATGTTGTGGCAGAAATACCTCTTGAGATCAATAAGCCGTTTTCACCGGTAATTAACAAACTGGAAGATAATAATCGAATATTGTTCAAAGAAGGTAAACGATGATCCTGACGCGCTGTGAAACTGATCGATTGTCCATCCGGTGTGTTAGGAACCATAGAAATAGAACCGGAGGTAAAAATCCCGCCATTCGTTCCTGCTACAGTAACCTGATTTCCATGAACTGCTAATTTTGTGATGACAGAAGTTCCGAGAGTTAAAACAGTTGCGAAACTATTCAATGCTCCGGGAGCAGCAGTTTTTCCATAAATCTTATTATTACTGCTATTGTATCCTAAAGCACATTCCCCGGCTGAAAGCGTTATTTTATCGAGCCAAACCAATGAAGTAGCACCTGATAATGGCGTAAATGCAGAATAGATTCCTGCAATCGCTCCACTGCCCGTTTCAACTACTGCTCCATTCGTCAATAAAACATCAACGGAAACTCCTGCTCCGTTTTTCAAAACAAGTATTTGTTTCGGAGTGGATGAAACAGAGCCCGCATCAATAATCTCCGTGAAATTGATTGTTGTACCTGAAGTATTGTATGTATTTGAGCGATACAATTTGTTTGCTGCATCAATACCGAAAATGGTCGTATAGGAACCATCCTGGTAAGCATACACCAATTTCATATCAAGAGCCTGCGCAGCTACCGGAGTTTGATCCAATTCCGTTATGACTCCGCTGGAAGCCATAAAAATCGTTTTGGAGTAAGCCTTTCCATTCTCATAACCTTGAATAAGAACATCCATATTTGCTGTTCCTGAACGCTTAATCAATGCCAGATTAGCTTGTACAAAATCCTTGCTCAAAGACAGCCAGTTTATTCCGCCGTCAAGAGTTTTTCGGATTACCTTTTGTCCGTTCTCTTCTATGCGTGCAATCCCTGTCTGAGCGTTCAACATGTGAATCTGATCGATGGCACCAACAGTTCCCGAAACTTTCATTGTCTGTAAGAAGTCTGAACTTCCTGTTCCTGAAAGCAAGGAGATATTTCCGTCTATTCCTGCAGTGATTCCTTTAGATCCATCGTAGAATGAAAGGGCATTCAGGTCTGCTGCAAGTGTCTTTTCAAGGGTGTAATGTGCCGAACCGTCATTCAGCAATATTGCATCGAAATCAGTAGTTCCATCATTTACAGATGCGATATAGATAATTCCGTTGGATGTCGAATAATTACTTTGAAGACTGAAATCTTTGAATTCATTTACTGTATAGGAAGTATTACCCGGAGCACTTGCATGAGGAGTCAAAACCCCCACAGCATCACAGCTGTAAATAGTTCCTTTTTTTGTCATTGCAAAAGCCTTCGTCGAACTCACTTCCAACGATACAAAATCTTCCTGAATATTGGAGGAGTAAGTATCAACCAAATCCCAGCTGGCACCACCGTCCTTGCTTAACAACAAAACTCCGGATGTTCCGACAGCAAAACCGGCACCACCACCAGTAAAACGTACACGTTTCAAATCACTTGCAATGGTATTCTCTACACGTGTCCAGTTCTGGCCACCATTGGTTGTTTTGAACAAATAACCACGCGTCCCCATCGGTGCAGTCGAATTTTTTATATAGCCGGTCAAATATCCCTGATTGGAATTTACCATCTGAATTGCTGTAGTAGCTAACTGCTTTGGTAGTCCATTTGGCAAAGTTGATTCAAAGACCTGCATCTCATCCTGATCCGGCATATTCTGGGCCACCAGCTGATTCAGCGAGTTATACAAATAAGTAGTCTGCAGACGATGACTGGTCATAATCTGATGTGTATTGTTGGCGCGATCTTGCAGAATAGCCTTATAAACTGTTGTATCCGATACGTTTACAAACTCTACTCCCTCGGGAGGTACTGTTTTCACCAAATTCCCGGCCTGATCGTAATAATACAATGTAAAATGATGTTCAATTTCATTGTATGTCATGGTCATATGCTCCACTGCACCCAAACAATGCTGAATGTACCGCTGACTGATATCCGTCATCAGATTCTGATTCTGTTCCTGATAAGTGATATAAGCATTCCCTTCTGTAGTAGATTCATAGAATTCGGTACATGGATCGTTGAACTCGGTAATAAATGGTTCTTCCACCTGCATATTCAAAGAATCATTCGGACAAGGAATGGTTTGACCTCCCTGGCAAAAAGTCAGGATATTCGGCATCAGGTCAAAATCTTTCAATCCGGAACTCACCAGATTCAGTTCTGAGCAGTAATCATCAACGCAGTTACAAAGATCATTGGCGTAAAATGTCTGTTCGGAAATGACATATCCTATCAAATCTTCACTTTCATTTGCCATTGCAGTTGAATTGTATAGAGCCACACAGTTCAGGTATTGCTGATAGATATCCTTACATTGAATATCAAGATTTGGTAATTCTATTCCACAATACTCGGAAAGAGTCATCGGCATAGGTAAATCAGCGGTGTCCGGTGCATTTACGTAATTGGATAAACTATAAGGTTTAATACATCCACAAAGACCTGCTTCATATACCTCTGTGGTGGAAATAAATTCATACGCCAATGTAACATTATGTGCAATAGCCCAAGGACTAGCGTTGAACTCATCAATTTTAGGAAGATATTCTTCATAAAATCTTCTGGAACATTCAACAGTATCTGCAGTATAAGAAGGACAATTATAAGGCATCACCGGAAGAGCAAGATTGCATGAAGGATCTGTCAGCAAAGCATTCAGATAATGATTTAAAGTATCTTGACCACACTGAGTCTCACACAAATTCAAATTCAGGAATTGGTAGTACCCCACTAACTGATTCGCCCCAAAAGCCTCCGAAACACAGGAAGGATTCGTATCTAAATAATCCAAATAAGCTGTTACGTAGGTCTGATACTTCAAAAAGCAATCAGTAGGATAGATTTGTGCTGCCCACGTGTATGGAAACTCCAAAACCGTTTGAGTAACACCCGAATTAGTGATATGCCCAAGCAGATAAGTAATGTAATTGGAACAATCCTGTCCGTAAACAGTGGTAGTGAATACAGCTAATGAAACAGGTGTCAAATGATCGTAAGTGATTCCGTCACGACTTGTGTTGTAATGGTTTATCGCACTCAAATAACGAGAGTAAGAAAGTGCTATGGAATTAAATCCTCCATAGTAGGTATAAAAGTGAGCCGGGTTCTGAGCCAGTCCATAATCATCGATTCCATCCACAAAACTTGTCAAATATTGATAGTAATCAGATACGGAGTGTCCGGATATCTGGGTGAAATAGTCATAATGCGAAAGTGGATGAACAAAATTCGGATCTGAAATTGTTAATCCAAAAGTGGTATTAAAGTTATTTACCTGGGTTTGGTAATAAGCATATCCGCTTAAGCTGTTATTAACTGTCAAAACATACGTATTGATATAAACCGAATCAATCGAATCCAACTGAGAAGCTGTATAAGGAATGGTTATTTCACCGGTACACGAAATACATTCTTTCAATCGGATACAAGATTCTCCTTTTAATACAACTGTGTGTAAAGAACCATTGATCGAAACGGATGTTGTGAGATTGAATCCATAATAAGATCCAAAATTATTGGTTGGTTCGCTTACATGAATTTCTCCTACGGCTACAATACTGTCGAATGAGAAATTCAAGCCCGGAATACTGTCATATTTCAGTGTCAGATCACAGTCTGTCGGAAAATTGAAAGTCAACACTTTCTTTCCTCCTCCCAATGAGCTGACAGTCCCAATTGCTGTTTCCGTCAGTGCGTCGATCTGTGTTTCAAGACTTGATGTCAATGAAGCAGATTCATACAAGTCAAACGGTGCGTTCTGGTTCACCAGCACATCGCTCAGTACTCCTTTCAAATCGTCCAGATTCTGATATGGTTCTCCGGTACATAACAGTGCTGTTGGTAAGCCGCAACTTCCCATTTCAACAGCTTGCATTCCTCCTGACGTAACACGTACCGCATCACAACTAATTGTCACCAGATAGTTTCCGTAGGCATCATGACACACCAAATCAAAGGTATTATTTGGTCCGACGATCAATTCTTCAACGCTTTCGATCAGGTTCATATTGGAAACGGTGAAAGTAGATGGTGAGAAAGAATTGATTCCCAATCTCAGATAATCTGAATTGGCTCCGTTTGTGATCTTAAATGCAGGAATAAGCGGATCAAAAATCCAGGATAAATTTCCAGGAGAGTTCAAACTGACCGCATTCTTCACCGGATTGGTTAAAAAAGAACTAAAAGCAGTGATTGAAGTTAAGTTGACACTTGTTGTACTCGTTAATAATTCGGTGGCTGTAACTGCCTGAAACAACTGCTGCATATCTCTTCCCAGATCATTCTTTTCACAGACATCTTCAAATTGGCAATTTCCGATCGGAAGAGTTGTGCTACCTGTAACGGGAACAAAATAAATCTCAGTGCCCAACTGCACTTTCGCAACTACAGTAAACTCATACAGTCCACCACTCGTTTCGGTAAAATATAAATTGGAAAAGCCTGTCACCTGCGACCAGGAATATCCTAATGTGTCTAAAGAATCCTTCGACAGCTGAAGTGTTGCGAATGCCCCTACTCCTGTTTTGTTCCAAAGTACTTCCAAAATATTTGGATTGATCGTAGTTTGTGACCAAACAATGTTCTGATTCGGTGTTGATTCATCAAAATTATTCAGTGAAAGGAGTAAACCCGGGAATGAACCCAAACTATTCAGAGAAAATGAAATATCATCCAATTGTGCTGATTGTGCGGTCTCATTCAACACCGATTGTAAAGAAGCAGCATTCGGGCATTGTCCCGTAACCAGGTATAACTGATAAGCCACATTCTGAGGAGATTGATTCATTAAATCGGCCGGGAACCCAAAGCGAACTTGTTTATTCTGGTAATATGGCCGTCTGGATCCGCTACATGGCTGTTCTGGATTGAAATACTGTCCGTAAACAGTAAATATCGGTCCGGGAGCGAAAGTCGCATTCAAAAAATCATTATCAAAGGAATTGAAATCAGGGTTGCCGATACAAGCGTTATATCCAAGATAATCAGGATCATTAATAGTCAGATCTGTAAGAAGATCCTGAAACATTTTTTGCTTTGTGGAGAAATACAAACTTCTGAAAGCCATCCATGCTTCGTCTCGTTTCACTTCATTTTCAGTCGGACTCAGACCAACGTCGTTCCCCCATAACGCACACGCAGCAGAAGGATAGGCTCCCAATTGCAGATTGGAACAACGGGTTGTTATTCCCGCAAACTCCATCATTGAATAATCAACTCCATTAATCGTTATGTAGTTTGCTACTTTATTTTCCAGATGATTTGTACCATCATAATATGCTGCGGGATCCCAAACGAGCTGTGTCGTATCGGTCATAAATGCTCTGATCCGATTGTTTACTGTTTCGGATAGATAAGTAGACTTAATAAACCCTGCGGCAACTGCATCATCCCAGGTATTTACTTCCATCATTGCATTGTCGAATGATTCTGAGGTAAAACGATCTCCCGGATTCACTTTTTCCGTCTTTTTACGGTAATATTTCAAAATCGGATATTCCGGATGGTAATACACCAATGAGTTTGCCCAGTAGGGATTCGCTCCATAATAATTAATGAAATCAGTTAGATTCAATAAATATTGAGGATATGTATAATATTCATTCGTAACAGGGTCTAAAAAGATCTTTGTGTCTAATACTGCTCCTGCATCTAACTCAGGATCTGAAGCTGTAACGACATCACTTCCATTTAAAGTTACGTTTTGAAGATAAATTCTTGAAATTGTAGCTCCATCAGATTCATAATAACGCTCCAGAATAACCGATTCGATATCATACTTAGGGTGCTTCCAGCTAGAGTTTGGTGATTTAGGCAGTAAATTGGAGGTATTCAAAACTGAAAGCGGGTGCATGGATGCCTGTGTTCCATTCGTATTCATGGTATATTCCCCGTACTGACCTCCCGGCATCATATCGCCTTTTAAGATCTCCCGCATCGATTCGTAATAAGAAATCGGGGTACATGGACCATTACAAGCTACCACTGCCATCTGATAATCTGATTCGGTTCCTCCGGAAGACAAATAGTCAACCAGTGTACCTAAATTTTCCAGACATTCCTGACAACTAAAGTCGTCATCACATTCATTGTCTGTCAAGATCTGTTGTTCTGCCAATAATTCATCATAACCGGGCTTGCACTTGTTGATACTGTCATTGACATACATTGCAACATAAGCTTCAATCGCTTCTTCGTTTACAGTTAGAATCTTGGAAATCTGATAAGAACCCACAGGAAGTGAATCAATCACAAACAAAGTATCAAATGCCAGATTTGAGCAGTCAGTTTTAAAGTGAATCTGGTTTAAGGTATCTTTTTCAAAATGCCCGGTCAATTTATTAGCCAACCGGCTCGGGCTAACCAGTTTTCCGCAATTATCCCGAACTTCAATCTTTAGATCATAAATACAGTTAAAGCAAAAACTGGAGTCTAAACAAGTATCTCTAAAAGGTTTTACAAAAATATCGTAGTCGATCTGAAGGTTTGTTTTGGATGTAAGTAATATTGTTTGATTGAAAACCTTTGATTTGGAATCTATTCCAAGGACATTGGAACTACTGTTCCCTGCCAGATCTGAACCAAACAAATCAACCGTCAGAGGGCCTGCATTTCCGGCTGATTCCAATGATAGTAAATTATCCGGAGCCTTACCTGCCAATGAGGTTGCAACCACTCTTCCTTCCTGATCCAGATAAGAAACACTAACTTGCCCATTCGGGTCAATTACCATATTCTTCTGGTAATGTGCCACGTTACCAACTTCAGAACCGAACAAACGATCTAACTGAATCTGAAACGGATGGCCGTAGAAATACTTTGTTTCATGACCGCTTCCCAATTGAAAATCAGGTCCCACTCCTCCTTGCCGGCTGATTCTTCCGGTATTATCGGGAGTGTATTCAACCTGACTGAAGGGGAAATTCTGCGCATCAGGTAAATATCCCTGAGCACCGGCTTTATCAGGATTTGCACCCGAATAATAATTGGATGCACCCGAACTGGTATGCATTGGTCTTAAAATAGTCGAACAGGAATCTCCAACAGAAGAAGTATCAAAATCCAATTTAGTATATGCATCCGTTCCATTCTTCCGATTGAATTTCTCATAATACTTCAGGCTGTTTTGTGCATCTTCTGCAACACAGCTTGTTGGAGCAACAGGTACTGGCAATACCTGGATTGCAGGCCGCCCCTGATGATCATAAATGGTTTCACCAACGATGGTCGTTTTATCTGAATTGATTTTTGTGACCATCTGACGATTTCTTAATGAACCGTCAAAAAACGAAACAACTTCTTTTTTCTTTCCTTCTTCAGCATAAGTCGAACTGTACTGCCAGTTTTTTAAAGCATCAAAAGGAATTGTCTGCCGATAATAATCACACGAAGAAACTGAAACCAATCCGTCCGAAGTGGTCCATGGTGTAAAAATAAACCTGCTTACATCAGCTGTCGACCTTCCTACAGCCCGCACCCGATAACAGATATATCCTTTATCAAAAATAAGGGAGAGATGATAGTTTGTGAATGAGGTACTGATTCGTGTAGAATTCAATTTGAAATTGACAAACAAATCACCGATGACCTTATCATAATCATTAATATGAACCCATTCAACCTGATATTCCTCAGCACCTTCAACAGGGTTCCAGGAAATAACAAATTCATCAGGTACATCATCACAATCAAGATCCAGGGGATCATTTTCTTCTGAACTGTTTATAGTGATATTCGTGGATGACTGAGCTGTAAAGTCATAAATCCGGTCAACATAGATATCTCCCTGCACATACAAGTTCTCAATCAGATAATCCTGAGAAGTTCCGTTCATTTTTACACTAACGAGTTTAACATCAAACTTTTCCACGTTATTGAAAGTGTAAGATTGTTTGTCCACAAACGATAAACTGTCTTCAGGATAGTTGGAAATCTCCAGAGTGATCGTATCATTTACTCCTGAAGCGGAAAGGGTTGCATACTTTGTAAGGACAATTTTAACTTCTGCCCTATATTGCCCCATATATAATGGAAAATGATGATCCACTCCCAAGGAAACGATTCCTTTTTTTGAGCGGTCGATACTTGTTCCTGTCCAAACCGGTGCAATAGCAGTTGTAAACTTTCCTGAAATATCATTCACAAGCGGTGTGCTTGAAAAATCATGCGGCGTTCTCAAGATCCCCCTGTTATAAGGAAGAATACCTGCAACTACTGCTGAAGTAATAAAGGCGAATAGAAAAAGTAATAGTGCTGATCTTAATCTTAGTACGGTCATGATACTATTTTTTTGATTTTAGGCGTGCATCATGCAACTGATATGCTATCATGCCTGGTGCTAGTGTTATGTTATTCTGTTTGTCTTTTACCAAAATTTTTTCATCAGAAAAAGACACTTCATTTTTTTTTAACGGGGTGATCGGTTCATAAACAACCGTTATATAAGGAGATTCGATCGTTTCATCGTCTTCACTCTCCATAAAATAATTTGCGGAGGGCAAAGTGATTACCAGTTTATACAAGACTTTTCGTTTGGTATCAATATAAAACTCCATCGTTCCTTCATCTGAGATTTTCGGAATTGCCTTCAGAACAGTGTATCCTCCAAAGGATGTTTTTTCCAGATCATATCGATCAAGCATTTCCTGCGTCAGTTCGTTTGCCATGCTCATCGCTTTCATGGAAGGATCAATATCCGACACCTGAACAAAGTGTTGAGCAGTATCAATATAGATCGCATAATCTTTTGTTTGCAAAACAGTAATTCCGCCTGCCAGCATTTTATACACAAATCCGGATTCCTTATAGATAACACCATTAACGGACTCTACAGGCGTCGCTGACTTTAAATCCTGAAAGGTCTCTTTCTTAAATTTCAAGACAATATTTTCCTGATTCATCTGATTTATCGCCTGTTGAATTTCCTGTTTAAATTCCGTTGAAGACAATGTCTTTTTCGTTTGTCCGAAACAGTTTGAAAAAGCAGAAATTGCTACGACTAATATGAAAAAGTGTTTTTTCATCATTTTATTCATTAATGGATGAGTTCTCGCGATTTTCCTGAATCGTCATGATTCCTTTTTCGGTTTCTTTCTTCACTCGAACAAGTTTTCCCTCCTCATCGTATTCATAAATTTTCGCATAATTCCTTTCATCTAATTCAGCCATCAAACGCAATGTAATCGGGTCATAAACATATGTAATCATGGATCCGTCATAGGGAAAAACCCGGATATCATCGAAATAGGAAGTTCCGGATGAAACAATGAGCTCCATTTTCATATTACCGACTGAATTGGTCTGAACAATTCCCTCAATGCGCTGCCAGCCATCTATAATTTGCCCTGACGGACTAAACGTATAGACATTTGATCCGGAAGTAACCTTTAACTGTGAATGTGTATAATTAATGGCTCCGGAAGTACTTCCTGCCTGTTCCTTAACCCATGCTGAAACAACATACTTGTCATTTACCGGCTGGAATTTCGGTAAACAATTTTCACATTCAATCTCATTGAGACAGTTCTCGAAAACACTTAGAGTATTTACGTTTGTAAACATTAGATATCCTTCACAAGCATTCGTTGTTACCTCTAAAACATATCTTTTTCCTCCTTCGAGAGTACTCAATACGCTGCGAACATTTGTGGAAACAGTTCCTTGTTCAATTGGAGCAATACTATTTCCCTCAATAACAGATGTATAGTTTTGATTGGAATCAAAGGGGCCAAACAAACGAAAACCGGATGAAACCGGAGTTGTCGCAGAAGAATTGGTAAACACCTGAAAATTGATCTGCACTGTTCCTCCTATTAGAAGAACCGTCTCATCCGGGTAAAACTCGTAATACAATCTTGACTTTCCATTCACACACAAAAAACCCTTGTCCGAATCAAAAATTCCGGTTCCGGTATTAGTTCTCCCACATACTTTGTAAACCTGACTCGGAGAGTAATTCGTTAATGTATCCTGTCCAAATAAAGCACCGGATAATAAGCAGTAAATAATCAATCCAAAGACTTTCATACCAATACTTTTAATAATTAATAATTTCATGCTGATAAGAATTACCTCCGTTTGAAGTGATTTTTATACCCGTCTTACATCCTTTTGAATCTGTTATGGAGATATTCAGATACTCTCCTGCATCATCCACAAAAAATGAAATGATATTTCCGGGTTCCATAATCGCATCTGCGGCTCCGTTCCCAACGAATTCATAAGTGAACTGATATGGCGCTTGTCCACCTGTGATCTCAACAGAATTTTGTTTTCCGGCAACAACCGTTAAGACAATATCACAAGTAGATTCATTCTGACAATCAGAGATCACATTCTCAAAAACCACCGGAGAACCGGCTTCTACTTTGATACTTTTTCGTCCTGTATGCACATGTGTAGTTTCAATAGCTGAATTAGGAATCACGGCAACTCCACCTGTACCAATCTTAGCTCTGCTGAAATATCCTTGTTCCAGACAATTTGTATTTCCTGCATCCTCAAATCCTCCGGATGCGATCTGCTGAGATTTCGCATTTGCAGCTACAGCAGTTGTCAGCGTATTGTTAAATTCAAACAAACTGGATGAATACCTTCCTAAAGCATCTCTTGTTTCCAATGTCATTCCATTCGGAGAGAACTCGGTAACTTCAGAGACAAAGGTCCAATTCTGACCATCTTTCTCCCATTTTCCCTGTCCTAACTTATAAAATGGGGAATAACTCGTAAATACTCCATCTTTTCGGATATTGGTATTTGCATCGTAATCTGTTTGAGTTCTCCCACTCAAATACGTGTATGAGCGAACAGGTCTCCAGTTTCCTTTAATCCCTAAAACATATGGATTTCTTGATGAACTGGCGAAACACTCACAATACGTTTTCCAGACATCGTCAAATTCGACAGCTCCTGCGTTCAACACATTTGTAAACTGGTTGGTACCGATCCCCGTTAGCGGGTTGCTAATGGAAGTCATGCTGGCCATTGACGTATTTTGTTTATTCCGATGACCTGAACGGATCACTTTTATCACAGCATTCGCCCCTGAAACAGGAAGCCCTTCCTTATCCAGAATTCTGATTCCGGAAGCATTCTTTTCAACAACCCATCCTTTTTTGGTAAATGAATCAGTGCGGACCATTACCTCATCTCCTTCTACAAAAAGATTGTACTGTGACGGAACGGAAGCGAAACCGTTAGAAGCAAGATTACTTGCTTTGTAGCTATACAGAATATTGGTGGATGCCTGAGAAAAAACATCGTATTTCCAATATGCAGGATAATTCAAGGCATAAACCTTATCATTGAAATTAGTAGTGGTTTGAGTAACCAGCACTTCTCCGGTTTTAGCATCGTAAGCCAGATTATTGGTTTCTACAATGCTTCCGTCCTGATTTGCAATTGTTTTTTCCAGAACGCCGAATTTTTGAACCGTTTTATTAAATGTTGCACTTCGGAAGCGGTTTGTTGTACGGTCATATCCGGGATACAAGACTGGAATAAATGCCGTTACGAATCCAAACAACATCGTATTCGTATTGATTTTCAATTTTCCTGTTTGCGAAACCGTCTCACTTTCACGGAAATCGGCAACAGCATCATACCTTACACCAATCGTCTTTTCATCGATACTTCCATCCTGATTGATCACTTTCACATTATTCTTCAAACGGCTGTTCGCAACTCCATCCAAAAACAAATTCTCAGATTGGTAGACATACTCAACCGTTGAAAGCGGAGCCTGTTTGTTTTCTGCATAAACACTTTCTTTTTTAGGTTTACCATGCATATCATTGAGTTCTATCATGAACCCTTCGTTTGCGGTCAGGTACTGAAATTTAGGTAAAAGCGGAAGAAAGCTGTTTTTTGTCTTGGCATCTGCTCCGGTCGATTTTACAATTGTTGGGAAATCGCGGGCAGTATAGAATTCCTTAACGACTTTTCCGGTAGCTGTTTTGATTACATTTGCGTGTTTCAAATCGCGGATTTCTACTCTGGAATATCCTACGGAAGGTGAAGGAAACTGAGATTCCATAATCGGATCTTCAATATACATTCTATCATCAGTAGCCAGAAGTTTTTTATTGTTCACTTCATAGGCCGAATGCCAGGTATTTTCATCTCCTCCGAGCTGCGGCTCATAAGATGCTACTCCCGATGAAGTTCCGTCTTCCAAAGTGTAGGTGAATTCCTGGCCGTATTCACTAGAAGTACTTCCATTCATTGCATCCCAATTATCTTTGATCCTGATTTTTTTCACACGAACTCCACCTCCCAGTTTCCGACCAGAAGGATTATAAAGCCGAATCCATGACTTATTGATCACGATCTCTCGTCCTCTCTCCATGTCATAGATGTACTTATTGGGTCCGCTGAATATTTCCTTAAAACTTGCAAAAGCGCCGATAGTCGCATTCGCAAAATCAGTCAATCCTTGTTCTGATTCGCCAACATCTCCATCATTGTTAATGACATCTGTAATGGTTCTGGACAATTGCGTTCTTCCAAACAAAATGGCTTGTTTGGCTATCGGGCTGTATTCATCATTTCCTGAATCTTTTAATTTCTCACCTTTCAGCTTGATCATCCCGTAATAAACACCTCCTAAATTAACTTTTGCAAGTTCTGTTATCGTTCCATATCCCGAAATGAATTCAGCTTGTTCTTTCAGATTCGAGCCACTCGGATTCATAATCATTAATGCCCTGAAGTACATCTGCATTCCTTTCACAGCATACTTTTCAATTTCATCCGTCTGATTCTCCAACTTGAATAAAATTCCCATGTTCGGCCGATTGGGACTAGAGATACTTGTACTTAAAACACTTCCTCCGAAGCCGTCAGATACATATTCATTTTCGTCGCGATATACTCCTACAATCTTGAACATCTGAGAAGCTTTCTTATGCTGAACATAGGCGTAATCATCTGACTCATAGTCCACGTTGATTTCTCCTCCTGATGGTAATTTGATTCTGGTCAGATTCCAGGCTTGTGCGTACTGATCCGCCAATGTTTTATCCTGAGTCGTATAAGGAAAGTCGCTATTCGTCAGCGGACTATTATTGCTACTTCCTTCATCTGAAGTAGAACCGTCCCCATTCGGCTTGTAAGTTCCCCACCGGTCACACGCTTTCAAATCATATTTCGGATTCACGCTGCTATAATTAAACTTATAACTGCGGTACTTCATTTTTTTAGAGTTCTGATAGGTAAACTTGATCTCTTTCAACGTTAGCTTCCCATTTCCATTGATGTTTCCGTGATAATCATCACATAAAGAGTAATCATAAACAAATTCCACTTTCTGAATAGGAACTGCATTTGTATTATTCACTTCATAATCTCTTTTCGAGTAAAGCGTAATTGAGTTCAGTTTGCGCATCGCATTGACAGTGTCGCTTACCAAGCCTCCATGTCTTCCTTTCGCACTGTGCGCATCTTCCCTAGCCGATGTTTGTAAAATGGCTATATAGTTTTTTGTTTCTACTTTGTACAAATAGAATAAATCCTTTTCTCCATAAATGAAACTGGCTTTATCATCGGTCTTATCAGTTCTCATTCCGGGATTCGCGTACCCCGCATTTTCCTGGATCGGTGTTCTCCATTTATGATTTTCAATTTCTGTATAATCAAATTTCACATACGATCCTAAATCTCCGTTCGAAGGTCCTTGTATACTATCTGCATCAATATAATCATCGCTGAGAACTGCTGACAACATGTAAGAATGTGCATAAGCAGGCAATGTCGTGGAGCTGTAATAACGATCTATTCCCTTTTCATTGTCTGAACTGGCAAGACCGTCTCCATCATTGTAACTAAGCAATCCTTTATAATCGTCGGTAGGAAAAAGCCCTCCGGAATTTTTAAGATTATTTCCTACAGCAAACGTCACATCTTCCTGAAAATGATTATAAGCCGGAACAGCGAAAATATAACGTCTTCCATCCGCACCCAACTGGGTGATTTCGGAAATGTGATGTGATTTATCGGGATCATACAAAGAAGCGTTATAAGGAAAAACTCCCATTCCATCCCGCACTTCTCCTCTATTCAGGAAGTACATTTGGTTGTTTGTCAATTCTCTGTTCGATTTTTTATTGTTATAAATATTCTTGACGCCCTGATTACTGTGAATTAATGCTCCGTTTAATTTCGGAAGTAATGCACTTCCTCCCAGCTCCAGTTCTTCAATTTTGTCTCCATAGAATTGATCAGTCATTAGATTATCCTGGGTAACAGCTCCTTCACTTGCCTCAATAAAAGAAAAGCTCGGAACCGCTTTTCCAGCTCCTCCCATCTTATAAGTCAGTGCATTCAAAGCATAATTCCGGTCAGTCCAAACACCATTTCTGGTAGCTGTATATGGAATTTGAACATCAACCCCAACATCTACAAGATTTCCTGCTCCAAGTTCAAAACCTACGTTTGCTCCTACATCAAAATTGGCACTGGCAGGATCATACACAAAACCTACATCATTTCTAAATGCCCGAAAACTTCCTCCTGTTCCCTGAGCACTTATCGTAAACAAATCATAGGTTTGAAATGCTGAAGGCAAATGCTTACTGTATTTACTGAATGGAATATCATTATCCCTGTTAAAATCCAACAATGCTTTTGCGTTGTGCTGCCCGTATTCAGAGTACAGATAACCATAGGCATAATTTGTCTGAACCTTCAATTCATCCGGAATCCAGTTTTTTGAAAAATTTACTCCTACATTGGCCTGTCCATCAAAACCAAACAAAGTTCCTGAGATGTTAACTCCTAATGAAATACTTGCTCCCCAGGTTGAAGATAACGGGGTTGGTGTGTAGTTGTTTAATCCAAAATTATAACTTCCCGAAAGGCCGCTTTGTTCATCCACTTTGGAATACTTTGTTTTGTCTTTGTAGAGAGCAGAGTGTGACTTGGAATAGCTTGCAGAATAACTGATACTTTGTAGACCTGCTCTTGAATTAATTGCAGCTCCGATCGTTGCTGTTTTAGAGATATCGTGCTGATCTGCAGTTGTAATTCTCTTTTCAAAACTCAGACTCGGAGCAAAAGAAGCTCCGTTTTCACTACTTCCCGAAAGAGAAAATCCAGATGAAATCGAGCCCAAACCAAACTTAGCGAAATTAAAACTTGGTCCAACTGAGATTGAAGTTCCGTAACCTGTGTAATTATTATAAGTAAGTGAAGTACTCAGGTTAAGACTCAAACTTCCCGCACCTACTGTATCATTTGACTCCTTACCTTTACCATCCATTATAGAAAAACCCAAAATCTCAGGCTTCATTCCAAAATCAATTCCCACATTAATTGCCGGTTTATGACTTTTTTCCTTGACAACAGGATCCGAGCGAAAATCATCAGGTAACCCTCTCAGTGCGCGGGTTATTGCCCCTGTATTCAGGTTCCAGCCCAAACCAACCCATGAAGCTTCCTGATCCATCGAAACTCCGGAACTGTAAGCAATATTAATGGGATAGCCTTCTACATCCATTAACGGAATGTTGTACGTAAAATCTCCGGTAAACGGATCAACCATATCCGAAACTCCAATGGGAGTAAACGAATTTGTTTCAGGCTGGGTCGGTCCGCCGGCGAAAACAAAACAAGGCTGGAAAATACTCCAGCAAAAAATAATTAACAGCGACCAGACTAATGATCTCTGACCTGATAAAGTATTGTTCTTATTCATATCAATGGAATATTCAAGAATCTATTTGTATTTAGGTTTTACAGGTGTTTTTACCCTGGTTAATTCAGTTTAAAATTAAAGGTGAAGCTTTTCTTGTTTTTAGGTGCCCAGATTACAGTGTAGTATCCGGATTCCAAATCCAACTCTTTCAACTTAAGAATGAGGAAGCGTTTATTACTTCCGCCTTTACTTACTTCCACAGGTTCTCCATCCTCTTCCTCCTTTCCCTGAACAAATTCTTTTAAGAGTGTTTTCTTTACAAGCAGTCCATTTTTGTAGATCTGAGCAGTCAGTTTCAAATCCCCTATTTCATCGGATACCAAACCAATCTGATCATTTACAATCGAATATGTTTGCCCGTCATTCTTAAAAACTACCGGGTAGAAAGCAGGCATCGGATCCTTGGGCTCTAAAATCGTAAACTGAAAGGGCTCGGATTGATCTACGATCATGTTATTGAACAAAACAGAAACCTGCCAAACATACGTGTGCCCTTCTTCCAAAGGCGTGGAAGACGAGGAATATGAATGCATCGTATTTTGATAATCATCCAGCACCAGAATCGGTGTGTTGATTGCAATAGCATCTCCTTTCAGCTGATTTTCTTCCAGCTCGCAGAGCACATAACGCTGTGAATAACGCGGATCTGTCTGAATAGCTGTAATATTAGTCTGCCATACAAAATGTGGTTCTACCTCGATGATCGTATCATAATCCATCGGGTTTGATAAAGTCACGGGAAAAACACTCTGCTGAGAATAAGCGGTGGTTCCAAATAAAATAGTTAGTAGTAATAAACGAATAGCAGTCATATCATTAAAGCAAGAAATAAATGTTACCACAAATCAAAAAATCGATAAAAAATTGTGGATACAATTTGTACCTGCCTGTAATAAAATAAAAAAAGAAGTTTTTCTTGATTTAGCTGATAGGCATCAATTTTTTAGGATGTCTTGATTAAAATTTCTAAGGCAAATCTACAAAAAAAATAATTCTTAAAAACAAAAAAGCCCTTTCAGAAATGTTAAATAACTATTGAACTAATTTTACAATTCAACAGGCATTCTGCGGCTTTCTAAATATCCACCGCTTAATTTAAACACTTATTTAATGCTTTTTATCAGATTCAACCTACATCTTCACAACCTTTCGCACATACCAATTTCCATTCACTGAAAAACGCAGTAAATAGGTTCCGGAATTCCAGGTAGCGGTTTCGATGGAACTAACCGAGTGATCTGTCGAAAAAATCTGTTTTCCGGATAAATCACTCACTTCAAGCCGGTCAAATGTGCTTTCAGAATCGATGTACAATAAATTGCTTACCGGATTCGGGTAGAATTCAAAATCAGGATTGTTTTCCAGGTTTTCCACACTCAGAATGCTATAAATTGTTGGATTTCCATTCGCAGGAAAAGCATTGTCATTTCCTAATTTCACAACAAACAACGAAGTTCCTCCCGTACTGAATCCGGGATCGCTGTGAAAACCAACCGTTACAGCATATCCGTCATTGGTTTGAATAATCTGATTGATTTGATCTTGTCCCAAAGCACTGTATGGTAATCCGTATCCATCCCAGTAAAATGCAGGAGCAAAACGGTTAATATAACAATCTTCACCGCCCGCGTAGTCATACAAGGGGTTATTTCCCTGAGTAACAAGAAAAAATTTATCTCCGGGAGGAGCTGTATAGTTTACAAAACCAACATAACGATTATCGTATTGAGAATAAGCATCATCATCCGAAATATAATCTCCGCTGAAATTCAGAAAAATCTGGTAGTTGTCTTTATCCGTTTTGTCTGTCTGAGTTTTTTCACCCACACACATCAGTTTATTGGCAACAAACTGAACATCATTCAGAATGTATTCGCCATTCCTGCCCGTAAGTGTGTCCCAAACAAGCGAACCATCCATGTGATAGTAAGCAATTGCCGCTTTTGATTTCAGGGAATCTGCCAGATAGCCGGTTCCAACCGCCACAAAAGTAGTGTCCGACATTTTCAACCCTTTGTTGAAGTAGTCTACACCTACTCCGCCCGATTGCTGCTCCCAAAGAACCTCTCCGTCTTTATCAATGCGCACCAGATACTGATCTTCCGTCTGCTCCGGATTGGCGTTGGACTCTCCCAACATAACAATACTGGTGTCGGGCATCAAAATGGCATCATGAAATCGCTCCCAACCGCCATTGTCGTACCATTTTTCCCATTGCTGATTTCCGGATAAATCCGTGAAGACAACATATCCGTCAAAGCCGCCGGTTCCGTTACTGGATGAAGTTCCGATGATGTAATATCCGTAATTCGGTACAAAAAGGACGCGTTTTCCCTCCTCAAATTCGGTACCTCCGTATTGTTTCGACCAAACGTGAAAGCCATATTTGTTCAATTTCAACAGGAATGCCTGTGAAGGTGCACTTTCAAAACTGGAAGAAGATCCAGTAAGGATGTAAGAACTGTCGGGCAATTGGGCAATTCCTTCCCCGCGATCATAGCCTGTTCCTCCGAATACATGATAAAACGAAATCTGTGCCTTGCCATCCAGTGTGCAAAACAAAAGCAGAACCGCAAAAAGACTTCTTAAAATAACCATGACAAACGAATTAATGCTGACTGACCAAATCCTCTTTTAGATACCAAACCATAAATATCGTCTGTTCCTAATTGAATTCCCAATTTATCTCCGTGATATGCGAACATCAAACCTCCACGGACAATGGAAGATCCTCCGAATGCCACATTTGCAGAAGCTGAAACACGAGGTATAAAGCGATAGAATAATCCCGCAAATCCACTGGGAACAATTCCGATCGTCGGATAAAAGCGGATTCCGAAAAAGCTCTGTAATTTTTTAGCGGATTCCAGATCAACCAATTTGGAGATCTGAATAAATGCGGGAACCATGACCCAGCGTTTCACTTCTTTTTTCTGTACGTTCAGAGAATCCAACAACGAAAAATCGTCTCCGAACATATTTCCGCCGTTCTTGATCTGATCAAATGTAAAACCGCTGAAACGATAAGTGGAATCAGCAGAATATTGTGTTTGCGGCTTGAACATATATGTTGCTCCTAAATTCTGTACCGTAAACTGAAACGTAGCGGAATCCTTTAACCACGGAACTTTCAGGTAAAAGTCAAAGTCTACTGCAAAACCGATTCCCTTACTGAAATCTTTCCCGGAAGAATAGGTCATATCTCCGTTCAATCTCAAATTAATCGAATCCGCATTTGCTCCCTGATACCATTTTCCGTTCCGGATGTAACCTCCGTACTGATTCTGAACATTCACCACATTTAAAGTCAGGGAACTTCCCGTTTTTCTGTGATAAAAACCAAAACCGGCCTTTTGAAACTGCATTCCTGAAATTCTCGTTCCGGTTAAGTTCGCGGTATCTTCTCCCAGATAGCTGTTTCCGTAAAAAGTCATTTTGAACGCATCTTTCGTGTAATTGACATTTCCGGTAACGTAATATCCGGCTTTTACCAACCAGGAATATTTTCCGGATTTAAACAAGCTCGTTGCACCCGAAACATAACTGACTTCTCCGCTTAGAAAGGCTCCAACACGGTTATTTGCCCGGTGAGCTTTCAGCGTCCGGTCTTTCATTTCAGAGTCGATATACCCTCCAAATGCCAGTGTATTCAGGAATTCCTTTCGCATTGAGGTTCCGGTAACGTCAAAATTCCCGGAAAAATTGAGTCGGTTTGTTTGCAATAAACTATCCCTGAAAAGAGGAAAAGTAGATTGTCCGAAAACAGAAGAGATCACCAGGAAAAATGAACTTATTGTGAGAATTAATTGATTCATTACAAGTGATTTTCAAGAATTAGGTTCGCACCCAGTTTAAATTTAAAGAAAGCGCCTGCCGGAATGGATACCTGCACATTTTGCCCGTTTGCATTATAGGTATTGAGTTTCAATTTGATCATGCAGTGCTTCACTGAACCGATGTCGTCACACAAGGCTTCCGAAACAGGAAAATAGACTACGCTTTTCTTCTGCATAATTCCGTCAACCGTTGTACCAAATACACTTGATTCGATCGGGTTTGTGCCGGAAACAATTCCTACTATCTGGAAATTCGCATCAAGCAGGTAGAGCTCCAGACTTCCTTCAAACGGAAAGGCATTCATGGCATTTACCCAAAGCTGGCCGGATTTTACGTTGGTTTTATTCTGATCATTGACTAAATTCAGTGCAAAAGTGTCCTGAAAGATCAAATCACTCATTCCGACATTCAACGGGAACATTCCATTCAGTTTCACCCGCAAAGGATGCGCATCGTAAATCTCGTCCCATCCTCCGGAAACATTTCCCCAGGGATTTAATTGAAGTTGAAAACTCAATTCATTTTTCGCTCCGTGATTTTCAACATATTGTTCAAAATTGCTGTTTCCGGGAGTAAAACTCAAAGTAGTATTGCTTGGAGTTATATTTCCATTCGATCCCGTAGCCGAACTGATTGTATTCCAGTTTCCGATGCTCGGGTGCGACAATGAAACCGCATTTCCTGCTGCATTGATATTTTTCAGGGAATTGATTTTAAACTTCCCGTTCACTTTCAATCCGTTTTCGATCTTCAGATCAAAGGTCATTGCGTCCACATCCAGAATTCCGTCCGAAATGTTATTCATCGCATCAATCTGTGCATAAACCGTATCTGAAACCAATTCACTTCCGAAATAGCCTCTTGCATAATCGAGCTGAACATCTTTCATCGTAAACTGAAACTTAATGATATCCGTTGTCTGCACAATCACCGAAGGCCCGTCCGGATCGGACTTCACCAACATGCGCGATTGAATCCGGTTATAGGATGTTCCGTTTTCACCGGTTAAATCCAATTCATATCCTTCGAGATTCACAAAACCGGTAGCAATTCCCGGATTATTTTGTGTTCCTGCCGGAGCAATGAATTCCTGAGATAAAATAACGCCATTTTTACTGACTCCGGGCAATTCGATGGTAAAAAAGGTTTTCGTACCAATCGGATTAAATACCTTCAACTGCACTCCACCTTGTTTCACTCTCACTTTTTTCAGCTGCGCGTCTCCCATTTCGATCACGTGGTCTTCCACACTGTTCACAAATGAAACTCCCGGGCTTGCAGGAATATTGATCGAAACATGAAAAGTATTTTCAACGCTCGTATCAGGCAGGGACACAAAATCGCTCAGTTTAAACTCAAACAAAGAGCTATTGATATCCAGTTCGTAATTTCCTCCAACAACCGTCAATAGGGAATCAGCGACCAAATCAGACAACGTCAGACTGTCGTGAACAAGCGGAACCTGCCAATCTGTATCCCAGATGGCTTTTCCCCGCTTCTTACAGGAGGCGAAAACCAAACCGATACAAAGTAAAAATAGGAGTTTTTTCATGGTATGTTAGAGATACATTTTTTTAAAAGAGGTTGGAATCAAACACGTTCTATCACGGTGGCATATCCTTGCCCGACTCCGATGCACATTGTAACCAATGCGTACTTTCCTCCGGTGCGTTGCAACTGATTTGCAGCGGCAAGCAAAATACGCGATCCGGACATTCCCAGTGGATGTCCGAGTGCAATTGCTCCTCCGTTCGGATTGATCCGGGAATCCTGATCGTCCAGCCCCATTGTTCTGCTGCATGCAAGTACTTGCGCAGCAAATGCTTCGTTCAATTCAAGTACATCCATCTGATCCAATGTCAGACCTGCTCTTTCCAATGCTTTGCGGGAAGCTTCAACCGGCCCGATTCCCATGATACGCGGTTCGACACCCGAAACTGCCGCCGAAACAATCCGTGCAATCGGTTTCAGATTGTGATCTTTCAATCCCGTATCCGAAGCAAGCAACAGAGCTGCCGCACCGTCATTCAATCCGGATGCATTTCCTGCTGTTACCGAGCCATCTTTTTTGAAAGCCGGTCTCAATGCCGCCAAGGTTTCCAGCGTTGTTCCGGATCTTATAAATTCGTCCTGATCAAAGATCAAAGGGTCTTGTTTTTTACGTGGGATAGCAAACGCAGCGATTTCTTCAGCAAGAATTCCTGCTTTTTGAGCTTTCGTTGCTTTTTCCTGCGACCAGACTGCGAAACGATCCTGATCTTCTCTGGAAATTTGATGCAGTTCGGCCAGGTTTTCCGCAGTCATTCCCATCGCTTCTGCTCCATAAAGTTCTTCCATTTTGGGATTGATGAATCTCCATCCGAAAGAAGAATCAAACAATTGCTGATCTCTTCCGAAAGGCGCAGATGCTTTTGAAAGCACCCACGGTCCACGTGTCATGTGTTCGATTCCTCCGGCCACATAAACATCTCCGGCCCCAACCTGAATTGCTCTGGCAGCATTCACCACAGCCGACATTCCGGACGCACATAAGCGATTAACCGTTTCTCCGCCAACATTGATCGGATATCCGGCAAGCAGTAAAGCCATTCTAGCCACATTTCGATTGTCTTCTCCGGCCTGATTGGCACATCCCAAAATCACATCTTCGATTGCACCCGGATCAAAATCCGGAACTTTTTTCAACAATGCTTCCAAAACGTGCGCCGCCAAATCATCTGCTCTTACCGGAGCGAGCGCTCCACCAAAATTTCCAATCGCGGTTCTTACACCAGCTACTATAAATGCGTCCTTTATCGCCATTAAATCCTTAGTTTAACTTCCATTCGTTTAATCTTCTACGAAAATAAGGAATATTCCTTCTGATTCGATTTCTGTTAAAAGGTTCTCCACACTGTTGATAAGTATTGACCCGTCGAGGGCATATATTTTACTAAATTCAACACCCTAAACCAAATTACGATCTATGAAAAAATCCGTCCCATTGATGGCTGGAATGCTATTTTGTAGTGTGTTATCGTTCTCTCAGGCCGAGAGCATGACCGCAGCAGAAATCAGGTATCGCGATTCGATTACAAAATTGAATCAAAGTAACGCAGCAATTGCAGCCAGCCAGGAGGCCTACAACAAAGGAATCGAACTTTTCAATCAAAAAAACTTCAAAGAGGCCATTGCTTCTTTTAGTAAATCCATTGCTTCTGATCCGAATTTCACCGCTGCCTATTACAATAAAGGAGTTGCGGAAAACGAAGCGGAACTGTATCAGGACGCACTTGCAACCTTCAATACACTGATTGGTAAGCAAAAAGGATATTCAAAAGCTTATTTTCAACGAGGAAGAGCTTATCAGGGCTTGTCGGATTACCTGAAGTCCGAAAAAGACTACGAAGAATCCATTAAACTCGATGCAAACAATCCAAAAGCGTACTACAACTACGGAACTTTAAAATTCTTGCAACAAGATTACAATACTGCCATTAAGTACTTTACGAAAAGTATCGAGTTAGATCCTTCCGGACCAATGGCTTACAACGACCGTGGAAGCTGTTACCGCATGCTGGAAAATTATCCGAAAGCAATTGAAGATTATGAAGCAGCTTTGCGTAAAAACCCGAATCTGGCTTTTGTACTGAACAATGTGGGTACAACCAAAAAGAAAATGAAGGACTACGCGGGAGCTTTGGCAGCTTTCAACCGGGCTATTTCTGTTGATGTTAATTTTTACCTGGCTTACAACAACAGAGGAGTAACACTTCTTGAAAAAGGAAGTCTGGATGATGCGATCAAGGATTTTGAAAAAGCGTTGTCTATCAATCCGAAGTATGCTCCTGCTGCTTCCAATCTTTCCGGAATTTACTTCAAACGCAAAAATTTCAAGAAGGCAGAAGAATTGGCTACCAAAGCCATTAATGCCGATCCGAATTATGCTTCAGCATACGTAAACCGCGGAATGGCCAGAGAAATGCTCCGAAACATGGACGATGCCTGCAGTGATTGGAAGAAAGCAAGTGATCTGGGATCAACGGAAGGAAAAACATGTCACTCAGGAAACTGCAGCAATTAAAATCAAAACGATGAAAAAATTACTAACACTAGTCGTTATTGGTTTAACGACAAACTTATTCGCCCAGAACGTTGATTTTAAATCGGCAAATTTCAAAGACGATAAAGAAGGATTTAAAAATGCAACAACAGCCATCGAACAAGGCGACGAGTTTTACAAAGTCGGAATGACTGCTGTTTTTGCTGTTCAGGATTTTGGAACAAATTTCAAAAGCGCTTTGAAACACTTTGAAAAAGCACAAAAATTCAATCCGAACAATGCCCTGCTGAATTACAAGATCGGAGTGTGTTATGCAAATTCCACGGATCCTGTTTTATGTGTCGAATACATTAAAAAGGCGCAAAAATTGGATCCTGCCTGCGATCCGTTCCTGAATTACTATTTGGGTTACGTAGCACAAATCGAAGGAAAATACGACGAGGCTGCCAAGTATTATACCGTTTTCGAAACGGAATACAAAAAGGCGGATGATTTCATGAAATTCGTGAATCTGCGCAAAAAGCAGTGTGCTACTTCTAAAAAATTCGAAGCTGCTGCTGTGCGTTGCTGGGTCGATAATGTTCCTTCCCTGAATACGAAAGAAGACGACATTGCTCCTTCCATTTCTACCGATGGTTCTGAAATGATTTTAAGCTCAAACAGAGCGAACAGCCACGAACCGGATGCTCTCGGAATTTACGATTATGAGATCTATTCATCCACACTTTTGGAAAACGGATGGTCGACTCCTACAAAACTAGCAGGACCGATCAACTCCAGTAACGATGACATTTCGAATTGCCTTTCTTACGACGGAACAAAAATGCTTCTTCACCGCGAAACCGGAGGACAAACAGATATTTTCGAATCTAAATTGAAAGGAAACGAATGGTCCGATCCGGTTAGACTGAGCATTTTCATCAGTACAGACAAAAACAACGAACGCTACGCCAGTTACAATGAAGACGGCTGGAAAATTTACTTCAGCAGAGACAACGGTTTCCGCGAAACAGGTTCCGAAATCATGTTCTCGGGAATGCAGAACAAAATGAAGCAGGATTACATGATCGCGACGATGCTCACAGGAGTTAACTCGAAATTCAATGATGGTCCGATCTATATTCACATCGACGGGGAAAGTATGTATATTGCTTCTCAGGGACATGAGTCAATGGGAGGATACGATATTTTCCTTTCAAAAAAGGTTCAGGGGCAATGGACAACTCCCGTGAATATGGGATATCCGATCAATACTCCTTATGACGATTTCTTCTTCGCCTCTACCGCAAACAATAAATTTGCATACATTTCTTCCAACAGAGCCGGAGGAAAAGGTGGTTTCGACATTTACAAAGTAACATTCTGGGGGCCGGAGAAAAAACCTATTGCTGAAACAGAAGATTACCTGCTTGCAAGTATCGTAATGCCGGTGAAGGATCACAACATTGAAAAATCCGTTGAGGTTAAGAAAAAGAGTTTAACGGTATTCAAAGGTGTGACTATTGATGCAATTTCCAGAAAACCGGTTGAGGCTCAAATTGAGATCACGGATAATGCTACCGGAAAAATCATCGAAACCTTCACGACGAACTCTGCAACAGGGAAGTTCATCATTACATTGAATTCCGGGAAAAACTACGGAATTGCGGTAAAAGCTTCCGGATACCTTTTCCACTCCGAGAACTTTGATATTCCTTCCGGAGCAGACGACAATCTGGTAAACAAAGTGATTGAATTGAAAAATATTGCCATCGGATCTAAAATTGCGCTTCGCAACATCTTCTTTGATGTCAACAAGGCAACACTCCGACCGGAATCAAATGCTGAAATGGAGCGCCTGGTTCAATTGATGAAAGACGTACCGAGCTTGAAAATTGAAATTTCCGGGCATACCGATAACACGGGTTCTGCTTCCTTGAACGAAACATTGTCTCAGCAACGCGCCGAAGCGGTTGTTTCTTATCTTTCTCAGAAAGGAATCGCTGCAAGCCGTATGACTGCAAAAGGATACGGTTCATCCAAACCGATTGCATCCAACAACTCCGAAGACGGAAAACAACAAAACCGTCGTACGGAATTTGAGATCAAAGCAAATTAAGAATCTTCAGAAAATGAAAAAGACAGGGGCGAATAATTATTCGCCCCTGTCTTTTTTTATTATTTACGTTTTTTAATCAGTAAAACCTCTTCCTGATCCACCACTTTGATCCAATCAGGAGATTCCTGATACTTTTTGATTTCGACCTGAAAAAGGGAATCATTCAAAGGATATGGTGTGTCTTTTTTTGCAAGTATGATGTATTCCGCATTTTTAACAACCGGATACATGTAACAATAATTGCGGTTTGCCAGATGTGGTACCAGATTCGACTGAGCAGAAACGACCGCATTCTGCGGAACAAGTTTGAATGCGGCATAAACCGGTTTCACGTCATATTCCTTCTTGTAATGATTCTTCGACAGGAAATTGATATTCGTATCAGGAGTATAGAAATAAGGCTCTGTCATGCGTTCGTGCGTAATCATCAGTGCCGACAATACGACTACCGTTGCTCCGATCTTTCTGAATGATTCTTTTTTGAGTTTTCCGACAACCTCGAATACGCCGATAGCCAGAATCGGTGCGAATTCAATACAATACTGGAAACCAACTCCCCAAATAATGGGAGAATCATGGAATAATTTCTGAAAAAAGATGGGAATCAACATCACCAAATATGCAGGACGGAATAACAGCAAAATGATTCCTGAATAAATCAAATACCTGAACAAAAATGCTTTGGTATTAGCGGCCATCGGATCTCCGTTAAAGTTGGAAATCATCAGATTGAATGAATCGATCGGATGAAAGATCAAATGCTTCACTGCACTCGACATCGTTCCACCCAAAACACTGTAATCAAAATGAGGATAAACGCCGTCTCCGGCCAGACCCGGCATAATCAGCTTCATGATGATCAAAAAATAAACCATGGAGCAAAAGCCTGACAGGATATAGAAATTGCGCCATTTTTTCTCTTTCCATAATTGAAGTGAAAGTCCGAAACAGATAAATGAAACCCAAAGTGGGCTGTTTTCCTTCCCAAGCCACAAAATAATGATGAAGAAAATGCACCATTTGAGTTTTCGTTCTTTGGTAAATACGAAAAGCCAGGGAACCAAACTTGCCACAACCACGCTGTCATGAAAATCATACGACAAGGCAGAAAAAACTCCGAAAAACGAATAAAAGAAGATCATCGCAGCGGAAGCCAGATAACGGTTTGTTTTGAAATAACGGTAAACTCCAAGTCCTCCGAAAAGCAAAGCCACAATCTGAACAATCAGCAAAGTATAGGAACCGAAAATCCAAACCAGAGGCGAAAACAAGATCAGATAGAAGTCAAAATGATCTCCCAACAGATTTTCGGGAGCCGCTTTGAAGGTTGTGCTGTCATTCCATTGAAAATGGGAATAATCGTAAAGCGCATTTGAATAAAGTCCTAAATCCAACGCATAAGTCCGGAATAAATAATGATTTACCAGAGAAATCAACGAGTAAATCACTGCAAATGCCAGAACAACCAGATACTTTTCAGGAACTTGTTTAAATGCGAGGTATAAATTCTTTATCCTGCTCATTCTCCTTCAGGATAATCCATATCGTACAAATCGTAGCCCGGTGCCCAATAATCTTTTACAACCTCATTCAGTACGAAACCGCATTTGGCATAAAATTCATGCGTAAACTGAGATGTTCGTACTCCGATACGATCTACTTTTCGATTTTCTTTCAGGTGTTTCACCCGGTGCTCAACCAAGGTTCTTCCGATTCCCCTTCCCTGGGAGTCAGGATGAATCATGTCCCAGCTTAAAACTCCCTTGTTCTTATCCTGCTGGATATTGATTCCGCCGCAAGCCACTACTTTTCCCTCCGATTCAACCACAAAGTAGTCTTCCAATTCGGAATCGAGGTAGTTTTTCAGATCTTCCTTCTCTTCAGGGGCAAAATAGGTCGGACAATTCGCATCAAAAAGATTCAATACGCTTTCTTTGTCCGGGTGATTATAATTTCGAATGTGATTCATATTATCAGGTCATTGGAGTACATAATTCAAGTAAAAAACCATCCAAATCGCGGACATAAGCTACAGTTTGTCCCCAGGGTTTCTCTTTTATTTCTTCTACAAGCACAGCTCCTTCAGAAAGTGCTTTATTTACAAGCCCCTGTACATCTTCTGTTGTGAAACCCAGTTCTATACCAAATGGTTTTGATCCCGGTTTGCTTTCCTCAAACCCTTCTTTCAGATTAGAATTCGCCAAAGATATGGAAGCAAAGGAAATGGTTGTATTTCCTGTAATCAGCTCGGCATATTCATTTTCAGGAGCAATGAATTTCAATTCGAATCCAAAGACTTTCGTATAAAAATCAACGGATCTTTTAACATCCGGAACGTACAAAATCGTATAGGCAAACTGAATCATAAAATGAATTTTTACTTATCTGTAAAAGTAAACATTCCCATGACAAGGATGACGATTCCGCTGACAAGGAACAATAAAACCAGATAAAGCAGTAAGGACAAGACAGCTTGAAAAAACACCCGAATCTTTCCCAATCTGTCAAAAAACTGAATGTAAGTCCAGACAAACAGCACAAATTCCACCAATTGTAGTCCCATACTGAAAAAATCATACGCAATGGTCGGTTTCAGGAAATACAGGATCGGGCAAGACACGATCATCAAAATCAGTGTTTGAGCCGTTACAAATGCCGTAAGAACCAGCAATTCAACAAAATTGTATTTCTGTCTGTTGAAACAAATCCAGGTTGCCAATGCCAAAAGCGGAATAGACAACAAGCGCGACATGGCGTAATGGTCCGTAATCCATTGACTGACATTCAAAGGATTCGCTCCTGTCCCATCAACTCCATCTCTCAGAGAGATACTCGTGCTATGATCCAGATGCAGCACATGAAACAAAAATGCATAAATGGTTGCCAGCACAATCACCATGGAAAGTGGTTTGAAATGCTTTACCCGTTTTCCGTTCAAAAATTCGCGAATGCTGTGTCCGGGTCTGGTGTACAATTCCTTGACGGAATAAAAAATTCCTTTGTCGAAATGCAGCAAACCATGCTGAATATCGTGCCACATGTAGTGGAAATTCAATTTGTGTGTGTCGGCAGTTTGTCCGCAATTGCTGCAATATTTGCCACTCAGTTCAACAGCGCAGTTTTTACATTGATGGTTCATTCGTGTTCAATAAATAGTTTTCGTTTGTAGTGTAAAATTAAAGTTGTGTTTTAATCCTCGTCGTCATTATCAGAATCATCACCTCCGGGAAGTTCCAATGCTTTCACTTCCTGCACGGCATTTCCTGCAATTCCTTTCACAGAACCGTACATATCGATGGTATTCACAATGACTTTTTCAATTTGTTTTTCGCGCTGTTTCCAAATGCGCTGCATGGAGCGTTTTTCACTTTCCAGATCGGCCTTCATCTGGGTAAATCCTTCCACGATTGCCTCCACCTGCATACGGAAAGTAGAACTTGTCAGGAAATCATACAACAGGTGCATTTTATCTCCTTTGTTTTCCTGAGAAACCAATGTGCTGCTGATTTGTATGATTGTTTCTCTCAAAACAGAGCACAGTCCTTTAAATTCCTCGTAGGTACAGATCCAGATTCCGTCTTTCAAGCCCATACGTTCCATATCTCCCGGCATCACTTCGGTTACAAGGACTCCGATATCTGCTCCTTTATCGCGGATATCTGCTTTGAATTTTTCAATCCAGGAAGGTTGAAAATCCTTCGTTCGTTTGGATTCGTAATAGATTGTTCCGCAATTTTGCTGCGAACGTGTATGAACCGTTTGAATGCAATCTCCACCGCGCGCACCTTTTTTGATTTCTTCAATCGTATCCAAAGGAAAACGAGCTGCGAGCCACTCTTCGATTGCCAACTCCTGCACTTCTCCCTGCAATTGCATGGAACCTTGCTCTTGTTTGCGTTTCATTTCCTCGGTGAGTTTTTTCTGGTCTTCCAGCTGCTTGAGCAATTCCTTCATCCGAAGTTCGTTCTTCTCCTCCTCTACTTTGCGGATTTTTGTCTTTTCTTCTTCCAATTGAAGACTCAACTTTTTCTGAGATTCTGCTTCAACAGCTTCTTTCATCTCTTCCTTTTCACGCTTCAACTTCTCAATTTCAGCTTTGGTCCGGTTCAATTCTTTGATCTGTTCCGATTTTTCGTTCAATTCCTTCTGAAGCAAGGCAAATTGTTCGTCCTGCTCCTGAATAAGTTTCGCTTTCAGCTTTTCTTCCAGCGATTTGCGTTCTTCCTTCAGTTTTTGCTCAAAACGTTCCTGAAAAAGCTCATTTTCTCTTCGTTTCTTCTCTTCAAACTCTTCTTTTTCACGCAGTAAAACTTCCTGTTTTTTAGCAAACTCATCGCGGGCTTCGTTCAATTGACCTTGATACTGAAGCTTGATTTGTTCTTCCAGTTGATGCGCCAAAATATCGTTGACATCGATTGGAGTGCCACAATTCGGGCAATGAATTTGATTCATGGGAGCTTTATTTAATCCGAAAGTACAAAATAAGCTTAAAACTTCATTTTCACCTATCCAAATCATTTTTTTTACGCCCTATTTCGGTTAACTTTAAGAGATAATCCACAATTCCTCATCGCATGGCTGTCTTTGACACATCGGTAAAACTCACTTTCCTCGGAGGTGCCGGAACCGTAACGGGTTCAAAAACGTTGGTTGAAATCAATGGAAAACGAATCCTGATTGACTGCGGTCTGTTTCAGGGAATCAAAGATTTGCGGCTTTTAAACTGGACTGATTTCCCGATTCCTCCCGGAACAATTGATGCAATTGTATTGACTCACGCTCATCTGGATCATTGCGGATACATTCCCCTACTTGTCAAAAAAGGATTCAAAGGTCCGATTCATTGTACGCACCCGACTTTGGATCTGACAGAGATCATTTTGAAAGACAGTGCCAAAATTCAGGAAGAAGATGCCGAGCGCGCCAACAAAAATCACTATTCCAGACACGAACATGCAGAACCTTTGTATACGGTGAAAGATGTGTTGAACTGTTTACCGCTCTTTGTTGGTCATAATCTGAACGAATGGGTGATTATCAATGAGTATTTCAAGTTTGAATTTCTGAACAGCGGACATATTTTAGGAGGAGCGTTTGTCAACGCCAAAGCGGTCGACAAAACCATTGTCTTTTCGGGAGATATCGGACGTTTGAACCCGATGTTGCTCTATCCGCCAAAACACATCAAAGAGGCTGATTACCTGATTTTGGAATCCACTTACGGAGACCGTCTGCATCAATCTGAGAATGTCAAAAAAGAGTTGAAGGAGATTATTCACCGGACGATTAAACGCGGCGGGATTTTGATGATTCCAAGTTTTGCGGTGGAACGAACCCAGGAGATTTTGTATCTGATCTATCAGCTTCGGGAAGAAGAGCAATTACCCAAGTGTAAGGTTTTTCTGGATTCCCCCATGGGAATCAATGCTACAAATACTTACAAACGCTATCCGGATTGGCAAAAGATTTCCAATTACGAATTGGATCAGATGTTTAACGAGGTTTATTTTATCAATGATATGGAGCAATCCAAGTTGCTGGTGGCCGACAAACAGCCGAAAATTGTACTTGCAGGAAGCGGAATGATTGAAGGTGGACGTATTTTACATTACCTCAATTCACACATCGACAACCCGGAAGACACTTTGCTGATGGTTGGCTATCAGGGAGAAGGAACCAGAGGAAGAGCCATTTTGAACGGCTCAACCGAGATCAAATTTTTCGGAGAATACCGCAAAGTAAATTGCGAGGTTCAGCACATTGATTCGCTTTCTGCCCATGCAGATTATTCTGAAATGATCGAATGGTTGAAAGGATTCCGGAACAAACCGAAGAAAGTGATTCTGAATCACGGTGAAGCACATCAAACGGATGCTTTTCGTGTCAAAATTGAGCACGAGTTGAAGCTGGAAGTTTTCATTCCGAAAATGATGGAATCGATTATTTTGAAGTAATTCAGGAAAAACACAGTTGTTACGGGGACTTCGCTCAGTCTCCATAACAACCACATTTCGTTATTTAGATTTTCGAATCAATTAGCTCGCTTGATTCTTTTACTTTCATACGCGCATTGCATGCAGGACAAATTTCCACGCGTTCTGTTGCAAGAGGAATCGGAATCACGTACAGAATCGTTAAACGTTTCTTTTCTGTCACAATATCTTTCTGATTTTCATCTTTACAAACCTTGCATTTCGTCTTTGAAGACTCCGTGATGACAGAAACAGTTTTGTATTTAATGGACCACATTATTGTCCGTAATAAGTTCTGAATTGCTTGCTGTTTCCTTTTCCGTTTACCGTTACGGAACTCCATGCACCAGTACCGCCTTTTCCAAGACGAAGCGTGTGTTTTCCTAAGAATCCTTTAAACTTAAATGAAGGCCATTCAGGAATAAAGTGTACATACTTTTCGTCTTCCTGAAGCAATGCTTTTAGTGATTCTTCCAGGTCTTCCACGGAAGTAGCGTTCTCAATCAATTTTTTCACACCTTCCGGAATGCTTATCCCTTGAAAATAAGAGTGATTTTTAATTGTATCCAGAATAAGAAACATTCCGACTGTTTTTGTGGGAATAAAAAACACATAATTCTTAGTTCCAACAACCGTTGCGTTTACAATTTTCATGGGTTGTTTTGAATTCATCACCCCTGAATCTTCATAAAACACGTAATCTTTGTCTTGTAATAGCATAGCTCTTTTTTATTTCAAAAATAGAAAAATTAACGTGTCAACTAATTTTATTTATAAATCCGCTTACAAAAGATTGGTATTCGGTTACACTCGATTCAAATTCGCTATTTTTACTGAAAATCCGCACAATGACAGCCATTATTGAAGAAAGGCATATTCATTTTTTTAAACATCTGTTAAACGATCGCATACAGGTCGGATCAGCAATTGACGCACATTATGCTTCAGATCACACGGAAGATTTTGTGTTTTATCCTTCACTGGTCGTAAAACCAGAAACCGTGGAGGAAGTTTCTTCCATTATGCGTTATTGTTATGAAAACGATTTGATCGTAACACCTTCCGGGGCGAGAACCGGACTGAGCGGTGGTGCATTGGCAAATTATGGTGGTGTGCTTCTCAGTTTGGAGCGCATGAACAAAATCATTCAGATCGACGAACAAAACCATCAGGTGATTACCGAACCGGGAGTTGTAACGGAAGAACTTCAAAATGCAGTAAAAGCTGTTGGCTTATTCTATCCTCCCGATCCGGCATCGAAAGGTTCTTGTTTTATCGGCGGAAATATTGCCGAAAATTCCGGAGGCCCGAAAGCGGTAAAATATGGTGTTACCAAAGATTGGGTACTCAACCTGGAGGTTGTTTTACCCAATGGCGACATTTTATGGACGGGAGCAAATGTGATTAAAAACGCTACCGGATATAATTTAACCCAGTTGATCATCGGAAGTGAAGGAACACTGGCGGTGGTTACCAAGATTGTTTTGCGCCTGATTCCCCATCCTACCCACAATTTATTGCTGCTGATTCCATTCCGCAACGGCGTGGAAGCTTGTGAAGCAGTCGGAAAGATCTTTATGGCGGGAATCATTCCAAGCGGACTGGAATACATGGATCGGGATGCAATCATTTTCACAACTCCATATGTGGATGATGCTCCGAATCTTTTAAAAGACGACCATGATGCACATCTTTTAATTGAATTGGATGGTTTTAACCCGGACGTTTTGATGCAGGAAAGCGAGAGAATCATGGAACTTGCAGAGCAATTTGACATCGATGAAATTCTTTTTGCCGAAACAGAAGCTCAGAAAGACAGCTTGTGGCGTTTGAGACGAAAAATCGGAGAATGCGTTAAAACTCATTCCACATACAAAGAAGAAGACACGGTGGTTCCGCGGCACGAATTACCGCAATTGCTGAAGAAAGTTAAGGAACTGGAACAAAAATACGGGTTCAAATCTGTTTGTTACGGTCATGCCGGAGACGGAAACCTGCACGTCAATATTATCCGGGATCAATTAAGTGAAGATGCCTGGAATAATCAGCTTCCAATTGCAATCCGGGAGTTGTTTACCGAAGTTGTTCGTTTGGGAGGAACCATTTCCGGAGAACACGGAATCGGTTTGGTGCAGACACCGTATATGGATTTGGCTTTTAGCGAAACCGGACTCGACCTGATGCGTTCCATCAAGCAGGTATTCGACCCGAAAAACCTCCTGAATCCTGGGAAAGTTCTACCAAAAAAACAACTATGAACCGCGTAGATCGTTTATTTGGGATAGTCACCCTTCTTCAATCCAGAAAATATGTGAGTGCCGAACGGATTTCAGAGAAATTTGAAATCAGTGTCCGAACAGTTTACCGTGATATCAAAGCAATCGGAGAAGCCGGAATTCCTGTAAGTTTCGAACCAAACAAAGGATATTTCATCGTTCCGGGCTATTTTACTCCTCCGGTTTCATTCACATTGGATGAAGCAAATGCTTTGTTGTTATCTCAATCTTTAATGGCAGGCTTCGGAGACAGATCCGTTCAAACAAACTTCGACAGTGCTTTGACAAAAATCAAAGCTGTTCTAAAACAGGTCGACAAGGAAAAAATAGATCTGCTTGATCAGAGCATCAAATTTCAGGTGCCGCATCGTCTGAGTAATGAATTTGATTACTTGGCAGAAATTCAACAAGCCATTACGGAGCAAAAACAAGTCCGGATAAACTATCTCAGCTTAAAAGAAGAGTTGCTGCAAAGAACCGTAGAACCCATCGGATTGGTATTTTATGCTTTTTCCTGGCATTTGATTGCTTATTGTCAGCTTCGGAAAGATTACCGTGATTTCAAAATCGGCCGGATCAAAGAGCTTCGCAAAACGATGAATCCCTTTGAAGTCAGTAAGCACATTTCACTGAGTGAATACAAACTTCCTGTGAACTACTAGCTAAGTGAAAAGGTAAAAGTGAGAAAGCAAAAGTGAAAAGTAAACCGGGTGTGAAGGAACTTTTTGCTTCTTGATGTAAACTATTTCGTCCTATTTCATAAAAAATTTTCGTGTTCAAAAACAGACTGCCATAGGGTTGTCAGTGTACCTCCTTTTCTTTGTATTAAAATTTAGAAATCATGACAAGAAAAGAGCAACTACAGGCACAATTGGCTGCCGAAGCAGAAACAACCAGAAAATTCATTAAGGCTTTCCCTTTTGACAAAAAGGATTACAAGGCTCATGAGAAAAGTATGAGATTGGAAGATATTTTCCTTCATGTGATTGATCTTCCTCTTTGGGCAGAAATGGCTGTAACAACAGATGAGCTGGACTTTGAATCAGCACCTTACGATCCGAAAAAATTCGATTCAGTTGAACAGGCAATGACATATTTTGATGAATCTGTTGCAAAAGGAATGGCTGCATTGAACCATGTGCAGGATTCTGTTTTGGATCAAACCTGGAAACTACGCTCAGGGGCAACTGTTTATTCAGAAAGCACCAAAGAAGAAGTTGTAAGAATGGCTCACAACCAAACCATACATCACAGAGCTCAGTTGGGTGTGAATTACCGTTTACTTGGAATTCCGGTTCCACAAAGTTATGGACCAACAGCAGACTTTCCTGATTTTGAATCATAAAAAAAGCCCGTCATTTGACGGGCTTTTTTTATGATTCTTTTTTTGTTCCATGACTGCACTGACGTTTGTCATGTATCGCAAGCGGTGCTTGCTCTTATCTTAGCATATTCACGTGTCCTTCAAATTTGCGGGCTTTCTTGTCTCCCCCGCCTCTGGCAACAATCGTCCAGGTATAAACACCTTCTTTCACGATTTCACCATGATAGGTTCCATCCCATCCAACTGCAACATCATGAGATTCGAACAATACTTCTCCCCATCTGTTGTAGATCGCAAAAGTGTAATCGTCCATCGCCATTCCATCCGGAACCACAGGCTTGAACACATTATTGAACTCATCTCCATCCGGAGTAAATGTATTCGGAACGAAAACCAGGAACTCTTCAATAAACACGATCGACTTACAAATTTCGTTTCGACAGCCTTCCGGAGAAGTAACCATCAAACAAACCTCATAGCTGCCCGCTTCAATGTTTCCATAATTTACCATCGGATTTTCAAGAGTCGATGTTCCGAAAGCTCCGAAATCCCAATCGTAAGAAGCAGCATTTACTGAATTATCATTGAATGTAACCGTTGAATTTATTGTTGACGGTGGTACCGGACTCCAGGTAAAGTTCGCAATCGGATCAGGAACCACACAAACAATATTCAACAGCGTTGTGTCGGTAATACAGCCATCATTCGTCGTAATTTCAACTGAAACATCGTAACATCCTACCTGAGTGAATACATGTGAAGTAGATACTCCATTTCCTGTTGTTCCATCTCCGAAGTTCCATGTTGCACTTGTAATTGATCCTGCAACAACAGCAGGGAAATTAAAGTTTGCTGATAACGGTGAACAACCGGAAGCAGGTGAAACCTGGAATTCAGGACTTGGAAGATTATAAATCTGAACTGTTACCGGAATTGTATCGTATCTGTAACATTCGTCATGTGCAACCATCAACACTGTTTCCGAACCATTCGGTACGTATGTATAAGTTGCTCCGTTTGCCAAAGTATCGTGAGCTACCGGAGTTATCCATTGGTAAAAGTATCCGGGCAATCCATCAACACCGGATCCTGTCATTGTAACCGGATTTCCGGGACACGCCATAACCGGAGTTGTAACTGATGCCACAAACGGAGGTCTTACTGTAACGTCCGCCGTCTGAACATTTGAAACACATCCGTTTTGATCATAAACCGTACAGGTAAATGTTGCAGGCGCTGTCAGATTTACCGTCAGATATTGAGTGGTATCACCTGTATTCCAAACAAAATAGTATGGTGCAGTTCCTCCTGTTGCGTTTGCTGATAATACTCCTGATCCGTCATAACAAATCAACAAACCATCTTCCGGAATCGCTGACTGAACCAAAGGTTGAGGCTGGCCAACAGAGATTGTACCTGATTGTGTACATCCTGCTGCATCCTGAACCTGAATCGTATAAGTATTTACACAAAGCCCCGAAAAAGTATTCGCCGGTTGGAATGTCACACCATTATCAATACTGTAACCAGTTGCCAATGCTGAGTTGATTGTAATTGTACCATTGCAGTCACCATTACACAATGCATCTGTAGCAGTTGTACTTGTGATTACCAACATTGGTGGCTGAGTAATACTGAAAGCTTCCACTGTCGAACATCCGTTTGCATCAACTACCGTCAGGTTATAAGATGCAGCGCACAGTCCGTTCGTTGTGTTCGCTCCAGTAGCTCCATTTGACCATGTATAGCTGTATGGTATTGTACCACCGGTAACCGTAGCAGCCGCGTCTCCATCACAGAATGAATAACAACTTGCGTTATTAACTACAATATTCTGAACATCCAGCAGAGCAGGTTCCGTAACGTTTATTGTTGTATTTACAAGACACCCGTTTGCATCTTTCACAACCGTATTGTAAGATCCTGCACTCAGGAATTGAACTGTAGTCTGATTGGAGAATGAAGCTCCGTTATCTGTACTATATGTATATGGCGCCGTTCCTCCCGAAGCATTGAAACTAATTTGTCCCGTGTTGTTATTGAAACATGTCAATGCTGTTGGAGTAATTACTGCTGCCAATGGAGCCGGTTCAGTAACCACAATCGGTTCAGTATCCGTACATCCATTTTGATCTGTGATCGTTAAAGTATAATTTCCGGCACAAATATTCGTGATCAAAGATGCAGGCTGAGGAGTTCCGATTGAATAGGTAATTGCTCCTGTTCCGCCTGAAACTGTTACCTGTAACTCTCCGTCACAAGCAGCATTACAGCTAACATTCTGAACTGCCGCTCCAATAATCACCGGTGATGCCTGATTGGAAATTGAAACAACCGTACTTGCTTCACAGTTATTTGCATCATGAATAAATACATTATACAAGCCGGCAGTCAATCCTGTATGATTTGAAGCTGCAGTATATGTTACTGAGTTGTCGATACTATAAGTATATGCACCTGTTCCTCCTGAACCTGTAATTGCAATTTCACCATTTGAGGCAGCACATGTTTCGTCAGTAGGAACAACCACCAAAGCAACTGCCGTTGGCTCCCCAATCACTTGAACTGCCGTAATGAAACAATCATTATCATCTTTTATCTGAATATCCACATTACCGGCACAAAGTCCGGTTAGTGTATCAGAAACAAAGTAATTCAACCCGTTATCAGGACTATACATATAAGGAGCCGTTCCTCCGGTAGCATTTACTAAAATTTCTCCGTCACAAGCATCAAAACACAAGGCATTTGTTGGTGTATATGTTGCAGCTAATTGAGTCGGCTGATTGACCGTTGCTGTTCCGGTAACCTGACAACCTGCCGCATCCTGTGTTATCAGATCATATGTTCCGGCAGCTAAACTAAAGAATGATTCAATAGGAGAATAAGTCGTACCGTTATCAATACTATATTGATAAGCCCCCGTACCTCCTGTCGTTCCGATTTGAATTCCTCCCGAGTTATCATTGAAACACGTTAAGTCAAAAATAGTTGTTGCCATCACCAAAGGCGGTGCCTGAGTCAAAGTAGCTGTTCCAAATACCAAACAGCCATTATCATCCATAACTGCCAAATTGTATGTTCCGGCAGCCAACCCCGTAAATGTAGCCCCGGGTTGGAAAGAAGTTCCTCCGTCGATACTGAATTGATGAGCACCTGTACCACCCGAAACATTTATAAACTCAATTTCTCCTGTATTTCCTGAGCTACAGCTGATATTTGTCAAATCCGTATTAAATTGAATTTCTGTAGGCTCCTCAACAGTAAATGGAATTGTAAACACACAATATCCGTCATCGTAAATAGTTACGATATGTGATCCAAAGGGTAGGTTTGGAAAGTAACCACTTGTCTGAGTAATTCCGGAGTTATCTAATTCATAAGTGATATCACCGGCACCGCTCACATTTTCAACTTCAATTGCACCATCGGCAACACCAAAACAATTTGCATCATACTGATAAAGCGTGATACCTGACATCTCAACGTCATTAACTCCAAAAAATACAGATTCTGAACATCCCAATTGATCCACAGCTGTAATTTCATAAGCTCCGGCAAACAAGTTCGTATAAGATCCCGATGTTTGGAACGGTCCTCCATTCAATGAATATTCAAATGGACCGTTTGTTCCGTTAGCTGCAACGGTAATAGCTCCGTTGTTGAATCCACAATTCGCTGAAATAACAACAGTTGTATCAATACCAAATCCCGGAGGATCTATTAACGTTTGAACAGATGTGAATTGACATCCGTGAGCATCCTGCACTAAGATCGTATTATTACCTCCGCATCCGCCGGTAATTGTTGTCCCGGCTTGTAAAGCTCCACCATTCAATGAATATTGATACGCTGGTGTTCCTCCTGAAGCAGTCACGGTAACTGTACCATCACAAGCTCCGTTACAAATAGGATTTGTTTTTACAAAGGTTGCAGAAACCGGGGCTGGTTGTGTAATCGTAACATCCGCATTCGTCAAACAGCCGTTGGCATCTTTTACAACAACGTGGATTAACCCGGCACATAAACCTGTTATTGGATTTGCTAATGCATAGGTGACACCATTGTTTGATGAATATTGATAAGGAGGAGTTCCACCTGCTGCATTGACCTGAATTTGTCCGTCACAAACGGCATTACAGGAAGCTGCAGTCGGAGTTGATGTAAATGTCAACTGAGGTGCTGTTGTAATCGTAAATGAAATCGTCGAAGAACATCCGTTTACATCCGTTACAGTTGCTGTATAAGGACCAGCAGTTAAATTCGTAAATGTATTCGATGCTTGTCCTGGTCCTCCGATTGAGTAAGTAAATGGTGAAGATCCACCTGCAATACCGATAATCACAGATCCGTTAACACCACCGAAACAACTTACGTTTGTCTGATTTAAAATCGATGCAATCGGAGCATTGGTAGCTGTAATTGTTATTGACAAGGTTCTGGTACAACCACGGTTATCAGTCACCACAACGCTGTGAACACCTGCTGTCAAGCCGTTGAAAGTAGCACTTGCCTGACTCGCTCCACCATCGATAGTATAAGTATATGGAGCAGTTCCTCCTGCCGGAACAACAGTTACAGAACCATTATTCGCACCACAGGTTGCCGGAGTTATCGATCCTTGCGTTAAATTCAAAATGGCAGGCTGAGTAATATTTTGATTCAGAATAACCGTACAGTTATTTGCATCCCTGATTGTTACTGCATACGTTCCGTTACACAATGCTGTGAAAGAATTTGATGGCTGAAAAGCTCCACCGTTAATACTGTATTGATAAGGCAATGTTCCTCCGGAAGCAGTAACTGTTATTGATCCGTTACATGCTCCGTTACAACTCACATTTACAGGAGTAAGAGTTCCGCCTAATACGGTTGGCTGTGTAATTGAAACGTTTGCAGTAGCCACACAACCGGAGTTATCTGTCATTGTAACAGTATACGCCCCTGCTCCTAATCCGGAAGCTGTTTGGGATGTCTGTCCTCCTGTCCATGAATAAGTATAAGGTGCCAACCCTACAGGTGTTGCAGTTGCTGAACCTGTTGCTGCTCCGTTACAGAGAAGATTTGTTCCGGAAGCTGTTACACTACAACAAATCCCTCCTGCACCAATGGTAAAGTTTCCGGATGTTGTACAACCGTTTGCTCCGGTGACTGTGTATGTGTAGTTGCCATCCGGTAAATTGGTAAAATTGGCCGTGGCGGCGGCGGTATTTGCTTCAACAACCGATCCGGTTGTCGGCCCCGCAATATTAACAGTGTAAGGCCCTGCCCCCACTGGATTATTGATAATCACTGAACCATTATTGTAATTCGCACAGGATTCTGCCGTAGGAGTTACTGTTGGTGGTGTTAAATTCGAAAAATTGATGGTTACCTGATCCTGATCCGTTACAGTAGTACCGTCACACCGGTTATAAGTCACAACAGAGGTGTAGGTTGTTGTTGCCGTGGGGCAAACATTGATGGTATTTCCTAGTCCAATTTGAGTGGCACCCTGAAACCAGGCAACAGAGTAATTAGGTGCTCCGGTTGGAGTAAAACGCCAAGCTTCCGGAGTTACAACTGCCCATGTCGGATTGGTATTTCTTCCGGGAGCAGCTATACCAGCGGTACCTGCATTATTCTGAATACCAATAATTCCAAGACCTTCGTTCCAGTTTGTACACAATGGTTTATTATTGACATATACATCTATCACGTTCGTTGTTTCATACAAAACCATCATACAAGTGGAGCGAACAGTAGGGCAGCGAGCATCATCATATTGACGCATATTATTGAACGATACCACAAAAATTCTACATGGTGCTGTACCAAGCAAATACCAGTTTACAGTTCCAGTAGGATTTCCAATAGTTGGATCCATATCATGATATACTCCGAAGACATTACCGGCAGCTGTTAAACTCGTAGAAGGACAGTTATCTGCCGGAGCAAAATCCCACGGATGAATACCTGCACCAGCCGCCGGGCCAAATTTGATGGCTCCGTTGGAACCAACTTTACAAGTGTTATAATTTGCTCCGTAGAAACAAAAGTTAAATGGTAAATTGATAATTGCACTCCACACATCATCCGTACCAACTGAGATAGCGGTTCCACCTGACTGGTTATAGGCAATTGGCGGTGCATGAGGAATAGAACTCACCGTATAAGTATTCGTAGCACCAGTTGCAAAGGGTGTCGCAGTTAGATTCGTACATGGTGTCGAGCACGGCAACGTTTGGTCAGGTCCCGCATCGATATTAGGACAGCCGGGAAATTGAGCCAACGACAGCGCAGAAAAACCAAGAACGAACACAAACGGCAGAACAATATCGCAGATTGATCTGAAAGCAGTAGTTTTTTTCATAGTCATAGAGTTCTAGTTCAATTATATTGACTTATTTTTTAACAAAGGGTTGCCTGAAAATTTAACTTTTTTTATAATTCAAAATCCAAACCTTTTGCTTTTTCTTTGTTTTATACTCTTTAAATGTTGTTGTGGCAAGTTCTTGATCCAGAGAATAAAGAATTACAACATAGAAATAGTTATTTGCTTCATTAATTACTAAATACGTATTCGGGTATTCACTCAGGCTTTTTGCTAGTACCTGATCGGCATTCTGCCTGTTGGAGAACACTCCCGTAATCACATAAAAGCCATCCGGAGATTCACTTTTATCGAGATTTACGAAGTGATATCCTTTTGCCACCGGAATTGCTTCCGGAGGATCATTTCCAGGTTTAACAGTATCAACCGGAGTTACCTTAACCACATTTGCAAGTGAATCTTTCTCTCTTTGCAATCTGTCTTTACGCGCCTGATCCTCCAGCATTTTCTTCAGCTTATCCTCCAATTCGTCTTTTAACTTCTGAATAGAGTCTCTTTGTTTCAAAGCCAGATCGTCAACAACTTTCACTTCTTTTTCTACGACTTGAATTTCCTTTTCTCTTTTCCCTTTAAAGGAGAATCCTAAGAAAACTTCGTGATTCGTACCGGTATTGTACGTTTTCATAGAACCGATCAAAAGCTCATAGCTGTATCCGACACGCAGAAAATCCAATACGCGTACTCCCGCATTAAACTGTACCGCATAATCTGATTTATAGGTTGCAGAAACCCAAAGCATATTTTTGTAAAGTCCCATTAAGCTGGCATCATACTGAAAAGGAACATTAGGCATGTATCTCAAAATAGCATTTGGACGAAGAATGAATTTTTCACCCAAGTGAAAATCATATTCCAACGACATCATATAATGTCTTTCCAATTGATAATATCCCCTGCTCTTTTCTCTGGCGTATTTTACTTTTCCTCCAATGATCTGAGGAACTGAAATTCCGATTCTCAAATCTTTCCAGTTATACATTAATCCGACATTCATGTCAAAAACAGGAGCTGTTGGTCTTAGTCCCGTAAGATAAGGGTCGTTTGTTTCCTGAGCATTGAGCTGATCGTAATCTATCCGGTTATCCAATACTCCTGCTGAAATACCAAAGCGGATATGATGATCGTCATTGATCTTTAATTTGTAGCTGTAATTCAAACTGGACATTAGCTGCTGCTGAATTCCCTGATTCTGGTGCGCAACAACTAATCCTAATCCCATATTCCCTTTTGCAATAGGTCCTTCAACTGTCAGATAATTATTGACTGCTGTTGATCCAAAAGAAGAAAAACGCTGATTTCTGACAAAGCTCGCATTCACATAATCACTTGCTCCTGTAAATGCCGGATTGTAAACAAACGGATTTATCAGATAATGATTGTAAAAAGGAACTTGTTGTCCAAATAAATTTCCCCAGCACAAACAAACAAAAAGTAGTAGTGTTTTATTCATTCCCCAATAGTGTAATAGTTCCTTTATATTCCTCTTCGGTTCCACCTTTCAGTACCACATAATAATATGTCCCGTTAGGTAATTGTGCTCCTTTGTAATCGCCCTTCCACTCATTTTTATAATCTCCGTTCTCATACAGCAATTTTCCGTATTGATTGAAGACTTTTACGCCGGTCATCGGGAAGAACTCTACACCAGTGATATTCCAGGTGTCGTTGATATTATCATTATTAACAGTCACCACATTCCGGATATTGAACTGAATAGGATCCATTACCGTGATAAGCACTGTATCTCCTCCGACACAGCCCTGTGCATCGATCACATAATAAGCATATGCCATCGAAACAGGTGGTGTTGCAACCGGGTTTGTAATCGTCGAATCAGAAAGCGTTGATCCGGGCATCCAAATTCCAGTTACTCCTCCGGAACCATTCAATGTAATGGATTCGCCCAGATAAATTGACGTATCATTTCCTGCATTGGCTATCGGAGCCGGCAGCATAATAATGGTCACGGGGTTTGAAATAGCTGGTGGGCACACTCCGGAAAGTGCAACGGTCTGGAACATTACGTTTCCGTTTATTGCGAATGTATTGTAGTCGATTGTATCCGAATCAGGAATTGTTTGCCAGGTAGTTCCGTTATCGGATGAAAACTGCCAGATCAAGGAGTCTGCGTTGGATCCAATTAAATGAAGTTCTTCTGACGTACCTTCACAAGCAGTTCCGCTCTGGTTTAAAACTCCTGCAATCGGAACTGAATCCAACTGAATGATAGCCGTATTCGAATAATAATCAGGACAGAAAATACCATCCAGAAGAACTCTGTAGTTTGTTGTTTCTGTTTGACTGCTGTAATCGTAAGACGTTGTTGTATTTGTAAGCGGATTCCAGGTAGCTCCTCCGTCAGTTGAGGATTCCCAATCTAAAACGGAAGTACTTGCACCGGTAAGATTTAAGATTCCCGTAACGGCATTTATACATAAGGTATCGGAAGCCCCTAAAGATGGAGGAACCGGAACAGCTTGTATATAAATAATTGCCGTATCTGAAATAACATCCGGGCACTGACCACCTTCGGTAACCATTCGATAGAAAGTTGTTTGAGTCAATCCAGAATAATTGTATGTTCCTGTTGTATTGGAAATAGCATTCCAGGTTGAACCATTATCCGAAGAGAATTCCCAACCTAAAACGGGTCCGAACGTGCCTGTTCCACTCACAGAACCGGATGCATTCGTAATACATAATGAATCACTTCCCGCAAGAACTGTTGGAGGATAAACCGGATCGACATAAATCAGAGCCGTATCCGAATAAACGTCTGCACACACACCACCATCGACCAAAACTCTGTAGATTGTTGAAGAAGTGAGCGAAACATAATTATTTGTAGTTGTTGTATTCGCAATCGTATTCCAGGTTCCGCCTCCGTTGGTGGAAGATTCCCATTGTAAAACACCCAATGAATTGCCTGTTAAATTAAGCACTCCGGAAGCCGCATTCTCACACAAAGAATCTGCACCCGAAATCGTTCCGGGAACAGAAGGCGCCTGTGAAGTAATTGTGGCAAATCCCGAAGTATCATCAGGACAATAGCCTCCATCAATCAAAACATGGTATTGCGTGTTTTGCATGACATTATTATAGGCGTACGATGGTGTTGTATTCGCAATTGTGCTCCAGGTTCCTCCCCCGTTGGTGGAAGATTGCCATGAAGTGATGGTTCCGTATGACCAACCCGAAAGGGAAAGTGTTCCGGCGTTTGCCCCCTGACAAACCGTAATATCGGATGTCACCGTACCGGGAACAATCGGACAATCATTTTGAACGGTCCATTGAGTAGTATCGTTCAGATGATTCAAATCTCCGGCGCGTGTTACCCAAACTTTGAGAATATGCGCCCCACATGCAGATAAATTTGCTTTTACTGTAAAACTGAAATTCCAGGAGGAGCCTGCCATCAGATTGGATGACAAAAGCTGATTGGTTAAACTACCACCGTCTACCGTGTAACTGACCTGAATGGTATTAGAGGGCATTACGACTCCGGAATTGTTATTGATCAAAACAGTAACCGTTTCTGCATTTGACAAACTACAACCTGAATTAGGAGAAAAATGGTTTTGTAACCAAACGTCCTGAGCCCTTGTTATAGATGTAAGTGTGGTAAAGAAGATCAACAAAAACAAGTATCGGCTAAACATAGAGTATAAGTGTTGATAAGCTATCGTATTTGAGATTCCTAACATTAACTGAATCGAAATTAACAGTTTTTTACAACTAATCCAAATGAACATTTTCTACATTTACGGTTAACGCAACATTTTGGTTTTCTAAAAGCATAGATAACAGACTAAATCGTTGTTCCTATTCATAAAATGGGTTTCAAAATCAAATAGATGTATGAGATATTTCACAAAGCAGTTTACAATAATTTTTTTTTCAACATTTTTCAACCTTGCATTTTCTCAAAAGCCGGCTTTGGGTCCGAAACCGTTTTTTGATTCTATTCAACGGGAAGGAATTCAACTTTTAGATGTCCGAACTGCCGGAGAATACAATCAGGGGCACATTACCGGGGCTTTTCAGGCTGATTGGAACAACCTCAGCCAGTTCAGTGAAAGAATTGCTTCTCTGGACAAGGAAAAACCGGTTTACATTTATTGCCTTGCCGGATCCAGAAGCGCAGCAGCTCAAAAATGGCTTTTGAAGGAAGGATTCAGAAAGGTGATTAACCTGGAAGGTGGAATTAACGCCTGGAACCTGGAAGATTTGCCTGTGGAAGGCACTGCAAAAGTTGCTCAAATAAGCTTTGCGGATTTTCTCAATTCCATTCCGAAAGATCGAACGGTACTTATTGATATCGGTGCAGAATGGTGCCCTCCTTGTAAAAAAATGACTCCGATTGTGGATGAATTGAGTCGGGACGGATACACGATTATAAAAATAGATGGTGGTGCTCAAACAGAATTGGTCAAAGAATTGAAAGCCGGAGTTTTTCCAACTTTTATTGTCTACAAGAATGGTGTTGAAAGTAAGCGATTGACAGGTGTTTGTTCCAAAGAAGATCTGAAAAAATTGCTTGATTAGGTATTAAGCAATTATCAGTGAAGAGATTTTCCGGTGGGATTTCAGGATCAAATCAAAGATTAAAACGTCTAAAAGCCCTATAATTATTAAGGATTCGTAATATTGCGAATTGGCAATTTCGCAATCAGACAAATTGAAACCGGAAAAGTCATCTTGTCAATTCGGTATTTTACGAATCTGTGAAATCTTATCAAAATCCGGCTTTTATTTGCTCAGAATCGAAATTGCTTCTTCCCTCTCCTTCCACACAGCTTCCAAAGTCATTCCGATAGCAGGATTCCGATTCAACCAGCGCTGCAAATAATCCTTATGGATTACGATTTTCCAATCACTCACCTGATTCGGATCGATGCGTTGTTCCCGAACCAGTTTCGGTGCAATTCGTTCAAGTGTATCCGAAGTATCTGTAAAGTCGAAACGTTCTCCTTTAAAGCGAAGGTAACAATGGCATTCGGGTAATGATGTGTAGGGTTTGTTATCGAAGAAAGAGTTTAGCTTCGCATGTGTTTCATCACTCATCAGAAAGATTCCTGCTATTAGTTCAATTTCCGGATGTCCGTTTTCCAAAGCCAATTCTGCCAGTAAAGCATGTTTGGAAGAACAAGTACCCTTTTGTTCGGAAAGCACCAGAGCAAAATCTTCCCGGTTCGCATTTCTGCCGTAAGGAAGTTCAGCAACAAAATCGCAGGCTTTTTGAAAGGAATGAATTCCTAATTCACGAAAACGTGCGGAGTATTGTTCGTTGGAAGTGAGTTCAAAATCCACCATTTAATTCTTAATTACGAGTTCGGAATGATTTTTCAATTCGTAATTCAGCATTCGTAATTTACATTCCCGGCATTCCGCCTTTCATGCCTTTCATCTGCTTCATCATGCTCATCATGTTCTTCGGATTACTCATCATTTTCATCATTTTCTTCGTATCCTCGAACTGCTTCAGCAATTTGTTCACTTCCTGAATATTGGTTCCTGAACCATTTGCGATTCTTGTTTTGCGCTGTCCGTTCATCAAAGAAGGATTTGCACGCTCTTTCGGAGTCATGGAATAGATAATTGCCTCAATGTGTTTGAAAGCATCATCCTGAATATCTACATCTTTCACAGCTTTCCCCATTCCCGGAATCATTCCCATCAAATCTTTGACGTTACCCATCTTTTTGATTTGCTGAATTTGTCCAAGGAAATCATTGAAGTCGAACTGATCTTTCTGAATCTTGCGTTGAAGTTTTCTCGCTTCTTCTTCGTTAAATTGTTCCTGAGCGCGTTCCACCAGGGAAACCACGTCACCCATTCCCAAAATACGATCGGCCATTCGTTTCGGATAGAATACATCCAATGCATCCATCTTCTCCCCTGTTCCGACAAATTTGATTGGCTTGTCTACAACCGTTTTGATCGATAATGCAGCTCCACCACGTGTATCACCATCGAGTTTCGTCAATACAACTCCGTCGAAATTGATTCGCTCGTTAAATGCTTTTGCTGTGTTTACCGCATCTTGTCCGGTCATGGAATCCACTACAAACAAGGTTTCTGTCGGATTTAACGCTTTTTTCACTCGCTCAATCTCGTCCATCATTGCCTCATCTACCGCCAAACGACCGGCAGTATCGACAATCACGACATTGAATCCGTTGCTTTTCGCGTAAACGACTGCTGCAGTAGCAATTTTAACAGGATCTTTTTCTTCTTTATTGGAAAAAACCTCAATTCCCAATTGCTCTCCAAGAACATGCAACTGGTCAATCGCCGCCGGACGGTAAACGTCACAGGCAACCAACAAAGGTTTTTTGTTTTTCTTCGTTTTCAGATAATTAGCCAGTTTTCCGGAGAACGTTGTTTTACCGGAACCTTGAAGTCCCGACATCAACACGATTCCCGGGCTTCCCTGAATCTGAATTTCGCTCTCGTTTCCTCCCATCAATTCCACCAACTCTTCGTGGCAGATCTTCACCATTAACTGGCTTGGAGAAATAGCTGTCAATACATTCGCACCCATTGCCTTGTCTTTCACACGAACGGTGAAATCTTTGGCAGTTTTAAAGTTCACATCGGCATCTAACAAGGCTCTACGAACCTCTTTCAATGTTTCAGCTACGTTAATTTCAGTAATTTGTCCTTGTCCTTTTAAGACTTTAAAGGCGCGTTCAAACTTATCGGTAAGATTATCAAACATGCTATTGAGCGATTTTTTTGGATTACAAAGATACTACTAATTGAAAATGTAAAATTGAAAATTGAAAAGGAATTACACAATTTATCAAAAGAAGACTCCGATTTAAAATCTTTTCAATTGTCCATTATCAATTTTCAATTCAAAATTTGACGAGTGCGCTATATCCGACCAAACCCAATGATTGGGTCATTACTCCGCCAATAAAGGTCGAATCGTTGATAAAAGACAATGTTCCCGCCAAACGATAGCTGTTCACACTTTGCGGATGATTCTTCTGATTCATGTATGTCAGGCGTTTTTTATTACTCCCGTTTGCATCCATGATCCACCAGTCCGCACCTTGAAGCTGCCCGGGGAAAATCTCACAATCCTTTCCTGTCATATAAACAATTTTCTGTCCGTTGGGCGTATAAGTCGGCGCTTGAGAAAAACTTTCTTCTGTCAGCTTTGTTGTATTTCCACTAGCCAGATCGATCCGATAAATGGGTGTTGCAATCATGTTATGAGATTCGAATGTACTGTAGATCAAAATGTCGGTCTTATCCGGACTAATACTTTCCACTTCTCCTCCGGCAAGTTCTCCGTTTGGCTGGTACGTGCGGATATTGGAAAACACAGGTTGCGGATTCCAGGAAACATCTGCCACTTTAAAAACATACGCCCCCGCTCCCAGATTCAAATCCAGAAATACCGGAGCAAGAATGCGCTCTGTCCATGTAAACATCGTTCCATCGTTCGAAATAGCGCCATGAATAATTCCGTGATTGTAATCGTTGGGGAAATTTGTCATCTGCCACGCCTGGCTTCCATCCCGTTTGATGATCCACAAATCGGTATAGGCTCCGTAACCCGGAATTGCATCTTCCGGAATCCGCGTGTGGCCACTTTCCGAAACATAATCGGTTTTCTCCACATAACAATACAAATATTGTCCTGTCGGATCCCATTCTTCCGCCCATTGATGTCTGTTGGAAGCCCAGCCCGGATAAGTCAACTGAACTTCTCCCGTTCCGTCATAATTAGAAATGTAAATCTTGTATGTTCCGTCTGCATCCGGCTTGTTGTAAGCCACACTGTTCGTTGCAGGATTATAGATCACTCCCATTCCGTTTTCGCTGTAAACTTCCATTGAAGCATACGAACTTCCGTCATTTTCAGGATCTACTTTCTTTTTCTTACACGAATTCAATGTAAGAGCCAGGAACAACAACGCCGTTAAGAATGCAGTAGTTTTCATACAATGATTTTAAAATCAGATGAATATATTCAATAATTCCGAATACCCGATGGGCCATTTAAGATTCAATCGCAAATTTGCCATATCGCAATATTGCGATCCGGTTCAAGTTCAATGATACATATCAACACTCAAACAATTGATAATCAATTAAATATCCCAACAATAAAATTAATTCGTAATTCGTACTATCCCAATCTCGCCTTCAAACCAAGCTTGGAATTTTTCCGACTGTAGACAAAATAAATCACCAAACCGATTACCAGCCAGATCATAAACGCAATCCAGTTCCGCAATTCAATCTGACTCATCATGTACAAACAGGAAAGTAGCCCCAGCAACGGAATGAGCGACAGATTTTTTCTGATCGTGACAACTGTAATAAACAAGGTAAAAAGAATGAAAATCCAGGTAGGGATTTTATGTGCAAAATGAGAGAATCCCGAATTGTACAATCTTTTTCCGGAAATCCCGATTGGTTTTAAAGCCGCTTCGATTGAAATTTTCGGACCTTGATTATAATAGCTTTCCAAATCCGAATTCATCAGTTTGAATCCTTTTTCATCATAACCTTCTAAAAAATGAATCAATCGCTTCTTGGTTGCTTCATCCAATTGAGAAACCAAAGTATCTTTCGAATTGCTTTTAATTCCTTTCAGGGAAGTCGGCAAATCAATCTTCGGAGCCTGTTCAAAATAAGCCAGCAAATCAGATCCAACCAATGAAAGTCCTGCCTCATCAATTTGCAAGACATTTGCTTTCAACTGAGCGGATTCTTCTTCGCTCAAGTCAACAATCAAATCCTTGGTTTCTTTCAATTCCGAACGATTGGATAAAAACCCAAGTAAATCGCTTTTATATTGTGTGAATCCAAGTACGATTGCTCCCACAACCAAAAACGGCAGAACATACTTTCCGTTCACATACGGTGTTCTGAATTTCCCTCTCGGAATATCTGTTTTATTTTGCAAAATGAGCACTCCACCGCAAACCAATACAAACGCAAACAAGGTTCCGATACTGCATAAATCCGTAACCATTGTCAGATTCATAAACAAAGCAGGCACTGCCACTACGAAACCAACCACTACCGTTGCGAAAGAAGGAGTTTTGTATTTCGGGTGAACTTTCGAGAATTTTTTCGGAAGCAAACCATCACGGCTCATCGACATCCAGATACGCGGTTGTCCCATTTGAAAAACCAACAAGACGGAAGCCATCGCAATGACTGCGGAAACAGCAATAATTCCCGACATCCATTTCAAATCAATTTCCCGGAACACAAAAGCCAGAGGATCACCTACCGCAAGGACTTTATAGTTCACCAATCCGGTAAGGATTAAGGAAATAATGACATATAAAATCGTACAGATAATAATCGCCCACATCATTCCTCGGGGCAAATCTCTTTGTGGATTCTCACATTCTTCCGCAGTTGTTGAAATGGCATCAAAACCAATGTATGCAAAGAAAACAGCCGAAACCCCTTTCAAAATGCCGGAAACTCCATTCGGAGCAAAAGGACTCCAATTTTCGGTATCTACGTAAAAAATCCCAACAGCAATGACCAGTAAAATAACTGCCAGTTTAATGATAACCATGACATTGCTGGCATTCCGGCTTTCTTTCATTCCACGGTAAACCAACCAGGTAATCAGAACAATAATAAACAATGCAGGAAGATCAAAAATCAAATGCAGTCCGAAAACATTCGGAGAAGTATTCCACGCCGTATAAGCTGCCTGCAAGCTCTGATCCAGATTTTCAAAGGTTTTTCCTCCCTGCATCAAAGCCAAAGCTTCGTTATAACCGTTATGTGCCGTCAGATAATCCGTTTGAATCCACTGTGGAAGATGAAGTCCGATTCCGTCGAGCATTCCCGTAAAATAATCACTCCAGCTGATGGCCACTGTAATATTCCCGATGGCATATTCCATGATGAGCGCCCACCCGATTACCCAGGCAATAATTTCTCCGAAAGCAACGTAAGAATAAGTATAAGCAGAACCGGCTACCGGAACCATAGATGCAAATTCAGCGTATGCAAAAGCGGCAAATCCGCAGGCAATTGCAGTGAAAATAAAGAGAAAAATCACAGCCGGACCGCCATTGGAACTGGCTTCACCGATAGTGGAAAAAATTCCGGCTCCGATAATTGCCGCAATTCCAAACGCAGCTAAATCTCTCACCTTCAAATGTTTTCCCAATGCAGCATGTCCGTCAGCTTCCCCCTGTTGGGTTGAAGCCAAAATATCCTGAACTGTTTTTTTTCGAAAAAGGGAATTTTGTTTCATAGTATTTTGCAAGGAAAGCAAAAGTAACAATAATCAAATGAGATTTCAACTTGATAATTCTTACCCAACTTTGGTGATATTTGTCGGATTGACTACTTTTACCCCCACTTACCTAAAAAACTGGTTATGTTAAAGAAAACATTCATTCTAGCCTACATCCTAATTCTCTCTGGTTTTAATGGCCTATTTGCTCAAACCAAAACTGACTTTAACAACTACACAACTTTAAGCTCAAGAGGCAGTATTCCTGAAGATTTCAGCTTATCTACCTATCAAAAAGTAGAACGTGATATTAAAGTCGACAGACCTGATCTGGCGATGAGTTTAAGACGTAAATTCTATACCGGAATTCACACTTCCATTGATGAAATTATCCATTCCGAAGTGTGCGTATTCGGAGATCCGATCTCGGAATATGTCAGAGATATTGCAAAAAATCTTTTAAAAGACGATCAGGAAACCTTCAATCAATTGCGTTTTTACACCTTGAAATCGAACGAAACAAATGCTTTTTCAACCGATCAGGGCGTTATTTTCGTTACAACCGGATTGGTTTCACAGGTAAGTTCCGAAGCTCAGATTGCTTACGTTTTGGCCCACGAAATTGCGCATTACAAGAGAAAACACGTATTGGAGCGTTTCAAGCAAAAAACAGTACTTAAAAATTCCAATTACTACGAACTAAGTACCTATAGTAAAGAACGCGAATTGGAAGCGGATTCCGATGCGATTGAAATTTACAAGAATGCAGGATACGATGAAGCATTGATCGAACCTACTTTTGATGTGTTGATGTATTCCTACCTTCCGTTTGACGAAGTGAGAGTTCCGGAGACATTCTTCAACTCGAAAGAATTCTACGTTCCTTCGTTCAAATTCCCGAAAGACGGTTTCCCGATTACTGCTGAAGAAAACTACAACGACAGCAAAAGTTCACATCCCAACATTTCGAAGCGTAAAAAACAGGTTTTGGATGTTTTGGAAAAAGGAAACGGATGGAACGGAAAAGCGGATTTGCTTGGAGAAGATCGTTTTTATGAAATCAGAAACATTGCACGATTTGAAACAATCAGAAATGCAATTCTGGCTCTTGATCTGACAAATGCACTTTACTCGGTGTTTGTTTTGGAAAAAGAATTCCCTAATTCTCATTATCTGAAAGTGATGAAAGCAAAAACCTTGCTTGCACTTGCTCAAACCAAATCAGCTTCCGTATCGAAACCTTTTGAATCCAAGCTTCACAAAGAAGGTGAAATTGCAATCCTTCATTCGATCCTGAAAAAGATGGAAAAACTGGAACTTGCTTCCATTGCACTCAGACAGATTTATGATCTTCGTTCCGAGAACCCGAATGATTTGGAAATTCAGGCTATTTATGACCGCATGGTTGAAACAGCTGCCAATACCAAACAATTTTCGCTGGAATCGTTCTCTAAGCACAATTACGGTCAGGCACTTGTTCTGAATAAAGCTTACAATGATTCGATCGCAAAAATTCCGGTTGACAGCTTAAATAAAACAGAACCCGATAAAAATGTCGGGTCGAAATACGATAAGATCAAGAAAAAACGTTCGGCTGACGGAAATATCAGTTCTCAGGTTTTCGACTCCACAGCTTATTATTTGTATGGAATGACAGACATTGTTTCGGACAGTACTTTCGTAAAATCATTCAAAGCTGCTCAAAACAGTTCTCTAAGTTCGAAAAACGAAACTGACAAGGATAAGGATAAGAATCAACTTCTGATTCCGGCAATTCCGGATTTAAAATCCAAGAGCATTGCACTTGTAGAGCCAGATGTGGAAATTATGGAATCATCAAAGAAGACCGTCAAAATGTCTGAATTGATCAAAACCTACTCTACCGAGCTCATTCAGAATGAAGCTGCAAACAACGGATACAAACTGAGTACGGACAATGCTCCGACGGAATTGAGTATTGAAGGAATCAACACCTTTATGTACCTGAAATCGGCGTTGAGACAAAATGACGGCTATTCGAAAGTGAACTTTTTCCCGGTAGATTATGCAGTTCTTCAGAATTTATCCCAAAAGTATAATTCGGATGTCATTATGATCCCGAATCTCTTTTACATGGACAACCGAAAAAGCGATCCGATGCAAATTGCAAGACCGGTTTTGGCTACCTGGTACGTTCCGCCTATGGCATTGATTATGATGACAGGTAAATTATTGGATTCTCAAAAAACACTGATCAATTTTATCGGTGTAGACCTGAAAAATGGTCATGCTGATTTCTCCAAACTTTATCAGATCAATGGCAAACCTTCCAAAGTACTATTGGGTTCCAAGTACTATGAAATTTTCAAATCAACTAATTAAGACCTCATGTTAAAATCTATATCTTTTTTATTCGCACTGTCTTTAATCAGTTCTTCTGTTGCATTCGGACAAACAAAGACCTCTACATCAACCAAGAAAAAAAATACGGAGGTCGGTTTCTACGGAAAACGCTTCGTGATGCAGTTTGGTGCTGGTATTCACCACAACAGCCTTCTCAAATTGGTTAGCTATCCGGAACGTCAGTTGAGAACTGATAACTATTACAGGAATTATAAATCCGAAATCGGAAGCGACCAGTTTAACTACAGTGTTTATGGAAATCTGGGAATCGTGCTCAAGGACAGAGCTACCTTATCATTGGATTTCAACTATTATTTCGGAGATATTTTCCTGAAGAACATCGGGGCAAAAAGCTTTTACGATGAGTTTGGAAATTTCACCTCCACTCCAGGATACGATGCCCGTGTGAAATACAATACATTACGGATTATGCCGCGTATTGAAATTGCTTCCAGAGGGTCAAATGCTCCTGTGGGATTAATGCATGTACTGGGAATTGGCGTGGAATTATCCACATTGAAGTCAGGGAACTACAAATCAATTCCAGCAATGGAAAACAACTTTGGTCTCTATGATTCATTGGGTGTAAGCAGCCGGAATTTAAGAATGACGGATGAAACCACATTCAATCTGACGTTGATGTACGGTTTGGAATACCGTTTAGCGATCTCCAAAAATCTGGCGTGGAACTTCGGTGGTTATCTTCACATCAATTTCCCGATTCAGCTGATTATCGACGAAGATCCGTTTGGAATCAATGATAGCTACAATGGATTCTATTACGGATATACAGATTACGAAGCAGAACAGAAACTTCAGCTGTCCAAATACCGTTTTCAGAACCTTTTCAGTTTAAGAACTGGTCTCGTGCTAATGCTTTAACAGGATACAATTTTAAACAAAACGCCGGCAGATATGTTATAAAAACGTGTTATTTTCCAACCTTTCGGGATAAAACACATTTAAAGGCAAAACAATGCTTACCGTTTAAATAAAAATTGTATACATTATTAAGTACAAATAGATAAATTTGAAAAAAAATAAACTATGAAATTAAATTTACTCTTAGCTACAAGCTTAATTACAGGAGCTGCTTTCGGACAGTTCAATCAAGCAAACGAACCGGCAATCGGTACTTCGTTGACAATGTACGTGGTTGATTCCAACGTTACAAACTACGCAACAACAACAGGAACAGGTGTTACCTGGGATTATAGTGCAACTCCAGGTTATACCGGAGCTACTAAATCTGTTGCTGTTGTTCTTCCTTCCGCTACTTCAAACGGATCAAGTTATACAACCTCAACAAAGGCTATTGATATGCCCGGATTTATGACAACTTATTTTACTTCATCTGCTGCTTCCCGTATTTCTCAAGGATTTGCATTTGAAGGAGGTAACGTAGCCGGAACAGTGAAAGTAGTTTTGGATTCAGATGCAGAAACTTTAATGAACTACCCGTTTGCTTACGGAAATACCTTAACTGATGCTTTTGCAGGAGATGCTATAACAGGTATGGGAACTTTTGCTACAACAGGAACCGCAACTGCAACTGTTGACGGAACAGGAACTTTAAAATTGAATGCTGCTACTACATTAACTAACATCACGCGTTACAAATTGACTGATGAGGCTACTGCCAACATCGGTTTAGGAAACATTGTTATGAATCGTGTACAATACGAATACTATAACCTTGCAAATCCGGGATCATTGCCTGTATTTGTTCACAGTAACCTAACAATTGACCTGGTAGGATCTCAAATCGTTCAAAACCTGGTTTTGAACAGTGTTATGCCGGATGAATTTTTGAGTGTTTCTGAAAACAGCATTGCTACATTCGGATTGTACCCTAACCCTGCAAACGAGTCTGTTACTCTTTCAGGTTTGTCAGGAAACGAAACAATTTCTATCGTTGATTTGGCTGGGAAGACTGTATTCTCTACTGAGAATTCAGGTACTACTCAAACAATTAACGTAGCTGACGTTCAAGCTGGAATCTACAACGTAGTTGTTATTTCTAACGGAAGTAAGGTTACTAAAAAGTTGACTATCAACTAAGAATCATTAAATACACTTTTTGAAATAGCCCCGGAAATTTCCGGGGCTATTTTTTTTATCACAGATATCCTTCTCATTTTCGGTTTTTTTCACTAAATTGCTTCGCAATCTTCGGAACAACAAATTACTACAAATGAGGTATTCTTCAATCCGGATTTAATCCGAATCTTTATACCCGCTACATGAAAACTAACAATGAGGTCTCTTTTCCTTTTTATTACTACTTACCTTTTATCTAACGTTCATTTATTTGCTCAATGCAGTGCTGACGCAGGTTCAGATACGCTTATCTGTTTCGGATCGACCGTTCAACTGGGCGGAACTCCCGCAGGAACTGGAGCCGGAACTTTATCTTATTCCTGGTCACCGGCAACAGGACTTTCCTGTACGAATTGCCCGAATCCGATTCTTACCGCAACTGTGGATCAAACATATACGCTGACAATTAGCTCCTCTTTGGGCTGCACAGATGTAAGCAGCGTAGATGTAACTATTGCTCCTCCTCCAAACGCGTCATTTTCTTTTACCGGAAACAACAATTGTTCGAATGTTCCGGTTCAATTTACCAATACATCTTCCGGATCAGGGTTGAGCTATTCCTGGAATTTCGGAGATCCTTCTTCCGGATCGCAAAACACGAGCAACCTTCCAAGTCCTTCTCACTCCTTTCAAGCGATCGGAGCCGGAATTCAAAACTATGTGGTAACCCTCGTTGTGACGAATTCAAACGGATGCACAGCCAGTTTCAATCAAACAGTCAATATCAATGCTATTCCCGGGCCTGCTTTGGTTGATCCGGTGGCTGAAATGAGAAACTGTGACGGATCAAACTTTGGAATGACCGTTTTCGACGCTTCAGCAACCAATCAGGTTTCGTCTTACATCATCCAATGGGGTGACGGTTCACCCGATTTCAATTCGGCAACTTTCCCCGGAGGCGGAGTTTCTCACACCTACAATACAGCTGAAATCTTTGAATTAAACTACATTCTCACCGGAAACAACGGTTGTGCAGATACGACGACATACAACATCGCCAATATTACCAATCCGGCTATCGGTGCGGCAAACCCGGGAGCCACAACAGGATGCGGGCCAATCACATTATGCTTTCCACTCAGTAATTATTCCTCCAATCACAGCACCACTTTCTACGTGGTGGATTACGGAGACGGTTCTCCCAGAGATACTTTGTCTCACCCGCCTCCCACTACCATTTGCCATACATACACTGCTTCATCCTGCGGACAAAGCGGAAATCAATTCGTGTTTCGCATCAAGGCAATCAATTTATGCGACAGCAGTGAGGCTTCTATTTCACCGATTCGTGTGTATACCGGGCCGCAATCAAACTTCACAATTGCAGCAGTCAATAACTGTGTCGGATCGAATGTAACCTTTCTGAATTCCACGCAAGTCGGATTTAACAGCTCCTGCAGTTCCAGTACCTTGTTCCAATGGAATTTCGGAGACGGTCAAACGCTTACAACCACTACTCCTACCAATCCGAGCCATGTTTATACCAGTCCCGGAACATATACGGTTACTCTGACGACCACCAACAGCTGCAGCGTCAATGTCATTACAAGAACTGTTTGTATCGAAAGTCCGCCCGTTCCTTCTTTTACATTGAATCCGGGTTCTGCCTGCATTCCATTCATAACTCAGATCACTGATGCTTCCAGTATAGCGAACACCTGCAATGTGACAAGAACCTGGAGCGTTCTTTTCAACGGAAGCCCTTGTCTGCCGTCTTCGGGTACTTTTTCATTTGTCGGGGGAACCAATGCTTCTTCTGTCAATCCTCAAATTCAGTTTACGCAGCCCGGAAATTATACTGTCCGTTTGACCTTGACGAATTCCTGTGGTTCTTTCATTTCGAATCAACCGGTGGTAGCGCAGTCTCCTCCACGCGTTACAATCAATACGATTCCAAGTGTCTGCGCCGGAGCGAATATAAACCCAACAGCTGTTGTCAATGACTGTCTGGAACCTTCTGATTCCTATTCCTGGACATTTACCGGAGGAACACCTTCCAGCGCAACGACTTTAATTCCCGGCTCGGTATCTTTTCCGACAGCCGGAACTTTTCCCGTATCATTAGCCGTCACAAACGCCTGCGGAACAACAACTGCCAATGCATCGGTTGTTATCCGGCCGATCCCTCCTGCTCTCAATCCACAGGTCAACAGCCCTGTTTGTGCCGGAAGCACAGCCAATTTCACTTCTGACGCTTCTGCATCGACAACTTATTCCTGGTCCGGACCGAACTCATTTACAAGTAATCAGCAAAACTTTAATTTAACGAATGTTACAGCGGCCCAAGCCGGGACATATACCGTTTTCGGAACGATGAACGGTTGTCCCGGCCCAAGCTCTTCTGTTACTTTGGTCGTCAACCCGATTCCTGTTATTAGCATCACTCCGCCAAATGCAACAATTTGCCGCGGTGATTCCGTTTCGCTGACAGCTTCCGGAGCAAGTACCTACACCTGGAGTCCGGCAACCGGATTATCGGCAACAAACACCGCAACGGTGACAGCTAGTCCGGCAGCAACTCAAACTTATACCGTGACAGGATCTAACGGAACATGTTCCGGCACAAGAACCGTTGTAATCACGGTAAATCCTTTACCTGTTGTCAATGCAGGGCCAAATGTCACACTCTGCAATCAGCCGATTCCTTTTACATTGACTCCAAGCCCGGCTGGTGGAACGTGGACAGGAACAAATGTTACTTCCACAGGTATCTTCACTCCGAACGGAACGGGAACATTCGACCTGATTTATTCATTTACCAACGGAAATGGTTGTACAAACAGAGATACACTAACCGTAACAGTGGTTGATCCGACCCCAGCTTTGGCAGGCCCTGATTCTTCACGTTGTTTCGGTTCGCCCGCAATCACATTAACCGGCTCACCCGCCGGTGGAACATGGAGCGGAACAAGCATCACTTCAGCCGGAGTTTTTACTCCGAATGTTGTGGGAACTCATCCGTTGGTTTACACGTTCGGAACGGGAACCTGCCTGTCACGCGATACGATGCGCATGACAGTGAATCCATTGCCAATCGTTGATGCTGGCCCCAATTTTTCACTTTGTATTGACGCAGGAATTCAAAATCTTTCCGGCACGCCTGCTTCCGGCACATGGACAGGAATCGGAATTACCAATCCGATCGGAACTTTTGATCCGGCTATTTCCGGCGCAGGAAACAGAACTTTGACCTATTCATTCACCGATGTCAATGGTTGTTCTGCTTCCGATAATCTCGTTGTTACGGTCAATCCTTTGCCAGTTGTAAATGCAGGTCCGGACACCACTGCCTGCGATCAGCCGAATCCGTTTCTTTTAAGCTTTTCTCCTGCTGGCGGAACCTGGTCGGGAACAAATGTCAGTCCAACCGGGGTTTTCACTCCGAACGGAACAGGAACTTTCACTTTAACATACACTTTCACCAATGCAAATGGATGTACGAACAGTGACACGCGAATTGTAACGGTCATCAGTCCTACTCAACCCGATTCAGGACCAGATTTTGCAGTTTGCATCGATGCTCCGAATGTAACTTTAAGCCCGATACCAGCAGGTGGAACATGGATGGGTTCGTTTGTTACCGCGGGAGGCATTTTCAACCCAACCATTGCCGGAAGTTTTAATTTGGTTTACACTTTAGGTTCCGGAGCTTGTTTACTGCGGGATACTTTGGTTGCTTTGGTCAATCCATTACCGATTGTAAATGCTGGAACTGATTTCAGCGTATGTATTGATGCCGGTGTACAAATTTTGGCAGGAACTCCAACAGGAGGAACCTGGTCAGGAACCGGAATCACGAACACGACGGGAGAATTTACTCCTTCAACTGCCGGAGCGGGCGCACATAATCTCACGTATGCCTTTACTGACGGAAACAGTTGCACGAGCTCAGATTTGTTATCTGTAACGGTCAATCCGCTTCCTGTTGTGAATGCAGGAGCAGATACCACTTTGTGTAATCAGCCGTTTCCGGTTCAATTTTCAGGAACACCTGCAGCAGGAACCTGGTCGGGAACAGGAATTACACCTGCCGGGCAATTTACACCAAATACAGTCGGGGCATTTACTTTGACCTATACATCTACCAATGCAAATGGTTGTACGAATTCTGATACGCGCGTTGTAACAGTGGTAAATCCGGCGTTGGCAAATGCAGGGCCAGACGTGGAAGTATGTATTGACGTTCCGAATGTTCAACTCAACGGAACACCGGCAAGCGGCACGTGGACAGGTCTTCATGTTACTTCCGGCGGATTATTTACGCCATCCGTTCCGGGAACATTCTCGTTGGTCATTTCAAATGGAGCAGGAAATTGTCTGACAAGAGATACGATGTTGTTTACGGTTCATCCGCTTCCTGTTGTAACGATTGGTGCAGATACGGAATTTTGTCCGAGCGATGATCCTGTAAATTTCACAGGAACACCTGTAAACGGAATCTGGAGCGGAAACGGAATCACTGATCAGAATGCCGGAACTTTTGATCCTGAAATTGCTCCTTTGGGAACAAACACGATTGTTTACACTTTCACCGATCCAATAACAACTTGCGTGAACCGGGATACTTTACTGGCAATCGTTCATCCGATGCCTGTGGCAAATTTCACATTCAATCCGATTACCTGCGTTGGAACTCAGGAAGCTTTCACGAATAACAGCCAGTTAGGAGTTCAATTTGACTGGAATTTCGATGACGGAACTCTTTCAAATCTCTCTGCTCCTTCCCATGCTTATAATGCAGTTGGCTTCTACGATATCTCACTCATTGTCACTTCGGCATTTGGTTGTTTAGACACATTGATACAACAAATGGAAGTTCGTGAAGCTCCGAATGCATTATTCAGTTTAGCTCCGGATTCTGCTTGTGGCCCGATGCTCGTATCCTTCTCCGATTTATCTGCGGGGCAAAGTTTAACTTACAACTGGAATTACGGAAACGGGCAAAGCAGCACGAATCCGCTTCCTGTTTCGCAAACCTATCAGGCAGGAAGTTTAGCTGACACCAGTTATACAATTACATTGAGTTTAACGAATTTCTGTGGAAGCGACAGTCATTCGGAGCAAATCACTGTGATGCCCGCACCAACCGCCGTATTCGGAACACTAACCGATATTGGCTGCACTCCGCTGAATCTGGATTTTGTGAACAACAGTTACGGATTGCCCGACACGTATGAATGGGATTTTGGAGATGGTTCAACGTCAAACACTTCGAATCCGACCTTGCAGCATACCTTCTTTACCGGAACAGAAGACACCACTTATACCATTCAGCTTATTGTAAGTAATGAATGTGGCTCTGATACGGTTCAGCATCAAATAACGGTGCTTCCGCCTCAGGTCAATGCTTTTTTCAATATCGATAATCCGAACGGTTGTGTTCCGCATACCATCAACCTGACTCAGTTTTCGCAAGGAGCAAGTTTTTCTTCCTGGGATTTCGGGGACGGCAACATTTCAAGTGTTTACAGCCCTTCGCATACTTTTACGGCTCCCGGAACCTATGTCGTATCTCTTTTTGCAGCAGGTTGTGGATTTGATACAACAACAACGATCGTAACGGTTCACCCTTTGCCGCAAATCAATTTTAGTTCTTTCGACTCAGTATGTGTGAATCAGGTATTTGCATTTACAAATCTGAGTACCGGAATCGCTTCCGTTAACTGGGATTTCGGGGACGGAACTACTTCTTCCCTGACGAATCCGACACATAGCTATTCGGGTCCAGGATTTTATCAGGTGACTTTATCGGGAATCAGTCAGACATTCGGCTGCAGTACACAAACAACCAAAACGATCAAGGTCAATCCGGGGCCAAATTCACAATTCACACTCGGACCAAATGCCGGTTGTGAGGAATTAACCGTTCAGATGAATAATACCAGCACCGGAATTGTGAGTCATGCATGGAATTTTGGGGACGGAAATTCTTCGATTCAGAATAATCCGAGTCATACTTACACCAATTCCGGCTCTTTTGCGGTGCAATTGGTGGTGGTCGATAATATTGGCTGTACCGATACGGCAATGCAGGTTGTTACGGTTCATCCGCTTCCGGTCGTTGATTTCAACTTTACTCCTGTTGATCCGTGTGTTCAACCTACTGTGATCAATTTTACGAATAACAGCACAAATGCAGTTGGCTATACCTGGAATTTCGGAAATGGCCTCTCTTCCACATTGACAAATCCGACTTCGACCTATCAGCAGGTTGGAAATTACACCGTTACTTTGGTCGGAACAACTATTCATGGTTGTATCGACAGTATTCAGAAAACGGTTTCTTCTTATCAGATGCCAAGTGCTTCATTCGGATTACCGACTGATTCCATTTGTATGGGGAACGAGATCGAATTACAAGCTACTTCGCTTTCTGCAGATTCTGTTTCCTGGTATTTGGGTAATGGAACTGTTCTCACCGGAAATGTCATTCATTACAGTTATCCGGCAAGCGGAACTTACAACATCATTTTGATCGCTTACGGAGACGGTGGTTGTAACGACACCGTAACAGCGGGCTCTTCCATTACGATTTTGCCTCAGGCAATTGCAAATTTCAGTTATGAAAATCCGGAACCGCTGGATGGAACCGTTGTCTTTACCAACTTGAGCAGTCTTGCAGATTCGTATCAGTGGGATTTCGGGAACGGAAATCAATCTGCGGAAGAAAACCCGACTGAGAAATATGAAGGCGATGGAGGTTACGTTATCACGCTCATTGCAAACACCAATTATGGCTGCGCTGATACCATTGTCAAGCAAATCACGGTTGATTTCTTCTTCGGGCTGCACATTCCGAATGCCATGAGCCCGGGACACAGTGATTTTGAAGTCGCCAACTTTATACCGAAAGGTGTCGGATTGAAGACTTTTGAGTTATTGATCTACGATGATTGGGGAAATCTGATCTGGTCGACCAATGCGCTGGATGAAAACGGGCGGCCAACCGAACATTGGGATGGAACTTACCGCGGTGTTCCTGTGCAGCAAGACGCTTATGTGTGGAAAGCAACCGCTACATTCCGAAACGAACAAATCTGGGAAGGGAAAGAATATCCGAAAGGAAGAATCAAACGATCCGGAACCGTAACCGTAATCCGATAAATGATGAGAACAGGACTTTTACTTCTATTGCTTTCTCTTGTAAGAACCGGATTTGCTCAGGATCCGAACTTCTCGCAGTTCTACAACAATCCGGTTTACTACAACCCTTCGATGACGGCTATCAACAACGGAATTGCCATCCGTTTGAATGCCCGCTCTCTTTGGGGTCCGATTCCAGGAAGGTTCAATACATACTCTTTTTCTGCCGAAGCACAAACCATGTACAAAATGGGACTTGGCATAATGGCTTATTCGGACGTGGGTGGTGAAGCACTTTTGCGCACAGCCGGAGGTTATGTCAATTATTCCTACAGACCTGTCGACACGAAAAATTTCATCCTTCAAGCCGGAGTCAGCGGTGGTTTCGTTACCAAGAATATTGATTGGTCGAAACTGACTTTTTCCGATCAATTGGATGAAACGATGGGGAAATTCAAGGAAAGCAGCTTTAACAGACCTAGCTACAATAACGTTTCTTATGCTGATTTCAGTGCAGGATTGGTCATGCGTTTCAACGGAAGCACCCGAAAGCAGCGAAGCTCTTTCAAACGATTCAATGCAACACTTGGCGGCGGCGTACATCATTTATCTCAACCAAAGGATGCATTTCTTGGAGACAGTGAAAAGTTGCCTCTGAAATTGGTTTTTCACGCTCAGGCAAACCTTCTTTTCAATGAATTTATTGTATCTCCGGGTTCTGTTTTTGAAATGCAAAATGCGTTCAGAACCTTCAGTATCGGAAGTAATTTCGTGAGTCAGCCTTTCATTATCGGAATCTGGTTCAGAAACCGCACAGCTGCCATGAACTTCAAGCAATACGATTCGTTTATTTTCACTCTTGGTCTGAATATGAAAACGAAATATGAAGCAACCTGGCGGGTGACTTACAATTTTGACATGACTATTTCCCGACTGAAAACGAGCAGCTACGGAAGCCATGAGCTTTCACTTTTGTTCGAAATTCCGAATAAAGTTTTGTTTTCGAAAAATGTGAACAGCAAGAATATGCGCAGACGCTATCAATGTCCGAAGGAATTGAGCGGATTTTGACACTGTATATTTCAGAGGAGAAGCAGTTCTGACTGATCTGAACTACAGAAATTCAAATTCCGGAAAAAGTCATTTTATGAAATTTCAATTTCGGTATTTTGCCTTATCATCATTTTGTCAATTTGCCAATTCGTAATTTTACGAATCCGTATAAAACCTACTCATATATGATAAGCAGAATATCACATTCCTACCCTTTCAATTCCAGTTTCTTCAATCGTTTTCTGCGCTTCAGATACAGCAATCCAAAGAATCCGACCAAAATTCCGGCGATGAACCAAACCAAGGTATCTTCATACCAGGAGGCTTTGATTTTGAAATCCGTTGTATTCAACTTGGAGAAACGGCCTGTGCCGGGATCAAACAAACGCAATTCCAGATTGTAGGTTCCGGAACTCAAATGTTCGAAAGTCAGTTTTGTCAATCCCAATGAAGTATTTGACCAATGAATCTGATCTTTATCTCCGTTTCGGATCAATCGGTATTGCAGCTGATACGGGTGATTTCCCATTAATTCAACCAATTCATAAGGAATCGTCACTTCCGTATTATCGGATCCAAAAGTCGCTGAACGGTCTTTCTGATAATTTCCTGTTGCTTTTCCGAGAATGAAATTCGGGAAATTGGTTTCAATCTTTTCCCATTTAAATTCAAACAATCCGAATTGAGTAGCAACATAGACTTTATCTTCCAGAACCACAAAATCTCTTAAGAACAGGTCATTCATTCCGGAAAGTTCTTCCAAACGTTCCAGATTTCCGTTCAGATCAGCCGTTTTATAAAGCGTTTTATCCGTGAGAAGGTAAAACTTGTTGTTGTAGATCTTGAATTTCGACACCAGCATGTTGCTCCCATTCTCGCGGAAGTTTATTTCGTGAGCTACTTTTCCGTTTTTAATCGTAAAAATCCGGTTTGCAGAACTTAGGACATACCATTTATTGTCGTGAAACAAAATTTGGGACGGATCGATCGTTTCATTGAAATAGCGAATCGATTTGTACTCCAGACTTTCCAGATCCAATGTAAAAAGTCCGTCCAGATTCGAAAACAGAACCTCATTCGTATCTGATTGGGTAAATTCTTTGACAGGACTTTCCAGAATGATTGTTCTGGCTGCGTTCTTCTTCAATTTTTCACGCAAGTCTTTCGGAGATTTCGCTTCAAGGGTAAACAACCCTTTGGAAGAAACAATCAGATAACTTCCCGATTTCAACAAAATAACTTCTTTCACGAATTCATTTTCCAACAAAATGGGTGTTTGAATGGTATTTTGTCGTTTCACATCATTCGGAGACAATACATTGCGAACCTTCTTCCCAAACTTGTTTAGCACCATCATTTCTCCGTAACTGCTTCGGGCAATGATCTCTTTCTGAAACAATTCAAGGGAATTAAACTCCGTAGAATTCAGCAGCTTGTAAGTTCCTGCCGGCATACAATACAAACCTTTTGTATGTGTTCCGATCCATACATTTTTATCCTGATCCTGAAAAACTGCCGTGACGTGTAACCCGACAATAACCGAATTCACACGCATTTCTCCGGATTTCAGAACGATCATTCCGGTTTCGGACAAAAGGTAAATCTTGTCTTCAATTTTAACTGCTTTCTGAACGGAATGATTGAATGCGCCGATCAGTTTATTGAGATTCTTAAAACGCTTGTTTACGAACTCCAACGAAATATTCGAATTGGGTCTTAAAGGAAAAATAGTCACGCTGTTTGCCTGCCCCATCAACCATCTTCCAGTCATTCCGGGCAATGTTCTCGCGGTTTGATCGTCGATATCAACCAATTCGTTGCTGGACAACAAGGCAAAACGGCCTTTTTCGTTCTCGCAATAATCGATCAATTCGGATTTTCCTTTTTCGTAAAACGGAATGGTGGTTTTTGATGCCAGGGAAAAAGGACTCAATTTGAAATCATACAATCCATCCGAACAAACGATTCTCAATAAGTCGGCCGGGCCTTTTTCCAAACGAAGAATGTGGCTTTTAACCGATTTGATCGGAATCAAAACAACCTGATTTTGCTTTATTTCAAAAAGCTGTCCTGTTTTGTTCAATCCGAAAAAGCGGTCTTTCACCCGCAGCAATTGAAGAATATCCTTCGAATACAATTTCGGGCAGGGAATTGCTTTGGATTGAAATCCGTTAAACGAAAACATTCCTTTGTCCGTTCCTATGATCAATCGTCCGAACGCATCTTGTTCTATCGCAGTGATGTGATGATCATCCAAAGATGCCTCTACAGGATAATAATACGACTTTGTCTGAGCAAAAACGAAGGATGTGAATAGAAGGAAGATCGGAATTAATTTCATTTTTTTCGCATTTCTTTTTCAAACCAAAGCCATAAATTATCGTTTGGTACAGGTGCTGTTATTTTTATATTTTCTTTAGATGTCGGATGTTCGAATTCCAATTCTCTGGAATGCAAATATATAGAACCATCCGGATTTGAGCGCTTGGCTCCGTATTTCAAATCGCCTTTGATGATGCAGCCCATTGCAGATAACTGCGCACGAATCTGATGGTGTCTTCCCGTTTCCAGTTCAACTTCCAGTAAGGTATAATTGTCAGAACTAATGAGCTGACGGTATTTCAATCTTGCTTCCTTGGAATTTTTTCGTGCTTCGTTGTAAGCGTAAGTCTTATTCTGCTTTTCGTTTCTTTCTAAATGATGCAGCAAGGATCCGGATTTCTCTTTCGGAGCTTTTTCAACCACCGCCCAATACACTTTTCGCGGGTGCTTCTCAGCAAACAATTTATTCATCCGTGTCAAAGCCTTACTTGTACGAGCAAAAGCAATTGCACCGGAAACAGGTCGGTCCAAACGATGAATCAATCCACAGAAAACATTCCCGGGTTTGTCGAATTTATGCCGGATATACTCGCGAACCTTTTCTACCAGCGGAAAATCTCCTGAAATATCGCCTTGGACATTTTCGCCGGCGTGCTTATTGACAACTACCAAATGGTTGTCCTCATAGAGAACGTCTTCCGGTCGGATTTGCTCCATCTACTAATATTGTTCGTTTTGGTTCGGGAAATCGCCGCTGCGCACATCCTGAATGTAGTTTTTCACCGCATCCAGCATAATGTCGTACAAATTGGCATATTTTCTCAGGAAACGCGGCGAAAATTCGTTGTTGATTCCAAGCATGTCGTGAACCACCAATACTTGTCCGTCGACTCCGTTCCCCGCTCCGATTCCGATAATGGGAATGGAAACCGATTTAGCCACTTTTTCAGCCAATGCGGCAGGAATTTTCTCTAAAACAATTGCAAAACAACCTGCTTCTTCCAATGCTTTGGCATCTTCTATCAAACGCTGTGCTTCTGCTTCTTCTTTTGCACGAACCACGTATGTTCCGAATTTGTAGATGGATTGAGGAGTCAGACCCAAATGCCCCATAACCGGAATTCCGGCTGTTAGAATGCGTTTGATCGACTCAATGATTTCAATTCCACCTTCCAGTTTCACTCCGTGTCCACCCGATTCTTTCATGATCCGGATTGCATTCGACAAAGCTTCTTTGGAATTTCCCTGATACGATCCGAAAGGCATATCCACGACAACCAATGCCCTTTCCACAGCTCTCACTACAGATCCTGCGTGGTAAATCATTTGATCTAATGTAATCGGAAGGGTTGTTTCGTGTCCGGCCATCACATTTGAGGCGGAATCACCTACCAAAATAATATCAATTCCGGCAGAATCAATGATTCTAGCCATCGAAAAATCGTAACCGGTAAGCATCGAAATCTTTGCTCCCGAGTTTTTCATTTCTTGTAAAACGTTCGTTGTGACACGTTTTACATTTTTATGCACAGACATGAGCGATTATTTTATCTAACAAAGTTAGTCAATTACGAATTATTCAAACCATACATCGTGAATGATCTTCTTTCCGGCCGTCTGATTCACGCGTTCAATAATGATCTGTTTTCCATGCAGCAATTCGTCGCGCATCACGGAAGAGTTCAAAGCTACGATCAAAACTCCGGAGCGAATCTGAATATTCGTTGTCCGAACGGCAACAGCTTTGCCCATCATTTCTTCCCACTTACTCAAAACTTCCATTTCGGTCATTTTTCCTTTCAGCTGATAGGCGCTCATTAATTTATCGACCAACTCTTTCATCGGCTGCGCATTCCCGGATCGCTTGCGTTCATCCCATTCACTCATACCAATTCGGAATTAAATAAAATCATTTTAGGTTTGACCTGTATACTTTCAAAAATACTTGAAACGCGTTGTTCATCCGTATCGGTTACCAAAACCTGCCCGAAGGTATTTTTGGAAACCAAAGCCATCAACTGAGATACCCGCAAATTATCCAACTTGTCGAAGATATCGTCCAGCAATAAGATCGGAATTTGCTTCAAACGTTCTTTCAGCCAATCGAACTGTGCCAAACGCAGCGCAATCAAAAAGCTTTTCTGCTGTCCCTGAGAACCAAAACGTTTGATCGGCAAGCCTTCCAGCAAAAAAGTAATATCGTCTTTGTGAACTCCAACCGAAGTATAATGAACCCGCATATCTTTCGGATAGGCTTGTGTCAGCAAAACTCTGAAATCCGTATCCGTCAATTTCGATTCATAACTCAGCGAAACAGCTTCCTGCTCCTGCGAAATCCACTTGTAATAATGCTGAAACAAGGGAATAAATGCTTCGATGAAAGAAACGCGTTTGCGGTGAATAGCCGTTCCGTAACGGATCAATTGTTCGTCCCAGATTTCGATCGACTCGCGCTCAAAGAATCCGTTTTCGAATTGCAGTTTCAATAAGGCATTCCGCTGATCCAGCACTTTATTGTAGCGTTGCAAATCAGCCAGGTACTCGTGGTCGAATTGCGAAATAATTCCGTCCATCCATTTTCTGCGCACTTCACTTCCTTCCGAAATCAAATCCGTATCGTAAGGTGAAATCATCACCACCGGAAAATGTCCGATATGATCTGCCAGACGCTCGTATTCTTTCTTGTTTTTCTTAAAGACTTTCTTCGAACCGGATTTGACACCGCAGTAAAGATTAAAAGGCTGTTCGTCTTTCATCCAGCAACCCTGAATCACAAAAAACTGCTCGTTAAAGCGGATATTTTGCTTGTCCATCGGATTGAGATAGGAACGACACATACTTAAATAATGTACCGCATCCAGCACATTCGTTTTTCCCGAACCGTTTTTCCCCACAATGCAATTCACGCCGCTTTCAAACTGAAATTCGGCCTCGCTGTGATTCCGGAAATTGACTAAAGAAAGGGATTCGACGAACATCTTACAAAATTAGCGAATTGCGAATTATGAATGGTGATTTATTAATTGAAAATACAGAGTATGCTTCAATTCCGCTGAGTGTACCGATATGATTGATTAAGCAGAGCCAAAAGCAACATTTTGTTGAAACATGAATTGGAAAAGGAATATTTGTAATTTTCCATTATAAACCCAAAACAATGAAATACATCCTTGGTTTTTACCTCATCCTGACATCTTTCTTCGCTTCCGCGCAGGTCGATACGAATTCTGATCTATACAAAACCATTCTTTCCCAAGACAGTTTGCTTTTTCAGGTCGGATTCAACACTTGCAATATTGCCCGGTTTGATGCGTTGTTGAGTGAAAAATTCGAGTTTTTTCATGACATAGGAGGGATTTCCGACAAGACAAAGTTTTTAAGCGACCTGAAAACCGGTTTGTGCAAATCTCCCGGAACCTATCAATCCAGAAGAGAATTAATCTCCGGAAGCACAAAGGTTTTTCCATTGTATGAAAACGGGAAACTGTATGGAGCAATTCAATATGGCGAACACCGTTTTTATGAGTCGATGAATGGGAAAGAACGATTTGCCAGTACCGCAAAGTTTACCCATGTCTGGATTTTGGAAAACGGGACCTGGAAACTGAACAAAGGTTTGAGTTATGATCATCGGGAAAATTAATTGCGGATTTAAAAGTTCTGTCTTATTGAAAAACCGATCAATTAAACCCGGTAAATTGTAATTTTAAATGAGCAACAAACAAATCCTAACATGAAATCCGAAATCAAATACATCGAACTAAAAACAGATTACAACCACGATGGTCCTGCATGGATTGGATTGGTGAGTTTCTCTAAGAGCGGGAGAACAATCTATTTTAATGGAAAAGCCTTTCAAAGAATCGGTTCAGATAGAATGCGCGGGAATTTTTTCGATATAGAAAGTGGTGAAGAATATTGGATTTCAGGAGTAAAAAAAGATCAAACCGACAGACACCAATTCGGAAATGGAAAAATCCATGTGGAAGAACGCATCGTGGATGATTACCTGAGCTTAACGAATCAAAAGACATTGGATAAATCGAAATTTTCTGTGTGTAAAGTCGATGAAGTGATTCCTGTTGCTCGAATCAATGAAATCGAAAACACAAAATACGACGAGTCTGATTCTGAAATTGATCCTAACCGACGATTTCTAAACCCAAGTGAATTATCCGAAATAGAGTTAGACTATTTTATTGAATATCACCGGGATAATTCCATTCAAGGGATGTATCTGAAAGGAAGAAAAACACATCGGAATTTCATGAATGAGTTACTTCTCGAAAAAGAAAAAAGGTCCGCTAAAACAAGTAATGTTTGATGATGTTTGAAGGAATAAAAAGATCAATTTTAATCAATTCCCCGCTTTCAAAAGTTTGGGAGCATTTGACTGCTCCGGAGCTCATGCAACAATGGATGGGCGATCCGGAAATGCAAATTGAGATCGTAACGGACTGGAAAACCGGAAAACCGTTTGTCGTGAAGGGTTTTCATCACGCTCATTTTGAAAATCACGGAAAGATCCTGCAATTGGAGTCCGAAAGTATTTTTCAGTACAGTCATCTGAGTTCACTCTCAGATTTGCCGGATGAAGCAGAAAATTACACGATCATCACTTTTCAATTGAAAGAAACGAATGGGCAAACGGAATTGACTGTTGAAGCAGACAACTTCCCTACCGAATCTATTTACAAGCATTGGGAGTTTTATTGGAATGGGACGATGCACTTACTAAAGGACTTAATTGAAAAAGGAAAATTCAAAAATTGAAAAGAGAATAAATAGAAAGGACAATATTTTCAACTGCAAATTCAGTATTGCGTGTAATTCATAAAGACTCTGGCAAAATTCTTGCTACTTTCACCAAAAATCTGAGTGATATGAAATTAATGATCTTCCTTGCTGTTCTGCTATCTGTTTTCACTGCTTGTGAAACACCCAAAAAAGTTGTTTCTGATGATACGATTATCAGCATCACTCACGGAACCAATTTTGGACATTGCAGAGGATACTGCAGAAAAGAAGTGGTTTTCTCAGAAGATCAGATGCTTTATGTCGAATCCGGTGTTGACCCGGCAGCTACGCCTGTAAAAACAAAAAAGTTTGACAACTCATTGAAAGAATGGTCCAAATTGGTTGATCCGCTTGATTTGAAGAAATTCAACAACATGAAGGAAAGCTATGGCTGTCCTGACTGTGCAGACGGAGGTTCCGAATACATTGAAATTAAGACAATGAAAGGCACAAAACGCGTTACTATCGAATATGGAACAGCGTTTCCGGATTTAGAACCCTTGCTTACAGAATTGCGCTCACAACGTAAAAAAGTAGAGGAGTAAACCTTTCGTCCGAATCCGTTTAAACTTATTCCCGCTTTTCTTCATACCAATTGATTTATTGACCTATATCAAAGTTTAAGATAAAGAAGCTCTGCAACTTTGCAGCACATTTATTTTAAACATCTAAACAATGAAGAAAAAACATTTTAAGTACGTCAACACACTGTTTGTTGTTGTACCAATGACATTAATCATGGCTTTTGTGGGGCTGATGCGGAATTACGGTTTCGGTGAAGATTGGTTCCTGAAATTTCTGAAAGCCTGGAGTATCATGCTTCCCGTAGCTTATGCCGCAGCCTTTATGATTATTCCAAACGCCAGAAAATTGGCTGAAAAGATCGCCGCAAAATCTTAAATTAGCATGAACAGACAAATCATGCAGGAAGAACTTATTCGGTATATCACAGACAGAATAGAAGTAAATGAGGAAGAATTAGCGGTCATTCTCTCGTATTTCAAACCCTTGAATCTGAAGAAAAACGAACAAGTACTTTTCCAGGGACAAAACAGTCAACAGACTTTTTTTGTCGGCAAAGGTTGTCTGAGAATCTATTTTATCAATGAAGACGGGCAGGAATCAACCCGCTATTTTGCTTTTGAAAATCAGTTTGCAACAGCCTTGGTCAGTTTCATAACAAGGAATACCTCCGATGAATTGATTCAAGCTGTTGAAAATACTGAATTACTCTACATTACCGACCAGGATTTCCATCATCTGCTTGCAACGATTCCGCAATGGGAAAAATTCTACCGCATTTATCTGGAAAAGGCTTATGTGAACAACACCAACCGTTTAATGTCTTTTCTGACTCTGGACGCCGCAAAAAAATACCGCCAATTACTGGAAGAAAACCCGATTATTGTGAAACGATTACCCAATAAGCTGGTAGCTTCGTATCTGAATATTTCCCAGGAAACACTCAGCAGACTTAAATCAAAGATCTGATTCCGGGTTGTCAGCCATCGTAAAATCACCTCTCTCTTTTCTCACTCTGAACGTTTTTCCATTCTGGTTGTAACAACAAAAAAACAGCGACCATGAAAACAATACTCTTATTCCTGACTGTTTGCATCAGCTCAGTTTCCTTTTCGCAACTTCATCCCAGCGACGAACTTCGAAAAATCCAGATTGCCATTTTGTTTGATACCTCCGGAAGTATGGAGGGTTTAATTGATCAGGCGAAATCTACCATCTGGAAAATCGTGAATACAGCTTCCAAAATGACGGAAAAAGGAAAAGCTCCTTCATTGGAAATTGCACTTTATGATTATGGCAATGATGAAATCAAAACTCCCAACTGGATTCGGAAGAGAACGGATCTGATTGCCGATTTGGATTCCATTTCAGGACAATTATTTTCCCTGCATACCAATGGTGGTTCTGAGTATTGCGCTGCTGTGATCGAATCGTCTGTCAATGATCTGAATTGGTCAACCAAACCTTCGGATCTGCGCATGATTTACATTGCAGGAAATGAGCCTTTCAATCAAGGACCGATCGATTACAAGAAAATCCTGAAAATGGCTGCAGCGAAAAACATTGTGGTCAATACCATTTACTGCGGTCCATACGATCAAGGAGTTCGCGAACTTTGGTACGACGGTTCTTTGATGTCGCAGGGAACTTACTTTAACATTGATTCCGATCAGAAAGTTCCGCAAATCAGTACTCCTTATGATCAGCAAATCATCATCGAAAACGATTCCCTTAACAAAACATATGTTGGTTATGGTTCTTTAGGAAGACAGCGTTTCGGCAAGCAAGCCGAAGAAGACAACAATGCAAAACTTCAGGGAGTTGCCGTGATGTCGGAGCGTGCTGCTGCAAAATCGAATTCCAATTATAAGAATGCTTCCTGGGATTTGGTTGATGGTTTTGATCTGGGAAATGTAAAACTGGACAGCATTCGTGAGCAGGATTTACCGAAAGAATTGCAAGGAAAAACGAAAGAACAACAAATCCAATACATTGAAGATAAAAAGGCAGACCGGATCAAGTATCAGAACAATATCAGCGATCTGTCCAAAAAACGGGAAGCTTATATTGAAGCCGAGCTCAAAAAAATGAGCGAATCGGGAACCCAAAAAGACTTTGGCTCTGCAATTATTGAATCCTTAGTTACTACCGCACAAAAGAATGGATTCACGATTGAGTAGAAAAAAGCCCCGGTGTTTATCGGGGCTTTTCTTTTTTATCTGATTCCACTGAAAGTTCCGTACATCTAATCATTATCAATGCAGACACCTGCGTTCATCCACGGGAAACAAAACTTACAATTATTTCCTGCAAAACTCACTCTTTTTCTATCTTTATCTTTACAAGATTGAAGCATGATTGAATTTGAAACGAGTATCCAATCCCTTGACTGGCTGAATTACTGGTTCGTTGAACTTACGCCGGATATTTTAGCCCAACTTCCCGGCCGGAAAGAAAAAGGAGATTTCAATCAGCGTCTGCTTATTACCCTCGATTCCAAAATTCAGTGGCAAGCCGGAGTTTTAGCACTGGGCGAAGGAAGCGGATTAATTACCGTGCAGCAAAACCGCCTGAAGAAACTCGGTAAAACACTGGGCGACTCAGTGCTTGTTCAATTGGAAAAAGACGAGTCCGAATTTGGTGTTCCGCTTGCAGAAGAGCTCATCGAATACTGGGATCAGGTTCCCGAAGCAAAAATGCGTTTCGATGCCCTCACTCCCGGAATGAAACGCTACATCTTAAACTATGTCGACACCGCAAAATCAAAAGAAAAGAGAGCCGAACGAGCACACTTACTGATGTCAAACTTGTTGTTAGCACCTCAAGGAAAGGAAACATTTCGGTTTTTACTGGGAAAATATTAGCGTGTTTCTTCATTCGAATCTATTAAATTTGTAATAAAAAAAGTCAATGCGAGTATATTTAGACAATGCCGCAACTACTCCACTTGCGAAAGAAGTTGCAGAAGCCATGATCCCTGTTTTACAAAATGAATTCGGAAATCCGTCTTCAACACACTTTTATGGCCGTCAAACAAAAGCATTGATCGAAACTTCCCGTCGTTCGATTGCAAAACAATTGAACTGCTCTCCGAATGAGTTGATTTTCACTTCCGGAGGAACGGAGGCCGATAATATCGCATTGAATACCGCTGTTTATCAATTAGGTGTAAAACGCATTATCTCTACCACTATTGAGCATCATGCGGTGTGCCACACCGTTGAACATTTAGCTGAAAAACAAGGAATCGAAGCCGTTTGGCTGACAATCGATTCCAAAGGAAATATCGATTTAAAAGAGCTTGAATCTTATTTGAAAGACGAAAAACCGACTTTGGTTTCTTTGATGCACGCAAACAATGAGATCGGAACATTGACTCCAATTGAAAAAGTGAGCGAGCTTTGCAAAAGATACAACGCTTATTTCCATACGGATACCGTTCAAACCATGGGGCATTATGCATTCGACCTGGAAAAACTGGGAATCGATTTCATCACTTGTGCTGCACATAAATTTCACGGACCGAAAGGAATCGGATTCCTGTACGCAAACAAACGCATCAAAACAGATGTATTGATTCATGGCGGTGCGCAGGAACGCGGATTGCGCGGTGGAACTGAAAACGTATACGGAATCGTTGGTTTGGCAAAAGCAATGGAATTGGCATACAGTCATTTGGAAGAACATCAAAAGCATGTTCAGGGATTGAAGTCTTATATGATCGAACGGTTGAAAGCAGTTCTTTCTGATGTTACTTTCCACGGAGAAACCGATCCTGACAAAAGTTTGTATACGGTTTTAAATGTATGTCTTCCGGCTACTGAAAAATCAGGAATGCTGTTGTTTACACTTGATTTGAAAGGTGTTGCTTGTTCCGGTGGTTCTGCCTGTTCTTCAGGGGCAACAAAAGGTTCGCACGTTTTGGAAGGAATTCAGGCGGATCATACCAGACCAAATGCACGTTTTTCGTTTTCGCGCTATACAACCAAAGAAGAAATTGATTTCGCAATCGAGCAGCTTGAAGCCATTTATGAGAAAGTCTTAGTTTAATTCAAGATGTAAAAGGACTGAATGTCAGAACATTTTTGCATTTTTAATTTTTGAATTGATATGAAACAGATCCTGCTCCTACTTACATTTCTCCTCGGATTTTCGCATCTGAAGGCTCAGACTTATTTTCCTCCGCTTGTAGGAACAACCTGGAGCACCACCAATCCGGCAACGCTCGGCTGGTGTCAGGATTCTATCGACAAACTATATGATTGGCTGGAAGAAAGTGATTCAAAAGCATTCATTGTTCTGAAAGACGGGAAAATCGTATTGGAAAAATATTTCGGAACCTTTACCGCAGATAGTTTTTACGTTTGGAACTCGGCCGGAAAAACGCTCACCGCTTATGCAGTCGGAATTGCGCAACACGAAGGCTTGTTGGATATTGATGATTCGACCAGTCATTATCTAGGTAGCGGATGGACCAACCTGACTACGGCACAGGAAAATGCTATTACGATCAAAAATCAGCTGACGATGACGAGCGGTTTGGATGATGCCGTTCCCGATATGAATTGCACCGATCCTGCTTGTTTGACTTATAAAGCCACTCCGGGAACACGCTGGGCATATCACAATGCTCCTTATACTCTTCTTGATTCTGTGATTGAAGTTGCAACCGGAATGAGTCTGAGTTCCTGGGTTGCGCAAAAGATCGGAGTCAAAATCGGAATGACCGGTTTGTATGTTTCTGCCGGATACAATAAGATATTCGTTTCCAAACCAAGAAGCATGGCGCGTTTCGGATTGTTGCTTTCTCAGGATGGTTATTGGAACGGAAATGCCGTTCTCCCCGATCTGACGTTCCTCAATGAAATGCGAAACAGCAGTCAGAGCTTGAATAAATCGTATGGTTATCTGACCTGGCTCAACGGAAAACCTTCCTTTATGCTTCCTCAATCTCAGTTTGTTTTCACCGGAAGTTTGATGCCCAATGCTCCGGCTGATGTGTATGCTGCTGAAGGAAAAAACGGACAGATTATCAATGTTTCCCCATCAGACGGATTGGTTTTGGTCAGAATGGGAAGCAGTTTAGGAAATAATCTGGTCGGAACCACTTACAATGATACGATTTGGCAATACATGAACCGTTTGGTTTGTACGGCAGGTTTGGAGAGCAATTCGTTAGATCAGATTCAGGTATCTCCCAATCCGACAAATGGCTTGTTGAAACTTTCAAATTTGGTCGGTGACGAGATTTTCGAACTAAAAAACCAAGTCGGTCAAGCAGTTACGTTTCAACAAATTGGAAACGAAATTTATTTTTCCGAATCTCAAAAAGGAGTTTATTTCCTCACAATTCACAGAGAAAACAATACAAAAACTTTGAAAGTCATACGCAATTAGTGGAAAAATCCACTAAATTTAGCCTATGCCCAACACAAAAAGACATATTCTCATCATGAGTTCATGGTTTCCTACGCGTATCGATCCTTACGCAGGAAATTTTGTAGAGCGTTTTGCACACCTGCTTTCGGATACTTACGAAGTAACCGTGTTGCATACCATGGGCGACAAAAATTGTTCTTCCATTGAAGTGGATGACCAGCAGGTAGAAAATTTACGGATCATCCGGATTTATCATCGCATTGCCAGTAATCGTTTCATTCATTGGTGGCTGCAGCGAAAAGCATTGCGAAAAGGATTGCTGATGCTGGATCATATTGATCTGATCTTTGCACACGTTTTTCTTCCCCGCGCCATGCAGTTTGCCCGCGTGCAACGCTACTTTCATGTTCCCCTGATTGTGATGGAACACGGTTCCTATTACCGGAAAAAACTACGGAAGAATTTTCTTTCCCTTCACCAACAGGTAATCAAACGGGGAAGCAGACATACCAGTGAAATTGTCGCTGTTTCAAATGTCCTCAGAAGTGATATGAAACCTCTTTTTCCAACGACCAAGATTCAGGTGATTCCCAATTTTGTTGATGAACAGATTTTTACTCTGAGAGATACCAATCCGGTGGAACGAAAAAAATTCATTCATATTTCCACGCTCGACAAAAACACTAAAAATCCGGTTTTTCTCTTTGACGGTTTCCTGAATGCGTATCTGGAATCGGGTAAAACGATCAGTTTAACGGTTGTTTCGGATCAGAATACCGATGAATGGGAAAGATGGGCAAAAATAAACAGCTGTTCTGATGCAATCACCTTTACCGGTCCTTGCGAATGGGATGAAGTGAGCCAGTTATTAAAAGAACACGATGCGCTGATTCTGACCTCCGAATACGAAACATTCAGTATTGTGATTGCGGAAGCCTGGCTGACCGGAACTCCTGTTATTTCAACTGCTGTGGGAATTGCTGCAAATATGACAGAAGCATTGGGAATTCAAATCGAACAAAACAATATTTCGGATCTGAAACGCGCTATTCTGAGTATGGTAAGCGGAAATGTACAATACGACAAAGAATTCCTCCGCACTTTCGGAATGCAGTTCTCAAAAGAAAGCGTCAAAAATCAATTGATCGAGTTGTTCAATAAGCATTTTATTATTTATGAATAAACAAGATCTCTTTCAACATATTTTTAAAACGATTGCTGAGAAAACAATCCGGCTTCAGGGAGATATCGCAGACTTGCAAAAAGACATTGCTGAAGACAGCAAAAGTTCTGCAGGAGACAAGTTCGAAACCTCCCGCGAAATGGCACAGCAGGAATTGGGAAAACTCAGCACACAATTAGCAGAACAGCAGCGGTTGAAAAAACTGATTGAGAGTCAGGGTGCGGAAACTTCATCTTTCATTAAAGTAGGATCATTGGTTCAAACCAATTTAGGCACTTTTTTGGTCGGAATCCCAATCGGGAAGATCTCTTTCGGAGATGCATCCATTATAGGTATCGGAGCAAGTGCTCCTTTAGGTCAGTTACTTTTGAACAAGTCTGAAAATGACCGGCTAACTTTCAATAACCAAAACTTCCTGATCGAAAAAATCAGCTGAAACCAAGCAGATACTAGATCCTTTTAGTTCATGTTAACACAATGTTAATTGAATTCATAATTTGTTTACGTAAGACTTACAATCCCATAATTTTGCACTTAATTTAGAATAATGTTATAGCTGTTCCTTTGTGGCAAAATTAAAGGCTATGAAGATATTTTTATCCGTTGTTTCATTATTACTGGTAGGTATTGCATTTTCGCAAGACAAAAGCGCAGCAGTAACCCAGGGAAAATCGCAAGACAAAAACACCGGAGTAATTCAAGGAAAAGTAATCGATTCGGAAACAGGAGAAGGACTTCCTTCTGCTCAGGTCGAATTGATTGAGCAAAGTAAACGAATCTTATCCGATATCGAAGGTATTTACAACTTCAGCAAACTGGAAAAAGGTACTTATTCCGTTCGGATTGTGTATCCCGGAATTCCAACTCAAGTTGTCAATGACATTCAGGTAAAAACAGGAGAAGTTACAACAATTGATGTGGTGATGTATCCTCCGAACGAAGATTCAATTGCAGAAGTTGTTGTTACAGCTAAAAGAATTACAGATACAGATCAGGGAGTTGTTTTGGCTCAGAAAAATGCAGTGAGCGTCGGTGACGTTATGTCGAGTCAATCCATTGCAAAATCTACGGCAAGCAATACGAGTGATGTATTGAAGATGGTCAGCGGAGCAAGTATTCAGGACAACAAGTTTGCGGTTATCCGCGGATTGAACGACCGATACAATGCTGCTTTTTTAAATGGTTCTCCCCTTCCGAGTTCGGAAAGCGACAGAAAAGCATTTTCGTTCGACATGTTCCCTTCCAATATGCTTGATAATTTAACGATTACAAAATCGGCTACGCCAGACCAACCGGCAGAATTTGCAGGAGGTTTGATTCAAATTAACACGAAAAGTATTCCTGAGAAGAATTTTGTTTCTTTCCAGGTAGGAACAGGAATCAACACGATTACAACATTCAGAGACCGCACTTCTTACAAAGGAGGTAAAATGGACTGGTTGGGAATCGATGATGGAACACGAAAAATGCCTGCAGCAATTCCTGCTCAGGGAGAATATCCGACAAACATTCACGATCAGGCGAAGGTTGCTCAAAAATTCTCTACAAACTGGGGAACAACCGAAAGTAAATTCTTACCAAACTTCAGCGTACAGGCATCTGCAGGCTTCAACAAAAAATTCGGGAAACGCGAATTGGGAATGATCGCTGCTTTGACTTACAGCAGAAGCTTCAGCTACAATCAAACTATTCGTCGTGGTTATTCCAACAGTACCGACCCCAATTCAGCACAAACAACTCAAATGGATTACGATTACCTGGACAAGAATAACGTAACCAATCTATTGGCAGGTGGTTTGATCAATTTTGCATTGAAACTGAATGATCTGAATACCATCAACTTCAAAAACATCTACAGCATCAATTCATCCGATAAATTGATCAATCGTACGGGTGAAATCAATCCATTGGAAAACAATCCGAATTTGCTTCGTTCAAATGCACGTTGGTTCACTTCCGACAGAGTGTATTCCGGACAGCTTGAAGGACAACATGGTTTGAAGTTAAAAGGATTAAAGATTAACTGGTTGGCAGGTTACAGTAACGTACAACGTTCTATTCCGAACTTAAGCCGTTCTATCTATACACGCAGCAAAAGTATGAATGCGGACAATCCGAATCCGTACGATACCATGTATGTTGCAAACATTTCATTGACGAATGTTGGTTCCAGTTATGGAGGAGGAATGTTCTTCTCTGAAAACCGTGAAAGCTCTGTTAACGAGCGTCTGGATTTATCTTACGCAACAGATTTGTTCGGAAAGATCAAAAGTGAATTCAAAATCGGAGTTTACAATCAAATCCGTTCAAGAAAGTTTGAAGCACGCCAGTTGGGTTATACACGTTATGGTGTAACCGGAGGAAATGTGAAGTTTGACAACAGCTTGTTATACCTTCCTGAAGACCAGATTTTCGCTCCTGAAAACATGGGATTGATCGAAGAAGGAGTTGGTGGAAACCCTGGAAAAGGAGGATTTAAGTTAACAGACGGAACAAAGGCTTCTGACAGCTATGACGCTAAATCAATGTTGAACGCAGCATACCTTCAAATTGACAACCGTTTTGCAAAACGTTTCCGTTTGATCTACGGTGTTCGTGTTGAGCATTTCCAACAGGAATTGAATTCATTGCGTGACAACAAAACGGAATTGAAGATCAATACAAAGAAATTAGACGTCTTGCCTTCCCTCAATGCAATCTTTGAAGCAAATAAAAGAACAAACATCCGTTTGAGCTACTCTCAGACTTTGAACAGACCGGAATACAGAGAACTTGCTCCGTTTGCATTCTACGATTTCACAACCAACTTTGTGGTTTCAGGAAACGATACGTTGAAGCGTGCGTTGATCCACAACCTGGATTTGAGATACGAAACATTTGCAGGAAGAGGCCAATTGGTTTCAGCAACAATCTTCTACAAGAATTTCCAAAACCCGATCGAGCAAAAATCACGCGCGGACGTTGTTAATGAGATCTCTTTCCAAAACGTACCTTCAGCAACAAACTACGGATTGGAATTAGAAGCAAGATCTTTGATCTCCTCTATTTTCAAGTTGGACACTTCTTCTTTCTTTGACAAGTTGACTGTCTACTCGAATTTGTCAATCATCCGTTCAAAAGTGGATGTTTCCACAGTGGTTGGTAGCGTTGCAGATTCAAGACCGCTTCAGGGACAATCTCCTTACGTTTTCAACGCAGGATTGCGTTATGACAATGCCCGCAATCAATGGGGGGTTGCATTGAACGTAAACCGTGTAGGACATCGTATTTACATCGTAGGTAACGTGAACGAACCGGATTTATGGGAACAAGCTCGTACATTCCTTGATTTACAGATCACAAAAGGATTCTGGAAAGGTCGTGCGCAGTTTAAACTAAACATCCAGAACATTTTGGCTCAGGATCAGATTTTCTATCAGAACAACTCATCTGAAAGATCTTCAGTAAAAGGTCTTAACGGATTCTTCAACACTCTTTTTGTTGGTGATAAAAATAACAACAACAACTTCGATAAGAAGATTGACCAACAGGTTTGGAGAACAAACTTCGGAAGAACATTTACAGCTTCCGTAAGCATCAGATTGTAATAAAAAGCACATTTCGTTGAAAGCCATTCGTTCTTCATTGAGCGGGTGGCTTTTTGGTTTGTGCGGACGAAGTTCAATTGGGAATTAAAAATTGAAAATCTCAACCTGCGTTGGAAATCGTCACCCGTCCTTCTTTTTTTTTACGTTGAAGCGAAAGTCTTCTGTTTCGATTACCGAAACCGGAAAGTGCTTGAAGGTCGTAATTGTGACAAAGGCATTTTTGTCTACTTTTTTTGCCTTGGAAAAAAGTAGAAGATAAAGTAGAATCGTTTAGAAAGAACATGAACTTTTGAACAATTACTAAAACGATTCACCCAATGTTAAGTTAATGATACCCCTATTAAAACTTGCTTAACATTTATTTACGCGAATCGTAACCTAAAAGAAAGGATTGAACAAGGTTAGTAAATCAATTTTGTACCAAGAAAAAAAAGGAAAAATGAAAAAAATTTACTTAAGTGCAATGTTCGCAAGTTTAGGAACTTTAGCAGCATTCGGACAGTTTGAAGAAACCACTTATCGTGGTGCTTTTGCTCCAGCTCCAACAGCAATGTGGACCAATGGTTGGTCTAACTGGGATCCTCAAAACACGAACTACGGTTCTTCTAACCAAACGATCACAGCAAACATTACAGCAAACACAACGTGGACAGCTGGAAACGTTTACTTGCTTCAAGGTCAGATCTACGTTAAGAACAACGCTACTTTGACAATTGAGCCGGGAACAATCATCATGGGTGACAAAAACACTCTTGGATCAGGTTTGTTTATCACGAAAGGTGCTAAATTGATTGCTGAAGGAACAGTAAATGCTCCGATCGTATTTACTTCTAACCAAGCTGCAGGTTCTCGTGCACCAGGTGATTGGGGTGGACTTATTTTCCTTGGAAAAGCTGCAAACAACCAACCGAACGGTGTTGCAAACATCGAAGGATTGGCTCCAACTACAGATACTGAATTCGGTGGAGGTGCTACACCAAACAATCAGGATAATTCAGGAAAATTGAAATATGTACGTGTTGAATTCCCTGGATACGCTTACCAACAAGATAAAGAGATCAACGGAATCACTTTCGGTTCAGTTGGTGCTGGTACTACAATCGACCACGTTCAGGTTTCTTTCTCTAACGATGATGGATTCGAGTGGTTCGGAGGAACTGTAGATGCTAAACATTTGGTTTCTTACAGAAACCTGGATGATGATTTCGATACAGATTTCGGATTCTCAGGAAAAATTCAATTCGGATTGATCGTTCGTGACCCGGATATCGCTGATAACCCATCAGTTTCTACTTCAGAAGGTTTCGAATCTGATAACGACGCTGCAGGTTCTACAGGTACGCCTCAAACAAACGCAATCTTCTCTAACATTACTGCAATCGGACCATACAGAGGAAATACTGCAAACACAATCGCTGCAGGATACCGTCGTGGAGCTCGTATTCGTCGTAACTCTGCTATTGACATCCGTAACTCAATCTTTATGGATTTCCAAAGAGGAATTTTCATCGATGGAACTGCTTGTGAAACAAACGCATCAAACGGATTGATTATCTACAAAAACAACATCGTTGCTGGTAACTCTGCTGGAAAAGTAACTGAAAGAACAGCTACAAGTACATTCAATATCCAGGCTTGGTTTGCTGCAGGAATGAATGATTCTATCGCTTCAACTGCTGGTATTTTGACGACTCCTTACAACTACTTAGCTCCGGATTACCGTCCTGCTGCAAGTTCTCCACTTTTAACAGGTTCTGATTTCACAGGATTGGTTGGAATCACTGAAGTTTCAGCTATCGCAGGTGTGTCTTTATACCCTAACCCTACAAATGCAGATGCTACATTGTTTGTTGATGTTGCTCAAAACAACGAAATCGAAGTAGTTGTAATGAATGCAAACGGACAAGTGATTCAAACAGTAGCTACGAAGTACGCTGAAGTTGGAACACATGAGTTCACAATCAACTCTGCTGCTTTCGCTCAAGGATTGTACTACGCTGTTGTCAGAACAGGTAATGCAGTTAAAACTGTAAAGTTGAGCGTTGTAAAATAATAGAAAGCTTTGCTTTCGATAAAATGACAAGCTTTAGCGCGGAATACGATCCAAGATGTTTGGAATCCGTGCAAAAGCTGAAAAGAAGAAATGTTTTCTCTGTTAGTTTAGTTTTATAGCAAAAAGGTCGGGGTGGAAAATTTTCTGCCCCGACCTTTTTTATTGCAGTTTTTCATCCTTTGAGTAGTTGATAAACCTTCGTATTAAAACCAGATTCACAACATAAAATCCTCAAAATAATTCTACCTTCGTAAAAAAAATTCATATGAAAATATTAGCATTCGGAGCAAGTACCAGCAAATCTTCAATCAACCAGCAATTCGCGCATTTTGCGGCTCACCAGTTTGAGGGCGAAATCAATATGATTGATCTGAACGACTTCGAAATGCCTTTGTTTTCCGTTGATAAGGAAAAAGAAAACGGATATCCGGATGAAGCGCATGAATTGCATGAAATCATTGAAAATTCCGACTTTCTGGTAGTTTCCATGACCGAACACAACGGAAGTTATTCTGCCGCATTCAAAAACACACTGGATTGGTGTTCCCGCCTGAATAACAGCGTATTTCACGACAAACCCATGTTATTGATTTCAACTTCACCTGGAAAACTGGGAGCTAAATTTGTATTGGAAACTGCATTAAGTCGTTTCCCGCGTCACAATGCGAATATTATCGGTCATTTCAGCTTACCAAGCTTTGAAGCTAATTTCCAGGATGGAATAATTGCCAACGAAGAATTGAAAAAGGAGTTTAACGACCTGATCGAAAACGTGAAGGAAACCTTAGCGAAGATCGAATAAGGAATCTACTCCGGGCAATCGCTCAACCGTAAATCCTTCTGCATAGCGGGCTCCGATACTGCGTCCGAATTCTGCCATTCTTCCCCGAAGAAATTCAAAGAAATCTTCCCCCGAAATAGGTGTTTTCGGTTCTGTGGAATCCGGATCCCAGAATTGCGTTTTGTATGCTTTGATTGAGGCGAACTTTTGTTCCACGAAATCGGTTACATCTACCGCAAAATCGGGTTTGAGGTAACGATCCTGAATGTAATGATATACGGCTTTCGGTCTGTGAGCTTCCTGAGGACTTCCCTCCCACGTTGTTTCAACTCTTCGCAAACCTGCTAAAAAACATGCTTCAGAAGCCAGTTTGCTTCCTTTTCCGTGATCGGGATGTCTGTCTGAAACAGCATTCACCAAAACGATGCTTGGTTTGAAACGTCTGATTTGTTCAACGATCAGGCGCAGATTTTCTTCCGAATGCTCAAAAAAGCCATCTGCCATTTTCAAATTGACACGCGCCGACAAACCCAGAATTTCTGCAGCTGCCATTGCTTCTTCCTTACGGGTTTCTTTCGTCCCTCTGGAACCCAATTCACCCTGTGTCAGATCAATCACTCCGGTTGAAAAACCCAGAGCGCGGTGCTTCAATAACGTTCCGGCAGCAGAAAGTTCCACATCATCCGGATGTGCGCCGATAGCTAGTATATCAATTTGGCTCATGATTTCTTAATCCAATCTAAGATTTGTTCATCAGAAGGCTCGGTTTGAGGAGAATGAACTCCAACTACTTCACCTTTTTCATTGATCAAAAATTTTTGAAAGTTCCAGGTCACTTCAGAATTTGTCTGGTCGTACAACCACTGATAAATCGGGTGAATTTCAGAACCCACGGTATGTACTTTTTCAGACAATGGAAAACTCACTCCATAATTGGCAGAACAGAAAGTCGCAATTTCCTCTGCCGTTCCGGGTTCCTGTCCCGCGAAATCGTTGCAAGGCACTCCCAAAACAGTGAAGTTAGCTCCTCCGAATTCCTCCATCATTTCCTGCAGCTGCGTGTATTGCGGCGTCAATCCACATTCGGAAGCCACATTTACCAGCAACACTTTTTTTCCCTCAAAAGCTTTCCACTCAATCGGACTTCCGTTTAAGTAGTTCAATGAAAAATCATATAGTGTCATAACAATTCTCTTTGAGCTTGAATGTACTTTTTATTTCGGATTCCGGCACCAATTGTCAGTCCTAAAAATGCCGCTGCACTAATCCAAACCGAAATCGGAAGATTGACAGATCCATCTCCGTTTGCATACGAGTGCAAACCAACCAGAATGAAGTTTACCCCAAAGAACGTGAACAAAATAGCGGCATACGCCCATGTACTTGCCACGTTGAAAGTAAATTTACTTTTCAATCCCGGAATAAATCTGAAGTGCAGAATGATCGCATAAACCAATACGGAAACCAAAGCCCATGTTTCTTTCGGATCCCAACCCCAGTATCTTCCCCAGGATTCATTGGCCCAAATTCCACCCAGGAATGTTCCAATGGTCAGCATGAACAAACCAACAGTCATGGTCATTTCCGAAACATAGGTTAATTCGTTGATGTTCTTGGTAACCGTTTTTCCATTTTCCGGGCTGCGGAAAATATAAAGAATGAGATTAAAAATTCCCAAGATACATGCTAATCCTAAAAAGGCATAGCTTCCGGTAATAATCGCCACGTGGATCATTAACCAATAACTTTTCAATACCGGTTGCAGGTTGGTAATTTCCGGATCGAGCAAATTCAACTCCGTAACCAAGATCATGAATGCCGCCAAAAGAGTCGCTCCGGCCAAAATCCCGGCATTTCCCTTTGAAAAGATCAATCCGGCAAGCATGGTAACCCAGGCAATGAACACAACAGCTTCATATCCGTCACTCCACGGAGCATGTCCTGAAACATACCAACGCATTCCCAACCCTGCACCATGATACAAGAAAATGATCATCAAAAGGAAAATTGCTACTTTACGCACATTCATGTAGCGCTTCTCAGATTTCTCTGACGGATTGAACAATACCCGTACAAAAAACACGATCATCAACCCCAGACCAAGTACGAGGTAAGAATACTCCGTGTTTTTGAAAATTCCCATTTTATTGTACGAAACTTCTACTTTCACATGGGTTTCAGACGGCACAATCGATTTTGGTGCAATCGCACGCTGTGCTTTTTTCAACTCATTCAGCAATTTCGTTGATTTCGCATAATTTCCGTTTGATTTAGCCGCATCATTTAATGAACTGATATACGTTAAGGCCAATTTACTGGTTATCGAATCTTTCATCATTAATTCCTGGTTAAAAGGCATGAACCAGCGATTTGCCTTATCTCCCTTCATCGGGATAATTTTCATGAAATTCCAGTTCACTACTTCCAAAAACACCTGGTATTTTTCACCCAGTTTGATTAGTTTTTTCTGTGTTTCGGATTGCTGTGCTTCCGGTTTTCTCAGAGCTTCATTGTAATCATTTACCCACTTAAAATTACCGGTTTCGTCCGTCAGTTCGCGGAAAGAAATATACTCTGTCAAGTTATATGCGTCACCACGCAGCGCCAAAGGAACCAGAATTACTTTTTGATCCATCCAATAATCCGGATACATGTGCATGCTGATCACCGTTTGAATCGCATCACGACCTTCATACTTTTTGGAACGATAGAGTTTTCTCAGAATCTGATCACACATCGTATGCATCGGGATAATTCTTCCTTTAGGATCCTGAACCAACAACGTTGCCAGTTCGTCACTCTGATCTTCGGTCATGAAATACACCACCGGTTTTGCCGGTGCAGTAGGCATTTGCTGATGTTCATGACTATGATCGTGATCATGGTGTTCGTGGTCATGATCGTGATTGTGATCATGCTCCGGTGTAGTCTGAGCAAATGCAGATAAAGAAGCCAATACAAACAAAATGCTCATTGTTTTCTTTGCATTCGACTGAATCAGGTTTCTCAACAATTCTCTGAATCGTGAAGACGGCGCAAACAAGCTAAAAATCATCCCGATAAACAACATTAAATATCCAAAATAGGAAACATTGGTTCCCCAAAAATCGTGGTTTACACTCAAAACTGTTCCCATTTCATCTGCATCATACGACGACTGGAAGAAACGGTAACCACCATAATCCATTACGTGATTCATAAATACGCGCTTTGTTCCGAATTCGTTGTTTGCTGTATCCAACACCTGCAAATCGCTGGCATAAGACGACGGCATATCTGAACCAGGGTAACGATCCAGCATAAAATCATTACACTTGATTGAGAAAGGGATTTTGATGCGTTTCATTCCGTATTCCAGGTGATAATTCAATCCGTTGAACTCGAAGAATACCGGAACTCCGACTGATTTCAATCCTCCTTCCAAACGCACAATCTTGCTCTTTGATCCATCCGTAATTTTAACTGTCAGGTAATCCGAACCTACATCTTTTCGTCCTGAAGGAACTAATTTCTTCCCTACGTTCGGAATTTCCTGTTTGAACACGAATTGCTGCCCGCCGATCTGATAAAGTGTGGTGGTAGCAAAAACAATTTCCTGTCCGGGAGCTACTTTCACTAATACGGAATCCGGAGGAGCAATACCCGTTTGACGTGCTTTCTGCATTTCCTTCATCGGCATGTACTGCAAAGGCATATTTGGTCTCAAACGCAGCGTATCATTCTTTCTGTAAATGTTGACTCCGTTCACCAATTGATCCGAAAAAGCAATGTCCAATCCGTTTAATGAGAAAATTTCGTCGGTGATAACGTAGTTGGATTTCATTCCGTCCGTTACCAAATCCAGTGCACTTGTTTTGTATTTCGAATTAATTTCAATCGTATCGATTTGTTTGGATTTAAAATCCACATATTCAATGGAAACCGGAGTTTGGTGATTCGGGAAATCAATATCCATGGAAGCACTGTTGAAAGGATAGGATTCGGCCATAAATGCTTTCACATCGTTGGTGTACTGCATTTTCCCGTCATTGATATTTACCCATAAATAAGGATCTGAGGTATAAACCGTATTGGAAGCCTGCCCTTCGCGAATGGTCATGATTCCTTCGTAACTCACATAACGTGTAATCCAGGAACCGATAATGATCACAATAAATGACACGTGGAAAAGCAACAAAGCAATTCTCTCGCGTTTCCACATCTGGTAGCGGAAAATATTGGCGATTAAGTTTACCGACAAGAATGCCAGCAGCAATTCGAACCATTTAGCATTGTAAATCCAAAGTTTTGCTGCCTGAGTATCTTCTGATGATTCGATAAACGTAGCTATTGCAATTGCGGTAAGGAATACAAATAATCCCATTGCCATCGCGCGCATCGAGAAAAGCGCTTTTGCTAATTTTTCCATGTAGAAACGGATTGATAATTTTCAGTGCAAAAATAAGGATTCGTTTGAGTTCTCAAGCGAAATTATAAGGTATAAAACAAGAAAGGGGACGAATTCGTCCCCTTTTAACATCTCTTGTATATTTTTATTCTTCGACCACTTCAGCCGGAACTAAAATTCTTCCGCAGTGTTCGCAAACAATTACTTTTCTACGTGTATCGATATCCAATTGGCGCTGAGGCGGGATCTTGTTGAAACATCCTCCGCAAGAATCACGATCAACTCCAACAACTGCAAGACCATTTTTTGCATTTTGACGCAAACGGTCGTATGCAGCGATCAAACGAACATCGATCAACGATTTTGCTTTTTCAGATTGAGCAATCAATGCTTCCTCTTCTTTTTGTGTTTCACCAACGATTTCGTTCAACTCGTCTTGCTTCACTTTCAAATCGCCTTTACGCATTTCCAAACGCTCTTTCGCTTCATCCAATACTTCTTTTTTAGAAGTAATCTTGATTTTCGCTTCTTTTGAACGCTTATCGTGCAATTTAATCTCTAACTCCTGATATTCGATCTCTTTTGCCAAAGACTCAAACTCACGATTGTTTCGTACGTTATTTTGCTGCTCTTTGAACTTCAAAATCGCAGCATCAGCATCTTTCATCGCCATTTTACGATCAGAAACTTCAGTATCCAATTCTTTCGCTTCTTCTTGCAGGTTCTTGATTCTAGTCTCTAACCCTTCGATCTCGTCCTCCAAATCCTGAACCTCCAAAGGCAATTCACCACGTACGGTTCTAATTCTATCGATTTGAGAATCAATCTTTTGCAACGCATACAATGCGTCCAACTTTTCAGCAACTGTTGTTTCTTTTGTACTTGCTTTTGCAGCCATACTTTAGAGATAATTTATCGGATTCGTATTTACGTTCGTTAAACGAACCGCAAAATTAGTAAATTTTTTCTTCAATTGTGCTACCAACCACTCAGAAGTATATTGTTCTGACTCAAAATGACCAATATCCGCAATCATCAAATGATCTTCCGCATCAAAAAATTCGTGGTATTTAAAGTCTCCCGTGATGAAAACATCTGCTTTTGCCCGGATCGCATCTTTTAATAAAAAACTTCCGGCACCTCCGCAAACGGCAATTCTTTTTACGGTAGATTTGGTCGGATTGGTATATCTGATTGCTCCACAATGGAATGTTCTCTTGACGAAACTTAAAAATTCTATTGCTTCCATTCCATGTTCCAGTGTTCCGATCATTCCGCTTCCGATGTATTCATTGGAGTTGGTCATTGCAATCAGATCGTAGGCAATTTCTTCATAAGGATGTGTTGCTTTCATAGCATGCAGAACAGCAGAAACAGCGTGTTCCGAAATCACTACTTCTACTTTGATTTCTTTCACTACTTCCAGTTCTCCGGCTTTTCCAATAAACGGATCGGCATCTTCATCGGGTTTGAAACGCCCTTCTCCTTTCGAACTAAAACTACATGAACTATAAGCTCCCAAATGCCCCGCCCCTGCTTTCGCCAAAGATTCCCGGAGCAAATCAGCATGTGTTTGAGGAACAAAAACCGATAGTTTGTAAGCAGTTGCAGCTTTCGGACTTAAAATCTTCACATCCTTCAAACCCAGTTTCTCCGAAATGATATAATTGACTCCGAAATGAACATTATCAAGATTCGTGTGGATTGCAATGAGATTGATATCGTTCTTAATGGCTTTCAGCACGGTTCTTTCCACATAATTTGCTCCTGTGATTCTCTTCAGACCTTTAAACACGATCGGATGATGCGTTAAAACCACATTCGCACCATGTAAAATAGCTTCATCAATGATGGATTCCAGACAATCTAATGCAACGATCACTCCTTTCACCTCATCCGAAGGATTTCCAACCAGCAAACCCGAATTATCATACGATTCCTGATAAGTAAATGGCGCCAATTGATTTAAATAGGATACGAGTTCTTTGACCTGCATTTTGAACGAATTTATATTATCAAAGGTACGAAAAAGCATTGTTTTTTTTAAGGCTCAATTACAATAAACCATTGAAAAATGAGAATTGAAAAAATCAAGAACAAATTACAACCTTTGATAAAAACCACATCATTAAAATAAAATCACCCTAATTATGAAACAAACTTTCTTGTTTTCTATTCTAATCATCTGCATTTCCTGTTTTTCGTGCGACAAAGAAAAAAATCGGATCCAAAGGTTTAAACGCGGACTGAGAGGTAACTGGGAATGGATAAATTCAACATCTGGTAAGAATGGTGAAACCTCATCTCCATTAATTACACATTCACCATCCACCACAGGCTCTAATTACGGGTTACGGATTGGAAGCTCCAACAATGCATTTCTCTACGAGAATGGAAAGCAAATTAAAAAGGGCAAACTGGAAAGTGTTGAGGAGATGCCTATTAATTCAACTAACAATTATCGCAAAATCACCTTTGATTTTGAAGGTGAACAAGTCATTTTTCTGGAATACTCTGAAACCTATGAGCCAACAAAACTATCATCCACAATCTGGCCATATAAGAACCACTCTAATCAACTCAATAAAAACAAATGAAAGCTTCTAAATCAATCCCGTTTATTCTGTTGGTATTGTTGTTAAGTTGCAACAAAAAATTTGATCATTCAATTCCAATAGAAAGCGCTCCGACAAGTTGTGAATTATGCAGTTATGCAGATCAAATCTCAGGACAATACAGAGGATATTCCCATTCGCATTACAACGCTTTTCAAGATTCATTGACTGTAAGCATAGAACATATCTTCTTAAATCTGGGTCCTTATACGGATTCAACCACCATGTATTTCAAACGAACAAAAGATTTTGATACAAAACCAACACGCACTGACACGGTGTGTATCCAAACAAACAGCGGGAATTTTAATCCTGTGGCGATGAAAATTTTCAATGATTCGATGATAATCAATGAAAGATACTACTCCACCAAGTACAGTGTTATTGTGTTAAATTTCAAAGGAAAGAAAATTCCCTGATCACAAATTGAAAAACCGGATTTTTGAAACCTTCGATTTATATGCTTTCTTCAATTCTGCTTCTGAAAGTAGAGTTGCATTCAAAATCTGTGCCTGATTGCAAGCCGGAATGTTGTCCAAGCCAATAATCAGATGCTCGAAAATGCCATTCGGAAACTTTTCAGGTTCATGAGAAATCCAAACAAACGGAACTTTTCTTTCCAAGAGAATCTTTGCGGTTAATCTTCCTTTCTGCCCTGTTCCGTTGACAATCAACAACTGATTTTGATCCCAATCCAAAGCTACAAAGCGATTGATCTTCAAGGAAAAAAATGCTTTCTGAGCATAATCCGCACTTGTTTTGGATGTTCTTGTATCGTGATCACGCCACAAATGAGTTACCAAATTCAAACCTGTAATCGCGTATCCCGACTCATACCAGCGAAACAACAAATCGTAATCTTCCGGATAATTCAATCCTTCAAAACCACCGCATTGTTCCAAATCAGATCTACGCATCATCCAATTTCCGGAAGCAATGGGACACTCACGGTAAATTTGCGCGTAAAAATCCTGTTGCTCTACCCGCTCATTCAGCCAATTTTCGTAGCCCAAATAACCCGGAGAAATAAATCCGGTCTGCGAGAAGTATTTCACTTTTCCGGTCACAATCTGATCTTTTCCGTTTTCAAGCGCTTTCAATAATTGGCTCAATTTAAAATCAGGCATCACATCATCGGCATCCATCCGCGTGATATATATTCCATTCGCAGACTCAAATGCCGTGCAAAGTGCATCCACAATTCCCTTCCCTTGATTTTCCAGCAATTTAATCCGTGGATCATCCAATAAATCAGCTATTGCATCCAGTTCCTTTTCCTCGCTGTGATCGTTCACCAAAATCCACTCCCAATTCGCATGCGTTTGTTCGAAGATAGACAAAGCCGTTTCCCGGATGTATTTTTCCGCATTGCGGTAAGGCGTAAGAATCGAAATGAGATGCATGATGTAAATCTATATTTTATTTTTCTCTTGTAAATGACTGCAAAGACTACCAAATGGCTTTCGATCTTTCCATCAGTATCAAATAAAAGCATCCTAAGACGATTTAGCTATGTCGAAGGCGCATTTCAATTCGGAATTCAGTATTCGACATTCGCAATTCTGTTATCTTTACCTCCATGGAAAAATTCCGTTTGCTTCTTCTGCCCTTCTCCTGGCTCTATGGCTCAATTGTTGGTTTGCGGAATTGGTTTTATACTATTGGATTTTTCAAATCCAACAAAATTCCCGGAGCATCTGTCTGTATTGGAAATATCACTGTAGGCGGAACCGGAAAATCTCCCATGACAGCTTATCTGGCCGAATTGTTTCAAAACAATAATCCGGTGATTTTATCCCGCGGATATGGCCGGAAAACCAAAGGACTTCAAGTTGCAACGACTCAAAGCACTGCAACGGAAATCGGAGATGAACCGATGATGTACTGGACTACTTTTCAAAACAATATTCCGGTTGTTGTATCCGAGAAAAGACAAATCGGTGTTGACTGGATTCGTGCAAACAAACCTGGCGCGCTGATTCTCCTGGATGACGCTTACCAGCATCGGGCAGTAAAAGCCGGATTGAATATGCTCCTGATGACATACGACAGGCCGGTTTTCAAAGATTTCGTTTTTCCTGCCGGAAATCTTCGGGAATCAAGAGCTGGAATGAAACGTGCTGATCTGGTGGTAATCACCAAATGCCCGAAAAACATCAGCGCGGAGCAAAAAGAAATGTTTTATCAAAAAGTTCCTGTTTCCAAAGAGAATTTGTTTTTCAGCGAGGTTGTTTACGGAGAATTGAAAGGATTATTCGGAGCAATCTGGGAACCTGTTGATAAAGTTATTCTGGTTACCGGAATTGCACAGCCCGAACCACTATATCGTTTTTTAGCTGAAAACCATTCCGTTGAGTCGATTCAGTTTCCGGATCATCACCCTTTTACTTCGGCAGACATTCAGCAAATTCAGCAAAAAGTTGCTACTTTTGCAAACCAACGTTGTGTGGTAGTTACAACTGAAAAAGATGCGGTGCGTTTGGCAGAATGGAAAGAGCAGATTATCCAATCGAAAATTCCTTTTTTTGTACAAAGTATCTCGCTGAAAATAGATAGAGAAAACGATTTTAAAGACTTACTTAAAAATTATGTTGTTAGAGCAAATGAAAGAAGCAGCTGATTACATCAGCAGCAAGACGCAGGTTAAACCGAGCATCGGAATTATTTTAGGAACCGGATTGGGTGGATTGGTAAAGGAAATCGAAGTAATCGATGAAATTCCTTACGAACAGATTCCTCATTTTCCTGTTTCAACCGTAGAAAGCCATTCCGGAAAATTGATCTTCGGAAATTTGGGTGGAAAGAAAGTAGTTGCTATGCAAGGTCGTTTTCATTTCTATGAAGGATACAACATGCAGCAAGTAACCTTCCCGGTTCGCGTGATGAAATTATTGGGAATCGAACGCCTTTTCGTTAGCAATGCTTCAGGAGGTGTAAATCCTGACTTCGAAGTGGGTGAAATCATGATTTTGAATGATCACATCAATTTGTTCCCTGCGCATCCGCTGATCGGTAAAAATATCGATGAATTAGGGCCTCGTTTCCCGGATATGAGCGAACCTTACGACCACAAAATGGTGGATTTGGCGAAAAATATCGCTGCTGAAAACAACATCAAAGTTTCTGTAGGAACATATGCTGCTTTGACAGGACCAACATTGGAAACACCTGCAGAATACGGATACGTTCGTGCAATCGGAGCTGATGCAGTCGGGATGTCAACCATTCCGGAAGTAATCGTGGCACGCCATATGGAAATTCCGTGTTTTGCAATTTCAATCATTACTGATTTAGGAGTTCCGGGGAAAATTCAGAAAGTGAGTTTACAGGATGTAATCGATGTGGCTAGCAGACAAGAGCCTAAGATGACATTGATTATGAGCCAATTGATCGCACGCTTGTAATCCTTCCAAATACTTATTGAAAAGCTCCGGAATTCCGGGGCTTTTTTTTTTATTTCACCCAATGAATCCATCAATTTTAAACAAAAACTACCAAATAATGGAATTAGCTACTGATTTAAAAATCAACTGAATTCCCGGAAAAAACTTGAAACTATTTTCTTATTTTTGAATCCTATAACTATTATGAAAATCAATCTATACATGAAAACCTGTTTATACATCACCTTAAGCGCATTCTTTTTTATCACTGCCTGTAAGAAAAAGGAGAATCCTCCAATCGAAGACACTCAAACACCGGCCAACACCTGTGGTAAACCTTCGAATCTGGGCTTATATACAATCGGACCAGAAGTAAACTTTCATTGGGAAAATACCAGTGCAACTTCCTCCAGTTATTACCAGTTTGAATATGGTATCACCGGATTTTCACAGGGTTCCGGTACTGTTGTAACAACATCAGGTACTACCAGTACAAATGTATCGATGGCCGCAGGAAATGCCTATCAGTTCTATGTGAGAGGTTATTGCGATGCTACCGGCGGATTCAGTGATTGGGCTGGTCCTTTCAGCTATTACTCAGATAAAAATCATAACATGTGCTTAGTACCGAGCAATGTTCAATACACCATTGAAGTAAATGGATTCAGTGAGCCGGTTGGAGCAAATTTTACCTGGGATCATAATGGAGAAACCAATTTTGAATACACCATTGTAGCAAATGGAGCGTCACCTGCAAATGGAAATATACATAGTATCTCTGTGCTTCAGGGAACTCCGACCATGTTCTTAACGCAAAATACGGAATACGATTTTTATGTGCGTGCAGTTTGTAAAGATGGAAACAAAACCAATTGGGTTGGTCCTAAAAATGTAAATATCGGCGGATAGTTTGTTCAGTCCAAAGCTCTTTTTCGGTCATTTTGTTTACACAGACAAAGCTAAAAGGAGAAGATTCTGTTCTAAATTTCATTATAATTCATAAAAAGAATTCTTTTGCAAGCGATATTCAGTGAAAAAACTCGAAATTTGTGACTCAGTAAAATTCAACATGTCTATAAAAGATAAATACGAAGTAGTCATAGGTTTGGAGGTTCACGCTCAGTTGTTGACTAAAACAAAAGCATATTCCTCCGATATCAATGAATACGGTGCACATCCGAATACCAATGTAAGTGTGGTCACTTTGGGACATCCCGGAACGTTGCCGGTGATGAACAAAAAAACAATCGAATTTGCAGTGAAACTTGGTTTGGCTTGCGGTTGTACGATTGCGGAACACCAGCACTTTGCACGTAAGAATTATTTCTACCCCGATCTTCCGAAAGGATATCAGATCACTCAGGATACAACACCGATTTGTACCGGAGGTGCTATCATCATAAAAACTGAAGACGGAACTGAAAAGACGATCGGTTTGACACGGATTCACATGGAAGAAGATGCCGGAAAGTCGATTCATGATGTTGATTTATACGATACATTGGTCGATTTGAACCGTGCGGGAACTCCCCTGTTGGAAATCGTATCCGAGCCGGAAATCCGTTCCAGTCAGGAAGCTTATAATTACTTGACGGAAGTTCGCCGTTTGGTTCGCTATCTGGATATTTGTGACGGAAACATGGAAGAAGGTTCACTGCGTTGTGATGCCAATATTTCAGTTCGTTTAAAAGGTGCTCCGGAATTCGGAACCAAGGTCGAGGTGAAAAACATGAACTCTATCCGAAATGTACAGCGAGCTATTGAATTTGAGATTGAACGTCAGATCATTGCTGTTGAAAACGGAGAACGCATTTCGCAGGAAACCCGCAGTTTCGATGCTTTGAAAGGAATCACAATTTCCATGCGAAGCAAAGAAGCAGCAAACGATTACCGTTATTTCCCCGAGCCGGATTTACAACCAATTGTAGTGGATGCTACTTATGTGAATCAGGTGAAAGCTAAAATGCCGGCTCTTCCGAGAGAATTGTATGCGAAGTATACGCAGGATCTGAAGCTTTCAGACTACGATGCCGGAATTCTGACAGATTCGAAATCGATTGCTTTGTTCTTTGAAGAAGTGATTGCTGATACGAAAAACTACAAATCGGCAGCAAACTGGGTCATGGGTGAAGTGAAATCATATCTGAACCAAAATGGTTTAGAAATCGAAGACTTACCGATTTCAGCGAAGCAAATAGCAGGAATTATCAACCTGATCGAAGGAGGTAAAGTTTCCAATTCCGCAGCGGCACAAAAGCTTTTCCCTGCATTGATTGAAAATCCGGATGCAAATATTGATGAATTAGCGGTCTCCTTGAACATCATTCAGGAATCCAATGCTGATTCGTTAAAAGAAGTTATTTTAGGCGTTTTCGAGCAACACCCGGACGAAGTTTCCCGTTTTAAAGCAGGAGAAAATCAGCTCACAGGATTCTTCATGGGACAAATCATGAAGGCTTCCGGTGGAAAAGCCGATCCAAAAACAACCAATGCGTTATTGCGCGAATTAATACAAACTGTTTAATGACTCGTTTCAATTTTTTCATTGCCTTTCTATCAGGAATCCTGACGCTCTCTTCTTGCGGAGACAGCTCTGTGAATGAAGAAACAGGATTGGTGAACAACTTTCACATTGAAGGAACCATACAAGGTGCTCCCAATCAAAAATTCAAAATAGAAGCTCAATCCCAGCAAGGCGTTATTGAAGTGGCACAAACCATGACAGATGCAGACGGAAATTTTTCGTTGGACGGAAACATTCCGGGAATGGGAATTTACTCGCTTTCTCTTGGGGAAAACGGGAAAAATTCGGTTGTAATCCCCATGGACCTCAACGACAAAATCCAACTGAAGGCAACGAAAGAAACATTTGCTTCAAATCCTGTTTTCTCAGGAACAAAATGGGCGAAACCACTTACGAGATACATGGAATTATTCAGTGATTTTGCCAAAAAGCAAATGGAACAGATTCCTCAAATCAAAGACCCTGAAAAGCAATTGGAGTTGTTTGTAAAGCTCAAGCAGCCAATCGTGGCTTTTGCAGAGAAACAAATCCGAAAAGAACCGGGAAATCCTGTGAATATTATTTTGATCAATCTGATCATGCCTTCCCAGGAAACAGGTTTTGCGAGTTGGGATCCTAAAAACATGGAGGATTTGCGAAAAGTAGAAACTGCTTTTCAACGAAACTATGAGAATTCTCCGATCACAGGACTTTTATCGCAGCAAATAGCTGCAATTGATGCTCAATATCAAAGTTATCAGCAATACAATTCGGGAACGATGGCCGCTCCTGAAATTGCATTGAAAAACCCTTCCGGAACAGAAATACGCTTGTCGAGTCTGAAAGGAAAAGTAGTTTTAATTGATTTCTGGGCTTCCTGGTGTACACCTTGCCGGAAAGAAAACCCGAATGTGGTTCGCATGTATAAAAAATACAGAGGCGAAGGATTTGAAGTTTTCTCTGTATCTCTGGATCAGGATCAGGCAGCATGGAAAGCAGCTATTGACAAAGATGGTTTGTTCTGGCCGAATCACGTTTCTGATTTGATGGGCTGGCAAACTCCATTGACGCAGACTTACGGATTTCAAAGCATTCCGCACACGGTTCTTCTGAATCGCGAGGGAAATATTGTGGGCGTAGGATTGCGCGGTGCACAATTGGAACAAAAATTGGTAGAACAACTTGCAAAAAATTAAGATATGAAACAATTCATTCTAGGTATCACGTTATTATCCGGCATTGCATTCGGTCAAAATCCGATCAATGTTGAAGTCAGCGGAAATATCTTCAACACCAACGGAGACAGTATTAAAATTTCTCAATATTACGGTTCGCATTACATCGATTACATCAAAGGCAAACTGGATAAAAAAGGAAATTACGACTTGAAAGGACAGGTTCCTGTTGCAGATTATTACGTTTTACGTATCGGGCAACAGCACATCAATCTGGTTCTGAAAGACAAATCTGTGATCAGATTGAATGCGGACGGAAATAACATCAATGCGTTTCATACCATTTCAGGTTCTGATGAAAGTGTTGCTTTGAATCAATTTGTGGGTCAAATGCAGTATTTCAATCAAAAGAAAGATTCTGCTATTACAGCAATGAAGAATACACCGGAAAATCAAAATGCGATCAACCAGTATTATCAGAACGAATATTTCAAGTTCTCGGCTTACCGTCAGAAGTTCATTTCTGAAAACAGCAATTCTCCGGCACTTTTACCGGTTTTGAATACGTTGGATACAGACAAGGAATTGAGCATTTACGAAGCGGTAGTGAATCAATTATTGAACTCCTTCCCTTCTTCTCCGAGCGTTCAGAATGCGAAAACAAGTTTCGAGCAGCTGAAAGCACAAAAGGACAAGCAAAACTTTTTGGCTTCCGGAAAACCGGCTCCTGATTTCACACAAAACGATGTGAACGGGAAACCGATTTCGCTGTCGGACCTAAAAGGGAAAGTGATTCTGATCGATTTCTGGGCTTCCTGGTGTGGTCCTTGCCGCAAGGAAAACCCGAATGTAGTTGCTTTGTACAACAAGTACAAAGACGCAGGATTTACCGTAATGAGCGTTTCTTTGGATAAAGACAAAGCGCCGTGGCTTGCTGCAATTGAAAAAGACAAACTGGCTTGGCCGTACCACGTTTCAGATTTGAAATACTGGTCGAATGAAGTCGCAAAACAATACCAGGTTTCTTCTATTCCTTTCACCGTTTTGGTTGACAAAAACGGAAACATCGTCGACACCAAATTGCGCGGGGTTGAATTAGAGCAAGCGCTTAAAACCATTTTTGGCTTCTAAAATGGAAATACCGAGCGGAAAGAAAATTTATTTTGCTTCCGATTTCCATTTAGGCGTACCAGTTGGTGCTCAAAGTTTGGAAAGAGAAAGACGCATTATTGACTGGTTGGATCACATTCAGAAGGATGCGTATGAAATCTATCTGGTAGGCGATATTTTTGATTTCTGGTTTGAGTACAAACACGCTATTCCGAAAGGATTTGTTCGTTTGCAAGGCAAAATTGCAGCTTTAACCGACAGCGGTATTCCCGTTTATTTCTTCACCGGCAACCACGACATGTGGATGTTTGACTATTTCGAGAAGGAACTCGGTGTGAAAATTTACCGTGAGCCCGTTTTAAGAGTATTTAACGACAAGAAATTTCTCATTGGACACGGAGATGGTTTAGGTCCCGGAGATCGCGGATACAAGTTTATTAAGAAAGTATTCGCCGCAAAATGGTCTCAGTGGATGTTTGCACGTTTGCACCCGAATTTCGGAATCGGATTGGCAAATTACTTTTCCCGGAAAAGCAGAATTTCTACCGGAGATTCAGACAGTCAGTTTTTAGGTGAAGACAAGGAATGGCTGGTACAATACTGCAGAGAGCAGGAACAAATCAATCAGCAGGATTATTACATTTTTGGCCACCGTCATCTTCCAATGACTATTCGGATCAATGAACGCGCCACGTACATCAATCTGGGCGAATGGATTCATTACGATACTTACGCTGTTTTTGATGGCTTTGAAACGAAGCTCTTAGAGTGGAAAGCGTAAATCAGGTAAAAAGAGTATAAAGTTGGGGCGGAAAATTTTTCGCCCCAACTTATTTTCCGGTTTCGCTTGAAGTCTTCTCCTCTTTTTTCGGTTCTTCTTTTGTCTTTTTCTTCTTTTCCTTTTTGCCTTTCACAGTTGGCATAGCATCGTCTTCTTTTCCGGAGCTTGCCGTTCCTCCAAAGGTTCTGATTTCTCTTCCCTGCTCGTCAAAAACGTGTTCCTCAACCAGAATATCTTTCTTATACAAAGCGCGGCTCTTTACTTTTTCATCTGGAAAACGTTCTTCAAACCATCCTTCTTTCAAGCCTTTTTTATAGATCTCTACACTTTGCAATTTCTGATTGTAATACAAGGTTTTAAACTCTCCGTTGCGCACATCCATTGCCCAGTTTTCGGTTCTCAAAAGCACTCCGTCATCGTAGTAATATCTGAAAACACCGTTCTTCTTTCCTTGCTTAAAGGTCAATTCTTCAATGATTTTTCCTGCACGATTGTAAACCAAAAACGGTCCGTCAAGCAATCCTTTCACATAATTGACCTGCTTGCTGCGAACACCTTTCGAATCGTAGGTGATTTTCGGTCCGTTTAAAACGCCCTGAACATAGCTTTCAAGCTTCACCGTGTCTCCTTTCGCATTGTAAGTGACTTGCGGGCCTTCGAATTGCCCCATGACATAATTTTTCTCCCAGGCAGGAATCTGTGTCGAATCATTGAAATAAGTCCAGCGGCCGGATTCAACTCCCTGAATGTGGGAACGAATCACCATGATGCATCCTGATTTATAATACGTGGTATCAACTCCGTTTGAGAATCCGTCAACAAAAGTCACCCGGCGTTCCAGAATTCCGTTCATATGACACGTTTCACACACTCCCGAAAAAGGCATTTTCTGAGAGCTTGTAACTACGCGTTTCCCATCCGGCGACATTTCCAGCTTTTCGTTGCAATCAACCACTCCTGCGATCTTTCCGCATTCCCATTCGGTGTAACGTTGTTTCGAACGATCAGCAGCTTTCTGATAACAGGGAACGGAATCTCTTCTCGCAACCCCGAATTTAGGTTGTGCGGAAACCGCCAGCGAAAACAAAGAAAAAATAACAACGAGGATTTTCATTTTTATTGGATTTTAGGATTTTAAGACTTCAGGACCTTAAGACGTTTAATTCGCATAAAACGATTCAGTCTTAATATCCTGACATTCTAATATCCTGATGTCTTTAAATTAATCAATTATTGTTCCAATTTCAGGGAAAGTTTATTCAGGGCTTCTCTCATTCTGGCAGGAATCTGAATCGAGGATTGGCTGACACTGTCGTAGCAAACCAACACCGAAGTTCCTGTTGTTCTGACTTCCTTGAGTACTTTCACTTCATAAGACAAGGTAAAGCTTTTTTCTCCAACATGCTTTAAGTAAACAAAAATTTCAACGGGATCATGTAAGAAAACAGGTTTCAGATACTCCAGTTCATTCTTCCGCAGAATGACTCCGGTTTTCCTCCAATCCCAGTCAGTGCCGAGCATTTGGCGGAAATAGTGAATTCTGGCCTCTTCAAAGTAATTCAGATAAACTGCATTGTTGACGTGCTGCATCATGTCGCAGTCTGAAAAACGAACTTGTAATTTATAGGAATCTAACATCGCTTATTTTTTATCTAACACACTGTATTCCGAGTTGTTGGAGAGAAATTCAGGAACGACTTCTTTCATTTGCTTTACCAAAGTCAAATTATCAACTTTTCCAATCGAATTCAACAGGTTTTCAATGGTCTGAAACACCTGATTATCAATCGTTCTTTCGGATGCAATTAAAATCTTCGGATGATGGGTTTCCTGAACATTTTCAGCATCATTCAACAACTCTTCGTATAATTTTTCGCCGGGCCTCAAACCTGAAAAGACGATTTCGATATCTTTCCCCAATTCCAATCCCGACAATTGAATCATTTTCTTTGCCAGATCGACAATTTTAACCGACGCTCCCATGTCGAAAACATAGATTTCACCGCCATTCCCCATAATTCCGGCTTCGAGTACCAGCTGACAAGCTTCCGGAATAGTCATGAAATAACGGGTAATCCGCTCATCGGTTACCGTTATCGGGCCTCCTTGTTCGATTTGTCTTTTGAACAATGGAATCACCGATCCGTTTGAACCCAAAACATTTCCGAAACGGGTTGTAATGAATTGCGTTTTATTCGTATTTGCTGCTTGTGCAATGATTTCGGCAATACGCTTGCTTGCGCCCATGACATTCGTAGGATTTACCGCTTTATCGGTTGAAATCATGACGAACTTGTAAACTCCGGTTTCGTTCGACAAATCCACCAGGATTTTGGTTCCCTGAATATTGTTACGAACTGCCTCAGACGGATTTAACTCCATCATCGGAACATGTTTGTATGCCGCCGCGTGGAAAACCCATGACGGTTGAAACAATTCAAACAAACGGCGCATTCGTTCTTCATTGCACACATCTCCGATCACAACTTCAAACGGAGAAATATCTTTCAATTGTTTTAATTCGAATTCCAGATCATAAAGTGCCGATTCAGCCTGATCCAGCAGGACAACCAATTTCGGTTCGAATTCCAGCACCTGACGTACAATTCCGGAACCGATGGAACCGGCAGCACCGGTAATCAAAACGACCTGATCTTTCAGATCTGTTGCCAGCTGCTCCTGATTGAGAACAATCGGATTCCGGCTCAATAAATCTTCAATATTTACCTGTGCAATCTGCTTGGAAGTAAAGGTTCCGTTGATCCAGCTTTTCGGACTCGGTACTTTTTTCACTTCAACACCTGCATTGATGCATTTTTCAATAATGACGTTCCGTTTTTCAGGCGATAAATTCTGAATGGCAATAATTACCTGTGAAATGGTGTTTTTTGCCAGAATTTGTTCCAATTCGCTTGTGTGAAAAACTTCCGCACCTTCAATACGATTGCCCGAAATCCGGTGATTGTCGTCCAAAAAGCCAAAGACTTTGAAATGAATACGGGTGTCTTTTTCTATAATCCGTTTTGCGATCAATCCGGAAACTCCTGCTCCGTAAATCAATACAAATTTTTGTTCCAGATCCGATTTTACGGATTCCAGGTAAAGCAATTTCACGACAAATCTGGAAACTGCCATCAGGAAGAAGCAGAAAACGTATTCAATGATGATAATCGAAACCGGAAACATGTAGTAACCGTCGATCCAGTAATACCTCACTATTCCAATGATTCCGAAAATCACGGAGGTTGTTGTGATTGCTAAAAACAGTCGTTTAAAATCAGATGTGGAAGTGTGTCTGACAATTCCTTTTTGGATGCCGAAAGAAAAAAAGACCACCCAACGGATCACAAAAAACAGGATGATGGAATATTGGACAATTGCCAATTCACTGTACCACATCTCAGCATCCGCCTTGATATCAAAACGGATCAGATAGGCTATTAACAAAGAAACGGCTGAAATAACCAAATCAATACACACAATTACCCAACGGGGCATATTTTTCTTTGGAAATATCACGATTCAGAATTCATTTTGATCATTACAAATTTAAGTTAAAATCTCAGGTAAACAACCCGCCATTTAAAGAAATGGTTTGTCCTGTGACATAATCACTGGCATCCGTGAGAAGCCAGTCAATGGTGGATAAAATGGTTTCCACTCCTCCCAATTTATTCTTGGGAATCTGCGAAATGATCTGCTGCTGAAGCTCTTCCGAAACTTCTGAAATCATCCCCTGGTCGAAATATCCAAGTGCAAGCGCGTTACACGTAATCGGCTGGCTCGCCAACTCTTTTGCGATGGTTTTTGTCATTCCCAAAATTCCGGCCTTACTTGCCGCATAGGCCACCGTTCCGGGAACTCCGGTTTGTGCCACAACCGATGAAATATTGATGATTCTGCCGTAATTGTTTGTGCGCATTCCCGGAATCAACCCGTGAGACAACAAAAACGGAGCGGCGAGATTTACTGCAATCACTTCGTTGAATTCAGCCGGTGAAAGTTTCCAGCTCATTCCGTTTCGGGAAATTCCCGCGTTATTGATCAGCACGTCGACCTTTCCGAAGTTTGCCAGAATGGTTGCAATCAGATTGGACACCTGATTTTCGTCTCTCAGATCCGCCTTGAACCATGCATGCTCGCATGCTACATCGAACGGTTCCTGCTGAAAAGTATGCAAAGCCAATTTCACATTTTGTTTTTCAAAATGTTTCACCATTGCAGAACCTAAACCACCGGTTGCCCCGGTAATCAAAATTACTTTTTTGTCCATTTATCTCTTATCATTTTTAATGTCCGCCACCAAAACGGAGCATTGTTCCAGCTCAGTTGTGAATATACGACATCCTGCGCTCCGAAGTTCAAATTGAATCTTCTGACCGATTCCACATTTGATCCGCCAAAATCAAAAGTTTTTCCCTTAGAATCAGCATATTCGATCGCAGTCAACATTAATTTATACATTCCTCCAAGCTTTTTGGCTTCTTCGCTGGTTGTTCCCTTCAAATAAAGTACGGTAGAATCTGTTTCCAGAATCCAGATTCCGCCCAACCACGCATTTTCCTGCTGCAAATTAAACTGTCCGAGGCGTGAGTTTTCGTATCCAAGTACCAGTTTTTCCAAAATCGGGAGAGTAGCAGCGCTGATTCCGTGAATTCTGTTCGCCAATTCCGTTTGGAGCAGATCCATCATTAGCGGAATATTCACTTCCTGCTTCACGGAAAATTCTTTTGCTTTATTGAATGAACGTTTTGCCTGTTGATTCAATTTCAACATTCCCGGTTCCAACCTTTGATAAATGCGTTGATTCAGGCTAAAACCACTTCCAACCTGAAGATCCGCAACCTTGAATTCGCTTTTCAAAACTTCTATAAGCTTTTCTTCCGGAACTGGTTCTCCAATCCATTCCATAAAACGGTTGAAAAACGGAGTTACCAAAACTGAAACGCCGCCTTTCAGAACATACGGACATGCCATTCCGGATTTCTGATCATCCGAATACAAAATGGCCCAGTTTTCTGAAGTAGCATCCAGGTATTTTGCTTCGGAGAATACCGAAGCATGTTGCTGAAAAACCAATTGGTCCCACTGCTCTTTTATTTCTTTTGAATCTGCTTTTACGAAATGCATGCGGAATAATTAACGAATTCAACACTTGTTTTCGTATCTGCTATAAATGATTCCAGTTTTTTAAGCGAATATTGCGTCATTCCTTTCGGATGACCAATCACTACGAAAGTTCTTACTTTTAATGCTTTGTAAAATTTCACTTGTTTTTTCAGCATGGATGCATAGTATCCGTCAGAACTCACGTGGTTCCACGTTTTATTCAATAAGACTGATTTTTTTCTTCCGGGTTGTGCCAAAAAAGATCCGTCACCGATCATTTTGTGGTCTTTCGGATTTAATCTGCCCAACAAATACAACCTCCAGTAGAACAAGGGAGAAAATTCCCATGATGCAATTGGAACCTCCAAAAAATGCCCGTTTGAAACCACTTCTGTTACAACGGACTGAAAGCGGTAAGGGTTGGAAAAAGGCTTCACTTTTGTAAAATCAAACTGATAATGCTCCGACTCAAATTTTCCTCCCGGAAACACGGTTGAATCGCACACAACTTCCAATTCCAGGAACACCTTTTCAATTTGAGAAAAAGGTTGAATGCACCACCCGCCTGCGCGATACGTGGTAATTTTATTTCGAATCAACCCACTTAAAAAACCGTGATATTTCCGAACGATTGATTCTGCTTCGCTATCCTGAAAATCCGAAAGTTTGTAAGCACCATCCGTAATAACAATCCATTTTTCGCCATCGTAGGTTGATTTTTCCCAATGTGGATGAATGTGCAGCTGAACTTCACAATTCAAAGTTTCCATTTCATGCAGCTGTGCAGTAATCTGATTAAAATCGTTTTGCAATGCCGGATATTTGTCTTTGTATTCTGCCAATTTGATTAAAAAACCCACATCGACAAAAAAGACCATCGGAGTTTGAAACCTCCGGGCAAGATCTAACAAACGATCAGTTGGTTCAATCATACATTTTTGAACACTTCCTGTTGCCGTTCCGAAGAACAATTCATAGTCGAATGTCAGAATTACCTGCATACTGCGAAGATAATATAATCCATCAGTTTCCGTTGCCGGCATTTCACTTTGCAAAATCTGTTGTAACTTAGCAAGAAAGGACATTAAGCTATCGGGAGATCAGAATTTTAAGACTTGAGTTTGCTGAAAAACCTCATTTTTCAGTCTTAAAATCACGAGATCCTGTAGTCCTAAAATCTACCAAATGAAAGAAATAGAACGGAAATTCCTGGTCAATGATGAATTACTGGATGTGGTAAAATACCTTCAATCTAAAAAGATCCGACAGGGTTATATCTCTGAATCAGATGGAAAAACAGTTCGTGTGCGTACCAAAGGAGAGAAAGGATATCTCACCATCAAGGGAAAATCAAGCGGAATATCGAGAGATGAATTCGAGTACGAAATACCATTTGAAGACGCCAATCAGTTGTTACAGAAATTTTGTCCGAAAGTGCTCGAAAAAGAGCGTTTTGATTTGATTATCGGTGAAAAGAAGTGGGAAATTGACATTTTTCACGGAAAACTGGAGGGTCTGATTATTGCCGAACTTGAATTGGAATCGGAAGACGAAGCATTTGAACTTCCGGGATGGATTCAGAAAGAAGTGAGTGATGATGTGCAGTATTACAATTCAAGGTTGATTGAGAAAGCATAAAACAATTGTCGGGGTGAAAAATTTTCACCCCGACAATTTTATAGCAGAACAAATCTATTTCCCTATTTCTTTCTCAATTTCTCCAAAGAAATACAGACAAGTACTTCTTCCCCACCAATACGGTTTATCAACACCAGTGTAAGTAATCAAATCGTATTTGGACTGCGCTTTTTCAAAGTACGTTTTTGCACTTTTTGCTCCTCCTCCGAACATTTTCGGTGTGTAGAATGTTGCAATCCCTTTCAACAAATAGATATGCGGGTTGTTTTCATTGACTCCTTTTGCCGCTTTTAAATTGTCCTCGAAAACCTTTCCGTACTTCTGCCAGCGATTTTCAGGATCTGCTCCGATTCGGGCATTGGCAACCATTGCCTTCATAATAAACACCTCATCTTTCAAAGGACATTTCTCTTCAAGCTTGGTCAATTGATCTTCCGCGTTATTCACAAATGCATCTTTTAGCCCCAAAGAAGGTTCAAAATACGATAATTGAATACTTGCATACGCATAGTAATAAATCGTCATCCAGCTTTCCGGATATTTCTCTTTCAGTGCTGACAATTCATCTGATTTTGCTTTCCATGCTTCGATCGTATGCAAAGAATCCAGGTTCGCACAAACAGGAGCCAATTCTTTTGCTACTGCATCATCCTGCGCATTTGCTTGAAGTGTAAATGCCAAAACCACTGATAAAATTACTTGTTTCATATTCTAAATTTAAAGCTCGTCTTTATTAAACTCTTTCAATGACATGTTGAATCCGAAGAAAATATTGAAATAAAACGGAGGTTTCATCTCGTATCTCTGGCTTCCGTCATAGCTGTATCTGTATCCCAACACATTGTGTTGATTCGTTATGTTATCTAAACTAATATAAAAGACTGTAAACATCTTTTTAATTGTTGTTAAATATGCCGCTGTGAATGCCAAATTGTGATAATCAGGAGAGCGGTCTCCTAAAAAACGGGCATTTGCAGGATTGTAATATGGTCTGCCGCTTGCATAGCTGTAAGTCATCGAGAAACTGGTTTGAAGCTTCATGGAAAAGTACTTCATCACTACATTCAGGTTGTGATCCGAAACGTAATCCGGAGTTACTTTAGCAACGTAGTTCTGATACAGTCTTTTCGTATCAATGAAACTATAGGAAATCCAATAATCAAAATTCTTGATACTTTTCTTGTCTCTCCAGAAAACGTCAATTCCCTGTGCGTATCCCGAACCGCTGTTATCCACCATTCCGTAGTTGAATCTGAAGGAATTTGGCGTATACGGAACTCCCTGCTCACGCACCAGCTGATCATACGACTTGTAGTAACCTTCCAAACGGAAGATCCGGTTTTTCGCGATAATCTGGTAATTCGCCATCAAATGCAGCGCTTCCTGAAAATCCGGGCGGTATCCCTGCATCAGGTAATTTTGAGATACCAATTGATAAAAATATCCCGAAGCAAGTGAGATCTGACTCGTTTTACCTGTTTTGATTGCCATTGCCAAACGCGGCGAGATATTTCCTTTTCCCAGTAATTTGGAATATTCGGCACGAACTCCGGGTTTAATGGCAAAATTCCGGAAAGGAATGATATCTGCTTCGACATATCCGGCACTCAGCATTTCTGCAAATTGTCCCGTCAGCGTATCGAACGTTTGCCGGTACTGAAAATGCTGCAATTCCGTTCCGATGAGTAACCTGAATCGATTGCTTTGCGTGTAAACCATTTCTCCCCGTCCCTGAATACGTTTGTCATTTCTGGTTGAAATCAACGTATCCCAGGTAATATCATCGTCGTTATTGCTCAATGAAAAACCAACATAATAAGTCCATTTATCATTGATGTAATTATTGAAAGTCGTGTTTACATAGGTATTCTGGTTTTTTAACCCGAAACGCATGTCTGCTCCTGCAACTCCCGGGTTCTGAATTTTCAAACCGGAACTGTTATAACTCTGATTGAAGGTTGTTTTAAACATTCCGCGTTCGGAGGTCTTTGCAACATAACGTCCTGAAAAACCAAAGCCTTGCGGCGCTTCGTAAAATTTCACATTGGATTTGGCAAGAGCTAAAAACGGCGACAAATTCTGATAAAAGCCTGTAAACTCAACCGCACTTTTATCCATCAGTTTCGTACCTCCAAGAAAAATTCCGGCAAAATTAGCCCCGATATTGATATTGGTTTGATCCGGCAAGTCGAGCGTGCTCAAATCGAGGATCGAAGAAAGTGCTTGTCCGTAACGAGCGGTATATCCTCCCGTACTGAAGGCTGTTCCTTTAAACTGAAACGGATTAAAGCGGGTTCTTTGAGCAACTCCGGGAACAGCGCTTCCAAAAGCGTTTTGAGCTACTAAACCATCAATAATAAAGGCTGTTTCACTGACATCACCTCCACGAACCATCAAACCGGTTTGATCTCCACCGTTTCTCTGAACACCCGGCAACGTCTGAATTGCTCCTGCAATATCTCCCTGCCCGCCGGCTGTCGTAACAATATCCAGAGGATCTAAAATAGCGACCGTCCGATCATTTGATGCCGACATGGTTCCGGCAGAAATCACGACTTCTTCAATGACTTTCGATTCGCGCACTTTGACATTCTGAACAAGTGGAGTTCCATTCAGATTCACTTCCACATTCTGCTCTTCGATTTCTTCCCCCCGGATTAACAAGGTTTGTTTTCCGGTTGCTTTGGTCGTGAGTTTGTAAAACCCCTTCTCATCCGTCTGGGAACCGTCTGTTGTTCCTTTCACAAAGACTGTTGCCATGAAAACAGCTTTGCCGTTTTCGTTCAATACCGTTCCTTCGATCGTTGTTTGTGCGATCAGCAATAGTGGAAAGAAACTAACAAGTAATAGTATATACTTCATAATCATCAATTACGGAGCGAAATTAAATTGAATTTATGAAACTTCGCTACTTAAATCGGTGAAATGATTTTCAGAGTCGGTTAAACGGGGCTTATACCTTGTCGCTTTCCAAATCTGTTTTTTGCGTATCGAACACACTTGAACCTATGCGGATAGTGAACCATTCCAGAAACAACTCTAAAGTCGGCTTCGGAAATTCATCCTCTGAATCAACCACAGCAAGGCATTCGTTTTTCATAATCTTTTTGAAATGCGCTTCAATCAATGGCTCGTACTCAAAAAAATCTTCCTCTATCAGATACAGGTTTCCTTCCAGATCATCCGATTCATCAAAATCAAATTCCGGATCGTGTTGCTTTGCCCAATCACAAAAGGCTTGTCTTGGTTCTACGTAAATGTATCCTCTGTTTACTACTTTCATTTTCTGTTTTGATTTCAGGATTTCAAGATTTCAGGACCTGGATTTAGTCTTAAAATCTTAATGTCCAATTAATTCTGCTATCTCCCCTTCTTTCATGGCAGACCAGCGGGTTTTACTTCTTGCCGGTATTTCGACGATATAGATCCAGTTCTGATCTTCTTTTTCCTCGTTTAACAACTCAATCATTTTCTTCGTTGAAATCGCAGCCTTTGATTCCATATAGATCAAATTATTCGTTCCGACTAAAAACAAGGAGTTTCTGCTTTGTTTCTTAAACTGTGAGCCAACCTGATAGGAAATGCATTTCGGGCCGTAGCAATCGATCCAGTTAAAAAAGGCGTTTTTGGTTCTCAAACTGTCTTTAAATTCGTAACGCAAAGCCACCAAACTATCTTTTTGATTCAAGAGATACCATTTCTCCGATTTGGAAGGTCCGAAACGATCCGGGAAAAGCAAACTATCCAATTTGAACCAGGAAGCATCTTTGTAAATAGAATCAAAAGCTGTCAGGAAATAAGCACTTTTAGGCTTTTCATCTTTGACCAGTTTGATTTCTTTCGAATCCTTCACATCCTGAAACTTATCCGTTGTATGAGAAATTTCATCCAATGTAAGCGTTTCTTTTTCCGGATCTGAGCACGAAAATAAAATCAGTATGAATGCGGAACAGAAAAAGGGTGCGAATAGTTTCATAGTTGTTTCAATTGCTCAATGGTCTTTAATATGTGTTCTTCAGAAAGATCTAAATGTGTCACCAAACGAATCATTCCCGGCCCGAATGAAGAAACTTTGATTCCTGCATCCACCAGTTTTTGAATGTAAACATCTCGTTTGGATTCTTCCTTCAAAATTAGCACTAATATGTTTGTTTCGACCGATAAACTGCTTTCAATCCAATCGCATTTCAAAAAAGCGGCTTCCAACTGCTTCGCATGCCTGTGATCCTGATCTAAACGGGCAACATTATGTTTCAATGCGAAAAGTCCGGCTGCAGCTAAAAATCCTGCCTGACGCATTCCGCCTCCCATCACTTTACGTACTCTTCTCGCCTGATGAATGAATTCTTTTGTTCCAAGCAACAAAGAACCGACCGGAGCTCCCAATCCTTTGGAAAGACAAATCGAAATCGAATCGAACTGAGCTGCATAGGTTTTCAAATCAACTCCATTTACTGCCAGCGCATTGAAAACGCGTGCACCGTCAAGATGCAAGGGAATTTGCTTGTTTTTCGCCAGTTGAGAGATTTTTTGAATTTCAGTAAAATCATACACTGCTCCTCCTCCGCGATTTGCCGTATCTTCCAGAGAGATCAGTTGAGTTACCGGAAAATGAACATCGTCGGGCATGATCCACTTTTCAATCTCAGAAGCCGTTAAGCGTCCTCTGTTTCCCTGAAGCAAGCGCACAGATGCTCCGGAGTTTTTTGCTATTCCGCCGCCTTCATATTTATAAACGTGGCTGTCTTCATGGCAAATTACTTCTCCACCAGGCTTCACATGAATATTGATTGCAATCTGATTCGTTTGCGTTCCGCTTGCACAAAACAAAGCCGCTTCCTTTCCGAAAAGATTTGCCGCAAACTCCTGCAATTCATTCACCGTCGGATCTTCGCCGTATACGTCATCTCCAACCGATGCATGGAACATCGCATCCAACATTTCTTTTGAAGGTTTGGTTACCGTATCCGAACGAAAATCACTCTTGATCATGAGAAATAAATTTTAGCTAAGTTAAAGAAAAGGTTTTGTCAGGAATTGAGGAGGGGAATAAAAGTTGCTACGAATCCGATCTTCCCGGATTTTGAAGCTAAAATATATGCACAAAAAAACCATCTCTCCGCAGGTGCGAAAAGATGGCTTATATCTTAATGAGGAACGAATCCTAGCGACTAACGCTTGTGGAAACCTTCGTCAGAAACTGTCAATTTCTTACGGCCCTTACGACGACGCGCAGCTATTACTTTACGTCCGTTCTTAGTTGCCATACGGCTACGGAATCCGTGCTTGTTTCTTCTCTTTCTTACAGACGGTTGAAACGTTCTTTTCATGATCTATGCTTTATTCGAGTGTTCTTATTGCTTTCTTAAATTCCTTGAAATGTCAGACATTTGTCAGAATGGGGTGCAAAGATAGGTAGATTTTCTAATTTTTCAAGTTTTAATCGAAAATATTCGAAAAAAAAGTTTGTTTAAGGTTCTCTCCTGTTACTTTTGCAGTACAAAAATAGGAATAAAGATGCTGCGACCAAAACAAGCTAAGAAGGAAAAGATTCAACTAACTCGTGACAGCTATAAAAAAGCGCGCAAACTTTTTCACTACTTAAAGCCATATCGTTTCGAATACGGGATCGGATGGATATTTTTGGTTCTGTCTACATCCGTAGGCTTAATCTTCCCTATTCTGCTTGGACAATTATTAGGATTAAGCACCGGTTCTCAAACAAGCATGGCAGAAGCCATCAAAGCGATTGATTTATCGAATATCACCACTGTTGCTGTTACGCTGTTTGCACTTTTCGGAGGACAGGCAATTTTCAGTTATTTCCGCGTAGTATTATTCACCAATGTGACTGAAAAAGCGCTGCGTGATTTGAGATACGATGTTTTCCAAAAAATGCTTCATCTTCCGATGGATTTCTTTAACAAGAATACCGTTGGAGAATTGACCAGCAGACTATCTTCGGATATCACCCAGATTCAGGAAACTCTCAGAACGACTGTTGCAGAATTTTTCAGACAAATAGTCATGGTAATCGGAGGAATCGCTTATCTGACTTTTGTGTCCTGGAAACTTTCATTGATCATGCTTTCCACCGTACCGGTTATTATGATTGTTGCGGTTCTTTTCGGGCGTTTCATCAAGCGTTTGTCCAAAGAAGCACAAGATCAGACAGCAACATCCAATGCCATCGCAGAAGAATCATTAACTGGAATCGGAAACATTAAAGCCTTTACGAACGAAAACTACCTGATCAAACGCTTCAAATCTTCCATTGAAGAAATTCGCCGTTTAAATATCAAAAGTGGAATCTGGAGAGGTTTATTCATCTCTTTTATGGTGTTCTGCATGTTCGGATCAATTGTTTTTATCGTTTGGCAAGGATTGTTAATGACTCAGGGAACACATCCTGAATTGAGCGGCGGAGATTTGTATTCCTTCTTAATGGTAACGCTTTTGATGGCTGCCAGTATCGGTTCTTTACCGGATTTTTATTCCGGGATCCAAAAGACAATCGGCGGAACGGAAAAGTTAATGGATATCATCAATGAGAACAGTGAAAGTGACTTGTTTAAAGGAACAAACACACCTGAAATCGATGGTTCTATTCGTTTCGAGAATGTTCACTTCTCTTATCCACAGCGTTCTGAAATTGAAGTTTTAAAGGGAATTTCCTTTGAACTGAACAGAAATGAAACATTGGCTTTAGTAGGAACTTCAGGAGGTGGAAAAACAACAATTTCATCTTTGGTTCTGAACTATTACAAAGTAAACAAAGGAGCTATTTATTTCGGCAACACCAATGCCGATACGATCGACATTAAATACCTGAGAAAGCATATTGCCATCGTTCCTCAGGATGTATTACTTTTTGCAGGAAGCATTTTAGAAAATATCGCTTTCGGAAACCCGGATGCAAGTGAAGAAGCAATTCTCAGTGCAGCAAAACAAGCCAATGCGTTTGACTTCATCATGAGTTTCCCTGACGGATTTAAAACGCAGGTCGGAGATCGCGGAATTCAGCTTTCGGGCGGTCAGAAACAACGGATTGCCATTGCCAGAGCCATCTTGAAAAACCCAACTATTTTAATTCTGGATGAAGCTACTTCTGCCTTGGATTCAGAGTCAGAAAGAGTCGTTCAGGATGCTTTGGAAAAGTTGATGCAGGGCAGAACCTGTATTGTTATTGCTCACCGCTTAAGTACTATTCGCAATGCAGATAAAATTCTGGTTCTTCAGAACGGAAATATCGTTGAAAGCGGAAATCATTCGGATCTGATGGCAACAAGCGGTGTTTATTCTGATTTGGTGAAAATCCAGGTGAATTTAGGATAGAACACGTTGATTTTCAGCTCCGTCCCAATATTGGGAAATGGGGAAATTCCAAAATCGGAAAATTAGGGATATTGGATTTATCTCCGGTAAACATCCCGTGCAAACTTTGCTCCTGCCAGCACACGGTTTTTATCTTCCGTTAAAGTCATTTGATTGAATTCGGTTAGCAAATAAGCATTTTCTCCCAGCCAGATTCCTTTTGCTTCGAACCACAAATAATTCTGATTCGTCGTCAGGTCTTCGTAATTGTAATCCCACACACCTGTTCTTTGATAAGAGGCCGAATCCATATAGATAACAAGTCTTTCCCCTTCTTGATTTTGTACAATGACATAAGGATTAAAAAGCAGATGGTGCTTCTTTACCAGCGCAAATAATTGCAATTCCTGATCCGTTTTTTTCGTTGACTTCGCTTTCTTGTAATTTCGTTCGTAAACAGCAATCGCTCTTTCTGCTAATGTATCATTCACTCCATAAGCACTGTAGTTATTGATAAAAGGAAAATCAATTTCTCCTTTCAATTCGCATGATTCCTGTCCATGAGAATAACAAAAGTGAAAAAGACAGAGTATTAAAATGAAAATTCTCACGGTTGACACTTGTTAACTGTTAAACGACCTGTTTAAACTTAAACAATTCACCAACATTAAATACAACTTAATAATCATTTGGTAACATGGTTTACTCAAAGAATTGACTATTTCGCCATATCTTTGCCGTGAAAAATTGAATTTGTCCTCCTTGAAGCACCAAAAAGGCTGCTGAAACCAAGTTCAATTAAGAGTTTATTTTCATTCAAAAATGCGTTTATTCGGCGTACTTGTTAGTTTTTTCATCGGTTTCTCATTCCACTCCTATTCACAAACGTTGATCATCAACGAAGTTTCTCAGGGAACAGGATCTGCAGAATATGTAGAGTTGCTGGTAATTGGAACACCAACTTGTCAAACACCAATTCCATGTATGGATTTGAGAGGTGTTGTTTTGGATGATAATAACGGATATTTTGCATCAGGAAGCGGAACGGGAATTGCTCCGGGAGCTCTTCGTTTTGCAAACAATGCATTTTGGAGTTGTATTCCACAAGGAACGATGATTGTTGTTTACAATGACTCCGAACGCAATGCAGCCATTCCACCGGATGATATCAGCATGACTGACGGAAACTGCCGCTTAATTATTCCTGTTAACTCTAATTTACTGGAAGGACAAAGCACCAGCCCAACAAATTCAATCAGTACTTATCCTGCAAGCGGAAGCTGGACGGCAGGTGCGGGAAACTGGTCACAGGTCGGTATGGCAAACTCAGGAGATTCATTTCAAATCAGAGCAAATATAAACGCAGCAACTCCTTCTCATTCGGTAAGCTACGGAGGAAACAGCAACAATACCATCATTTATTTTTCAGGAGCAGCCGGAGGAAAAGTGTTCTCAATGACGAACAATACCAACAACAACCCGGCAACTCAGACAAACTGGACATCGGGAAATGTTGGAGCAAACGAAACACCGGGAGCTGCTAACAATACTGCCAACAGTGCCTGGATCGCTTCCATGAATCCGCAATGCGGAGTTTCAACCGGAGGACTTCAAGTTACTGCATCTGCAACTCCAACAGGTTGCGGCCCTACTTGCAGTGGAACAGCAAACGCAACAGTTACCGGAGGAACTGCTCCTTATACTTATTCCTGGTCGAACGGTGCTGCAACGGCAAACATCACAACCTTGTGTGCAGGAACTTATACTGTAACCGTAACAGATGCCGGAGGTTGTTCGATGACTGCTCAGGCAACCGTCACAAATAACGCAAGTACACTTTCTGTTCAGGCAAGTGCAACGAATGAAACATGTCAGACTGCATGTAACGGTACTGCTTCATCTACTGTTACCGGAGGAACTGCTCCATTCACTTATTCCTGGTCAAACGGTGCTGCAACTGCAAATATCACCGCTTTGTGTCCTGCAACTTATACAGTTCAGGTAACAGATCAGGCCGGATGTACAGGAAGTGCTCAGGCAATTGTTGCTCCGGGAGGAAATAACCTGAATGTTCAGATCACTGTTGCAAACGAGACTTGTCTTGGAAATTGCGATGGTACACTAACTGCAGCGGCTTCAGGAGGTTCAACTCCTTATTCCTACTTGTGGAATGACAATTCTACTTTGGCAAATATCATCAACCAATGTCCGGGAACGTATTCCGTGACTGTAACGGATCAAAACGGATGCTCCGGAAATGCTTCGGGAACGATTCTAGCCGGAACAACGATTCAGGATGCTACAATTCAAACAACAGGACCATTTTCAACAACTGACGCTCCGATTCAATTCGCAGCAGCAAGTAATGGTGGAACGTGGACTGCAGACTGCGGAACGTGTATTTCTGCTTCCGGGCTTTTCAATCCGCAAACAGCAGGTGCAGGAACTTACCAGATTTGTTATTCCATAGGAGCGGGAGCTTGCGCATCTCAGGATTGCCAAACGATCGTCGTAACCGGATGTACTCCTCAAACAACAAGCGAATCACACAGCATTTGTCCCGGATCAAGTTATACTTTCAACGGGCAGACATTTACCGATGCCGGTTCTTATCCATTCCAGTTTACAGGACAAAATGGCTGCGACAGCACACATACGCTGATTCTTTCGGTTCATACTGTAGATCCACAAACTGAAAACATTACTCGTTGTCAGGGAGATTCAATAGAACTTCAGGGAACATGGTATTATCAGTCTGACAATGTTGTCTGGAACATTGTGGATGTAAATGGTTGTCCGACAACTCACACTGCGCATGTGGTATTTGAAGATTGCAGTATCGAAGATTACGCTGTATACATTCCAAATATCTTCACTCCGAACAATGACAACATAAATGATTTCTTCTCTATCAGCATTATGGGCGGATATCTGGAAGAAGGATTTATCGTAAACCGCTGGGGGAATATCATCAAAGAATTCTATCTGGACGATCTGATCTGGGATGGAAAAACCAAGGAGGGATTAATGGTTCCGGACGGCGTTTATACCTATGTGTTTGTGGTGAATAATACTTTGGGGATTAAAACGAAGTATCACGGGTTTGTGACGGTAGTCAGATAATTTAGCTTTTAGCTCATTTGAAATATCGGACGTAATTCCGCAATATTACGTCCGGGTTATACAAACTCAGAAGTCTCATTTCGGATAAAACCGTGCAATAAAAATCCGAAAGAGTATTAAGAAAAAGCCTAAAAAAGGGGGATTGAAATTAATCTCCAGACTAATTCAAGCAATTCATTTGAACAATTTTCACATGTTTGGCTAGTAGGTAATTCCGCAATATTACGTCCAACTCCAAATAAAAAATTCGAAATCTGTCGGTATTATTTCTTTACCCGAATTCCAATCACATTCGGCAAAGTCCAATAAGATTCATTGGTGTCTTTTGCATACGTTCCTGAAACATAGCTGCCAACTTTCTGCATGCAAAAATCACCGATATGCACATACAAACTGGTTTCGGGCCCTCCTTCCATATAAATGGCATTGTGCAACGGTGTCGGGAATTGCTTCATAAACCCGATCATTTGGTTGTGAGTATAAGGAGAACGGCAAAAAATAATGATCAGATTGTTCTCATTATCGTGCGCACAAACCAACATACTGCAGGATTGAATTCGTTTTTTCCAATTCATCGGATTTCCGGAGCAATCCAGCATCCGCAATCCTTGGGCAAAACTGGTGTATTTATTTTCAATCTGAGCGTATGGCGTACATTCCATGTCATAAACAACAGCATCCATTACATTCAGTGAATCAACCGGATTCAGGGCAAACATGACGTTCCAACCTTCTTTGTAGGCAAATTGATTGTGGTGCGATCCATTTTTCAGAAGACCTCTGCTCATAAGCGGTTTTCCCAGATCGTACATTCCGGCATTGAACACAATATTCAGATTCATGGTATCTGCCCAGGTTTTCACAGATCTTGAAACACTGTCCATGGCAGAAGCCGTAAACAAGTCAAATTCGGCCTGTTTCGGGTCAATTTTCAAAATGGTCAACCGGGAATCTCCGATAACGGATTTTAAAGGTGCATCCGTTTCACAAAACGACACTCCTTTACCGATTTGCCGCCAATTGACCACCAAATCCATTGTATCCTTTGGTCTTTTGTAAAGCGTATCCGTTCCATCCTGAGCGAATGAAGAGAAACTTCCGATAAACAATAAAACAAGAACAGCCCCTTTAAGCTTCTTCATTCCAATCAAACTTCTTTTTTTCAAACGGGAACAGATCAAAAAGCTCGCCGGAATAATAGAATTGATAAGCAATTGCTCCGAAAGAATAAGGTTTTTCATCAATTTTAATCGTCGATCCACCAACTCTCGGATTGGCTTTTGGTTTGGATTGAGGATATCCGACATTGAACAAAGTCGCCAGAATTTCGGGCCGCTTGTCGATAGGGAAACCTGCCCGCTCCCACTGCACTTTCATTTGTTTTAAGAAAACAGCTGCATACATGTAGGAATAATAGTGATTGTGAAAATCTGTCAGGCGGTCAATTCGTTCTTTGTTAACCGTAGCCGTGTCCTGTCCTTTGAAATTCAACAAATGTTCGTATTCGGAGCCCAAATAATAGATACTGTTCGGGTTTTTCAAATGACTTTCGATGTTTTTTGCAGTGTGCTCCTTAATTCCGGTTACACCAAATGAAAACTGGGATTCTACGGAAAGTACTTTCAGCGGACCGATCCATTTCTTGTATGCTTCACGGGAAGAATTAAACAAGCGGATTTGTTCACCGACTAAACAGGAAACGATCAAGCGCGCTTCTACTCCGGTTTGATCAGCAACCGAATCAATAAGTTTCTTGTCTTTTGCAACGGCCTCCTTGAAGGTTTTCCATTCTGCAATATTCATCCAGTCAAAAGCACTCAAAGTAGTTACTTCCTTCGCTTGCTTGGAATTGAATTGGATTTTCGAAACTGCTTTTTGGTACGCTTTATTATCCTTCAACTGCAAGTCTACCGCATCCAGCATACGCAAAACTTCATAGCTGTCTGCCCCTTCCTGAAGCACCGAAAGAATGTATTGTGCATTTTGAGGATAATACTCGTTCAAAACAATGATTCGTTCCATCGCTTCGTAGCGTTTTTGAACCATTGTAACACTATCAACTTTGAAATCCTGATTGTATTTGTCCTGCATTTCCTGGAAGTAGCGATTGTTCGCATCCACCATTCCGGATTCCTTTGTCAAACCGAACTGGATTGCCGTATAACTGGCAATTAAAAAGAACCCTGCAATTGCAAAAGCATAGAGTAAGGTATAATATGGGATTTTAAACCATTTGTTTTTAAATAGTTTCTTCACTGAAAATTTATTTTTTGCAAAAATAGGTGCAAATGTCGACATTCCGACAACAAGTAAGTAGTTAATTTTGAGGATCAGAGCAATCGGAAAGCAATTACGGCTTTAATCGGACAAAATGACAATACTCAGGCATATGAAACGGTTGAATTCCATAGCCCGAAGTACTTGGATAAGATGAATGCAGCCAAAGCACTTTGTTTTCAACATCGATGTGATCCACGATTCCGCAATGTCCCCAGGAATTCGGATACCAAAACTGGACAAAATCGCCGGCCAATACCTCATCTCTGTTCGTAATTTCAATTCCTTTTCCATTAGAAGTCAAGGCATAAACAACTCCTTTCGGATAGGGTGAGCCGTTTTCGATTTGATAGTAAACTTCTTTGATACTTGCACGTGGCTGATCGATCCGAATGTTGATTGTATCTTCCTGAGTGAGCGGCATAAAATGTCCCAATATTCCAATAACAAATTCGGTACAAACAGCGCTTTCATAACTTGGAGAAATCACTCTTCCATACTTTATCGCCGTATCCAATACCTGCTGATTCAGTTGAGGCAAAACGAATAACGAATCCTTGTTCAATTGTGCCTTTCCTGAAAAAGAAATCAAACACAGCAGTAAAAGAAATTTTCCTTTCATCATTCGGGTGAATTAGCTTGCTATTAATCAGGAAAACAAGATACGCTAAATAATGGTAAATTTGCTCCATGGATAACAATTACATCTTTTACAAGCTTCGAAAAATCTACGAATGGGACGAGGAAAAAATCGGACTGCTTTTCAAATCTGTTGAGCACATCGTTTCACCATTAGATATTTTTGCATGGATGAAACAAGAACAATATGAAGGATTTAAGGCTATGCCTGATAAGGATTTGGCTGCACTTCTAAACGGATTCATCGTAGATCAAAGAGGGCTGAAAGATGGAAAAATTCCGGAAGCAGAAGATAAACTGACCAATAACATCATTTTCAGAAAATTGCGGATTGCATTGAATTTCAAAGACGATGACATTATTGAAACACTCAAAAAAGCAGATATCCGAATCGGAAAACCTGAATTAAATGCTTTTTTCAGAGACCCGAAACATGCACATTACCGCGTTTGCGGAGATCAGTTTCTGCGTAATTTCCTGAGAGGTTTACAATTGGAGAGCTATAAAAAGAAATAGGAATCACACCGACTATTTAAACAAGAAAGTAGATTGAATTTCTCCCCTTGAGGGGAGACCAAGAGGGGTGGTAAATACGACTTGTATCTTTGAAGATCTTTCCGTAACTTAAGGTATGAAGTTATACCATCACAACTACTACAATCCCAGGCTTAAAGAATATGCCCGGGAATTAAGGACAGAGACTGTTTCGAAAGCTGAAAAATACATTTGGAAGGGATTACTATCACGAAAACAAACCGGTGAGCGTTTTTTACGTCAAAGATCCATCTATAATTTTATCGTCGACTTTTTTGCTCCTGAAATCGGGTTAATCGTTGAAATTGATGGCAATTCACATATCAATAAAGGAGATTACGATCGTTATCGTGAGGACAAACTCACTTCTCTTGGATATACGTTAATCAGATTTTCGGAAGGAGATGTAATCAACAATTTAGATGTTGTCTCAGAACAAATCAGACATGTGATTCATGCTTTAAAATCGGCCACCCTCCTAGATCCTCCCTCAAGGGAGGAAGTGGATTGAGTCTCCCTCCTTGAGGAGGGATTAAGGGAGGTGGCAAAATCAATACTTCAACTCCGTCTGCTTCATTGAAAGCAAATCGAAAATCCGGTAAACGTTTGTCGTAACCTGAAGTCCCAAAATACACTTCAAGGTCTCATTGACCATTAAAGTCCCGATAACTCCGGGAACAACACCCAAAACGCCGTTATCCGAGCAATTGGGTACATCTTCCGCATTGGGTGGTTCGGGGAAAATATCGCGGAGATTCTTACTTCCTTCGTAATTGAAAACGGCTATCTGCCCCTGAAATCCTAAAATACTTCCGTAAACCAAGGGTAGACCGAGTTTCACACATGCATCATTCACCGAATAGCGCGTCAGAAAATTATCGCAGCCGTCTACCACCAGATCAAACTGAGACAAGATCGATTCTGCATTTTCGTCCGTTAAAGCACAGTCAAACAATTCGATTTTAGTATCCGGATTTTGCGCCAGAGCACGTTCTTTTGCTACTTCGGCTTTCTTTCTGCCAACATCGGCAGGAGTAAACAAAATTTGTCGGTGCAGGTTGGAATGCTCAATAACATCAAAGTCAATGATTCCGATCGTACCAACCCCGCTGCTTGCCATGTATTGAATGATCGGACAGCCCAAACCTCCGGCACCAATTACGGCAACACGCGCATTTTTCAGCTTTACTTGTCCCAATAAACCGATTTCATCGAGAATGGTTTGTTTGGAATAGCGTTTTGCTTCGTTCTCACTAAACATTTATGCTTGTTTATTTATTGAAAAAATTCCACTCTAATCCTCTCCCAAGGAAGCTAAATGATAACTGCGGTCCCAATCTTTCCAAACGGCTTCATACCCGCTCTGTTTGATCAATGCAGCGATTTCTTCTACCGAACGGTCGTCTGAAATTTCAAATTGCTCCAGCGATTCCGGTTCTACGACATATCCTCCCGGATTGGTTTTCGACCCGGCACTCATGGTTGTAACTCCCAAAGGAATAATATGATTTCTGAAGTGTTCCGATTCACGGGTTGAAACCGATAATTCCACATCTTCATTCATCAAACGGTAAGCACAAATCAATTGAACCAATTCCCGGTCGCCTACAATCACATTCGGTTCGATGATTCCTTCTGCGGGTCTCATTCGCGGAAATGAAATGGAATATTTCGTCTGCCAATACGTCTTTTGCAGATAATCCAGATGCATTGCGCAAAAGAATGAATCCGTGCGCCAGTCTTCCAAACCGAGCAAAACACCCAAACCTATTTTGTGAATTCCGGCTTCGCCACAGCGATCCGGAGTATCCAAACGGTATTGAAAATTCGATTTTTTCCCCTTAGGGTGATACGCTTTGTACACATCCTGATGGTATGTTTCCTGATACACCAAAACGGAATAAACCCCGGCTTCGTGCAATTCTTTGTATTCTTCCGTATCCAAAGGTTGAACCTCCATGGAAATATTCGCAAAATCAGTACGCATCAATTCCAACGCGTGTTTGAAATACGACATGTGCACGGTGTGATTTGCTTCTCCCGTCACTAACAAAATATGGTTGAACCCACGTTCTTTCAAAAAATCTACCTCCTGACGGATTTCATCATCGCTCAATGTTTTGCGTTTGATCTTATTATCGAAGCTAAAACCGCAATAGGTGCAAATATTGTTGCATTCATTACTCAGATACATCGGTGTATAGAGCTGAATGGTTTTTCCGAAACGTTTTTGAGTCAATTGGTGGCTGATCTGTGCCATTTGTTCCAGATAAGGCTCTGCAGCCGGAGAAATCAAAGCTTTGAAATCTTCCAGATCTCTTTTTTCTTTGGATAAAGCACGCTCCACATCTTTTGCCGTTTTGGCATAGATGGACGATTTTACATCATCCCAATTGGTATTTTGAAAAAGTGTTGTAAAGTTCATTTTATCCTCCCCCCTTTATCCCCCTCCAAAGGGGGAAACAAATCTCATAAATTCAAAAATCCTGTCAACGGACTGGAAGCACTTGCCGATCTCGACACCGCACCCAATCCGGATTCGTATGCCATTCTTCCCGCTTCTACAGCCATTTTAAAGGCCAATGCCATTTCCTTTGGGTTTTGAGCAACTGCAATCGCCGTATTTACCAAAACTGCATCAGCTCCCAATTCCATCGCATATGCTGCATGAGAAGGTGCGCCGATTCCTGCATCCACGATTACGGGAACTTTACTTTGTTCGATAATAATCTCCAGAAAATCCACCGTTTTCAATCCTTTATTCGTTCCGATTGGTGCTCCCAAAGGCATTACAGCCGCTGTTCCCACATCTTCCAAACGCTTGCATAATACCGGATCTGCATGAATGTAAGGTAAAATCACAAAGCCTAGCTTTGCAAGCTCTTCCGTTGCTTTCAGCGTCTCGATCGGGTCTGGAAGTAAATATTTCGGATCCGGATGAATTTCAAGTTTCAACCAATTGGTCTCCATTGCATCCCGTGCCAACTGCGCTGCAAAAACTGCTTCCTTCGCATTTCTTGCTCCGGATGTATTCGGCAGCAACCCGATATGTACGTGATTCAAATGGGCAAGTAAATCATCTGTTTCTGTTTCCAGATCCACTCGTTTCAAAGCCACTGTTACCAATTCGGAACCCGAAGCCAAAACGGCTTCTTCCATTTGTTTTGAAGAACCGAATTTTCCTGTTCCCAAAAACAAACGCGATTTAAATTCTTTATCTGCTATTTTCAACATTATCTTGTCTTTTTCCTCTCCTCAACACAAGTCGGAAAAGGAATTTAAATACTCCAACGAACTAAAAAATGATTAGCTGTACGCACACCCGGAATTTCAGAATCCGTGCTTCGCTTTCTTTCTTTTGAAATCAGCGTTTGACATTTGCACAGCCTTTCAGTTCTTCCCCTCTGATTTCAGGTTTCAGAACACGATTTTTGGTAAAGTTAAGGCTTAAAATGTTATAGTCCAATCCCCGTGAAAACATCTTTTTAAAGATTTGTGCAAAAAACTGATCCTGCGGTAGAGAAGATCATTTTTAAGTGTTTCATTTTTGTATTGATCCTGATTCCTATTCCACAATAGTCAACCACGGATCGGAACCACAAATACCATTAGCCTATGACAAAATCAATGTAAAGAATCGAACGCGGCCTGTTCTGCGAACCGCTGGAATGGATAAACTATTCGAAAAAAAACAGAACAATTTTAATTTCACTAAAACCCTATCATTATGAAAAAATTTATGCAATTGGCCGTTTTACTCTTCCTGGGTACAATTGGCCAGCTAAATGCTCAAAACATCAGTACAGGCATCGATGATGCCGGCGGTGCGTTAACGGCCGGAGCAACAGATCCGAACTGGCGGATTATTGCCAGTCCTATTGGGGCTGTAGATGCGAAACACACTCCGAACATTCCAGGAACCTGGGAATCAACACCTGTTGCAGGCAGTAATGCCGGTTGGATCAATGCAGCCGGAACACCATGCAGCGGTATTAACAAACCGGGGAATTACACATTCGAACGCTCATTCACTATCAGCAGTTCTGTCGCAAGTTTTATCGCTTCTTTACAAGTAGCATACGACGACAATTTAATTTCATTAGCCCTTATAGATCCTGCCGGTACAAATATTCCGCTTACGGCAACACCAACGTCACCGTATATGCTGAGTATGCCGGTAACTTATAGCAATGGTGCACCAATGGCCGGGACCTGGCGAATTCGGGCAGTTGTCGAAATCTTAAGTGATCAGGCTCTTTGCGGTGGATTTTTGCTGTCCGGAGAAATTACAACAAGTTGTGATCCTCTTCCTTGCACCTGTGATCTGCTGAATCCATCGTTTAGTGTTTTGGTAGACAAATGCCACGGAACTTTCACCTCTACAACTGACATTCCTCCATGTATGAAAGAACATGGTGCGGAAAGTTACGAATGGACTGTTGCAGGAGTATACGCAGGCTCCAGCTCTACCCTCAATTACACGTTTCCGTCAAACGGAGGTTATGCTGTTTGTTTGAAAATAACCACAATACTTCCTGACGGCAAGAAATGTACAAAAGAAATTTGTCAGGAAGTCGCAGTAACAAACTGCAATGGTTGCAGTTGTGATGATCTTCAACCAATCATCAATTACAATGTGGATAAATGCAGCTCTATCCTGAACGGAAGCTCTATTTTACCTTCATGTATGAGCGGTGCTTCCGTTTCCTACAACTGGCTTGTCAACGGTACTTACGTCGGTTCAGGCACTCCATTTATTTATCCTTTCCCGGGCAATGGCATTTATAATCTTTGTTTGAATGCAACCGTTATTCTTGCCGACGGAACGAAGTGTACTCAGGACACGTGTGTGGAAGTGATTGTGAACAATTGCGATGAATGCAAATGCAATCAAATGCAGCCTGCTTTCACTTATACCGTAAATAATTGCATTGGAAGCTTTACAAATACAACTGTTTCACCTGATTGCATTCAGCGTACTATCAAATGGTTTGTTGACAGCGTATTGGTGGGTACAGGAAACACCTTCAATTACACCTTTCCGGGCAGCGGAACGTACACCGTTTGTATGAAAGTTGCCGGAGTATTGCCGGGAGGAGTTCCTTGCAAAAAATACATCTGCAAAGAAATCACCGTTGATTGCGGTCCTTGCAACTGCTATGACCTGAATCCTAATTTCAGCATCGCAATGGATAAGTGTAACGGAACATTCATCAGTACCAGTCAGGTTCCATCCTGTTTGGGGAATGTAACTTATGAATGGTCGGTAGATGGCGCTCCTGCAGGAACCGGAACGACTCTGAATTATGCATTTTCAGCTTTCGGCGGACACAATGTTTGTCTGAAAATAACCGGAATAATGCCTGACGGAACGTCTTGTGTCAGAGAAACATGTTATACGGTTTCTCCGAATGAACTATGCCCTGATCCTTGTAACTGTAACAATATTCAGCCTGTTTTCAGTATCAATAATTTGATCTGCAACGCTACTTTCGACGGATCTGCATCCAGTGCACCTGCATGTCTTCAAAATCTGACTTACAAATGGTATGTCGGAGTTACGGGAAGCGGTATACTTTCACCGGTTGGAACGGGAACGACACTCAGCTTCAGTTTCCCGGGAAGCGGAACATATACGGTTTGTCTGATGATTTCAGGATATCTTCCGGATGGAACGTATTGTGAGAAAATGGAATGTAAGGACGTCACTGCCGTTTGCGTCACATTTGAACCCGGCGGACCAATACACCACCGGACTTTTGATGGAAATCCGATCAATTTGTATCCGAATCCGGCAAGTGATGCTTTAACCATTGAAATGACGCTCAAAGAAACCGCAGAAGTGCAGATTATTATGCGTTCGGCAGATGGTAAAGAATTAGTAACGGAGAAAAGAAAAGGGGAAGCTGGTTCGCAGCGTTTTCAACTTCAAATCCCGGAATCTGTTTCAAACAGCATGGTCTTTGTGGAGATCATTACCGGAAATGAAACATTCACCCGCATGGTGACTATTTCAAAATAATAGGTCAGTTGACTTTGTTCAAAAGCCCGTCTCAGCAATTGAGGCGGGCTTTTGTATTATTTCCGGATTCGTATCCGTTTTATTTCAAATCGGGGATTAGCCCAGTTTCTTTTCCATTTCTCTTACCGTGTGTGCTTTTTCTGCGGATTTGGAAACAATTCCCGAAACTGCAACTCCATAAACACCTGTATGTTTCAAATCTTCGAGATCGCTTAGTTCAATTCCTCCGATTGCATAAATGGGAATGGATACTTGTCGACCTGTCAATTCCGAAACAATCTGCTTGTATCCTTCCAATCCGAGAATCGGGCTCAATTTCTCTTTTGTGGTCGTGAAACGAAACGGGCCCAAACCAACATAATCGCATTTTTCTTCGATTCGCTGTAAGACATCATCCAAGGTATTTGCCGTTCCACCGATGATTTTTGTCGGGCCCAGGATTTTTCGCGCTTCGGCAACGGAAGTATCCGTTAATCCGAGATGAACTCCATCTGCGTCAATTTCTTTTGCAATTTCCACCCAATCATTGATCAGTAATTTCGCTTCGTGAAACTGACTCCAAACTTTGGCTTTTTTTGCCAGTTGGGTGATTTCTTCTTTTGTTCCGTTTTTAAAACGAACCTGAATCAGTTTACATCCTGCTTCCAAAGCTTCCAGAATGTCTTTTTCCTGCTCTTCCGGAGTTGAACCCTGTGATATGTAATGAATTCTATTCAGCATGATACGCTAATAAATGGGGATTGCTTGCTAATCTTTTTTCGATGTAATGTTTTGCTTTCTGGCAAGCGTCGAGCATGTTTTCACCTAAAGCCATATTCGAAGCAATTGCCGCTGAAAGAATGCATCCTGAACCATGTTTCGGGAGACACTTTTCGGGATCTGTCTTCGGAGGAATTTCTCTTGGAATTCCACCTTCGAACAAGAGATCTACTCCCAAACGAACAGAACTATGACCGCCTTTCAGCAACACCTGCGTGAATTGTGCCAATTGAAATGCTGCTTCAATCTCATCTTCCGTTTGTGTAATCCGCTTGACTTCATTTTCGTTTGGCGTAATCAAACTCACCAGTTTCAACACCTCACGAAATGATTCCGGATTCCAGCTGGCATGCAGTTCAAAACCGGATGAAGCCGATAAAACCGGATCCCAAACGATTGGAACAAGCGGAAAGGATGCTTTCACCAATGCTAAAACCGCGGATAAAGTATCGAGGTTCTCAATGATTCCGATTTTAACTGCTGAAATCTGATAGTTTTTCAAGATTGGAATTAACTGATTCAGAATAAGATCCTTCTCAAACCAATCCACCGAAATAAAATCGGTTTCGGTTTGATTCGTATTTGAAGTTAAAACTGCCATCCCCAAACAATGATGCTGCTCAAACGTTTTCACGTCGGCCAGCACTCCTGCTCCACCCGTCGGGTCGAAACCGGCTATGCTTAAGACTATAGGACGATTGTAACTCATAATTCTGACTTTACTTCTTTCATGGAATCAACCGGATTTTCTGACTTCCAGATTGCTCCCAGCAAAGCCACTCCGTCAAATCCCAATTGAATTGCTTCTGCCGTATTTTCGGACTGAATTCCTCCCAAACCAATCAGTTTTGTCGCTCGTTCTTTCTTTTTTGAAAAATCGAATGATTTTGCCTCATAGCCGGGTTTCGAAATGCTGTCAAAAACAGGACTCAGAAATGCATAGGAAAAATGTTCGGGCAACTCGTTGTATTCTTCCATGCTGTGCACCGAAGTCGAATAAACCGTTTCCGGATTGATTTCCGTCCAGTTGGTTTCTTCCCATGTTTTCCGGTCTCGTTCCGAATAATGAACACGTTTCAATCCCAAACTCAAACCCAGATCATGATGATGATTCAACACTAATCTTTCGCGATATTCCGGATCGACAGCTTCAATAAATGCTTTCAGCTCCTCCTCACCGGCTTCATATTTCCGAATGTGAAACAAATCCAATCCCGCGCGAAACAACTCATTTACAATCGTTGTTTCGCCGGGTTTAAAATCGCTATCGGAAATGACGATGAGCATTATAGATAAATTTGACTTCCTTTTGTTTTAAATTCTTCTGATTTTTCAAACATTCCGGATTCTGCTGCATCACGAATATCTTGTGTGATCTTCATGGAACAGAATTTCGGGCCGCACATGGAACAGAAGTGAGCAATTTTCGCACCTTCTGCCGGCAATGTTTCGTCGTGGAATTCACGAGCTGTATCCGGATCCAAAGACAAGTTAAACTGATCTTCCCAACGGAATTCAAAACGTGCTTTACTCAACGCGTTATCGCGGTATTGTGATCCCGGATGTCCTTTTGCCAAATCCGCCGCGTGAGCTGCCAGTTTGTAGGTAATTACTCCGTCTTTCACATCCTTGCGATTCGGTAATCCCAAGTGTTCTTTCGGAGTAACGTAACACAACATCGCTGTTCCGAACCAACCGATCATTGCTGCTCCGATTGCGGAAGTAATGTGGTCGTAACCCGGTGCGATATCTGTTGTTAATGGCCCAAGTGTGTAGAAAGGTGCTTCGTGGCATTCTTTCAACTGTTTGTCCATATTTTCTTTGATCATGTGCATCGGAACGTGTCCCGGACCTTCAATCATTACCTGAATATCGTGTTTCCAGGCAATTTTCGTCAATTCTCCCAGAGTTTCCAATTCTCCGAATTGCGCTGCATCGTTCGCATCTGCCAACGATCCCGGACGTAAACCATCTCCCAAAGAGAAAGCAACGTCATATGCCTTCATGATTTCACAAATATCTTCGAAGTGTGTATACAGGAAATTCTCTTTGTGATGTGACAAACACCATTTCGCCATGATCGATCCTCCACGGGAAACGATTCCGGTAACGCGTTTTGCCGTCAATGGAATATAACGCAACAAAACTCCTGCGTGAATAGTAAAGTAAGAAACTCCTTGTTCTGCTTGTTCAATCAAAGTATCACGGAAAACTTCCCAGGTCAGGTCTTCCGCCACTCCGTTTACTTTTTCCAAAGCCTGATAAATCGGAACAGTACCGATCGGAACCGGTGAGTTACGAATAATCCATTCGCGGGTTTCGTGAATATTTTTACCTGTCGACAAGTCCATAATCGTGTCAGCTCCCCAACGGCAAGCCCAAACAGCTTTTTCTACTTCTTCTTCAATAGAAGATGTAACAGCCGAGTTTCCGATGTTTGCATTGATCTTCACCAAAAAGTTTCGGCCGATGATCATTGGCTCTGATTCCGGGTGATTGATATTGTTAGGGATAATTGCACGTCCTGCAGCGATTTCATCACGCACAAATTCCGGCGTAATGAATCCTTTCGGTGTATTTGCTCCGAAACTTTCACCCACATGCTGCGCGGTCATTGCTTCGTAATTTCCATTCAACTGATGCTTCAATTCATCGAATCGTTGGTTTTCACGAATCGCAATGTATTCCATCTCCGGAGTGATGATTCCCTGTTTTGCATAGTGCAGCTGAGAAACATTCATTCCTGTTTTAGCTCGTAAAGGCTTACGAATATGTTCAAAACGCAATTCATCCAGTTTCTCGTCGTTTTTGCGCTCTCTTCCGTATTCGGAACTTACATCTGTCAGCTCTTCAACATCTCCGCGATCCAAAATCCATTGTTCACGCAAGCGCGGCAACCCTTTTTTCACATCGATCACTGCATTTTCATCTGTGTAGGCACCACCGGTATCGTAAACAGTCACCGGAGCATTTTCCTCCAGTTTTCCGTTGGTCAATTTCGTGGGTGTCAGCGTAATTTCACGCATCGCTACCTGAATATCGTGAATTTTTCCCTGAACATATACCTTCTTCGAACCTGAGATTGGTCCGGTTGTGATACTTCCTGCTTCCGGTGTTTTGTCTGCTTTTTTCATTTCTTTTATTGGATTTTAGGACTACAGGATTTCAGGACTTTAAGACTGAAATCTATTGTAATCGCTTTAATTTGTATTTAATGTTCTTTTAAATGCTCCTATTTTCTTTTGAATAATTGTAAGTTGATCGATGTTGTTTTCTGTTGATACGTCATAAATCTCGCCTACCAATATTAATTGTGTCTCCAATTCGTAAGATGAAGACGCAATATCTAAAAATCGAACAAACTCTTTCTCTGAAGTTCTTCCGGAACCTTCAGCAATATTTGAAGGTATCGAAACAGCACATCTATTCATTTGAGAAACCAGGCCAAATTTTTCATCCGAATTCATTGATGATGTCAATAAGTAAATTGACTTAACAAAAGTCATTGACTCTTTCCAAATTTGCAATTCTCTAAAATTATGCGTCTTGACCATGACTTAAACTTCTTAAATATTTACAGTCTTGAAATCCTGATATCTTAACATCCTGAAGTCCCTGTTACCCTCCTTGCGTCGCTTTAATAATTAACACATCATCCTGTTCGGTCAAATAAACTTCTTCCCAAATGGTTTTGGGTTTCACTTCGCCGTTAATGGCAACAGCAATTCCGTTTTGCTTCTCACCAACCTGCTGAAAAACAAAATTTGAAAGAGCCATCCGGTCTTCCACTTCGAGTATTTGATTGTTAAAAGATATCGTCATTCCAATTTGTAATATACGTACTTTAGGAATGACTACAAAGACTGTATTCATTTACTTTTCCCTCCGTCGGTACTAACCGAATTCCGATGATGAATACCGGAATGCTGATTGCTTCAATATCAGCGTCAGGTTCAAAGGGTATTTCTCAGACAGTAGTTACACCGTCACCCCTAAAGCTCGGGTAAAGATACAAGAGTTAAATGAGAAAAGTTAAAATGAAAAGTTAATTTTTGAAGTCCAGCTTACATCGTCATGTCAATGTTTTGGGATTTAGAGCGAATCATTCGGGTTACCCCGTTGTATTCAAATTCGCAAATGACGTCTACCTGAATCTCCGGCCCCCAAACCGGTCCTCCACTTGCTGTTCCGATTACAATATGTCCCAAACCATAATCCTGCTCTGCGAGAACACTATTCCAATGTTCATTTCCATTGAAAACATACACTCGTTTGAGAGTAATATTCTCATGAAGATCCAGATTCTGGGAATTTTTCAATTCCACTACACAATAAAGTAAACTACCATTCTCCGAAGATCCGGGTCCCGGCATGAAATCTCTCCACAAGGAAGCATCAAGTGTCAGCAAATTAGTTCCGATCGCAATACTTTCAGGGCTATTCTTTACGGCTTCCAGAAAATCTGTATTTGGTGCATCGCCTTCTTTCTTACAGGATAGAAGTCCGACGATAGAAAGTGAAAGGATTAAGATCAGTTTATTCATGGTTACTTTGTTTTATAGAACAGACGAGAAAAAGCGAAAGATGTTGCCTTACAAGCAATCCTTTTATTTTCAACGGATTAGAATGCACGTTTTTTTGTCACTCATCCTGAAAAATCACTTACATTCTTTCAGAAAATTCAATTCCACCGGATAGCCCGCCTGATTGGCTTTCAAAAAATCGGTGCAGGCATTTTTGCCCAACTGCCGGTTAACAAACCCGCGTAAATACAAAGCAAAGGCATCTTCCCGATTGATCTGTAAGGCTTTTTCCGCATGCAGTAAAGCCCGGTTGAAATACTCCGACCCTTTCGGCATTTTGGGTGGCAGATTCCAATGCAATTCCCCAAATCTTTCAGTTCCCTCATTTGCAACTCACTTCTGGAAAGTGGCGTGTTTTTAGCCTGAGCAATCAAAGACAATGCAATGTAATCTTCACAGCCCGACCAGTCGGGTGAACGCCTAGCCGCTTCTGTAAAGGCTTTTTCAGCTTCAGAAAACCGGCCTTTATCCAACAGTAAAACTCCTTGCATAAAGTGTGAGTCTCCGGAAGCAAACTCGGGCAAATCAGGAGTTTGTAAAATCGAATAATCAACACATTTCAGAGCAGAATCCGGATTTCCCAGATTGAAGTAGCAAAAGGCAAGTGAAAGATAGGTAGCCGATTCAAATCCTTTTCGAAACAATTCCATCGAATCGCGGGAAACTCCCGTTGAATACTTCGGGTTCTTCAACATTTCGCCTGCAACCTGATCGATGTTTTTAAGACTTCTCAGATAATTATCTACTGCTTTTCGACTTTCCTTCAAGTGCAACTGAGCATTTGCTTTGAAAGAATAAGTCATGTATTCTCCGGGAAATTTTTCGATTCCCTGATCATACCAGGAAATTGCTTTTTGATATTCTCCGCTGTTGAAAGCTGCAATTCCTCTTTGGTAATAATAGCTCGACGTGGAAGAATCACACACATTCTTTTGACGGGCTACGGTAAAAGAATAAAAGTCCGGATCATTGATTTTCTGTTCTTCAATCAGGCGGATTGACTCAGTGATCGAAGTACAAAAATCGTCCATCTTCTCCAATTGATAATACGCTTCCGACAAGTAATAATGCGCCATATAATTTTGCGGAGTCAAACGAATAACCTTTTCAAATTCCTTCATCGCAGCGTCGACATTTCCTATCGAGGAATAAACCGCTCCGCGGGTCATAATCGATTTCACATCCAGAGAATCGATCGCCAGTGCCTGATTGATTGAAGCCAGAGCCGATTCGAAATTGCGGTCGTAAGTATATACTTCAGACAGTTTATTATAAATCAGCAGATTTTCCGGATCAACTTTCTGTGCTTTCAACAAATCGTTTTTCGCAGTGAAATAGTTTTCTTTTTTCAGATAATAATCTGCCCGTTCAAGGTAATAAACAGCATTATCCGGTTCAACTGAAATGGCCTTCGACAAATCATTCAAACCACTGATTTCATTTCCCTGATGCATCTTGAGTTTTCCGCGCAGTAAATACAAGGACCCTTCTTTCGGGTTGATCCCGATTCCTTTTTCAAGCGCCCGGTAAGCTCCGTCGAAATCATTTTCATTCGCCATGGCTTGTGAAATGTAGAAATAACACTTGGCACATTCCGGGTTCACTTCCAATGCTTTGTTGTAAAAGGTTTTGGTTTCTTTGAAATTCCCCAATTGTAGATTCAAAGCCCCAAGAGACCTTAAAACAAATTCGTTCTTCGGGAATTTTTTAAGTTCCGACTCAAAATAGACAATTCCTTCTTTTTGCTTGTCGTACTTCGAAACCGAATCGAATACCTGGTTATAGATGGTCTCATTTTGTGCAAATGCGTTCAATCCCAGAACCATTAAAAGTATAATCAGCAGTATTCTCATCGAAGTAAAGTTACACACTCTGAGGAACTTTCCGACTCCTCAAAAGCGAAAAAGTCACATACAACATGGTCAGAAACAAACCCATGAAAATTGTTACTCCCCAGGTTCTCGGGTGATCCATCGGGTTAATAATCCGATCTCCGACGTCTGTCATTAATTTTCCGGGTTGATTCAGCAAATCCCAACTGTTCCAACGCAAATATCTTCCGATATAGATTCCGAAACTGCTGACAAACAACAACAAAACTGAAATCATCGAAATGACTTTTGAGGACAAAAACTGTTTCATCAGTTCTTCCAGATTCCACAAACTCAAAAATCCATAAAGCAATCCTGTCCAGGCAAAGGATAAGATCAAAACGAGGTCAAACCAAATCGGCATGGATGAATGATGGCTTAAATGAAATAAATCTGTCAGAATGTAAGATGCATTCGGAAAGAACAAGAGCCAAAATCCGAGCATTCCGAAAACAACCACGCGTTTTTTCTGCAGTTTGGGACTCATGGTCAGAATGAGTGTGAAGAACCATGGAATAAAGGCCAGAAACAGATTCCAGTTCAGGAACAAAAAGTGTCTGGTTCCGGAAAGTTCTACTCTCAACAGAGAAAGTGCGAAACAAAAAACGGATAAAATCCCCATAAAAAGGGAAATTTGAAGTTGATTGGTTTTGATTAATTGTTTGTACATACGGATATGAATTTAGGGGCAAAAATGATGATTCCCGTTATTAACGCAGAAAGAGCACTAATTAGTACTGCCGCTGCTGCCAAATCTTTCACTTTTTTAATCTGAGGGTGTTTTTCGGGCTGAACGTAATCGCACAAAGCTTCTAAAGCCGTATTGAAAGCTTCGCACAGAAATACCAAGCCTATTACCACAACTAAAAAAATCCATTCATTCGGAGAGATTTTGAAGACAAAGCCCAAGGTAATTGCTACCAATGCTGAAATCAAATGAATCCGGGCATTGTGTTCTTCAATGAAAAGCGTTTTCAAGCCTGCAAAGGCATATCTGAAGCTTTTGATCCGGTCTGTGATTGAAAAAGAATTTCCTTTTGACATCTGTGACTTTTTTGATTTTTTGGTGTTAACGATAAAAAAGCGGTAATCGTTTACCAATTTACATTTTTAACACTCACCAAAAATCATCCTTATGAAAACAATCTTACTTTCCTTTTTTGCTCTGAGTTTTACTCACTTATTCGGGCAGCTCGACAACCGGAATTACAACGATGCAAGAAACTCTTCCATCAACGGTTACGAGATCAATATCACCGGAGACGCGCACAACATGACGATTTCAACGGAAGTCATTTACAATGCTGTTCCGGATGGATATCAGCTGACCTACACGACTTCATTCATTGCTAATTCTGTGGAGAGAACGGAAGAATTATTGAGTAACAAGTCAGACTCTTTGGTGAAAGCCGTGGCCGAAATCGGTTTAACGAGGAAAGAAGTTGTTTTCGATGTCATTGCCCTCGATCCTATTTTTGATTTCCAGCGGACAGACTCCATTGCTCCTATCGGATATAAAGTCACGGAGAACATTGTTTTTAATGTGGCGGATTTTTCGCGCATTCCACGCTTGGCTGAAATTTGTCTGAAACACGGCATTTATGATCTGATCAACGTGCAGGCCTATTTGAATGATTCAAAACCCATTTATGCGGAAATGAATGACAAATTGGTTGAATTGGTGAATCAAAAAAAGAAACTATGTAAGGATCTTGGAGCAAATATTGACAATGCGAAGGTGAAAATTGCCCGGCATTCCGACACTTACTATCCTTCAGAGCGTTACTTGAAATCCATCATCCAAAACCCGAGCTTTTACAAACATCATCTTTCGCAAAACTCTACACTTTCCCTCAATCGGGCGGTAGATGTAGACAATTACTTCGATTACAACCTCAAACAAGTGGATTTTGTGTTCAACCCCAATAATACCCAGCCTGTGATCCAATTCTATTACAAACTGATTACAGAATATGTGGCTCCGAATACTGAAGAAGAAATCCGGAAAAAGGTGGAAGAAGAATTAAAAGCGAAGGAAAAATCAAAGACCAAAGCCATTTATACCATTGACGAAAACGGAAATTTGAATAAGGTAGAACTGTGATAAAAAGCCACTTGATGAATGATCTGACTTCAGAACATGGTTTTTGTGAATTTAAAAAGCGTTATAAAGTTGATTATCAACCTGACTTTCACTAACTTAATACTTACTTATAAATTTTTGCGCCATGAAAGCAGTTGTTAGAATGAATAAATGGGCAAACGCTCATACATCAATTGGTTTGGATGTGCTTCGCATTGGTTTAGGGATTTTCTTGTTTTGGAAAGGGATACAGTTTGCCGGTCAAACAAAAGAACTGTCTCATTTGATTTCTGCAGATCCCGATGCAATTACGCTGATTTTAGCACATTATATCGCCATGTCTCATTTTGCAGGCGGTATTCTGGTTGTGGTGGGTTTGCTCACCCGACTTTCTCTCGCATTTCAATATCCGATCTTGATTGGGGCCGTGATCATTAATTTTACCGGAACGATGGACGCATTCGCTTTGATACAAGCTATTGCAGCTCTTCTTGCGGCATCATTCTTTTTGATCGTCGGATCCGGAAAACATTCCGTTGATTATACGCTGAAAATGAATGTTTAAGTGGAGTATACACGATTTGAAATGAGGAAATTTTAAGATGATAGGAGTATAATATTACAATCCTCCCCCTTAATCCCCCTCCAAAGGGGGAGATTTTTAATCCTCTTTCAAAAAGAGAATGTTATCATCTTGTCTTAAATATTCGAAGCAAACTTTAATCTTTAAAGGGAAATCTTTGCTTTCCCTATCCAAAGGGGGAGATTTTTAATCCTCTTTCAAAAAGAGAATGCTATCATCTTGTCCTAAATATTCGAAACAAACTTTAATCTTTAAAAGGGAAATCTTTGCTTTCCTCTTTGGAGAACGGGATTAAGGGGAGGATAAATTTCAAATCATGAATTCCTTCTAAAGTAATTTATACCATTGAAGGGAAGAGAATGAAAATCAATTACAATAGGAATCATTGAACAAAAGAATAAAATTTACTACACCGTTATAGTTTTTACCTTATTATTGTGAAGAATAAAACAAACAATACTGTTTATGAAGCTAAAAATAACCTTCGCTTTTTTGTTAGCGGTATGTCCCGCTTTTTCACAGTTGTATCAAGTTCCGGTTTATGCCGTAACTTCCTTGCAGCCAGCCCAACCCGGAGCGGAAGCTTCTCAGGCTATTGACAATGACGATGCTACGATATACCATTCCAAATGGGGTCAAAACGGAATTCCGGACGAGTTGAAATTCTATTTTTCGTCTCAGGTAAGCAGTGTAAAACGAATTATTTATACTCCGCGTCAATCCGGAACAAATGGAATCTGGACAAGCGTCAATGTTTATTACAGTACACAAAGTAATCCAAACACTTTTACTTTAATCAACGGAAATTTATCATGGGCACTGGACAATCAAGCCAAACAAATTGATTTTGCCACTGCAATTCCAAATCCATACATCATCAAGTTTGAAGTCAATGCAGGAGGAGGAAATCTCTCAAGCTGCGCTGAAATGCGGTTTTACTCTGAAAATCAGCCGACAATAAACGATGGTGTCGATTGCACCATTTCAACATCCGGCCTGACACTTAACGGAGCAAACGATGTAGAGGTGGCAATCCAAAGTACTGGCACAACTGCATCCTCTTTTCAATCTGGAGAAAATATCGACCAATCTTTTGATAATGACCAGAATACACTGTATCATTCATCCTATAACAATACCGTTTTTCCTGTTCTTTTGAATTATCGCTTTAACGGCACTACGCCTATTAATTTCTTAAAGTACATTCCCCGCTCAGATGGCGGCAGCAACGGAAACTTCGGAAATGTAACAATCAGCTACAACACCACAGGAAACAGTACCTTTCAAACCATTACAACTTTCGACTTTGGTCAAAACGGAACACCGACTACTGTTCAGTTTCCTACGCAAATAACACCTCTGAACATTCGAATCAGCGTAGCAGATGGTTATGGAGATTTTGCCAGTTGTGCAGAAATGGAATTTTATACTTCGGGGCCTTCCGGTTCTTCCACTCCCTACATGAATATATTTACCAGCAATTTATACTCTCAATTATTGCCCAATATAACACAAGCACATATTGACACGATATCATCCACCTTCCATAAAAATCTGGCGCAGTGTATTTTTGACGGAACATATACCAATCAATACCGTGTTCAGGCATACGAGGTTTACAGACCTGTTGGAGCTGTCAGCAACGAATTAAAAATCGGTACTTACGACAACTTTGAAAATGCTACGGGAATTGTCTTTACAGACAACGAAAAAATAGCTCTGTTTGCAACAAGTATTCCCTCGTCTGCGCCAGTCCAGTTAGTAGTGAAGGATTTTCAAACCGGATTTGGTTCTTCTGCCGTTTCATATTTTGAATTACACAACGGATTAAACGTTTTTCAATTGACAAACGGAGGAATGGCATACATTTCTTACTTCAATAATAACGAGCAATTGAACGATATCAACGTGAATATTGTTTCGGGGAAAGTGAATGGTTACTTTGACAGAGAAACATCGTCCGGCACCGACTGGGCAGATCTTTTAACAAGTACTTCTTATCCGTATATCGATGTTCGTGGTAAATACGCCCATTTGGTTTACGACAAAGAAGCTTTGAGAAGCGGTTCACCTTTTAACCCGCTTCCTTTGATCTGTAAATACGATACCATTGTACAGCATGAGCGTATGATGATGGGCTTGTTCAAATACAATCGTTCTCCAAAAAACCGTCAGCTGACATACTGTGAACACGGTGGTGGATATTATGCCGGCGGACTTGGTGTTCATCTGGACATCGATTGGGGAGTTTCTGCACTAACAGATCCAAATCAAATCAGTATTTGGGGAATTGCTCATGAGTACGGGCATATTAATCAGATTCGTCCGGCTTTGAATTGGATCGGAACAACGGAAGTAACCAACAATATTTACTCCATTTGGGTTGACTATCATATGGACAATGAAAATGATCCGTACACACGTTTGGAAGATGAAGATGTGACGCCTGCAACCGGTATTCCGTCTATTACCGGCGGACGGGTTAACGGAGCTATTTACAACACTTATATCAACCAACGCGCGCTGCAGGACAGCAATGATTACGATGTTTTCAAAGTACTGGTTCCGTTCTGGCAATTGAACATCTACTATTCTCTTGCAGGAGCATCGAGAAATGCCCCAATTCTTTCTTTAGACAATCCGGCTGGTTCACCGGGAATTGATTATGCACATTGGTTCGGAAAGGTTGCTGAAGTAGCAAGAACAACCAGTTCCAGCGGATTGACAAACGGAGAATTGCTTTTGAATTTTGTAAAAAACAGCTGTGATGCCGTAGAGGAAAACCTAATTCCATTTTTCCAACGTACCGGATTCTTAAAACCAATTGATATTCCTATCGACGATTATGGTGTGGAGCAATTGACGGTTACTCAGGCACAAATTGATGATGTCATTACATATGTCCAGGGCAAGAACTACCAGGAACCGGTTTCGCCGGTAATTCATTACGCTTCAGCTCATAGTGTCAGTATGTTTAAAAACCAGGCGCCTTTAAGTGGAATAACCGGGGTTGGTGCCACATTAAACGGAAATTATCTGACAGTTCAGCATAGTGACTGGCACAATGCAGTCGCTTACGAAACGTACGATACAAATAACGAATTAATCTATGTCTCCATGTCAGGTTCCGGTGATCCTTCCAACTTGCAGACAAAGGTTTACTATCCGGCTAATGCACTGGCAGTATTCGCAGTGGGTTACGATGGACATAAGATTTTAGTGTATCCTGCAAGCATTCTTTCAGTCAATGAAAGCGCTGTTCATTCGGAATTAGTAATCTATCCGAATCCTGTTGGCGAAAATGCTTCGATTCAATTAACTATTGGTGATAACTCCGGTAATTATACTTCTGATATTGTTGGATTGGATGGTCGTTCCGTATTAAAATCGAATGGAAAGATTGAAACCATTGAAGAAACCATTAATCGAAATCTGGTTCATTTTCAATCCGGAACCTATATCTTGTTTTTAGAACAAACAAATGGTTCCCGCTATCAGGCAAAATTTGTAAAGAAATAGGTGTGTACGATAATATAGGTGATTTTTAATGGCCCGCCGATAACGCAGACTCACCAAAGGTGAGCGCAGATTATGAACTTATTTAATATCTGCGTAATCCGCACCATCTGCGGGAAAAATAAAGTCTTGTATCCTATTTTGAAGGAAATATCACATAAAAAGAGAACAAAAAAAGACCGCTATTTCTAGCGGTCTTTTTACTTTATGCTGTTTCGAATTATGCTTTCGGAGCTTCCGTTGCAGCTTCTGCAGCCGGTTTCTCTGGTCTTGGCAATAATACTCTACGAGACAATTTCCATTTTTTCGTTTTCGGATCTTTCCCGACAACTTTAAACTTCAATACGTCTCCTTCTTTAACTACGTCTTCCATTTTCGCTACTTTCTCCCAAGAGAATTCAGAAATATGGATCAGTCCGTCAGTTCCCGGAAGAATTTCCACGAATACACCGAAGTCTTTAATCGCTTTCACTTTTCCTTCGTATTCCCCACCTTCGTCTACTGTTGGAGGGAATGCAATCATTCTTACACGTGAATTTGCAGCGTTCATATCTTCTGCGTTATTCGACATGATTTGTACACGTCCTTCACCAGTTTCCAATTCTTCAATTGTAATGGTTGTGTTCGTGTCTTTTTGAATTCCCTGAATGATTTTTCCTCCAGGTCCGATGATTGCTCCGATCATATCATTCGGCACATTGAATGCTTCGATACGTGGAGTTTGCGGTTTGAAGTCCGGATTCGGAGCTGCAATTGTTTCGATGATCTTGTTTAAGATATGTAAACGTCCTGCACGCGCCTGATCCAAAGCCTGAATCAATACTTCGTACGGTAAACCGTCTACTTTGATATCCATCTGACAAGCCGTGATTCCTTTAGAAGTTCCAGTTACTTTAAAGTCCATATCTCCCAGGTGATCTTCATCTCCTAAGATATCAGACAATACAGCAAATTTACCTTCGTCAGCAACCAATCCCATTGCGATACCGGAAACCGGTGCTTTGATTTGAACACCACCGTCCATCAATGCCAATGTACCTGCACAAACTGTTGCCATAGAAGACGAACCGTTTGATTCAAGGATATCAGACACCAAACGAATCGTGTAAGCGTTATCTTCAGGAAGAACCGGCTTCAATGCACGTAGTGCAAGGTTTCCGTGTCCGATCTCACGACGGGAAGTTCCACGTAATGGTTTCGCTTCACCAGTTGAGAATGGAGGGAAGTTATAATGCAACAAGAATTTTTCTGTTCCGTGGAAAGTAACTCCGTCGATCAATTGCTCATCCATTTTACCACCAAGGGTCAATGTTGTCAATGATTGAGTTTCCCCACGTGTAAATACAGATGATCCGTGAACCATTGGTAAGTAATCTACCTCAGCCCAAATCGGACGAATCTCATCAAATTTACGACCGTCAAGGCGTTTTTGCTCGTTCAACATCACCCAACGAACTGCTTTCTTTTTCACTTCAGAGAAGTAAGTAGAAATAAAACCGCTTACTTCAGCCAACTCTTCTTCAGAGAATGCTGCTTTTACTTCGGTTTTAATTGCGTCGAACAATTCTGTACGTTTTGCTTTATTAGCAAGACCTTGGCGAGCAACTTCTTTACATTTATCCATTGCCAATTCGTACACTTTCGCCTTCACATCCTCGTTATGAGTTTCGTGAGAGTAAACGCGTTTCGGATTCGCAGTTGGGATCAATGCTCCAAGATCTAACTGGAACTGACATTGCTCTTTAATTGCAGCATGTGCAATTTTAATCGCTTCAACCATTTCCAATTCGGAGATTTCCTTGAATTCTCCTTCGATCATATTGACATCTTTCATCGTACCGGCAACCATCATATCGATATCTGCCGATTTCATTTCTTCCATCGTAGGGTTTACGATCCACTCACCGTTTACACGACCAACACGTACTTCAGACATTGGCCCGTTGAATGGAATATCAGAAACTGCAATTGCTGCAGAAGCTGCCAAACCACATAATGCATCCGGGTTGTTTACACCATCGTAAGACAACAATTGAATCATCAACTGAACTTCAGCGTGGTAATCATCCGGGAATAATGGACGCAATGCGCGATCCACTAAACGCATAATTAAGATTTCTGCCTCAGACGGACGTGCTTCTCTGCGGAAAAATCCTCCCGGAAAACGACCTGCTGCTGCATATTTTTCACGGTAATCTACCGTTAAAGGAAGGAAATCTACTCCTTCTTTTGCCTCTGGTGCCGCAACTACTGTTGCCAATAACACCGTGTTGCCCATTTGTAACACTACTGACCCGTCGGCTTGTTTAGCCAATTTTCCGGTCTCGATGGAAATTTCTTTCCCGCCAGTAACGATGGACTTTTTGATTCCTATATTCATATTTATACTTTACATTTTAATGTACGGACGCAATGCATTGCGTTCCGTGTTTTCTCGTGTTTCTCTAAACACCTCTTTAAAAAATCTGTTACGCAATGCATCGCGTAACAACAAAAAAGGGGACAGCGGAATAATCCGACAAGCCCCCCTTTTAATATTTTGTCACGATAGGGGTGAAAGATTTTTCACCCCTATCGTGAAATTTCGAATTAACGACGTAAACCTAATTCTTTAATCAACGCACGGTATTTCTCGATATCCTTTTTCTTAAGGTAATCTAACATACTACGACGCTTACCAACCAACAACTGCAAAGATCTTTGTGTTCCGTAATCTTTACGGTTCTTTTTCAAATGCTCAGTTAAGTGAGCAATACGGTAAGTAAACAATGCTACCTGACCTTCTGTTGAACCTGTGTTTGTTGCTGAACCTCCGTGTTTTGCGAAGATCTCTTCTTTTTTCTCTGAACTTAAATATGACATGCCAATATTACTTGAATAATTTTTATGTACAATCCCAACTTTTGGAATTACGGTGCAAAGATAGGAACTTATTCCGAATTCCGGGTGCCTAATTGCGAATTAATTGCTTAAGCGTCTAAAAAAGTAATTCGTAAAGCTTACAATCCTCCGTCGGAGACATACATACCGTCCTTGAAGATGCGTACTTTCAGCAAGACACCGTCACGGTCGTAGACAAAGACTTTTCCATCCTTCAACTGGCCGTTTCTGAACAAGCCGTCAATCCAGATTTCATCGGATTCCGTATAAAGCTTGTTGAATCCGTTGGGTTGGAATATCACTCCTTTGGCAACACGGGGTGCGTGCACAAAAGGAGCATTCATCATTGGATTGCGGGAATGTGAAACCGGACTGGAATCCTGAATACGTTCAATCTGGCTAACTACATTTTGAATTTCGGGATTTTCCACGCTCACATTACGAGGTGTTCTGACACTCAAATAAGTGGAGTATAACTGAGGATAATTCTGAGATAACCACGCAAAATTAACATGTGCATTCTGCGACTGGTTTTGGTGCATCGACTCTTCTACCCAAAATTGATAAGCATATGGAACGTTAAAAACGCGTTTTGCAAAGAATACCTGCCCCGCTACCATTTCACGATTGTGAAAGAACATTCTGCAGTCGAACAAACCGTTGTGAGCTTCCAGAATCTGAGATGGTGTGATTTTTCTTGGAACTGTACTTGCCTGAATCAATTCTCCTTTCTTATCAAAGCGGAAATAAGCTCCTCCCGGTCTGTTATCCAGATATTCTCCGATCAAGCGCGGTGTTTTTCCGTCAGGGTAATAACAAATCCATGCTCCGAATTTGCGTCCTTTGATGTATCTTCCTTCTTTTCTTTTTGAATCACTGTCAAGCGTCGTAGCATCATTTCCTTCATCAACCACCCAATATCCGGTTCTTTTCCCCTGGGTATCAAGTTGGTTCAACGTATCCGCTTCGCGCACTTTTGCAGACCACCCGAAATTGGATAACAAAAGTAAAAAAGTGAGTATGCTTATTATTTTATTCAAGGTAATGTATGTATTAGTTCTTCAATAGTTTTCAGTGAAACGAATATAATCTTTTAGCCCATACAGCACCGTATCCAATGAAAATATTTTCCTAACAAATGAATATTCATACTATTTCAACGAATAATTATTTCCGGATAAATTATTCGTTAAAATATCGATTTAGTTTTGATAAAAATAAACGGGAAGGCGCGTTACAGATGCAATTACAACTGAATTGAAATGATTTTTGAGGGTTTTACTGCCAGAAAATCAAAGGTTGTATTTTGATCATTTAGGATCAGCGCGGGTGCTTCAATTTTTTCGTGATTTTTTTCCAACATCCCTTGATAAAGATAGATTGCGGTTTCGGTCACTGGAAGAAAATCATTCGTTTCGAGGTTCTTTACAGAAACTTTAGGGGCATATTCAGGTTTGAAAATGAGGTTAAAATCAATCAATTTCCCTTTTCCTCTTGTTTTCCAGTTCCCGCTGAATCGGGCAAGTTCGAATTCATTCACCCTTTGATTTATCAAACCGTTTTCGGTTTCATGTTCCATTTCCAAACTACCTTTCAAAGGAATCAAAATGCGTTCGTAACCTTCAAACATGGAAAACTCCGACTCTTCGATTTCTACAATTGCAGAACTGATTCTCCAATCGAAGTTTCGCTCACCGAGACTTGCATCTTCGGGTGAGATATACAATTGAGTGGTCTTCCCTCCTGCCCAGGTTGAAACCGAAAAATGAGTTGTAGTCAGTATTTTCATAGCAAAAAAAATCCCCCTAAGCCGAGCCAGGGGGATACTATTTCTATTGAATTATGATCTGAACAATTTCAATGAATGACCCAAGGTTTCTTTCAACTCGGTTCTATTCACAATATAATCCAGGAATCCGTGTTCCAAAACAAATTCGGAAGTCTGGAATCCATCCGGTAAATCTCTACCGATTGTTTCTTTTACGACACGAGGTCCTGCAAATCCGATCAAAGCTTCCGGTTCTGCGATATTGATATCACCCAACATCGCGAAAGATGCTGTTACACCACCGGTTGTTGGATCCGTCAAATAAGAAACGTACGGCAATTTATGACTCGACAATTGTCCCAGTTTTCCGGAAACCTTTGCCATCTGCATTAAGGAGAATCCTGCTTCCATCATACGCGCACCTCCGGATTTGGAGATAATCATGAAAGGAGCTTTCAATTCGATTGCTTTATCAATTGCACGGGCAATCTTTTCTCCCATTACAGATCCCATGGATCCACCAACGAAACTAAAATCCATTGCCGCAACAACAAACGGGAAACCATGTAAATCTCCGTATGCCGTTCTGATCGCGTCTTTCAATCCTGTAGCTTTCTGTGTTGCCTTGATTCGATCCGTGTATTTCTTCGTATCCACAAAATCCAAAGGATCTCCCGAAGTTACCTTCTCATTAATTTCGACATATTTTCCTTCGTCAAACAACAAGTAAAAATACTGCTCGGAACCGATTCTTTCATGGTTCGAACAACGATCACAAACCCAGGCATTTCTTTCCAGATCCTGTGCTGTAAACACCGTTTTACATCTGGAGCATTTACTCCAAAGTCCTTCCGGCGTTTCTTTTTTATCTTTTGTTGAGGTAGTAATACCTTCTTTGGAACGTTTAAACCAACTCATATCACTAGCTTATTTAGTCAATGTATTTACGTTATTCAAATCTTCAAATGATTGCTCCAGGCGTTTCACAAACGTCAACTCACCTTCACGCAGCCATTTTCTCGGATCGTAATATTTCTTGTTCGGAACATCGTCACCTTCCGGATTTCCGATTTGTGTTCTCAGGTAATCAATTTTTGAATCTACATAATCGCGGACTCCTTCCGTGAATGCAAACTGAAGATCCGTATCAATGTTCATTTTAATCACTCCGTAACCAATTGCTTCACGGATTTCTTCAACCGTAGAACCGGAACCTCCGTGGAATACGAAATCAACCGGATTGTGTCCTGTACTGAATTTCTCCTGAACAAAGTTCTGAGAGTTCAACAAGATCTTCGGTGTCAATTTCACATTTCCGGGCTTGTAGACTCCGTGTACATTTCCGAATGCCGCCGCAATCGTAAATCGCGGACTCACTTTCATCAATTCTTCGTAAGCAAATGCCACTTCTTCCGGCTGTGTATACAATTTAGAAGAATCCACGTCGCTGTTATCCACTCCGTCTTCTTCTCCACCTGTAATCCCTAATTCAATTTCCAAAGTCATCCCGATTTTACTCATACGAGCCAGGTATTCTTTGCAAATCTCAATATTTTCTTCAATCGGTTCTTCCGACAAGTCGAGCATGTGAGAAGAATACAACGGTTTTCCTGTTTCTTTAAAGAACTGCTCACCTGCATCCAACAATCCGTCTACCCAAGGCAGTAAATTTTTCGCGCAGTGGTCCGTATGCAAAATAACCGTTACTCCATAAGCTTCTGCTAAGGCATGAACATGTTTCGCACCGGAAATTCCTCCTAAAATAGCAGCTTTTTCATCTTTGTTCGAAAGGCCTTTACCTGCAAAGAAATGTGCTCCTCCGTTTGAGAACTGAATGATCACGGGAGCATTCAATTTCGCTGCAGTTTCCATCACTGCATTTACTGTTGAAGTACTGGTAACATTCACTGCTGGAAGCGCAAATCCTTTTTCTTTTGCAAAGCGAAAAATCTCCTGAACCTCATCTCCTGAGGCAACTCCGGGTTTAATAGAATAAGCCATTTTAGTCATTATTTGGGGTGTAAAAGTAATGAAAAGCGCCAAATAATGATGCTCAAAGTATAAAAATCAACTCAAGTCACTAGAATGGGACACCAATTCCAAAATGCAGATACATCCGATACAGGTTTTTAGGAATAAAATCCCGGTATTTTGGCCCGTAAACGGCTTCTGCTTTGGTATGAAATTCTGTTTTCGGAGTAAAGATCCAACGTTCGCCCGCAGGAAGAGAAGGAATATGAATCGGAAGTCCCAAATCCAAACGGAACAAAAAGTATGTAAAATCAAAACGGAGACCATATCCGACTGAAACACCCAGTTCTTTTAAAAATCCTGCAGAAATCTGTCCTCCGGGACGGTTCACATCCGCTTTTCTTGTCCAGATATTTCCTGCATCAGAGAAAACAGCATGATTCAGAATTCCTCCTGCTCCGAAACGGTATTCCACAGATGCATTGAAACGGATATCTCCGATTTGAGTGATCACAAAATTCGGATCCAAAAGTCCCTGATACGAACCCGGACCAAGAGTTCTTGCCACCCATCCGCGGTTGTCGTTAGATCCTCCGGCAAAGAAAGAGTAATCGTATGGCAGGGAAGTTGGCGAGTTTTTCATCGGGAATCCGACACCGGCCATGGTTCTGAATGCAAGCGTACTGTGTTTTCCGGTTTTGTAATAAATGACAACCTTGTTATCGAGAACGGAAAACTGAGCGTATGGAATTCCCAAAAACAGTTTGTGCCCCGCCGTATCATACTGAGGTTTGATCGACGTAATTGCATTTAAGATATTTCCTGCAATGGAAAAACTTCCTGAGTAAACAAAACGCAATTTAGGATACTTCCGCTTTGTTTTTTTGTCATTATCAAAATCGTATGTCACACGGAAATCTTCCCAGATAAACTGGTCCCGGTAAGCATTTTTCAAGAATAAGTCGTTTAGTTTATTCAACTTTTCCGTGAATTCAGGTTGTGGTTTCAACGAAACAAACTTGATCACCGAAGCTGCCGGTAAACCAAAAGAAACGGATTGCGTTTTCCCGTCTCCGACCAAAAATTTGTAGATGTAGTTAAACTGCAATACACTTCTGGAAAAATCGGGTCTTCGCTGGAAGTTGTAAGCACTTGAAAGTTCTGTTCGGGGTCTTTGTCTTTTCCCTAAAATGGTAATCCCAAAAGGAAACAATCCCGGAATATCCAGTTTGACCGATGGTCCGATTTCAAGGGTGTTAAAGCTTCGTTCCTGCGTTTTCACTTTTTCTCCGTTGGCATCTTTGGAAAATACGCTCGGGTTGGATTCAAAACCACCGGAAATCGAGAACACAAAGTTTGTTCCTGTCCGGAAAATGTTCTTATTGGTATAATTCAGGGAAGCACTCAATCCCAGAAAACCGTTCGAGTTCTTTGCCCGTGGCTCAAAACTGAAACTTTGTTTGGTTGCCGGTGCCAGATAATAATGCACTTTAACAAGTCCGCTTCCCGGATAGGTTTCTACAATTTCGGGTTTGATAACCGAAAACAAGCCCAACTGAACCAATCTCTCGAAAGAACGTTCCAGGTAATACTCTTTGTAATAGTTGTCGTTTTCCAAATAATTCTGAGCCTCAATCAACGCCGGACTCACGAACAATTTGGTATTGTAATAAAAGGTGGCAACTCTGTGCGGATCGAAATCAATACTGTCCTTGTATTTTCCAAGTAAATTCTTATCCACCCGGCTTTTTAAAGTCACTTTATGTCCCACAGCCTGGGATTGTTTATAATCCTCAACCGGTTTCCGGATCTTTTTATAAACCGTATCATCTAAGGTAATAATGAAACCGTTTTCTTTCAAATCCAATCCTTGTTTGGTCACATCGGATTTAAAGTCTCCTTTGTAGTAACTGGTATCCGAAAAATGAAAAAACACGCTGTCTACCCGCGTAGAAACATGCGGAATATAGGTCACACTTTTCGGATTGTTTTTATCCTGTACAACGCGGTCTCCCAACACAACTGTCAATGACATTTTCAGGTTTGACTGAGGAGAATTTGAAACCCGGCTCGTATCGGCCTTGTAGGTGACATTCGTTTCAACAAAACCAAAATAAGTCTGATCCCTGAAATAGCTTGCAAGTTCTCCCCGGTAAGCACTGAATTTATCAGCGTCAAAAGGAAGATTGATCGGCTTTTTGTCTATAATACTTGCTTTGAAATCCGAATTCAGACCTTGCTTATCCACCTGTTTTTGGATGAACAACTTAAAATCATGTTCGACAGATGGATTCGCACAAATGAGTTTTACCGTATCGATGTAATAGCGGATGCCGGTTACGATATGGTAGTTTGCAATAACCTTTCGTTTCAGTTTGTGTTTATTGAATCTGCGGTGGACGGTATCGAACTGGCTGCTTACCTGTGAATAGAAATATCCCTTTGAGTGCATATAGGCATGAATCTGATCCTGGGAACGAATCCTCGCTCCGGTATCTGCAATCACAGGTGCTTCACCGAATTTATACTTGATTAATTGTCTGAGTGTGGAATTCGGATCGAGCGTATCGCGTAATCTGACCTTCTTGTAAATGTAATCCGGTTCTCCTTTTCGGATGGCGCGCTGCCTCCGGCGTTCATTGATGCGGATTTCGCGCTTGGCTTTTTTCTTGTTTTTCGCATTCAGGCGATTCAATTTTTTGATTCTCCCCTTCTCTGTTTTGAGACTGTCGATTGAATTATACAATTTCAGACGAAGCGGAATGCCGATTACCTTCAGATTGGGCTTTTGTTTCAAGACATCTTCTACTTCCGAAGTATTGATCTTATCGCCCTGAACCGTGATTTTGTTCTTAACCAAAAGATGTTTGCCGGGAGGAACCAATTTGGTCGATGAACAACTTTGAACAGCGAATACAACCGCAATAATTACGAATGCATGAATGAATTTAAATTGCTCAAAGCGGTTCACCATAAGACAAAAATAAGAAACCAAAACAAAAATTCATTTTAAACGAAGTGAATTTGGTAAGTTTGACAAAAAAAAGTGGAAGCTCTTTCTAAAGCTAAACAAAAATGGATCCGGTCTTTGCAGCAAAAAAAGAACCGGGATCTGGAATCGCTTTTCGTGGTAGAAGGCGAAAAATCGGTACTTGAAGGAATTCTTGCGCTCTCATCACATTTAGAAATACTGGTTACACTTGACTCTTTTGCTTCACAAATTCCAAGCCAGTTTTATTCCAGGACATTCACCGTTACAACTAAAGAATTAGAACAAATTTCAGATTTGAAAACTCCAAACAAATGTTTGGCTGTTTTCAGACGACCTGAAACCTCTTTACTTCCGAATGAATTGAGTATTGCTTTGGACGGAATTCAGGATCCGGGAAACATGGGAACGATTCTTCGCCTGGCAGATTGGTTCGGAGTGAAACAATTAATCTGTTCCAAAGACACGGTTGATTGCTACAATTCGAAAGTGATTCAATCTTCCATGGGAGCTATTTACCGCATTCCGGTTCATTACGTTGATCTGGCAGAGTTTTTGACTAATTCTCCACAGCAAAAATTCGGAGCCATGCTGAACGGAAAGAATTACAAAGAAGTCAACTATCCCAAAGATGCGATTCTGATTATGGGAAATGAAGGAAAAGGTGTCAGACCGGAAATCGAAGCACTCTTTGATGTTCCTGTAACCATTCCGCGATTCGGAGAAGCAGAGTCGTTGAATGTAGCCACAGCAACAGCCATTTTGCTGGCTGAAATTGTTGGTTAGTACAGACAAATCAATCGATCTTTTGTTTTATAACAAAAACGAATACTTTTAACATACATTCAAGCACTTAACAAATCCACAATGAAACTCTTTGGTCTGATTCTTTTCATCTGTCTTTCACAAACTGCATTTTCTCAATTTGATGAATTGATGGGGAAAGACACCAGCAAATACGCTTCATACCGTTTATCGATCCGGATTGCGAATAACCGCATCAACACAGATCCGAACAATGCGGAAGCATACATTCAGCGCGGATATTATTTGAATTTACTGGGCGATTACGATGGAGCTCTTCGGGATATTGACAAGTATTTGTCTTTGCGTCCTGCTGAAGCCGCGGTGTATAAGTCCCGGGCCAAAGTCAATTACGAAAAGGGAGATTTGAATCAGGCAATTAAAGATGTCTCGAAAGCATTGGAGCTAGATCCTGAATTTGATGACGCCAGACAAGATCGTGCAACACTTTACTACAAAACCGGAAATTTTGAAGCTTGCAAACCCGATTTGCTTCATTTATTGAACAAGAACCCGAACGACTTGTCATTGATTCTGTATCTGGGCTACTGCGAAACAAAAGAGAAGAACTTTACCAAAGCCATTTCTTACTTCCGGACGATTCTTTCGAAGGATTCTCTTTACAAAGAAGCTCACAACAATTTAGGCTTTTGCTATTTCAGCCTGGGAGATAATATCAAAGCACTGGAAGCAATCAACAAAGCGATTCAAATTGACCCACGATATCCGGAAGCGTACGATAAGCGTGCTCAGGTCAACATGTCGGCCGGTGACTACAAAGGCGCATTGGAAGATCTGAACAAAGCCCTTTCAATCAATCCGTTTTTGAGTACTTCGCTGAACAACCGCGCTTTGGTTCTGATCGAAATGAAACGCTACAATGACGCTTTGGGAGATGCCAATCTGCTTTTGCAATTAGTAGAACCAACACCTGAAATTCTGGAAATCAGAGCGAAAATCTACAAGGAATTGGGTGAAATCAAATTGATGGAAGAAGATTTGAAATTTGCCGAGGAATTGAGAAAATAATTTCGAATGCCGAATTCCACTCACGTACTGCAAATTTCATCAAATTAGTGGATCTGGTCTCTCCCTTTGGAGGGGAATTTAAAATCATAATACGATTTCACAGCATCCACACATTTCATTCCGTCTATTGCAGCTGAAATGATTCCTCCTGCATAGCCTGCGCCTTCTCCGCAAGGAAACAAACCTTTCGTATTCACACTCATGCAAGTTTCTGCGTCTCTTGGAACTGAAACCGGGCTCGATGTTCTGGATTCCGGTGCGTGCAAAACGGCATCATTGGTTAAAAACCCGCGCATTTTCCGGTCGAAATCTACAAAAGCCTGTCGGAGTCTTTTTGCAATAAAATCCGGTAAAATCGTATTCAAATCCACCGACACAATTCCCGGTTGATAGGATGTTCGCGGAAAATCTTTCGATTTTTTGCCTTCTACAAAATCTTTCAATCGCTGAGCAGGAACAGCTTGTGTACTTCCGGCTGCTTTCCAGCACGTTTGTTCTACGGCTTGCTGAAACTCCAGACTTACAAGCGGATTCTTCGGTGAGTAATTCGGTAATTCAGCAGGTTCAACACTTACCACAATCCCCGAATTGGAAGTCGGGTTATTGCGTTTGGAAGGAGACCAGCCATTCGTTACCACTTCTCCGTTTTCCGTTGCGCAAGGAGCAATAATTCCTCCCGGACACATACAAAACGAATACACTCCTTTATCTGCAACCTGTGTTACCAGTGAATAAGACGCCGGAGGAAGAAATTCATCGTTATGCCTTCCGTGATATTGAATTTCATCGATCAGAGCTTGTGTGTGTTCCACCCGAACTCCTAAAGCAAAGGCTTTTGCCTGAATGGTCACTTTTTTGTCGTGCAGCAAATAAAAAATATCTCTGGCAGAATGACCCGTTGCCAAAACCAATGCTTTGCAGGAAATCCGTTCTTGCTGATTGATTTCAATTTCCTGAACGACTCCGTTTTCGATCTTCAGATCGGTTAGTTTTGCTTCGAAAAGAACTTCTCCGCCGTATTCACGGATCAAGTCGCGCATGGCAACAATGATTTGCGGCAGTTTGTTGGTTCCGATATGCGGATGAGCATCCACGATAATGTCTTCATGTGCTCCGAAATGAACAAACCATTTCAGGGCTTTCATCACATCTCCCCGCTTTTTGGAACGGGTATACAATTTTCCGTCTGAATAAGTTCCTGCACCTCCTTCTCCGAAACAGTAATTCGATTCGGAATTCACAATGTGTTCTTTATTCAGCTGTGCCAAATCGCGTCTTCTGGAACGCACGTCTTTTCCTCTTTCGAAAATAACGGGTTTCATTCCCAGTTCCAAAGCCCGCAAACCTGCATAAAGTCCGGCCGGTCCTGCTCCAACAATGTGAACGATCGGAGAATCTGCCTGTACTTTTTTCGGATGAAAATCTGCATCGAATTCCGGAATTTTCCCATCCGGAAACACTTCAAAACTGGCGTTGATTTTGATATCCCGTTTTCGCGCATCAATGGAGCGTTTGTGCCATTTGAAAGCGAACGGAGCATCTTTTTTCAGCTTTAATTCATTACAAATAGCCGAACGGATGAACGACTCATCTTTTGCTTCTTCGGGAGAAAATTGAAATTGTACCTGCATTTAGCCTTCAAAGATAAGCGAAAACCAGAGTACTTTGTTGTATAAACGATCGATTGGCTGTGATACCGGTGTATTATCCTGAATAAAAGAGCTTCTGAAACTTTGGGAAAACTTCACCTCAAATCCGAATTTAAAGAAGGGAGCAAACCACTCCAATCCTCCTCCAACCTGCCCCTGAAAATCGTGCGCTTTGATTTTGATGAAAGGATCGATGAAGTTTTGAGAAGCCTCTTCCTGCGACTGTAAATCGTAAGAATATTGTCCGCCTACCAAAACATAAGCTGCAAAATTATTGATTCTCAATGTTCTGAACTGAAGCATCAAGGGGAAATCGAGGTTGGTAGAATTTACGCGTTCTTCCAGCATCAAATCGGTGGTTTTTGACGGATCAGGATTGGCGTAATAATACTGAACTGCCCGTTCCTGGAAAGACAAGGTCGGGATAAAACGCAGACGAACAACCGGATGTCCCAACTTCAAAGTGGTAACGATTCCTACCTGTCCGCCGGGTTGGCGCTTGGTTTCCAACGATTTCAATCCGTAACTGGAGTAAGCGTCATTTACCGGAATGGCTTTGAAGTTTGACATATTCGCTCCAAGCATAAATCCGAAGTGAATCCAACGCTCGTCGAAACGCTTATAATTTTTCGTTTTTTCAGGCTGTGCAAAAAGCATCGTAGAAAGGAATACCCCCACAACTGTTATGCTCCAATTTTTACTCATACCTTTCAAACGCACTCTAATTTGTTTTATTATATCAGGTTCCATGAGTCCAAAAGTTTAAAGGGTTCAGGCAATTGAACTTTTGAACTCTTTTATTTAAACAACAGACTTTATTAACCGTTTAATATTTTGTCTTTCCTTATTCTATCGAAAGCAGTGCTTTAACCATCGAAAGCAGTGCTTTCTCTTATTTTACACCCGAATAAATCGTTGCAATTCCTCCCGATACCAAACGAGCCGCAACGCGCTGATAACCGAGTTTTGTCAAAATTTCCGTAAAATCTTTTCCTTCCGGAAATGCTGCAACCGATTCCGGTAAGTAAGCATATGCTTTGTCATCCTTCGAAATACGCTTCCCGAAAAACGGAATAATGTATTTGGAATGGAACGCATAATATTGTTTAACAGGGAATTTCTTCGGTTTCGAAAACTCCAGAATGATCAATTTACCTCCCGGACGAACAACACGCAGCATTTCTCCAAGACCTTTTTCCAGGTTTTCGTAATTGCGCACGCCAAAACCAACGGTCAAGGCATCGAAATAATTGTCTTCAAAAGGAAGGTTTTCCGAATCACCCAATTGCATGGAAATGATGTGATCGAAGCCCTTTTTCTTCATTTTTTCGCGTCCCACTTCCAGCATTCCTTCCGAAATGTCCATCCCGATAATTTCTGTCGGTTTCAGACGAAGCAGACCAATTGCAAAATCTCCTGTTCCGGTTGCCAGATCCAAAATACGTTTCGGTTCAATCTCCTTCAACATATTTACGGCCTTTCTTCTCCAGATACGGTCAATTCCAACGGATAAAAAATGATTCAGAAAATCATAGCGCTTAGAGATCTTATTGAACATCTCCGCCACTTCTTCTTTCTTCGATTTATCGTCCGATCCGTATGGTTTTACTACTTTTTTCTCCATCCTGTTTAATTGAAAATGGAAAATGGACAATTGAAAAGTCAAACTGTGTTTGTTCTTACCGAAAGCCTTGCTTTCTCTCCTTTTCAATTCTCAATTTTCAATTTTACTTTTTAGTCAAATTGTTTTCCTTCACACTCTTGTATCAACTGATCCGGTTCGATACTTACCACTCCGCTTTTTTCACAAACCAAACCTCCTGCAAGATTGGAAAGTTCGGCAATACTCTCAATGGATAATTCTGCTGTCAAACACAAAGTTGCAACAGAAATCACCGTATCGCCTGCTCCGCTCACGTCCGCAATGTTGCGAATATGCGCCGGAGTATGATATTTTTTAGTTTTGTCCTTAATATAAACACCGTGTTCGGAAAGCGTTACGAAAGTAATCTCGTTTCCAAGCTTTTCTTCCAGTAAATGTACTGCCTGATCGAACAACTCCTTTTTCTGGAAACTGCAATCGATTCCAACACCTTCTTTTAATTCTTTCAGATTCGGTTTGAACAAAGTCACTCCTTTGTAAGCAAGGAAATTGTCTTTTTTCGGGTCAACCGTAGTCGGAATTCCATGTTCTTTCGACAACTTGATAATTCCTTCGATCACGTTCGGAGTCAACAATCCTTTGTTGTAATCTTCGAAAATAATGGCGTCGATTTGCTCCGTTTCCAAGACCTTTTTAACCGAATTCAGGAACAATTGCTCTTCTTCCTGATTCAAGGCATGCGTATCTTCAGCATCAATGCGAAGCAATTGCTGGTTGTTTCCGATCACGCGGGTTTTCACCGTCGTCACACGATTGGTACTTTCCACAATTCCTGCGCAAGACATCTTTTGTTCGCTCAGTAATTCCTGAAGAATCTTTCCTTGTTTATCTGCCCCGACAAGCGCACATAAAATCGGAGTTGCCCCCAAAGACTGCAGGTTTAAAGCCACATTTGCCGCTCCGCCCAAACGCTGCTCCTGACTTTCCAAACTAACGATCGGAACCGGAGCTTCGGGACTCACACGGTGAACTTTTCCCAACATATATGCATCAATCATCACATCACCAATCACTAAAATGCGTTTGGTTTTGAAAGATGCGAGTATTTCGTGTATTGTCATTTAATTCAATTCTGCTAATGCGTTTGCAACGCGTTTCATTGCCTCCGTTAAGGTTTCTTCAGATGCTGCATAGGAAATTCGCATACAATTTGCATCACCGAATGCTTCACCTGAAACCAGCGCAACTCCTTTATCCAGCAAGTACATGCACAGATCTTCCGCCGAACCGATTGTTGCATCTCCGTGTTTTTTTCCGAAGAAACTGGAAATATCCGGGAATACATAAAACGCTCCTCCGGGCTTATTGGATTTCACTCCAGGCATTTTGTTCAAAGCATCCAAAACCAAAGCGCGTCTGTTTTCAAAAGCTTTCACCATGTCTTTCAAAACCGCAGGATCTGCATTCACAGCTGCAATAGTTGCTCTTTGGGCAATGGAACAAGTTCCGGAAGTAAACTGCCCCTGAATTTTATTACAAGCGTCTGCAATTTCTTTCGGTGCGCCGATATATCCAACACGCCATCCGGTCATTGCCCAGGCTTTTGAAACTCCGTTTACGGTCACAATTTGTTCTCTGACATCTTCGAATTGAGCCATTGAATGATTGTGTCCCACAAAATTGATGTGTTCGTAGATTTCGTCAGACATCACAACAAGCTGCGGATTTTCTTTCACCACATCTGCCAAAGCACGCAATTCTTCTTTCGAATAAACCGTTCCGGTAGGATTGCATGGTGACGAGAACATCATCATTTTACTTTTCGGTGTCAGAGCCTTTCTGAATTGTTCGGGAGTGAATTTGAAATCACTTTCAATCGTTGTTTGAACAACTACCGGAATACCACCGGCCACTTTCACGATTTCCGCATAAGAAACCCAATACGGAGCAGGAATAATCACCTCATCTCCGGGATTGATTGCAGCCATCACCAAATTGGCAATGGATTGTTTTGCCCCTGTTGAAACAACAATATTTTCTCTCTTATATGGAATTCCGTTGTCGCGGTTGAATTTATTGGCAATTGCATCTCTCAGATCATCGTATCCCGGTACCGGTGTGTAAGTCGTAAAATTCTGCTCCATTGCTTCCGCAGCAGCTTCTTTGATGAAATCCGGCGTATGAAAATCCGGTTCACCTAAACTTAACGAAATGATGTCTTTTCCCTGAGCACGAAGTTCTCTACTTTTACGAGACATGGCCAAGGTTGCCGACTCTTCCATTTCCAATACACGATTTGATAATTGAATCATAAAATTGCTTCATTAATTGTGTTCCAAATTTAGGGATTATTCAGAACAACAACGCAACATTTCGGGAATTTCCCGGCAAACAGCACAAAGCCCATTTATTTAATGATCTTACTTTTTGGCATCGCCCCAAAAAGTAAGCAAAAAAGTCTAGGTCTGTACTCGAAAGCTGGAAAACTACGTGCCCTTCCGCGAAAGCATTCGAAACTCACCTCCTTCGTCGGTTCAAACAATGAATGCTTTTTTCGCTCCACTCACTCATTTTCGAGCACTTTCAGCGTAATGACCTTTCTTAGTCCCCCATTCGGCATATTCACTTTCCCTTTCAATATGAAAAAGTGATTGATCTCTGATAATTAGGAAACTTGTAACATTTCGGGAATACTTCGCTTTACAAAGCTGAACTTTTATCCGCATTTTTTCATCCAACGACCAACTTATAGCCTACTCCACGGATATTTATGATTCTGACAGACGAATCTGCTTCGAGTTTTTTGCGCAGTTTGGAAATAAAAACATCCAGAGTTCTGCCGATATAATCGCCTTCATCACCCCACACCGTTTTTAAAATTGTATCCCGATCAACCAGACAGTTGACGGATGCGTGCAGCTGCGACAACAATTCAACTTCTTTTCCCGTCAGTTCAATTTCTCCGCTCGGGTGAATCAATTTCATCTGAACCGGATCAAACTGAAAACTTCCTATCGAAATCAGATCCTGTGAATTTCCGGCAGAAGTCTTTTTCTTTTTTCCTTTTAAAACAAACCATCCGACTCCCAACGATGCAGGAATCAATAAAGCGATAAAAGCAAATCTCCCTGTTTTATCCGGCTTGGAATATGCTTCCTGAAACGGAACTTTGGATTCCAGAACGGTAAACAAAATTTCATAGCAATCTTTCGGGAGCACTCTCCCCTTGCAGGCAGCCGCATTCGGATTGTATGACGCAACAAACTTAGAGCTGTACACCAATTCTTTTGAACCACAGGTTTGCACTTCAACCAGGTAGCGGACAATGTCCGGCTCTTCTTTCATAAATGCATTGACAACCTCCGACAAGTCTTCCGGATCCAGCTGAAATTCGGATTCAAACCTCAAAACCAAATGATCGCCTTCTTTTTCGATGGGTAAAATCCGGGAAGTATGATTTCCCGAACGAAGCAAGAGTTCGTGCCCGATTTTCCGTAAGGTTGCTTTCAGAAGTCGTTCTTCCTTGTTATCCCGTGCATACAATGCGGAACTCGTTCCAAACAATATGACGACTAAACAAAAAGCAGCAGTTATTTTCCCGATCATTCTGCAAAGGTATTGGATTCAACGTTCATTTAAACATCTTTTCGCTTGCGTTTACACTAATTTACACTTCTTTAAAGAACTTAAAATCAAGCTCGTTTACATTTACTGAAACGTGAATATTATGAAAACAATTCTTATCGGTATTGCGATCAGCCTGTTTCTTTACAGTGCTCAGACGCTACACATCAAAAAACAGAAACGGGCGGTTTTAACAACCATCGATCTGGATGATTCCGTGTTTTATGGCCCTCAGCTTCCTTGTTATTATTCCAATTCGGTGAGCGAATATGTGAGACGCATTTTTCAGGACAGCAAAGGAAATTTGTGGATGGGAACCAATACGGACGGCGTGGCCGTGTATGACGGAAAAAAACTTTCCTACATCAATATCTCTGAAGGTTTGGGTGGTTCTCAGGTAACCGGAATTTTGGAAGACAAACAAAAGAATATCTGGTTTTCGACCAGCAACGGTGTTACCAAATACAATCCTGACACAAAGATCTATCTGAATTTCGGCGAAAAAGAAGGTTTGAGTCATGTCAGTACCTGGAGCATTTTTCAGGACCGTAAGGGAACAATCTGGGTTGGAACTTACAACGGATTGTGCCGTTTCAACGGAAGTCAATTTGAAAAATTCGCTATTCCGGATGCGAAAGAAAGCTGGATTCGTTCAATTACCGAAGACCAGGGAGGAAATCTGTGGTTCGGAACGGCTGATCAAGGTGCTTTTAAATTTGACGGAACCTCTTTCCGGCAGTTTTCAAAAACAGAAGGGCTTTGTTCCAATGATCTGACCTGCATTCTGGAAGATTGGAAAGGAAACATCTGGTTTAGCTCGATGGACGGAGGCGTAAGCAAATACGACGGAAAATCCTTTACTCATTTCAATGCTGAAAATGGAATCGGAGACAACGAAGTCTGGACCATTTATGAAGACAAGAACGGAGCTGTTTGGTTTTCATCCGAAGGATTCGGGGTTTATCGTTATGTGGACGGAAAATTGCAGAATTTTGGAGAAAAACAAGGTTTTCACATGCGTGCAGTGCAGTCGGTTTATCAGGACCGGTCGGGGAAATTCTGGTTTGGCGGCGGAAACGGTTTGTATCTCTACGATGGTGAACTATTTACACCGGTTACCAAAAACGGACCGTGGGAAGGAGGCTGCTGATCACTCCTGCTTATTGAATTTCCGGGGATTCTGTTGTCCTACTTTCAGGAAATAATGTCCGCTGGAAAGAGATTCCAGGCGAATGATCCCGTTGGTTTCAATGATTCCTTTGGAAACTTCCAATCCCTGCAAATTCAGAATCTGGTATGTTTGCCCCGGAAATGAAGCACTCAATTTCAAGTCCTCACTGACGGGATTCGGATACAGCGTCCAATCTAAATTTGGTGTTCCGAATTCTGTCATGCCGAGCACGTAAGTCGGTTCGCACGAATCGATTGAATCCAGATTCACATAAAAAGCGGTGCTGTTTTTGAAAAAACAATTCAATTGTCCGGCATCGTTAAAATCAGGCTGACCGGCAGCTGCATTCACTAATGAAATCGAACCAACCCCTTCAACCCAAACAGGGTGTGAATTATATGTCGTATTCCCCGGTGACGGAGACCAATAAAAATGTCGGTATGCGTTTCCGTCTTCCAGGGGTTTCAAGCGAATTGAATCTAACTTAAAATAGCCCGGAGACTCAATAAAAGGACTGATCGGATTAAACAATTCCATCGTGTCTCCTTCTTGTTTTTTGAAATCGTACAGCAGGAATGATTTGATCTTATCGGGCAAAACCTGGCTTAAATACACTTCTCTGTTTGCGGTGTCTTCCCGCAGCAAAACCGTTCGTGAAGTATAATGATAGCCATCCAGAACTTTATATGACAAACCACTTAAAAGCGTATCGCCATTTGTGTAGTAAACGGACGTATTACAGCCCGAAAAACAAGTGGTGAAATGCCATTCGTTGAAGTCATCGAGAAGTGGTTTGTAGGACTGTGTATTTCCCCACAAACTGATCATGATTCCCGCGCATAAGCTCCAAAGTTGTTTTTTCATGGTTCGAAAATAGAATTCCCTGGATTCAATTACAATTAAAAATTAACCCGATTCTTGGATTACCTTTCCATATCAATACTTCAATTTACCGATCACCCCGATCCTTCCTATGCTTTCCAAATCTCCAAAAAGCGAATCCAATACTTTCAATGGAACTCTGCCACTATAGGATATTTGCGTTACAATGTAAACATCATTTGCGCCGGCAAGAAACAGAAAAGAAAGAGTCTCATCACGATCATGATGAAACGGAAGCGGTTTCACTTGTTGGAATTTACCTTGAAAATCGTAGGTAGAAAGATAAGAGCATTCCCGCTTTTTCATACTATAGGTTCCTATTTGAGCACCACTGATTGAATAGTTCGTACTTCCATAAACGTAGAGTTTCTTATCCTTTATTTCCATACTTTGAATTCGCTGAGATCCTTCACTGACAGACCACAAATTAGTTCCCTGATTTGAGAAAGAAGCAATGACCACCTTCTTTCGCTGAGTAGTATCTGTTTCAAACTGAAATGCCTGATTTTTATTTTCAGGTAATGCATAGCTTAAGAACACTTGATTGTTTGTCGCTGCCAGTTGATGAATCATGACTTTAGTTCCCGATTGTTTGAACCAATTTATTTTCCCTTGGGGAGAATACGCAATGAGATAGGATTCATAAAGCAGGGCCGTTTTATCCGTCTTCTTCAGATCTACTTTCAGAAGTTCTCCGGTAGACAATCGGACGGAGTCCTTAAATGCCCCAGTCAGGTAAAGAGTTCCGTCTTGCGACATACATGCACTCCGGGCATTCGAATAACTCGAACAAGTGGCTTTCCCGGCACAGGAAATCACATCACTCCACAACAAATCTCCGCTTTTCTGAAATACCATCACACCATCTCCTCCTGCTTTGAACGTTTTTGTGGGATCTTCCGGATCTACAAAATCCTTGCTAACCGTCCCGTAAATAAAAAAGCCGTCAGTTGGCGTGATTTTAAATTCTTCAATATCCATTTCTAAAGCTTCCCCGGCAAAATGCGGGATTTCTTTCACAAACTTACCTTCAGCAGAAAGATAAAACACATGAAAACCTTCCGATAAGAAATAATCCGGATCATCCTTGCCAGAAAAGTCATTTAAGATCCCATAATACTTCACCGTATCTGCATCTTCTTCAGACATGGCTTCCTCTTCTGCTTTGCGTTCCTCCTTGTATTCGTCTTCCTCGTACCTGTCTGATTTTATAGCCTGCACATCTTTTGCATCGTAAAAACCCTCTACATAAATCAAAACAAGTAACTGACCTTTACTATCGTGTGTAATTCCTCTGATGTGATTATACTCTTCATGGAAAGAGAAAACCCACGAAATAGCACCTTCGGAAGTGTAGCTGATCATGGTTCGTTTCATACTTGTGTAGAGAAGTTTTTTATTCTTCCCGGAATCAATGAGATTTGGACCAAAAGAAACAATTGATCCATCTGCATTCAATGAATTAAAATCACCGACAACAACTAGATTCTGCTTTTGATCCATGGAAGCGTAATCGATTTCCATTTGAAGATTTACTCCTGTTGAAAGCCATTCCATGTATTGTGCGAAATTATCAGATGCTGCAATAAGCATTATTACAAGTATTCGCATTTTGACAGATTTCATATTTTTCGCATTATCTGGTAATCAATCGTTATTCTCTCACCTTCACAAAGATGTGTTTCGTGTTTTTATTCGTTGTTTCGCGAATATCGATATCAAACTCTTCGGTGCTTTTAATCAATGGAAGCAATTTCTGAAAACCGTAATTCCGGGGATCGAAATCGCGCTTCTTTTTCTGCAGGAAGTTCCCCAATTCTCCGAGGAAAGTCCATCCTGTTTCATCTGCCAGATCGCTCACGCTTTCTTTGAGCAGGTTCACAAGCTTCATGTCTACCAGATTCATCGGTGTGGGTTCTTTCTTTTTCTGTTTCTTCTCTGCAGCTGAACGCGGTTGAGCCGGCTTTGGTTTCAAGATCTCGATGTATACAAACTTGTCGCAGGCTGTAATAAAGGGCAAGGGAGTTTTCTTCTCTCCGATTCCCATCACTTTCTTACCGGATTCCCTCAGGCGGGTTGCCAGACGCGTAAAATCACTGTCGGATGAAACAATGCAAAAACCATCTACCTGCTGCGAATACAAAATATCCATCGCATCAATAATCAATGCGCTGTCGCTGGAATTTTTTCCGCTGGTATAACTGTATTGCTGAATCGGTGTGATTGCATTTTCAAGCAATACTCCTTTCCAACCGTTTGCATTTGGTTTGGTCCAATCTGCATAAATCCGTTTGATGGTGGGAGTTCCGTTTTTGGCTACTTCTTCCAACATTTCTTTGATGCTGGAATATGGTACGTTATCGGCATCTATTAAAACTGCCAGTTTTTGTTCGTTCATATCATTCATTTTAGCTTATTCCATCGTTGCTATCCATGATGAACAAGATTTAGTTTTTCTCTTGGTAACGAATCGAATATGTTACAAGGTAGGGATTTTTTGAAGAACATCAGAAAGAGAGAATCTGAAACTGCTTTCATCCAAAATGGTTTCTTTTGGCTTAAGCTATAGCTCAAAAGCTTTCTGAATGTCTTCTTTACTTGCTTTTACTTTCGGATCCAGGGTTACTATTTTCAAAGCCGTTTTGGTATCCCGGCTTTCCAGAAAAACCTCGCCGTTTTCTACTCGAACAGCGATCAAACGAATGGGTTCGTCCAGAGGTATATTGGTAAATTGATAAGTAGTTCCAAAACTGGAGGGAGAAATCTGTGATTCAATATCCGTGAAAATCATAAATACCGTTGTCTTTTCGCTTGTTTTCACAATCATGTCGATCCTTTTTCTTTCTGGTGAAAAGCGGTCACAATTCACCCAGCCCATCCATTGAACATTCAGGGTGTAAAATCCATTCTTTTCTTCCATGCTGAAATCATAGTCCGGATTCCATTCCAGATCGTTTTTGAGATAATAAGCTTTAATGTCCTTTTGTCTGGTCAGATTCTTTGCTTTAAAAACCACCGGATATGGTTCTCCCACCTTGATCTTCGACATTTTTAAAGCCGGAGCTCTCATCAATAAACGATACAATTCATCCAATAAAACCTGCTCCACCAAAAGCGTTGATTTTACTTCGGATACTTTCCCCCTTTTATTGAATGTTATCTTAGCATCAACCTGGTAGCCATTGTTAAATCGATCTTTGAGTACCCCATCTTTCAAGTCTTGTTTTTCGAGCCAATCTCCAAGAGTGCCTTCACCGTTATTCAATTTGGCAGCAGACAAATCCATTTTTGAATTTTCAGCAGGAACTTTTATCTCAATCAGATTTACCCGCGGAGCACCTTTTGATTGCACCATATTTAATCCATTGTTCAAACTAAACGGATCATTCTGAACCTCCGTCCCTGTAAATTTGCTGTTTGAAGGCAAACTGCTCCATTCAATGATCCCATTTGCATTTTTAATACCTTTAAATTCCTCCATTCCGGCCAGATCTTCTTCTCCTTTCGGGAAATCTATTTTCAAGGAACGGTCTGTTTTTAATTGAAGCTTTGCATCTTCCTGTTTGGCATCCATAAAAACGGATCCTCCGGTTTCCAGAAGCTCTCCGTCAACTGTTCTGGTGCTCAGATTACGTGCAAACATTTCCAGAGGTGTATAGCATTCGATCAATGAAAAAGCAATTTCTCCTGTGACATTCTCCCCGAACTCATTGACAAACGAAGCGGCAGGAATGTGAATCCGTGTTCCCGCTTCTCCGATAATGATCGTATCCCGATCAGCAGACACCTGAAACAATTGTTCCTGAGACCGAAGAGCGGCCTTTAAACGTTCCAAGGTTGTTTTATCATCCGGAATTCCAAAAGCAGTTTTTTCCCGTGACACGATTCCGGTTTTCGGAAAGTTGGTGGAGCTTATCCGTGTTTCCTTTTGATTTCTTGCAGATTCTGAAACGGCAGATAGACTCTTTTCCGTGCTCAGCACTTTTTCAGGCAGATTTTTCAAGGTCGTATTTTCCGGATTATTGCCGCAGGAACTCAAAACAACCATGCAAAGGGCAGTCATTCCGGAGAACACTAGTTTAATTCGTTGATTCATGATTTCTTTTCGGTTAGTGTCAATTTTGAATCAAGGTAAACCAAACCTTTAAAAATCACTTGATTGATAACAACTTTTAAGGTTTTCAATGCTGTGAAATCGCTTTGGTTTTGTAACCAAAATGGATTTTGTGCATTAAGGCCACAAACTGAATCCAACATGCGAAACTGCTTACTTTTTGCTGCTCTGGCTTTATTTACCTTATTGTTTGGTCTCAATTCGTGTACATCTTCACCTGATGAAAAACACGTAAAGTCAACCATGCAGGCCAAACAACCGGTTTCTGAGCCCGAAATAACAGAAACCACTCCTGCCAAACCAAAAAGCTTCGCTCCCACAACGCGTCATCCGGAACCAGCCGGCTCATGGTCTTCCTTGCAGAATCTTCGTGCTTCTTTCACAAGCAACGCGGAAGAAACCAATACAGAAAAGCTTCAACGTTTTTTTGCGAGATACCTGCCAAAGGAAGAATTGTTTCAGATCGACCCGAAGGAACAAACGATACTGATGACCGAAAACGGTACAAAAATCGCTTTCTTGGATTCCGCTTTTTTGGACGATCAGGGAAACACGATCACCACTCCGATAACGATTCATGTGAAAGTATACAATGATCCTTTGGCATTCCTGGCAGGAAATCTAACGACCCAAACAGCAGATAATCAATTATTGGAAACCGGTGGAATGATTGATCTTCGGGCAACTCTTGATCAAAGTGATTTGCAAATCGACCCGGAAAAACCGGCCGTAATCTGTTTTCCTGTATCTGAGCCAAAACTCGACGGAATGCAGACATTTTATGGCTTTCAGACTCCAGAAGGTACAATCAGGTGGAACTTGGCAGATCCAAAGCCTGTGGCTCAGAAAAAATTTCACTTAAGAGTGTATCAATTTACGGGAGGTTTGAACGAAGCAAAAGTAGATTGGATCATCAAAGGCACTGATGAATCGCTGCTGGACTGGATTGAAAGTCAAAATATTGAAGGAAGCGAACTTGAATCTTTTCTTTCCAAACACGGTAACCAGATTCAAACAAAGATGGAAATTGACCGAAAAGGTAAAATCATTCTTACACGTGTCAATACCAACGAAAACGGAACACTTATCTATGAACTTCAAAACCTGTTTGATAAAGCTCCGGAACTGGATATGGAAAGCATGACTGATTATTTTGACAAAACAGAATACTTCATCTCTTTTGTGGGACAATTTGCCCAATCCACTGATAAAATAGGCAGCCGGGTGATCCGTAAATACGGCAAATTCAAAGAAGAAATCATCCGTGAGTTCAGTTCAGCAGAATTAAGCGGCTACATTCTGGAAGTAAACCAATTGGGTCGCATCAACTGCGACAAATTCAGTGAAAGAAAAGAAATGGGAGACATTCTGGTCAAATCTGAAACACCTGAAAAAGCTGTAAAAGTTTTATTGGTATTTGAAAATTTCAGATCCCAGGCGGAAGGGAAACTGACTGCAAATGGATGGCAGTTTGACAATTTACCCGTCAACACCAACGCGCGTATTGTGGCATTTTCATTTAACGGAGAGCAGCCTTTAATGGCCAATCAAAAAGTAAAAATCCGAAAAGGAGAGTTCAGCATGCCCGAATTTCTGCCTTTCACCTATCAAGAATTGGAACTTGCATTAAAACCCTGACACATGTTTTTGAACAAATTCGGTTTATCTTTGCCATTCTTAATCAAAGATCCTTTCCAATGAAAAATGCTTTTATCCTCTTGCTTTGCTTTCTGTTTCTGAACTCCGGTTTTCATGCTCAAACGGATTCTGAAAATGAAAATATCAAACGAGATCTGAATGAAGCTTTCAAACAGCCGCTCGAAGTGGAAGAAATGATCCTAAGTGATCAGGAAACACTCGTTCTTCCCGATTCAATGGATCGTTTCAAAAATATGACCTGGTTTGAAGCCCGGGATTGTGGTTTAAAAGAAATTCCCGCTTCATTGTGTAATCTGAATCAATTAATGATCCTTGCTTTGGTAGGAAATCAATTGACATCATTGCCTGAAAATTTCGGGAATCTGGAAAATCTGGGACTTCTGGATTTAACCGATAATCAATTAAAATCCCTGCCTGTATCTCTTTGTTCTTTGAAACAACTGACCCAATTGGCACTCGACAACAATCAATTCACTGAATTCCCCGTTTGTATTACCGGAATGAAAGAAATGATGAGTCTTTCTCTTCAAGGCAACAAACTAACCAAAATTCCGGAAGAAATAGGCCAGCTTCAAAACCTCGGATTACTTTTTCTTATGGACAATCAAATCACTACGCTTCCGGAATCCATTTCACGGCTGAAAGACTTGCAATTTCTGGATCTGAGAGGAAACCCGATTTCGGAACAGGAACAAAAAAGGATTCTGAAATTGGTACCGAAAGACTGTGAGGTTTTATTTCAGTGACTTGTCCGAGAATTGTGTTGACACATTATTTTTTCCAGCAGATGGCGCGGATTACGCAGATATTAAAGAAGTTCATAATCTGCGCTCACCCTTGGTGAGTCTGCTTTAACAGCGGGCCATTAAAAAAACCACCTATATTTTCGTACAATACCGGTTTTTAGTAATTCACGTTTTTCCAAAAGCTTGATGATCCTTCCTTTGAAACAGGAAATGGCATTTAACCGATTCGGATTCCCAAAACCGTAATATCGTCGATTTGTTCGAAATCAGCGCCGTTTCCATACTTCCAGCTTTCAATCGTTGAATCCAGGATTTTACCTTGTTCATTCATGGATTTATGGGCATTTTCGGCAAGCAGGGTTTTAAAATTCCGGCTCATAAATTTCTTCCCTTTTTCCCCTCCAAACTGGTCGGAATAACCATCTGTGAAAAGATAGAAAGTATCTCCGCGTTTTGCAATGATCTCGTGATTCGTGAATTCCTTCATATCCGGATAAATCGCAATCGGACGCTTATCGGGTTTCAATTCTTCCAGTTTGTTACTGTTTGATGGAACAACATATAAAGGATTATTTGCACCCGACCAATGACAATTGAGTGTTTTGTTATTGATCAGCAACAAGGAAATATCCATTCCGTCCATTTGTTCGCCCTGTATTCCTTTTTGCTGCAGTGAAGTGATCACTTTTTCCCGAAGTTCATTCAGAATAATATCCGCCCGCATGACTTCCTGCTGTTTCACAATTTCGTTCAGAAGACTGATGCACAACATGCTTACAAATGCTCCGGGAACTCCATGACCGGTACAATCGGCAACGGCTACCAGTGTCCAATCTCCACGGCGATCAACGAAGAAAAAATCCCCGCTGACAATGTCTTTCGGTTTGTACATCACGAAAAAGTCGCCCGGAATCGTTCCGCGAATCGTTTGTTCATTCGGTAGAACAGCATTCTGAATCCGCAAAGCATAGCGAATACTGTCGGTCAATTCAAAGAGGATTTTTTCAATCTGATTTTTCTGTTCGCTCACAATCGCATGCTGCTCCGAAAGCTCCACAATCGATTTTTTGCGCTGCATAGAATTTCGATACAAAACATAAGCGATTCCGAGGATCAACAACAGAACTACAAATCCCATGATCAGGATTACGCGCTGCATTCCAAGTTCATGCAATTGCTCGTTGATTTGTCCTTTTTGTGCTGCAATGCGGCGTTTCTGATTCAACAATGTTTGTTCCTGATCTTCAATAGCCAACGATTGTTCTTCGAGTTTCTGAGCCTGTTCTTCCAAAACCGCACCTTGCTCATCCAACATTTTGATCTTTTCTTCCAGTGTCATTTTCTGGTAATTGATCCGGACATTTTGGGCTTTGATCGTTTGTTCCTTCACAGCCACTTTTTCGCGCTCTTTTTCCAGTTTTTCCGTCGATTCGGTCAGAAGTTCTTCCCACTGAATCGTTCCTTCCATGTATTCTTCGAATTGATTCGTGGGTTTCAATCCTGCTTTCTGCATATTTTCCTGACTGATCGTGAAATCGTCTTTCTTCAGGCGGCCATTAAAGTTGACCATGGTGTAATCTTCGTCCTTACACGAATTGGTAATCAGCAAGGTATAATTTCCGGAAATGGCTTTTGCGATCTTCTCGATCTTTTTATTGAATTTCTTATCGACGCATAGAACCTGAGTCGGGCTGATCAGATCCGGATTTTTAAAGTGAATAACACTTACTTTTTTTCCTTTGAGCGTGATTCCTTCATACTTCTTTTTGACAATGCTGTAAAATGAAGTATCGCTGTCGAGTACACCGATCTGGAATGTCTGAAACGAAGACTGATTTTCCCAGGTCGTGTTCAACATGATGGTATAAATACTTGTCGCAACTGATTCATCGGATCGTGAAAACTGTGCGGAAGTATTGATGGTAAAGGCAAAATACGCAACTAACAGGGCGCAAATACGTTTCAATTGGTTTCCGAATGAGTCGGCAAAGAGTGTACTATTCATGTCGACGATCAAGATAATTTGTTCGAAATTGTTTGTTTCAGAGTTTAATTGCCGCAAAGGTAGGAAAATCATGAAAGTATATCTGAACAAATCGTGATCTGATCATGAAGAATAAACAAGTGTCTGAGAACAAGTCTCCCGGAGTGCGATTATCTGCCAATAAGCTCCGAATTTGCCTCCCGATTATGTGAATATTCGATCATTAAAATTCACACTTTACTCAAATATCAATGAAAAATATAGTTTGAGTACCTGAATTTCACAATTACATTCCCCTATTCTCTTTCAACCAATGTTTCTAATCGATTTCGTGATCCGGTTTCCGGGAATTGGCTCTTTGCCCGGTTAAAACAACAGCTCGAAACGGGAAAAACACCCTTTTGGGGAAGCTTTGTTTTTCAGAGGTTTGTGGGAGAAACAATCCTAAAAGTTACGTTATGAAAACAGTCTTAGTGAGCATCAAATTCGAGTATGAAGGAACCATTATGAACCACGCATTTCTCGTTGAAAATCAATTTATTCCAACCGTGAACAACAAAGTACAGAATCATCCAATTGAGTTAAATGGTGATCCGATCGAGTTATTAGCGCGATTTTCCGGCGCTAAAGGAACTGTATTAAAGAGTTTTGAACTGCAAATCAATGGTATTACAGGCTATAAGCTATCGGATATTGAATTCAAAACGAATGGATTGGAAATCAAGGTTCCGATCCCTTACTCCAATTTCAATTTAAAATAAATGAATTATGAAAACAAAACTTCTAATACCGCTAATTATATTTTGTTCCTTATCGGGACTCTCTCAATCCATTTTGTCTACTACGGAAAGTAAAAGTGGTATTTTGGTGGGAGCTGATACGAACTATATCGGAATCGGTTACGAAAGTTCTTCAGACAAGTTCACACTCAATTGCAGATTGACAAAACAAAATAAACTGAAGAATAATCAACTTTTTCCGGACTTCATAGGAATCAATTTCGGAGCTGCTGCAAACATTGAAAAAAATAAAAGCCAGTTTATTCAAGAAAAAAAATGGGGTGGAAAGATGGATTTTGAACTTACCTTCTTCAAAACATGGGATAAAACCATTGAAAAAAAATCCGGTCAAACTACAAATGGAATAACCCATAAGACTTATAAATTCAGACAAAACACATTTTATTTCAAATTAAGTGATGCCTTCCAACACATAAAAACGTTCGAAACAACCGTTTTGAATCCAGATACAACATTTGTAAACTTATACAACCCGCTTCAAAACAATTTCACATTTTCAACTGGTTTTAACTGGTACCACAACAACGGATCAGATTGGTATTTTTCCTACGCTATCTCGGGAAATATCAGCTTTATCAATAAAAGTACCCGGTCTTTAAGCAAATCGAATCTTGTAACCTATAACGGTACTTTGATAAATTCTGCCGATTCGATCAAAATCAATCAATTTGGAGATCAGGAAAGTTATTTCCAAGGAAAAACAAAAAGTGAAATTTATCTCGTTCCCAGAGCCGATATCTTTGTGCGTTACAGTCTTGGTGTGAAAAAACCAATGCTGGGAGTATTGGTATCATACTCTCCATTAATCAGTTCATTAAAGGATATTAAAGTTAGGAACTGTTTGGCAATTGGCCCTACATTGGGACTTAGCAAATTTCCGAGTCAGGTTGTATTCGGATTAATGAATGAGTTCATCCAAAACTCAAGCGGGAAATTTAAGTATGCACTCACATTTAATGCTTCTTTCCCGATTATTTTCAAATAAAGCCTTTATTATTCTATTATACAGATCTGGCAAGAAGTAAAATGTTTTGCCAGATCTATTGCATTTCTACAAACTATTTGATAAACACTCAAAGTAAAAGTCGATATCCAAATCATCTTTCACTCCTCCCCATCCAGCAACTCGTTCAATTCCAGTATATACGCATTCCGATGGCGAACCATTCGGGTCAATCTCCAGATCAAGAGCAGCAAAATGGCACCAAACAACAGCAGATAAGCAATGATCAAGTGTGCTTGTTCGGCCACGTCCATATTAAATCTGGCAAGAGCTTCAAGATCTTTGCCTAAAGGATCTTTTGGCGGACCGGAATTCGTTAACTTAAAAATACTCAAAGCAATTAAGCCTACCGCTCCAACTAAGGATACGAGCTGAATCAGTGCCATGGTCAGCGAATTTCGAATAACACTGGGTTGAAATTTGCGAATCCCTTTGATTCGCTCCAGAATCTGATTTGCGTTTGACATGAATCGTGAATTAGTATTCACAATGATACAAACTTATTTCCTATCAAAAAAAGGCAGATCCCACTATCTCAACTCTTTCCGATCCTTATCCAGCAAACATTCAATGATTACAGCTCCGGATTTGTCAACGCGAAATTGAGCGTATTCGGCCCGGTTAAAATGTTCGGCTCTTCCCTCCTGGAATAAGTATTCGTTGGGAAGAATTTGGTAATTGAAATAACGCTTTTCACAAGAGAGAACAAATTCTCCTTCACTGAGTGCTTCTTTGTTGTGCAGGCGCACAAAAACAGCCAGACTGTCATTCATTTGCACGACTATTTTCGTCCGCTTTTTTTCATTGATCCGGTAAAACCGGAAATCGTCGAATGAATTACCGGTCGGGATTTCATCGTTTATATCGTAATTCAAGGTCATGTAATCTCCCATCATAAACGAACGCGGATCGACAGGTTGCAGTTTGAGAACCAATACATTTCCGTTTTGAAGCAGTTCTTCCTTGCTTCTGAGCATCCAGGTGAATACCACCACAATGAGTAATAAATTACCTGCAAGCAAACTCCATTTCAACTTACTCATGAGAAGATTTTTTAGCGTTTAACAAGAAGAACAAACCGAGATACAAAACTCCCAATCCGATAAATACCAATGATTTCTGCATCAAAGTCCAATTCAATTCATAATAGAAATAAATCACGGAATAGATTAATCCCAATGCGCCGGTAATAATTCCGAAAATGGATCTCGTAAACAGGAATGCTAAGAAAGCCAATAGGAAAAAGGCAATTTTCACACTGAAAAATCCCATTAGAAAAAGACTTAAAGGGATTAAAATTACCGTCCAAAGTGAAATTTGCTCCTGTTTCAAACGACGATACTGCCACACAAAGAGCAAAACCGCGAGAATCAGCAGTTCAGCATACATTCCTATTACGAGCCATTTAGTAGGATTCAGAGACTTGTGAGAATAAGACCAGGAATCAAACCCAAATACGAAATAAGTACATAAAGCAAGAAAAAATCCATGCTTGAGGTAATTTGCAAAGTGAGCCATTTTGGCGTAATGACTGACGATATACTCTTCGAAATAAACCAATAGAGCAAGCAAAAGAATAAAGACGATTGCAATTGCTTTGAAATTGTAAATGGGCATATCTCGTGATTCAAAAAGCCAGTTCAGAAGCCAGAAGGAAGCGATGATCCCCAAAATAGTGAGCAAATTTTTCCTCGAAATGGCTATCAGGGCAAATAAAACCAGCAGAACAACACCAACCACTTGTTTCTCAGTCAATGTATCAGAGGAAAACAAACCTACGATCAATGAAACGGTTCCGACTAAAGCGATTCCGGTTGCGAGTGCATCAATCAACCGGTTGTGAACTGTCAGATGCAGCACGATCGCTCCGGCCAGAAACAAAACAGCTATAAACAGGTAAAATGCAGTTCCCGGATCTCCAATCTGAAATACAGCGGCTCCAAACAAGCCCAAAGTCAGTAGTGTTCCGATAAATACGACATATTCCAATGCACGGATTCCGAAATGTGCTCCGTAGTAATTGAGATCTTTCTCCACTTTCGGGGTTTCGATAAGAGCTTCAGGAAAAAACGCTTTCCAGTGCTCCGACTGTTTTTCATGCTTTTCCATTCTTCCAGTAGTTTCGTAAGTAAATCAATAAAAACACCGCTCCAACCAAAACAAGCAAGGTTGCGAATGCCGGAATCAATAAATTTTCGTGATAAGTCTTCAGCAATTTCGCATTCATGACCACAATCAGAGACAAGGCAATGTGAGCAATCGGAATCAACCACTTTTTGTAAAATGCCAGGCAAAACAAAGCCAGTTCACACAAAATGAAAACAGCAAATTCGATCCAATCAAAACGGGCTATGAATGAATCTCCGACAATGGTCGCACTCGTCCTGGCTGTACTGAAAAAGATGGCCGGAGTGAGTAAAGTCAGTAAATACCAATACGGAAATGCTTTTCCCGGCTTCAATTCGTTCCAAACAACGGTAAGTGCCACCGCAATGTAGAGATAGACATAAACGGAGAAGTAATTGTCGAAATAATCAAAGAGTCCGACGCAGATCAACGCATGAAAAATAATCCACAAAGGCGTAAAATGCATCGTAACAACCCAAACGGCAATAAGCGCCAGCCACAATGCAATGTACTGGTAAGTAAATGCCCCGGTTTGATACACTTGTCCGAAAACGGCGAAAAGTACTCCAACCAGAAGCGAACTTACCGTTAGAAGTAATTGTTTGGTCAGCAACGACGATTTCGGCAAAAATGCAGGAATGAGAAATCCGAGAAGGAAGACCCAAACGGTTGTAAATTTCCACGAAGCCGGCATATCGCGCCAATTGAAGGCAAAGAAAAATACCAATCCGAAACCAAGAAGTGAAATTCCTCCCACCAGCAGAATCCACTTTAAAAATTGCTGGTATTCTACCCGATGTATGGGAATTTGTTCGTTGTAGGCCTTTCGTATTTGTTCCGGACCCAGATCACTGTGACTTGCCAATGCAGTAAGTTCGGTACGGGATAAGCGTTTTTCCTGTTCCATAGGTTGTTTTTAGTGTTTATCGCAAGGTAATAATAACCAAGTTTATTCGTAAATAACTCAATCAGAATGAAAAAAAAGGTTAAAGCCCTTCATTCATTGAGTTTTTCAGAAAAGATAAACCCCAACCTTTGAACACCAAAAGCAAATTGCTTTTTCAGCTCTCAAATCAAGACACTTCGACTTTCCAGGTATTGTCCTGATTCAAAGTAACTGTCATTTCTTTGATTCCGGGAGGGAAATCGATTTTTTCAGTATTGGTTAATTCCTGCATATCCAATGTCTGTCCTTGTTCAAAATTTCCGAAAGCAACCCAATATTCCGGATTCGGAGTGAATACCAAATTCATATTCGGTTGTGCCTGAACAACAAAAGTTCCAGCTCCTGACATGCCTATTCCCACAGAAGCCTGCTTCAATGGAATGGTATTATCCATTTTAACATATAAACTTCCGGGCTGATCTCCACTCGTTTGATCCGCAAATTGATAACCGGAATTATACGTTAATGAGATCTGGTTTGATGTCTCTAAATTGGTGGGTACACATTGCGAAGTTCCTGAACTAATTCCGGAAACCGGAGAATCATTTTCAAACCAAACGAAATCGTATTCTCCCGACCAGCTGAAAAAGCCCTGAACTCCCGGATTGGCATATTTTGTAATCCAGGCCAAAGCGCTCACGTTTTCTACTTGCAAATCCGGAGTTTGCTGAAAAACCATAAAGGTTCCGGCATTCGCAGAATTGTTGACAAAATTAAGTTGGTATTGAACCCCGTTTGAAGAATTTTCACTCATATGAATAATGTTAGCGGATTAAAAGTAAGTAAATATTCTCTCCGGATTTACCAATCACCGCATAACAAGGGGAAACCCTATCAAACGATCGGTGGTTTTCCATTTCTGTGAACATTGGAAATATCGGACCGCTTCAATTCACCCGTTGACAACAACTTCTTCTCTCAACAACAAACTTTCACTATATTCGTACACGAAAAAAAGAACTCATTTCATGAAAAACGTAGCAGTTATTGGAGCAGGAACAATGGGAAATGGAATTGCCCACACCTTCGCACAATTTGGATATAACGTATCGCTTATCGATGTAGCACAGGCTTCATTGGATAAAGGTTTGGCAACAATTACCAAAAATCTGGACCGTCAGGTTTCAAAAGAAGCGATTACTGAAGCTGATAAAGCAGAAACATTGGCAAATATCACCACTTTCACATCGATGGAAGAAGGTGTAAAAGGTGTTGAATTGGTTGTTGAAGCAGCTACTGAAAATGTAGATCTGAAATTGAATATCTTCAAGCAATTGGATGCTTTGACTCCTGAAAATGTGATTTTGGCTTCCAATACTTCATCTATTTCCATCACCAAGATTGCTTCGGTAACGAATCGTCCGGAAAAAGTGATCGGGATGCACTTCATGAACCCGGTTCCGGTCATGAAACTGGTTGAAATTATCCGCGGATATTCCACAACGGATGAGGTAACAAACCTGATCATGGAAACTTCCAGGAAACTGAACAAGGTTCCGGTTGAAGTAAATGATTACCCGGGATTTGTGGCAAACAGAATTTTGATGCCGATGATCAACGAAGCAATTTATACATTGTATGAAGGTGTTGCAGGTGTTGAAGAAATTGATACGGTAATGAAATTGGGAATGGCTCATCCGATGGGACCATTGCAATTGGCAGATTTTATCGGTTTGGACGTTTGTTTAGCGATTTTGGAAGTATTGCACAACGGTTTCGGAAATCCGAAGTATGCTCCATGTCCTTTGTTGGTAAACATGGTTACGGCAGGTAAAAAAGGAGTGAAATCCGGAGAAGGATTCTATTCCTGGAATCATGGAACAAAAGATTTGATCGTTGCTCCGAATTTTAAAAAGTAACAAAACCATAAATATTGAAGCGGAATTCAGAAATGAATTTCGCTTTTTTTGTACCCGGAAGCGGGAATTTCACAAGGAAGAAACACCCTTCATTTCGCGCTTTTCAAAGTTTTCTTCTAACTTAGCTCCATCCAAAAAATAAACGTGAGATCATTCCTGGCACTTCCGGTTTTCAAAGACATTCGATTCTGGATCGTTTTGTTCTTCCTGATTCGTATGTACGGAATTACCAATCCACCATTAGAAGTTGCCCACAACTGGCGGCAAACAACCGGAACGATGGTTACGCGCAATTTCTACGAAGAATCTGCCAATATTTTGTATCCGAGGATCGATTTTGCAGGTGAAAAAACGGGAATAACCGGGATGGAGTTTCCGCTCTTGAATTACATCGATTATTGGGTTTCGGAATTGTTCGGCTACCAGCATTGGTATGGAAGATTGATCAATTTAATTGTCAGCAGTTTGGGAATCTGGTTTTTCTTCCGGATTCTGAAACGTTATTTCAGCAAGGAAACAGCCTTCAATGCTTCGATTATCCTACTTTCATCCATTTGGTTTGCATACAGCCGGAAAATCATGCCCGATACCTTTGCCGTTTCTTTGGTTCTAATGGGATTTTTCTACGCTTGCAGGTATTTTGAGGAAGATCAGAAAAAATGGCTGAACCTGACATTGTACGCATTGTTGACGCTATTTGGCGTGTTGGCAAAATTGCCAACCGGTTTTTTACTCGTTTTGTACGCATTTTTCATTTTCAACAAGCACATTTCGATCAATCTCAAAATCGGATTTTTCATCGTTAGCGGGATTATTCTGGCTCCGATTGCGTGGTGGTATTTCAGTTGGGTTCCTTACCTGGTGGAGAAATATCAATTCTGGCATTTTTTCATGGGAAAATCCATCAGTATCGGGGCAAAAGAGCTGCTCGAAAACTGGAAAGACGGATTGAAGCATTTTTACGATTCAGCATTGAAATTCATCGGATTCGGAGCTTTTGTGATGGGAATGTACTTCGCTTTCAAAAGGGGAAACAAGCTCCTTCTTCGAATTACCGGACTTAGCTTTGCCGCTTTTTTGATCATTGCCCTCAAGGCCGGATTCACCTTTACACATCACTCCTACTACATCATTCCTTTTGTTCCGATTATGGCTTTGGTTGCAGGATACGGAATTTCAGAACTCAAAAAAAGATACCTTCAAATCATTTTCCTGGTATTGATCGGATTGGAAGGAATTTTCAATCAATTGCACGATTTCCGCCTGAAGGAACACGAACTGGCTTTTGTGAAACTGGAATCCGAGATGGATCATTTCTCGAAACGAACAGATCTCATTGCCGTAAATACGATCGATAACCCGACAGCGATTTATTTCGCGCATCGCAAGGGCTGGGTAGCAAGTAATGATGAACTTTCAGATCCGGTATTCAGAGAAACCATCCGGCAAAAAGGATGTAAATACATCGTTGTTTTGAAACGCTACCTTGGCGGAGAGTTGTATCTGGAATTACCGGCTGTGGTGAACAACGAAAATTGGGTGATTTACAAGCTTTGACAGCTCAGATAAGTCTTTTATCCGAATGTGATGACGGTCTTGTTAAATACAATTCGGATCAACTTCGTTTGTATTTTGGTTGAAGGTTCTAAAAAGAAAGCGATTGGTATTGAATTTAATCTAAATTTGCAGCCGATTCATGGCTAAAAGAAGAGTTTCTGGTAAATCATCTACCAAACGTAGATCAAAAAAGAGTAAAAAGAATAAAAGCAAATTCTTTTTTTGGGTGCTTATTCCGGCCGGAATAGCAGCATTTATTTTCTTTTGGTATAAATCCGAAGGAATGGTTCAGACTTCGTCTCACTTTCATGAGATCATTCCGCCCGGCTATAAAAGCGTCGGTCTCGATGTTTCGCATCATCAGGGAGAAATCGACTGGGATTTATTGTTCACTGAAAAAGGCTTCGACACCATCATTGATTTTGTTTACTGCAAAGTCACCGAAGGTTCGGATCACCTGGACACTCAGTGGGAAAGAAACCGCGATTACCTGAACAAACACGGAATTTCCAACGGAGCATATCACTATTTCAATCCGAAATCTCCACCACGACCACAAGCCGCTTTTTTTCTTGAAACATACAAAATCCGGAGTATCGACCTTCCGCCCGTTTTGGACGTAGAAGATGAAGGTTTTTCTGATGAAGATTTGAGAGCAAAAGTGCTTATCTGGTGTGAAGAAGTAAAAAAAGCTACGGGCGTTAAACCGATTATTTATACCTCTTTGAGTTTTTACGAAACCAAGTTTCGCGGAAAAATGGAAGGTTATAACTTCTGGATTGCCGCTTACAGTCGTGAACCTCAATATATGACGGATCGCGAGGTATTGCACTGGCAATTCTCGGAATCTGGAAGATTACCCGGAATTTCAGGAAATGTCGATTTGAATGTGAGTAAACTGGACGTTTATTAATTGAAAATGTAAAATTGATAATTGAAAAGTCTTCTCACTTTTACATTCTCCATTTTCAATTAATTGTTCCAATACTGCCCTTCTCCGCCTTTCATTTGATGGTAAGAACGTGTAATGTAAGCCAATAAGATGCGCATCGCGTCGAAAGCTTCTTCTGTTTCCTGACTGATTTCTTTTTTCTGCAGCTTCAGTAAAAGCTTCATGTAAAGCGCATGGAAACACACTTCCAGATGATTCATTCCCTTTAGATTGGAATGCTCGATGAAATCTTCGATGTAAGGAAGCGCCGTTGTGTAAAGTGTACGGTATTTTTCGTCATTCACCACCGTGAGCAATGAATTGTGCAGGTAAGACAATTCCACCAAAACATCCTGCAATTCCAAACGATGTCCGGATTCTACAATACGTTCGGATTTCATATCCTGAATCAAACCGGAATACCAGGCGCGGTATCGCTCCAAATAAGCTCTGTCGGGAAGATTGGGTTCCACAACCTCCTTCATGATCCGCTCGAGATCAAATTGATAAGCACGTATCAGATCTTCAATCTGGTACATGTACAAAATGTACTCGGCAACATTCTCGTTAAGCTTCTGTTGTGCTATCAGCATAGTTTATTTCCCCAGGTCCTTGTCCATGATTTCTTGCTCGTGATTCAGAAAATCAATGAATGATTGTGTCACGTTCATTTTCTCATTAATGAAATTGATTTGTCCGCCTTGTCCGTGGATCAAAAGCACATCAACACCATATTTCTCGCAGTATTTCTTTCCCGCCACTTCTATTTTCTTCGACAATACAGTAAGTGCTTCATTGGTTTCTTTTTCCAATTGTGCACCGCGTGTTTGCTGCATGTTCATCAATTGCTCACGCATACGTACGATTTCGTTTTCCAGGCTTTGCATATCAGCACCGGTCATCGTTCCTTCACGCATGTATTTCTCGTAGTTCTGTGCTTTTTGCTCCAGCAATCGCTGTTTGGAAATCATTTCATTTTGAAATGCTTCTCCTTTTTTAGTGATTCGGGAATCTTCATTTTTATAATACGTAAAGCCTTCCTTCAAGCTATCCGAATAATAAAATGCAATCTTCAGATTTTTGGAGTCCACAGTAGGAACAACCGGAGGATTCTCTTCTTTTGTTTTGGATTCTTCTTTTTTATCCGAGCAAGCGAATGTTGTCAATCCAAGAATTAAACCTGCCGCAATAACTTGTCCTAATTTCATACTTGTTTATTTTTAAATGCTTCTTCCCAGTCTGTTCGCATGGAAAGAAACCGTTCTAAAGAGTTACGTAATAATTGATCTGTCACCATACGCTTCACTTCCTCTACTCCTCCTTCCACGTCTGATTCTGCAATTTTGAAGGTTTGCTCAAATTGACCTAATTCAATTTTAACCAAATACTTCGCATTATACAAGAAAATCTGAATCTTGTAACGGGGATGAGGGATATCAGCAATTACACGCATAATACTGACAAAAATAATGAAATTGGAAAAAGAGGGGCTGTTTCTGGCGGATAAATGAGAAATAAACTAATATCAGCTCAAAGAAAGTTCAAAAAGTGAAACCGTTCGAAGGGAAATAAATTGATAATAATGAATTAATAATGGAGAATGGAAAAGTGAGAAGTTGCTTAATGAAAAACTATTGATCCCGATAGCTATCCGGAATTGAACTATTGAACAAGACAAGTCCTCCGATTCGAGAATCGTCACTCAACTTTGTAAAACATCAATAAAGGGGGATGAAACTTATGCGACCACTAAATCATTGTCCGTATACTCACGGAAATCAAATGGAACGTGAACCATAAAAGCGTAATCCTGGCCTACTTCGTACATATCTTCATCAGATTGTCTGTAATACCATTCAACTTTCGCTTTTTTTCCTGAATCAACTAATTCATTCAATTTATACAATAAGAATAGAATACGTTTCGATGAAGTTATATTAAAATACTCCAAATCAATTTTTACAAGCGTTTCTTCATTCGGATTCGCCATGTAAGCATCAAACCATGTTAAAACAACACCCCAAAAAGATTCAGGATCGTCCGGAATCGAACGACCTCTTATTTCCATGATTCCTGTAGAAGGATTCAAATCTACTAAGGGGGTTTGAGCTGTTGCCTGAATTAATAATGTATCCATTTCTCACTTTCGCTTCTGCAAGTTGTGAATTATTTTTCAAACCACAAGAGACTTTTCTACGAAAGATTTAATATTTTCGACTAAACACCTCAGTATCAACAGTGAAATAATTAACACTTACTTAATTATTCATTCATTCGGTAATAATGCAGTAAGTCATCCATTGGATCTGCAAGGCATTTTTTGATTCTGATTTTGTGTTTTTGAAACGTTTCGGCAAAAACTTTTCGCTGCTCAAATCCATACGTCCCGATGAAAGCAATTTCCTCTAAATCAGAAATTTTCGAGCAATATGCATTCAGAAAGAGCTCTGCATTTTCCCGGTGTAAAAAATCAAAATTCAACTGAGCTGTTTCGAAGGCCAATCCGGCGATCCATTTTTGAGCATCTGCTCCCGCCAGTTTGCTCAGAATAACTTCTTTCGATCTGAATTGTTTCGTCCAGGAAGCTTCCCATTCGGGAGTTTCCAATAAGAAGCGTACGAGCAGTTTTCCGAAATAAAACCCGCTTCCTTCATCTCCTACCAATGAACCGTATCCGCCAATCCGTTGGATGATTTTAGAACCATCGGTTTGAACCAACACAGAACCTGTTCCCAAAATGCCAACCCAACCGGCTTTGTTTCCATAAAGTGCCCGGCAGGCCGCAAGTGTATCCGGATAAACTTCGACTTCCGAAAACCCGGCCTCTTTCAGAAATGCTTTCATTTCTTGCTGCACGGCTTCTGAAGAACAACCTGAACCGTAAAAATAAAGCGGTGCATTCAGTCCGCTGAATTGCTTGCGCAGCTCTTCCTGAAGTGCAGAATCTGAAAAGGCGTATTTCGGATGCAAACTCCCCGTCCGGACAACAGTTACTTCGTTGTTCCGGAAAACAAGTGCCCAGGTAGTTGAAGATCCACCGGAATCAGCAATAAGGTATTTTACATCCATAAACCAAAAATACTTTTTTTCGGATAGTTTTAAAGATTTCCTCTGCTAAGGATAGTCAAATCATTTATTGAAGTCCTCACATCAAACAAAGAAAGTATCCGCTCACACTTATCTCCCCGGAATCCCCTTCAGAATGTAACAGAATTTATACTACATTGCGGATTGACTATGAAGCGAAACAATGAACCCTGCTGAAAAATACCGGATTTTAGAACAAATAGACGCCGCTAAAAGAAGAAAGTTTTCTTCCGTTTTTCTGGCCGAAAATAAGATCTCCGGAGTAAAATCCATTTTGAAAACCGTTCAGAAACGCGAAGACAATCTACTTGCTCAGGAACGTCTGAGAAAAGAAGCCGCTTTTTCGTTCATTGTAGATGGTTTACCGGAAACATTGGATTTTTTTGAAAGCGAATCGGAAATACTGCTCTTCAAATCTTTTCAAAACGGAATCACTTTAAACGATTATCTGGAACAATTCCGATCCAAAGAAAAACCCCTGCAGTTATTCAAGGTTCTGGAACAATTGGAACCCATTCTGGAGCACATTCATCAAAATGCGATTTATCACCTGGATATCAAACCCGGCAACCTGATCATCGACAGCTCCAAAGAGTTGCGGGTATCTTTAATTGATTTCGGGCTGGCAATCAATAAAAATGAGCCGGATATCAGAAATACGCTTTTCCCTTTGGGTTTTGCCGCACCTGAATTACTGTTGAATCAATTGGAATTAGTGGATGCAAGAACGGATTTTTTTGCGTTGGGAATCACCTGCTGGACCTGTCTGCAGGGACGAATGCCTTTGATTGATCCAAATCCGAGTATTACAACCAATCTGCAGCTGACTTATCCATTACCGAATCTCGATACGAAGTACAAAAATCTCAGTCCGGTTCTTCAAAAATTAGCGGCAAAGCATCAATTCACTATTCCTCCGAATAAACTCAATCAGGAAGAACAAAAAGCGGCATTGCTTAAAGGAATGAATAAACGATATGGAACGTATTCCGAATTCCTTGCCGATTTTGAAAAGCAATTGATGAATCAGAAAAAAGGCTGGTGGCCCTTTTAAGAATTGAAAAAGAAAAAGTTAAAATCTACAACGTGATTCTTTTCACTTTTCACTTAAAAGAATAAATCTTTTCTATATCCGATGGTGCAGCCAAAGTTCAGTACAGAAACCTGAGAATTAGCGTTTCCTGATAGTTTGGCAGAACCTGCAGCAACAATTGCATAAGACAATGAAACATCCATAAACAAAGTTCCGAATGCAAATTGCTTCTTAGCACCTCCCTGCAAACCGAAGCTTAATAGAAAAACGCTTCCTTTATTTTGCTCACGAAGCGTATACGCTGTCGCATCAAACGTTCCCATTGTTTTACTGCTTAAACGGTACAATGAAAAATCAAACACTGTTCCACCGTATAAACCAAATCCGTAATCAAAATTGGAACCGATAAAATAACGTCTTGTCCCGCCCTGGATACCAAATTGGGTTACACCGTTTTTCACTCCTACCATCATCACTGACGGACTTGTTCCAAGTTCTATAGCCTCTGCATAAGTTGAATCCAGTTTGCTGTTTTTCAAACTGGCATAAGCACGCACAATAATCGATGCATTTTCATCGCGTGGAATCTCGACTCCAAGATTCAATGTTTTGAACAATTGTCCGGATCCGAATCCGTAGTTTAACCCTGGACCAATCATCAGACCAACCTGAGCATTTAGCGAAAAGCTAACAATCACCGCAATGATGGGAAGTAATATTTTTGTTTTCATGATCCTGTATTTAGTTCCTTATATCTAAAACAATTCGTATGGTGTGCTCCCGGAAGATACCCTGTGCTCATTAAAAACTCGTTCACAATCTCTCCTCCGACAAATTTAAAATGTTTTTTAAACAACTTCACCCACTCTTCTTTCGTTTTCCCCAAGTTGCTGTCTAACCACAACTTAAAGCTACCACATTCTTTTCGTATTAACAATACCTGATTGGCATTATATATAACGGCATTAATCTTTAGTTTATTTCTTATTATCCCGGAATTTTGAAGTAATTCATTTATTTTATCCTCCTGATAATTAGCAATCTTTTCTATATCATAAACGTCAAAAGCTTCCAAAAAGTTTGTTTGCTTCTTTAAAATAATGTCCCAGGACAATCCTGCCTGATTAATTTCCAGAATTAAACGTCCGAAAAGCTCGTTATCATCCTCAATTGGCGTGCCATAATGAAAATCATGATAGATACGATGAATGTCGTCTTTTGGTTTGGTTGAAACATAATCGCAATAACTCATTTTGCCGTTTTGATTGTTTATTTTTACCAAAAATAGGTATTCATGGCGGTATATTCATTCAATGGTTTTATTCCAGTTGTTAAAAAATCCAGCTTTATTCACCCTCAAGCCGTAGTAACGGGAAATGTCATTATCGGCGAAAATGTTTACATCGGTCCGGGAGCTGCCATTCGCGGAGATTGGGGGCAAATTATTATTGAAGACGGATGCAATGTTCAGGAAAATTGTACCATTCACATGTTTCCCGGAACGACTGTTACCTTGAAGAAAGGAGCACACATTGGTCACGGAGCAATTGTACACGGCGGAACAATCGGTGAAAACTGTTTGATCGGAATGAATTCGGTAATCATGGACGATGTGGTGATCGAAGATGAATGCATCATCGGAGCCTTGTGTTTTGTACCTGCAAATACCGTCATTCCAAAAAGAAGCGTGGTAGTCGGAAATCCGGCAAAAGTAATCAAAGAAGTTTCGGACGACATGATTGCCTGGAAAACCAAAGGAACTGCACTTTATCAGGCTCTGCCGAAAGAATGCTACGACACATTGATTCCATGTGAACCATTGGAAGAGATAGAAGCAAATCGCCCGAGTCAGGAAAAAATGTACCAAACCTGGGAGACTATTAAGAAGCGTTAATTGCGAATTGCTTATTCAAAAATTTTAGTTTCTACTTCGAATACGTAATCTTATTGATAAAGAAGATCGTTCGCTTTCGGGAAACTTTTTCGTCTTCCTTGTTTTTGATCGTCTGAACTCCATAAACCAAATAGCTGTCTTCGTACCAGTAAGAACAGTTTGTAAATCCGGTTGATCGGACGTTATCTCCTTCATGATTCGTGATGATTTCTCCAAAATCCGTTTCTGTCATTTCCTGATCAGTTGTGATGGTTGTTGCTTTCAACCTGCTTCCGGTGGAATACATCAAACGCATATCTCCGGTTTGATTTTCCGTGATCCGTAAATTCCGAACCACTCTGAAGGGTTTGTTGCTCAGATACATGGAGAAGCAATAATCTTTGATTTTCTGTCCTGATTCATCCAGATCCAAAACAGCAGCATGCGTATACTGATAACCATCAAAAACCTGTCGTGTGCTCGTTACAGCTCTTCCATTCACAAAACTGGTATACGTTTCCGTGCGGTAGGTCGGATAATACACTTCTCCGATGATCCGGTACGAATCTCCGATGATCATGACCGGATGAATGGCTACATAACTTTGAATGATATCCGTTGCTCCTTTTTCCTTTTTGCGGTTCATGCGTTTTTCCATTTTCTTCTGAGTTTTCTGCGGCAAATAGCTCAGATAATTGGCAAACTCCGTAAAGGAATGATAGGTAATAAAATCCTGCTTTTCATCCGTCCATTTTGAAAAGTAGTAACCAGCCGAATATCCTCTGCGGCCGGAAGTTCCATAGGTTCCCGCAATTAAAAAGCTTCCTTCATTGATCCAGGTCACGGCTCCGTCGATAATGGCGAAATTCGGATCTTTATCCAATTCCATACTGCTTGAGATTTCTCCGTTTGATTCCAGAAGCAGCAAATGCATCGTGCCCGTTTTCATATCTTTTCCGTCGCGCATGAAAACCGTTACTTTTTCATTCAGGTTGTCCAAACCGATGGATTCAACGGTTCTTTTTGAGCTGATTCCCGGAACCAGAACAAACTGCTGATCTCCCGACATCAAGTCCATGATCAAAATGGTTGGTTTTCGTTTCTGAAAGCCATTCATTACAACCTTTCCTCCCAATAACAAATAATTCAATGACTGAAAACCCGCATCCGCTTTTTCAAAAACACGTTCGTTCAATGACTGATTGTTTACGTCGTAAATCTTCAAAATCCATTCCTTTCTGTTGGAAAAAAGAAAAATGATCTGACTGCTGTCGTTCGAAAGCAAAGTGGCATGATTCGTAATTCTCGATTCGCGTTCAAAATCAACGGAGCTTTCTTTTTGAAGACTCGTTGAATACATGGAAATGTGGAAAATATCATTTGCACCTTTCACGTTTTCCAAACCAAGAGTTACGAAACCGCGTTCTCCTACCGGAATAACTTTATCAATTCGTTCGTCTGTTTTCAGATCGAATTCAATTCTTCCTTCATTGGTGATTTGTGAGAACCCAAAAAAGGTGTTCAACAGGAAAACAAAAGCGATGATTTTTTTCATTATTAAGTGGATTTAGTTGCAAATAACGCAAATTCATTGAAAACAGCTTTCAGATAATTGCAATTATTCACCTTTTTGCTTCCAAAAATTCAACCATAACTTATTTATACTCATCACAAACCTCTATTTGTTCTTTTTACGGAAAAAGTGCATTTACCTTTCTACAATCCGGACATCTGTATTTAATAACCCCGAAATAAAGGTCATATGAAGCAGTTAATCACCCTCGTTTTAATTCTGGCAGCTAACCACACTTTTTCGCAATGCAGCGTGTGTTTTTCGTTGGAAGAAGCAAAAATAGCACCTTATGAAGTGGAAGAACTTCATTTAAGCAATTCCTCTGTCACGATCATCGACAGCAGTTTTAACCGCTTCACCTTACTCAAAGTATTGGATTTGTCTTACAATCCGATTGTGGAAGTGTCCGAAACAGCGTCCATTCCATCGCTGAAAGAACTCAATCTTTCAAACTGTTCCTACAATCCCTGGAAAATCGGTTCGATCGGAAAGGCATTTCCAAAACTGGAGCGTCTGGATCTGAGAAGCAATCAATTGTCGTTCATCTGGTCGGGGCTTCAAAGTCTGGGAAATCTCGTTCATTTAAATGTATCGGACAATCAGTTAATCAACATTCCGGTAGAAGTGATGTATTTATCGAACTTAAAAGAACTCAACATCTCTCAAAACGAAGTCAAACTTCAGGCAAATGAACTGGGCGCTCTCTGGTCTTTAGAAAAACTGGACATTTCCAATAATTCCGGTTTAAGCACCGACAACCTCGTTTTTAACATTTCGGAAAACAAGCGTCTGAAAAATTTAGTCATCGACGGAGATCAATTGAGTTCAAAAAGTATTCAGTTGCTTTCACGTATGAATTTAGAACGCCTGGAACTTGCGGATGTCCAAAAGCCTTCCGGAATCGATTTCACACGCTTTCCTTCCGTCAGAAATATTGCTTTTACCCGTTCTTCGAATTGGCTTTCCAATGAAAACATCAAGCAATTTGGTAATGTATCCGAATTGGAATTGACGAATTCATCCATTCCGGCAGCGCTTTCAAAAATGAAGTCTTTGAGAAGGCTGATTCTGAACAATATTGCAGCAACTGAAATCGCGAACCTGTTTCCGTTGAAACAATTAAGTGTGCTCGATGTGACGAATACCAACCTGGATGTCAACCAGATTTCTCAGTTGAAACAAAAATTACCGACTACTCAAATCATCACAGGAACCAATGATGCAACACCAAAAATGATTTCCAACAGCCTGGAACCACTTATTGAAATTCCGGCAAAAGAGATTTTCTTGCTTTCCGACAAACCTTCTTCAATCACCGAAAAGAATGTCAGCTTTGAAATTCCCAAAAATGCCTTTCTCGATTCCAAAGGAAATCCTTATTCCGGAAAAGTAAAGGTGGAGCTGACTGTTTACGATGATCCCATTCAAATGGCTCTTGCAGGAATTCCAATGTCTTTTACGGAAAACAACAAGGAAGAGATTTTTGCCTCAAACGGGATGTTTCGTTTTGAAGCAAAAGGAGAAAACAATGAAAATCTGCAGCCTGACCCGGCAAATCTGATTCAGGTTTCAATGGGCGATTTGCAGCCGGGCAACAAAGGAGGCCTTTTCGTTTTCAATACTCAAACATCGCAATGGAATACCATTTCCGACACCGTCAGTTCGCAAAATATGGCCGCGCGGATTCAGTGGATTACCGATTCCATTAATCAACTTGATCTCAAGAATCTGATTCCCCGCTCTGTTAATGATCGTTTGTTTTCCATTCACCCTGTTTTTGCGCGTCTGGACAGAACGCAAATTACACTTCGTTCTCAATTCTTTCCCATGCAGCAGAACAACATCATGGTGCTCCAAAACAGGAATAATCATGTTGGAAAAGCCATGACGAAACAAAAATGGGTGCTCGATACGCTTATGAATCCCGAAATGAAAAAGCAGCTTAAATTGATGAGAAAGGAAACAAAACCGTGGAACAGCAAAAAATTCACAAAGAGAGGAAACGAACTATTCATTCCACGACTGATCAATAACCTGATGATTGTTCCTGATCCGTTACACGATAATTACAGACTGATTTTCAAATACAGGGATTCCACCATCAACCTTCCTGTTGCTTTAAGCGGAACCTCAAACAAGCAGATTCAACAAAATACGCGAAAGTTTGAATCCAATTTCAAGACCAACAGTGCGAAAGACCTGAAAGAGAAAAAGGCGTACGATAAAAGTGTGGAAGAGCAATTGAAAGTCACTGAAACACAATTAAGACAGTCTTTGATCAATCGTGCGGTAGCTCAGATCAATACCGGTTCGAACCTGAATTTTCAATACAGTCCGAATCGTCTGAATTTTGGTTTAACCATCTTCGGATTAGTAAACTGTGATTTCTTTATGCGGGAACAAGGAGAATATTTGGTTAAAACGGGTTCACAACTGATGGATCAAAACGGAGAAAAGCACAAAAAACCTTCGTCTGTCATTACTGTTGACCCGGTAAGGAATTTTTACCTCGAAACAACGACTGAGAATCAAACCACTTGTTTCAGAACTTCCTATCTGATTTATGATCTGGGAGATAAAAAATTAGGCGTAACAAAACCCGGAAGAGGTGAAATCATTAAACAAATAACCTTGATTGATATCCGGGATAAAACTCCTGAAGAAGTTTCAAAAGCAATTCTTTCGATCTGATGAAATCCTTTGTTTTTATTCTTTTCATTCATCTTTCCCTTTTCTGCGGAGCGCAAGGTCTGTTTATTCAGGAAGCCCGATATCATCTTCCCCGCAAGGATTCGCTTTTCGTGTTTCAATCTGACTTTGCAGCTTCGGGAAAATACAGCTATCTCTCCGATTCGACTGAGAATATCGGATTAATGCTAAATCAGCTGTTGAAAAAGGCAAACAAAAATCGGGCTGACACCTTGAAACAAAGTTTGGTTTTAACAGAATTGGCAACACTTTGCGTTAAGCGCATTCACACCATTATGCCCGCAAATCCTGAAAGAAAAAAATGTTTGGAAAAACGAATCCGCCGGATTTTCTTTGGTTCTAAATGCAGCTTCGGATTGATTGAAACCGTTTCATTTGAAATTCCTCTCGTAAAAACAAAGGGGAAATTTTATTACAATAAAAAGGGTGCTGAAGGAGGATACAATCTGTATGATGGAAAAAACAAGCCTAAAAAGACCAAAAAAAATCCTGAGCCGGAAGAAATTGCTCTGGAAGAATACAGTTATGAAGAGATTCAAAAACACATCAGCAATCAACTGAGCAGAAAAAGGGTTTATCGTTACTTCAGTGAGAAAAACATCGCGGCTTTCGGCTATTACATTCAATTGGATCAATCCACGTTTCAAAAAAACAAAGTCCCCACATTGAAAGTATTATTGATCCTTGGAGAAAAGCGTTTTTCATACAAACAGCGAAAGTCATTCAACAAAAAAACCTCATCCGTTTCCGAATGAGGTTTTTCAAAGAAAATATCTATATAGTTATGCGTGTTTCACGTTAACAGCCATCAATCCTTTTCTTCCTTCTTCTAAGTCAAATGTAACGGCGTCGTTTTCATTTACTTTGTCAACCAATCCTGAAACGTGTACAAAATACTCTTTGTTAGTTTCATCTTCTTTAACAAAACCAAAACCTTTAGTTTCGTTAAAGAACTTAATAGTTCCTTTATTCATATTCTCATTTATTTGATAAACAAAGATGTAATAATAAATTGAATACGAACTATTTATTTAAAAAAATATCGCTAAAAATAAAAAAGCCTCTCAGACGAGAGGCTTTTTTATTGATTTATCAATTTCTAAACCAGCATCATAACCGGGTTCTCCATGTACTGTTTAAACGTCTGAAGGAATGCTGCTCCCGTTGCTCCGTCCACCACGCGGTGATCGCAGGAAAGTGTCACTTTCATGATATTTCCGGGCACAACTTGTCCGTTCTTTACAACCGGTTGCTGAGAAATTCCTCCGATTGCCATAATGCAGCTGTCAGGTGAATTAATGATCGCCGTGAATTGCTCAATTCCGAACATTCCCAGGTTTGAAATGGTGAAGGTATTTCCTTCCCATTCTGCCGGCTGCAATTTTTTATCTTTTGCTTTTTGAGCCAATACTTTTACTTCGTCACCGATCTGCGTCAAGCCCTTGCTGTCTGCAAAACGAACTACAGGAACCAAAAGACCTTCTTCAACAGCAACAGCAACACCAATGTGTACGTGGCTGTTTCTGCGAATTACGTCTCCCATCCAGGAAGAATTGATTGCAGGATGCTTGCGCAATGCCATTGCAACTGCTTTGATCGCCATATCGTTGAAAGATACTTTCACACCTTCATTGCTGTTCATAGACTTACGTGCAGCAATTGCATTGTCCATATCCAATGAAATCGTCAAATAGAAATGCGGAGCAGTAAATTTCGATTCTCCTAAACGACGTGCAATTGTTTTACGCATCTGAGATACCGGCTCGTCTACGAAAGATTCACTCAATGAAGCAGCTGAAGAACCAGCAGGTCTTGCAGGTGCGTCATACGGTACATAATGATCTACATCGCGTTTGGTGATTCTTCCTCCTTCTCCTGTTCCGGAAATGAAGCTTAGGTCAACTCCTTTTTCTTCTGCTAATTTCTTAGCAAGCGGAGAAGCCAGAATACGTCCGTTTGATGTATTTGATACTGCAACAGGCGCAGCTTTCGGAGCAGAAGTTACAGCAGCTGGTGCTTTTTCTTCTACTTTTTTCGCCGGTTCTGCTTCAGCAGTTTTTTCTTCCTTCTTTTCTTCAGCCGGAGCAGCTGTTGTTCCTGCAGAAGCCAGTAATGCAGAAATATCTTCGCCTTTCTCTCCAATGATTGCTAACAATGAGTTCACCGGAGCTGGCTTTCCTTTTTCTATTCCAATATGTAATAAAACACCATCGAAAAATGATTCGAATTCAAGGGTTGCTTTATCAGTTTCAATTTCAGCTAGTAATTCACCTGACTTTACAGTATCCCCAACTTTTTTATGCCATTCTGCAACAACACCTTCTGTCATGGTGTCACTCAATTTGGGCATGTTAATGATTTCAGCCATCTACGATCTATTATAGTCTATTAATATTCAATAATGTAAGGGTAATTCGGCTCCTGATAAATGTCTTCATACAAATCATCAGCATCCGGATATGGAGATTCTTCAGCAAATTTCACTGAATCCTCTACTTCATTTTTCACCCAGGCATCAATTTCTTCGATTTCTTTTGCAGTCAACCATTTGTTGGATTGGATCATTCTCAAACAATGTTCGATCGGATCTTGTTCCATCCACTCTGCTACCTCTTCTTTCGTGCGGTATTTTTGCGGATCTGACATCGAGTGACCTTTATAACGGTAAGTACGGATATCCAACAACGTTGGTCCGTCTCCTCTTCTTGCTCTTGCAACTGCTTCTTCGATTGCTTCGTGAACTGCCTCAGGCGACATTCCGTCTACAGATTTCGAAGGCATTTCGTATGAATCTCCGATCTTGGACAAATCGGTAACGTTGGTTGTACGCTCAACGGATGTTCCCATCGCGTAGTTATTGTTTTCAATAATGTAAATCACCGGTAATTTCCAGTTCATTGCCATATTGAATGTTTCGTGCAATGCTCCCTGACGAACAGCTCCGTCACCCATTGAAACGAATACCACATTATCAGTTCCCTTATATTTCTCTGCGAAAGCAACACCTGTTCCCATTGGAATCTGAGCTCCAACAATTCCGTGTCCACCCATGAAGTTTTTCTCTTTATCAAAGAAGTGCATGGATCCTCCCTTTCCTTTGGAACATCCTGTAGAACGACCATACAATTCAGCCATTAATACACGAACATCTGTTCCTAATCCGATCGGATGAGCATGATCACGATAAGCTGTCATATGCGAATCAGTGGGTCTTGACGCACTGACTGTTCCTGCAACGATTGCTTCCTGACCAATGTATAAGTGACAAAAACCTCCAAATTTTTGTTGAATGTATAATTGCCCTGCTTTTTCTTCAAAACGGCGCATCAACAGCATATCCTTATACCATTTGATGTATGTTTCCTTTGAAAATTTAGCGGTGCTTTTCAAAGCACTTTTATTTGTTGTTTTTGATGGTTTTGAAGCTGTTTTCGTAGCCATGCTTACCAATTTTTGTTTGTTTAACGGACAAATATAAAAAGAACTGCGTAGATAGAAGCCAAAGCTTCAATTGAAAATGGAGAATTTTAAAATTGAAAAGGCAATTCCTGATTGTGAATACCGAATAACGAATGAGATGAAGGATCTGCTCTTTCTCATTTTCCATATTCAATTTCACAAAATGTGTAGTTTTGTGTGAATTCTAATCCTCGAAATGGTCAAAATCGGTTTATTGTCTGACACTCATAGCTTTCTTCCCGAACGCGTTTTTGAATTGTTCAAAGATGTGGATGAAATCTGGCATGCAGGTGACATCGGGAGTCTTGAAGTGACCGACCGATTGAAAGCTTTTAAACCGTTGAGGGCCGTTTTCGGCAATATTGATGATCAGCAGATTCGTTCGGAATTTCCGGAAGATCTGACTTTTCAGGTCGAAGATGTGGTTGTTTCGATGACTCATATTGCAGGAAGACCGGGAAGATACAGCAAACACGCGCTGGATTTTATTAAAGAAAGTAAACCGGCTATCTTCGTGTGCGGGCATTCGCATGTGCTTCTTGTGCAGCACGACAAGAGTAAAAATCTATTGTGGCTGAATCCGGGAGCTTGCGGAAACAAAGGTTTTCATTCCGTTCAGACAGCGCTCAGATTTCAGATCAACGGTTCCAAAGTGGAACAAATGGAAGTGATCGAATTCGGAAAAAGATCAAGTTTGAACAATGAAGACAAAAATTAAACGTTATTGCCACATATGAAAAACAAACTGAGACTCATATTACTATTTCTTCTTCCATTCGCTTCTTTTGCACAGACAGGAGGAATTCATGCCTTTCAGAATCTAAACAGCCAATACAATGCCCGAACAATGGGTTTGGGCGGAGATGCCATCACCATTTATGACAATGACCAGAATTTAGGACTGAATAACCCTGCAATCATGAATTATCAGATGCACGGGAGATTCGGGTTCAACCAATCGATTATGACAAGCGGTGTGAATACCGGTGCTTTAACATACGCACGAAAAATCCGGAAAACGATGGGAATGGTTCATTTCCGCTATGCTTCATACGGTAAAATGCAGCGCACAGATATTGACGGTGCAAACTTAGGAACTTTCAGTCCGGGTGATTTTATTCTCGGAGCAAGTGCTCAGCACAAATTCAACGAACGCATGTCGGTTGGAGCTACTCTTAATATTTTATACTCTCAATTAGATTCCTACACGGCTTTCGGAACCAGTCTGGATATTGCCGGACTTTACCGCGACAGTGCCCGGAATCTGAACATTGTCGGTGTTATCAAAAATCTGGGAGTTCAATGGAAAGGTTATACGGATTTTAAAAATCCTTTGCCGCTCGAGGTTCAATTTGGAATTTCACACAAGCTGAAACACGCACCTTTCAGAATCAGTTTGGTTGCACAGCATTTGCAGAAGTGGAATTTGTCTTATGTCGATCCGAATGCAAAGCCGAGAGTAGACCCTTTAACAGGTGATACTGTTCAGGTAAAAAAGGCCGGCTTTTTCGACAATTTAGCGCGCCATGCTAAAATTCAGGTCGAAGTATTGATCGGAAAAAAACTACAAATCCGCACTGCATTTGATTATCAGAGAAGAAAAGAATTGGCAATTATAGGCCGCGGCGGTTTGGCCGGATTCAGTTTTGGAGCAGGAATGTCATTCAAACGTTTCAGCATCGATTACGGATGGTATATCTATTCAGTTGCAGGCGGACAGCATGGTTTAACATTGAACTTTTTGCTCTCCAAAAAATAGGCAACAACTATCTGATTACAAAGCGATAACCCTTACACTCAACGATTTCTCGAGTTATCCACCAAAACCTGTTAACATTTTTTTGTAACCTGAATCCATTTAATACGTAAATTTGCCCAAACCAATAATAATTTATAACATGAAAAAGTTAAGTTTACTTTTAGGTGGTGTGATTTTATCAACTGCTGTTATGGCTCAAAAGCCAACTGAAGGAGCGCCTTTGTCAATTGAAGGACAATTAGGATTATCTGCACTAGGTGGTGCTGGTACAAACCTGAACTTCACTGCTCCGGCTCTTCGTCTACGTTACTTTGTGAATGAAAACATCGCAATTCGTTTGACTCTTGGTCTTGACAATGCAAAAAGAACTTTAAACGCATATGAGTTTGCAGATGGAACTGGTCAATCAGGAACATACGAATTCAAAAGATCAATGACAAACATCGCTATCGGTGGTGAATACCATTTCACAGGTACTTCTCGTTTGTCTCCATACGCTGGTTTGGATATCAAATTCGGAATGGGTGCTAACAAAGAGGATGCTTCTAACGCTGTTATGGTAGGTCCTGATGCTGCTTACTTCTTGAACAGAACTGAAACTTACGAAGCAAAAGCTTCTGCTTTCGGTGTTAACCTGGTAGCTGGTACTGACTTCTATTTCGCAGAGAACTTCTACGTAGGTTTGGAATTGGGTCTAGGATTTACAGCTTCTACTGAAAAGGATGCAACACGTGAGGTTACTATTTCACCAAACCCTACAGTAAAAACTGTTACTCCAGAAGTTAAATCTTCTAGCTTCTCTAACAACTTCATCACAAACTTCCGTTTGGGTTGGAGATTCTAATCTTAGAGAAAGATTATAATATTAAAGGGTTCGTCTGATGGCGAGCCCTTTTTTTATGCCAGAAAACAGCCGTTTCATTCTTTTGCCTTAAATTCGCAGTATGCATTCAGAGCAACAAATTACGATAGCAATCGACGGTTTTTCCTCTTGCGGAAAAAGCACCCTGGCAAAAGCACTGGCAAGAAAATTAAACTACACCTTTATTGACTCGGGAGCTATGTATCGCTGTGTGGCTTTGTATGCAATCAGAAACGGTTGCGTTTTAGGTTCACACAAAATCAATTTGTCCTGCATTGTTTCTTCGCTTTCAGCTATTACGATTCAGTTCGGAGACGCAGATGCAAACGGAAACAGAGCTGTTTTGCTCAACGGAGAGGATGTTTCGGATACTATTCGTCAATTGGAAGTAGCCAATATTGTAAGCGAAGTTGCAGCGATCAGAGAAGTGCGTGAATTTCTGGTCAAACAGCAGCAGGAGCTTGGAAAAAACGGACGTGTTGTTATGGACGGCAGGGATATCGGAACAGTTGTTTTCCCGAAAGCCGAATTGAAATTGTTTATCACCGCAAAACCTGAAATCCGTGCTCAAAGACGCTTTCTGGAACTTCAGGCAAAAGGAGAAGCCAACAGTCTGGAGGAAATTCTGGAAAACCTGAAACACAGAGACCGCATTGACAGTACCAGAGCAATCAGCCCCTTAACTCAAGCCGAAGATGCAATCGTAGTTGACAACTCCGATATGAACGAACAGCAACAGTTAGAATACGTACTTGACATTGTTAAAAATACAACAAGCCATTAACACTAACTACAACTTACGTTTGCTAATTTAATTGCTTCATAATCTTGCCCCAACAGAATATTCATCAAATACGAAGTTTCCTTCATTGAAATCAATAGTTTATTCATTTTGTATAAATTCTAACACCCAATAGTTCTTTTCCACCTGTATTTGTGTAAATTTGCACACCTATATAATTCAAACCAAAATATGTTATCAATTGGAAAAATAACAGAAGAAATCATTGGTAGAAGCCCGTTTTTGCGCGAAGCAATGACCGATGACTTAATCAACATTTCTTCGTTAGCACGAAAAATCAAACCCGAAATTGAAGAAGCTTTAGGAAAAGAAGTGAAAGAAGGAGCGATCGTTATGGCAATCAAACGCATGTCTCCGGGACTTTACCACCGTTTAAATATCAAGATCACGAATATTATCGGTGAACTTGGAGACTTTTTAGTTCGTTCAAACTTAGAAGATTTCACCTTTGAAAATACAGAATCACTTCGCCTGAAACAAGCAGACCTGGTTCAACTGGTTAACTCTGAATCGGATATTTTCTATACCATTTGCAGAGGTGTCACTGAAACAACGGTTATTTGTTCTCAAAGCATTTCCCAAAGAGTAGAAAATTTATTGATCAACGAACGCTTAAAATCACACACACGTGATTTGGCTTCGATCACAGTTAAACTACCTGCTGTTAATTCTGAAGTCTACGGTATTTACTATTACATCCTGAAGCATTTGGCTTGGGAAGGATTAAACATTGTGGAAATCGTTTCAACTGCAAACGAATTCACCATCATTGTAAAACAAGATCACGTTGACAAAGCATTTAAAGTGCTGATGCAATTGAAAAGAGGAAAATAAAAAATTGGAATAAAAAAGGGGCGAAAAATTTTTCGCCCCTTTTTTATTCTTCTAATTCTCCGACAAGACCTTTCCCGTTCCGTTTAACAAGACATCTATTCCGAGAGGCGTTCCTTTATAAAGAATATTTCCCGACTCCGTAATATAGCCGTGAATAATCAGATTGTCGGCATTGATCTTCATATTTCCTACGGTTTCAGAAGCTACATAAATCGAATCACTGACATGCAATCCGCTTACGTCGCAATAGCTGTTGCTTTTAGCGCAAATGCGGGCAAACTGAGCAGTTCCCGACAAGGTGAAATTACACCATCCGTGATTTGCTTCTGCATCAACCACAATCGCATTGACATTCAAATTCACATCTCCTGCCCCATCGCGGGAATAGAATGTGAAGTAATCCGTATTAATTTCTCCCTGACATGTCAACGATTCTGTTCCTACAAAACGGATATTGATCAAACTGGTGCAATGAATTTCTGCAACCACCACTTTCTTCGCATCTCTGAGAAATCCGCAGCGGTTTTTATTTTCTATTGTCAATAAACCTCCGGAAACATTCACTTCTATCAGGTTCAGGAGATTCTTCCCTCCTTTGAGCACCACTTTATTCAAGGAATCCTGAATGATCACATAACGCACATGCTCTCTCAGATCCAAACGGTCGAAATTTTCCAAGGCGATTTCTTTTGTTGTCTCGGTTCCAGCCATTTTAAAACACCTTCTGTTCTCCGGTTTTTTACAGGAGAAAACAACAAGTATTGAAAGCAAAAAGAACAAACTATTTCGCATGATATCTTGGTTTATAGTTAAAGGTGTATCCAACACCGTATTCGATGTAATCAGCTTTTGCCCAATGGGATTTGAGAACCAGGTTGAACAACAATCCGTTCTGACATTGGTAACGCATTCCCACCCGGTGATAGAACATATTGTCCGGATTGTAACGGTCTTTGATATAAGCACCCATTCCGATCACAAAACGGAATTTATCCAATGGAATATTGTATCCGATAAAACCGCCGACCTGCAAAATAGATAATTGTGTTTTCGGAATATACTCCCGATAGTGAAGAATCGACTGTTTTGAAACGATGTCCAATGCGATTTCCATTCCTACTTTCGGTTTAAACTGTTTGTGAAGTATTGCACTCAAAGCAAAAACCGGATAGTGTTTTCCTCCGGTAGGAAAAATTTGTTTCTCGGACAGAATTGCCACCAATGAAGTATTCCAGCTTTTAAAGAACGGAACACGCTGAAAAGTTGTCAGTTCCGGTTTTTCACGCTCCTTCTTTTTGAAGGTGTATTCATATCCCAATCCGATGAACGGCATATTCACTCCCAGATTGGGAACTTTACTGGAACCATTCGAAAAATGCGTCATATCCAGACTATAAATCAATGCATGTTCCGGTTTGATATACCAGCGGCCCTGAATTCCAAGACAAATAATGGCATTCAGATAAGTACTCATCGCCACATTCTTCGGGTTTGTTTCCGTATTGTGAACTTTCGTAACAATTCCCAAACCGGCTCCCATCTTGGAGGTAAAAACGTGCTTCTCACTCCGGGTCCATGGAAATTCAATAAATCCATACATCCCGAAACCGTATCCCAGGATTTGCTTATTTCCAAGGTTCGACCCATACAAAGTTGCTCCTACATAAGGACTTCGATATTCCTGACTCCAACTTTCGGATCGGACGCGTTTACTGAAAGATAATTCTCCGGAAAAAAGCCGTTCTTTAGCCAAATGCCCCATCGTTCCGCGATGTGCTGCTAAAAACCCTGACTTGGCTTTCAGTGAAAAAGCCCAATCGTCTACTTTACTTTCCTGAGAATAACATAAAACCGGCAATAAAAAAAACAGCAGCGTAAATCTCATAATTCAAAATTACAAATTTTGTTCTATGTACATTTGCAGTATGGAATTAGCTAATAATAATTTAAATCAGGATCCAAGATTACTGGCTTTCGAACGACTATTAAATATCATGGATGATTTGCGTGAAAAATGCCCCTGGGACAAGAAGCAGACCATTCAATCGCTCAGACATCTAACCATTGAAGAAACCTATGAATTGGCGGATTCCATTCAGGCAAATGATTTAAACGGAATCAAGGGAGAACTCGGAGATTTGTTTCTGCATTTGGTCTTTTATTCCAAAATCGGTTCCGAATTAGGCGCTTTTGATGTAACGGAAGTTCTGAACGGAATTTGCGACAAGCTGATTCACCGCCACCCGCATATTTACGGAGATGTGAAAGCAGATTCGGAGGAAGAAGTGAAGGCAAACTGGGAAAAGATCAAACTCAAAGAAGGAAAGAAATCAGTTCTGGAAGGAGTTCCGAATACCCTTCCCGCTTTGATCAAAGCCATGCGGATTCAGGAAAAAGTAAAAGGAATCGGTTTTGAATGGTCAGATATTGAAGACGTCAAAAACAAAGTGATCGAAGAATTTTCAGAATTGCACGAAGCGCAGCAAACGCTGGATGAGAATAAAATTCTGGATGAATTCGGAGATGTGATGTTTTCGTTGGTTAACTATGCCCGGTTTATCAATATCAATCCGGAAGACGCTTTGGAATCCACCAATCAAAAGTTCAAAGCGCGTTTTCAGAAAATGGAAGAATTAATTGCCGAAGACAAGCAGAACATGAGCGAAATGGCTTTGGAAGAAATGGATGTTTATTGGGAAAAAGCAAAATTGATCCTTCGTAAAAACTGATACAAGTCAAGACTGTCAGAGACAAGGGACAAGACTAATAATCCGGAACTTATGATTAGTTCTGCCTCTTGAAACCCTAACTCTTTTTCAATTCTCAATTCCCTTTAAAGGCCGTTTAATCAATAATCTGCACGTTTAATCATTTTTCAAAATTTTAGCTCGTTAATTAGTGTTAATTATGTAACTTCGAAACTTCTTTAAATTCATGGTAAACCATATGAAACACATACTCTCCTTAGTTGCATTCTTAACCATATCGATTTATTCATTTTCTCAAGATCACATCATTCGCGGATTTCTTTTCAATAATGAAAACAGTGAAGTTGTTCCATTTGAAAAAATAGTTCTTATTCCAACGGAAAAGTCGCAGGCAATTCTGGGAGCAAGCACGGATGTAAACGGATTCTTTACCATTCCGAAAGTTCCGATCGGCACTTACCTTTTAAAGATTCAATCTGTTGAATTTAAAGAATATAACAAAGAGATTGTTATCAAAGCAAAATCAGGAATTACCGAAGTCAGAATCGATTTGCTTCCTGTTGATGCGGTTGGTATTGATGAAGTGGTTATTTCTGCCGAAACAAAAGCAAAAACAACGGAAGTTTTGATGTCCGTAATCAAATTAGACAAAAAAGGCCTGGAACGCATTCCTTCAGTTGGAGCTGAAAATGATATCACGGCAGCTTTTTCCGTAACTCCGGGAGTTGTGACCACAGGTGACCAGGGCGGACAGTTATACGTTCGTGGTGGAACACCTATTCAAAATAAGATCTTATTGGACGGAATGACGATTTACAATCCCTTCCATTCAATTGGTTTCTTCTCTATTTTCGAAACGGAATTAGTGAAGAACGTAGATATTTACACCGGAGGATTCGACTCAAAATACGGAGGCAGAATTTCTTCCGTAATGGACATTACCTATCGTGACGGAAATAAAAAGAGTTTCGGAGGAAAAGTTTCTGCTTCTCCTTTCCTTGCAAAATTAGTACTTGAAGGACCGTTGTATCGTGCGAAAGAAGGAAGACCGGGTGCAGGATCATTCATTTTCTCTGCAAAACATTCCCTGTTGGATTATACGGCAAAAGACTTGTACCGCGGAGTCAATGACGGAAACGGACTTCCTTACAACTTCACCGATTTATACGGAAAACTGACTTTCGCAACAGGACAAGGATCTAAAGTTTCCGTATTCGGATTCAGCAATACGGATAAAGTAAACTACAATGAGACTGCAGCTCTGGATTTCCAACAAGCAGGGGGTGGATTATCCTGGATTCTTTTGCCGGGAGGTGGAAAAACTTTCATTAAAGGACATTTAACAGCATCCAATTACAAAACACATTTCGAGGAAGTAGGTTCTCAACCAAGAACCAGTTCTATTTTCGGAACGGATTTAGGGTTTGATTTTTCTTACTTTTTGAAAAACGAAAGCCAGATCGATTACGGGATCGGGATGAATATTTTCAAGACAGATTACCTGACCTTTAACGAAGTTGCTTCCAAAATTCAGGATCAAAACAATACGGTAGAAATTGGTGCTTACGCAAATTATAAATTTGTTTCCAAGCGTTTTGTTCTTCAACCGGGTGTTCGTGTTCAGGCATATGCAAGTTTGAGTACAATCTCCATCGAACCGAGATTGGGTGTGAAATACAATGCAACTGACTTTTTCCGTTTGAAATTATCCGGAGGCCGTTATTCTCAAAACTTTACTTCTGCTTCATCAGACAGAGATATCGTGAACTTGTTTAACGGACTTTTGAGTGCTCCATCCAATGTGCAGCAAAACTTCATTACGGAAGGCGGTAAAACAAGAAATCCGAAAAACGGAATTCAGTATTCCTGGCATGCTATTGCAGGGGCTGAGTTTGACCTGACTAAAAACCTATCATTGAACGTAGAAGGGTATTTCAAGTATTTCCCTCAATTGAGTAACATCAATGTGAATAAACTTTACGACGATGTTTCTGAGTTCTCAAAACAAGATGACGTTTATAAAAAAGACTTCTTGATCGAAAGCGGAAAATCTTACGGTGTTGACGTATTGTTGAAGTATACCATGAACAGATTGTTCTTATGGGGAGTTTACTCTTACGGGAAATCTACCAGATGGGACGGATTCACATCATATGCTCCGGTATTCGACAGAAGACATAACGTAAACCTTGTAGCATCTTATGCATTCGGTAAAAAGAAAGATCTGGAAGTAAACATTCGCTGGAACTTTGGTTCAGGTCTGCCATTTACACCAACTGCAGGGTTCTATCAGCCTGAGTCATTCACACAAGGTGTGACAACCGATTATACAACAAGCAATTCTTCATCCGTTGGAGTGCTTTTGGGAGAGTTTAACTCCAAGAGACTTCCAACTTACCACCGATTGGATATCACGATCAAAAAGCAATTCAAATTCAAAAACAAAACTGAATTGGAAATTGTGGCATCAGCTACAAATGCTTACAATCGCAAAAACATCTTCTACGTGAACCGCGTAACAAACACAAAAATTTATCAGTTCCCATTCTTACCGAGTTTAGGACTTAGTTATAAATTCTAACTTTATTAAGAAAAGCGTGTTTTAATCAACACGCTTTTTTTAATTCATCATTTAGGCAACCAACTATTCATAGTTTCGTTTTATATTAGAACGCGAAACTAATTACAATGTATTACTACTATAAAGCAAAGCTAATCTGCTGCGTTTCAATCGTATCAATAATAGTTTTATCAACTATTTCGTTCGGTCAGACGTCAGGCACAGACTCACTACTGCAGCTTCGATCTCAATTGATTTCTTCGAATCAATCGACAACAGAAGTTGATCTCCTCTTACACCAATCGGGGAATAATCCCACGTGTATTATTCATCAATCAGATGACTACACCTTTTCGTTTGTTTCTTATCAGCCTTTAGGCAATGAACAACGGGAACAAAAAGTCAATCTCCGGTTGAAAGCACATTACTCCTTTCTCAACCTGATTGATTTCAGCAGTGATTTTACGACTGTTCAAATCAACTGTAATGAGCCTCTCACACCTTTCATCATCAACGAATTAGTTACTCACTTTGGATACAGCGGTTATGAAACACATTAAACTTACTTTCATTACTCTCCTCCTCTCCTTTAGTTTTTCCATTTTTAATTCTAATCCGGTAAGTGCACAGTGTAATACGAACACCTCCATTTGTACTCCCGGAACTGCGGGTCCTTTTACCTTTGTAAATCCCGGCCCCGGTGTAAGTTCCTGTCTGGACTGGATTGGTCCGAATACGGGGTACATCATTCTTCATATTACCTCATCAGGACCATTAAATATGCTCATTGACGGTAATTCCAGTTCAGGATTCCTCGATGTGGCTGTATTTAACATCCCGAACGGTCAGGCTCCATGTAATGCAATTCAAAATTTGTCCAATGAGATCGGATGTAATTATGCCAGCGCTGCCAGCGGATGTAATCAATTCGGAAGTGCATTCCCATGCCCGTCTTCCGTTCCCGCTCCGATAGTTACTGCCGGACAGGAAATCATGATTATCGTGGAAAACTGGAGTGGATCTTCCAGTAATTTCACCTTACAGCTTGGCCCTGTTCCCGGTGCTCAAACCGGACCTCCGAACCCTGCAATTACTCCTGCCGGACCATTTTGTGTAACATCAGGCCCTGTGCAGTTGATTGCTGCAGATATGGGAGGAACCTGGTCAGGACCCGGCGTTTCTGCAGGCGGAATGTTCAATCCTGCTGCTGCCGGAATCGGAACACACACCATCAACTATGCGATTGGCGTTGCGCCTTGCAACGCTGCGTCTTCAACAACGATTACTGTTAACAGTGCTACAGTAACTGCTCCGGCGAATCAAACAATTTGTCCGGGAGGAAGTGCGACATTAACTGCCAGCGGGGCCGGTACTTATTCCTGGTCGCCCACTACAGGCTTATCGCCCACTACAGGCGCAACTGTTACCGCCAGTCCTGCAACAACGACAACATATACCGTAACCGGAACAACTTCCGGTTGTACAAGTACGGGTACCGTAACCGTGAGCGTTTCGCCGCTTACAGTGGGTGTTTCACCGAATACAAGTATCTGTTCCGGAGCATCGGCAACCTTAACGGCAAGCGGTGCAACCAATTACACCTGGTCTCCTGCCACAGGATTATCATCCACTACAGGAGCTTCGGTAACAGCCAATCCGACAAGTACGACAACATATACCGTTACCGGAACTACCGGTTCCTGTTCGGCTACGGCAAACGTCACTGTAACCGTAACACCAGTGAATGTAACTGTCTCTCCGAATGCAAATATCTGCACAGGAGCTTCAACGACCTTAACGGCAAGTGGAGCAACAAGCTACGCATGGAGTCCGGCTACCGGTTTATCAGCATCAACAGGTGCCAGTGTAAGCGCCAGCCCGGCTACAACAACAACTTATACTGTGACCGGAACTACGGGATCTTGTACTTCTTCCCAAACGGTTACGGTAACAGTTACACCTTTGGCTTTGACGGTTTCACCCAATGCATCTATTTGTAACGGAGCATCAACTGTTTTAACGGCAGGCGGAGCAACCAATTATTCCTGGTCGCCGGCTACAGGTTTATCTTCAACAAGCGGAGCAACCGTGACGGCCAATCCTACGACGACGACGACCTATACTGTTTCGGGAACAAGCGGAAGCTGTTCTTCTTCTCAAACGGTAACAGTTACTGTAACACCAATCACCGTAACAGTGACTCCCAATACATTTATTTGTAACGGAAGTTCGACCACGCTAACAGCGAATGGAGCTGCAGCTTATACCTGGAGTCCGGCTACCGGATTATCTTCAACAAGCGGAGCATCCGTCACTGCAAATCCTGTAACGACTACAACCTATACTGTAACCGGAACAAATGGTTCCTGTTCCAATACAGCAACGATGACTGTGACAGTAAATCCGGTTCCAACCGTGACGGCTACAAACAATGGCCCTTTATGCGAAGGAGCAACGATGCAGCTGCAAGCTTCCAGTTTACCGGGAGCAAGTTACAACTGGTCAGGACCGAACGGATTTACGGCTTCAACACAAAACGGATCGCTCTTGGCTACTCTGAGTGCAGGAGGAACATATACAGTGACAACTTCTTTAAACGGTTGTACCTCTTCTACCACAACCAATGTGGTGGTTAACTCCACTCAGATTCCTGTTATTACTCAGGCAGGCCCATTTTGTGAAGCTGCAGTCAATACATTTCTGACAGCCAATATTCCGGGTGGAACATGGTCCGGAACAGGTATTGTCAACGGTACGAGCGGAGAATTTTCCCCGAATCAGGCCGGTGTCGGCTCGCATCAGATTACTTATACTGTTGCAGGTGGATGTTCTTCTCCCGGAACAACAGACATTGTGATCAATGAAATGCCTCTTGTTCAAATCAATGTTCCGGTTACAGCCGGCTGTGCACCATTCAATGCTACCTTGGTCGACCTGAGCAGTCCTGCAAGTTCTTCAATTACATGGAATTTTGGGGATGGAAGTGCCAATTCGAATCAATTAAACAGCGTCAATCATTCTTTTGTAAATCCTGGCTGTTATGATATCACGGTGACTTCTACCAGTGCAGCAGGATGTTCTACAACGACATCATTTCCAAGTGCAGTTTGTGTTTTCCCGAATGCCATTGCATCCTTCAATGTAAACAACCCTGTTCACGGATTAATGAACCCGGATTTCCAGATGATTAATTCCTCATCGAATGCATCAGCTTATATCTGGGATTTTGGTGACGGTGGAACAAGTACTGCTTTTAATCCGGCACATACTTATGCTGAGGCAGCGGGAAGTTATACCATCATTCTGATTGCAAACAATATCAATAATTGTCCGGATACAACCAAACTGACAGTTACCATTCAGGAAGAGCTGATTTTCTACGTTCCGAATACCTTCACTCCTGACGGAGATGAATTCAATAACGTCTTCATTCCGATCTTCACTTCCGGTTATGATCCTTTCAATTATACGATGACGATTTACAATCGTTGGGGAGAAACCCTGTTTGAATCAAACGACGTCAGTGTTGGCTGGGATGGTACGTATGACGGCACACTTTGTAAATCCGGGATTTACACCTGGGCGATTCGATTTAAATCATCGATGTCGGATAAAAAGATTACAAGAACCGGGCATATTCAGATTATGAAATAGCGGTAACAACAAAATCCTTTTAAAACAAATGGGGGCGAATAATTATTCGCCCCCATTTGTTTCTGATTTATTTTAATTACAGTTTTGATTTAACGTAATCCCATTTTTCCTGGGTGGTGGTTTTAGCCTTAATTTCTTTATTCATGACTTTCAAAATGCTCTTATCTTTCTTGGAAATCGTATACATTATTTCCAAATCTTTTTCCAATTCTGAAACGGAAGCAATAAATTTATCTGCATTCTCAGGAGACTTTTTGGCTTGAGCTTCTTTCACTTTCCAATCCCAAATTTCTCTTAAACCTTCTGATAACGCACCATAAATCGGAGTTGCTACAACCGGTGCAACATACTGATTCACATTTTCCAATACATTTCTCTTGAATTGTGATTCCAGATTATTAATCCCTCTTTCAGCCTGATCGTACTCTGCAGCTTTCTGCTTCGCATTGTAATCTTCGATTTGCTTTTTGTTATAAACCGTATTCAATTCGATATACCCAAGCAATTCCCCCTCAGAATATTTGTTTCTGAACTGGTAAGTATCATTTGCGTCAAAGTATCCTTCTTCACCAGTGATATAGCAACCGTATACAGCAACCTTACGTGAAATAGGTGTAGCTCCTTCATACTCAATCAGATCTTTGGCAAGTACTTTGTAATCTGTTTCTTTGAATTTTTTATTGTCGTATGCATAAATCGGAACGATTCCCTTTCCTCCATATTTCTTGGTATTCAATACAGATTCAAACTCATGGAGATACGAATAGTTCATTTTATCATTCCGCAAATAAGCAACTACTACCACATCGTATTTGTAAGCCTTTCTGAATGCCGCAATATCTATATCAACTACGAAGTTTTGCTCAACATTACCTGTCGGACTAAGGCGCATATCAACTTTGTCGCCAGATTTCACTGCTGTTTTAACACCGTCTGCTACATTTACTTTTGAAAATTTGAATTGTGCGTTTACCGAATTGGAGAAAATAAAAACAACACCTATCAGGGCTGTTTTAAACAGTTTTTGATTGATCATTTTATTAAAATTTTCGCCAAAACTAATCAAAAATTCTCGCCAGAACTAATGAATAGGCGCACTCCATGCTCGTCAAATTTATATTCGCTGATACCTAGCTAATAAGCGTTGAAAATACTATCAAATTCGTTGAAACGATGAATACCAATTCTGTAAAATCCATTTAAAAACAGTCGGGGCGAATCATGATTCGCCCCGACTTATTATTCTATGATTCATTTTATTTACTCCAATATTCAAATGCTTTTTTCTGAAAGGAATTCGGATTTTCAATCACCTCTACTCCGTATTCGAGGTAGAAACTACGCTGCACCTCAGGAAGTGCCAGTTCCAGGATTTTCCCCTGACGAATGACTGTCAATCGTTTGTTTTGATCATCCAGATAAGACAACCAATTATCCAAGTCGCCATTCAATTTGAATTCGTTTACAGCGATAATCTCATCGTTGATCATCAACCCTGCTAAATCTGCCGGAGATCCGGGATAGATTGCTGCAACATGAAAATGAGCCCCGGCTGCAAGTGATTTAAAACCGATTCTTCCTACCGAATACCGGTGATTTGGTTTATGGGTCAATTCCAGACCGATGGTTTCAAGTGCTTCGGTTAAAATGGCTTCGAAAGGGCGTGTTCCGTAGAAATAATCCGTGATCAGTTCTTCGATTTCCGGGCCTGCCAATTCTTTCAGCAACGCGATGTAATCTGCTTCGCTCACTCCTTTGTTTGCCAATGCAAAATTGAAGTACAGGCGCTTCATCAATTCATCCAAACCGTGTTTGTTCCCTGAATGCTCGCGGATTTTGACATCACAGACAAAAGCAAGTAAACAACCTTCCGTATAGATGGAAACTTTTCTTCCGGGAGCGCCCGGTGCGTATCCGTCCAGCCAGGTATCATAGGAAGAATCTGCTACTGAGTAATGGAATCTTCCGAAATTATCGAAGTGTTTCTGCAACTGTCCGGTAAATTCATGTAAATACTGGTTCAGATCAAATACTCCCGACTTATACAGCATCAAATCTCCCATGTAGGTTGTTACACCTTCACATAAGTATCCCAGTTTCGACAAATTCTCCGTTTGGTAGTCATACGGATACATTTCAATTGGCCGGATGGCTTTGACATTCCAGGTATGGTATAATTCATGTGACGAAACGCCCAGCAATTCCGTATAGAGTGCTCCGAAAACATCATAAGTCGGTCCGAGTGAAATCACCGTAGATTTCTGATGTTCCACTCCATGATATGCTTTGTATGGAAGAATATGAAACAGGAAATGATAATGTGACACAGGAAATTCAATGAACTTCTCGATCTGTTTATCCGTAAATGCTTTGAAATCTTTGATCAAACGCGGCCATTCAACTGCGCAATCTCCCTGAAACCATAAATGAAAGATTGTTCCGTGAGATTCATACTGATTGTATTGCAGAGATGCCGAACAAATAAACGGTGAATCTGCCAGCTCATCAAAGTTTGCAGCTTTCAATACGTTTCCTTCGCGTTCCATCGAGGAGGCAATGTTCCAATTCGACGGAATATTCAACGACACTTCACACGCTTCTTCTTTCTTTCCATCCTGATAAACGAAACAGTTCACCGGATTCGAATAAAGCATTTCCTTACTTAAATAAGTAGAACCGGCATTCAACTCTGCGGCGTAATAACTGTATTCAACCCGAATCGTGGTTGTTTCTTCTACTTCGATTTTCCAGGAAGAAAGATCTGTTTTATGAAAACTCACAACCTTTCCATTCAGATCAAACACCTTGAACCCTCTCACATTCTTGGCAAAATTCCCCAGTTCATATCTTCCGGGTCTCCACTTAGGCAGATGAATGATTGAATCAGGTGCTACATTTTCAAAAATGACTTTGAATTGAATGTATTGCTGATTTGCTTGTTCGATCGTTAAATGATACTGAGCCATTTGATGAGTTTTTGTTCAAAATTAGAAATTCCACAAAGAAAAACGTGTATTTGCAGAAGTATTCATTTCCCTCCTTGATCCTCCTTCAAGGGAGGAAACCAAGAATTTTTCAATTCACCGCTATATTCATTCACAATTCCTGAGAATTGATTAATTTCGTGCCATTACCATTTTATTGAAAAGAGAAATGAATTACGATATCATAGTTATTGGAAGTGGTCCTGGAGGATACGTTACAGCTATTCGCGCATCGCAATTGGGTTTGAAAACTGCAGTTGTTGAGCGTGATTCATTGGGTGGAATTTGTTTAAATTGGGGATGTATTCCAACAAAAGCGCTTTTGAAAAGTGCCAATGTGTTTGAATACATTCAACATGCATCTGATTACGGAATTACCGTAAAGGATTCAAAAGCAGATTTCGGAGGAATGGTAGAACGTTCCAGAGGAGTTGCAAACGGAATGAGTCAAGGAATTCAGTTCTTGATGAAGAAAAACAAAATTGATGTTATCAAAGGTTTTGGAGTTCTTAAAGCAGGTAAAAAAGTAGCTGTAACAGGCGAAGACGGTACAGTAACCGAATATACTGCTGATAAAGGAATCATCATTGCAACAGGAGCTCGTTCCCGTCAGTTGCCGAATTTACCGCAAGACGGAACAAAAATCATCGGATACCGCGAGGCAATGAGCATGAAAACACAGCCTAAGAAAATGGTTGTTGTTGGTTCAGGTGCAATCGGTGTTGAGTTTGCTTATTTCTACAACGCTATCGGAACGGAAGTAACGGTTGTTGAATACTTACCGAACGTTGTTCCGATCGAAGACGAAGAAGTATCAAAACAATTGGAAAAATCTTTCAAAAAATCCGGAATCAATATCATGACCAATGCTTCTGTTGAAGCTGTTGATACTTCCGGAAAAGGATGTGTTGTGACTGTTAAAACAGCTAAAGGAGAAGAAAAAATCGAATGTGATGTTGTTCTTTCCGCAGTTGGAATTCAGGCAAATATTGAAAATATCGGATTGGAAGAATTGGGAATCGTAGTTGACAAAGGAAGAATCCTTGTGAACGATTTCTACCAAACAAATATCCCTGGTTACTTTGCAATCGGAGACGTTATTCCAACAGCTGCATTGGCACACGTTGCTTCTGCTGAAGGAATCATTTGCGTAGAGAAAATTGCAGGTCATCATCCGGAGCCGCTGGATTACGGAAATATCCCGGGATGTACCTACTGTTCTCCGGAAGTGGCTTCAGTTGGTATGACTGAAAAAGCAGCTAAAGAAGCTGGTTTGGAAATCAAAATCGGAAAATTCCCGTTCTCGGCATCAGGTAAAGCATCTGCTGCAGGAGCAAAAGACGGTTTCGTGAAATTGATTTTCGATGCTAAATACGGCGAATTGTTGGGTGCTCACATGATTGGAGCTAACGTAACAGAAATGATCGCTGAAATCGTTGCAATCCGCAAATTGGAAGTAACCGGTCATGAATTGATCAAAACGGTTCACCCTCACCCTACCATGTCTGAAGCCGTAATGGAAGCAGCAGCAGCAGCGTATGGAGAAGTGATCCACTTGTAAGAAATCTTATTCTTAATCATACAGAAGCCGTTCCGATTGGAGCGGCTTTTTTTGTTAGGGTAGATCTGAAAGAAATGTGTAATCTCCACTTCCATCGCGATTCGAAACCCGGTATTCGCAATTCATAATTCAACGTTCGCAATTCACTCATAATCAATAATATTTTTTGTATACCTGATTTAAAATCATAAATTGTTAGTATAAACAATAATCACTACGTTATGAAACAAGCTTTACTTTTCTTATTTGCAGGTGCATTAAGCATGCATACATCTGCTCAAGTTTTAACAGATCCTTCTTTAGAAGCCAGCGGCCCTGCCAATACTCCCTGGTCTTCTACTTCCTCCAGCTTCGGAACATCCTTCTGTGATGCGGCCAGTTGCGGAACCTGTGGTGGTCCTTGTGTTCCAAACACCGGATCATGGTATGCATGGTTCGGAGGTACAACAAATGCTGAAATCGGAACAATTGCTCAAACATTTAATGCAACAACTCCCGGAACAGGTGTTTTAACCTACTTCCTGAAAGTTCCTATGAAAGGTTCTATCGGTGATACACTTTCCGTCATAATGGATGGTACCGCTAAGAGCAAAACAGCTACCGTTGATTCCATTGGTGCTTATCAGCAAGTAACTTTGAATGTTGGTACCGTTCCGATGGGTTCGCATAACCTCACGATTCGGTTTCAGAAACAAGCCGGTGCTTCTGTCGTAAACGTATTGGTTGATGACATTCAATTAACTATCGGAGGAACTGTCGGAATGGAAGAAATTGATTTTAGCAATGGAATCCAGATTTCCAACAACATTGAATCCGGAGAAATCATGGTAGCATATAACTTCAATGAAAACCAAAATGTTCGTTTAACGATAACAGACATTACCGGTAAGGTGGTTTACAATGGTCAGTTTGCCGATCAACAAGCCAATCAGCACTCGATTAATTCGAACGATTGGTCTTCAGGACTTTACAACATCACTTTAACATCCGACAAAGGGTTGGTAAAAACAAAAAAGGTAGTTGTTAACTAGTTTTAAAACAAAAAAGTCGGGGTGAAAAATTTTTCACCCCGACTTTTTTTATTCAATAATTTCTTTGAGTTAAAAAATATTCAACCAAACTCCTTATTTGTTCATTTCATAAACTATTTTGAGAACTAGTAAATTCGTTCAGGAATTCTCATGTTCCTGACCACGCGATAAATATCCGCCAATCGTCTCATTTCGCAAATCTGAAACCGTTTTAACCGGACTCATTTTTTATTGAAATTGTAAAACAAATCATTTACCTTAGGTACACTTATTTCAAGATTTCGATCGGTTCTCTCATCTCCCACATTAGTCCAACCGGTTGTAATTCCTGAAAAAGGATTTTGTTAGTGAACTAAACACAACTATTTATTCATGGCCTCACTCAATCCGATTACAGGTGCTTTGGGCGAACAAAAAGCTGCGCATTTATTGCGTCGTGCTACTTTAGGACCCAGATTGCAAGATATCTCCATTTTTTCAGGAATGACGGCGCAAGCAGCATTTACAGCTCTTTCACAAAGTCAGCCGATTCCTCCTCTTCCGATTGATCCGATGAGCGGAACTGATTGGGTATATCCGAATACCATTGATCCGAATCAATTCGGTACGACCTTATCAGACTACACGCGCAGCTGGTGGCTGGAAAATATGCGGGCTTCAACACCCAATCTTACAGAGCGGATGATCTGGTTCTATCATACGCATTTTCCGATGATCATGAGCCGCATTGAAGGAAATCCGCAGTTCGCTATCGATTATCTGCGTTTACTCCGATTTTATGCTTTAGGAAACTACAAGGATCTGGCGAAAGCAATCTGTATCGACAATGCGATGCTGGTACATCTCGACGGAAATCTCAATATCAAAGGAGTTCCGCAGGAAAATTTTGCACGGGAGTTTCTCGAATTATTTACCGTAGGAAAAGGCGAAGAAGTCAGCTTGGGTGATTACACCAATTTCACGGAAATGGATGTTCAGGCTCTCACGAAAGTGCTGACCGGTTGGGGAATTGATCCGACCTTTCAAACGCTTGATCCTCTGACGAATTTTCCAACCGGAAAAGTAAAAGGAAGCGCCACTACTTCATCACAGCATGATGTCAGTTCGAAACAGTTCTCCGGAGCCTTCAACAATGCCCTTATTCAAACAGGCAATATCACAGGTTCAAACGCAGCTGTAACGGCCGTTTATACAGAACTGGATGATCTGATCAACCTCGTTTTCAATTCGCCGCATACGGCAAAACATATTTGCAGAAGAATCTACAGGGAATTTGCTTATTACGATATCACAACGGAAATAGAAACCGATATCATCGAACCGCTCGCAACGGTACTGGTCAATAACAACTTCAATATTCTTCCTGTCCTGGAAATGTTGTTTCAAAGTGAACATTTCTATGATCTGGACACTCCGATTACCGAAGACAACAATGTAGGTGCAATTATCAAATCTCCGGTAGATCTGATCATCGGAACCATGCGCCTGTTCAACTTAACAGTTCCCGATAAAACCACTCAATTACCGGCACATTATGACATGTACGGGCAATTGATCGGGCAATTGAGTCTTCAGGGAATTGAATTTTTCGAACCTTACGACGTGGCAGGATACGAACCTTATTTTCAGTATCCGGATTTCCACCGGTATTGGATCTCATCCAATTACCTTGCAAACCGTTATAAATTTTCGGAACTATTGGTCTCCGGATTCACAGGAACAAACGGTGTTTTGTTAAAACTGGATATTGTAGATTTTGTAGAAACGAATTGCTCCAATCCTGGCGATGCGACGATCCTCGTGCAGGAATTGGTAAAATGGCTGTTCCCGATTACTCTGGATACAGTCCGCTTCAACTATTTCAGAGATACTGTTTTGCTCGATCAGCTTTCGGCGGCAAACTGGACAAGCGAATGGAATAACTATGTCAATACCAGCAGTGATGTTAATGTGCGTTTGCAGCTCGAATCGCTTGCGATGGCAATGATGCAATCTCCGGAATACCAACTATTTTAAAACTACACCCTATGGATAGAAGAAACTTTGTACGCATTTCATCCTTACTGGGAACCGGAATGTTATTGAAACTAAATGGTATTCCTTTACACGCAGCCGAAGGAAATGGTTTTCTGCATCAAATTGCCAAATCCAGTCTGAATGACCGGATTCTGGTCTTAATACAACTCCACGGAGGAAATGATGGTCTGAATATGGTCATTCCGATCAATCAATACGGAAATTACTACAATCTTCGGCCAAATATTGCCATTCCTCAGAGTGGTTCACGACAATACATCACACTCGACAATAATTTACCGAGCAACAAGCAAGTGGGCTTGCATCCTGATATGGTAGGATCGAAAGCCATGTATGACAACGGACATATGGCCATTATCCAAAACGTTTCCTATGAAAACATGAATGGTTCGCATTTCCGCAGCCGGGATGTTTGGTATATGGGCGGCGATTACAACGAATATTTCAATTCCGGCTGGATGGGCCGTTATTTTGAGCACTATTATCCGGATTATCCGACAGGTTATCCGAACGCGACTGTGCCGGATCCTTTGGCTCTTGAAATCGGGACGGGAGTTTCACTTGCATTTCATAGAAATCAGGGAATTCCTGCCGGGCTTTCTATTCAGAATCCGGATGCGTTTTACAACCTGATAAACAGCGTGGGCGCAGATCCGCCGATCAATTTCCCTCCTACTCATGCGGGTGATGAGATCGAATACATTATGCAGATCGAAAAGCAATCGAATAATTATGCGCAGCGTCTGAAAGATGTGTACAACGCAGGAGCGAATTCGGGAACGGTTTATCCGGATCTGTATCCTTACATCGCACCAAGCGGAGCTTTGCATAATCCGCTGGCTCCACAGCTAAAGATTATCTCACGTCTGATCAGCGGAGGAATCGGAACAAAGATTTTCCTGTGCCGCATCGGTGGTTTTGACACGCATGCCAATCAGGTCATCAATTCCAATACAACCATGGGTTCTCACGCGGCTCTTTTGTATCATATTTCATCTGCTGTGAAAGCATTTTACGATGATTTGGGAGCTTTAGGATTGTCAGATCGCGTTCTAACCATGACTTTCTCTGAATTCGGACGCCGGGTCGCTTCCAATGCCAGTTATGGAACAGATCATGGAAATGCCGCTCCGATGTTGGTTTACGGAACGTGCCTGAATCCGGGAGTTTACGGTGATAATCCAGACCTGCAAAACCTTCAGAATGGAAACATTCCGCTACAGCATGATTACCGGCAGGTGTTCAGCTCGGTAGTCAAAGATTGGTTTCAGGCTCCGGTTGCAGCCATCGAACATGTCAAATTTGAAGATTTCATCAGCAATCGTGTCGACTATATTCAATGCAAAGAATTGAGCACAACAGAACTCTTCAAAGAGAATCTGTGGATGAAATGCTATCCGAATCCGGCAAATTCCTCGATTAATATTACCTATGCTTTGCAAAAGGAATCCGCAGTACAAATCGAGGTCAAAGATCTTTCCGGACGAACAATCGGCAAGATTTCCAATGCTCCGGGTGTTCCCGGAGAACATACGCTCGGTTTCGATCTGTCCCGTTACGCAAACGGAACTTATATCGTGACCTTTGTAGCAAATGAATCCGTTATTCTCACTGAAAAAGTAATCCTTTCCAAATAAACATGCCAAACAGAATTTTACTTTTTGCCTCTGTCCTGATGTTCAGTTACTACGGGCAAAGTCAAAACTATACCGTACACAGACAAAACAAGGTTTACATCGGATTATCCGGCGGAATGAACTTCAGCAAAGCACATGTAAAAAAAGATTACAGCTTGTTGGTCGGGACACCACAGTCGCCGGAAAATTTAGGCGAAAAGACGTATGAACCGTTGTTCAAAAATCCGGGATCGCAATTCGGACTCTACCTTTCTTTTTCTTTTACAAAGAAATTCTCGGTTGTTTTCGAACCAGCATTTCAAACCAGCAGTTTCAATTATCGAACAGCTTATTCCTGGAGCGACACAGTTAACGGCGCTGATTTTTCAATGGAAATGATGCATCAGCAAAAGTTGTCCTGGGTGAATCTGCCTTTGTTGGTACGTTGGGATTTTACGATGAATCAATTTTCGCCTTACATACAGGCCGGGATTTTTACCAGTTTCCGAACCCACGCTAAAAAGACGATCTTTTATGATTATACGATCGATGAAAGTGTGGACAAGGAAGCATCTGACAGAACCGAGGAAGCAGATTTGACACAACATATCAATAAAGCGAATTTCGGGATTTCCGCAGGCGCCGGATTGACTTTTTTCTCCAATTACTTTGCTATCAGCCTGGAGAGTAATTTCCGTTACGGGTTCCGTTCGATTGTCAATGACAAAAACCGCTATTCAGATTACACCGGATTCAGTGTTCAGTATCTCGACGTGATGGATCAGTTGAAACTCATGAACCTGGACATTCAGCTGACGATCATGTTTCCGATCGACAATTCGATTTCTCTGGGAATTTTAAGAAAAAGAAGACATTAATTGCACATACACAAAGCATTCTTATGAAACTGTTCATTTATTTCATCGTGATCTCAGGACTGTCGGTTTTTCTGGCAGGCTGTAAAAAGGATTCCAAACCGGAAGATTCCTTTATCAAAATTTACGACGACCAAAACGGCAATAAACACTTTTATCCTTTGAGTATGGCCGCATCCGGTGAAGGGTATCTCGTTTTAAGCGCATATGACGGCTGGAGAATTCACTTGATGAAGATTGACAAGGCAGGTGAATTTGAATGGAACTACGAGCTTCCTGAGAACTATGTGAATGCTGTTCCGAATCTGATTCAGCACAACGGGCAAAACTATCTGGTTTGTATGGATGCTGTGGGCTTGTTTACCTATGTTTTGAAAATCGACGAAAGCAATCATTCCGTAACTGAAGTTTCCAGTTTTCCGGGGATTCTTTATCCGACTTATGCATACAATTCCGGGCAAGAAATTTACATTCAGAACTACAATCGGTTGAGTTATGAAACCGGAATTCATCGTCTGACAACTGATTTATCCGGAATTTCACAATCCGGAAGTGTCAATATTTTCACCGATGTGGAAGAACGCATTGTGAATCACGTGACCTTTAACGGAAACCGGATTCCGTTTTTTATAAGTTCAACTCCGGAACAAAACTACATTGTCATGAACGGGTTTTACAATTACAGCTTTTCGCTGATCTTCCTGAATCCGGATCTGACTTTTGCAGGAGTTTACAACGGAGCAGGTTTCAATGGCGGATTGGCAGCTATTTCTCCTTCGGGAGGTTCGCAGTTTTCACTGGCCCGTTTTTCATACGACAATTTGTATTACAACGCGAGTGCAGCGCTGACTCCGACAACCATTGATATCGCAGAATCCATTTCTGCTCAGGGACAATCGGAATTGGATGCAAAAAAGCCCGTTTTGATTAAGAATATATCAATCGGCGGAAGCCAATACAAAGCCTTTCTGTCTTCAACGAGAAGCAATCAGATCTTACTGAGTCTTTATTCCAACGGCAGCTTGGTCGGCAAGAAGTATCTCGGGAAAAACAATCCGTATACCGTTTGTGATTTTATCCAAACCGAAGACAGCGGATTGAATATTCTTATTCAGGCGAAGATTATGGGAAGTTTCGACCGGATCGGATTGATTAAATTATCGAAAGAACAGGTAGAGGCTATCGTAGACTAGTCTGCAGATATTTACAAAAAAAGGCAAGGGCGAAAATTTTTTCGCCCTTGCCTTTTTTATCATTTATATTAATTGCAAATCATGCAATCGTTTCATCTAAAAAGCGATTGTTTGATGCAATGGTAAATTTCCCGTCATCGCGGACCAGATTGATATCCAAACGCCCCAGTTTCAATCCTCCGTAACCAACTTGATTCACAAAAACTCCTTTTCCGTCTTTGTTCTTAAATTCCTGCATTTGTTCCAGGAAAGTATGCGTATGTCCACCAATGATCACATCGATATCTGAAGTTGAAGCCGCCAGTACTTTATCCGAAACCTGGTTTGTGGTTGTATACTCATAGCCTAAATGCGACAGGCAGATCACCAGATCACAACCTTCTTTTCGCAGCAAATCAGCTTGTTTTTGAGCCATTTCAACCGGATCCTGATAGCTGATTCCTTTCCAGTTTTCTTTTGGAACAAGGCCTTGCAGATTGATTCCCAAACCGAAAACTCCGATCTTAAATCCACCTCTGTTGAGGATTGTATGCGGCAGAACAACTCCCGCAAGCGGTGTTGAGCTCAACTCATAATTTGCGTTGACAACCTTGAACGAAGCCTGCGACAAAGCGTTTTTGTAAGCTTCCATCCCGATATCGAAATCATGATTCCCCAGAGTCACAATATCGTATTTCATTGCTTCCATGGTTTTCATTTCCAAAACACCCTGAAACTTATTGAAATAAGGGGTTCCCTGAAAAATATCTCCTGCATCGAGCAACAATACATGTTCTTCCTGCTCTCTGATCTGCTCAATTAAAGCTGCCCTTCTGGACACTCCGCCCATGTTCGGAAACTTCGGGTGATTGACAGGAAACGGATCGATGTTGGAATGGGTATCATTGGTATGCAGAATGACCAACTTCTGTTGTTTTTTCTTCGCGCTAATCAGCGAAGGAGCAATCATAGCGGCTCCTGCAACTACACCGGCTTGTTGCAAAAATAATCTTCGTTCCATATTACCAATTTATTCTTTCTTGAGGAGAATATGCAATTTTTTTCTCTTTTTTAACAGCATTGATGATAAAATCGCGGAACAAAACATTGGTATCCAGACGATCCAGAGGGTTATTAAAAAAGAACATATTGTCTCCACCGTTAGCCAGAAAATCAGAAGTAATGACCCAAAAGTATTTTTTTTGCTTTGCCAGAGAATCCGGGAACTCCAATTTCCCTTTGATCAACGAAAAACCTCCGATCGGTTCTCCTCCTTTTTCTTTCAGATATGCTTCTATTTCCGGGATTTTATCGAGCGATAACTTCAGATATACTACCCGGTTGTCGAAAGGCATGACTTTGTAGATATCACCAATCGTGATCGGACCTTTCGGTATATCTGCCCGCAAACCTCCGTTATTGATAAAAGCAACCAAAGGTTCCTGCTTGAACAAGGAGCTGTCTTTTGCCTTTGCAATCAACTGATCACAGATCCAAAAACCAAGAGTTGAATTGGGTCTTCCCGTTACCAGATCATTGGTTGTTTCACCGATCACCTGACCGAATTCCTTCATCATTTCCCTGCGGTAGGGAGCAATCAGAGAATCCATCTCAACAGATGATTTCGAAGAACCGTTAATGTCTTGCTTCGATCCTTTTATCTGTAAATGATAAGAGCAGGCTGTGACACCTGCTCCTATTAGAAAAAAAAGAAAAATGATTTTCTTCATGTTTAATTCTTAAGAATTGTTTTTTGAGCTTGTCCGTATGGTGTTTTTACTTTCACAATATACGAACCTGTTTTCAAATCCTGAATATTTAATTCGATAAGAACCTGATTAATTCCATCAGCAGACTTCACTACTTTCCCATCCATTGAAACGATTTCGTATCCTGTAATAGTCGTTGCATCAACGTTCATTAACAATACATTCGTTACTGGGTTAGGATATAAAATAAATCCGTTCAACAATGCTTCTTCAACGTCTGCAGTACATCCCAATGCCTGGTAGCTCATATTTGTAAAGTTTACAAAACAAGCATAGTTCGGGTTATCTACAAACGGGTTTCTGTTCTCCTGAAGTGAATCTAAAAAGTCATTTCTTGAAATTTCCCATGCATCCGGTAAATCCTGTACATTCCATTGCTTCAAAATCGCCTGATCCTGTCCGTAAGGAATAGAACCACTGATTGGATTCGGGAATCCCCAGTTATTAGCTGAAACTGTTGTATAACAAATTGCTTCATACATCATTGCTCTTGCAGCATCACCTTTGTGCTCATCTCTTGGTTCAAATACTTGCTTACCGTTTGCATCTGTTCCGAATTTACATCCTAAGTAACCTCCTGTTTGTGTCACAACTTTTCCTAATGGGTAGTTGCTTCTCAAAGCATTTGCATTGTTTTGGTTTGTAGGGAACAAATGGTGATAATCATTGTATTCCGGTAAAGATTGCGCCGGGTTTGTAGGCATCCATGAATGCGGGTATGTGTGCTCTCTACTGAAACCATTTGCAGTAAAATCGAAAGGTTCTGTGTAAATTTTGTTTTCACCACTGTAAACACATGTAATAACACGACGGTTCAAAGTTGTATCTCTTGCAGCGAACATTCCAATCATGTAATTTCCATAATTGCTGTAAAATTGCATTTGATGAGGATTTGTCAAGTTGTGTAAGTCCGCAACAAATGTCGGGCTGCTTGTTGAGATAGAAGCGTAATAACCTGCAGGCTGCATAGAACCCAAAGACGTTACGTTTGCACTTAATGGTGCAGTCGTTAAATAGTTTCTGTAAGTTCCCGGTCCGTTGTAAGCATATACCGCAAAATAGTAACCTGTACCTGCAACAATGTTGTTTGGAACAAATCCTGTTTGTGTACCTGAGTAAACTACCTGAGCATCTCCAACAACATCTCCACGTTGATAAACAGTTCCGTCAGCCGGAGTTCCTGTAATCGCAGAACCTTTTTTACGTAAAACAAGGAATCCTTCAGCTGTTGACGCTGTAAACGATCCGGTTAATCTGTAAGACTTCACATTGGAGAATACCAGGTTTGTAGGCTGGTTTGTAGGCTCAGTTGCCAAAGTACCTCCGATTCCGTACAAGTTAATAACATATGCAGCTTCATCCGCATCATTGCTGTTAATTGTAAGTACTGCATTTCTGTTTCCAGCAGCAGAAGGTGTGAAATTCACCGTCAAAGGTTGTGTTGCTGCAGCAGCAACTGTTGAAGGGAAAGATGCAACAGTAAAGTCAGCTGCATTAGTTCCTGAAATCACAGCACTTGAAATGTTCAATGCGTTAGCAGTTCCAAGGTTTTCAACATCAAAAACAAAAGGAGTCATGGTTGAAACCGGAGAGCTTACGATTTGTGTGCTTCCGGAAACAAGTGTCGTACCGCTGTACTTCACATTGATCTCCTGAGCAGGTGTTGCAGCTCCAACAGCAATATTCACATCATCCAATCCCATATTTCCCGAAACTTTGTTCGTGTAAATAAAACGGATGTAACGTGTCGTTGCCTGCGGGTTATCTGTATACTGCTGGTATGTTCCTGCAGGAGGAGCAGTATGTGCGTGAAGCGCAGTGTATGTAACACCATCTCCGGATTCTTCAACGGTAAATGTACCTCCCGTGAAAGAATTTCCTGCTAAATAATACGTCAATGCACCCGGGTTACTTGCAAAATAAATGATCAGATAATCACCTGTGTTATCGAATCTCATTGCCGGAGGTGTGTTACCTGAAGCAGTATAGAAACCTGTTCCGGATTCTGACCATCCTGTTGGCAATGTTGTTGTTGTAAAACTCCAGCTTGTTGGCAAAACCGCCTGTGAATACGATACCATACTCACTAACAAGCTGAAAAATAAAGTGTAAACTAGTTTGTTCATCTGTTATTTATTTATATTCCTACTTTCAATCCAATATTGAATCGTCTTCCCATTCCGACAAACACTGTTGCGGAGCTGGCGTCAAATCCAAGTCCATTTTGAGAATCCGTAATGTATACTTTATCCAAAATGTTCATTATTCCCCCACTGATTCCTAAACGAATCTTTGAGATTTTAAAGTCATATCCGAAGTTGAAGTCTAAAAGACCATAATTCGGCATTTGCCATGATTCACGATCCTTATTTTCTTCTACAAGAGCCAAAGGATCAAAGTTTGCAAAGTTCTTACCGAAGAAAGTATAACGCAGTTTCAAGTAAAGATCTTTAATCGGTTCGTATCTTAAACTTCCACCCAATTGCAACTGTGCCGCATCACCTACGTGTACATTTTTGGCACTGAAATCAACATTTGCGATTATCTCGTTGTTATCATTTACAATGTTAACAGTCGTTCCTGATATCGTTTTCCAATCTGCGATAGACGCCAATCCTTCCAAATCAAGTTTCTTGGTAATCTTATAAATGAAATCGATTTCAATTCCTTTATGCAATGCATCCAATCCATTGATGTTGTATGAGAAAGTTCCATCTGGTGTAACAACTGATGGTGTATATTGCGGTGGTTTATTGCGCCACAATGTATAGTATAGATTCACATTCGAAGAGAAGCGTTTGCTCTTAAATCCATATCCTAATTCCCCTGAATAAACCTTTTGATTTTTTGCTTCCAAAAACGGGAAGTTGTTATTATCAAACACCATATTCATCTTCGGAGCAATTTCCAGGTATCCTACATTCAGGAACACATTGTGATGTTTGTCGATATTGTAGTTTACCCCCGACTTCAACGTTCCTCCAAGGTACCATTTTCTGTCTGTTGTTGCGTAACGAGCTTCCTTAGATTCGTTCGTGTACTGCTGACCTTTGTATTCTACGACATCACCGTATCCAACAGCCTGACGCATAATCGTATCTTCAAATACCAAATCTTTTTTCTTGTAGTAATCGATTCGTTGGTAACCGGTTTCTGAAACAGATCCTGTAAAGAAAGTAGACCATTTGTTCTTTTTGTACTCGATCTGTCCGAAAGCTCCACCCCACATCACAATTGCATCATTGTAGTAAGAAACTTTATCTCCGACTCTTTTCATTGCATACGCAGTGTTTCCGGCTCCTTTCGGTTGGTTTTTATCGGTATTATCAATAGCGTAATCTCCACCCATCAGGTCATAAACCGTTTGGTAGTGAGATCCTTTGTAATATCTCAGGTCAACTCCAAACAAAGTCGTAATATGTTTTCCGAAATTATATGACAAAGATGAAATTACTCCTGTCCATAAATGATCGTTATTTGCAGATCTCAAATAGTTTGAAGAAGCATGCTCCGTTGTACTGTACAAGCTGGAAATACTCGTTAAATTCTGATCATAAATTCGCTGATATTCCAACAAACCAGTAACAGTATCTCTACTTGGGGTACTCTTTGTAGATGTACCTCCACCCTTTCCGATCGACAAATAAGCGATTGTTGTCACATTCAGTTTTGAATTCGGATTCCAGGAATGAGATAAGTTGATCTGAGGTTTATGGAAATAGTTGACACGTTCATTAACGACATCACCGTTAATCGTTCCATAATTCGGATTGTACTTGATTCCTTTTGCTCCGATCGAAGCTGTTGTATAGTACAAGTTTGAAGTCGTACCTACCGAATCCAGCTGTCTGAGATAATCAACTCCTGTTTCTTTTGACAGTTTTTCACTGATCACAGCAATCGGAAGTTTTGTTGCACGTTGTCCGTGAGATTGCGGTGCACCGTTCACTCCTAAACTCAACAAATGGTGCTTTCCGAATTTTTTCTGAATTTTCAGGAAGTAAGACCACGCATCCGTGAACGTTGCATCAGCATAGCTGCTTCCCCACTTTCTTGATCCGGCAACTGAGAATCCCCAGTTTCCTTTCAACAAACCGGAATTGAATCCAGCTGAAGTTTTATACAAACCATAGCTGTTTACTTCCTGCTTTGCATAAACTCCCAATTTTTGGTCAATTCCTTTCGTGATAATATTCATCGTACCACCAACAGAAGTAATTGCCAGTTTTGAAGCTCCCAATCCACGCTGAACCTGCATTGTTTTGGTGATATCTCCCAAACCATCCCAATTACTCCAGTAAACCTGGCCATTTTCCATATCATTTACAGGAACTCCGTCTACCATCACAGCAATATTTCGCTGATCGAATCCACGGATAGAAACACGGGCATCACCCGAACCACCACCCTGCTCGGTTGCATATGCTCCGGGAGTAGAGTTCAAAACCATCGGTAAATCACGTGTTCCTAATTCTTCTGCGATTTGTTTTGCAGAAATATTACTGAATGCAATCGGCGTTTCACGAAGTTTCGCTACATCTTTCACAATGACAACTTCATCAATGATGTTATCAGCCGGAGCAAGTTGAATATCGTGCAAATAATTCGTTTCGCCGACTTTTATGTCTACAGAATAATCTTCAAATTCAACATAGCTGATTTTCAAATTATGTACTGCGTTCTTAGATACCTTGAAGGAGTAAATACCATCAACGTCCGTTACAAACTTCTGAAGGGAATCACAAACAACAACTGCTCCGATTACCGGCTCATTTGTCTTGGAATCCAAAACTGTTCCACTAAGTGAAACTGTTTCTTGTCCGACTGAAATAAATGACAAACAAAAAACACTGAAAATGACTAGGAAATTTTTCATAGCTAGTAAAAAAGGCTCTGAGTAATCTCAGAGCCCATTCAATTTATTTTATTACGAATTTTTGCTGTCCCACAGCATTATTATCAAAATAAACACGAATAAAGTATGTTCCTTTGGAAACATCATTTGTTTCGATCATTGAAACAGAAGAATTAGTAGTCAATTCCTTGCTGTTAATCACTTTTCCTGTCAAATCCAAAATCTGGATTTTAACAGCATTTTGTTGTGCTTTGATATATACCAAACCATCTGTTGAAGGATTCGGATAAACAGAGAACTCAACATCCTGCGTGTTCTCATTCAATCCTAAGAAACAGTCACATGTGTGTGTTCCAAGGTTTGACCAGGTATCTTTTGGCAAAGAGTCCCATTGCAATGTTACGATGAATGGATCCGGGCTCACTGAAACTCCTGCCTTAACAGAAGACTTACGAATCAATGTATGATTTTCAGTCCAGATTTTACCAGCTGAACCATCATAAGGAAACTGATCACTCCAACCATAAGCTGTAAGCATTGCAGCATCACCGATTCTTCCCATCAAGTCGATTAATACATTGTTTTTGTACAACGCAATTGCATCGTTTCCGTTCATATAAGTCGGTGCAGGATAAGCTCCGTCTAATTGATCAGCCAATAATTGCAATGCAGGAGAACAAGCCGGTGAATTCGGTTGTGTCGTTGTTTGTCCGTTTACAATTACAAAAGTAGAATATGGTGCGATTGTTCCTGTCAATGATGTGTTACCACCCGCATTTGATGTTGCCTGTCCATTTGAAAAACGGGAGATTTTGTATCCTGACAAGTTAATTGCAGTCCCTGTAGGATTATACAACTCGATTGCTTTGTCGTTTCCTGTTCCCTCCACGTATTCGGAGATAATAATTTCCGAACAGTCTTGTGCGTGCGCAACAGTAGACAACATTCCTAAAAAAAGTAACGCTTTTTTCATAACTTACTGATTATTTGAATTATAGATAAAATACTAAGTAAAGGTATAACAAATCCACTCAGCGTGCTCGCTGAAAAATAGCACCAAATACTTCGGGAGAAGTCTCTGCTATTATGGAAAAGTTTCATTCTATTTCATTATACCAAGTGTTTTATTTCTGAATGGTTTCAGTCTGTGTAATTCACAGCATCAAGGAGAACATTCAAAAATTTCCGAGGCAAAGTTAAATCAAATTATCTTTTCTAACATTACTTAATTGTTAACAATCGACCAAGGTTATACACGTAGATTTCATTCAATCAAACTCATATTAAACAAGCTGTTAACTATTTTACACCACTTATCAATTATTCACTTTGTTCGGAATAGTTTTTGGTTATTTTTGCTCAAAACACCATTTTATGAGAATTAAATTATTCATTTCCTTTATCTGTATTGTCTCTTTTTCATTCGCGCAAAACCTTAGTGTTGAAAGCATTTGGAAATCGGGAGAGTTCTATCCAAACCGAATTGACGGGTTCACCGCTTTAAGTGACGGGCAGTCTTTTACCAAAATTGTGGAAGAGGACGGGAAATATCTGTTGAAAAAATATCAATTCAAGGATTACAAAGGAGCAGGAACTACTTTGGTAAATCTTTCCACCATTCTTCTGGACGGAAAACCACTTGAATTTGACGACGTCAAACTAAGTAAAAGCGGAAACTGGCTGTTGATTCAAACAAATACAGCTTCGATTTACAGACACAGTTATTCCACCACTTACTACGTTTATAATATCCAAAACAAAGAAACCAAAAAAGTACATGCTGCGGATGCTCCTCAAACCTTGGGAACATTTTCACCGGATGAAACGAAATTGGGATACATTGCGGGAAACAACCTGTTTGTATACGACCTGACGAATCATTCTTCCAAGCAAATTACTTTTGACGGAAAGCAAAACAGCATTATCAACGGTACGACGGATTGGGTTTATGAGGAAGAATTTTCGATTACTCAAGGTTTCGAGTGGTCGCCGGATTCAAAATACCTGGCATTCATGCGTTTTGATGAAACGGATGTCAAGCAATTCCAAATGGCGATGTACGGACATTTATATCCGGATCAGTATACATTCAAATACCCGAAAGCAGGAGAAGCTAATTCGAAAGTAACGTTTCACATTGCAAATGCTGCAACGGCAAGTATCAAACCGGTTGCTTTGGGAGAATATGAATATTTACCGCGCTTCCAATGGTCGCCGATTAAAAACGAAGTATTTGTTTCTACCTTGAATCGTCACCAAAACCACGTGAAATACCATTTGGTGAGCAATCCTGAAAATCCTTCCGACCGCATTTTCTACGAAGAGCAGTCAAGCACTTATCTGGACGCTGATAATGTACTTTTACTAAAAGACGGCGCTTCCATGCTGCGCACTTCCGAAAAAGACGGATACAATCATATTTATCATTTGACTTTCTCCGGAACACTCAGCCAGGTTACAAAAGGAAACTGGGATGTGATCGACTTGTACGGAATTGATGAGAAGAAAGGAACTGTTTTCTACTCTTCTTCTGAAAACGGTGCAATCAACAAAACACTCTACTCCATTCATTGGAAAGGAACAGACAAAAAGATGTTGTCTGCAGCTGCCGGATACAACGATGCGGAATTTGCTCCGGGATTCAATTATTTTATCCGTACAAGCTCATCTGCAAACACGGTTCCTACTTACAGTTTGTGTGACCGCACCGGAAAAGAATTCCAGGTATTGGAAGCGAACGCAGCGCTTCAGCAGAAATTCAACAGCATGAATCTGAGCAAAAAAGAGTTCCTGCAAGTAGATGGTGCTGCCGGAAAACTGAATGCATGGATTATGAAACCTGCAAACTTCGACCCGAATAAAAAATACCCCGTATACTTTAATGTGTATTGCGGGCCGGGAAGCAACATGGTTACCAATGATTATGACGGACCAAACTACCTGTATCACCAATTGTTGACTCAGAAGGGATACATCGTATTTTGTGTCGACACAAGAGGAACACAATTCCAGGGTGCAGAATTCAAAAAATCGACTTACCTGCAACTAGGAAAGTTAGAAACCGAAGATTTGATCGCTGTGGCTAAAAACCTGCAAAAAGAATCATATGTGGATGCGAACAGAATCGGAATCATGGGATGGAGTTACGGAGGTTTCATGACTTCTCTTGCCATGACAAAAGGAGCTGATGTATTCAAAATGGGAATTGCTGTGGCACCGGTTACAAACTGGCGTAATTACGACAACATCTACACCGAACGTTTCATGAGAACTCCTCAGGAAAATGCAAGCGGTTATGACGATAATTCTCCGGTTAACCATGCTGATAAACTGAAAGGTAAATTCCTTTTGATCCACGGTTCTGCAGATGATAACGTACATTATCAAAACACGATGGAATTCATCACAGCTTTGGTAAAAGCAAACAAACAATTCGACCTATTCATTTACCCGAATAAAAATCACGGAATTTACGGTGGAAACACGCGTAATCACTTATACAATATGATGTTGGACTTTACGCTGAAAAACCTGTAATTTTTTGCTTCAGGCAGTTGTCAAATCCATTATCTGGACACTTCTCAATTTCGGAGCTATTCAAGTAGTCAAATACGGCGATAGCTCCGATTGGAGTGAATTAAGCTTAAACCTGCTCATGATTCCCGTCGGAATGATCAATTGCGCCGTGTGTTTTCACTCATTCTACCGTCTACGGAAACCATCCAAAGAACAATTCATTTATTCCGGGTTTGGTTTACTGAATTCCGCTTACTTTTTCATCAGCTGGAATCAGCTGCACATTCTGTCGGGAGCAATGACCAGTTAGACCACTTCAAAATCGTAAAACGAACTCCTTCAACTTTTTAGCTTCATCCTGTTTTGTCACTTTTTTAAGTTACCAACAAACTATAGTCATTTTGCAAAAAAAGATTGCTTTAGGAGGATTATTGTATTTAATTCTTTATTAATTTAGTGCGGCTAATAAAATTGTTAGATAATACTCTTATAGATCATCATGAGCAAAGTTGCGAAAATCGAATTAGACGGGAAAGTATACGAATTCCCGGTTGTACAAGGTACAGAAAATGAATTGGCTATTGACATTTCAAAATTGCGCCAGGAAACTGGATACGTTACCCTGGATGCAGGTTATAAAAACACCGGAGCTACTTACAGCGCCATTACTTTTTTAGATGGTGAAGAAGGAATTCTTCGTTACCGTGGTTATCCGATCGAACAACTTGCAGAAAAAGCAAGTTTCATTGAAGTTGCTTATTTATTGATCTACGGAAATCTTCCAACTCAGGCTCAATTGGATGAATTCATTTCAAGTATTACCAAGCACACATTGGTGCACGAAGACATGAAGCAATTCTTCGAAGCTTACCCGGCTCAGGCTCACCCGATGGGAGTTTTATCTGCAATGGTTTGTTCTCTTTCTACTTTCTACCCGGAATCATTGGATCCGAACAGAAGTGCTGAGAAAAAGAACAGAACAATTCTACGTTTGTTAGCAAAATTACCAACGCTTGCAGCTTGGTCATACAAAAACTCCATGCGTCATCCGTTCATGTATCCTAAAAATGAATACGATTACGTAAAGAATTTCTTGTACATGATGTTCGCAATGCCAACTGAAGATTACAAAGTTGATCCGGTTGTTGTAGATGCATTGAATAAATTATTGATCCTGCATGCAGATCACGAACAAAACTGTTCTACTTCAACAGTTCGTATCGTTGGTTCTTCTCAGGCAAACCTTTACGCTTCCATTTCAGCAGGTATTTCTGCACTTTGGGGACCACTTCACGGTGGAGCTAACCAGGCAGTAATCGAAATGCTGGAGAAAATCCACAACGATGGTGGTGACGTAGACAAATGGGTATTGAAAGCGAAAGACAAAGATGATCCGTTCCGTTTGATGGGATTCGGACACCGTGTTTACAAAAACTTCGATCCTCGCGCTACAATCATCAAGAAAGCTGCTGATGATGTATTGGAGAAATTGAAAATCAATGATCCATTATTGGATATCGCTAAAAAATTAGAAAAAGTAGCATTGGAAGATGAGTACTTCAAATCAAGAAACTTATATCCAAACGTAGATTTCTACTCTGGAATCATCTACAAAGCTCTTGGAATTCCTTCCGAAATGTTTACAGTAATGTTTGCATTGGGTCGTCTTCCGGGATGGATTGCACAATGGAAAGAAATGTCAGAAGGTGGAGAGCCAATCGGTCGTCCAAGACAAATCTACACAGGTGCTGTTACCAGAGATTACGTTTCGATTTCAGACAGAGGATAATAATTCATTATTACAGATAAAAAAAGCGGATGATTTAAAATCATCCGCTTTTTTTATCTGCCTTTTTTATTTTTTCACCTCCACACAGTAAGTCACACAATTCCAAATTGCTTTGTATTCCTTTCCGTTGTGCGTGTCTTTTTTCTCTTCCGTAACAAAACTCTCAAGCATGTATCTTCCGTCGGTAAACGGAACAAATGACGCATGTCCGGCTTCATTCACTTCGAAATCTTTTGTCCAGCCAACCGGCGGCTGTACTGTCAACTTAACATCCTTCGTTCCTTTTTGAAAGAAAATGTCCAAACCAAGCTCTTGCTTCACTTTGAATTCCTTCGTCAACTGGACCTGAATTGCCAGATCTGTTGCCTTTGCAAGATTTGAAGCACCGGTAGCCGCATCATTATCCACCACCACTGAAGCCAGTGCATAATAATGAATCAATGATTCGTAATAAACATCAGCCACCACATGATCAATTGAAAAAACATAAACTCCTTTTGAAGCAGGTGTAAATTCCGTTAAAAAGCAATTACTTTCTGCTTTTGTTTTCACAAGCGTTTTTGTACCGTCGGGTGCTGTTACAAACAACTGAAAACCTTCCAGATCACTGAACCAATTTTTGGTAGAATCCCGTTCATTCTCACTGTATTCTCCGAAGTACACTCTGACCGGTTGAGCTTTTCCTTTTTTCCCCTGGGAACTTGTTTCAATCCAAAGCGCATGTCCGAATACATTTCCCTGAATGACAAACAACATGACTAAAAAACCTAATACTTTCATCTTTCCTAATTTTGACCGCAAAGTTGCCACGATACTCCCATTATTTCAATACCTGATTAAAGGGTATTTTCACAAAAAAAGGTCACCGTTTCCAGTGACCTTTTTCAGTAGAATAGTGGATTTAGGTATATTACTCTACAATTACTTTTGTAAGCAGATTATTCAATTTTACATAGTATAATCCGGATTGCAGGTCAGAAAGGCTGATCGTTGTTTCGGTTGAAGCAACCATCACTTTTCGAACTACCGCACCTTGTGTATTTACTAATTCCAATTCGCGCCCTACCAGTTCGGCAGAAACGTTTACCGTTAACACATCAGAAGCTGGATTCGGGTAAACCTGAACGAATGCAGTGCTTAAATCTTCCAGACCTGCGCTTGAACAAGAAACCACAACTGTTTGCGCTTCATTGGAACTGTTTCCGTTTCCGTCTGCAAAAACCCAATTAATGGTATAAGTTCCCGGTATTGCGTATGAAAGCGGATTGCTTGTTGTTCCCGTAACTGTTCCGGTACAGTTATCCGTTGCTGTAGGAGCCGTTACGACGTCATTACAAGCAATATTCAAAGTTGGAAGAGGAGTTGTAACAGGATTTTCAGAATCCGTCACGATGATATGCTGATCTACAGTAATGGAATTTCCGTTCCCGTCATTGAACGTCCACGTAATAGTCGTCATACCGATTGTTGTAATCGGGAAAGCAGTTGTTGTCGTTCCGGTAACTGTTCCCGCACAATTGTCGGTTGTTGTCGGAGCAACAGGTGTAATGCTGCAAGAGCCGGTTACATTACTTAAAACAGGTGTTGCAGGATCTTCAGCATCATTGATTGTGACAGTCTGAGTCTGCATAATCGTTCCGTTTGCATTGGTAAAAGTCCAGGTAACGGTGAATGTTCCCTGAGCAGTGTAAGACACAGGATCTGTTGTTGTAGCCGTAACAGCTCCGTTATCTGCAGTTGGAGCAGTCAAAGTAGCACTGCATTCATCCGAAACAGCCGGAAGCGATGCCAGATCCGGAACAGGAATCGGACCGTTTGGAGCCGGGTACGTTTTCAAAACACATTTATTCGGAATGGCACACCCCGGCAAAGTACCGGATTCGATAACCGTAAATGTCGTACCATTCACTACTTCGAAATATGCCGGAGCAACATAGGTATGTGCAGAAGCAACTACAAAATCTCCTGTTGACGGATCGATATCAAAAGCTCTTCCGTATCCAAATGTTCCGTAAGTTCCTGTAGTTCCTGCCAATGTACTTGTATAAACCGGTGTTAACGGTAATGTAGGTGGATTCGTAATATCGTATTGATACATTTTTTTATCTGAAAGTGTCCAGAAATAAAGCTTGTTATTATTATAGCGAAGCAACTTTATATTGAAGCCCACATTCACGGGTGTACCCAAAGCATCATTATTCAATACATCGATCGAAACAAGGTTTGTTCCTCCGATCACCCATAATTTCCCCTGATTATCATAGGTAATTCCAGCAATTGAACCAACTCCCGGATCAAACTTTGCAACAACCGCATTGGTTACTGTGTCAATTTTCACCAACTGAGTTCCCTGATCCAAATACATGAATCCTTTCGCAAACTGCATATGAGAACAATAAGAGGAAATCTCATTATTCGGCTCCGTAACGGGAGTCAAGGTATTGTTCTGAAGATCAATCAACGAAACAACTCCTCCCTGAGCATAGCAAGCATAGGCTTTTGTAGCACTTGCAACTCCTAAAGTCTGAGGTGCGTGTGGAAATGTGTGAATTTCCGTCATTGAAGGATAATTCACGATCGTGATTCTTCCCGCTCCGTTGGGCTTTTCTGCAAGAATTGCTTTGTTTCCCGCAATGACATAGTCTTGCAGCACATTAAAGCCTGCCGTACCGTTAGCAGCCTGATACCTTCCTGTGGAGTTTGTTGCAGGACTGAATGTTGTGTTACGGACAAAAATATCTCCGTTCGTACTCCCGTAATTTCCTTCCGCAATGAGTTCTAAACGAAATGTTGTTTGAGCTTGTAGTGTAGTGGTTAAGATTAAAAAGCCAAGTACCAATTTGATTTTTTTCATCATTTGTTGTATTTATTAAAACGATGAAAAAGTAACGGCCACAGCCAATGATCTGACTTGACAATTTGCTCCTTCACTTTTTCACCGAAAGTTACAGTTCATGCAAATTGGCAGGTCTCCTGGCTAAGTCCTTCAATTCACCTTCCCATCCTGCTCTCATTTGTTATTGAGATTACGGACAGTGGCATATCGAATTAAATATGGACTCTTACAGTTGCGGGAACAGCTCCGGATTTACACCGGATTCCCTTTTAATCCCGTAAAACGGGAACCGAATCGCGGTGCAAAAGTAACCCGAATTCTCTGGTTTCAAAATTTACCTCCATATTATTTGACGATGCGGATAAATTCAATTTCAAATAATACTCTGTTTAAATAAGCTTAAACAAAATCAATTTAGTCAAATTTCAATCTTATCTGAAGCATAACCTACTCATAAACAAGCTGCTAAATCTATAGTATACATTTGTAGTATTACAACTCAAACTCTTCATTCTCTGGCGCTATGAAAAAAATTCATGCTTTCTTTAAATGCCTGCCCCTAATTCTTTTCATCCTTTTTACAAGTAAAAATGTTGCTGTTGCCCAGTGTCCGGATGGGACAATCGGCGTATCAGGTGCCGGATGTGGTTGTTTAAGTGGTTGTAATCTAACGAGTTTAGGAGGACCCAATTGCTCCCCGTCTGTTGGTGGAGATTGCTCCGGCGGACAAAGATCCATGTCGGAAGATATCATTGTTCCTGCCGGATGCACTTACACCGTAACTGCAACGATACGAAACCGGGCCGGAGGCTGCACTTCATCAGGTGCAGATAGTGGTGATAAAATGAAAGTAGATATTTCAGGTGGAGGTAAAACTTTTCAAAGCGGATCAGGAAATGCTACTATAAACGACAGCTATACATTGGCTGGTCCGGGAACAATTACCGTATCCGGAACGGCAAACAGAGCCGATGAAATCATTACGTATACCACCAGTTCAAGCGGAGCTACCTGCGTCAACTGTATGAGTGTGCTTCCGGTCGAATTGGTTTCTTTTGACGCCAGATCTGAAGGCAACGCAGTTGCTTGTTCCTGGTCGACACAATCCGAAAAAAACTGCGATTTCTTTACCGTGGAAAGAAGTGCCGACGGAATTCATTTCGAATTACTGGGTTATATGAAAGGCGCAGGAAATACTTCGAATGCGATGAAATACAAATTGTATGATTACGACCCGTATTTTTCAATTACGAGCTACTACAGATTGCTGCAAACCGATTTCAACGGCCAAACACGTTACCTTGAAGTAAAAACAGTAAAAGCAGAAAGAACCAATGAACTGCAGGTTTTCCCGAATCCGTCAAAAGGAACTATTCAAATCAGCGGAGATTTCGAAACATTACTGAACTCAAAACTGTACGATCTTTCCGGAAGAGAATTATCCATCGACCGTACGGATTTACAGGAAAACTCTTCCATGATCATCTCTGATCTTCCTGTCGGAATCTACAATCTGATGTATTTTGACAACGAGAAAACAGTTTCGGAGCGAATTATTATTACTCCGTAACAGCTGTTTCCGCCGTTCCTTTTTTCGAACCTTCGTAAATAGAATACTTTCGGAAAGAGCATTCCAGATCACCGTTAAACAATTTGTACTTTTTGTCCGGTTTCAATGCCAGGTATTTGAATCCGGCTTCGCTGGAAGAGATAATAAAACAAGTATAACCCAACAGGCGGTGCTTCATAATACTTCCCAAAGTTCCGTACAATTCTTCCACATCGGTTTCCAATCGTTCTCCGTATGGCGGATTTGAAATCAAAACAGCCGGTCCTTCCGGGAATGGAAATTCATCTACCGAAGCGTTGTGAACATCAATAAATCTGCCGAAAGAAAAACCTCTCAGGTTTCTTTTGGTCTTCATTACCATTTGCGGGTCGATATCTCCACCGATTAATGTACAAGGAAGTTCCTTCACAACTTTGTTTGCACTTGTATGAATTTCGTCCCACAGTTTTGCATCAAAATTCCACATGTTTTTGAATGCATAGTGGTTTCTTTCGATATTGGAAGGAATTCCGGCAGCCAGTAATGCAGCTTCGATCAACAAAGTTCCCGAGCCGCAAAAAGGATCGATCAAAGTTGTTTTCTTATCCCATGCCGTCATTCGCAAAAGTGCTGCAGCAACTACTTCATTCAACGGAGCATCTCCTGTGGATTGTCTGTAACCACGTTGAAAAAGTGGCAAACCACTCGTGTTCACAGAAATAACGCCCTCGTTTTCACGAACATATAAATCGATTACAATCTGAGGTGTTTTTACATTGATATCCGGTCGTTCTCCCTTTACATCTCTGAAATGATCCACTATCGCATCTTTTATCAGTAGAAACGGAAATTGAGAATGGTTGAAAATCGTTGAATTCACAGCTCCTTTTACTGCAAATGTTTTCTTCACATCAAAAAGAGAAGACCAGTTGATCTTTTTTGCTTCATCATAAAGATCCTTTTCTGTTTTCACAGCAAATTTTCTCAACTCAACCAAAACGGAAATAGCACAGCGAATATGCAGGTTCAGGAAATAAACATCCTTCCACTCACCTTCGATCTGAACAGCTCTATTAAGCTTCGTACATTCAGAATACCCCAATTCATTTAGTTCTTCCGCAAGTACATCTTCTAATCCGTAAAATGTTTTGAGTACAATTTTCATAAAGCGAATTCAATTATTTATATAAGAGCACAAAAGTAGACAAAAGCTAAGAGCTTTTCTAAATAGAACAGAAATAAGGTAAAACACTATTCTTTTAGGTAAAAAAAAATTAATTTTGATTTTCATGCATTTAGCGAAGCAAATAACTTTTACATTAATCCTAAGCGTACTCCCCTTTTTCATTAAAGCTCAGGGAGTTGGTGTTGTATTAAGTGGCGGAGGAGCATCCGGTTTCGCTCATATCGGAGTTCTCAAAGCGCTCGAAGAAAATAATATACCTATCAATTATATTACCGGAACTTCTGCCGGAGCTCTTGTGGGAGCAATGTACGCCAGCGGCTATTCTCCTCAGGAAATTGAAGATTATGTACTTAGCAATAAATTTCAGCTGATGTCTAACGGTCAGATTGAACAACGCTATGAATTTTTATTGCGGGAAGACAATGAAAATGCTTCCGGAATGAGTTTTTCATTCTCTTTGGATAGTATTTTCAGTAAATCTCTTCCAACGAATTTTATAAGACCGGAATTACTCGATTTCGAAATGCTTCGTTTATTCGGAGCAACCGGTGCTTCGTCTTCGTATAATTTCGACAGTCTTTTTGTTCCGTTTCGCTGCGTTGCCAGTGATATTGTAGCGAAGAAAAGTGTGGTATTTTCAAACGGCTATCTGAACGAAGCAATCAGAGCCTCCATGACCTTTCCGTTTTATGTCAACCCGATCCGGATCAACGGAGTGTTGTATTTCGACGGAGGTTTGTACAACAATTTCCCCGCAGATGTGATGTACAATAGTTTTCCTGCTGATTTTATTATCGGAAGCAACGTTTCATACAATGCTGCAGCTCCGAAAGAAGACGATTTGATCAGTCAGCTCACCAACATGCTCGTTTCGCACACGGCTTTTGAAATCCCCTGCGAATCCGGAATCATTATTGAACCCAAACCCAATATCAGCACCTTCGATTTTGAAGATGTAGATGAAGCAATCAACGCGGGCTACAATGCCACCATTTTGATGATGGATAGTATTAAAAATGCGACTGATGACAGAATTTCAACCGAAGAATTGAATAAAAAACGTTCGCATTTCAAAGAAAGACTGAATTCTCTGGTGATTTCTCAGGTAAATACCATCAACAAAAAAGGGCTTGATGAAAGCTATGTCCGAAAGTCCATTCTAAAAAACAACAAGGGGGAAAAAATTTCCGGAATCCGTTTCAAACGTCGTTATTTCAGAACGTATGCAACTCCTCAGATCAAATATTTGTATCCGACACTCGATCTTCAGGAAGATTCTACTTACAGTCTGAATATCAAAGTAACGGAATCAAAACCTTTCCGTCTGGATATCGGAGGTATTGTGAGTACGCGGGCCATTAATACCGGATTCATTCAACTCAACTACATGCGTCTGGACCGCTTTGCAAGTACCATTCAGGTAGGCGGATATTTCGGGAAGTTTTACAATTCCGGAAGAGCAAACATCGACCTGCATTTCCCCTCCTATTATCCCATTTCGGCTAGTGTTTACGGGGTTATTAACCGCTGGGATTACTTCAAAAGTTTCACCACTTTCTTCGATGACGAAAAACCCTCATTCCTGGTTCAAAACGAAGCATACATCGGAGGAGGAATAAAATTGCCTTTGTTCAACAATTCTAAATTCAGTGTGGATTACAGGCATTTTGAAACACAGGATCGCTATTATCAGTTGCCGGATTTCACCAACAAAGACACTACCGACAGAACCATATTGTATGGTAACTCCTTAATGGTCACGCTGGAACACAATTCATTGAACCGGAAACAATGGGCATCATCGGGAACTTTGGCACTTTTCAAAGCAATTTATAGTGGAGCCAAAGAACACAGTGTGGCCGGATCAACCTCTTTGGAAAAATATGATTACCGAAACGGGCATCATTGGTTCAACATTCGTGGAGAAATTCAGAATTTTCCTCTGAGTACCAAATATTTCTCATTCGGAGTTCACGGTTTGGCCAGTATTACCAATCTTTCACTCCTGAAAAATTACACCGCAACGTTGCTGAATATGAATGCTTTTCAGCCCCTGCCCGATTTGCAAACGTATTTCTTCTCGGATTATCGTTCTCCTCAGTATATCGGAGGTGGAATCAATATTATTTTTTCCCTGCGTAAAAACATTGATATCCGGGCAGATGGTTACTGGTATCAGCCTTTCATTTCCATTACCAAAAACGATGACGGAACCTTTGGTTACTCCAAGCCATTTAAGGGAGAATCTCAGGTTGTATCACTGTCTGCAATTTATCATTCGCCCCTCGGCCCTCTTCGTGCTTCATTGAATTACTTTCCGAAGCAAAAATCGCCTCTGGCATTTCAATTTACATACGGATTTATCATTTTCCACGAACGAGCGTTTCGTTAGTAAGATCAGAACTATTAAATTCGCATCAAATTCGAGAAAATGACAAAAATCATCTGTGGTATACAGCAAATGGGAATTGGTGTTCCCAATGTGCAATCAATTTGGAAATGGTATCGTGAACACTTTGGTGTGGACGTAAGAATTTTTGAAGAAGCTGCTGAAGCCCCTTTGATGACAAGATATACCGGTGGTGTTATTCATTCCAGAACGGCAACTTTGGCACTTTCCATGGAAAGCGGCGGCGGATTTGAGATCTGGCAATTTACATCACGTCCAACGGAAAAAAGCACAGAACCAATCATTCTGGGTGATTTCGGTTTATATGCTTGCCGGATCAAATCCAGAGATGTAAAAGCGACCCACGCTTTCCTGACTAAAAAAGGAGCGAAAGTCTTATCCGAACCACAACAATTACCCAACGGCAGTTTTCACTTCCTGGTAGAAGATCCGAACGGAAATCTGTTCGATATCGTGGAAGGATCCGGATGGTTCATGGACACTAAATTTGAAGGAAAGACAGGAGGTGTTGCCGGTTCCATGATCGGTGTCAGCTCCATCGAAAAAGCATTGCCCTTGTATCAGACTATTTTGGGATACGACCAGATCGTTTACGACGTAACGGATACTTTTGACGCTTTCAATCAGGTTCCAAACGGAAATCACAAAGTAAGACGTGTTTTACTTCAGCATTCCGAAGACAGAAAAGGGCCGTTTGCAAAATTGCTTGGTCCTACACAAATTGAATTGGTACAGGCTGTAGAACGAACAGATGCAAAATCCATTTTCAAAAACCGTTTCTGGGGCGACTGGGGCTTCATTCACTTGTGTTTCGATGTTCAGGGAATGGATGATTTGCAGAAGGAATGTGAAAAGCTTGGCTTCCCGTTCACTGTCGATTCCGGAAAAACCTTTGATATGGGAGAAGCCGGCGGAAGATTCAGCTACATTGAAGATCCGGACGGAACGTGGATTGAATTCGTTGAAACTCATAAAGTTCCGGTAATGAAAAAGTTAGGATGGTATATTCATCTTAAAAATAAAAAGCCGGGAGCATTCCTTCCCAACTGGATGCTTAAAGCAATGAGATTTAACCGTGTAAAAAATTGATTTAACCGTAGTTCCCATTGATTATGATAGTCATTCATTTCATATTTAAATCGTAACTTTGGGTCAAATTGTATACTTATGAGATTTCTCCAATTTTCACTTTGCACCATCATTCTTGCTTCATTGGCTTTATTAAGCTCTTGTAAAGACGATATTGATTTTGCAGGAGATCATGTTGAAACTCCCGTGCTATTCGGGTTGTTAGACAAAAGTGATTCGCTTCATTATGTGAAACTTACACGTACTTTTGCAGGTTCCAATAACTCCATAGATGTTGCATTGATCGAGGATTCCAGTTATTTTCAGGATGCAGAGATTGTAATTGAAGAGTGGGGTACGGTAGGTAATGCATTCATAAAAGTAAGATCCTGGATCTTACGGGATACAATCCTGACAAATAAGGTTCCGGGAGCTTTCTACAGTCCGAATCAAAAAGTATACTATTTCCAAACAAAGTCATTCAATACTTTAACTCCACCGGATATTGCTGATCCAAATCCGACGACCGCACTAAAAGATGCAGCAACTTACAGGTTGATTGCAAACATTAACAATGGTCAGATCATTGTTAATAGTGAAACAAAACTGGTTAACACAATTGGGATAACTTCACCGAGCCCTAACGGATCTTATGCATTTGTTAAAACGGTTAACAATGTGAAACAATATGCACCTGCACCTATCAAAGCAAATAATGGAAATGCCAAAGTAATGGATGCCCGCATTCAATTTTTCTTTGATGAGTATTTCAATGGGATTCCTGTTCAAAAATCCTTTATCTGGAAGATTGGAGAATTTAATGGAGATCAGGTGACAGGAGGTAGTTCAAATTTTTCTGCAAACGGTGAAACGTTCTATCAATTGGTAAAGCAAAATTGTACAAATGATGTCACGATCAACAAACGAAAACTGACATCCATGCGTTTGATTATAACCGGAGGAAGTGAAGATTTGAGCAAATACATTTTGGTGAATAAACCAAGTTCTTCTTTGGCTCAAAACAAACCAACTTTCTCGAATCTGACGAGAACAGACGGCGGGCCGGTGATCGGGCTTTTCAGTTCGCGCATGACCAGCAGACAGGATAAACTATCAGGCACGAATTTACGTGTACTTGATTATTTATCCATGAAAGAACTTTGCTCCGGACCAATCACAGGTTTGCTGTTATTCTGCAGTGATTTTCAAACTGATATAAACAATGGTGAGTCCTGGGCTTGTCAATAAGATATAACCGAAACAAAAAGCTCCCGTTTTATCGCCAGATAGACGGGAGTTTTTGTTTGTACACACCGATTTCACCCCACTGTGGATAAGTGTACGCTTATCCACATCTTACCCGGGTAAATAGTATTCCTATCATTTAATTGGATAGATCCGGACAAAAAACTCTTTTTTCTTTTTAGTTCATTAAATTTGTTCCATGAGCGAACGCATTACTCTTTTCGTTGATGTTATCTTACCCATTCCGTTAAGTCAGGAATTCACCTACCGGGTTCCTTTCGAGATGAATGATTTTATCCGGGAACATTTGCGTGTAATCGTCCCTTTTGGAAAAGGAAAGCTCTATACTGGAATCATTACAAAAATCCATCAGGAAGCGCCAAAAATCTATCAGGCGAAATACATTGAACACATTCTGGACGAAAGCCCGTTGATCACTAAAAGACAGTACGCTTTCTGGAAATGGATTTCAGAATATTACATGGCTCCTATCGGAGATGTCATGAACGCCGCTTTGCCTTCCAATTTCAAATTGGCGAGCGAAACAAAAATTGTTCTTCATCCCGATTTCGATCAGGAAAATACATCACTCACCGACCGCGAGTTTCTGGTTGTAGAAGCTTTGGAAATCAAGGAAACGCTTGATCTGAAAGAGATTTCCGAAATCATCGGAATTAAAACAATACAACCCCTGATAAAAACCTTATTGGAAAAACGCATCGTCCTCACGTTGGAAGAAGTTTCCAATAAATTCACACCTAAAACAGGATTATTTGTAGTCATACAGGAAGATTACAGATCAGATACTGTTCTGAACGAACTTTTTGAACAGCTTGCTCAAAAAAAGACCACTCAAAAGCAAGAGCAGGTATTGTTGAAAATTCTTCAATTGGGAGGATTTCATGATGGGAACGTTACTCCTATTCTTCGAAAGTCACTGGAAGATCAGGGTTGTTCCTTATCTGCAATCAATACCTTGGAAAAACAGGGTGTTTTGCGTATTGAACGACTCGAAATTTCCCGAATTCAAAGTTTGGATCAAAGTAAATTTGAGTTTCCGACATTAAGTGCGGCACAAACCGATGCCTTCAACCAAATTGAAAATGGATTTCAGGAAAAAGATACCGTTTTACTTCAGGGAATCACAGGTTCCGGAAAAACCGAGATTTACATCGAACTGATCAGAAAAGTGCTCAATGAAGGAAAACAGGTTTTGTTCCTTGTTCCTGAAATTGCATTGACCACGCAGCTGATTCAGCGTTTATCGGCTTATTTCGGAGAGAAGATCGGAGTGTATCATTCCAAATTCAATTCAAATGAGCGGGTAGAAATCTGGAATAAAGTACTGAGCAACGATCCCAATCAATTCCGTTTGGTTGTCGGAGCGCGTTCATCCGTCTTTCTGCCGTTTCAGGATCTGGGCCTGGTCATTGTTGATGAAGAACATGAATCTTCCTACAAACAGCAAGATCCGTCTCCACGATACAATGCGCGCGACATGGCGATTGTTTTGGCACATTTCTTCAAAACAAAAACACTTTTGGGTTCGGCAACCCCTTCCATTGAAACTTTCCAGAACACCCGAGATCAAAAATACGGACATGTGCTGCTGACCGAACGATTTTCCCAGGTGCAATTGCCGGAAATTTTGTGCGCGGATATGAAGGAAGAACGCAGACAAAAAAGTCTGAACGGACACTTCTCCAAATTCCTTCTCGACAACATTACAGAAACACTGAAAAATCAGGAACAGATCATTTTGTTTCAAAACAGAAGAGGCTATACTCCTATCTGGACTTGCGAAATTTGTGGATTCAGCCCGAATTGCATCAATTGCGATACAACTTTGAATTATCACAAGCATGCCAATATTCTGAAATGCCATCATTGCAGTTACCAGACAAAACCAATCGGAACCTGCCCTGCTTGTGGGAGCAACCGTTTGAAGATGCTTGGATTCGGAACGGAAAAAATTGAAGATGATTTGTCGTTGATTTTACCGGATGTTAAGATCGGACGAATGGATCTGGACACAACCCGCAATAAAAACAGCCACCTGGAATTGATTCAGGCATTCGAAAATCGGGAAATCGATATTTTGATCGGAACACAAATGGTTGCAAAAGGTCTGGATTTTGATCATGTTGGACTCGTAGGAATTCTGGATGCCGATTTAATGCTCAATAAAACGGATTTCAGAGCATTTGAGCGTGCTTTCCAGCTTATGACTCAGGTTGCAGGAAGATCGGGTCGCAGAAACAAGCGTGGAAAGGTAATTATCCAAACTGGAAATCCGGATCATTGGGTTATTCAAAAAGTCATGGAACACGATTACGATGCGTTTGCGATTAATGAAGTCGTCGAGCGGAGAAATTATCATTACCCTCCTTTTTACAAATTGATTCGCTTCACGTTGAAGCATCGGGACAGAGATTTGGTGGAAGCCGGAGCATTGCATTTCAGTAAATTACTGAAGGAGCAATTTCACGAGCGCGTTTTAGGCCCTGAATCCCCGGTTATTGCGAGGATTCAGAACTTTTATTTGAAAGAAATAATTTTAAAAATTGAGCAAGAAGCTCCTCAGAAGAAAGTAAAGGAACGCTTACATGAGCTGACGGATCAATTTTTCAGCGTTCCCCATTTCAAACCTATTCGACTGATAACAGATGTCGATCCCGCTTAACCAAGGTATGATTTAAGCATCCGGCTTCGGGATGTATGTTTCAAGCGTCGAATTGCCTTCTCTTTTATTTGTCTTACTCTTTCTCTTGTCAGATCGAACAAATCGCCGATCTCTTCAAGTGTCAGAGGATGTTTTCCGTTTAAACCGTAGTAAAGTCGAACCACGTCACCTTCTCTTCCTGATAATGAAGACAAAGAACGTTCGATCTCTTTTCGCAAAGATTCTTTTGTCAATTCATTTTCCGGACTTGGCAAAGCATCATTCGGCAATACATCATACATGCTTGATGAACTTTCGTCTCCGTCCACAAGCGGTGCATCCATCGATAAATGACGAGCAGTATTTGCCAGCGACTGGCGCACATCATCTACAGAACATTCCAGATATTCCGCCAATTCATCTGCAGAAGGAGGACGTTCGTAGAGTTGTTCCAATTCGCTGTATGCTCTGTTAATTTTATTGATCGTTCCAATTTTGTTCAGCGGAAGGCGAACGATTCTTGCCTGTTCAGCCAATGCCTGTAAAATCGATTGACGAATCCACCAAACGGCATATGAAATGAATTTAAATCCGCGGGTTTCATCGAAACGCTCAGCAGCTTTTATCAACCCAAGGTTTCCTTCGTTAATTAAATCAGGAAGTGATAAACCTTGATTTTGATATTGCTTTGATACGGAAACTACGAAGCGGAGGTTTGCTTTTGTTAATCTTTCCAGCGCTTTTTTGTCGCCTGCTTTGATCCGTTTTGCCAACTCTACTTCTTCATCCGCACTGATTAATTCAACACGACCAATTTCTTGTAGGTACTTATCAAGGGAAGCTGTCTCCCGATTGGTAACCTGCTTTACAATCTTTAACTGTCTCATGGTCTTTACAATTGATTTACATGAATATAACGATTATAAGATACAGATAGTTGTGTTCGTTGGAATCAAAAAATGTTAAATGAATAAACGGTTTGTTTAAACTAACAAATTGTGTGAATCAATGAAGATTTCGTTTAACCAAGTTAAAAAAGTAACTTTGCACCCGATAACACATGATTTATGCGCATTTTGATGGTTTGTTTGGGCAATATTTGCCGCTCTCCGATGGCAGATGGCTGGTTGAGACACAAAAACAAAAAATACGGTTTGTCTCTGGAAATTGACTCCGCGGGAACCGCTGACTATCATGTCGGAAAAAAACCGGATGATCGGATGAGAAGACTTTCTCTGGAATATGGTGTTTCTATCGATGAGCTAAGAGCCCGTCAGTTCTCTGTCTCCGATTTCGACAACTACGATATCATCTTTGCCATGGATAAAAACAATCGTCAGAATATCCTGCGCATGGCCCGCAATGAAGATGACAAACAAAAAGTCCGATTGTTTCTGAATGAATTACGACCAAATGAAGACCTGGAAGTTCCGGATCCTTATTATGGAACTGATGCCAATTTCAGGGAAGTGATTCAACTTCTCGATGAAGCAACAGAATCTTTTCTAATCAATAATCAATTAATAGCAAAACAATGAGCACGGGAAAATTATACCTGATTCCAAACACACTTGGAGGAGAAACAACAGAAGACATTATCCCGCAAAAAGTAGCTGAAATTGCCAGCGGATTACGCGTATTTGCAGTTGAAGACATCAAATCTGCCCGCAGGTTATTGCGAAAAATTGATCGCTCATTTCCCATTGATGAATCGGAGTTTTTTGTTCTGAATAAGTCAACTGCTGCTTCTGAAGTTTATCACCTCATCAAAGCAATGAAAGCAGGAAAAGATATAGGAATCATCAGCGAAGCCGGTTGTGCAGGAATTGCAGACCCGGGAGCTGTATTGGTTGCTTTGGCTCATGAAAATGAAATCCACGTTTGCCCCACAGTTGGTCCAAGCTCCATCCTTCTCACACTAATAGGAAGCGGATTTAACGGACAGCAATTCTCGTTTCATGGTTATTTACCAAAAGAACAGAAAGAACGCATCCGAAAATTAAAAGATTTGGAACAACGTATGAAAAGAGGCGGTGAAACACAACTATTCATGGATACTCCTTTCAGAACTATGCATGTTTTTGAAGACCTGTTGAACTTTTTGGCAGACGATACCTTATTATGTGTTGCATCCAATCTGACATTACACAACGAACGCATTCAGACAAAAAGCATTGCCGACTGGCGCGAAAATGCTTACGATATCAGCAAGCAGCCTGTGATGTTTGCACTAGGAAAATTATAAAAGGATTCAAAGAGTTCAAACCGAAGCAATCGGAATTTGAACTCTTGAACATTTTATACCTTTTGAACCTTATTTTATAATAACCAGGTGTCCGTTTGAGGAATACTTTTTATCGTTATCGGAATCCCGGAATGTAACTGTCCAGGAATAAGTTCCTTCCTGAACGGGTGTTCCGTTGTAGGTTCCATCCCATCCCACTTTGGAATCGTGGCTTTCGAATATGATTTCTCCCCATCTGTTGAAAATAGCCATTGTAAAGCTGTACGGATCAAATCCGGAAGTGAATACCGGCTGGAACGTATTATTATGTTCATCTCCATTCGGTGTAAAACAATTCGGAACATAATAAATCAATTCATCCAAAATCCGAACAATCACGCTGCTCGTATCCGAACATCCGAAGGAATTCGTAGCAATCAGCTTCACCAGATAATTCCCCACTACCTGATCATAGGCATGAACCGGTGAAAAAGCTGCCGATGTTCCACCGTCTCCGAAAAGCCAGGTATAACTGGTTGCATTCGTCGAAGTGTTGATAAACTGAATCTCCGGACTGGTAACAGTTGCTGTAGCGGGAGAAGGAACAAACGATGCATCTGCTTCCGGATTGACACAGATCATACCTGTCTTTGTAGAAGTTCGCATACATCCGTTCGCATCCGTTACAGTTAAAGCAATGTCGTAACATCCTTGTGAAGTGAAACTGGCAGAACCCGTTGTAAGCGACGTAGACGTTTGTCCGTTTCCAAAATTCCAGAGTGCGCTTACGGCTCCGGGTGTTGCATTCGTAAATGTGACCTGCAAAGGTGAACAACCTGATATGTTATTTGCTGTAAAAGCAACTATCGGAGCTGGATTCACAACAATGGTGGTACTTGAAGGTCCGGAACAAGATCCCGGAATATCATACGTAATAACATGCGAACCTGCTCCTGCAACTGCCGGATCAAACAAACCGCTTGCAGCATTCACAATTCCGGTACCAGACCAGCTTCCTCCCGGGCTTACTGAAGTAAGTGAAACCGTTGTTCCGTTTTCACAAAAAGGACCGGCAGAATTAATTGCAGTTGAATTCCCCGGATTCACAGTCACAGTCGTTGTTGCTGATGAAGAACACAAATTCGATGTCAGAGTAACTGTATACGTTCCGAAGTCTGCTCCTGTAATGGATGCAATACTCGGGTTCTGGGAAGTGGAATTAAATCCGTTTGGTCCTGTCCATACAAAAGACCCCGTTCCGGTAGCAGTCAAATTCAATGTTTGTCCCACGCATAAAGGTCCGTTATTCGAAGCGGTAATTGTTGGTAACGGAGTTACTGTAACCGTCGTCGGCGCAGATGTCGTGGAACAAGCTCCAAGAGAAGCAGTCACGGTATATGTTCCTCCTGTGGTAACAGTAATCGCTTGTGTCGTTGCTCCGTTCGACCACGTATTTCCGGTTGTGGCAGACGATGTCAAAACAACAGAACCTCCGGCACAAAATGTCGTCGAGCCACCAGCTGTAATCGTTGGAGTTGCCGGAAGCGGATTAACCGTAACTGTTGCTGCTGTGGATGTAGCCGAGCAAGTTCCGTTCGAAACCGTAACGGTAAAAGTTCCACTTGCAGTAACAGTAATCGCTTGTGTGGTTGCTCCGTTCGACCACGTATTTCCGGTTGCAGCAGATGATGTCAAAACAACAGAACCACCGGCACAAAATGTTGTCGGGCCACCAGCTGTAATCGTTGGAGTTGCCGGAAGTGGGTTTACCGTAACTGTAGTAGGTGCAGACATGATAGAACATGGTCCGTTCGAAACAGTCACGACATAAGAACCACTTGCACTTACGGTAATGGACTGTGTGGTTGCCCCGTTCGACCACGTATTTCCCGTGGTTGATGAAGAAGTCAGAACAACTGAACCTCCGGCACAAAATGTTGTAGGGCCGCCAGCTGTAATGGTTGGTACGGGAGGTAGCGGATTAACTGTAACTGTCGTTGCTGTAGATGTCGCCGAGCAGGTTCCGCCCGAAACCGTAACGGTAAAAGTTCCGCTGGCTGTAACCGTGATTGATTGTGTGGTTGCTCCGTTTGACCACGTATTCCCGGTTGTGGAAGAGGAGGTCAAAGTAACGGATCCTCCGGCACAAAATGTCGTTGGTCCGCCAGCAGTGATTGTTGGAGTTGGAGGAACAGGATTCACCGTAACGGTTGTTTCGGCAGATGTTGTCGAACACGAACCGTTTGAAACCGTAACCGTATAATTTCCGCTGGCTGTAACCGTGATTGATGGAGTTGTCGCTCCGTTTGACCACGTATTTCCGGTTGCAGATGAGGAAGTTAAAGTAACCGACCCTCCGGCACAAAATGTCGTTGGACCGCTAGCAGTGATTGTTGGTGTAGCAGGAAGCGGATTAACCGTAACGGTTGTTGCTGTGGAAGTTGCCGAACAAGATCCGTTTGATACCGTAACTGTGTACGTTCCACTAGCTGTAACTGTGATTGATTGAGTCGTTGCTCCGTTTGACCACGTATTTCCAGTTGCAGAAGACGATGTCAAAGTAACCGATCCTCCGGTGCAAAATGTCGTCGGGCCACCAGCAGTGATTGTTGGAGTTGGAGGAACAGGATTAACCGTAATCGTTGTTGAAGCGGCAGCAGATGTACAACCACCCGCTGAAACTGTAACTGAATAAGTTCCACTCGCTGAAACGGTAATCGATTGTGTCGTTGCTCCGTTTGACCACGTATTTCCGGTTGCGGATGAAGAAGTCAGAGTCACTGAACCGCCGGTACAGAATGCCATTGGACCACTGGCCGTAATCGTTGGTGTTGCCGGAACCGGGTTAACAGTAACAACTGTTGCCACGGATGTTGATGAACAGCTTCCACTTACGACCGTTACCGTATATGAACCACTTGCAGTAACTGTAATAGATTGAGTCGTTGCTCCATTTGACCACGTATTTCCGGTTGCGGAAGAAGAAGTCAGAACAACAGAACCGCCGGCACAAAATGTTGTTGGGCCGCCAGCTGTAATTGTTGGTGGCGTTCCCGGTGTTACAGTAATCGTTCTGTTACTTGTAATCTGATTTCCGCAAGCATCCGTCACAATGGAATAAAGTGTTATCGTTCCGGCTGTCGGGAATGAAATGCTTGCACTTGTTCCCGTTCCGACACTTGGCGTTCCCGATGCGTTGAAACTCCAGTTGTAAGTGTATCCCGGAACTCCGAAAGCAGCAGAAGTAGTTGCTGTCAATGATCCTCCCTGACAAACTGTTGTTGCGGATAAGGCAATAGGAGTTGTCTGATTGGTATATTCAAGTGTTCTTCCGGTTGCATTCATGACCCAGGGAGAACCCGCTCCGATACACGTATTTGAACAGCCCGTTGCTCCCCAGCAAGAGCGGAAAAATTGCAAAGTAAATGTCACGTTCTGAGCAGCACAACCAGCAGCTGGCATACAACCTGCTAAGTCGGAAAAAACCGTTTGATTCGCTGCCGAACAATTTCCTCCTCCTATTGCGTTACAGAACCAATAGAAACCTGCTGCAGATGGGCTCACACATCCTCCCGTTGCAATCCGCATGGCTCCATCCTGAAGCCAGCATGTTGTTCCGTTTGCTATATACGTGAAAGAAAAAGTTAAATCTGTGAATGTTGCATTTGCAGGGCATGGAACTACTAAATTGTAGTCGCAGGAGTTGGTAAAATCACAAGACCCGTTGTATCTCGATCCGGTAATCGAAGCCTGCGCCAAAGTAGCCGTTCCGGTTACAAGCGGATCAACTACCAGTTGGTAAGAACCGATATTCTCGTTGATCCAGGAATAGTCAACCAACACATCAATCATGTTTGAATGAATGTTGTAGACTCCGGAACGTGCCAGATTCTTCGGGCCGTTTTTCGCAAATAATTTTGCTTCGTCCATAACTGCCAGTTCTGTTGATCCTGACATGAGTTTCAAACTTCCGATTCCCTGCGTGTGATTTCCATCGGCAAATTGAGCATGAAGTGAATTTAAGCCCTCTAAATGCTCGCGGAACAATAGTTTTTCGAACACACCGAATTCGTTGGATTTGATAATGAAACTGGTTTTGACAGCTCCCCTCAATACAACCATTTCGGCATCAATTCCGGGAAAGATGTTGCGGATAAGTGCTCCGTCAGAACCAACCGTATAATCCGACCAGTTTGCCGGGATCTCATTCGATTCCAATGCATTCTGAACGACTATTAGTTTCCAGTTGTTGAATTGAAAAGTTCCTTCGTTTGTTTTTAATTCTGTTCTTTTGATTGAAAAGTCAATTGCAGCCCGATCGAGCAGATATCCTGACTCATATTTCGTTCCGGAAGCCGGTTGTAATTCATGTTCGATTGAGATCCATGATCCGTTTACGAATTGATGGAGATCTCCTAACGCTTTTTGCGTATAGAATTCATTATTATCGGTAATATTAACAAAATAACGTTCATCAATCTTTCGTTTTTCCAAAACTTCCACGCAATTATCGCAAGGTGCGTTGTCCGGAAGTTTCCCAAATTCAGGATGAGAATAGTATTCAGGAGTGTTGAATTTTTTCCAGGATTCAAGATTTTTCACCTCTCTGGTGCGAAAACCATTCAGCAGGTTTTCTCTCGCCTCCATCTGGGCAAATAATTGATTATTAACTGATAACAGGAATAAAACGAAAAGTATTAAGCCGATTTTTAGTGCGCTTGCTTTACGGAGAGTAGTATGTAGTGCCTTTTTCATCTAACGAGAGATAAGTACCCGTACGGGTTTGTGTAACAATAGGATTACGCAAACGTACGAAAATTTACCGCAAAAAAAAATGAAATATCAACCACAAGAACTAAACACCTCGTTGAAACCAGTGTTAATTCTAAATAAATTTAAAACAAAATTGTTATTAATTTTAACATTCTAAAAATAGAACTACATTAAGCAGATTAAACTCACAAACCTCTCGCCTTCTTGATGTTATCATATGCTTCCTGAATTCGTTGGAATTTCTCCTTGGCACCTTTCTGATATTCCTCTCCCAAAGAAGCTACTTTGTCCGGGTGGTAACGAACTGCCATTTGGCGGTATGCCTTTTTCACCTCATCATCACTTGCTGATTCTTCGATTCCAAGAATTTCATAATCTGCATTGAGGTTTTGTTTAAACATTCCCTGAACAGATCTGAAATCCATTGGCGGAACCTGCAGTAAATTGGCTAAATATTGCAACGTTTTAATTTCCTGATCGGAAACCTGACCATCGGATTGAGCAATTCCAAACAAGTAATGAAGCAGTTGAATCCGGATTTCAACCTGCGCACGCATACGGATATCCGAACAAATCTGATCGATAGGAATGGTTGGAGCATCTAAAAAGTGCTTCAATGTCTGCAAATGCGAACCATTGAACTGATTTCCGAATTGCTGAGCCAGAAAGGATTTTACGAAATTCAATTCGGACTTCACCACTTTCCCGTCGCTTTTCATCATATAGGCTGAAAGAGCCAATAGCTGAGTAGGGAAATCGTAACGCTGGGTTTGCTGCTTGTAATATTCGAAAACATCCTGAAAAGACTGACGGTTTCCTCCACCGCCATTTCCGGAGCCTTGATTTTTTCTTGCCCGAACTGTCTGATCTATAAATCCACCGATTAAAAATGCGATTACAGCAGGAATAAATCTTCCTCCCGAAACTGCGAACGCAACAATTGCAAAAATGATACTATACACACTAAAAAGATAAAATTCCCGTCCCGACAGCTATCGGAACGGGAATCAAGATTATACAAATGAGATACTTCTCTCAATAAACTGGTTCAATTCTTTCCCTTTCAACATTCCCTGAGCAAGCAATGCCAAATCTGTCAATTGCTTCACTTTGCTGGATTTTTCTGTTTCATCCGATAGCGCCAAAAGAGATTCTACTTTCTGATGGTTTGCATTTACAACCAGGTTGTATGATTCCGGAAATACTCCGAAGAAACCACCGCCGCCATTTCGCTGCTGTTCCATCATACGACGGATAAACTCAGGCTGGGTAACAATAATCGGCGCATCCGTTTCGCTCATAGATTTGAATTCCACTTTGAACTTCTGGCTGTCAACAGCCGATTCAAACAAAGGTTTCAATTCGGTTTGCTGCTCTTCGGTCAACTTTGCAGGCAATTCTCCTTCTTTCTTGATCAATTGATCCAAAGTATCCGCATCAACACGCGCAAAACTCAAGTTTTCGAATGTCTGTTCAACTTTAGAAATCCAATGAGAAGCAAGAGGTCCATCGATCAATCCAACCTGATAACCACGGTCTTTCGCCTGTTTTACAAACGAGAAGTGTTCTTCCAGACTGTGTGTGTAAAGAGCAACTACTTTTCCGTCTTTATCTGTTTGAAGCGGAGCAATTTGTTCCTTCATTTCTTCAATCGTGTAATACTTTCCGTCTGTATTTTTGATCAGCGCAAAGCTTTTTGCCTTCTCTGCAAATTTGTCATCCGAAAGCATTCCATATTCGACAAAGATTTTCAAATCATCCCATTTTTCTTCGAAATCAGCACGGTCTTTCTTGAACATTTCAGCCAGTTTATCCGCTACTTTTTTAGTAATGTGTGCTGAAATCTTTTTCACGTTACCGTCGCTTTGCAAATACGAACGGGAAACGTTCAGAGGAATATCCGGTGAATCAATTACTCCGTGAAGCAAGGTCAAAAATTCAGGTACGATTTCCGCCACCGAATCGGTAATAAACACCTGATTCGAATACAAATTGATCTTATTGCGCTGAACTTCTACATTTTCCTTGATTTTCGGGAAATACAAAATTCCTGTCAGGTTGAACGGATAATCAACATTCAAATGAATGTGGAACAAAGGATCTTCGAAAGACATCGGATACAACTCACGGTAGAACGAGGTGTAATCTTCATCCTTCAAATCAACCGGAGCACTTGTCCATGCCGGTTTCGGGTTGTTTACCTGATTTGGAACGTCAATTGAAACGCGTTTTACTTTTCCTTCTTCGTCCTTTTCTCCTTCAGGTGAATCGATGTATTCTACTTTCGTTCCGAAAAACACCGGAATCGGAAGGAATTTACAGTATTTATCCAAAATTCCCTGAATGCGGGATTTTTCTAAAAACTCTATGGATTCGTCATTAATGAACAAAACGATATCTGTTCCTCTCGTATCTTTTTCGATTTCCGTTAAGGTATATTCCGGAGAACCGTTACTTTCCCATTGAACTGCCTGAGCTCCTTCATGACGCGACAAAGTTCTGATTTGCACTTTCTCTGCCACCATAAATGCGGAATAGAATCCTAAACCGAAATGCCCGATAATGCTTTCTGCTCCGTCTTTTCCTTCGTATTGTTTCACGAATTCTTCGGCTCCCGAAAAGGCAATCTGATTGATGTATTTATCAATTTCCTCAGCAGTCATCCCGATTCCATTATCTCGGATCGTCAGCGTTTTAGCTTCTTTATCCAACAGCACTTCCACTTTCAGATCACCCAATTCGCCTTTGTATTCTCCTGTTGAGGAAAGTACTTTCAACTTCTGACTTGCATCTACCGCATTTGAAACCAATTCCCGCAAGAAAATCTCGTGGTCGGAATACAAGAATTTTTTGATGATTGGAAAAATATTTTCCGTTGATACATGAATCTGTCCTGTTTTCATACTATTTGAAATTTGCAGGAGCACCGACAAGCTTTGTGCCAAGCCTGCTTTTGTGACAAAATGACAGACTCCTTTCAAAAAATGGGGTAATTCCGCAATATTACGTCCGCTTCTTTTACAACAGTATGTTTATTCAGGTAGTAAAACCAATAGATTGAGGGATAAAACAAGTTGTACGCAATTCCGCAATATTACGTCCGAGTTCCATTCAAAAAATGAGGTCAGATTTCGAACCTTCCTGTATGAAAAAGATGTATTTTTATGTTGTTCCGCATAAAGATTACTTTTGTTGCATCCATAAACTCAAACCGGTGAAAGCGCTATCACTCACTTTTCTGTTATTCCTCTTCTGTTCCTCTTTCGCATACGGGCAAAAAGCAAGGGACTTTGAACCAGGCAATAAAATCGGGCTTTGTTTGAGTGGTGGCGGCGCAAAAGGACTGGCGCATATCGGGATTTTAAAGCTGATAGATTCCCTTGGTATCAAGATCGACTACATCACCGGAACCAGCATGGGAAGTGTGATCGGCGGACTTTATGCAGCCGGATATACCGGAAATCAGATTGACAGTCTTGCACGCACAGCCGATTGGGAGATCATTCTCAATCAATACGTTCCTGCCGACAATATCAACATGGATGAAAAGGACGAATACTCCAAATACATTGCGGAAATTCCTTTTGTCAAGGGAAAGTTCAACTTCACGGGAGTGATAGACGGGCAAAGTTTGCAGGAATTATTCACCCGGTTAACCAGGCATGTCAATCACATTACGGATTTCAATAAACTCCCGATTCCGTATAAATGTATGGCAGTTGACATCCTGACGATGAAACCCGTGGAACTGGATTCCGGAAACCTCGCGCTTGCAATGCGTTCGAGTATGTCGATTCCTACGGTTTTCAGACCAATCAAATGGAACAATTATTTGTTGGTGGACGGTGGAGTCATGGTCAATTTCCCGGTGAAACAACTCAAGGAAATGGGAGCTGATTTCATTATCGGAAGCTATACCGGCGGGCGTTTACTGGAAGAAGATGAATTAAATACCATCAACAAACTATTGATTCAATCCAGCAGTTTTTACGGAATCAGAGAAGCCAAAGACGATATTGAAGCGTGCAACATTTTCAACAATCTCACCAAAAACATGCTGGAATACAATGCGGGAGATTTCAAATATGCGGAACGGATCATTGATAAAGGAATCCAGGTGGTGAATCTGATTCGTCCTCAATTGATCAAGTTATCCGACCAATTCCGCACAGCAAACGGGAAATACCGAAAACCGGATTTGATTAACACCAATCCTCAATTTGTTGTGAAATCCATTTGTATTGAAGGCGTTTCATCTACTGAAATAGAAGAATTCATCCTCCATCGATTGAATTTAAAGCCCAGCGACACAACCACTTTCGAGGCCATCGATCATTCGGTCATTGATGCCTATTCCAACCGCTATTTTTCCAAAGTCTATTACACCATCATTCAGGATTCAACGAATCATGCAGAGATCAAACTGCAGGCTATTGAGGATTTCAAAATGGCTTTCAAAGGTTCTGTTCATTATGACAACGAATACGGCGCAGGTATTTTCCTGAATTACACCGCCAGAAACCTGCTTGGAAAGAACTCACGGATTGTGATAGCGATTGACCTGGCAGAATCTTTAAAATTCCGGGCAAACTACCGGAAATACATCCGGGCTTCCCGTTTCAGTACTTTTACCTCTTTCTACAACGAAAGTATCAAACAGAATTTCTTCACTTCCAACGGAGGACTTCAAGACACTTACCGGAACAAATACAACATGATTTCAACCGCATTGTCCTACAATATCAATGTAGAATCTTCGGCCTACCTGGGAATTATGTATGAAGTTTCATCGCTAAAACCCATGTTTGAGAACTTGGTACTCGATGAAATTCGCGTCAAAAAGATTGTAGGAAACATCTTCAGTGTCTTTCTGAACTATCATCGAAATAGCTACAACAACCTTTTTTATCCGACAAAAGGAAGTAATTTGTTTTTTGAAAACCGTTTTGCCTTGTTTACCTATGAAGACTTAAAGGGTGAAATTGCTGTAGAAGATTCTACGAGCTCCAGCGGAATTTCGACCCAAAGTATCGAAATCAAATACAAATTCAATCCGAGTTACCGGGTTTCCCTGACTTTCGAAAAGTACTTCAAGGTTGCCCGGAAGGTTAGTATTCCGATTTCATTTAAAACCGGTTTTGTGATCAATCACTTGTATAAGATCCAAACAACCGATCAATACCCTATTCAGGACAACAGCACCTCTTTTGCGGAATATTTCAATATCGGAGGAATTAATACCACTTCCAGAAACGGCTCTATCGATTTATGGGGCTACCGGAACGGTGAAATCAGTACCAAGGCTTTCTATTCCTTCCGTTTGGGCGTTCAATGGGAATGTATCCGGAAATTGTTCATTACTCCCTATGTGAATATTCTCTACAGCGCAGATGAAGTGATTGATTTCGGCAACAACATCAAGCATGCTTTTGACTATTCCAAGAAAGACCCGAACGGCATTTACGCTTACACGAATTCCATCGGATATGGAATCAACATTCGATTTAAAACCATACTCGGACCAATCAATCTGAATGTTTCAAAAGTGAGCAGTTTCAGTAAACCTACTGCGTTCTTATCGATCGGGTATTATTTCTAGGTTTTGCACGAAAGTATAGGTGATTTTTTTAATAGCCACCTGAACACGCAGACTCACCAAGGGTGAGCGCAGATTATGACCTTATTTAATATCTGCGTAATTCGCGAGATCGGCGGGAAACAATAATGTATCAATGAAATTCTCGGACAAGACGTATTTCTAAAGAGATTCTTTTTTGGGAACGCAAATAATGTTGTCGTGATTCGGAAGGTCAGCAGCGCTTCTGATTTCAATCAGCTTCCCTCTCCGTTCTTTTGTTCCTTTTTGCTTGTAAAACGAATATTCGCCGATTGTCTGAACAAGTTCCATGACTTCCGCTGGACTCGGGCCAACTTCTTTTTCACGTTTTTCGGAAACTTCAATGATGAAAACCGGCTGTTGTTTCTGAAACCAGTTCATTCCACCACGAATAACTTGCGGCTCGAAACCTTCCACATCGATCTTCACCAGATGAATCGGCGTGTTCTCGTCAAACAAATCGTCCAAACGCTCCATTTTCACTTCTATTCCCTGTTCTTCATTACTCTGAGAAATCAGCGATGCTCCTCCCCGGTTTACTTCCCAATTCTCGAACAAAAGGGCCGTTCCGGAGGTATCTGAAAGTGCAACAGGAATCAATTCCACGTTCTTGCAAACATTCAGATCTATATTTGCCTGTAAAATCGGAACCGTTTTCGGATTGGCTTCAACGGCATAAACAATTCCGTTTGTTCCCACATATTTTGAAGCCAGCACCGACATCAAACCGATATTTGCTCCGATATCCAAAAACGCACTTCCTCCTTTGAGGTATTTTTCGAGCAGTTGAATGGTTCCTTTTTCATACGTTCCCGTTTCGAACAGCGAAAGCTCCACCCCATTGTCTATCGAAGGATCGATCAGCATTTCAACTCCGTGAATGGTTTTCAAAATGTGTTTCCCTACTGATTTGGGATCGGGAAGAATTCTTTTAGGTAAACTGACGGATAACCTGCGAATTCCCTTTATATCCAGGTCACGAAGAGTTGATATTAACTGATGTCTGAATAAAAATGAACGCTTGGGTATACTCATATCGCTTAATCGAAACCTAAAAGTAATGAGATTTCGGGGAATAATCCGGTAGTTTGAGAAATTACAAAAACCCTCTGAACATCACATTCAAAGGGTTTCGTTTTTAAGTCCGTACAATTCTTAATCAGACTACTGAATGATCAGTTTTTGCAGTATGCTTTTACCTGATGCCTGTTTTAATTCTACAAAGTATGTTCCCGGAGATAGATGACTCGTATCCATTACCAGATTTTGCTTTCCGCTTTCTGTCAATTCCTGTTTATATAACATATGACCCAAAAGATCTGTTAACGTAATCTGGCCGGTACCGTTCGTCTCAATACTTAAGACAACCTGTTCTGTTGCAGGATTTGGAAACAGTTCCAAATTGGATTCAGCCAACACCCCCTCTTGATTTGCTCCTCTTTCAGATGTTCCTGAAGTCTGAATAAGCGGAATAGCAAATATATTATTTGACTCGTTAGATTCATCATTCAGGTATTCTGCATCAACCTGAATTAAAAGGTAAGAGCGAGCTGCCAGCTGATTCTTATTCGGAAAGATCATTTCCTGTCCGGGAGTCAAAGTAATGAGGCTATTCATATTTTCAGACCCAAGAAGCTCATCGTCGTTACTAAGTGTTGCGTCGTAAGAATCCCAATATCTGACCGCATCACGGTAGAGGTATAACATTCCGTTTGCCGTTCCCACATTTTTGACTCTATACGTCATATTGACAGCTTTTCCGAGCGAAGTAACGTTTACAGAATAGGAAACCTGCGCTGGGATGAGATCGGGTCTGCTATTAGGATTAGGATGTACGAAAGTAGAGCGGCCATTATTTGCATCATCCATTTCATACTGCGTCATACCGGGATCTACAACGGCATTCAGCCATAGCTTGTATTCCGCTGGATCATAATTAACATAAGGGAGCTGTATTATATACGTGTTCGTAACTCCAGGTGCAATGGCCGGTATGTTGATTTGTGTAGGAGGAAACCCTTCATCACTGAAGTAACCGTTGTATTCCCGGGTAAATGACAGGTATGCCTGCAGCTGGGTTGGATCAGAGGCAACCGTAGTTGATTTGTTAGAAACGGTAATGGTTGCCCGAACAGTGTTTGTATTTATTTTTTCATAAACTACTTGATTTACAGATAAGTCCGCTAATTGGTGACTCCCCGGAGTATAACCCGAAGCCAGAACGACTGCTTCATAAGCATCAGGTAAATAATAACCTCCGGCCATCGTTGCAGTAGAGGCTTTCAACAGCAAATCCTCCACTTCGTGCATTTTTAACTGATTATTGACGGAAAGTACCTGAGAAACAATACCAGTTACATAAGGTGCTGCAATCGAAGTTCCATAGGCATTGGTAACGTAATCGCCATTTATTCCGGAATTATAGCAGGTTCCCGCATTACAGTTTGTATAACTGGATAAGCCCTGCTGTGCACCACGGACATCAATAGCCGGAAGCATCGTACCCGGTCCCATAACATCCAGCCCGGCTCCGTAATTTGAACCCCAGATAATGAAAGTATTGGACTCAATCTCGATGGTTCGCAAGTCCTGCTCACAGGTTAGCGATGTAGTAGGATTTTTTATGGCTCCGCATGGATTGGCTGCTCCAACCGCAATCCCGACCTTTGCAGGAAAATGAACTTCATTGGTATTAAAATTACCTGAAGCTCCTACAAAAACACATCCGTTGGCTATCCCGTATGAGATTGCTTCACGGATATCATTACTAATTGTTCTTTCATTCCATCCAAAGCTCATGTTGATCACTTTGATATTCTTATTTACAGCATAGCGGATCGCATCAGCAATATAAAATCTCTGGTTTATCGATACTGAAGGGGTCATTTTGATAGGCATCACCAGGCAATTTTTGTCCACACCTGCTATTCCGATACCGTTGTCTACCGTTGCTGCAATAGCTCCCAATACATGAGTACCGTGGCCCAATATATCTGTTGTATTGAGATTGTAAGGGGTTTCTGAAAAATTCTTTCCCGGCAGAAGACGTGCAGAATTCAGATCAGGATGTCCCGAATCCAGCCCGGAATCAAGAACTCCGACACGCACTTGGTAAAGGAATTTTCTGTTATTCAAATACTGCCAGGCTTCAGGAATGTTCATGTCAAATCCCGGCAGACCGCAAACTCCGGTTCCGGGAAAAGTAGGAACTGTTCCCGTATTATTGTGCGACCATTGGAGAGGATAATCAGGATCATTAGGTGGTGTAATTTCCAGCGAAGGTTCAATCACTAGTTGTGTGTATGCGTAATTTGTACAACATACACCAATGGCCAACAGGCCAACTGATAAAGACATTCTTTTCATGATTTTTTCAATGAATGGGTTAATAAATAGTGGTATTGCCTGTTTTGGTAATTGAAACAAACAATTTGAAACGAAATATAACGAATCTTTAGCTGTTTTATGTGAATTTTGTGATAAAAAACGGAGTAAAAACTGCAACCAACCAAACTCTTATCATCCTGATTTCGAACCAATTTGAACCACTGATTATTTAGAAATCTGAAGCAAAGTCTGATTTAGATAAATTGATTGGTTATTGATTACCAAAAGGCATTAAAAAAGGGTATTCTTAAACAGAACACCCTTTCTCTAATTATTTTAAGTTGAAATTATGCGTAAAGCTCTTCTTGCAAAGATGCAATTTTTGAGTCCTGTAAATATTCATCGTAAGGCATCATTTTATCAATGAAACCATTCGGAGTCAATTCAATAATTCTGTTTGCAACTGTAGAAACCAACTCGTGGTCATGAGATGTAAACAACATCGTTCCTTCGAAAGCCGACATTCCGTTGTTCAAAGCCGTGATCGACTCCAAATCCAGGTGATTTGTCGGTTCGTCCATTGTTAAGAAGTTTGCTTTTGCAAGCATCATTCTGGAAAGCATACAACGCACTTTTTCACCTCCTGAAAGTACCGTAGCGCTTTTCAAAGCCTCTTCTCCGGAGAATAACATTCTTCCCAGGAATCCACGGATACTTACTTCTTCGCGCTCTTCGTCTGTTTGCGCATACTGACGCAACCAATCGATCAAGGACAATTTAGTATCAAAAAAGGAAGAGTTATCATTCGGAAGGTAAGCTGTTGTAATCGTGGTTCCATAAGTGAAATCACCTTTATCAGCTTGCATATTACCGTTTAATATTTCGAAAAACTGGGTAATTGCCAATGAGTTTTTAGATACGATAGCGATTTTATCTCCTTTATTCAATGTAAAAGACACGTCTTTGAACATAAATTCTCCCTCGTGCATTTTCGTCAATCCGCTCACTGTCAGGATCTGATTTCCTGCATCACGCTCCTGGTGGAAAGTGATTCCAGGATAACGACGGGAAGATGGCTGAATTTCTTCCAAATCCAATTTATCGATCAATTTACGACGGCTTGTTGCCTGTTTGGATTTTGAAGCATTCGCAGAGAAACGCGAAATGAAATCCTGTAATTCCTTCTTCTTATCTTCTGCTTTTTTGTTTTTATCAGCACGTTGACGAGCCGCCAATTGCGAAGATTGATACCAGAAGGTATAGTTTCCTGTAAATACGTTGATTTTACTGAAATCGATATCGCAAATGTGTGTACAAACCGTATCTAAGAAGTGACGGTCATGCGATACAACGATTACCGTGTTTCTGAAATCCAGCAAGAAATCTTCCAACCAGCCAATCGTTTTCAAATCCAGGTCATTGGTAGGCTCATCGAGTACCAACACATCCGGATTTCCAAAAAGAGCCTGAGCCAATAGGATTCGAACTTTATATTCGGAAGGAACATCTTCCATCTTCATATAATGCTTGCTTTCGTCAATTCCCAGGTTGCTCAACAAAGTTGCAGCATCTGTTTCAGCATTCCATCCTTCCAAATCAGCAAATTCACCTTCCAATTCCGAAGCACGCATTCCGTCTGCATCCGAAAAATCAGGCTTTGCATACAAAGCATCTTTTTCAGTCATAATCTGAAACAAACGCTTATGTCCCATGATTACGGTTTGTAATACTTCATATTGGTCGAACTCAAAGTGATTCTGACTCAAAACGGCCATACGTTTACCCGGTTCCAATTCTACGCGCCCGGAAGTAGGATCCTGTTCGCCTGTTAAAATCTTCAAAAAGGTCGATTTACCGGCACCATTGGCACCAATAACACCGTAGCAGTTTCCTGAACCGAATTTGAGATTTACATCATCGAAAAGAACGCGCTTACCGAATTGAAGAGAGAGATTGTTTACTGAAATCATGAGAAATACTTGGAATTTTGGCGCAAAGATAACACTAATTCCCCCTTTAAAAAAAAGAAAACTCCGAAATCACTCATAAATATTTATAAATCATTCGATTAAAGTTAAAAGAGCAGAAAAGTTTAAAAGGCTCAAAGATGAATTCCCCGAACCTTTTAAACCCTTTAAACTATTAAATCATACTAATAAACCACCACTCGATGAGTCGATTTAGCTGCTCCCTGAACCGCATTCAGGATATAACATCCTTTTGCAACATGCATCGGAATATTGATCGTTTGGGCTCCGGAAGAAGCCGGAACATCTGTTGTGGAGACAATCGCACCTTTCAGATCCATTACGATCAGCTTCATTCCGATTTCACTGTTTGGAACTTCAATCGTTAAATCAGATCCTGTAGCAACCGGGTTCGGAGCAATCGAAACAGAAGAAGTTAATCCATTGTCTTCGATTCCCAGAGTTCCTGTAATGTTGAAATTGTCAAAATAGAAATTCGAAGAGAAATCGGATGCCCGGAATTCAAATCTGAATTTCGTTTTGTTATCCGCAGCAGAAGTGGTGTAATTGAAACTAGCCGTTTTCCAGTGAAGATCCGTATTCGGAACAAAATCCGTGTTTCCGACATATCCTGCAGTTACCAATGCAGCTCCGCTTAATGAAAGTCTTTGCTGCCATGTTTTTCCGCAATCTCTGGAGGAATAAACGATCAGTTCTTCCGTAATTAGAGGACTCGAGATCGTTTTCGTACCGTAAGCATAATCAAAAGAAATGCTCACATTGGACGTATTTCTCAAATCAATGGCCGGAGAGATCAGATAATCTTTCGCATTTCCCAAACGGTCATTGTGAAACCAATCTTCCGTGAAGGCCATCGCTGAGCTGATATCTCTGAAATTGTTCAGCTTAAAACATGCCGTATTTCCTTTTCCTCCGCTTGCAACGCGGCTAAAAGACGCATCATTGTCTTCCGGATTATGGGAAATCCAGAAATCTGCATTCTGATTGAAATCTTCCATTCTCGGACCGGTGTATTCTGCCCACTCACCCTGAATATAAATCATGTTATTCATGGTTTTAGTATCTGCTCCAACACTATTCGAAACGGTCAGCGTTACGTTGTACCAACCCGGAGCAGCATACGTTACGTTCGGATTTTGTGAAGTGGATGTAGCAGGACTTCCTCCCGGAAAACTCCAAAGCCATGAAGTGATCCCCGCTTTCCATGAAGCATCTTTAAATGCAATCGGATCGTTGACACAAGCTGTCATCACATTCGCATTTGATCCTGCGTTTCCCATCAGACCATTCAGATCAGCATAAAAATCGGCTACCGGAATACAAGTTACCGGTGTTGTCGTATTTGTTCCTGTTTCAAGCAGATTATCCACTGTATACAAATTGTTTCTGCCGCTCGTTACCTGATCCAGAACGTTGTTCATAAAATCCCCCTGCCCTCTTGTAAACATGAATCTGCAACCGGAGTATTCCATGAAATTCTGTGCGTTGTCAATGACATCATTTGGATACCAGTAATCAGAAGGATTTACACCGTCCACACAGGAATTGGATGCCAGCTGACAAGTCTGCAATCCAATGCAATTCGGTGTATCTTCAACGCCATCATCAATGTTGCAATTAGTTGCCACATTGGGTGTATTGGTATTTCCCCAGGTATGGGACAAGCCCAGATAATGCCCGATTTCGTGGCTTAAAGTACTTGGGTTCAATTGCGTACCCGCAGTTCCGATAGTACCAACATAATTATTTAAAACCACGATTCCGTCTCTCCAGAATCCGGTTCCGGTAACATCTGTAGGATAATGAGCAAAACCGGCAACACCGGCATCTCCCATTGTTTTTACGACCCAAATATTCAGGTACTTTTCACGATCCCATTGATTGACCTTCGAATAGGAATCCCCCATATTGGTGTTGTGGTTGTAGATGTGCTCGATTCCATTGGTGCAATGCCCGAAAGGGTCCAATGTTGCCAAACGAAATTCAATTCCCACGTCTCCGATAATCGAATCGAAAGGTTCCACGATCAAATTCAGACCTGGATTCATTTTCTGGAAGTCGCGGTTCAAAATCATCACCTGATTCTGAACCTGTTGATCTGAAATATTTTCGTCTCCATACTCGTGAAGAATATGAAATACAACCGGAATCACACGAATGGTAGTTGATTTCCCATTGACCAAACGGTTTTCCCGGCAGTGGTTCACCAATTTTCTGTAATCTTCCGCCAATCCCGGATTTTCAGCATATAATTTTCGTTGTTGTGCTTCTAAGCCGCAACCAATATGTGTTTCCTGGGCAAATGAATTTCCGGTTGAAATCAGCCCCATGATTGAAAACGCATTGAAGAGTAATCTTTTTCGCATGTAGAACAGTTTTATAGAATTAAACAACTTGTCCCGACTGATCGGGATCACTTTGATAAAAATGTGACTATTACGAATCGAAGAGCAGCAGTATTTTACATGTGTTTAATCCGGACTAAGCTGCTAGCTCCAAGGGTCTTAAAACTCACATGAAGCAAATGTAAATTAAGTATTTTTAACATTTTAGCACCTGCTAATCTATTTAGCTGTGTGTATCGAATGGCGATTAAAAGCTATTTGACGGAATCTAAACGGTATTCCATTTTGATTTAAAACCGGACACTAACCTTTTAGTAGACTGAAAGTTATAGCGAATTGGAATAAAACAGGTGGTTGAAGAGTTTAATTATCACGGAGTCATTGCCCGGAAAGTTTTGAAAGCAAAAAGCCCAATCTGCAAACGCAAACTGAGCTTTCAATTTTACATTTTCAATTTTGAATTATTTATTCATCCATTTTAAGTTCAACGCATAAAGGAATACGAATACTCCTGAAAAAATCAAACTCATGATTGCAGAGGATAGCGGATCGATATGCGGAGGCATGATCAGGAAAATTCCTCCGAAACTCAATAAGCTATAAATGATGTACAAATGAAATCCTAGTTTTCTTCCTTTGAACATCATTAAAACTCCGGCAAAACCCGTTCCTGACGTGACCGCATTTACCAAAAGCACCAACCAGTAATTATTCTGTTGATAAGAGGTCACTTCTGCCATTTGTTCGAACATGTCTGCTACAAAAACAAGGTTTTGATCCCGATTATCGGAAGCTGTCTGCATCATTTGATTGTACGATTTTTCAATCGTTTCCGGAGTAGGCTCGCCTCCGGCCAGAGAAAGCAACACGCCCAACAAACCAAATCCTACCACAATAAATGATAAAATGCATAAAACCGTCAATAAAACAGGTCTTTTTACAGGTTCTTCCTGTGGCTCATTTATTGGAGAAAAGTAGTCGCTCATATTCCTGTCTTTACAAATTCCTTACTCGCCTGCATCAACGGATGCATGTATCGGTCTTCCGTAACAAAAGGCACATTTTTTCTGAAATCGGAAAAAATCTTCTCCAATCGCGGACTTGATTTCGCCGGTCTTCTGAATTCCAGTGATTGACACGCATGCAAGATCTCAATTCCCTGAATGGAATAACAATTATCGATCACACGGAACAATTTTGTTGCCGCATTTGCTCCCATCGACACATGATCTTCCTGTCCGTTGCTCGAATCAATCGTATCAATACTCGCCGGAGTACACAACTGCTTGTTCTGACTCACGATCGAAGCGCAGGTATATTGCGTGATCATGAACCCGGAATTCAAGCCTGGTTTTGCAACCAAAAAGGCCGGTAAGGTTCTTGTTCCAGAAATGGATTTATAAATTCTTCGTTCGCTGATACTTCCCATTTCCGCCAAAGCAATTGCCAGAAAATCCATTGCCAACGCCAAAGGCTGACCGTGGAAATTTCCTGCGGAAACAACAATATCGTCATCCGGGAAAACTGTTGGATTATCTGTTACGGCATTGATTTCGCGCTCCACAATGGTTGCGCAATGCTCGATCGTATCATAAGAAGCTCCATGAACCTGAGGGATACATCGGAAAGAATACGGATCCTGAACGTGTGCTTTTTCGCGGTTTGCCAATTCACTTTCAGCCAGTAATTCTCTGAAAATCTCAGCCGTTTTGATCTGGCCAACCTGATTTCGGATTCCGTTTACCTGAATTCCGAAAGGTTCTTTTCTTCCGTCATAACCATCCAATGAAATCGCAGCAATCTCGTTAAACTGTTTCCACAATTTTCGTGCATGAGAAATGGCATAAGAAGCATATCCCGACATAAACTGAGTTCCGTTCAACAAAGCCAATCCTTCTTTGGAGCGCAAAGCAATCGGTTCCAATCCGAATTGTTTGTTGATCTCTTGTGAAGTGTATTCTTTTCCTTCAAACATCACTGTTCCTTCACCCAAAAGCGGCAATACCAAATGAGCCAACGGAGCTAAATCTCCGGATGCGCCCAAACTTCCCTGTTGAAAAACAACCGGATGAATGTGATTGTTGAAGAAGAAAACCAAACGCTCCACTGTTTCCAGTTGAACCCCTGATGCGCCATGAGAAAGTCCCATGATTTTCAGGATCAGCAAACGACGCACGATTTCTTCCGGAACGCGTTCTCCCATTCCACAAGCGTGTGAAAGTACCAGATTGCGCTGCAATTGTTCCAAGTCTTCCGAAGAAATCGCCGTATCGCACAAACTTCCGAAACCGGTATTGATTCCATAAATCAGGCGATCACTTGTTGCTACTTTCTCGTCCAGATAAGCACGGCATTTCAAAATAGCAGCTTTGGCTTCTTCGCTCAAAGCTAATGTTGTATTTGAAGCTAAGATTTCATCCAGTTTTTCCAGAGAAACCCATTCATTTGTAATGGTAAAATTATTCATGGTCTAATGATTGAAAAATGCGTGCAATTCGGATTCTGTCAACTCCTTTTGCTCTCCGCTTTCCATGTTTTTTAATTGTATTTTTCCTTTGTTCAATTCATCTTCACCGATAATGGCAACAAATTTCACTTTTCGATTATCAGCATATTTAAACTGCTTCTGCATTTTGGCAGTTGTTGGATAAACCTCGCAGTCTATGCCATTCTGACGCAATTTCTTGCTTTGTTTCATACAGTACGCCGCTTCCTTGTCTCCGAAATTGGCAAACAACAAGGTCAAACCTGCATTCGTATTTTCAGGATACAAGTCCAGTTCATTCAAAACGTCGTAAATGCGGTCGGCACCAAACGAAATCCCAACTCCGGAAAGCCCGGAAAGTCCGAACAAACCTGTCAGATCATCGTAGCGGCCACCACCACAAATGGATCCCATTTTCACATCGTGAACCTTCACTTCGAAAATTGCTCCTGTATAGTAATTCAATCCGCGGGCAAGTGTCACGTCGAATTCTACCTCTGCGCGTTCCAAACCAAGTTCTTTCGTTTGGTTCAATACAAATTCCAATTCTTCGATTCCTTTCAAGCCAATCTCAGATGCTTTCAGGAAGCTTTTCATCTGCTCCAATCGCTCTTCGTTCGTTCCGGAAATTCTGAACAACGGAGAAATGATCTCAATGGCTTTTTCGGAAACACCTTTTTCGGTCAATTCCTTGATAACGCCTTCTTCCCCTACTTTATCCAATTTATCGATCGCAACGGTAATATCTACCAAGCGCTCCGATTCTCCTGAAACTTCAGCAATCCCGGAAAGAATTTTGCGGTTATTGATTTTAATAGTGAATCCCGGAATCTGAAGATTGGTCAATACCTGATCAAAAATCTGAACGAAATCCACTTCATACAACAAGGAATCCGAACCTACTACATCCGCATCGCATTGATAAAATTCCTGATAGCGTCCGTGCTGCGGGCGATCTGCTCTCCAAACCGGTTGAATCTGGTAGCGTTTGAACGGGAACGACAATTCATTTTGATGCTGTACAACAAAACGCGCAAAAGGAACCGTCAAATCGTAGCGCAGTGATTTTTCAGCCAACGAATTGGCAAAACGTGCCAGATTATCTGCCTGAAGCGCTTCCAGATCTGCTTTTTTCATTTTTTCTCCCGAATTCAGAATCCGGAAAATCAAACGATCTCCCTCTTCTCCGTATTTCCCCAACAAAGTGGAAGAAAGTTCGAAAGAAGGTGTTTCGATCGGTGCAAACCCGTATGTTTTAAAAACAGACTTGATCGTATCGAAAATATACGTACGGCGAGCTACCTCATCGGGTAGAAAATCTCTTGTTCCTTTTGGGATTGCCGGTTTTTGTGCCATTACAACTAAATTTGCACAAAGATAGGTTTTCTAAAAAATCACGTCTCACATTTTTTTGCAATTCTAAATTATTTGTCTAGAATTGTAAAAGAAACAAGTACTTTATCGAATACAACCTCCTAAACGTACTATTCCACTAAGTAAAAGCAGTTTTTTTTCCAAATGGCACTAACTGATGTAATAAGCAATATTGACAGCAGATCTCAGATTTTATTACTTTTCTGGGGAATCTTTCTGGCAACTTGCATCTATACGTATTTCAAAAAGCCATCCTTCACGCCCTGTTTTCTGTTTCTTTCCGCCGTTTGCATCGCAGCAGCATTTGCATTGCTTACTCCCTATTTGTATTTGTGGGATGAGCAATTTCATGCTCTTGTAGGCAAAAATCTCGCTAAAAACCCTCTCACTCCGGAGCTCATTCCACAGAATCCGATTGATACGGATCAAAGTATCTGGGCAAATGGAAAGATCTGGCTTCACAAACAGCCTCTTTTTACGTGGCAAATCGCTTTATCGATCAAATTGTTTGGAACCAGCGCCTTTGCCGTTCGTTTACCCTCGGTTCTTTTTCATGGTATTCTCGTTCTTACCATTTTCAGAATCGGCACCATTGTATTCAACAGACGAACAGGCTTCATTGCATCCTTACTGACCATGCATTCGGCCTATTTGTTAGGATTGATTTCCGGCAGAATCGGAACTGATCACAATGATTTCATCTTCCTGTGTTACATCACGTTGTCGTTTTGGGCTTGGTTTGAATGGAGATTGACCTTCAATAAGAAATGGATTTATTGGATCGGAATCTTCGCCGGATGTGCTATTCTCACCAAATGGCTGGTTGGTCTTCTGGTCTTCATGGGATGGGGAATTGTTATTCTTCCTGAATTAAGAAAAGGTCATTACTGGAACTCATTAAAACCCCTGTTAATCTCATTTGCTGTGGCACTATTTGTTTCGATGCCCTGGCAAATCTATTCCTTTCTTCGTTTTCCCGCTGAATTTAAACGCGAGATGACTTACAATTCACTTCACCTGTTCCAATCTATTGAGAATCATTCGGGAGGCGCATCGTATCATTTCGATCGGATCTCTGACATTTACTTCAATACCATTGATTTCGCGATTGTGTTTCTGATCAGTGTGGTATTCCTGATTCTTTCAAAAAAAGTAAACATTGAGAACAAGGTTTACCTGCTAACAACCATTTTCATCTTGTATCTCTTCTTTACCATTGCACAGACAAAAATGCCCTCGTTTACCATTCCGGTGTTTGGATTTGTTGTACTGATCATCGCATTCGGGATTTCGGAAATTGCAGCCTTGATTAAACGGCCATTGATTCAAAATCTGGTTTTCACTGCACTTTCGGTGCTGCTGATCAATTGGATGCTGAAGCCATCTCCTACTTTGACCAATTACAATCCGGAACTTTCATCGGAAAAGGAAATGCGCAAAAGCTTTCGTTTTATGAAGGAAAAAGGAAGCAATTCAGCAAAACACCTGGTATTCGGAGTCAATTTTTTCCCTCATGCACATATCTCCTGGATGTTTTTCAACGATGAAATTGCGTATCCGTTCATTCCATCAGATAGTCAGATCAGAAAAGCTCAAGAGAAAGGATATTCAGTTGCCATTATAGAAATGAATGGAGTTGAGTTTAAAAGCAAGGATAAATTTCAGAATATAGAGCTTATTCGTTTTGAATGAATTGTCTTAAAAAAGAAAAAACTAAAGCAACTAAAAACTACGATCTTTTACCTTTTCATTCCGATAACTATCGGAACTCAATTTCCCATTAATCTACGGTATCAATTCCTGCAATTCAAACTTCGGAGCTCCTTTCACTCCGCCGTCATCATAGAAATCAATAAAACGCAGCTTGAAATAACGCCCGTTGACCGTTTTCACGATGAATGTTCTGTTGCTGCTGACAGCATAAACGCCCGTATCGAAGTCATATACTTTCCAGTCGTATCCGATCACATTGATATTGTTCTTGAAATTGGCCTCAATGATATCAGAATGCTTCAAATCTGCAAAAGGAATGCTTACCTCCTGCACTTTTACACCGTAACGATTGGACAAAACTCCCACAACAGAATATGGAGTGTGTGCATCAAAAACGTGGCAATAGTTTGTAAACAATAAATCCCAGGTTCCTTTATCCGGTTCAACATCATGAATGGATCCGCTTCCCGTCATAGAGAAATAAGTAAATCCTGCGGTTGAAGATTTTGGAATGGTGTACGTTTGAAAAGAAGTACTGCTCAGATCTGCAAACTGAATCTCGTATTCCGTATCACTCACTGAAATCACTTTCAATTTTTTCTTACCCATGTTTGTTCCGGTCAAACTTGTTCCCAGATCAATGGCGTAAACTTTCCCCAAACTCTGCCAATCACCGATTGCTGTTGAATCCAGATTTCCGGTATGAAAATCCCAGGTATACGTTAATCCCGCATCACTTGTAAGCGCATTGATATCCGTTTCGGAAGAAATTGCAGCTCCCATCACACGTGATTCGTTCAACAATACATGAAAACCATTTTCTCCTGCTTCAAAAGCCAGATCCCAAACCTCGCGGTTGTTCTGGCGAATGATGGTATTCGTTTCGAGATCGTAATAAATCTGATTGGCATAATCCGACCCGACCACAACCTGAAAAGTCGTTGCATTTGAAACCGGTTTCTGAACCGGAAGTTCTTTCTTAAAACAAGCACTTACAATCGGAAGTAAGGCTATAAAAATCCACTTTCTCATTGCTTCGATTTAATCAGGTATGTAATATTGATATAAAAACTTCTTCCCCATGCAATTGGTGCGCTTCCGCTGCTTGAAGCATGCGCTCCGCCTGTTGTTCCGCTTCCCGCTCTGATATTGGTTACATTCAATAAGTTTTTACCGCCCAGCGAAACGCCGAGTGTTTTCTTCAAAAACCATTGCTGCACCTGAACATCCAATAACTGGTAATCCGAAATGAACTGCTGTGTTACCGTAGCGTCGTCATTTATAAAATATGCAACTACTTTTCCGGTGTATTTGTAAAATGCACTGAACTTCGTCGTTCCGTTTTTCAACTGGTAGGAAACATTTGAAACCAATTCAGGTGAGTATGCAAAACGATTCCCTGAATAATTGGATGCTGTCCCGATGTAGTTGAATCCAACATTTACGTTCCATTGTTTTTGTCCTACTTTCAACAAAGATTGAATTCCTTTTGCATAGAACTGATCGATATTGAAATAGCTGTAATTCTTTCCATCAGGTGTTTGAGACAAACTGATCCGGTTGTGAATATCCTGATAATATGCAGACAATTCGAAGCCTAAATTCCATTTTTTCGGTTCCCAGTTGAAGTTATACCAACCCTGAACGTGATTGGCAACTTCCGGCTTCAAATCCGGATTTCCGTAAATTTTGTGGTTGATATCCACAAATTCCATGTACAATTCCTTGATTGACGGTGAACGGAATCCGGAAGCAATACTTCCGCGAAGAATGTGTTTCTTCTTCCCTACTTTCACATTCAAAGCCGGCATGAATGCTTCTTTGTATAAAGTATTGTAAGTAAATCGAAGTCCCGGTTTTATGTGAAGCCAATTCCACGGTGCCCAGTTAAATGTCCCGAAAACAGCATAATCACCGATTTCTTTTTTGCGGTGTTCAATGCGGTTTCCGTATCCTGTTTCGTAATTGATGTCGTAACCTACCTCGTAATTGAACTTTTTATCCGGATTGTTTCTGGTCAGAGTGATGCGATTGAAATACAACACAAAGCGGGAAGTATCCTGTTCCGAATTTGCCAAAAGCTTGCGGTCCAAAGTTGTCAGATCTGTCATATAAGAGTTCTTTGTCCGTTTGTAATTGGAATAATTCAACTGCACATCCAATTTCAAGTTTGATTTCAACCAACCGATTACTTCAAGTCCTCCGTTCTGGCGATTCGTTACATATTCATCATCGAAAGCAGAAACCTGAAAAGGTGCTCTCGGATATCCTCTGTTAACGATTTTCTCGCGGAACAAGTCCAGAGAAGGAATCAGCTCTACTTTTTTGAATTTGTAGGAATATTTCAATCCTCCCAAATACTGTTCTTTCATTTTCCATTGCTGGAACCGACCTGAATCCGCAACTTCTTTTTTCGGGAATTCAATCCATTTATCTCCGGGTGTCCACCCATCGAAAAAATTCCGTGCTCCGTAAGCCGAAATCGAATGGTTCTTAACCCGGGAAGTGATTCCTAAATTCAGATTGTAGTTTCCTACCGTTTCGTAAAATGCTCCCAGATTTATATCGTAACCCTTGTTCTTGGGTTTCTTTGTGATCAAATTAATGGTACCCGCCATGGCATTGCTTCCATAGTTCGTACTTAAAGGTCCTTCAACAATCTCTACCCGTTCGATGTTCGAGAGATTGATCTGACTCAAATCAATGTTTCCGTTCTGACGACCGATAATCGGAACGCCGTCTATTAATATTTTAACTCCTTCTCCGCCGATTCCAAGCATCGACATTCCGCTTCCCAGAACCTGATCCTGGCTGATGCGGATATTCATTTCATTCTGAAGTAAATCGCGTAAATTAACTGCTCCCTTTGCTTCGATGGTTGCACGGTCAATCAGCTTTACTTTGTTGGTAGATCCTGTGAGAGATCCTGCTCCAAGCTGTCCGGTGATGACAACTTCTTCGATGTCTTTCGCATTTGCTTTTAGCTTAATGCTGTGGCTTTTTCCTTTTGAGATGGTATCTACTTCCTGATGAAATCCATCCGTATTGACCTTCACAATGACTTGTTGCCCGGTCGTGTAAAAGGATGCAGGAACAACCAATATTCCCAAATCATTCGACTGAACATAACTTGTTTTTTTTGCGCTGATATCTTGCAGGGCAATTTGTGCAAAAGGTACAGCAACTCCAGCTTCGTCGCTGATATAGAGAGTATCCTGAGCAGAAACAACTCCGCTCAGAATACTCATTATAAGAAGCAAATATGCTTTTTGCATCATGATGATATTACAATTGTTCTACCAATTTTCTCCAGGACTCCAATTCAGGAATTCCAGGTTTGCGTGCTCCGAAAAGCGTACAGATCAATTCTTTTTTCTCATTGAATAACTCCAAAGAAGTCACGATTCCGTCTTCTGTTGGTTTACGAACGATCCACGATTGTGCGATTCCGTCTTCTTTTGCATGCAGGTTGAACATCGGATCCAATACATTGATCCACGGACCGTGTTCAACGATATTTTTCACTTCTCCGGTATGAATTTGGATCATTCCGGCATTTCCAACGAAAACCATGATCGAAACCTGCTCTTTAGCAGCCAATTCCAATGCTCTTCTCAACGCTTTGTTATCGATTTGCTTTGCATATGTTTCATCCGGTGCAAAACGCAATGCCTGAGTACGCGTCAATTTGTGGCTCTTCAACAATCCGAAAAATTCGTGTGTATCTTTCAGGTTGATCCAGGATTCCTGGAATGCTTTCACATCGATTTCGCTGTCCGGCAATTCCGGGCTTTCCAATGGCAGCAAAGCTCCGATTTCCAATTCAGAAGATTGGTTTTCGTCTTTGTATTTTGCAACCAAAGCATCATACGCTTCTTTGTTGCTTTTGGACTCCAGGTAAATCTTATGTGTAGCAGCTCCGTCAGTTGTAAAAAACTGCAAACTGTGACGTGGTTTGTCGCCTCCTTCGGTTACTGCAAAAACAGATGCCCATGCACTTGGGAAAATACGTAAATCGATATCTTTTCCTACGAACAATGACGCATGCGGTGTGGTGCTGAAGTTTTCGTAAACTCCTTTACGCTCATGCACTACCTCATCATTTCTTGTTAAAGCCATCACATAACCCAACGACTCAATTTCTCCAAGAATTGCTACGAATTCAGGACGCAAACGAACTGCAGTTGTTCCAACTCCCAAAGCAACTAATTCTGCTTCGGAAGCATTCAAACGCTTCGCATACTCTCTGATTCTCAATTTTGGTTCGCTCTCTTTCAATTGTGCGAAAGCTTCTTTTAGGGACAAAGTTGTTTCCATGTTTGTTATATTTAATTCTTTGTTGATCTGCTAATACAAATCATTTGTCACCCGCCGTGCGGCCTCTTATCTAACAAGTCCGATGAATATGATACATGTCTGTAAAATATTTCTCCATCTAATGACTGGATCTGTTCCAGGTCAATCTGATAGGTATTACTCAGAACTTCGGGGCTCATCACTTCATCCACCGTTCCATCCATAATGACCTTTCCTCTCTGCATCAATAACACGCGATCCGCGTATTGATAGCACAAATTGATGTCGTGCATGACAACAATCACAGTTCCCCGCTTATCATCCACAAATTTGCGGGCATGTTTCAATAATTCAATCTGATAACGAACGTCCAGATTGTTCAAAGGCTCATCCAAAAACAAGTATTTGATCGGCTGAATTTCTCCTTCGTTTTCCAACTGCAGTAAAACCCGTCCGAATTGAACACGCTGTTTTTCTCCACCCGACAGGAAGTTGAATTCGTTGTCCAGAAGAGATTCCAGATTCAATTCGGCTACGATCTTATCCGTGATGTGCTTATTGAAGTGTTTTTTTGATTCAGGATAACGGTAGCGCGCCATTTCCAAAACTTCACGAACCGTAAAGTTGGAAGCGATCATGCTTTCCTGATGCATATATGCTCTGTATTTGGACAAAGCGTCCAAGGTCCAGTTTTTTAAGTCTTTTCCGTAATACGAAATGCTTCCGGTGCTCAGATTAGATCCGTTGGAAAGCATTTTTACAAGCGTACTTTTCCCTGCTCCGTTCGGGCCGAGAATCACAATAAATTCTTCTTTGTCAGTTGTGAAATCAACCGATTGAAGAATAGATCTTCCTTTCACTGTAAACGATATGTTCTTTGCTTCAATCACACTGAAAACTTACGCTTGTGTTTAAAAATAATTGCAATAAAAATCGGAGTTCCCATCAAGGCGGTAATGATTCCGATCGGAACCTCTGTCGGAGGTAAAATCGTTCTTGAAATCATATCTGCACAAGAAAGAAGAATGGCTCCGAAAAAAGCACTGAAAGGTAGTAATAATCGATGATTCGGGCCGGATAAAATGCGAATAATGTGGGGTACAACCAGTCCAACAAAACCAATGACACCCGACATAGAAACGGAAGCTCCGACCATACATGTCGCACATACAATCACTATTACCTTGATAGTCTTCACTTTATACCCCATGTATTGCGCGTTGCTTTCACCCAATGAAAGTACGTTCAAACTCTTCGCCTGCATGAAGATCACAATCATGGGAACAATTGTGAAAATCAATAATAAAATCAGGGAATCGTTATTTGCAGAACCTAAACTTCCCAGCGTCCAGAATGTCAGATCCCGCAACTGATCGTCCGTAGCCAAAAAGCTCATTAAACCTGTCAATGAGGCCGTTAACGCATTCAATGCTATTCCGGCAAGAATCAAGGTCAGTGAATTTACTTCACCATTACTCAATGACAAGCGGTAAACAATGAAGGCAACAAATGACGCTCCGACGAAGGCCACTAAAGAAAGGGAAAGTCCCTCGTTGAAAATCATCAACCAAGGGACTAAACCACTGAATAAAATGAATAAGGATGCAAACAATGAGGCTCCGGTTGAGATTCCTATTAAGGCGGAATCGACCAGCGGGTTTCTGAAGATTCCCTGCAATGCTGCACCTGAGACTGCTAATCCTGCACCAATAAGACAGGAATAAACCGCTCTCGGAAACCGGATGTTGTAAACAACATTGTATTCGATTTCCGTTATTTTCAAATCGGTGTCGAAACCAATTTTTTCAAGCAAACTGCCGAAGACGTGGGAAATAGGGACATGAACATTCCCAACTGATAGATTAACTACGAAGCAACCTAACACTAAAATCAATAATGAAAGAGCTATTATTCCCTGTCTTGACATGCTATTATTTAACCTTTCCGAATTCTTTATTTAATTCAATGATTGCTTCAGCTACACGCGGACCAAATCCACTCAGCAACTGACCATCCATTTGAATCAACGCTTTATTTTTTCCTGCATTTGTTACAGCCACTCCCGGAACATTGAAAATTCCTTCCGGCCCTAAACTTTGTGCTCCGGATGTAAACATCAAAATCACATCAGGATTTGCTGCAATCACAGATTCGCTTGTCAAAGGTTTGAAATCCGTAAACCCTTTTCCTGCGTTTTCACCACCTGCCAAAACAATCATTTTTTCAAGCGGAGTGTTTTCACCTGCAACCATCAATGTTCCCGCACCACGTGCATAAACGAACAATACTTTCGGTTTTTCAGGCAATTTCGTGATGCTCTTAATATCCGAATCAATCTTAGCAGTCAATTCTTTTGCAGCATCGGATTTCCCCAACCATTCCGCAACTTCGTTTACCAATACTTTCGATTCTTCAACACTGTTCGGGTGTTTGAAAGTCACCAACTCAATTTTCGCCTGCTTCAATTTTGATTTTAAATCAGGAGAAACTTCGTCTTCCAACATCACAACGTGTGTCGGATTCAGTGCTAACAAGCTTTCAACCGCCAATTTACGAACGTGTCCCAAATTAGTCAGTTTTTCAGCAGCTGCCGGATAAGTGGAAGTTACATCAACGCCAATGAGTTCCTTTTGGGAACCCACTGCGTAAATGATTTCTGTAACTGATCCGTTCAAAGAAACAATTCGTTTCTCTATTACTTCTTCTTTTTTCTCTTCGGTTTTTGCACCTGAGTTACATGAAGCAACTGCAAACGCAAGTCCAAGGAATAGAAATCCAATTTTTTTCATCTTTATTTTTTCAAATCATTAGTGTTGAACTACCAAACGTTGTGTTGATGTTGCAGCACCATTAGAAACTTGCACCAAATATACTCCGTTTGTGAAGTTTTCTGTAGAAATAGTTGTTGTAGTTAATCCGTTTGAAGCAGCTGTTTCGAAAACAACTTGTCCTGTCATACTCACTACTTTCACTGTTGAATTTGCTTTAGAATCCACAACAACTGTAGCTACATTTGCAGCAGGGTTAGGATAAACAGATACAAATACATCTTTCTCCAATTCGTTTACAGAAAGTGTTGTCAGGTTTTGCTTGGAGAATACGTTCATATTACTTGAACTTCCTGATGTAAATTTCGTGAACACCAATTTCCAGATGTTGTTGTCGTTCGTTTTCACGAAGTAAACCGTACTATCTTCAACTGTTTGAGCCTGAGCATTTTTCCAGCTATAACCGATTACATTTGCAGCATCGCTGAACGTTTGGGACTGGTAGTTGGTAAAGTTTGGAACGTCTGCTACTGCTGTAACTTTTACTGCCTCAATTCCAACATTATTCAAAATACCAAAGGAAAAGTATTGCATATTCGGAGCAATTGTAGCATCATATTGCAAGAATGTGAAATCCCAGCTTGCAGAAACAGGCTCTCTGTCTAATACCGCATTTGTATTGATCTTGTAATAAACAAAGTTCTTAGTCGTATAAGGAGTCAATACTAAATTCTGTGTTGTTTGTGCTGCTCCGTTTGCCAAATCAGCTGAGATGATCTCGTACTTTCCTTGTGTGGAAATCAAGTTCACATAGAATTTCTTCTTTGAGTTATCATTGTATACTACAACAAACACTTTACTTCCGATAACCGAATGCGTAGTAGAATTGTATGTTCCCCAACCGAAATCAAACATTCCTGTATTGGAAGCACGTCTCAAAGCACCATTTGCCCAATCAGAATCGTCATTCACAAGTGGAGTTAACGCTGTGAAATTCACCGTTGCCAATGTGTCAAATGAAGTTGCAGGATCGGAATTAGGAATTGCGTATACTTTTCCAATTTTCGAGTTGAACAAGATACTGCTTGTCAATGGATTGGTTTGAGAAGCTGTTGACGCCAACGCGATATCCCAGTTTGTAGAAACATCTGTGTCTTGTTCGTCATTTTGTAAACTGTACCAAACGTTCGTTCCGTAACCTGCACCAGTTATCACTGTATCAATTACAACCGGACCTTGAGCCATTGCATTTGATAAAGAAATAAGAGCCGCCGCGCTAAGTAATATTCTTTTCATGATTCTTGTTATTTTATTATTTATATTAAGTCTAAATTAATCTCCGCAAATTTATCTATTTTCTATATCGGAGGCAATCCCTATAATCAGCGTAAAAAACTACCCTCCACAGGGTATGTTTTTTACTTTTTAAACACCTGATTTTCCATTTCGAACAACAACAGCTCCGACAAGGACTTCACTTTTAATTTCCTGAAACAATTCTTCCGATGTGTTTGTACTGTATGCGGACTCAAACCCAGCTCTTTACTGATTTCCAAAGTTGATTTCCCGATCAGTAAGCGATCTACGATTTCAACTTCCCGTTTTGTGAGACTGAAATGAGTTGGTGAGCTGACTTCCTCATCCTGATTCAGAATTTTGCTCCAAACTACTTCGCAGTAATAATTCTGGTTATGCAAAATTTTCTGAAAGGCTTCTTTCAAATCCTGAACCGTGCAGTTCACATCAATAAATCCGGAAACACCATATGAAACAAGCTTGGGAAGCTGTGAAACATCTCCATTCAGAATCAGGATTACTTTGATACTCGTATCTTCCGCCGTCCGTTTCAGATTGTTTTCCAATTCCTGGAAATTATCCGTGAAATTGTAAACGACCACCAATTCTTTGGCAGGTGTTATCGTATTCAACTGAGGGATTCCCGAATGCCATTCCACATGCAATTCTCCGAAGATCGTCCGGGTTAATTCCTTGAATCCAAGGCTAATTAATTGGTTTCTGTTGTCAAGATACAGATTCATGTTATGTAGAATAATTCTAAATAACAAAGGTGAGGTCTAATTTTACATTCCGCAATACCACAAAAAGGGTAATTACATAATTACGAATGATGTACAGTCAAATTCGTCAAGAAACGAATTCGCAATTCATGTTACCTCTGTCGAATATGCCCCTTCTCTCCGTTCGGAATGCTGAAAATCCAGGTATACAACCCAATAAAATGAGAATCAAAGTAGCCTTTGCGCTTAAATAATGTTTTCGGAATGTAGATTCGTTGCGCTTCACTCAAACCTTTCACAGCCGTTTGCGGTGCCACCCCATCCTGCAAACATGGAGCATCCTCACCTTTGGCATTCAGATTACTTCCGTATTGCCAAACCTGCTTCCATTCTTTCAGATTGATTCCTCCTGCTTCGGCATTTTCGGGAGCCAGAACATAATAGCCTCCAAAATTGATTTTTCCTCTCAACTGACTCACAAGTCCCTGAGAATAGGCAAATCCCATACTGTGAACAACCAAATACAAGGTGTCATTTTTGGATGTATTCGGGAGTTCGTTCAGCATCTGATACAGGTTTCGTCCGGCTATTCGTCCGCTGTTCTCACGAACTTTAAATCCTCTTTTGTTGGATCTTGTTGCTAACAGACCCAGCGTTTTGGCCTTTTTAGAACCAAAAATTTTCGATCCGACGGTATTGGTCGTATAACAGGTGTGAACTCCCGGATGCAGGCATCTTTTCGGATAAACACTTGAATTTGTCGTAAAATTGAGCAGACTCCTGTGATTTGAAGTTGCCACGGAATGATGTCCGTCTGCGTAATAATACTCTGTCGGATTAATTCTCAATCTGAAAGTATCGTCGATTTGTTTCCATGGATGCCAGTAATTGTAGCGGTCTTCCGAAAACAAGCGATTGACCGAATTCGGGAATTCCAGTCCATATTTCTTGATATCCTCAAAGTTCTCTTCAAAAGTGCTTCCCAAAGAAGTCGGTCGATATCCGTTGACAAAAATCAGAATCCGTTTGGGTGGATCTTCCAGTTTCAATTTCTTGGTCAGATCTACACCCAAATGGTTGTAAACCTGATCGCGCAGCCACTTTCCTTTCCGGGAATAGATTTTCACCACCATGTAGTGACTTTGTGCCACTACCGGTTTCTCCAATTGAGCCACTTTCAATGAATCCGAAGTCGAAATCAAACGAAGTTTCAACGGAACATTATTCTTCGAAACATTCATTTTAAAGTAGAGCACTTTTTTCCGTTCGTAAAGAAAGTAGTTCTTATCCCGCTTAATAATCAGCTCAGAACCGATATTCTTTTCTTCCAGTTTGGAAGGATGCGTGTTGTTGAACAACAAATCAAGTACCTTTTTCTCCTCCAGATCCGAATACGATTTGATAATCCCATCCGTTACCTCGAACCAGGAATAACCCAAATCCACCAGACGAATAAAACCATAAGATAAAAGAACAATTCCCGACCACTGGATCAATCTTGAAACAAAAGAAACCAGACGCGGCTTTTTCATTTTCGTGCGGATAAAAGACCTGAGTTTTCGAAAACCGTAAATACATCCTGCAACAGAAAGCAATACGCTCAGCAGATGCAATGCATTGAAAGGCTTTCCCTGAATCCTGAAAATGGTCTTGTAAAAAAGATTGTCTATCTGCAAATGATAGGAATAAGTGTTCTTCTTTATTGGGCGCAGCACAGACGACAAAAAGTTCTTTTTCTTCAGAACAATGGTTCCGTCTTTATTTTGTTCGAAGAAGTAGTACGCCACCAAACCATTGTTTGTGACCACCTCTTCATAATCGTCGATAATGGAATAAATTCCCGGATTGTTGTTTGCTCTCAGCCAGCCTTCCTTGTCCAGACCCCGGCTTTTTGTTATTTCTTCATCAGATTCCAGACTCAGAAAACCTTTCAAATATTCGTTTGCAATGATTGCCGCCAGTAATTGATCTTCTTTATCACTTACAAAACCCATCGATTTGCTTTTCACCATGAAGCCTTCCCATTTCGGACTCACAAACTCCGGAACAACAAAAAACAACAGAGTATTTGTTACTTTTTCCTTTTCAGACTGCTTGTAGGCATCCCGAACATCCCGCATCTGATCGGTGTATTTCAATCGATCAGGACTTGGATTTTCAAAAGGCTTACCCGCCTCAAAAGCATCGCTTTCATACAAAGCTTCCACCGTTACATGAAAGTGCACATTGGCAGATTTGAACAAGACATTCAGCTCTCTTTCCAGACTGTCTTTGTTGATTTTGGTTTTAACCAGAGGAACAATGCGGATCTGTTGTTCTAAAAGCGGTAAAACCGAGACGGATAAAACCGAAATTGTTTTACCGTGGTATTTTGCATGCACTTCATAATCTTTATCCATCGCAGGCAAAAAGACCGTGCACTTTGATTTACTGATCCGGAATGTTTTCAGCGGATTGGAAGCTATGAAAAACACAACCGAATCAATTGTACCGATTCGTGTAGTATTGATTTTAAAATCCACCAGATCGGATTGAGATTTTCCTGTAGATTTAAAAACCTGCACCTCATAGGTTCCATCTTTCTTTTCAAGATCCTGCTCGTAAAATCCGTAATGCTGCTTCGTATTTTTAACGAACCGGGCAAATTCAATGGGAACATGAATCACCGAATCCTTCTCGTTTTGCGTAAACGCATAAAGACTTTGAATCAAGCAAACGATAAAAAGGACCGGAATTCTGAATGTCATATCATACTATATTGAAGTCTTTCCCAACCAACGAAGCACATTGTCATACCAAATGGCATCGGATTCTTTTTCCTCTAAAATTCCTACCTGAACAGCAAAATCAATCACTCTTCCCGGATAAGAATTGGCTACACCTTCCATTTCTCCCAAAGGATACGGATCATCCAATCCCGAAACAATCTGTGAAGAACCCACTCTGATCTTCAGCAATTGAAGCGTATAGGAATCATGTACCAAAGTATCGAAAAACAAGTTCGGATGTCCCAAACTTGCACGCGGATCTCTTGTTTCCGTAAACAAATCCGGACGACCGTCAAACCCCTGAAGTCTTCTTCCGTAATTGGCTTGTCCCAACATGCAGCCGTGTGCAAAACACGTACGAATATCCGGGTATTTATTGACGAAATCCTTCAAGGCATACATGTGTAAGGTATCTGCCGTTTGCGCCATCATCCAAACCAGGTGGAAACGCCAGTACATATCTTTCAAAGCCACCATTTTTTCACCGTCATACGGATGAATTTCGACCGCCAGTTTGTATTCATTTGCCAATTCAAATAAAGGCAGCGTAGAATCGTCAACCACAGAAAGCCATTCGTTGTTTTTATTCAAAAAGTGTGTCGGTAAACAAAGTACATTCATTTTTAAATCTTCCACACAACGACGAATTTCATTCAGAGCGTCATCCAGATGAAGCGGCTGCACAACAAAACCACTCGTAAACTTATCTGGTCTTCTTTCCTGAACACTTGCATTAAAATCATTCTGCCAGCGAACAGCATCGAAGGTATCTTGTCTGGACCAACCGTTGCAATAGACCTGAGACAAATTGAGCATCACACCGTGATCAATATCGTGTCTTTCCATCCATTCGATTTTCTCATCAAAGAAGAAGCTCGGATCCGTAATCGGCCTGGCCCAATCGTCCTGTCTCATGAACTTTTTGTCATCGTCGATCCAAAACAGCTTTTTTTCGCGCATAAATCTTGGAATTTCCGATGGTTCCGGTAAAATGTGTCCGTGACCGTTAATCTTTAGTTTCTTCATTTTCGAGTGAATCTTTGAATCAAAATTAAGAAAAAAGAAAAAGCCGACTTACGGGTCGGCCTTCTAAGTAGTAGTGGTTAATTTTATTTGTTCACAATCAAGCTATAATTGTGTATACTGCTTTGAGTTTTTACCTGAAGTACATACTGACCGTTAGCGAATGCAGTCAGATCGATGACTTGTTCTTTTTCAAAAGAACCAGACTCCAGTTTCCAGACCATTCTTCCGGCAGCATCAATTACCTCAACAGATTGGTACTGAACATCCGAAACCAGGGTGATTATTCCGGAAGTCGGGTTCGGATAGACAAACATTTGTGCTTCATCTTGCTCCGAAAGTGATAAACATTCATCAACCACAATGCTCGATTGAGCCGTTCCCGAGCAGCCGTTTCCATCTGTGAAAGAATAGGTGATCGGGAAAGTTCCCGCACCACTCGCTGCAGGATTAAAGTTCCCGGAATTCACTCCCGTTCCCGAATAATTTCCTCCAAGCGGCGAACCTCCTGTCAATGTAAAGGAAGGTGTGTAGGTACAAACCTGATTCAAAGCTCCCAAACTCACATTCGGGTTGCTGTTTACAGTTACTGTTACCTGATCCGTATTCTGGCATCCGTTTGCATCTGTCCCGGTCAGAGTATAAGTTGTTGTTCCATTTGGAACGAAAGAAACACCGTTTTGAACTCCGTTGTTCCAACCCAAAGCAGGCGAACCGGAAGAAGTTCCCGTCAAAGTCACCGAAGTTCCGGCACACACACTTTGATCAGATCCTGCATTCACCGTAAACGGAGTTGAAGCCGTAATGGTCATTGGTTCAGAAGTTGAAATACACCCCGCAGCTGAAACCGAAACGGTATAAGTACCTGCAGACGAAACTGTAATCACCGGTGTCAACGATCCTTCAGACCAGGTATTCCCCGAGGAGTAGGACGATGTCAAAGTAATGGTATTTCCCGCACACAAAACAAGTGAACTTGCTGTAATCACCGGAGGAGTTGGTGCTCCCGGATCCGTTAAGCTTCCGGAAATAGTATTTGAGACACACCCTGCCCCACTCGTTAAAACAATGTTGTATGAACCTGCTCCCAGATTCGGAATATTGGTAGGAAGCGATGCGACCGGAGTTGAACCCGATGCCGTTCCCGACCACGAAATTGTTCCTGAACCGCTTCCGTTCACAGCAATTGATCCTGTATTTGTAGCACAAGCAGTAGGACTTGTTACAGTTCCCAATGTAATTGCCGGTGTTGGATTCACCGTTACTGAAATTGAATTGCTGTTTGCACTCTGGCATCCGGAAGCATTACTAACCTGAACCGTGTAAGTTCCGGCAGTAGCAGCTGTAATCGTTTGCGTTGTAGCTCCATTCGACCACAAATAAGATGTTCCGGTTGTGGAAGTCAAAGTCACCGAACTTCCCGAACAGAAAGTAGTTGCTCCACCCGCTGTAATCGTAGGTGCAGTTGGTATCGGATTCACCGTCACTGAAATTGAATTACTGTTTGAACTCTGGCATCCGGAAGCATTGCTGACCTGAACGGTATAAGTTCCGGCAGTTGTCACCGGAATGGATTGCGTTGTAGCTCCGTTCGACCACAAATAAGACGTTCCGGCTGTGGAAGTCAAAGTCACGGAACTTCCCGCACAGAAAGTAGTTGCTCCGCCAGCTGTAATCGTAGGCGCAGTTGGAGTCGGATTCACTGTTACGCTGATCGAATTACTATTCGGACTCTGACATCCGGAAGCACTCACAACTTTACAAGTATATGTTCCGGCAGTTGTCACCGGAATGGATTGCGTTGTTGCTCCGGTCGACCACAGATAAGATGTTCCGGCAGTGGAAGTCAAGGTAACAGAACTTCCCGCACAGAAAGTGGTTGCTCCGCCTGCTGTAATTGTAGGTGCTGAAGGAAGCGGATTGACCGTTACCACAATCGAATTACTATTCGGGCTCTGGCATCCGGCAGCACTGATTACTTTACAAGTATATGTTCCGGCAGTTGTAACTGAAATAGATTGTGTCGTTGCTCCGGTCGACCATAGGTAAGAGTTTCCGGATGTAGAAGTCAAAGTCACGGAACTTCCCGCACAAAACGTGATTGCTCCACCAGCTGTAATGGTTGGTGCTGTTGGTGTCGGATTGACCGTAACCGTAGTTGCTGCGCTTGCAGCACTTTGACAGCCCGCTGCACTTGTAACCTGAACGGTATACGCTCCGGCTGTTGTTGCAGTAATCGTTTGACTCGTAGCACCATTTGACCACAAATAAGACGCTCCGGCACTGGAAGTAAGTGTTACTGATCCTCCGGCACAGAATGTTGTGGTACCTCCGGTCGTAACAGTTGGTGCTGCCGGAACAGCATTTACAGTTACATAATTGGTCATCGTACTGGTATTCGATCCGGCACCGTTTGTTGCTGTCAGAACCACATTGTACGTTCCCGCTGTGGAATATGTCACCGTAGGACTTGCAGCAGTAGAAGTTGGAGGTGTTCCACCAGGGAAAGACCAGGAATAAGACGTTGGTGATCCGGTAGAAGTATTGGTATATGTTACACTTTGTCCGGCACAAACAGAAGTAACTGTTGTGGTGAAACTTGGTGTTGGCGGAGTAGCAACCGCCACTCCCGTAATATTGATATTGTCGACGTAAATGTTGTTTCCGTATGCCGATAGATTCTTAAACGCAACAATCACATTTGCCTGTCCCACATACGGAGTCAGATTCACAGTTTCTGTTCTCCATTGAGCCGCAGTGGTAGGAATGAAAGCATTGGTAGTGTTTGTGGCAGTAGCCAAGGTAGCTCCTGACTTCGAATAAACACTCGTAAATGTCAAGCCGCAATCAGTAGAAACCAACACTTCCAAACCATCCGTACTTCCGTTATTGTATCGTGCGTAGGCAACACTAAATGTCAATTGAGCAGATGAATACCCGGTAAAGATCAACGGTTTTATTTTCACAACATCATCATCCGCGTCTTCAAACTGGTAATTATCAAACCACATCGAATTTCCTGCAGTAGGGGCCAATCCTACAGTTGCTGAACGTGCCCAGGTTGTTGTGGAGTTATTGTTATTCTGAATACTCCAGCCTGTAGGCGGAAAAGTAGCTGTTGTAAATCCTTCTGTCAATGGCAATGCCGATGCAGTAGATGAAACAACGGTGATATACCCTGTTTTTGTTTCCGTATCAGAACCATTTGCATTGGTTGCAACAAGTGTTACAGCATATGTTCCCGCCGTATTGTATGTAACTGTTGGGTTTGTTGCCGTAGACGTTGATGGAGTTCCTCCGGTAAAAGTCCACGAATAGGACGTTGAAAACGTAGACAAATTGGTAAAAGCAATGGAAGAACCCTGGCAAACAGTTGTTTGAGCTGCAGAAAAATCTGCCACAGGAGAACTCACAACTCCCAAACCGTTCAATACAAAATTGTACGTTCCTTCATCACAGTCATTGGTTCCGAACTGAATATTTCCGGTGAAATTTCCGGCAGCATTCGGTGAAAATACAACCGTAAATGTGGTGCTTGAACCCGGAGTTACAGTAGTCGTTCCGAAACCGGTTCCAAGAGAAAATCCTGTTCCCGTTACAGTAATCGGATTCGTCAGTGTTAAATTGGTTGTTCCGGTATTGGTGATCGTAAATGTGGCAGTTGTCGATCCTCCGGATTGCGTATTGGCAAAAGTGTAAGATCCGCCATCAAGAACTTCAACACCTGCAGAAGCCAATTGGATTTCTCCTGGTGTTGTTCCTTCAAATTTCACATTATCAATGAAAATATTGTTTCCGTTTGCCGAAACACCTCTGAAACGGAAGCGCAGATTCTTGGAAGTTGCACCAACATAGGACATCAAACTGATCGTTTCTGTTCTCCAGTCGGCAGCAGCTGTCGGGAAATATTCCGTTCCAAGAATCGTTGCATTTTGATACAAAAACGGAGTTGCATTTCCTGTTTTACTGTAAACGTTTGTCCACGTTGTTCCGCAATCGGTAGAGATCTGAACAATTAACTGATCGTTTGAAGTAGCGGTTCGTTTTCTATATGCCACGTCGAATTTCAAAGTTGCTGCAGTCGCATTACACGGCAATAAAAACACCGGAGTATACAAATCTTCGTTCGTAGTGGAACCATTTCCATAACATGGAACCTGAGCAATGTTGTTGGTAAAAGTTCCCGTTGAAGAAACTCCTGAAGCCGGAGACCATTTGAAACAATCTCCGTTCACGTTATCGATTCGCCATTTCACATCCGGAGGAAATGACTGTCCTTCGAAATCCTGTGTATAGTTCGGCATGATTCCGTTTGAAACCACGAAATCAATTCCTGAAGTATCATACACCGCATACGGATCAGCAACACCATTCGGCAAAGTGGAATAAGCTCTGAAAGAATGTGTTCCCAACGCCGCTGTAAAAGCAGGTAAAGCAACAGTAGCGGAAGCATTCGGACTCAAATTTCCGGTCCAGCTGAATGTTACAGCAGTTCCGTTATCGACCTTATATGAAATGGTTGCAGCAGTTAAATTATTCGATCCGCGGTTTCTCAATTGCACACTTGGAGTAATCGCTCCCGCACAATTATCCCCTCTCGGTGCAAAAACATCCGTCACGGAAGCATCACTCGGATTCGGAGGTGTACACGCATCGGAATTGATTAAAGCAACCCGCATCGGAGAACCTTCCAACACAGCTCTCATACGCTGTTTTTGGTCATTGGTAAACACATTCATACAAGCGTCGTCTGTGTAATCCATGTAATTCTGAATCATATCCGGACCTTGATCAGGAGCAGCTGTGCACGAATTTTGTCCCGTCGGACAGCCATAATTCGGAGCATTTGCAGTCGGAGTATCATTACAATAATCTGTCGCATTGCAGTTACCATCGCCCCAAATATGGCGCAAACCAAGCCAGTGACCGATTTCATGCGTTGCAGTTCTTCCCTGATTGTATGGTCCCGGATATCCGGTTACAGAGCTTTTCCCGATTGAATTATACAGGAAAACAACTCCATCCGTTGCAGCAGCAGGAGTTCCACATCCCATTCCACCAATCGGTGATTGAGGAAACTGCGCATATCCCAAAATTCCTCCGCTGATATTGCACAGCCAGATATTCATGTATTTATCCGGAGACCAGCCTCTTGTAGCCGTAGGGGTTCCGTTATTGTAAGTATATGTTTTGATTGTTGCGTCGATGTAATTGGTTGAATACGGCGGAGCTGTAAACGATGCTGAAGTACGATTGATGCGGTTTACACCATTTTCTCCGTTCGGAAATGCGGAACCATCAGGTCGTCTTTTTGACAAACAAAATTCGATTTGAGTATCTGCACCAACAGCATTTGTATTCCAACCGTTTGATCCGAACATTCGACGGAAATCTTCGTTCAACACATCAATTTGTGATTGGATTGCAGCATAACTGACATTGGTTCCCGAACCAACTGCTTCCCCGTTATGAATGACGTGAACGACTACCGGAATCTGGTATACTCCTCCGATAATTTTTCCGGCAACAGGATTGCTGAGTTCCGACTGAAGCCATTGTTCAAACTGGGCACTTGATTCTAATTCCGGGTGGTTGGCGTGCAGGATTGCATCGTTTTCATCTGTGTAACATCGGACCACACCATTTGTCTGACCGAATACTCCATAAGAGAGCACCGTGAAAAACAAACATGCGACGAATGCACGTAGTTTTACTCCGTTAGTTTCCATAAAAGCAGTTTTATCATTTCGAACGAATGCTCTTAATCCTTAAATGGAAATAACTGATTTAGAGCACTCAATTCTAGTTTTAGCAAACCAATGATAGTAAAAAAAACTGATTGACAAACTTTTAGAGTTCAAATATTAACATTGACTTATCAACGATGTTTAATTCTATTCAAACATATCTCCAAGCATATTCTCGCCTGCCTGGCCTATTAACGGAACGTATTTTTTCTCTCCCTGAATGGCTGAAAAAATGAGCATTAACCAAATCAAAAAAAGCAAGATCGAGATCACATTAATGACGATCACGCCAATGAAAGGAATAAAAAACAAGATTGTATCGACGATACTTACCGCCGCACCAACGAGCATCAATATGAGCATTTGCCTCAGATGAAAAGCGGTAAATTTCCGCTCTTCCCCTTCAGTCGAAGAGACTTTTACAAGCGAAACAATCCATCCTATCAATGTGCAATAACAAAGAATTGCATAGGTTTTATTAAGTGACTTTGAATCCATGGTGATATAAGTAACACTAAAATATGCTGTTAATTATATTTCTAGTTCAAAAATTAGTGAATAGTAAATTTAAATGATTGGTTTTCAGTTATTCTCCAAAAATAGACGAAACAAACTCTTCTTTTCGGAAAACCTGCAAGTCATCTATTCCCTCTCCGACTCCAATAAATCGAACAGGAATATTCATTTGGTCTGAAATACCAATGACAACTCCTCCTTTTGCCGTACCATCCAATTTGGTGATGATGAGTCCGGTTAATGAAGTAGCGAGAGCAAATTGTTTGGCTTGTTCAAAGGCATTTTGCCCGGTTGAACCATCCAAAACCAGTAAAATTTCATGCGGTGCATCCGGAACTACCTTCTCCATCACCCGTTTGATTTTGGAAAGCTCATTCATCAGATTCACTTTGTTATGCAAACGTCCGGCAGTGTCAATGATCACCACATCAGCTCCCTGAGCTTTAGCTGAACTCAAAGCATCAAAAGCAACAGAAGCAGGATCTGCGCCCATTCCTTGCTGTACGATCGGCACTCCGACTCTTTCCGACCAAATGATCAACTGATCAACAGCTGCAGCACGGAAAGTATCAGCAGCTCCAAGAACCACTTTTTTTCCGGCCTTTTTGAACTGATTGGCCAATTTCCCGATCGATGTTGTTTTTCCAACTCCGTTCACTCCCACAATCATAATCACATGCGGATTTCCATTGTGATTCGGGATATTGTATTCTGTTGGTCCGTCCGAATCATTTTCAGATAAAAGACTGGCAATTTCTTCCTTCAGAACCCGGTTCAATTCATCGGTTCCAACGTATTTGTCTCTGGAAACCCGTTCATTGATCCGATCGATAATTTTCAATGTTGTATTCACACCGACATCAGAGCTGATCAGAATTTCTTCCAACTCATCCAAAACCTCATCATCTACACGGGATTTCCCAACAAGCGAACGCGTTAGTTTACCAAAAAAACTTTCTTTTGTTTTTTCAAGTCCTTTGTCGAGTGTTTCTTTATTCTCCTTAGAGAACCAACCAAATAATGCCATAGTTCAAAAATACAAAAACCCCGAAATAATTCGAGGTTTAAAAACAATATCGCGTTTACAACTTTTAAAGAATTAGGCTTTAGTAAACCACTCTTTAACTTTATCGTTGTGTACAATCTCTTCTTTGAAAGCGAAAGATCCTGATTTCTCAGACTTAACCATCTTGATCACTTTCGTATGCTCTTTTCCTCCACCTTTTTGTAGGGATGCTACTACTTTCTTAGCCATGACTTAAATTTTTATATTAGTTTCACTTTGAATTTTTTCCATCAATGACGGCGATCAAATCAAAAGTTTCACTTTTTCTTATTACTTAATCTCTTTATGAACTGTGTAACGCTTCAAGACCGGATTGAATTTCTTAATTTCCAAACGATCAGGAGTGTTTTTACGATTTTTCATCGTAATGTAACGAGATGTTCCCGCCATTCCAGATTCTTTGTGCTCAGTGCACTCTAAAATAACCTGGATTCTATTTCCTTTTGCTTTCTTAGCCATTTTCTTAATTCTTTATGATTGAACCACTTTTGTGACCGAATCCGGATTTACTTTAAAAAACCTTTTTCACGTGCTTCTTTCAAACACGCAGAAATCCCTTTCTTATTAATTGTTCTCAACGCAGACGCAGAAATCTTTAATGTAACATACATATCGTCTTCTGGTACGTAGAACTTTTTAGTTAACAAGTTCGGGTAAAACTTGCGTTTTGTTTTGCGGTTTGAGTGAGAAACGTTGTTCCCTACCATTACCGACTTTCCTGTTAATTGACAAACTCGTGACATTGTATTTTATTTTTCCTTATTCTAAAAGCGGGTGCAAAGAAAAGCAAATTCCAACAATTAAGCAACATTAATCTTGCTTTTTTTCAATATTTATTCCTAAAATTTCGCAGCGTAACAAATTTAGCGCTGTCAGGACAGTCATTTGCACTGTTCTGTGTCTGTCTGACCCAAAAAGAAATTTTCTGGAAATTTTTCTGTTTGGTCCGTCAATCGCGATCCAAACTGTACCAACCGGTTTTTCTTCACTTCCACCAAGCGGTCCCGCAATTCCCGAAACAGAGATCGTCCAGTCTGTTCCCAAAACTTCTTTTCCGCCGGAAGCCATTTCAAAAACGGTCTCTTCCGAAACTGCTCCGAAGCTTTCCAAAGTGTCTGATTTCACGTTCGCCAATTTCATCTTCAATTCATTGCTGTATGTGATCAAACCTCCGAGTACATAAGCCGACGAACCTGAAATACTTGTCAGATTTGCCATCAAAGCTCCTCCTGTGCAACTTTCAACCGTTCCGACAGTTTCTTTCCGCGCTTCTAAAAGCTTCCCGACAACCTCTGCCAGGGTTTCTTCCTCTTCACCATATACATGCACCGGAATCATTTCCTTTAATAAAGGACCGAAGTAATTCACCCGTTCCTGATTTCCGGAACTGGAACTGATCCGCAGCTTCACCATTCCGGGAGAAGGCAAATATGCCAGATCCAATCCTTCTTCGCGCAGCTGGTTTTCCCACTCTCCTATTCTATCCGCCAAAAAAGATTCTCCGATTCCCTGCGTCAGGTAAGTTCTCTGAACCAGTTTTTTCAATGGAAACCGTTCCGACAAGCGCGGAATCACATGTGTTTCCATCAAATATTTCATTTCATACGGAACTCCCGGCATTGAAACGAAAATAGTTCCGTTCTTTTCAAACCACATTCCCGGAGCAGTTCCCTGATCGTTGAAAAGCACTTCACAGGATTCCGGAACCATTGCCTGAAGTTTGTTCACTTCGAGCATCGGGCGGTTTCGTTTAATGAAAAAAGATTCCACGTGATGCAGTACCTGTTCATCCAAAACCAGGGTCGTATTAAAATATGCGCACAGAACCTGTTTCGTGATATCGTCTTTGGTTGGGCCAAGTCCGCCGGTTATCAAAACAACCTGACTTCTGCCCTGCGCATCCTGAAGTGCACCGGAAATTGCATCCCATGAATCGGAGATCGTAGCAACATACGAAACCTTGATTCCGTTATCTGCTAATTGAGTTCCCATCCACGAAGCATTCGTATTAATTGTCTGTCCAATTAAAAGTTCGTCTCCGATGGATATAATTTCAACATGAATCATGGTACTGTTTTTGAGCATAGACAAAATTATTCTTAAGTTTGAACATAAAAAATAATCCATGAGAAAATTCACAACAATCTTGGCATTAAGTAGTCTGGCAGTCGGTTTATCTGCTTGCGAAACTTTAAAAGAAGCAGCAAGTACCATCAATACCGGAACAGGATCCACAGCAACTCCTTCTTTAACGAATTCGGAAGTTATTTCAGGATTGAAGGAAGCTTTGACGGTTGGGATTCAAAATTCTGTGAATTTAACCTCCATCACGGACGGATTTCTGAAAAATGACGCAATCCGGCTTCCCTTCCCTGCAGATGCGATGAAAGTGAAGGAAAAAGCAATCGATTGGGGCTTGGGTTCTCAGGTTGAAAAATTCGAGACAACCTTGAACAGAGCGGCTGAAGAAGCAACGAAAGAAGCACTTCCTATTTTCAAAGATGCGATTTTAAACATGAGTATCTCGGATGGTTTTACCATTCTGAACGGAGGAGACGGCGCTGCTACCCGGTTCCTGAAAGACAACACGACAGCGAAATTAGTAGCTGCATTTTCACCGAAAGTAAAAGAAGCGATCTCTAAAGTGAAGCTGACGGAATACTGGAATCCGATCATCACCAAATACAACGGTGCGATGAGTTTGACAGGAGGAGAAAAAATCAATCCTGATTTGAATCAATATGTAACTGAAAGAGCGATCTCCGGATTGTTCCAGATGGTGGAAAAAGAAGAAAACAAAATCAGAAAAGATCCTGCTGCGCGCGTAACGGATTTGCTTACTAAGGTTTTCGGGAGTATCAAGAAGTAATTAATCATTGAAAAGTGAGAAGGTGAAAAAAATTGCGAATTACTTAAATTCGATTTTTAACTCTTACCTTTTCAATTTTAACTTTTACCTTAAAATATGAAGTATCCTGCATCGGAACTGGTATTGGATTCAAAGGGAAATGTCTATCATTTGGGTATTTCCCCTGAAAATCTTGCTGATCATGTCTTATTGGTCGGAGATCAAAACCGCGTTGCCGCTATTTCTGCATTTTTCGATGAAATTACACATCGGTCGGAGCACCGCGAGTTTGTTTGTCATACCGGATTCTATCAGGGAAAACACATCACCGCATTGTCAACAGGAATCGGGACCGACAACATCGATATCGTTATTAACGAACTGGATGCTTTGGTCAACATCGATCTGAAGGAACGCAAAAACAAAGAGCAAACCACTTCTTTGAACCTGATCCGGATCGGAACCTGCGGAATTCTGCAGGCTGATATTGATGTGCACAGCTACATTCTATCCAGTCATGCTGTTGGTATTGACAATGTAGCGCACTTTTACCCTATTGAATTCAGCGATCATGAGAAGGCATTAGCGCACTCTCTGGATTCGTTCGTAGGTTTTCCGGATGAAATCACACCTTATTGTGCAGAAGCATCCAAACAACTCTTAAATCAATTCGAAGGATCGGAAACACATCAGGGAATCACAGTAACCAGCTCCGGTTTCTATGCCCCTCAGGGAAGATCTCTTCGATTAGGTACGAGAACCCCTGAAATCAATGAAAAACTCGAAGCATTCTCTTTTGAAGGCCACCGGGTTGTGAATTTTGAAATGGAAAGTTCCGCTTTGTTTTCACTTGGAAAAGCAATGGGACATCAATGCATTACCATTTGCCTGGGAATCGCAAACAGACCCCGAATGGAATTCAGCAAAGGATACGAAACGGAAATGAACCGTTTGATTCAATATGTATTAGACAGAATCTGATTTTACTCAACCGGATACTTTCTTTCATATTCTTCCGGAGTTAAATCATCTCCGTTATCATCATCCAGAATTGTCACGTTGAAATTATTCTCGCGCACTTTCACATTCATTTTGATGATTTTCGTCTTTCCGATCTCCTGAACAACCTGAAACCAGTAATATCCGTTCTTCCCATTCAGCAAATCTTTACTCAATTGCAAGGAAACTTTTTGATTCTTTCTTTCGGCTGCAGCCTGTAGTTTTTTGACAACTTCCAGGTTCTGAACCAATTCATACGCCTTATACTCAGGAGTATTCTGATTTGCCTCCACTTTGGCATCGGTTTCTTCCTTTTCTCCACAGGAACCAGCTATTCCGATCAACAGGGCACTCAACAATATCAACGAGAAATACTTCATGACTTTCATTTAGTTCCTAAAATAGGGAATAAATCTCAATCCGCTTCTCCAAAATAACATCAAAGCAAAAAAGGCCGGCAGTCATTGCCGGCCTTTTCAGGATTTAATTTTCTCTATTGTTTCACGAAAGAATACACTTTCGCACCGTTCTTGATCAGATAAACGCCTGCTTTTAAGGATGAAATATCCAAAACAACCGTTCCGTCATCCTGCTTATATGAATGCACATTCAGACGCACATTTTGTCCCATCGGACTTAATAATTCAAAAGTACTTAATGAAACCAGATCTCCTTTCACAGTAAGCAAATCTGTTGCCGGATTGGGGAAAATCACCAGGTCACTTCCTCCGCTGATGTCAATAAACACAGATTCGGTTTCGTGTATTCTTTGCTGACCATTAAAATCAACTTGTTTCAAACGGTAATATGAAATTCCATCCAATGGAAGATTATCAGCAGCAGTATAGTCTTTCGGAGTTTCGGAATTCCCGGCTCCATCAACTTGCAAAATATCTTCCCATCCGTCAAAACCGTCCGCAGAACGCTCGATAATGAAATAATCATTGTCTTGTTCGGAACTGGTTTCCCAGCTCAACTGAACGGAAGTATTATCAAGTGCAGAAGCATCAAAGCTCACCAATCCGATTGGCAGAGAAGTTCCGCAATTCACTGTTATGCATTGAGGAGCAGTGTACGTACAACCAAAATTATCCGTTACACTGTAAGTAAAACACGGAGCTCCCTGATTGGTCGGGACCACATTTGCCGTAGTTATCCCTGTACTTGTCAAAGTTGTTTGCGCCACCCATCCCTGAGAAACAATAGTCGGTGTATACGAAGGAACTGCTGTAATTCCGGCACTGAAGTTCACATCCCAGTTAAAAATATAGCCGTCATCCTGATTCAGATTATCCGTAACCCGGATCGTCCAACTTCCGTTCAGCGGACAACCAATCATATTCGAAAAGGCATCCAGCGGTTCATAATCGCCGGCAACCACAGAAGGGTTGGCAGGTGAACCTGCAGAAGAAGTTGTTCCGTCAACCAGATAAGTGGTTGCGGTAGGAGTAAAACAATAGGTTCTCCCGGTTCCCGGGCCACTTGTCACATCATCAATCGGAGATCCCAGATAGGTTCCCAATCCGTCCTGAGCGTAGGATTTTAAAATCATACTCTGTCCGTTAGGGCAAATCAATTCGATTTGTAAATCTCCCAGATACGAATGTTCCATGGTCAGACATACATTCGAAATATCATTTACAGAGGTAATTGTTGCCGCCGGATTGTAACAATTGGTTGTAATCGAAGTCTGATATGAAACTCCGGAACCATCGGGTAAAAAGGTCGTTCCGGAAACAGGTGGTGTACAATTCACAGAATAAGTGTTCATCGTAACATTTGCATTCAATGCAGAAGTCTGATTCGTACAAAGCGTAGCAGGCGTAGCTGAAGTAGTAATAGTTGGTGTTGTAGAAACCTGAACCACCTGATTATTGTAATTGGTATTCGTACAGCCATTTGCGTCAGTTGCAACCAGATTTAGGTAGTAACTTCCCACCGCAGGATACGTATAGGTCGTTGAACTTCCTGCAGCAGTAACTCCATTCCCGAAATTCCAGGAATAAGTGGCTCCTGCGCTACTGGAAGAAAACGTTCCCGTTCCGGTAGCTGTTAAACTTTGTCCCTGACACAAGCGGATAATTCCGCCCGGTCCCGGCGCCGGTGTAATAGAAGTAATGCTTGTTGTAATTGTCTGACAAGGAATGACACAAGAAATCGCCGCAATCCATCCGGCTTCAGTGACAGAACCATCGGAGGTAAACCGGAATGTCAAACAACCACTTGCATTACCCGGTGTTGCCTGAACCGTTCCCGGACCGGTGGTTCCTGAATAAGTTCCCAATGAAGGTGCAGCAACAGAGTTTCCATCAAAGATTTGAAGAAGATCCACATCTTCTGTATCAAAAGCACTGAACACCAACCTTAATTTAGCCCCGGCAGTAGAGGGGCAAATGGTGAACACGCGGGTTTCTAAATTGGCGTACTCTCCCACCCCTCCGGAATCATAAAAAGTACCGCTGCATGCAGAAGTACTTCCGCTCGACGGCATGTAAATCGATCCGACCGGCGGAGTAGTCACACAAATTGTAAAGCTTGGATTAGCCGGTATAAAGCCGGAGCCCCAGGTATACATTCGTACGTAGTAATTCATCCCAATTGTCAGTCCGCTAACCATAAAATCACTTTCCGGATCCTGACAACCCAATGAAGTACCGATACACGAACCGGGTGCTGCACCTGTACTTGCAAAAACTTCCACTCCGGAATCCCACGAACCGCCGGTTGTTCTGGTAATAATAGCACTTGTAGCTGTTGCTGTAAATGAATACCAGACGTCATCATCCGTTGTACCGGTACACGATGTAATTCCTGAACTCGTTGCTCCTGTTACCGTTCCAGAAGTTGGACTACAAGAAGCTGATTGAGTAATAACCGTTGCACCGGCGCAATTGTCGTTTGCAGGAGGAGGTACTACAGAAGTAACACAAATATTTCCCACCATATCCGCATTCGGCCCTCCACTTGTTCTCACAATCTGGATATAATAGGTTGTTGCCGAAACAGAACTGAAAGTCATTGATCCGGAAGCTCCGGAAACAACGTTCATACAAGCAACCTGAGTCGTTCCGGGACAATTACTCCAAACGGCAATTGCTGCGTTTCGATCCGTACCGGAAACCGTTACCTGCAGCGTTCCTCCTGTTCCCGTCACACGATACCAGACATCCGAAGATTCTGTTCCTGTCATACAACTTGGATTCGGTGTCCCGGTTTCGGGCTGTCCGTTCTCATCATTTGTAAAGGCAGTAGTGGTACAAGTCGCGTTGACCGTTAAAGGACCTGCTCCCGCACAATCATCGGATTGAGACCAGGTATTATTATTAAAAGCACTGATAAACACGATCAATTGAAGCAAGCTTTTGCACATACTTCTTCCATCTGAAATTCGGATATTCTTCATAACAGGTCTCATTAATAATTCCTTGGATGAATAACCATGACGTAGTCCGTATTGTCAATCCGGATCATCTGAGCCTTGTCTGAAAAGAATTCAATCAGATATGCCAATGGATTAAAGGCATTCACGTTGAAATTCTCCGGGTTCACACCCTGAAGGGCCTGATTTACTTTCGTATTGAGCAGAAAAGAAGAAAGCAGTACGTATTTTTCATCCGGATTCTGTTGGACCATGCGGTATTCAATCCGTTGAGTCATTACTTCTCCAAATGTGGTAACCAGAGTTGGATTATTGAGAACAAAATCGTTTCCGAAGACCTGAGAAACCCTGTTGGCGATTTCTTCTGGATTAAGTTGTTGCGTGATGGTTTGTCCGAATAACGAACAACTCATCTGTGCAACCAGCAGGGTGAGAGAAACCCTTAGTAGCAGTAATTTCATAAATTTTATAGTTCTGTAAAGTGCCCCAAATGTATATTTAACACTTTGGTAATCAAAATTGATTTTGTTAAATTCTTAATTCAACAACTAAAACTAATTACATAGTTATTACAAGTCTTTAAATCAGTGGGACACAGAGAAAAAAAATTAAATAACTCAAATTGAAAATTTAGTTCATTTATGATTTTTAAATGCAAAATGTTTGGAAACAAACAAAACCAAACACTTGGCCATAAATTAAAAACAATTAATTTAACAGAAAAACCTCCAATGAATATCTTTTAATGTAATTGTGAGTTTCACCCCAAACACTAGCTGAACCTTCCTATCCAAACACTTAAATCAGCGTTTCGCAGAAAGACATAATCAACTCGTTAACAATACATTACATTTGGGTCGGAAAAAATCGCAATAAGCGTCATTCCACACTATTTACTGAATGAGCATGCCAGACATGCCTTACTACTCTTCGTATACACTCATTCGAAAGACACTGGTTATCAGCATTATCATCAGAAATAGTACGGAGTAAGCCGAAAATCCTTAAAGAGTAGGCACCACTATACACTCAATGCTAGTATGGCAACTATTCGAATCAAGTACGTGGTTTACAAAATCACGAGCGGCGGGAGGCGCAATCACCACTCAATTACTGACATGCCACTGATCTCGGAAACAGATCCGGGTTCTTTCGGTGCCGGTGACCTCTACCCGATCAACGCTAATGAACAAATGGTCTATGAAGGTCAAATCGTTTCATTCGCCTTTGCGGCCGTCAAAGGAACCGCAAGAGGCAGTCTTTTCTTTACATCCATTGCCGATTTCGAAGATCTGGAAGTAGGCAGCAGTAACATCGAAGGTGTAGTCGTATACTTACCTTCAGGCGGCGATGGTGGCGAAAACTTTATCGTGGATGCATTCAATGTGGACATCTGCGATTTTTCCAACAGTGATTTTATTGATGTATTCACTAACGGATCTCCGGATGCAGGCAAAAAATTCAATGCCAACGAATACGGAACGATTGATACGGATCCTTCTCCGGTAGACGTTACCGCTTTCCCGAATGTAGATGGTGTGCCGTATAAGGAATGGCAAAAGATCAAAAATGGCAGCACCGTTCTGACGAACCGGGAACAGCACATCCAACAGGAAGAAAAGGGAATTCTCTTTGCTTTCTATCGAACGCCAGAAGGTACTCCACCTCCAAAAATCGACCCGAATCGTTACAAAATGGGATGGATCTATGTTTCCCACGGCGTAAAAGTTGATGGCGGTGGATTTGTTATCGGACCGAAAGGGCCTGTTCCTGTAGGCCCATGGACACGTTTCTGGATCCGCTTTCACACGAATGTTGCACTGATATTCCGCAAAAGCGGTAATGTTCCGGCCAGCGATATTCAATCCGCAGCCGAACAGCTTCAGCAGAAGACCAAAGGCATGAAATAAAAATGAAAAGGGCTGCATCAAAATGAGGCAGCCCTTTTTTAGTTATTCTGAAATTCGATTACATATTTCTTCGGTATTGTCCACCTACTTCAAAGAGGGATTTTGTGATTTGTCCCAAAGAAGCATATTTACAAACCTCCATCAATTGTTCGAAGATATTTTGATTTTGAATCGCAGTTCGTTGAAGCTCATTCAACATTTCATCCAATTTATCTTTATGATTGGCCTGCAAAGCGCTCAACATCGTGATTTGATATTGTTTTTCATCTTCGGAAGCACGAATCACCTCTTTCGGTTCCACCGTCGGAGATCCTTTCGAACTCAGGAAGGTATTCACCCCGATGATCGGGAAATCTCCATTGTGTTTCAACGTTTCGTAGTACAAGGATTCTTCCTGAATCTTGGAACGCTGATACATGGTTTCCATCGCTCCCAAAACACCTCCGCGTTCTGTGATACGATCAAACTCCGTCAAAACAGCTTCTTCCACCAAATCCGTTAATTCTTCAATGATAAATGATCCCTGAAGCGGATTCTCATTTTTAGCCAATCCCAACTCGCGGTTAATAATCAACTGAATAGCCATTGCACGGCGAACGGATTCTTCCGTAGGTGTTGTAATCGCTTCATCGTATGCATTCGTGTGAAGTGAGTTACAGTTATCGTAAATCGCATACAAAGCTTGCAACGTTGTTCGGATATCGTTGAAATCGATTTCCTGCGCATGCAGTGAACGTCCGGAAGTCTGAATGTGGTATTTCAACATCTGAGCACGTGGATTCGCTCCGTATTTTTTCGACAATGCTTTTGCCCAGATTCTTCGCGCCACACGACCGATTACCGCATATTCCGGGTCAATTCCGTTGGAGAAGAAGAATGACAAATTCGGCCCGAATGCATTGATATCCATTCCGCGGCTTAAGTAATATTCTACATACGTAAATCCATTCGCCAAAGTGAATGCCAACTGCGTAATCGGGTTTGCACCGGCTTCTGCAATGTGGTATCCGGAAATGGAAACCGAATAGAAATTCCGTACTTGTTTTTCAATGAAATATTGCTGTACGTCTCCCATCAAACGAAGCGCAAATTCCGTAGAGAAGATACACGTATTCTGTGCCTGATCTTCTTTCAGGATATCTGCCTGAACGGTTCCGCGAACCTGTTTCAGCGTTTCTGTTTTGATTTCAGCATAAATATCAGCAGGAAGTACCTGATCTCCGGTTACTCCTAAAAGGAATAAGCCCAAACCATCGTTTCCTTCCGGAAGTTCGCCCTGGTATTGCGGACGGTCAATTCCTTTTGATTTGTAAATCGCTTTGATTTTTGCTTCGACTTCTTTCTCCAAGTCATTTGCTTTGATGTATTTCTCACAATTCTGATCAATCGCAGCATTCATGAAGAAACCAAGAAGCATTGGTGCCGGTCCGTTAATCGTCATGGAAACGGAAGTAGCAGGATGCGACAGGTCAAAACCGGAATACAATTTTTTCGCATCGTCCAAACAGCAGATAGAAACTCCTGAGTTTCCTACTTTTCCATAAATATCCGGTCTTAAATCCGGGTCATTTCCATAAAGTGTTACCGAGTCGAACGCTGTAGACAAACGTTTTGCCGGCATTCCCAAACTTACGTAGTGGAAACGGCGGTTGGTTCTTTCCGGGCCTCCTTCTCCTGCAAACATTCGTGTAGGGTCTTCTCCTTCGCGTTTGAAAGGGAATAATCCGGAAGTATACGGGAATTCTCCGGGAACATTTTCCTGCAAAGACCAACGCAAAATATCTCCCCACGATCTGAATTTCGGAAGTGCAACTTTCGGAACCTGTGTATGAGAAAGTGATTCGGTGTGCGTTGCCATGCGCAATTCTTTATCGCGCACTTTGAAAATAAATTCAGGTGCTGCATAAGAAGCTTTTTTCGTTTCCCACGACTCCAGAATCTGCCAATTGTGCGGATCCAAGTCGCGTTTAACGGCTTCAAAGGCTTCCTGAACTCCTTTTACCAGACGATCCTTATCGTCCATCGAACTTTCCTGAAGTGTAACGATGGATTTTTGCAAACCATATAATTTGTCGGCAACTTCTACTTGTTTGTTAACCCATTTGTCAAAGTTCCGGTTGTTTTCCGAAATTTCAGACAAGTAACGGGTTCTGTCCGGTGGAATGACGAAAATCTTTTCAGACATTTCTCTCGTGATCTCAAATTTGGATTCCAAAGGAGCGTTTGTCTTTTCTTTCACCTTATCCATGATTACTTTATACAAAGTATTCATTCCCGGGTCGTTGAACTGTGAAGCGATGGTTCCGAAAACCGGCATCTCATCCACATTTTTATCCCACAAATTGTGGTTTCGCTGGTATTGCTTGCGCACATCTCTCAAAGCATCCAAAGCTCCACGCTTATCGAACTTATTCAATGCGATCACGTCTGCAAAATCCAACATATCGATTTTCTCCAACTGTGTTGCTGCTCCGTATTCAGGAGTCATTACATATAGAGAAGTATCTGAGTGATCCAATATTTCGGTATCTGACTGACCAATTCCGGAAGTTTCCAGAATGATCAGATCGTAATTCGCTGCTTTCAGAATCTGAATTGCTTCAGAAACGTGTTTTGACAAAGCCAGATTTGACTGACGTGTTGCCAGAGAACGCATATAAACACGCGGATTCTTAATCGCATTCATCCGGATTCTGTCTCCAAGCAAAGCTCCCCCTGTTTTTCGTTTTGACGGATCCACAGAAACAACCGCAATTTGCTTGTCCGTAAAATCCATTAAGAAACGTCGAACCAACTCATCTACCAAAGAAGATTTTCCTGCACCACCGGTACCCGTGATTCCCAAAACGGGAACATCGTTCTTGGCAGCAATCTGGTGAACCTGATCCATAATCGGAGCAGCCATTTCAGGATAGTTTTCCGCCGCAGAGATCAATCGTGCAATGGAAGGAACATGTTTTTCAGCCAAATGATTGATTTCTCCGTTCAATACATCTCCTACAGGATAATCCGAACGTTCAACCAAATCATTAATCATTCCCTGCAAACCAAGTGCTCTTCCGTCATCCGGATGGTACAAACGCGTGATTCCGTAATTCTGTAATTCTTCGATTTCAGAAAGAAGAATGGTTCCTCCTCCTCCTCCAAAGATCTTGATATGCGGCGCACCTTTTTCCTTCAACAAATCATGCATGTATTTGAAGTATTCCGTGTGCCCACCCTGATAAGATGTCATGGCAATTGCCTGAGCATCTTCCTGGATTGCAGTATCGACTACTTCTTCTACCGAACGGTCGTGGCCAAGGTGAATCACCTCGCAACCGGTAGATTGAATAATACGGCGCATGATGTTAATTGCAGCGTCATGTCCGTCAAACAACGAAGCTGCTGTTACAATCCGGATATTATTTTTTGACTTATAGGGTGCTTGTTGCTCCATATCAAGAGTTATTTTCTTTGATTTTTAGGTCTCAAAGATAATTCAATTTGCAGATACTTTTCCGTTCTCCGGAGTGAAATTCATCCACCTGAGATCAATCATGGTCGAAATCTCCATTCTTTGGCCGTATTAAAAACAAAATTTGCTTTCTCTTTGGTAAACGAGAATGAATGCCACCTGTAAAAGCCACATGATATCATTCGCAAGGCAGATTGATCAGATCAGCCGAAGTGACCTTTACCTGATAAATATCCAAACAAGGAATGGATTAGTCGCACATAAGTAAATGAAAGATCAAAGACCTATCAGGTTTAGAAACCGCTTCAGAATTCGATTTTGAGGCGGTTTTTATTTTCAGCAGGTACTTAAAAAATTTCATAACGGTCAATTCTTCCATTTTTTGGTCAATGCATCTCAGCAAAATAGACTCTATTTGTACTACCCTTTGAAATCAAGTAAAATATTTAAATAAATCTTCATTCACTTTCGACCATTATTGGCTAAATCTAAAAGAGACGAGAATAAAACATCGTCTCTTTTTCGTTATTCTTGTATTGTGAAAATTATCGGATTCATCTTATTCGTTTTTTGTTTTTGCCAACCTGTAGTTGGTCAGGAATTGTATGGGAAATTTTTGAACCACGAACAGGGATTGCTTTCAAAGGAATGTTACGATATCAATATTGATGAAACCGGTTATCTGATTGTCGGTACACAATACGGCCCGATGAAATACGACGGGGAGAAATTTGTTCCGATCTGTTTGAATCTTCCCATCGAACGAAGAGTTATTTATGACTTTGAGAAAGATCCGAAAGGAGTCGTTTACCTCTTGAATTCAAAAAACGAGATTTTCCGTTTGAAAGGAGACAAGGCTATTCCAATCGGTCAAAAACATTCACCTGCTCTTAGTGACTCCCATTTTAAAAAATTACATTGGCACAGTAAAGGCTTTGCTATTTTCTCCAGTAATCTTTATTACAATTATTCGTTTCAGTCGCATGAAATATCTACGGATTCGAGTTACCTCACGGATAGTTTGCACCATTTTGTTTTCGATTCGAAAAAAGAGTTTCCTTTCGCCCGTTATAAACCAAGTGTCAAGAAGATTACCAACTATTCCCTGGAATTCAAGTCTCAGAACAAGACGCTTTTCCTGAATGAAATTTCCAGTTCCGATTCCCGTGAAGATATTCTCCGGCATAAAAACCTGACTTTTGCCCTGATCAATCATACTCTTTACGAAGTAGGCTCCAAAAAGATCAAGGTATTTCCATACAAACACATTTTTTTCGCTGAAATTTTTCACAACAGAATCTGGTTGGCAACCGCCAAAGGTCTGATTGAACTGGATACTCAGGGAAACCATATCCAAACTCACTTTCCGGGTTTACTGATTGGCGGAACAGCTCCTCTTCCCAACGGAGGAATTGCCGTTTCATTGAATCAGAAGGGGGTTTTTATTTCTTCCAATATCAATGAGCGGAAGTACAAAATTTCTCCGACAGAAATAGCAGGAAATCGGCAGCACATTATTATCGGGTCTTTATCCGGACAGTTGTTTGAACTCAAAAATGATCAGCTGATCAAACTTCATGACCCCATCAAAATGCAAACCAATACACAGAACTTCACCAGTGATTTCATTCGCAGCATTGAATTTATTGATGGTAAATGGCATGTCTGTTCCATGAAAAGCATCTACACTCTTTCCCCGGATTTAAAGAAAAAGGAAATCATTTATGCCAACGCACACAATAGCTTCAACAACTTTTTTTATTTAAAAAAGATCTTATACGGAATAAGTTGGAGTAATATTTTTCTTTTTTACCCAAAGGCGAATGTTTCTTTAGCCAATATCCCTTTTATACGCTGCAAGCACCTTGTGAACGATTCGGTAATTCTTCTCGGAAGTGAAGATGGTCTTTTTGAGTATCATGGAAATTCAAATAAACTGACCAAAAGCAAGCTCATTCCTGAAAATTATTACATCAGCCACATTCAGGCTCTGTCGCCAAACGAATTGTTGATCTCAACCCGATACAAAGGCATTTTTCATTTCCGAAACGGGCGTCTGATTAAAAAAATACCTTCTCCTTGTATTTCGTTGAAAAAGGCAATCCTTTCGGATGGCCAGCTGATTGCAGCCGGGAATGAAGGAATCTTTGTGAAGATGTGGAATGGCAAGGGTAAAGTTCCCTGGACCAAGGTTTTTGACGGAGAAATTCAAAACCTGTTTCTGGTCAATAAAAAACTGCTCATCTGCATCGACAACGACCTGATTACAAAAAAAATAAATGACGATCTCTCCGAAGAAAAGGCACAAATTATCCTGAATAAAATTTTGCTCGGAAATCAAAAAAGGTCAAAACTTCCGTCAAAGATCGGCTACAATATTCCCATTTCATTTGATTTTGATATTCTTCGTTTTGATGCCAACAAACTCGGATTGTATTACAGATTGAGCGGAGAATCAAAGTTTATTCAGTATACGGAAGGCACAAAAGTCAATTTTGAAGCACTTAAAAGCGGAAACTATCAATTGGAACTCTTTCCGGTTATCGATGGAAAAATACAGTTTTCAAACTCCCGGAAATACCACTTCACGATCGAAGAACCTTTCTGGCAGAGTACGCTCTTTTACTTGTTGATCACCATTGTTGTTCTTTTAATCCTTTTTTCGATTCGTTTGATCGTGCACCTGCAACGTAAAAAACGCAGTGCCGAACGTGCAAAATTGGAAAGCAAGCTCAATGAATACAAACTGCTGGCCGTAAAAGCGCAGGTAAATCCTCATTTTCTGAGCAATGGTCTGGCAGCTATTCAGGCTTTGATTCTGCGTGAAGACAATGATCTTGCCGCACAATACCTGGCAAAATTCAGTTACCTGATGCGGAAAATTTTGTATTACAGCGAGGAACAGTTTATTTCCATCCGGGAAGAATTGCAATTGGTTGATGCCTATCTGGAACTGGAATTGTTGCGTTTCAGAAACAAATTCGATATTCAGAAGTCCATCAATCTCGATGAAAATCAGCTTACAACCTATATCATTCCTTCCTTGTTGCTGCAGCCGATTCTGGAAAATGCTATTTGGCACGGGCTTAAATTCCAGGAGCATAATCCGGTCTTAAAACTCACTTTCGAGCTCAATGAACGGGAAGAACTCGTGATTAGAATACAAGACAATGGTCCCGGTTTTCAAAAGCACAATACGAGCGAAAAACACCTTTCAAAAGGAAATCAGCTTATCAGCGAACGAATTGACACCCTGAACAAGCAATTCGAAATTCCGGTTGCTTCTCTGGAAATCCAAAGTTCGGACAAAGGAACCAGTGTTCAATTTACATTCAACCAAAAACTTTATCGCAATCAATTATGAAAGCCTATATCATTGACGATGAGCACGCCAATCGGGAAATAATCCAGATTATGCTTGGGAAATATTTCCCTGAAATCGAAATTATCGGCGATTCGGATCATCCCGATCCTTTTTTGGATTCTGTCAGTATTCAGGAAAAAACGGATTTGTTGTTTCTGGATATCCTGATGCCGGAACGAACAGGTTTTGATCTGCTGAAACAACTCAGCAACCGAAAATTCGAAGTGATTCTTGTGACCGGATTTGAAGAGTTTGCGGTGCAGGCATTCGAACATTCCGTGATTGATTATGTGTTAAAACCAATCGATAAAGACCGTTTTTCAGCAGCAATTGAAAAAGCAAAAAAGCGCATTCACGAAAAACAGCTTCTGAATACGGCCAAAATTCAACCGGAGCAACCCAAGATTACGGTCATTAAAAACAATAAGACGTATTATATCGAATGTACCAATATTGCCTACATGGTCGGACAATCGGGCGGTTACACCACCATCTTTTGCAAAGACGGAGAATCGTATCTTTTATCCAAATCACTGAGCAGCATCGAAAACGACTATTCTGAAGTTCCGTATCTGATCCGTGCCAATCAATCGGTGATTATCAATCTGGACGACATTGTGAGTTCAGACAAAGGAGGTCCCGGATATGTGGGACTGAAAACCAATCATTTTGAAGTATTCCTTCCGAGAAGAAAAAAGAGAGAAGTACTGCAGCAAATCGAACTTTACCGGAAGTCCAACTCGTAGCATCATTTGCGGGAATTATTCGTGGGAGAAACCTTCTTCCGTAGGAAGCAATAGCGCCTTCCCGTATTTTTCCATTCTGCGGGCATGTCTTTTTTTGATGTATTCGGCAATCGGAAGTGATTTTCCTTCTTCATCGATCCGAACAAAAGTCATGTTGGTATGCGTTACCAAATCCTGAATTCCGGTATACACATTGTGTTTTCTGATTTCCATGTACATTTCAATGGAGGAATTTCCAAAGCGCACTACTCTACCGTACACTTTCAGGATCGCCCCTGATTTCACCGCTTTTTTAAAAACCAGCTCGTCAACTTTAATCGTCACCATGTTCGGTGAATCGCAAACCTGGGATGCAAATGATCCCGCGGCATCATCAATTAAAGACATCAATTTTCCCCCAAACATATTGTTGTGAATTCCTATGTCAAAATCCTTACAGATGTATGTGGTGATCAATTCCATTTCCATTGTATTCAAAAGTGTTGCAAAAGTAACAAGACTTCCTTGATGTATCATCAAAACTCACGAAATGTTTTATTCTCTTTAACAAAGCTTATCAGTTTAATACGTATTATTGCGTTGTGAAAAACTGCTTGCTTACTATTGCTCTATTCCTGTTTCTTGTTCCTGTTCAGGCGCAAAATTCCGGCATTGATTCACTTTACAGGCTTGCTCAATCCGAAAAGAATCTCAAGCAAAAGCTTCATTTACTCAACGAATCTATCGCACACGGCTGGTATTACGGCGATTATGACAAAGCCATCCGTTACGGAAAAGAATCCGTGAAACTGGCGCGGAAATATCACTTTGACTCGATTGCAAGCCTGATGGACAACAACATTGGGATCACTTATGATTACAAGGGGGATTATCCGAAGGCTTTGAATCATTTTTTCAGAGCATTGAGAATTGCAGAGCGCATCAAGGACAAAAATAACGAAGCAGATATTCTCAGCAACATCGGGCTGATTTACGGGAATCAGGGATTGGACGACAAAGCATTGCAGTATCACGAAAAATCACTGCGAATCCGCCGAAATATCAACTACCAGAAAGGAATTGCCGTTTCGCTCAACAATATGGCGATCGTATTTCTGAATCAAAAAAAATTCCGGAAAGCAATCCGTTATTATCACGAATCTCTTGCCATTGATCTGAAATTGAAAGACAGCATTGGATTAGCGGATGATTACAACAACCTGGGAGTTTGTTATCAGGAAACAAAAGAATACCACAAATCGGAATTTTATCAGTTAAAAGCTCTTGAATTGAGGGAAAAATTGCGTCAAACGCTCGGTATTTCCATTTCCAAACTAAACCTGGGAGTGATTGCCGTAAAAACGGGGCAATTTGAAAAAGCCGCCAACTATTTATCCGAAGCGGAGAAAATAGCACAGAAACTAGGCTCTAAGGAAACCTTGAAATCCATTTATCAGGCTCAATCCGAGCTTGGAGAAAAAACCAGAGATTTCGAATTTGCTTTTGATCGGCTGAATTTGTTCAATGAGCTCAAAGACGAACTTGCCGACGAAGAAAACATCCGGAAGCAGACGCAGGAAGAAATGAATTACCAGTTCGACAAAGAACGTGAGAATCAACGCCTGAATCGGATCAAGGAAAAGCTCGAAGACCGGAAGAAACAGGAACAAGCACTCATTATTAACTGGGCAATTGCAATTGTCGGGATCATCATTCTCGGGTTTTCATTCATTCTTTACCGCCGCTGGAAAGAAGTCAAAAAACAGCAGGTGATCATTGAGCAGAAAAACCGTCAGGTTGAAGAAAAAAACCACGAGATTCTGGATTCCATCAATTACGCCAAACGCATTCAAACAGCCATTCTTCCTTCGCTTCAATTGCGCCAGCGGGTACTTCCCTCCCATTTCGTTCTCTACGAACCCAAAGACATTGTTGCCGGAGATTTTTACTGGTTGGAAGAAACGAAAGATTCGATCATTTTTGCTGTCGCGGATTGTACCGGACACGGTGTTCCGGGGGCGATGATGAGTGTTGTTTGCCACAATGCGCTGAATCGTTCGGTGAAAGAATTCGGTTTGCGCAATCCGGGAGAAATTCTGGATAAAACCCGTGAAATCATTGTGGATGAATTATCCAAAAATCAACAGGATGTTTCCGACGGAATGGATATTTCGCTTTGTACCTGGAATAAAACATCGAATGAATTGATTTGGGCCGGAGCCAATAATCCCTTGTGGATCTGGAAAAAAACGAGCGGAGACATGGTTGAAATCAAACCCAACAAGCAGCCAATCGGAAAACATTTTGATATGCAGCCTTTCACGAGTCATCCGGTGGAACTGGAAAAAGGCGATCGTATCTACCTCATCACAGATGGTTTTGCTGATCAGTTCGGAGGTCCTGATTCGAAGAAATTCAAAGCCAAAAACCTGAAGAACCTCCTTGTTCAGATTTCACATGAAAAAATCCAGCAGCAAATTGAGATTTTGAAAACCACTTTCTTTCAATGGAAAGGGAATTTGGAGCAGATTGACGATGTGTGTATTATGGGAATTGAGATTGAGTGAGTTTTAATTGCGAATTACAAGCAATTAAAATGGATACTCGAATCAACAATATAAGCACTTCAATCAACACCCACGGATGTAAAATGAGTTTTTCCTATTTTCAGTTTATGAAATCAGCTGCGTTCCTAATTGGTGTTCTAATTCTTTCAAACGGTTTTTCGCAAAAGATTATTGAATCTAAATTGCTTCCGTGTAAAGGAGAAATCGGTTCTAATATTTACAGAGATCGGATTATTTCCCAAACACGCTTCGGAGATTCTTTACTTCTTGAAATCGGGTTTATCGCTAATTGTGCTGTGGAGTTTTCTCCTGTTCTTACTTCCAAAAGCGACACGTTATTTTTGGAACTCACCAATGTTTCCGAAGCCTATGCTATGTGCGATTGCTGCTACAATATGCTTTTCTATATTTTGGATACCACAGATTACTCTTCCCACAAACTGTTTGTTAATCAGAAAGAATTTAAACTTTCAAAATCACGGTATATTGATTTTCCGACTAATGAAAAAATCTCCCGAAAGCTATTGAAAAATGAAACCAATGCTCAAGGTTTGAAAGTTGGATATTGGGGTCACAAAACGAAACATGGTTATTACATTTATTATTACGGCGACGGTTCAGTGGTAAAAAATTACGCCGTTTGGGAAAAATTCTTCAATGATAAAAAGGAATTGGAAACCGTCTCAATTTTGCTCATCACACCAGATATAACGGAAAGCTATTATGTCACACTTGGAAAAAAACATTACTTAGAAATAGTAGCAGAAATTGAAGCTACTCGTTGATCCTTACTTGTTCAGAAACAGGATAAATCTCAGGTGATTTTTTCGTTTTAGAGAATAACCTCCTGGCAAACCCCGGAACGAGCGGAACAAACAATTGCCCCAGATAATTCTGAGGAAACTCTTCTTTGATTCCGAACTGCTCCGGTTCATGATCCGGACAAACGTAGGTTCCGAAAAGAAGATCCATCAATGGCGAAACGTTTGAGTAATTTCCACGGTCTCTTTCCAAATCATGATGCCAGTGATGCAAAGCCGGTGAACCAATGATTTTTTGAACAAACCCGAGGTTGAGTCTTACATTGCTATGGATGTAAATGGCCCAGATTCCTCTGAAAGCAACAATAATCATGATCGCATTCAAATCAAAACCTAGCAGAAAGACAGGAAGATTGATCAGCCCGACAGTATAAATCGTATCCAGCGGATGTTCTCTGTGAGCCGCCAGCCAATCCATTGTTTCAGCAGTATGATGAACCTTGTGAAAGCGCCACAGAAAATCTACCTTATGTTGTAAACGATGCCCCCAATAGATCAGGAAATCGCTTAAAAACAAAACCTCAATTGCTTGCAGCCAGACGGGTTGAGAATGAATTTCAATCGTTATCTGATATGGAATCAGGAATTCAACAAATGAATGCAAATAATATAAAAACCAAATGAGAAGACTATTCCACAACAAGTATTGCCCGAGGAAAAAGCTCAGATCCAAAAACCAGCGTTTCCGAAAAAAGGCCTGACCTTTCTTTGCCGGAAAAACGCGTTCCATAGGAACAAAAAGCAGTACCAGAAACAACAAACTGATTCCAGCTCCTATGGCTAATTTCAGTATCTCCATGAATTATGGTTTTTCTTTTTTCCGCGTAAATTGCTTCTTCAGTAAAGTTTTCAGATATGTCTCGTCATCCCGCGAAGAATAGCGAGTATGATCCCAATCGATGATGATTGTTTTGGAACTGCTCAGATGCGTTTCATTTGGTATTACATAAGAAGGAATAAACATCGCATCGAAATTCTCGGGATCAAAAGCCCCGAGAATGTTCAACTTTTGAACAGTCGTTAATCCCCAGTTCTTCTTTTTTAATGAATCTCCCTGAAGACTTGTATTTTTTGCGTGCAACTCAGAATAATTGACCTGTTTCGATCTGCGAACAATAAAGCCACTCTGGAACAATACGAAAAAAGTCAGTAAACTGAAGAAGAATACTAATGTCACGATTTTAGCCAGAGATTTAGACTTCATATGCATTGAACGAATTTCCATGCAATTTATTACTATTTTTAATCATATCCTTGAAAAGCAACTTATTCACTCTCAAAATATTGATTCGTCGAATGAACAAAACACTCCTTGAAACTGAACGGCTTTACCTCCGGGAAATGACTCCGGAAGATGCGGAATCGGCCTATTTATTGAATCTGGATCCGGAAGTGATTCGCTATACGGGAGACGATTCTTTTGAAAGTATTGAAGAAGCAAAAGCATTTTTAGAAAAGTACGACCATTACCAAAAATACGGTTTCGGGCGCTGGGGAGTTATCCTGAAAGCAACAAACGAATATTTGGGTTGGTGCGGTTTGAAATACACGCCGGAACTCGATGAATTCGATATCGGATACCGTTTCATGCAGAAATTCTGGGGCTTTGGTTACGCAACAGAAGCTGCAGAAGCTTGTTTGCATTATGGCTTTGAAAAGCTGAACATTCCTGTCATTGTAGGAAGAGCAATGCCTGAAAATCTGGCTTCCGTTCGCGTATTGGAAAAAATCGGCTTAACTTACCTCGAAAATCGCTTCACAGATGAAACGGAAGAAGTTATTTACATCAAACACAAAGCATGAAAGATCCGAAAGTCGATGAGCACGTCTCGAAATTGAATCCGGAAGAACAGGAAATCATCCACACACTGCGAAATCTTGTTCTAAGCAGTGATTCTGAAATCCGTGAGCATATCAAATGGAATTCTCCGGCATTCTATTACGACGGAGAAATGAACCCTTTTGATGCCAAAGAATACAAGCGCGATCTGTTGGTGGTTAACTCACACCGCGGAAAGATCTTATTGGTGTTTCCAACGGGAGCAAAAATAAATGATACAGCCGGCCTGAAGGGAAAAAATTACCCCGACGGACGAAAGATCATTACCCTTGAAACATTGTCCGACCTGGAAAAAATCGAGGCGGAATTACATGCCGGAATTACCGACTGGCTGAATCAAATTGAAAAATAAATCCGTATGAAGAAGATACCCATTACCGGTGCATTATTACTGACGCTTGCAATCAGCGCCTGCGGAAGTAAATCAACACCAGAAGAAACGTCCGGAGAAGCAAGTTCCGGGAAAACGGAAACTGTCGACCAAACAAAAGATCCGGAGCAAAATTCAGCAAAAAGCGAATTCCTCATTGAAAACAAAAAGCTGCATGCCTTTTCCAATCCGGAAAAGAAAGATGCATTTTTCATTGCCATCAAAGGAAAAAACCTGCTCGACGGAAAAGTCATTTTCACCATTACTTCCGCAGAAGGCAAACAGCTTTTAAAAGAAGAATTTGATGCCAATTATTTGTTCGGCTACGATTTCACCGGAGATTTCAAATCGAAGAAGGATACCGATGCTTTTATCAAAAAACGAATCGAATCGTTCTTCGAAGAGAAGCATTTCAGCGTACCTGCTATTGAGGAAGACGTTGTTTTCGAAGATCAGGAATATTACATCGACAAAGAAACGTGGGAAGAGATCAAATCGAACAAGCAAGCAATCAGTTTTCATTACAGGCTTGGTTCTGAAGACGGAAGACACATTGCTTTTTCAGTGAAAAAACAGAAAGCGGTGATGTATTATAATTGCTGTTAATTTGAATTGAAAAAGAAACAAATTGAAAAAGCACCGGAACAAGTGTTCCGATGCTTTTATCTTACCTAAAATTACGACCTCTAAATCCACGTTAAAGTCCAATGCTATTACACCCTAACCAAGACCTAGCTTCTTTTTCCCGGATATTCAGGTGAATGTATTTAAAACCTCGTTTTTTTGAGTTCGTTATTTACTGATGATGATGAAGTCGGATCGTCTGTTTACAGCATAATCCTCGTCCGAGCAACGCGATCCGTTGACGCATTTATTTTTAGGGCGGGTTTCCCCGTATCCAAGTGCACTTTCAATTCTATCCGGGCTGATTCCTTTGGAAATCAGGTAATCTCTGGTGGATTTTGCCCTGTTATCCGAAAGCATCAAATTGTATTTATCCGAACCACGGGAATCCGTATGCGATTCAATCTTGATTTTCAGATCCGGGAATTTTTCCATGGCAAGTAAAACCTTACTCAATTCCGGAAGAGCTTTCTCCGTAATATCCCATTTACCGTATTCAAAATAAATCGGATTTACCTTGATTTTCTCCTTCCCTTCTTCTATCACAATCACGTTGTTGAAACTGGTCAGACGAACGTCATTTCCATCCTTTACACCTGCATCAACCGGAGTAACAAAAGTTACCGTTTCCGTACTATACTCAGGTTTACTGAATATGGCTTTAAACTGAGCATTACATGGCAAATTCAATTTGTATTTCCCTTTCTCATCGCTGCTTGTTTCAAGTACCAGATCATTGAAAATGTCGTATACCTGGATTTTCGCGCCGGGAACCGTGCTGGTTCCTGTTTCGTTCAAAACCGTTCCGGAATAATCAACGACCTTAGGAAGTTCGTTCAGATCGAACCAATAGATATCGTCGTCTCCCTTTCCGCCGTCACGATTCGATGAAAAATAACCAGTTCTGCTTTCATTGTCGAAAATCAAACTGAAATCATCTTTGTTACTGTTGATCGGAGTTCCCATGTTTTCCGGAATCGTGAAGTTGGTTTCGCCTTTCATCTGAGTGGTGAAAATATCCAGCCCTCCGAATCCGTAATGTCCGTCAGAAGCAAAATAAAGCGTGTCTCCGGTCATGTAAGGAAACATTTCCCGGCCTCCGGTGTTTACCTTGTCACCAAGATTCACAGGAGTTCCTGTCGAACCGTCGGGATACAATCTGACAATGTAGAGATCCGTTTCCCCGAATCCTCCGGGCATATTGGATACAAAGAACATGTATTTACCATCAGAACTCACAGCAGGATGTCCGCACGAATATTCCGGATCATTAAAATCCAATGCTTCAATATCCGACAATTTATCTCCTTCAATCGTTCCTTTCACAATTTCGATATTGGATGTACCTTCCTTATTTGTTTGAATGTTGTTCTTTTTTGTCAGCTTGTTTCGCGTAAAATAAATCGTCTTTAAATCTTTCGAAAATGCAACCGAAGCATCGTGATACCCCGAATTCAAATTGCTCAGAAAGTCTTTCACATTACTCAGATATCCGGAATTCTTATTGCGTGTTGCGACGAACAGGTTTAAATAAGGCTGATTATTCCAGATATACAAGTCTTCTTTGGTTTCCGCAGAATTCTGAGAGGAAGAAAAGACAATATTATTTCCGTAAAAAGTAGCCCCGAAATCCGCTTTGTCTGTGTTCACTTTTAGATTCTGAATCGAGTTGACATTGGATTTCACGCTGTCCAATAAATTTTTCTGATAAGCAAGCATTTTCAGACGCAGCTTATTTTTCTTGTAGTACGACTTCAACAGTTCATCCGCACGTTCGTAGTTCTGATTCACACGATGGCATGTAATCATACGCGTAAACAGTGCTTCATCCATGCCATCTCCCTGCATAGTGTACAATTTTTCGTACCACTTACTCGCTTTGGAATAATCTACAGTGAAGAAATAACTATTTGCCAGATTGCTGATTACTTCAGCGTCAGGTTCATTTGATTTCAGTTTTGAAACATACTTTTCGTAGCTTTCAACTGCCATGGGGTAATTCAAACTGGCATAATATTCATCTGCCTGAGATTGAGCTTGTACCGAAACCTGTTGTAAAAAACAGAGTAAAAACAGAATTTTTTTCATAACCAATGAATTAAAAGAAACGTGGAGAACGTATGTTTTGAGTTTTGTCAAACAAGGTATATCTGAATATAATGTCGTGAGAACCGTTGTTGTATTTTCGCAACCTGGTAACCGAAAAATCATAAGAGTATCCTAAGAAAAACGATTTTTTGAAGGTAATTCCCGCCAAAATACTTCCGGCATCGTTGTAACGGTAAGCAAGACCAACCGTGTACTTCTCCTGGAACAGGAAGTTGGCAGAAACATCCACCGACAAAGGTGCACCTTGTACCAGTTTAGCAAGAACAGCAGGTTTGAATTTCAATCGATCCGTCAGATTAAAGACATATCCCCCGATGACGTACCAGTGAATAACCGAATTGATGGCAACAGTGCTTCCGGAATTGTAACGATCTGCCTTAATAAAACTCGGTGATGAAACACCGGCATACCACTTGTCTCCATAGACATAAAGCCCCGCTCCCACCAAAGGCCGTACCCGGTTTTGAATATTGTTTAAAAGACCCGGATCATTTTCATTCAATACTTGTCCTGATGACCAGTTCACCGAAAGAACATCAATTCCCCCGTTGATTCCGATCGACAATTTTGTTCTCGGAGACAAATTCAAACGTACCGCAGCTGACGCATTCAAAAAAACTTGATTTGAAGGTCCCAAACGGTCTTTGATTGCGTTGAATCCGATACCTATTTTATCTGAAACAGCTCCCTGAATCCCGATATTCTGGGAATTCGGTGCTCCGGATAAACCGACCCATTGGGACCGGTGAATCAGGTAAGCTTCCAGTCTGTTGCTTGTACCAGTATATCCCGGATTTACCGACATCGTGTTATACATATACTGGGTGTATTGAACTTGCTGTTGAGCATGCAATGATAAAACGAGTACCAATGCAAGACCAGTAAGTAATATCTGTGTATTCTTAAGTGCTTTCATGAGATCTGATTTTTGCATTATCAATTAACGTTGTACATAAACCCATCCGACGTTCTCGAATTCGGGATTATTAATTTTCAAAACATAATAGTAAGTTCCTGCAGGAATTGCATCCCCCGAACCGATTATGCCTGAGACATTCGCTATTCCGTTCCAGTCGTTCTTATAGCCTGAAACTTCGTAGATTTTATTTCCGTAGCGATTGAAAATGGTCAATGTATTGTCCGGATAATTTTCAATACACGAAATCGTCAGAAATTCATTCATTCCGTCTCCGTTAGGAGTGATCTCGTTGTAAACAGTGAGACATTTCGGACGGGCTTCAATCGTAGATGTATTGTTAATCGGATTGATATCATCCGGGTTTCCGGAAATGATTGTGGCAACATTCACATAATTGCCCTGAGGATTTACCGTTACCTCAATGGTCAACACTGCTGTTGCCCCTGCGTTCAGAACCGGAATAGTCCACAAACCACTCGTCTGGTTATAAGAACCCACAGTTTGTGTGTGGCTGTTATAAGTAAATCCGCTTGGCATCACTTCACTGACTTCCACATTGGAAGCAGGTAATGTTCCATGGTTTACAACAGTGATCGTGAAAGTAATGTGCTCACCAACGAAAGGCTCCGTATTATTTACAGTCTTGGTGATCGAAAGATCTTCTCCACCACAAACAATCACGGTAACCGGAATATTATTTTGTCCTGTTGAGACATTACATCCGCTCAAAGTCTGGTAAGCAACACCGATTGAGTATGATCCCGTATTCGGCCACACCACGGTAATCGTTGAATCGGATGGTGTTCCACCGGCAATAATCACAGCTCCACTAGTACTCCAATTGTAGTTGGTCATCCCGGGTTGTGTCGAATACGTAACCGTATCTGCGCGGCAAACGCCGGAAGTTTGTCCGTTAATGGTTGCTCCTTGTTCCCCTGTAACAATCACGGCTATTGCCAATTGTTGCGAGCTTTCACAATTCGCTCCTACATTTGCGGCATAATAAGTCGTTCCATTGACCAAAACTGTTGAGTTGCTTAATGGGTTTCCGGAAGCATCATACCAGTTGATATTCGGTTCATTTACATCCAGATCAGCTACCGTTGCATTATCGGATGAACAGAACGTTTGAATCGCATTAGCCGTTGTCGGAGCAGGAATATCTTCGATAACCGCATAGATCATCAGTCTCACGGTGCTTTCACAATAAGTTCCCACATTCGCTGCATAATAAGACGTTCCATTCGTCAGAAGTGTTCCGGATGGAATCAGAGTTCCGTTCGTCGGCTGGTTATACCAGGCAACATTCGGATTATTCACAACCAGATCAGCTACCGTTGCGCTGTCCGCCGCACAAAATGTTTGAATTACATCGGATGAGGTTGGTGCAGGCACCGTTTCAAACGACACTGCTATTGCCAATCTGGAAACGCTCTCACAGTTCGTTCCTGCCTGAGCTCCATAATAAGTCATTCCGTCTACCAAAGGTGTTCCTGCCGGAATCATTGTACCTCCGGATGATCCTGTATACCAGACAACATTGGTCGGATTCACCTGTAAATCTTCTATTGTCGGGTTATTTGCAGTACAAAATACCTGAGAACTGTCTAGTGTTGTCGGCGGCTGAAGTTCATCAACAGTGATGCTTATTGCAAGCAAAGCCGAACTTTCGCATGTTGCGCCAACATTTGCAGCGTAATACACCGAACCATCTGTTAATAATGTAGACGGAGGTACCAAATTCCCGTTGGACGGAGCATCATACCAATTTACCACAGGCTCATTGATCTGGATATCGCCAACTGTTGAAGAATCTCCGATACAGAATAACTGATGTAAATCAGCACTTGTTGGTGCCGGCACATCATTCAAGGTAACGGTAACCATTAAACTGTCATAGCTTTCGCAGAATGCGCCAACAGTGGTTGCGTAATAACTGGTTCCATTTGTCAATGCTGTTGTTGGAGGTAATAAAGTTCCTCCTCCCGGTGTATCATACCAATGAATTGAAGGCTCATTCACCTGAATATCTGCAAGTGTAGCTGAGTCAGCCACACAAAATGTCTGATTAGGATTCGCTGTTGTTGGAGCCGGTTCATTGTTAATCACAATGGTTGCAACTCCCAGATTCCCTGCATAGTTGGAACACTGAGTTGCGGAATCGGTTACCGATAAGTAAACAGTCAACGGAGAAGATGCAGGTACAAGTCCTGTTATCGTTAATTCACCGTTGGCGTTGATCGAATAAACAGCTCCGTTGGCCGTCATTCCGTTTGTAATCGGTTGTGTCGCGGAATTATCCTGATACCAGGAAAACTGATTTCCCAAAGGACTATCCGGAGTGATTACCACTGGTTGTCCCGGGCAATATCCGTTTGGATTCAGATTCGGATCCACATCTGAGGGTTGCGGAGCAGGTGTCACGCTGATCGCTACCGGAGTGCGGAGTGACGGATTTGCACATCCCGGACGTACAGCTGCGCAATACAAAACCGTATCGTTGTAGAATACCGGTGTTGTAAAAACAGCACCCGAAGCCGAAATTCCGATCTCAGAGCTGGTTGAATCTGCATACCAGTGAATTTCCAGTCCAGGTTCTAAGGCCGTTGCAACTAATTGAGCAGGCGTGCCGGCACAAATCGTATCATCGGAAACGGCAACATCATAGACAGGTGCTGCTCCGACCTTAAATACCTCCTGGAAATTTATAAACTGACTAACATTGAGTCCGATGATGGAATTATAACTTAATACAATCCGATCCACCGGGACACCGGGCTGCAGATAAATCGTTACGATATCGCCATTGACCAGAGAATCGGTCATTGCACTGTTGAGCAAATTGCCAAGGGTTTCCGAATATTCAGTTATTGCACCGTTTTGAGCCCGAAACGCAATGCTTCCTCCGATATTCAGTAATGCCAACTGAGGATTGATCTGAAAACGGACTCCAAAAACATCCGTCGGATGCGATAATCCTTCGAAATAGACTTTCTGTTCAATAGAAGCAGGAAGGGATAAAACCCCCAAACTCAGCTGTGAACACGAATTCATGTTCTGGTCAACCGTTAAATGGATGTTGCTTGCTCCTGCTCCTGCCAACTGGATCAAATCCAGGTTTAAACCAACTGCGTCGTAAGAGGTATAACTTGGAACACCGCAATCAACGCCCCCATTGACATAATAGGCTCCGAAAACGCGGAATTTCTTTTCCGTTGACAAACCGATCAATGCTCCTACCTGATTCGTAATCCGGATAGAATTGTATGGCTGATCGGGAGTGACGGCTATAAATGTTTCTGCATACCGATTGACCACAATCTTCAGTCTTTCTCCCGAAAATTCAATCGGCATCCAGGAACTTCCGGAAAGGACCGTTGATCCGTTGTTTTTTACCTGAACCACGAATTCCTGGTTCCCATTTAATGCAACTCCGACCGTTGTAGCCAATAAATTTCCGATTGATCCGCCTAAAAGGGAATGAAGAATATCGTCATCCATTTCAACCTTCACATAGGAAGTTTTGTTTGCGGGAATCATACCCGGAAAACGTACTTCAATAAATCCGGAGTAGGCGCCAATACCTAGAAGCAGACCAGAATTTGCCCGAATCTCTGCAAAAGAGTTCAAATTCTGGTCAACAGCAAATGCTGGATTGTCCACTTCGGAGTTAAATAATACGCTGTCTGCAAAAACGGTCGTTTGTGCATAAGAACTCGCCGGTAACATGTGTCCTGCGAATAAGACTCCCGTGTAAAACAATAGTTTTGCGCAAGAGCGTTTCAGTGATAGTGTTTTTGCCTTCATAATGAGTAGTCATTAACGGATGAAGATTTTGCTCTACATCAGTTATACAAAGTATTTCAAATGTAACAGAGAGGACATTAGCAATGTGAGTTCAAAATGTTCAAGTTGTTCAAAGTTTTTCCCCGGACATGGGGATTCATATGAACATATTGTTATTTTTATACTACTAAGACCATTATTTATGAATTTCATCAAGACCGACCTGGACTCTCTCCGGAAGGACGTCTCGAACGTTTTTGGAAAAGAGATCCGCTACACCTCTGATACTGAAGAGTTATCAGAAGAAATCTACAAAGTAACCTCCAGAAAAATTTCTTCAACCACCATCAAACGATTTTGGGGATTGGCAAATTACGAGGGCGACTTTGGCACTTATACACTGGACACTTTCAAGCTGTATATTGAAAACAAAGAGAGCTCTAACAAAAAACAAGACCTGATAAATATTTTGTCTTATGTCAGCGATTCCTGTATTTCAGCAACCTTATCCGGCTCCAATAAATCCGGAAAACTCTTAAAAAGATCTTTTTTCGGAAACTACATGGAATCCTTTTTTCAAAGTGGAAAACCTTTGGGTGGTTTAATTGCTCCCGGAGGATATGGCAAGTCCTGTGTTTTTGTTGATTACGTTACCACATCGGTCAATACTGACTGGGAGAATTACTACGTGAGTGCTTTGATGGCAAAGGAATTTGAGTTACTCTCAGAAATCCACAACGCCTTAGCCCGTGGCGAGCTTCAGAAAAGAAGAATCCTTCTGTTTATTGATGATCTTACCGGCTCCACCTTATCAGCTGAAGATGTCAATCGGATGGTTCATTTACTGACTTCTCCGATTATTCTTAATCCGAATCAAAACAATCTCAGGATCCTGTTCAGTACGCGCTCTGCCAGCTGGAAATTTCTATTGGCTCCCGTGTTCACTCCCAACGTTATTTCCAATTCGGTATTCGGAATCGGTGAAAGCACATTGATAGATAACTTTTCGAATGTTCCGTCGCTCAGCCCTGCTGAGATCAGCCAATTCGCCAATATTTTCTTTGAATATCAAAATACGGAACCCGCTATAAAAAGTGAAATCCTGAATCAAATTGAGCTTTCTGAAGAAGGGCTCACAGATGTGCTCGCTATTCCGCTTTATTTGAGACTGTTTTTGGCGCAATCTTTAAACGGCCAGGTACACGACGAATTTTCGTTAATAGTCGAGTTTTTTAAGCTCAATATTTTTGATTTACCCCAAGCTGAATGGTATCAACTCATTCTGGATACTTTTCTGCAGCATTGTGATTTCGGGAAAAACGGAAGAAGGATCAACAAAAATACCCTGATGCCCCTGCTCAATCAAAACAAAGAGGCTTATCTGGATCTTTTGAGAAGTGGTGTACTGATCGAATCAACAGGCAGAACAAAGTATTCCTTCAATCAGGTGTTTGTTCAGTTTGCTCATGGTAATTACCTGGAAGTGTATGTTCTGCTCCATTATTTGTCACGTCATGCAGATCCCGGAAAAGAACTGCTGGAAGAAATCATGCGGGACTTCAACGATTCGGATATGAAGCTTTATCTCATTAAGTGGCTGCTTTATGTTCTCTTTGATCTGAAACAGGAAAAAGTCATTACTGAAATCTTTAATTATAAACTGAACACCGAAAAAACCGATGTTCTGGAACAGGGTTTAATGGTATTCAACCACGTGATGAGTATGCAAATGCGCAAAAATCCTGAGTTTGCCTATTCCCTGCTGAAGGAAATGTCGAAAAACAAAAATTGTCATCTTTACTATTTTGAGAAATGTGTCGACCTCGATTATCTGACGAAATACTACAAGACCGGACTCACTTATTACCTGAAAGAAGCACGTGAACTCAAAGTTCAAATCCGGGGGAATCACCTGTTGTTCCTTGAAGGTTTTCTGACGAATAATCCGGTACAGTGCAAAGAAACCGTTTCTTACATCCGGAGTCAAAAAGAACACTGGAAGAATCTGAAAAGCGCTCCTTACGCATGGGCCATCAAAAGCGACCTGCTGTATTCCACTTATTTTGAAAAGAAAACCAATTATCCGATTACCGACCTTCTGGCTATTTCCGGGGAAATTCTCCGGTCCAAAGAACCAATCATGAGTGACTTCCTGACATTTCAATGGATGATTATGGAAGCGCTGATCTGGGTGAACAGAAATGAAGAAGTTCTCTTATTGGCGGAATACACGGAACAGCATTACCGGGCTCTTCACAATTACAAAAACACGGATCCCTATTTCAATTTCATGCTCTATAAAGCATTTGCGCTGCTCAGAACAGGAAAGGCCCGTGAAGCCGAACTGATTCTTCAGAGGCTGGACCCCTCAATGACCTACATTGTCTATACGAACAAGAAATTGTATTCATCGCTTCAATATCAGTTATTGAAACTCGAGATGATCAAACATGGTTCTCAAGGGAATTTTGAAGATCAAAAAGCGCAATGCCTGAAAATTGCCGGTAATCTGGGATACACGTTTTTCACTGACCGGATAAGTGACATGTAAAACACCGTTTTAGGATAAATCACTTATACAGGTAATCGTAAAAGGTTCTGCTTTCGTTAAGATTTCTTAAACCCTTCTACGAACAAAAATTAGTGGTATATTCGCTTAACATTATAAACTAAAAAAAATGATCGCTGGACTTATTATTGGGGGTGTTATATTGATTTTAATCCTTTGGTTAGTTTCTATCAACAACCGCCTTGTTTCACTGAAAAACAACCGCGAAAGCGCTTTTGCCGACATCGACGTGCAATTAAAACAACGCTATGATTTGATTCCTCAATTGCTTGGAGCCGTTAAAGGATATATGAATCACGAAAGTGAGGTATTGACCCGCGTAACTGAAGCGCGTTCCAGATGTTTGCAGGCAGGAACTATTTCTGAAAAAATCAACGCTGAGAACAATCTTGGTGCTGCTTTGAGCGGGTTGAACATTCAAATCGAAGCTTATCCTGATTTGAAAGCAAACACGAATTTCATGAACCTGCAAAACGAAATCAGTGATATTGAAAATAAACTGGCTGCGGTTCGTCGTTTCTTCAACTCTTCTACCAAAGAGTACAATAACGGCATCGAACAATTCCCAAGTAACATCATCGCGAACTTTAAGAAGTACAAAACAGAACCGATGTTTGATCTGGGAGTTGAACAACGTCAAACGCTTGACAAAGCACCGGAAGTTAAATTCTAATCGATTTTAATGGCAGCTTATATTGGTCTTCACGAACAAATTCGTAGCAACAATTTAAAATCATCCTTGATATTGGCTGGATTCCCGTTCTTAATTTTGGCGGGAGTCTATGCCTTTTTCTTTTTCATGATGGGTGGAAAAGAACACATGGATCAGGTCAACCAACGTTTTATCACAACGATTCCCTTCGTGATCGGAGGAGTGGTGATCTGGTTTCTCATCGCATATTTTGCCAACTCATCGTTGATTCAAATGGCTTCCAATTCGCGGCCTTTGGAACGGAAAGAGAATATGCGCGTTTACAACCTGACAGAAAATCTATGCATGTCTGTGGGAATGAAAATGCCGCAATTGTTTGTAATCGATTCTCCTGCATTAAATGCTTTTGCAAGCGGAATCAATGAAAAAAGTTATGCCGTAACGCTCACAACCGGAATCATCGATCATTTAAACGATGAAGAGTTGGAAGGAGTTATTGCACATGAATTGACGCACATTCGCAACAAAGACGTGCGTTTGTTGATCGTTTCAATCATCTTCGTCGGAATTCTTTCTTTCGCCGTAGATGTCTTATTGCGAAACCTGCTTTGGGGAGGTGGAAGAAGAGACAAAGAAGACAACAAAGGAGTTTTGATCGCCTTGGTCATTTCAGCTGTGGCCTTATTATTATCAATTCTCTTCAAGTTCGCTTTATCCCGCAAAAGAGAATACCTGGCAGATGCAGGTGCTGTTCAATTAACCCGGAATTCGCGCGCTTTGGCTTCCGCCTTGCGTAAAATTTCCGGTCACTCGGAAGTAGATTCCGTAAGAAGTGAAGACGTAAAGCAAATGTTCATCGAACACAAAGCATTGGACGGAGCAGGATTTGCAGGCTTATTTGCTACGCATCCTCCTATCGAAAAGCGCATTGCTGTTTTGGAACAGATGTGATCATGAAGTTACAAGGAAAGATTCTTAGGCATTCAATTGCCATAATCGGTGGTTCGCTTATATTGGGTTCTGCCTTCCTGCCATTCGAATCTAACGATGATTTTATTGGCATTTCGGAAGAAATTAAAACCACTTATACCTATGGATTAACAAATCCGCTCTGGTATCTGATATTGATGTGTACTACCGTTATCTTTTCAATAGGGTACTTTACACAGGGACTCGCTTTCCGGATACTTGTTTACATCTTCAGTTTTCTGTGTAGTATTTTCATTTATTTTGTCACTCTATTAACAGGAGTCGGCTGGGGAGCTACTCCATTTATACCTCAAAAAGAAATCGGTTTTGCTCTTTCTGTTTTTGGTTATATCCTCATTATTATCGCGACTATTATTTCTATGCATACGAAAAAGAAAAAACCTTCCGATGCGTTTGATTTGTTAGATGATGTTTAACGTCTCTGACCTCCGTTTATAATATGCGGCAGAAAAAAGAATAGAAATAATGAATGCTTTTTTGCTTTGGAAAAAGGAAGAGAAAAACTAAATCCTCACGATCAGCTTCACATTAAACCTCCGCTGGGTCAAGTAATTCGGAATCGAATAATACTTTCCTGAAACATCCTGAATCCATTGTTTTGAAAGCACATTGTTCACTCCCAAAAGGTTGAACACTTCGAACGAAATGATCGCACTTTCCATTTTCTTCAGGAAGTTGCGTGTTTTCCCCGGTTTGCGGTACAAAATGTCATAAGACATTCCCATATCCACACGGAAATACGCTTTCATCGTCAAGGTATCTTTGTAGCGCGAATGATCCGGCGGACCATAAGGCAATCTCGAACCATAGGTAATTCCAACCTGACAAGTCAACTGCTGTAAGCCAGGCATGTGATCCTGAAACAAAACTCCAACCGTTACACGCTGATCAGTCGGTCTGCGGATATATCCCGGATTAACACGGGCAGAATCCACTACTTTCTGATCGTCACTGAATCCGAAAATGATCTTCTCACCTTCCTTGTTGTAATAATCATAATAATAATCGTCCTTGATATCCTCTTTCGTAGACAAAAATCCCAATTTGAAGAAAGACATCAATCCCGGAACAAATTCTCCGTTCAAATTCAAATCAAGCCCCGTTGCATAACCAACAGCATTGTTTTCTGCAAAATAGCGGGTTCTCACATTATCAACCTCGTAAGGGTTTACGTCCCACAAATACTTGTAATAAGCTTCTGCCGAAAATTTGAAAGGAGATTCCCGTTTCCACATGAAGAAGCTGTAATCCATTCCCAAAACGAAATGAGCCGATTTCTGAGATTTCACTTCCGGATTGATCTGCCCGTCGAAAGTTCTGAATTCACGGTAAAAAGGCGGCTGATAATACAATCCGGTCGACAAACGGTAACGAACTCCTCTTCTCACAAACTTCCCGCCCTGATATACATACTTAACGGGAAAGTAAGACAAAGTCATTCGGGGTGTGACGAAACCTTCGGCATTAAACGTGGTGTAAGTTCCTCTCAAACCATAATCCAATGTCAGTGAAGAACGTCCCACAGCAATGGTATCACGAATGACCCGCTGACGTATATTTCCTGAGGAGTCTTTTTCTTCAAAGGTCTTCGAAACCGGAATATTTTTGCGTTCTTTTCTCCATTCCCAATGATCCTGGATATAAACACTGTATCGCTGATTGTCGAGCTGCAATTTACTTTTGATCGTTTCATACAGATCAACTTCGCTTGTAGGATTATCGACCTGAGAATAACCTGCAGAATCCACCATTTTCCATTCGCTCAATACATCCGTAAAATGATCGATCTGAATTCCGGCACCCAGTTTCAGCTGATGTCTTGCATTTTTATTCTTCGGAGTAAAATTGAATGTTCCGTCGTGGTAAACACTGATGATATCGGCATTCAACTTGTTTCGGGCATGATTCAGAAAACCTCCTACACCCAAAACCGCAATCGAATCGCCGAATTCTTCCTTTGAAGGATCGGTTTCCAGCTCATTGATGTAGTATTCTCCCAGAATGTCAAAATTCTCGCGCTCGTCACTTCGGAAATACGTGAAGAAAGTTCGTCCTTCATACTTTTTAGAAGCGTAATTCAAAGAAGTTCCGACTGTTGAAGTTAAGAAACGGGTTCGCTCCTGACCTTCGAAATAAATATTGAATGCATAGGCCTGATTCGCAGTTCCGAAATCGGTTTTACTGGTTTGCGGCGCAAATTGATAGGTATTCGATGAAATGTGTCCGAGCATTGTCCACGACCAATGTTCGTTGATCGTATAATTCGTGACAGCCTGCGCATCCCAAAACACCGGGTTGTAATTTCCTTTCGTGGGAAGTGAATTCAGCAAGTAACCATTCGCTCTGTAGCGCGCTCCGAACAAGTACTGAAAACGCTTGTGCTTTCCGATCCGGTCTTCGACATGTGCTTCAACTCCCAATAAAGAAGCCATCGCAGAAATGCGCAAAGAATCCGGTTTCTTGTAACGGATATCGAGCACGGAACTCAATTTGTCTCCATACATGGATTGAAAACCACCCGAAGAAAAGTAAATATCCTGAACCAATGCCGAATTGATAAAACTCAATCCTTCCTGCTGACCTGAACGTGTTAAAAACGGGCGATTGATCAAAAAACCATCTACATAAACGAGGTTTTCGTCATAATTCCCGCCGCGAACGTTGTAATTGGAAGTCAATTCGTTATTGGAGTTCACTCCGGCTTGTGTAAGCACCAAAATCCCCTCTACTCCTCTTGTGGAAGGCATTTTTTGTAAATCAATCGGAGGAATGCGGTCCAGACCGTTCAGGTTTTCCTTGGTGGTTTTGATCACAACTCCATCAATGATTTCCAGATCAAAAACGATCGGTTCGATGGTAAATGAAGCTGCATCCGGAATCTGAATATTCTTTCGAAATTCATTGTCTGCATCAAATTGTGCAATCATCCCGTATTTTTGCGGACTTAACACAATCGAAAACTGACCTTTTTTCCCCGTTTCGGCAACGAGTGTATCGCTTTCCAACAAGAAAAAAACCTTGATGTTTTCCAGTCCAATTTTACGTTTATCGACCACACTTCCCGTTACCTGAACTTGTGACCAAAGAGCGGTCAAAGGCACAAAAAGAAGAAAAAGACATACAAGAATTTGGTTTCGCATCTTCGCTTAAACGTTGAGTTCCCGAAATTAGTATAAACTTTTTACTTCCTTGCTTCGTAACGAAGTTTTATGGCTTCGCAATACCCATTAAAAAAACGCAGGCTTGTTTACGAAAATAGAGCGAGCTATTAACAAGACTTTGTGCTTTAGACAAAGAGAGATGAATCGGCTTTTTTTAACGCAAAGAGTTGGAGAGTTCAAAAGTGCCGTTCCTGAAAACGATTTCCGCATCCTATTCGTTTGAAAAGAATACAGCAAATAATTAAATCCTCTTATTAAGTCATCTTGAAAAACAAAGGTTTTGTAAGAGAATTGTGGCGATTTTTTTCCCCTGATGTGCAGATATTGGCGGTGCTTACCAGTCGCCACAATTCAACCAGCGAGTGCGGTATCCGAGCATTTATCTGTGCATCTGTGGGGTTTTACATCCTATCCGATTAGTGTCTAAACTCCATTATCATGAAAAATCATCAGCTAAATTCTCCAGACAAGTCAAAAACAAAAAAGGTGCCGTACAAGCACCTCATTTTATGTTCTTTTATTGGTAAAGATCCTATTTCGTCAAATCAATCACCACCAGTTCCTTTTCGAAAGGATCAAGTTCCCGGTGAATGGATTGAAGCAGCTGCCTGAATTCTCCGCTTGGCGCAAACTGCAGCCAGTGGAAATAACGTTCCTGCAAGGAATTTTCAGGGATAACCCGCTCCGAAATGAAATCAATGGACTGCAAAGTTTGTTCGTGGCGTTGTTTTAATTGCTTCACCAAACGCTGTTCAAATCCTTCCAATTGCTTTCTCATACGCACTGCTTCAGCTTCCGCAAACGACTCTAAAGTAGCTTCGATGGATTTTGCTTTTTCGATCATCTCCGAACGCAAAGCATTGAAGGAATCAAATAATGCGGATAAATTCAAATCGTCTCCTTCATTTTCAGCCAGAAACAATTTTTTCAATTCATCTTTCGGTTGGAAATAACGTTCATTCGGCCAATTCAATTTGTCCATTCGTTTCTTCAAAGCACCATCAATCAATTGAATGGAAACACGCTGCTGAATCAGTGGAAACAAGGTGTGATGCACGTGAAAAACTCCTTTCAGCTGAATCCAATAGGCCATTTCGCCGCCACCGCCAACATAAACCAGATTGGGCAAGATCGTTTCCTGGTAAACCGGACGCAGAATCACATTGGGAGAAAAATTCTCCGGTTCCGATTCTACCAGCTCAGTCAGTTCTTCTTTAGTGAAAACTTTTCCGTCAATTGCCAGGCCGTTTTCAACCGGTTCAATCCGCAAGCGCTCACCTGCCTTCAAATAAAACAAGTTGCAATCTCTGGCGTGAGCCTGCGGTTTGTATCCTTCCGCTTCGATCAGTTTATTCGTATTCTGAACTGCATGATTAGCCAGATCACTGGAAATCTCTCTCAAAACAACCGGAACAAATTCGCGTTTCAACTCGCGGGAATCCGGTTGAAGAACCAAAACACCGAAATCTGCAAACAGTTTGCTTAAAAACTCCTGAAGATAGGATGCATAATCTTCTTTTGCGGAAACAGAAAGCAGATCTGAAATTTCATTTTCCTTTCCGTCGAAAAAAGCCTTAAACGTTTCGTGAACTTCGCTGAAATCGTTCATATTAAACCGGCCTACCGGTCCTGTTTGATTCGAATCCCAACTCAATTTCTGGCTAAACAAATGTGTGGATTTAACTTCCTCAAAATCGTGATCTTCGGAAGCCATCCAAAAAACGGGAACGGCTTTGAATTCTTTCTGACCGGCATTAAATTCTTCTGCCAGACGAACCACATGCAGCACTTTGTAGACCAAATAAAGCGGCCCTCCGAAAAGTGTCAGCTGATGCCCGGTTGTTACCGTGAACGTCCTTTCATTTTCCAGCAGCTTCAGATTTTCCAGCTGACTTGCCGATGCGTAAGAACCAATCTGCCGGTTCCAGACATTCAGTAAGTTTTTGCGGGTTTCGGAAGAATAAACCTCCTTCTTCAATGCTGCTTGTGTGTATAAATCCGAAATGGAATTTAAAGGTGTTGTAAGAAATTGCCCGAATGTTGATTGATTCCCGAAAGCATGGGAAAATGATGAAAATTGTTTGATTTTATCTCGAGCGATAGTTGTTTGACTCATGGGGCAAATTTACACATCATTTTCACTTGCAGCAGTTACCATGGAAGGCAATCTGTTAAAAACATTAAAAGAATTCCTGATTACGAATTGCTGATTGTGAATTGAGATTCCAAGAATCATCCATTTCAATTCTTCCTCCCTCTCTGTCTCCCTCCAAAGGGAGAGGTTCAATCTTCTTCCATCATCAGAAACTCCTTACTTTATGTTTTCATTCCGATAGCTATTGGAACTCACTTTTCAATTTTGCCTTTTACCTTTTCAATTTAAAGTACATTTGTAAAAAATTTATTAAAAAAATGGAAGCAATCATTCGCACTGAAAAAGGAGATATGCGTGTAAACTTGTACCAGGAGGATGCACCGAACACTGTAGCTAACTTTGCTAAGCTGGCAAAAGAAGGATTTTATGATGGTTTGACATTTCACCGTGTATTACCAGATTTCGTGATTCAGGGAGGATGTCCTAATTCTCGTGAGGGAGCAAGCGGAACACCGGGAACTGGTGGACCTGGTTACAAAATTGATTGTGAATTAACGGGAGACAATCAATTCCACGACCGCGGAGTTCTTTCAATGGCTCATGCAGGAAGAAATACAGGAGGTTCTCAGTTCTTTGTTTGTCACAGCAGAAACAACACAGCACATTTGGATCGCAACCACACTTGTTTTGGAAAAGTAGTTGATGGTTTAGATGTAATCGATGATATCAGACAAGGAGACAGAATCCTTACAATTGAAATTCAGGACTAAGAAAAAAGTCAATAAAAAAAGGGCGGAAAATTTTCCGCCCTTTTTTTATATCGTTTCGCAAATCTTAGTTTGCAGTTCCTGTTCCTTCCTGAGGCAATACTTTACCTGAAATTGTCAAAATGATCGGCTCAGTAGATGCGTTTGTTGTAACAGTAATTGTTTTTGTAAACTGTCCTACACGCTTCGTATCGTAATTCACAACAATTTTAGAAGACTTTCCTTTTGCAATCGGCTCAGTTGGTTTCTCTGCTGCAGTACAACCACAAGATGTCTGAACGTTTGTAATGATCAAAGGTGTTTTTCCGTTGTTTTTAAATTCAAAAACAAATGGTTCCTTTGAATCGTAAGGAATTTCCGCTCTTTCGATTTTCAACGTTTTAAAAGCAACCGGTGCTTTTACTTCCGTCTTAACTTCTTTTTTCGGACTTTCTTTTTTCTTCTCTGCTGTTTGCGCAAATGTTCCAAGTGAGATGAATGAAACTGCGAGTATTGCTATTGCTTTCATGTGTTTTAGTTTTAACTCTACAAGAATACGAACTCTTTTCATAATGGTTGTTTAATTAACAAAAAATTAGCCAAAAAATGAAACAGACCAAAAATGAACGAGGGAAAAATGGATAATTGGAAAGTGAAAAATCCCCTTTAATGACCAACATTCGTAATTCAACAATTAAAAATCCTTTGCCAGTTCCAATACCTCCAAAATAGAATCATAGGTATTGCTCCGGATCAGGTCCCATTCCGATTTTTCAATCCAAATCGCTTGTGTAATCGATTCTTCTTCCTGAGGCGTCACCTCCAGAGATCCTGAATAGTTCAAAGCATACCACCAATTCTTCTTGATGGTCAATTTTCCCATATACGAATAGGTATGGAAGGTGATTCCGATTAAATGATCAATCGTTGGTCCCTGAATTCCGCATTCTTCCTCAATTTCGCGAATAGCAGCTTCCCAGGGTTGTTCATGTGCGTCGAGTTTTCCCTTTGGGATATCCCACATTCCATGTCGTTCAATAAATAAATACCGCAATTTGCTCTTTACTATGCCTCCCGCAGCATCCATAAACTCGTAGTTTTGGAACACCTGATTCAAAGCCATTTCAAAATCTTCATAAACCACTAGTAAACAGTAGTTTGAAGCCGAAAAATCAAATTGATCCAACAGCTTGGTCAAATCATTTTCGAGTGAATTATATACGAAATCATACTGCCTTAAAGGAAGCTCCTCGGAAGAATCCAAAAACTCTATAATCGAATTATCAATAAAAACTTTGTACATTTGCACCATGATTTTAAATAAAGATCGAGCACTAAAAGTAGCGGAATTTTTGCTACAAATTAAAGCAGTAAAGTTACAACCAAATTCTCCATTTACATGGGCTTCCGGTTGGAAATCGCCAATATATTGTGATAATAGAATCACACTTTCATTTCCGGCAATCAGAACGTATATCCGACAAGGATATGCAGATGCTATTCTGGAGCATTTCGGAAAACCGGATATCATCGCCGGTGTGGCTACAGGCGGAATCGCACAAGGAGCTTTGGTAGCTCAGGAACTTGGAATCCCTTTTGTTTATGTTCGCAGCTCAGCGAAAGGTCACGGTTTAGGAAATATGATCGAAGGACATTTCGAAAAAGGTCAGCGCGTAGTTGTGATCGAAGATTTAATTTCAACAGGAGGAAGCAGCTTACAGGCAGTTCAGGCTTTGAGAGAAGCAGGATTGGAAGTAAGAGGACTGGTGGCTATTTTCACATACGGATTTGATGTTTCCATCAAGAATTTCGCAAACGCGGAATGTCCGTTTGTAACACTTACTGATTACGATCATTTGATTGATCAGGCTTTGAAATCGGATTATGTAACAATGGCCGATGTGAACTCTCTGAGAGAATGGAAAATCAATCCTGATAACTGGAAAAACTAAGACATGCTATTAAAGACCGATTCTTCAGCTGTAAATGCTTCGGCACAGAAAGTGTTTGAATTTCTTTCAGATGCCAAAAATATCGAGCACTTGCTTCCAGCCGATAAAATCTCTGATTTTCAATCGGATGAAAAAGGCTGCTCGTTCAAAGCTCAGGGAGGAATCGTGATTCCTTTGATGTATGTTTCGAAAGAACCAAACACGAAAATCCACATGGAATCCGGTGATAAAGCTCCGTTTAGCTACACTTTATCCATCATTCTGAAAGAAACCGGAGAAAATACCTGCGAAGGGCACATTGAATTTGAAGCCAACATCAACATGTTCATGAAAATGATGGTGGAAAAACCTTTGACCAGCCTGTTCGTTGTGATGACGAAAAATCTGCAGAAACAATTCGATTAAAACAAAAAGACCGTTTCGACTTCGCTCAACGGTCTTAAGAAATACCATTAAAAAGCTGACCGAGCAGAGCTGAAGTCAGCTTTTTAATTTTATGAGTCCGGGAATTTAATTGATACATTATTGTTTCCTGCAGATCTCGCGAATTACGCAGATATTAAATAAGACCATAATCTGTGCTCACCTATGGTGAATCTGCGTGTTCAGCGGGCCATTAAAAAATCACCTGTATTTTCGTACAATACCTTATTTTAACAATTTCTCAGTAGCGTAATTCGCTTCGAAATTCAATTCCTGATTGTGATAAACAGTCACCACACCTTCTTTTTCCACTAAAATATTCCCGATTTGGTCCACCCCACGGATAATTCCCTGAAAAGGAACCGGATCCTGTCGTTCTTCCAGCGTAATGACTTCATCTTTCTTCCAAAGGAAAGACTCGTATTGTTTTTTCAGAAGCTCAAAGTCGGATTGCAGTAAAGTGGTATAAAATCCGTTCATGCTGTTCGATAACAGATCCAGAATGGTCCATACTTCGGGCGATTTTCCTGCAATTTCACTCAAAGAAGTTGCGTACGCCACACTTTGGATCGGTGAAACATTCACCCCGATTCCGACAATTGCCCCTTCTACTCTTCCGTTTTTCCAGTTGGTTTCAATCAATATCCCTCCGATCTTTTGACTATCGATGAAAATATCGTTCGGCCATTTGATCGAAACACTCCGTTTTGTGAACGATTGAATCATCTCTCTCACAGCAAGCGCAACGGCCATATTGAGATAACACAAGTGGTCGACTGACAAAAAATCAGTTTTTAGAAAATAGGTCCCCGTAAACTGTTTTGAGCCTACTGAGTGCCAATTGCGCCCTCTTTGACCTCTTCCTGCGGTTTGATGCTCTGCCAAAATTACAGTCCCATGTGCCAATTTCCCCTCTGAAAGCAGCTTGGCAGCATAATTGTTGGTAGAGTCAACCTCATGCAATTGGATAATTTGTTGACCAATCATGTTTTATTAACAAGTATTTGCATTTAACAATCACACAAATCAAGCTAATAAATGCTTAGATTTGTACTTACAAATTTACGAATGTATAAATTAAAAAAAGACATAGATTCTAAAGTACTCTGCGACGCGATCGTCGAAGGTATGCAAGAAAACAAAGCGAGAGACATCGTTGTACTTGACCTACGAAACATTTCAAATGCAGTTACAGACTTTTTTGTAATCTGTTCGGGAGAATCGAATGTTCAGGTAGATGGTATCGCATCAACAGTTACACGTCACACACGAAAAGAATTGCAGGAAAAACCATGGCATCAGGAGGGAAAAAACTCTTCTGAATGGGTTTTATTGGATTACGTAAGTGTTGTAGCGCACATTTTTTACAAAGATGCACGACATTTTTATGAATTAGAAGATTTATGGTCTGACGCGCTTCGGACCGATGTTCCTAATTTGCAATAACTCTATTTTATGGCTGAAAATAACAACTCAAACAAACCGAAAAGGAATCCTTATGCGATTTACTGGATTTATGCCGTAATCGTACTTGGGATTATTGTTGCCGCATATTACAACGGTTCTTCAGACACACCTTTACGTAACATCAACACTTTCTATACACTGGCAGATTCAAGTATGATCGCCGATGCACGGATTGTAAACTACAAACGCGTAGATTTCAAACTGAACGAAGAAGGAGTAAAATTTGTAAAAGCAAATCCGAAAGGGGAATTCAAGTACATCAAAGCAGCTTTGGAGAAAAAACGCAACGCGATTTCTCAAAGAGGTTCTCCCGCATTCTCCATTGATATTGTGGATGCAGGTAATTTCGAAACAAAACTGGATCAAATCAACGAACGCTTAACTGCGAAAGGAAAAGCTGCACTTTCTGCACCTCCTGTTGAAGAAGTAAATTACTTCAGTTCTATCATCGGATTCTTGTTGCCGATCTTAATCATTGTCCTGATCTGGGTATTCGTTATGAGACGAATGTCAGGCGGCGGCGGTGGAGGCGGCGGACAAATTTTCAACATCGGAAAATCCCGCGCTCAGGTGTATGAAAAAGGAAAATCTACCAATGTTACCTTCAAGGATGTAGCAGGATTGGAAGGTGCGAAAGAAGAAATTCAGGAAATCGTTGAGTTTTTGAAACAACCGCAGCGCTATACCGAACTTGGAGCAAAAATCCCGAAAGGAGCTTTATTGGTAGGACCTCCAGGAACCGGTAAAACCTTACTTGCGAAAGCAGTGGCAGGTGAAGCAAAAGTTCCGTTCTTCTCACTTTCCGGATCGGATTTCGTGGAAATGTTTGTAGGAGTAGGAGCATCACGTGTACGTGACTTATTCCGTCAGGCAAAAGAAAAAGCACCTGCAATCATCTTCATTGATGAAATTGATGCAATCGGTCGTGCAAGAGGTAAAAACAATGGTTTCAACTCTAACGACGAGCGCGAAAACACCCTGAACCAGTTATTAACTGAAATGGATGGTTTCGGAACAAACTCCGGTGTAATCATTCTGGCGGCTACAAACCGTGCAGATGTACTGGATTCAGCTTTGATGCGTGCAGGTCGTTTTGACCGTCAGATTTATGTTGACATGCCGGATTTGAATGAGCGTAAGGAAATCTTCCAGGTTCACTTGAAGCCTTTGAAGCTTGACAAGAACATGGATGTTGACTTCTTAAGTAAACAAACTCCGGGATTCTCCGGTGCTGATATCGCAAACTTATGTAACGAAGCAGCCTTGATTGCTGCACGTAAAAACAAAAAGTTTGTCGAAAAACAAGATTTCCTGGATGCCGTTGACCGAATCATCGGTGGTTTGGAAAAGAAAAACAAGATCATTACAAAAGACGAGAAACGCGCTATCGCATTCCACGAAGCAGGCCATGCTACGGCATCCTGGTTGTTGGAACATGCACATCCGCTGGTAAAAGTGACGATCGTTCCTCGCGGACGTTCTTTGGGAGCTGCATGGTATCTTCCGGAAGAACGCCAGATCACAACTACAGAACAAATCCTGGATGATATGTGTTCTGCTTTGGGTGGACGTGCTGCGGAGCAATTGATGTTCGGAAAAATCTCTACAGGCGCTCTAAGTGATTTGGAGAAAGTAACCAAGCAAGCTTACGCAATGGTTTCCATTTACGGTTTGAACGAACGTGTCGGAAATATTTCTTACTACGATTCTCAGGGAAGAGATGCCTTTACAAAACCTTATTCCGAAGATACAGCTCGTATCATTGACGAAGAAGCTAGTAAACTGATCGAAACACAATATCAGCGTGCATTGCAGATTCTTGGTGAAAACAAGGATAAACTGACCGCTCTGGCAAACAAATTGTTGGAAAAAGAAGTCATTTTCAAAGAAGATTTGGAAGAGATTTTCGGAAAACGTTTGTGGAATTCGGAAGAAGAAGTAAATGTAGCGATCAACACTCCTCCAAGCGAAGATTCAACAACAAGCTTTGTTGCAGAGGACGAAATTAAAAATGACGACGCTACTGATTCGACTATGATCAATCCGACAATCGAACCGTTGGACAACAATAGCACGAAGAATTCAGAAGAGTAAATAACCTTTTAATAACCCCGAAGTAGAATACATTTACTTCGGGGTATTTTTTTTGATGAAAGATGTATTGATACGCTCCGTTTTCGGGGCTTTGTTTTTGATGGTGGTTTTTACGCCATTTGTATATGATGTCAGAAACGATGCCAATCTGATGAATTTGGTTTTCTACACATTTACCATGTTGGGAACCCACGAATTGTTTGAAATGAGTAAAAAAAGTTCGTTTCAGAACAATCTGAAATTACCGGCTTTGCTGATGATAACAACCTTGTTTCTTCCTCTCTTGCTGCAAACCCTTTCACACTTTTATCCTGCTATCAATAACACCTTCTGGCATTTAATTATCGAATCGCCGCTTTTGTTAATCCTGTGGGGAATTCTGATCATTACCATTCTCGTATTCTGTTACTGGATCTTTAAAAAGGAGAAAATTGACTTCGTTTTCAAAAACACCTTTATTTTCAACTTCTTCTACCCTGTTTTGCCCATGTGGATTCTGGCAATGGCCTACACGTTGACGAATAACTTCGATAAGCAGATGCTACTAATCGTGCTCCTGCCGATTTATCTGAATGACACATTGGCTTATGTTTCAGGTCGTATTTTCGGGAAGAATCCGCTTTTGCCAAGTGTTTCACCAAAAAAAACATGGGAAGGCTTCTTCGGAGGTTTAATCGGAGCAGCAGCGGTGATGCTTGCAATCTTGTATTTCGTTGGTTCTTTCAACACGTTAAATGCCATTGCGATTGCCGGAGTTTCTGTTTTGGCAAGTATTTTGGCCACGTTGGGTGACCTGTTTGAAAGCAAATTGAAACGTTCTATTGATATCAAAGATTCGGGAAATATTCTTCCCGGCCATGGAGGAATTCTAGACAGAATTGACGCGATGCTTTTCGTAGCTCCCGTTTTATATGTACTTTTGGCGCTCATTAGTTAACGAAAAAACATGACACTTCACAGAGAAGGAACAACTACCATTATTATTGCAGTCATTATTCTTGGATTGATTCAATGGGGAAATTACTGGCTGTATACAAAAACAGATTGGCTTTGGTTATTTTTGTTATTGTCTGCCGGAGCATTGGTAATGCTTTATTTGGTCGTTCAATTTTTCAGAATTCCGAAACGTACTTTTTCTTTCACAGACTCCGATATTTTATGTCCTGCTGACGGAAAAGTTGTTGTCATCGAAGAAGTAGAAGAAACAGAATATTTCAAAGACAGACGCATTCAGGTTTCGATCTTCATGTCTCCTTTAAACGTTCACGCAAATTACTTTCCGATCAGCGGAATCGTGAAATACGTAAAATACCACAAAGGTTTGTTTTTGGTTGCATGGCATCCAAAAAGTTCAACAGATAATGAAAGAAGTACGGTGGTGGTTCAACACTCTTCCGGTCAGGAAGTATTGTTTCGCCAGATTGCCGGAGCTGTGGCAAGACGTATTTGTTATTATGCAAAAGAAGGGCAGACTGCAGAAACCGGTAAGGAATTCGGATTCATCAAATTTGGTTCGCGTGTAGACGTGTTTTTACCGCTTGGCACGAAATTAGATGTTAAAATTGATCAAGATGTGAAGGCTAAGCTGACGAAGCTTGGTTCATTCTAAATATTAATTGTATTTTTATTGAAATTAAAACATTGAATCATGAAAAAAGCATTTGTTGCATTAACTTTATTGATGTTCGTAGGTTCCGTAAGCGCTGCTTACGCTGCTTCAAATAATAGCACTGCAGTTTCTATCGTTAAACATGACGATAAAAAAGGTAAGAAAAAGAAAAGCAAAAAAGGTTCTTCTTGCGCTGGTGAGAAATCCGGAGGTTCTTGCTGCCAAAAGAAAGCTGCATAAGATATTAAACAAAAAAGAAGGGGGCGAAAAATTTTTCGCCCCTTCTTTTTTTATATCCATTCGATTCTAATCTGTACTCTTCACCCAGGTTTGCGTTCTGTAAAACGGTCCTACATATCCGCGAACATGCAGCTTATTGAAATCATCACGATCGATCCAAATTGAACAATTGTAAACTTTGCCGTTTTCAGGATCAAGGATTGTTCCGTCTTCCCATTCTCCGCCATCCCATTTCAATCCGCGAACGATTTGCAAACCAACCAAAGGCTGATCTTTTCTGTCGTCCGTGCATTTTTTACATTTCGGATTATCTTCTCTTCCCTCTCGCGGATACAAAAAAATGACTTTACCATACAGCTTGTCATCCTTCTTATAAAGTTCAACTTTAGATTTCTTCTTTCCTGTTTTATCATCAATTGTCACCCAGGTTCCGATACAAGTTTGGGCTTTCGCAGCAATAAAAAACAAGAGAAATAACGATGTGGTTATCCATTTCATACTTTCAAATTTTACCCCAATATACATTTTTTTTCTAGGAATGCATAAGATTCAACTCTCAATTGTGCAATTCTAATCTCATTTTAATCTTAGACGGAAAAATCAGTTTGTGATCAAATGCCTTTTCTCAACACGCTCTGTTTCATTTCGCTACTCGAACTGACGGTGCAACTGAAATAATCCTGTCCTCTCGAGTGTGAAGTATATCGAGACAAGAATTAATCTCCGCTTTTCACAATCTCCACAAAATTCCGGATCATCAGCAATCCGTTTGGAGTCAGGATACTTTCCGGATGAAACTGAACGGCATAGATTTTCTTTTCAGGAATTTCCATCGACATCAAGACTTCACTTTCCGAATAAGCTGTTGCGCTGAAAGGAGAATCCGGATTTAATCGAACTGCCCAGGAATGATACAAGCCCACTTCAAATGAATCGGGAATTCCGTTATAAAAGCTTGAAGGTACAGCGGTTCTTTTTGCCCATTCGGCAACTCCGTGTTTCACATACTGCTGATTGTACAATTCATCGCCGCTGTGGATTGCCAATGCCTGCATTCCGAGGCAAACTCCCAAAACAGGAATCCGGTTTTTCACAGATTGCTCAACGACCTCCATTAACTTTCCTGCCTGACGGGGCAAACCCGGGCCGGGAGAAAGAACAAGTGCATCGTATTCAGCAAGTGTACTGCAATCGACAGATAAATTGGTCACAACTTCCACTTCCACATCGCACTGTTCCAAATAATGAACAATGTTGTAAGTGAAGGAATCGAAGTTATCTACTAATAAAAACCGCATGTGCACCAAAATTACTAAACTTGCAAAAAAGAATCGATGAAAAAGGCAATTCAAATTCCGGGAGCTCCTGCTCCGATCGGACCATACAGTCAGGCAATCGTTAGTGGAAACACCGTTTATGTCAGCGGACAGATTCCATTGAACCCATTTAACGGCGAATTGGAAATCGGATCGATTGAAGAAGCTACACACCGTATTCTTAAAAACATTGAAGCACTCCTTAAAGAAGCTGATATGACGCTTGATCACATTGTGAAGTGCAGCATTTTTATGACGGACCTCGGGCAATTTTCCGAGATGAATGCCGTTTATGGTTCATATTTTCAGAATATTCCTCCGGCAAGAGAAACCGTTCAGGTATCTAAATTACCGATGAATGTGCCGATTGAAATATCTTGTATTGCCATAAAATAAATTAATTCGTACACCAGTATTGTGACCCATTCGACTCCAAAAATTGCCGTAATTATTGTCAACTACAATGTTGTCTTTTTTTTGGAGCAATGTCTGAACTCTGTGGCAGAAGCCATGAAGCAGGAAGCTGCTGAAGTTTGGGTGGTCGATAATAATTCGGTAGACGGTTCGGTGGAAATGGTTCGTGAGAAATTTCCATGGGTACACGTCATTGCCAATAAAGACAATAAAGGATTCTCCAAGGCAAACAATCAGGCCATGGAGCAATCATCCTGCAAGTATCAGCTTTTGTTGAATCCGGATACGGTAATCGAAGAAGATACTCTTTTCAAAGTCGTGAAATACATGGACGAACATCCGGATGTCGGCGGACTCGGTGTTCGAATGGTCGACGGAAAAGGAATTTTCCTTCCGGAATCCAAAAGAGGCCTGCCTACTCCGGCGGTTGCTTTCTACAAGATCTTCGGTATTTCGCGCATTTTCCCGAAATCGAAAATTTTCGGAAAATATCATTTGGGTTATTTATCCGAATTCGAAACCAACGAGATTGAAATTCTCTCCGGAGCATTCATGCTGATGCGAAAAGAAGCTCTCGACAAGGTCGGATTGCTGGACGAAGCTTTTTTCATGTACGGTGAAGACATCGATTTGTCTTATCGGATCATCAAAGGCGGCTACAAGAACGTGTATTTTCCGGAAACGCGGATTATTCATTACAAAGGAGAAAGCACCAAGAAAAGTTCGGTCAATTACGTTTTCGTATTCTACCGCGCCATGGTCATTTTTGCCCGGAAACACTTTTCGCAGAAAAATGCCCGTTTGTTTTCGTTTCTGATCAATTCCGCGATCTATTTCAGAGCCGGACTGGCAATTGCCATGCGTTTTATCCGTAAGATAACGCTTCCGGTTTTTGATACACTTTATATTCTTCTCGGATTATTTGCTTTAACCAATTACTGGCATCAGGCACAAATCGATTTTCCGAAACAAGTGACTTCTATCCTCATTTTGGTTTACACCTTTATCTGGATGACTTCCATGGCGCTTCAGGGTGCGTATGATCAACCGGTAACCTTTAAGAAATTCTTTTCCGGAGGAGCAATCGGAACGGCATTTATTTTGATTCTGTATGCCCTTTTCCCGAAAGAATGGCAGTTTTCCAGACTTTTCATTCTGCTTGGAGCCGGGTGGATTGTTGCCTATTTTGTGCTTTCCAGATGCATTCTTCACCTCGCGATCGGGAAACGTTTCACTATCAACGGAAGAAAACACGCCAATTTTGCGATCGTAGGTTCTCAGGAAGAATTTGAACGCGTTTCGCTTCTTTTGCATCAGACACAACCAAAAATTGCCAAAATTGTTTCGGTTTCCCTTGATGAAGATCACGGAACAAATTCCCTTGGTTCGATGAGTCAATTGGAACAAATTGTCCGGGTTCACAACATTGACGAAATTATTTTCTGTGCAAAAGATACCAGCGCAAGAGATATTATTCACTGGATGATTGCCATTCCGGACTTAACGGTCGATTACAAAATCGCACAGCCGGACAGCCAGTATCTCATCGGATCGAATTCCATTGAAACTGCCGGAGATCTGTATATCCTGGAGATCAATGCGATCAGTCAGCCTGCAAAACAACGTCAAAAAAGATTGTTTGACTTCATTGCCGGGTTGGTTCTGCTGCTTTGTTCCCCCTTGCTTGTTTGGTTCTACAAAAACAAATTGCGTTTCCTCGGAAATCTGTTGAAACTCGTCAGCGGAAGGAAAACCCTTGTTTCCTACAGCCGGGAAAGTAATTTATCCAACAAGCAATTGCCGAAAATTAAAAAAGGAATTTTGGCACCAACCGATCATTTATCCGGTTTGGATGAAAGTCTGAAATCCAAGTTGGATTTGCTTTACGCACGCGAATATTCCGTTTTCGGAGACATCCGGATTTTGTGGAAAGCGTGGAAAAAATTGGATCAATAGAATCCATTAGTGAAATTCATATTTTTTCCGTTATTTTTGTACGAAAATTAGAATTCTTAGTCGTTATATGGCACAAATTGAAATTCGTCTTCCAAAAATGGGAGAAAGCGTTACAGAAGCTACCATTACCAATTGGTTAAAAGAAGTTGGTGATACCGTAGCAATGGATGAACCTTTGGTAGAAGTTGCAACTGATAAAGTTGACAATGAATTACCTTCAGAAGCAGCAGGAGTTTTGGTTCAAAAATTATTTGAAAAAGACCAGGTTGCTCAAGTTGGAGATGTGATTGCAATTATCTCGACAGACGGAGATTCTGCACCTGTAGCGCCAAAAGCCGAGCCGGCAGCGGTTGCAGCAGTAGCTGATACCGTATCTGTAGCACAGGCAGTAGTTTCAAGTGGCGGAGCTGCTCTTGATAAAAACAGTGGAAATGGTAAATTCATTTCTCCTCTTGTTAGAAGTATCGCTCAGAAAGAGAATATTTCCATGACGGAAATTGACGCTATCAGCGGAACAGGAATGGGAGGAAGAGTTACAAAAAAAGACATTCTTTCATATATTGATACACGCGGAGCCGGAGGTTCTGTTGCACCGGCTGCACAAGTGGCTGCTGCGGCTGTACAAAGCGCTCCAGCTGCATCAAACGGAGCTGCACCGGTAGTTTCAGGAGGTTCTTCGTTCTTAAGTAACATCAAAGAACCGGTTGTTACCGTGAATCCGGGAGACGAAATCATGGAGATGGATCGTATGCGTAAGCTGATTGCTGAGCACATGGTGATGTCTAAGCATGTTTCTCCTCACGTTACTTCTTTTGTAGAGGCTGACGTAACGAATATCGTGAACTGGAGAAATAAAATGAAGAAGGAATTCGAAAAACGTGAAGGAGAAAATTTAACCTTCACTCCTATCTTCATGGAAGCAATTGTGAAAGCAATCAAAGATTTCCCGATGATCAACGTTTCTTTATCCGGGAATCAAATCATCAAGCGCAAGGACATCAATATCGGAATGGCAACTGCACTTCCTTCAGGAAACCTGATTGTTCCTGTTATCAAGAATGCAGACCGCATGAACCTGACAGGAATTGCAAAATCAGTTAATCAATTGGCAAGAGCTGCTCGCGATAATAAATTGAAGCCGGAAGATATTCAGGGTGGAACTTACACGGTTACGAATGTTGGTACATTCGGAAACGTTATGGGAACTCCGATCATCAACCAGCCTCAGGTAGCAATCCTTGCTTTGGGTGCAATTCGTAAAATGCCGGCGGTTATTGAAACTCCTGATGGAGATTTCATTGGAATCCGCCATAAAATGTTCCTTTCTCATTCTTACGATCATCGTGTTGTTGATGGTTCATTAGGAGGTCAATTCGTAAGAAGAGTTGCTGATTATTTAGAGCAATTTGATATCAATCGAGAATTATAGTTATTTTCGTTGTAACTAAAAAATAAAATGACCGTAAGACCCACATACTTAAACTAAAAGATGTGGGTCTTTCTTAATTTATAGCGTGATGAGTTTTCTGAAATCTACTATTTTACTAACACTCCTTTTCCCTTTTGTGTCTTCTGCCCAGTATGACGATAAACGCGTGGCAGAATTAATTCGTAATGGTTCCGAATCGGAACTCGTTATGGAAAGTTCTATTATGATCCAGGAGGGATATTTTTACCAGGCAGGTACCATTGTCGACAAATTGCTGGAATTTCAACCAGCCAGCTCAAATTACAATTACAGAAGAGGTTTTATTTACCTCGAAATGTCGAGCGATTTTGTAAAAGCTCAACCCTATTTGGAGAAAGCGGTGTTGAAAACGGATAAAAAATACGATCCGTTCAACGCAAAAGAAACAGCAGCTCCGGTAGATGCTTATTACGAGTTGGCAAGATGCTACCACATGGCCGCAAACATTACCAAGGCGGAAGAGTTTTACAACAAGTTTCTTGAAAATTCTATCGCGAAGTCGAACAATGTGTTCTTCGCCAAGTTGTTTTTGGAGCAATGTAAAGTAGCAAAAGCAGAAATGTCAAATCCGAAAAATGTTTACCTGAAAAACATGGGTAGTTCGGTGAACACCAAAAATCCGGAATATTCTCCTGTTATTTCACTGGATGGTTCTGCTTTGTACTATACTTCCAGAAGAAAATGGTCAAACGGAGCTTCCGACAAAGGATTGGATCCGAGAAACAATCAATATCCGGAAGATATTTATGTTTCCTATCGCGATTTCGATTCAACATGGATGGATCCGATCAAACTGGAATTCTGTGATTCCTTGCAAAATGAAGCTACTTTGGCTGTAAGCCCGGATGAAAGACGTGTTTACGCTTATATGGATACGAAAGGAAACGGAGATATTTTCTACTCTGATTTCTCAACGAATAAGTTTCAGGTGGTTACTCATCTGGACAACAAAAAGATCAATACCAACGATTGGGAAACGCACGCAACGGTTACTCCGGATGGAAAAACAATGTATTTTGTTTCCAACCGCAAAGGAGGTTTCGGAGGACGTGATATTTATTCTTGCGTGAAGCAAAAAGACGGAACCTGGGGAGATCCTGTGAACCTTGGAGCAAATATCAATGGCCCGATGGATGAAGAATCTCCGTTTGTTTCTATCGACAACAGTACCCTTTATTTCTCTACTAACGGAAACAGAAGTATGGGTGGTTTCGACATTTTCATGTCTTCCATCGACAGTAAAGGACAATGGGGACCTTCTAAAAATCTGGGCTACCCGATCAACTCTACTTGTGACGATGTTTTCTATACAACAACTGTTGACGGATTAACCGGATACATGACTTCACTTCGTGCTGACGGAAAAGGAGAAAAAGATATCTACGAAATCAAGAACAACTACTTAGGAGTTAAAAACGTAGCTGTATTGAACGGAAAAATCAACGTGATTGGCGGAAAACCACTTCCTGAAGATGTTTCCATTACGTTGAAGTGTCTGGATTGCGAAAATCCATACGATCTGAAAATTTTCCCTCGTATGCGTGACGGTGTTTTCATGAATGCATTGGAGCCATGTAAACAATACGACATTACCTTCTCTTACGAGAAAAACGGGAAGAAAAATTTCTACACTGAAAAATTCAAGACCGAGTGTAACAAAGAATACTCAGAAGTTTACCGTGAGTTCTGGTTGGATACAGACAAGCAGATGATGGTGAAACCTTACTATATTGCAGGAACGATCACAGACAGCAAAACAAGCGCAAAACTGGATGGTGTTGCAGTGAGTTTGATCAATAAGAAAACCGGAGAGAAATTATACGACCTTCCTACCGGGAAAAACGGATCATACAAAACAGATACGCTTGGTGGTATGAAACAGGGCGACAATATGGAATTCGCATTGAAACTGGAGAAAGCAGGTTATGTGACGATGACGTATGATGTTCCTGTAACATTGGCTGAAAGTTCTGAAATCCGCATCGATCGTTCATTGGCTAAAAATGAAGCAGGAACGGATATCGGTCTGAATGTAAATCCAATCTATTTCGACTACAACAAATGGGATATTCGCCCGGATGCTGCACAGGAATTGGATAAGATTGTGAAAATCATGAAGGAAAATCCGGGAATCAAGATCGAACTGGGTTCTCATACGGATAGCCGTGGTACTTCTGAATACAACATCAAATTATCCGATCAGCGTGCGAAAGCTTCTGCCCGTTACATCGTTTCCAAAGGAATTTCGGCAAACAGAATTACAGGAAAAGGATACGGAGAAACGAAGTTGAAAGTATCTGATGCTCAAATCGAAAGCATGCCGACCTGGGAAGAAAAAGAAAAAGGTCATCAATTGAACCGTAGAACAGAGTTCATTATTGTAAGATAAGAAACAACGAAAGTTGAGAAAGTCGGGGTGAAATATTTTTCGCCCCGACTTTTTTATTTGGACTTTTATTTGGTTTCAAATCTTTCTTTTCTACATTTTCGCCATCTTTGAACATAACTTTAGCTGTATGAATTTATCTCTCACCCGAAATTTTGTCATGTTAGACCTTGAAACCACCGGATTGGATGTGGCAAAAGATCGAATTATTGAAATTGCTTTGATCAAAACTGCTCCAAACGGAGAACAGAGTGAATTCTACAGACGGGTTAATCCGACCATTCCAATCACCAAAGAGTCTTCGGAAATCACCGGAATTACGGATGAAATGGTTGCTAACGAACCTGCATTTTCGCAACTTGCAGATGAAATTGCTGCATTTATCGGCGATTCGGATCTGGGTGGATACAATTCCAATAAGTTTGACATTCCGATTCTGGCGGAAGAATTTCTCAGAATCAACCATCCATTCAAAATCAGTGAACGCAGATTCGTGGATGTTCAGAATATTTTCCACAAGATGGAACAACGTACTCTGGCTGCAGCTTATCAGTTCTATTGCAACGAACCGATGGAGAATGCCCACAATGCCATGTACGATACAAAAGTAACGCTGGATGTCTTCAAAGCGCAATTGGAGCGTTATCCCGACCTGGCAAAAACCATCCCGGAACTTTCCGATTTTTCGCGTCAGGGAAATCAGGAATGGCACGACTTTGCAGGAAGACTGGCAAAAACAAAAGATGGTCAGGTGACTTACAACTTCGGGAAACACAAAGGGAAAACGGTGGAAGAAGTTTCGGAATCCGAGCCGGGATACTTCGGTTGGATGATGGATGCAGACTTCCCTCTTTTCACCAAGCAATTACTGCGCGAAGAAATGGAACGCATCAAGCAGAAACGACGTGAAAAACGCGATAGTGAAAACCCGAATGTGAGTATCGAAGATAAATTGGCAGCACTGCAGAACAAGTTTAAAAAGTAATTGCGAATTGTGAATTACGAATTAACTTTGAACTTTTGATCATTTGAACTTTTTTGAACTTCATCCAAAATGAAAATCATCTGTATTGGGCGTAATTACGCCGACCATGCAAAAGAATTGAACAATCCGCTTCCGAGTGAACCTGTTTTTTTCATGAAGCCGGATACGGCCTATTTGCCGGCAGGAAGCGATTTCTATATTCCCGACTTCACCAAAGACCTGCATTACGAATGTGAGGTAGTGGTGAAAATCAAAAAAGTGGGGAAAAATATTCAGGAGAAATTCGCTCCCTCCTATTACGATGAAATCTCCTTGGGAATTGACTTCACAGCCCGTGATTTACAGGAACAATGCAAAGCCAAAAGTCTTCCGTGGGAAAAAGCAAAGGCTTTTGACAACAGCGCCCCGATGGGAACACATTTCATCCCGGTGAGTTCTTTAAACCTGAATGACTTTCATTTCACCCTGAAGAAAAACGGAACAACTGTCCAGAACGGTCACACAACTGACATGATTTTCTCCATCGACAAAATCATTGCATTTGTTTCTCAATATGTTACTCTCAAAACCGGCGATCTGATCTTCACGGGAACACCCGCAGGAGTTGGTCCGGTTGCGATCGGAGATCATTTGGAAGGTTTTATCGGGGAAGAGAAAATTTTGGATTTGAGGATTAAGTAGCCGCTCAACAAAGCAGAAAAAATCTTATATTCGCAAGCGTTTAAAGCATAACCTCAAATGTTTTGATCCTGAAATCATCAGGATAGCGAAAACGTAAAAGATAAGTACCAAGGATGTGGTGATCCCGATAGCTATCGGGATGGCAGACACTTGCAAAGTTAAAATAAGCATAACCGCGCATGTGGTGAAATTGGTAGACACGCCATCTTGAGGGGGTGGTTTCCTATGGATGTGCTGGTTCGAGTCCAGTCATGCGCACAAAAAGAAAAGCGAATTGCGAGAGTGATTCGCTTTTTAACTTTAGCCTAAATTAATTGTAATTACTCTTATGAACTGGAAAAAACTCAAACAAAGATCAGAGAAGAAATTTAGGAATAAACCACTTTATTCCAATTGTTATGGTTTTCAAATTCAGCCAGAAACAAAATGGAATCCCGGATTAAATGAATTTGAAATCGAATCGATGGAAGAATTATTCGGATTTGAATTTCCTGATGACTATAAATCCATGCTATTAATGATGAATGGTTTTGATCGGGATGAAATTTCTATTGACCCTGACGAAGAGTGTGAAGATGAATTTGGTCGAGTGTTATATAAGTATCCTGAAGATTATGAAAGAACAAAATGGAGAGTTGAAGAACTCTTTGAATACATAAAGTACACAAAAGAACCATTGGAGAAAGCAGGCTTTGATACCGAACAAATAATCGGTTTTATTCCTTTATATAGTAATCGCTATCTTACTGTTTTTCGGGACAAGTCATTAAGCCCGGTAATTTCGGCTCATCAGGGAACAGATGTAATTCTTTATGGAAATTCGCTTCTGGAATATTGGGAAAGAGAATTTGAGTTATAAAGTTGGTTCTACTTTCAGACCGAATTGCGCACTCAATAAGGGAGATAACAGAAGTTATCTCCTTTTTTCATTTTATAGGACTCGACGAGAAGCAAGGTACCGATAAGTTGAGCTGTAGCTCAGCTTCGTCGGTAAGTCCAGTCGTGCGTACAAGTAAGGTCACGTGAGATTTATATTCCACGTGACCTTTTTGCTTTGGGTTGAAACGTCCGGTACAAGAATCAGAAAGAAGCTGTATATGACCATTCGTAAAATACAATCCGAACCTACCCGAAAATTTCTTTTCCAGTACGCGTTTCTATTTCTGTATAACTATTTTTTGCTGACCCATTGTTTCATTTTCCCCAGAATAATCAACAATATAAGTACCATTCGCTGATCCCGACAAATCGATCACCGAAGAAGCATCTGCATCTACCTGCAATTCGTAAATCACTCTTCCATCAAGTGATAACACACGGATGTTTTGGGTAAATGGGCTATTATTTTGAATACTGAAAGCTCCAGTACTAGGGTTTGGGAATACTTCTACACCTTCGTTTTCAGTAATTTCAAAAGAACGATATCTACCTGGTTCAATTGGCGGCGTTACAATCTCACATTTCTGATAAGTCTTATGAATGGCTGATGTAGATCCATCATTAAAATGGAACGTCGCATAAACCGTTCCGGCAAAAGGTGTTCCTGCACCCGGATAATATACATACGTGTATTCGTCATCCGTATACGTTGTGTTCATGATCTGGAAAACTACTTCATCGATACTTTCCGACGGACAATTGCAGGCTGCTTCGAAATGGTCAATACACTCGTGGTTAATATCATACAATGTATGGAGTTGCAGACTCGCTGCACAACAAGAGCTACCTGTTCCTATGGTGACATACTGCATGGGAGTTTCATCCCACGGAGTGCAAAAACCACCCGCAGGATTAATACTTTGAACCGCTAATTTGATTCGGTAACGCTTGCCGTAAATGAAATTGTAGCCTGTGTATTGTCCCAGATCTGCTACCTGATTGATTTCTCCGGCAAACCAGGAAGAATAATAGGTGCCCGAAATCATATTGTTTGCAGCATCTACTTCAACGATTTCAAGGAAGTGATTGTCTTCATTATCAGAGGCCGTTCCGTCTAACCGAACCGGTAAACATTGATTTGGACTCAAATACAGGTTTGCCTGTGCTGCATCGCAATTAGAGCATTGTTGTACATAATTCGTTCCTGTTGTTCCGTTCAAATAATCTCTGACACGCTGTATTTGCTGTGGCGAAAGCGCATAATTATCATATCCGTTATAGTCCATTAAATTGTTGGTGATGTTTTCCCAGCAACCACACGAATCACAAGGTAGAGTCGCTTCAGTCGCAAACTGCCAGCAGTTCGGATTTAGCTTCGTATCATTGCAAAAATCATTTTGATTCCATGTGTGTCGCAGTCCTAATAAATGACCCAATTCATGCGTAAATGTTCGTTCTTCAAATCGATGAATCTGGGCAGGTGTTTGTCCCCAGGCTCCGTATTTATACGAATACCAATTGTTAAATTGTTTGGCTTGAAGCGCACCTGGTGACGAATTTGCTATTCCTTTCAACTGCATCGTTGGTTGCGATGGTACTGAAAAAATAAAGTAATTAATCTCTGTTGCCGGATTTACCAGCCAATTATTATACGTCCAATTGTTTATACTACCTGAGAGTGCTCCATTATTATAGTTCGCATCGTAGTAGTTATAAATGGCATCACTGCGGTGAAAATAAACACCCGACAGTACAAAACGGAAACCAAAATCGGTAACCGTATAATCATATCCGGGTATCCGCATCCCTCCAGCAATTCCTGGGTTTACAGCTAATTCTGCGTTGCTGGAATCTACCAAATCTTCGGCATAATCAAACCCTGTGTAATTCGAGTTCCCCCATCCATCACTTGTTTCGGCAAAATTTCCGCTTCCATCCGTCTTGAGGACGTAATGAATATTGACCTTTACCTGTTTGATAACAGATGAATTGGAACAAGGAGTCTGCGAAAGAGCCTTTTGAGTCATTAGGAACGGAATACCAGTTAAAAAAAGAAGTCGCAGACCATTTAAGAGGATTAATTGTTTCATCGTGAATAATTTATAAGTTTCGAATCAAACATAGAAAAACACGTTTAGTTCAAACTGAAAAATTCATTAACAGCTGGTTTTCATTCATGAATGGCTCTTTTCCAATTAAAAAAAATGGAAAACAACTGTCTTCCATTTCTTGCTTTTGCTATCGAATCACTAAACTTATAACAGAAAGTAGTGCTATTAAGGAATAGCATACTTTAAACCATCTAATTCGATGCGAAGGCCATTAGGAAACCAGCAAGATTATCTTTTTTGAGATATGAACCGGAACAAGTAAAAGGGAAGTTTACATAGCTTCAGTTATTGAGAGTATATTAAGATAACCTAGTGTGGTTCTATTTCCGGACCGAATTGCGCACAAAAAAGAATCGGGATTTTACGAAAGTGGTAATCCCAATTCTTTTTTCAGTCCTCTCTCTCACCATCCCGATTCTTTTCAGAGCGGGAATGAGAATTGAGAGCGGAATCTTCTGCAAAAGCTAGCTTTTCGTAATCAGGTGGTTTTCCTGTTTGTAAGTTCCCGGTTAGTTTTTTTACCGTTTCAATTTTTCACTATTTTGACGGTATGTTCGTTATCGGATTTAATGATATACAAACCACTGGAAAATTCATCGAAATCGATAGTTCCTGTTTCTTCGAGCTCCATTTCTTTCATTAAAACACCCAGTGTATTGTATATGTACAATTTATTCTTTGCATTGTTTCCGGAAAATTTAACATACAAAACATCCGTCACAGGATTTGGAAAAACGGTCCAATACTCATTAGTGATATTTTCGTCGACTCCTAAAACCGAACAACTAGTGTCAAGCAGATAATCGTATGGTCCAACATTCCAATCTGATAAATGATCATAAACAGTTTGTTTTACAGCATATTTAATATTTGCTGCATCAGTAACAGAGAGCCCGGAATTGAACGTAATAAATGTAGGATCGCTTCTGAATAGTGTAGCATAAAAACAACAAGCGGCTGCGTAACTTCCGGCCAATGACGGATGGCTCTCATCGGCTTGAAATAATTCTATCGAAGGATAGTTTTGCCTAATGTATCTCCATGCTGCACCTACCGGTGTCATAGATGCTTTTACGGAATCTGCAAATACTTTATAATGCGATGTTATTGTACTGTCCATTTCATAGTAAGTGCGGGTAATCACTGTGTCGACAGCGCATTCAGGTGGAGTGCAAACATAAGCATCACCGGATTTTCTCCCCCATGTACTGTAAAACATAGTCTGGGCACATAGATTATATACTTTAATTACACTGTCAAGTTTAACACTGTATGAAATACCATTCATATAGGTAGAAGGATATGCAAGTGCCATGCTTTGGTCTTGTAAAATGACATTATCCCAGTTCCCACTTGCTATTTTTGCCAATGATGTCGGGTTTGTTAAATGCTGTGCTAAATAATATCCACCAGGAGCATTGATATCAAAAAACACCGTTTTACCTGTTGAATTGGCTATATCTGCCAGTAGCTGGGGCAAGTTGTTTGCATATGTGTAGCTATTTCCTAAAAATAGTACTCTTTTTGTCTGTTGTCCGAATAAAGTAATTGAACCCAAAATGAAGATACCTAAAACGGATATTTTGTTGATATTTCTCATTGTTTTGGTTTTAAGAATCAATTTGTTAGCTGACAAAGAAGGTAGGTTTCTATATACTACGTATCCATGACGAGCATATATTGAATATAGTTGTTTCATCTATCCTGTTTAATCTATTCCACTGAATTCGAAAACGATTTTCAGCCAGCTATTATCATTGAAGATGATGATAATTTAAAAAAGCGATTAATCGAATAGAATGATTATCCGGTTCTGGTTTCAGACCGAATTGTGCACAAAAAGAAAAGCGAGTGTGAGAACTAAAGGCGGAACCCTTATCGATATACGATTGTGAAATTCCAACAGGTAATTTTTATTGGAATTTTGCGTTTGAGTAATTATGAGAAAACCAATCTATATCATTCTGATCTTTTTTCTTCATACCAGTTGTGGACCAAGAAGTATCGATGGGAAAACGGAATGGAAAAAGCACCATTTTCAACTCGAAAAGCTTAAAACCGACATTTTGAAAAATGGAGACAGGAAATATCAATCAGGCAACAACGATTTTCCGGAAGAGTTTGAATATCCTTTTGATGACGGGTTTTCAATAAACAGTTACAATGGACATAGTGGAATTGACACAAAAAAAACAACGATTACCTTCTATATGGATCGTGGCCTGTTGGATCATTATTCTGCAATTGTCTTCTCGAATGATTCAACTGTCATAGCAGAGATGGATGAAAATGTAAAAAACGAAGGAAATGATTTCAAAATAAAAGAAAACTGGTACGTAATAAACGATTGACGAAAATCAAGGTGATTCCGCTCCTGCACCGAATTACGTGCTCCCTAAAATTTATCAAAATCCCGTCCGAAATTCTGACGGGATTTTTGTTTGTATTTGCATGAAAGATTAAAATTCAATCGATAGTTCAACCTAATAATTTAGTTAAAAATAATTGCCAAAAGTTAAAATTGTTATATTTAATGTTAAAATATAATTAATTGTGAATATTTCAGCTTTAGTTGTCACCATGTCTCCATCTGGTTAATTTACAGCGAATTAAATAACCATTATTCATGAAATTAACACAGCTAGCAGTGGCTACATTGTTCGTCGGGATGACGTTCGTAGCCTGCGAGAAGGACTCAAAACTTCCCGCAACAATCAAAAAACCGGCACCCGCTGCCGCAACCGAAAAAGCGGATGATCCGATCAGTAACCTTTTCAGGAGTTACGTAGCCCAAAACACGGTATCCACCCAGTTCAATGCGTTGAACGGCGGGGAACTCGTCAATTCTGACGGTAATGTGAGTGTCACTATCGCCGGGTCGTCACTGACGCGTATGGATGGAAGTCTTGAGACAGGACAGGTGACTATCAGTATGTTTGTTGCAGATCAACTTGCGGACAATGCGCTTGGTGGTATGCCCACACAAAGTGCTTTTGGCACTCAGCAAGGCAATGGTGGCGGAATCGTGACAGCCGGTTCGATGCGTATCGAGATGTTCAACGCACAGGGACAACCACTACAAGCCCTGAACGGTGGTGTTGTGGTGAGTGTTGCCACGGAGGAGTTCAATCCGCAAATGACACTCTGGATGGGTACAGCTTCAGTCAACCAGCCACGTGATAACGTCTGGGTGAGAGTGCCAAATCCTGTTACACCAGGGGCAAACGGACAATCCTATAACTTCAACTGGGACCGGAATGCCACTTACAACATCGACATGGCAAACCTGTGTCCGGGATTACAGTTAACCGATCACAAGGTTACTATTTCGGCGTCTGCAGCTTTCAATCGCACGAATACGCAGATCTATGTTGTACTGGAACCTTGTACTCAGCAAGGGCAGAAAATCATTTTCAGCCTTGATATGTACAATGCTACTCCAAGATGGTGGTTTGCCAATCCAAATGCAAAACTTCCAATTGGATACCAGGTGACTTACGTAGCTATTACGAGCTATAACAACCAGCTTTATTACGGAAATGCTACGACCATTGTTACTCCAAGCATGACAACAAACATACCTGTCATGATGCCGACTACTTTGGCTGCACTGACAGCGTATCTGAATAGTCTGTAACAGCCCTGAAGAAAAAACGAAAGCAACATCGAAAGGTGTTGCTTTTTTTATGTAATAAGTTACCATTCTTCTAACCTTTATCACTTACACATCTGACTAACTATTTGATAGTTATGCTCATTTTAACCACTTATTTTTTCCTAATAACGGAAATATACATGCGGAGCCCTGAATTGCACAAATGTCTGCGTTAAGGAATTTCGAATAAGGTATTTTAACATGAAAATTTTTCATTATGAAAACCACATTCACTTCCTGGGCACTCGCCATTGCGGCATTCGCCCTTATCCTTGGCTCCTGTCAGAAAGAGTCAAAACCTATTCCAGCGACTGAAAAAACGATGCATTGTGACCCGTGGCAGAATGTCACAGGCTGGATTGCACTATTTGATGAGTTGAACACATTAAGTTTCTGTGATGACCTGATGTGTAACGGGAATTCTGTCACACAGACAAAAAGCCTTTCAAAGCTGAAAAATTCAGCTGGAGTTGACTACACCTTCAATTCCTCCGTCGTGATCTCACCTGCAATACAGGCTGCGGTTATGAGTGATGCCCTCGCATGGGCTGTTGCAAATGCGCCTGCAGGATACTATGTCAGCAGCATTCGCTATGCACCAAACATCATCGTTGGCAGCGGAAGTACCTCATTCGTTTGGCTCAACGTTGTTTATCGCAAGTGTACGGGTGGTGGTGGCCCACAGGGCTAACAAACAGGTTGCAAACAAAAAGAAATTTGGATTTCTAAGAAGAGAGATGACTTTTGTTATCTCTCTTTTCAATTGGAAAAGGCAAAAAGAGGCAACGCGGTAACCGGAATATTTCTTGATACGTCCGGTTACATACGTGAAAAAATTAAATAACTTTAAATCAACACAAACACTATTCACATGAAAAAAATTCCACTATTTAGCTTGCTGCTATTTGCAAGCTTCCTGTTTACGAGTATCGTAAACGCTCAAGACCTCCGGACGCTCTACCGCGATGCAATGCGCACTGCTGTTTATCCTGATTCGTCGAAAATAGACAAGAATCTGGTAGCGATCACGCGCAAGAATCCCGACCTTATCTGGAAGACCTTTAACGGTGAACCTTATCTGCTTGTTGTAACCTGGAAAAGTGCCTCCTACTACCCGAACGGAGGAGATTCTCTCTACAACACCGGTCCCTATTCGATTTGGGTGACTACAGCGCCACAACTGAAAAACTGGTTTCACAAACAGAATGTGGCAGATACCAATCTGCGCCTCAAACAATTACTGGGATTACCACCTGTGGGCACGAATTACAAATATTTCGTAGAGTTCTGGGTACGGCCCGCAGATCTTTACCGCCCGTGTCCCGATAATGAAATTGATGATAAATCCTGCTCCACCTGTTTTCCAGCCAATGTATCTCAAGACTACGTCACCTGGTTCAATGAAAGCCGGATCAGCCGCTATTATGCGTGTCAGCTCTATGATCAGTATCCATGGACACAGCTCGGGTATACCTATGATTGGAATCCGAGTAATCCGACACACGTGGGTATGAGTGAATTCGTGATCAAGCTGAATGCAAAAGTCTATGTAAAACGCGTTTCAACAACAAGAGAATATCTGACTAAATAAAACAGAATTTCAAGCAAGAAAAAGTGAATTGCGGTAGTGGTTCGCTTTTTCTTTTTCTCCATACTCGCACTCAAACTCACACTTTTACAATTTTTTAGATATTCATCCTGAAAAAAAGAACGTATTTTTGTTGCAAACATTGAACAAGTCATGATCCAACAATTAAATAATATCATTCTTAATAATTGCAGTTTTCACTGCAACAGGATGAATAGTATTTAAGATATATCAAACTATTTTTAAGCGAAAGCCTTCCTGTTTCAGGAGGGCTTTTTTTATTTCCATATGTTATGACAACAACACTTTTACATCGTACGAATAATCCCCAAAGGGGGATTTAAACAAAAGCACAGACTCAATCAGCGAGTCCTTAAAAAGACGAATTATTCATTTTTAGTAAAGTAAAAAACAATGTTATCATATACCATTAACTCATTAGAGACAGAACAACAAATACAATTTGTTAAAGACACTTTCACCTCCTTATTGAAGGAAAAATTAGGTTTACATCCGGTGTTCGCACCTTTATTTGTTCAAAACACCAGCGGATTAAATGATGATCTGAACGGTACAGAAACCTCGGTTTCCTTTCAATTGAAAAGTACAGGAGCAGCATACGCCATTGTCCATTCTTTGGCTAAGTGGAAACGCAAACGCTTGCAGGAGCTTTCTATTCCGTTGCACGAAGGAATCCTTACCAATATGCTTGCTATCCGGGCGGACGAAACGCTGACACCACTGCATTCTGCCCTTGTTGATCAGTGGGATTGGGAAATTCATATTGCAAAGGAAGACAGAAACCTCTCTTTCCTGAAGGAAACCGTCAGATTGCTTTACGCACAAATGCACACTGCTGAATCAGTGACCTGCAAAGAGTTTGATCATACGGAACCGGTATTGCCTCCTGAAATAACCTTCATTCATGCGGAAGATCTTTTAGAACAATACCCGGATTTATCTCCCAAAGAAAGAGAACGGAAGATCACGCAACAATTTGGAGCAGTATTTCTGATCGGGATTGGAAATGCTTTGAGCAACGGTGAACCGCATGATGGTCGTGCACCCGATTACGATGATTGGACTACACCGACTTCTGCCGCTCATACCGGATTGAATGGCGATCTTCTTGTTTGGAACCCTGTATTGGAAGATGCTCTGGAATTGTCTTCCATGGGGATTCGGGTAGATCATTCCGCTTTGGTGAAACAATTGGAGATAAGAGGAGTATCTTCACGTCAACACTTACCGTTTCACCGATCCGTTTTGGAAGAAACGATTCCGTTTTCTATCGGTGGAGGTATCGGCCAATCAAGATTAGCGATGTTTCTGCTACGGAAAAGTTCCATTGCCGAAGTGCAGCAGTGTGAGTATTGATCTTCAAATTGGTCGATCGCTTGAATGGTTCATCCGGTTTCGTTTTGAAACTGAATGACATACTTCAAAAAAGTATTAAAAATCCTTCCGGAATTCCGGGAGGATTTTTTATTTTTAGTCACCTTTAAAACAACTTAAAATGATCCTCACTATTCTCAAATTCGCTGGTCTTTTCGTAGCTGCTACATCTTCTATTTGGGGATTGACTCAGGAACTAACATTTAAGACAAAAGATGATCGCAAACGTCTTACAAAAGCCGGTAAAGTTTCAATTTGCTTTATACTCTTCGGATTAGTCTCCAGCATCGTATCCGATCACATCGGTCGTGAGTACGCGGCAGAAGATCAGAAAAAAAAGATTGAAGCTGAGGCCAAGCGCACCAATGAAATTATCATTGCTACGCAGCCTCTTACAAGTTTAAATTTTGTGCTTGAATTCGAAAGTTCTGATTCGGATTTTCGGAAACAGATGGAAGACGGAAATGAAAAGATTCAAGAGAATGACGTTAGTGTTCAGGGAGGTGTTCCCGGAGCTCCGTATGAAGCAATCGAAGAAATATACAGTTTAATTCCAATGTTGAAATTCCTGGGGCAATTGGGACATTACAAACAATCCGGTTCAACTACTTTTGATGAAGAGGATTCCGAATCAAATGGAACAGTCATGCTGATGCCTTTAGACGAATCACACAATACAATTCTATCTTTCGCAAGGATTTACGGCAAGGTGGAATGGTACACGAATAATCCCGGAGATTCATCTTTAAATGCCAAACCAATCGCAGATCTTAAAACTCCTTATACGACAAAAAAGATTTCGGCGAATGGCAATTCCAGGTATTCAATTCATTGGGATCTTGATCCTGTGACGCTCGAACATTCAGCTGATCGTTCCAACTCCGAAATTCGCTCAAACGCAAAATTGCCTGAAACATTGAAGTTAGCTATTCTTGATATTTCTACTATTTTACCGTTTAATGAAAACAATTTTGCGTTGACTGGTGCGACCAATCTATGGCATAAAGAAAAATCGGCTCATTCCAAAAGTGACCTGGGAAATATTTCAAACATCACATTAAGGGTTGTCGTAAACGGATTTTCGGAGTTCGAATACCGCTACAAGTTATTGAAAGCTTATTATAAACCATTATACTACAGCTTTGGCGATGAGATTGAAGTAGCATGTACCATGTTCGAATTCAGCTTAGAGAAATAGAATCAGGCAGGTATTCATATCCCGGCTCAACGTCTTCCGATGAAGATAATTCCGAATCAAGCCGATGCTTTTGCGGTAACGATTAGCTAAAAACATTAAAAGAATCGGGATCTTATTACCACAACAATCCCGACTCTTTTCCACTTCCCCACTCTATTCCCCTTTAACGAACAACTGCGTGGAAGTTTTCTGCCCGGAGCTTACAGTGATGAGGTAAACTCCGGTTGGGAGAGCAGCAATAAAGATCGTACTTTGATTTTCTGTTGCCAATACTTCATGTCCTTGCAAATCAACGATTCGAATCATTGCCGTTTCGTTTTCAGGAAGTTTCACCTGAATTTCATTATTGGCAGGATTCGGAAATACAGAAAACAGCATTTCCGGGTCGTTTTCCTTTATTCCGGCGGTGTTTGGATACTCAATGATGTAATACAATGCGTCAGACGCAAACACATCGTTCCACTGACCGGCAATTCCCAATGGCCAGTCTGTGAAAGCAAAACCCAATCCGTCTTGCCCATTCCAGTTGTCGGGTTCATTTCCCCAGTTTGAATACAATCCACCAACCGGAGAACCGGAAGCTGTGCCGGTCCAGAAAGGAATGGATGTTCCATTATTGTCGCCGTTCCACACCCAATTTCCTTCCGAAGCGAGGTCATTGCCGCCAATCCAGAGATAAGATGCGCCGCCACCATCCAAAGCCACTGTATTGGACGCTGTGATACCGGCAAGATTCACATGATAGAAAAGAGAATCCTGTTCCTGTTGGGAATTAATTTCCGCCAGTTTTCCTCCCCGTGAGACTGCACAAGCAGCAGCCGAAGTCCAGTTCCGGTTTTCCCTGACAATTTCGTATGGCACATTATTCGTATGAAAAGCATAGATATTTGCCATACTTAGCGGGCATTGAGCAAAAAGTATGCTTTTGAAAGCAAAAAAAGCAAGTGTAAGAATCAACGTTTTCATAAGTGAAGATTTAAGATGAATGTCATGCAACAAGCAGACAAACCGAAATTACAGCCACGAAAACGATATCTGATTATGAAAAAGGCGGTTTCACTTATGGATTTGCGAGAGTTATCTGCTGTGGCCGCACTCTTTCCCTTTCGCGCTCGCTATCAAGCCACTAACTTATGCTGGCTTTTTCAGAACAATCAATGAATCTTACAAATCACATTGAAAATATCACAAAAAACTAGTTTTAAGTTTGTAATCTAACCAAAGACTGCTCTTCCGTGTTATATCCTAACAAAAACGCGAAAATCGTTGATTGTCAGTTGACTCTTGATACAGAATGACTTAACTTCCTCTCCTTAACTATTATTCACTTTTTATGAAAACATCACTATTTACAGTGGCACTGTTACTCGTGTCCCAATTGTGCAATTCGCAGCGTTTTCTGGAGTTAACCAACGGAAGCTGGAATTATCCGAATCTATCTGTTGAAACTTTTGAAGATTTTGTCATTAGCGGTTTTACGGAATCAAATCCGGTAACAGGATTATTAGCTCCTGCTTTCAAGGTTTGCGACCCGCTTGGAAATCCACTTGCCAGCTATTATGTCAATTGTCCGGATGATGCCATTTTAATGGATTTCACCATCAAAGAAGCTACACACACCATCATTCTGACAGGTATGCTTGATGTACCTCCCGGTGCAATGCCTTACAAAATGTTTGTTACCGAAGTCGACTTTATGACCGGAGCAATCGTGCAAAGTTCACTGGAATATACATTCAGCGGAACTTCTATGATTCCTCATCAGGTAATCCTTTCGACTGTCAGTAACCAGGTTATGATCGTGGGTACCGAACTTGCAGGCCCTATCGACCCGAGCAATTTTGCTTTCGTTCCGAAATTCGGTTTTGTACTCGCTCTGGATGTCAACAATTTCAACAACATTTCATATATGCCTATTGAAATGGATATGCCTTCAGTAAGTAACTGGGATTACGATATGTTGGAAAACATTACAGAGATTCCCGGCTCACACTATTTTATTTCCGGATCGTGCAACGGCCCGTCGGGAGAACAAAATCTCTTCACAATGGGAGTTGATTATGGCGGTGCCATCCTGTTTTCAAATGTTATTGACAAAACAAATTCACGTCATGCAGGATCTTCTGTAGCATACAATCCGGCGTTGAATGTTGTTTACCTGATGGCGAACAACAGCGTCATGCACCAGTTTCAGATCGCACAATGCACTCCGATGGGAGCTTTTATTACTCCATGGTTTCGTCACCAGATTACGACATTTCCAATTGGAGGTGGTGTAGATCAAAATGGTTTCCGTTTACAGGTAACCCCAAACAAACAGGTGATTGTTGGTGGATATCTGAGCGCTCCGTTCGGGGCATTACCGGAACAGCTTACCCCATTCCAGATGACTCTGAGAGACAATTTAACGTTCCTAATGGCAAAAGTCTTTCAGTCGGGCAACAACTCACCGCTTTCACCGAGCTATTTTGAAGAAAGCGGGAACTCCGTTTTCATCAATACACCGGACATGATTGCTTACAACAGGAAACATAAGCGAACCTATCTGGTCAGCCAAAACACTATTAATAATGGTTTTGACCTGAATGTATCTTCTCCGTTACAGTCATCCAAATGCGAAAAAGTAGTTCAGGTAAGTACCGTAAATACTCCTCATAACATTATTGGCCCCGGAAACTTCAATCCGCTTCCGATGTATACCAATTCATATAATCCACATGATAAATCGCGGCCAAAGACAAATATTGTTCTTTGTCAGTATGTTACTCCGGCAATGGCTCTTAATAACTCAAGTGCTCCGGGTTCATTGCTCGCTCCGAACCCTGCTTCTGAACAACTGACTGTTACATTGGAAGACGAGACGATTCAGAGTGCAGTGGTTTATGATATGAAAGGAAATCATGTCCTTTCACAACAAGCAACAGAACGCACATCGAATGAAATGACTCTTGGTGTCGGGAAACTGAATCAAGGAGCTTATATCATTGAAATTACGACCAAAGAAGGGACTATTCTTCGCGAAAGATTCGTGAAGGAATAAACCCTTTCTGTTTTATTCTTTCATTTACTTTTGAAACCTCGTTTGTATTCGCAAGCGAGGTTTTTTCATGCTCAGTATTAAGCTTGTAATTCGAAAGGATATCCGCTGAATAATAGCCGGATCTTACAAATCACATTGAAATTCTCACAAAAAACAAATTTTAAGTTCGTAATCTAACCAACAGTATTTCTTATGTGTTATATCCTTACAAAATTGCAAAAATCGCTGATTGTCAGTTGATTTGTGATACAGAATGGCTTAACTTCCTATCCTTAACTATTATTCACTTTTTATGAAAACATCACTATTTACGGTGGCACTGTTACTCGTGTCGCATGTGTGCAACGCACAACGCTTTCTGGAACTAACCAACGGAAGCTGGGATCATCCGAATCTATCGGTTGAGACTTTTGAAGATTTTGTCATCAGCGGTTTTACAGAAGCAAACTCGTCAGGAGTGCTAACTCCCACTTTTAAAGTTTCTAATGCTGGCGGAGGTTTGGTAAACTGCTATCATGTCAATTACCCCGATCATGCCATTTTAATGGATTTTACCATCAAAGAATCCACACACACCATCATTCTGACAGGAATGCTCGATGTGCCTCCCGGTACAATGCCTTACAAAATGTTTGTTACTGAAGTGGATTTTATGACCGGAGCGCTCGTTCAAAGTTCATTGGAATATACGTTCAGCGGAAACTCAATGATTCCCCATCAGGTAATTCATTCAGACATCAGCAACCAGGTAATGATCGTAGGTACCGAAATTGCAGGCCCTCTTGATCCGAGTAATTTTGCTTCCGTTCCGAAATCCGGTTTTGTACTCGCTTTGGATCTTAACAATTTCAACAACATTCTGTATATGCCTATTGAAATGGATATCCCTTTGGGTCTTAATGTAGATTACGATATGTTGGAAAACATTACAGAAGTTACCGGCTCACACTACTTTATTTCCGGGTCTTGTACCAGCCCGTCCGGAGAACAAAATCTCATTACAATGGGAGTCGATTATGGTGGAACCGTTATGTTCTCAAATATTATGGACAAAACAAATTCCCGCCATGCAGGATCGTCCGTGATGTACAGTCCATCGTTGAACGAAGTCTATCTGTTGACCAACAACAGCGTCATGCACCAGTTTCAGATCGCAAAATGCGATCCGATGGGAAATTTCTTAACGTCATGGGTTCGACACCAAATTACAGCATTTCCAATTGGCGGTGGTGTGGATCAAAATGGTTTCCGCTTGCAGCAAACACCGAACAAGCTGGTTGTTATCGGCGGCTACCTGAGCGCTCCATTCGGGGCAATGCCGGAGCAGCTTACTCCATTCCAAATGGTTCTGAGAGACGATTTAGCCTTCATTGCTGCAAAGGTTTATCAGTCGGGAAACAATTCACCGATGTCACCGGGTTATTTTGAAGAAAGCGGGAATTCTGTTTTTATCAATACACCGGATATGATTGCTTATAATCCAATTCATAACAGAACCTATCTGGTCAACCAGAACATCAACAACGGTGGTTTTGACTTAAATGTATCTTCCCTGTTTCAGCCGTCGAAATGCGAAAAAGTAGTTCAGGTGGTAACGTATAACGACCCGCATAATATCATTGGAATCGGAAATTTCAATCCACTTCCGATGTACGCCAATACTTATGACTCGCGCGATAAAAACCGCCCATGTTCAAATATTATACTTTGTCAAAGTGTTTCACCTACTTCCATAGCTGTCAATAATTCACGTGCTCCGGGTTCATTACTGGCTCCGAACCCTGCTGCTGAGAAGTTGACAATTACATTGGAAGAGGAAACTATTCAGAGTGTATTGGTTTATGATATGAAAGGAAATCGCGTGCTTTCGCAACAAGCGACAGAGCACACATTAAATGAAATGACTCTTGGTGTCGGGAAACTGAATCAAGGTGCTTATATCATTGAAATTACGACCAAAGAAGGGATTATTCACCGCGAAAAATTCGTGAAGGAATAACCTTCTATTCTTTCATTTACTCAGGAACCTCGTTTGTATTCGCAAACGAGGTTTTTACAATCCGGGAATAACAAAAAAACGCCCCGGAATTCCGGAGCGTTTTCATGAATATGATTTGTAATATGCTTATTCAATGATCACCGTGATCGGAGGAATTGTTCCTTCATCGCTGGTTAATTGCACGAAGTAAACACCTGTTGCCAATCCTGTTGCATTGATTGCCGCTTCAGACTGCGCACCCGACAATTCCGTTGCAAAGCAAGTTACACCTTGAGCATTCACCAATGTGATCACTGCATTGGACAAGTTTTTACTGAATGCAAGTTTGAATGTTCCATTGTTAGGAACCGGATAAGCTGTCAGTGTCGTTGTTTGCAACTCATCCAATCCTAAAGAACAATCTACCGATATCACACTTACGTTGATCGTATCAACAAGCGTACATCCGATTGAATCAACAACCTGCAGAATGTATTGACCACTGTTTTGAGCCGGGTAAACATTCCAGTTGTTGTTGTCATTATTCCATGTGTAAGACTGGTAACCAAGTCCTGCTTCAAGCATAAACAGCTGACCGTTATCTGCACAAACTGTTGTATCGTTACCAAGGTTTACGGAATTGAATGTGTATGTAATACTGGAAGGACAACCAACCATATCACTACCTGGCAGCACAGACAAAGAATCAGTCATGTCGATATATCCTAATGCTTCTTCGTCTCCACCAAATTGACCATCACTTTCATAATGGAAATACAAACGCTGATTCATCGGGTGAGTCACGAACGAAGCAAGGTCGCTCACATCCGAAAACTGTGTTACCGGAGTAACCATATCCGTTGTCAGGTTATGAGCAACGATCTCATTGACATCATTACTCATGTAAAATACCGTGTAATCGATACCATCGTAACCTGCAACTCCCCAATCAGCCCAGTTTTCTGATCCGTTCAACTCTAATGTAAAGATTCCAAGATCTTCTACATCACCGAAACTAATATCGATCGCATAGACATGATTGTCATTTCCGTTGTAGATTACCAATTTACCGGAACCTGCAAACATACCACAATTGGTATTGTCAGTTCCCAACTGAAGGGTTTCCGACAATGGAATAATCTCAGTTGTAGGATTCAGATCTGCATCCAGTGCAACCAAGGCATTACACGTAAAGTCGCTGCTATTGTCGTTATCCGGCATAGTTTCGTCGTCCATGTTATAGAGCGAGTAAATTTTGCGCTCACGAAGATCTGTGAAAAGACCGTCGCGAATTGGTAACGATACTCCCGGAGTAAGCAAGTCAAGGTCAAAACGAACCGTTGCGTCGTCACCTATCATATAAACCGTTGAATCCGTAATAGCAATTCCTCCGCGGTCATCTCCGGCAATATTATCGATGTCTACTACATAAGCACTGTCATTCGTGATCGTGTCAATCATGTAGTAAGTGCCTGGTCTAAAACGACCATAGAAATAAGTTGTCGGAGAATGTGTTATTGCCGGAAAGGCATAGGAATCTGTCGTATCAAAAGCCTGTGAAAGGTTTGGCATCGGGGAGAATACATTAGTAGGTCCGCCGGGAGTAAAGATCGGTTCGCTGTTCAGACAAACCAATTTGGATACATCTCCCGGAGCTGATAAAACGCGCATAGTCTGTGTTTTGGTAGTAATACAGCCGATTCCGTCCGTGTAGGTATAAGTGATCGGATAGTTTCCTGCCACCAATCCCGCAGGATTGAAATTGTTTCCACTGACATACGTTCCGGAAAATGTTCCTCCGGTCGGAATTCCAGTCAGTGCCTGCGGTCCGCTTGTTGAACAAGTTTTGTTATTGAACGTGAAATCTGCAAAGTCCACCGGCTCTCCGAATGCACAATAATTGTATATCAAGCGCACTTTTACCATATTGAAATCCACACATCCGGGAATCATATCTTCGTTTGCAACAAGTTTAATCACGGCATTGGTTCCCCAGGTACTGATGTCGGAAGCAGCGAATGTCTGGATATTGATATTGTGCTCGCAAGTCGGAACATTTCCACCGATATCTGAGAGAAACACCATTCCCGGTAAAATGGGCGTGTAATACTGACTTCCCCAGTCAAAGTAACCGATATAGGACACTTCAATAGTGGCATTACCATATCCTGACGGAGCCAGTCCGGAGAAATTGAAGTACAGTGTATCTCCCGGATTGTAGAGTGTATCGTATTCATGTCCGCTGTCGGATAAACCAAACGCATCGTACGTTTGAGCATGATTTTTGTTTATCATGCCGATCAGAATAAATACGGTCAGGATAGTAATGATTTTTTTCATAGTCTTCTTTAATAATTGAGCGCAAAGCTACCTGTAATTAAAGGAGGCGGATACAGGGGTTACCCCTTGTTCTTTCACAAAAACAAAGCCTTGGTCGAATTCTGATTTCCCAGTAATAACAAGGTTTACAGGACGAGTAAAAGGGTAAGGCTATGATGTCTAAATAGTTAGAATTTGGTTCCTGATAAATTACGACAAAACGGTTCTTTCAGGGGTGATTTCCGGATCACCAGCCTCGTTTCCATTTTTGAGCAATTCTCAGTGCCGTTTCCAGCATATAGGGCGACCAGTTTTCGGTTTGCCAAGCTGAATGCGCCAATGAAGAAGTGCTGAGCAACCGGGTTGCATCTTCATAATCGGCAGCATGTTCAAGTATGGAGGACAACTCAAGTTGCTGCTGATGCAATTCTAACGATTCGGGAACAGCTGCCTTCAGAGAAAGAGGTGCTTTGGGTAAAAAATCATTGTCGGGAAACAATTGATTTTGCGCATTGAAGGTATTTACAATTGCCTGCATGCGATCGAAATCCTGTTGAAACTGTAGTTGGCTTTCCACAGTATGAAGTGCAATTCCAAGTTGTTCCAACACCACAAATTTCAGATTTTTGCACAAAGGCAGCGCTTGTTTCAGCAATTCAAAAACAGCTTCCGGAACAGCATCGTCGTGCGTGTCTCTCCGGATTTTGCGCTCAGGCTGAATTCCGGAGGTTTCCCAACTTCCGCCGGAAATGTGGATTTCGCGTACACGATCAAGCGGATAAGCCTGAATCAACGTTTCAAAATCAAGTGAAAAATTCCGGAGCTGGCAATACAAATTGTGCAGGTCGAGAATAATGAATCCGTTGACAGGTTCAATCAGCCGCGACAAAAATTCTCCGTGGTGCTGCACTTCTTCCAGCGAATAGGAAAATGCAAGATTTTCGAGCCCTACAGGGCAAGAACACGCTTCCTGAATGCGCTGCAGGCGGTCGGTACCGATATTCAGCGTTTCAGTAGTATATGGAACAGAGATCGGTGCACCTTTGTGGAAATCTTCACCGGTCATGAAACCAAAATGTTCCGTGACGTGGTCGAACGTGAAATTGGATGAAACTTTCCGCAAATGATCGAGCCATCGTTGTTGTTCAGCTGTCCATTTTCCTGAAAAAAGAGAGAAATATACGCCATGACCGATGAGCCTTCCTTCCTTGCCGAAAGCCTGAAGCAGTTCAACAAACCAGTCCGGAATATCGCGTACTTTGTACAAAGTATCAAAAGACCATTCGATTGCTTCAATTTTTTCTGCGGCAAACAAGGGCAATGCAGCTTGTAGAAGCTGATTGTCCAAATTACAGGAAACTGCCGAACGGATTTTTACAGGTGTTTGATTCATCCCATTCCACAAGCAGGACAAGAATCCCCAATCCCTTTATTCTTTTTTCCTTTGGATTCCGATTTTGTCGAAGTGTGCTCTTTTTCCTTAGATACTGAGTTTGTCGAAGTTTTCATTTTTGCCTCTTTCGTTTTACCTGAATTCGCATCATTTTGCTGGCAGGATGAGGACGAGGAAGTTACGGCAATACCAAATGTGATTGCCTGAAGCAAGGTGGAAGAAAGTTTCATTGAAAGAAATATTACAAACCGGTTTTTATCCCATTCCACAAGCCGGGCAACAATCCGGATTCGTTGTGTTTTGAGCAGGTTGACCTGATTGATTATTAGTAATTCGTTCTTTGTTTTTGCTGAAATCTTCCTTTTCGCAGGAAGTTACGGTAGCCGTTAGAGCCGTTACGGAAACACCCAAAGTAATGGCTTGTAGTAAAGATGATGACAGTTTCATAATAGAAATTTTCCAAAAGGTAAAACATTCAATTCAAAAGGACAAATTTATTATTTAGGGCGTGTCTTCAGATCGAAATCTGTCTGGAACAAATCACAAATTTCAGAGACTCTCTCCTTTTCATTTTTATGCACCAAAACAAGAATGCATTGCTTAATTTTGACGCATGAAAATAGCTTTGACAGGTGCTCATCGGGTTGGAAAAACAACACTGGCTGAAAAACTTCACACATTCCTATCCGATTATATTTTGGTGCAGGAACCTTATGTGGAACTGGAAGAAAAAGGTTATTCATTCTCTGAAACACCGGAGCTGGAGGATTTTTCTGCTCAGCTGGAATATGCCATCGAACAAATCGGGATGGATGAACCCGATGTTATTTTCGACAGATGCCCGTTGGATTTGCTGGCCTACATTTTTGTGATCGGTGGCGCCAAAGTTTCTCAACATTTCTATACCAAAGTGATGGAAGCCATGACAGAAATTGATCTTTTGGTATTTGTGCCCATTGAAAATCCGGACAGAATCGGCTGTCCTGAGTCCGAATTTCCGCAACTCAGAAAACAAGTCAATGAATTGCTGGAAGAATGGATTAATGATTTTGACCTGGAAATCGTTCAAATCAACGGGGATTTATCGGAACGGGAAAATCAAATCCTCCGGACGATTTCAAATGCTTTGTGATTATCCGTTTCTTAACCGTTAAAAACGGTTAGAGGCTCACTGCCATTGAGTTTTACTGTAAAAACAATTACCTCATCCCAGAATTTCAGCACCAATTTCTTACTGGATCAATTTCCCTTCTTTGTTGAATTTATAGATTTTTCCATCTCCGTCCTTAACGGTAAACACTCCCGAACTGTAGGTGATTTTGGAATACTTTGTTTCTATAATTACTTTTCCGCTTTGATCAATAACGCCTGCTCCACCGTCTCCTCCCATAAAGGCCTCCACGATTGCAAATCCGTCAGAGAATCCTTCCGAAGAGCCGGCATAATTTTTATCGTTGATCAACTTTCCGGTTTTATCGATGTACTTGCATCTTGTGTAGTAAGATTCTTTGTAAAAAATCTGGGCAATCCCATCTTTAAAATCAGTTGCTCTCTCGTAAACCGGTTCGATAATCACTTTACCGTTTACATCCATAAAACCGGTTTTGGAATCCTTCGAAAATCTCACAAGACCGCCGCTGAAAAAGCTGATAAATCCATCTATCGGTTCAATAAGCTGCTTACCTGTTTTGTCTATTAGTGTATATTTTTCACCGATTGCTACGGATGCAAATCCTTCCGAAAAAAAGTCTGCCGAATCGTATTTGCAATCAATCACTTCTTTTCCTTCGCTATTCACAAAGCCCCATTTACCGTTGAGTTTCACAGCTGCCAACCCATTATTAAACGGGTAAGTTCTTTCGTATTTACATTCAACAACCAGCGTTCCTTTTGAATTGATAAATCCATACTTTTCTTTCATCTGTACTGAAGCGAACCCTCCGTAAAATGGCTGTGCATTCTGGTAGATAAACTCACCCAATTTAGCGCCTGTTTTATCGATGAATCCAAACTTTCCTTTTTTCAGAGAAACGATAGCAAAACCTTCATGGAATTTATCTGCAAACGAATAAATCAATCCGATAACTTCATTTCCCTTCAAGTCGATAAAGCCCCATTTGTTGTTTTTGGAAACAGCAATAAGCCCTTCTCCATAACCTTCCCATTCTTCGTATTTGGTAGCAGGAATAATGACTTCCCCGTCTTGCTTAAACCCTATTTTCCCTGAGGTCTTGTCTTTAAATGCAGTGATTTTTTGTGCATTTGCCAGAATTGAGATTGAACAGATCCAACAAATTGTGATTAGTTTTTTCATGCAGCTTACTTTTTAAATTGAATTACTTGCTTTTACATTCATTTCGTAAACATTCACGAAGGAAACGCCCGTACAAGGACTTCACGATTATCCGGATTTTCAAATATTTAACGCGCTGAAAGTAGTTATATTAATCGACAAATTGCACTTTGACGTTAAGAGACCCGATGCGTCGAATTTCTTCCGATATTCAAATCGGATTAAACTTTTTTCGATCCTTTGCCTCTAAAAACCATGAGCAGTCAAACAAACAACCATCCCGAATTCTGGGAGAAAAATTTCAGTGAGAAACAGGAAATGTGGGGCCTGGAACCGTCCAAATCTGCCCTGCTGACAAAAGATTTGTTTCTGGAACGATCCGTAAAAAATGTACTCATTCCCGGAATCGGTTACGGGCGGAATGCCCAACTCTTTCGGGAAAATGGAATGATCGTTACAGGAATTGAGATCTCAGAAACCGCTATTGAACTGCTCAAAAAGCATTACGGCCCGGAAATGACTGTTTATCATGGTTCTGTAACTGACATGCCTTTCGACAAACTCAACTACGACGGAATTTTCTGTTATGCCTTGATTCATTTACTGGATGACAGCGAAAGGCAAAAACTGATTCAAGCCTGTTATAATCAACTGACGGAAAACGGCTGCATGGTTTTTACGGTTGTTTCGAAAGAAGCACCAACTTATGGAACAGGTAAATTGATCGGTAAAGACCGCTATGAGCAATTCGGTGGAGTAAATATATTTTTTTACGATGAAGATTCTATTCAGGAAGAATTTGGTAAAGCCGGGTTGATTGAAATCAAAAAAGTCGAAGAAAACTACCCGTTTCACCTGATTATTTGTCAAAAACAGCGCGATTAAACGTACTTGTATTCAAATCAGAACGCAGGAGTTCTGAATTCCTGCGTCCCTTCTTGTTAAAGCAATATCTTGCCATTAATCCGTAATGATCATGCGTTTGGAATCAATCAGTTTGTTGTTGGCAATGATTGCATACATGAACATTCCTGCCGAAAGACTGTTTGAAGCAACCGTAATCCTGTTTTCTCCTTTTTGAGTCAGAGGAACAGTCAGTAATTGCTTTCCTGTCATATCATACACTGCGATATAAGCTTCTCCGATACTTTCCGGAACATAGTAGCGAATCGTCGTTTCGCGGTTGAACGGATTGGGTTCATTCTGGTACAACCGAATCTTTGCTTCTACCGCATTACCCGTAAGCATGTCATTTGCCGGCAAACGGTTTTTCAATTCCGCAATGGTTGCATTTTGTTCATCAATCTGCTTTTGCTGCTCCTGAACAGCCGCGATCAGAACCGGAATTAACCCTTCATAATTCACTGCTTTCAATGAAGGCAGTTTTCCGCTCACTTTTCCGTTTTCATCAAACTGGTCCAATCCCGGAACTTCGCCTACCAATTCAGGAAATACTGTTTCCAATTCCTGTGCAATCAACCCGATTTGGTTTCCTTTCGGAAGATTCATCGCCTGGAACTCATCGGTGCGAAACACATAAGTACTTGGTTTTAATAACAACACTTTCTCCAAAGCATTGGTAAACGGTTCAATGTTATTTTTCAACTTGCGGTCTGAAGTCGTATAGGAACCTGAACAGTACGTATTTCCATTGAAATAAGCAGCCCAGCCGCTTGCTCCGGCAGATACCGTATAAGAAGCAACAATTCCGATAGCAGTTCGTGCCGTTCCGGATGCAGTCGCTTCAAAAGTACCGCCCACATTGTAATGTCCGCCTGTTGCAACACCGTAAACACCGTGATTGTAGGACGAAAAGTTTCCGCTGATATTCGGAGTTTGTGCAATTCCCCATACTCCACGACTGAGGTTTTGTGTTGCTCCAACCTGATTGGTAGCAACTCCTTTCACTCCGGTCGGAACTCCATCCACGCTCATATTCGCTTCAAAAAGTCCGGCAGTAAACACGCTCGAAGCACTGCTGATATTCAATGAGCTTTGCACACGAGCCGTCAGAGCTGAAGAACCTGTTCCAAATCCTACATTTCCTGTTCCAGCCTGGAAAAACATACGGTATCCGCCGCCCGAGTAGTCGTAAAGTCCGAAATGTCCTGCTCCTTCTCCATTTCCCGGTCCGGTTGAAAAGAGCGCATAATTCCGTGCTCCTGTTCCGCTGTTAAATAAGCCCACCGAGGTTGCCGTTCCACCGGTTTGGTAGATACGCACACCATCGTTTGTAGAAGCAGTCTGAATGGTCAGGGAAGTTACCGGTGAAAGCGTTCCTATTCCTACATTCCCACTAGCCGGAAAAGTGTTTTGTGCCATTCCGTTCAGTTGGACACCAAGTCCCATAACTGCCAATGTCAGGACACGATAATAATTGTTTGTTTTCATAAGTGTATACTGGTTATTTATTGCCTACTCTATCAGCTTTTCGGCATCCGCTGTTACATCCATCTTATCAAATCCGGATGAAAGGGAAAACTGTATCGCCCGAAGACAGTACAAAAAACAAATAACCTGGAAGTTTTCCGGGAATAGTGGTTCCTTTCATAAATAGTGGATTTGAGTTCAAGCTAATAAGGATCAGGCTATTCCAAAAAACCAAATAGAGGGAATTATTGTATTCTCAACGCATTCTATCCACTTTCAAAATCAGGTATTTATACTCTTTTTATCTCTGATGATTTGTCCGATTATTGTCATACTAAACATTATTCACTTTAAACACTATTAGGTATGATTACAGACAATGCAACTGCCGTTCAGTCAAATGAAGAACTGGCAAAATTAGCAGATGGAAAGGTGGTGGTTGTGGCAAGATACAGCTTCCAGAATCCGTATTCGATCAACGGGCCTTTTGGCTCATTGGAAGTAACCTTGTTGGAAGAACCGGCAGGACAAACTGCCGTTGGAAAAGTAACCATTCAAACCTTGTTTGGTATGGGAACTGAAACCAACCTGCAATACAGCGGCCCTTCAGATTTCAATCCGAGCACAGGATACACTTCTGTGAAAGCAATTGGGAAAGGTACAATGAATGCCTGGCCAAATCCTCCAAAACCGATTACAACTGAAGTCAGCTTCACATTAGCTCCAGGATTCAAATCGGGAACACTTTCTGTGGATGGTTTCTTCCAGGGATTTGCACTTACTGCAACTCTCGTTCAGATCGGGTAATTCACTTACAATTTTAACCGGAGTGAAAGAGCAATGAGGAATCGTTGCTCTTTTCTTTTTGTTCAAACTGTGTCTGACAAATCAACATTCAATTTTTCTAACAAACGGTTTCCTTTTCAACTATTTTCACTAGTATTGGAGCTATTGAAAAACAAACGCTAACGAATACAATCCGGAATTTCGATGCATACTATTTTACCTTTTCTGCTTGCCATGATAGCCATTATCGTGCTGCTGAACATGTGGGCTGTCAAACTTAGAATTGCTTATCCGATCCTGTTGGTCATCGGCGGATTGTTGATCAGCTTCATACCGGGGTTGCCAATCCTGAGAATCGATCCGGATCTCATCTTTTTTATTTTTCTTCCACCTTTATTGTTTGAGGCTTCCTGGAACATTTCATTCAAGGAAATGAAGAAATGGTGGCGCATCATCGGGAGTTTTGCCTTTTTGGTTGTCTTTTTCACTGCCTTGTCCGTAGCCGTGGTGACCAATTATGCAATTCCCGGATTCACTCTGGCATTGGGATTTTTGCTAGGAGGAATTGTATCTCCACCCGATGCTGTGAGCACGGGAGCTATCACCAAATTTGTGAAAATCCCCAAATCCACAACAGCTATTCTGGAAGGCGAAAGTTTACTCAACGACGCCTCTTCCCTCATTATTTTCCGCTTTGCTTTATTGGCTGTCGGTTCGGGTCAATTCATCTGGCAGGAAGCAGCACTCAGTTTTTTATGGATAATCATCGGCGGTGCCGGAATCGGTTTGATCCTTGCCTGGATTTTTGTTCAGGCGCATAAACGCTTACCAACCGATGCTCCGTCAGATATCGCTCTCACCTTAATCGAACCGTATTTCATGTACTGGATTGCAGAACAGCTGCATTGTTCAGGTGTGCTGGCAGTTGTGAGCGGCGGATTATTCATGTCGGCCAGAAGGCTCATTTTTTTAAACAGCGCCAGCCGGATCAGAGGTTTTAGCTTCTGGGAAAGCTTCATCTTCATCCTGAACGGAATCGTGTTTCTAATCATCGGATTGGAACTTCCCGAAATTGTAGCAGGCTTGCGAACAGATGGAATTTCACTGAGCACAGCAATCGGTTACGGCGTACTGGTGACTGCCATATTGATCCTTGCCAGAATGATCAGCTCGTATGCAGCAATGATTTCCACACTTATTTTCCGACCGGGAGTTGCACCGAGAACCGGCCCCACTGCTAAAAGACAGCGCTTGTTACTTCCGCTAATGCTCGGCTGGACAGGAATGCGCGGCGTGGTTTCACTTGCCGCAGCCCTTGCAATTCCGGTGACTCTGAACGGCGCTCCTTTTCCTCACCGGAACCTGATCCTGTTCGTTACATTTATCGCCATCCTGCTTACTTTGGTGATTCAGGGACTCACACTTCCCTACCTGATTAACCGATGGGGATTGTTTAATCATTTCATCAATGAAGAATCGGAAGAAGCAACCCGAAAGGAAATGAAACAGGGGCTGAAACAGCATGTTTATGAGTTTTTGAAAGAGAAACATGAAAACGATGAGAATGGTCATGCCGGACTGGAAAAGTTTCTGAAGCAATGGGAAGAAAAATCCAAATCCTCAGACGAGAGCGGAATCACTGAAAAAACGAAAGCCCTTTTTATAGAGGTTCTGGAAAGTCAGAGGGAATATCTGGCAGAACTCAACAAAGATCCGAAGATCAATGAAGAGATTATTCGCCGGCAATTGTACCAGATCGATCTGGAAGAAGAGCGTTTGAAGAGCATTTAAACAATTCTGTTTCAAAGGTATAATTACCTGTTTTTCGAATCAGGCAATTATACTCTTGTACATGGAGTTAAAACTGACTTCCTTCACCGGGTTAAGTTTAAAAACTCTAAAAACAACAGATATGTCAAATTCAAACATCGCGGTTTACGCTGAAGGGTGTTTTTATCCGTCTCCGGGAGATACTATTTCTCAACTTCAGGAATCCGGTTTTACAACGCTCATTTTGAGTCTTTTTCACATTGGAAGGAATTACGATATCAAAACGCCTCAAATTATGGGGGATATCTACTTCAACGATACGAACATCATTTCGCAAGGTAATTACGTCGGAGATGCGGGCTGGCCTGCACTGATCAATAGTGTTATCGGTGGTACTGTTACACAAGTGTGTGCATCCATTGGCGGCGGCGGCGTGCAGGATTACGAAACTATTCAGAAAATTTACAGCGACGGTGGTAATTCGTTCAGCGGTACAAACCTGGAAAAATGTTTCACTGCATTCAGAAAAACATTTCCATCCATTAGCATCATTGACATGGATTGCGAGGAAACATACGATCAGGAATCATTCGTGGCTTTTTGCCAAATGTTGATCGGAATGGGCTTCGGAATCACTTTTTGTCCTTATGACACTTTTGAGCAATCTTTTTGGGTAGGCTCTCTGGAAGCATTGAACAACTCCAATCCGGGCGCTGTCAAATGGTGGAACCTGCAGTGTTATGACGGCGGAGGCGGAAACGATCCTCAAAACTGGGCAGACGCAATTACAAGCACAATCAGTGATTTTAATACGAATGGCTTCATCCTTGCCGGAGACTGGACCAATGTTGAAGCTTACGGAGTAAAGCAGCTTATGAAATCATTTAGCAATGAAGCGTGCGTTGCAGGAGGATTCATCTGGACGCTTGATAATATTATCAATCAATATCCTCACGATCCCCTTACCGGAATGAAAGCTTACGCCAATGCCATTTCTACCGGATTATCGGTTTCAATTCAAGTTTAAAAAACCAATCAGCATGAAGAACAAGTGTCCGCTTTTCAGTGGACATTTGCGTTTATAGAAAGATTGAATCGACCTGAAAAAAGAAGCTTCTTTGCAAGCACATTCTTTCATTTTTTTTCGTTAATCTTGGTAACTCAAACAATCTTTTCAAACACCATCCCATGAAAAAAGTAATTCTGGATTTAGCTGTAACCTTAGACGGATTTATCGAAGGCCCAAACGGAGAAATCGATTGGTGTATTATGGACGATGACATGGATTTTGACGGCTTTCTGTCAGGAATCGACACGATCCTTTACGGCAGAGTCAGTTATGATGCCTGGGGAAATTTCCAACCGGATGCAACGGCGGATGAAGTGGAAAAAAGGATGTGGAAAGAAGTGCACTCCAAAGATAAATTCGTTTTTTCGAGCCAAATCAGAGAAGACGAACGAGCTGTTTTCATCCATTCCGATATTGCTGCGAAGGTAAGTGAAATCAAAAACCGGGAAGGAAAAGACATTTGGCTGTATGGCGGAGCGAGTCTGATCAAAACTTTCATCCAATTGAATTTGGTCGACATCTACAGAATATCCGTGCACCCAACGGTTTTGGGAAGTGGAAAACCCTTGTTTGAAGATTTAAAAGATCGCCTGGAATTGCACTTGCTCAAAACCAATGTTTTCAAATCGGGCGTTGTGCAATTGATTTATGAACCCAAAAACTAACTGCTCCTACTCAGACCAAATACTCAAAACCGAAGGCAAAAGGCTATTGTTTTGAAAACCAACTTAAAATTCCGTTCTCCGGTCCGAGCCCTTTCATTCTTTCAAAATTTCAAAACCACAAAGCAACTCCCGAAGGTTAGTTTATTTGACCTTTTACGGGTATTGCTGTAGATTTTTCACGCCAATAATTTTGTATCGCAGGATTTAGAACCGCTTTTAAAGCGTTTTTACAAGGCCATCCGGGCTGCTACTACTTTTTTAATCATTCAAAAAAGTAAACATGAAAAACAGTAACGTACAGGTATCTGGTAAATTCAAGGCCGTAAAAACCCTTGCTTTTATCAGCATTCAGATGTTCATTCTGAGCTTTAGTTCCAATGGATTCTCACAATCCGGATGTCTTCCCGCATTTCAATACAATGCAGACGGCAACATGATCACACAGGTTCAGTTTGGTACCATCAGCAACACTTCCCCTTTCACTTCCGGGACAACTCCCGTTTATGAAGATTTCACACCCATTTCTACGGATGTTACTATCGGCCAAACCTACACGATTTCAATCAAAGGACCTTCTTCCACATTTCCAAGCGATGTCACGGTTTTTATCGACTGGAATCAGAATGGTTTATTTGATGAAGCAGGAACTTATATCGGTTTGATTTCTCCGGCAAATCCGGCGAATGCTGTTACCATTACTGCACCAATTACAGTTCCCGTAAGCGCATTAACCGGATCAACAAAATTGCGGATCGTAAAAAATACCAATGTGAATGCTTTGGGTAATCCGGCGGCTCCGAGTACCATTTCTACCGCATGCGACCAAAATTTGAGAGCAGGTCAAACGGAAGATTATTCCTTAAACGTTTTGCCGGCAGCAATAAACTGTTCAGGAGATCCGGGACCGAATCCCGGAGATTTGGGATGTATCACACTCACTTACAAAGGTGTTTCTACGCAATATACCACGGTGCGGGCAGCAGACGGAAATGTCTGGATGCAGCAAAACCTCGGAAGCGGTCAAATTGCCACAGCTTCAAATGACGCTGCTTCTTACGGAGATCTTTTCCAATGGGGACGATGGGACGACGGACATCAATCACGCACTTCAACACTTTCAACTCTTGCTCCTGCACCAAACAACCCGACAGGTTTGGCAGCAAATACTGAGTTTTTAAACAGTACTCCCGTTTGGTGGGATGCAGCAGCACTTTCCGACACCTGGCAAGCCGAAACTCCGAATGATGTTACAACGACCAATGGTTGTGATCCTTGCAAAGCACTTGGCAACGAATGGCATTTACCTTCTTCTGACGAATGGCAGGCAGTAATTACCGCAGAATCCATGACCAATATTCTTTCCGCTTTCCAGAGCAACCTGAAACTTGCAACAGGAGGAACACGTAATGCCTCCGGAACATTTGATTTCGTGGGTCAGCGCGGTTATTACTGGTCAAATACAACCAGTTCTTCCGGTGGAAAAATGCTTTATTACAGTAATTTCATTGTCAATCCGAATGCAGGATATCCGCGCAGACAAGGTGGTGCAATCAGATGTTTGAAAGCTTTGCCAGTGCCGGCAGTTGCGAGCATTGACGTAGTTACTCAAAACAACGTTCCGGCAACAATCACTACTAATGCAGGAACCTTACAGGTAGAAGCAATCGTTCTTCCTGCTGGAGCCATTCAGGATGTAACCTGGAGTATTATCAACGGAACAGGAACTGCTTCCATTTCCACCACAGGTTTGGTAACTGCACAAACAAACGGAACCATTTGGACCAAAGCTGTTTCGGTAGCAAACACCGCAATCAAAGATTCATTGCTGATCACTATTTCCGGGCAAGTTGTTCTTGTTCAGGGAATTGATGTCTTCACTCAAAACAACGTTCCGGCGGTAATCACTACCAATGCAGGAACATTGCAAGTGGAAGCAATCATTCTTCCTGCAAATGCTACGAATCAAAACGTGATCTGGAGTATTGTGAACGGAACGGGAACAGCTTCGATTTCCACCACAGGTTTGGTGACTGCGCAAACCAACGGAACCATTTGGGCGAAAGCTGTTTCGGCAGCAAACACAGCTCTGAAAGATTCGATCATGATTACTCTTTCCGGGCAGGCAATTCCTGTGCTTGCAATCGATGTGATAACTCAAAACAATGCTCCGGCAGCAATCACAACGAACGGTGGAACATTACAGGTTCAGGCTCTTTTCCTTCCTGCAAATGCTACGAATCAAAATGTCAATTGGAGTATCGTGAACGGAACGGGAACTGCAGCCATTTCTGCAAACGGTTTGGTTAGCGCACAAACGAACGGAACCATTTGGGCAAAAGCTGTTTCGGCAGGAAACCCGGCGATCAAAGATTCCTTGTTGATTACCATCAGTGGTCAATTTGGTTTGAGTGTAACGGAAGATGTTTTGTCAGCGATGGAGATTTATCCGAATCCGGCACAAACTGCAATCTACGTGCAATTGAATCAAAACCATGCAACTGTCAATCTGAAATTGTCTGACAGCAAAGGAAGTATCGTTTACGAAAGCAAAGTTGCAGAAAATGAATTGTTTGAGGGTTTGAAAATAGATGTAACAAATCTGCAGCCCGGAGTTTATTACCTTCATTTAAACAGCGTTGATTTCCAAACGGTGAAAAAAGTGATTAAAGAATAAGTACAATCAATAACAAAGCTAAAATCCCGTATGTCTTCCGGTAATAATCGGAATGATGTGCGGGATTTTTTGTTTTAGATCATTGGAAAAGAAATGAACATTCAAACACCTGATAATCAAATAAAAAACTATATTTAATGTAAATTCAATTCTGATCACTATGAGCTTTCAGATCCCGGAACAAGGACAGGATTTGCCTGTTTCAATTGACAAAACCAATATCAAGCAGATACTGAATACGTTTTCCATGTTTTTACGGTACATCGCTTCCGGATTCATCGGCTTGATGGTTTATCTGTTTTTATTCTGGGATGATATCAAAGACCTGAAAGTTCCGCCCATACTAGAAAACATTTGGTTCTTGTTAATACTAGCCGCTTCATTGGGGCTAATCACTTATTCTGTTCACAAAGCTTATCTGGACGTTCAGTTACATGCCCACCATCTAAAAGCTCTTTTGAGGAAGAAAAATTTTCATGTCACAGAATCCTTTAAAAACTATATGCTTCTGGGTTATCGTTGTTTCAGTTCGGGTGAAAATTTATCTTATGATGATTTAATCAAATCCCGCATGAAAATCCGGTTCAGCTGTAAATCTCAAAGCTTTCTGCGGGGCATTTCAACTGAGAAAAACATCAGACGACTGGAACTGCAGTTGAACGAACGATATGCTTTTCTTGCATTTGTGTATTGTGCATTTTATCAATCCACCTTGGTTTTGTTGTACTTTTTTGCCGTGAAGTTTATTGTGGAAAGACAAATCTACAGTATTGAAGTTCTAAAATTCATTCTTACGGCGGCGATTGTTTCGTTTGTATTTTATTGTGCTTACAAGTTTGACCGAAAAATCTGCAAGCGGGAAATTTGGGTTATTTCTGAGTTTGGACAAGATTATCCTGAAAAATAAGCGACTTTGATCAAGAAAACAGGGAGTTCACTCAATAGCAGGCAAAGGATCACCAACAACGATTTAAATATCCTTAACTTTGGAGTTCATTCTTCTTTTGAGATCATTGTGATGTCAAAAACGTTGAAGTAAAGGATCAGCATGTTGCGTTTTTGTGGATTTTTAATGGTGTTTTTCCTGCTTCCGGATGCATTCGGACAGGATAGCCGTATCCGGGAAATTTTGCAGCACTTCAGTCCGGATTCCCTGCACATCGAATTGCGCAGACTGAGCGGTGAAATTCCGGTAAAGATCAATGGAAACACAGTCACGATTCAATCCAGACTATACAATAATCCGGGAAACAATCAGGCATTTCAATACATCAAACAGCAGTTCACGAAATATGGTTTGCAAACGCAGAGTCAATCGTTCTCAACAAATGGAGTGAACCTGTTCGGAATCAAGTACGGAACGCTTTTTCCGGAAAGAGTTTGTATCATCGGAGCGCATTATGACAATTTGCCCACCGGACCTACGGCTCCGGGAGCAGACGACAATGCCAGCGGTTGCGCCGCAGTGCTGGAAGCGGCCCGGCTTTTATCCGGTGTCGATTTACCGAATACGGTCATTTTCGCGACCTGGGACGAAGAAGAACTCGGACTCATCGGAAGTAATGCTTACGTATCGAATGGAATTCACGGAGCTTCTTTTCTAGGCTACATCAACCTTGACATGATTGGCTGGGACGGAAACGGTGATCGAAAAACAGAAGTTCACACCCGCCCCATTGCGCAGTCGGTTGATCTTGCTGAGAAAGTTTCGCAGTGCAACGAATGGTACGATATTAATCTCTTGTTGGAAATTGTCAATCCGGGCGCTATCAATACCGATCATTATTCGTTCTGGCAGGGCGGGCACACGGCAGTTGGAATCAACGAAGAATATGACGGCGATGAAAATCCGCACTACCATCAGGTAACGGATCAGTTTCAATACCTCGACACAGCTTATCTGAATGCCAATTCGCGTTTAGCAATTGCAACATTGGCAACACTGGCATTTGAAAAAAGTCAGTTTGGAAATCCTTCCGAGATAGCAGCACAAGCCGAATTATTCCCCAATCCGGCAAAAGATCTGCTGAATGTAGAGTTTCGCCATGCGATCGTCTCCCCTTTTCAGATCGATATTTCAGATACACAGGGAAGAACCATTTTTTCGATTGTCAGGTCCGAAACAAAACAAGTCGTTATTTCCATTGATATGCTCTCAGCCGGGATGTATTCTTTGACCATCAGGTCCTCCGAATTTAAGTCGACTTTCCCGTTTGTGAAGCATTAATGCTTATATACAAACCATTCGCAATTCATAATTATTTCACAAACTTGTCAATTTAGTTCTCCCGGAAAAGATCACCCAAATGTTAAGTTTTGTTTAAAAACACATAATCTATAGAATTAGTAGACAAATAAATCCTATACTTGCACAAAATTCAGAGAAACAAGTAAAAAACAGTATGAAAAGTCCTATTAACATATTCGACAAGCATTTTGGAATCAGGATTCCCGTGCAATTTCATGCTTCAAATACAGGAAAAATGAAAACAGGTGCAATCAGACAGACAATGATGAGAAATTATCGCACGATGCGCTGTTGTATGAACAACCATCTGTTATACCGTATATAAATTCTTAGAAAACAACATTTCAAGGGCTTTACGGTAGTACGTGAAGCCCTTTTTTTATTTCATCACAATTCAAAAACAACAATCATGAGCAACATCAAAAACAACTGGTTAGTACCACTCGCTTTCACCAACATTTACGTCATATGGGGAATCACATTTCTCGCTGTTTCCTTCGGATTAACAGGCTTCCCTCCTTTTATTCTTTCGGGCTTGCGCTTTCTGGCTGCCGGAATCATGATCTTCGGATATTTAAGAGCAAAGGGAGAAAAAGCAAATTCCTTCGTCAACTGGCGTAAAAATGCCATTACCGGAATTCTGGTTCTTACCGGAGGAACGGGATTAGTTGGTTGGGGAGAACAATATGTATCAGCTTCCGAAGCTTCAATTGCTATTGCAACGGGTCCGTTTTGGTTCATTGCAATTGACAAAAAGAATTGGAGATACTATTTTTCCAACAAGCTGATTCTGGTGGGACTTGTGATCGGGTTTGTGGGCTTGATTCTGTTTTTGAACGGCAGTGTCAGTGCTCCGGAAAATGCTCATGCTGCAAGCGGTTCGTTGCGAATTACGGCCTTTATTGTTCTGGCGTTGAGTTCCATCAGCTGGGTATTGGGATCTTTGTATTCTAAAAACAATCCGGGAGGTCATTCCACCTTCATGAACATTGCTCAGCAATTGATCACCGCCGGAGTGGCTTCTCTGATCATTGCATCTTTCCGAAACGAGTGGAGTGGATTTTCCTTTGCAGCAGTCCCTTTATCGGCTTGGTTTGGCTTGTTGTTCCTGATCCTGTTCGGTTCGGTCATTGCATACGTTTCTTACATCTGGTTGTTGTCCGTAAAACCGGCAGCTTTGGTGAGTACACATACGTACATTAACCCGATCGTAACCGTGATTGCGGGTTGGATTATCGTCAATGAAGTGATCAACAGCAGTCAGTTACTCGGACTCTTCGTCATTTTGTCGGGAGTTTTGCTTACCAATGCAACCAAGTATCTGAAACTGTCCAATCGTTCCAAGGTGAAGATCCGAAGAACAATGCGATCATGGAACAAAATCAGCAAATCGTACAAGCACATTACAGGATAAATATCAAAAACAGGGATTCGGATCCCTTATTCAAAAGATCATGATTGAAATAAAAAACATCAGTAAAACATTCCTGCTGAAGAAACAGCCGCTGAAAGCTCTCGACAACATCAGTCTGAAAGTGGAACGCGGCGACATCGTAGGAATCATCGGATTTTCAGGAGCGGGAAAGAGTACACTTATCCGTTCGGTAAATCTGTTGGAAAAACCGGATCAGGGACAGATTATCGTCAACGGAATAGATTTAACAACTCTGAATTCGCGAGAATTAGCGCAGGAACGAAAAAAGATCGGAATGATCTTTCAACACTTCAACCTGCTTTCTTCCAGAACGGTTTTCGGAAATATTGCTCTGCCTTTGGAGTTGGAAAAAGTCAACAAAAAAGAGATTCACAGAAAAGTAAACGAACTGCTGAAAATTGTGGGCTTGAAAGACAAGGCAAACTTCTATCCCGATAGTCTTTCCGGCGGTCAGAAACAACGCGTTGCCATTGCAAGAGCTTTGGCCAACGACCCGCATTTGCTTTTATGTGATGAAGCAACAAGCGCTCTGGATCCTGCAACAACGCAGTCCATTTTGCAATTATTGAAAGACATCAACAAGCGATTGGGCATTACCATTTTGCTGATCACACATGAAATGGACGTCATTAAATCCATCTGTAATCACGTGGCCGTGATCGATCAGGGGAAACTCATTCAAAAAGGAACTTTGGAAGACCTTGCTTTGGCAAAGGAAGATCCGATTATTAAACAATTTATATCATCAGAAAATATGACAATACCGCAATCATTCGACAGCAGACTGCAGCAGGAACAGCAGACAGGTTTGTTTCCTTTGATCGAAATAGAACTGAACGGAACTGTTCCCTTCGAAAAATTCCTGTCAGTTGTAAACGAATACCAGATTCCGCACAAAGTGATCAAAGCGAACATCGAATACCTCGGACATTCCAGTTTCGGGAAGCTATTGCTGCATTTGCAGGGAAGCGCCGAAGAAAACACACAGGTCATTCATTACTTCAATCAAAATAACATTCAAAATACGGTAAAAGGTTATGCTTGATCAAACAACTATTTCATTATTGCTGGAGGGACTTTGGGAAACCGTTTTCATGACTGTTGTCTCAGGTTTCTTCGGCTTTTTATTGGGTTTACCGGTAGGAATTACCTTGTTCGTTACCAGGAAAGGACAATTTCTCGAAAACAGGATCTTTAACCGGAGTTTATCGGTTTTGGTAAACGTTTTCCGTTCCATTCCCTTTATTATTCTCATTGTATGGATGATCCCGTTTACACGCGAGTTGATCGGAACATCCATCGGTGTGTATGCGGCGCTGGTTCCTTTGAGCATTGGCGCCGCTCCTTTTATAGCCAGATTGGTTGAAAACAGTTTGCTTGAAGTTCCATCCGGTTTGATCGAAACAGCGAGATCCATGGGAGCAAGTCCGCTGCAAATCATCCGGAAAGTATTGCTTCCGGAAGCCTTGCCTTCTCTGATCAACAATGCCACTATTACACTCATCACTTTAGTCGGTTATTCCGCTATGGGTGGAGCCGTTGGTGCCGGAGGATTGGGTCAGATCGGATATCAATACGGTTATATCGGTTACGACATCGTGATCATGAATCTGGTTTTAGCATTGCTGATTGCACTGGTTTTCCTCATTCAGTTTACCGGAGACAAACTCTCCAAAAAATTCAAGCACAAATAAGAACAAGCAATAGCTGATCAATAAATTAATTAAACCAAAAATTCATATGAAAACAATCCAATACCTCTCAATAATAACTGCAGGCATCCTATTCCTGAATTCCTGTGCCGGTTCATCCCGGAAAAATGACCCGAATTACATCAAAGTCGGAATTACCTCCGGTCCTGAAAGGGAAATTGCAGAAGCAGCCAAAAAAGTAGCCAAAGAAAAATTCAACCTCGAAGTAGAACTGGTTATTTTCAATGATTATGTGGTTCCGAACGAAGCTTTAAACAACGGCGACATTGATGCAAATGCTTTTCAGCACGTTCCCTATCTCGAAGAACAGATCAAACAACGCGGATACCAATTGGCGGCGGTTGGCAACACCTTTGTTTATCCGATTGTGGCATACTCCAAAAAAATAAAACACCTTTCGGAACTCAAAAACGGGAGTACGGTTGTTATTCCCAACGATCCGACCAATGGCGGCCGTTCTCTGCTCCTACTCAAAAAAAACGGTTTACTGAAACTAAAAAGCAATATCGGTTTGCTCCCCAAAGTAACAGACATCGTTTCGAATCCCAAACAACTGCGCATCCTGGAAATCGAAGCGCCACAATTGCCAAGAGTTCTGGACGATAAAGAAGTAACGATTGCCGTAATCAATAACAATTTTGCGGCACAGGCCGGATTGAATGCCGATAAAGACGGGCTTTTCAAAGAAGATAAGGAATCGCCTTATGTCAACATCATTGTTTCCCGGAAAGACAACAAAGACCAGGAGAAAGTCAAGAATTTCGTAAAAGCTTATCAATCAGAAGAAGTAGAAAAAGCGGCCGAAAAAGCATTCAAAGGTGGAGCTGTAAAAGGCTGGTAACAGGCCGGAATACCAAATAATGAAAAAACGAACCATCTGTTTGAACTTTTTTCTTTTAGTGATACATTGTAGGTAACATCAAACATGTCGGAGATGAAAATTCCCCTTTAATCTCTGACATCTGAAAATCAGACCAGCCACTTAGTATTAACCGTTAAACTATGTATCATGGAAAAGTTCATTTTTTCTAGCATTCTTGCAGCTGCTGCAGTTATCATAACGGCATTTACCTTCCGGTATTCGGATGAGGAGTCCAGTAAAAAACTTCCTCCGTGTAAAAAGATTTATCAGATGTGTCCAAGCGGAATCATCTATTACAAATGTTCCAGATCAGGCGGAGGCGAAGCTTCTCCGGACTGCTACGATGTAACAAACGGACCGAACAATAACGGATGCAACATCACACTTCGTCCTTGTTAGGAGTAGGTCTAAAATTCGCTTTTGCTTAAACTCTCAATTTTATCCGTTGCTTAACCGTTAAAAACACTTAGAGTCCCGATATCAGTGAGTTTCAGCAATTCCACGAAGAATCCTTCCTTATTAAAAAGACAAGCAGATATCCGACATTAGGAGAACAAGTTATATCTATTTAACCAGTGACAGCAAGGGATGCAGCGATCAAAAGAAATGTGTGGAGCTATAATTCCTCCACTCTCCTATATTTATCCGTTGTATAACCGTTAAAAACACTTAGAGATCCGGTATCAGTGAGTTTCAAGCAAATCACCTATATTCTCATACAAGTCTTAATGGTAAAACTTAAACCATTCAACAAAGCCCTGAAAGCTTGGTCTAAAAGTCGGAATACCAAATAATGAAAACATGAACCACCCGTTTGAACTTTTTTCTTTTAATAATACATTTAGGAGCACATCAAATCAATCGGCGATGAAAATGGGGCGACAAAAACTACTATTTACACTTTAAATGCTTCATTTCTGATTATTTGAACTCACGTCAACCAATCATGTATTAACCGTTAAACTATACAATCATGAAAAAGTTCATTTTTTCTACTATTCTTGTTGCTTCTGCAATTGTCACAACAGCTTTCACCTTCCAACATTCAGATGAAGAGGTAAGCAAAAAAGCTATTCCTTGTAAAAAGATTTATCAGACCTGTCCAAGTGGGATCATGTACTATAAATGCTCCAAAACCGGCAGTGGTGATGCTTCTCCGGATTGTTACGAAGTAACAAGCGGGCCTAGTAATGGCGGATGTAATATCACACAGTGTCCTTGTTAATGGCAAAAAAACAATCATTCAACTGGTGGGGAGCAATTTGCTCCCTGCTTTTTTTATCTGCCTGTTCGACGACCGAAACCAAAACCGTTAAGGAAGTATGCGACAGCTGCTCTGAAACAAATTCAGTGACTTTCAGTGAAACCAAATTAAAAATCAGCGATTCCTTACTTTTAAAAATCCCGGAGAATTGCGGTGAAATCAATTCAGACATTCCTCCAAAACTTTCGGGAAACAATCTCTATGTTTTAACAAACAATAATGAGCTCCTGAAGTATCCGCTTGAATCAGGAAAACAACCCGAGTGCACCAAACTGGGAAAATTACCATCGGTTCTCCCCTACATTTCCGATTATTTGGTTTTGAAGAATTCTGAAGTGCTGTTTTGCAGCAATGAAGGAACCAATTCCATTGTTCGATTCAATCTCCGGACGAAAAAATATACTCTGAAACCAGATCCCGACACAACTTCTTTGGGCTCGATGCCTTACATGGGTTTGTCATTAACAGCTTACGGTCAGAATCAGTTTATTTTCCCGATGGTCAATCTATCCGAAGGAATTGAAAATCATCATTTTCTTGGCGTGTATGATTCTCAGTTGAATTACTGCTATGGAATCGGGAATTTCAGAACGTATGAAGCCGATTATTTTGCTCCTTATTTTGAAGCCGCTATCCTCTCACGGATCGAAAACCACTCTTTTTACGCCACTTCCAGTTCTTCACAAGGAGTTTTGAAATGCCAACTCACCCGGGAAGGAGAAAAACTGAACGTGGCTTACGGAGAACTGATTTGTTTCTCGGATGCTGTTAATCAGCGGATCAAACCAAAGATCAAACGGAAAGATTTAGGGAATTTCAAATTATTGGAACAAGCTTATATTTCCGACTCATACACGGTAGGAATCCATTCCTGTGGAAATGCACTGATTCGGATTACCAAGGAAAAACAAGCTGTTGTGGATCAGGCAACCCATTTGAAAAACAGGCTTATGGATGCGCCATGGACCATGGAAATCGTTGATCTGATTAAAAAAACAGGGGAATTCTCTTCTGTTGATGAATTCAGATTCCGGTTTACAAATGCTTTCACCTATCAAAACCGTTTTTATGTCTTGTCCAATCAATCAGATGATAAACAAATTACCTATTATGTACTTTATGAATAGAATTCTGATCCATTTATGCATCGCTGCAGTCTTCATTTGTTGTTCTTGCAGTGAAAATAAAACAGAGAACCAAATACCGGCTCCAAAAGAAGAGATTGCCTTGTTCGTTCCGTATGAACACATGCAAAACACCCATATTTATTTAGATCAGGTTTTCGATTCTGATTCAATTCCCTCAGACACCTTGTTTTTTATCCCGCTAAACAGCTGCGATAAGTGTATTGATCTGATTTTAAACTCACTTCTTGCAAATGAGTTTTCAGGAACGATCATTTTCGGCGGAAATATTCAGGACAAACCCATTTTCGAAAAACAGTACAATACCTTGATGCTAAGACATTTTTGTTTGATCGATGAAAAGTATGCCATGTACAAATACGATCTGGACATTTACGGACCAACACTTTTGATCCGAAACGACAAATCTCCCACAATCGCACATTTGGATTTCACCAATTGGAAAGCTGTTTTGAAAGAGCTTCACTGGAAATGATTCAAACTATAATTCGGTGGTTTTCTTCAACGTCTTTACTTTTCTGCCGGTTTTCACATGAAAAATAGCTCTTGTCTTTGATCCGTTTTCAACAATGATGTAGTCATTCCATTTTTCACCGAATCCGTTCACACAAAATCCATCCGGATTCTTCCCTTCAAAGAATTCTTTCAAATCCCGTTTCCAAACTACCTTCCCGTTTTTACTCATACTCAGCAAATGGCCCGATTTGTAAAGTGTACAGGTGTATTTCCAACCCGGGCCTGCATTCACCACAACCGTATCAGTGCAGCAATCACAACCGAAGAAGGATTCAAACTTCTTTTTAGGCACGCTGTCTGTATTTTGAGAAAACGACTGTAAATAAGTCGATAAAAAAACAATAAAAAGAACCAAATACCTCATGAAGCAAAAACGATTGATGACATACCAATATTGTTTTCAAAAATGAAATTCCTCAAATGCATTTTCAGTAAAATTTCCTAAACTTGTTTTCTAAAAAATTTAATAGACTACTCATGCTGCCACACATCGGAATAAGCGTTCAGGAACAGGAAGAAATTCACCAGCATCTGAAATCATTTTTCAAAAACGACAAACTCGAATTCATGGATCAACTAGCTGCTTACTACAAGGGACAGCTGGAATTGGTTGAAAAATACGGTCGGGATGGCTTAATGGTATTCCTGGATACGGAAACGCAGGTTTATGTCGGCGACGGCCCCAACCGCAGCCTCGAAATCATGCATTATACCGAAGTTCCGGAAACTTGTCCGTGGTATCATTTACGGGAATTACCGCGTAATGAAGCGATCCGGAAAGTATGGGAAAACTGGCCGATTCAATTTGTGAAGAGTTTGGAAGAATTCTGCATTGATCTTTTGGTGATTTTCGAAAACAACACCTGGTTTTTGATTTATCCTTACCTGGCAAAAGATTACGATGACGCGCGTTACTATGAATTTTTGGGAGGATCTCAGCCAAATCCGGATGCACAATTGCCCAAAGAATTGGTTGACGCAGGATGGAAAATGCCGCGTGATCTGAAAGACCTGTATTCCGTTCATGGGCGTTTCGGAAATGCCAAAAGTGTGCTGCGCAATGACCGTTCAGACAACATCGTTTCTGCAGAAAAACTGGAAACATCGCTTACTTTTCTTGAAGAATATGTCAAAGAGTGGGAAGTCGATTACAGCTTCTTTGATCTGCTTACCTTTTGCGAAGACAGCGGTGGAAATTCACAAAACTTTTTCAAACCGGAATGGGAAGTAGATACTTATGCAACGGTAGATTGGGATCACGAAACGAAAGAAATTTCGGGCTACAGTTTTTTGGCAGAATTCATTGATTACCGCTTTGGTGAACCAGTACGCGGAGAATACTAAATGAAGGTCAAATTGAAAATTGAAAAGGTAGAAGGTAAAAAAAATGAAAGGCAGTTAAAACAATCTTTTCACTTAAAACCAATTCTTCTTCCAATCCAGAACCCAGCCGAAATAAACGACAACAGAATTGTATACGTTGCTGTAATTACTCGTTTTGACTTTACTGGTAGTGACCAGACTGTATGCTGCCAACCCTGAAAAGAAACGTTTGTTGGTGTAAATAAATCCGGCTTTGAAGTGATTGACAAAACCTGCCGTGAAAAAGTATTTATCCGGACTGGCACTTGTGGCCCGCATAAAATTGAAGCCCAATTGCGGAATTTCAATAAAAGAAAGCGTCCAGTGCTTGCCGATCACCCAATTGTATCCGTAACCTCCTCCCAAATCAAAACCATTGATGATCAGATTGGTGAATCCGTTAATGGAATCAAAAGCAGGTTTTGTAAGTGCGCTCAACTGATCCAGAGAAGCTCTGTCATTACTCACCGCACCCGAAACGATGAAAGAACCTGCACTTTTCAGTTGTCGGCTCACAGGTGTAAATCCGGCCGAGTAGGAATATTTCCGGTAATTGAACACATAGTCGACCTTCAGCTTAGAAGTAATGATCCTGATTTCCTTCTCGCGCTGCGTGATGATTGTATCGTACGATTCTCCGTTTTTGCCGTAACTCAGCGTATAATCCAGATTTTGCAGATAGGAAAGATTAAACTGAATCTGAAAAGGACGGTAAGCCGTTGAAAAACGGAAATCCATATTGCGCCTGGAGTTATTCGGACTCAAACTGAAACTGTATCCCAGGTTGATCCACTTATAACTGATAGCTCCACCCAATTGAAACTGGCTTCCGGTGCCGAAATTCGCCTTCAGAAAAGTACTGTCACTGGTTTTGGTGGTAAAGGCAATATCCTGATTTTTATAAGTCCAGATTCCTCTGGGAACCATTTTCCGGTAATTGCTTTCGATATAATTCGTATCTGTCTGTGCCAAAATCCGTTTCCCGAAAGGAAACATAATTACCAAAAATACAATTACAATACTACTTTTCACCGATTAACGCTACAGACGAAGTTTTAAACGCATTTCAGAGCATAAAAGTATATTTGCGGCGTTTTTTATTGGTTTTGCACAAGAATTTAGAGTCTCACCTTACAAATACTTCGCATCAATGCCCTTAGCCTGAAACTCTTTCACCATTTTCTGTTCGTAATCATACAACAATATCACCTCTTTCAAGTTCGGGAGCCATTTCAGGTCTTCTACCGAAGTGATATTGAATTCGTTTCCTTCTCCGTCCCAGTAAGGAGTCACCTGATGGTAAGCTGTGTGATAATTCTGATCCAGAATAGTTACCTGATCCAGTAATTCCTGAGGAATTTCCAAATCCTTGAAAAACTTCTTCACTCCCGGAACTGCTTTGGAGGGATGTTTCTGATGATCGATTTTCTGCCATTTCTCCGGTCCAACAAAAGCCTTCACATCGAATTTGGGTTGCAATAGGTTATTGCGGTACATCAATTGCTCAATAACCGTCAGTTTAAAATTGAAATCTTTGAATTTGGGCATTTCTGTTGAGTTTGGGTTTCGAAATATCGCAAATTTCATTCAAACTCCTGCTTACCCGGGCTAAAAAATCAGCGCTTTCGTGCCCGTGTTTAATTTTTTTGACTTGCCCGAGAATTTAGTTGATGATTTCTCAGAATAATGGTGTTTAGACACGAATCATTTACATAAAAAATCACCAGCACTCTCGTACAAAACCTGTTTTTGGGGATCATCGTAAAAAAGGAAATATGCCTCTTTCTATTCTTTACGTTTCACTGTTTTAAGTAATTCTATTTTTGGTTTCCCTTATTGTTTTTCCTACGATCTCTTCCTTGCAGCTGAAGCCCCAACCCTGCTCCTAACCCGGTATTCTATCCGAAATAAATAGCTGAAAAACAACATTTTACAAACACAAGGGGTAACCCCTGAAATTCATCGTTTTTCGTTTCATCACTAAAATCAATCATAGTAGCACCGTATTTTTGTTTCTGAATTAAACACTAAAAAATACTATTTATGAAAAAAATACTGTTACTTACTTTATTAACTTTTTTAGCAGTCGGTTTTCATTTTCACTCAGGTGCACAATGCACGGTAAGCATCAGTTCTACAGATTCATTAATCTGTGTTGGAGACACTCCAGTGTTAGTAGCAACAACCATTGGAGAAGGCCATAATTTAGGTGCTGCCAATTTTGCAGGAAACAATCACCGTGGAAACATGTTTGATATTGTTGCTACCAACAGTGTAGTCATTACCTCTTTCGATGCATCCCCGATGGGAAACACGACTATTGAAATCTATTACAAAGCCGGAACATGGAATGGCTTTGCAAACAGTCCGTCCAACTGGACTTTAATAGGTTCTGCTCCTGTAATCGCTACAGGAGGAATTGTTCCGGTGCCCGTTCCGGTGAATATTACCATTCCGGCAGGTCAAACGTATGCGTTCTACGTCACTTCCAACACTTCAGCCGTTAGTTTGAATTACTCGAACGGTACGAATGTCGGAAACGTTTTCTCCAGTGACGCCAACATTACTTTCCTCGAAGGTGGTGGAATGGAATATCCGTTCACACAGGGAACCGGTGCTGTATATCAGCCGCGTATCTGGAATGGAAACATCCACTATTCATTGGCAGATCAATCGAATACAACTTATTTATGGGGGCAGGGAGAAACGAATGACAGCATCGCTCCTTCCATTTCGGCTACCACTCAATACACAGTAGAATCTACTTCTCCGGGTTGCCCGACAATGCATGATACTTTGACGATAGCACTTTCCGTTCCTTTTGTAAATGCAGGAACTGATGTAGCTGTTTGTCATGGAGATTCTGTTACTTTAAGCGCTTCAGGGCCTTTCGACTACAATTGGGACAACTCAATAACGAATGATCAGGCTTTTCTTCCTTTAAGTCCTGCTAATTACATTGTAACAGCAACAGATTCTGCCGGATGTACGATCTCCGATACCGTATTTGTGAATGTGTTTTCGCTTCCAAACGTCAGCGCCGGAACGGATCAAACCATTTGTCAGGGCTCGTCTCTTACGTTGTCCGGATCGGGAGCAACTACCTATGTCTGGGATAACAGCGTAACAAACGGCGTTTCATTCATTCCGAATCTAACCAACAGTTATGCCCTTGTGGGAACGGATACAAACGGTTGCCAAAACTACGATACGATTGCGGTTACAGTTTATGAATTCACAAGCAGCATTACGGTCAGCGGAGAAATTATTCTGATCGGAAATCCCGGTGCCGGTGTGACTTACCAATGGATGAATTGTACAACCAATCAGCTTATTGCAGGAGAAACAGGTCAGGCATATCTGGTGGAAGAAAACGGATCCTATGCTGTTATCGTATCAAACGGACTTTGTACGGATACCACGAACTGCCTCACTGTAAGCACTGTGGGACTTGGTGAAAACACAGCAGATGATCTGATTTCGGTATATCCGAATCCGAACAATGGTACATTCATCGTTAGCGGTGGAGCAGATTCGGAATTGGAGATCAGTGATCTGAACGGACGAATTGTAAAACAGATTCATTTAGCCGATGCAACAACGGAAATTGAATTATCCAATGAGAAAAACGGCGTTTACTTTGTGAAATGCATCAAGGATGGTCAGTTTACAATCAAACGAATTATCGTTCAAAAGAATTAGGATTTTTCATCAATAAATCAGAATAGTAATGAATAGTCATAGTAAGCAGAGTTCCTGTTCTGAGATGAAATCATAGGAAAGTGCCGGCACAAACCGGCACTTTTTTGTTGCATTCGATTCGAAAGGCTGAGATCTATCCAGCAAAAAAGGGAACCAATATTGATTCCCTTCCTTTCAGCGTCAAAAAATGAAACGCTTATTTTTCACTCAATGTAACAGAGATTTTTGAAGTATATGTGCTTATATCCGAATCATCGGTATAGACATTTTTTCCTTCTGCTTCCATTTGTAACTCATCCTTCTTGGATTCTTTGATTGTAAAAATCATGGTGCTTTCACCAGTCAAATAAGTATCTGAACTCGTAGTGGTAGTTGCAGATCCCTGATCGGTTTCAATAGTTGTATTCTTGACAGACAAAATATTGAACAAAACGCGCTCATTCTTTTTAAACTCATCTCCTTCAGTTTTTCCGATAAAGCTCCATGTTCCACTTTGGATATCTGTAGAAAGTTCCGTTGAGTTTCCGCTTCCGTAAAGAATTGTTTTCGTCCAGGTCCAGGTTCCGTCTTTCTCAATTTTCAAATCGTTGGTATTTATAATCCCTGTTTGAACACTTGTCATTTGAGGTCCAATTACAGGTGTATAAACGGTGGTTTTGCTAAGGGTCGTTGCAGAATAAGTTGTTGTCTCCTCAGTCTTATTACCATCCGCTTGAACAGATGTTGACGTTTCATTTTGGGACGTTACTTTCCATTCGTTCGCCATTTTCCCTTTAGTAGTTTTCGCACAGGAAACCAATCCGGCAGTTAAAAATGCAACGCTAAGTGCGTAGAAAAGAGTTCTTTTCATTTTCGTAAGTTATGATTAATATGATGCCAAATGTATCAATTAAATTTTAACAAAACCAAAACACCTCAAAAACTCTTCTGATTTTGAGGTGTTTCCATTCCTGCACACAGGAAAGTATAATCGTTCTGTTATTTTCCTTGCAAAGCAATTTTCTGAGAAAGAGTGGTCGTGCTGACCTTCGCACCTTCCGTATAAACCTTTTTCTCTTCCATTTCCATTTCCAGCAGATCCTTTTTCGATTCCGTAACAGTATAGACCATACTATTTTCTCCGGTTGCAAAAGTTATTGTATGCGTGTAATTATTTACAACTGCCTGATTCATCGTTTCAATCTCCGTTGTGGTTACGGATAATACATTAAAAAGAACGCGTTCATTCTTTTCAAAATCGTCTCCTTTTGTTTTTCCGACAAAACTCCAGGTTCCGCTCTGCACTCTACTTGTATTTGTTGAAATATTCCCGCTTACAAAAGTTGCATCGATTGTCCATGACCAGGTTCCATCTTTCTTAATCGTAAAATCATGTGTATTTACAGTTCCGGTTTCAGACTGAGTTGACGGAGCTCCGCCGGATGGTTCGGAAACGGTTTCATCAATAACAGTATTGTCTCTCGTCCAAAAAGTGGACGTATACTTATCATTGAATATATTTACGACTGTTTCAACGCTTCTAAAAGAAGTGACCTTCCATTCATTGGTCATTTTTCCTTTCGTAGTTTTTCCACAGGATGTAATTCCAAAAAGAATTAAAAATGCTGTGCTTAGGGTATAAATTGAGATTCTTTTCATTGCTGAATAATTATGTTTTAATGAATTTGTTAACCGGTGATTACTTCTCTTTCAGCGTAATCTTTAAGGTACCTTCCTCCTTATTTACTCCACTGCTGCTTGATTCCGAAACGAAATTTGATTCCAGTTCCAATTGCAATTCCTTCTTTTTAGATTCCTTGATCGTATAGATCTGCATATTTTCTCCTGCAAGGAAAGTTGTATTACTTAAATCGTCAGAAACTACAACATTGTCTACGATATTGAGAGAACTCTCTTTTTTATTCAACACATTGAAAAGGAGGCGCTCATTTTTCTTAAAATCATCCCCTTTTGTTTTCCCCACAAAACTCCAGGTTCCGCTTTCCTCTGTCGAAATCCTATTGGTGCTGCCGCTATTGAAAACATAGGTAATATCTTTAGTCCAGGACCAGGTTCCGTCTTTTTTCATCGTCAGTACATGCGAATTCACCAATCCATCTTCATAATAATCAGTCACGACAGCTCCATTATTATCGACATGTGTGTTTTCATGTATAAAAGATGTTTCAGTCATGCTGATCTTTGATGTGGTTGAGTTGGTTGAGCTGCCGGACTGATTTATCCCCACCCGGGTTTTCTCATAAGAAACGACCTTCCATTCTTTCGTTAATTTTCCTTTGGTTGTTTTTGCACAAGATGCCATTCCTGCAGCCAAAAACGCGATGCAGAATGTGTAAACAGTGATTTTTTTCATTTTTTGATTGTAAGATTGAATTAGTATTTATTTGATTTTTAATTATTTAACCCATAAAACAAACTGAAGATCAACGCAGTAAATTCACGTGCCCGTTAAATACTGTCGGGATTCCGAAACAATCTTCGTAAATCACTGAAACAGTATATATTCCTGTTGGACAATTTTCCCCTTTATACATTCCATCCCAACCACTAAAGTTTCCACTTTCACTGAAGATTTCTTCTCCCCAGCGATTGAAAATCCGAATGCTTTGAACGACAATATTTTCTCCATAAAACACATAACGTTCATTATGGGTGTCATCGTTGGGTGTAAATGAATTCGGGAGGTAAAAAAATTGTTCATTTTGCAAATTCACATAGATCGAATCCCGGATTTCTCCACATGGATTAAACGCCCGGATCGTGTACCAGCCTGATTCTGTGAGATAAGTTCCAACCAAATTTCCTTTTGGTGCAAAAATCTCCAGATTGTAATTTGTTTCAATGTGTAACAGTGAAACGGACAATTGTTTCTGACAATCGCGAATCGAATCTTCGGGGAAATACAAATCAACAGCCGTAATTCTGCGCACCTGCATCGAATCAGTGACGCTTCCGCAAACATTGGTCAAAGTACAGGAATACATTCCTTCCTGCACAATCCATTCAGTTGCGGACTGTGAGCCCGAATTCCATTCATAGGAACCGGCAGAACCTTGAGCAGTATATGCAAATCCCACTCCAAGCTCAAAACAGGTATCCAAAACTGCAGGAAGATCCAGTTCCGGAAAGTGATTAATCGTTACAGAACAGGTTGCGGAATCAGTCCCACAGAGATTGGAGGCAGAAACCGTGTAAGAACCGGAAACAGAGACAACCAATTGGGTTCCTATGCTTCCATCCGACCAAAGAATATCCGTTGTTCCGGTAAAAATCGGAGTAAGCAGTACTGATTGACCATTTTGAACGCAGGTATCTATTAAAGATGTAAGTGTCACTTCCGGAAGATCTGTTTGCGAAACAAGCAAGCTTGCATTGACCGTACCACAACTATTGGTAGCTTCAATAGTAAATGTTCCCGGACCGGAAACACTTCGAGGAATGGTTGTACTGCCATCATCCCACAAAACAACAGCGCCCGCAGAAACTGCCGGATTCAAATCCACCGGAAAACTTCCTTCACACACCGTTACCGGATTTGTATTGGTAATAGTTGGCAAAGATCGTATTTCAACGACGATGGAATCCCGGATCGTTTTACAGCTGTCTGAAACTTCCACCCAATAAGTCCCGGATGTCGTTACTGATAAAGAAGCACCGATTGAATTGTTATTCCACAAGTATTGAACCGCAGTATTCGGATTCGTAACAGTTGGCGAAAGCTGATATGAACTTCCGGGCTGCAAACAAACAATGGTATCTGCCGGAAGGCTCATTGTCATGGAAGAAGGAACAAAAAAAGGAACAATCGTATCGATCAGTTCACAACATTTGGTATCCAAAACCCTTAGAATAACGGTATCTGTTGTATTCACCGTTTCCAGGTTGCTTAACGTCGGATTTCCGGTTGACCAATAAAAGGTTGGAGCTGTGAATCCGTTGATATTGGCAACAATGGTTGACTGGCTGCACCCAGGAACTTGAAATAAACTCAATGAAACGCTGTCGCAATAACTATGAATCGGAAGATCTTCCAACATGATTCCATTCTGAAAACTCATGTTTTGGGGAATCGTTGTTACGTTCAATTGAACCAGCGAAGTAGCAACGGGCATTGTAACTACCGGAAGCGGTATTATTTCCGAGCAGTCATCTACAAACTCCAGGCTCTCATCCAGAACAAACTGGTTGATATCTCCGTTTTCACTCATGGTGAAATAATGCTGGTTATTCATAAATGCACTATTTCCTACCAAATGCGGTAACACAATTCCCAAGGGAGCATAACCCACATTTGGTTTATAAATATTCTTGCAAATCTGCACAATTCCGTTTTTATCAACCTGCATTACATACGGTCCGTCATGCGGCACCGCAACAAATGCTCCATAGCCAAATAAAACATAACTTGTTGCTGTTTCATTCATCGCATCAACCGAACAAAACACATTTGATCCGATATTATAGTAGTTTGAAAAAAGAATGTTTCCGGTCTGATCACATTTTATAATCGCCGTATTTTCATTCTGCATATTGTTTCCCAGTATTTCGTATGCAGAAATGACCAGATTATCATCCATATCCCATCGGATTTGGGCTCCTTCATAACGGAATGTTGTATTTGGGGTATAAGGAAGCAGAAAATGTTTTTCTAAAAAAATGGAGCCCGTTTCAGTGATTCCAATCAGCAACGGCATCGCCAGCCAATTAGCAAGCATGGAACTATTTCCTTCCGCATATCCGGTCAGGTAAAATTTTCCATTTCTCACTTCTGTTGCATTCAGAAAGAATACACGAGTTGCAGGACTTGTCACACTTAGCGGCATCACATACTTGAGTAAGGGAGTTTCCCAAATCAGGTTTCCCGTTTGGGAAGAAACAGCAATAACTTTTCCATGTGTTTGTTGAACGGTAGCATACGTTCCACCGATCAGGAAAAATTTCCCGTTTGCATAGCGCATACAGGAAAAATATCCGTTCGAAACCAATTCATACTTTGCCCAATACAGCGCACCTGTCTGTGCATTCATCTTAAAATAGAATGTTCCTTTCGGTTGATTGAACTGATGAATCTTTCCACAACCGAAAACAGTGTCGCCTACCAAATCCAGAAAGGCAATCGTCACATCATCATTCGGATCAGTTGTAAATGCAAGAGTTTTACTCCAAAGAGTCTGACTCAGCGCATCTTGTTTGACAAGCAATCCTTTGTTGTCCGTGATTCCGGCAACATACGTATTTCCGGCATTGTCTGCCACAATGTTTGCAGCTTCGTCCTGAGAAGTCGGACCTCCAATCAATCTGCTCTTATCATCATTTTGAGAAAATAACGGATTTGCTGTTAAACCAAACAGTAAAAACAATCCACCGATAAAAACTGCAATTTTCATTTTTCAATTCATTATTTCCAAGCCTGTTAAAGTTACCTCAACAGATTCACATGTCCGTTAAATTCTGTCGGTACTCCGAAACAATCTTCGTAAATCACCGAAACAGCATACATTCCATCAGGGCAATTCTCCCCTTTGTAGGTTCCATCCCAACCCGTGAAATCTCCGGATTGTGAAAAAATCTCTTCTCCCCAACGGTTGAAAATCCGGATGTTTCGAACTTCCACATTCTCTCCTTCAAATTCAAAGCGTTCATTGTGCGAATCGCCATTGGGTGTAAATGAGTTCGGCAGGTAGAAGAATATTTCGTTCTGCAAATTTACATGAATTGAATCCCACTTATGCCAGCATTTGTTGAAAGCATGAATGGTATACCAGCCTGTCTCTGTTAAGTAAGTTCCCACTACACCATAATAGGGAGCTAAGATTTCCAGATTGTAATTCGTTTCAATATGCAATAATGAAACCGATAACTGCCTTAGACAGTCACTGATCGAATCTTCCGGGAAATACAAATCAACATCCGGAACTCTTCGAACATTCATTGAATCGGTAATACTTCCACATTGATTTGTCAAAGTACAAGCATAAATTCCTTCCTGAGAAATCCATTCCATGGCCGTTTGTGAGCCGGAATTCCATTGATAAGAACCTCCGGAACCTTGTGCCGTATAAGCAAATCCGACTCCAATCTCAAAACAGGTATCCAAAACAGCCGGAAGGTCCAATTCCGGAAAATGATTGATCATTACCGAACAAGTTGCTGAACTGGTACCACATTCATTGGAAGCGAAAATAGTATAGGTTCCCGAAGCAGAGACCGAAAGCTGATTCCCCGTGCTTCCGTTCGACCAAAGTACGTTGCTTACATCTGTAAATACGGGAACAAGAACAATCATTCCTCCGGTTTGAAGACAAGTATCCACATTGGAAATCAGTTGTACATCCGGTAAATTGTTCTGAGAAACTACTATCGTTGCATTCGTTGTTCCACATGAATTAGTCGCAGCAAACGTATAACTTCCCGGACCGTTTACACTTCTGTGTGTTGTTATTGTTCCGTCATCCCACAAAACACTTGCTCCGGGAGAAACCGTCGGATTCAAAGTCGCTGGGAAATCGTCTTCACAAACTACTACGTTTGCAGTATTTCCGATGATTGAAAGTGAATTCAAGCTTACAACGATGCTTGCAGAATCAATTCCGCACGCATTCGAACCATAAACAACATACGTTCCGGAATTGGAAACCGTTAATTGATTTCCTGTACTTCCATTCGACCAAAGTACTGTATTCACCTGATTCAGTATTGGCGTTAAAACAATACTCCCACCATTTTGAATACAGGTATCAATGGATGATTCCAAATGAACATCCGGTAAATCGGCCTGAGAGACTACAATTGTTGCATTCGTTGTTCCACATGAATTCGTTGCAGCAAGCGTATAATTTCCCGGACCGTTGATAAGTCTGTTTATGGTTGTTGTTCCGTCATCCCATAAAACGGAAGCTCCGGAAGAAACCGTCGGACTTAGAGTCGCAGGAAAATCGTCTTCACAGACAGTTACATTCGCTGTATTTCCTATGAGCGGAAGGAAGTTTAAGACGACAACTATCGAATCTCTCTTTGTTGAACAATGATCTGTCACATCCACCCAATACGTTCCTGAATTGGTAATTGCCAAAGAAGAACCGGTGGAATTGTTGTTCCACGAGTATTGAACAGCTCCATTTGTCCCGGAAAAAGTCGGATTGATAGTAAACGAAGATCCCGTTTGAAGACAAATAGTTGTATCTGCAGGTAAGCTCATTGTAAAAGAATAGGGAACGATCACCGGAATAATTGTATCAATCAATTCGCAGCATTTGGTATCCAATACTCTCACAATGACAGTATCTGTTGTATTTACGGTAAGTGTATTTGTTGTCGAAACGGTTCCATCAGACCAATAAAATGTAGGCGAGGTAAATCCAGAAACATTGGCTGAAATAACGACTTGATTGCACATTGGATTTTGTACCAGATTCAATGACGAACCTGCACAAAGATCATTAATCACATGGTTTTCCAGGATTCCACCATCGGAAAAAGAAAGTTGTGACACAAAGTTAGTGACCCAAAGCTGCAATATGGAAACCGGAATATCACTTGCAACGAAACCTACTTCAGCCAATTCAGAGCAATCTTCAAGTGTATTTAACCCTTCATCCAAAATGAACTGGTTGATATCAGAGTCAGCAGAAGCATTGGGCACTTCTGTTACCGCGAAGTAATGCTGCCCATTTATAAAGGTACTATTCCCCATGACGTATGGATAACAATACACAGGAGAATAAAGAGTATTTGGTTTTGTAATGGAAATACCTTTTTCAATACTTCCGTTTTTGGATACTTTTACAACGAATGAACTCGAAGAGGGAGAAACCATAGAGGCATAAACCCCACTCATCACATAACTTGTCGATGTTTCATTGATACTTCTTATTAATGTATAATTATTCGTCGAACTGTATCGTTTGGCGAAAATGAGATTCCCCAATGTATCACATTTTATAAGAAGTGAATTTAAATTCGGTGATACAGTACTATTAATACCAATACAATTGACGGCCAGAATCAATTTTTTATCCTGATCCAGTTCGATTCTCACTCCTGAATAATCAAGCATGCCAGGCCCCGGATATGGTATATGGATTTTTTTTTCAAGGAAAATAGCTCCATTTTCATCAACCCCCATAATAAACGGGAATCCTCCGGTAGAAAAATAAGACGAAACCTGCCCGGTGATATACATCTTACCATTCACCATTTCAGTAGAACTCAAAAATGTCGTATAAAAATTAGTAGTTAGAGGTAAAAAAGCACCATTAAGTTTCAAACTTTGCCAGATAATCTGACCGGTTTGAGAAGAGACAGCCATGATTTTCCCATACCGATTCAGCGTGTTTTGATTGGTTACATCGTTATAGCTTCCGCCAATCAGAAAAAACTTTCCATTTGCGTAACGCATACAGGAAAGATAATTTACACCTGAAGTTTCATATTTGGACCAATACATGGCTCCGGTTTGTGCGTTCATTTTAAAATAAAATGATCCGATTCCAAGCATGACACTCTGATGAATTTTTCCACAACCGAAAATGGTATCTCCAACAATATCCAAAAACTCTATACTTACCTCATCAACCGGATTGGAAGTAAAACGGAGTGCTTTAATCCATTGAGTTACATGAAGGGCATTTTGCTTGACAATCAAGCCCTTGCTATCCGACTTCCCTCCAATGTATTTATTTCCTGCAAGGTCTGCACAAATATTAGTGGCTCTTTCACGATCCCCTATATTACCGATTAAGGTTCTTTCCTGATCATTTTGAGAAAATACCGGATTCTTTATCAAAAGAAGCAAGGAAAGCAGCGTAAAAAAAAGTCCTTTGGTCATGGTGTTCGTATTTCTGTTCATCGGTAAAATCGTTATCATTCATTGAGGATTAGCGAATCAGATTCACATGTCCGTTAAACTCTGTCGGCATTCCGAAACAATCTTCGTAAATCAGCGAAACAGCATACATTCCGTCGGGGCAATTCTCCCCTTTGTAGGTTCCGTCCCAACCTGTGAAAGATCCTGCCTGTGAAAAAATCTCTTCTCCCCAACGGTTGAAAATCCGGATGTTTCGAACTTCTACATTCTCTCCTTCAAATTCATAACGTTCATTGTGCGAATCGCCATTGGGTGTAAATGAATTCGGCAGGTAAAAGAATTGCTCATTTTGCAAATTCACGTAGATCGAATCCCAAACTTCTCCGCATGGATTAAATGCATGGATTTTATACCAGCCGGATTCGTTTAAGTAAGTTCCGACCAAATTTCCGTTTGGTGCAAAAATTTCCAGATTGTAATTCGTTTCCACATGCAGCAATGAAACAGACAATTGTTTCTCACACTCACGAATGGAGTCTTCCGGGAAATACAAATCCACAGCTGTGTAACGACGAACCCGCATTGAATCCGTAATGCTTCCGCAGACATTGGTCAAAGTACAGGAATACATTCCTTCCTGGGAAATCCATTCCGTAGCCGTTTGTGAACCTGAACTCCATTGATAAGATCCTCCGGAGCCTTGAGCCGTATATGCAAATCCTACTCCAAGCTCAAAACACGTATCCAAAGTTGCAGGAAGATTCAATTCCGGAAAATGCTTAATTGTTACAGAGCAAGATACTGAACTGGTGCCACAGACATTGGAAGCGAAAACAGTATAGGTTCCCGAAGCAGAAACCAAAAGCTGATTCCCGGTGCTTCCATCTGACCAAAGAATATTGCTTGTTCCTGCAAAAAGCGGTGTAAGCACTATCGATGCTCCGTTCTGAATACAAGTATCAATCAGAGAATCGAGTGCTATTACCGGAAGATCGATTTTAGAAATGGAAATAGAATCTGTGACACTTCCGCAGACATTGGTCAAGGTACAGGAATACGTTCCCTCCTGAGTAATCCATTCCGTAGCAGATTGCAAACCGGAACTCCACTGATAAGAACCTCCTGAACCATGGGCAGTATACGCAAATCCTGCTCCGATCTCAAAACAGGTATCCAACGCAGCCGGAAGATCCAATTCCGGAAAATGACTGATCGTTACAGAACACGTTGCTGAATCCACTCCACAGGAATTGGACGCATAAACCGTATACGAACCGGAAGTTGAAACTGACAATTGATTTCCGGTACTTCCATCCGACCAAACAATGTTCGTTGTTCCTGTAAAAGTCGGAGATAAAACAACTGATGCTCCGTTTTGAACACAGCTATCCAGTGACGAAACAAGCACTGCTTCCGGTAAATCAGTCTGATTAACCGTGATGGCCGTATCTATGGTTCCGCAACTATTTGTAACCGATAAGGTATATGTTCCAACTCCTGAAACACTTCTGGGAATGGCCGTACTTCCATCTTCCCACAAGACAGTTGCCCCGGCAGAAACAATTGGATTCAGATTCACCGGAAAACTTCCTTCACAAACCGTTACCGAACCTGCATTGGTAACACCTGGCATAGATTGTACCGTAACGACAATGGAATCCCGGATGGTTTTACAACTGTCAGAAACTTCCACCCAATAGGTTCCGGATGCTGTTACGGACAGCCATGGAAACGTGGTGTTATTACTCCAGAGGTATTGAACCGGAGTTACATTCGGATTTGAAACCGTTGGCAGCAAAATATACGCCCCTCCGGTCTGAAAACAAACAATGGTATCAGCCGGTAAAGTCATTGTCATAGCCGAAGGAGTAATGAACGGAACAATCGTATCAAACAATTCGCAGCATTTGGTATCCAAAACCCGCAGGAATAAAGTATCCGTTGAATTCACGGTCAAGGTATTTGTTGTTGAAACTGTTCCGTCGGACCAATAAAACGTAGGACCGGTAAACCCGGTAGTATTTGCAGTAATTACCGATTCCTCACAACCGGAATTTTGCACCAGGTTGAGTGATGTATTGGTACAATACTCAAAAGGAGGAAGATCATCCAGAATGATTCCGTTCTGAAAACTCATAGTATTTGGAAAATTCTCCACCAATAAGGGTTCTACACTTGTAGGCACATCATGCACCGGAGTTGGAAGCTCCACTAATTGAGAACAATCTTCTTCGATTTCATCCAAATCTTCATTCAGAATAATTTGATTGATATCACACTCCAAAATAGTACCCTGTGATACTTCCGGGGAAACAAAATAATGTTTGCCGTTTACGAAGCTGCTGTTTCCGCTTGAAATGCCATAGAAAGACCATGACCACCAACCATTCGACCAGGCCCACCATATCCATGAATACACACCTCCACCGGCTCCCAAATGAAAGGTATTCGGTTTGACGATTTCAGTGGATCTCTGCAAGTTTCCGTTCTTATCTGTTTTAAAGACATAAAGTCCCTGATTTGTATTGTTAGAAAAAAGCGTTCCGAAAATCACATAACTGTCTGCTGTTTCATTAAAAGCTTCAATACTTCCCAAACCATGAGAACCTACATGATAATTTTTAGAAAACAACACATTTCCTGCTGTATCACATTTGGTCATGATTAACAAATTGTCAAACACATTCGAATAGGAATATCTTCGGGAAGATGTAATGATCAGGTTGTGATCCTCATCCAGGTGAATTTTGGTTCCCACATAATTTCTGGTGATATCAATATCCGGCAAATTGAGCCATTTTTCCATAAATACAGTTCCATTCTCGGTAATTCCAATCAAAAGAGGCATTGTTACCGGACCTGTCAAATTACTTCCAGTCATAACGGATGGACTGCAATAACCTGTTATATAAAATTTACCGTTGTATACCTGTGTTGCGTTTAAAAAAATGTTCCCCTCACCAACCGAATCAATTGCCCCCGGAAGCAGATAACGTTTTAACGGTGTTTCCCAGATCTGATTTCCCGTTTGAGAAGAAACCGCGATGGCTTTACCAAATAATTTCTGTGCACCATTGTGAATTCCGCCGATCAAAAAGAACTTACCATTTGCATAACGCATACAAGAAAAAAAGCTGTTTGAAGCAGGTGCGAATTTAGACCAATACGGAACTCCTGTTTGTGCATTCATTTTAAAATAGAATGCCCCAACCTGACTCGATTGATGAATCACTCCACAGCCAAATACCGTATCTCCGACCAAATCCAGGAAATTGATAACAACCTCATCATTCACATTCGTTGTAAACCGGAATGTTTTCGCCCAAAGCGTCTGATACAATGCATTTTGCTTGACAACCAAGCCCTTCTTATCCTGAATACCGCCTACATAGGTATTTCCAGCTCCGTCGGCTACAATATTCAGCGCTTTTTCATTTGCTGTAGGAGTTCCAATCAGTGTTCTTTGCTTGTCTTCCTGAGAAAAAAACGGGTTTCCTGCCAAAACGAGCAGGAACACCACCACATAAAAAAAGACCGGCTTATTCATTTTAAATTATTTATATTAAAAAATCAGCGCAACAGGTTCACATGTCCTTTAAATTCTGTCGGCATTCCGAAACAATCTTCGTAAATCACCGAAACTGCATACATGCCATCGGGGCAATTCTCCCCTTTGCAGGTTCCATCCCAACCCGTGAAATCTCCGGATTGTGAAAAAATCTCTTCTCCCCAACGGTTGAAAATCCGGATGTTTCGAACTTCCACATTCTCTCCTTCAAATTCATAACGTTCATTGTGCGAATCGCCATTTGGTGTAAATGAATTCGGCAGGTAGAATTGCTCATTTTGTAAATTCACGTAGATTGAATCCCACTTATCCCAACATTTGTTGAAAGCATGAATGGTATACCAGCCTGTCTCAGTTAAATGAGTTCCCACCACCCCATGATAAGGAGCTAAAATCTCCAGATTGTAATTCGTTTCAATATGCAGCAATGAAACCGATAACTGCCTTTGACAGTCGCTGATCGAATCTTCCGGGAAATACAAATCAACATCCGGAACTCTTCGAACCTGCATGGAATCAGTAATACTTCCGCACACATTGGTCAAAGTGCAGGAATACGTTTCCTCTTGCGAAATCCATTCTGTTGCAGATTGTGAACCTGAACTCCATTGATAAAATCCTGCTGAACCCTGAGCAGTATACGCAAATCCTACACCTATTTCGAAACAGGTATCCAACATTGCCGGAAGGTCCAGCTGCGGAAAATAATTGATCGTTACCGAACAAGTGGCTGAATCTACTCCACACTGGCTGGAAGCATAAACGGTATACGAACCGGAACTTGAAACACTCAATTGCGTTCCTGTGCTTCCATCCGACCACGTTATATCGGTTGCATTACTGAAAGTTGGAATAAGTACGATACTTGTTCCGGTTTGAATACAGGAATCAATACCAGAAACTATTTGTACATCCGGCAAACTACTTTGAGAGACCGAAATGACGGCGCTTACCGTACCACAACTGTTTGTAGCAGAAATCGTATAAGTCCCAGGGCCGTTCACAATCCTATTCGGAAGGGTTGTTCCGTCATCCCATAAAACACTTCCTCCTCCGGAAACTGCCGGATTCAATGTTGCCGGAAAATCATCCTCACAAACAGTTATATTTCCAGTGTTTCCAATCACCGGAAGAGAATTTACAAGTACACTAATGGAATCTCTTTTTGTTGAACAACTATCCGTAACATCTACCCAATACGTGCCGGAACTGGTAATTGCTAAAGAAGAACCTGTAGAATTGTTACTCCATAAATAATGAACAGTACCAGTTTCTCCGGAAAAAGTTGGTGTGACCTGGTAAGAATTTCCGGGCTGCAAACAAATAGTCGTATCCGCCGGAAGATTCATGGTGAATACTAATGGCACCAAAACCGGAACGATCGTGTCGATCAATTCACAGCATTTGGTGTCTAAAACCCGCACAAAAACAGTATCCGTGGTACTTACATAAATTGAATTCGCAGTACTGTTTGTCCCATTCGACCAATAAAAAGTAGGATCGGAAAAACCGGTAACTTCTGCAGTAATTTCAACACCGACACACTTCGGGCTTTGCTGCAAATCCAAAGTGACATTGCTACACCATTCAAAGAGAGGCTGATCTACCAGAATTCCCCCATTGGAAAACGATAGAGGACTTGGATTTACAACCACTGCAAGGCCCAACAAATCATGATACACTCCTACCTGAAAAGTAGTTGGGAATAGTTCTGTCAGCTCAGAACAATCTTCCGTAAAATCCAGGTTTTCGTCCAATATAATCTGATTGATATCCGGGGCGAAAACAGAGGCTGTATTTTCAGTAGCCGGAAAATAGTGCCGGCCGTTCACATAAGAACCGTTTCCTATCGCAAGCCCAGTGTACGACAAAGGAATGTAGTGTGAATTAGGTTTAAAAATAGACACGCATTTTTCAAGATTTCCATTCTTGGCAATTTTCATGGCATACATTCCATCAATTACGGAATTATAAAAACCATATATCACATATCCCGTTGCTGTTACATTCAGTTCTGTAATAAACTGCACCAAACTTGGGGTGATGCGATAGAATCTTGCATAAGAAATGATCGCGTTTGTATCGCATTTAATAAAGACTGAATTCGGTTGGTTCAACGAACCTAGTCTGGAAAAAACACCCATAACCAGGTTCAAGTCCGAATCGTATTCGATTTTTGCTCCAACATAATCATTCAGTGTGGTTGTCGGGAAAGAATAGCATCTGTTCAAGAAAATATTACCGGTTTCGGATATCCCTATTAAAAAAGGTATGGATGTAACGAGAACTCCCATATTATAGCCTTCAGCAGCACCTGTGATAAACATCTTCCCGTTCACCATTTCCGTCGCAGCTAAAAAAGTTGCACGAAAATTAGTAGCGGAAGAAGGATAAACCAAATTGATCGGGTTCGTTTGCCAAAGAACATTCCCGTTTTGAGATGAAACCGACGTAACTCGTCCACAATACCCTGTATTTGTGTTTGGTAAATAGTTTCCTCCAACAAGAAAAAACTTTCCGTTTGCATAACGCATCGTAGAAAAATAGTTGGGTCCGCTTGTTTCGTATTTTGCCCAATACATGGTTCCGGTTTGAGCATTCATCTTAAAATAAAACGATCCTATTCCCTGACTGACCTGATGGATTTTTCCACAACCAAATACCGTGTCTCCGACAACATCCAGAAAACCAATTGAAACTTCATCTGCCGGGTTGGAAGTAAAAGTGAGTGTTTTACTCCACTGAACAACCTGAAGTGAGTTCTGCTTCACAAGCAATCCTTTGTTGTTCATTTTACCTCCAACATATGTATTTCCGAAATTATCAGCAACTACATTTAATGTACTTTCAGCATTATTCGGACTGCCGATCATCGTTCTCTCTTCATCATCTTGAGAAAACACAGGCTTCGTCAACGAAACTGACAAAAGGGTCAGTAAAAGAAGTAGTATCGATTTTCTCATAATTAAGTAGTTAAATCCGTAATTAAAGCTAGGTAAAACCACAGTTATTCCCATATGAGCAGCTTTCCGATAGAATCAACGAAAAAGTCCGGAAAACGTTGGATAAAAAGGAACAAACAAGAGCTAAACAACTGATTTGCAAAACAAAGGCATTTAAACTTTTTAATTGAAGTATCAATCAATTGGAAAACACCTTCATTTCTTCTGTCAGAATCGTTTAGCCAACCCTGTGAATCATTGATTCTGGGATTCTGCACATCAATTAGTTGATTTTAAGGGAAAAATGACCATTTTTGTCGAAAGAATTTCACTCTCATGTATCGACTCCTTTTTTTCATTCCCGCTATTCTGCTTATATGGAGTTTCCGGGAAAAACAAGAGATTACGCCGGTTGCCAGCCAAAAATCAATGATCCATCAATCGCATTCAGGTGACACACTGCGAATCAACGATCTGGTGTTCGCAGACTTTTTTTCTCCGAACAATGACGGATACAATGATCAGTTCATTATTCTGAATGTGCTCAACTATCCGACAAATTATCTGAAGGTATTCAATCGCTGGGGAGAAATGGTTTATCATGCTTCTCCTTACAAAAACGAGTGGGACGGAAAAAGTAATCAGGCAAATGCGATGCTTGGAGAAGAATGCTCCCCGGGAGTTTATTACTTTGAGTTCGGCGACGGAACCGGAAATATTGCAAGTGGAAAAATAACCCTGAAACGATGAGAAAAACAATATTCCTTTCGGTGTTACTCGCTTTCACCTTTCATTCCAATGCACAACAACGAAGTTCGTATAATCAGTACATGCTCAACCAAGGACTTTTTAATCCCGGGTTCATGGATATTACCACGCGTTTCAGCGCCACGGTGAATTTCAGAAAACAATGGGTAACCGGTCTGGAAACTCCTTTGACTTTTTCGGCAAACGGGCATTATCACATTACTCCGAATCATGGTGTCGGGATGGTCGCTCTGACTGATCTAACGGCAGGAGTAAATACGATTGAAATCAGCGGAATTTACAATTATCATATCTGGCTGGGAGAAAAAACGACTTTGGGTCTGGGTTTGAAAGTCGGTTACCAGCAGCGTTCGCTCCAAACGGATTACATTTACTTCAGTGAAAAAGAACCCACTTTGGACAACCGTATTACACGCGGATTGAATTTAGGTGTCGGAATGTCGATCCAATCTCAGAATTTTGATTTCGGGGTTTCCCTTCCAAGTTTGTTCGACAATGCTTTGGCCGATTCATCCACCTTGTTCGCAACGACATACAACCACATCTTTTCACATATCGGATATAAAATCCGTTTCAATGACAACATTATCCTCTATCCTACTGTGATGGCGCGAATGGTCAAAGGATCAAAGCTAAACATGTCGTTTGACGGACATTTTCTCTTTGGGCAGCTTGTTTGGGTTGGCGGCGGATATCAATCGGATAACTCTGCAAGTGCAAGTCTGGGACTTTTCCTTGAAAAAGGATTACGCATCGTTTACAGTTATCAGACAAGTGTATTTACTCCTCACAAACGTTTGGAAAATACGCATGAAATAACTTTGAATTTTGCACGAACTATTGACGATCTCCCTTTTGCGAAACGAAAATACACCACCCGAAAAGGCGGACAGTTCAGAAAGAAATTGAGATAGATTAGTTCTTTTTCTTCGCCTTTGATTTGTGAAACAAAATCGGAACAACGAAAATAGCGAGTGTAATTATTGAAACACACAAATCAAAGTGTTCGGATTCGATCCACTTAGTAGATGGGACGAAATGAACCAAAAGAGCCAAACAAAGTTTAATTCCAAGAATTCCGATCACTAAAAATGCGGAGTTTTCCAGGAACGGATATTTCTCCATTAAAACCACGAAATACTTCGCAACATAACGCATTGCCAGAATTCCGATAAACACACCGATGCAGATCAAAATAATGTTTTCGGAATAAGCTACAACGGCAAAAATATTGTCAATGGAGAATACGATATCCATGAATTCCACCGCTAAAACTGTTGACCAGAAAATTCCGATGACTCCAACCGTCCCACGATAAATAAAACTCTTTTTGGTATCCTGAACTTCTTCGTCGATCTCAGCCTGAATGCTTTTTGCGCGGAAATGTTTAATCGCCATGTAGATCAGATAAGCTCCGCCGATCGGCTTAAACCACCAGATACTTAGAATCGATTCCACCAGAATCAAAGCCAGACCGCGGAAAAGGTAGGCTCCCAAGATTCCGTATTTCAAAGCTTTTGCCTGTTGCTCCTTTGGCAAATCTTTCACCATAGTCGCCAAAACCGCAGCATTGTCAAACGACAAGATGATTTCCAATAGTAAAATTCCAAGAATTAAGAAAACAGCATTCAACGGATGCTCCGTCATTAAATTCACAAATTCATGAAATTGTTCCATCATAGCTTCAAAAATATTCCGGTTTATTTTTTATTCGAAATGCAAAGATACGCTTATATTCAATTGAGGATACTTCCGCTTGAATATCTTGTTTAAGGCACGAATATTCTTTGTTGTCATTCAGGTTATTTTCCAGGTCTCCAAGAATTTACCAGGGTAATTTCTTGCAATATTGCGATATTGAAAAAATCACGAACCAAAAAGCATTAATCACTGATTACAAGGCAATTAAATAGACCCCCTAAAACCTGACACCCTAATTGATTGCCAAATGGCAAACTGGCAAATTGACAAATTTCCTTCCTTCCCTGGAAGCACTACCAGAACCAGAATTTTGTATATTTGTTTATATGGATTTCCAACTCGTTTCAGAATTTAAACCTACCGGTGATCAACCAGTCGCTATTCAACAATTAGTCGCAGGAATTCGCGACGGACAATTTGCACAAACCCTTTTGGGTGTTACCGGAAGCGGGAAAACATTTACAATGGCCAATGTGATTCAGGAAGTCGAAAAACCGACCCTGATTCTTTCACACAACAAAACACTTGCGGCACAGCTTTACGGAGAATTCAAACAATTCTTTCCGAATAATGCGGTCGAGTACTTCGTAAGTTATTACGATTATTATCAACCGGAAGCATATTTACCCGTAACCGACACCTATATTGAAAAGGATTTGCAGATCAACGATGAAATTGAAAAATTGCGTCTTTCCGCAACATCCTCTTTGCTTTCAGGCCGAAAAGACGTGATCGTAATTGCTTCTGTGAGTTGTATTTACGGTATTGGAAATCCGAATGAATTTGCCAATTCGATTATCGGAATCAAGGTCGGACAAAACATTTCCAGAAATAAATTCCTATTGCGTTTGGTGGAAAATCTTTATTCCCGAACGGAAGCAGAGTTTAAACGCGGAACTTTTCGCGTAAAAGGAGATACGATCGACATTCATTTGGCCTATGCGGATTATGCTTTGCGCATTGAGTTTTGGGGAGACGAGATAGAACGCATCCGAACCATCGATCCGGAAACCAATTCGGAACTTGAAGTCTTTCAGGAAATCAATATCTATCCGGCAAACATTTTCGTTTCCAGTCCTGAAACGACGCGAAGAGCGCTTGATCAAATCGGTGAAGACATGGTTATTCAGGTCGAAAATTTCAAACGGGAAAAGAAAGTACTGGAGGCAAAGCGTTTGGAAGAGCGCACTTCTTACGATATGGAAATGATGCGCGAACTAGGGTATTGCTCCGGAATTGAGAACTATTCCAGGTATTTTGACCAACGCGATCCGGGAACACGGCCTTTCTGTTTGTTGGATTATTTTCCGGATGATTATTTGATGATTGTCGATGAAAGCCACGTGACGATGCCTCAGATTAGAGCAATGTATGGCGGCGACCGCGCACGAAAAATCAATCTTGTAGAATACGGGTTCCGTTTGCAGGCTGCAATGGACAACCGGCCTTTGACTTTTGATGAGTTTCAGACGCTGATCAATCAAATCGTGTATGTCTCGGCTACTCCGGCAGATTTTGAGTTGGAACAGTCCGAAGGAGTTGTCGTGGAACAGTTGATTCGCCCGACCGGTTTGCTCGATCCTGTGATTGAAGTGCGTCCAAGTTTGAATCAAATTGATGATCTGATTGAAGAAATACAGCTTCGGATTGAAAAAGAAGAACGCACACTCATTACTACTCTGACAAAACGGATGGCGGAAGAATTGCAGAAATATCTGGATAAACTGGGAATTCCCTGCCGATATATCCATTCAGATATCGATACCATTGAACGAGTAGAAATTCTGCGTCAGCTGCGTTTGGGTGAATTTGACGTCCTGATCGGTGTAAACTTACTTCGTGAAGGATTGGATTTACCGGAAGTGAGTTTGGTTGCAATCATCGATGCCGACAAGGAAGGTTTCCTCAGAAACGAACGTTCTTTGGTACAAACTGTGGGAAGAGCCGCTCGAAATGTAAACGGACGCGTGATCATGTATGCCGATAAAATGACGGATTCGATGGCCCGAACTATTTCGGAAACGGAACGAAGAAGAGCCATGCAGATTGCTTACAATGAAGAACATGGAATGGTTCCTACTCCGCTGAACAAATCGAAAGAAGTAATTCTTAAATCGACAAAAGTGGCAGATGGTGATCCGGAAACGCGTTCTCAAAAAGGATATTATACTTCGGAATCAGATTCCATGGCTGCAGAACCAAAGGTAAATTATGCAGATCCGGAGGAATTGGAAAAAGCGATCGCGGCCAAACGCAAACAAATGGAAAAAGCAGCCAAAGAACTGGATTTCATTGAAGCAGCACGTTTGCGTGATGAATTATTTGAACTTCAGGCAAAAAGATAAGCCTTACGATTAACACATGATAAATACTATGAAAAAACGATTCTATATTATTCCCCTGTTTTTATTGATCCTCGTTTCATCCTGTAATAAACCGCTTCTGAAATACAATTCCGATTTTGAAGGAACCTGGTACAGCGAAGCACAATACAATTCAGTGATGGGAAAATTTGTCTGTGATGAATTAACCTTTTCGGGAACAAGCGGAACGTATCAGGTCGATTGTCAGGATACCTGCGCAACGAATTTATGTGTTTGCACTGGAAAACTTACCGGAAAAGCGGAAATCAATCAACAGCGCAACAAGATCCGTTTGAATTCCCAAACGCCGAGAGTTTTCGTTCTGGACACAGAACCATATGAACAAGGCGGATACTGGTTCATGGAGGTCGACGGAAAGACATACAAAAAGCAATAATCGGTGAACGGTACCTTTCCAAACCTACTTAAACCGTAAATTTGCAAACAAAAAAATCATGAATTTCAAGTCAGCTTTAGGTGCTTTACGCATAGTCGGAATACTCGAAGGGATTTCCTTTTTATCATTTTTGATCACCATGCCATTAAAATACATGATGGATATCACTGCTCCGAACAAAATTGTCGGAATGGGTCATGGTATTTTATTCATTGCATATGTGTTTTTGGTTTTCTGGGCTTCCACTGAAACCAAATGGGATTTGAAAACCAAATTCTGGGCATATTTGGCGTCCCTATTGCCTTTCGGAACATTTGTCGCAGACGCGAAGATCTTCAAACCAACACAGGAATCTTTAAAATCAATCTGATTTTAGTACCTTCGCATTTATGTCAGATACAAGAAAGCTTATTGAAGTTTGCTACACTCCGGGCGAGTATGCTTACTTCAAAGACGAATTTGAAATCGTAGTTGTTATTGATGTATTAAGAGCTACTTCTGCTATTTGTGCCGCTTTTGATAATGGAATAGCCTCAATTATTCCTGTTCCAACGGTTGAAGAAGCATGGGAATACAAGCAAAGAGGGTTTCTGGCAGGAGCAGAACGTAAAGGACAAATCGTTGAAGGTTTTGACTTTGGAAATTCTCCTTTTTCTTACATGAAAGAAGAATTCAAAGGTAAAGACGTTGTTTTGACCACTACTAACGGAACCAAATCGTTGGACGTTGCAAAAGACGCTGAAGTGGTTGTCGTGGGTTCATTTCTGAATTTGAACTACCTGAATGAATGGTTGGAAAAACAAAACAAGAACATTTTATGTTTGTGTTCCGGATGGCAGGATAAATTCAATCTGGAAGATACCATTTGTGCCGGAGCCATTTGTGATCACCTGATAAATACTGGAAATTTCACCTCTGTGGAAGATTCTTCCATCGCTGCAAAATACTTATATCTCTCAGCAAAAGACAATTATCTTGGATTTTTGAAGTCAAGTTCGCACAGAAGACGATTAAAAAACCTAAATTTGAATGAAGACATCAAGTATTGTTTGACTCCGAATCAAACAAACGTGATTCCAATTTTGAGAAATGGTAAACTCGTCAACATTTCGGACAACTAGTATCATACTACTGCTTTCACTGTTTATTTCAAACCTTGGAAACGCAGGTCCTTTACCCTATTCAAAGCTTCCGAATCCTGCATTGTGGGGATTTTTCGGTCATAAACGCATCAATCGTGTAGCGGTTTTTACACTTCCACCCGAAATGTTCGGTTTCTTTAAGGAAAATATCGAATTTGTAACCGAACATGCCGTTGATCCGGACAAACGCAGATATGGTGTTGACGGTGAAGCTCAAAGGCATTACATCGATATTGATCATTATGCGGTCAACGGGCAAAATCCTTTTGAAATTGTTCCCAGAAAATGGGAAGATGCCGTGGCCAAATTTTCGGAAGACACACTTCAGGCATACGGCATTGTTCCCTGGCATATTTTGGTCATGAAATACCGGCTTCAGAAAGCTTTTGAGTCGAAAAACATCGACCTGATTCTGAAAAATGCAGCTGAAATCGGTCATTACATCGGCGATGCACATGTTCCTCTGCACACAACTGAAAATTACAACGGGCAGTTAACAGGTCAGCGCGGAATTCACGGTTTGTGGGAAAGCCGCATCGTGGAACTCAATTCCGAAGAATACGATTATTTCGTGGGAAAAGGAAAATATGTCACTCGTGTTCTTGATTTTGCCTGGGAAGCAGTTCAGGCTTCCAACGCAGCAGTTGACTCCGTTTTGAGAATCGAGAAAGAGCTTACGGCAGAATTTCCAAGCGATCAGAAATACACCTATGAAACACGCGGAAATACCGTCATTCAAACTTATTCCAAGGCTTTCTGCGACGAATATCAGCTGCGGATGAACGGAATGGTGGAACGCCGGATGCGTCAAGCAATTATTGCTGTCGGCTCCATTTGGTACACCGCCTGGGTCGATGCCGGACAACCGGATTTATCCAAACTGACTCATAATCCACCCTCTGCCGAATTGTTAAAAGAACTAGAAGAATTGGAGAATTTGTACCAACACTCCGAACATAAAGGCACTATTTGTGACTAGTTTCATTACCTTTATACCCAAATAATTCATTTTTATGACAGTAGACACAAACACGGTGGTTTCCTTGCATTACAAGTTGACCAATCACAAAACGGGTGAACAGATTGAGGAAACATCTGAAAACCAACCAATGGAGTTCTTGTATGGAGTGGAACGTATTATTCCTGCATTCGAGGTGAACATTCATGGTTTGAAAGCAGGTGACGCGTTTGAATTCTCAATCCCTTCAGCAGAAGCATATGGCGATAAGCAAGACGATCATGTAGCGCTTATTCCTCTTTCCGTATTTTTTGATGAATCAGGAAAAGTGGACGAAACACAGATCAAAGTCGGAGCAATTTTGCCAATGACAGATAACGAAGGAAATCATTTAAGAGGAACCATTCTGGAAATCACTCCGGAAAATGTAACCATGGATTTCAATCATCCTTTGGCTGGAACCGACTTATTTTTCCAGGGAACAGTATTAGAAGTTCGCCAGGCAACTGCTGATGAAATTGCTCACGGGCATTCTCACGGTGCTCACGGACATCATCACTAAAATAACACCCAGTTTAAAGAGTTCAATTGTTCAACGAATTAAAACCTGAACAATTGAACTTTTTTAAATCTCTTGAATCTTTTAAACTTTCCTATGAATCGCATCTTTATCATTCTATTATTTATTTCAATCGGAAATAACTCTAAGCTATACGCACAAAACAGTATGTTTGATCTTGGTCTGGAAGGCGGACCGAATCTGAGTACAATGTTTGTCAACAGCAACAATCCTTTTTTTGATTTCGATCCGAAACCGGCAATTTTCGGTTCAGGAGGTTTTATCTTCCAATACAATTTCAAAAACTTTCTTTCTCTCAAAACCGGACTTTCCTATCAACGAAAGGGTTATCAATTATCGAATATTCCTTTCCTTGATGCCAACGGTAATATCGCCGGAACCGGGAAAACAAGTTTTCGGTTTGACTACCTGACTTTCCCTGTTTTAGTGAAAGCAAGTTTTGGAAAAAAAGTCAATTTCTTCGTCAATGCAGGTCCATACGTTGGATACCTTCTGGCGAAAACAGACCGTACAAAATTAAATGGCAGCGAAACAATTTACACCAATGATCTGAACTACAGCGGTATTAACCGTTGGGATTTTGGGGTTGCAAGCGGAGTCGGAATCGCCATTCCGATCAGAACATACTGGGTTATTTCGGTTGAAGCACGTAATTATTCCGGTTTGATGGACATCACAGAATCAAGTATGACTAAATGGTTGACAAACACAACCGATTTGCGCATTGGTGTTGCTTATAAGTTGGGATTCTACGCAGAGTAGATCAAAGTTCATTATTGCTTAACTTTTCCAAATGGAAAAACCGGCATGTTATATTTTGTCAGGTCTCGGCGCTGACGAACGCGTCTTCGACAAGATTGATTTCGGAGCTTATAAACCAATTTTTATTCCATGGGAATCGGTTGATCGGGAACAATCTTTCGAATCCTATATCAAGCAGCTTTGCAAGCATGTTCAGAAACCCAACCCCATTCTGATCGGGATTTCATTCGGTGGAATCGTTGCACAGGAAATGAGTGTATTCCTAAACAATTGTCCTGTTTTGATCCTGGCAAGTGTACAGACAAAAGCGGAATTACCGTTATGGATGAAAGCAGGCGGAAAAATTGGTTTGCAAAAACTGATTCCGGTGAAGAAACTCCTGAAGCACCAAAAAGGAAATCATTGGTTCTTCGGAACAAAAACAAAAGAAGAGAAAATCATTCTGGATCAGATTCTGGCAGATTCTGACCCGCTGTTTACCAAATGGGCCATTCATCAAATCGTTTGCTGGAAAAGAAAAACTCCCGTTTCATCCAAAGTGCTTCATATTCACGGAACCAAAGACCGGATTTTCAAAATCAAAAAGCTTCATCCCGATTACATCATTGAAGGCGGCACCCATTTCATGACCGTTTCCAAACACGATGAATTAAGCAGAATCATCCGGGAAGCTCTGGACAAACTCTCTATTGAAGTTCAATAGTAAAAAGGTTCAAAGAGTTTAAAGTCAAATTGAACTATTTTCCAGGCACAAAACGGTATCAAAATAAAACCTTTCATCACGAAAAAGCCAACTTCAATGCATTTTGCATCGCAGGCTCACCGCATCTTGTTAACTTAGTGAAATAATCGCTCACTATGATACAAGTTTCTAATCTCAGTAAGTCTTTTAGCTTAAACAGACAGCAAAAGAAAGAACTGGGAACGAAGCAAGATTCGGTTCTTGCAGTTGATAATATCAGTTTTGAATGTATGCCCGGCAGAGTTCATGCGCTTCTTGGACCGAACGGTGCAGGAAAAACAACCACACTTCGCATGTTGTCGACTATTTTCAAACCTTCGAAGGGAAGTATTCTCATCAATAATATTGATGCTGTTGCGGATCCGCAGGAAGCCCGAAAACACATCGGATTTTTGACAGGATCGGCAGGTTTGTATGCCCGTTTGACTCCCAATGAATTGATTTCGTATTTCGGAGAACTATACGGCGTTTCAAAAAATGACATCGAAATGCGTAAAAAGCGGCTTTTCGATTTATTGGATATGCATGATTTCCAAAACAAACGTATCGGAAAACTGAGTACCGGAATGAAACAAAAAGTTTCTATCTGCAGAACAATGATTCACGACCCGCAAGTAGTGATTTTCGATGAACCGACAAGTGGTTTGGATGTCATTACCGCTGAAAATATCATTCAATTAATCCGCGATTGTAAAAATCAGGGGAAAACGGTGATCTTTTCAAGCCACATTATGGGAGAAGTTGATTTGTTGTGTGACGATATCACCATCATTCACAAAGGAAAAGTATTGTATAACGATACCATGGAAGCATTCCGGACACAACAACAAGCTCCGAATCTAACCGCAGAATTTATCCGAATTGTTCACGATCAAAAACCTGAATTAGCATGATTTTCACTGTATTTAAAAAGGAATTACGCGATACCTTGCGCGATAGAAGAACAGTCATGATGATGATTGTGATCCCGACACTTGTATTTCCATTGATCATGAGTGTTTTCATGTCCATTTCCGCAAGTTTTCAAAAGGAAGCAGCAGAAAAAAAGGTAAAAATCGGTTTGGTGAGCAATCAGGTTGGTAGTTTGGAAGCTGATTTACTGAAAGTTCCCGAAACACTTGGAAAAAGAGAATTTATTCCGTTCACAGATACGCTTTCATTGATCAAAGCCCTTCGTTCGGATTCTATTCAAGTAGGAATTTACATCCCAAACAACGCAGAAGAACTTAAAAAAGAAATGAAGCCTATTTCAGTAACCGTTTTTCACGATGGTACGGATTTAGGAATGAAAGATCGCGCCGATACATATCTTTCCTACATTCAGGAAAACTGGAAAAAACAACGCTACTCTGAACTGAAGATTGACGAAGCGAAAATCACTCCGTTTGTAATGGCCTATTCGAACGTGGCATCCAGTAAGGAAATGATCGGAAAACTGGCTGGCGGATTTTTACCTTATCTGTTCATTGCTTTCGGATTCATGGGTTGTATGTTCCCTGCAATCGACTTGTTTACAGGAGAAAAAGAACGTTCTACAATCGAAACATTGCTTACAACACCAGTTCCGAGATGGAAGATCTTATTCGGAAAAATGGGAGTTGTTGTACTTTCCGGTTTGCTTGCAGCATCATTCAATCTTTTCGGAATTTACCTTTCGATTGAAGTTTTGAATATTGTGAAGGATCCGGTTGTGCTTCAGGCTATTAAGGATATTTTATCTCCGACCTTCATCGTAATGCTTTATGCCCTACTTTGCCCGCTGATTATTTTCTTCGCAGGAATCATGATTCCGATCGCAGTTCGGGCGAAAAGTTTCAAGGAAGCCCAAAGTATTATTTCTCCGCTCAATCTTCTGATCATTCTGCCGGCAATGGTTGGTTTTTTCCCGGGAGTTGAACTGAATGAAATTACAGCTTTGATTCCGGTGGTAAACATTGTACTTGCAACCAAAGAACTGATTGCAGGAACGCTGGAATGGCACTTGGTAGCAATGGCTTTCGGAGTGATGGTACTACTTGCAACTGTTGCAATCATGCTTTCTTACCGCAAATTTGAGAACGAGAATAATGTGATCTCCTAGTTTTTGTTCCCGCAGATTGGCAGATATTCACTGTACAATCTGCGGGAAATTCTATTAAACTACTCCTTATCTTCGCAAGCTAAAAACGAATCATGCACGTGATACACCCACATTTGGAACAAGCCGTTCAGGCAGAAATAAGCTATTCTCAGCAACTGGTTTCTGAGAACTTAAAAGCGGCTCCAAATGAATTACGAAAGCAAGGATTGAGTGTTTTCCCTTGTGATGTGAGTGAAATCCGGACAGGGATCAATGGCGATTTTTACCTTCTTGAAACCTCATTCGTTATCAATAATTCGTTTTTCAAACGAGGAGTCAGCGTCTTACTTCACGTTGAAAACAAGCAGTATAAAGCGCGGATTGTCGAGCTGAATGCCTATTCAATCTTATTATTCTGCAAAGAAGAAATTGAAGGAAATATTCTGGAAAATCCGGTGCGGGTAGATTTCACTCCCGATGACAGAACCTTGGAATGCATGCAACTGGGGCTTCGTTTTCTAAAAGAACAAAAGCATTTACAAGAGTTTGCCAATGATTTCGGGAATGTAAAGGAAGAATCTGCATTTCCTTCCGAGCAGCTCAATCTATCACAGCAAAAGGCGGTTGGCGCAATTCTCAGCAAGGATTTGACGACCGTTATTCAAGGTCCTCCAGGAACAGGAAAAACACATACACTTGCCATTGCGATTGAAGAATTGGTTCGACAAGGAAAAAAAGTACTGATCACCGCTCCAAGCAATACGGCGGTAGATAATCTTTGCCGAAAACTTGTTTCAACGAAAATTTCACTGCTTCGTGTGGGAAACAATGAAAAAGTTTCTCCAGACCTGCTTCCCTACACCATTGACGCTTATCTGGAATCGGGGAAAATGGCTCAGTACAGCCAATCGCTGAAAAAACAGATTCAAAAGGCAGAACAAACGGCCAATCGGCACATCCGCAATTATACCAAAGAAGCCGCTGACGAAAAACGGCAAGCCAGACGCGATCTTCGTGAATTGCAGAAAGAATTACGCAAACTGGCTCAGGATACGGAACAACAACTCATTGATTCCAGTTCGGTAATTGCGGGAACTCCGGTTGGATTGTTCAATGAGCTTTCAAAAAACCATTCATTTGATGCCCTGATCATGGACGAAGCCGGACAAGCGCTCGCTCCTTTGACCTGGCTGGCTGCCAGTTTCGGGAAGAAGCTTGTTTTATGTGGTGATCCGCAGCAGCTGCCTCCGGTGGTTTTAAGTGACAAGGCCAAAGGGCTCGGTTTGACAAAAAGTTTATTGGAAAGCGTTTGTGAGATTCAACCTCCGATCTTACTGAATGAGCAGTATCGCATGCCTCAGGAAGTTGTTTCGGTAATCAATCCATATTTCTACGAAAACCAATTGCAGACTGCCGTGAGCGTTCTTCCGGGGCAAGTTCAATTCATCGACATGGCCGGTTTTGGAGAAGGTGAAACAGAAAACGAAACTACCGGCAGTTTTGAGAATCGGGATGAATTGAAAATCGTTCAAAAACTCATTGAGACAGAAGCTCTGAATTCAAAAAAGACAGTGATTTTAGCTCCTTACTCGGCGCAAATTGCTTTACTACAGAAAGAACTTGGGAGTGAATGGAATGTTTCAACTATTGACGCTATTCAGGGTCAGGAGGAAGAAAATGTGGTTATCAGCCTCACCCGCTCCAATCCGGAAGGAATCATCGGCTTTTTGAGTGATTACCGCAGAACCAATGTTGCGATTTCCAGAACTCAGAAAAACTGTTACCTCATCGGAGACAGCGCTACTTTGGGAAATGATGATTTTTATGCCGTTTTGCTTCAGGAAATAGAGCAGCACGGAATTTACAGAAGCGCGTGGGAATTTGAAGTGTAATGAGGGATTTGTTTTTTCCTCCCGTCTCAAAGGGGGAAGATTTTAAAACCTCTTTCAAAAAGAGAATTTCATCATCTGTATATTGATTTTTCGAAGTAAGATTTAGTCTTTACAGAGAGATCTTCGTTTTCCCCCTTTGGAGGGGGACCAAGGGGGAGGACATGAAAAATGTCTTAATTACTGAGAGAAAATCTGCGAATTGGCTTTGTAATCAATCACCTTAATCTGGATAAAAACTCCCGGTTTGTCCGGATTATTTTTTCCAAAAATGAAACTGGCATCAATTTGTTCACATAAAGAGCGAATCAATTCGAAACCGAGCGTGTTGTTGTTTTGTTTATCCGATTTAATTCCCGGACCATTATCAGAAAGTTCTATCTGCAGGGAATTTCCGACCTGAGCTACGTGAATATTCACAATCAGTTTTTGATCCGGCAAGCTTCCGTGTTTATATGAATTCGTAATGAGTTCATTCATGATCAAACCAATCGGAACTGCTTTAGAAATCGGAAGGATCAATTCATCCGATTCGACTTCCAGTATTACATCTGCATCGCCTCCAAATGCGTGTTCCACATTTCGTATCAATTCCACCAAATAATCCATCATGTTCAGATTTCCGACCCGCGATCCGGAGTACATCTGTTGATGAACCAAAGCCATCGAATACACCCGGCCTCTGCAATCTTCCAATGCATCAATTACCTCCTGAGAATTGGAATTGTTTTTTTTGATGTTGATCAAACTCGTAACAATATTCAGATTATTTTTCACCCGGTGATACAACTCCGCCAAAAGCAGTCTTTTTTCCTCAACCACATTCCGGATCTGTTCTTCCTGTTTAATATTCATCCAGGTAATGATGGTAATCTGCATCAAACCACAGAAAAAAGCAAAAAGCCCGTTGAAGATCCGAAGAGAATTCAAATGCTCTTCTTTAATCGCATGCGGATAATATTTGTGTCCGAAAAGTACAAGAAAACTGATCGTGAGAAAATAAACAAATCCCCAAACGATCAAATGCTTAAAGAGCTCTTTTCTGCCATAAATCTGAACGATGGAGAGTGTCAGCGGAAAAAAGTACATCAGCACATTGCTTTCCAACTGCATGTAAAGCGTGGCAATCCCCAAAATGTAAACCCCGATTGCAAAAAAAAGATAAGAAGCCACGACATACATTCGAAAACGAATCAGGATAAAAACACCCAAAGCCAAGGCTAAAACAACGAAAAAATGAATATTAAGAGACTGAAATCCAATAATATTAAATACAATCAGGCAGACAATCACATTGAAGCTTCCTATCGCGGTAAGAAACCCAACTTTTTGAACTAATTCTTTCTCCCATCCGAGTATTGTCTCAGGCCATTTTAGTCCTAATTTGTTGCTTATCACGCGATTCTGTTTAGCACGAATATACCAACATTTTTGAAAAAAATTGACGGATATTCAGATAAGCTGTATACATTTGGGGCAAAATACGATTCATGCCTATTCAAAAGACGATACTGCATTCAGTCTTACTTGTTACTATGTTGTTACTCTCCAATTTTGTTGATGCGCAACCCTTCGCTTTTACTAACCGGAAACCCTATTCGTGGATGATTGGTATCAGCTGGACTGCAGTAGAAGATGACGGACGTGGATTATGTCAGCCTTTTGATGTGAATCAATCGTGGAATTACGAGTATTTCCCTACCCGTCTTTTTGTCGACAAGTATTTCAAGTACGGACTCAGCGCTGAATTTTCGGGTGCTTTCGTAACTTACCGTGCAGGAAAATTAATCAATGATTCCATCAATCGTTCAGGAGTATTCTTAGCTCTTGATCTGAATTGCAAATACAGTTTTTATCCCTTAATCACTCCGAAATGGCTGGATCCTTATGTTTCATTGGGAATCGGGATGACACAACGAACAGCTATGCCGGGCGTAAGTGCTCTTACCGGAAATGTTGGTTTGGGAGTGAATTTATTTTTCTTCCGTGGATTAGGATTTCAGTTTCAAACATCCGGAAAATTCGCCTTTACCGGCGGTGCTTTAGCCGGAGGAAATTATTTACAGCACAACATAGGCCTTGTTTACAGGTTCAATTCAGGCAACCGCGGAAGCGATAATTTCAACAAGAAACGCTACAAGTGGACTGGTAAAAAAGTGAAATTCAAAGGAGGAAATAAACGCGGAGGATAATATTTTAGAGACAGCACTTTAAGAGGGAATACAAAAGACTTGATTTGGATAAACCAAAACGGTCTTGTCTCCTGACTCTAAAAATCTCAAAGTCCAATTATCCTTTCAAGCCCATCATTAACAAGTCGATATCCTTATATTTCAAGTCGAAAACACGTCCCAGAACTTCGCTTACAAGAATTCCTTTGTAGATATAAACTCCGGAGCGGAAACCGTGATCGTTGCGAATCAAATCCAAACAACCTCCGGACTCTCCCATATTCATCAAAATCGGTGAGAAGATGTTTGACAGAGCAAAAGATGCCGTACGCGGAACTCTTGATGCAATATTCGGAACACAGTAATGAACAACCCCGTGTTTCACGAAAGTCGGATTGTTGTGATTGGTCACACGTGAAGTCTCAAAACAACCGCCCTGATCAATACTCACATCTACGATTACAGAACCTTCTTTCATGTTTTCCACCATTTCCTCGGAAACAACACAAGGTGTTTTCCCCAATGGAGAACGAATAGCGCCAATTACGACATCTGCCCGCATGATCGACTTTGCCAGAACTTTCGGCTGCAATACAGAAGTATAAATACGCGAACCCAAATCGTTTTGAAGACGACGCAGACGCGATAAACTATTGTCAAAAACTTTAACGGAAGCTCCCAATCCCATTGCAGCACGGGTAGCGAATTCGCCAACGGTTCCTGCTCCCAAAACCACCACTTCGGTAGGCTGAACACCTGCAATTCCACCCAGCATAATTCCTTTTCCTTCATTAAACGAAGACAGTAATTCGCCGGCAATCAAAATGGAAGTTGTTCCCGCAATTTCTCCCATGGTGCGAACCACCGGAAAAACTCCCTGCTCATCACGAATGTAATCCCAGGCAATTGCTGTTACTTTTTTGTCGATTAATTTCTGAAGAATGCTTTTGGGCTGAATGCTCAGCTGCAATGCGGAAATCAAGGTCTGATTCCCTCTCAACAAATCCACTTCTTCTTCCGAAGTGGGTGTAACTTTCAAGATAATATCACACTCAAAAATCTCTTTGTTGGAAGGACATAATTCAGCTCCTGCTTCGGAATATTCGCGGTCACTGAATTTACTTGACTCCCCTGCTCCTCTTTCAACACGGACATCATGACCATTTGCTACTAAAAACGAAACTGCTTCGGGAACCAATGCCACTCTTCGCTCCTGAAAACTCTGCTCTTTCGGAATTCCGATTAATAAGCGTCCTTTTTTCTTCGCAATTTCAAGCATTTCTTCCATCGGAAGAATGTTTCCTTCTTTCAACAGTTGTTTCAGTAATTCTGGGTCCTTTACCATAATTCGCGTCCGATTTTAGCCAAACGAAGATACGAAAAATATAGATATGAGAACAGAGGAAAAGAGGATGCTTTTTCAGGAATTTTTCGTTGAAAAATATATTGATAGGGATTTTCCAAAAACCCAAATTCCCAATTTCCCAATATTGGGACGAGGTTGAAAATCAAATGATTAATCAATAGAAATTAATCGCTCCCCCATTTCATTCACCACAATCTTCACTTTCATCAAATCATCCGGCAATAGCGGTTCGATTATCTCTGCCCATTCCACCAAACAATAAGCTCCGGAATAAAGCATTTCCTCCACACCTGCATCCATAGCCTCTTCCACCGAATTCAAGCGGTAAACATCGAAATGAAAGACTTCGCCATAATAGGCAGATTCATATGAATTCACCAAAGAATAGGTCGGAGAACCTTCCGGATGTTCAATTCCCATTGCACGCAAAACAGCTGTAATGAGCGTCGTTTTTCCCGAGCCCATTTCAGCATAAAATGCAAGTACTTTTCTGTTTCCCAATTGCTCGAGGAGTTCTTTTGCAACAAAGGGAATATCTTCTAAACTGTGGGCAATCAATTCTTTCACTTCGACTGTAAAATGATAAACGGAATCAATAATTCTTCCATCGAAATACCTCCATGCTGGAAAGTATCGTTGTAATAGTTCACGAAGTGATTGTAATTATTCGGATATACGAAATAATCCTGCTCTCTGGTAAATACAAATTCGGCAGACAGGCTGGATTTCGGAAGTCCCACTTTATCCGGATGCTTCACCGTAAAAACTTCTTTTTCCTTATAGCTTAAATTGCGACCTGTTTTGTAACGCAGATTCGTATTGGTAGAACGGTCTCCTACAATTTTCACCGGATTCGTTACGCGAACAGTTCCGTGATCCGTTGTAACAACAACCTTTCCTCCTTTTTCAGCGATTTTCTTAAACATTTCCTGCAACGGAGAATGTTCAAACCAGGAAACAGTCAGAGAACGATATGCCGCTTCATCAGCCGCCAATTCTTTGATCATATCCATTTCGGTTCTTGCATGTGAAAGCATATCGACAAAATTGTAGACAATTGCATTCAATTGGTTGTCCCAAAGTGTGTGAAACTGATCCACCAGTCTTTTTCCGGCATCGAGGTTCGTGATTTTATTGTAGGACCACTTCACATTTTTTCCGTTGCGCTTCAGATTTCCTTCCAGAAAAGTTGCTTCGTGCATGTTTTTTCCTCCTTCATCTTCTTCGTTCAACCATTGATTCGGGAAACGTTTTTCAATCTCAGAAGGCATTAATCCTGCAAATAAAGCATTCCGCGCATAATGCGTTGCTGTAGGCAAAATCGAATACACCATTTCTTCCTTTTCAATCGTGAAATAATTGGAAATGATCGGTTTCAGAACCTGCCACTGATCGTAGCGTAAATTATCGATGACGATGAGGAAAACCCGTTCGTTCAACAAGGGAAAAACCTGTTCTTTCAACAAGTGATGCACCATATCCGGAGCTTCTTCCTGCCCGTTGAACCAATCTTCGTAGTTATTTTCGATGAAACGACAAAACAAATCATTTGCTTCTTTGCGCTGTGCATTCAGAATTTCACGCATTCCCTGATCTTCGATTCCTTTGAATTCCAAATCCCAATAGGTCAGTTTTTTGAAAACGTCTTTCCACTCTTCGGCATCCAAACGACCGTTTAGCTGCATTCCCAATTGACGGAATTCCTGCTGATAATTCGAATTCGTTTTCTGAGACACCAATTTTCGGTGATCCAGGTTTTTCTTCAGGCATAAAAGCAACTGGTTCGGATTGACCGGTTTGATCAGGTAATCCGCAATTTTACTACCAATGGCTTCTTCCATAATGGATTCTTCCTCGCTCTTGGTAATCATGACAACTGGTGTCATTGGTGTGACTTCCTTGATCCGTGCCAAGGTTTCCAAACCGGAGATTCCGGGCATGTTTTCATCCAAAAAAACAATATCGTAGTTGTTTTCCTGGCATTTTTCAACGGCTTCGCTTCCGTTATTGATGAGTTCCACACTGTACCCTTTTGACTCTAAAAAAAGTACATGTGGTTTCAGGAACTCCATTTCGTCGTCTGCCCACAGAATCTTTGCTTGCATATCCTAAAGATTAATTAGCTTTGATATTTGATTTATAAAGGTATTCAATTGCGCACAAACACACATCGAAATAATAAAAAGAAAATCATCAACGACCCCGTTTATGGTTTTATTTCAATTCCCGACGAATTTATTTTCGATTTGGTGGAACATCCGTTTTTCCAACGATTAAGAAGAATCAAGCAATTGGGAATGACCCACATGGTTTATCCGGGAGCTCTGCATACGCGTTTTCATCATGCCATTGGTGCAATGCATCTGATGGCGCAAGCTGTTTCTGTGATCCGCAAGAAAGGTCATGAAATTACCGAAGAGGAAGAACGCGCTGTTTTGGTTGCCATTTTATTGCACGATATCGGTCACGGGCCGTTCAGCCATGCTTTGGAATATGACATCGTTAAGAATGTAAGTCACGAACAGATTTCTTATTACTTCATTCAGGCGTTGAAACAGGATTTCCCGGAAAATTCGGATGATCTAGAACGTGCTTTGATGATTTTTGCCAATAAATACCATAAAAAATTCTTGTACCAACTGGTTTCCAGTCAGCTGGACATGGATCGTTTGGATTATCTGACCCGCGATAGTTTTTTCACTGGGGTTTCTGAAGGAATTGTGGGAACGGAACGCATTATCGAGATGTTGAATGTTCACAACGACCAATTGGTGATTGACGAAAAAGGAATCTACAGCATTGAGAAATTCCTGGTTGCACGAAGAGTGATGTACTGGCAGGTATATCTTCATAAAACGGTTGTTTCCGGAGAATTCATGCTGATCAATATTTTGCGGAGAGCCAAAAAACTGATCCGTGATGGCGAAAAACTATTCGGAAGTCCGGCTTTGCTGTTCTTCATGGAACGCGATATTCAGAAAGTGGATTTTGAAACCAACCCGGAGATTTTGAAAACCTTCGCTCAATTGGATGATTTCGATGTAATGGGGGCGGTAAAGGTTTGGCAAACGCATTCTGATAAGGTACTGTCTATTCTTTCAACAAGCTTGGTCAACAGACATCTTCACAAAGTGGAAATTGCGAAAGAACCATTTAGTCCGGACCGGATTTTAATGGAAAAGGAATTGGTTCGCACACAATATCAATTGAACGACGAAGAAATCGATTATTTCGTGTACTCGGAATTGCTTTCGAATAATGCATACAGTCAGGTGAAACAGACGATTAACTTATTGTTGAAAGGCGGTGAAACAGTAGATGTTTCGAAGGCATCGGACAATTTGAATATTTCGGCTTTAGCGCATCCGGTAGAAAAGTATTGCTTGTGTTATCCGGTGGTGAAACACAAAGAATGAGTGTTTATGATCACGGTTGATATACCTCTGAAAAGCTATTTGAAACATCAAAAAAAATTTCCATTTTTATAGCCCAACTTCCCGATTAACCCCAGAGTATGGCGCTAAGAGTTTTTTTGCTTTCAATGTTCCTGCATTTCCAAACCAATGCCCAACTAGGTTTTGATGGTTACGGCTTGAATTGTGATGACAGCCAATTGAAAAATTTGATCCTTCAATTGGTCAAAAACAAAGCTTCACACTTCTCTCTCAAAATCCAACATTACAAGGATGGACATATATCTGATCAATACAGCTGCAGCTATTCAGTGAAAGATTCGATCTTGTACCAATCATGTGGAAAAAGTAAAAACCAGCATGAGATTCTCAAAAATGATCTTCATTGGTTCTTTGATCCGGAGGCAGATGATCTAAACCCGGAACATGCTTTTATGGTAGAGAAAGATTCGGCAAATGTCAATATTCAAACTATTTACAAAATACGGGAATCTGATACAACCCATGGCTGGACTACAAAATCTTATTTCGATAAAGAGAATAGGATTAAGACACAAGAAATCATTATACATGGCTCTTTTGTTACTGAGAAAAAAAAGGAATTTGAGTATTTTCAAAATGACTCGATTATTGAAACAAGCTATGAATCAGTTAATAATCAATGGGTTTCAAAAAAGAAGGTTATTACAAAGTTATATCCGGACAACAAAGTTGTAACGGAATACAAACCAGACAATACAGAACCCGTTTCCAGAACAACATTTATTGTTGAAGACAATCAAATCGTAAAATTGATCATTGAATATAACGACGAGAAAAAGAGAACAACTCTCTACAATGCAAAATACATCATCGAACCCCAAAAAGTTAAATTCAACCGGAACTAACGCGCCAGGATCTATCGGGATTGACATGCGTTTCAAAAAATCGTTTGAAATCTGCCGGGAAATGCCCATTTTTACTGAACAAAATCCAATTTAAAATCAACACATGAAGCTTCTGTCATTTGTAATCATCTTTCTTTCAAGCTTTTCCTTTGCACAGCAGGATTCTTTGTTTCTTGCTAAAATAGAGCGCATTCAATCCAAAGTCCTGAATGAAGAGCGTATTCTCAATATTTACGTTCCGGAAGGTTATCATGCAGATTCAGCCAAAACATATCCGGTAATTTACGCTTTGGATGGTTCTTCCAATGAGGATTTCATTCATTTGGTCGGAATTGTGCAGTTTTTGGTCATGAGCCAGCAAATGACACCAAGTATCGTTGTCGGAATTGCAAACGTGGACCGCAAACGCGATTTCACTTTCCCTACAACTATTCAAAAAGACAAAGAGGATTTCCCTACGACAGGCCACTCCGAAACGTTTATCCGTTTCCTGGAAACAGAATGTATCCCCTTCGTTCAGAATTACTATAAAACGACCGATCGGCGAACCATTATCGGGCAATCTCTCGGCGGACTTTTAGCAAGTGAGATTCTTCTCAAAAAAACTGCTTTATTCCACAAGTATATCATTGTCAGCCCAAGTCTTTGGTGGAACAACGAATCTTTGCTGAATCAGTTTAAAGAAAAGTCCAATCGCTACAAGGAATTGGGGGTAAAGGTTTTTCTGACGGTAGGAAAAGAACATCCTGTGATGGTAAAAGATGCCAAAACGATGGCAAAATACCTGAAGTATCAATTGGATGAAAAACAGTTCAATTTCCAGGAACTCAAAAAAGAAGATCATGCAACGATTCTGCATGCCGCTGCTTTTGAAGGCTTGAAATGGCTTGAGAAGGAGAAATAAAACTGAAACAGCTCAATCTAAATCACTTAATCTCACTGTTACATGTTCGATAGAAAAACCTGTCTCGATAGAATAAACAGAACACTGCTGATCAACGCCGGAGTTCTGTTTTTGGGATTAATTGCCCTATTTTCCTGCAGCGAACAACCGAAAAACAAACCGGTTCCGGGGAAAAAGAAAACAGAACTGAAGCAGAAAGAACTTAAATCTATCCTGAAAAAGAAAGAATTTGATATTCTCAGATTTCTGGTGCTTGAAGAATCTGAAAATCAAAAAGGGGGAAAAGTTGATTTCAAAAATTACTCGGTTTCATTTAAAAATGATGGAGATCCCTACGATGTCAGCTTTCATCAGATCGCAGCTGAGGATTTGAATCAGGATGGTTTGACAGATTACATCGTTTGGCGAAACTCGGAAGGAATGCTCGGAGGTAATGGAAATACCAATTCTTCGATTCTCTACATTCTGATGGGAAAGGATCATCAAATAGCACAAAGACATGAAATCCTGACATACGCCCCTTTCTCCTACAATATTTTAGACGATGTTGATTACAAAAACGGGAAATTGAAAGTGCGCGCCACTCAAAACTTCAGAACCTACATGCCGGAAGACGGAAAGGAATTAGAATCTACGGATCTATCTTTCGTCTACAAAAACGGCAACGTGTATGAAGAAAGTTACTTAACTGATTGCGAGCTCGCAAAATGGAAAAACAAACGGTTTTTCAACCGAAATTCCGAAGTCAGCAGAAGCATTGAGATGCACAATTATACGGAGACAGTCTTTGAAAAATACAAATCCGATGAATTTGAAGTTTCAGCAGAATTTTCGGGCTGTGATAATTTAACGCTCATTTTGGAAAGCACTTTTCCGTTCCGTGGTAATAACAAAAAAGACATTGCGAAGAAGAGAGCTGATTTTCTGGAATTTTTGAGAAAGAACACCACTCTTTCGAAGGAATTGGAAGCGATCCGGGATTATTGCCTTGAAAATGAACCTTCCGAAGAAATGACAGAATTGGGAGATCTATCCTTTATTTTTCAGACAAAACAGGAAAAGGGAAAAATGTTCTTCCGGTTGATCATCGAACAAGGGAAAAATCCGAATCAAAGCGAAAACTGGGAAATTACCATCAGACAATAGGACACTGAGACATCCATATTTGAGGACTGGATTTGAGGTTTCCAGAAAATCCAAGTCCTGACATCTTAATATCCTGAAGCCTTAATATCTAAATAAAATCGTTTATTTACAAAAAATTAAAGCTTATGATGATTGTATGGATTATTCTTGGGGCACTTGGAGGAATCATTGCCCTTGTATTGATTATTGCTGCTTTCAGCAAGAAAGATTTTGCAGTTGAACGCGCCATCACAGTCAACAAACCACTACCTGAAACATACGATTTCCTGACGTCGCTGCAAAAGCAGGATTTATGGAGCAAATGGACACAACTCGATCCGGACATGAAAAAAACGTACATCGGAACGGACAAAACGGTTGGATTCATTTCCAGATGGGAAAGCCAGCACAAACAAGTTGGTGAAGGCGAACAGGAAATCAAAAAATTGGTTCAGAACGAACGCATCGAGAATGAACTGCGCTTCATGAAACCAATGAAAAGCATCGCCAACGCTTACTTCACAGTGAAAGAAGGCGGAGAAAATCAAACATTGGTTGCCTGGGGATTCGCCAGCAGAACTCCATGGCCTTTCAACGCTTTTATGTTGTTTTTCAACATGGAAAATGCCGTTGGAAAGGACTTCGAAGAAGGATTGTCGAATATGAAAAAAATGATTGAAGCCGAGTAATCGGCTTTTTTTATTCCTTAATAAGCAGTTTTTGCACCGAAACTCCTGCTTTTCTCAGTTCCGCAAAATAAATTCCGCTCTTTAGATTTTCAAGAGAAATCGTTGCCTGATCGGTATTCGAAAAATCGATTACCTGTGTTTTAACCACTTCTCCGGAAACACTCAGAATCTGAAACTCCAACATTCCCAATGCTTTAGCACTTTTGGTTTGAATCGTCAGATTGTCACTCACAGGATTCGGGAAAAAGTTGAACTCCGTAGCTGCAAATAATTCTTCCAATGAAGTTGTTTCCGATTGTATCGTTGCTTCTACATTGACAGTACATCCGTTTTGATCGGTAATCACACAGGTATAAGTTCCTGCACACAAATTGCTGGCTGCCGACGTCGTTTGATTTTGCGAATCATTCCATTGATACGAATATGGAGGAACTCCTCCGGTTGCAATCACAAAAGTTTGTCCGTTACACGTTCCGTTATCCAATCCGGGAAATGAAACTCCTTCCAACTGGGGAACCGATTTAATTTCAAAACAAACCACATCACTCACACCATTATTGTCCGTAACAGTCACACAATAACTTCCACCTTGCAGATTGTTTACGGTAGCTGATGTCTGAGAACCCGCATTTGCATCCCAAAGATAAGTGTAGGGAGCTTGACCTAAATTTGCTTGAACCGTTACACTCGTTCCGCCTGCAGAACAAGCTCCACCTGAAAAATTCAAACTCAGATTCAATCCGAAATTCGTAGGAACCGTATACATCATATCCAGTTTAACCGGTAAGTGATCTGCGGCATAATACAAGGCTCTCACCACCGAATCAGGATACTGAGAATTTCCTCCTGTAATGATACTTTGGTTGTAGTGACTTCCGTCATTTCCCACAGCTTTGTAAGAATTTGCAGCATATTGAAGGGAATTTGATCCGCTCATTACATTTTGAGAAACAAGGATGTGATCGAAGCGATCGTCCAATCCTCCTGTGATTCCGCAATCTGTGGAACCGCTTGTACGCGGCGACTGTGTATGCAGATATGCAAAAGTTCCGTTCGAGGTCCAGTTTCCGGGCGCATTCAAAGGATCTTTCAAAAAGTTCGTTCCTCCACTCACCAGGTTTTGGTAGCACGTTTCAGAACTTCGGTAAGTATTCAAATCTCCGCAAACGAACAAGTGTCTTCCCTGCGGTCTTCCATTCAGAATTGTTCTCAATGTCGCAGTTTGCTGTGCCCGATCGTTTTGATCTGCGGTTGCACTTCCTGCTTTCAAATGGCACATAAACACTTCAATGAAGCAAGTATCGTGATGCTGCGACAAGGTATTGTCGTTGACATACAAAATGTAATGATTGAGATCTCTCGGAGAAGTTTGAATAATGCGTTGCTCTTTCAAAGTCAGTTTTGCCGAATTGTAGAACAGCATGTTTTGTAAATCACCGCCAAAGGAATTCGAAACAAACTGTGCGCGTTGATAATGCGTAGTTCCGAACACATTCAACGAACGATTCAACACACTATCGCAGCCCGCAGCCGTCTGAATTTCGCACCCCACAAAAATATCGGGTTTGAGGTATTGCATGATCTTACGCAAAGTATCTGCCCGATTGGGAAGATTCACGTTCCCCGCTCCGCAATCATTGCGTCCGTTAGGGAAATTCAACAAATTGTAAGAGACAATACGCACGGGAACTGTTTGTGCAAAAGCCGATTGAAGACTTCCCAAAAACAGACCCAACAAAATCAAAACGACCACTTTCATCCTGCGAAATTACAACGGAAAAATGCCGAAACCCAAGAATAAATTGAGTAAACCGATTTAGTGGTTTGCTTCCCTTGTTAAAGAGTTTGTCCAAGTTTTAGGAAATATAGAAGTGCAAAGTTTTTTATCTTGGACTACTCAGAAATAAAAAGATAAATATTATTTTGCGGTCTGATAACTGAAACACTATTTATTGATGAACAACGTTCTTAAAAACATTGCTGACAATTGGAAATTAGAAGCTAAACTAGAAGATACCCAAAAATACTTTTACTATTCAACTGAGGTAGATAACATTATCAAAAAAGATAAGTGTTATATTATTGGTAGAAAGGGTACAGGAAAATCTGCTATTTGTGAGTATCTAATTAAGCGAAAAGAACATAACATTTTTTCAACCAAGCTTAGTTTTAAAAATTTCCCATTCAACGAACTGTACAATCTAGACAACCAAAAGTACACCGCCCCCAATCAGTATATTACGTTATGGAAATACCTAATTTATTCTAATGTATGTCAACTCATGGCAATAAATGAAAAAGTTAATTCATCTATTAGAAATGAACTTTTAAAATTATACCCAAAGAATGATTTAAAGTCTTTAGCAAGGACGATTAGCAATTGGACAAGTGCAGAATTTGGAGCAAATATATTAGGCAACGGCGGTTCTTTTAAATTTTCTAAAGATGAGAGTAAAAACGTAATCCCTTGGATAGATAAAGTAAATATCCTAGAAGATATTATTCTGAATTATTGTGATGATTCTGAATATTATATTGTATTTGATGAATTAGATGAAGATTATCGTCAAATTTCAGATGATGAAGAATCAAAACAATATGTTTTCTTATTAACAAGTCTTTTCAAAGCAGTTCAAGATGTTAAATCTACTTTTATTGATAGTAGAAAAAAAATCAAACCTGTAGTATTCTTAAGAGATGATATTTATACTTTAATCAAAGATTCTGATAAGAATAAGTGGCGAGACTACAAAATCGAAGTTGAATGGAATGAAAAAAAGCTAAAAGATCTTTTAGCTTTCAGAATTTCTAAGGACTTTGATCAAGATATTCCACCTTTCCAATTCCAAGCAGCTTGGGAAAAAATTTTCTATCGTGAACAAATCGGTTTTGGAAACAAACAAGAGAAGAAAATTCACTCATTTGATTTCATTGCACGAAGTACTCATCTAAGGCCAAGAGATTTTATGCATTATATCCAAGGTTGCGCGGAAGAAACGTTTAACAAAGGCTATTCTTTTATTCGTGAAGGAAACATCAAATTTGTAGACCGAGCATTTTCAAACTACTTACGTGATGAAATTGTTGACGAGGTTTTTCCAATTTTGCCCGAGATCGAAGAATACTTACAAATATTCGCAAATATTCGCAAATGGAATTTTACACTTCAAGAATTTACAAATGAATATAACAAATACTTAAAGGCTGGAACAATCAAAGAAAAAAATATTGATTACGTTTTAGATACTCTATATAACTTTAGTGTTATTGGCAATCAAAATAAACACAAAAAAGAAATCTTTTACTTTAAATACATGCATACCAACATGACATTTAACAGAACAGAAAATATAGTAATTCATAGAGGGCTTTTTAAAGCTCTCCAGTTATAGAAAAGTAACATTTTATATCTCTGAATAACATAAAATGTAATACTCTGTGACATTAAGAATTCATACCGTTTCACAAATGGTATGAATTCTTCCAAATTAATTGACTGGGATTTCTACAATTACATTTATGAGAGCAGTTTTCTTTATCAGGATTTTCACAAAAAACCACTAGAATTATCAAAACCAAACATGCTGAATAACCTTTATCGCTTATATAAAAGCAATCGCCTGAAAAGTCCTCTTGAAGATTTTACGACTGAAGTTTTTGCAGGAATTTTAAAATTCGACCCTTCCCTATTAAATGATTTCTGTGTCGATTTTTTAGGTCTTCAAAAAGAGCCTTTTGTTTTAAGAACCCAGGTAAAATACCCGCTTAAAAATGATATTGACTGCATTGTTGATATGGTCATTGAAAGCCAGAACCAAGTGTGTTTTATTGAAAACAAAGTGGATTCGAAGGAAGGATTCCGGCAATTGGAAAGATATTCCAAAGTGCTCGACAAGCTTCAATCACAAGGCAAGTCAACTTATTTGGTCTTTTGCACGAAAAATGCCGAAGAGAAAACCATTACCGAACATCAATTCAAACAAATCAGGTGGTTTCAGGTCGCCAAATTTGTGGAGAAACATCCTTCCGAAAGCGCAATCAAAAAAGATTTCCTTTTATTCCTAAAACTAAAAAAAATGAGTCAGGACTTAACGATAACTAAAACGAATACATTCGTCACTGAGAATATTTTCGAAACCATCCACTTAATCAACGGACATTTGGATCGAATCAAACCCTTCTTTGAAAAAGCCTTTAATAAAAATGGATCCAAAAAAATAAGTGACGGATTCAACATTACACAAATTCTGAAACACAAAAGACTCATTTACTACTTTAAAGAGATTCTGGGAAATACTCCCGACGGCTGGTCAGAAATCAAATACGGTTTTCAGTTAAACAGCCTTAAAATTTACTGCGGAATCTGGATTGATCATCAAAATTCTAAGCACAATGATCTCAAACAGCACATACTAAAGAATGAATCTGTGTTCGGATTAATTGATCTTCCCAATGGTTTTGCGCTGGAATTAAGTGAATCATTAGCCACGTATCTGGATGATCCGGACGGCGATGAAAGAATCCTCAATTGGTTCAAAGAAGCGTTCGGTAAATTCCAAAAACTGATTGAAGACACAAAAGATTTATCCTGGAAATTGGATATTTCCGACAATTCACTGATCAAAGAAATAAGTAATTCGTAACACAAACCTCCTGCATTTCAACCGCTAAATAATGAACCTCAACCATTTGTCAGAACTGCTATAAACAGCTTCCGAATCTTACATACATTGCCGGTTATTACCGAATTTAGTCAATATTCAGAATATGAAAGCAATTGTTTACCACACTTACGGAGCACCCGAAGTATTGCAGGTTCAGGAAATCGAAAAGCCGGTTCCCAAAGGAAATGAAGTTCTAGTAAAAGTACACGCGTCTACCGTTACGGCCGGAACAATATGGATTCGAAAAGGTGAGTTTCCCGGATCACGCCTGTTTACTTTTCTTCTGCGGCTCATGTATGGTTTTAAACAACCTCAAAAACCGGTCATCGGGTTCGAGTTTTCCGGAATCGTTGAAGCAGCCGGGGCAAATGTCGGTAAATTCAAAAAGGGAGATTCGGTTTACGGAACCACTACTGATCTGAAACAAGGAGCATATGCGGAATATGTTTGTATACCGGAAAGCTGGAAGCAAGGAGTTATTGCGCACAAACCCGAAACCTTGAGCTTTGAAGAAGCAGCCGCACTTCCTATCGGAGCGATGACCGCATATCACATCCTTCAAAAAAAATCCATTCAAAAAGGAGCAAAAGTACTTGTTTACGGAGCTTCGGGAAGTGTTGGATCCTACGCCGTTCAGTTGGCAAAATTTCAGGGAGCAGATGTTACAGCTGTGTGCAGTGCTGCCAACCTGGAATTAGCAAAATCATTGGGCGCCGATGAAGCAATTGACTACCAAACAAATGATCTGTCACAACTAACGAAGCGTTTTGACGTGGTTTTTGATGCTGTCGGGAAATTGCCTTCTGCCAAAGGAAAATCCTTGTTGAAACCGGGAGGAAAATGGTGTTCCATCAAATCCATGACTTCTGAAAAGACCAGCTATCTGGATGAATTTCACAAAATGATTTCGGACGGGAAATTAAAACCGGTCATTGACCGCACCTATCCTTTGGAAGAAATCGTAGATGCACACCGCTACGTGGAATCGGGACGCAAAAAAGGAAATGTGGTTATTTTGGTCAACGAAAACTAACTTTGCATGGCAGTAACACGAGTAATTGATCATGCAAGAAGAACTTCATCCCTGGAATTGGTTTGCTCCTGAAAACAGCAGAACATTGATCATCGGAACTTTCCCGACGGCGCGGAAAAACTGGTCTTTCGAATTTTTCTATCCCAACAAGGCGAATTTGTTCTGGAAGGTTATTGCACAAATCCTGGAAACAGAATTGTTCTATCTGAACGGAAATCCGGCAACGGAGGAACGGAAAATCCTTTTGCGAAACCTGAATCTGGCGCTGACGGATATGGGAAAACACATCATCCGTTTTGAAAACAGTTCGTTGGATGAAAACCTGAAAGTAGTCGAATACATGAACATTTTTCAGATTCTGGACGAAAATCCAGGCATTGAAAAACTCATTTTTACCAGTAGTTCAGGCAAAGTAAGCGCTGTAAAATGGTTCACGGAATTTCTGGAAAGTCAGGGAATCAAACACCGTTTTCCAACCGGAAAGAAACCGATTCGCAGTTCGATTGATTATCGCGGAAGAACCATTCAGCTCGTTATTCTCTATTCACCTTCTCCAAGAGCCGCCAACCGCATTTCGTTCGAAGACCTGGTGGAATTGTATAAACGGGAGATTCTTTTTTAAGAAATCCTGAAAAACCGTATCTTAACGAGCCAAAATAACAGATTCACAAAAGAACCATGCATTTCGAATCACACACCAGAAACAACATTCAGATAGCTGAAGTAGTCTCCGATGAACCGATCATCCAAACTGCTGAAGATGGCTTGGATTTATTGGGGAATCTCTATTATCAAGGCTTCGACCGGATCATCATTTACAGTAAGAACATCACTCCTGCTTTTTTCGATCTCAAAAACGGATTGGCCGGAGAAATCTTGCAGAAATTCTCCAATTACCGCATCCGGCTTGCCATTGTGGGAGATTTCAGCTCTCATACTTCTAAAAGTATCACCGATTTTATCTTTGAAAGCAACAATGGGAAACAAGTCAATTTTCTGGATTCCGTAGAAACCGCTTTGGAGAAATTATCTCTGAATTAATCCCTCTATGGAAAAAGAAATCAAGTATATCGAACTCAAATCAGGTTTTTCAAGTGACGGCCCCGCATGGATTGCGGAAGTTGAGTTTTCAAAGTCAGGACAAACGGTTTACTTCAACGACATGGCTTTGAAAAAGCTCAAAAATACCGGAGCTATTTCCAATCATTACGACATCGAAACAGGTGAAGAATATTGGATTTCCGGTGTAAAACGCAACGGGCAGGACAGACATTGGGCCGGTAGCGGAAAAATCATGCTGGATGAAGAAATTGTTCCGGATTACCTCAAATTGGTCGACTTCACAATCATCAGTGAAAAACACTTTGAATTGATTCAACTGAACAAAGATTTCGACAAAAGCCGCTTCAACGAACTGGAGAATTCGAAGATTGAGAAACTTGAAGTTACCCATTACACGCAGTGGTACTGGGACAAAAATCGCAGAAAACTGGTTTGTCAATAGCAAAAAATGGAAGAGCTGATTCTAAAAACCGAGCGCTTACTAATCAGACCGGTGTCTGATCTGGATCTCGATGATGTTCACCAATTGCAGTCTTTACCTGAAATTACCCGGTTCAATACGGCTGACATCCCGAAAAGCATTCAGGAAACGGAAGTTGTTCTTTCAGCCTGGATTTCAGATCCGAAAAGTCTGGTGTTTGCCATGGAAACGGCTGATGGAAAGGAATTCGTCGGATTGATCGGCATAAAACAAGGAAGAGAAAAATACCGGAATGCGGAGATTTGGTTCAAAATTCATACTGCTTTCTGGAATCAAGGTTTTACAACAGAAGCCGTTAAGCGAATCATTCGTTTTGGATTTGAAGATCTGCATCTTCACCGCATAGAAGCCGGTTGTGCAATCGAAAATGCAGGTTCCGTGCGCGTACTGGAAAAAGTCGGAATGCTTCGCGAAGCTCATACCAGACAAGCTTTACCACTTCAATCAGGTTGGTCGGACGGTTATGATTATGCCATTCTGGATTCCGACAAGTGGTCGTGATCATCATTCTCCGGAAGGAAAATGAGACAAATTGCCGGATTTGAACAATAAACCGATGAAAGACGAAGTTTTATTCAGATAAAAAATCAAAAGATGCAGCTCATCGCAATAGACGAATTTATTCCTGATTTCCCGGCCCTTTTTGAGCATTCCGGAAAACAACCCTGGGATCTCACAAACGACCTCAAAGCCCAATTAGAAAAAATCATTTCAACACTTGGCGACGATTACCTCATCCGGGATCAGGTAGCCATTCACAAATCGGCAGTGATTGAAACCGGAGCGACAATCAAAGCTCCTGCCCTTATCTCGGAAAATTGTTTTGTAGGAGCACACGCTTATTTCAGAGAAGGTGTTTATCTGGCTCAAAACGTTCGGATCGGGCCCGGCTGTGAAATCAAAAACAGCATTATCTGCTCAGGAACTGCCATTGCCCATTTCAATTATGTCGGAAACAGCATTATTGGCCGGAATGTGAATTTTGAAGCCGGATCGATTGCTGCCAACCATTTCAATGAACGTTCCGACAAACAGATTTCGGTTCTTTACAAGGATCAGGTTATGGAAACGAGTACTGAGAAATTCGGCTCACTGATTGGTGACAATTCAAAGATCGGTGCAAATGCGGTTTTATCTCCGGGAACCATTCTTTCCAAACAATCCATTGTCAAAAGACTGGAACTGGTAGAACAGATTCCGGCAGATCAATAAAAATCAATTGACTTTCTATTTATGAAACCATTCTGCGCATTACTCTTTCTGCTTGTTCTTTTGTCTGGATGCAGCGAACGGAAAAATAACCCGGATCGCAAAACTATTCCAACCATTCAACAGGAAAAACAAAAACCGGAAGAAGAAAAAAAAGAGATTCAATACCGCGAATTTCAACCCGACACGGTTTCGGGAATTGCATTAAAAGGCTTTGACACCGAAGCTTCCTATCAAATCAACTCCTTGTATTTTCTTATCGGGAATTATGAATATCCGGACGGAAAAATTGTTTATCCAAACACCGAAGCTGATTGGGGAGACAGATTATTGGTATTAGATAACAAACGCCAAATTCGTTATCAATCAAAAGGATCCGGAGATTTGTATCTGTTCGAACCACATTTTTATAAAAACCGACAGAACGACAAAATTTTCATCCTTTGTCAGGGAGCTTTCGAATACTATTGCGGAGCCGATGTTTTTTTGTTTGAGAATAAACAAATCAAACACCTCGGAGTGATCGATCTTTCAGGAAAAGACATGGAAACAAGCCTGATTGATATTGTACAAATCAATGAAAACAACAACAACAAAACAGTTTTCTCTTTCAATTCAGATTCACTGATCTTCAGTCCCGGCGGGGAACAAGAATCCCTGATCAAAAACAACAATCTGCGTTACATTTACAATGGAAAGACATTTAAGTTTGTGAGATAAGAAAAAATAAAGAACTTTGCCTTTCACCTGAATGATTCTCAAATCAATGAAAAAACAGATACTTTTCCTCCTGGTTCTCTTTGCCGGATTTCAAACACTTCTGGCGCAGGATAGTTTATACATCAAACCGTTTCTGAACAAGAAGGAATATCCCAATATCGACACCATTTACTACCAAAACATTCAATTTAAGGGAAAGATCGGATCTGAAGGCTGGATGATTATAGAGCGAAAGCTTTCAGAATCAAAAATTCTCCGGATCGAAGGATTAGAAGACGACCAGATTGCTGAACATCGAATCGGAGTCTGGAAATATTATCGAAAAGATCTGACTCTGGAAGGAATTGACACTATTTTTCATGAAAACGGAGTACGTGGCGGTTCTCAATCGTTCTATTCCAAATCCGGGAAATTGCAAAGTTATGTTATCCATACTCGCAAAACCGAAATTTATCCGAAAGGGATTGTGACCGACAGAAAGATAGAATCAGAATCCTCTGCTGAGTTTATACAGTACGATTATTCTAAAAAAGGAAAACTGACCCGAAAGAGAATCTGGATTGGTAAAAAACTCACTTTTGATGAGAAGTACTGAGCAATCCAATAGTAATAGAAAACTTAACTAAAAGCACATTCAATGAACTTTCTAAAAAAACTGTTTAAAGCAAAATCCGAAGATGATCACGTCACTCCGAGAAATTACCTCATCATTACATTGAACGACAAAATCATGCCTGTCGACAGAGGTGACGTTTATGAAGATCCATTGGATGAATTCATACAACAAGCAGGAATCGGTGAAGTATGCGGCGGCGGCACGATGCAGCAGGCATCAGGAGAGATTGATTTTTGTAATGTGGATATTCAGCTTTATTCTGATGGAATCGATGAAAAACAACTCATCCAATTACAAGAAAAATCAGAAGAATTAGGTGCTCCGAAAGGTTCTTTCATTTCCTTGCAAAGGGATCAGCAAAAAATAATGATTGGTAAAAAAGAAGGACTTGCAATTTATTTAGATGGTGTAAACCTGGATAATGAGGTGTACGAAAATTGTGATTCAAATTTTGTGGTAGATGAAATTCGAAAAAGAATTAATGACATATCTGAAATTGTCCGCTTTTGGGAATCTGATACTGAAACAGCTCTCTATTTCTACTCCGACTCATTTGAAGAAATGAAATCGGCAATTCAGGATTTCGTAGAAACCTATCCTTTATGTAAAAATGCCCGGATTGAGCGTATCGCATAGGTTCATCATGAAGGATTAAAAATTACCCGAACCATTGCACTAACGATGATCAAAAGTTGGATTTCTACCAATAAAAAGAAAGATTCGGTTTTCATTTATGATGACTTGCTATATTATGGAAAGCTCCAATTTTCCGCACAGTCTGAAATTCTTGATCAACAGGAAATCACACGTGAACTGGCTTCCATTCCACTGTCTTATTTGAAACGGGTTCAACTAAATCACAAAACAAAAGTCACCATTCTTGAATACGGAAAAAATTCCGATCTCTCCATACTCATCCGTTGGGAAAACCAAGACCAGATGAAAGAATTCAAGGATTTCATGTTGAATCACTATTCCGGAGCATTCATTTTACCACACGAAGAAAAGGCAGCTTCAACTACTCAAAAACCAGTATTTGCAATGATTGCCATTGTGGTCGTTTATGTCATTGTTCTTGCTGCCGGTACTTGGTCATCCTCAGCTAGTTACTCGTCTAACCTGAGAACAGATAAAATTAATGCATTAATCGCTTTGTTTCAGGCAATTGCGTCTTTAGGTCCGCTAACCGTTACGATTATATTTGTCTTGCTTTTTCTGATCGCATTGAATGCTTTTTTCAGAGCCCGTAACAAAAATGAACATTTGACAATCATTCACTTAAAAGCCGATTAATGTTGAAAAGCAATGTCGGGTAATATAATACACCATAATTATCCCTCGGAATCTATCTTATCCGGATCACAGCACATAAAACGCAATAAATAAACCATTCAGCCTATTTTTTGGGAGAGAATTCATGGAGGTTTCATACTTTTAGTATGTATTCAAAAAAGATCTTCGCTATGAAACAAATCGTTACCCTTTTACTCACAACCACTTGCATTTTAGCTGCTTCTGCTCAAACAAAGGAGAAAAAACCGGATTATGCCAAAAGACTTGCCGGAATCGAAAAAGAACTTGAAAAAGTGCTTGGCGACCAAAAAGCAGTCGGATTTTCCGTAGCCGTCGTTTACAAAGACAAAGTACTCATGAGTAAGGGATTCGGCTACCGCGATCTGGAAAACAAAAAACCGGTTACTCCGAATACCCTTTTTGCAATCGGTTCATCCAGTAAAGCCTTCACTGCTGCGGTTCTTGGACAATTGGAAAAAGAAGAAAAACTAAAACTGGACGATTTGGCAACCAAGCATTTGCCGCAATTAAGTTTCAAATACGACTACATGAATACCGGAATCACAATCCGCGATATGATGTGCCACCGAACGGGGCTTTCCCGTTTCGATTATTCCTGGTATTTGTTCAATACGGCAAACAGAGACAGCCTGATCGAACGTGTAAAATACATGGAACCGAATATGAAATTGCGTGAAAAGTGGCAGTATAACAACTGGATGTTTCTCGCACAAGGAATGATTGCAGAGAAAATAACTGAGAAAACCTGGGAACAAAACATTCAGGAACGTTTTTTTTCTCCGTTGAATATGACGCACAGTAATACCGATATTAATCTGGTGAAAAAAGATGCGGATGCTTCCCTTCCTTATTCATTCGACGGAAAGATGAATATTAAGAAGGTTGACTATTACAACATCAACGGAATGGGGCCTGCGGGAAGTATCAACTCGTGCGCAAATGACATGGCAAACTGGGTTTCAACCTGGGTAATGGGAGGAAAATTCAAAGATCAGGAAATCATTCCGGCTTCTTACCTGAAAGCAGCATCCAGTTCTCAGATGATTGTTGGCGGCGGACGTCCCGGAGAACATGCCGACATTCAATTCAGCACTTACGGATTGGGTTGGTTTATGGAATCATACCGCGGCCATTATTTGGTAGAACACGGTGGAAATATCGACGGATTTTCTGCAAACGTGGCATTTTATCCAAGCGATTCCATCGGAATTGTGGTATTGGTAAACCAAAATGGTTCGGCAGTACCAGAAATTGTTCGCAGTATGATTTCAGACAGATTGTTTGCCCTGACTCCGATTCCGTGGAATGCCGATGCGAAAAAAGAATTGGATGAAATGACGAAAGCAGTATCCGAAATAACTAAAAACACCGATTCTCTTCAGGTTAAAAACACCAAACCGTCTCATCCGTTGAAAGATTATACCGGATATTATTCCAATCCTGCTTTTTGCAATTTCACACTCGTTTTGGAGAATGATACGCTTAAAACAACACTTGCAGGAGAAAAAGTTTGGTTTAAGCACTACCATTACGATGTGTTTTCAATGGAATCAGTTGAAAAAAGCGACAACCTGGAAGACGATTCCAAATTCCTGATCAATTTCGCGGGTTCAAGCGACGGAAAGATTGAAAGTGTTTCCATGCAGCTGGATGAACCGGGGAAAAACACCGTATTTACACGCAGCAACCCGAAAGTAAATGTCTCGGGTGATGAATTGGCAAAATATGTCGGAGATTATGATTTGCAGGGACAAACGATCAAGATTTACCTGAAAGGAAAAACACTGATGCTTCTTGTTCCGGGACAACCGGATTACGAAACCATATCGGTTGGAAACGATACCTTCGATTTTGTTATTGTTAAGGGCTACAGTCTGAAGTTCACCCTTGAAAACGGGAAAGCAACAACTGTAACCATTATACAGCCAAACGGAAATTTTACTGCTAAACGCAAATAAACCAAATGATTCGATTTGTCTCATTAACAATACTTTTTTTCTTGTGCGGAAGTCATGGGGCTTCTGCACAGGAGAATGCACTTCAGAAAAAAGAGCAGGAACTCATTCGGATCTATCAAAAAATCTCCGATTTCTATCATGGAGATTCGGATTCTCTGGTTTATTACAGCAATTTGTTCTCTTCCGAATTACATACCGTGGTTGCACGATATGGCGGAACATTGGAATACCCTTTCAAAGCACTGATCGACGAACGTGCTTGTTATGTGAAGACTTCCAAAGACGGTTTGTTCCGGATTTACAGCTGGGATTCACAATTGGGAGGAACGATGCGTTTCTTCAACGTCCTTTATCAATACAAAATTGGCACTTCAACCAAAACGGAATTCATTCAATTGGAAGAAGGCGATCCGGCCTGGTTTTGCTCCGACATTTTCAGTTTGAAAACTAAAAAAACCACGTATTATCTGGCCATCACCAACAGTATTTATTCTTCCAAAGATATCAACCAATCCATCAAGGCCTTCCAATTTTCCGGTAAAGGATTAAATGACAGCATTGTACTTATGAAAACGGATTCCGGATTGGAAAATTCGTTGAGTTTGTCATACGATTTCTTCAGTGTGGTGGATCGTCCCGAAAGACCGGTTGCCGTTATCAGATACGACTCGAAGAAAAAGATCATTTCGGTTTCTGAAACCAATGACAAAGACGAGATCATTCCCGGCTATAAGCAGTATGTTTTCGATGGAAATTATTTCGTGCCACAAGTTTCCAAAACTAAAAAGAAGCGTCAAAACACACATTGAAACCCGTTTTACACATTTTTTAATTGCTGGGCAATTCTTTTATTCCTATTTTCAAGTTATTAATTTTACCACTTTTAATACTGATACAGAAATGACAAAAGAAATTTGGCTCAATTTGCCTGTCAGGGATGTAGAAGCATCCAAAGCTTTCTTCACAGCAATCGGATTTACACCCAAGCCGGAGCAATCTTCTCCGGGAGAAAGAGCATGCTTTCAGGCAGGAAAAACAATCGTCATGTTATTTGCAGATTCCATTTTTAAACACATCAATGGTGGTTTGGAAATGAACGACACAAAAAGTACGGCTCAAATCCTCATTTCCTTTGATGCGGAAAGCACTGCTGAGATTGACGAATTGGCACAAAAAGTGAAACAAGCCGGCGGAAATGTGTTTTCAGAGCCCGCAGAAAACCAGGGCTGGATGTACGGATTTGCCTTTGCAGATTTGGATGGTCACCGTTGGAACGGGTTGTACATGGATTTTTCGAAATTGAACGCTTAAAAGTATTCTAAACAACTATCAATTACATGCGATTTTTCTTCTTTGTTTTAACCTGTTTCATCTTAACGGGATGTATTAAAAAGAACCTTTTAAATCCGGAGGCTGATATTTTATCCTTTCAATTAAATAGTTCTGAAATTACAGCCAATACGGTTATTGATGAATCATCCAGAAAAATATTCATTTATCTCAACACAGATTCATATCAAAACGGGGTAACTCCCCTTATTGAAATCACTAAAGGTGCCGCCGTTTCACCCGCTTCCGGAACACATATCACATTTGACGAGCCAGTTTACTATACCGTTACTTCAGAATCGGGAGCAAACAAAAAAGTTTACGAAATCGTAGTCGTACGGATCGGAGACTGGTATTTCAATTTCGAAAACTGGGGAATTAATTCCAGCGATCAGTATGAATATCCGATCGAACCCAATGGAATTCAAATCTGGTCTTCCGCAAATGCAGGAGCTGCGCTTGCTGGTGTTAGCCAAAATCCGGACTCCTACCCGACCAAATCCACTCCCGACGGATTAAACGGAACCAAGGGAGCAAAAATGACTACACTTCCGGGAACTCCCTTATCAGTAATTTTGGGAATCCACATTATTCCCGGTTCAATTTTCCTCGGGAATTTCAATACGACCAGTGCTATTCTGAATCCTCCGAAAGCAACGGAATTCGGACAACCTTATGAGGAAAAACCAGCTCGGTTCAGTGGTTATTACAAATACACTCCCGGACCTCTTTTCCTGGATGAAAACGGAGCGATTGTTGCTTCCGAAACAGATAAATGTTCGATTTACGCCGTTTTCTACAATGGTCCGAATCGTTTGGACGGATCAAATATCAATACTTCTCCTCAGGTAATTGCCAGAGCAACCTTACCCAACGGGATTCAAACCAACGGGTTTGTTCATTTTGATATTCCCTTCACATTCGCTCCGGGCGTAGCCATCGGAAGCAATACCATGCTGGCAATTGTGGCTTCTTCCAGCCATCAGGGAGATCAATACCGCGGAGCAATCGGAAGCGAGTTAATCATTGACAGTTTAAGAATTATACCTGAATGAACATGAAGTATTCAATCGTACATATCTCATTGCTTTTGATTCTTTGCTTCCAGGTTCAGGCACAGGAAAAGGAAAAACAGAGAGTCCATCCCTTTGAGTCCAAAAAATTCACGCACAGTATTGTGTTCGGTTTAAACGTCGGTGCTGTCACTCCCACTTCACTTCCTGCAAATATCCGGAAGATCAATCATTACAATCCTGAGTTTTGTCCGTCTTTCGGATACGAATTACTTCATCATTTCACCAAGGAATGGAGCATTGGAGTGAGTGCAAAAATAGATTATAAAGGAATGATTATCACGGACAGTGTGGCTTATTATCACACTTCGATCCAACAGGAAAGCGACGGACAAACTTCCAGTTTCGAAGGCGATTTTACGGGAACCAATTATACCAAAGTACGCAACGTTTATTTTAGCTTACCGGTTTATGCCGTTTGGACTCCTTCCGAACGTTGGTTTCTAAGACTAGGTGCATACGTGGCTTACAGATGGGATGGAAAATTCAACGGCAGTGTTTCTGACGGCTATATCCGAAAAGGAAATTCCCTGGGTGAAAAGGTACTGATCGATCACGCAACCTTTGATTTTTCAGATCAGCAAGAACGATGGGATCTGGGAATTGACGGAGGAGCAGGAATCTTTTTGGGGAAACGCTGGAGTATTCAAGCCAATTTACAATGGGGATTGCGTCCTGTCTTTCCCTCGGATTTTACAGGTATGAATTTCAAGATGTATAACATCTTTGCAAACGTAGGCGCAGCATTGCGAATCCTATGAGTTAACTCGTTTTACTAACAATTACAAGATAGATAATGAACACACAAATAAATCAAATACAAAAAAGTCTGGAAGCGGTTCGTTCCGAGGTTGTAAATCACCCGAGCTATCCTGCGATTCAGTCTATTGAAGATATCCGCGTATTTATGGAGCACCATATTTACGCCGTTTGGGACTTTATGTCGCTTCTAAAAGCTTTGCAAAACCAATTGACTTGTACGCAAGTTCCCTGGTTTCCGGTCGGATCTGCAGAAGTTCGTTACCTCATCAACGAAATTGTTTGTGGTGAAGAATCGGATCTGGCATCAGAAGAAGACGTGAAAAACGGAGAGGGAATCCGTAAAAGTCACTTCGAATTGTATCTGGAAGCAATGGCACAAACAGGTGCTTCAAGAGCAGGAATTGATGCTTTGTTTCATGAAATTCAGCAAGGAAAAACGGTGGAGCAGGCAATTGATTCGGTAAATATTCCGGAAGCTGCCAAACGCTTTCTGCGCTTTACGTTTGAAGTGATCGCAACAAACAAGCCGCATATCATTGCTGCTGTTTTCACCTTCGGAAGAGAAGATTTGATTCCGAACATGTTTCACAACATCGTAAGTGATCTGAACGTCAAATTCCCTACTCAGCTTATTACGTTCAAGTTTTATCTGGACCGGCACATTGAAGTAGATGGTGACCATCACAGTCATCTGGCACTGCAAATGGTGAGCGAATTATGTGGAAATGATCCTGTTAAATGGGAAGAAGCCGGACGCTATTCTGTCAAGTCGCTGGAAATGCGAAAACAACTCTGGGACGGCGTGATGGAAAGTATTCAGAAACATCAAACAGCATAACATTAAAAAGACTCCACCAGGCTTATCCAGTGGAGTCTTTTCTTATTGATCTCTCTGATTTGTTTTGTAAAATTTCGTTTACTGCAGCATGATTCTGATATGTGCTATATTTCCTTTTTGATCCTGAAGATAAAGCAGGTAACATCCTTTATTTAAATCTTTCAGGTTGATATCGGAACCTGGAGTCAGAACACCACTTTGAACTTCAGCACCCAAACTTGAATAAATCAGGTAATTTGTTTCTGATTGAAGTCCTTTAACAGACAAAACACCACTTGTCGGATTGGGGTAAACGTTCAAATCAGGTAAAGATCCCGCTGAATTAATTCCCAAACCGGTTATATTCAAATTAGTACAGAATTGGTGTGTTCCACAGCTATTATAAGCCGTTGCACAAACGGTATATGTTCCCGACATTCCATACGTATACTCTATTACATTTCCTGTCATGGAACTTCCATCTCCCAGTGACCAAACAACACTGTCTACATTCGCAGAACCCGTATACGTAAAATCAACTGTTAATCCGGATCCGGTATTACTAAATGAAGCTACCGGAGCGGGACAAGTGCAGTCAGACGATCCTGATTTGGCAATATATCCGTCCGTATATCCATCCTGCTTGCTATGTGTCACACCAGCTATTGTGATATTGCCGCTATACTCACCTCCCAGATAGAAATTGCCGCGGTGGTCCGTAGCAACTACTGTCACATATTCATCTACCCCCTGACTGCTGTACAAGGTATCGATTCGAATGACATTGCCTGTAGCGGCATCAAACCTGACCAGAAAATCATTGTAATATTGGTTATTTACTCCCAAACTCACTCCGCCCCACTCGAAATTACCACCGGCATATTCTCCACCAAGAGCTACTGTATCGTTTGAACAAATCACCGCTCTACCGGCATTATCGGTATTTCCTGAAGCATTATTGGCATAAAGCACCGTACCTGATGAGCTAAACTTGACCAGAATCGGAAAAGCCCATACACCCATCGTGTTATTGAAGTTGTAAGTACCAAAACCATCGCCTGCTCCGCCGTTGAAATCATTATACGAATATCCGGTCACATATACATTTCCCAGATGATCTACCGCCGGTGTACCATTCAAAGCAGTTGGAATCAAATTGTTATTACTTTTTTGCACCCAAAGCACACTTCCTGTACTGCTGAAGCAAGTCAGAAAATTTCCACCGGTAATTGCAATACCTCCGAAAGAGATTGTATAAGGATCATAGCGGATTCCATTCCAGTAATAATGTGTACTTACCGGATCATACATCATGTAAAAACCGTAACTACTTATTCCTGCGGCCGCCGGGCGGGTAACATCAAAATGTAAACCTCCTATAAAATTTCCGTTTTTATCGTATTTCAATGCGTAAATATTATCGTCAGTGGAGTACGTTGCAGAGAAAGCACCGTTTCCATAACTTCCGATTCCAAGTACGCACATGATGTGTGTATTTCCGTTCTTTTCTACCGTCAGGTTAAATCCTGCAGTTGGAGTAACCGTCACGATATTATCCGGTTCGGGCATGCGCTGCCACAAAAAGTTACCTGTTGTATCGAATTTAAGCAACATCATTTTCTTCATGGTAGGTGGCAAAGTATCATCGTCATCGATGTAAATATTACTTGAATTACCACTTCCTAATTGCGCCAGAACATATACACCACCCAAAGTATCTGCACCTATACCGAAACCTGCATCCGGAGAAGTGGTCCCGATGACTTTTGTCCACCGGTAACTTCCGTCACAGCTAAAACTCGTAATTCCAATATCCGTACTTCCATTCACCATAACGGGATGACCATCTATATTGGCTTGACTGCCTACCGACCAAAGCACATAGGTATTTCCATGGTTGTCAACTGCCATTTCTTTTGTTCGGTTTTGAGCCCGTTTTCCCCACTGCCATTGTTGCGCTTGCACAGGTATAGCAATCATGGAAAAGAAAAAAAGGATAGTAGAAAGTAATTGTTTTCTCATATGTATTTGATTTATGTTTAGCCTAAACACCAGACTGCATATCAATAACTTAAAATGATACCAGCTCAAATTTTAAATACGGAAAAAGGAAAGATTATCTATATTTTCATAACGGTCAAAACCTAAAATCAAAGCCTTTACAAAGACTTTATTAACCACATCATTCGAATTTGTTACTCATTTAACAGGTGATCGGGATAAATCAAAGTACTCGAAATACATACTTTTTCAATTATTTCTCATTTTATTCTATCATAAAAAAACCGGGGCGAAAAATTTTTCGCCCCGGTTTTTCTTTAAGCATCTGCTCCGTTTTTCATTTCCACTTTCGGCGGAATCAATCGGTAGACGATCGGTGTTACGACCCTGGAAAGTAAAGTCGAACTGATCAATCCGCCAATCAACACAATTGCCAAAGGTGAAATCAAAGGGTTGGTAGAGATGGCTATTGGTATCAAACCTCCGATTGCGGTGAGCGATGTCAATACAATCGGTAAAAAACGTACTTCTCCGGCTTCCCGGATTGCTTCATCCAATGTTCGGCCTTCTTCCCTCAACTGATTCGTAAAGTCGACGAGCAGGATTGAGTTTTTCACTTCAATCCCGGCCAGGGCAATCAAACCGATCACGGCCACGAAGGAAAGTGAATTTCCTGTCATCCACAAAGCAATGACTGCTCCTACAATTCCCAGCGGAATGACCGACAGAACGATCAAGGTACTTTTGAAGGTTTTGAAAAGTAAGATCAATACGGCAACAAACAGGAATACCGTAATGGTAATAATCGTATTAAATCCTCCGAATGATTCGTTTCGCGATTCGAATTCTCCTCCCATCACGTACGAATATCCCTTAGGAAGTTTTTGCTGATCCATTTTCGAAATCACTTCTTTGATCAGATTGTCCACCAGAACACCTTTTTGTGCAAAAGCACTGACAGAAACCGTTCGAACCTTGTTGTAGTGATTGATAAACAAAGGAGAACTTTCCAATTGAAGCGTTGCGATCTGAGAAAGCAAAATGGCTCTTCCCTGCTGATTGTTGATGTACAACTGATTGAAAACTTCCAAGGTTGCCCGTTCGCCTTTATGCGTGGTTAAAAGCATGGAAAACTCATCGTTGTTTTCATCCGAGAACGTTCCCAAATCCACTCCGGCAATTGCCAGACGGACAGTTCTGTCGATATCCACAGTGTTTACACCAAGTGCTCTGGCTTTTTCCTTCGAAATCACCAGTTTGAAATCGGATTTCAGGTTGCTCACCGGGTTGTTTACGTACATCGTTCCGGGAGTTTCTTTCAGCAATTTTTCTACCTGCTGACTCAATTTGCGTAAGGTATCCAGATTATCTCCGGAAAGACGCACTTCTACAGGTGCTACCATCGGTGGGCCTTGTTCGAAATTTTTCACTTCGATTTTTGCACCGGGATATTCATTGAAAATGGCACGCAGATGTTCTGAAATTTCCTGTCTCTTATCTACTCCGGTATGCTTTTCCAACTGAACGAAAATCTGTGCAAAATCCGTGCGTTCATTTTCCTGTGCTACGTTATAATAAACCGGCGGATTTCCTTTTCCTACATTCGATGCGAAATATTCGATCTCCGGAATTTTAGACAGTTCCTTTTCCACATATTTCGTGATTTCGTTCGTGTGTTCCAGATTCGTTTGCAAAGGCGCAACCACGTTCACCATGAACTGCGGTTTTTCTGATGCCGGGAACAAACTGAAACCGATTACCGGAAACAATGCCAGCGATCCTCCGAAAATTCCAACAGCCACCAACAAAGTAATGATCGGACGTTTCAACGCTTTATCCAACAACACCGAATAAGTTCCGGAAATTGCCTTTTGAAGAGCGCGTAAGAAAATGTTTCCGTCGTGCTGCCCTTGATGTTGTTTCAACAAACGGCTTGACAAGAATGGGATAATCGTCAAAGAAACCACCATCGAAGCCAAAACGCTTGCAATCACCGCCATCGGAAGGCTCCGGATAAAATCTCCGGAAACTTCCGGCAGGAAAACCAAGGGTAGAAATGCAATGATCAAGGTTACCGTACAACCCACAACCGAAAGTCCGATTTGCTTAGTTGCCATTAAGGTTGCATCCATTCGGGAATATCCTTCACGAAGCCAGCGTTCGATGTTTTCAACCACCACAATACTGTCGTCGACCAATAATCCGAGTGCCACAACCAATCCGACGATACTCAGCTGATTGATGTTGTATCCCATGACGTTCAGCAATACCAAACCGATTGCCAGAGAAAGCGGAATTGAAATCATCACGACCAATGAAGCTCTTCCTCCCAAAGGAAGCAAGGTAATTGCCACCAATAGAATTGCAATGAGGAAATCAATCCCCAAACCACCCAAACGGTCGTTTACATTGTCTCCCTGATCGAAATGATTGACCATGTCGATGTTTGAAGGAACTTTCGAATCAAATTCATCGAGAACCTGTTGGTATTTCTCCTGAGTTTTCGAAATGTTGAATCCTTCCTTTTGCGCAGCAGATACAAACACACAGCGGTGTCCGTTCAATCTGGTAATGTGTTTGGTTTCCGAAAAATCGTAGTACACATCCGCCACATCTTTCAAAGGAATGGTTTTTCCTTCGGAAGCATAAATAATCGTGTTGGCGATTTCCTCCAGAGAAACATAGTTTCCACTCGTTTTCACATTCAACGATTTGGTTCCTACATTGATACTTCCTCCCGGAATATTCGCAATTTCACTTTGCAGCGTTCCTACAATTGCATTCAAGGGAATTTGTAGCTGTGCCAGTTTGTCGGTTCTCAGATCAATGCGCACCTGTTCATCGGAAAGTCCGTGAATCTTCACATTTTTCAGTTCGGGCAATTTCTCCAGTTCTTCCTGCAGATCTTCCGCTGCTTTTTTCAGGCTTTTTCGTGATGCATTCTCACTGATCAAAGCTGTTTGGATCACATTCACATCGGAGGCGATCAGTTTTTTTACTTCGATACTTAAAATCTCTTCCGGAAGGTCGGAACGCATTCCGTTTACTTCCCGCGTCAGTTCCTGGAATTTTTCATCTACATCTGATTCGTACTTGTATTCTACCTGCATGATCGCCACACCGTCTTTGATCTGTGTTTTGATCCGTTTGATATTTTCCAGACTGTAGATTTGCTTTTCCAGCGGTTTTACCACCAATTCTTCCATATCCGAAGGACTTGTTCCCGGATATACTACAATTACAGGGAACATAGGAGAATTGGTCGTCGGATCTTCACTCCGCGGCATCGTCAGAAGCGTATTTACCCCCAAAGCGATCGCCATGATAAACAACACCAGTGTGAACTGATAATTGCGTACTGCGTATGTTGCTATTTTCATCGTCGGGAGTTTATTTCGCTGAAATAGTTGATTCCTCGTTCAGGTAAGGTCCGCCGGAAACAACGACATATTTGTATCCTTCCAAACCTTCTGAAACTTCCACTACATTCTGATCCAGATTTTCCACTTTCACAGCAACTTTCTTCACCGTTTTCTGGTCGTTTGAAATGAAAACAAATCCTTCGTTCGCATTTCCGTCCAATAAAGCTTCGTAAGGGATTTTCCAGTTTTCGGAAGTTTGCGAAAGCCGGATGACTGCTTTTCCGAAAACACCGCTTGCCAAACCTGCCGGAAGTTTTCCGTTCAATTCCAATTCGACCGTAAATGTTCCGCTGTACGGATCAATACTTTCTGATTTTCGCGAAACTTTGGCCTGCACTTTTTGATTTTTAAAGACATCTGCTTCAATCTCTGCAGCATCCCCAATCCGGATTTGACTCCATTGGCGGTCGCTTACCCCGACTTTCAGTTTGAACGAATTGGATCCAGCTCCGTTCGTTTGAAAAACAGGAGCTCCGCCTCCCACCAACTGACCTTGATTTGCCAGTTTACGCAAGATAAATCCGTTTGAAACAGCCCGGATTTCCGAGTATTTTAAGTTGAACAATGCCGATTGAAGCTGTTCTTCAGCCACATCAAAAGCAGTTTGAGCATTCTGCATTTGTTCCAGAGTTACAAATCCTTCTTTTTGCAGATTTTTAGCCCGTTCCAAATCGCGTTTTGCTTTCTCCATCCCCAACTTTGCCTGACTGACAGTTGCTTTCACCAGGGTCAAATCCAAGGTTGCAAGTAATTGTCCTTTGCTGACTTTATCTCCTTCTTTGACATACAATTTCTGGATCACACCGCCGGAAAGGAAGGATAAATACGTTTCATCATCCGTAGTAAATTGTCCGGAAACGTGAATCTCTTCACTTGAATTCATTGCCTTTAACGACTCCAACTTTACAGGAATCACTTCCATCCTGGGGATTTCATTTGTAGCTTTTTCTTTGGAACCGCACGAAGCCAAAAGCAAAGAAAGTGCTATTCCCGATGCTAGTATTTTTTTCATATTCGAATAGTTTAATGATTGATGTTCAATGGATATGTTGCTGCTGCCCGCTCAAGTTCAGCCAGTGAACTCAAGTAATTTTGATATTGAATAAGGACGAATAATTCAGCATTTGTTACTTGATTGGAGGCATCAATAAACTCTAACTGACTCGTTAATCCTTCTCTGTTTGCTCCCGAAACCAGGGCAAAATATTCTTTGGAGGCTTCTAATTGTACTTTGGCTGTTTCCCAATTTTCTCTGGCGTTCAGGGTATTTCGAAGCGCTTGCTGCCGCTGCAGCTCCAGTTGTTGAGATACCTGATCCAATTGCAGACGCGCATTCTCCAGTTCGTACCTCGTTTGTTTCACCTGCTGCTGATTGCGCGAACCGTTGTAAATCGGAATGGAAGCTGAAACGCCAAACATATAATAAGTTGATTTGCGGCTCATTTCCCAATTGGTTCCCTGAGATCCTAAATCCAGAAAGGCATTGATTTTCGGAACCCAATAGTTCTTATTCATTTTCAAAACCGATTCCTGAATTTCGATGGATTGACTGATCAATTCTACTTCTTCCCGTTCTTTCACCATTTCCAGCTGCGGATTGGAAGCTGTCGTTTCTTCCAGAATGATCGGAGTTTCCAGGGGTCTGTTGATCAGAAAATTAAAATATGCTTCCGCATTCTTCAATTGGTTCTTTGCCGTGGAAATCGATGTGTTCATCTTCATCAATTCCGTTTGTGCTTTGAGCAGATTCACTTTCAGGCCTTTTCCCTGTTTGATCAATGCTTCATTCAACGCCACGTTTTGTTCCAGAATCTTTTTATTCGATTCATACACTTCAACCGATTTCGAGGCCATGATTACATTGTAATAAGCTACTTTGATATTCTTAACCAATTCTCTGGCATAAACCTGCATATCCAAACTGCTCAGTTCTACTTTCTGTTCCTGAATACGCTTGTTTGCGTAGATATCCGTGTTCAGAAGCGGAACGGAAGTCCGGATGTAGGCATCATAAAAATTATTGGGTAAGAAATTGATCTGTTGATTCTGAATCTGCGGAAAAGCATTTGTTCCCGTCATTTGATTTAGTGTCGCATAAACCGGATTGAGCATGTCTCCAACCGGCAGATCGGAATAACGGCCTCCTTCCGCACTGGTGTAAGATGCATTGAAATTGACGGAAGGCAGAAAATTACTCTTTGCCGTATTCAACGCTAAAAGTGCTTTGTCTAATTGAACTGAACGCTGTTTCAAGACCAGATTGGAGTCCAATCCTTGTTTGATATAAGTATCCAATACTTCCTGTGACCAGGCATTCGGGAGAAAAAGCACACTCCCCATTCCGGTCAGTAAAATGATTAATTTCTTTTTCATAGTAATCATTGTTATTTTAATAAACAGTGTTAAGTAAATAATAAAAAAATTAGCGACTAAAGGAATCCAACAATTTTAAGAATTCAGAAAAGGCCAAATCCACGATTTTTTCGCGTTTCACCTCATCCAAAACCTTACATCTGCCTCTATCGTAGAGACTGATCATTCCATGCATCGTCGCCCAAACCATGTAAGCTCCAACTTCTGCATCTTCAAAAGGAAGGTACTTTCGTTGCATACATTCTTCAATGGTCCATTTCAAACCGTCAAAAGCGACCATTCCTTCCTTCCATGTTTCATCATCCTCGTCGAGTTTATTCATCGGAGAGTTCTGTACAAACATCAAATCGTAATAATCCGGATGATCGGCAGCAAATTGCAGATAAATTCGTCCCATTGCCTTTAAGCGTTCAAAGGGATTTTCAACAGAGTTGAGCACCTCCATTTTGCTCACCAGCAATTGAAATCCTTCTGTATGCAAAGCATAGATGATAGCATCTTTATCTTTGTAATACAGGTATATCGTTGTGGGACTGTATTCAATTTTCTGAGCAATCGAACGAATGGAAGTCTGGTCGAAACCTTTCTCCAAAAAAACTTCCCGGGCAGCTGTTAGGATGCTTTTTTGCAGTTCTTCTTTTTCCCGTTCCTTACGTTCGTTAATTCCCATTTTCAAAATTGAATGATGCAAATATACTTAACACTGTTAAGTTTCCAAATTTTATTTCAAAAAAATGAAAGAAAAAATAAGTTTTTCTCCTAAAATGCAAAGAGCGCCAAGCAATATCAATGCTTTGCGCTCTTTACTTTTTTCGTTAATTATAAGCGGTAGTTAGTAAAGGGAAGAAATTGAACGTTAAAATCCGGTTATGGAGCGATGTAATAAAAACTGAGCTTGGTGCGTTTCTTCGAGCATTGACTCTGCATGGTACTCAAGTATTCGATCTCTTTCTGAACCAATCCGATTCCGGAAACATAATACCGGTAGAATCGTGTCGAAAGATCTCCGCAATTATTTACAGGACTTCCGTCAACCATGCTCACTTCCTGATACGTTCTGACAGCTTCCTTCAATCCGAATGTCGTACTGATCGTTTCCAGCTCCTTCCCGACAATCCAGTTATCGTATTTCATATAGCTATCATTATAGGAATACGATAACTTAGGCGATCCCACATAGGAGTAAAAAGTACCGGTAAGACCTACCACATATCCGCTGGAATCCCGATGATAGTACTCAGTCGCAACATTCATATCTTTTCCTTTGAACTTCTGGTAAATCTTTCCATTAATGGTTGTATCACCAACTAAGCGGATAGTATCTTTCCAGCTCATCATCGTTTCATTTCCCATCGAATCCACCTGGTACCAATCGTAGACCCAATAAGAACCAGCGGTTTTAACATAGGAATACTGGGGAGAAGGAACTGTCGGGATCTCGGGTTCCGGGTTATCTTTTTTGCAGGATAAAATAATCAGACTAAAGGCGACAAAGGCAAGTATCTTTTTCATAAATAATTTTTCAGTGAAAACGGCTGTTTATGAATGATATTGCGTGTGCAATAATTTTGCAGAGCTTACGTTTATATGGTCAATAATCTGAAAATCAAATAATTAACTTTTTATTTTTTTTTTCAAAAAAACGATCCACTAAGTCCTCCCCCCTTTATCCCCCTCCAAAGGGGGAAATTAAAATTCAGCTTTTTAAAAGTAAGATCAGCTGATCTATTTCTTCTCTGGTATTGAAGGAATGAATGCAAATCCGCAATCGTTGAGAACCGCTTGGAACAGTTGGCGGAAGAATGGCTTTCACTGCAAAGCCGGCTTGTTGAAGTTCGACAGCTTTTGCTTTACAGGTTTCCAGCTCCAAAAACTCCACGATCTGGATCGGGGAACGGTTTGAACTGATTTCGGAAGGAATTTTACTTGAAAAATAAGTGATGTTTTGCTGCAATTGTTCTCTCAAAGATTCATTCCCGCTCAACGCTATCTGTCCGATCATGTGTTTGTAAAAACCTTCGGGAAGTGCTGTGGTATAAATAAAAGATCGTGCAAAATTGATCAGATACTGGCACACTTCTTCCGGGCAGCAAACTGCAGCTCCATGCGCTCCATATGCTTTTCCGAAAGTGAACAAACGGATAAAGACTTTTTCGCTGATTCCGAATTCCTCGCACAGCCCTAAACCGTTTTCTCCGAAAACACCTCCGGAATGCGCTTCGTCAACGATTAGCAATGCTCCGTATTCTTCACACAAGCAACTTATTTCTTTCAGAGGAGCAAGATCCCCGTCCATACTGTAAAGTGACTCCACAGCGACAAAAACGGCTCCTTCTGCTTTTTGAAGTTTCTTCTTCAGATCCTCCACATCATTGTGCCGGAAAGAAAACGAATGCGCAAAACTCAGACGAATTCCATCGCGAACCGAAGCGTGCACCAATTCGTCGTAAATGATCGTATCTCCTTTTTGCGGAAGCGACGAGAACAAACCGAGGTTGGCGTCGTATCCCGAATTGAAAATCAAGGCTGCTTCCGAACGGAAATGAGCCGCCATTTGTTTTTCGATTGCTTCGACGGTTTTGGAGTTACCGGAAATTAACCGGGAACCTGTGCTTCCCAGGATTTCGATTTCATGAGGAATTCGTGCCAATCCCAAATAATCATTCGACCAGAAGTCGACTAATCCGTCAAACGACAAAAGGGAGCGCAAACTCCCCTTCTCTTGTCTATCTTGTAAACGCTTTTGAAATTTCACGTTCATTTCTTACGAAACTGTAGTCACTTTTCTTGGCGTGAATCCTGCAGAAGCAATTTTCGCCTCAGCCAATTCTTTCGCTCGTTGAGCTTCTTTTTCTTTTCTAGCCTCAATGATCGGATCCGCTTGTGAAACAGGTTTTTCTCCGTCAGCAAATGCTTCTTTCGGGATCAAACCTAAAATCTGGAACATTTCCTTGTCCTCATTAAACTCAGGGTTCGGAGTTGTCAACAATTTATCTCCTGCAAAAATAGATCCTGCTCCTGCCATAAAGCACAAAGCCTGACCTTCCATTGTCATTTTTGTTCTACCTGCGGATAAGCGTACAACTGCTTCCGGGAAAGCAACACGCGTAGTTGCTACCATGCGGATCATTTCCCACTGCTCGATCGGTTTCTGATCTTCCAACGGTGTTCCGTCAACTGCAACCAAGGCATTGATCGGAATAGACTCCGGTGGATTTTCCATTTCCATGTAGCTCAATAAAAGTCCAACGCGGTCTTCGATTGCTTCACCCATTCCGATGATTCCTCCGGAACAAACAGTAATTCCTGCTTTGCGGGCATTTTCAATGGTATTCAAACGATCTTCGTACTCGCGGGTAGAAATCACGTCTCCATAAAATTCTTTCGATGAATCCAGGTTGTGATTGTAAGCAAACAAACCTGCGTTTTTCAAACGTTTTGCCTGATCTTCGTTCATCATACCCAAGGTACAGCAAACTTCCATATCCAGGTCATTCACCGCCTGAACCATTTCGATCACATTGTCAAAATCTTTGTTATCGCGCACTTCTCTCCAGGCTGCTCCCATACATAAACGGGAAGAACCATTCGCTTTTGCGTTTTTTGCTTGTTCGATTACCGATTCAACACTCATCAATTTATGAGCTTCCACATCGGTATGATAACGTGCAGCCTGCGGACAATAACCGCAATCTTCCGGACAACCTCCTGTTTTGATACTCAATAGAGAAGACATCTGAACTTCTCTTGGATTATGAAATTGACGGTGAACTGTTGCTGCTTCGAAAACAAGTTCCAACAACGGTTTGTTGTACAATTCCAATAAACTTTCTTTCGTATTATATGCTGGGTTTACTTTCATTTGAGATTCTTATGACGACAAATATACGAAGTCTGCCCAAGGTGGCAGTTACTTGGCTTTTGAAATTATGAACAGGAAACAATTATCTTTATCTGTAAACGAATATCCGATGAGTGAAAATCAGGTAACTATCCGAAAGTACGCAGAGTCCGATAAAAGCGCATGCATAGAAGTATTCAAAACGAATGTTCCGAAATATTTTATGGAGGCAGAAATCAACGATTTTGAGGAATTGTTAACGAAGCTGGAAAATCCGGACGAATCAAACGAGCTGCCTTATTATGTGATGGAATTGAATGATCAGATCATCGGTTGCGGCGGATTTGGAGAAAAGGAAGGAACGGATGCCATCACTTTTGTCTGGGGCATGGTTCACAATGATTACCAGAAGAAGGGTTACGGTGAGCAACTTCTGGTATTTCGTCTGGCTGAAATCAAAAAGCAATTTCCGGACAAGGAAGTCGTTTTGGACACCACTCAGTTTTCCTTTACCTTTTTTGAAAAGTATGGATTCAGAACGGTGAAAATAACTGAGAATTCTTACGGTGAAGGAATGCACCGGTATGATATGGTTTTAGACGATTTTAAGACTTTAGGATTTATAAGATGTTAGGACTTCAAATTTCATTACTAAGCGGAAATAAAGTCTTAATATCCTGATATCATTTCGAAACCAAACAAACAGCATAAGCTTTCACTGCTTCACCTGCTCCGAATGAATCTACTTTTTCGTGTGTCGTTGCTTTAATGGAAACCCGATCTGTTTCAACTTCCAGCAATTCCGAAAGAATTGTTTGCATTTCCGGAATGTGCGGATTCACTTTGGGTTTTTCCAAAATAACTGTTGCATCGATATTCACAACTGAGAATCCTTTTTCCTTGATCAGGGTCATGACGTTTTTCAACAAAATTTTGGAATCAATTCCTTTATATTTCGGATCGGTATCCGAGAAATGAAAACCAATGTCCCGCAGGTTCAATGCTCCAAGCAAGGCATCGCAAATGGCGTGAATCAACACATCTGCATCCGAATGCCCAACGGCACCAAATGAAGAAGGGAGTTTTAAACCTCCCATCCAAAATTCGCGACCTTCTTCTAAGCGATGAACATCAACACCAAAACCAATTCGAATATCCATTATTCCGGCTTAGCCTTGGAATCACTTGATGATGATTTGTCACCCAAAGCAAATCGAAGTGTAAATCTCATGGTATTTGCCAATGGATTGTTTCTTTTCATTGCAGCCAGGTAAGAGAAGTCGAAGCTGAAAATGTTGTATTTGAATCCGATTCCCATCGTGAAGAACTGACGACCTCCTTTTGAAATGTTTTCGTAGAAATATCCTCCGCGAACTGCGAAAATGTCGTTGTACCAGTATTCCAATCCGGAACCGATCATGATTTCACGCATTTCTTCACCAAACTTGGATCCTTTTTTTACCTCGAACGTTCCGTCTCCTGTTGAAACCGGATCTCCGTTAGAATCTCTTACCACTCTTCCCGGTGCATCGTAGAATGATTGGATCATTCCCGCAATAACACCTACGTCGTTGCTTTTTCCTGAGATCAATGTTCTTTCACCATCGATAACTTCATACACTGCCGGTGTAGGAACCAACAATTTCGAGATGTCGATACTTACCGTCAATTTATTGTACTTGTCAATCTTAGCCGTATAAGCATTTCCGATTTTCAAGGTAGTCGGAAGGAAATCTCTTCGTGCATTTGCAGAATAAGCCACCTTGTTACCAACGTTTGTGATCGTTACTCCTAATGAGTAAATTCCGTTTATTTTAAACCAGTTGATATCTTCTGTCCGGTAAGCGTACGAAATATCTGCCATCCCTGCGATTGCAGCCTTCGTTTCTGTTCCGGCAGTTACCAATCCACCTGTCAGGTTGGAATAAGCAAATTTCCCGTTTACTCCGATACTGTGCTTATCAGCCAGTTTAAATGCATACGCCAAAGTCAATTCAAACTCATTCGGTTTGAACTCGCGGATGTAATTGTTGTTGTTGTCGGTAAACGTAATCTCCCCCAAACTGAAGTAGCGCAGAGCTCCACCGATCACATGTCTGTTTCCTACTCTCGCATAACCCGAAAGGTAAGATAAGTGCATATCGTTTGTTAATTGTCTTAACCAGGGCGTGTAGCTAATTCCGATCTCTGACTTGTCATCAGCGAAATTAAGCATAGCCGTATTCCACATAACAGAGGATGAGTTCGGACTCAAAGCAGTTCCCGCGTCTCCCATTGCTCCTGATCTTGAATCCGGATTAATCCCCAAAAAGGGCAGTGCAGTGGTAATCGTGTTTAATTGGATATCGTTTTGTGTAACTCCTTGTCCACCAGGCTGTGCAAAAGAAAGATAACTAACAAAAAACGTAAAAATCAATAACTTATGTGATAACATGAATCTATTTCAGTTTTAATTGTGACAAAAATACGCAAAATTGACACTTTTATTGTGCAACTATCTTAAAAGAACCAACTTTTCCATTTTTTGAGCCTTTTTACCATCAGGCATCGTAACCTTTAATTGGTAAACATAAACTCCTTTAGCCAGTTGATCCCCAAAATCATCTTTCCCATCCCAGGAAATCCCTTCTACTCTGAATCCGTTTGTAGGCACCAATTGATTGATTGTCTTCACCAAACGGCCTGAAACCGTGTAAACATTGATCTGAGTTTCCAGGGATGCGCAGGACTGATTGTGCTCATACATAAACGTTGTATGGGTTGTAAACGGATTCGGGTAGTTCAAAACGTGATCCAGCTGAACTTCCTGATTTTCCGTAACGGTGAATTCCAGACGAACACTACTCGAGTTGTTGTTCACGTCCCACATTTTCACGTCAAGCGTATGCGAACCGACAGAAAGATTTCTCAGTGTGTACTGCAATTTCCCGTTTTGATAACTGTCCAGGTTCGATTTATAATATTCATTCAAAATAATCGGACTTCCCGTGTTGCCATCCAAAACAGCCGTGATGTCGTGCCCGATTCCGTTTCCGATCGTGTTGATTCCGAATTCATCATAGGCTTCTACTACCAATAACGGATTTGCACTGGAAATACTTCCATTCACAAAGGAATCATCATTCAGGTAAATCTTTAATTCAGGTCCTACATTATCTGACGGCGGATTCGGATTAATTCCACCAACCACAAAAGTACTGTCCCAGCCATCGGCGTCCACAACTTTGTTGTCTGCATAATAACTGATCTTTCCTCTTCCGTAGTTGAAATCAATATCTTTCGGAACGATGAATTCGAATTTGAAATCTCCGTTCGTCACCGTTGCACGACCTTTGTACAATGCATTCTTTTGAGTTTTGTAGGTAATGATCGGCGAATTCGGGTCGTTTCCTAATGTTTGAACTTTTTTAGGTTTATCAAAAATGGTTGGAGCCAAAACACCGTTGAAAGTTGTCAATCTGTTTCCGTTGTAGTCTTCCAAATGTCCGACTACATGCATTTTCGTAAGTGCCCGAACCGTATCCGCACCATTTGAAATCGCGATGTGGTTGATCGAATCGGTTACCACTTTCCATTTCGGAAGGGAAATTTTCAAGGCCGGATCTCCGATCAAATTGAAACATCTTCTGTTATCGGATGATCCTGAAGTATTCTTCGTTCTGCGCATGATTTCTCCGAAAGGCAAGGGATCAAAATTCGCATCGCGCTCGATGACATGTGTAAACAAACTTGCCACTACTTGTGTATTAATTGAAATATAAACCGAACGCGTGGTTGTCATCAAACAAATAGAACCTCCTTTCGGATTGAGTGAAATCAATTCACCGATCGATTCTCTCGAAGGATCATCGAACTTCGTAAACTCACAGGTAGCCGTTACGAACAATCCCAAACGATTCAGGTTATTCCATGCATTGACCTGAGGAATGGTAATGATCCGCTCTTCAGCTGCTCCTACTTCTCCTCCATGCCCGATGTAATTCGTAATCAAACTTCCTCTCTCCACGCGGTCCGTAATTGCATTGTATGCATCCGGATAACGATGTCCGCCGGTTGTAGAAATCTGTGTATAAGCGTCTATATAAATCTTTTCGCAATTCATTTCGTTTGCCATCGACTGTACCTGATTGAATGCAGGTTCCGCATCGGCGGTAATAAAGGTTCCGCCTTCTTCGTCATCCGTGATATTCGTGTATACCTGACGCCAGTCACCAAACATATTCGCCGCCTCATCGATACAACAGCTATTCTGATCGTTGGAAGAAATCGGAGAATTAATTCCGTTTTTCATGTAATGTTCGATCTTATCGACCTGAGTTTGTGCGTGAGTCGTATTCGAAATCAACAAACGCCCTACTCCGATATCCATCATATCCAAACCGCTGATCGATTCATTATTGTCAAGAAGTCCGAAATAATCATCGGAAACCAAAGCCGCAATGTGATTTTCCGAATTCAGATATTCGTAAGTCGGAATCATGTAATTATTTCCGGCAACTCTGTTCTTTGGATCATAAGTCGCATCTCCGAACAAACACAAATACTTCGGCTGCTGAGCAACATTTCCTGCCGCACGATCATAGAACATTTTCACAAAACGTCTGATCGCCGTTGCATCCTGATTACCGGATGAAAACTCGTTATAAACCTGTTCGATATCTACCACCACTGTCGACAAACCAGTGTTTTCATGCAGATTCCCCAGGCGAACCGCCTGACTCATAAACTGTTTCGGGCTGATAATGATATAATCATACTGCCCCAAGCCGTGCAGATCCTGATTTTCTATTTGTTTGATAAAAGTAGGCTGGGATAAAACAGTTCCGTTAAAAACCAAAAACTCTCTCAGGGTATCCGTACTTTGTCTGAAGGTAAAGGTTCCTCCCGTTAAATTCCCCTGAATTAATTGAGGATTTGTTTTTGAAGAAACGTCCCAAATATGGTGAGTAGTACTCATTCCCTGCACGGAAAACAAACTCACATTTCCGGCTCCAACGGAGTTCACGTCTCTGAACAACATTGAATTCCCATAAAACACAAGGCTTCTTCTCCCTACAATTTTGATAAAGTCAAGATATGCCTTCACGGAAGGACTCACTCTGTTCAAGGTAAAAATAAGTTCAATGGAAGAAGCTACGGGATTGAATGTAAAGCCGGCGGCATTTCGGATATAATCTGCACCGGTGGAATTCAACGGTTCGTTATTCACCTGATTTCCATTGTAAACAACCTTGAAACTATTTCCTGCAGAATTCGAATTGGAAGCAACCGCATACTCTGCTTCTATCGCTGTATTCAGATCCACATTCGGAACACTGAACTTAAATGACTGAGTCAGGTTGGCATCAAATTGCTCTCCATACCAACGTTGTCCACCTTCAACCAAGTTCACGGCTTCATTTTCATAAATATCGTAAAACGTATACGAACTCACATTGTTTGTAACGGGTAAAGTGGTTTCCGGCAGACTCTGAATCCGCAACGGAGCTTCAGAAGCATCTATCCGGATGAAATACGTGTTCACAGAACTGTAAATATGCATGTTGCGATTAAAATTCGTTCCGGAACCACGGCTCCATCTGTTAGGACCCGCACCGAAAAACAAAAAGTATTCATCGTCTGTAAAAGCCGTATCGGTGTTTCCTACAAACTGAATTGCGTTTTTCTTCAAATCGTCCATGTAAGGATCGCTATTCAATTCGGAAAGTCTTCCGTCCGCATTTCCATAGAGGTTAATCGTTTTAGGATCCAGATTATCCACATCAACTCCCATGCTCTTGAAAAAGGCCTTATTGAGTTGATAAACCCCATCATTCGGAACAGAGATTTTGTACCAGGAACCACTGTTTAAAACAGAATTTGCGACATAACTTTTCAATTGATTCGTGCTTGCCACTGCCCCACTCATAGTGATTCTCATCTTGTAGGAAGTAATCTTTTGAAAGCCTCCTGAAGTTTGAAAATAAGGGATACACTTGGACATTAAAAACTGTTCGTTTTTCGACTTCGAAATTTTTGCTTCAATTTGTGCCGTTGACGGAATAACTGTTTTAATCGTGTTTAAATAATTGATCTCATACTGGCTTAGCGCCTCGGTTTTGATATCCAGAATCTGGATCTGATACTGCCCGGATTTGAATTTCTGTTGAAAAGAATGAACGGGAAGTTGATTTTCAAAATCTTCTCCCGAAACAAAGGGTACCGTGATTTGAACGCCATTTAAAGTCAGTTCTCTGGGCTTTAACCATTCAATTTCCACCAAAACATCCTGAGCAACAGATAAATGACTTACCAAAAGGAAAAGGACGAGTTTGTAAAATTTGTTAAAAATGTAACTTGCTTGTGTTTTGTCGTTTTTCATAGTACAAAATTCGAAAACTAGATGAATGTTCAATCAAACGTATGAATTCTTTTTTTATTTTTGTGTTTCGGCGATTTAGTCGTAACCATTGTATTTTTTTTTCGTAACATTGGCGAACCAATGCTACAATTAGCTTGAAAATATTCTTAACCGAATGAGAAATATTAAACTATTAGCGTTTGTTGGATGCCTTTTAGGCTCATATCAAATTTATGCGCAGGATCCAACATTTACGCAGTTTTACGCAAACCCTCTGTACCTGAACCCAGCGTTCGCCGGATCACACGGCTGTGCTCGTTTTGCAATGAATTACAGAAACGAATGGCCAAGTCTCTCAGGGAATTACGTAACCTACAGCGCATCCTATGACCAATACTTCAAAAACATTTCAGGAGGAATCGGCATTTTAGCCACTCACGATATGCAAGGTCAAGGTACTATCAACACATCTATGCTCGGTCTTGTTTACTCCTACCACTTAAAGGTAAACAGAAAATTTGCGATGTTATTCGGTGTTCGCGCAGCCTGGTACCAAAAATTCCTTGATTGGGATAAACTGACTTTCGGAGATCAGATTGATCCGAGAAGAGGTTTCATTTACCAAACAGGAGATTTACGCAGAGGCGGATCAAGAGGTTTCTTTGATGCATCTGCAGGTTTTGTAGGTTATTCAAAACACTTCTTTTTTGGAGGAGCTGTTCATCACTTAAATATGCCAAATGAATCCGTGATCATCGGAAACTCGCCGATGCCTATGAGATTTACAGGTCATATGGGAGCTGAGATTCCACTGGGTGGAAAATCGAAGTACCAGAACACCACTTCAATCATGCCAAACATCATCTACCAATATCAGCAAGGTTTCCAGGAAATCAATATTGGTACCTATATTAAATACGGTGCTTTCAACGCAGGTGTATGGTTCAGAAACAGAGATGCGTTTATCCTTACATTAGGTGTAACGACTCCTTCTTTCAGAATCGGATATAGTTATGATGTTACTGTCTCAAGATTAAACAATGGGGTTTCGGGTGGTTCGCATGAAGTTTCTCTGGGAATCTTTACAAAGTGTAAAGGTCCTGTGAAAACCTTCAAAACCATTTCCTGTCCTTCATTCTAAATATTTTTTGTAACCTTTTGTTGATAATCCGTTTATAAACTTAACTTTGGTGTCCCAAAAAATGAAAAAACAAACCAAGCATATGAAAATGTTGCGTTTATTTATCTTAGCGGTTGCAGGTGTTGCAATAGCTTCGTGTAGTCGAGATTCCTCCTCATCAACAGGTTGGGATTACAACAATGTAAACCACGGAGGCTTTCAAAAAGTTCCATTCGTAGATCAGGAAACTGGTCCGGGACTTATTTTGGTTGAAGGTGGTACATTTACGATGGGTATGGTTGAACAAGATGTCATGTTTGATTATAACAACCGTCCGGCACGTGTTACTGTTTCATCCTTCTACATGGATCAAACGGAAGTAACAAACTTCCACTGGCTGGAATACTTGTACTGGTTGAGAAGATCCTATGAAAAGTACGGAATGGTTTATAAAAACGCATTACCGGATACACTTGCATGGAGAAGTCCGTTAGCATTTATGGATAAATACGTTGATTACTACTTGCGTCACCCTGCTTACAGAGATTATCCTGTAGTTGGAGTTTCGTGGTTGCAGGCAACTGACTTCTGTAAGTGGCGTACTGACCGTGTAAACGAATACATTTTGATCCGTGAAGGAGTTTTGGGATGGGATATTGATGCAGCAGATGCTGAAACATTCGATACTGACGCATACTTGATGGGACAGTTCGAACAAGATCCTGAAAAAGGAGGTAGAAAATTAAAAGATACAGATCCGACTCGCAGAGACGGTAAGAAATTAGGCGAACGTATCGTAAGAATGGAAGATGGAATCCTTCTTCCGAGATACCGTCTCCCAACCGAAGCAGAGTGGGAATACGCTGCACTTGGTTTGATCGGAAACTTGTCTGAAGGTACGGAAGTAATTACAGAACGTCGTCAATATCCTTGGAACGGTCACTTCGTTCGTCAGGACAACAAAGAATTCACAGGTATTATCCGTGCCAACTTCGTAAGAGGAAAAGGAGATTACATGGGGGTTGCAGGACGTCTGAATGACGGTGCCGATGTAACTGCTCCGGTTGAATCTTTCTGGCCGAATGATTATGGTTTATACCACATGGCAGGAAACGTTTCTGAGTGGGTAATGGATGTTTACCGTCCTTTAAGCTCTGAAGACTTTGATGAATTCCGTCCTTTCCGTGGAAATGTATTCCAAACGAAAGTATTGAACAACGACGGAGCTGTTGAGCAAAAGAACCAACAAGTAATGTATGATGTTCACGGAATGAAAGAATATCTGAACGCTTTCGAGCGTGTACGTTACCAACGTGTATCAGCAGCAAATCACAATCCGAATGATTCAATCATTCCAAGTGGAATTCAAATGCACAATCAGGCTGAGCACCGTTACAAGCGTGGTGTAGCTCCGGATGCATACTATGTTTCTCATGGAAAGAAGAAAGATTCTGTTGAATTGGCTTTAATTGCAGAGATTAATGCGGTATTGGACAGAGCAATTCAGGATAAGAATGACAAATACGAAATCGAAGCTTCAGCTTTAGTACAAGATGAAATTTTTGAAGGAATCTTTGCTGAAAGAACAAGACAAGGTCGTGATGAAGAATATTCATTTGAAATCATTCCATTGCTTCGTGAAGGATTCAGCCAATTCATTATCGGTACACCGGGTAAACTGAAATACCGTAATGTAACTGAAGAAGAAAACATCGGTCGATTGAACTACCGTAAGGATGATTACATCGATTACCTGGACGGAGATATCGAAAGTTCTATTTACTACGATAACGATGATCGTAAGAATGGAATCAACGAAGCAACTCGTGACCCTCATTTGATCATGTACCAAAACGAATACGAAACATACGATTTGAATGGTACTCCGATCAAACCGGAAGACAGAACATCCTGGCCAACAACATTGATTTCTGATAAATCAAGAGTGTACAAAGGTGGTTCATGGAAAGATCGCGCATACTGGTTGAATGCAGGATCCAGAAGATACCTGGACGAAGCACAATCAACTTGTACAATCGGATTCCGTTGTGCGATGGATCGTGTGGGAAGTCCTGTAGGACAGAACTATGGTAAAAAGAAGAAAAAGAAAAAATAATATTCAATGATTAATAAAAACCCCGATCCCGTGCTTACGAGATTGGGGTTTTTTATGAGATATGGAAACACTTTATAGTCTGTTTAAAGCAAGTACAGGAGTAGAAACCGATACGCGCAAGATTCAAAAAGGCTCCCTGTTTTTTTGTTTGAAAGGAGCCAACTTTGACGGAAATACTTTTGCGGAAGAAGCGATTAAATCGGGAGCTCTTGCAGCAGTGATTGACAATCCGGATTATCAGATTGAAGGAAAGACCTATTTGGTAGAAGATGTGCTTAAAACACTTCAGGATCTTGCCCGGTATCATAGGAACCACTTTCAGATTCCAATGATCGGAATCACCGGAAGCAACGGGAAAACAACCTCCAAAGAATTAATTTCCGCAACATTAAGTACGCAGTTCAAAGTTCATTTCACACAAGGAAACCTGAACAATCACATTGGCGTTCCTCTCACCCTGCTCCAGTTAGACGAGTCTCACGAAATTGCCGTTATTGAAATGGGAGCCAACAAACCCGGAGACATCAAAGAATTGGTAGAAATTGCTCTTCCAACTCACGGAATCATTACCAACATCGGCAGAGCTCATTTAGAAGGTTTCAAATCACTGGAAGGTGTTATCAAAACCAAAACCGAGTTGTTTGATTTCATCGCCGAAAACAACGGACATCTTTTTGCCAATAAGCAGGATGAGATCATCATGTCTAAACTTCCGGCTACAACTCAAAATCACTTTTACAACGATCCTTCAGAACTTCAAGGTGAACTTTTAAGTCTCACTCCATTCGTGAATATGAATTGGAGCGAACCGGGTTATACAAGTCCGGCTATTCAAACAAATCTGGTTGGAGAATACAATTTTATCAATTTTCTGGCAGCCATCCGGATCGGAAGATTCTTTGGAATCAGCGCGGAGAATTGCAATCAGGCTATTTCGGCTTATCAACCTACAAATAATCGCTCACAAGTCACTAAAACGGATAAAAACACGCTGATTGTTGATTGCTACAACGCCAATCCGACAAGTATGCGCTCTGCCCTATCCAGTTTTGCGAAAATAGATAATCATGCAAAGATTTTTATTCTTGGTGATATGCGTGAAATGGGAGATGATGCTCCGATGGTTCATGAAGAGGTTGTGCAACAAACGATCGATCTTCGCTTGAGCGGCTTTTTTATCGGAGAGGAATTTCTGAAGTTTAAAGGAACGCATCCGAATGCGATCTTTTTGAAATCAACAGATCCGTTGATCGAGCATTTCACAAACAATCCACCTTCTGATTTATTGATTTTGTTGAAAGGATCGAGAGGGATTTCTTTGGAGAAGGTGATTCCGTATTTGTAATCAAGGAGAGGCATATCCTTGCTCGAAAACAGCATCGTTTTCGCGATCTGGTTGCAAATTCGCGATATTGCGTATTGGCCAGTCTGGATATACGATTCAGAAGAAATAACAAGACAAAAAACAGCATAAAAAAAGTCGGGGCGAAAAATTTTTCGCCCCGACTTTTTTATCTCCTAATGACCAATCTTAATCAGCCAGAATATTTCTTGAAATCACAATTTTCTGTACTTCAGAAGTTCCTTCGTAAATCTGGGTAATCTTCGCGTCACGCATCAAACGTTCAACGTGGTACTCTTTTACGTATCCGTAACCTCCGTGAATCTGAACAGCTTCTACTGTTTGCTCCATTGCTACTTTCGAAGCATACAATTTCGCCATTGCAGAAGATTGATCAAAGTTTCTACCAGCATCTTTATCTGCAGCAGCACGGTAAACCAACAAACGAGCAGCCTCGATTTCCGTAGCCATATCTGCGATTTTAAATGCAATTGCCTGATGCTTGTAAATCTCTTTTCCGAATGCTTTACGTTCTTTAGAATAAGCAGCAGCTAATTCAAATCCTCCTGCAGCAATTCCTAAAGCTTGAGCAGCAATCCCGATACGACCTCCGGAAAGCGTTTTCATAGCAAATTTGAATCCAAATCCATCTTCTCCGATACGATTTTCTTTCGGAACTTTCACGTCGTTAAACAACAAAGTATGCGTATCACTTCCACGAATTCCCAATTTATCTTCTTTCGCACCAACGATGAAACCTTCCATTCCTCGTTCTACGATCAATGCATTGATTCCTCTGTGTCCCAATTCAGGATTTGTTTGAGCAATTACAATGTAAGTTGAAGCAGTAGAACCATTCGTAATCCAGTTCTTTGTTCCATTCAACAAATAGTAATCTCCCATATCAACCGCAGTTGTGCGTTGAGAAGTAGCATCAGAACCAGCTTCAGGCTCAGACAAACAAAATGCTCCGATCTTTTCTCCTTTTGCCAAAGGAACCAAAAACTTCATTTTTTGCTCTTCGTTACCGAACTTTTCCAATCCCCAGCATACAAGAGAATTATTCACAGACATACAAACAGAAGTCGAAGCATCTACTTTTGAAATTTCCTCCATGGCCAATACATAAGACATGGTGTCCATTCCTCCACCTCCATACTTCGGGTCAACCATCATTCCTAAGAATCCTAGTTCACCAAGTTGTTTCATTTCTTCAACAGGAAATTTTTGATCTCTATCCCGATCTATTACCCCAGGTTTTAAAACGTTTTGAGCGAAATCACGTGCAGCTTCTTTTACCGCTTGTTGTTCTTCTGTCAATTCGAAATTCATCTGTATCGCAGTTTATTTTATATTTGTTCAGAAGACAAATGTACCTATAAAAACTTAATTTTCGTCTTTTATGATTTCATTCAAAATAATCGGCTTAATGTCAGGAACTTCACTGGATGGAGTTGACATTACATATGCCAGCTACACAAAGATTTCAGATAAAAATTGGGAGTTTGTACTTCATGCGTCAAAAACAGTTCAGTTTACCGAAATACTACTTTCCAGTCTGCACGAAGCAACAAAGCTAACAGGCTCTCAATTAGCCACTTTGGATCATGATTTAGGATTGTTTTTCGCATCCTGCATCAATGATTTCATTGCCGAAAATAACATTCCGAAAACGGAAGTGGATGCCATTGCTTCTCACGGACAAACCATCTTCCATCAGCCACAACGGGGATTCACTACTCAAATCGGAAACCCGGCAGTGATTGCGGTGAAAACAGGGATTACCACTATTGGGGATTTCAGGACCAAAGATGTTTTGTTTGGCGGACAAGGAGCACCACTCGTTCCGATCGGAGATTTTTACCTGTTCGGAGCAAAAGCCGATGGTTTTATCAATATCGGCGGCTTCGCAAATATAAGTTTTGAGCAAAAAGGCATCGTAAAGGCTTATGACATTTGTCCGGCAAATCTTCCAATGAACAAACTGGCTCGTTCCAAAAACCTGGAATACGATAAAAACGGTGATCTGGCAAGAGCCGGCGAACTGAATTATTTCTTACTCGATCTGCTGAACAGCCTGGATTATTATCAGGAAGAAGGACCGAAATCGCTTGGGACCGAATGGCTGGAACAGCACTTCTACCCTTTGCTGAAGTTTGACAAGGACATTGAAAATAACCTGGCAACGGTGGTGGAACACATCGCGATTCAGTTGGGAGAAATATGCACTAAAAACAACCTCAAACGCGTCATGATAACCGGAGGAGGAGCAAAAAACACCTTCCTGATCGAACGTTTCAAACGCTATTACGATGGCGAAATTATTTCTGTCGACAAAGATCTGATCGACTACAAAGAAGCACTCATTTTTGGTTTACTGGGAGCTTTGAATTTGAACAACGAGCCAAACTGCATTGCCAGTGTGACGGGGGCAAGTAAAAATGTTATCGGAGGTGTACATCATTTGCCTTAAAATCTTGTACTTGCACAAATAGTTTGACCAGTTCCATTTCTTTTCATGCTAAAAGCCCAATAATTCCTACTTTTGCAGCTCAATATTTGAATGCTATATAATAGAAGAACAATACCATGAAAGATTTACTTCACAAGTTTGAAAATAAGCGCCCTGAAATTGTATTTGAGTGGAAAGATGCAGAAACAGAAGCAGAAGGATGGGTAGTTATTAACTCTTTGCGCGGCGGTGCTGCCGGTGGTGGTACGCGTATGCGTGTTGGTCTGGACAAACGCGAAGTGGAAAGTCTTGCGAAAACAATGGAAGTAAAATTCACCGTTGCAGGACCTCCGATCGGTGGAGCAAAATCAGGAATTAACTTCGACCCGAAAGACCCGCGTAAAGAAGGTGTTTTGAGAAGATGGTATGCAGCTGTTACTCCGCTTTTGAAACATTACTACGGAACAGGTGGAGATTTGAATGTAGATGAGATTCACGAAGTAATTCCGATTACGGAAGATTGTGGAATCTGGCATCCGCAGGAAGGGGTTTTTAACGGACACTTCCAACCAAGAGAAGCACAAAAAATCAATCGAATCGGACAACTTCGTCAGGGAGTTTTGAAAGTGATTGAAGACAAGCAATACAGCCCGAGCGTCGAGAAAAAATATGTTGTTGCCGACATGATCACAGGTTATGGAGTGGCGCAATCCGTTGCACATTACTACAATATCTGGGGTGGCGACATTCAAGGAAAAAAAGTAATTGTTCAGGGTTGGGGAAATGTGGCTTCTGCGGGAGCTTACTATTTGGCTCAATCCGGAGCAAAAGTGGTCGGAATTATTGACCGTGTTGGTGGATTGATCAACGAAAACGGATTCTCCTTAGAAGAGATCAAACAATTGTTCCTGACTAAAAACGGAAATGAGATCGTTCATCCGGACTTGAAGTCTTTCGAAGAAATCAATGCAAAAATCTGGGATATTCAGGCAGATGTATTCATTCCTTGCGCGGCTTCCCGTTTGATTACGCAAGAACAGGTAGAACGTATGATTAAAGGTGGAGTTCAGGTGATTGCAGCAGGAGCGAATGTTCCTTTTGCAGACAAAGAAATCTTCTTCGGTCCGATTGCTGATTATGCAGATAATCACCTTTCAGTGATTCCTGATTTCATTTCGAACTGTGGAATGGCGCGCGTTTTTGCTTATTTGATGAGTAACGACCTGAAAGAACTGACTGATCAGGGCATTTTCGAAGACACGAGTAACATCATTCGTGATGCATTGCAAAAAGCACATGCCAAGAATCCTGCAAAAACAGGAATTGCCAAAGGAGCTTTTGAAATTGCATTGAACCAATTAGTATAACGATTCATGGCTAAAGCAAAGTTAAATAGCCATGTTTTCAAAAAGTTTTTTGAAAGTGAAAAATCGAGTGGATTAACCTTGATTGCGTTTACCATTCTGTCACTTTTACTTGCAAATTCTTCAATCAAGGAGCAATACACGGAATTTTGGGAATATTCCCTTGCCGGATTGAGCCTTGAACACTGGATTAATGACGGTCTTATGGCCGTCTTTTTTCTTTTGGTCGGATTGGAATTGAAGCGGGAATTTCTGGTTGGAGAACTCTCTTCTCTCAAAAAAGCCACGCTTCCCATTTTCAGTGCTTTAGGCGGAATGATTGTCCCGGCAGGGATTTTCATTCTGATCAATTTTGGAAAACCGACTGTTACAGGTTTCGGTATTCCTATGGCGACCGATATTGCATTCGCATTAGGAGCTCTTTCACTGCTGGGCAACAAAGTCCCTCTTTCGATCAAAGTTTTTTTGACCGCGCTTGCTGTTATTGATGATCTGGGGGCCATCGTCGTGATTGCCGTTTTTTATACCAAAACCATTTTTTGGCTCTACTTGCTGATTGCATTGGGAATTTTTGCTTTCCTCCTGATGCTGAACAAACTGAAAATAACTTCTCTGTGGATTTATCTTCCCTTGGGAATCGTGATGTGGTACTTCATGCATCATTCAGGAATTCACGCAACGATTACCGGAGTATTGCTGGCTTTAGCAATTCCATCCTTCAGCAGTTCTTCCAAAAAACATTCACCTTCAGATCGTTTACAGGAATCGCTCCACTACCCTGTTCCCTTTTTCATTCTCCCTTTGTTTGCGTTGGTGAATACTGCCATCGAAATCGGGCCGGGCTGGGACAAAGCGCTCTTTGAAAGTGCAAGTCTCGGAATTTTATTGGGGTTAGTCGTCGGAAAACCAATCGGAATCATCATTTTCACCTGGCTTTCCATCAAATTAAAACTTGCAGACAAACCTCCCGGAACATCGTGGAGTAAACTATTCGGAGTTGGGATTTTGGGCGGAATCGGATTTACCATGTCTATTTTCGTGACCATTCTTGCATTTACAGACAAAGCACTCATCAACGATTCGAAGTTCGCCATTCTCATTTCATCACTTCTGGCTGGAATGATCGGGTATTTTTGGTTGAAATTCAGTTTCAGAAAGACTTCATCTTCCAAAATTCCGAAAGAAAAGAAGTAGATCGGTGTAACGAATTCCCTCCGGATTCATTATTTAAAGTATAAGCGCGAATCCAAACAACTCCAATCCCTATAAACAAAATACTGTGAATATCTCTTCAAATAAAGGGAGAATCATCTGTTATTGGGGCGTATTTTTGGAAATTGATTCATGTATTCATTTATAAACCAGATGAAAAAAGCAACAATATTTACATTTATACTTTTGGCAACTCCATTTTTAAGCTTGGCTCAAGTTGTTGAAAAAACTGCTCAGGAAGCAGAAAAAGCAGTACCAGGAGAAAAAATTTCCGCATTGGAGTTTGTAATGAAAGGTGGTGTCTTCATCATCCCGATTATTATCTTGTTGTTTTATACTGTTTACGTTGTAATCGAGCGTTACCGCTACATTCGTCGCATGTCTGTCTACAATCCGAATTTGTTGAGTGACATTCGTATGAATTTGGAAAAAGGAAACATTCAGGATGCTTTGAATCATGTTCAGCGTGATCAATCAGCATACGGTTCCGTAGTTGCAGAGGGAATTCAGACAATCGGAAGACCCGTTTCCGAAATCGAATCCAATATGGAAAAAGTAGCCAATATCGAAGTGGCGAAAATGGAAAAAGGAATGGGAATTCTTGGTTTGATCGCCGGGATTGCTCCAACCTTCGGATTTATCGGTACGATTGCCGGAGTAATTAAGATCTTCTACAACATTTCCATTTCCGAGAATGTCAGTATCGGAAACATCTCCGGAGGTTTGTACGAAAAAATGATCAGTTCGGGTGCAGGTTTGGTTGTTGGTATTATTGCCTACTCGGCATACCACATCCTGAACGCGATGATTGACAGCTACACCTTGAAAATTCAGTCAACGAACTTAGGATTTATAAACATCATTCAACGCCCAGGAAAATGGCAATAAAACGAAAAAGACGCTTTCATGCGGGGGTAGAATCCTCCTCCATGAGTGACATCATGTTCTTCTTGCTTTTGTTTTTCTTGATTATCTCAACATTGGCAAACCCGAACGTGGTGAAAGTTCCGCTTCCGGATGCGAAAGAAACAGATAATAAAGTGGGATCTCACCTCACTTTAACTGTTACCAGCGATAAAAAATACTACCTTGACAAGGAAGAAGTAGCACCTCAAAATCTGGAGGTACGATTATTGCAGGAAACAAAATTGCGAAAAGATGAAACCGTAGTGCTACGTCCTGCGTATGACTTGGATGTTCAGGAATTGATAGACTTGTTACAGCTTGGATTGAAACATCAATTGAAGTTCGTAATCGCTACCAAAGCCGGATAAAATAAGGTATTTATTTAAATTCAGAAAATATGAGTCTTAGTTTTGAAACAGAAAGAACTTACGAGATCAAAGATCGTAAAGTTGCCGGAATCATTGCGGTATCAGCATTTCTTTTGCTTTTGGCTATTCTTCATTTTCTGGGATATCGTATTCCAACTCCCCCACTTCCGGAGCAATTGCTTTATAAGGATATGGAAATGGAATTAATCCCGCTGGATGCCGTTGTTCTAGAACCGGGCGGCGGAGGCGGCGGATCAGGTACTCCTACCAAAGCAGAAAAAACAGAATCAACTCCGGAACAAATGGAGCAAATTCTGACACAAAATAACAGTTCCACACACGTAAAATCCGGTGGGTCAAATATGACCAATACAACCAAACCGAATAACAATCCTCCAAGTGCTCAAAATACCAGCGATAATCCTTTCGGAACCGGTGGTAGCGGCGGTGGAAACGGCAGAGGAAACGGAACAGGTATCGGCGACGATAACGGAAATGGAAACGGTCCCGGAACCGGTCCTGGTTCAGGAGGAAACATCAGTCGCTATTTGGTGCAAAATCCAAATACGAACAGTATTAAATCAGATGAAAACTGTAAGATTGTTTTGTCTGTTTTGGTGGCACCGGATGGAAGCATCATCGGGAAACCGGTTTATGTAAAAGCTTCTTCCACGACCAACGACATGTCCTTAATCAATCAGGTCATCAGAGCTGTAGAAAGTCAGGCTCGCTTCAACAAAGCAGAGACGACTAAAAACATGAAAGAAGCGATTACAATTCGAATTGTTGCCAATTAGTTTCGTTAAAGTGGCTTAAAAAAATCGTTACTTCACTTTTTACTTGTAGATTTAAACTGGTTTACAGAGAGGGGGATTATGGTGTTCGTATATATACTATTCATACTCATTATTCTATTTTCACTATATCAATATGTGGATAATAGCGAGTGGGAAGAATTGCAGGCAAAAAATTTTAAAACAATTTTTGAGCATCGGAACAAGAAGTACGGTGCTTACCAAATGAGAAGCAGGCAACCGGTCATTTTAATGTATGTTACATTAGGATTCATTGTATTGGGCTTTATTTCGGTTTACGCCAAAGTCATTGTCAATAATTACGAAGGTCTTTCTTCGATGACCTTCAGTGAAGTTTCCGACACCACTCAGTTTACATTAAGCAATCAGAATGTAGAGGAAACTCCGCCAAGTCAATTCAATTATCAGGGAGAAAACGGTGATGGTTTGCCACAGGCGAAAGAGGGCGGTGAAAGACCGCAGGAAAATCCGGAAACAACCGAAAGTTCGACTCCTGAAGCACGTGCTCCCAAGGAAAATACCAAACCTAAAACTCCCGAGGAATCCATTTATGATTTCGAAAGAGATCTTTACGCCAAAGAAGGCGGTGCTGCCGAACGTGAGAAGATCCTGAAGGATATGGAGAAGCGCAAAAAAGAGCGTGAAGAGAAAAAGAAACAGCAGCAAAAAACAGACGGCGGAAACGGCGGGAATATAGGCTCAAATTCCGGAGTTCAGGGAAAAACACTGGCAGAATGGAACATGAACGGCCGGAAACCTCATCAGAACAATCCGGATTACATCAAAATTCCCGGCTACATGTGCGGAAAAGGTGTCAATGAAAAGATTGTCGTAAAAGTAAAAGTCAATTCCAACGGAGATGTTTACTGGGCACAATCTCAGGCTCCGGAAGGTGCAAATCCCTGTTGTGTAGAACAAGCAATCAATTACGCTAAAAAATCCCGTTTCGAATACGCAGCTACGCCTATTCAGGAAGGAACAATTACCTATTATTTCAAAGCACAATAATGCTATGAATTATTCAGAAACCATCGAATGGTTGTTTCAACAATTTCCGGCATACCATCAACTGGGAACTCAGGCATACAATCCGGGACTAAAGAATATCGAAGAGCTCAGTGCTTTTTTTGACAATCCGGAGAAAAAGCTGCGTTTCGTTCACGTTGGAGGAACCAATGGAAAAGGTTCCGTTTCAAACATGCTGGCTTCTATTCTGACAGAAAGTAACGAGAAGGTTGGTTTGTTCACCTCTCCTCACCTTTTCGACTTCACGGAACGCATCCGCATCAACGGAACTCCGGTAGATCAGCTTTTTGTTGTTGAATTTTGCGAAAAAGTACGAAATCATTCCTGGAGCATTCAACCTTCATTCTTTGAAATCACGTGGATGATGGCCCTCGAATACTTCCATCAGAATCAATGTACCCTTGTTATTGCGGAAGTTGGTTTAGGTGGCCGTTTGGATTCTACCAATATTATTCAGCCGCTGATTTCGGTTATTACCAATATCGGTCTGGACCACGTTCAGATTCTCGGAAACACACGTGCAGAAATTGCATTTGAAAAAGCCGGAATCATCAAACCGCACATTCCGGTAGTTTTGGGAGAAGTCGATGAGGAAACTTTTCCGGTCTTCGAAGCCGCTGCAAAGAAAAATCAGACAACTTTAATGATTCCGGATCTTGAAACGGTCATCCCGAAAGAAATCATCGGATACCAGATTGGGAACTACCGCATTGTTTCCACTGTTTGCGACTATTTATCCAAACTCGGCTTTGCATGCGATCAGAACGCAAAAGAAAGAGGAATCCGCAACCTGAAAGCAAATACCGGTTTCTTCGGCAGAATGGAGATTATTTCGACTCAGCCGCTGACCATTATCGATTGTGCGCATAATGCAGAAGGCATTCAAGTTCTCATGAATGCTGTTTCGGAATTGAATAAAGGACAACTTCATTGCATTTACAGCACCAGTTCCGACAAAGATCTGGACACTATTTTGGAGATTTTACCTCCGGAAGCACATTATTACTTCACAACCTTCTCCAATCCGAGAAGCATTACTTTGGAGAAATTGAAGGAAAAAACAGCTTCTGAGCTAAAAAAATCGATTTTTTTTGATTCTCCACTGGCAGCGCTAAAAAGCGCACAAGATTCTGCAAACAAAGAAGATACAATTCTGATCTTTGGCTCCTTCTTTTTAATTCATGATTTTTTTGAATTTTTTTTTCGAAAACCGCTTGCCGAAAAGAAATAATGCCTTATATTTGCACTCGCATTAGAGAAACAACGGTAGCTCAGAAAAATGCAAAAAACACAAAAGTTATGGGGGATTAGCTCAGTTGGTTCAGAGCGCCTGCCTTACAAGCAGGATGTCGGCGGTTCGAATCCGTCATTCCCCACAGAAGAAAAAGCCTTGCAAATTTTGCAAGGCTTTTTTGTTTGTATAAAACTTACTATCCATGTTCTATACTTATATTCTCCATTCCAGGACAAGAGATAAATTCTATATTGGAGCATCTGAAAATCCGGAAGAGAGACTCAAAAAGCATAACAATAAAAACAAAGGTTTTACAAATCAAGCTCAGGATTGGAAAATTGTCTTTAGACAATCTTTTCCTACAAAAAAAGAAGCTCTTGATTATGAATTGCAAATTAAAAAGTGGAAATCCAGAAAGAAAATCGTTCAACTTATTAGTGACTCAGTTGATTCAGAGCGTCCCGATGCATAGCAATCGGGAATGTCGGCGGTTCGAATCCGTCATTCCCCACCAAAAACAAAAAGAGCATTTAACACAAGTTAAATGCTCTTTTTGTTTTCCCTCAATTCTCACTCTCCCACTCACACTGCTGTTACTCTTTTTGAGGATTGAGTGTGAGCTTTGAGTGTGGCATCTCCCTTCGAAGCTAGAATTATGTCTCCTCCCTTGAGGGAGGATTAAGGAGGGTGGCGATTCTAAAATCTTCTGGAACTTTTAATTCCATTTCCTAAGCCAGCAAACCTATTCCATTCCTATTTGATAGGAAAATCTTCTATCTCAGTTTTTTTTGGTAGTATTGAGGCCTTAATAAACGAAAACTATTTATTGAATCACGATTCCTCTATAAATTGAAATTCAATATGAAAAACCAATATTATATTGGTTGTAACTAGTTATTAATGGCGAGTAGAAAGGTAAAATAATATTAAGAGTCATAAAATAATGAGTACTACTAAACCAAAGAACGAGAACGTAACAGTTCCAAGCACTGAAAAATTGATGTGTGGTATTGTAATGCCAATTTCAGAAATTGACGGTTGCACAGAAAGTCACTGGAAAGAAGTCTATACCATAATATCTCAATCCATCGATAAAGCAAGTTTTAGTGCTAATCTTGTTAGTAATTCTGACGACGTTGGAGTAATTCAAAAGAGAATTATTCAAAATTTATATGACAATCCAATGGTTGTAGTAGATGTTAGCGGTAAGAACCCAAACGTGATGTTGGAACTAGGGATAAGACTAGCCTTTGACAAACCTACAATTATCATTAAAGATGATAAAACACAATATAGTTTTGACACTTCGCCAATTGAACATTTGGAATACCCAAGAGATTTAAGATTTTCAAAAATTGTAGAATTTAAAGATAGACTTGCAGAAAAAATTGTTCAAACACATAAAAAAGCTACAGCCGATGAAAATTTCAGTACGTTTCTAAAACATTTTGGATCGTTTAAAGTAGCTAAGATTGAAACAGAAGTCGTTTCAAAAGAAGATTATATCTTGGAAGAAATAAAAACTTTAAGGGAGGTTGTTTTAAGAAACAACAGGAATTTAAACCGGCGAGATTTTTCATATGAAAAAGATAACGACCTGTTTGATGAAAATGATCGAAGATTAATTACCATTTGCTTTGGTGACAAAAAACCTCAAGAAGTTGAACCTATATTTGATCAAATTAAATCACTTAAAAGTGTAGCATTTGCAGAAATAGTTAGATTATCTGATGAGCACTGCCATATTAAAGTAAGATTTGATGAACGCGTATCAAAATCAATAATGCTAAGGAGGCTGAAAGAACTCGTAGGTGATAAAGTCGAATATATCAGATGAGTCCTATTAATAGCAAAAAAACAAAGTAACTATCAAAATATTGGAGACTTGGAATTAATCCGATATTTACCCTCATGAAAATCGTTACAACCTTACTTTTTTCCACCTTGGTCTTTCTGGTGCTCGGCCAGCAGCAACTAAAAGACCTGGATACTACGTTGGATTATAAAGAACGTTTTTATGAAAACGGGCAACTGATCACAACCAATTTATGGCGCTACGTTTACCCCAACGGTAAGTCGATTGCAGCCGAAGATCTTTATTTGAATCCCCATATGGATACTTCGAAAATGGAACGTGAGCCTGATGGATTGTGGGTAGAATATTTTGATGAAAAATGGAATCCGGTTGATTCTTCCAATTATTACTATCACATTTTATGTGAGTATAATTTAGGCTACACAAAAGGCAAGGTCTATTATTTCAAAAAAGATGAAATCATGTATACAGCACTTCGTTATCCGAAACTGAACGATTCCATTTTTAATGGTTTCCGGAAAATCGTTTATAACAAAGGGGAAATTCTCTGGGTTGAGTACAGTTTGTTCAGTGAAGACTCGTTGCAGAAAAAGTATTACAACATGGCTTATTACTTCCCTAATGGACAATTAAAGTCTCATAATCTCTCAGACGATCACCATTATCAATATGAATCAACCATGTATAACAAAGCCGGACTTTGTACCTATGAATTAAAACTCAATCGCAATGAATCTTACATCATTAAACGGAAGCGAAAAGGACGAAAAGAAATCATTGACGTAAGAGAAAAGGGAGTATTCACCAAAACGGTGAAAGTGAATGGCAAAGAAGTGAGAAAACGAACACACACATAATCTTCATAAACCACAGATTTCATCCCGTTTCCCCCGAACCTTTAAACCGGCTCACTCCCATTTGGCCTAAAAACACCGTATTTCAGTTTTTTTTTGGTAGTATTGAAGTGTAAAAACTGAAGTTCAGCAGAAAATCGATTTTTAGCCGGGGTGAAATAGCCACCTGTATTAAAACACCTTAGCAGTCAAGCTAAGAGCAACATTCAAAAAAGACAATTAAGCAACATTCAATGAGATTCATTTTTTTAATAGCAATCCTTTTTTCGACACAACTTTTTGGACAAATTGATATATCAATTAATTTAGCAAAATACATGCAGGCACAAGTCGACGTAAATGATTTCAGCGGAACAGTACTCGTTACAAAAAACGATTCGGTTTTATTGAAGCAATCATACGGTTTCGCCGATTATGAATGGAATGTCAGAAACACAATTGATACTAAATTTCAATTGGCTTCAGTAAGTAAACAATTTACAGCCGCTGCTATCCTTCTATTGGCAGAAAGAGGGAAATTGTCACTTAATGACAATCTAAGTAAATTCTTTCCTGATTATCCAAAAGCAGACAGTGTCACTATTCATATGTTATTATCTCATTCTTCAGGACTTGCTTTAGGCTTTAAAGAACTTGCATTAACGACTATCAGCAGTGATTCTGCCTATTCTGAAATTAAAAAAATACCTTATGAATTTTCGCCGGGAACGAAAAGTGAATATAGCAATATCGGCTATTACTTATTAGGTAAAATCATAGAAAAGGTTTCAGGTGAAACGTACGCAACTTTCTTAAGAAAAAATATATTTGAAAAAGCAGGAATGAAGAATACCGGTGTCAGCAATCATGATTCGATCATTTCAAAAAAAGCAAAAGCTTATTGTCGAACAGAAAAAGGATTTGTCCACAATCCCTATATCAATTGGGGATTTAACATCGGTCACGACGGGGTTTATTCTACCATTGAAGATTTAGCTCTATGGGATCAGGCACTTTATGGAACAACTATTCTGTCCACAGAAATGAAGAACCGAATGTTCACTTCTTACAACTCTGAAAATTTCGGGTATGGATTTGTTATAAATCCATTTTACAATCAGGGGCATCAGCTGATTGCGCATGATGGTGGCTTTTTTGGTACAATGACTTCTTTTAACCGGTTTACGGACGACAAGCTTTTTATAACTGTTTTGTCTAATAACGAATCTGCTTCCTACATCATTGCTTACGGTCTTTCTGCAATTGTTTTTCAAAAAGACGTTGAACTTCCATATAAACACATTCAAATTAAAACAGATTCCAGGATCTATCATAAATACGCGGGGAAATATGGGGAAATTGAAATACTGACCCGTGACGGAAAACTATACTATAATGATTTGGAAACAGAACTTTTATCCGAATCCGAAACGAAATTTTTCAGAGCAAACAACAACGATAGAACCGTAGAATTCATTCAGGACAAATCGGGCGTCTGCCATTCGATCATTCTGACAAAAGGTGGAGTGAAAGAAATAATTCCGAGAAATATTCCGTAACAAACCTCTCGCCCGAAAAGAGGTTGAATCAGTTTAAAATCCATTGATAGATAAACTACTTTAACACCGTATTCTCAAACAATTTGTAAAAACAGCTTTGTTTTAACAAAAGAGCGCGATGTAACCAGATAGCGCTTTTTGTATTTTAATTCGTTTTCAAAGCTGTTTCATGCAAAAAGAATGGGCTTTGATTTTCTTCAAAAGATTACTGAAAATCAATAGAAAAAATTAAATTTACGACCGAAATCTACTTACACAGTAATAGACCTAAACTTAAATTAGTTAATTGATTATGAAAAAATTATTAATCCTAGCTATCTTTTCTCCGCTTACTTTTTTTGCACAAAAAAACATTTCCCGGGTAGTGGCAAGAGATGTTATTAATCGTGGAATTGAATTACACGACGATAAGAAATATGCCGAAGCGATTGAAGAGTATGAGAAAATCAACATCAACGACACGGCTTACGCGCTTGCTCAGTATGAAATAGCGCTAAGTAACATGGAGCTTGAGAACTACAATGAAGCAACTCAAATTCTGAATGACCTGTTGGATTATAAAATCCGTTTCAATTTCAAGCAAAAAGTGTATCTGACGCTTGGAAATTGCTACGATATGAACAAAAAACCGGAAGAAGCGATCCGCATTTATACGGAAGGTCTCAAGATTTATCCGTATCAGCACAATTTATTGTACAACCGCGGAATCACTTACGCCAACCAAAAGAAATACAAAGAGGCAATCAGTGACTACATGCAGGCTGTTCAAAGCAATGTGTATCACGGAAACAGTCACCTGGCTCTTGGTTTATTGGCTGCAAATGAAGGATTGTATGATCAGGCGTTGATGTCATTACTCACATTTGCATGGTTGAATCCGGACGATTCGAGAACACCTGGAATTACCGGAATCATCGAACGCATTTCAAACGGATCGTTCGAAAAAGAGCCTAAGAATATCAAAGAGTTGTTCGGACCGGATAATTACGAAGACTACAACCTCCTTTTCGAGAATAAAATTGCGCTTCAGGATAACTACAAGGCGAAATTCTCTGTTCCTACGGCTTATGCAAAACAGCTTCATTTGTTTTTGAAAAACAACAGCTACGATAAATCAAATATGGATTTCTGGAATCAGCACTATATGCCGTTCTTCGAGAAAATCTGGAAAGCAAAAATGATCGATCAGTTCTGCATGGTTCCTTTGGTTTCTTTCGACAGTGGAGATATCCAGGCTGCAATCAAATCGCGAATTCCTAAAATCAAGGCTTTTTATGACTGGTCAAAAACAGCTTACAAGGAAGCAACTTCTGATCAATTCATGGAATTCGAAGGAACAAAACAATGGGTTTCTGTTGATTACAAATCCAGTCATTTGGAAGGAATCGGGAAACAAAACGATAAAAAACAACCCATCGGAAATTACTTCATTTACCACAGAAACGGTTTGTTGAAAATGCGTACTCAATTCGGTGAAAATGAAAAACCGATCGGTACCTGGGAAGTATACAATGATTTTGACGGAAACATTACCCGACGAATTGAATTCACTTCCAATCCGGATGAAAAAATTCAATACTCCTACTATTTCAGTGGCGAACCTTATCTGAAATACAAAATGATCAAGGAGTTGGAACAGGATACTGTGACTTACTTCTACCGAAACGGAACGATCAAAGAGATTTATTTCGTAAAAGACAGTAAAAAGAATGGTTTGTATAAATCATATTATGCAAATGGCCAATTGTCGGTGGAAATGACCTACAAAATGGGAATCGGTGAAGGAAGCTATACTTCCTATAATTCAAACGGTGTGAAAGACGATGAATTCCAGCTGGTAAATGACAACATTCACGGAGTTCGCAAAACATATCATGCAAACGGGCAGCTTGCTTCTCAATACAACTACGTGAACGGGAAATACGACGGTGAGTATACCGCTTATTTCTACGATGGAAAAGTAGAGAAAAAAGGAACTTACAAAAACGGAAACGAAGTTGGTAAGTTTGAAGAATTCTATTCCAACGGAACCATGTCGGGTTCGATGCTTTTGGATGAATCCGGAAAACAAAACGGTGTCAGCATTCAGTACGACCTGGATGGAAAGAAATACGAAGAGATGGAATTTTCCAAAGGAGAATTAAAGTCAATCACTTATTACGACAAAGCCGGAACAGCGAAAATTCTTGCTGCGAAAAAAGGAAAGAAAATCGATTACATCCGCTCCTACCCTGATGGAAAAAAATCCGTTGAAGGACAAATCGTAGACGATGAAAGAGTTGGTGAATGGAAGTACTACGACAAATACGGAAACCTTACCACACTTGAAAAATACAAGGATGGAAAACTGACTGATACCCTGAAAGAATTCTATTCCAACGGACAATTGGAAAGCTTCAGCATCGTAAACAACGGAAAAAGAGACGGATTGTTCCAAACATTCAACATCTTCGGAGATTTGGTTTCAGAAGGTTATTACACGGAGGGCGATTATGACAACCAATGGATCGGATATTATTCAGACGGAAGTTTCAGCTACAAGAATTTCTACGTTCAGGGAACAAAACAAGGTTACCAGATTTCATATGACGTAGAAGGAAAACTGGACGGAATGGATGAATACGATAAAGGCCGTATTATTGCTCACACACAATTCGACACAACGGAAAACATTCTGAGCCAAATGGGGGAATACAACGGTGAAATTCAGTTGAAAGATCCTACAAATACCTACGTTAAGTTTATCGGACACTACAAGAATGGTTCTGCAGACGGAAGTTTCAAGTGGTTTACGATCAACAATGTTTTAACCTGCGAAGGAAGCTACAAAAACGGCGATCGTGACGGAATCTGGAAATGGTACAACGAAGACGGAAAATTGATCCGTGAATCAAAATATGTCAACGCAAACATGGACGGAATCGATAAGAACTACCACGATAACGGAACTCTTGAATCGGAAATCACCTATGTGAACGGAGATCGTCAGGGGAAATTTACCTATTACAGCGAAACCGGAAAAGTGGTGATCAGCGGGGAAAACCTGGATGACAAAAGACACGGAGAAGTGAAATACTTTGATGTGAACGGTTCTTTGATGATGATTCGTTATTACAACTACGGGATTTTCACTTCCTACTCCTACCTGAATGCAGAAGGTAAAACGGTAAAACCGGTAGAATTGGTCGGTAACGAAATGAAAGTTGCGTGTTATTACAAAACCGGAAAGAAATCCATGGAACATACCCGTAAAAACGGTTTGATCGAAGGACATTACACGACGTATCACGAAAACGGGAAAACATGGGAAGACGAAAACTACTTACATGGTGAACAACATGGAAAATCATTGGAGTATAACGAACTTGGTAAGAAGATCAAAGATGCAGACTACCAAAAAGGAGAATTACACGGAAAATTCATGGAATACAACAATGCAGGTGTTTTGGTTTACGAAGCAAACTATCGTTTCGGAGAACTGCACGGTGAAGCGAAAGAATACAATGCAGCAGGAAAATTAATCCGAATTATTACTTATTATGGAGATATCGCAGTTAAGGTTCAAAAATTCTAAGGGATTTATTCTTTTCGTTTGTTTTGTCTGTTTTTCGTTCCTTTCTCAAGGTCAGACGAATGAAATCCTCACTGCTTACAAAGCGAAGTACCCGGGAAATCATATTGTTCAAACCAAGAATGAGCGAACTGTGACCATTAAGTATGTGAAGGGAAAACCGACTTTGGTTTACCATTACGTATACGAAGATCTGATCATTGACAAAAACGGAGCAAATATGCTTTCCGAATACGCCATTGATTTCACTTCCTTCGAAACGGTATCGAATATTGAAGCCTATTCCCTGATTCCTTCGGAAAGTAAGTCGAAAAAGGTGGTTTCGAATAATATGTTTACCAGAGACGCTGAAGCCGACAGGGGAATTTTCCACGACGACAGTAAGGAAACAGTGATTGTATTTCCGGGATTGATCGAAGGAGCTCTTCGCCATATTTCCTATGATATTACGATGACTGAGAATGATTTTCCGTTCGGATTTATCTTTTTTGATTACACTCCGACAGAGAATCCGACCTTCAAAATCGTTTCGGACACTTCCATTCATTTGCTGCTGAAAGAATACAATACGGATAAGATCAAACTGAAAAAGGAAGAAACGATCTCGAAGAACATCCGTACAACGACTTACAGTTGTGACAATGCGCTCTTATTGAAACCGGAAGATAATTCTCCGAATATCCGCTATTACGCGCCTCAGATTCTGGCGCAGATCGCTTATTACAACTACAAGGGAGAAAAGGTAAATGTAGGTGCAAATCTAAAAGACCTGCACACCAATTACGCCCCGAACGTTGCGGAAGTGGAAAACGAAAAACCGAGTCCTGAAATTACGCGGATTGCAGATTCGATCACGCGCAATCTGTCGACAAATCTGGATAAAGTGCGTGCCATTTACTATTGGGTGCAGGATCACGTAAAATACATCGCTTTCGAAGAAGGAATGGGAGGTTTTGTTCCGCGTCAGCCAAATGCAGTTGTCGACAAACGCTTCGGGGATTGTAAGGACATGGCTTCATTGATCTATTCGATGCTGAAAGCGGTGAACATTCCAAGTTATTTAACCTGGGTAGGTTCCCGTGATCTTCCTTTCAAATACAGTGAATTCCCCAGCGGAATGTGTGATAATCACATGATCACCACCTACAAGGAAGACGGAAAATACTATTTCCTGGATGCAACCAATTCCTTTCAGACGATGAATGCCTCAACCGGATTTATTCAGGGAAAAGAAGCGCTTTTGCATCTCAGTCCTACGGAATATGAATTGACAAGTATTCCGGTAAGAGACGAGAACTATTCGACCGTTTATGACTTTTCAAGCATTAAAATCGAAGGGAAAGATCTGGTAGGAAAATCCCACACCACCATTGACGGATATTACCACACATTGATCGGAAACTATGCAAAAGACGTATTGGCAAAAGACCTGAACAAATTTTTGACAAGCATCAATCAGCGCGGAAATAATTCCTTCATTGTGACCAGCGGAACCATGCAGAATGTACTGAATAGAGATACAACCGGAGTCATCAATTTTGACTGGACCTGTAAAAACTATTGTACCAATCTGGACGATGCGATTTACATCAACATGATTCTGAATAAGAATATCACCTATCAAAACGAATTGAAGGAAACACGGATTGCACCGTTTGAACTGGATCATCAGTCAGCCGACAAATACGTGGTTGAATTGGAAATTCCTCAAAACTATGTGGTGAGCCACCTTCCGGCGTCGGCTTCTTTTCATTCCGACATCGTTGATTTTGATGTGAAATACGAGCAAAAAGGCTCTAAAATCATTATGACACTGGATATTGCTTTGAAATTCTTAATTCTGGAACCAAGCCAGTTTGCTGAATGGAACAAGTTCGTTGCTCAAAAGAAAAAAGCAATCTCCGAAACTATTGAACTTAAACGCAAAAAATAACATGAAACACCTTATCCTTGGAATAATCGCATTTGCGGCGACAAGCTTTTCGATTGCTCAGTCGCCGGTTTACTTCAATTACGACTGGAAAAGTACTCCCGAAAAATTGGAAGTAACGGAAAAAGACAAGTTGGAAGATGAAATCATGCTTTTTGAGAAACGAAGCATTGAATTTACGGAATACAACGACGGATTTTACCAGATGGTTTTGGTGCACAGTATTGAATTGATCAATACAGATGCGGGAATTGAAAACAACAACAAGGTTTACATTTCCAACAAGCCCGGATCAACCGTTTTGAAACAAAAAGCGCGTGTAATCAAACCCGATGGGAAGATTATCAACCTGAAAGAATCGGATATTCAGGAATCGAAAGATGAAAACGGAAATGTGGAATACCGCTACTTCGCGTTGGAAGGATTGGAAAAAGGAAGTTATATCGAATACCTTCATTATATCAGTGAAGAACCGACATTAACGGGCTCTTCGCTTTATATGCAATCCAGCGTCGACAAAAAGAAAGTGGATTACGACATCATTTGTCCGAAACACCTGGAATTCATGTTTCATTCGATTAACGGAATGCCGACTTTTGTGAAAGATACGCTCAACAAAGATGTCAACAGAAACTTCATTGAAGCAACAAACATCGAAGGATTGAAGGATGAAGAATCCAGTGCATACAGCGCAGATCTGATGAAGTGTTACTACAAACTTCAAAAAAACACTTCCAACGGAAAATCGAATCTTTACACATATTTGAATGTTTCGAAAAATGTACATTCGAATCTCTATGAAACGGTTTCGAAAAAATCCGTCAAAAAAATTGCTGCACTGGTATCTGATCTTGGAAAAGGAGATCTGGAATCCAGATTGCGCGAATTGGAATACAAACTGAAAACCGAGGTCGGGATTACGGAAGAATACTTTGAAGGAATCAGTGAATTGGACAATATTCTGACAAAGAAAATCACCAACGAAACCGGAATGATCAAATTGATGATTGCTTGTCTGAAAGAACTGAAAGTCAAATTCGAAGTAGTTTTGACATCCGACCGCGAGCAGAATCCGTTTTTGACAGATTATGAAGCTTACAATTTCCTGGACGAAACGATGATCTATATCAGCGACATTCAAAAATACTGGTCTCCGGGATTGTTTTCCAGAATCGGCTTCCCTCCTTTCGAATACACTTACAACAACGGGTTATTTATCGAAGAACGCATTGTAGGCGATCAGGCTTTCGGAGTTGGAAAAGTAAAATACATTCCGGGAACCAAAAGCGAAGAATCCATTGACGAGATCAACACGATTGTCACTTTTGATTCAGGGCTAACTGAACCGACGATTGAATTGGAGCGAAAACTATCCGGATACAAAGCCATGTTCCCTCAGTTCATTCTGGATTTTGTTCAGGACGAAGCGAAGAAAACAGAATTGAAAGAAGACGTTTTGTTGTACCTCGACGAAGATTCAAAACTTTCAGATGTTTCTTTCCAAAATGACAACAGCAAGGTAGCCGGAAAAGAAACCTTTGTTGCCAAAGGAAAAATTTCGGGAGCAGGCTTCATTGAGAAAGCAGGAACGAAAACCCTTTTGAAAGTGGGAATGCTGATCGGGCCACAAGCTGAAATGTATAACAAAGAACCTCGTAAATTACCGGTTTCAACTCAGTTCACGCGTCAATATGTGAGAAAGATCATCATCAATATTCCGGAAGGTGTTACGGTGAAAAATCCGGAGATTCTGAACATCAACATTGTGACGAATGATGAAAAAGCGAAACAATCAGGTTTTATTTCTTCTTATGAAATGAAGGGAAATCAACTGATTGTAACGGTTAACGAATTTTACAACAAGGTAAACTACCCTGTTTCAGAATACGAAATGTATGAAAAGGTGATTAACGGAGCGGCAGACTTTAACAAGTTGATTCTGGTTCTGGAATAATCCGATACGATCATTCAAAAAAAATCCCCGGTATTTCGACTTCGCTCAATACCGGGGATTTTTCATTTTTTAGAATTTCATTTCTTGCAATTACTCGCGATTTGAGTCATCACTTTCGTTGCGACCTGCATTTCTTCCTGCGTAAGACCACTCAAGGCCGTAGCACGGTTGGTAGGAATAACCTCATCCATTGCGTCAATGGCTTCCAATGCTTTCTTAGTCACTAAAATGTCCATCTTTCTGCGGTCCGATTTGTTAATCTTCCGCTTCAGATACTTGGCCTCGACGAGCAGATTAATCATTCTGTTTACAGAAGCTGCGTCTTTGAAAACCAGTTCGGAAATCTCATTTTGTTGGATTTTCGGGTTTTCGATCAGGCATTTAATGACCAACCATTGATCAATGGTGATTTGGTGACCCAAAGCCTTCAATCTGGCTTGGGCAAACTGACGATAGGTACGAATGGCTCTATCTATCTTATAAAAAATTATAGAATCCAGTTTTTCCACGTTCAAGATGTTAATGTTGTTGTTGTAGTACATGATAAATTGAGTTACTATCATGACGATAATTATCAGGTATGGGTTGCATTACGGGGGCAAAAACCATGAATTCTTTTAAATGCCTTACTGAAAGATGCCAGATCGGCATAACCGAAAATCGTACTGATTTCCGTCCACGTATATTCATCTTCCACATGCAACTTCCTGGCTTTCTCCATTTTAATATTCCGGAAATAACCTGCCGGACCAATTCCCATGTACACTTTAAAGCTTTTATTCAATTTTGACACTGAAAACCCAATCATTCTGGCATGTTTCGAAACATCAAAATTTTCCTGCGGATTTTCATTCATGTAAACAATCAACTTATCAATTGCTTTACAATCTTCAGGATGTAAGATCTTATTCATAGCTAATAGATTGCTCTTACAAAGTTACGGTTTTAATTATTGATTGATACATCAATTAAAAATCGAAATCATTTTATTTGACCATTTAGATTGATTTTTAACCGTTTACAAATCAAGGTAAAAACGGACAACAAAAAAAGCTCAAAAAATAGTCACTTTTGAAGAAACAAATTAAAACAAAGGATTATGATACAGTGGTTCACTCAACAAATAAGTGTTATCGATCTTTTCGCAATTTTCGGTAAAAAATAACTCACGATATTTCTTCAAAAGTTAGGTAAGGGTTCTGTTTCGTTTTAACCCCATGACGAAAAATGTTGTTTTTGTCAGGGTACATGGAGATATAGAGTACAAGTTAGGTAATATAAGTTAAGATGCCTCAGCATTTAACAAAGCAAAGCAAGCATCCCGAATTTGAAGAAAAACCAGCTGTTGTAGCTGAGTAAATTAAAGACGAAACCCTGACGATTTATGTCAGGGTTTTTGGCTTTCCATCAATTCTTCTGTTTCTTCCAGTTCATTGTCATTGGAATCCAACAGTTCTTCCGCACTTTTGAACGCGATTTTACGAAATACATAACGCAGTACGATCAATGCAGCAATGGCAAGTATTCCCGCTACGAAGAAAGGTGTTCCGAAAAAGATCGAGTTTTTCTCCGCCAAAGGAACCGATTTGTAAAAAATCCACATCATGAATACAGGCCCGGTCATTTCTGCCAGACTCATCAAAGAGGTGAAAATTCCCTGAAGTTCTCCTTGTTCATTATTCTTCGCCTGGCCTGAAACCAGTGAGCGGATACTCGGATCAACAATTCCTGAAAACGCGTATGGTAAAATAATCACATACATCATCCAGCCATACGGAATCAAACCGATTCCGAGAGTCACCAGACTTAAAATCACCAAGCCAAGCGTTGCGGCACCTTTTTCTCCCAATCGTTTGACAATCGGGCCGGCCATGGCTCCCTGCACCAATCCGAAGCAGACACCAACAACAGCAAGAGAAATTCCCACGTCTTTGGTTTCCCATCCGAAACGCGCAATAGTATAGTAATTCCAGACAGAATGAACCGCCATATTCGACAACAAAACAATAAATGTCACCAAAAACAAACCTCTGTATTTCGGAAATCGAACGATCTGAACCAGTGCTCCTATCGGATTCGCGCGCTCAAATTCAAACTTTCTGCGGTCACTTGCCGGTAATGATTCTTTCAGGAAAATGAGTCCGTAAACGAAATTGGCAAGCGATAAAAATGCTGCAACCATAAATGGAACACGCAGCCCGAATTCGGAAGCCACACCACCGATTGCAGGCCCGATAATGAATCCAACCCCGAAAGCTGCTCCGATCAAGCCGAAATTCTGTGCTCTGTTTTCATTGGTAGAAATATCAGCGATATAAGCTGCAGCAGTTGTGAAACTTGCTCCGAACATTCCCGAAACAGCTCTTCCCACAATCAGCCATGCCAAACTGGGAGCAAAATACATGAATACGTAATCCAGCCCCAAGCCCAAAAGCGACATCAGGATAATCGGTCGTCTTCCGTAACGGTCGCTCAAATTTCCGATCAACGGTGAAAACAAAAACTGCATCAAAGCATAGGTCGCCAATACAATTCCCGAGTATTTCGATGATTCGTTAATGGATAAATGCGTCGCATCTGCAATCAGACTCGGAAGCGAAGGAATAATGATTCCCAACCCGATCGAATCGATACAAATCGTTAATAAAATGAAGATTAAGCCTTTTGTTTGTTTTTCACTCATGGTGCAAAATTACGGATTCATTTTTGTTGAAGAATAACTGATGTTTAATTTTAGGTAAATGGTAGCTCTGAATCTGTGAACAGAAACCTGTATGGAATACTTTGTTTTAGAGACTTTCAGGCAAAGTATTGTTATTTTTACGGGATGAAGCGTGAATTGGTTAAAACTGCCGACGGGTCAACAACGATTTACATTCCGGAGTGGAATGAACATTATCATTCCAGCCATGGAGCCTTGCAGGAAGCGCAGCATGTTTTCATCAAACACGGCTTGAATCCGAAGTCAGATGATTACCTCACAGTTTTTGAAATGGGTTTCGGAACAGGATTGAACGCGCTTCTCACCTACTTTGCATCTGAAAAAAGAAATCAATACGTTCATTACATCGGTTTGGAAGCTTTTCCACCGACAGCAGAAGAAATTGAAGGTATGAATTACACTTCTTTCACGAATGATGGCGAAGCTGCTGAGATCTTTCAAAAATTGCATCAGGCGGATTGGAATGTTGCACGGGAGATTTCGGAACATTTTGTATTGGAGAAGATCGGGAAGAAAATTCAGGAACTGGAATTGGGAAAAGGAACGATTGATTTGTGTTATTACGATGCCTTCGGACCGAGAGTTCAGCCGGAGTTATGGAGCCCGGAAATCTTTTCAAAAATCTATGACTGGCTGAGTCCGGGCGGTGTTTTGGTTACTTATTGTGCAAAAGGACAAGTGAAACGCGATCTGAAATCTGTTGGTTTCGAAGTAAGTTCTTTGCCTGGCCCTCCGGGAAAACGCGAAATGACAAAAGCAGTGAAGTTAATGACGTCCCGATAGCTATCGGGATGCGAATGATGCATACAAAATTGTGCCTTCAACTCCGATCAGTCACCTTTTAAATTCGGAATTAATCGTACTTTTAAATACTCAAAAAACACAACAAATGGCAAATGTAACTTTAGGAGGAAATCCTCTACACACAAACGGTGAATTACCAACAAACGGTACACCGGCAACAGATTTTTCATTGGTTAATTCAGACCTTGGAACTACTTCATTAGACACTTACAAAGGTAAAAAACTGATCTTAAATATCTTCCCGAGCATTGACACAGGAACTTGTGCTACATCTGTTCGTGAATTCAACAAAAAAGCATCTTCTTTAGACAACACAACTGTTTTGTGTATTTCCCGCGATTTGCCTTTTGCTCAAAAACGTTTTTGCGGAGCAGAAGGAATTGAAAACGTGGTAACGCTTTCTGATTTCAGAGACGGTGAGTTTGGAAAAAACTACGGATTGGAATTACTTGACGGACCATTGAAAGGATTGCATGCAAGATCGGTGGTTGTTTTGGATGAAAATCACCAGGTTGTTTACACCGAATTGGTTCCTGATATCAAAGATGAGCCGAATTACGATGCTGCTTTAAACGCACTATAAGAACATTATTTAAAACAAGGTCCCGGAAAATCCGGGACTTTTTACATTCCGGGGGTTCCGGACGATTTATCCGGTAAAGACAATCCTTCCGGCTCACTGTTCTTTTCGACCTTACCAAACGAATACGAAATCTTAAACCAAATAATGCGGGTATCCTGCTTGGAGTAGCTGTTCATATGAATATTCGGGAACGAAACACGGGCATTGCTCTGATCCATATTGAAGATATCTTCGAATGAAACGGATGTTTTGATTTTTTTATCCAGAAACTCACGACTCAAAACCACATCAAAGGCCGAACGGTTTTTCACAAATTCGTAAATCTGATAATTTCCTTTGCTCGTCAGGTAATAATCAACGTTCAATCTGATTTTCCAGGGCAAAATAAACTGGGCGTACGTTCCGAAAGTCCACATTCCTTTATTCTGATTCTGGTAATTGTATCCTGAGATCGTTGTTTTCGTAAATGAACTGTACAGGTATAAAAACGACATTTTATCTACTTCAACCGGCTCATCCAAGAACTTCAGTCCTTTTGTGAAGAAGGCAAAAGGAACGGGAACCGCTAAGAAGTAATTCATCGAATTGACGTTGTTGTACGTCCGGTAAGTCTGCACCATTTGCAGGGAATTAGGTTCCACCACGACCTCGCTCAAATTCAAAAACTGGGAGTGCGTAAAATTGACGGAAAACTGCGCGTAATCCAAAAAGGTTACTTTGAATTGAGCATTATCGTAAAAATTAGGTTTCAACTGCGTATTTCCACTCGACGAAGTAAAGGAATCGTAGTATCCCGAATTGTTCGGATCATATTGTGTGAAACCGGGAATTCCTATTTTCCGGGAGTAAGTTCCGATTACATTTAACATCGAATTCACCCGATAAATGGCATTGAATGACGGGAAGAAATTGAAATAATTATTATCCAGTTTGCTGGTAACATTTGAAGCCCGGTTCAATCGGAAATTCTCAGCCCGTATACCCGCTCCGATCGAAACTTTCTTTCCCAGTTTCTTTTTCACATCAACGTATGCTGCCGTGTTGTCTTCTACATAGTCAAAATCGATGACGGAAGTGTAGAACGGATTCGTGAAAATATCCTGAGAGGAATTATTCAGATTGTAGGAACCTGTATTATCGACCCGCATCACGCTGTACTTTATTCCCGTATTCACATAAAACTTGATCTTTTCGAACGGAATCTCCGCATCAGCACGCAGGTAAAAACGATTGATATTCATATAATAATCCAGAATACTGTAATCTTCGTTTCCGGAAATCCGCTGGATATTGTTTCTTTTAGACTTATTCTGATAATTAGAATAGAAAGCCGTCACATTCAGCACCCGCTTCAAGGTATCAAACTCCTGACGAAATTTGATCATTCCTTCATTCCCCATTCCGTAATTGTGGGAGTTGTAATCCGTATTCAACGATACCTGCGGAGTGATCGACTGGCTTCCTCCGGTTTCAGAAATTCCCCTGATCTTATTATCTCCAAAAGAACCATTGTAATTCAAAATCAGGTTTGAACGTTTGGACAAGTTCAGATTCACCGAAGGTTTGAAGTAAACGTAATTGTGCTTTGTCTGCTCCTTGCGGTCAGAATTCAGCCCAAGCATCGGATTAAACGAATTAAAAACGCGTTCTGAAGTATCTCTGCTGGAACGTTCGTTGTAGGAAAAACCTGTTTGCATCTGCCAGCTCCACTTCGACCGTCTGCCATTTAAAACAAGCGATGGAGAAACTTTTTGATTCTGATTCAATCCGTAATTCACCGTCACCGTTCCGGATAACCATTTGGTTGCTTTCCCGATGCTGTTGATATTGATAATTGCACCGCTAACATTTGCATCGTATGAAGCACCCGGATTCGAAATAATCTCGATCGTTTCGACAGAATTTGCCGGCAAACTCTTCAATAAATTCATCAGGTCGTCCGTTGAAAGGCTGGTTGGGACTCCTTCAAAATAAACACTTGCCATTTGTCCGCCAATTGCAAATCCACCTCCGGGATATGGCATCACACCCGGAATTTTCAGGATTGCATCGTAAATACTACTGATCGATAAGACCGGATTATCTTTTACAATTAAGGTCGTTTTGTCTGCTTCTATCTCAATAAACTTTCTCTGAACTCCTGTAATCGTAACCTCATCCAATTGTGAAACCGGTTCTTTCAGAATCAATTTCCCCAGGCGAATCGTATCCGGTGTAGTTGCTCCAACTTCGAAACTCAGAAGAATTGGCTGATAGAGCTGCGTGCGGATTGTAAACGAATAAATTCCCGGAACTTTCGGCAATTCGATGACTTTCTCGCAATCCGAAAACTGCTCCTTTAGCAACACACTGTCTTTTCCCGAAATACTTGTCGAAACAATCACCTGCTTTGGAATTTCATCACAAGGCATTTCCAGTTCAGCAAATGAAAAGTGAATCCGTTGTGTCTGAGCAGACAAATGAGACGAGCAAAAAAGGATACAAAAAACGGCAATTATTCGATACATCGGGAAGTATGGGTTTTCGTCAGCTAAAATTAAAACATTCGGATGATGTAGAACGAAAGAATTGTGATCAGTTACTGAAATCAGTGATCAATGGCGTTTTTTATTGCATTTGAATTCAACATAAAGCAAAAAAACATACTTTAGAACCATGAAAAGATCACTGACCGTATTTATTCTTTTTTTAGGAATGAGTTTTCTGTTCTCTTCCTGCGGATCAACAGATGCTGCAGAGAAAACAGCCAATAAATTTTTCGCTTTGCTTGTTAAGGGTGATGCTTCCAACGCCAATAAATTCGTAGAAACCGGATTTGACCGCCAGGAACAATTGAAAGAAGTTGCCCGCTTGGGTAAAAATGATTCGGACGGAAAACTGATTTCTGCCAAAAAAACGTGGGGATTCAATACGCAAATAGTTAACGGCATTACAAGCGTAACACTTCCGTATGAATTGAAATACGAGCAAAACGAGATCTCCGTACAAGTAACCCTTGTAGATGAAGGATCCGGATTCAAGATCCGATCGATCAACTAAAGGTTGAAAGAATCGTATTTACAGGTTTTGCCCGAGCATTGACGGAATTCTATAAAACCTAGTGATACCGGGCCTCTAAGTGTTATTAACGGTTACGCAACGGATAAATATGGAAAATTGAGGAAAGTACAACTCTGCTCCTCTCTTTCATCGCTGCATCCCTTACCACCACTGGGTAAATAGACACGTGTCTATTCGTGTTTTTGATAAGGAAGAATTCGGACTAGAATTGATGAAATTCTCTAAAACTCACTGATACCGAGCCTCTAAAGGTTTTTAACGGTTATGCAACGGATAAATCCTCCTGCAAAACATTTTTTTTCGAAACCTCCCCCCCTTTTCAAGCCCTTGTCTCGTTCTTATTCAAAACACTTAAAAATGAGACGCATGAAAATCTTAAAAACCTTCTCACTGTTAATCTCCGGAACCATTCTGGTTCTGGGAACTTCCTGTAAAAAGGACAATCCCAATCCTTCAACACCTTCTACTTCAGGAAACGGAATTTCATCCTTTTTTCAGCAAAACCTGAATAATGCAACTCAAACTTTCACAATCAATGCCGAAGTTGCACAAACAATTACAGGAAGCAAAGGAACCGTTATCCATTTCAATGCAAACTCTTTCGTTACTTCGTCGGGAACTCCTGTAACTGGTAATGTTCAGATTGAACTGATTGAAATCTACGATAAAAAAGATATGATTTTGCTCAACAAACAAACGATGGGCACAGTCTGGAACGGACTTAGTCCTCTGATTTCCGGAGGGCAATTTAATATTGTTGCAAAACAAAATGGTCAGAAACTAAAATTGGCAAACGGAATGTCTTATTCGATCAATGCTCCGGCACCTAATGGAACAACGAATGAAATGGGATTATTCTACGGTACAATTACAAACGATCAACTGACCTGGAGTCAGGGTGATTCATCATTCGTAGACATTTCTCAAAACGGATATTCTCTTTTTTGCGATTCATTGAACTGGGTGAACCTGGATTATTTCATGAACAATACAGGACCTCAATCCAAATTGAATGTGCAGATTCCATCCGGTATTTCATCGGCAGAAACGCGGGTCTTTGTTTCCGTAGACGGTTCCAATACCCTTGCAGGAATTTACCAGTTTGATTCCGGAGTATTTACAAGCGGCGAATATTACAAACTACCGATTGGTCTGAACGTGCATTTTGTTGTGATCAATCTTGAAAACAATGTGATCAAAGCCCGGATTATTCCTTCCACGATTGCAAATAATCACCTGGAAGTAGTCAATTCGCTGAACACGTATAATTTTTCGGAATTATCGACATTACTGCAAAATTTACCTTAATCCGGCAGTTTAAAAAAGAGGGGCCTGCTCCTGAGTGAGATCCTTTCTTTTTTACTTCATCCGTTTTTTGTTTCTTAATGAATGAATAATCTGATTTAGATTTTGTTTGAATTAAACGCTGATACCATTTCCTCGATAAAGAAAGGCGACCGAAAAGTCATCCTGGATTTATACCACCACACTTTTCAGGTGTTGATGGGAAATGCCGTGCGCTATACAAATGATCAGGAAAATCAGATGCAAATTGTGAATAATTCTTTTATGAAAATCATTTCCGCGATCGATCAGTTTCAAATTGGCACAGCTTACTTTTCCTGGGCTAAGCAGATCGTTAAACGCGAAATAATTGATGATTTCAGAAAGAACAAACGGTACAAAGAGCTGTTTCAATACAATGACAATTATCAAAACAATCCGCCGGGAGGTGAACCTGAAATTGATCTGACTTTTGAAGCAGAAGAGTTGCAGCAAATGCTGAATGTCCTGCCTCCGGCTACGAAGATGGTTTTTAATTTATACGCCATTGACGGTTATTCCTCTAAAGAAATCATGGAAGAATTTCAGATTTCCTATGAAACCGTTAAATGGCACATCAAAGAAGCCCGGAAAAAATTGAAAGCACAGATTGAGATTACCCAAACTAAAAAGATCGGTTTTGAAAAAAGATAAAAATCATATCGACAAGTTGTTCAATGAATCATTGAATCAAAGGTCTTTCGACATTCCTGAAGCCTTTCTGGAGGATTTAAACAAGCGTTTGGATATGTCCGAAAGAAAAAGACGCGTTTTCTTTTGGTGGTTCACAGGATTACTCTGCCTGACAGGATTGTCATTAATAATCTTCTTTTCTCTGCAATCTCCTTCTTTTTCACTATCCCACTCCACTCAATTCACTCCATCAGCCAATAATAAATCTTCTGTATCTTATGTTTCGATTGATTCTAAAACAAGAGTCGGCAGAACACAATGGAGCATCGCAAACAATGAAATCGCGGTTTTCGATACAATGACTGCAAAACCGGATCACATTTCAAATTCCAGCATTAAAACAAAAATACAATCCACAGAAAAACACAATCAAAACAGATCGGCGGTTCAAAAACATATTCAGCCGAAAATCAGTAAAAACAAAATGAGTAATACTATTGCTCCGGCTGACAATGCGGGCATTCAAGTTCCTTCCAATTTGACTGATCCGAACAAAACAACAGATAAATCCACTTCAGAGAAGACAACTGTCAAACCAAAAGAAGAAGCTAAGGATTCCGGTACTTCAAAGGCTGATTCGACGCTTGTTTCCGAAACGAAAAAGGATAGTACTGCAGTCAACCCTGCAGACACAACATCTGCCAATCCGCTTGTCCCTGCTGAAAATCCGGACGACGAGAAAAAAGGCGCATCGAATGATCAATGGAGAAAAGAAATTCAATTGTTCGGAGGTTTGGGAGCTAATTTCATCCATGATTCTCATGCAAGCAAAGCATATCTGGATAAGGTAGGAAAAAATCAATCTTCCATTCTGGCACCTACATTCGGGATTCAGGGAAATCTTTCGTACAAAAAATTCACGTTCGGCACAGGACTTTCCTATTCGCAAACAGGAGAAAAGTATACTTCCGAGGTGATGAAATATACTTACAAAGATTCGACCTATTCCGAACACGTGATTGATACTATTCTGGTTTTCGATGACTCTTTGGGAATCTGGGTTCCGGAAATACTTGACACCACTTATTACCATACGTACCAATACAAACAGGATTCGGTTCAGGAACGCATGTCCTTCAAAAACCGTTATTCCTGGATCTCCATTCCAATCTATTTCGGCTACCGTTTCGAACTTGGAAAGTACGAATTGATTCCGCGGATCGGGGCGCAGTTCAATTTTGGAATTGCTAAAAACAGAGGAAGTTACCCGAATGAAAATTTCAATGGAGTAGCAGAATATCGAGCCGTCAGATTCAATATTTCTTACCTCATCCAACTGGAAGCGAGGAGAAACTTTGACAGGTGGTATGTTTTCATCAATCCTTATTTTAACTCCATGATCAATCCGGCAATATCCGGCGATGTAATCAGGCGGAAATACTCTTCCTGGGGAATTCTGTTCGGAGTTGGATTAAAGCTTTAGATCTAAGCAGTACAACAAAATCAGATGAATTATTTTTTGCCCGTCGCAGTGAAGTTATTGCAGCGGAACGGGCTTCTTATTGCTTAATTATTTCCAAAATATCTGCCTGCCCGACAGCCAAAATGAAACTTAGAAGAACTGTATAAACATCCTAATAAAACTTGCGTTATGAAGTATTTTAAAACAGAAATTACAAGCGACCACATTGTATCAGACAAGCCTCTCCACGAACGGCTTCTATTCCCTTATGTTCAGATTGCACCTCAGTTGAAAGGTGAAGTGATGGAACTTGGATGCGGCTGGGGACGCGGAGTTGAATATTTCCGATCGGAGGAAATTCGCTATACGGGATTAGATAAAAACAAAGCATTGATCGATGAGCTGCAGGGCAAGCATCCGAACTGTCGCTTTCAGCAAGTAACGCTTCCTGATCTAAGCGCTTTTGCGAGTAATTCTTTTGATCACATCATTGCTTTTCAGGTAATCGAACACATTGAAGAAGATGAGTTCTTTCTGGAAGAAATTCATCGGATTCTCAAGCCGGGCGGGAAACTTCATCTGAGTACCATCAACCGGCGATTTTCAATTTCACGCAATCCCTGGCATATCCGCGAATACGATTCAATCGGGTTGACTGTGCTGTTGAAAATGTTTTTCTGTAAAGTCGATATGAAAGGCATTGAAGGAAACGAACTGGTTTGGAAATACCATTTTGAAAACAGGAAATCGGTCAAACAGATTATGCGATTTGATTTCTTCGGACTGCAATACAAACTTCCGGCAATGTTGCTCCGGATTCCTTATGAGCTTTTGAATCGGTTGAACAGAAAAAAACTCATGCATTCCCAACAAGGCAAATTCAGGGATATCAGCTGGGAACATTTTCATTTGAATGAAAACCCGGATTTGGGCTTAGATCTATTGGTAATCTGTACGAAAGCGTGACGATTTTATCCGTTGCATAACCGTTAAAAACACTTAGAAGTGCATCATCAGTGAATTTCATAAAACTAATCATTAAAAGATTAATTAATAATCAAAACACTTGTTTCAGATCAACTTTCTTCTTAACTTAAAATAGAAAAGAGGAAAAATATGTTAGTCAGAACATTTGGAAGCGCTGTATTCGGGATTGATGCAACAACGATTACTATTGAGGTAAATATTGCCAATGGAGTAAATTTTATGCTGGTCGGATTACCCGACAAAGCTGTTCAGGAAAGTCATCAACGCATCAAAGCGGCTTTGAAGAATAACAACCTGAATTATCCTGGAAAGGAAATTACAATCAACATGGCTCCGGCAGATATCCGCAAGGAAGGTTCAACCTTTGATCTGGCAATCGGGATTGGGATTTTGGCAGCTTCAGGACAAATTTCGGATGAAAAGCTAAAGGATTATCTTCTTTTGGGTGAATTATCACTCGACGGAACACTGCAACTGATCAAAGGCGTACTTCCAATAGTGATGCAGGCCAAAAAAGATGGTTTCAAAGGAATTATTCTACCCAAACAAAACGAACCGGAAGCAGCTATTGTAGATGGAATCGAAGTGTATGGAATGGAAAACATGCAGGAAGTGGTTGACTTTCTAAACAATTCCAGGCCCTTTTCTCCTGCTGTTTTCAACATCGAAGAGGAGTTTCAAAAGCAACAGCACGAAAATGATGTGGATTTCAAAGACGTAAAAGGACAAAGTGGAATTAAACGAGCCTTCGAAATTGCCGCTGCAGGCGGTCATAACATCATTTTGATCGGTCCGCCGGGAGCCGGAAAATCCATGCTTGCCAAACGGTTGCCAAGTATTCTACCTCCAATGAGTATCGAAGAATCACTGGAAACAACGAAAATTCATTCCGTAGCCGGGAAAATCGGAAAGAACAACGGTTTGGTAACTCAGCGCCCGTTTCGCAAACCTCATCACACCATTTCGGATGTAGCTTTGGTTGGTGGTGGTTCTTATCCTCAACCCGGAGAAATTTCGCTTGCACACAACGGAGTTTTGTTTCTGGATGAACTTCCGGAATACAAACGGCAGGTATTGGAAGTCATGCGTCAGCCTTTGGAAGATCGTACCGTAACTGTTTCCCGCGCACGATTTTCGGTAGATTATCCATGTGCGTTTTTATTGGTGGCCGCTATGAATTCCTGTCCTTGTGGACATTACGGACATCCGAGCAAGCAATGTCTATGTCCTCCGGGAGCCGTTCAACGCTATCTGAACAAGATTTCAGGCCCGCTCTTAGACCGCATCGATCTGCATGTAGAAGTTACTCCTGTTTCTTTTGATGATCTGGCACTTAACCTCCCAACAGAAAGCAGTACCGAAATCAGAAACAGAGTAATCGAAGCCCGGCTCCTGCAATTGAAACGGTATCATCGTTCGCAAACTCACTGCAATGCACAGATGCAGCGCAAAGAACTGACTGAGTTTTGCGAGATTTCCCCGGAAGGAAAACAATTGTTGAAACACGCCATGGATCGTTTAGGGCTTTCAGCCAGAGCATACGACCGGATTTTGAAAGTCGCCCGAACGATTGCCGATTTGGATGCGGCTGAAAATATCGAAACGGCTCATCTATCGGAAGCTATTCAATTGCGGAATCTGGATCGGGAAAACTGGGCAGGATAAAAACCCAAGGATTCCTGTCGAAACGCATTGACTACTCTTTAACGAAACGCAAGGTATAAACTTCAGTACCTGTTTGGATTTTTAAAAGAAAAATTCCGACCGGAAGCTCCGAAACATCGATGGTATCTTTATTTAAACGAGGTGAAACAACCTTTCCGTCAAGTGCCGTTATGGACAAAACGGATAATGGCAAATCATTAACATTCAAGATATGTAGAACGTTTGAAGTTGGATTGGGATAAAGCACAAAAGGAACTGCGGCAGTATATTCATCTGTAGAAAGCGTGTTTAAAGCCAGTTTAACTGCAGCATATGCATTGATTTTCCCCATTCCCCATTTGGTATCGCCCGGAGCAACAATACTTCCTGTATTAATATCCAGTCGGGCTGTAGTTTTAATGATATCTTTCACCTGTTGACTGGACAAATTCGGATTTGCATCCAAAATCAGTGAGACAATGCCGGCAACACATGGTGTAGCCATTGATGTTCCGGAAAACCGTGCAAAATCATAATCCTTATTATTAAAGGTTATCGTAGCAATAGCTGTATATGCCACATCGGTATAAGAAGAAATGGAAGAAGCAACGTTTACACCCGGAGCTGAAATATCTGGTTTCATCGTTTCATTATGCAGCGGGCCGATACTTGTGAATGATGCAAGAGCTCCTCCAACCGTATTTCCAGATCCGTTTACATAACTCGATGAATAAGCAGCAACAGTGATTACACTGTTCGTGCAACCTGGTTCTCCAATGGCGTAAAACGAGTCTCCTGAAATTCCATTCGCTCCGTAAGCACTGAAAGTCTGTCCGAAATTCCCTGCTCCGTTTGTTAATTCAGGAAGGTTCCAGTAATGAACCGTTCCATCAACAGCCGAACCGGTAAGTACAATTCTGTTATTGGTGTTCAGAGAACGAATACGAATCTGCATACCTGGTTTTCCATTCAATGGATTCGCAGTTTCTGAAGAAACGTTGAAGACAATCGTGTCGTTTCCGGCAACCAGAATAGAATCCAGATATCCGGTTGTTGAAGTGGAATAATAAGGACTTGCTACCAATAGGGTTCCGGAACTATTATAAACGGAGATCCTGTTTGAAAAATTATGACCCTGTTCTCCCCACGCAGTAACACATTCTCCCCACATATACGGATTCGCTGCATACGGGTAAAAACTAACCAATGAGTTAAAGAAATCATTATTGAATGTTCTTTTGATGTGGAATTTTGTTCCATTATTGTTTCCTGCAGCACCAACAAAAACAACCCGGTTTGTTCCACTCAGGTCATCAATTGCTTCAGAAAGTAATGAAAAGCCATCCAAACTTCCCATTTGATTGTAATAAACTCCCCAACTCATGTTTACAACCAATCGTTTTCCGGCTGCTTCCGCTTTATCTTTCATCCAGACAAAAGCGTCAATTGCTGAAGCCTGATCAATGTAAAATGTGGTAAACAGGTATTGTGATTCAAAGCCAAATCCACGATAAACAGATCCTGCACCGCTTCCTCCTGCAATTCCTGCAACGTGAGATCCGTGCGTATTATAACTATAAATGTTTGAGGTGTCTGTTTCCGCAGCAGCTAATTCTGCCGGAGTGTCATACTCCACTCCGTAAGTTTGACCTGTTGGAAGATCTCCAACCTGCTTGTATTGATCCCAGGCTGCATAAACTCTCGACTGTGTCAGCAACGTATCGTAAAACATCGGGTGACCGTAATCAAATCCCCAATCCGTGACACCAATCAAAATATCTCTTCCGGTAAAAGCAGCAGGTAAATCAATTCCTCTCTGAACGCTGTCTGCCCGTGTATCTTTTACTGCCTTATCGAGTTGAGGAACAATTTTACCCGGAATCTCCAGGTAAGAATAGAACTGTGAGAAATCGATGCTGTGTACTCTTTCCAGAGGAACTTTCATGGTCGTGATCTTTCCAACGGAACTTCCCAAAAGGATACTGTTTTCATGAATGAGGTTCCAATTGCAATTCGGAAGACGCTTTCCATAAAGCGAAACATACCAGATTCCTGAAATCTTGTAAACAGGAAATGCATCTATTACCTCTTTGGAAGCACCGGCCTCATTCCTGAAAGTTTTCGAATAGTTGGTCAATTTATCCCAACGCATCCGATTACTTGCACTTTGATTTTGAGCAAACAAAAAACCACCTGTAAAAAAGAGGGTAAGTAGTAATAAGTACTTCATGATTTTCATATTAAGATCTGATATCCAGTAGTAAAACAGTAATTGGACAAAGATAAGAAAAAGCGAAAGCTTTTGAAGACTAAATCACGACAAACGTCAGTGCGAAAGTGATTTGGGATAAAGCGAAAGCTTTTGAAGACTGAGTCGCAATAACGGAATTCCAAGTCAGGAGAATTAGGTTCTTAAATCCCGAAAGCTTTTTCCACCAGTTCATTATGCTGAATCTGCTGATAGGACTTTAAAACACCGGATTCTTTTTCAATGATCAGAATACGCGAACAGAATTCGATACAAAAATCAATATCGTGAGAAGCCACGATGATCAATTTATTGTTTTCACGTGCAATTCTTCCAAGCAGTGACATCACTTCTTTCTTGGTCGGATAATCCAAAAAAGCCGTTGGTTCGTCCAGTAAAACAATTGGTGTTTCCTGAATCAATGCTTTGGCGATTCCGGCACGTTGCCGCTCTCCGTCACTCAAGGTCGATGTGGATTGATTGATCAGTTGATCCAAATGCAGAATCTCCACATATTTCTGAACAACTTCGTGGTCAGTTTCAGATAAACGTCCGGTGAAATTCGTGTAGGTATGTCGACCTAATTCTAAGTATTCACTTACTCTCAGGTAATCAAAACCCAAAAAGTGATTATCGACCAAGGTAATCGTTTTCGCTCTTTCGGCAGGTTTTAAATCGTTCCAGTTTTGCTTCTCAATGGTTACTTTTCCGTTTGGAAATTTGCCCTGAATCAGTAAATCCATCAGTGTTGATTTCCCCGAACCGTTCGCTCCGATCAATGCAACGAATTCTCCTTTTTCAAGAAATAAATCCGGAATTTCGTACAGCATTTTCGAATGCCCAATGGTACAATTTTCAAACTTAAGCATTGCGGATATTCTTTAACAGGAGAAACAAAACGATCGGCGCACCAAGCAAAGCAGTCAAGCTGTTTATCGGCAATACCATGATCGGTTCAAAAATGCGGATCATCAATGCGCAACTGACCATCACACTTGCTCCGATCAAACCGGAAGCCAACAATAAATGAGCGTGATTTGCTGTTTTATAAAACATACGAACCAAATTGGGAACGATCAAACCTACAAATCCGATCGGGCCGCAAAACGCTGTAACCAATCCGGCCAAAATAGAAACTACCAGTAATACTTTCCAGCGCGTCTGTTTTACCTGAACTCCTAAAATGGCTGCAGATTTCTCTCCGAGCACCAATGCATTCAATGGTTTTGTCAATAGAAAAGCCGCCAGAATTCCGATGGAAAATAAGACCGTAATAAATGGAATTTGTTCGATACTTACCTGTTGCAAAGATCCCATTCCCCAAATGGAAAAGGCTTTCACACTGTTGGCATCGGCTTTCATCAGAATGATGTTCGTGATTGCTGAAACAAAGGTTCCCAGCATCATTCCGACCAACAAAAGAGAAACCATGGAACGAACCCGCGTTGCAATAACCAAAATCAATAGTCCGAAAATCAATGCTCCGATCGTTGCAGAGATCGTAATCCCCAAATCGAGTACTTCCAATCCCAGAAACGAGCTTCCCATAATGGTCAAAGCCACCATCAGATGCGAGCCTGACGTTAATCCCAAAATAGACGGGCCCGCCAATGGATTGTTCAATGTTGTTTGCAAAAGCAAGCCGCAGATAGATAAAGCAAAGCCGGCAATAATTGCTATAAAGACTTCAGGAACGCGATAGATCACGAAGAGTTTCCACGCATTTTGATCTTCCGAATCGATAAACGAAAACCAGGCATCATCTCCATGCGGATAGCCGATCGTTATCACTGTAATGACAACAAACAAGACCAATGATATCCCGTGTTTCTTCCACATAGATTATTTCAATTGTCTGTAAAAATGATATTTCGCACTTGTTTCACCCTTTGCAATGTGCATGAAATCTTCGAGCAGCCAATGCGGATTCACCTGGCTGAGTTCCCAATAATAATTCGAATTATGCGTATACGTATACACTTTTCCTTTCGTCACGGTATGAAAATGCTGAAACTTCGGATTCATTGCAAAAAGCTTTTTCAAAGTCGGTGCTTCTGCATTAATCCAGATATCACATTGCTGATCATCGCTGAAAACCTGCTCGAAAGTCAAACTCAAACTCGCTGTACCTTCCGTATTTTTATAGAAATAATCCATTCCGGCGTCTTTCATGATTCCCGCCATAAATGATTTTCCGGCCGGAGCATACCACACATCACCGGCCAATCCGCCGCAAATCACTTTTTTCTGAGTCTTGATAGCCTGTGCTTCTTTCTTGATTTTCAAATAAGATGCTTCGACCTGATCGAAATACGTATCTGCTTCCTGATCTTTGCAAACCAATGCTCCGAATACCTTGATCCATTCTGCTTTTCCCAGCGGATGCATTTCTTCCCAATCGTAATTTGCCATGCAGACCACATTCAATTGTGTAAACTTGTCTTCATTCGGGAAAGGCTGTCCGAAACCACTGAAAATAATCAGCGGAATTTTCGCTTTCAGCACTGCATCCGGTGTTAATCCGGTTTCATATCCTGCCGTCAGGACTTTTCCTGCACGAATTCCTTTCAGCAAAGCTTTGTTGGAAATGTATTGTTCTTCCGTCGTTGCTTTAATCGTTTCAATGCTGTTGATCGCATCCAACATTCCCACAAAAGACGTTGAAAGCGCAGCCATGTTCTGAACCGGAACCTCAATAACCTTCATGCCGGAAGGACGTTTCATTTTCGAGTTTCGCGGAATCAACGCGTAGCGGGTTTCTACTTTCAGGGTTTTCGGATTTTTCACGATCAACTCCTTGTAACCGATTTTTTGATCGATTGAAACCAATCGTGCATATTTGAAGCCTTTTACTTGAAATTCTTCTTCTGTTTTTTTGCTTGTACAGGAAAAAAGGACAACAAAAAGTGTCAGGCTGGCTAAAACTATTTTCATTTGATGGGGCATTTTGTTTGTTTCATGACTTCGGCAAGTTGTTTCTCTTCCGCATTTCCGGTTGATAAATCGTCCAAAATCCGCTGAAAATCCACTTCATTTCTATTTTGGGAGAGCTTGAACGCGGCTTCTACCTGATTCAGTTCCATGCGGTATCCGACGATTTCTTTCATATAAGATTCAATCAGATTTACCGGCCATTGATTGATGTGCAATTTATTTTCCCGTTTTGTTTCAAAAGTATCAACCAATTGAACGAGGTGATTTCTTAATCCGGAAGAATCCAGAGTTTCCAGTTTCCCGGAAACGTGAACCGCCTGATAATTGTAGGTCGGAACGTTTGTGTGTGTGTAAACCGATGAAGAAATATAACCGTGAGCTCCCTGAACGATCAACGTTCCCTGATTCAGCGCTTGAATCGCAGCGACGATTTCATTTTCAGAAGCAACGTGAAATTCGAGGTAATTTTTCTCCGGACCGAAATGGCAGGTAAACGGAATATGAACCAGGACAGGAAATCCCTCAGTTCCATTCACTGCTAAAGTTCCAAAAGGATGCTGCTGCAAAAATTCCAGAATCAGCTTTTGGTCTGTAAACTCAAACTCGGTCGGAATATACATAAAGCAAATATACACTTTCGGAATCAACTGCTCAGCGGGTTAATGAGATAATTGGATTAACTTTGTAAAAAACTGTCCGATGCGATTTTCAGATTATCCCATTTCCCAAGAAATCAAAGACCAATTAGAAGTCCTTGGTTATAAAAAACCAACCGACATTCAATTCAAAGCGATTTCACCGATTCTGAATGGAGAAGATGTATTCGGAATTGCACAGACAGGAACAGGAAAAACAGCTGCTTTCGCCATTCCGATCATTCATAAACTGAGCTCTTCGAAAGCAAGGTCGAAAAGCCCGAGATGTATTGTCATGGCTCCGACCCGCGAATTGGCGGAACAGATCAAACAAGCCTTTGAAAGCATCGGTAAAGGTTCAAATATCCGTATCACCGCGATTTTAGGTGGAATGGAACAGGATAAACAGATCCAGGAATTGAAGCGTGGAACGGATGTGGTGGTCGCAACTCCGGGACGGGTTTTCGATTTGCGTTCACAAGGCCATCTTTCATTGGATTCCATTCAGTTTCTGGTATTAGATGAAGCGGACAGAATGCTGGATCTTGGTTTTGCGCATGACATGAAGGCGATTCATAAGCTTTCACCGCAAAAGAACCGGCAAACCTTGTTTTTCTCCGCAACAATCGACAAAAAGATCAAAGCTCTTGCCTATGATTTGGTAAGAGACGCGATCCGGATTCAGATTTCTCCGAAAGATCCTGTAGCCAAAAATATCGAACACGGATATATCAAAGTTGAAATGGATGATAAGCGTTTCTTCCTGGAAAACATTGTAAAAGAATACGAAGACTTCAAATACGTGGTGTTTGTTCGTACAAAAGTTCGCTGCGAACGCGTGGTAGCCGCAATGGAACGTGTAGGAATTCATTCGGAAGCACTGCACGGAGGAGTTGAACAGAAAGAACGTTTCAAGGTGTTGGATCGCTTCAGATCCGGAGAAAACAAAATTCTGATCACCACAGACGTTGCAGCCCGCGGAATCGATATTCAGGGAGTTGATTACGTGATCAATTACGATTTACCGGATCAGCCGGAACAATATGTTCACAGAATTGGTAGAACAGGACGCGGAGACAAAAAAGGTCAGGCGCTTTCTTTCTGCAGCAAGGAAGAAGAACAAATCCTGGAAGAAATCGAATTGTATTTGGGCTACGACATCGAAGAAATTGAAATCAGCAAAGGAGACTACTCCACTATTTTGAGAGATTCGGAAGATATTACGTACAATTGGCAAAAGCTGTTGGATCAAGCCAATGAGGAAGACGGAACGAGCGACAAGTGGTAATTAATTACAAATAACTAATTACGAATAGATTAGGTCATTTATTTAGAAGAAAATCATTCGTAATTCAAATAACCGCTTAATTGCACGAAACAATATCGTACTGAACATCAATCTGTGTTAATTGCTGGTCCATTTCGTTCCAGGAGAATAATTCGACATACAATCCGGTAACAGAATCAAAAACAGTAACCCGGCGATCTTTCTGACGCTGCGTATCATACGCCTTTGCATCGAAAAGCTGTCTTTGAGAGCGAAGTACCATTTGGTTGTCTGCAAAACGATACGACTGCGCCATCACGTAATTTAACTTGGATAACTTACGTAAATCCTTTTCCAGCTCGAGGCGCTGCTGTGGTGAAAAATTGGCTTGAATCAGGCGTTGGGTAACAGGTGCACAATCAGAAAATTTCTGGATAATAGTAACGGTGTTAGTTTGAGAGAATCCTGCAAAGCTGATCCATAGAACAGCAAAAATGATGGTAGTTTTCATAGCAGTGTGTTTTAAGATGATCTCAATAATGGTTTTCATTATTAACTATCTAAAAGCTATGAAATATTGGAATAGCAGGCAAATTTGTGTGAATTCAAACAAATCCACTCAACCAAACAAACCGCATATTTACTGATAATTACAATTTACATCCAAAAACAAGCAATTCATCCTAAAACAGATTTCATTCGTTAAGCACGCATAAATATTCAATCAAAACTGCGTTTTAATCATTTTCACAAAATATTTACTTCCCGCTCCAATCTGACACCGAATTTCGAATAAATATCTTCAATGATCGCAGTGGAAAGATCATAGATTTCATTTCCTGTTGCCCCGCCGTAATTAACCAGAACCAAGGCTTGTTTTTCGTGAACCCCACAATTTCCAACACGCTTTCCTTTCCAGCCTGCTTTTTCAATCAGCCAGCCTGCAGCCAGTTTTTCTTCTCCCGATTCCTGCGGATAATGCGGCGCATCGGGATAATTCACGTGCAGCTGATCAAAAACTGCCTTTGAAACAACCGGATTTTTGAAAAAGCTTCCTGCGTTTCCAAGAACCTTCGGATCGGGAAGTTTGCTTCTACGGATATTCATGACCGCCTGACTCACCACATCGACCGTAATGTTCTCTATTCCCATCACTTCAATTTCAGATTGAATTGCTCCGTAGGAAGTATTGATTTTCGGATGTTTCGTCAGCTGATAGGAAACGGAAACAATCACGTATTGATCTTTCAACGCTCGTTTGAAAACACTTTCGCGGTAACCGAACTGACATTGTTCCTTGTTGAACGTATGCAATTCCAGGGATTCGATGTGCAAAGCTTCCAGTGAAACAAAAGTATCTTTGATTTCTGCTCCGTAAGCTCCGATATTCTGCATCGGACTTGCTCCTACACTTCCCGGAATCAAACTCATGTTTTCAATTCCTCCAAAACCCTTTTCAACCGTATGACGAACAAAGGCATGCCACTCCACTCCGGAACCAACTTTCAAAACAACCTGTTCGTCCGTTTCACTGATCGTTTCAATTCCTTCGATTTCGTTCTTCAGAACAAAAAACGGAAGATCTTTCGTCAGCAAAATATTACTTCCTCCCCCCAATATCAACAAAGGTATTTCCGGATCGCGATTACTCAACAATGCTTTCAGGGTTTCCAAAGATCCGAAGCGACCGAATGCTAAGGCTTTGACATCAATTCCGAAGGTATTGTAGGGTTTTAAAGAGATGTTTTGTTCGATCATGGGGCAAAATTAAGAATTATAAAAAAGTGGGGGCGAAAAATTTTTCGCCCCCACTTTTCAATTTTATCTGATCACGTATTCTTAATGTAAATCAATCTCAAACGGCATTCGCATTTGAATTCCGGTATACGAATCCAGCTTCATCAATCGTTTCGTCAAATCATCAATTACTTTCGGAACTGCCTGTTGCTTCACTTTCAATGATTCCTGATCTTCCTCCGAAAGCTGCTCCAAAAATGCTTCGTACGGATTTTCTTTCACATTCGGATAGTATCTCACTTTTGCATCTTTCACTTTCGCTTCTTTAATCGCAAAAGCCAATGCATCATTCAATCCTCCCATTTTGTCAACCAAACCGATCTTAATTGCATCTGCTCCGGTCCAAACGCGGCCTCTCGCAATTTTCTGCACCTGATCCGTTGTCAATCCTCTTCCGTCAGCCACACGCTTTTTAAACTGCGCATAAATCTGATCAACTTCCGCTTGAATCAAAGCCAGTTCTTCCGGTGTCAGTTTTCTGTTTGTAGACAAAACGCTGTGTTTGTTTGTCTGAACACGGTCAAAAGTCAATCCGAGCTTGTTTTCCATAAATCCTCCTGTGTAAGGAATCACACCAAACACACCGATCGAACCTGTAATCGTTGTTGGTTCAGCAAAGATTGTTGAAGCAGGAGTAGCCACATAATAACCACCCGATGCAGCAACATCTCCCATTGAAACAATCACTTTCTTTTTCTTCGTTGTAAGCGAAACTTCTCTCCAGATTTCTTCAGATGCCAAAGCACTTCCTCCCGGACTGTTTACACGGAAAACAACCACTTTGATTTTATCGTCATTGCGAACTTCTCTGAAATACTTACAGATTTTATCAGAAGTCATTTCGTCTCCGTTCACCGTGATACCACCTTCACCGACAATCACTGCTACATTTGCTTCGGATGTTCCCAATTCAAAAGCCAGCTGCTTGTTCTTAAATGTCTTTTTAGCGTATTCTTCAAAAGACATGATGTTTTTCAAATCTTTCAATTTGGATTTCTTCAGGACAATTTCTTCTACTTCGTCGCGGTATTTTGCTGCATCAATCAGTTTAAACTTCACAGCATCATCGATACGCTGAATTTTTGCGTTTTCTGCGATATCATTCAGATCCGCTGCACTGATCTTACGATCTGCTGAAATATGATTACGCACATCTTCCCAAATCGAAGCCATGTAACGTTCAGTCTGCAAACGGCTTGAATCACTCATGTCCGTTCTGAAATACGGCTCCACCGCGCTCTTGAAATCATTGTTGGAACCACGGATCACCTGCATTTCGATTCCCAGCATATCAAAGGTATTTTTGAAGAACATCAATTCTCCTCCAAGACCAATAAATTCCATCGCTGAAGTAGAGAAACCATAGATTTCATCGGAAGCAGAGCTGATGTAATATTGCTTTTGCGTAATGACTTCACCATTGAGATAAGAAACCACAAACTTTCCGGATTTTTTGAAATCTTTCAATGCATTGCGGATTTCCATTGCTGTTCCGTAACCACACTGAACATTATCCAACTCGAGATAAATTCCTTTTACCATATCATCCTCTTTCGCTTTTTCCAATCCTGTCAGAATATCGGCCAAACCGATCTTCTTATCCATTGAAAAACTCGGCGCATTCAATGTAGAAGAACTTCGCTCTCCTATTTCTCCGCTAAGCGTCATATGTAAAACACTCGAGTCCTTTGCTTCAGGCTCTGCGCCAATTAAAGAACCAAAAATAATCAACCAGAAAACCCACCCGAAAACGGACAAAATCATGGAAGCAACCAATGATGGCCAAAAGATGCGCCAAAAAGAAACTTTAACTGTAGACATAGATATAACTTTGAAACAAATATACATCCAAAAAAAAAGTGATTTCAGCTTTAATGATGTAAGTTATCTTTACTCCATCAAAAGGATAAAAATTGGTTTAAATGGTAAATCGCAAAAAAAACGATTTTAAGGAGTTCATTTACATAGGTGTAGGAACGAATCTCGGCGACAAAATGGCAAACATCCAACACGCAATTAATGAATTGAATGCGAATCATATCCGGGTTTTGCGAACAGCTTCGATTTATGAGACGCCACCATGGGGTTTTGAAACGGAAGAATGGTTTCTGAACACCGTTTTCGAATGCACCACCGAACTGGATTCCCTGAATTGTTTAAAAACCCTTCAATTTGTGGAAAAAAAAATGGGACGTGAGAGAAGTTCACAGGAAAGATATGAATCCCGAATCATTGATCTGGACATCTTGTTGTTCAAAGACTTGAAAATCAAGCACCCGGAATTGCAGATTCCACACCCTTATATCGCTGAAAGACAGTTTGTAACGACTCCAATGTTTGAACTTACGGGAAATTTTTTCTTTCACTCTCTCGGACACGATTTTGCGGAACTAAAAAACAAATTCGAAAAGTCAGAAAATCCATTCGTCGTTCATAATCCGCCACTTGTCAATGAATAAATACGGATTAATCTTCATAGGTTAAAAAAAATGATTATTATTGCAAGGAATTTTATTAAGGTAGTAACTAACAATTGAATATGAAAAAGCAAAGTATCAAAGGATTAGCTTTTATCGCTGTAACTGGTTCGCTTGTTTCAAGTTGTGATCTTTTAAAGGATCTGGATTACACAGTAACTCCAAGCCCTCTTGAGATGCACGCTGACAGTGTACGTGTAAAAGTTGACGTTAAATTCCCGGAGAAAGGAATCAAGAAGAAGGCATACGCTGAAATCACTCCGAAATTAGCCGGAACAGCTTTAAAAACTGTAACAGTTCAGGGTGAAAAAGCAACAGCAAATGGTACAGTAATTCAGTACAAGCCAGGTGGAACAATGACATACACAGATGTTATTCCTTACAAGCCTGAGTTTGAAAACACTGAGTTAATCGTAACTGGAAAAGTATTCAAAGGTGGTAAAGAAAAAGTAGGTAAATTCGAGGATAAAGAAATCGCGAAGGGTACTATTATCACTCCATACTTGGTTAACAAGGACTTCAAGTGTATTTACGCTAAAGACGAGTTCAAGCGTGTAAACGAAAAATCAACTTATGCTCAATTTAACTACTTGAAAGCAAAGTATGATGTTCGTAAGACTGAATTCAAGGATACAGATATCGTAAACTTGGGAACTTGGTTGACTGCTGCTCAATCAAATCCGAAAATCAATATCAAGTCTATCAATATTACAGGTTTTGCTTCTCCTGAAGGTGAGGTTGCGAAAAACGAGACTTTGTCTTCTGATCGTGCTAACTCAGGTAAAACAGCTACTATTGAAGTTGCTAAGAAAGCTAAAAACGATAAAGCATCAGGTGAGATTTACAACCTGGCTGGTCGTGGTGAGGATTTCGACGGATTCAAAGTTCAGTTGGCTAAAAACACTTCAATCAAGCAAGAAGATAAAGATTTGATCTTACGTGTACTTCAAATGTACGCTGATCCAAATCAACGTGAGACTGAAATGAGAAACTTAGGTAAATCATTTACAGAATTGGACAAAACTATCTTCCCATTGTTGCGTCGTGCTGAAATCAGTGTAGTTTATGACCTAACAGGATATTCTGATGAAGAATTGAAAGCGGTCTCTACATCTGATCCACAAAAATTGACTTTGGAAGAGTTGTTGTTTACAGCTACTTTGACAGACGATTTGAATGAGAAATTACGTTTGTACAAAGAAGCTGAGAAAAAAGATCCATCTGATTACCGTGCTGCAAACAACGTTGGTGTTGTATTGTACAACCAAGGTAAAGTAGCTGAAGCTAAATCTCAGTTCGAGAAAGCAAACGGATTGAAAGATAACGCAATCTCTAAAAACAACCTAGGTGCTGTTGCAGGAGTTAGCGGAGATCGCAAGAAAGCTGCTGACTTGTTCGGACAAGCTGGTGGTGCTGGAGAAGAAGTAAGCTACAACAAAGGAATTATCGCTATCCAAAACGGAAAATACGCAGAGGCTGTTAGCGCATTCGGTGGAAAAGCTTCTTTCAACAAAGCATTAGCTCAATTGTTGAACGGAGATGCTGCAGGAGCTGTTAGCACTATCGATAATTCAAATGACAAAGAGTCTGGTCAAGGATATTACCTGAAAGCAATTGCTGCTGCTCGTCAAAGCAAATTGACTGACTTGGTTAGCAACTTGAAAAACGCTATCGGTAAAGATGCTGCATGGAAAACTAAAGCTGCTAAAGACCGTGAGTTCTTGAAGTATGCTGAAGATGCTTCTATGGCATTCATCAAGTAAGAAAAAATTTCTTAATATACAAACCCCGACTTCGTATAGCGAACGTCGGGGTTTTTGTTTATATTCGACTCTGACATATAACACTATTACGCCATGAACTCAATCTTTTTACGTGCAAAACACTGGCAAATCTTTGTCTCGATGATGGCGATTCCATTTGTTGTCATGATCATTTTCAGTATCATCATCGCAGTGATGCTGATTGGGAAGGATCCGCAAAAGCCCGAAGACATCATCTGGATTATCTACCTGATGCCATTCATTATGATTGCCTCCGGATTTGTTCAATTTGCATGGCTCTGGAATGTAGTAACGAAATTAGGCACATTAATCCCCAGTGATCTCGTGCAAATGCCTTCCGGAAGAATCAAGGCTTTTCTCATTATTCCGATCATCTACCTTTGCATCATCCCTGTATTCGCCGCATCAATCATTGGTGATATCGCAAACATTGAACACAATCCGGGTGTCATCTTCAAATTCGCTTCTTTAGCATTTCTGTTCTTCTTTTTGCACCTGTTCTGTATGTTTTGTATGTTCCATACATTTTACTTTGTTGCAAAAACAATCAAGGCAGCCGAACTTCAGCGCAATGTGACTTTCTCAGATTTCACGGGAGATTTTTTCTTTGTCTGGCTCTTCCCTGTAGGAGTTTGGTTTCTTCAACCAAGAATAAACCAACTAATAGAAGCACAAAACAGAATGACCGGAATCAGTAGCGAAGATATTATTGACAAGTATTCCGGGCATTAAATAAACTCGAAATCTACCCGTCTGTTTAATTGTTTTCCTTCGGATGAGTGATTATCCCCGACCGGAACCTTTTCTCCTTTGAAATCGATTACAATACGATCGCGTTTCAAACCGGCTTTGACAAAAAACTCGATGATCGACTGTGCCCTTCGTTCGGAAAGTCCGTCGTTGTATTGATCAGATCCGTCTGCATCCGTATGTCCGGTTACGCGTACACGCAAATCAGAATGGCTGTTGATAACATACACAATCCGGTTCAGAAAGGAACTGTATTCCGGTCTGATTTCCGCTTTATCGTAATCAAAATAGATCGGTTCAAAGTGGAAGTTCTTGCGCTCGGAATCCCTCACCTCTTTTGATTTTCTCCCGTTTTTTAGATCCTCGGCAAAAATAGGCCGCCAGGATTGAAGTTCAATGATTGTTTTCTCTCTCGAAACCGTTTCGTTTACTTTAAAGCACACTACTTTCCCCGAAACGCCTTTGCATTCCAGACTGTAAAACTTTCCCTGTAAATATCCGGTCGAATCCACAAATGTCATTTCGAAATCCAACATACACCAACGATTGCCGTATACATCTTTCTTTTTCAGAACTGTCGACTGTTTCGCTTTTACCGCATTTCCTTTCGATTCAACTTTTAACAGCCGGACAGCATAACCTTCTTTGGCAGTCATTTCTTCCCTTGTCACCGGTTCTTTTCCGAAATCAAAATAAATGATACTTGCCTGATCCGGTCTCTGCCCATCCTTAATCAACAGTCCTTTCCAAACACCCTCTATTTGAGCATTCAGAAAAACGGTAACGAAAAGTGAAAAAATCGTTAATTGATATTTCATGTCTACTTATTCGTTAATTTTAAAAAAAAGTTGCCTTTCGTTCGAAAAAAGCACTGTTAAATTGACACCATGAAAACGTTGTTATCCATTTCATTACTCCTGATTGCGTTTGTGAGTGCAAGCCAAACGATCTACGATTTTAAAGTTACTGATATTGACGGAAACGAGTTCAATCTGGCATCGTTAAAAGGCAAGAAAGTAATGATCGTCAATACTGCTTCCAAGTGCGGTTTAACTCCGCAATACGAAGAACTTGAAAAGCTGTACAAAACCTATAAAGACAGTAATTTTGTGATTATCGGTTTTCCTTCAAACGACTTCATGTCACAAGAGCCCGGAAGCAACACCGAAATCAAAGAGTTTTGTTCTAAAAATTACGGAGTGAGTTTCCCGATGATGAGTAAAATCGAAGTGAAAGGAAAAGACAAACACCCACTCTATCAGTTCTTAACTGAAAAATCAAAAAACGGATATTCTGACAATGCTGTAAAATGGAATTTTCAGAAATACCTGATCAACGAGGAAGGAAAGCTCGTTAAAGTGATTTCACCATCTACCAAACCTATGGACGAAGAGATTATTTCATGGCTTAGAAATCATTAATAATTCAAAAAAAACAAATGCAGATTAAACACCTTGTAACTGCCGGAATTTTCACAATCCTGGCTGTAACTTCTTTTTCTCAGGACGGAAAAATTCCTACTTCCGGAGAATTTAAATACACTTGCGGAGAACCTTATCCTGTTGTAGATGCCGCGATAAAAAGCTATGCAGCCAAAGATGGAAATGTTATTTCCTTCAAGATGTCAAAGGAACGGGTTGTCATCCAAAAATTCAGCGGAGATGCTTTCAGAGAAGTTTCCAACGAGGTTTATGAAGATTTTCCCAAAGGAACTGTTTACGAAGACGATCTGGAAACAGAAGATTACGTTTACTTGTTGTTTTCTGTTTGGGACAGAGCGAATGAAACGGAGCAATTGTACGTCAGAAAAATCAATCTGACCACCGGAGCATTTGAAGACGAAGGAAAACGAATTATTGCTGTGAGCGGAAAAGTAACCGGTGGAAACGGGAATAAGTTCAGGTTAGCGACTTCATTCGACAACTCGAAATTGCTACTTCATTATCGCAAAAAGCCGGAATCCCGCAACAGCAAAATCAACAAAGACAATATCGGGCTTTACGTTTTCGATTCCGGGCTGACCGAATTATGGGGTCAGGAAGTTGAGATGCCGTATACTGAGGCAAGGATGAACAACATCGACTACACGGTTGATAAAGACGGTAATGTGTTTATCTTGTCGGAAGTCATGAATGAAGGTGAAACCAGACAGTTTGACCGCGAGAACAATCCGAACTTCACGTACCAGATTATCAGTGTATCCGGTTCCGGCGTTCAAACCCAGGCTTCGGATATCGACGTTCAGGGTAAATTTGTGACACAGGTGAGTTTCTTTGAAGGACAAGATGACAAGCTGCTTCTTGCCGGATTCTACAGCAACAAACGCGGATTTCAGGTAGACGGAATCTTCTATTGTTCGATTGGCAAGGACGCCCGGCAAAACGATTTCAAATCATTCGAGATTCCTACCGAACTTCTCAAGCAGTTCACTTCCGAGAGAAGTCAGAAGAGAATGGACAAAAAAGAAGAAAAAGGAAAAGATCTCGGAATGACCAATATGGTTCTGCGCGACCTGATTATTCACGATGACGGAAGTATTTTCTTTGCCGGTGAAAAGTATTACGTCATTACCACCAGAGATTCCAGAACAGGAACGGTGACTTATGATTATTACTATGAAGAAATGCTTGCTGCAAAGATCGACAAAAACGGAGAGTTGATTTTCATTAAGAAACTTCCGAAAAGACAACACAGCGACAGACCATCCGGAGTCGGCTACGGATTTTCCGGAGCATTCTACCGGGGAGGATCACTCAGCTATAAACTTGTGCAATCCAAAGACAATTACTACATCCTGTTCCTCGACAACGTAAAGAATCTGGAATTGGATGAGAATAAAGTTCCTGCCAGACACGAAGACGGATGGGGAGGATTCCTGACTGCATACCAGATCAGCAAGGAGTCGGGAGACGTGAAAAAGCTATCTGTAATCGACACCAGAGATGCTCAGGGATATGAGCTGCATCAGTTCGCAACACAGCGGATTATTGAGCTGGGAAAAGGTGAATTTGCACTGGAATGTTATATCAAAAAGAAACTGGATATCATGATCCGAATAAAAGTTCTTGAGTAAGAAAAAAAGCTCCGATTTGATCGGAGCTTTTTTTCTTTTTATTCGTTAATATTTTGTTGATAAATACTAGCTAATTAACGCATTTTAACCCTGAAAACCGTGGCAATTTCGTATATTTGTTCTGCACTGAAAAAGTGCATTTTTTAAGCAACTTATTTTATGAGCGAAGAAAAAAAGAATCAGGATTATTCCGCGGATAATATACAGGTATTAGAAGGTTTGGAAGCAGTACGTAAACGTCCGGCGATGTATATCGGGGATGTTGGCGTAAAAGGTCTTCACCACCTTGTTTACGAGGTTGTTGATAACTCCATCGATGAGGCATTGGCAGGACATTGTGATACGATAGGTGTATGGATCAACGAGGATAATTCAATTACTGTTAAAGATAACGGTCGTGGAATTCCAACCGGAATCAACAAGAAAGAAGGAAAATCGGCACTTGAGATCGTAATGACGGTTCTTCATGCCGGAGGTAAGTTTGATAAAGACACCTACAAAGTTTCCGGAGGTCTTCACGGTGTTGGGGTTTCGTGTGTGAATGCCTTATCAACACACTTACATGCGATCGTTCACCGGGACGGAAAAATATTTGAACAAGAGTACAGCATCGGGAAACCGTTGTATGACGTTCGTGAAGTTGGAAACTCTGACGACCACGGTACGGAAGTTCGCTTCAAACCGGATTCAAGTATTTTTGAATTTACAGATTACAATTACGATACGCTTTGTGCGAGAATGCGTGAGCTGGCTTTCCTTAACAAAGGAATTACCATCACTATTACGGATTTACGTGAAGTTGACGACAACGGAAAAGCTACTTCCAATATATTTCATTCGGAAGGAGGATTGCGTGAATTTGCACAGTATCTGGATCGCAACCGCGAACCATTGATTACAGATGTTATTTACTTCGAAGGTGAGCGTGAAGGAATTCCGGTTGAAGTTGCTTTGACTTACAACACTTCTTACACGGAAAACATTCAGGCGTATGTAAACAACATCAATACACACGAAGGTGGAACTCACTTATCCGGTTTCCGTCGTGGTTTGACGAATACACTTAAAAAGTACGCTACCGACAGCGGAATGCTTGCAAGAGAGAAAATCGAAATTGACGGTGATGATTTCCGTGAAGGATTGACTGCAGTTGTTTCGGTTAAGGTTCAGGAGCCTCAGTTCGAAGGACAAACTAAAACAAAATTGGGTAACCGTGAGGTTACAGCACCGGTTTCTCAGGCGGTTTCAGAAATGTTATCCATTTATTTGGAAGAACATCCTGCTGAAGCAAAAATCATTGTTGATAAAGTGATTCTTGCTGCAAGAGCACGTCACGCAGCCCGAAAAGCTCGTGAGATGGTTCAGCGTAAGAATGTCATGTCAGGTTCAGGTTTACCGGGAAAATTGGCGGATTGTTCGGAGAAAGATCCTTCTATTTGTGAGATTTACCTTGTCGAGGGAGATTCGGCGGGTGGAACTGCAAAACAAGGTCGTGATCGTATGTTCCAGGCTATTATGCCGCTTCGTGGAAAGATCCTGAATGTGGAAAAAGCCATGCAGCATAAGATTTTTGAAAACGAAGAGATCAAGAATATTTACACAGCGCTTGGAGTCCGCATCGGAACAGAAGAAGATTCCAAAGCTTTGAACCTTGAAAAACTGCGCTATCACAAGGTAATCATCATGTGTGATGCCGACGTGGATGGTTCTCACATCGAGACATTGATCTTGACATTCTTCTTCCGTTATATGAAGGAATTGATCGAGAAAGGATATATCTATATTGCTACTCCGCCATTGTACCAGGTTAAAAAAGGTACAAAAGCAGAATATGCATGGACGGAAGATCAACGTGACCGTTTGATCGGAGAATTGAAAGGAAACGGTGCAGATTCTTCAGTAAACGTTCAACGATACAAAGGTTTGGGTGAGATGAACGCCGAGCAGTTATGGGATACAACCATGAATCCGGAGCACAGAACCCTGCGTCAGGTAACGATCGAAAACGCTGCTGAGTGTGATCAGATTTTCTCCATGCTAATGGGAGATGAAGTTCCGCCGAGACGTGAATTCATTGAGAAAAACGCGAAGTACGCAAAAATTGATATCTAATTAGAGAAAAGCCCCTGACGATTTTGTCAGGGGCTTTTTTTATATTTATAACCGAATCAATTTTAGTCAAACGAAATCAGTACTATGCGTCATCGATTATTGCTCTTGTTCATTCCAGCCATTCTCCTTGCAGGGTGCTTTGACTACGATAAGGAAAATAAAGAGATCAGAGAAGCTTTTAAAAACAATCACTACAATTTCAAGCTGGATAAGACCATCAAGTACGAAGGGATTTCATTTACTATTCCGGATCATTTCAAGCGTTATTATTCGCATAATTACACTGTCAAAAACTCTTCGATCACCAGAACAAGCAATGCGCTGAATATTTATTTTTCAGTAGAGCGTTTCAGTAAATCCGATTTGTACCGGGATTTCGTTTCTGATTTTATCATTAAAAATGACTTGCTGAATACTTTTCAGGATGCTTACGTTTGGCGCAGATATGCTTCTTTGGACAATGCCGGAGTTTCAATTAAAAAAGAACTTCCTAAAAATCTAAAGCAAAAAGGAGTCATTCAGACGATATCGGGTGACGGTTCTTATTCCGGGCAAACTTACTATGCAACGGCTACGGTCAAAGTCAAGGATGACTATTTTGTGTTCCAATGGATCACAAGCAAACCGATCATGAATTACACCTACGACGATTTTGAGCGTATTCTGAAAAGTGTGAAAAAGGCAAAATGACACGTGAAGATTTAATGGAGAAATTTTCCCGCGAATTACCCGGAGAGGGTTCTCATTTGGCATTTATGCCTTACAGAGGCAGTTCCAGGGAACAAATTCAAAACGGGATTTCATACCGGGATTCGGCAGTTGCCATTATTCTCTTCCACAACAGCGAAAACAAGCTCTGTACAATCGTTACTCAGCGTCAGCAATACGAAGGTTCACACAGCGGTCAAATCAGTTTTCCCGGAGGAAAAAAAGAACAGGACGATCCGGATTTAAAACATACCGCAATCAGAGAATGTTGGGAGGAAATCGGAATTGATGCCGGCTCCTTCGAATTTTTAAAAGAACTCACACCTTTGTTTGTTCCGGTAAGCAAATTCCTGATCAGTCCCTTTGTATTTTATTCCACGGAACAATCTTTTGAATACACCCGTTCTGAGCGCGAAGTGGCTGAAATACACGAGTTGGATCTGATGGCACTTTACGAACCGGAATCCGTCATTACACTGGACATTCCATTAAATAAAGAATTCATGATGAAGAATGTTCCTCATTTCAAACAAGGAGACATTCTGATCTGGGGAGCAACCGCTTTGATTCTGAACGAACTGAAAGACCTTCTAAAACCGGACTCTGGCAAAGCCTAAAGCAGCCGAAACACTCGTTCCGTTTTTCATGAAAAAGCTCAATGCATCTCTGGAAGCAACTCCGAATTCATATGCACCATCTTTTATGATGAAAGTCAATCCAAGCGGCATATTGTGCTTGTAAATCCCGCCACCGAAATATCCGATGCTCAACTGCAGCCATTTAACAGGAATGATATCTCCTCCGAATGAATAAACCGGGTTTTGAATCGATCCCGGATTTTCCTTGTTAAACGGAGCAACCACATCAAAACCTAAACGAACATATTTGATCGGCTCGTAACTCACTCCGAATCGGAAATCGGAAGCATTCACCACCGTGTATTTCTGTTCACCTTCCAGAGTCATCAATCCGTTGTTACGCACCAATTGATTCACGGTTTGAGTAATGTTTTCTCCGTTCAAACCTCCCAATTCAAAGGATGCGAACAAGGTATCTTTCACTTTGTATACATTTCGCTTGTAGGTGACAGATCCGATGTTATTCACCGCAACCGCAACCCGTAGTTTGTTGAAAAGGATCAAACTTGCAGACAAGTCAATTCCATATCCTGTTCCCATTACCGGAGCAATTCCTTTGTTTTTCTTCTGCATGGCATTCGATCCGCTTACGTTTCCGTAATCGATATCAAAGGTCGGTGTAATGGCCGAGTACATTCTCAATCCGTCATCGTCCGAAGTCATATTAAACATGGCCATTGAAGTAATCAATCTCGCTCCTACTCCTCCATACAATTCGAAAACAGAATCTTTCCCGAACAATTTACGTCCGTAACCAATGTTGTAGCTTCTGTTCCAAACCATTTGGATCTGCGTTCCTTTCGTCAATTCACTGATCCGGATCGGAACATTCAGAGATCCGCTGATCACGTGTCCCAAAGAATCCTGAGAGATATTGGCGTTGTTCGCAATTCGTGAAGTATCCGAACCGTAAACAACCGTTAAGGAATCAAATACGGAAGATAATTTTCCGCGGAACAACAAATCCGTCGTTTTGGAATTCATTTTTGAATACCAGCTGTAGTTTTCGCGGATATTAAAGGCAATTCCTCCGAATTTTTCACCGTAATAGGAAAAGCCCAACCAGTTATAATCGAAATTAATAGCAACTCCCGCTTCCGCATAATCACCAACGGCCTGCATTTGTCGTTTATAATCTATCTCATTCGGATTCTTATGCTGAGCAGCATTGTAAAGTGTCTTGGTCAGATTCTGCAGTTTTTTCGAATTCAAAGAATCCGATGAAACACCAAATGCAAATTCGGAAGTTCCCGTCGTAAATTTTTTACCTGCGTATCTCGGTCGCCATCCAAGCGCCGACGTATTGATTCCCAACGCGTGGTAATCTGTCACAAATGGGGTTGCAACTCCTTTTCCAACGGTTGGAAAGGCTACACCTTGAGTTTGAGAAAATGAAAAAGAATACGCTAGAAGGGTAAGAATAATTAGTTTAATCTTCATAAGTGTTGTAGAATGTTCGCTAAAGAAACAAAAAAATGAAGAACCTGCAACAAGAAAAAACAAAAAGAGGAGTAAATTCACTAGAACTTACTCCTCTTTTTGCTAAACCATGCTAAAACTATAAAACCCAAAACTAACAACTATGAAAATTGTTGTTCTTGAAACAAAGGTACTCCAGAATATTAAACTGGCAACTATTATTCACTTTTTTTTGTTCAAATAATTTCTTGATTCTTGTATTCTTGAAGTTTCGATTCACCGACGTTTCTTTGATTTACCGGTTTTTTACCCGCAGATAAAAACAATACAGAAAGCATAAAAATCAAGCCATTCACGCAAACTATCAATGGTGAGATGGAGATATTGATCCATTTTCCAAGCAGCACTCCGAGGATGCATGATACTATTCCTATGCATGCAGAATAGATAAAAGCTCTACTCAAAGTTTTGGAAAATTGCAATGCTGTTGCCGCAGGAAGCACCAATAAACCAATTACCAGGATCACTCCAACGCTTTCAAAACTCAAAACAGCATGAATACTTAAGAGTAACATCAGTGTCAAATGAAAAAGCTGTGTCGGAATTCCGATGAATGATCCGAAATGCGGATTGAATGCCCAAACTTTCCAGCCTTTGAACCCCAAAACAAGGACCAAAAGCAACACAACGGTTAAAGGCAACAATTGTAAAATTGCCCGGGTTCCATAAAGGTATTCTCCGATAATCACCTGATCCAGAATAGAAGTTTCCAAATCCCCGTACAATACGCATTCCTGATCCAAATCGCTGTTTTTCCCGGCAAAAAGCGCAATGAGCAACACTCCGATAGCGAATAAAAACGTGAAGGTAAAACCGATTGCCGCATCTTCCTGAATGCGCCATTTTCTTCTCAGAAAGTCGATTAAAAAAGTGGTCAAAAATCCTGTTGCTGCAGCTCCCAAAAGCATTGGTCCGGAATCTCTCGTTCCACTCAGTAAATACGCCACAACAATTCCCGGTAAAACGGCATGTGAAATTGCATCACCAACCATCACCAGGCTTTTGGAAACCAACAAAACTCCCAATAATGATGCGGGAATAGCAACAGAACACGCTGTCAATATCATTAACACATCATTTTCCATAACTCTTCAGTTTTGATTGAATTTTTACCGACAACGCAACAATAATTGCACAAGCACTTAAAACCATGATAATGCATGGACCAGTCGGAATATTCTTTCCTAAAATCGAAATATACGAACCCAATAAAGAGGAGAAAGTTCCGAAAAGCAAAGCGAAAGTGAGAATCCGGCTCAAACGGTAAGTCAGCATTCTTGCAGACAATACCGGAATAATTAAAAGTGCGGACATCAATACAACACCAACAGCCTGAACTCCCATCGCTACGACCAGAATGGTCATTGAATTCAAAATAAAATCGTTCCAGCGCAGGGAAAATCCTTTACTGATCATGAATTCCTTGTTAAAAGCGAAACTGAACATCACTCTGTAACGCAAGAAAACGGTTGTAACAATCACGATTGAAACACCGAGAAACAAGTACAAATCCTGAAGATCCAAAGCTGCAATTTTCCCGAAGAGGAAATCACTCAGTCCGGCTTGTCCGTCGTCGGGTCTTCCCTGAATATAGGATAGAAGTGCCAGGCCAAATGCAAAAAAGATGCTGAGTGTTGCTGCAACAATTGCGTCGGATTTTAGTTTGGTTTTTCGTTGCAGCCAGGAAATCTGCTGTGTTGCGAACCATCCTGCACAGAAAGCTCCAAGCATTAGAATCCATGTTGTTCGCTGTCCGGAAAGCATGTACGCCAAAACAATTCCCGGTAAAATGGAATGTGAAATAGCGTCTCCGATCAATGATTTTTTTTGGAGGAAAGTAAACGTTCCCACCAAAGCGGCACAAATTCCGATCAATGCAGTTCCGATAAATACGATCCAAATACTTAAATCCATCTTCCTTTTATTCTTTGTGCGCTTAGTAAAATCAAGAGCGATGCTCTTTCTTATTCAACAAAAAAGTCATTCCGTAAGCTTGCTCGATGTTCTCTGGCTGCAAAACATCCTCTTTCGAACCACTTGCAATCAGTTTTTTATTCAGCAGGATCACATCATCAAAATACTGAGCAACCACCGACAAATCGTGGTGTACGATTACGATCGTTTTTCCAGCATCTCTCAATTTCCTTACGATTGTCAGAATTGCCTCCTGAGAAGCCATATCGATTCCTACAAAAGGTTCATCCATAATGATCAATTCCGCTTCCTGAGCCAAAGCTCTCGCTAAAAAAACGCGTTGTTGCTGTCCTCCGGAAAGCTGTCCGATCTGCCGCGTGGAAAATTCAGCCAATTGCACCTTCCGAAGCGTTTCTTTTACAATTTCCTTATCTGCAGAAGTGGTTCTTGCCCACCATTTCTTTGGAGTAATCCGGCCCATTTCCACCACTTCCTCAACTGTGATCGGGAAATCCCAATCAATGGATTCTCTTTGGGGAACATAGGCTATCTTGGAGCGAAACTTTTCGAAACTGCTGCCAAAGAAAGAAACCTGACCTTCTTTGATCGGAGTTATTCCCAGAATTCCTTTTAAAAAAGTGGATTTTCCGGAACCGTTAGGTCCGATTATTCCGGTAATTCTACCTGAATTTACGCTTACGGAGATCTGATCCAAGGCCAACATTTCCCGATAAAAAACAGTTAAATTTTCTACTTCAATTGCCTTTTTCATTTCAATCCTTCTTTAATTGAATTAACATTATGAGATAACATTCCGAGATAAGTATCTGCTCCACTTCCTTTCGAACCTAAGGCATCAGAGAAAAGTGTTCCTCCTATTTTTACGTGATACCCTTTTCGTTTAACCGAATTCAAAACACTGTTCAAAGCCTTCGGACTGACCGAATTTTCTACAAAAATTGCTTTTACCTGATGATCGACTATGAAATCAACTAAATCCACCACGTCTCTCACTCCCGGTTCCTGAGAAGTCGATACTCCTTGCAGAGCTTTTACCCGAATATTGAAAGTGCGTCCGAAATAATGAAATGCATCGTGCGAAGTGATCAGAATTCTTCTCTTTTCCGGAATCTTAGCCAACTCCCTTTTCAACTCCAGGGTTTTTGCTTCAACTTTTTGCAGGAAATGATAGAAATTCTCCCGGAATTCCAGTTCGTATTGCGGATAGAGGTCAATCAACTTATCCACCACTCCGTTCATTGACTGAATCCACGAGTCGGTATCAAACCAAACGTGTGGATCCGGAGTTATTTTATCTGTATAAAGTATTTTCGTTTTGGGGAAATCAGTTTGAAAAGAAACCACGGCTTTTCGTTCCGACAAACGTTCAAACAATTCAGCCATTTTCCCTTCCAGATGAAAACCGGTATAAACGACCAGTTTTGCGTCATTCAACAAGCCTACATCACTCGGTCTCGGATTGTATGTATGCGGATCAACACCCGGTCCCATAAGAGATTTAACGGCTAATCTGTTTCCTACAACCTGACGAACACAATCAGCCACAATCGATGTGGAGCAGACAATGAGTTTGTCATTCTCTTTCCGCTGCTGAACCCTGCAGGCAAGCAAAAAGAAAAGGCCGGTCATTATGAAAACCCAATTTCTCATATCGGTTTTACGGATATTTGTTTTGCAATCGTGTTTGAAAACTGGACTTGTTTTCCTTTTATTTCAATTAAAATAGAGCCATCGAAATTCAGTTTGTCCAAAACTTCAATATGAGTTCCCAGATTCAATCCGATCTTACTCAAATACTGCAAAAACTCTGTCTGATCATCTTCAACTCCCATAATAATGGCTTTCATCCCGGTTGTTGCTTCAGATAATATAATTCGATTCGCAACTACTTCAATTTTTCCGTCTTTCCCCGGAATCGGTTCTCCATGCGGATCAACCTTCGGGAAGCCTAAGAATTCATCCAACCTGTTTGTTAATTCCGCAGATTGAATATGTTCCAGTTGTTCAGCGATTTCATGTACTTCATCCCATCCGAAATTCAGTTTGTCGACAAGGAAAGTTTCCCAGAGACGGTGCTTCCGGATGATTGCCAAAGCACAGGAGCTTCCTAAATCAGTGAGCTGACAACCTTGATACTTCTGATACTCCAGCAAATTCTTTTCACCAAGCTTCTTTAACATATCTGTTACAGACGAAGCTTTTGTCATCATTTTTTCAGCCAAATCATTTGTTGAAATCGCTCCTTTGTCTTCCTGGCTTAGAGTAAAGATTGCCTTGAGATAATTCTCTTCGCTTTGTGTTAACTTCAAGATTCTTATTTTACACAAAGTTAAAAAACTTTTTTAGACATATCTAAAAAAATAATTGACCGATTGATTTATAGGTAACAAAGCTTTCAGAGTTTTGAGAAAATAGTTGTATTTTTGCACCAAATTTATTTAAATAAAGAAGAAGATGTCAGGTAACAGAACCTTTACAATGTTAAAGCCAGATGCGATCGAAAATGGTCACATGGGAAAGATTATTGATATGATTATCCAGGCTGGATTTTCAATCAAAGCGATGAAATTCACTCGTTTAACTGAGGATCAAGCAAAAAAATTCTATGAAGTTCACGCTGAGCGTCCATTCTACGGTGAATTGGTTGAATACATGACATCCGGACCAATTGTTGCTGCTATTTTGGAGAAAGACAATGCAGTTGCTGATTTCCGTGCTTTGATCGGAGCTACAGATCCTGCTGAAGCTGCTGAAGGAACTATCCGTAAGTACTATGCTGAGTCTAAAGGAAGAAATGCGGTTCACGGATCTGATTCTGATGAGAATGCTGCAATTGAAGGAAAATTCCATTTCGCGGATTCTGAAGTTTTCTAATAATTTCAATCCATACAAGATAAAGAAGCCTTACTTTTAGTGAGGCTTTTTTGTTGGATAAACGTTATGAATGAACAATTAGACATTTTTGGAGGGAGTATTTCTGAGTACTTGATTGTTATAGAACCGGATCATGCAACTAGTCAAAAAGTCATCCTCTTAAAGCAGCAATTAAACTCAATCTTTCCACTGTCGGATGATTCTCTTCATTCGAAACCGCATATCAGTATCTGCTATTTTGAAGCAAACGAATCTTCTGAAGAGTTGATTGAAGAAAAATTGAATTCAGCAGTTTCATCCATAAAACCCTTTACAATTTCCATTTCGGGAGCTGAGAAATGGAAGAACGGAACATTTGTATTGCAACTCATTCAAAATGAATCAGTCAGTCAGATTCAAAAAGAGCTTTCGCTCCGTTTCAAAGGGATTATCAAAACTCCGCATTTGACCATCGCCAGAAATATTCCTGAGCGAATTTCAGAGAAAATCTCT